>CAWEMO010000002.1:0-905451 GCA_963810195.1 uncultured Acidimicrobiales bacterium | reverse complement strand
GGCGAAGCATGGGCTGCTGGTAGCGGGCCACCAGCATCACGAATGCCTCCTCGTCACCGGTGCGGACCCGGCTCAGCAGCTCGCCGTCCATCTCCACGGCGCGAAGCGTAGGACTCCACGATCTGGCGCGGGTCGTGCCCAGCAGTCACGGCCTTCGTGTTCTCAATCGCGGCCGGTCCCTGGCATCTGGACATCGCCCATCAGTCCTCAGTCCCCTCGGAGGCGTTACATCGGGTGGGTTCCGACGGCGGGTCCAGGCACCCACGTAACGCCTGGCCCCCATCTCGGGACTGTATGTCGACACCTTTCAGTCGTCGACAAAGGAGACGCACATGAGGAGAATCACCCGTCTGGCGCTGGGCGCCGGAGCGGCCCTGGGACTTTCGGCCTGGGTGGCGCCTGTCGCCGGAGCCGAAGGGCTTCCGCCTGGTCCCCACTTCGGAGGTGGTGGCGATCACGCTGTCTTCGTCCAGACCGACAACATCGCCGGCAACCAGATCGTTGCCTATCACCGGGATCACGACGGCACCTTGGATCTCGGCCAACACCTACGCCACCGAGGGCTCGGGCGCGTGCAACGGCTCGGCCGTCGACCATTTGGGCTCGCAGGGCTCGCTCGCCTCCGATCCGACGCACGGCCTGCTCTACGCCGTGAATGCCGGTAGCAACACGGTCTCGGTTTTCTCGGTCCACGGCGATCAGCTCAGCTTGCGCCAGGTCGTGGGACTGGGGGGCACGTTCCCGGTCAGCATCGCTGTTCACGACGATCTTGTCTACGTCCTCAACGCCGAAGACGGCGGGAGCGTGTCGGGTTACTGGGTTGCCGATGGCAGGCTGCACCCGATCTGGGGGTCAATGCGGTCGTTGGGCCTCACCATTCCCACCAACACGACACAGTTCACCCATACCCCGAGGACAGGTGGCCTTCTCGCCTGACGGAACGCAGCTGATTGTGACCACCAAGGCCAACGTCGTCGGCAACGACATCGACGTCTTCGGCGTCAGGTCCGACGGCCGCCTCTCGCACTCCCCCGTGGTGAACTCCGAGCCCGGCACGGTTCCCTTCGCCGCCACCTTCGACCAGGCCGGTCACTTGGTCATCGGTGAAGCTGGACCCCAGTGTGGTCGGCGACATTCAGATTCCACCGACATGCCACCGTGACCCAGCTCGACTCTGTGGCCAACGGACAGCCGGGCCTGTGGTGCTGGGTCACTCCCGCCGGTCAGTTCTTATTCACCGGCAACACGGCCAGCAACTCGACGAGTGGCTACGAGCCGAGCCCCAACGGCCAGCTCACCCTGCTCGGATTCACTTCCACCGACCCGGGGACCGTGGACGCCTCGGCCACGGCCGACGGTCACTTCCTCTACGACCAGACCGGCGGAGAGGGCATCGTCGACGAGTTCCAGGTCCACGGGAACGGAAGCCTGACCGAGATCGGGTCCGTGACCGTGGCAGGTGCGGTGGGTGGCGAGGGCATCGTTTCCTTCTAGCCAACTTCCTGCCAGCGGCGGTGCCCCGATGCAGGGGGGCGCCGCCGCTGGCATTTGGATCCGCTGTATCGCTCACTTGCGACGCGCCGTTTGCGAGCGCAAGGCTCGGCGGTCATCGTTCAGTATCGAGCTCACCGACGGGATTCTGCGAGGTCGACGGGACAGGTGGGGGTCCCGGGCTTGTGGCTCCTATGGTCGCTTTGCCCAGACGAGCATCCGCCTTGGGTGAGGGTTACAGGGGGAGTAACCGCCTCGACGACGGCGGGCGGGAGTAGATGGCTGCGGGCGTAGGCGGCGACCTCCTCCCGGTCGGCGAGCTGGACTAGTGGTGCGTCCCAACGCTCGACCTCGACGTTCGATGCGCCAAACACGTCGGAAACGATGTCAGCGGCCTCTTCGGCATCGAAGGTCGCCTCGGGTACCCGTCCGGCACCAGTTCTGGATCGTTCGTCCGGCTACTCGCGCACGCAGCGAGGAGTCCACCTGGCCGCAGGACGCGGTTCGCTTCGGCGACCGCCGCGGTCTGGGCGAATCAAGGTGGGAAAGCATCCACAGCATCGCAACGGCGCCGACGCTGCCGCTGTTGATCGGTAGTCGCCCCGCGTCCGCCGGATGACCGGCCTGTGCGGACAGTCGGCGAGCTGTCCAGGCGACTCGTCGAGGCCTAGCCAGACAAGACGCCCGCGACCGGCGGTCCCGAACCGGCCAATGCCGCAACCGATATCGAGCACGAGCCCAACACCCTCTGAGACAAGCCGCTCTGCCACTGGCCCATGCACGTCCTCCTGCCACGTCGCTTGGAAGGACCGGGACCGTTCGGGATCAGAGTCGTAATTGGGGCTGCGTGCGGACATCCCGAGCGACGGTAGTTCGGCCCGCCGACGGGTGCTGACGTGGCCCGCCAGGCGTCCGCAATGCGCCTCAGGTTGCGCGTGGGGGTCCGCAAGACGCCGTTGCGATGGAAGCCGCTCGATATTCGCGAGGGTTGCTGCGACCGGACCAGGAGGACTCGTTTGGTCGAGGCCGGACCCAAACGGACGGTGGAGGGTTTGAATAAGGCAACAAGCCTGCTTGAGCGACGGGACACGAAAAGTGGGGTCGACCATGTCTTCGGTGAGTCCCGGGACGGCGCAACTATGAGGTGCCGTCGTGTTCCGCCTGACCGCTCGAGACAGATCCAACGCCGTCTCCCACCCGAGGAGGTTGAGGAGCTCGTGGCCGCCTACCTGGCCGGAGCGACGGCACTCGCCTTGGCCGGCAAGCACTCGATTCACCGGACCACCGTCTTGGCCCTCCTCGAACGCCGCCAGGTTTCTAGGCGTGGGCGGGTACTGACCCCGGACCACATCCAGCGAGCGGCTTCTTCCTACGCCTCGGGACGCTCCTGTGCCTCGATCGGCAAGGGGCTCCAGGTCAATCCCGAGACGGTCCGCCAGGCCCTGTTGAAGGCCGGCGTGGCCATGCGCAGGCCCGGGCGCCCACGACCACCGCAGGAGTCTTGAGTCCCCTCGATTGGCGATATCGGACGGTTTCGGGGCCCTGGAAGCACTCCCCTACCCGCCCGCCTCCCGGCATTTTCGTGCGGTCACGCCAGACAGCTACCTTGACCGGATATGGAGCCAGAAATCTCTGGAACGTTGCTGCTCGACCCAGCGGTGATCGACGATCCATATCCGTTCTATAGCCAGCTTCGTGCCCAGGCACCGGTCTGGGAGATCCCCGGCACGGGCTTGTACACCGTCAGCACTTTTGAGTTACTGACCGAAGCAGCCGGCCGGGTCGAGGACTTCTCGTCCAATCTCGGTGTTCTACTCTATCGAGACGACGCTGGTCTTCCCTGCCGTCTTGCGTTCGGAGACGGTGGCGCACAGGCGCTCGCCACGGCTGATCCACCCATGCACGCTCTGCACCGCACCACCGTATTCCCCGAACTCGTCGCCAAGCGCATGGATGCACTTGAGCCAGACATCGTCGATATCGCGGATGGGTGCGTTACCCGGGCACTGGAGAGCGAGACCGCAGAGTTCATGTCCATGATCGGTAATGTCGTGCCCATCACCGTGATCAGCCACCTCATCGGGTTCCACAACAGCGATATCGATCAACTCTTGACTGCGGCGTTCGACTCGACGGCGATGCTGGGGTCGACGCTGTCCTACGACGAGTTAGAGCAACTCATCGCCCGGAGTTTCGAGATCCAGACCTGGCTCGCCGACCAACTCTCGACGGCGCTGAAAGCGCCCGGCGACGATCTTCTGGGTGCCGTCGCCCGGGGTGTCCGGGACGGAGTCTTTAGCGACTTTGAGGGTCTCGTCATTCTCCACACCCTGCTGAGCGCCGGGGGCGAATCCACCACGAGCCTGCTCGGCAACGCCGTGCGTCTTCTGGCCGAGCACCACGATCTGCAAGACCACCTCCGCCGGGACCCTGAGCAGATCCCGAAGTTCGTCGAAGAAGCACTCCGCCTGGAGCCGCCGTTCCGCTACCACATGCGCTCTGTGCCCAAGGACACGACGCTCGGCGACGTCAAGATCCCCGCAGGGGCGACCGTCCTGCTGCTGTGGGGTGCTGCCAACCGGGACGCCGCCGAGTTCGATCGGCCTAACGAGGTCGACCTCCAACGGCGAGTGCCGAAACGACATCTGGCATTCGGACGAGGAATCCACCACTGCGTCGGTGCACCCCTGGCCCGCATCGAGGCCCGGATCGTACTCACCGTGCTACTGGAGCGCGGAAGGAGCATCACCCTTGACCCCGAACATGCGCCCCGGTGGGCCAACAGCCTCATGGTTCGGCGCCACGAAGAACTTCCCGTGCGGCTCGCTCTCTGCTGAGGCTCACCTGAACTACCGGCAAGCCGCAAGGTACCGCTTGTTCGCGCCTCGCCCGGGGCCGACCGAGCTGTATCCGTTGCCGAAAGGATCCCGATGTCTAAGGTCCCTCCCCGGATTCCCCTTTGTCGGACACGTGTCTGGACGGTAGTTTCCATCTGGGCGATGGGCCGGCGGCCCTGACGAATCGACGTGAGCGGAGGACCGTGTGAACTCTGTCCAAGACCGAAAGATCCGAGTATTCCAAGTCGCAACCGGCAACGTCGGTTCCGAGATGATCAAGCGAATCGGCCGCCATCCGGATCTGGAGCTGATCGGGTTGCACTGCTACTCCGCCGACAAGATCGGCAGGGACGCCGGTGAGATCGTGGGACTGCCCCCCGTCGGCGTCACGGCTACCGGAACCGTCGGGGAGATCATCGCCGCGTGGCCCGACTGTCTCACCTTCCACGGCGTTTTCCCCGACGTGGATCTCTACGAGCAGATTCTCGAAGCCGGAATCAACATCGTCACCACCGCAGACTGGATCACCGGCCACCACCGCAACGCGAACCATCCGCACCCGTCGGGACAGATCGAAGAAGAGGTCATCCAGGCGGCCTGTGAGCGTGGCGGATCAACCTTCTACGGTACGGGAATGAATCCTGGGCTCGCCCAGATCCTCACCATTGTTCACTCGGCAGATGTGACCGAAATCGAGCGAGTGCTGTGTAAAGAGTCTGTCGACGTATCGTGCCATCATTCGGTCGACACCTGGAACGAGGTCGGGTTCGGTCGCCCAGTCGATGACCCGGCTGTCCCGGGGATGCTCGAGAAGTACACCCGGGTCTTCGAAGACGCTGTCCGCCTCATAGCCGACTGCATGGACCTCACCCTCGACGACGTGCGCTTCGAGTACGAACTCGGTGCATGCACCAAGAACGTCGACCTCGGCTGGTACCAGCTGCCGAAAGGCTCGCTCGGTGGGTGCTACCTCAAGTACATGGGGATCGTCGACGGCGAGCCTCGGATCGAGATGCATCTGGAGTGGCAGATGACACCCCACACCGACCCGCACTGGGACATCCAGGGCTGCTACATCACTCAAATCGACGGGGATCCCTGCATCTACTCCAAGCACATGATCTTCCCGAAGCCGGGGACGGACTTCTCCGCTCCGGAGGCCTTTGCGTCGGTCGGCATGACCATCACAGGTATGCCGGCCCTCAATGCCATCCGCTCTGTGGTCTCCGCTCCGCCCGGGATTATCACCAGTGCGGACCTCCCGCTGCGCGCGTTCGCTGGACGCTTTGCACCAGGGATCTTGGGACGATGACCCTCGACGCTACGCGTGGCCCGGTTATCGATCCCCGTCCGCGATTCCCGATCGGCTGGTTCAAGGTCGCCGCGACCGGCGAGATCGAACCCGGCGCCGTCGTGGAACGGACCTTTCTCGGCGAGCAAGTTGTGGCGTTCCGGACGGAGTCAGGACAATCCGCCGTGGTGTCCGCGTTTTGCCCACACCTCGGAGCAAATCTCGCCCGGGGCGGTAAGGTCCTAGGTGAGAGCCTCCGCTGCCCCTTCCACAGTTTGCGGTGGGGCGTCGACGGAAGCTGCGTCGGCTCCGAGTACCCCGGCAATCCGCCATACCCGGTCCGACTCCCTGCCTACCCTGCTATCGAGCGCTTTGGCTTCCTGTTTGCGTGGCACGACGTTACCGGCGGCAGCCCCACTTTCGACATCCCCGATCTCGACCTTGAAGGATGGACGATCCCTCAGGTCACCACCCTCCCCATCAAGGCCCATGTCGAAACGATCCACGAGAACGGCGTCGACACGGTGCACTTCGGAATCGTCCATGGCTTCTTCCTTTCGGAACCCGCATATGATGCCCGCGGCGCGTCATTCCACTCCGAGTTCCACTTCGCTACACCGAACTTCCTGCGAGAGGGACCCGACGAGATCGCGACGTTCTTCGATACCGACACCTACGGCCTGGGCTACGCCCATTCACTAAACACCGCCGAGGCGGTCGGACTCCGCTACCGGGTTTTGCTCCTCATAACACCCACCACTCTCGACAGCATCGACTTCACCATCGCCACAACCATCCAGCATCCAGAGTCCGGCGACTTGATCGCCGGGGTTCGAGTGGACGAGGTCGCCGACTTTATGCACCGTGGAGCGCTCGGTGGGGTCAAACAGGACGTACCGATCTGGGAGGGGCTGCGCCACGTCGATCACCCACGACTCGTCAAAGGAGACGGACCGATCCCCCGTTTCCGCCACTGGGCACGACAATTCCACCCCAAGTAGGTAGGAACCAGTGATTTGGTAGCTGCCTCCGACTGACGGAATCTCACCTGAGCCAGACCGTGCCAAAGAGGATTCCCGGCGCGCGTTCCATATTCGACAAGAGGCGGCGAACCGCCCATACGAACGACTCTTGTGTCCTGCCGCGGTGTTAGTGAGCAACCTCGTGTGACGGAACCCAGGATCCGGAGGTCACCTGGGTATGCCCTGATCATCCGGTACGTGCCGATTGCGCGTAGGGCTCTGCATGACGCCTTTGCGACGAGAACCGCACGATATTCGTGACGGCTGTTCTGTCTGGATCCAGGAAGAATCGCCTGGTTGACGCCGGACCTAAATAGACGCTGGAGGGTTTGAATAGGGCAACAAACCTGCCTGAGCGACGGGACACGAAAAATGGCCGCTGACCAGAGGACACGTTGTGTTTTCGACAACTAGTGGGCGCTGAGGTGTGGGCGCTGAGGGACTCGAACCCCCGACCTGCTGGTTGTAAGCCAGCTGCTCTAACCAGCTGAGCTAAGCGCCCGGTGACAACTCAGTTTAGCTGGACTTATGCCACACTCCCCTGTCTTGGGCCAACGGCAGACCGCTCCGACAGCAGATAGTTCGTGGCGGTTACCTTTGTCGCCGAAATCCCGGCGGCTGTGATGGGTGGCGCTGGCACCAGGGTGAGAGGACACGGAAAATGAGTACCACCATTTCAAGGGTAGGCGAGGACATCGGGACGCTTCTCAAGAGCTTTGAGCGGTACCTGAGGGCCACGAACAAGGCGCCCAAGACCATCAAGAGCTACACCGACACATTACGCCGATTTCGGGATTTTCTGGTTGAGAACGGCATGCCTACAGATATTCGTCGACTGACCCGGGAACATGTCGAGACTTACATCGCCGTTCAGGTCGAGCGCTTTCGACCCAAGACCGCTCAAATCCGTTACGGAGACCTCCAGCAGTTTTTCAAGTGGGGCAGCCGAAGAAAGGGAGATCGAGGCGTCTCCTATGGCAAATATGAAGCGGCCTCAGGTGCCCGAGGAGCCGCCTCCTGTACTGACCCACGATCAACTCAAGGCACTTCTCAAGACGTGTGCGGGCGCTGGATTTGAAGACCGTCGGGACACTGCCTTGATCCGACTCTTCATCGATGCCGGATTGCGCCTGGCCGAGTTGACCGGACTCAAAGTCGATGACATCGATTTCGACATGCAGGTGGCTGTCGTCTTGGGCAAAGGCCGACGCCCACGGGAGTGCCCATTTGGAGCCAAGACGACACAGGCGCTCGATCGGTACGTGCGGATTCGCCGAAATCATCAGCACGCCAGTTCACCCGCTCTGTGGCTCGGGAAAAAAGGGGCGGTCACAGATTCTGGGGTGAGCCAAATAGCCAAGCGAAGGGCCCAGCAGGCTGGCATCGGTCATGTCAATGTCCATCAATTTCGCCACAGCTTCGCCCACATGTGGCTCTCCGAAGGGGGCAACGAGGGCGACCTGATGCGTCTCGCCGGGTGGCGCTCCCGTGCGATGGTCTCTCGCTACGGAGCATCCGTCGCCGATGCGAGGGCCCGAGAGTCCCACCGGCGCTTGTCCCCGGGGGACAGGTTGTGACGGTGACCACAAGCGGGTTGGTGATCTTGGAGGACGCTCGTTGTCGGTCCCACAAGTACCTTGACAATCGTCATCAGTCCTGTCAGCGCCGCCCTCTTGGTGACCGGGTGCTCGATAACGACGGGATGAGAGCGTTCTTTATAGGCGTCAGCCGAGGGAGCGATGGCCATGGACGTGAGGTCCTTCACCTGGTCGAGAAACCCTCCGGTCCCGTAGGCCATGCCAGCTGAGTGCACGGCTCGGAGTCCGTCGAGAGTCTCCTTCAGTCCCCGAGATAGGGTCTCATAGGCCAGGTACTGGTTGGACCAGAGCGTGTCGCCTCCGAAGTCCGGGGCCTCGGCTGCGTGAAGCAGCGTGTACGAGGGGGGCTCAGGCAGATAGCTCAGGTCACTGTGCCAGGCGTTGGCGAAGTTGAGCTGATCCTCCGGCTCCTTGATGACCCGGATGACATAGGGACGGTCCTGGAGCGGTGTCACGAAGGGGGTAGTGTCTCTGCCGCCGAGGAGGTCGGTGATCCGTTCCAGGTCATCGAGGTCCATGTGCTGGTCGGGAAGGAAGACCACGAGGTGATCGGCCAGAACCTTGCGCAGCTCATCAAGCTGCTCACTTTCCGTTACCTTGACGATGTCGATACCGGTCGCCATGGCACCGAGCGCACCAGCAGAGGGACGCACTTCGAGCGAGGTCATCTGCACATCATCGCATTGCCTGCGTCCTCGGTCACCAAGCAGAACTGAGTTGGATGGGGCTTGGCAAATGACCAGCAGATCGCCCCCCGTCAGCTGGGCTGGCGAACCGACCTCTGCGACTGTGGCTCCAAATGACGGCGCAATACAATCAAAGCGCTGAACTCCGACGCCGCCTCCTCGGACCAGTCACACGAGCAAGACACGACCCAGAGGTCACGACGATGACGAACTTTGGTTCGGTGCTGTTCGGGCTGCACGGCTGCTCATGATGGCAGAACTAATGCCGAGAGGAATTTCCGTTGCTCTACGCCCTTGTCTGGCTGATTTCCAACAGGTGGCCGTCGGGGTCACGAAAGAAGCAGCGGATCTCCCAGTCGTACTCCACCGGAGGCGAGAGGAACTCTGCCCCCCGTCCGATCAGCACCTGATAGGCGTCCCAACAGTCCGGCACCTTGATCGTCAGTTCGTGGCTGACTGTGTGCGTATCGGTGGGTGGCCGGAACGTGATCGTGGGCTTGTCCGGCGTCGGCCCACCGCCAGTCACGAGCACCAGCCACGTGCCCTCGAACTGCATCACGGCAGAGGTGCCACCGTACTGGCGAAGCTCTGAGGCTCCGAGCACGTCCCGGTAGAAGGCCCGAGCACGATCCAGGTCCCCAACGACGAGGAGGACGGACATCTCGACGCCCTGGACCGGAAAGTCCTGGTCCTTCATTCTTGGCCGCTTTGTCGTCATCGACCCTTATCATTGCTGCTTCAACTGTCCGGTGCCGGTACGAGCCCTTGGGCCATACCCCAGCCCATGACGAGAGGAGGCGACCTTACCCATCGCCCTTTATGAGAGGCCGGGGTTTTCGTTGTAGTTGACCGTGGCAGCCCGACGGTGACCGTGCCAGTGCTCCCTGAGCTGAGATGCGATGTACAACGGATACCCGATACCCACGAACACAAACAGCAATAGCGCCACCACTGGTGAGATCGTGTCGGATTGGCCCTCATCCAGCTGCATCTGGCGAATTCGGTCTGCCGTACAATAGGCGCTCACTACATTTGCGACTGGGAAAATGGCGGCTACTACCGACCAGCCCGGCGTAACCTTGATTTCTGGGTCATGGCGTCGAATGACTCTCGTTGGGTCACCACTGGGACCGTTGGTGATGCCTGTATTGGCACAGCCTCAGCGAGCGGTTCGGTTACAAGACCAGTTTGCGTCGGAGCCACAACCTTCAGAGGCGTCACTGGCGGAGGCGGTTGAGCCATGGATTCCGGTGGCGTGGCAGACCCCGTCGACGGTGGCGGAGGCGGCGGTGACATGAACTTCGGGGATGGGGGGGGTGGTGGCACAGATGTCATTGTGGTGGATGTTTCGGCCATTGGGTCACCATCGGCCTCAACGGAATGAGCCGTCGATGTCAACGATACGGGTGGCTCGTCATATGAACCGACCCCATTGTCTCTCACCACCGGAGTCGGCTCGCCTTGCTTGAAGAGCCGCTCCTGATGCTTCCCAAACGGGTCAGGATTCCAGCCATCCAGGTCCATCGTTCCCCCGCCATTCAAATGGTGCCCGTCAATCGAGACCAAGTTGCCAAACAAATGTACCTCCGATGTCAGATCGTCGAAAGTGGGATGAACACCATGTGTCGGGTCGAGTGCTCAAAATCTCGTCGAATCCCGAATCGTGTCCCGGACGCTGACACCCGAGCCGTGGATAACCGAATCCGAGCTAATCGTATCGGTGAGCCTGCCTCTCAATATCGATCAGAACGTCAATAGCCCGTCCCTTGTCGTCGTTCGGGCTTCCCGCCGGGAAGCCAAGGAGATCGCCTGTTGCCTTCCGGTACAGCCGTGAGCAAACACGAAGACGACATGGGTCATGCTGAGAGCTAGAAATCTGGAGCACGTATGTGCATGAGAACGGAGAACCGTTATGGACGTCAACGACCGACTCACCCGACTAGAAGATGCCCTCATCGACCTCGCCGTCGTTGTGAGCGGTGGTCATCTTGACCACCTTGCCTCAGCCAACATGTCCCCGGTTGTGGTCGAAGCGGGCAGGCAGATTCAAGCATTTCATCGGGCGGTAATCGACGAGCGGGTGTTGTAGGGCACTTCGTGTGCTGGCAACGCCGGGTCTCAGGTTCTGGACCACTGGAAGGACCCGGCGACGCTGGTGTGATCAAGATGGAGACCGGCGGTAGACGCCAGGTGGCTTGCATCGAGGAGGGTCCCTTGGCGGTACTCCTCGGCACCGTCGGAGTAGGTGACGACAAACCACGTCAAAGCACCGTTTTCGCCCGTCGCCATTTGGCCAGTGATGCTCTCGATCTCAGCTGCCAATGGACCCACCTCACGGCAGGGGCATGAAGGGATGGGCCATCGGCGGGGTCCGGGCCGACTCAATGGCCCCTGGTCGCCCTGCGGGGGGCGACCAGGTCACGATACAAGAACCCGCATCAGTGTTGTGTGACCGTCATGTGAGTCCCATAGACACGTCCCATCCCCAGGCATATGGTGGTCAGCGGGTAACTCCGGGGGGTCGGTGGACCTCCATGGCAAAAAGGAGCGCCCAGAGGGGCTGGCGGGACACGGCGGCAACGCCCAGACGAATCGGAAGTCCGGAATCCGATGGCTTTGCCCGTGTCTCTGCCCCCCTGAGTAGACGTTCGCTCGACCACCGTTCGGCTGACACGAGCCTAAGGACCCTGGTGCCGGGTGCGGCTGTGGTTCATCCTGGGACCTGAGTTGCCCAACCGGAGAGGGGAACTTCATGGGACAGCATGTGATGCCGACAATCGGACGAGCTTCAGCGGGAAATCCGGTCAAGAAGAGCTACCGATGGACGATCGCATGGGTGGTGATTGCGCTCGTGGCCCTCTGGGGCTTCTTCTCGGGAGTCGATCATGGACCGCTGTTTGTGGTCGCCTCCGGCGCTATCGGCTTGTGCCTCGTTGGACTCGCTTACGGGGTCTTCCGGGGTGTGGTCCGGCGCCTTCATCTCGGTGGCAAGGGGTGATGTCGTGAGGAAGCTCGGCGTGGGGCCACGATCGAACCAGGATCGTGCGTGGTCGAAATGTGCTGCGAGGACTTACCGGAACAATCGGGTTCTGGCTCCGACGACGTCGACCATTGACGGTCAGCGGGGGTCAGACCTTTGGCTTCAGGTGAGCCACGCCTTCACCGAGATGCTTGGGGGTCTGGCCGGTCCTTAGCCCAGAAGCGTCTACAGCACCGTACAGACCAACTGAAAGTCAGTCGGTCGAATGCGTTAGATGGAGAGGGGTGCTCCGTGCCCGCTGACGACGCCGACCAGCCAGCCCTCGTCGAGGTGTTCTGGTTTCAGATTCAAACGGCCACCTACATCCGGGCCACGTATGCCCGCCATGAGTGGCACGAGGTGAGGTATTCCAGGGGGAACCTGGCGGATGCAACACATCTCGCCGAAGAAGCAGGCCTCCAGGTGGTGCCCCACCCACCCGAAACGACGCACTGGGTTCAGGACCCTGATTCTTGGCATGTGGTTCTTGCCTGAGTAGCCAAGGGCAGAGAGGGATGCGAGACAAAGCGGCGTGGATGCAGCCGCTGAGATTGTGTGCACCGCCGTGGTCTTCGTGCTGCGCTTCGGCTTGAGCAGCCGTCCTAACTTCACCGAGAAGGAAGCATGAAGCTATTTGATGTTACAGCGCTTGCCGATTTCAGCACGCTCGCTGATCCGCCGCCCCGTCACCCGCTCCGGGGCGATGCGTATGACGTAGTAGCGCTCGGGGGGTACCCAGGTGTCTGACAGCAACCGCCTGGCGGCGTTGATCTCGCTCGGTTCTGTGACTTCACTGGAATGCCCGATCACAAGAACGCTCCATCCCCGTCGAACGTCGTCGTCGAAGTCATCGACTTCAAACGCCAGCACGGCATCGTGAGTGGCGGCATGGAGTTTCGTGCCCTCTGCCGTGCGAAACACGATGGCCCCCTCGAGGAGGCAAAAGTTGACGGGGAAGATCTCGGGAATAGCTCGGACACTCACCCCGACCCGGCCCACCTTGGCCTGTCCAAGCAAAACGAGACACTCGTCTTTGGACAGAACCTCCAACTTGCCCGACGACACGCAAGATCCCCTTCGGCTCAGCTTGGGCAAGTCCTTCATCTCACATGGCCGCTAAATAGAGCCGAATGGACCTCGTCCGACCACCGTTTGATCCCTCGACGTCACCGAGGCCCAGAGTCGTGGCCATGCTCGCAGTCATGCACTTGCAGGGTTGTTCTTACCCGGCGTCTGTGGATCGGAAGGGGGGGCAGCAGGTTCGCTCCACCGATCGCCCACAGGGCAGCCCTCGCACCACTTCCTTGCTTCGTCGTAGAAGTGCACCGTGTTACGCCTGCCCCACTCATTCTCGGCGGGGAAGACTATGACGCATTCATCGTGGCAATCGCCCCCCCTCGCATGACCATGCACAAACTGCCGTCGACCGCTCCATGTTGCTCGGCGTCGTGCCTGTCTTATCTGTTCCCCGTGGTCCCCTTCCCACCAGTTATCAGTCGTCACTCTTACCCCCCTTCGTTCGCTTAGAACACGATGTGTCACTCGACACATCGCCACGTCCTCTCGTTGCCATTCCACACGCACATGTTTGACGTCGGGCCCTGCCGGGGGCACGAAGGTGTCGCCGCAAGCATCTCGTTCGGTGCCCACACAAGTTCACCGGTGCCTGCTCGCCCCGACGGACTGAGCGGCACGCCGTATGCGCCCGGTGCATGTGCGTTCGCAACGCCTGATATCAGGTTACTGGACAAATCGGCTCATCAAAGCCGGGACTCAGCCATTGCCTGCCTCCAGAGAGGCTCGCACGCCCAAACCCCACGCACGAGCCGTTGGCATTCGCTGTCGACAATCCCGCATATCCACGCTCTGACCAGGAGTCGTCCTTTTGGATGGCGATACGTAGGACGGCTACTCAACCTCGGGGGCAAACTATTTCCACGATTTCGGGTGCTACTACCTTCACCTGATCGCTGGCCAGAAAATGTCGCCTGCCATGGGACCCGCTTAATCAAAGGCGGCTGACGATGGGGTAGCCTGGCCTCCGCCGCAGCGGGCCACCGTTGATGTTGTGGTTGCCGCTCGAAGGCGGGAGCAGCGTGTCCTCCGCCAGGACAGCCATCTCTCATACCAGCTCGATGCCGACACCAAGACGAGGAAGGTGTGAAATCTCTACGGGAGACCACGTAGGAAAACGCCCGAAGGGTATCGGACGCCAACCCGTGGAAAAATGATAGACGTGGACGAAATAATGGTCGAAGAACTGTCAGAAGGTGAGTGCCTCGAACTGCTCGGAGTCCACTCGGTTGGACGCATCGCCGTTGTCCGTGATGTCAGCCAACCCCTGATCTTCCCGGTCAACTACATCCTCGAAGGACGGACCGTGGCTTTTCGGACCGATCCCGGGACAAAGCTCACGTGGGCAAAGCTCGGTCACGTGGCCTTTGAGATCGATTCAATCGACCCGCTGTACCAGAAGGGGTGGAGCGTGCTCGTGCAGGGCATCGGCAAAGAGATAACCGATGCTCTCGACTCGTGGTCCGAGCGCATCTTGGCACGCTCGATCGCACCTTGGGCAGGGGGAGCGAAAGACCACTGGATTGCTATTACCTCGCCGATCTTTACGGGGAGACGCATCGTCCACCGGCCTGGGTGACGGAGGCCACTCGCAGAGATTTGTCCACTGTGAAGTCCGAAGGCTCGTCGAACCGCTCGCAGCGAAAAGTGGCTGCAAAATTCTTACAAAGCAGTCATCAACGAGCGGGAGTTCTATTCTTCGTGTGGTAGTGCCAGACCACGGTGAGGAGCATTACGATGCCACCTCACCAATGGTGAACTCGGCGGGGTCGAGATCGGGACGAGTGAGCCACGCCTGATACTCGTCGAAAGTCATGCCGAGCCACCGGTGCTCACGATCAGACCATGCCCGGTAGGTGGGAAACGGCGGATGCCCGATCGGGGTGGGGGTGTCATTGGACTTGCCCGGCATTCTTGGCTGCTCCGCTCGTAGGGCTCGAAATGCGACGTCATAGCGAGGGTGTTCGCCCCCCGGTGCCGCAGGCTCCAGAGCCCTTTGAGCGGCACCGGCATGATGGCGGGCGTTTCTCACGAGAAGGTCAACTGCCAATCAATGCATGGTCAACCGGGCCATGCCCGACCCGACTTCCCCCCGGACGACACGGATCTGGTGGGTTGGATCCCCATTTCTGACGAAGACGTTCCCTACTTCTAGCCGTACCGTGGCTATTGGTAGCTCCGGGAGGCCGATGCCCCCATCGTTCGCCAGGAGAGCCCAGGGGGGATGCGGCGGGGCGTGGGAGGGTGTCGAGTTGCGGCACCCGATTTCGCCTCCTACGCCTCGCCGACCTCCAGGTCGAAAGACAAGTGCATTGGGCTTTGCACCCACATTCTTGTTTGGGATGTGCGTTCAGGTAGATGGCCACGGGAGCGCAGATCGGGGTCACCCATCGGGTATCTCTTCAAGCACAAGAGCCCGGTTGGCAGGATGGACCGACGGGGAATGTGTTCGGTCAGAAGCAGAGGTCGAAGGACTCTTGCCAATGGAACATATCGGCGTAGCGTGGTTCTTGGCGCTCCAGGGAAAGACCCCCGCCCCCGCTCGCAAGCCGCGCATTGGGGGGCGAGGGCAGCGCAGGGAACCCCTCCGCACAGGGTCCCTGCGCCCAGGTCGTAGTTGAAGGCCGGGAGCAAAGCATCTATCCCCCCGTCACCCCGGAGGCGTAGCTTTGTACCGGAGGGCCTTATGGCCGGGTATGAACTCGTCAGCATCGTGTGGCACCAACAGGGCCATCGGATTGACCTGAACTACGTCCACGGCGAGCCCGATCACATGATCGGATCTGAAGCGATCACGGACATGCTCGCCAAGGACGCCGGACTCGACGCCGTGCCAACGCCCGACGACACCCGTCGCTGGGTCCAGAGACACCGTTGGGCACCATGACCGAGCGAGACTCTTCGTAGCCACGCCTTGGGAGTAGGCGTACCGGTCTTTGGATGACCCGAGGGCGGGCGGGTCTTCCTCAGGGTGCCATGCGGCGGTCACCCAGAAGCCTTGGTCTGAGTCCCGCTCGGCGTCGCCCCATTCAGGACTTTGGACCCTGACGGCGACATGAGGGGTGTGTCAGAGTCGGGGTAGGCGACCCCCCAGGGGTTGTGAGTATTTCCCTGGGAGAGACTCTCGGTGAGATGTGGGTATAGGCAGCCACCGAGAGTAGGGTCGCCGTTTCTCTTCGCTGTTCAGTTGTCCTGGAGGCACTCGGCCCGACGCTCTCCGCCGACAGAAGCAGAATCCCCAGCGTCATCCTCTTGTTGTCCTCAGGCTGGCGGCACCAGAGTGACCTTGTTGGACGTGGAATGGGCACCACGGCCAAACGGCGGCAAGTCCGAGTACCTGCACTTCGACACCCTTCCAGGCGAGGGCACGGGAGGAGTTCGACCAACACCGCATGCGGAGTTGGAGCGGGGAACCGTGTTGATGGGACCATCAGCACTTACCTGGGGGGCTTGCCGTTGAGGGTGTTGTCCCCGGTGACCTGTTGCCCCCCCGCCGGGTCGCCGGGACGATGCCTCTTCTAGCGAGGCCGTCATCGACCTGCTTGAGAATGCGCAACGGCCACGGGTCATGAGGGACACGACAAGCACCGGCTCTCAGTTAGTGGATGCCAAAGGTTCACGAAGAGTGATGGTGATCAAGTCCAATGATCACGATGACGACGACGTTCGTATGGGACTTCGTTCGAACCGCACGATTGGAGAAGAGCGCTCACAAGACATTGGGATCGCTGAGTCCGACACGGCAGTGCAGCCGGAAATCACCGCCCACATCGAACGTGTCAACAATGCGGGGCAGTGGCCCTTCCCCGGCTTCAGGAACACGTGGCGTTGGGTACGTCAGGCCAACAGCGCAGTCGAGGAGAAGACGCCAGGGGTCATGTGCAGCGAGACCACACCTGGTTTCCACTTCACTTACTCCGAAGCCGAGTAGCTGTTCATGGCACAACCCCCCGACTTTGAGTTCCTCGACCCCGAGGAGTGCTGGTTGCTCCTGGGAGGGGCATCGATAGGGCGGTTGGGACATCACACTGGAGCACTGCCGTCCATTGTCCCTGTGCGATACGCCCTCTTGGCGAATGCCATCGTGTTTCGCACCTTTGCGGGATCCAATCTCAGAAGCGCCATCAACAACAACGTTGTCGCCTTCGAGGTCGATGACGTCGGCTTCACCACAGAGAAGGGCTGGAGCGTTGTTGCGGTGGGCTTCGCCGACACGGTAACCGACCAGGAGACTCTCGACCTCTCGGACCGCCTGTCTCTCGGTGGGTGGACAGCTGGCCAAACTGATCACCTGATGCGGATCGAGCCAAAGATCATTTCGGGACGAAGGATCGCCCAGCAGGCATTCGCTCACTGAGCCTGCGGGGGAATCCACCGCCATGGCCAAGCTTCAGAAACTGACCAGCTCGACATATTCACTCAGGGCAAGTGAGATCCACGGGCCGTGCTCAACAGGTAGGAGTTCTAACCAGGAACCACAAGAGGCATGTCCATGGAAGTTGAAGTTCAAATAGTGTGCGGGTGTTACTCCCTCAAATCGATTCGCTGCTCAAGAATTTCGCCTGCGACGGGACCCGCTCGTTTGAGGGCGGCTGATGATGGGGGGGGGTGTCGATAGATGGCCAATACAGAGAGGGCCAAATGCGAATCGGGCCCTTGGGAGGCGAGCCACGAAGGCGGGTATCGTGATGCGGACCACTGAGGAGCACGATGGCTGAAATCACGAAGAAGAGAACCGGAGAGTTGATGCGAGGTGTATTTCAAATCCTGCGGGATCATCCCGATGGCCTGCCTGCGGCTCAGGTGCTCTCAGAGCTTGAACAGCTCGTACCGCCTACCGATTTCGAGAACGAGGACTATCCGAACAACCCCGGCGTGAGACGCTACGGAAAGATCACTCGCTTCAGCACCATTGGTCCGGTCAAGGCCGGTTGGTTGATCAAATCCAAGGGCACCTGGAGCCTTACGCCCGAGGGTGTCAAAGCCCTTGACACGTTCACGGATCCGGCTGAGTTCATAAAGGAGTCAGCGAAGCTGTATCAGATCTGGAAGGCATCGCAGCCTGAATCGGAAGTGGAGATCGCTCCTCCCGAGGTTGAGTCGGCAGGAGGAACGCTTGAAGAGGCCGAAGAGGCTGCGTGGAACGAAGTGTTCCGCTATCTCCAGGAGATGAACCCTTATGACTTTCAGGACCTCGTTGCCCACCTTCTCCGTGCGATGGGTTATCACGTGAACTGGGTGTCGCCCCCCGGTCCCGATCGGGGGTTGGACATCCTCGCCTACACGGATGGGTCTGCCCCCAAGTCGGTTGACTCTTTGGTTGTCCAGCTCTAAGCGACGGTCTCGACGTTGTAGATGGTCTCATATTCGATCGGCGTGAGCCTGCCGAGGGCCCGCTGACGACGCCGGCGGTGATACGTGCGCTCGATCCAGTGCACGATCGCCAGGTGCAACTCCTGGCGAGTGGCCCAGGACTTCGAGTCGAGGACGTTCTTCTGAAGCAGAGAGTAGAATGACTCCATGGCCGCGTTGTCGGCGCAGGCGGCCACCCGTCCCATCGATCCGCGAAGCCCGAAGCGCGCCAGCGCCCGCACATATGCGTGAGATCGAAATTGCGATCCCCTGTCGCTGTGAACCACCGTGGCGCCTGGTCCTCGAAGTGCGACGGCGTGATGGAGCGCCCTGACAGCGAGCTGGCTCGTCATACGGGCGTCGGTGGCATAGCCGACGATGCGGTTGGAGAAGACGTCCTTCACGACACAGCAGTAGAGCTTTCCCTCCCGGGTGCGGTGCTCGGTGATGTCGGTGAGCCACAGCTCGTTCGGAGCATCGGCGGTGAAGTCCCGTTCGACGAGGTCGTCGTGGACCGGGGGCCCGGGTCGGTGACCCAGGCCCTGTTTCCTCGAGTGCGCTGACCAAAGTCGCTGCTCGGAGCACAAACGCCACACACGGTTCTCCGAGGCCCGGTGACCGAGGCGCTCGAGCTCATCCGCGATGAAGCGGTAGCCGAAGGCCGGGTCGTCGTGGTTCACGTCGACCGCTGCGTTCGTCAGATAAACGTTGTCGAGGTCCCTTGGACTGCAGGGCCGAGCGAGCCATCTGAAATAGCTCTGCTTGGAGAACTCGAGCACCCGGCAGGTCACCGCCACGGGAACACCTTCGGCGGCAAGATCACGGACCAGCGGGTATCTCATTTTGGGGAGCTGCCCTGGGATAGATACGCAGCCGCACGGCGCAAGATGTAGTTCTCCTGCTCGAGAACCTTGATCCGCTTGCGTGATTCACGGAGCTCGTTGCGCTCCGCCGCAGTCATGCCGTCGCGGACGCCCTCTTCGACGTCCGCATCCTTCATCCAGCGATGCAGACACGACTCGGAGATGCCAAAGTCCCGCGCCACCTTCGACAGCGGGATCTCCCGGCGTCGGGCAACCGCCACAACATCCCGGCGGAACTGATCGGGGTATGCCTTTGGCACCCTCCACTCCCTTCCAGCGAGCCAATGCTCGCAAGGTTAGGAGTCAACCGAACCTGGGGCAGACCCGCTCCCTCCAGCTCGTCGGTTGCTTGCCAGCACCGACAGGCTGGGGGAGCCCCTGACCCCGACCGGTGGATGCCCGGTCAGGAGGAGCGCGGCCTCAGCTAGGACCGCGAATTTCGATGAGCGTTAAACGCGAGGTGTTGCAGCCCCGGTTCGTTGGACAGATTGAATGTCTATCGGGTCGTTGTTCGAGTGTCGAGATGCCGGCACCGTGGTTCCACCGCTTCGATTTGCGGGGCTGAGAACGCAGCTGAGCGGGCCTATTTTGGCGTGTTCGAGCCGGATCACGCCGCCACCTGCGCAGTCGCTGCGGCAAAGGCTTCACGAGGCGTTCGGTGGCCCAGGCGCTCGATGAGCCATTTGGTGTTGTAGGTCTCGATGAACGATGTCACGAACTGACGCAGCTCGTCGACGTCATCGCAGAGGCGGGCCCACAGGCACTGCTCCTTGAGGGTCCGGATGAAGCGTTCGGCCACGCCGTTGCCCTGGGGCTCGCCCACGAAAGCGGCGTCGTCCTCGATCCCGAGCCAGTTGAGCGAGCCCTGGAAGTGATGCGCTCGGTATTGGCTGCCCCAGTCATGGCGGAGCTTGATGCCCCGAGCCACGTCGGGACCCAAGACCCCGAAGCGGTCGATCACGGCGTCGTAGACGGGCTGGAGTGCCGCAAAGCGATTGCCGATCTTGGCCACATGGGCCCAGGCCTCATCGGTGTAGTGGTCGACGAGCACGAACACCCACACCCAGCCGTCGTCTCTGGTCCAGGCCATGGTGGCGTCGGTGCCCCACCGCAGGTTGGGGGCGGTGGTGATGACCGTGCCGTCATGGAGTCGTGGACTCCGGCGACGCCGGGCCCGCTGGGGGGCGAGCAGCCCGGCATGGCGCATGAGCCGTAGCACCCGGTTCTTGCCCACCTGGATGCCGTGGTCCCGACGGAGCCGGGCCCGGACCTTGCGATGTCCCTCGCCGGCGAAGGGGCAGTCCACGATGACGGTGCGGATCAACTCGGTGAGCTCGTCGTCGGAGACAGCCGTCTTCGGACCGGGCCTCACCCCCAGGCACTCACCACGTGCGCGGCGGTGGTAGATCGTGGACCGAGGGGCGCCGGTGATCCGGCACACCATGGCCAAGGGGATGTCCATCTCGGTGCTCACCTCGGCCGCTTCTGTGGCGGCATCTGAAGCCCCCTTTTTTCGGCCACCTTCTTCCAGATCTCGTTCTCGAGGGTGAGCTCACCGATCTTGCGCTCGGCGTCGCGCAGACGCCGGTCGTCCTCGGTGGTGGCCCGTTTGCCCTTCAGGCCCTCCTTGCCGGCATCCAAGAACTCGTCACGCCAGGCCGCAATCCGATGGGCTTCGATGCCGACCTCCCGACTGAGCTCTTCGAGCTTCTCGCCCCGCAGGAGGCGAAGTACCACGTCGAGCTTCTTGCCCGCCGACCATCGAGCCTTGGAGCGGAAGTCCCCCGTGTCCTCGTCGTTCACCGTCATGAGAGCCATCTTGGCTCCTCTCTATTCGGTGTCCAACAATCCCGGGGCGCGAGACGGGTCCCATGCCAAGCGACTTTTTTGGATGAGGCGTTCTTAGGGCCGAGTAGCACCCGGCTCCAGTACCCGAGGACACGCCATGATGTGGGTAACACGGCAACTGCCAAAAATGGCTCGGTAGGCGTCGCACAAAGAAAGAACTTAGAGCAGATAGTTTCACTGTTTTCGCTCGGTGCCGACCAGGAAATTCCTGGTCAGGCATGGCGTTTCGCCCTGCTTGGTTGTAAGCCAGCTGCTCTACCCAGCTGAGCTAAGCGCCCGGTGACAGCCAAGTTTAGCTGGCGCTATGCCACACTCCCCTGCCAAGGGCCGGAGCCACGCAGCACCCAGAGGAGTTGGTTCCACTTGGGTCTGCCTCAACGACGAAGTAGAAGGTTCCAAGATGTCGCGTTGTACAACTCCGCAAACCAATGCCGCTTCCTGACTTGCTCCCGACCGCCACACAGTGCGTGGTGCCTTCCTCCAGTGCTACCTCATTCTTAGGGGTGTCCTGCATCTCCGAACAGTGGTGCATGGCGTTGTGTAGGGTGCAGCTCCGAAACCAAACACACCACCATCGGACCATCCAATATCCACTGGTGGAAGCCTCATGGGCAGTCAACAGCGGGCTCGCGGAGCGTGCAACCGGCGTTTGCTGTCTGCGCTCCCTCAGAGGTCGAAACGACAAGGCCAAGAAGGAGCGGGATTGACACGACGACTGCCAGCCGAGCCCAACGCCTTTTTCGCTGGATCTGTGATTACTGATTACAAACTCCTACCCTTGACCTAGAGAGTCAAGCCATCTCGGTCGGCTGAGCACCTCCTCATTTGCTTTGGTGGATACCTTCGACGTCCTGACCGGCTCGGCTATCTAGAGCCCCGGGCTCTCAGAACTCCCGCTCGTTGATGACTGCCTTTAGGGGTTTTCAGCGACCATTCCGCTTCGAACGGTTCGACGAGCCTTCGGACTTCACATTGGGCGAATTGTGCGATCGAGCTCCGTCACCCACGCTGGTGGACGATGCGTCGCCCCGTAAAGACCGGCGAAGCGATGGCGACCCAGTGCTCTTTTGCTCCCCCCGCCCAAGGCACGAGCAGGCTGGACACGATGCGCTCGGACCGAGCGTCGAGAGCATCGGTTATCTCCGTGCCGATACCTTGCACGAGTACGCTCCACCCCTCCCAGGACAGCGGGTCGGTTGAATCGATCTCAAAGGCCACACGACCAAGCGTTGCCCCGGTGAGCTTGGTCCCGGGATCGGTGCGAAAGGCCACGGTCCGTCCTTCGAGGACGTAGTTGACCGGGAAGATCAGGGGTTGCCTGCCTCGGACGACGGCGATGCGTCCAACCGAGTGAGCCCCGAGCAGCTCAAGGCACTCATCTTCTGACAGTTCAACCAGATTCTCGTCCACATGCACACTCTTCCACGGGTTTGCGTCGATATCTTTCGGGGCGCCCAGAGCAGGCCGTCAAGTTCAGCACAACCTTCCTACGCATCTCCCATGGAGACTTGCACCTTCCTCGTCTCGCTGTCGGCACCGAGCTGGGACAGGGGATGGTGGTCCTGGCGTGGGACTCGCTGTTCTCGAGCTACGGCGAGGGACGACAAGAGGATGAGCTGGGGATTTCGGTACCGGTCGGCGACGGGGCTTAAGCGTTGAGCCGATTTGCCTCCAGGTCAGGGGAACGGGACGAAAAAACGGCGACCCCGCTCTCGGTGGCTGGTCGTGTTCACATCCCACCGAGGCTTTGCCAAGGGAACGGGGTAAGGATTCCGCTTGGTCGGGTCGCCTACCCCGACTCTGACACACCCCTCATGTCGCCGTCAGGGCCCAAAGTCCCGAAATGGGGCGACACCGAGCGGACTCAGACCAAGGCTTCCGGGTGACTGCCGCATCGCATCACAAGGAAGACCGGCACGCCCTGGGATTATCGAAGAGACCGGTATGCCTACTCCCAGCGCATCTACGAAGAGCCTACTCGATCATGGTGCCCAACGGTGTCTCTGGACCCAGCGACGAGTGTCGTCGGGCGTGGGTACGGCTTCGAGTCCGGCGTCCTTGGCGAGCATGGCCGTGATCGCTTCAGATCCGATCATGTGATCTGGCTGGCCGTGGACGTAGTTCAGGTCGATCCGGTGGCCCTGTTGGTGCCACACGATGCTGACGAGTTCATACCCGGCCATAAGGCCCTCCGGGAAGACACTACGCCTCCAAGGGTGGCGGGGGAGATCGGTGCTTCGCTCTCGGCGTGGAGCGACGACGTGGGCGCAGGGACCCTTGCGGAGGGGTTCCCTGCGCTGCCCCTCGCCCCCCAGTGCGGCGCTTGCGAGCGGGGGCGGGGGTCTTTCCATGAAGCGCCAGGAACCATGCTACGCCGGTGCGTTCCGTTGGCCAGAGTCCTTCGACCTGTGCATCTGGCCGAACACATTCCCCATCGGTTCACCTGCCAGACGGGCTCTTGTGCTTAGGAGATACCCGATGGATGGCCACGAGTGCCACAACTCGACACCGCCCCACGCCCGCCTGGGGCAACGGGGATCCTCCTGCCGGTGGATTTGGAGCTTCACCTTGTCACTGAGGATGAGACTTTGCTCTGAGCGATGAGGCGGGTGAGGACCGTTCGGAAATGCCTCTCGACATTGGATCTGCCATCATTATTGTCGTGGTGCAGCCCCAACAACACCGGACCAAGGTGCGCCGTCGTCGTGACCTCTGGGTCGTCTCCTGTTCGTGCGACTGGTCCAAGGAGGCGGTCTCGCAGTTCAGCGCCTTGATGGCATTGCGCCGTCATCTGGAACCACAGTCGGTGCGCCAGTCCGGCTGACCGAGGACGATCTGATGGTGATTTATCAACCTCCCGTCCGGCTCGGTGCAGGGCGATCGCCGGGACAGGCAATGCGATGATGTGGCGATGACCTCGCTCGAAGTACGTCCCTCGGCTGGTGCGCTCGGCGCCGTGGTGACCGGTATCGACCTGACCAAGATCGTGGAGAGTAGGCAACTTGACGAGGTGCGCAATGCGCTGGCTGATCACCTTGTGGTGTTCCTTCCAGACCAACCGATGGATCTTGATGAACTGGAACGAATGACCGACCTACTCGGCGGCAGGGACACTACCCCGTTCGTGACGCCGCTCCAGGACCGTCCCTACGTCATCCGGGTCATCAAGGAGCCGGAAGATCAGCTCAACTTCGCCAACGCCTGGCACAGCGACCTGAGCTATCTACCCGAGCCTCCCTCCTACACGTTGCTGCACGCAGCGGAGGTTCCGGAGTTCGGAGGTGACACGGTCTGGTCCAATCAGTACCTGGCCTACGAGACCCTGTCCCGGGGACTGAAGAAGGCCCTCGTCGGACTTCGGGCCGTGCACTCAGCCGGAATGGCCTACGGGACCGGAGGGTTTCTCGACCAGGTGAAGGACCTCACGTCTATGGCCATCGCTCCGTCACCTGATGCTAACGAGGAGCGCACCCATCCCGTCGTCATCGAGCATCCGGTCACCAAAAGGGCAGCGCTATATATGAACCCCGTGTACACGACCAGATTTGAGGGCTGGAGTCCGGTTGAGTCGCAAGCGTTGCTAGATCATATCCACCGCCACGCCACAAACGAGAACTTCACGTGCCGCCTCCGTTGGGCTCGGCACACCCTTGCGATCTGGGACAACCGATGCACCATGCACAACGCTCTGAACGACTACTCGGGCGTACGTCGAGAGATGTTTCGCACGAGCGTGAAGGGCTCGACTCCTCGGGCCTGGGCCGGAGTCGCAGGCCACGCGGAGCGAAAGGTGGAAGGCAACAGTCCCGGCTTCCAGCGGAGCCGAACGTCACCGTGAAGAAAGCGGCTATCGGTGGCTCGATATCGGGTTGTATTCTGGAGAAATGCCCCTTGATCGAGCCGGACTTGAAGTGCTCTACCCCGAGCAGTGTCTGGAGTTGCTCCACAGAGTCGAGTTGGGACGAGTAGCCGTTTGCACGGCTGGATTTCCCGCTATTTTCCCGGTCAACTTCCGGCTGCTCGACGGGTCGGTCGTCTTCCGTACCGGTGAGGGCACGAAGCTCAACTCGGCGATTTGGAATGCAGGGGTTGCTTTTGAAGCCGACGCCCTCAACTCCGTCCTTGAACTCGGATGGAGCGTCCTGATCGTCGGGAGGGCCGAAGAGGTTATCGACCCCACCGAGATCGCCGAGACTGTGCAAATGGGCCTTCGACCGTGGGCCCCCGGTTCTCGGTCACATGTCATCAGGATCAAAGGGGATTCCATTTCGGGGCGACGCATCATCGGAAATGGCGAGACCCACACGGCTGACTCGATCTGAGAAGTTCCCACTCGGACACGGTGCGGTCACTGGGTATTTCGCTCAACAAGCCAAGCCCCGGATTGTGCGGAATTTAGGGGCAACTGATTGGCACAACAAGGTCGTGCACGGCACCGAAGTAGTTTCGCTTCTGTGCAAAGACACCCCCATCATCAGTGACGCTCTTCGCTTTGGGTCCCTAGCAGGCCACATTTTCGAGCGACCAAATCGCCGGCGGTAGTAGCACCCGAAGACAGGCCCGAGTTCAAACCCTTCTCGGAAATAATGGCGACAGACGGCTTCGAGCGATGCTCCGGGGTCGCCAGAAGCGAGGAAGGGACAAATCGGTCACGTCCGCCCTCTCGGGCTTCTGGGGTGATTCCGGGTGCTTCAGGGGATTTTCTCTTATCGCAGAGAGTTTCACGGTTTTCGCTCGTGCTCGACCAGGTAACTCCTGGTCAGGCGTAGCGTTTTGCCCGGCTTGGTTGTAAGCCAGCTGCTCTGACCAGCTGAGCTAAGCGCCCGTTCGGTCAATCTACCCGCGCCGCCTCGTGGGCCGAAGTTCCGGAACACAACGATGTCGGGTCAGCCGGCCACGCCGACGAAGCCGACCGAAACGATGCGGTTCGATATGCCCGACGCAGCATCGCCCACCGGTGCCATCATTGTCGGGACCCAGCAGCGAAAGGTGGTCCTCGATGTTCTCAGAGATCGTCGTGGGGACCGACGGTTCCGACACGGCGGCGGGAGCCGTGGCGCTGGCCGCCGATCTCGCCCGTCGCAGTGGTGCCACCCTCCACCTGGTGTCGGCCTACAAGGATCCGGTCACCTCGATCACCGTTGCTCACGCGGGAGCGGTGGCGGTACCCGACAGCAGCCTGACGGCTGCTCTCGCCAAGAGCGCCAGCGAGGAGCTGCTGGCCCACATCGCCTCACGGACCGGAGGGATCCCCGTGCAGACCCACGCCCTGGCCGGTGCCCCCGCCGATGTGTTGATCGGCGTGGCGCAAGCGGTGGGAGCCGACCTGATCGTGGTCGGCTCCAAGGGCATGAAGGGCGCCCGGCGGATCGTGGGTTCTGTCCCCAACAGCGTGGCGCACCGATCGCCGTGTCACGTCATGATCGCCAAGACAGGCTGAAGACACGAGACGGGTGTCTCGCGTTCAGGGACCGTCCCCGAAGACCCACCGGGTCGGAGTCCCGGTGAAATCGCTTTCGTCGAGACCGAAGGCCCATCGAGGCTCAAGCCGGAAGCACACGTTGGCGGCGAAGAAGTCCACGGCCAGATCCGTCCGGTACTTCGCGTTGACCCAGGCGGTGAACCGCTCGATGGTCTCATCCTCCACGACGGGACCGGTCACTCCTTCGACCACTACAGGTTGCAGGGGGTTGTCGGTGGTGATGACGGCACGGGGATCGGCTTCGATGTTCCTGGTCTTGCGCGACTGGCGACTCGAGCTGAACCAAGCTGCCCCCTGCTCCCACACACCCCAAACGGGCATGACGTGGGGGCTCCCGCCAGGACGCACCGTCGCCAACCAGTAGTCGTGTGAGCTCACGAGCCGCTCCTCCGCCCAATTCCACGGCAACAGGCCGCGCCCCTCGAGTGGGCCCACGATCCCGTAGCCGGGCATGTGGGGGCGGCTCGCCGAAGGCTCTCCCATCACTCCCTCCTCATGGAACGTTCGGTCATCGACCCTCACCCTCATGTTGTCGCAAGTGGCGAAGCCCTTCCCGCGGTGTCGCCCGCGCGACAAGGCGGTCGATCCACGCGAGACTCGGATCGTGGGGGTCGACTTCGGCAAGACGGCGCAGGACTACGCCTCCCACCGGGCCGGCTTCCCCAAAGCCCTGTTCGACCGCCTGGCGGCCATGGGGATCGGCCGGTCCGGGCAACGCCTCCTCGACCTGGGCACCGGGACCGGCACGCTGGCTCGGGGGTTCGCGGTGGAGGGGAGCGTCCGTGACCGGAATCGACCCGTCCGAGCCGCTTCTGCGAGAAGCCCGGCGCCTGTCCGAGGAGGAGGGCGTCCAGATCAACTACCGGGTGGGCCGGGCCGAAGACATCGACTCCCCCGATGACACCTACGACGTCGTGACCGCGGGCCAGTGCTGGCACTGGTTCGACCGCGCCGCCGCGGCCTCGGAGTGCATGCGGGTCCTGGTGCCCGGCGGCGCGCTCTGCATCTGCCACTTCGACTGGCTCCCGGTGCCGGGCAACGTGGTCACGGCCACCGAAGCCCTCATCCTCCAGCACAATCCCGAATGGGCGTTCTCCGGCGGGTTGGGCATGTATCCCCTGTGGACTCTCGACGTCGCCGAAGCCGGGTTCAGCGAGCTCGAGACCTTCTCCTTCGACGTGGACGTCCCCTACCGTCACGACGCCTGGCGTGGCCGCATCCGTGCCAGCGCGGGGGTGGCCGCGTCCCTTCCGCCCGACGCCGTCGACGCCTTTGACGCCCAGCTGGCCGACCTCCTCGTCCGGGAGTTCCCCCACGAGCCCCTGGCGGTCCCCCATCGCGTGTGGGCCCTCGTGGCGCGCAAGGTGAAGGCCTCGCCGTAGCGGTCCGGGCCGATCCTCTCTAGGGAATCAGTCGTCGGGGTTGTTCCCCAGGTGCCAGCCCCCGCAGATCTCGCACTCGTAGGCGGCGAGGTCGGCTCCGTAGTCAAGCCGGTACCCGAACGCGGCCCGGTTGGCCTCCTGCTCGGTGCGAAAGCGCGCCTTGGGCTGCCCGTCGGCGCGCCAGTGCGGGAGGCGGGCCCGGCCCGGCGGCGCCTGACGGCGCCGGTGGCGCCGGCTCGCGGTCACGACCCGGGACGAGGGGCGCCGGGCGGGGTAACCGCGCCCGAGGCCGAGGCCAGCTCGAGTTGGCCGAACAGCGGAGTCGTGGCGGCCGCCACCACGGCCCGGCGGACACCGGGATCCCGGGTGACCAGATCACGGCCGTGCAGCTCCCCGACCACTGCTCCCGCCTCCTGGCACACGAGCATGGCGCCCAAGTAGTCCCACGGGGCGAGCTCGGCGCGCGTCCCCACGACGAACGCATCGATGGTGCCGTCGGCCACCGCACACAGTTCGAGCGCGGCGGCACCGAAGGCCCGGAACTGTGCCCACCCGAGGTGCCGGCCAGGCATGCCCGTGATCGCCACGACGGCCTCGCGCAGCGACTCGCAACCCGACGGGGCCACCCGGGTCGTCCCGCGCCAGGCACCGCCGCCACGTACGGCGTGGTACCGGACCCCGTTGGCGAGATTGGCGACGACCGACACCCGGGGGCCGGTCTCGTCGAGCACGCAGATGCTCGTGGCGTACCAGGGGATGCCTCGGGCGGCGTTGGTCGAGCCGTCCACCGGATCCACCACCGCCATGAACGCGGAGCCGGGGCGATGCACCCCGCTCTCCTCGGAGACGACCCCGATCCCGGACTCCTCGAGGACCGCGAGGACCGCCCGGTCCGCGGTGATGTCGATGGCGTATTGCCCGGGCCGATCCCCCCGCGGCCGCCAGTCCTCGACCGGAGCGAGGGCCACGGGCACGGCGTCGACCACCCGGTGACACAGCGCCAGGAGCTGGTCGTCGTCCACGTACGGGACCCTACCGGCACGCGGCCTGCCCGTCGGGGCCACGGGGCGGACCCGGTAGGCTCTGGGCACTGTGGCCGTCATCGACGTCGCGGGTTATGTCGCGGACCTCAAGGACCATTCGGTCGACCACGGCTTCCACGTACACGACGAGCGCCATTTCGTCGAGACGTACTCGTTGCGCCAGACCTGGGAGGTCGACCTGCACCCCGAAGAGGGCTGCGGCGGGCCCCTGGACCTGCACCTCGCGCTCGAAGTCGACCCGAGGACCCTGTTGTCGTTCGAGGACGCCGTCGTCGACCTCCCCGAGGACTCCGAGCCCCCTGACGAGTACCACTTCCCCCTGACCTTCACGTGGGGGCTCCCCCCGCTTCCCCGCGGCCCCGACCTCCTGCGCTTGGCCATCGACCTGGCAGGGGTGGGGGGGATCGACCTGCCGCTCGAGGTTTCTGCCATCGACTCGTTCGCCTCGGCCACCGACGCCCCCGAGCGCCGGCTCTCCATCGTGGCCCGCTACCCGGTGTCCCTCGCCCGCGTCCTGGGGGGCGAAGAGCTCCTGTGTGAGGTGTTCGACCGCTGCCTGGCGGTCAGTCGGTACCTGCTCGACGCCGCCCCGGGGTGGCTCGACGGATGAACTGCCGCCGCGCCACGCGGCGAAAGGGCCGCCGCCCCGGCCGCGGCTCGCTCCCCCGTGCCGGGCGCGCTTCGGTGGCGGCATGCACGGCAGCGGTGGTCGCCTGCAGCCTGGCCGGCTGTGCCAGCCACGACGGAGCCGACCTGGCCCGTCAGGCCTGTCGCCACGTCGAGCGCTCGATCACCCTCTACCAGGCCTCGCTGCACGCCCCGAGCCCCGCGGTGGCGAACAACGAGCAGGCCCAGGCGGTGGCGCAGCTGCGCGACGCCCTGCCCGTGGCGGCGACCGCGGCGGGTGAGGCCGGCCAGTACCAGGCCCTCATGGCCACCCTGGCCGAGAGCGACCACCTCCCGGAGTCCCTCCTGGTCCACTCGCTCGGCGAGCAGTGCGCGGCGGCGGACTCCAACGGCGGGGTCGCCCCTTCGCCCCCGCCCACCGCCGAGACGCCCTCCACACGGCCACCGCCCACGGGGCTCTGAGGCCGACCGGGCATGGCCCCGCCCATCCGGCGATCCGTGACGTTGCGAAACGTCAGGTCCGGCCAGCCCCGACAAACCGTCCGGGCTGCCCCGCCCGGAGAGGGGATGACGCCGCTCAGACCGAGGGGCTGAAGCCCGCCGGCAGGTTGATGGACTTCTTCTCGAGGAACAGCTCCAGGCCGTCGGGCCCGAACTCGCGCCCCATGCCCGACTCCTTGTATCCGCCGAAGGGGGTGGAGAAGTCGATCGGGATGGGGCTGTTGAGCATGTAGGTCCCCGTCCGCACACCACGGGCGACCTCGAGGCCGCGCGCCGGGTCGTTCGTCCATACCGATCCGCACAGCCCGTAGCTGGAGTCGTTGGCGATGGACACCGCCTCGGCGTCGCCCCCGTCGTAGGGGATGACAGCGAGCACGGGACCGAAGATCTCCTCCTGGGCGATGCGCATGGAGTTGTCCACGTCCACGAAGACGGTGGGCTCGACGAACCAACCCTTTTCGATGCCGGCGGGACGGCCTCCGCCCACGGCGATCTTGGCCCCTTCTTCCTGGCCGAGCTTGATGTAGCCCTCGACCCGGTCGCGCTGGCGCTCGGCGACGAGGGGGCCCACCTCCACAGAGGGGTCGAGCGGGTCGCCCACCTTCATGGCCGACACCGATTCGACGAGCGCGTCGACGACCTCCTGGTAACGGTCGCGCGGGGCGAGGATCCTCGTCTGGGCGATGCACGCCTCACCGTTGTTCATGAGGGCGTTGGGGAGCAGCATCGGCAACGCTTCGGCGATGTTGACGTCGTCGAGGAGGACGGCCGCGGACTTCCCTCCGAGCTCGAGGCTGAAACGCTTCAGCTGCTCGCCGCAGATGCCGCCGATCTTCTTGCCGGCGATGGTAGAACCCGTGAACGACACCTTGTTGATCCCGGGGTGGCGGACCAGGTGCTCACCGACCTCACGGCCCGCGGGGAGCACGCTCAGGACCCCCTTGGGCAGCCCGACCTGCTCGAACACCTCGGCCAGGCGGAAGGCGTCGAGCGGTGTCTCCGGAGCGGGCTTGAACACGACCGTGCACCCGGCGACCAGCGCGGGGGCGAGCTTCGCGGCGGCGATGAACATGGGCACGTTCCACGGGCTGATGGCACCCACCACGCCGACCGGCTCCTTGGCCACGAGCACTTCGCCCATGAGGCCCTGGCGCACCTCGTCGAACAGGAACGTCGAGGCCAGCCCCGCGTAGTAGTCGAGGATCATCGTGGGTGCGAAGACCTGGGCCATCGTCCCCCACGCCACGGGCGACCCCATCTCGGTGGTGATGAGCTCGGCGAACGACTGCATGTCGGCCTGAATGGCCTGCGACACCTTGGTGAGGATCTCGGCCCGCTCGACGGGGGTCATCCGCGGCCACGGGCCCTTGTCGAACGCGTCGCGCGCCAGCGCCACCGCCTTGTCGACGTCCGCCTCGGTGGCGTCCGGGACTCGGCCGACGACCTCCTCGGTCGTCGGGTTGATCACGTCGATGGTGCCGGTCCCCGCGGGGCTCACCCATTCACCACCGATGAACAGCCGGTCGTAGGCCTTCACGTCCCCTCCTCAAAAGTGAAACCTGTTTCCCCGATGCTATCCACCCTCCCCGGTCTCCGACAGCCGGGGAGCCCACCCTGACGCCCGCGGGCCGGCACGGCCCCGGAGCGGGCTCACGGTGTCCCGGCGGCGCCCGACGTGGACCCGGGCACCAGGGAGGATGTCGGAGGTGCCTCGACGGGCGGAGCCGAGCCGATGTCCGAGAAGACGAGGTCGACGGTGAGACGCTGGGCGCCGACCAGCGCCGTGATCCGCTCGTGGGTCAGGAACTCGCCATGCACCTCGGCCGTGAGGAGCGGCGAGGACACCTGCGAGGGCCGGACCCCCAGGACCGAGGTGAGGAACCGGTCGAGCCCGCTGGGCACGAAGCGGTAAAGGTCGCCATCCCGGCTGACGACGACGGCGCCGGAGACGGCCCGCAGCGGCGACTGGATGGTCTTCACGACCCGGACGCCCAGACCCGGGCTCGGGGGGAGCTCGGTCCACTGCCCCCCGCTCTCCCGGAAGCGCCGGGCGCCGATCAGGATGACGGCACCCGTCTGGCCACCCGGGCCCGCCTCGGACTCCTCGATTGCGTCGGGGGCCTGGTACAGCACGTGCACGACGACCGTCTCCGAGCCTGCCACCGCGCCCGGCGACGTCACCGAGTTGGTGTCGACGACCACGAACCCCGACGCGTCGAGGGTGGCCGCCGCCGCGATGTGGAGCTGCTGCTCGTCGGCCGGCGGAGCCGTCGACAGCGAGAGCGCGATCGCTCCGACGACGAGGATGGTGAAGACCCCGAGGATGACGAACGGCAGCGCCCGCGGGCTCCCCTGCACGGCGGCGTCCCCCGCCCTCAGCCCGCGGGTCGGGCCTTGGGGACCGCCTCGTCACGCAGGCGGCCCGCCAACCACGACAAACTGTTCTCACCGGCCATGGCGTCCTGCCACCCTGCGAGCACCTGCTCCAACCGGTCGCGGTCGGGAATCCATCCCACCACGGCCACGGTGACGGAGTCGACCGGCAACGACCCCGAGAACTCGTCGCCGAAGAGGTCCTCGGCCATGCGCGGTGCAGGCTCACGCATCACATAGAGCTCACCGGTGTCGGCGACCCACGACACCTCGTGGCGGACGTCGTCGCGGTCGTGCCACTCCGTTCCGAGCTCGACCTCCTCGGAGCGACGTCGGCGCTCGTCGGCTTCGTAGAACTGCTCGATGTCCATGGTCCTCCCGTCGGTGTGACGCATATGCCGATAAGTCGACGTCGGCCCGAAGATCTCCAAACCTCTCCGAGTCTCCTGGCTCGGCACCCGAACGACACGATGAGCGTGGGGCCGGGAGGGATCGAACCTCCGACCCAGGGATTATGAGTCCCCTGCTCTGACCACTGAGCTACGGCCCCGCACCTCTCCTCCGGCTCACGCCTTCCCGCCGACGCAACCCGGCACGATCGGAGTGATGAGCGTAGTGGGGACAGTCCCCCCAAGCGGTGCTGCGCCGTCCGGGCACGGACCGCCCGGGCCCAGCTCCGGGGGAGAGACTCGAACTCTCAACCTAGCGGTTAACAGCCGCTTGCTCTGCCGATTGAGCTACCCCGGAACGGCATCATGTAATCGGGTGCCGGTCGGGCAACGATAGCAGTGGGGTTTCTCAGACCTCGTCGAGGAAATCCCGCAGAGGTTGGGCGGCGTTGGGGTGTCGGAGCTTGGCGAGCGTCTTCGCCTCGATCTGGCGGATCCGCTCACGGGTGACGCCGAACGCCTTGCCGACCTCCTCGAGGGTCCGCACGCGTCCGTCCTCCAAACCGAACCGCAGCTCCATCACCTCACGCTCGCGCTTGGGCAGTGTGGCCAGGGCGTCGCGCACAGCCTCGTGCAACATCGACCGCGTGGCGGCGTCGTCGGGGACTTCTGCACCTTGATCCTCGATGAGGTCCGACAAGCTGAAGTCCTCTTCGTCGCCCATGGGCTGTTCGAGCGAGACGGTGTCCTGGTTGATGCGCTGGATCTCGCGCACCCGTTCGATGGGGAACTCCACCCGGCTGGCGATCTCCTCCACCGTCGGCTCGCGGCCGAGCTCCTGGAGCAGCTGGCGCTGCACCCGCACCACCTTGTTGATGGTCTCGACCATGTGCACCGGGATGCGGATGGTGCGTCCTTGGTCGGCCAGCGCACGCGTGATGGCCTGGCGGATCCACCACGTCGCGTAGGTCGAGAACTTGAAGCCTTTCGTGTAGTCGAACTTCTCGACGGCCCGCATGAGCCCGAGGTTCCCCTCCTGGATCAGGTCGAGGAAGGCGAGGCCTCGGTTCCGGTAGCGCTTGGCGATCGACACGACGAGCCGGAGGTTCGCCTCGATGAGCGCCTCTTTGGCCTGCTGCCCGCGCCGCACCTGCATCCGGAGCCTGGTGCGTTCCTCGGAGGGCACCTTGCGCGTCCCCGCCGCGGCCTCGTGAACGGCGATCTCCTCGGCAGCCGCGTTCCCGGCCTCGATCCGCTTGGCCAGCTCGACCTCGAGCTCGCCGGTGAGCAGGGGGACCTTGCCGATCTCCTTCAGGTAGGTATGCACGGGGTCGGCGGCGGTACCACCCCCGTGATCGGGAGACGTGTAGGAGGCGATACGGCCACGGCCCGGCCGCGGCGTCTGGCGGTCCATGACCTCGTCGGGAGGTTCGCGCTTGAAGGCACGACGTCGAAGGCGCTGCAGTGGGCTCTCACCGTCGTCGCCGGCTTCGTCGGCACCTGTCTCCTCGGGAGCCGCCCCGGGCGCGGCGGTGCCCAGGCCGGCGGGAAGCCCCTCGACGACCTCCTCGGCCACCACCTCGGCGACGGCTTCGGCCACCGCTTCCTCGAGCACGACCGGCGCCGCTCCGCTCCTGGTCTCCTCGACGTATTCGATGCCCTCTTCGCGCACGCGCGACACCACGTCCTCGATGACGTCGTGGGTGAGCTCGACCGACTGGAGCACCAGGATCAAGTCGTCCTGGGTGAGGTAGCCGCGCCGGCGCCCGACCGACAACAGCGTCTCGAAGCCCTCGACCGCGACACCTTCAGGGGGCGGCCGGACCGAGCCGGCCGGTTGGTGAACCTCACTCATTCGTGTCGTCCCTTCCGACGAGCCAGGCTAGCAACCGGTCCGCGGCTACGAGACTCCGATCGCCATCGTCGAGTTCATCGAGGTCGCGGCGCACGCGCGCGATCACGGGGGCGATCTCGCCCACCGAATTGGGCGACAGGCGGGCCTGGGCCTCGGCGACTGCGAGGGCCCGGCGCGAGGCGTTACGCACCAGGGTCACCACCACGTCATCGGCATCGGTGGCGGGTTCCTCAACCGCCAGTCGTCGGAGGAGGTCTGCGACCCGGGGGTCCGTACGCTCGGCTGCCTCGACCGCCTCGTGGAGGTCGTCGGCCCCGGTGAGAGCCGCGAACGCGGCGCGTTGGAGCTCGTCGGGGAACAGGGTCGCCTCGAGCCGGTCCGCCACTTCTTCGGGCCGGTGCACGGCCAGGCGCAGCGCCTCGAGCCCCGGTCGAGAGACGTCGGCTCCCCTCCTCGGGCGCCCCTCGGCGACGTGGGACCCTCCGGTGCCCGTTCCGGGCCCGGGCCCGGGGGCGCCGGAGCGCGGGGGCCGGGAGCCGTTGCCCTCCACCGGCGCGCTGGCGGCCCGCTGTGCCACCCGACCGGCCAGGGCGCGCAAGGCGTCGGGGTCGAGACGACAGCGGTCGGCGACGAACATGAGGTACTGGTCGCGCACCAGCTCGTTGGGATGCTCAGCCACCACGGCGAGCGCTGCCTCCGCCGCCTTCGCCCGTCCCTCGGCCGAGCGCAGGTCGGCAGACTGCAGGACACGGTCGACCCGAAAGGCGAGGAACGGCTTGGCGTCGGCGATGGCGGCCCGCAGTGCGGCGGGGTCGTCGCGGGCGAGGTCTGCAGGATCTGCGCCCGGTGGAAGGGCGGCAACGGCCACGTCGACCTCGTGGTGGCGTTCCCACTCATAGACACGGCCGGCACCTTCCTGCCCGGCCGCGTCGGCGTCGTAGGCGAGCACGACGCGCTTGGCGAAGTTGCGCAGGAGCCGGAAGTGCTCCTCACCGAGCGCGGTGCCGCACGTCGCGACGGCACGCGGCATCCCGGCCTGGAAGAAGGCGATGACGTCGGTGTACCCCTCGCACACGATGACCTCGCCGTTCTCGATCACGTCGTGCTTGGCCCAGTTGAGCCCGTACAGCGTGCGGCGCTTGGAGTAGATGGGGCCGTCCTGGGAGTTCTTGTACTTGGGCCCGGGCCCCGCCGCCCCCGTCCCGGTCGTCGCGCCTGCGACCGGGACGGGCAGGATGCGGCCACCCAGGGCGATGGGCCTGCCCGAGGGATCGAAGATCGGGAAGATCACCCGCGCCCGGAAAGCGTCCTGGATCCGGCCGCGCCGGTTCACGAACCCCAGGCCCGCGTCCTCGAGCACCTTCGACGACACCTTGAGGTGCTTGGCCAGTGCGTCCCAGTCGTCGGGAGCCCAGCCCAGCCGGAACCTCCGCACGATCTCGCCGTCGTAGCCGCGTGCGAGCGTAGGTAGTCGCGCGCCGGCCCTGCGTCGGGGGCCGACAGCAACCGCTCGTGGTAGAAGTCGACGGCCTTTTCCATGGCCTCGTGCAACGGAGCGCGACGCTGGCGTTCCGCGGTCGCGGTGGGGTCCTCGGTGATGGTGACGCCGCAGCGCTCGGCGAGCCGCCGCACTGCCTCGACGAAGTCGACGTGCTCCATCTCGCGTACGAAGGTGATGGCGTCTCCCGATCGCTGGCACCCGAAGCAGTGGAACACACCCATCTCGGCGTTCACGCTGAACGAGGGCGTCTTCTCCTGGTGGAACGGGCACAGGCCCACCCACCGCGTGCCCTGCTTCTTGAGCGCGGCGTGCTCGCTGATGAGCGCCACGATGTCCGTGGCGGCCCGCACACGTGCGACGTCCTCGTCGGGGATGGCCACTCCCGGGACGGTACCGTGCCGGGGTGTCGGTGGGGACCGGGTGCCCGACTGGCTCCGCTACCTGGCCCTCGATGGCGCCGCACGCCGGCGGGGTGCGGCCCGACCCGGTGCCGCGGCGCGGGTTCTCGCCGCCGGACGCCGGGTGACCCGTGCCGCAGCTTGCTTCTTGGCCGCCGTCTTGCGGGCGGCGGTCTTGCGGGCGGCGGTCTTTCGCGCCGCCGTCTTGCGGGCGGCGGTCTTGCGGGCGGCGGTCTTTCTTGCCACGGTCCTGCGGGCCGGCGCCCGCTTCTTGGCGGCGCCGGCCTTGCGCGCCGTGACAGCCTTGCGCGCCGTGACAGCCTTGCGCGCCGTGACAGCCTTGCGCGCCGTGACAGCCTTGCGCGCCGGCGCCCGCTTCTTGGCAGCGGAACGCACCCGGGAGGGGACGGGCGCGGCCTCATCCGCCAGCACCACCTGGGCGGCCGACAGCCGGGCGATGGGGACGCGGAAGGGCGAACAGCTCACGTAGTCACAACCCGCTTCGGCGAAGACGGTGATGGACTCGGGGTCTCCGCCGTGCTCGCCGCACACGCCGACCTTGAGCGAGGGCCGCGTCGCCCTGCCCCGCGTCACGCCGATCCGGACGAGCTCGCCCACTCCGTCTGCGTCCACGGTCTCGAACGGGTTTCGCTTGAGCAGGCCTTTCTCGAGGTAGGCCGACATCATCCGACCCTCGACGTCGTCACGGCTGAAGCCGAAGGTCATCTGCGTGAGGTCGTTGGTGCCGAACGAGAAGAAGTCGGCCACCTCGGCGATCTCATCGGCGCGCAGCGCGGCGCGCGGTGTCTCGATCATGGTGCCGATGAGCACCTCGAGGCGCCGTCGCGTCGAACGCGCCGACGAGGCCAGGGTCTTGCCGACGGCGTCCTCCACCCAGCTCCTGGCCAGGGCGAGCTCCTCGCGCGTGACGGTGAGCGGGATCATGATCTCGATCACGGGCCGGCCGCCGTCGGCCACGCGCTGCACCGCAGCCTCCATCAACGCCTGGACCTGCATGGCGTAGAGGCCGGGCTTGAGGACACCGAGGCGCACTCCTCTCGTGCCCAGCATGGGGTTGAACTCGTGCCACTGCTTGGCCGCCTCGAACAGCGCCTGCTCCTCGGTGCTCAGCCCGACGGTGGCCTCCTTGATGGCGAGCTCGCCGGTGTCGGGCAGGAATTCGTGCAGAGGGGGGTCGAGGAGGCGCACGGTCACCGGCAGCCCGTCCATGGCCTCGAGGATGTCGATGAAGTCGGCGCGCTGGGCCACCCTAAGCTCTTCGAGCGCGGCGGTCTCGGCGTCGGGGTCTTCGGCCAGGATCATCCGCCGCACGATGGGCAGGCGGTCCTCGGCGATGAACATGTGCTCGGTGCGGCACAGGCCGATCCCCTCGGCCCCCATGCGCCGGCCGTTGGCCGCGTCGGGACCGTTGTCCGCATTGGCCCGCACCTGCAGGTGACCCTTGCGGATGGCGTCCGCCCAGCCCAGAAGGGTCTCGAACTCCTCCGACGCCTTGGCCTCGGCCAGGGGCACCTGGCCCAGGATGACCTCGCCGGCCGTGCCGTCGATGGAGATCCAGTCCCCCTCCTCCACCACCGTCGACCCCACCGCGAACGAGCCCCCCGAGATGCGCAGCTTCTCGGCCCCGACCACCGCAGGCTTGCCCCAGCCGCGGGCCACCACCGCTGCGTGCGACACGAGGCCCCCGCGGGCGGTGAGGATGCCTTCGGAGGCGAGCATCCCGTGGACGTCCTCGGGGGAGGTCTCGGTCCGGACCAGGATGACGCGCTCGCCCCGCCCGGCGGCGGCCGCGGCGTCGTCGGCGGTCAGGTAGACCCGGCCCACCGCCGCACCCGGTGACGCGCCGAGACCTTTGGTGAGCACCGGATGGCTCGTCTCGGCGAACTGGGGGTGCAGCATCTGGTCGAGGTGCTCGGCGGTCACCCGCTGCACGGCCTCGCCGCGCGTGAGGCGGATGCCGGGATCCTTGGTCATCTCCACCGCCATCCGCAGCGCAGCGCGTCCCGTGCGCTTGCCGACGCGGGTCTGCAACATCCAGAGCTTGCCCTGCTCGATGGTGAACTCGGTGTCGCACATGTCGCGGTAGTGACGCTCCAGGCGGGCGAAGATGGCGAGGAGCTCGGCGTGGATCCTGGGGAACTTGTCGCGCAGCGCCGAGAGCGGCTCGGTGTTGCGGATCCCGGCCACCACGTCCTCGCCCTGGGCGTTGACGAGGAAGTCGCCGTACTCGCCCTTGGCGCCGGTAGCGGGGTCGCGGGTGAACCCGACGCCCGTCCCCGACCGGTCGTCGCGGTTGCCGAACACCATGGCCTGGACGTTCACGGCGGTTCCGAGGTCGTGGGCGATGCCCTCGTGGGCGCGGTACGCAAAGGCCCGCGGCCCGTTCCACGAGCCGAACACGGCTTCGATGGCCCCCTGCAGCTGGTCGTCGGGGTCCTGGGGGAAGTCGGTGCCGGTGTGGTCGCGCACGATCTGCTTGTAGGCGTAGACCAGGACGTGGAGCTGGCTCAGCGGGATGTCTGCGTCGGTGGCGGCGCCGGATCGCTCCTTGGACTCCTCGAGCAGCGTGTCGAAGGCCTCCCCGGAGATGCCGAGCACGATGCGCCCGTACATCGACACGAACCGTCGGTACGAGTCGTAGGCGAAGCGCTCGTCGTCGGTCTGCTTGGCCAGGCCCTGCACCGACTGGTCGTTGAGCCCGAGGTTGAGGACGGTGTCCATCATCCCGGGCATGGAGAACTTCGCACCCGACCGGACGCTGACCAGCAGGGGGTCGACGGGGTCCCCGAGGTGCTTGCCCATCTTCTTCTCGAGGCGCGCCCGGGCCCTCTTGACCTCCGCCGACAGGCCCTCGGGCCAGCCGCCGTCCATGTACGCCCGACAGGCATCGGTGGTGATCGTGAACCCGTGGGGGACCGGCAGGCGCAACACCGACGTCATCTCCGCCAGGTTGGCGCCCTTGCCGCCGAGGAGGTCCTTGAGTTCCATGGGCGGCCGGCGGTGCTTGTGGTCGAAGTCGAAGACGAACGGCATCGGAGGCTCCTGGCCGTGCCGCACCGGGCACGCGTGGCGGTTCAGGGACCTCCCGAGCCTACCGGCCGAGCGGAGGCGCTCAGCGGCGCAGACGCCGGGCGATCTCCTCGGCCACGCCGTCGATCGGCACCCGCACCTGCTCGGTCGTGTCGCGGTCGCGCACCGTGACCGATCGGTCCTCCAGGGAGTCGAAGTCGACCGTGACGCAGTACGGGGTGCCGACCTCGTCCTGGCGGCGGTAGCGGCGGCCGATGGACTGGGTGGTGTCGAAGTCGCACACCGCGACGGGCTGCAAGAGCCCCAGCACCTGGCGCGACAGCGGCATGAGCTCGTCCTTCTTCGACAACGGCAACACGGCCACCTGGTACGGCGCCAGGCGGGAGTCGAGGTGCAGCACCGCGCGGCGCTCGCCACCCACCTCGTCCTCGTCGTAGGCGGCGAGGAGGAAGGCCATCATGGTGCGCGTGGCCCCCGCGGCGGGCTCGATGACGTAGGGCACGTAGCGCTCGCCGGTCGACTGGTCGAAGTACTCGAGGCGCTCGCCGGAGTGCGCGGCGTGAGCCTTGAGGTCGTAGTCGGTGCGGTTGGCGATGCCCTCGAGCTCGTCCCAGCCCCAGGGGAAGAGGAATTCCACGTCAGCCGTCGCCGCCGAGTAGTGCGAGAGCTCGTCGGCGTCGTGGTGGCGCAGGCGCAGCTTGTCGGAGGGGATGCCGAGGTCGAGGTACCAGCGCATGCGCTCGTCGAGCCAGTAGTGGAACCATTCGTCGGCCTCGGCGGGCGGCACGAAGTACTCCATCTCCATCTGCTCGAACTCCCGCGTGCGGAACACGAAGTTCTGCGGGGTGATCTCGTTGCGGAACGACTTGCCCACCTGCGCGATGCCGAAGGGGGGCTTCTTGCGCGTGGTGGTGAGGACGTTCAGAAAGTTCACGAACATCCCCTGGGCCGTTTCGGGCCGCAGGTAGGCGACCGTGGCGTCCTCCTCGACGGGGCCCGCGTAGGTCTTGAACATGAGGTTGAAGGCACGGGGCTCGGTGAGGTCGGTGGACCCGCAGTTGGGGCAGGTGCCGTCGATCTTGTCGGCGCGCCAGCGCTCGTGGCAGTTGCGGCAGTCGACGAGCGGGTCGGTGAAGTTGGCCAGGTGTCCGGAGGCTTCCCAGATCCTGGGCGACGACAAGATGGCGGCGTCGATGCCCACGACGTCGTCGCGCAGCTGGACCATCGAGCGCCACCAGGCGTCCTTGACGTTGCGCAGCATGAGCACGCCCAGCGGGCCGTAGTCGTAGGTGGACCGGAACCCCCCGTAGATCTCGGCCGAGGGGAAGATGAAGCCGCGTCGCTTGGACAGGTTGACGATGCGGTCCACGAGGTCCGGGTAGGTCGCGACCCCGGGCGCGGCGTCGTCCTCCCCGGGCTGCTCGGTCATGCGACGAGATTACCGGCCGTGCGCAGGCGCACTGGCACCCTGGTGCACGAGTGCAGGGAGCCCTGGGGTGCGCGGGCGCACCGCACCTTCGCTTCGCGGGCGCACCGCACCTTCGGTGCGCAGCCGTACCGCACCTTCGGTGCGCAGGCGCACCGTGACCTCGTTGGCGAGCAACCTCCCGCGCACGGTGAGCACGGCCCGGTCACCGTGGCGCTCGAGCAGACCGTCGAGATCGGGGTCGTCGGGCACCACCGACGCGGGCACTCCCACCGACGTGCGCAGCGCCAGCGCCAGGCCCTCGAACGCCGACTGCTCCGGGGTGAGGAGCTCTTCGGCCGCGGTCGCGGGCCGGCCTGCCCGCACGGCTTCGATGTAGCGCTCGGGCGTGCGGATGTTCCACCACCGGCGCCTCCCCCGGTGCGAGTGCGCCGCGCACCCGATGCCCCGGTAGTCGCCTTGGGCCCAGTACAAGGCGTTGTGCCGGCACTCGTGGCCGGGCAGGGCCCAGTTCGACACCTCGTACCACGGGTAGCCCGCCTGCCTCAACATGGAGTCCACCAGGGCGTAGCGGCGGGCGACGGTGTCGTCGTCGGGATGGCGCGCCGGGTCACGGGCCAGGGGCGTCCCCGGCTCGACGGTCAGGGCGTACACGCTCACGTGGGCCGGCCGGGGCTCGAGGGCGAGGACGGCCTCGAGGGTGGCGACCATGTCCTCGTCGGTCTCGGCGGCCGCGCCCACGATGATGTCCACGCTCACCGAGGCGAACCCGGCCTCGCCCGCCAGGGACAGCGCGGAGGCCACCTGCGTCGTCCCGTGGCGCCGCCCCAGGCTGTCGAGGACGTGGGGGACCATGGACTGCACGCCGAACGACACGCGCGTCACCCCCGCCTGGCGCCAGCGGGCGAAGCGCGGCGCCGAGGCGTCCTCGGGGTTGCACTCGGCAGTGACCTCGGCGTCCGGGGCCAGGACCACGGCCCCGAGGATCGTCCCGAGCAGCTCGCCGGGCAGGCGCGACGGGGTGCCTCCCCCCACGTAGACGCTCGTCGCCGGGGGCAGGCGCTCGTCGCGCCTGGCACGGCGCAGCTCGGCCGCGCACGCTTCGGCGTACTCCGCCATCAGCGTGTCTCGGTCGGTCCACGTGGCGAAGGCGCAGTAGTCGCAACGCGACGCGCAGAACGGCACGTGCACGTACACCCCGAACGGCGACGGCATACGGCCCTAGGCCATGGGGCTCGAGCGCACGCTGCGCAGCCGCCGGTCGAGATGGACCTCCATCGCCTCGGTGGCCAGATCGGTGACCTCACCGGCCAGCGGGCCGTCGGGCTCCCCGAGGGCCGAGGCCAGTCCCCCGCCCAGGATGCGACGCACCAGGTCGAGGGCGTCGGGCGAGATGGAACGCCCCCGCCGGCACGATCGGCACAGCACTCCCCCCTCGACGAGGTCGAAGGCCACCAGTCCCTGGCGCTCGCCGCACGACACGCACTCCTCGAGCACCGGGGCCGAGCCCTCGAGCGCCAGGACCTTCAGGCAGAAGGCGGGGACGAGCAGCGGGGCGTCCCGGGCCTCGAGGGCGCGCAAGGCACCCACCACCATTTCGTAGAGGCGGGGATTGGCGTGGCGCTCCTGAGACAGCTGGTCGGTGACCTCGAGCACGGTGTAGGCCTTGGCCATGCGGGCCAGGTCCTGGCGCACCGTCCGGAAGGTGTCGGTGACCTCGGCCTGGTTGACGATGTCGAGCTCGCGCCCTTGCCAGCACAGCAACGACACGTGGCTGAGCGGCTCGAGGCGGGCGCCGAACTTGGACTTCGTGCGCCGCACCCCCTTGGCCACGGCGCGCACCTTGCCGTGGGCCTTGGTGATCATCGTGACGATGCGGTCGGCCTCCCCCAGGCGCAGGGTCCGCAGGACCACACCCTCGTCGCGATAGAGGCTCACCGCTCCGGGGTCCCGCCGTCGTCGGAGCCCGGAGCGTCGACGGGGCCCGATCCGTAGGGGGCGCGGTTGGGGGTGTGGCGGCCGCCGACGGCGTTGCCGAGGCCGATCATCGCCACCACGGCCCCTCCCGTGATGAGCACGGCGGTGGCTCCCGACACGCCCGCCACCGCCAGGACGATCAGGCCGCCGAACGCGGCGAGGCCGAGGACGACGGCCGCGACCCTCACGTCTTCACCCGGCCGTAGCGCCGCTCGCGGCGTTGGTACTCGGCGACGGCTTCGAACAGGTGGGTGCGCCGGAAGTCAGGCCACAACACCGTCGTGAACACCAGCTCCGAATACGCCAGCTGCCACAAGAGGAAGTTCGAGATGCGGTACTCGCCCGACGTCCGGATCACGAGGTCGGGGTCGGGCTGGTCGGGGTAATACAGGTGCGAGCGGATGGCGCGCTCGTCGATCTTGGCGGCGGACACACCCTCTTCCACCAGGGCGCGCACCGCGTCCACGATCTCGGCCCGGCCTCCGTAGTTGAACGCCATGGTGAGCGTCATGCGCCGGTTGGCCTCGGTGAGTGCGACGGACTCGTCCATGCGCCGCAGGACCCGGCGCGGCACCCGCCAGTCCCGGCGGCCCGCGAACCGGATCCGGACACCCTTGTCGTGCAGCTCGTCGCGCCGGCGCACGAGCAGCGACTCGTTGAACCCCATCAGGTAGCGCACCTCGTCGCGGGGCCGGCGCCAGTTCTCGGTCGAGAAGGCGAACATCGTCAGCCACCGGACCCCGATGTCCAGAGCCCCGTTGACGGTGTCGAGCAGCGCCTCTTCCCCCGCGGCGTGCCCCTCGGTGCGGGGGAGGCCCCGCTGGGCCGCCCATCGCCCGTTGCCGTCCATGACACACGCCACGTGGGCGGGGACGTCGGAGGGGTCGATGCCCTCCGGTACACGTCCGTTGGGGGCCAGCACCACACACCGAACCTACCTGCTCCGGCTCGCAGCTCCGGAGCGCCGGTCGGTGCGGGTGACCCCGGGTCGCCGGGGCCCGGACGCGACGACGCGGGGCAGCCGTGGGCTGCCCCGCGTCGGATCGGACTGCTCTAGAGCTTGCGGACCTTGGTGGCCTGCGGGCCCTTCTGGCCCTGGGTCTGCTCGAACTCCACGCGCTCACCCTCGATGAGCTCGCGGTAGCCGGTGCCATCGATCGCCGAGAAGTGGACGAAAACGTCGGGCGAACCGTCGTCAGGCGTGACGAACCCGTACCCCTTCGTTGCGTTGAACCACTTCACCGTGCCCTCGGCCATTGCCGTACCTCGCTTCTCCACGCACGAACACTTGCGGGAGACACGAACGTCAACCGACAACGACGAACGGCCTGCGTGATCCACCGAACGCTCGGAAGATCGTAGCAGCCGGCCCCCCGCCGGCGTCGAGTCTTTCCGAGCCGTGCCACGTGCCGGCGCGGCGTCGCCGGCGGCTCCCCCGCTGCGCTGACCTGGCCGAACCGGGCCCGGGAGGGCGGGGCGAGGCGGTGGTCCCCGGGGTGGCCGGCCAGGCGCCGGCCAGGCCCGGAAAATGATCGAGGGGCGCCCTGGCGGGCGCCCCTCGATCGAGTTGTTGCTGGAAAGGCACCGAGTCCCCGTACCACGCCGGGCGGGACGACTTCCCGACCGGGGTCCTCAGCGGGTAACTGGCTGGGATTCGCCAGGTGGTCCAGCGAGCCGCCTCAGCGGCCAGCCACCTCCAGGGTCCCTAGTCGATATCCACTCAGTTGGACCACCTCCTTTCTCTGGTGCGCCCATCGTACCGATCCGCGCGGGCGGCGAGGGCAACTTCGCGGGAGCTTCACGCGTTTTTCACACACCGCAGCAGAAATGTCGGACGTCCCCCGAGAGCGGCGCCGGCCCGCTCCACTACCGTCGAAGCGGTGCCGGGCCCTACCGATGTCGCCGCCCTGCTGAAGGCGGTGACCGCGTCCCTCCCCGGCGGCGGGGAGGACCGCCCCGGGCAGCTGGCCATGGCCGAGGCGGTGGGGCGGGCCATCGAGGAGGGTCGCCATCTGGTGGTGGGCGCGGGCACCGGCACCGGCAAGTCCCTCGCCTATCTGGTCCCGGCGGTGCTGTCGGGACGGTCGGTCGTGGTGGCCACCGCCACCCGGGCGCTCCAGGACCAGCTCGCCACCAAGGACCTGCCCCTCGTGGCCGACGGGCTCACGGAGCGGCGGACGGTGCGCTTCGCCGTGCTGAAAGGCCGCTCGAACTACCTGTGCCGCCAGCGCGCCACCGAGGTGGGCGGGGCCGAGCAGGCGGGGCTGGCAGGCATGGCCCTGTTCGACGAGGAGGGAGGCGGCGCCGGTCCCGGTGGGGCCGGCGGGGGCACCGGGACGGGATCAGGGTCCGCCGGCGCCTCCGAGACGGTCGACCTGGGGCGGCTGGGCGGGCAGCTGCGTCGCCTCATCGCCTGGGGCGAAACATCCCCCACCGGCGATCGCGCCGAGCTCGACTTCGAGCCCAACCCCCGCGCCTGGTCGGCTCTGTCGGTGTCCGCCCGGGAGTGCCCCGGGGCCTTCCGGTGCCCCTCGGGCACCATCTGCTTCGCCGAGAAGGCGCGCGAGCGGGCCGCGGCGGCCGACGTCGTGGTGGTGAACACCCATCTGTACGCCACCCACGTCGCCAGTGACGGAGCCGTCCTCCCCGAGCACGACGTCGTGGTGCTCGACGAGGCCCACGCCGTCGAGGACGTCATGACCGAGGCGCTCGGTGTGGAGATCACCGCGGGCCGACTGCGCGGCGTGGCCCAGGCGGCGCGCGGCCTCGTCGGCTCCGACGGGGCCCGCGTCGCCGACGGCGTCGTCGAGGTGGCCGACCGCCTCGACGCCGTGCTCAACTCGCTGTCGGGACAACGCGTGTTGGCGGACGACGGGCGCAACGGCACCGCGGCCGAGTCGCAGGAGCTCGCCGCGGTGCTCGAGCTCGCCGGCGGACGCCTCGACGCGCTGACGGGCGTGTTGCGGCGGGCCGAAGCCGAAGCGGCAGCGGCGGGAAGCGCCGGCGCCGTGGACGGTGCGGCCGACGAGGGCGCACGCCGCAGCCGCACGCTGCTGGCGGTGGGTCATCTCGGCGAGGAGCTGTCGAGGGTCATGACGCTCGGTGCCGAGCAGGTGGCGTGGGTCGAGGCCTCGGGGGCGGGCGGGCGCACCACGACACTGCGCGCCGCGCCCGTCGACGTCGGGCCGCTGCTCGCCGAACGCCTGTGGCCCAACGTCACGGCGGTGTTGACGTCCGCGACGGTCCCTCCCCAGCTCGAAGCCCGCCTCGGCCTGCCGCCCCGGGGCACCGACCACCTCGAGGTGGGAAGTCCGTTCCCGTTCGACACCTGTGCCCTGCTCTACTGCGCCAAGCACCTCCCCGATCCCCGCCGACCCGGCGCCCGCCAGGCCCTGCACGACGAGCTGGCCTCGCTGATCACCGCGGCCGGCGGCCGCACGTTGGCGCTGTTCACCAGTTGGCGCGCCATGCACGAGGCGGCCGACGCCCTGCGCCCGAGGCTGCCCTTCGAGGTCCTCGCCCAGGGCGACAAGCCCAAGGCGCGGCTTCTCGAGGCCTTCTCCACCGACCACGCCGCCTGCCTGTTCGCCACCATGTCGTTCTGGCAGGGGGTCGACGTGCCCGGGCCCACGCTGTCGCTCGTGGCCCTCGACCGCCTCCCGTTCTCCCGGCCCGACGACCCCCTCCTCCAGGCGCGCCGCGACCGCGCCGGCGCGGCCGCGTTCCGGACGGTGGACCTGCCCCGGGCGGCGACCTTGCTGGCCCAGGGGGCGGGTCGGCTCATCCGGTCCTCCACCGACAGCGGGGTGGTGGCCGTGCTCGACTCCCGCCTGGCCACCGCCGGCTACCGCCACGTGCTCACCGGGGCGCTCCCGCCCATGCGGCGCACCGTCGACCACGACGAGGTGGTCGCGTTCCTCGAAGCCATCGCCCGACGCGCCGGGGACCCCGCTTCCGGCAAGTCGGGCGCGTCGGGCGCGTCGGGTCAGTAGCCGAGCCGCTCGATCATGTCGGGACGCTGCTGCCAGTGCTTCTCGACCCGCACGCGGAGCTCGACGAAGGCCCCGGGAGGAAGCTGCGCGCGTACCGCGGTCCCGACCTCTTTGAGCATCGCCCCGCCCTTGCCGATGACCATCCCCTTCTGCGACTCGCGCTCGACGACGATCTCGATGCGCACCCGTGGCCACTCCCATTCCGTGACGCGACAGGCGATCGAGTGCGGGAGCTCCTCGCGCACGTGCGCCAGGAGCTGCTCGCGCACGAGCTCGGCCACCCAGAAGGCCTCGGGGACGTCGGTCACCATCCCCGGGGGGAAATAGGCCGGGCCCACGGGCAACCGGGCGAGCACGGCCTCGACGAGCGCGTCGACGCCCTCGCCCGAGACCGCGGAGACGGGGAAGTACTCCACTCCGGCATCCGCACCCTCTCCCTCGAGGACGCGGTGCGCGCCCTGGAGCCGTTCGAGGATCTGGGCCTTGGTGGCGCGGTCGACCTTGTTGACGACGACGAGGACCCGCGACAGGGGCCCGCTGGCACCGGTGGCGGCGCGTCCTCGGCACGTGGCGGCGGCCCGCTCGAGCACGTACCGGTCGCCGGGGCCGATGGGGCCGGTGGCGTCGAGCACGGGCACGACCACGTCGATGTCGTCGAGGGCGTCGGCCACCTGTTCGTTGAGCCGCGTCCCGAGCGCGGTGCGCGGCCGGTGCAGGCCCGGGGTGTCCACGAACACGGCCTGCACGCCCGGCCGGTGCAGCACGCCCCGCACCGCCCTTCGGGTGGTGTTGGGCCGGGGAGAGGTGATCGTGACCTTGGTCCCGAGGATCCGGTTGACCAGCGTGGACTTACCCACGTTGGGCCGGCCCACCACCGTCACGAACCCCGAGCGCAGTTCCCCCCCGTCGCCCGAGTCGCCCTCGGGCACCGGGGGCTCAGTCCCGGTCGTGGGACCCGGCACGGTCTGCGCCCACGGCGCACGCCACGCGGGCCGAGTCCGCGTGGGCGCCCGAGCCCGGCTTGGCACCGGGGCCCGGCTTGGAGCCAGGGTCCGGCTTGGCACCGGGGCCCGCGCCGTCGGCGGCGCCGGCCTCCCCCGCTCCGTCCTCGGCGCCCGCCGAATCCGGAGCGTGCAGGGGCGACACGCGGATACGGCCGATCCTGTTCCCCTCGACCCTCTCGGCCACGAGGCGCACACCGTCGACCTCGGCGGACTCGCCTTCCACCGGGACCCGGCCGAGCACGTTGAAGAGCAGACCCCCCACCGTGTCCCAGTCACCCTCGGGGAGCTCCGCATGGAGCAGCTCGTTGAGCTCGTCCACCGCCATCCTCGCCGTCACCGACACCTCGCCGTCGGCCAGGTGCGTGACCGGGGGCTCCTCGACGTCGTACTCGTCCACGATCTCGCCCACCAACTCCTCGATGAGGTCCTCGAGGGTGACGAGGCCGGCGGTTCCGCCGTACTCGTCCACGACGACCGCCTGGTGGAACTTCTGTTCCTGCATCTCACGCATGAGCCGCGACACGCGCTTGGTCTCGGGGACGAAGTGCGGCGACCGCACGAAGTCGCGCACGGGTCGGTTTCCGTGACCTTCGCGCTCGGCCCGGATGAGGTCCTTGGCGAAGGCGATCCCCACGATGTCGTCGAGATTGCCCTCGTGCACGGGCAGGCGCGAGAAGCCTGCCGCGATGGCGACGTCGAGGGCTTTGGACACCGGCAAGTCGGCCTCCATGGTCCGCATGTCGGGTCGCGGGACCATCACCTCGCGGGCGATCGTGTCGCCGAATCCGATGATGGAGTGGATGAGCTCGCGCTCTTGGGTCTCGATGACGTCTTCCGCCACGGCGACGTCGGCCATGGCCAGCAGCTCGGACTCGCGCATCCCGCCCAGCTCCCGGCCACGCGACGGCATGAGGAGATTGGCCAGTCCGATCAGGCCTCTCGAGAGGATCCGGACAGGTGGGAAGCTCACCAGCGCCGAGACGACGGGGGCGACGAACAGGGCGGACCTCTCGGGGTTGAACACGGCCCAGTTCTTGGGGAGCGCTTCGGCCAGCACGAAGATGACAACCACTTCGAAGAAGGTGGCGGCCAGCACCCCCCAGGCGCCGAAGAACCGCTCCGCCAGGATGCCCACCAGCGTGGCCGTCACCAGCTGGCAGATCAGCACCAGCAGCAGGATCGGGTTCAGGAACGCCTGGGGGTGCTCGACGAGGCGCACCAACCGACCCGATCCGCGCCGGTGCTCGTCGCGCAGCGACAGCGCCTTGGCCTTGCTCGTGCGCGACAGCGCCGTCTCGGCCAGCGCCAGGAGTCCCGCTCCCACGAGCAGCACCACCACGACCGCCACGAGAATTCCATCCGTCGTCCCGAAGTGCCCCGCGGCGAGCACGGTCGAGGACACGGCGCCTGCTCCTACGGAGCGGCCCGGTGGAAGCGTGCCAGCAACTCCCGCTCGCGGCTCTCCATGGTCTCGGCCTCTTCGTCCACGTCGTGGTCCATCCCGAGAAGGTGCAACAGGCCGTGCACGACCAACAGCGCCACCTCGTCCTCGAGGCTCACGCCGTGCTCGATGGCGTTGCGTGCCGCGACCGAGGGACACACCACCACGTCGCCCAGCAAGGTGGGCACGTCGTTGTCGTCGCTCGGGAGCCCTCCTCCGGGCCCGGTCCCGCCCTCGTCGGGGGAACGCCCGCCGAGCTCGGGCTCCTCGTCGATGGGAAAGGCGAGCACGTCCGTGGGCCCGGGCTCCCCGAGGAACCGCTCGTGAAGCTCGGCGATGGTCGGCTCGTCGACGAAGAGCAGAGACACCTCGACGTCCTCCTTGACACCCTGCGCGCCGAGGACGTCACGTGCGAGCTTCACCCAACGCCCGATGTCAATGGCACGTTCGGACTGCTCGTCGGCGGCGAAGACGTCAACCACCACCGTGCTGCCCCCCCTGCTCGACCCGCGCCGCGCGCGACGAGCGGCCGCCCCCCGACCGGTACGGGCGGCTGCGCCGCGACCGGTACCGTTGGCATCGTCGGCCCGCTCGTAGGCGGACACGATGTCGGCCACGATCCGGGCGCGCACCACGTCGCGCTGGGTCAGGTGCACGAAGGCGAGACCCGGCACCGTGCCGAGCACCGCCTCGAGGCCCGGCAGCCCCGAACGGCCGCCGGCCACGTCGATCTGCGTGACGTCGCCCGTGACGACCACCTTGGACCCGAACCCGATGCGCGTGAGGAACATCTTCATCTGCTCGGGCGTGGTGTTCTGGGCCTCGTCGAGGATGATGAAGCTGCGGTTGAGCGTCCGCCCGCGCATGAACGCCAACGGGGCCACCTCGATGGTCCCCCGCTCGAGGAGGCGCTGCGCCCCCTCGGGGCCCAGCAGGTCGTAGAGGGCGTCGTAGAGGGGACGGAGGTAGGGGTCGACCTTCGCCATGATGTCACCGGGCAGGAATCCGAGGCGCTCTCCGGCCTCCACCGCGGGCCGGGTCAAGATGATGCGGTCGGCGTCGCGCGCCTGGAGCGCCTGGACCGCCAGCGCCACCGCCAGGTACGACTTGCCGGTGCCGGCCGGGCCGATGCCGAAGGTCACCACGTTGGCGGCGATGGCGTCGGTGTAGCGCTTCTGACCGGCGGTCTTGGGCCGCACGGTACGGCCCCGGGCCGAGCGCAGCAGCTCGGTGGTGAGCACCTCGGCGGGGCTCACGTCGTCCTTCACCATGGTGATGGTGCGGCCGACGTCGCCGGCGTCGAGACCCTGGCCCTGCTCGAGGAGCGTCACGAGCTCGTCGAAGAGCCGCCCCACCCGCTCGGCGTCCTCGCCGTCGATGGTGATCTCGTTGCCGCGCACGACGATGCGCGCCCCGTGGAACGCCTCCTCGATCAGCCGCAGCAACTCGTCTCTCTGGCCGAGCAGGCCCACCATGAGGTGGTTCCCGGGGACGAGGATCTTGACCTGGGTCGACGACACGGCGCTCGCTTCCGAGGCTACCAGCAGGTCCGGAGCACGCCGGCCGGGCTCACCCGGGCGGCCAGGCCAGCCGCCGTCCCCCCACCACGTGGAGATGCAGATGGGGAACGGAGTTCGACGCGTCCTCCCCGAGGTTGAACAGGAGCCTGTACCCACGCTCGGCGATCCCCTCCGCCTCGGCCACCTGCCGGGCGGCCACGAACATGTCGGCCAGCACCTCGGCGTCGCCGGGCCCGATCGCGGCGGCGTCGTCGATGTGCCGGCGCGGCACGACCAGGACGTGCACGGGGGCCTGGGGGTTGACGTCACGGAAGGCCACGACCAGGTCGGTGCTGTGCACCACGTCGGAGGGGATCTCGCCGGCGACGATGCGGCAGAAGAGGCAGTCGGCGCTGTCGGTCACCGCGGGTCGACCCGACTCCTACAGGGTCTCGGTGCGGCCGCGCCCGGCACTCGAGCCCTTCACCTCGGGGTACAGGTGCTCGAGGCTGCCCGGAGGGATGCGGCAGTTCTCGATGAACGCGTCCACGTCGTCGGACTTGAGCCGGATGACGCGCCCGAACTTGAAGGCGGCCAGCGCCCCCTCGTCGATGAACCGGTAGAGGCTGCGCAGGGTCACGCCGAGGTGCTCGGCGGCCTCCTTGGTGCTCATCCACCGGATTTGTTCGCTCACCGCTTCTCCAGGCCGGCCCCGGCGCTCCGTATCGCACCGTGCATCGTCATGCTATCCGGTGCATGTGACGCTTCGACCGCGACCCGGGGGGTGCAATGGCGACCCGGAACGCTGCCGCGGCCCGCGGCCCGCTGTGCTGTCGGAGGCTGTCGGGTGCCGTGGGGTGACGGGGGGTGACCGTCAGGCGACGACGCGCAGGCCGAGCTCGTCGAGGCGACGGCTCATGGCATCGGGGGTGACCCCGAACAGGCAGGCGATCGCCCGCAGGTCCTCGGCACGGATGGTGATCATGCGTCCGTTGAAGTCCTGGCGCTGCACCTGGATCATCGACAGGAACCGCCGGAGCAGGTCACGCTCGGGCCCGCTCACCGAATTGAGCTTGGTCAGGTCGATGGTGACCTTGTCATGGCCGTCCCAGGGCCGAAGCTGGCGTCGGGCGCGGCCCGGGCTCTCACCGTTGCCGTTGCCCTCTCCGTTGGGGCCCCAACGTGTGGCGTCGTCGTCCTGCGGGAGCAGCTGGTCGACGGGGACGTCGTAGAGCTTGGCCAGGCGCTGCAGCCGAGGCACCGAGATGGCGCGCTCTCCACGCTCGTACGCGCCGAGGACCGACGCCTTGAACTCCTGGTCCGACATGGCCTCGACGGCCTGGAGGGAGAGCCGCATCTGCTTGCGCACCGCGCGCAGGCGGGATCCGACAGCACGGGCGTATGCCGCCCGTGCGGACTCTTCCTGCTCGTCCTCTTCAGGCAACACCGTGTTCACCATGACAATCCAGATCCTCGCCGCTCGTCCCGTGCTTGCCGACGGCCCCCGTGCGGACCCCGCGAGAGCATGACAACCGTGCCTGATCCCACCGTCGGGCACATGCGCGGATAATCCCTGTCAGTCTCGCTCACTCAGCGTGACGATTGCAAGAACCGGTTCTCGGCGGCAGGAGGCTTGTTCCCCCTGCACGTCGTCGGTTCTCGGACACCGGGACGGCCGGGGACGCCCTCGGAGCCCCCTTGCGAGCCAGGGCCGGACCCCGCCGGGCGGGAGCCGGCGCCGGGCCGCCAACCGGGTCAGAGGTGGTCGGGCGGTCACCCCGATGGTGGCCCGGGCCCGGGCGCAGGCCCCACCAGGCCGGCCCGTAACGAGCAAAGGAGCAGGCCAGCGGCCACTGCCGCCGTCTCGGCCCGCAGCACCTGGGGGCCCAGTCCCACCAGGGGGCGGTCGGCGACCTCCGACGCGTCCCACCCTCCCTCGGGGCCCACCGCCACGGCGGGCGCCCCCACGGTGGGGGGGTCGCCCCCGAGCTGGGCCAGCGCCAGGGGCACCGGCGCCAGGCGCGCCCGCAGGTCATCGAGGTCCGCCGCCCCGTCGACTTCGGGGAGCCAGGCGCGCCGGGACTGTGCCGCCGCCTCGCGCGCCACCCGGCGTAGCCGTTCGACGGCCCGGTGGCGACGCCCGCCATCCCAACGCACGACGGCTCGCAGCGAATCGATCACGACGATGCGGTCGACGCCGGCTTCGGTGAGCTTCTGCGCGACCCACTCGGGACGGCCTCCCTTCACCGGGACGAACGCCACCGTCACCTCAGGGTCGGCACGTCCCGACGTCACCACCGGCCCGTCGGGCTCGAGGATCGGCGAGTGAGTTGTGCCGTGCGCAAGCCGACCGGTGAACCGGCACACGCGCCAACGGCCGGCTCCGTCACAGGCGACCACGGTCTCGCCCCGACGCAGCCGCAGCACCTGGGCGAGATGGCGTTCGTCGTCGTGCTCCACGGGGAGGGCCTCGAGGTCGGACACGAACACCTGGGCCACGGCACCGGCCGTGGCGGGCGTTGCCGGCTGGCGGCCCGACCGCGAGCCGTCCCCGCGTCCCCGCTGCCCATGGGCGGCCGATCAGCCGAACGCGGAGCGCAGGCGCGACATGAGGCCTTCGTCGGGGGGGCCGACGTCCTCCCCGCTCTCGACCGCCAACTGACGGAGGAGGTCCTGTTGCGTCTTGGTGAGACGCGTCGGTGTGTCCACGACGACCTGGATCACGAGGTCCCCACGCCCGCGCCCCCGGACGTGGGGCACCCCTCGGCCGCGCAGCCGGATCAGGTGCCCGGTCTGGGTGCCCGGGTGCACGGCGAGCTTCTCGGTGCCGTCGAGGGTCTCGAATTCCGGGGTGGCACCCAATGCGGCCTGGGCGAACGACACGTGCAACTCGGCCTGGAGGTCGTCACCGGCGCGGACGAAGGTGTCGTCGGGCTGCACCGCCAGGTGCACGTAGAGGTCACCGGGGGGACCACCGCGCGGCCCGGCCGGTCCCCGGCCCGACAGCCGCAGGGTGGACCCGTGGTCGACGCCGCCGGGGACGTCGACACTGAAGGTACGCGTCTCGACGACGCGGCCGTCGCCGCGGCAGTCCGGGCACGGGCTCGTGATGACCTCGCCGCTCCCGTTGCAACGACCGCAGGGCATCGCCGTCACCACTTGGCCGAGAATCGACTGGCGCACCCGGTGCAGCTCTCCGGACCCCTGGCACTCGGTGCACCGGATGGCCGTGGTGCCCGCCCGGGCGCCGGTCCCTTCGCAGGTCGCGCACCCCACCGCCGTGTCGAACGTGAGCTCGCGTGTGGCGCCGAATACCGCCTCTCTGAAGGTGAGCTCGAGGACGATCTCGCTGTCGTCGCCCCGGGCCGGGCCACCCCGGCGCCGGGGACCGGCGCCCGCACCGCCGAAGAACGCGTCGAACAGGTCCCCGAGCCCTCCGCCGAACACATCGCCCGCGCCCGGCACCGCACCGTCGGCGGCCTCGGGGCCGAACCGGTCATAGCGCGCCCGCCGCTGGGGATCGCGCAGCACCTCGTAGGCGCGCGTCACCTCCTTGAAGCGCGCCTCGGCCGCGGCGTCGCCCCCGGTGCGATCGGGATGGAGCTCGCGGGCCATGCGCCGGTAGGCCCGCTTGATGTCGTCGTCAGACGCCTGGGGCGCGACCCCGAGGAGGGAGTAGTAGTCAGTCGCCACCGTCGGGTCTCCGTCTCCTGGCCGGGCGGGCGGCGCCCCCGCGCGTCGACGCCCTGGCCCCATCCCGGCCCGAGCGGCCCGTGGACGCGCCGGCCCCCAGGTGCTCGCCCAACTGCTCGCCGACGAGCTCCACAGCCGCCAGCGCACGCGGATAGTGCATCCGGGTGGGTCCGACCACCCCGATGGTGCCGGCCACCTCGCCCTCGATGGCGACCGGTGCCAACACCAGTGCGCACGAGGCCAACGGTTCGAATCCGTGCTCGGCTCCGATGGCCACCGACAACCCTCGGTCGAGGATGTCCTCGATGAGCTCCACCACGACCAGCTGCTGCTCGAGGATCGACAGCACGGACCGGACCGTCTCGACGGCGTCGAATGCCGACGCCATGTGCGACGACCCTCCGACGAAGACGTGGTCGGGCTCTCCCACCGCGGCCAGCTCCCCGAGCGCGGCGACTCCACAGCGCACCACGGCATTGAGCGCATGGTCCCGGAGATCGGGGAACGTCCCCGGGTTCGCCAGAGTCCCTCCCCGCGCGCAGGTGGCGATGTGGCCGGCCGCCTGGGCCAGCTCGTCGTCCGAGGTGTCGGCGGGCAGGTCGACGGCGCGCTTTTCCACCGCCCCGTCCGACAGGACCACGACCAGCAGCGCGAGGCGCGGGGAAAGGCCCACGAGCTGCACGGAGCGGATCGTGGCCGACTCGTGCCGGGGCCCGACCACCACGGCGGCATAGTCGGTGAGGCTGGCCAGGAGCCCGCTCGTGCGGCCGAGCAGGTCCTCGACCTCGCCGTGGACGTGGGCGAAGAAATTGCGGACCTCGTGGCGCTCGTGGGGACCAAGCGCACCAGGGCGCCCGAGGTGGTCGACGAAGAACCGGTACCCCTTGTCGGTGGGGATGCGTCCCGCACTGGTATGCGGTTGGGCGAGGTAGCCGTCTCTCTCGAGCGCGGCCATCTCGCTGCGCACCGTCGCCGACGACACCTCGACGCCGGGAGTGCCGGTGATGTGGGCGGAGCCCACCGGCTGTGCGGTCTCGATGTACTCCGACACCACCGCGTTCAGGATGGCGGCCTTGCGGTGATCGAGCTCGGCGTCGCCTTCGGGGTCGGAGTGGTCACGGCCACCGGCTCCCGGACCCGCCGGGCTGCGCTCGGATCCGACCGCGTCGGGCGCAACGCGCACTGCCCGGGCCGCGCCTGCACGTGCGCCTGGACGCGCCGAGGGCTTCGCCGTCTGTTTCGTGGCGCGTGTCGTGTCCTGTTTGCGCTCGGTGCGCTTGGCCGGGTTCGCCGTCATGGTCGTCCTGGCAGTCGAGTCTACCGAGTGCTACCTCGCTCCCACCGGCTGTGGCCCCACCTGGGCCGGACGCCGAGGCGTCCCGTGGCCGGGAACCGGGGACGGTCTCGGGGCCTCGAGCCGGGGCCGATCCCGGACCGTCGGGCCGACGGCGGTCGCTGTGGGCGAGCCGTGCCCCGGGGCCGCCATGGTCGAGCCCTCGAGGAGAAAGGGTCGCCGCGGTCGACGCCCGTTCAGTCCTCGAGGCGCAGCGCCGAGATGAAGGCCTCCTGGGGGACCTCCACCCGCCCGATGGACTTCATCTTCTTCTTGCCCTCTTTCTGACGCTCGAGGAGCTTGCGCTTGCGGGTGATGTCCCCGCCGTAACACTTGGCGAGGACGTCCTTGCGCTTGGCCTTGACCGTCTCGCGCGCGATGACCCTGCCCCCGACCGCCGCCTGGATCGGCACGTCGAAGAGCTGGCGCGGGATGAGCTCGCGCAACTTCTCGGTCATCCGCCGGCCGTAGGTGTCGGCCTGGGAGCGGTGCACCACGGTGGAGAACGCGTCGACGGGCACGTGGTTGATGAGAAGGTCGACCTTCACCAGATTGGCGGTCTGATATCCCTGAGCCTCGTAGTCGAGGCTCGCATACCCCTTGGTGCGGCTCTTGAGCTGGTCGAAGAAGTCGACCACCACCTCGGCGAGGGGGATGCGGTAGACGAGCTCGAGGCGTTCCGGGGAGAGGTACTCCATGTGGTCGAGCTCCCCTCGGCGCGCCTGGCACAGGTCCATGACGCTGCCGATGTACTCCGACGGCACGATGACCGTCGCCCGGAGGACGGGCTCCTCGATGTGGTCGAGCCGGCTGGCGTCGGGCATCTCGCTCGGGTTGTCGAAGCGCAGGTCTCCCCCGTCGGTCAGGTGTGCCACGTAGGCCACCGACGGCGCCGTGGCGATGAGCGAGAGGTCGAACTCACGCTCGAGACGCTCCCGGACGATCTCCATGTGCAACAGGCCGAGGAACCCGCAGCGGAAGCCGAAGCCGAGCGCACCGGAGGACTCGGGCTCGAAGGTGAAGCTCGAGTCGTTGAGCCGGAGCTTCTCGAGCGCCTCGCGCAGGGCCGTGAGCTCGTCACCGTCGATGGGGTACAGCCCGCAGAACACCATCGGCTTGGGGTCCCGGTAGCCCGCCAGCGGTTCGGGGGCGGGACGGGCGGCGTCGGTGACCGTCTCCCCCGAGCGGGCCTGTCCCACATCCTTGATGCCGGCGATGAGGTAGCCCACCTCGCCCGGGCCGAGCTCGTCCACCGGCGTGGGCACCGGCATGCGCACCCCGATCTCCTCCACCTCTTGTGCGAAGCCGGCCTGCATGTAACGGACCTTGGAGCCCGACCGCAGCACACCGTCCATCACCCGGATCGAGCTCACCACCCCCCGGTACTGGTCGTAGGCAGAGTCGAAGATGAGCGCTCGCAGTGCCGCGCCGCGGTCGCCCGCGGGGGCCGGCACCCGCGCCACGACGGCGTCGAGGAGCGCTTCGACCCCTTCCCCCGTCTTGGCCGAGACGCGCAGGATCGAGTCGGCCGCGATGCCGAGGACCCGCTCGATCTCCGCCGCGTACTTCTCGGGCTCGGCGGCGGGAAGGTCGATCTTGTTGAGCGCGGCGACGATCTCGAGGTCGTGCTCGAGAGCCTGGTAACACGTGGCCAGGGTCTGGGCCTGGATGCCCTGGGAGGCGTCCACCAGGAGCACGGCCCCCTCGCAGGCGGCCAGCGACCGGCTCACCTCGTAGCCGAAGTCCACGTGGCCGGGGGTGTCGATGAGATGCAGGACGTGGTCCTTGAAGCGGACCCGCACGTTCTGCGCCTTGATCGTGATGCCTCGCTCGCGTTCGAGCTCCATGGAGTCGAGGTACTGCTCGCGCATGAGACGGGGGTCGACCGCATGGGTCAGCTCGAGGATGCGGTCCGACAGCGTCGACTTCCCGTGGTCGACATGGCTGATGATGGAGAAATTGCGGATGAGGTCAGGGCTGAGCACGGCACTCGGAGCGTACCGGCGCCGGGATCGGCCCTCGGTCCCAGGGTGAACCGGCGCCCGGCGCCCTGCTAGGCTCGCGCCTTCGGTGGTGCCCGGTGGAGCCACCGGTCCGGACGTTTGCAGGTCCGGCCAGCAGCATCCTCCTCTCCACCTCGATCGTCGGCGGTCCGCCCACAGCGGAGCACGCCTCGGAGCAGCGAAGAGTCCCATGGCCAACATCCGGAGCCAGATCAAGCGGAACCGTCAGAACGAGCGGCGCCGGCTGCGCAACAAGTCGGTGCGCTCGGAGATCCGCACCCGCACGAAGACCGCCGTGACGGCGCTCGACGCGGGGACCGAGGACGCCGCCGAAGCCACGCGCGCCGCCGTGCGGCGCATCGACAAGGCCGCCGCACAGGGCGTGATCCACAAGAACCAGGCCGCCAACCGCAAGTCCCGCCTCATGCGCCGGGCCAACGCGCTCGCGGCCGACGAGGCCTGAGCGTCAGGACCGACGGCGTGACGTCGCCGCGGCGGGCCGCCGCGTCGTCGCCTCCCGGGCCGCGCCGAGGCGGCTGAGCCGTCCCACGAGCACCTCGAGCACCGTCTCCGCCGGCAGCGCGCTGCGCCCCCGGACGTCGAGGTCGGCGTCGGCCAACAAGGTGACGGCACGGCTGATGCCCGTGGGGCCCAACCGGCGGCTCTGCTCGAGCGCTTTCTTCGCCGGGTAGGAGCTGCGCATGCCGAGCCGCGCCGCGGCCTCTTCGGGGCTCGTGACACCGGAACCGTCGAGACGGAGCATGGCCTGGTAGTGGCGGTGCAGGATCGCCAGGACCTGCAATGGGTGGTACGCGCCGGCTCCGAACAGTCTGCGCAGGGCCCCGAGGGCCCCGGCCGTGTCGCCCGAGTCGATGGCGTCGGAGAGGTCCCACGGCGCCACCGTGCCCGCTTCACCCAGAAAGGGCTCGAGCTTCTCGACGTCGATGGACGCGCCTTCGCCGTAGGCAGCGGCGAGCGCGTCGAGCAGGCCCCGCAGCCGGCTCACGTCTCCACCCAGGTGCTCCCCGACCCGGGACCCGGCCCGGGCGTCGAGCTTGACCGGGGCCTCGTGGAGGCGCTCCACCAGCCACTGTGTGCGCGCCCGTCCCGTGCCGACGGCGGTGTCGATGACCGTGCCGCCACGGTCAGTCGCCTTGACGAGGGCGGCGGGGATCGTCCCTCCTCCGGCCACGAGAACCAGCGTGACGCCGGGCAGCGGGTCCTCGAGGCACGCCACCAGCCGGCCGGCGTCGGCGGCCACCAGCCGCCCCGCGTCGCGCACCACCACGATCCTCCGGTCGGCCAGGAACGGGGGGGTCGTCAGGGCGTCGACCACCCCGCCCACGTCGAGCTCGTCGGCACCCGAACCGCCGTGCTCTTCGACGACCATGGCGGCGTCGTACTCGCCCGCCAGGGTGCCGAGCAGGTCGTGCAGCTGCTGGCCGACGAGAGAGGCATCGTCGCCCCGTACGAGGTACACGGGTTGCCGGGCCGCGCCGGGCGCTTCGCCCTTGGGGGCGGCCTTCGCCCCGGACTCGGCCACGCCGGGGGCGCGCCCGGGGTGTGGACCGGCGCTCACTGCGCCTCGAGCACGGCACCCAGCGCGTCACGGACGCGGCGGGTGCCGACCACGTCGTGTGCCCGCACGATGCGACATCCCAGGGAGACGCCGAGTGCGGCGGCGGCCAGTGAGGCGTCTCGGCGCTGGTCGATGTCGAGGTCGAGCGTCGCACCCAGGAAGGGCTTGTTCGAAGCGGAGAGGAGCAAGGGATGACCCAATCCCGCGAGCGCGGCCGAGGCGCGCAGCAGCTCCAGTGACTGCGCGGCGGTCTTTCCGAGGTCGAGCCCTGCGTCGAGGACGATCTGATCGCCACCCACACCGGCGGCGAGCGCCCGTGCGGCGCGTTCTCGGAGGAAGTCCCGCACCGACGCCACCACGTCGTCGTAGTGGGGCTCGGGGTCCGGCACCCGGGGGCCGATCCGGATGTGGGTCGCCACCACCGCCGCGCCCGCTCCGGCGGCGGCGGCGAGGTAGTCAGGGTCGGCGAACCCGCTGATGTCGTTGCCCATGACCGCTCCCGCCGCGTACGCGGCGCCGCGCCACCGACGCGCGCCAGGTGTCGACCGAGAGCGGGACCTCGACCCGGGCATGGAGGGCCTCGACGGCCGGGAGGACGCGGTCGAGCTCCTCGGCCTCGGTCACCTCGGGGCCCGGACCTGCCTTGACCCCGCCGACGTCGAGGATGTCGGCGCCGTCGGCCACCAGTTGGTCGGCGCGTCCCAAGAGCGCGTCGAGAGAGAAGGTGGCGCCCTTGTCGTAGAAGGAGTCGGGCGTGCGGTTGAGGATGCCCATGACCAACGCCCGGGTGGCCAGGTCGAAGGTCCGGTCACCGAGCCGAAGGCGCACCTGGAGAACCTACACTCCGATACCCGCTGCGGCCCCCGACGGTGGCGGCGCTTGGAACCCGATCAGAACAATCGTGCGGCGAGCGCCTTGCGGTATTGCGCCGTGCGAGGATCGTCGGGGCCGAGCGTCTCGAGGAGGTCCAGGAATTCCTGGCGCGCCCCCTCGTCCCCCTTCACCTTGGCCAGCAAAGCGTCGAGCAGCACGTCCACGCCGTCGGCGGGCACCTCGACCTGCTGGGCCGCCAACCGGGCCTCGGCGGCCACCTGGCGTACATCGGGTGTCTCGGGGACACGGGCGAGCAGGTGCAGCGCCTCGGTGGGGTCCCCGCTCTCGACCAGGATGCGGGCCAGCGCCACGACAGCACCGGGGTGACCGGGCTCGAGCTCCAGGGCGCGCCGCAGCGACGCCTCGTCGCCCACTGCCACCAGGGTGTCCGCCTCCGAAGGCTGGGGGGCGAGGCGGTCCACGAATTCGGTCACCTGGGGCTCGGGGACCGCACCGATGAACCCGTCCACGACCTGACGGTCCCTGAGGGCGAACACGGCCGGGATCGACTGGACCTGGAACGTGGCCGAGATCCGCGGGTTCTCGTCCACGTTCACCTTGACCAGCTCGACCGAACCGCCCTTGGCCTCGACGACCTTCTCCAGGATGGGGCCCAGGGTGCGACACGGCCCGCACCACGGCGCCCACAGGTCCACCACGACCGGGACCTGCTCGGAGCGGACGAGAACGTCCTGCTCGAAGGTGGCGTCGGTGACGTCGATCACGTCGGAGACGATACCGGGCGCGGACCGCAACCCAGGCCGCCGCGCGTGCGGCGGGTAGCGTGCAGCCATGCCGACTGCCGACCTCGTCGACGGCGTCGAGGGCATCGACACCGACCGGGTGACGGCCTGGTTCTCGTCACACGTGGCGGGCAGCGAGCCCCCACTGTCGTTCGCCCTCATCGCCGGGGGCCGCTCCAACCTGACCTACCGGGTCGCCGACGCCCGGGGACGGCTCTACGCGCTGCGCCGGCCGCCGCTCAGCCATGTCCTGCCCACCGCTCACGACATGGCCCGCGAGTACCGCGTGATCACGGCGCTCGGTCCGACGGCGGTCCCCGTGCCGGCCACCTTCGGGTTGTGTGAGGATCCCGACGTCAACGGTCAGCCGTTCTACGTCATGGACTACGTGGACGGCCACATCATCCGGGACGCGCCGGCAGCCGAGCACGACCTCGACGCAAAAGCGCGGCGTCGGGCCGGGGAGTCGCTGGCCGACACTCTCGCCACGCTGCATGCAGTGGACGTCGACGCCGTCGGTCTGGGGGACTTCGCCAAGCGCGACGGGTACATCGAACGACAACTTCGCCGGTGGTTCGAGCAGTTCCGCAACTCACAGGTGGAGGGACTGGACACGGCGACGATCGTGGGCGACGTGCACGACCGGCTGGCGGCACGCGTCCCCCCGCAGGTCGGCGCGTCGATCGTGCACGGCGACTACAGGCTCGACAACACGGTCCTGGGTGGCGACGGAGAGGTCCGGGCCGTGCTCGACTGGGAGATCTGCACCCTCGGTGACCCCTTGGCCGATGTCGGGCTCCTGATGGTGTATTGGACCGACCCCGGTGACGAGGGCGCGCTCCTGGGAGTCACGCCCACGACGGTTCCCGGGTTCCCGAGCCGCGCCGAGATGCGGGCGCGCTATGCGGCGGCCTCGGGTCGGGACCTCGAGTACCTCGACTTCTACGTGGCCTTCGGGTACTGGAAGTTGGCCTGCATCCTGCAGGGTGTCTACGCGCGCTACGTGGGGGGCGCGGCGGCGGGAGACCGCTCGAGCGTGGACGACTTCGGCCGCAGCGTCCTCAGGCTGGCGGAGATGGCCCTCGGCGCGCTGGACGGCGCGTGAACGGCGGGCGAGCGTGATGTCTCTCTACGAGCGACACACCGCACGCGCCCTCGACGGCCCTTTGCTGGTCGTGGCGCTCGACGGGTGGGTCGACGCGGGGCTGGGCGCGGACGGCGCCATCTCGGCGCTGCTGTCGGCCGACCCGACCGAGCTCGTCGCCACCTTCGACGGTGAGGTTCTCATCGACCAGCGCGCCCGGCGTCCCGTGGTGCACATCTCCCACGGGGTCAACGAGGGGCTCACGTGGCCGGTCATCCAGCTGCGGGCGGGGACCGACCGGGCCGGTGCCGACGTCTGCTACCTGGTCGGTCCCGAGCCGGATTTCCGCTGGCCCAGCTTCGTCACCTCGGTGGTGGCGCTGGCGCGAGAGCTCGGCGTCCGGATGGTGGTGGGGCTGGGCGCCTTCCCGGCGCCCGCCCCCCATACTCGGCCCGTGCGGCTGGCAGCCACCGCCCCGGAGGATTCCGCCGAGCTCGTGGCCCGGGTGGGCGTCGTCCAAGGCGACATCGACGTGCCCTCGGGTGTGTGGGGGGCGCTCGAGATCGCCTTCGGCGAAGCCGGAATCCCGACCGTGGGGCTGTGGGCCCGGGTCCCGCACTACGTGTCGGGAATGGCGTTCCCCTCCGCCAGCGCCGCCCTGATCGACGGCCTGGCCGCAGTCGGACAGCTGTCACTGGACTCGACGGAGCTGCACACCGCAGCCGACGCCTCGCTGCAGCAGGTCGACGACCTCATCGCCAAGAGCGCCGAGCACACCGCCATGGTGCGGCAACTCGAGCGCAGCGTCGACGCGGCGGAGGGCAACCCCCTCGACGTGGGGACACTCCCCACGGGCGAGGAGCTCGCTGCGGAGCTCGAACGCTATCTGCGCGACGAGCGCAGCGACGACGGCCCCTCCGAAGACATGTAAGGCGCGGGGCCGCGCCGCTGAGACGGTCGGCGGCGACCCGACTCGGCAGCCGCATCCGCTGCCGTCACTGCACGGACACCAGGTCCACGACGAACACGAGCGTCTCGTTGGGCCCGACGGCCGGAGCGTCCCCCGTCGCGCCGTAGCCGAGCGCGGGAGGGATGACGATCTCCCGGCGACCGCCCACCTTCATGCCCACGATGCCCTGGCCGAAGCCCGGCACCACGCCGCTGAGCGGGAAGGGGGTCGCCTGGTGCGCTTTCCAGGGCGTGTCGTCGAAGACCTTGCCGTTGGTGTAGTCGGCGCCGACGTAGAACACGTCGACCGTGCTCGACGCCACCGCGGTGGCCCCGGTGCCCACGACCAGGTCCTTGATCTCGAGGCTGGTGGGCGGCGGTGGGGACCCGGGGCCGATGACCGGCTCGGCCTTCAGGTCGGTGGCACCGGTCACCGTCGGTGGGTTGGCGGCGGCGAGGCCCGACGATGTCGTCGGACCTCCCGTGGTGGCGGGGCTCGTGGTCGTCGAGGGGCCCGAGGCCGTCGGGCTGCCCGATGCCGTCGACGTCGTCGACGCGGGGGTGCTCGACCCGCACGCCGTCAGCACGACCGCCAGCAGGGCCACCACGGGAACGAGGAGTCGACGCGCCACGCCGGGCAGACTACCCACGGGGCCCCGGGCAGGTCGTGCACCGGCGGCGGCGCGAAGGCACACGGGGGTGGCAGGTGGACGCATCACGGATCTACAGCGTGGGCGAGGCCCGGCGACGGGCGGCCCGATCGGTGCCGCGAGCGCTGTTCGACTACATCGACGGGGGCGCCGAGGACGAGGTCACCCTCCATGAGAACCTTCGAGTGTTCCGGGAGGTGGCCTTCCGCCCCCGCATGGCGGCTGCGGCGGGAGAGCCGGTGACGTCCACCACGCTCGTGGGTGTTCCTCTTTCGCTGCCGGTGCTGCTCGCTCCGTGCGGGCTGGTGCGCTTCATGCATCCCGACGGAGCACCCGGGGTGGCCAGGGCGGCGACGGCGATGGGCACGGTGTCGGTGCTGAGCACCGTGGCGGGGTCGTCGCTCGAAGACGTGGCCGCAGCGGCGCCCGGCCCGAAGTGGTTCCAGCTCTACGCGCCGGGCGGCCCGAAACAGAGCGCCCAGCTCGTGGAGCGGGCCCAGCGCGCCGGGTACTCCGGGCTCGTGGTGACCCTCGACACCCCCGCCCTCGGACATCGCGAGCGCGACGTCCGCCACGGGGTGTCCCAACCGTTCCGGTTCACGGTGCGCAGCGCGAGCCGGCTGATGGCGCAGGTCGCCGTCCGCCCCCGATGGTCGACCGGAATGGCCCGGGCGGCCATGGCGGCGCGGGCCGGTGCCGGTTCCGCGGGTTCTGGTTCCGTCGGTGCTGTCGGTGCCGTCGGTGCTGTCGGTGCCGCGGGAGCTGCGGGAGTTGCGGATCCGGCGCCCACGGCGCGACTCGTCGCCATGGGGGCCTCGCCGTTCTCGTGGGACGACGTGGCCGCCATCCGCAGACAGTGGACGGGCCCGCTCGCCGTAAAGGGCGTGCTCTGTGGTGACGACGCTCGCCGCGCCGTCGACGCCGGCAGCGATGTCGTCATGGTGTCGAACCACGGTGGCCGTCAGCTCGACGGCGCGCCCGCCACCTTGCGGGTGCTCCCCGAGATCGTCGAAGCCCTCGACGGCTCGGCGGCGGTCGTGCTCGACAGCGGCATCCGACGGGGAGGCGACGTCGTGAAGGCCGTGGCGGCGGGGGCCGACGCCGTCATGATCGGACGCGCCTATCTCTACGGGCTCGCCGCATGCGGGGAACAGGGCGTGCGACAGGTCCTCGAGGTCCTCCGCACCGAGATGGTGCGGACCCTGAGCCTTATGGGTTGCCCCTCGGTGTCGGACCTCGACCCGAGCTGGCTGGAAGCCCCCGGTGTGGGTGGTGCGGCTTCACGATGAGCCGGCGCCGGCTCCGGTCAGAGCCAAACCGGTGACACGGCGAAGGCACCACCGACGATGGTGCCCGGGGACGTGGCTGCGTGGACGTGGGTCGCCAGCCATATCCCCACCACGATGAGCACGGCGAACAAAACGAAGACGACCGCCAGGGCCACGTACCGAGTCGTCTGGGCCTGGGTCTTCGATACGTGCGGCGCCCGGAGGAGAGCCAGATCGACCGCGTCCAGTTGCCGGCGAACCACAGGTTCGGCCTCACCGGGAACAGCAGAGGGAGCGCCGTCGGGGAGGCGTTCGACGATGGCCGACATCTCCTCGGCGGATGTGGCGGCGTTGATGGCGAGCACACGTCGCGCGTACTCGTAGGGCTCGAGGCGCCCCGCCTCGAACTCCTCCATGACCCGTCGCAGGTACGGCTCGCGCAACGCGAGATCCGCGTCGGACTCGTCCGACGGAAGTGGTCGCTCTCCGGGGGAGCCGAGCGGTCGTAGCGAGCCGGGCGGGTCTGCCTCGGGAAGGCGCTGAGGCTCGTCCTCGGACCAGGATCCGGACATGTCCATCTGGGAATTCTCGACCACCCCCGAGCAGAACTGCAACGGTTTCCGGCCTCTTCACCCTTTCGACCCCGTCCGAGGCCACCCCGGATCATCTCGACCGGGTCGGATATGGTGCGCCGATGCAAGTCGACGGTGGTATCGGGTTCGACCCGGGTGACGCGGTCAAGACGGCGCGCCAGGCCGAAGAAGACGGCTTCGATGGCCTGTGGTGCGCGGAGACGGGGCACGACCCGTTCCTGCCCCTCCTGCTCGCGGCGGAACACACCGATCGCATCGAGCTCGGTACGGGGATCGCCGTGGCCTTCGCCCGCAACCCCATGAGCACGGCCGTGCTCGCCAACGACCTGCAGTCCTACTCCAAGGGCCGGTTCATGCTGGGGCTGGGCTCGCAGATCAAGCCGCACATCGAGAAGCGGTACTCCATGCCCTGGTCCCACCCCGCTCCCCGAATGCGTGAATTCATCACGGCCATGCGAGCGATCTGGTCGGCATGGCACGAAGGCACCACGCTCGCGTTCCGAGGGGACTTCTACAAGCACACGCTGATGACTCCGTTCTTCAATCCCGGGCCGAATCCCTACGGTCCTCCCAAGGTCTTCCTCGCCGCCGTGGGCGAGCTCATGACCGAGGTGGCGGGCGAGGTCGCCGACGGGCTGTTGGCGCACGGGTTCACCACGGCGCGCTACATGCGCGAGAAGACGCTGCCGGCACTGGAACGGGGACTGGCACGCGCGGGACGGACCCGGGACGGGTACGAGATCTCGTACCCCGCCATGATGATCACGGGCACCACAGAAGGCGAAGTCCAGGCAGCCACTCAGGCCGTCAAGGCACAGCTGGCGTTCTACGCGTCCACCCCCGCCTACAAGCCGGTGCTCGACCTCCACGGGTGGGGAGACCTCTTCGGCGAGCTCAACACGCGCTCGAAGAGGGGTGAGTGGGTGCAGATGGCGGACCTCATCCCCGACGACATGCTCGACGCGTTCGCCGTGCGCGGGGAGATCGGGGAGATCCCGGGGAAGGTCCTCGACCGCTACGGGGGCATGGTCACCCGCGTGAGCTTCTACGCGCCCTACCGCATGGACCACGCACTCATCCAGGAGCTGTTGGCAGGCTTCAGGGTGTCGTAGGCGGCCCCGTTGCGGTGCACCACGTCCGGCGGGGGCCCGGGCCTCAGACGACGAAATTGACCAGTCGGGGCGGCCGGGCCACGACCCGGGAGGGCTCGACCCCGCCCAGGGCGGCCACCAGGCGTTCGGAGTCCCGGGCGATGCGCAGCGCCTCCTCCTCGGTGATGTCCGGTGAGACCTCGATTCGGTCCTTCACCTTGCCGTTCACCTGGACGACCATGGTCACGCTCTCGGCTCGGGCCAGCTTCGGGTCGAATGACGGCCAGGGTTCGGCATGCACCATGGCCCCCTCCCCGCGGCGGCGCTCCCATGCCTCAGCCGCCAAGTGCGGAACGAGCGGAGCGAGCAGGAGGAGCAGGGCATCCGAGGCGGCGTCATAGATCGCCCGGTGCGGCCCCCCGGGCGCGTCGCGCTGGTAACGCTGCAACTCGTTGGAGAACTCCATGCACGCCGCGACGGCCGTGTTGAACGACCACCGCTCGATGTCGTCGCTCACCTTGGCGATCAGCCGGTGGGTGCCCCGTTTGATCTCCACGTCCATATCGGAGAGGTCGCCGTCGCGGTAGTCGCGCTCACCTTCGACCGTGAGCCGCCAGACGCGGTCGAGGAAGCGGCCACATCCTTCGATGACGCTCTCGGTCTGCTCCGTCCAGTCCATGTTGTCGCCGGGGGGGCCGGCGAAGATGTGGAAGAGCCGCAGCGCGTCTGCGCCCACCGTGTCGAAGTATCGAGATGGCGTGACGAGGTTTCCCCTGGACTTCGACATCTTCTTGCCGTCCATCCGGATCATTCCCTGGGTGAACAGCCGGCTGAACGGCTCGCGGGGCACTCCCGGTGCGAGCCCGACGTCGATGAGAGCCCGCGTGTAGAAGCGCGCATAGAGCAGATGTAAGATGGCGTGCTCGATTCCTCCGATGTACTGGTCGACGGGCATGAAGTGCCGGGCGAGCTCGGGGTCGAACGGCTTGTCCTTGGACCACGGGTCGCAAAAACGCAGGAAGTACCACGACGAGTCGACGAAGGTGTCCATGGTGTCGGTCTCGCGCTCGGCCGGTCCGCCGCACCGGGGGCACGTGGTGTGCCGGAACGTCGGATGGCGCTTCAGGGGCGATTCACCGGTCGGGAGGAACTCGACGTCGTCGGGGGCGAGGACGGGAAGCTGGTCCTCGGGGACCCCGACGATGCCGTCCAGGGGGCAGAAGACCACGGGGATCGGGCAGCCCCAGTACCGCTGGCGCGACACCAGCCAGTCCCGCAGGCGGTAGTTGACCGTGCGCCGCCCGATACCCCGCTCCTCGAGCCAGTCAATGGCGCGTTCTTTCGCGGCGGCGATGTCCAGGCCGTCGAGGAAGCCCGAGTTGATCTTGACACCGTCGCCGGTCCACGCTTCGCCGTCGAAACCGTCCGGAGGCTGCGTCGTGCGCACCACGGGGAGGTCGTGAGCCTGGGCGAATTCCCAGTCCCGTGCGTCTTCCGCGGGGACCGCCATGATGGCGCCCGTCCCGTAGCGCATGAGGACGTAGTCGGCGACATAGACGGGTATTGCCTCCCCGGTGAACGGATTGACGACGTGCCCGCCCGTGAACGCCCCGCGCTTGGCCAGGGTCTCCACGCCCTCCTCAGAGGTACGGTCGAGCTCGCTCTTGGCCGCCGCCGTGGTGCGGAGCCGCTCGACCCCGGCGCGGTGGTCCTCGGTGGTGAGCACGTCGACGAGCGGGTGCTCGGGTGCCACCACGGCGTAGGTCATCCCGAAGCTCGTGTCCGGACGTGTCGTGAACACCCGGAGGGCGAGCCCCTCACCTCCAGCCTCGACGACCTGCAGGTCGAACTCGACACCCTCTGACCGCCCGATCCAGTTGCGCTGCATGGTCTTCACCCGTTCGGGCCAATCGAGGCCGTCGAGGGAATCGAGCAGCTCGTCGACGTATCGGGTGGTGCGGAAGAACCACTGCTCGAGCTCGCGCTGGATCACCAGGTCCCCGGAGCGTTCACAGGTCCCGTCCGCCAGGACCTGCTCATTGGCGAGCACCGTCTGGCAGCCCGGGCACCAGTTCACCGGCGCCAGGGCCCGGTACGCCAGGCCCGCCTCGAACAGGCGCAGGAAGATGACCTGATTCCACCGGATGTAGGACGGGTCGTGGCTGCGGATCTCGCGACGCCAGTCGTAGACCGCCCCGAGGCGCTTCACGCTGGCCTTCAGTTCGGCGATGCGGGCCTCGGTGAAGACTCTCGGGTGCTCGCCGGTGCGGATGGCGGCGTTCTCGGCGGGCAGGCCGAAGGAGTCGAACCCGAAGGGCGAAAGGACGGCGAATCCCTGCATGGTGCGGTAGCGCACGAGCAGGTCCCCGAAGGTGTAGTTCCTGACGTGTCCCTGGTGGGCGGGCCCACTGGGATAGGGATACATGCACAGGACGTACTGGGAGGGGCGCGGGTCGTCAGCGTCGACCTCGTAGAGGCGGCTTTCCGACCAGCGCGCCTGCCATTTGAGCTCGACTTCCTGCACGTCGTAGGCCCGCGCCATCTCCGGATTCTAGGGAACCAGGCGTAGACCCCCGGTCACCTCCGAGCTCTGGGCCGACCGGGCCCCCGGTAGCCCGTTCCCCGAAGGATCACGCCGCGGGCGGCGACGGTCCGGAAAGCAGAAAGGGGCGGACACGGCCGTTCAGTCCAACAGGCCCGGCCGAGCGGGGCTGGTAACGTGGCGGCTCGTCCCGGGGGCGTAGCTCAGTTGGTAGAGCGCTTGACTGGCAGTCAAGAGGTTCGTGGGTTCGAGTCCCATCGCCTCCACTCGAAATCCCTGGTCAGAGGCCCTCTGACCAGACACCGGTTCTCTTCCGAATAGCCTCTGTAGCTACGAATGTAGCAACGACGGCGAACAGAGGGAGTCATGGCCGGACGTGCCCCGAATGGCGAGGGCAGCATCTATAAACGCAAGTCCGACGGACGCTGGATTGGCGTCGTGTCGTTGGGCTTCGACGAGGCTGGTCGGCAACGTAGAAGCACGGTAAGTGGGAAGACGCGCAATGTTGCGTTGACGAAGATCCGCGAGTTGCAGCGCCAACTTGATGAAGGACTCCCTCCGCCAAACAATCGGCTAACCGTCGGAGAGATGCTGGACCAGTGGTTGAAGGATGTCGTTCCACTCCGAGTCTCTCCGAGCACCTTGGCGAACTACTCGTCGGTCGTCAAGACTCATATCAAGCCTGCGCTGGGTCGGAAACGACTTTCAACACTCACGACGGACGACGTGCAAGCCTTCATAAGCCGCAAACGGGACGCGGGACTCTCTGCTCGGACCGTCCGCTTGCTGAGAGGAGTGCTCGTCCAAGCCATCGATCAAGCTCAACGCAAGGGCAAGGTTCCGAGAAACGTCGCCGCTCTTAGCGAGGGGCCACGAGTTGAACAAGGCGAGAAACGCGCTCTGACCATCGACGAAGCCAAGATCCTTCTAAAGGCGGTCAACGGTGAGCGTCTAGAGGCCCTCTACCTATTGATGCTGTCCACGGGTCTCCGTCCTGGTGAGGCGTTTGGTCTCACATGGTCGAATGTCGATCTGGAAAAAGGACTGGCTACGATCAAACAAGCACTGAGCCGTAGGCCCGGAGGCAATGTGATCGGTGAGGGTAAGACGGGCAAGAAGGGCTGGCGCACTGTCAACCTTCCTCCGCCGGTGGTGGATTCGTTGCTCGCTCATCGCAAACGTCAGGATAACGAAGGCCATCTGGCAGGCAAGTTCTGGCAAGAACACGACCTCGTCTTCTGTACGCCAGTCGGTACTGCGCTCGATCCGGACAATCATCGAAGGGCATTCAAGACTCTGGTCGAGAGTGCGGGACTGGGATGCCTGAGCCCGAACGAACTACGTCATTCGGCCGCCACGATCATGCTGGCCCAAGGTGTACCTCTCAATGTCGTATCGAAGGTACTCGGGCACACCTCGATTCGCATCGCAGCCGACGTCTATGGGCATACCGTGGCTTCCCAGACGGAGGCTGCTGCAGCGGCTATGGCGACGGCTCTCTGGGAGTAAGCGGACCTAAACCTCGGACGTCTTCTGCTTCACGTATTCATCGATACTTGCGCGTGACACCAACCTTCGTTTCCCAACCTTGAACGACTTGAGGGCGCCACTCATCATCAACTGATACAGCGTCGTCCGACCGATTCCCAGAAGGTGAGCGGTCTCATCGACTGATGCCACGAGTGGCACCGACGGCACACTTAGCTGCTTTTCCGCGTCGGCTCCTCCCTCCTCTACGCCGTCTTCCCTCTGCATCGATCCTCCCTTCAGACTTCGAGTGTCGAAGGAAGGACGATAACCGTGGCCCGCCCGTGGATCGGACGGAAATGGTCCGATTTGGCAGTCTTTGCCAAAGCGTCCGATGTTTACCAAAGCGTGATGTGTGCTCGCACAAGAGTGTTTGCTACACATGCAGGTCACTCGCACTTTCTGCGGTCCTCTAGCACGACGTCGAGTTGAGCCGGATTTGCAGTGATCGCGCATGGTGATTCCGTCCAATGGCTGACACTCCTGGTCAGAGCCATTTTTGTGAAAAGTTGAAAGTTTTTCCTGTTCGCCTTGAGGCTGTTTGGCCCCATCATCGCCGAACAGGTCACGCGCGAGGTGTGTTGACGAGCGACGTTTCCTCTCTTGCCGCAGATGTCCGGTGATGACGAAACCACGAAGAACGACAGGTTCTCGGACCAGTCCACCACCTTTGCTGCGTACTTCATACGCTGTGCCATAAAGGGAATACACGCCCCATTAGACGCACCGGATGCCCGAGTAGTTCACGCAACGAGCACTCCGGTGGCGCGAGAGGATCACCATGACACCAAGCCAGAAGCGGTCCCTACAGGCCAGCATCAGCGCCCACCTTATGCATGCTCGACATGACTCACGCCAGGTCACCGAGAGGGCCAGGGCGGCGTTTCTCGACAGCTTTGAAGCAAAAGTGGACCCGGACGGTGTGCTGCCGATCCGGGAGCGACGGCGCCGTGCCCATCATCTGCGCCAGGCTCACATGAAGACGCTGGCGTTGAAGTCAGCCGAGGTCCGCTCCCAGCGGGCGGCTGAACGGAGTGGCCCACGGTGAACCCTGAGTCACTCTCAGACGCCCCTGCCCCTCAGGAGGCTCTCTTCATTGCGTCACTAGGCTTCAGCGTGATTCCGCTGCACGTGCCCCTCGGTAAGGGTCGGTGTTCTTGCAACAGGAAGGACTGCACAAGCATCGGAAAACATCCGATTTGGAAAGGCTGGCAGGACAAGGGCACCACCGACTCTCGACGAATCGAAGGTCACTTCGGGACCGATATGGGCAACGAACGCCATGCGGGTGGCTTTGGGACTCGCTCGGGGCCGCCACGGCCTCCGAACGTAGGAGTTGTCACGGGCCGGGCCTCCGGCATAGCCGTCATCGACGTCGATCCACGCAACGGCGGTGACGATGTGCTCTTCGACTTGGAGCGAAAGTATGGCCCCTTGCCGATTACGCCGATGGTTCTCACAGGAAGTGGAGGATGGCATTACTACTTCACGCTGCCCAACGGTCTCTGCTTGGCGAGCGGAAGTCTTGGCCAGGGAATCGACTTCAAAGCGGAGGGTGGGTTCGTAGTGGGGCCAGGATCGCTGCATGCCTCTGGCAGGTTCTACTACTGGGAAGTCTGTGCCCATCCCGGGGACGTGCCGTTGGCCGTGTTGCCTCAATGGGTCATCGAAAACGTGGCACAGCGCAAGTCGGCCTTCCGAAAAAGGCAAGGCGATAGCAGACCGCGTTCCCAGCTTGACCAAGAGTGCTTCCGTGACATGTGGCTCGACCTCGGCATCACCTTGGAACCTGGCGACAGGTTCTATTCGTGTCCCTTCCACGATGACCGGACTCCGAGCCTCCATATCGATGCAGAGCGATGCCTGTGGACCTGCTTTGGATGTGGCATCGGCGGAGGATTCCATGACCTGCGGACTCGTTTGTCCCAACAGTCCGTAAGAGCAAGCGTCGAAAGCATGGGCAGTTTGTCCCAACAGTCCGTTAGCCAAGAAAAAAGACATACGACTGGTTGGGACAAGTCCATGCCTTTGTCGGACCCAGCGACATGGCCGACTCCGGAAGAGCCCATTCAGGTACGTCATGTCTCACAGCTTCACCGGGCAGGAAAGCCTCATCGCGCTCTGTATGCCTTCTGCGGCAGGTGGGACTGTCTGGTATGCGGTCCCTACCACAAGGAACAGTGGCAGGCCCATCTCGCAGGTCCCTTCGGCCTGAGCGGTGAACTCCACCTGCTCCTGGAAAGCAACCAAGGATGGGAAGCAACCCACAAAGCGATGAGCAGGTTGAAGCCTGACATGAACTACGTGGTCTTCGACATGACCGACTTGGAAATCCTCGGCCCCAGTGCGGACCTGCTGATCCTTACGACGGCACCAATCGGAATACCCATACCGCTCGACACGGCTCGCACGGCGGTTCCAGAAGTCATCAGGGCCTTACCGTTCGACCGTCTCAGAATCAGCACGTCGAAGCGTTGGCAGATCGAGACAGCAAAAGAGAAGAGGCATGGAAAGAAGTGGGAAAGAGTCATGTTTCTGCCCCGAAACCTGGACGCCCTGCGCGAAGTCGTAATAGCAGCTCAGGAGCGAGGATCAAGAGCCTCAGCCGAGACGACCGACAACATCGAGTCGGACGAGATTGCCTCAAACATCGTTAGGGCTCGCAAGCGGGCCAATGTGCCCCGTGTCGGAAATATTGTGGAGCTTCGCGGGCAGGACGGAGAGAGCAAGCACGAGGCTTGGGGTAGGGGCTTCGGATTTGAACTCGATCCAGACGCTAAGGGTTATGGCTGGGTCCTCCTTGACATGATGTGTGGAAGCTGAGCACAGAGGCGTTCAGCACGACGCCGCCATCATCCAGTCCGGCCACTCTGCTGGGTCAGCCATCAGATCCGGGAAATCCCTATCCTCGGCCGGAGAAACCTCGGTCCACCCTCGCGACTTGCCTATGCGATTGCATTCAATGCAGAACCGTTGCCCGTGGAGGGCACGGGATCGAGCCTCAAGCCACCGCTGGCGTCGGTGTGTCAGGCGCCCCTATGAGCCGTCTCAGTGCCTCGCTGTGGCCTCACACGACCATGTCCGCCACCACACTGCGACCAGATCTCTCACGGGATTCTGGGGCCTTGGACGCCACCGAAATCGCGTGCGTAATACATACGCGCTCGGACAGCGACACGCGCCCCAGAAGTCGTCATGAGGGTGGACTCCCGCAATGCTTGCCTCACTGCGCTGAATACGCGCCCTTTGGCCTCAGTCTTCATCCCGTGACAGCGACACCGAGGACCTGCTGTCCTGAAGGGTGGACTATGCCGACATGAAGAGATGCAGACAGGTGAACGGGTTGAAGGCAGCCGCCACGAGCCAAGTTTCTCGGTTGTTCAGGCTCAATCGGTATAGACCCGCACGATGGCTCGGTGTCCGTCATTCGGATGTTGACCGCTCGGCGCGCTGCTTGATGCCCAGGAGCATCTTGCGCTCCATGATCAAGCTGCCTGGCTCCATCACATACATCGAGAAGGCACGAGCCGGCCATGAGGCCCCAGGCGTGGCGATCCGGTTCCGACTGATGAGGCGAGTCCTGGCCCCATCTGGGACGAGGCAGAACGCCCAGACCCAGTTGCCATCGTCCGAGCGAACGACCAAGGCGTGCTCGGGTTCGACTGCGGCCACGCGCAGGACTGGCCCACTCTTGCCCAGCGCATGGGTATCGCCGATCTTGACATCTTGGAACTCCTTGAGGATGGCGTCCGCGCTGTGCATGTTGAGGCCGAAGAGGTTCTCGATCCAGTCGTAGGTGTAGAGACCGCCGCGCTCTGGCCCCATCTGCGCCAGCCAAGGCCAGACATCACTGGCAGGAGCGTTGATCGAGATAGCGCGGGTGGAGACAAGATCAGGGTCGGTGAGTAGCTCGTCACCGGGAAGAGTCCGGGTGACCTCATCGTCTGCGGCGCCCCAGGTGAGGCACCACGTTCGCCAACGTGGGTAGGTCATGATGAAGGCACTCCCGGCCAGCGCAAGTCCGCCAAAGGCGATGCCACTCCCTCGGACGGCGCCTCGTCCAACCTTCCTGCTCAGGTGTGGGACAGGCATGATTCATTGACGCGCCGATCGGCCTGACGGGCTAGGGGCAAAGGTCATTGCGGCTGGTTTCTCCTTGCCTCCTCGTTCCCATCAGCGCGCTTGGCTTCCCACCTGAAATGGACCCGATCGGAGCTACTATTTGGACGTCGCTGACTCAAGGCAGCGATCTCATCGGAGCTACTATTTGGACGTCGCTGACTCAAGGCAGCGATCTCGTGGACCGATGTCCGTAATCAGTGAAGTCCGAGGTCGCGTGGTCGCTCGGTGGGTTGATGGCCCTCGCCATCGTCCTGCGCGCCGCTGAGGATCACTTCCGTGCCACCCGACGCCGACAAAGACAACAGCGGTATCGGAGGTACCGCCGCAGTCCAGAGTGGCAGGCTCGCCGCCAAGTCGCCCTAACAAAGGCGAAGGGCCGCTGCAGGGACTGTGGCAGGCCCACGACCCGGCTTCAGGTGCATCACCTGACGTACAGGCGCATCTTCCAAGAGCATCCCAAGGACCTGCGGGCGCTATGCGAACGCTGTCACAGGCGGCGTCATCAAAAACCACGAGACGGACTCATCGAGCGGTTGGCTGACTGGCTGACCAACTGAGGAAATGCGTCCTCACGTGCGGCGACACTCAGAGCACCCGCAGGATGCGACGAGTGGAGGGCGCCCACCGGGGCGAAGTGACACTGGGACTCAACTGTGCCAGTCCATCATGCTTCACCGGTCCCTCGCACGGAGGAACAGCGCGTAGGATTGCCGGTTGATGACGACCGACTGGTTGGCGCGAGGGCTCGGAATCGCTGGCATCTTGGTCGGACTCGTCTCTCCCACCGTGACCTACTTCATCTGGCGACGGTCGGGTAGCCGTCTCAAGGTCACGTTGCGCCAAGTTGACTTGACGTCAAATCGGCTGGAAGACGTGGTCCGAATCGAGGTCCGGGTTCAAGGAAGCCAGGCGGCGATGATTCGGCGGATCGATCTCGGTCAAAGGGTCCCGACAATCGTGATTCAAGGGAACCAGAAGTACGAGACGGAATGGTTTATCGAGGCCCATCCCACTGACGGTGGAGAACCTCTTGGGCGCCTGGTCGCACCGACCGATTTGGTTACTGCAGATGTTCCGATTGCTGATATTGCGGCTCGTACAGGCTGGGACCGAAGAGTCTTTGTCCAAGCTAGGGCTACGAGAGGCGACGGCCTAGCGAAAGTGTCGAAGGTTGTCACGGTTACGTTGCCCCGACGGCGTTAGAGAGAACGTGTGCCATGCGAGCCTTCGGCTGAACAGGGATTGAAATCTCATGAGGAGCGCCCACTGGCTGCCAGCGACTTGAGGATGCGTGCATGGACATGTTGGAGTACTCGGTCAAGGCCAACCGATACGGCATGCGGATCACTGAGGCGGATTTTTTGGAACGCCGTCCGCTTCTGCTTGAAATCATCAGCCGGGCGCACAGCACACGAGTCTGAGTGGGTACCCCTATCGAGGATTGAGTCTTAGTGGCCTCTCTTTCTGATTTGGCCCGGCTGCGGCCTCAGTTAGCCCATGTCACATTCAGCGGTGGATGGGAAAGCATCCGACGGACTGGACTCTGGTCCGTAAGCAAGCTCGTCAGTGAAGCAAACCTGCCTCCTGGCCAGGCCAAGCCCCTCCTGACCACCTACCGATCCGATCCAGGCCGCCTGACTACCAGATGGAAGTACCGCCGTGCTCCGTGACCAACTTCGTCGGTTCTGCCACACGGTGATGTCCTGCCGGGAATAGGAATACACGCTCGTTCAAGAGTCCCGCATCTATATACTGATTCAATAGACGCAAGGTGTCGAGAAGTAGTACCTCTTGGGTGAAGCCTTTCGCGGTGTAGGCCTCCACCACCGCAAGGACGTTGAGTCATCGCTTGACGGAATCACCGAGGCGCAGGGTAGAGGTCGCTACCGTCAACACTGGAACATTTCCTCGCGTCAAGGGTCCGACCCGTGGACGGGGCAGCTTTATCCCACTCGCCAAGCTCCCACGATCGGACGTAAGCAGGGTTCAAGAGGTGACCGTGAAGGAGTGGCTACCGATTCCCGACGCGGCGGTGGTCGCGGTCGTCAGGCACCGAGGCGACGGGCGGACTGAGAGAATCTCGCCCTGAGGTCGATGGCCGATCCATCTGACAATCTACGGTCTTCCCACCCGGACACGAGCCGAGGTATGCCTTGATCGCGCCAACCCTGGGTCCGCAGACATCTTCTCCGGTAACCTACCCTCGTGGATATTGGCGGCGTTGACCTGCAATGGGTGAACGAGAGGCTCACCCAGTTCATTGATGAAACGAGGCCAGTCAGAAGCGATGTAACTGGCTACTTTAGGCCGACATGCGGCCGTGATCGCGCCATTGAACTTGAGGAGGTTGTTCGACCTATTCTTCGGCGGTTGTACCCACAGTGGGAGTCGGAGAACGCGCCGAGCCGGTACGATGATTTCAAAGCAGAGAGGGATGCGTCGAAGAGACTGCTCGTTCGTATTGCGACCCAGGTCGAGGTTGAATCGAAGCTGGGCGGAGGCGATCTTTCGCCAAGAGTTACGGCCGCCTCACTTCATCCGTTGATCTGGCAAGCCGCAGAGGCACAGTGGTCCACCGGACATCGACACGAAGCAGTGTTGGCTGCCGCCAAGGCCGTGAACTCACAGCTACAAACCAGGATCGGCCGTCGCGACGTCTCGGAAGGCGACCTCGTCCGGCAGGCGTTCTCTGACCGACCTCCCGAAGAGGGAAAGCCACGTCTTCGGTTCAATGCCATTCCCGATGAACAGACGCGTGAGTCAATGCGGCAGGGCGCCATGAACTTCGGCACTGGGTGCTTTGCCGCCATTCGCAACCCGGTGGGCCATCTTCCTAACGACCAGATTGAGCTTGATGACCAATCTGCTCTTGAGCGGCTCGCCTCTCTAAGCCTCTTGGCCCGGTGGATCGACGAAGCAGACATCGAGAGTGTCTAGTCTCGCGTGCCGTTGGTTTGGGTGTTGACTTTCCTCTTGTTCCTTTAGGTTCCAGGAGGGTCCGAAGGACCCGTGATACGACAAGTCCCGAGCACGCGGCCCGGGACTCGTCGCCTCTTGTTCCTTCAGGCCCATTCGGGTCGTCTGGACAATCGCATTATCTTCTGTTCCTGGCGCCGTGACAAGAGTCCACCCTTGCGTCACTCGTAGGGCACTCAGACGGAAGACCGGCCAAGGCATAAGTTGGGGCTTGTCGAGGGAGGCTGTTTGTCTCACGCCTTGATGAGAGGACGCCGATCTCCTGGTTCTCCGAAGTATGCGAGCTTCAAGTGATTACGGATGGACTCACCATTCACTGCCGTGGTGGGAAATGCGTGCGGATTGCCATCCTTATCCCGCACGATCAACTCAAAGGGTTGTGGGGCACTTTGGGCGTACTCAGACATAGTGATGATGCTTACCAGGCGCCCAAATCCGCCTCTTGGATCTTCTTTGAGCAGCACGTCCTCGCCGGATGGACCTCCTAGCTCTACGTCCGGTTCGTCTACCGCATCTGGCAGCACGGGATCAACCTCAACGAGATCCGTCTCCGCTCTCAGTCGATCAGCGACTTCGGTGGGCACTCTGATGAGCGGTCCCATATCTCGTGCCTCCTTGAATCCAGGTGGGCAAGTACCTATTTCTCCGGCCCGTGATACATCAGGTAGGAGGACGACCCACTTCGACCTCGACGTCGAAGGACCACAGTTCGCTGTGGGTGCCGACTGGTGGACGGTCCCTACCTTCACCCGACGCTCCACGATGGCCATGGGCGAAGGCCGGTGAGGCGACCCACGCATCGAAGGCCGCTTTGTCGCGCCATCTGGTCACCACCAACCAGGTGAACCGGTCGTCGGTCGGGCGCAGTAGCTCAAAGCCCTCAAAGCCATCGGCGTTGTCTACGGCACCGGCTCGTGCGGCGAATCGCCGGGCAAGCTCGTCGCCGCCGCCTTCGGGAACGGTGATGGCGTTGATGCGGATAACACTCACAGCCACATCATCACCCACTGGACATCGGCACGTCCTATCGAATCCACCATCGTGGCGTGGTTCCGCTCAAGGATGGTGCCGTGGCGCCCGCTCGTCGTCCTACCAACAAGACCGTCCAGGAGGCCACCGACGTGCTCAGACGCCTCATGACAGCCATCGAAGCCGGGAACATCGACGTCTCCACGCCTCGTGAGGTGGCCCTCCTAAGGCGGCTCCAAGGCGTCCTGGCGGGTTGGGAAGCCGCCCTTGGAGAGGAGCCACAGCGCCCAGACCACACTCCGTGAGCACCGCGGGCCATTCACGAAAGGATCGGCATATACGAATCGCTCGTTGAGTGTATGATCTTGGGCTGTGAATGCGCGGGCTAAGACCGAGCGAGTGGTCGCCTACGGCCGTGTGTCCACGGACGAGCAGGCGACCTCAGGACTCGGACTGAAGGCCCAGAGAAGCCTCGTGGAGGCCGAGTGTGCCCGCCGACGCTGGGACCTAGTCGAGGTCTTTGAGGACCGTGGAGCAAGCGGGAAGTCCCTCACAGGCCGCCCTGCGCTCGCCAAGGCTTTGGAGGCCGTCAGGACTCACCAGGCCGATGCCCTCGTGGTCGCCAAGCTCGACCGGCTATCCCGTTCACTCCTCGACTTCGCCAGCCTGATGGAGAGGGCACGGAAGGAGGGCTGGGCGCTCGTGATCCTGGACCTCGGCGTGGACACCACGACGCCGTCGGGCGAAATGATCGCCAACGTCATGGCCACCTTCGCCCAGTTTGAACGGCGGCTCATCGGCCAGCGGACCAAGGACGCCCTGGCCGTGAAGAAGCGTCAAGGGGCACGCCTGGGTCGCCCGTTGTCGGTGGATGAGGACGTGGTCAGTCGCATGGTAGAGGACCGGGAGGAGGGGCGGTCATTCCAGGCTATTGCGGACCGGCTAAACGACGATGGCGTGCCCACCGGGCATGGTGGTTCTCGCTGGCACGCATCGACTGTGAGGGCAGTGCTGCTAACTCGGTCGCAAAGTCATCCCAGTCTTAGTGAGCAAGGAGGTGGGGAAGGACGAAGTAGAAGAAGATCGTGATGAAGAAACCGGCCAAGCCCCATCGTATTGCCCTCAGGTTTCTCAGTGACTGGCGACGAAACTCATCCTCGCCTATTGGTGGTTGTCTTCGCGGTAATGGCGCCGCCGCACCCTCACGAAGAGTGACACCTCCCAGGAAAACCAGAATCGCCCCGACCGCAACGATATAGATGCCCGGACCGATTGGGCCGATTACACGTAACAGTTGATCGTAATGAACCCACCGAAAGCCGACAACAACGGCTCCTATGATTCCCGCGCAGGCAGAGACACTCTGGAACAGCGCGGCTTTCCTACTAGTCACAATCCTGGCTATCCCGATGGCAATGGCAATGATGCCAAGTCCTGTTTCAATCACACCAGAACTGAGGCCGTCCCACGGTCTGTCGCGAAATGCGTTGTAGGGCGAATGAGCAAGGTAAATCCAGGCAAAAAGACTTCCCATGATCATCAGAATGCCGCCGACAATGGATACGCAACCACCAAAGTGACGCGTGGACCGGGCATGACGCGGCTCTGAGTAGGTTTGGAACTGTGACGAGATGGCCGTGGAGTTCTTGTCTAGCCGTGACTGCGCTGAATCATTCCGCTGGTGAGCGACGTGCTCGGTCCAGGACGTGCCGTTCCAGTAGCGCAGACCATCACCGAGTGGATTGTCGTACCAATCTGCTGGTGGATTGGTGACGGAGATGCTTCCAGTTGAAACTACAGCTTCAGGTCTAGCGAGTGGCTGCGACTGGTGCTGTGGTGGCTCGTCATAAGCCTCAACGCCGCCATCGCTGACGAACCTGGTCGGCTGGCCGTCACTTACGTACCGAAGCTCATGGCGCCCCAACGGGTCCGGTTGCCAGCCGTCTAGGTCCATCGTTCCTACGCCTCCGACAACGGACACTATTAGACCCATGGTCTCTAGTCCCAAGGGCTATGTCCATCGTCAAATCTGAGAGTGGGTCGGACAGCCAGAAGACTTCCAGAAGCGGTGGAGTTCGGCGCGCGTGTCCGTGCCCGCCGAGAACGCCTGAGATTGAGCCAGATGGACCTGGCCGAGGAGACGGGCCTCCACTTCACCTACGTCTCGTCAGTGGAGCGGGGCGAGCGCAACATCAGCCTGCTGAATATCGTCCGGCTGGCCGAGGGCCTGGGAGTTGACCCTGGGGCGCTGGTGCGTGGTCTGAAGGTGACCAAGAGTCGGTCCTAAGTCTCGGTCAATCGGACTGGCTCTTCGGAACACTTCTGGGGCGCAACACGGTTGACGCATCGGCCGTCCGGCTTGTCAATGTTGTGATGTCGCCCAGGGTTGTCGAGAAGCTCTCTCCGACGACCGCTTTATCGTTCCCGTAGCGAGGTGCTCCGGCGTCGCCGAACCACGAGTGTCCCACCCATAACGCCGAAAGCCAATAGTGGAAGACCTAACACGTATGGTGTCTCTGGAAGTCCGTTACCTGGGTTTGCTCCGGTGTCGCCAGGAGTGGGATTCACATAGAACGGTTGTGACCAGAGGTGGGGCAGGGAGAAGTCAGTTGGGTTCTGGCCGACGTACAGAACACACTCGGCTGACAGGTCACAGTCTGGGGTTCCACCAGGAGACTCGCCCAAGGTCGTGACATCGGGCAGCGCATAGATTGGATACCCTGCGTAGTCGATAGACCCATCAGAGGCAGCAAAAAGGGGATTGCCGCGCTGATAGGTATTCGCATCGCATTGGCTCGGAGACGCTGGCGTCATTCCACCAGGCGCAGCGCACTCCTCTATATAGATGCCTGCACCAGCAGTCAGTGTCGAGTTGGCATCGACTGCGACTTCAATCTTCTGACCACTTGAAAACGGGCCATTGGGTGCATTGGTCACGAGCGACACTGGGTTTGTGTTGATACTGCAAGCTGGCGTTGTCTCGCCAGCGGCCACTTCTGTGGGCGTTAGGTCGCCACAGGAGTAGGCGGTTTGCTCGTCTGAGGTGAGTGGCACCGCACCGGGGATGTCTTTCATCGCGATGTTGATCCCATACTGTTCAAGCGATAGGCCCAAGCTGGCGTATCCAAATGAGGGTGCTTCTTGTTGCCCGATTGTGAGGGCATAGTTGAGAAATGCGCTCATGACCGCGCCTTTGGTTGCGGACCACCCAGTCGTTGGGGTGAGGAGGTAGCTGTAGGTTGAAGGGTTGTAGACGTTGGGTCCGGCCCCGGCGAAGTTGAACTCAGCAGTGCCATCGGGAAGTTGGGTTGCATACGCCAACGCTGACGTCACATCCAGCGGTGTGGGTTCGGTGTAATCCCCACTGGCGTTCTTCACCGCCGCCACTCCCTCGGCAGGATTCCCCGTTCCGAATCCCAAGTCGGTGGCATACTGCGTCTGAACGGCCCCGATGGCCCCTACGGTGGATTCGATGTTCCCGGCCACGGAGGTGGTATTCGCTTCGTCCAGTCCGTTGGGAAGGATTCCAGGCCAGTTGGAGTAGGGCGTCGTCGCTGACAGGGGAACACCATCGGTCACGCCGCCAGGCTGTGTGACTTCCTGGTTGACGAATGCGGCCCACAGGGCGGGCTGCTCGTCGATGCACCATTCTTGGAGTACATAGTTAGTTCCGGCGGCGTCGCTCTCAGTCACCGGCACAATGGTGAGATTGGGCAGGGTGACACCGGGGTTGTCGTCAGCGATGAGGGAATCGTCCCAGTTGGTAATCCCACCAGTCAGAATCCCACATGCCGTGTAGCTGGATAGCTGAAGCGTCTTCGTAAGGCCCGGGAGGTTGTACATGAACGCAACACCGGCTGCGGTAACGGGAATGAATGCATAAGGGAAGCTGGGCGGCGTCGTCCCTATGGTGCCGCCCACGTAACCCGTGTCGCTGACCGCGAAATCGGTGGTCTCGTTTGTGAACTCGTAGCGGCCCTGACCAGAGCTAGCGCTTGAATAGTTGATACTGAGGTTGTAGGGCGGTCCAGCAACATCCCTTATCCATGACTCGATTGCTGGTGCAGCGAAAGACGACCCGACTCCATTGAGCGCCACTCCACTTGCCGAAGCCTTTGGCGATAAACCAAATGAGGTTGCTGAGGCCACAACGGAGATCAGGGTCGCAATCATCAGAACTGAACCACGGTGGGCGAACCTCCCGCGTTGCCGAAGGCTTTCGGCCCTGGTCAGCCCTCTCATTGGCGTTCCCTTCTCTGCCAAGCCGATCCCAGACTGCTTGCTAGCAATGAAGCTGACCACTAGCGGGATGACAATCAGGACTTGGAGGCTTCTGCAAGTCCGCGAGGACGGGTGTCACTCACGTCGTGCGTCTTCCTCTCACACCGTCTCCCTGTCGAGCCAACAACTATGGCTCAGTACGAATCTAGCGTTGCGGCGTCGATAGTGGAAAGTGGAGCACGCTCCAATGTGAACAATCCGTGAACGAGTGAGGCGCGAGCACCCATGACAACGACCCGCGAAGGACTGACCGAGACCAAGGCCGATCAAGGCACCGCGCTAACCTCTTCATCCCACGGGTCGACGCCATCCTCGCCAGATCGAATCGATGGTGTCGAACCCGAGACTAACTTTGAGCATCGCTTTGGTCGTACGCGTCCCATGCCTCGCGTGCTGCCTTCTGTGGATCATACGCTGGGCCACGTTCGGCATCATCTGCCCTGCGAAGATCAGCGCCCTGATCTGGCTTGGCGTCGTCTCCGAGCCTGACCGGCGTGACCTTGAACGGCTCGTCTGGTGCCGGGTCATGGCCCTCAATGGTCCCGTCCCGAACCAAAGGTGTCGGTATGCCATCGGACATCCACCGAGCCTCGTGTCGGGCGTATGGGTCGGTGTACCAGCCTTCCAGTGACTCGTCCATGTTTCGATCCTACGAGCCGAGTCAAACCTCTTCGACGAGATCGCCCAAGACTGCATCGACGAAACTCCTTGCCCACGCCCTCAGTTCGTCATAACTAGCGCCAGGATCAGGGCGGGCATAGGTCCGTGACGTACCGGGCGGTTCCGTTGACTCGGGCTCAGACTCCTCAACAACCACCGGGCTGGCTGGCGTATCGCCCCTTATCGGCGAACTGAACATCTTCACCGTGACCAGGTCTCCATCCCTGAGACCGAACAGCTCGCGCAATGTCATCGCTGCCCGCTGAGTGACGTCATCCACCGGAGGTGAGTAGGTCGAATGGACCGTTATCCAGTTGGAACGCCGTGGCGGGTCTGGCGCTTCCAAGCGACCCTAAGTGTCGTCTGACAGCCCAGGCTTCATTGGACCCAAGATGGCATCCACGAACGCCCGAGCCCACGATTTGATCTCCTCATCCGTCCCGTCAATGGGCGGTCGCGAGTACACGCGTTTCGTGTCAGGCGGCGGTTCTCGGAAGGGCGCGTCGGACATGTCAAGCCTCCCATCGCCGTGGCATTCGCACCTTGCCTCTCGGCAGGTTGCGGCGGAGTTCCTGGGCCACGTCCCTCGTCCGCCCTGGATGGATAGCGAGTACAGACTACAGCCTTTGGGCCGCAGAGGACAACGGTCGTTGGTGAACCGATACCACACCCGGGCCCATAAACCAACTTTCGCAATCCCGACCGAAAGGTTCCAAGGCGGAGCCCGAGCTGACGCGCGTAGAGTTACCACGTGGCCGTTCAACCGACAATCGCGAACTTCTCAACAAAGTGTGGTGATAGCGCTGTCTGCCTGACAGCGGGTGTGACGTGCATAGTTGGAGGAAACAATGTGGGTAAGTCACAGCTACTGCGAGACATTGTGGCCCTTCTGGAACAGGGAAGCGCCGAACCCATAGTTCTTGCCGGACTTGAACTGAATCGCACCACCACGGACATAGCTACAGCGAGACAATGGCTTGAAGACAACGCACAAAAAGAAGAGCAGCCGGACCTACCCGCTAAGTACTCACCGGCTTTGGGTGGTGCGGCTCTTACGGCTCCACAGTTCTTCGCCCATCTTCAACAGCAAGGAAGACTTCTTGGACAAGCCCGCCCTTTCTATTGCTGGTTCGCGGACGCTGCTGGTCGAATCGCACTTGGTGATGGGAGTCTGGGCACGCGGCCGACCATGCGTCATAACCCTCATCCACTTGCTCGCCTATACAGGGAAGGCGAGCTGGAAGACTCGCTGAGCAAATTGTCGCAGGATGTATTTGACTTGTCATTGACTCTCGACAGGGTCAATGGCGACGTAATGCTGAGGGTCGGAGAAGTCACTGGACCCGTGCCGCCTCTAAACCGACCTACCCGCGAGTACTCCGATAATGTCGCCAAACTGCGCCCGCTAAGCACTCAAGGCGATGGCGTAAAGAGCTTCATCGGCCTGGCACTGCACGTCATGGCCGGTGATCAGCCAATGGTTTTGATCGACGAACCAGAAGCGTTTCTTCACCAGTCGCAGGCGAAGGCCTTGGGTCGGTGGCTTGCAAAGGAGAGCCAACGCACGCATCGCCAGGTGATCCTTGCAACACATGATCGAAATATCGTCCTTGGGCTTTTGGAAGGCCAAGCGCCGATAACTGTACTCAGGCTCACTAGGGAGGGAAGTGACTCGCGCCTCCATCAGCTACCAGCCGATGAGCTATCAAGCGTTTGGGCCGATCCGGTCTTGCGCTACTCAAATGTGCTGGACGGTCTATTTCATTCTGCGGTTGTCGTGGCGGAGGGCGATGCCGACTGTCGATACTACTCCGCAGTTCTAGATGATTTGTACGAGAACGGTAACGCATCAATCAAACCTGATGATGTGCTGTTCGTCCCGAGTGGCGGCAAGGATCGTGCGCCCAACGTAGCCGCTGTGCTCAAGACATTGAGTGTCAAGACCTTCGCGATTGTTGACTTCGATATGCTGAGGGACCGTGCCAAACTGAAGAAGCTAGTAGAGGGAGTCGGCGGAGCTTGGGGCTCGCTCGATTCGCTCTATATACCAATGGCAAATGCATTGAACGCGTCCGACGGCAAAGGTTGGGCTGACGTGAAGGACAAGGGACTGATCGGAGTTCCGTCCGGTAGCCCGTCCAAGGCGGCTCACGAACTTCTTGAGCGCCTTGCTACCCAAAGGGTGCTCATCGTGCCCGTGGGAGAGCTAGAAGGATTCGACCGCACGATTACAGGCGAGCGGACGATTTGGGTAAACAGAATGCTTGAAAAGCAGGGACATAAGACGTGCGCGGCCGCCAAGGAGTTGATCAAGCTGATCAAGTAAGAGGCTTGGACCGGCGAACCCTGGTCATGCCACCGCCAGGGAATAACTTACTAACTGAGACAACGACGTTCAGGAGGACCAGGCTAGATGGCTGAGGCGACGATCAAGAACCATGCCGCCTTCATCTGGTCGGTGGCAGACCTCCTGCGCGGCGACTACAAGCAGTCCGAGTACGGCAAGGTCATCCTCCCGCTGACAGTACTCAGACGCCTCGATTGCGTGTTGGAGCGTACCAAGGCCAAGGTTCTTGACCGCGCTGAGAAGCTGAAGGGCAAGGTCGAGAACGTCGAACCAGTGCTGCAGGCCGCTGCAGAGGAGCAGTTCTACAACACCTCTCCGCTCGACTTCCGACGCCTGCTCGATGACCCTGGCCAGATAGCCGGGAACCTTCAGGCATATATCGCCAAGTTCTCTCCTGGTGCTCAGGACATCCTTCTGAAGTTCGACTTCGATACCCAGATCGCGCGGCTGGCCCGTGGGAATCTGCTCTACCTTGTCATCTCCAAGTTTGCCGACATCGACCTCCATCCCGAAACAGTCTCCAACTTGGAAATGGGTTACCTCTACGAGGAACTAATCCGCCGCTTCTCGGAGCTTTCTAACGAGACCGCCGGAGAACACTTCACGCCGCGTGAAGTCATCCGCCTCATGGTCAATCTCCTCTTTATCGAGGACGACGACATCCTCACCGACCTCGGTGCCATCAAGACGCTCTTCGACCCGGCGTGTGGTACGGGCGGCATGCTGTCGATCGCCGAAGACCATCTGCGTGCGCTCAATCCCAGCGCCAAGTTGGAAGTGTTTGGCCAGGAACTCAATGACGAAACCTATGCCATCTGCCGCTCGGACATGATGCTGAAGGGCCAAGACGCCTCACACATCGTCTGCGGCAACAGCTTCAGTGACGATGGCTTTCAAGGTCAGACGTTCGACTATCTCCTCGCCAATCCTCCATTCGGCGTCGAGTGGAAGAAGGTCGAGAGGGAAATCAAGGACGAGCACGAGAAGCTCGGGTTCAAGGGACGGTTCGGGGCTGGCTTGCCGCGCATCAACGACGGCAGCTTCCTTTTTCTGCAGCACATGATTGCCCACATGAAGCCCGTGTCAGAAGGTGGCAGCCGTTTGGCCATCGTCTTCAATGGGTCACCCCTATTCACCGGAGCGGCGGGCTCAGGTGAATCTGAGATTCGCCGGTGGATCATCGAAAACGACTGGCTTGAAGCCGTGGTCGCTCTGCCCGACCAGTTGTTCTACAACACGGGAATCTCGACATACTTCTGGGTCGTCACAAACCGCAAGAGCCAGAGGCGCCAAGGCAAGGTTCAGCTTGTCGATGCTCGTGACTACTGGGTCAAGATGCGAAAGAGCCTTGGTGAAAAACGCAAGGAAATCAGCCCGGAGCAGATCGACGAGGTCACCAGGCTGTATGGCGACTTCACCGAAGGAGAGAAGGTCAAAGTATTCCCGAACGAGGCATTTGGCTACATGCGGATCACGGTGGAGCGACCGCTGAGGCTCCGGTGGGAAGTTACGGGCGACACAGTACCTAAGCTGACCGAGACGAAGCAGTGGGCAAGACTTGGCGAAGAGGACCAAGCGGACCTGACCAAGCGGTTGGAAGGGCTCAAAGGCACCAACACGACCGAGAAACAAGTACTGGCCAAGAAGCTGGGAACGGTTCCCAAGGGCATAGAGAAGCCTCTCTGGGATATTTTGGCAATAGCCGATCAAGGTGCGCCCATAATCACCAACCGGAAGGGCGCCCCAGAGCCGGATGCCGACCTCCGAGACAACGAGAACGTCCCACTGCCCGAGATGCCCGTGTCGTGGGAAGAGGACCCTAGCAAACGACTGGCCAGTGTCGAGTATCAGTCGGCCGCAAATGAGTACATGACGGTCGAAGTCTTGCCTTACGTCGAGGACGCCTGGATCGATTTTAGCAAGACGAAGGTCGGTTGCGAGATTCTGCTGACCCGCTACTTCTACAAATACGATCCACCACGGCCGCTGGCCGAGATTGACGCCGAAATCAAGGCACTGGAAGGCGAGATTCAGGCTCTGCTCCAGGAGGTCACGGAATGAGTCAGACGCAGCACGTATGGAAGGACATCCCAGCAAAGTACCTTTATCGGCTCGTTGATGACCGCGTCACTAGTCTTGCTGACCTGGATGTTCCGCTGCTCTCAGTTTCAATCTACCGTGGCATCGTGCCGCGTTCAGAAATCACTGACAAAGAGGCGCGGGCCGACGACTTTATGAACTACAAACGGTGTTCGCCAGGTGATGTTGTTATCAATCGAATGAGTGCATACCAAGGAGCGATCGGGATCAGCACTTACGAAGGGATAGTGAGCCCAGAGTACTTGGTACTCCGCCCTTCGGAGAAGGCGCATCCTAGCTTCCTCTGTTTTCTAATCAAGTCTTCATGGTTCGTGAGTCAGATGGCCGCTCGCGTTCGAGGAATCGGTTCCGTTGAACAAGGGAACGTGCGAACGCCTCGTATCAACCCTTTCGACCTTGGAGCGATTCCTGTTCGTCTTCCCTCGCGTGCGATCCAACGAGCGATCGCCCATTACTTAGAAGCCGAGACCGGTCGTATCGACTCCCTGATTGAAAAGAAGCGGCGAATGACTGCCCTGATCCGCGAGGAAAATGTAGCATCGTTAGATGCCACCTTGTCTTGGCTCGGCGAGCGATGGCCGACCGTCAGATTACGCTGGTGTATGCGTCGGATTGTAGATGGGACTCATGGAACATACGAACGCGTAGACAAAGGTCTTCCACTTCTCAGTGCGAAGAATCTCCTGGAAGGGCGAGTCCACATTTCTGACGACGAGTCTCTAATCTCAGAGGCCGATTATCGGCAAATCATTCGTAGTCGTTGCTTTCGGCCCGGAGATATTCTGGTCGGAGTCATTGGAGGAAGTATTGGCAACGTTGCTCGGCTACAAGATACAGATCCACTGGCCTTTCAACGCAGTGTCGCGTGTCTATCTCCAGGTCCATCTTACTTGGGCGATTTTCTGTTTCACGTCGTTCGCTCTCATCATTTCCAGCATCAGATGCAACTTGCTGCCAACGAGAGCGCCCAAGCTGGAGTGTATTTGGGCGGTCTCGCGGATATTCAGGTGCCATTCCCTCCGTTGGACGAGCAAGCGCGACTCAGTGCGAGCTTCGAACATGATTTGGATCGAGTGGAGCGCCTTGTGGCGGGACAAGTCAGAGCAGTGACACTGCTAAATGAACGACGGGCCGCCCTCATCACCGCTGCAGTCACGGGTGACCTCGATATTCCAGGTGTGGCGGCATGACGGTTGACGAGAAGCTCTTTGAGGACGCCATCGAAGCCTTCCTGCTCGACCATGGTGGCTATCTGAAGTCCGTTCCATCCCACTTCGATCCAGCCCTCGGCCTCGACACTTCCGAACTGTTCGCCTTCATCGGTGCAACTCAGTCCAAGGAGTGGGAGAACCTCCTGGGTCGATATGGCAACGACCCTGACGCGGCCCAAAGAGGCTTTGCCAAACGACTAGGTGCAGAACTCGATAGCCGAGGCACTGTCGAGGTCCTACGGCACGGAGTCGTCGATCTCGGCGTCACCATCCAACTGGCGTACTTCAAGCCCGCTCACGGCCTCACGCCTACTCTCCTGTTTCTCTACGCCGCCAACCGCGTGACGGTCACACGGCAGTTTCCTTACGACCCGGCTACGCATAACACCATCGATCTGGCGCTCCTTGTGAACGGCATTCCCACGGCCACCGCTGAACTAAAGAACCCGCTTACCAATCAGACGATTGAGCACGCCATAAGTCAGTACCGCACAGATCGAGACCCGACCAACGTCACGCTGGCTCGACGCGCCCTGGTCCACTTCGCCGTTGACCCTGACCGTGTAGCCATGACCACAAGGTTGGCTGGGCCGCAGACCCAGTTTCTTCCGTTCAACTTGGGTCATGATCGAGGCAAGGGCAATCCTCCCAATCCGAACGGCCATCGGACCTCGTACCTCTGGGAACGCGTCTGGACACGCGACGCCTGGATGGACATACTCGCCCGGTTCATCCACGTTGAGCGGTCAACAAGAGGTTCGGCTGTTGCAAGACGCGCCGACGAGAAGGTCATCTTCCCTCGACTTCATCAATGGGACGCCGTCCTGAAGCTGGAAGCCGGCGCCAAGGCTAAAGGTGCGGGCCACCAATACCTGGTGGAGCACTCAGCCGGATCAGGTAAGTCCAACACCATCGCGTGGCTTGCCCACCGGCTCTCCAACCTTCACGACGCCTCAGACACCAAGGTCTTCGACAAGGTTATTGTCATCACCGACCGGCTTGTCCTGGACCGTCAGCTACAAGACACCATCTACCAGTTTGAGCACGCCCGAGGAGTGGTCGAGAAGATCGACAAAGACTCAGGACAACTGGCCGAGGCGCTGGCGGGCGAGCAGGCCCGCATCATCATCACCACACTGCAGAAGTTTCCTTTCGTGCTCACCAAGGTTGCCGACCTTCCTTCGCGCCGATACGCGGTCATCGTCGATGAAGCTCACTCTTCTCAGACCGGAGAGGCAGCCAAGGAACTGCGGCTCGTTCTCAGCGGGACCGAAGAGCAGGAACTCACAGCCGCCGAGGTCGAGGATGCTGGGTACATCGCCGAAGCCATCGACCCGGTCGAAGAGGCCCTCGCCAGGTCCGTCGGGGCACGAGCCAGGCAGAAGAACCTCTCCTTCTTCGCCTTTACGGCCACGCCTAAGGCCCGGACCTTGGAAATGTTCGGGACCAAGAATCCAGCGACGGATAGGTACGAGCCCTTCCATCTGTACTCCATGCGCCAGGCTATCGAAGAGGGCTTCATCCTCGATGTCTTGGAGAACTACACCACTTACCAGACCTATTGGCGTATCGAGAAGTCCATCGCTGACGACCCGAAGTACGAAGGCGCCAAGGCCCGCCGAGCCATCGCCAGGTTCGTCTCTCTGCATCCTCACAATCTCGCTCAGAAGGCCGAAATCATCGTCGAACACTTCCGCGCGAGCACGGCTTCAAAGATTGCTGGAAACGCGAAGGCCATGGTGGTGACATCGTCCCGTCTCCACGCGGTGCGCTACTACCAGGCGATCACCAAGTACATCAAGGACCAGGGCTACACGGATGTGGCGGCTCTCGTTGCCTTCTCGGGCAAGGTCTACGACAAGGGCTTGGAGTTCACCGAGCCTTCAATGAACGCCTTTCCCGAATCCCAGACGGCCGAGCGATTCGGAACGCCGGACTACCAGGTGCTCGTCGTTGCCGAGAAGTTTCAGACTGGCTTCGATCAGCCTCTGCTGCACACCATGTTCGTGGACAAGGTGCTGACTGGGCTCAATGCCGTTCAAACACTCTCACGGCTGAACCGCATCTACCCGCTGAAGACCGACACCTTCATCCTTGATTTCAGGAACGACGCCGAGTTCATCGGACGGTGCTTTGAGCCCTATTACGGCCGCACAGTGGCCATTCCTACCGACCCGAATATGCTGTGGGACACGCGCCGCCGACTGGACGACTACGACGTCCTGCGTATCGAAGAAGTGGAGCCCGCTGTCGCTGCTCTCCTCACCACTTCGGACTACAAGAGAAGCGGACTGGTGTATTCCCTACTCGACCCAGCGGTCGAACGCTTTAGGGCACTCGATGAAGAGGACCGGCTCGGATTCAAGGATGCCCTGGACAAGTTCGTGAGGACCTATAGCTTCCTGTCCCAGGTCGTCTCGTTTGGAGATACCAAGCTGGAACGTGATTTCGTCTACCTCCGTGCTCTGGCCTCATGCCTGCGGGACATGGCTACTACCGAGCGCCTGGACCTGGGTAGTGAGGTTCAACTGACCCACCTACGCAATGAGGTCACCTTTGAAGGTTCCCTCTCCTTGGCTTCTGACCATGGCGTGGTCAAGACAGTCTTCGGTGAAGGTCCACTAGTCCACCGTGAGCCCGACATGGAACCGCTGTCCCAGATCGTGGAGGAACTAAACGAGAAGTTCGGGCTCAATCTCGATGCTCAGGACCAGCTTCTCTTCGACCAGTTTGAAGAGACCTGGGTTACCGACCCAGAGGTTGCTGCTCAGGCCCAGAACAACACGCTCGATAACTTCCGGCTCGTGTTCGACCGTATGTTCCTCAACACTGTTGTGGGGCGGATGGATGAGAACGAGGCCATCTTCAAGCGCATTCTCGATGACGACGAGTTCCGCCAGACCCTGATGGACCTGTATGCAGCCAGGGTATATCAAAGAGCCCGAAAACGTGGCGAATAGGCTGCAGAACGATCTGAAGGTCAGTGCGTATGCTTCTCTCTCCTGTTCATGTTCAGAACGTTCGGGATACGTGGGATTGGGTGCTGTACGCTGCCTCGTTGGTGGCGGTTATCTTTGCGGGTACCGGCGCTCTTACTTGGTGGACGCAGCTACGCAGGGTCCCAGAGGTGCAGTTTAACTGGGGTCATCTTGTAGAGGGCGATTGGAAGCCTCTCGTGGAGAGGCCGTATTCGATTCGTCAAGGGGATCCTTACTATGTGCGGGTGGTCCTGGTCAATGTTGGAACGGCCACCCCACAACGACTCATTGTTAACTTGATTGTTCCTGACTTCTTTCAACTGAGATCCAAGGACCGAGACGGCAAGGAACGGCTCGTACATAAAGCGAACGAACCCGCTGTACACAATCCGCCTACACACGGCTGCAACTTCGTTGTCGCTCGGTCCGAGGACTTTGTTCCCGGTATCTCGATGCTGTTTTATCTTGATATCGGAATCCCGAGAGGTATCAAGGCTCCGGCCGATCACCCTTTGGGCCACCAATACTTCATTGCAGTGTCGGCTGAGGCAGAGGGTATGACGCCAACAGGTCGGCGGAAGGTCCCATCGATTGTCAGTCGGAATGACATCTGGAACCAGGAGGAGTGGCCCGGAATCAAGTATCAACGACGTCTGCGTCGGGTCCAAGCTGAGCCACAAGGTGATGTTCGCTGTGGTCCGAGCAAGCGGCTTCATCGTTGGCCCGTTGAGATTGAATGGGCGAGTGAAGGCAGTCAGGAGGACACGAATGGACGTGAATGACCGACTCACTCGACTTGAGGACGCCCTCATCGACCTTGCCCTGATAGTGACCGAAGGCCACCTTGGCCGCCTCGATGCCCACATAGCCCCGGACGTGGTCGAGGCAGGCAGACGGTTGCAGGCCTTCCACCATGCCGTGGTCGGTGAGCGGAGGTCCTGAGGATTGCATTGACGTCCTGCGGCCCTGGTCATGGCTGGAAATCGTGTAGCTACGCATGTAGCAACGAGGGCGAATCCAGGTGGTTGGTGACGGACAGCCACGAACGCAGAGTCCCAGGTCAGCGGGCCTGCACGGCTCTAGGCGAACGCACGCGGATGGGCGGGCGAAGACTGGCAGTCAAGAGGTTCGTGGGTTCGAGTCCCATCGCCTCCACTCCGGCACCATCGCCTCCACTCGCAATCCCTGGTAGAGGCGGTCTACTCGGTCACGGAAATCCCCTACTGCTTGGCCAGTATGGCGGCGATCTCCAAGGCCGGATTGAGTACGGCCGGACCGCTCGTGGTGACTTCGGCCCGTACGATGGTCCCATTGAACGCGAAGGGGGCCGAGTAGTCCTCTCCAACTGCGGGACCCCACTCGTACCCGCAGGTGACGCCGATCCCGACCTCGTTGAAGACGGCCGGCGTAAATCGGTCGATCCGGCCCTCTGCCACCACCTTGCCGTCAAGGTGCAGCGCCGCCGGACCACCTCCACTTCCGTCTGCCTCGAACGCGAACTCGACGGTGTGGCGCCCTGAGGCCATTAATTCGTTGGACCGGATGGCGTGGCGGGTTCGCCCGTACAGGTTGTGGACATAGCGCGGTTGGCCGTCCAGCACATGAAGTGACCAGCCACCGAGGGCACAGCCCAGTGCCATCAGCACACCGTTTGCCACAGTCGCTTCCGGGACATCCACGGTGACCGAAATCGTGTGGGACCGGTTGCAGAGCCTGACTGCCACCGACTCCGGCACGGGCGCACCGCCCTGGAAGTACCGGAATGTGTCCCTGGGGCGCCGGTGATCGGGCTTGGGGTGGGCGATCGCCTCCATCACCCGGTTGTCAAGCGGCAACACGTCATTGCGTCGTGCTTCGTCCCACCATCGCTCGACCAGTTCTGCCAGTCTCTCCGGGTACACTGCCGCGAGGTCCTTGACCTCAGACAGATCGTCGTCCACGTGGTAGAGCTCCCATACGTCATCTTCGAAGGGCGCATTCACGCTGAGCCCGTCGTCGTAGAGCGGACCGACGGGGTGGAATGTCACCGCTTTCCAGCCGTCGTGATAGATGGCCCGGGAGCCGAGCATCTCAAAGTGCTGGGTGACGTGCCGCCCGGGCTCATCGGCACCCTCCTCACTCAGCAGGTAGGCGAAACTCGTGCCGTCCAGGTGCGACTGGGCAATGCCGCCGATCGTCTCCGGTGCCCGCACCCCGACCAAGTCGAGGACCGTAGGCAGCACGTCGATGGCATGGGCGAACTGCCGGCGCACACCGTCACCGAGAGCGCGATGTGCACCCGAGGGAAGCCGAACGATGCAGGGATCGGCGATCCCCCCTTCGTGAACCTCGCGCTTCCAGCGTCGAAACGGGGTGTTGCCTGCCATCGTCCAACCCCAGGGATAGTTGTTGTGGCTAAGGGGTCCGCCGATCTCCTCGAGGCGTCGGTACATCTCGCCGACTCCCGAGGCATCGAAATTCGAAAGGCGACCTTCGTTGATGGTGCCTTCCTTCCCACCCTCTGAGCTTGCCCCGTTGTCCGACACCACCATGACGACGGTGTTGTCGACGTCCTCCAGGTCGTCGATGAACGTCAAGAGCCGGCCGATTTGTTCGTCGGTGTAGGACAGGTACGCAGCGAAGCACTCCATGAACCGCTCGGCCAGAGCTCGTTCCCGGTCGCTCAGACTGTCCCAGGCGGGCACCCACGGCGGGCGCGGCGACAGAGCCGTGCCCTCGGGAATTACGCCGAGCTCAAGCTGCCGGGCGTAGGTCTCCTCGCGCCACTCATCCCACCCCTGAGCGAAGTGACCACGGTAGCGCTCGATCCACTCGCGAGGCGCATGGTGCGGGGAGTGGCACGCTCCGGTGCAGAAGTAGAGGAAGTAGGGCTTGTCGACGTCGACGGCGCGCAGGTCCCCGAGGAACTCGATGGCGTGGTCGGCGAGATCGGCACTGAGGTGGTACCCATCTTCCACTGATCGGGGAGGTCGAACGGTGTGGTTGTCGTGGTACAGCGCCGGCATGAACTGGTGGGTCTCGCCGCCGTGGAATCCGTACCACCGGTCGAACCCCCGGCCGAGAGGCCAGGTGGCGCGTGGACCCGCCATGTTGGTCTCGTCCTCCGGGCTGAGGTGCCACTTCCCGATGGCGTAGGTGGCGTAGCCGTTCGCCTGGAGGATTTCCGAGAGATAGCCGTTTTCGCGAGGTGGCGTTCCCCAGTAGCCGGGGAAACCGATGGCCAGGTCGGCCACCCGTCCCATGCCGCTGCGGTGGTGATTCCGACCCGTCAACAGGCAGACGCGGGTGGGAGAGCACAGGGCGGTGGTGTGGAAGTTGGTCAGACGGATTCCTTCGGCGGCCAGACCGTCGAGCACCGGGGTCGACATGTCCGATCCGTAGCAGCCGAGCTGGGCGAATCCCACGTCGTCGAGGACGATCAGTACCACGTTGGGTGCGTCCGCAGGTGGCGATGGCACCCGAGGCCACCACGGTTCGGATTCGCGCCAGTCGTTTCCTATTCGACCATGGAATTCCCGCTCAGCCACCACACAACTCCTTGCCAGACGGCTCATTTCTTAGTGAAGCTCAGCCCGTCTCGTACCGGACGGTGAGGAAGATAGCGCGAAGATGCCGCTGTCCAATCGGCCCGCACTCAACCGCGTAGCACCCATGGGACGCTCCGACACCCCAGAGCCGCGGTTCGGGACGGCTGGCAGGGCAGATCGGCTCTGAGTCGTGGCCGCCCCGATGAGTTGTTCGGGAATCCATCTGCGCTCTATGGAGTACCCACGGAGTTAGCCTTGGGCGCGCCGACTGATCCATCCCCGAACCCCGACCGAGGAGCGACCTGGAAATGTCGCTAGCCACAAGTCATTCGCTGGACGTGCCGGGCGCACGCCTGTACTACGAGGTCCAAGGCTCAGGCCCTGTGCTGGGGCTGATCGGCCATCCCATGGGAGTTTCGGGGTTCGCTGCGATCGCACCACTGCTCGCCCAGGACTACACCGTCGTGACCTACGACCCCCGAGCTTTCGCCCACAGCACAATCGACGACCGCGACCAGGACGCAGAGCCGGACCTGCTGGCCGACGACGCACACCGGGTGCTGGAGGCGGTTGGCGACGGGCCCGCTCACGTCTTCGGGAGCAGCGGTGACATTTCGGAAGGAAGGACGACATCGTGGCAATCCGAGACGAGCTAAGAGCGTTCAACCGGGCTTTCTCAGAGGCGCATGCCGCTCAAGACTTCGAGCGCATCGCCAGTCTGTATTCGGAGGAAGCCGTCTTCGTTACCTCGGGACAGCCACTGATCCGGGGGCGCAATGCCATCGCGTCGATGCTCCTGGAACCACCCGAGTCCGAAATGGTTCCAATCACCTTCGAGACAGGGGACGTGTGGGAGTCGGGCAATCTCGTCGTAGACGTCGGTTCGTTCGTCGTCTCTGGCAACCAAGAGCAGCGAGGGAAGTACGTCGTTGTCTACCAGCGCCAGGCGGACGGATCGTTGAGACTCTTAGTCGACGCACCAACGAGCGATACCTAGACTGAGCTGACGAGGATGAGCGTGCTCATTTTCGCGACCACCACGCCGCTGAAGCTGTTGCTCGGCGTGCCGTCGACTCGACTGGAGTCAGCTGGGGGTCGCCTTCTGGTCAGCTTTCGGGAAAAGCAGCAAAATCACTCTTGGTCTTCCTGTACCACCCCATTCCTTTGACGGGGTTCTTCCACCGGCCCTTCATGTCCTTCAGGGCACCCTCGTGCGTCGTGTCACCATTAGCGACCATTTCCCTGAGATGTCGATCTTGCGATTTTATGACCTCGTCTGCCGTCATGCCTTGGTGCGGAAGATCGCACGGGCCACCCAACTGTCTACAAGTCATAGTCTTCATGAGCCGCGTTTCCTTTCACTGTTTCGGACCGTGAATGCCGATGTGGTCGGTGCGTATCAACCTCTCAGGATTTCACCCGCGCACGGACCACGTCCATGGTGGCCAGCACGTCTGGGTCGGCGATCAGCTCGACCTCGCGCACCAAGCCCGCCTCGACATGGAACACGAAGGCCACCTTGACCACCCCGGCTTGGATCCAGGCGGCGCCGAGCTCGCCGTCGATGGTGACATGTGCCGCCCCCCGGGTGCCGTTGAAGCGGGCGGCCACGGCGGCTGCGCCGTCGTATACAGGATTCGTACCCATCCTCTGTCCGACCAGATCGGCGCGCATGACAGCGTCGGGAGCGAGGAGCAACAACAGGTTCGCGAGATCCCCGCCGCGGGCTGCCTTGAGGAATGCGTCGACGACGCGGTGGCTCTCGGCGCGCGCCGCCTGCGACGCGACAGGCTCAGGCACGCCCTGCACCTTGCGCCGTGCCCGGCTCGCCAGCTGGCGTACCGCGGTACCCGAGCGCCCCATGACAGCGCTGATCTCGTCGAACGGATAGCCGAAGACGTCGTGCAGGACGAACGCCGCCCTCTCGGCCGGCGCCAGGGCGTCGATGACGACCTGCATCGCGTCGCCCATTTTCTCGGCGAGCAGCGCATCGGCCTCGGGGTCGACCGGTGCGGGGTCGGCGGGTGCCTGGGCCTCGGCCAGCGATCTGGTACGTCGTTTGCGCAGCTGGTCAAGGCACAACCGGGTCACGACGGTCGTCAGCCAGGCGGGCAGGTCATCGATGGCGTCGGTGCGGGAGAGCCGAAGCCAGGTCTCTTGCAGCACGTCGTCCGCATCGGCCCCCGACCCGAGTATCCGGATCGCGATCGCAGTCAGCCGGGGCCGCTCGGCGTCGAAGTCGGTCACTTTCATCGTGGTCACATCATGTTGACGTATGCATCCCCCGGAATGTGACAGCCACGCCTGTCGTCACATCCGGCGACTTGGGCACGTCATAAGGCCACGAACACTCTACAATCCGTTGTCTACCAGTCCGAGACCTCGAAGCCACCAAGGCGATCCACACCAGCGACTGACAGGACGGCTCCACCTGGTGAGGACCGGGGGGCCTGGCCGGACCGATCATCGGTGGCGCTCAGAGAGCATGCGCAGCTTGGGCGCTACCCTCGGCGGCTCGCAGTCCGCCGGCGTATGACATTGAGGGCGCTGCCCGCTCGGAACCATTCGAGTTGCTCGGCGCTGAACGTGTGTGTGCAGCTGAATTCGAACTGGTGGCCGTCGGGCTTCGTCATGCGACACCGCACGGGTGCGTCGGGGGCGAGCGAGGCGAGGCCGAGGACGGAGATCCGGTCGTGCTCCTCGATCATCTGGTACGTCCTCGGGTCGGCGAAGGTGAAAGGGAGCAGGCCCTGCTTCTTCAGATTGGTCTCGTGGATCCGGGCGAAGGACCGGGCCAGGATCACGACGCCACCTCGGTACCGGGGCTCCATGGCGGCGTGTTCACGCGAGGAACCCTCGCCGTAGTTCTCGTCGCCCACCGCGCACCAACGCACCCCGGACCGGGCCAGGTGCTTGGCGATGTCGGCGAACGAGCGGGTGTGCCCGTCGGAGGGATCTGTGCCTTGGCCGGTCTCACCGGAGAAGGCGTTGACCACACCCAGGAACAGGTTGCCCGAGATGTTCTCGAGGTGACCTCGGTAGCGGAGCCACGCGCCTGCGGCCGAGATGTGGTCGGTCGTGCACTTGCCCTTGGCCTTGAGCAGGAGCGGCAGGTCGATGTAGTCGTTGCCGTCCCAGGCGGGGAACGGTGTCAGGACCTGCAGCCGGTCGGAGGTGGGAGAGACCGTAACGGTGATCCCGCTGCGGCTCGCTGGAGGCGCTTCGAACCCGGACTCGCCGGGATCGAAGCCGCGCCGGGGAAGACTTTCGCCCTCGGACGGGTCGAGCCGCACGCTTAGCCCGGAGTCGGCCCTGATCGAGTCGGCCAGGGGGTCGAAATCGAGCGTGCCCGCCAGGGCGTAGGCGATGACCATGTCCGGTGACGTGACGAAGGCCTTGGTATTGACACTCCCGTCGTTGCGCTTGGGGAAGTTGCGGTTGAAGCTGCTCACGATCGTGTTGAGCTCGTCCGCGCCGGTGTCACGGTCCCACTGCCCGATACAAGGGCCACAGGCGTTGGCCAGCACCGTCGCCCCGATGGATTCGAGGTCTGCGAGCAGCCCATCGCGCTCGATGGTGGCCCGCACCTGCTCCGAGCCGGGCGTGACGAGGAGTCGGGTCCTGGATCGCAAGCCGTGCGCAACTGCTTGTCGGGCGATGGAGGCGACCCGGGTCATGTCTTCGTAGGAAGAGTTGGTGCACGAGCCGATGAGGGCGGCCGAGATCTGCGAGGGCACCCCGTGTTCGTGTGCCCACGCGCCGACCTCGCTCACGCGGTGAGCCAGATCAGGGGTGTCGGGCCCATTGATCATGGGAGTCAAGGAGGACAGGTCGATCTCGATGACCTGGTCGAAGAACTGCGCCGGATCGGCCCCCACGTGGGGGTCGGCACACAGGTCGTCGGCAACGCCGGAAGCCAGCTCGGCCAGCTCGGCGCGCCCGGTCGCCGTGAGGTAGCTCGCCATGGCGGCGTCGAACGGGAACAAGGAAGTGGTGGCGCCGACCTCGGCGCCCATGTTGCAGATCGTGGCCTTGCCCGTCGCGCTGATGGTGTCGGCTCCCGGCCCGAAGTACTCGACGATGGCGCCGGTGCCCCCCGTGACCGTGAGCAATTCGGCGACTTTGAGGATCACGTCCTTGGGTGATGCCCAACCGGACAGCGATCCCGTCAGTCGCACGCCGATGAGCTTGGGCCAGCGCAGGTTGAACGCCTGGCCGGTCATCACATCGATGACGTCACCGCCGCCGACCCCGATAGCGATCATTCCGAGCCCGCCCGCGTTGGGCGTATGGCTGTCGGTGCCGATCATCATGCCGCCCGGAAACGCGAAGTTCTCCAGGACGACCTGGTGGATGATCCCGGAGCCGGGCTTCCAGAATCCGATGCCGAAGCGGGCGCATGCGCTCCGGAGGAACTCGTAGACCTCCGAGTTGAGGTCGAGCGCGGCGCGAAGGTCGGGAGCGGAAGCCACCTTGGCCCGGATGAGGTGATCACAGTGCACGGTGGTCGGCACCGGAACCTCGTCGAGTCCGGCGACAAGGAGCTGGAGCACGACGATCTGGGCCAGTGCGTCTTGGAGGGCGACTCGGTCGGGATCGAAATCCGTGTAGCTGCGGCCGCGCACCAGCTCTTGACCACGAGGATCGCGTAAATGATTGACGAGCACCTTTTCCGCAAAGGTGAGGGGCCGTCCGAGACGCTTGCGTCCCACGGCCACGGCATCGTGCCACCCGGCGTAGACCGACTCGACGAGCTCCCTGGGAGTCGATGACGTCACAGCCGGTCGAGTTCCGCGCTCATCCCCATCCCGGGGCAGATTCTCCGGAGCAACCGGCATCAGCGTCTCCCCGCTCTCTCTTGATATCAAGAGAATTACCCCACTTTCTCTCGATGTCAAGATAGAGTTTGGAAATCGCGGCGCGACCAGGAGGGTCGGATGGAAGACGAAGTTGACCGTCTCACCGCGGGTTGGCGCCGTGCCCTGCCCGATGTCGACGTCTCTCCCCTCGAAGTGCTTTCGCGTGTCGCCCGCCTGGCGCGTCACCTCGAGCGCCAACGCACGGTGGTGTTCGCCCGCCACGACCTCGAGACCTGGACCTTTGACGTGCTGTCGGCCCTGCGCCGGTCCGAAGCCCCTCACCATCTCTCGCCAGGCCAGCTGCTGGCCCAGACGCTGGTCACGTCGGGCACCATGACCAATCGGATCGACCACCTCGAGGAACGGGGCCTCGTGCGCCGCCGGCCCGACCCGAACGACGCTCGATCGGTCCGTGTCCAGCTGACTGCGGCGGGACGCCGCCGCGTCGACCTCGCCCTCCGGGATCTGGTGGCTCGCGAGAGCGCCATTCTCGGAACGCTCGACACTACGCAACGCGCCACGCTGGCCGGACTCCTCCGGCGGGTCGTGGCTCCGTTCGACTCCTGACCCGCAAACGTGATGCCTGCGACCGACTCATCCCGTCAGTTGTCGCCGAGCGCAACCCGGGCCAGGGCTTCGACCGGGGCCAGGGCACCCGGGGCCTGTGCCGCCACGAGCGTCCGGCTCGCATTGGAATAGGCGTTCACGATGGAACGTCCGCCCGCGGTCAGCGAAAATCCTCCATCGCCGACTCCGATGATCGCCTGCATACCCGGCGCCGTCCCGGCGTGGGCTACCTGCCCGGCGAACACGGTGGCGCTCTGGTGGGCGAAGATCGTGACGCCGGCATTGCCCGCAGGTCCCGTGTACTCACAGACAATCCCGCCCCCCGCCGTCGAGGTGCGGATCGGGCCGCTGTCTGAGACTCCGAGCGCGGCGTTTGCCTGAGCCGTCGTGGGGCAGGTGGGGGCGCCCGCCGCCACAGCCGCCGTTGTCGCGGTGCTCGCAGGCGGCGTCGTGCCGGCTGGCACAGCGGTCCTCGGCGCAGTCGTCGGCGCCGTGGTCGTGGCCACCGTCGGGCTGGCGCTCGGGCTGTTGCTCCCCGAGCTGCATCCGGTCAGGACCAAACCGACGATCAACGTGCCTAGGGCCAGAGAAATCCGGTTGTTCACCAATGTGAGCCTACGCCCGTCTCTCTCGTCGGCGTAGGGGTAGGGGCTGGAAGCGGAATTATCGAATGGCCTCGTCCGCCGCTCGGATGAACTCCGGATCGTTCACCGATCCCCAGCCTGTGGCCTCGTCGTAGCCCGGGGCAGCCGAGCAGCAGCCAAGCCCGTAGACATCGTTCGTGCCATTGGTGATGTCGACGAGCGCGCTCGAATGTTCCTGGCCGAGCCGGTAGAGGAGCGGGTTGATGAGCCCGAGCGACCCCTCGTGTTGTGCTGCGGCCTCGTCGTTCGCCATGGCGATCCCGCCTGCGAGAAGCGGTGCGGCCGCACTCGTCCCACCCCCGGGTTGCCACCCGGAGGAGGTGCATCCGGACGAGCAGTACGTGGCGACCGGATAGAGCACATCGGCCTCGAGGGCGACATCGGGCACCAGACGATCATCGCCGGCGGTCGAAAGGCCCTCCTGGTACCAGGGACGGGCGAACACCGTGCTCTGGCCCCGGCGCTGGCGACACCGAGACCAAGGGATAGGTCGTTCCACGCTTCTTCGCTCTTGATCGAATCATCGGTGTTGAGCCCGAGCAGGGCCCCGCCGGCAGCGGTGACGAACGGAGACGACGACGGGAATTGGACCGACAAGCGGGCACCGGCACGATGAGCCGGTGCTGCGAGATTGCACAAGGAGCCTGAATCGCCTGAGCTGTTCACGGTACTGATGCCGTTCGCTGCCGCATCCATCAGCAGGTGCTCGTCGAGCGCGTAGGCGAGCGGGTACTGCGCGTAGGGGAGACTTCCACCAACTTCGCAGAACCCCAGGCTGATCGACACGACCTTGGGCATCGGTCCGTGGAAGAGGGAGCGGTCAAGGGGAGCGTCGAGAAGTTCCGCGATCCCGACGGCGCTGTCTTCGCCGGGTGTGTTGATGACATCGATCCCGCTCAGGCGTGGTGCCATCGCCGCCACCATCTCGGTATCGAGGGACACCTCGTCATGCGCCAGGGCGAACTTCAGCGACGCTCGAGTACCGAGACCGATCGGAATGTCGTGGATCTGCGGCGTCGAGAGCCCGAAGCAGTGCGTGAACGTGGCCAGGTCCTTCTGTCGCCCCGGTACGCCGGACCAGATCGCGATCGTCTGACCCGCACCCGAAACGCCTTCGTCGCGAAGGCTCTCGACACCGTAGGCCGTCAGGTATTGCCGGGGGGTGAACAGTTTGGTCGACCCACCGGAGACGTGGCTGCCGGCCGGACAACCACCAGGGGTCCCCATCGTCCCGAACGATGTCCCCAGCAGTGACCGTGTCGTGGGCGTGGTCCTGAGCGGGGGTGGCCGGACAGGGGCGGCCGAGAGCACACCCGCGGAACCGAGAACGAGCGCCACGCTCCCCACCAGCGGGTGCGGGAGTTGCGGTTCCGATGCAGGTGCCGCCAGTGTCGTCGTGCCATCGTCCGTGGTCCGGTACATCCCGTACTGGACGCGAAACAGCTTCGAGGCTTGCCGGACGCTGAGCACCGCCTCCACGTAGGACGCGGTCGGATCGAGGTGGCCTGCAACTCCCTGCGATCTCAGGTAGTCGAGTACATCACCGATCGTCGCGCCGTTCGCCCCCGCGTGGCTCGCCACCCACGGAACAGTCTCATATTGCCGATAGCCGGCGGTGTCGGGCTCGCTGACCGACTGAACGACCTCCTGGCGATTGGCATCTTGGAGCGGCAACGCGAGCAGGACATCGAGCTTCGTCGAGGAATTCGGAGCGCCCACGCGGACCGACGAGGTCGGGTGTTGCCAGCCCTCGAACACGCTTGTCGAGGTCGGTGCCGGAGTGGAGTTCGCCGTTTCCGGGGGAGCGGCACTGCTGCTTGACGTAGGAGACGCGTGGCCGGCGCATGCAGCGCACAGCAGCACCAAGAGACTCAGCCCAAATGCCCTCCTCCCCCGTCTCCGCACCCTGCGCTCCCGCTTTCCCATCGACCCGCCTTGGTAGCAGCTTCGCGTGTCAACAGCTTCCGGGTGTGATCACCACCGTTGCGTCGGTTGCCTCTTGACCGTTGACGATGTCCAGGTAGCTGGCGTCGGGCGCGGAGACGATGCGGGCGCCCGTGGCCTCCGCGCAGTAGCCGTGCGGGTAATGCATGGCGACCGGTACGAAAACCACGGTGGGCTCGGTGATGTGAGGATCGGCCCGGAATCTAAGCGTGAAGTCGTCAGAAGTGGGGTCGAAGGACACGCTGGTCGGTGTGCCGGCGACAGCCGCCGGATACGTTCGCGAGAGCACGTCCAGCATTGCCTGAGTGGGTGAGCTCGGGGGCCAGAGTCCCGACGTGTGGGAACCGGTTGGGTCGTCGTAATTGAGCCACTGCCAATAGATCCAGCCCACGAGGTGCGAGTCGGCATCCGCGGTGATTCTCCCCAGGTCGGTGGCGTCCGTCGTTGCTCCGAATTCCGTGAGCAGCCAGGCGGGCCCGCCCGGTTGCTCGGGGGTGGAGTCTCGAACACGCTCGGACGAGTGCTCGTTGAAGACCAGGTTCTCGCTCGGGGCGCACACGCTTGCAAAGTTCGGCGGCTCGGGTCCGTTCGGGATGTGCAAGAAGCAGTAGTCATGGAAGTTCAGGACGAGGCGCGGCGACTGCATCGGTCCGATGTGATTTGCCGGACCGGAATCTGTGGTGTAGTTCCCTTCGTAGAAGACGAGATGATTGGGGTCGGCGGCTTCAAGACGAGGGATCAGTCCGACTTCGGGGTCGTCCGGAGGACACGTGACCGTCTTGCCCGACTGGTTCTCTCCGGGATGGGCCCGCCCGGCATAGAAGCACTGCAACTTGGCATCGAACGACGCGCCGCTTCCGTCTGGAGGAACGCCCGGCCCGTAAGGCTCGTTGAACGGGTCATAGCCGATCACCCAGGGGTTCTGACTGAAGTGAGCCGCAACCTTCGTCCACACCGAGTCGAACTCCCCCTGCAGGTTCCCCACTACATCGTTGTTCCAAAAGTGCGCGTAGGCGGTCGAGACTCCCGGGCCGCGGAGGTTCACAGTCCAATCGGCGACGTTGAATTTGGGCGCAGGTCGGGCGCCGTTCGTGCACACGGCCCAATCAGGAGCGCCCTCACCGCCGAAGGCTTCGTTGTAGACGTCCTGGTGCATGTCGACGAGCGAGTAGATGCCGTAGCTCCCCAACAGGGCAATCGTGGAATCGAGCCTCGACAGGTAGGCATTGAACACCGACGAATCGAACTGCCCGGGACCCGCTTCCCGAGGCTTTCCGGGAGTGCAGACCGCAGGATCGTTGATCGGCGCACTTCCGGGCTCGAGGCCCTTCCAGATGATCCCGAGGCGCACCACGTCGAACCCGAGTGACGCCATGCGTTGGACTTCTGGCACGGTGAGAACATTGGGACCGGTGCCGCTTACCTCTACCTCGAATGGTGGCACCTTGTAGACGAGATCGACACCGTGCATCAGAACGACACGGCCGTAACGGTCTTCGAGAAGGGGGCCACCGGAAGCGCTGAGCGGTCCAACCGGTCCGGTCATGGGGTTGCCCGTAGCCGGGATCGGTACGGGGCGGGTCGTCGTGGGTGCCGTCGTGGGTGCCGCCTTCCCTTGGGCCCCGGCGCATCCCGAGGCGGCAACCGCAAGGGCGATCACGATCGCCATCAGAGTCACCGTGTGCCCGCGGACACGACTCGCGTTCGAGCCGACTTCTGTCGTCACGGCACAGAGTCTGTCTGAGCTTCTTCTTCGCGTCGAGACAATCGTGAAGTTGCAGAATGGCTCCGCCCTGAGGCCCAATCCGGACCGGTGGCGAGCTCAGGTCGTCCCTCTTACAGTGGGGTCGTGGACAAAGATGAGCTGTGGGTCGAGTCCTACCAGGGGGAGGTGCTTGGCGAGACGCTCTTCGGGCTGCTGGCCGAGCGCGGGAAGGACACCGAGCGGCGGCACCAGTTGGAGGTGCTCACGCTCCTCGAGCGAGCGACCAAGGAGCTTGCGGAGCCGGTGTTCGAGCGACAGAAGCTCGACCGCGGCGATACGAGTGCCACGGTGGCCGCCGCCACCGAACTGGCTGCCGCCGTGGCCGGCATCACGTGGGAGGAATTTCTCGCTTCCTTTGATGCGATAACGACCGAGTTCCTCGCCAAGTACCGGCAGCTCGTGGCGCTGGCTTCGGACGAGGGCGAACGCCAGGTCGCCGAGGCGTACGTTGCCCACGAAGTGGCCCTCGAGGCCTTCGCCCGCCGCGCCCTGGGGCAGGAGCCAGGTGAGCCCCTCCAGGAGATCCTCGCTCTTCCGCACGTGGCGGCGGCGATGCCGGCATAGGGAGGTCATCGCCAGTCCCGGCAACCTGCGTCGGCGCTCGTTTCGTCCCGAGCGCACCGAGGGCGGAGCCTCAGGCTCCGCCCTCGATACCCTGCGACTGCCACTACGTCATGCAGCCGCAATGTGCGGTCGGCATCCCGGACGTTTCAGTCCGGGACCGACCCCATTTGCGTTACGGCAACACAACCGATCCGCTGACGACCTTCAGAGTCGTGAGCTTCTTCCCGCACTTCGCAATAACCGCGGACTCGGTCATGGCGCTGTAGACGTGGCTCTCAGTGGTGATTGTGGCGGATGGGAACGAACCCGAAACCGAACCACCCGGTGGGTTCTCGGAGGGGTTGGGAAGCGCGAACCCCTCGTCGCCCGAACCATTGAGGGACGGACCGGCGCCCTTCAACACCACGGTGCTGTTGGTGAGCGTGGCCTTGCCACCGGCATTCGTCTTGCCCTTCCAGCTGATCGTGAAGTTCACATTGCTGGTCAGCCCGGTGGCCAGACCTGCACACCCAGTGCCGGTGCCGCCAAATGTTCCGGTGATCTTGCCCTTCTTGATGGTGACGTTCGATCCCGACGTGACGCAGCCCCCGAGCTTGCCCGAGGCCGTGATCGTGGATCCGCCGGTAGTGAGGGTCATCGCTGGGCTGAACTTGATCTTGATGACCGGGGCGGAACACGAGACGGAACCGGTCGCCGCGCCAGTGAACGGGGGAGGCTTCGTCGCTGCACCCGCCGGCGAGGTGAGAAATGCCACGCTTGTGAGTGGCAGCGCTACTGCCAGAACCCCCATGAATATCTTTCGACTGCTGTAACGGATGGACATAACCATCCCCCCTTAATGATCGTTGGAAGTACTTCCCAACCTAAGACGACGCAGGCGTCAGTCTCAGAGCCGCAAGGTGTTTCTTGCCTGCCGAAAGGCCCTTTCACTGAGAGTCCCTGAGGAGTCGACGCACAGTGAGGTCGCCGACTCGTCAGGCGACGGATACGAACAGTTGTGAACAGCACGTGACAACCGCGTGACCGTTACGCCCATCAATTCCGTGCCGCGTGCATGCGGTGTGACGACGTCGCCCACGATCAGTGGTGTGGTTCAAGTCGCGCGCCGGTGTGACCGACGAAGACTGCATGGGACGGCAATCCGCCTCCACGATCGATGCGAGCATCCCTCGAAACGTGCGCGTCGCCCGGAAGCCCATCACTACCGAGGGTCGACTGGCCGCAATTGTCATCGAGTGCGTCGACAAGACCTGCACTGTCGTGTGTAACGGGTTGGCGCTCAGCTGTCACTCGATACAGCAGGCGATGCAACAGGTGGAGGAGATCGCACCACGGGTTGCGTGGCGCGAGAAGACCCCCGGATTCTGGGTGGCACGCAATGCGGAGCCACCTCCCGAGGCTCCAATGGAGCCTACCGCGACGATGCCAATTCGAGAAGACCCATCGTGGCGCGCTCGACCTCGGCGATGTTCAGCGGCTTCGTGATCCAGGCCGCCGCCCCGGCTCTCAGGAACCCCAAACGGTCACCCTCGTTTCCCGATACCACTGCCAGCGGGATTGTGGCGGTGAACGCAGAGCGTCCGAGATACACCAGGAGCTCGTGCGCGTCGCAGGCGGCGAGTTGGGTGTCGAGCAGGATCAAGCCCGGTGTCAGCGAGACGGCCAAGAGTCGACCCTCTCGCCCGGTATGGGTCACCACCAGTTGGACGCCATCCATGCGTCGGACGATTCGAGACAGCACGATGCGGCAGTCAGGATCGACACCGATGTAGAGGATGGTCCGCCGAGTGGTGGCGGGCACGGGAATCGTTCGGCCGGCATTGCGTGACGAATGCGCGGGGATGTCTCTGTCTCCGAGTAATCGCAACGAGGCCGAAGTCGGTGTTGGGGTCACCTATCGCAGGGTAGAGGGCGCGATTCGAACGTCGCGCAACGGAAGCGACACGCCCAGATGAATCCTGCGCTACCCCTGCGGCGTTCCATGCCCGGCGGTCGCCGCCGGACGACCTCCGAACGGTCGGTTCGTCCCGCCTGTGCTGCTCAGCGGCCGCCCTCTTACGTGCCCGGTTGGTTGGCGCGCCTTGCTGTCATCCCACGGAGGCGCCGGCGCACAACCGTCGCCCCGATCACGAGCAGTTCTCCCAGAGAGATGATCCAGTGAACCAAGGCCCCGGCGCCGGTCAATGCGAGCTGAGGCGAGGAGCTCGTCGTCGGAACCGACGTCGTCGAGCTCGCCCGCCCCGACACCCTTCCGGCCCCCCCGGGTGCTCGCGGGAGTTGAACGGTTGGGATCGTTTATCCGCTCCCTCGCTCCGCACCGAAGGTGGGTCGGGCGTTGATGGGGGTTATCCCCCAGGCAGAAGAGGCCCGCTAGCAGGCTTTTGATGTCGGCGGGTGATCTCTATGTTGGGATCATCAGGCGCCGGTTCCCGGTCAACGGGGTCCACCGGGCGCACGGGTGAGATCGAGGTGTGGTTCGTGTTTGGATTGTCGACATGGTGATCGTGGTCTCGGAAGAGCTCGAGCTTCGGGTCCGGGAGATCGCCCGCATGATCCTGCGGACGCCGTTCACGAGACGCACCTGGTCAGAGCTCTGCTATTTCGCCGTGGGTGCAGTGATCGCGGCCTTCGCCTTCGCCTTTGTCGCGCTGACCATGGCGGCGGGCGTCGTCTTCGCCGTCACCTTTTTCGGGCTCGCTGTCATCGGGCTCTCTCTCCGTGGCGCCCGCGGGATCGGCGCCATCCAACGCCGCCTGGCCCTGGGGCTCCTGGGCGAGGAGATCGAGGAGCCGGCGGCGTTCTCACCACGCCCGGGGTTTCTGGGCTGGCTCCAGTCAGCACTGAGAGATCGCACGAGTTGGCGAGCGGTGGCCTTCGTCATCGTCAAGGTTCCCTTGATGTTCGTCGGGATCCTCACCGCCTTCAGTGTGTGGTTCGACGCGTTCACCTGTCTCATCACCCCATGGGGAGGGGCATATCAGCCCAAGGTGTTCGGCGTGGTCCCCGCGCTGTTTCCGCCGGGCTACCTCTCGATTGCGAATCCCGGATGGCTCCATGGTTTTGCCATCTTCTGCACCGGGGTCGTCCTCTTCTTTGCAGCTCCATGGACGATACGGGTCGTGCTCTGCATCGACCGGATCTTGATGCGCGCCCTGCTCGGGCCTGATGCCGTGGCCGTTCGGGTGCGCTCGCTCGAATATGCCCGTGCTCAGACCGTCGACGCGTCCGCTGCGACTCTGCGACGGATCGAGCGTGACCTCCACGACGGCACCCAGGCCCAGTTGGTCGCCGTCGCCATGCGGTTGGGCATGGTCAAGGAGAAATTGGCCGACCCCGACAACCTCGATCTCGATCAAGTGTCGGAGCTTGTGAACGACGCTCACCGTGGGGCCAAGGAAGCCATCGTCGAGTTGCGAGATCTCGCCCGCGGGATCCACCCGCCGGCACTCGACATCGGGCTCGAAGGCGCTCTTGCCACGTTGGCGGCTCGCAGTACGGTGCCGACAGAGCTCAAGCTCGAGCTGAACGATCGGCCGACGCCGGCGATCGAGGCGATCGCCTACTTCTGTGTGGCCGAGCTGCTGGCGAACGTGGCCCAGCATGCCAACGCCTCCCAGGCGAGAATCACCTGCGCACAACACGGCCGGTGGCTGCGTCTGGTGGTACGCGACGACGGAACGGGTGGGGCGACCCCCTCCAGCCACGGCTCTTCCTCGAGCGGTTTGAGCGGACTGGCCGAGCGAGTGCGCGCCGTAGACGGGCGATTCGACATCGTGAGCCCCTTGCGGGGACCCACGGTGGTCACCGTGGACCTTCCCTTACACGCCTAGATGAGCAAGCTGATACGCGTCGTCATCGCCGAGGACTCGGCAATCCTGCGGGACGGCCTCGTCCAACTGCTGGTCGATCGAGGCTTCGTGGTCAGCGACGCAGTCAGCGAGCCTGGGGCGCTGCGAACTTCGGTCGAACGGGACTGCCCGGACGTGGCCATAGTCGACATCCGCATGCCACCGACCTTCACAGACGAAGGATTGCGAGCGGCAATCGAGCTTCGCCGGCTCCACAAGGGACTCGGGATCCTGATGTTCTCCCAGTACATCGAGACTCGCTACGCCGCCGAGCTGTTGGCCGACGATGCGGCGGGGATCGGCTACCTGCTCAAAGACCGCGTGGCCGACGTCAGCGATTTCGTCGAGGCCCTGGGCCGCGTCGCCTCGGGCGGGACCGCGCTCGATCCAGAAGTGGTCACCCAACTGCTGGGAGCATCTCGGCGAGCGGGCCCCATCTCGGTGCTGAGCGCGCGAGAGAAGGACGTCCTCTCCTTGATGGCGGAGGGTCGTACCAATGCTGCGATCGCCAGCGCGCTCGTGATCTCCGAGGGCACGGTCGAGAAGCATGTCGCCAGCATCTTCATGAAGTTCGACCTGCCGGAATCCCAGTCCGACCACCGCCGGGTGCTGGCGGTATTGCGGTTTCTCGGCTCCTGACCCGACCAGCTCCCGACCCGGCTCCACCCGCAACATGGACTCCGGTGCTGTCGTCCCGAAGCAACGGGCATGGGCGATCTGGCGTTGCCGGGCATTGCCGGGCCTGGCCGTGGTGGCCGTGGCGATGTCGACCGTGAGCTGCATCGACAGGTCGGAACCCGTGCATCGGTCGAGGTCGACGTCGATTTCCTACCACGGGTTCCGCCACGCGCGTTCCGTGACGATCCGCGGGTACCCGGAAAGCGCCATGGAACCGTTCATCTCCCGAGACGGTAAATATCTCCTGTTCAACACCTCGAACGTGCCGCCCCGTATCCCCTCGCTGCAGTTCGCCACGCGGCTCGATGCGCAGGCGTTCGCCTACCAGGGCGAGATCCGGGGAGCCAATGAGCCGAATGCCCTTTCCGGGACACCGACGATGGACCGCCAGGACAACTTCTACTTTGTGTCGACTCGCAGCTACTCGCGGTCGCTTTCAACCATCTATACCGGACATTTCACGTCGGGGAGGGTGACGGGTGTGCACCTCGTTCCCGGCGTCTCACCCAGGGTCCGGGGTGTCGTGGATTTCGACGTCGAGGTGAGCACGGACGGTCAGACCCTCTATGTGAGCGTCGGCCATTTCGACGGCGGGTCGTCACCTACGAGTGCCAGCATCGCCATCTTCGACAAGATCGGGAGCCGTTTCACTCCGGACCCCGCCGGTGCGGAGATCCTCCACAGCGTCAACCGGCCCGGACTGCTCACCTACGCAGCGGCCATCTCCACCAACGGCCTGGAGCTCTTCTTCACCGAAGTGAACCCGGCAGGGGGAGGTCCAGGCATCTACCGGGCCGTGCGCAGCCGTGTCGGTCGACCCTTCGGCCAGGTACAACGCGTGGCCGCCATCACCGGGTTCGCCGAGGCACCTTCGATCAGTGCCGACGGCACGACTCTCTACGCTACTGCACCTACCACCACCTCGTCGGAAAGCAGTTCGAGATCGCGGAGGTCACCCGAGCCCCGGAACCACCGGCGGCCACACCGACACAGGCTGCGTAGCACCACCGGCTCGGCAACTGCGGCCCCCGGGCCTCAGGCGCGGGAAGGCGCCATGTCCGACGGGTCACCGGGCATCGAAGGGGTCGGGCCATGCTCGCGAAAGCAAGCACAATCGCAGCCGATCACAGCCCGAAGGGTTCACCCAGGCACTTCGGCCCTCGGTGCAGGGGCGTTTCCGGTGCTCACCGGCCTACGCGGCCCGAGGCGGCGCATCGGCGGCCCGAAGCACACCGGGTCGCGGCGGGACAGGCTCAAGAATGGCCTTGACCTGGTCGATCACCGAATATGGCGTTGGGGCGGCTGCGTCGGCTCGTGTCAGGCGAGGCCAAGGGCGTGCATTTCGCGGCCGTGCTGTTCATGGGGCCGCTGGCGGCGGTCGCCATCCTGGCCTTGCGGGAGATGCACCTCGTTGCCCGGTCGCCGATCTGGCTGATTCCCGTCATCCTCGTGGGCGGGCAGCTCCTCACCACGGTCACCGGTCTGTGGTGGAACCGACGCCAGAGTCGCGTCCGGCTGCACATCTGGATCGCATCGCAATCGATCCTGGTGACGGCGACCATCTATGCGACCGGCTGGGGACCGGCGTTGGCCATCGGGCTGGTCCTCGTCGGCCAGGAGACGGTGGCGGTGGCGGGCTCGTCCTCCGAACGTGTGATCCTGGGATGGACGTTGTCGTGCTTGGCCGCCGGTGAGGGGCTGATCGCGCTCGGCTGGGCTCCGTCGCTGGTACCCGTGCCCGAGGTCCACGGTCTTGCCGTCCTGATGGGGATCGGGATCGCATTCTCGTACCGGTCGTTGCGCTCCGCGCTGATCGAGAGAGAGGAGGCGGCCGCGCTGACCGAGAGCCGCGAGCGCCGGTTCCGTGCGCTGGTGCAGAGCTCCTCGGACCTGGTGTTCGCCGTCGACCCGACGGCCACGGTGACGTACGCCAGCCCGGCGTGCACGAAGGTGTTGGGATACGAGCCCGAGGGGCTGTTCGGCTCCGAGGCGGGAGCGCTGGTCCACGAGGACGACATCGAGGACCTGCGTGCCACGCTCGGCTCCACGCTGGGGGTCCCCGGAGACTCGGTCGAGTTCTGTATCCGGGTCCGGCACCAAAACGGAACCTGGCGCTGGCTCGAAGGGCTGGCGACGAATCTGCTCGACGACCCGGCTGTGGCCGGGATGGTCATCAACGCCCGTGACGTCACCGAACGCCAGGCCCGCCAAGAGCGCCAGACGGCGATCTCCGACCTGGGTCGGGAGGTTCTGCGGGCAACGACACTCGAATCATCCGTGAAGTCGGCTACCGGCGTCATCAGCCGCATCCTGCACGCCCGCGAATGTCGGGTCGTCGGCGCCCTCGAGGACACCGACCCGGACAGACGACCTCGGGAAACCGCACCCCGAGCACCGGAGGATGGGACGGAGCCTGAGGCATCGGACGAACAACCACGCCTTCGCGTCGCCGTGGGCGACCCCGAGCAACCGCTCGCCTACATCGAGGTCTTCAAAGAAGGGCCGATCTCGGCGGGGGACGAGCAGTTCGTGGAAAGCGTCTCGGGCATCGTGCTGTCGGCCACCGTACGTTTCGGCGCGGAGGATGCCATCCGCCACCAAGCCATGCACGACCCGCTCACGGGCCTGCCCAACCGCGCGTTGTTCAACGACCGCCTCGAGCACGCCCTGAGCCGACGAATGCGAATCGCCGGGCACGTCGCGGTCATGATCGTGGACCTCGACGGATTCAAGAACGTGAATGACAGTCTGGGTCACCTCACCGGTGATGCGTTGCTGATTGCGGTCGCCAACCGCTTCGGAACACAGCTACGCGGATTCGACACGATCGCACGTCTCGGCGGTGACGAGTTCGCCATCCTCTTCGACGAGCTCGACACGGCAGACCAGGCCGGAAGTGTTGCACAACGGGTCCTCGATACGCTCGTGAGTCCCCTGCCGCTCCCCGATCGAGACGTCGCCATCGGCGCGAGCGTGGGCATCGCGCTCACCGACCGAGCCGACACCAAAGCCGACAGACTTCTCGCCGATGCGGACGCCGCCATGTACCGGGCGAAACGAGAAGGGAAGGGCTGCTATCGCATCTTCGAAGCCGCCATGCACACCGCTGCCGTCGAACGCATGAACCTCGAACAGGAGCTCCGAACTGCGATCCGGGATGGTGCGCTCACAGTGCACTATCAGCCCATCGTCGACACGAACACCGGCCACGTCACCTCCTTTGAGGCATTGGCGAGATGGCGGCACCCGGCCAGGGGATTCGTCCCACCGGACACCTTCATTCCACTGGCCGAGGAATCCGGGCTCATCATCGACCTTGGACGTGCAGTGCTGCTCGAGGCTTGTCAACAGGCACGACTGTGGCACGACACGCTTCCTGGGATCCGCCCCAGCATCTCGGTGAACGCTTCTCGGCTTCAGCTCGCGAACCGCAACTTCGTCGAGGACGTGGCCGACGCGCTGGTATGCGCCGGGCTCCAACCCACCTCGCTCATCGTCGAAGTCACCGAGTCGATCCTCGCCTCCGAGTCCCGGCACGTCATCGCGACCCTCGATGAGTTGCGCCGAACAGGGATCCGGGTCGCGATCGACGACTTCGGCACGGGCTATTCGTCATTTGCGGCGCTGGCCGAGCTGCCTATCGACATCCTCAAGATCGACAAGCGCTTCGTGGACAACCTGGTGTACGACGATCAGGGGCGCGGATTCGTCAATGCCATCATGCAGCTCGCGCACACCCTCCACCTGGAGACCACGGCGGAGGGCGTGGAGCAACAAGAACAGCGCGATGCGCTCGCCACCCTGGGGTGCACCCATATTCAGGGCTACTTCTTCTCGCCGCCCATGCCCGGGGACGAGACCCACGACTATCTGGCCCGCAGTGGTGACCGACACCGGCCCGCCCTGATCGAGCTGCGATGACGTTGCTCCACGATGCCGTGGAGCGCCCGTAGGTCGGTCACGCCGGCTCCATGCCGTGGCGACGCATCAAGGCGAGCTCTGTGTCCCGGTCCGGCGCCAGGGGCGACGCCCACAGCTGCTCCAGGTCCTCGAAGTAGCCGTCCAGGGCGGGGACGTGCAGGACGAGGAGCCGAGCCGGCTCCTCGCCGGTATTCCCGAAGGTGTGGGCCTCCCCCGCGGGCACCAACACGAACGTCCCGTTCGTGCCCGGAAAGACCTCTCCGGCGACACGGAATTCCACGACTCCGTCCAGGACGAAATATGCCTCGTCGTTCCCGACGTGGCGATGGGCCGGGGGCATCCGCCCGCCCGGCGGGAGCGTCCTCTCCATCAAGGAGAACCGACCCCGCGTGTTCGAGGCCGTGGCCTTGAACCACATCTCGCTTCCCCGCGCCTGGCGGCGCAGTCCCTCGCCACTCTCCCAACGGAGCATCGCACCTCCACGGTTCAAGGGGTCTTGTTGGTCCTCACGGCACTAGCTTGCCGGCGCGATCGGCAAGGGCTGGTCGCAGGTCGGTGCAGTGGGTCTGCCCGCGAAGCGGTCGCCCAGCCAGCCGATGACCGCCGGGGCGATCGTCGAAGCCAGCTGGATGTGGCCGACGTCGGCGAGCCACAGCGTTGTCAGGTCGGACCCGGCATGACAGGCGCGCTGGATGTAGAGCGCCGTGGTGTCCGGGAGGACGACTTCGTCGTTCAGGCTCTCGGCCACCATCAAGGGTTGGCTCGGTGAGAGCAGCGGTGCTGTCTGTTGCTCCGCGGCCGTTCTCCATGCGGAGTTGCTCACGGGGTTGGACTTGAAGAATCGTTGTTTGATGGCGTTGCGGATGAGCCCCTCCACCGCCGCCGAGGTGATGCACTTCTGGGCGATCCTCCTGTAGTTGCTGTACCCGGCGCTGGTCGTGATCTGCTCAGGGGAAAGGTGCGGGAAGACGGTCGGCCACGCCGTCAACACCTCCGGGCCGATGACCCACGCCAGCGTCGACTGGTAGGTCTGGTTCAACAGAGGGACGAGCTCGGCGGCAGGGGCCGAGGCAACCGTGGCCACGAGGTGCAGCTCGGGTGCGTACGAGGTTGCCGATGCCGCCGTGAACAGCGCCGAGTTGCCACCTTGGGAATGGCCCCACACGGCAAACGAGGTCCCGGCATCCGCCGACGGGATGTACTTGAGGGCCCGGACGCTGTTGAGCACGTCGTGCGCCTCGTCGTCGCCTATGAGATACCCCTCGGTGCCCGAGGTGCCCAGGCCGGCGTAATCGGTAGCCGTGACCACCCATCCCCGCGCCAACATCGAAACCACCCACGGGATGCCCGCCACGGGATTCGGGGTCCTCGACGGCGCGCACTGGTCACCCATTCCGACCGTGCCGTGAGCCCAGGCGACCACGGGTCGCGGCGTGCCGGCTGCGTCGTTGTCGGGGATGAACACCAGGCCGGAGCTGAAGGTCATCGACCCGTCGGCTCGCTGGGTCCGGTAGAGGATCCGCAGTCCCACCCCATGGGCCACGGAGATGTCGAGCCGCTCGCTGCGAACCACCTGGCCGAGGGGCCCCGCCGTGGCGAGGCCGGCCGTGTCATAGAAGGGTTGGAGCGCATTCTGCTGCTGGGTCGTCTTGACGTTGGAGTAGACGATGAACCCGACCAGAATGAGCACGACAGCCAGAGCACCGATCAGGATGCTGCGCACGTGCCTGTGGCGGGAGAAGAACCCACCGCGCCCCGACGCACCAGCCTTCGTACTGGGCACCAATGCGTTTCTACCACGCCACTCGTCGAGCTTCGTGGCTATCACCGTCCGGGCCTGGCGCCCTCGGTCTCAACGGCGTCGCCCCGCCGCTGGTCACACAGCCGGCTGCAACTCTCAGAGAGGAAGACCGGCCTCGAGGTGCGCCAGCGCGTCGTCGAGCAGCGCCATGAGGTCGGCGTCGGGATGCTCCACCCAGTAGAACTCGGCCGAGATCATCACTCCCAGGATCGCCCCCGCCAGTGTGGACACCGCAAAGTCGCCAGCCCTCCGGTTGACACGTTCGGCCACCAGGTCCGTGATCTGGCGGATGATCTGGGCGAACTGGTCGAGCATCCCGGCGCGAAGCTCGGGCACTGCCAGGGCCAGCTGAGCCCGGTCGCGCATGTCGGCAAGCTCGGCTTCGCTGAGCCCGCTGAAGACGCTGCGCAGGCCGGCACGGACGGCCTGGATCGGCCCGAGCTCGGCAGGCTGCGCACGCAACGCCTCGATGATGAGGGGGTCGTAGTCGTCGGTGAGGACGAGGTCCTCCTTGGCGCGGAAGTAGCGGAAGAACGTCGAGGGCGAGATCTCTGAAGCCTCGGCAATGTGTTCGACCGTGGTCGCCTCGTAGCCCTGCTCTCGAAAGAGCCTGAGCGCTTCGTGCTGGATGGAGGCGCGCGTCTTCGCTTTCTTGCGCTCTCTGAGGCCGACGACGGTGCTGATCTCAGACGGCAATGCGCTCACCTCCGGATCGTTGTTCTTCAACCGCAGCGGGTGCCCGGGCGTGGGCCGGAAGGAAGGCCAGCGCCAGGACGAGGCCGACGAGAGCGAACCCTACCGACACGAGGAGGGCTACGTCGGTCCCGTGGACGAAAGCGGCACGCACCGATTGCAACAGCAGAGCCGAGTGCAGGGCGTGGGCGACGGCGACCCCTCCGAACACGCTTTGTCGAGCGGCTTGGGCAACCGGCGGCGGAAGACCGGCGAGATGCAGCCGGCCGACGTACGCCCCCGTGAGCGCGCTCCCCAAGATGGCGCTCCCGAGAGGGGCGCCGGTGTTCTTGAGTGCCTGAAGGACTCCTGAACCTACCCCGGCCCGCTCCTCGGACAGCTCGGCCAGGGCAGCTGAGGCAGCCGTCGCCATCGTGAGCCCGGTGCCGGCCCCGGCGATCGCCATCCACGTTGCGATGAACGCCTCGCCGGACGACAGCGTGGCGGTGGCCCCGATGGCGAGGCCGGTGCCGAGCACCAAGAAGCCTGCTGCGACGGCGAGCTTGGCACCGACGGCCTTGGCGATGCGCGCCGCGGGGAGCAGGCCCACGAACATCCCGCCCACCACGGGCAGCAGTCGGATACCCGATCCCTCCGGGCTCGTGCCGATGACGCCCTGGAAGTACTGGGGCATCGTGAACAGGAGGCCGATCAGGGCGAGCGTGAGGACGGCGAAGAGGATGACGCCCCAGGCGAACGAGGGGGACCGGAAGAGGCTCAGGTCGACGAGGGGTTGACCGCCGGGGCGCCGCTCGAGGACGTGCTCCCAGAAGAAGAAGGCCACGATCAACGCCAGTCCCACGACGAGCGGAGCGAGTGCTCTCGATGAGTTCCATCCGTGCTGTCCCGCCTCGATGAACCCGTAGGTCACCCCGACCAGCCCGGCGCTCGAGCTCAGCACCCCCACCGCGTCGATGCCCGGGCGCTGCGCAGAAGAAGACTCCGGCACCAGCGTGGCGACGGCCATGAAGCCGAGGACCGCGACCGGGACGTTCATCAGGAACACCCATCCCCACCAGTAGTGCGAGAGGAGCCAACCTCCGAGGATGGGGCCGACCGGGAAGGCGATCATGTTGGACGCCGCCCAGATGCCGACCGCCTTCGGGCGCTCCTCCTCGGTGAAGAGCACGGTGAGCGCCGACACCGCCATCACCACGAGTCCGGCTCCGGCGAGCCCTAGGACGACGCGCGCCCCGATGAATTCCGCCGGAGTACGCGAATACGCACACGCCAGCGAGCCGGCCGCGAACAGGGCCAGGGAGCAGAGCATGACCTTCTTGCGGCCGTAGCGATCGCCCAAGAGCCCCGCCGGCAACATCGCCGCCGCCAGGACCAGGGCATAGCCCGACGAGAACCACTGGAGATCCGACTCCGAGGCCTTGAGGGTCCCGGCGAGGGTCGGAAGAGCGACGCTCAGGACCGTCAGGTCCATTCCGACGGTCAGCACCGCCAGCATGACGGCTCCGAGCGCCCACCACTTGCGTGCTCCGGTTGCCGTCGCCACCAAAACCATCCTAAGTGAAAGTGACCCTCAAAAGATAGGGACTTTCGACTCCTTCCTCCGCGACCGCTCAGGCCCTGCTCACGGCGTGTCGAGAGCGATCCTGCTCAGCACGCGCTGGTACCTCACGGCGATGTCGTCCAGGTCGTTGGCCTCGGGAACCGACTCCTGGGCGCTCTGGAAGATCATCTCGGCCTGGCGGGCCAGCGTGCGCCGCTGCTCGGCCGAGGTGGTCTGCTCCATGATGTTGACCAACGCGTCCATCATGCGGATGATCACCGCCGGCATGCCTCTCGCCGCTTGGCGGACCTTGTCGAACGCCCTGTTCACCATGCGGGCATAGGAGGGGTCGGACTCGATCAGCCGTACACGGCCGAACCGGTCCCGGTAGACGGCCTCCGCGAGGCTCCGGCCCGAGACCCGGCTCAGCCCCGCCGCGAGCCAGTCGATGCACGTGAGGGCGGTGAACGTGTCGTTCACCGCCGGTGACAGGGCCCGGATGGCGATCTCGACGAGCTGGTCGATGGCGAACACGGGATCCTGCATGAGCGTCCTGTGCGGGCCCGTCACATGCGCCTTGGAAAGGGCCAGGGCGACCTGACCGGCGGCGCCACCCGGCCACACGGTGGCGAGCGGCCTTCCGGCCACGATGAAGTGCCCGGGCCGATGGTTGAGACGAATGACCGCGTCCGTGCGGGCGGCGATGTCGACCAACTGGGCGTACCCGACGAATTGCAGGTACCCACTGGCATCGGCCGGGACGACGACTCCCCTTTCGTCGATCAACTGGAGCAGTTCCGCGACGGACCTGCCCTTTCCGATGGCGGCACTGGTCGCTTCCCCGTCCCTGCGTTCCGGGAATTCGGCGTCGATTGCATGCGTGAGGTCACGGGCGATGCCGGCGATCACCTCGGGCAGCTGGATCGACTTGGCGATGTGATGGATGAAATAGATGAGCACCGCCAGGTCCAGCAGCGACAGCGCCTCGGCCACGACGATCGAAAGGTGGGGTATGAAGGCGGGAGTCGGCGCGCTGATCGAGCCGAGGCAGAGGACCGAGTAGACGAAGGTGGCGACGAAGATTCCCAGGGTCACCTGGTTCCCGATGTCTCGGACGAAGTTCCGCATCATTCGTGGGCCGAACTGCTGTGACGCCAGGGTCAACGCCAGGATCGTGATCGAGAACACCACGCCGACCACCGTGATGACCGCAGCCGCGATCGCGATCAGCACCTGCCGGCCGGCATCGGGGTTCCCCGTTTCGAACCGGATCCACGTCGGCAGGGTCAGGTCGTGGTGGTAGGCCGCAAAGTCGATTGCGAACGTGACCACGAACAGCACGCAGGCAACGGCGACGAGGAGGGTCGGAACCAACCAGAACGTGGTCCGCAGCGCCTCCCACCGCCAACTGGGCAACTTCCGTCGCCCATCCCACTCGCGCTGGGCGTCGGCCTCGGCACTCGAGGACTCACCCTCGATCATCGAAGGTCTCCTTCGGATGACGCGCCCGGGAGCCGGGGGCGATCATCGGTCACAGAGGATTCGGCACGGAGAGGGCCGGCGACCCCGTGACGGAGTCGCCGTGGAGAAAGACGAGATGCGGTCATCGGGCGCGGCCTCCTGTCGCCGACCAGTCTTCCCGGCACACCTCAAGGGAAAAGAGTAGTCGGTGGGCCATCAGACCTGGACGCTCGAGTCGTCGTTCCCGGCGCAGTGGCAACCTCGCACGCGAGCGGCAACCGGACACCGGATGAAACGCTTGCCGAACGGACCGGACGCGACAACGGCTGGGCCCGTGCCGGATGTGGTCCCCTCCTGCGGCCTATCTTGGTCCGGCGGCACCGGCCGCCCGGCAGGGCGTCTGAAGGACACCGACAAAGGAGGGGTCGATGGCGAGCCCGGGTGGTGGGCGACTGGGGCGATCGTGGCGACGGTTCCGGCGGCGACCCCCGGGGGTACAGGTCGTGTCCGGGGTGGTGGCACTGGCGCTCGTCGTCGCTCTCGTCTTCGCCGTCGGGGCGGGATCCCCTGCCAAGCCCTCGGGAACCACCACGACCAGCGCGCCGACCAGGAGTGCCGCCCCGGGCCAGGCCAGCACGAGCGACGCCGGCGTCACCGGCAACAGCATCAGAGTCGTCTTCCCCGTGTCGAATCTGTCGTCGCTGGCATCGAGCTTTGGCTTCGCCGGTGATATCGAATACAGCGAGCAGGGCAAGGCGATCAGGCTGTTCGTCAAGTTGATCAACGACAGCGGCGGCATCCACGGCAGGAAGATCGACGCGGACATCGTCAATTTCGACCCGACCAGTGAGACCGGGATGCGGGCCCTGTGCAAGCAGTGGACCGAGGGGGGCGATCCCGCCTTCGCCGTGCTCGACGGCATCGGCACCTGGACGGGTGACAGCCAACTGTGCATCACCCAGGAAGGCCACACGCCGCTTTTGAGCCAGTGGACGACCGTGACCAACTGGACCCAAGAGGGCGCGCCCTATCTCTGGTGGACCGGCCCCGATGATGCGGCCATCCTGCAGGCCACCGTGCAGTGGGGAGTGAGCGCCGGGCTCCTCGGCAACGGCCGCAAGGTGGCCGTCATCGCCGGCAACCGGGCCAGCGACGAAGTGGCGCTCAACCAGTACCTTCTGCCCGATCTGCAGCGGGCCGGCATCACGCCGATCGTGAAGACGATCAGCGCCGACCCTTCCGACACCGCTTCCACCGACGCTGAGGCCCCCCTGGTCGTGCAGCAGCTGAAGGCTGCGGACGTCACCTCGGTGATCCCCCTCATACCGTTCAACGTCTTCTTCCCCGTGCTCGGCGCGGAGACCCAACAGGGGTACTTCCCCAGACTCCTGCTGTCGGACTACGAGAACTCCATCCAATCGGCATTGGGGCTCATCCCCTTCCCCTATGAAAAGGCGATCGACGGCCAGGAAGGGTTGACCACCGAGACCCTGGGTGGGATCGACGACAACCGGCCCGAGTCCGAGGGTGGGTACGACCCCGGCGTTCGCAGCTGCTTCAACGCCTGGCATAAGGCGTATCCCGAGATCCCCCCGGGGAATCAGAACTACTTCATCGAGGAGCAGGGCCCTGTTCAAGCCTGGTGCCAGGAGATCCGGCTCTTCGCGGCAGCGGCCACCGCAGCGGGCCGAAATTTGAACCGGCGGACGTTCGTCGCGGCCATGGCCACGATCTCGAACTTCCCCGGGGGGTTCTCCCCGGTTCTGAGCTACGGGCCGGACAAGTACTACGGGCCCACCGAATACCGGATCGTCAGGCTGCACACCAACTCACCGCCGTCGAGCGAGTGCAAGTTCCCGATGGATCACATTCCTCAGGGCGTGTGCTGGGTCGTCGAGCAGGACTGGCAGCCGCTCCCGACCACGGGATGACCGAGGCCTCGGACCAGGAGGCGGCGCAAGAGGCGGCGTGGTGGAGATCGGCGGTCTTGTACCAGATCTATCCCCGCTCCTTCGCCGACTCGAACGCCGATGGCACAGGCGACCTTCAAGGCATCATCGACCACCTTGACCATCTCGAATGGCTGGGCGTCGACGGGATCTGGCTGAGCCCGATCACGGTCTCGCCGAACGCGGACTGGGGCTACGACGTGGCCGACTACTGCGCGGTGCAACCGGATCTGGGAACGCTGGAGACCTTCGACGAACTCGTCGCCCGCGCCGGCGAGCGTCACATACGGGTCCTGATGGACATCGTCCCCAACCACACCAGCGAGATGCATCCGTGGTTCGTGAGCTCACGCTCGTCGACCAACGACCCCAGGCGCGATTGGTACGTGTGGGCGGATCCCAAGCCCGACGGCGGTGCCCCCAACAACTGGGTGAGCAGCTTCGGGGGCCCGGCCTGGACGCTCGACCCGAAGACCGGTCAGTACTACCTGCACAACCACCTGTCCGAACAACCGGACCTCAATTGGTGGAATGAAGAGGTCCGGAGGGCATTCGACGACATCTTCCGGTTCTGGTTCGACCGTGGAGTGGCCGGGTTCCGGATCGACGTGTGCAACATCATCGTCAAGGACGCCTTGCTCAGGGACAATCCGCCTGCCACCGAGGAAGACGACTTCGAGGCCCAGCTGTTCGGACAGCGACCTGTCTACAACGGCAACCGGCCCGAGGTCCACGACGTGATCCGGCACTGGAGGAGGTTGGCCGAGTCCTACCGCATACCCCGCGTCCTCGTCGGGGAGACGCCGGTCAAGGTCGACAAGCTGGCCGAGTACTACGGTGACGGCGACGACGAGCTGAACCTCGCGTTCAACTTCCCGTTCATCACCGCCCCTCTGGACGCGGCTGCGATGCGACAGGTCGTAGAGGACACCGAAGCGCTGCTTCCACCCGGTGCGTGGCCGGCGTGGACGGGCTCGAACCACGACATGTCGCGCTTTGCGTCGAGATGGGCGAACGGTGACGAGCGCAAAGCGCGCCTGGCCCTTCTCATGCTGCTGTGCCTACGGGGGACGCCCGTGCTTTACCAGGGCGACGAGATCGGCCAATGCGACTCCCCGGTGGGAAATGACGACCTGCGCGACCCCTTGGGTGTCCGCTACTGGCCCGCCTACGCCGGGCGCGACGCCATGCGGACCCCCATGCCGTGGCGTGCCGGCCCCGGGGGAGGCTTCACCGATCCGGGGACGCGCCCGTGGTTACCGCTGGGGCCGACCGAAGGGCGGAATGTGGATGCGCAGCGGTCCGACCCGGGATCGATGCTCTTCCTTGCTCGGGATCTCATCGCTCTGCGCAGGCACACACCCGAGTTGCACGCGGGTCGCTACGCGACGATGGCGGCGCCCGACGGGGTTTGGGCCTGGCGCCGGGGTGACCACGTGATGGTGGCGCTCAACATGAGCGGCGGCGGTGTCACCCTGCCAGGGACGCGAGGCCGTATCCGCGTCGGCACCGATCGCACTCGGGACGGAGAGGCCTTCGACGGGTTGACGCTCCGAGCATGGGAAGGAGTTGTGGCCGAAACCCGTTAGGCGTCTGCACCGCAGGGCCGACGGTCCCGGCGCGATCGCAGACGCGTCGGGGACCCGGCTCGGGATGGCCGCCGCTGCGGAGTCCCCGCAGGTTCGGGGGTCACCATCCCCGAACCTGAATCTCGGCAGCGTTAAATTCCCGCGCATGGCCAAGCAGCGCACATCCTCGATCGGGTCGGCATCCTGGTTCGACCCCTCCCAGGTCTTCGCCGACACCCAGAGGGTCGACCTCTTCAACGACCCTCCGTGGGTGGTGGCCCCGGATCCTTCCCTGAGACGAACCGTGGTCGTGGGAGACCGCGGGCCGTCGTGGTGGGAACTGGCCAAGTCCGCCGTCGTCAGCCGGGTCCCCATGAAGCGCGGGCAGCACAGCCACTGAGCGCGCCCCTGACCTCGGGGCCGGCAGTGGTCATCCTGCCAGGCTTTGTACCGTTGCGAGCGTGGCGCTCAAATAGGTGGTTCCGGATTGGATCAGGGCGACACCCTGGTCGAACGGGTTGGGCGGGAGCGCCTCCGCCGACCCCAGGCAGTCACTCGACCCCTGGGTGAGATCCCCCAGCGCGGTCGTCCAAAGGTTCTCGATGTATGGGTCTGGGACCGAAGGGAGTGCAAGCGCGCTGCGCGCATCGCTCATGAGCTGCTGCCAGTCGGGGTCGACCACCGAGTAGCCGGCCGAGCCCGCTGACCCGACAGCGGCGTCGACCTTGTTGATGTCTGCCTGGAGAGTGGTGAAGGTGGCGGAACGGGACTTGTACCATCCGCTGACTTGGCTGCGCGAACTTGCCGACGCCGTGGCCGCCGCGCTCTGCACAGCTTGGGCCGCGCCATCCATCTGCGTCGTTCCCGTCGTGATGAATGCCGAGCCCTGGCTGTAGATGGGGGGGATGGACACCGCGACGCCGGTGCCGCCGATGGCACCGGCGCTGCCGATGATGCATTCGGTGGCGCCCTCGCTCAAGTCACCCAAAGCGCTCGCCCACTCGGGCTGCGTCACGCCGTCGGGAATGGGAGGCAACGTCTCGGCCTGTCCGGCGTCGTCGAACAGCTCCTTCCAGTACGGAATGACGGTGGCATAGCTGCTCTGGCTGGTCGAAGCGAGTGTCCGGTCGAGCTTTTCGATGTCGGTCTGCAACGTGTTGAAGATGGTCCCATGTGCCAGGTACCACGCCCGATCGGCTTCACCGACAGATGTGGTCGTCGTCGTCAGGGGAAGCGTGGTGGCTGCGACGATCGGTCTCGGCGTAGTCGACCCCGGATGCGGGGCGGGTTGGGTCACGTGCGTTGCCAGGGGCCGGGGACCCGTACTGCTCGGTGTCGTCGTAAGCAGCGGCGTTGTCGGTGCAGGAATCGTCGGCACCGTGGTCGTCGACTTCGGAAGCGACTGAAGGGCGCGCTCGATCGGGCTTTCGGTCGTGGTGGTGGGCTGTTGCTCGAGGGCGTGCTCGGCCGGCTTCACAGTGGTGCCGCGTGGCAGGTTCAGCAGGACGCGTGCCAGCGGGTTCAACGTCGTGGTGGTCTGTGCGCTTCCGCCGCGGCCGACGCCGGCGATCCCGAGCAACCCCACCACGACGCCGGCCGCGATCAACGACGCCGCGGCCGTGAACCACGGCTTGGCTGGTGCCTTGCCTGCCTCCCCGTCCTCCGAACGATCGTCGACCTGCGATTCGGCAGCACGAACCGTCGAGATCCAGACCGGGGCCCCGTGAGCCTGACCCGGCTCGTTCCCTACGCCGCCCTCCGCCTCGGAGGACCCCCGGGCGGTGGAGAGTGCGTCGACGGACCCGACCCCTTTGTCGCGAACGAGCGGGGTTGGCTCGCCTTGCGCGAAGAGCCGCTCCTCGTGAATCCCGTACGGGTCGGGCCGCCAGCCGTCAAGATCCATTGCCCCCCTGCCACCCCTCGAAGGCCCGCATCACCGACTGCGACCCATCTCAATCGAGAATCTACCGCCGGCCCGCTCCCCTTGGAAAATGGTCCTTGCTCTCGGTCCTCGTTCGCGCCAATCCCCCTACGCGGCCTGGCGTCGTGCCACGATCACCGGCTCGCTCCCGGACCGCCCTCGCCCCGACATCGCATGGCTCGCGTCTCTCACCCGCTGTCGCACGTGCTGCGCCTCACCGCGGCGCAGCACGTCTCGCCAGGTTGCACCCCATGCCGGTCTCGAACCCGCATGAAGGGCATACTGCCGAAGGCTGTCCGCACCCGCACCGCACAGGTCCAAGGAGATTCACAGCTATGTGTGATGTCGTGAAGCCGTGGGCGCGCCGGCGGCGGGCGGGACCCGTCCATTGACTGGAGGCTCGCGCCACCGGCGCCTGTCCTCCGTATCTCTTCGGGCCGACAGCCCCCGGTGGGCAGGCGTTGTCGCCGGCGTCGCTGCTTGCCTCGTCGCGGGGATGAGGATCGTGGTGGCCGGCCACGGCAACGTCGCCTCTTTCATCGTGGTCGGTGCCGCTCACGTGCGGGGACGCATTCCGGCCGGCGTCCCGGTCACGTCGGGCCAGGGCTACGACGGTCAGTTCTACTACCGGATGGCCTTGAGCCCGTTGGACTTCAGCCGCACCGCCTACGGGATCCGGATGGACACGCTCAGTCGATTCGAGCGCGTCAGCTACCCGGCGTTCGCATGGCTGGTGGGGATAGGGCAGAAACAGTTCGTCCCGTGGTCACTCGTGTTGGTGAACATCGTGGGACTTTCTGCCTTGGGCGTGCTCGGGGCGGCGATGGCCCGGGACGCGCATCGACACTCCTTTTGGGGCCTGCTGTTGCCGGGCTACTTCGGCTTCGTGTGGGTGTTGTCTCGCGACCTGGCCGAGATCGTCACTGCCACCTTCGTCGTAGCCGGGGTCCTGGCCTTGCGTCGGGACCGGTACGTCCTTGCCGCGGCCGCCTTCAGCGTGGCCGTCCTGAGCCGCGAGACCGCACTGCTCGTGATTGCCCTCGTGGCGCTCGAGCGTCCCGCCTCTCTCATACGCGCCCGCCTCGTCGCCAGGCGCGCCGGATCCCGGCGTCCGGTCGAGACTCCTGTGAGGAGCGGGGCCGCGCCGGTCGTCTCGTGGCTGGCGCCCGCTGTCGTGTTCGTCGGGTGGCAGCTCGTGGCGAGAGTGACGATCGGATCGTGGCCGCTTCTCACCTCCGGCCAGCGCAACCTGGACCTCCCGCTGGTCGGATTCGTCCGAGGCTTTCGGTACTATCTCGGCCGGCTTCCCTCGACGTCCGCGTTGCTGTGGTTCTCGGAATTGGCCATTCTCGCCGTCGTCGTCGTCTACGCGGCGCGGGCTCTGCGAACGACGGCGGCCCGCCCCTACGAACGCGCAGCCTGGCTCCTCTACGGAATCGTGGACCTGTCGCTTGCGCCGGGGATCTGGCTGGGCGACGTCGGCTTTCGGAGCCTGGACGACCTCTACGTGTTCAGTTGCATCATCCTCTTGTCGTCGCGGCGGCGATTGACGGTGCCGGCGGTGCTCGTCGCCGGGAGCTGGGTGGTCGTCGCCGTCGAGTTGGTCAGGTTCATCTGACCGGAGGATCAGTCAGGTTCATCTGACCGGAGGATCAGTCAGGTTCATCTGACCGGAGGATCAGTCAGGTTCAGCTGACCGGACCGACGGTCCAGGGGCTCAGGCGCTGCTGCTTCCGCCGAAGCCGGCGCCCGCCCCTCTCCCTCCGAAGCCGCCGCATCCGTTGGCTCCGGCCGGCCGGACCGAGACGGATGTGGCGGTCACCGTGCCGCTCGAGGCCTTCGAACCGAGCACGGTGACGCATCGGCCGACCACCACCGAGGCGTGCGACGTTGCTTCGACCTTCGTGTAGGTCGTCGTCGCCGAGGTCGAGACCTGCACCTGTGCCGGCTTGGACGAGGTTCCGACGCTCGACGTTCCGCTCGAACCGACGATGCGTCCGGTGCCGGCCAAGGTGACGTCGGAACCTGAGAGCGCGCTGACCTTGCCCGATGCTGACGCCAGGGAGAAACTGCCGCCACCGCCGCCGAAACCGCCGCCCCCTCCGCCAAAGCCACCGCCACCGCCGGCCCCGCCCCCTCCGCCAAAGCCACCGCCGGCCCCGCCTCTGAATCCCCTGCCGCCTGAGCCCGTGGCCCCGGTGGACGGGCACGGGGAGCCGGACCCGGTGATCGCGACCGTGCGCGCCACGACCGGGCCCGCTGCCGAGCCGCTGGCGGGCGGGGTCCCCGTCACCGCCACGCAGCTCCCCACCGTGAGGTCCTGGGCGGTCCCGGAGACCGTTTGCGAGAAGGTGGTGGAAGAGGTCCACAGCACCGAGGTGGTACCCGAGAATTGGCTCTCCACCGTGATCGACGATCCCGACACCGCCGTGACCGAGCCGGACGCCACCGGCCGCACGCCGGGCAAGGTCGTCGACGTCGCCGAGGAGGCTGGCGTCGACGACCCCGACGCGCTGGAACACGCCGCGGCGAGCAGGCCCAGGGCCCCGACGAGCACGACCCATCGCCGGGAGCGGCGACCTCGCACCGGTCCTGCGTGCCACGAAGTCCGCTGCGTCACGACCGCTCCTCCGCTCATTCCCAAGCTAACCCTCCGGACGGGTCGCCCTCAACGGGTGCCCTTCTTCGACCGAACCGGGTTCCCGGGACAAGGAGTACCGGACGTTGCTTTCGATTTGCTGAGAATCCTCCCCGGAGGGCCGGGGCGGCGCGCCACGCAGGTCGGGCCCGTGTGCCTCAGGCCTCGAGCTGCGATCGCCAGGGAGCCGTGTCGAGACGGGGGTAGAGGCGTTTCGTGGCGTCGAGCAGAGCGGTGTTCCAGATGGGATGCCCGGGAGGCGGGAACCCGAAGAGCGCCAACTCTGCCGGTGTCGACGCTTCGACGAAAGCCACCCAGTGGGGCGAGGTCGAGCGCGACTGCATGGTGTGGTAGCCCACCCAGTCCTGGCCCGGGAGCTTGTAGCTCGCGTTCAGGAGGAACCGGGCGCCGCCGGGCTCGGTGAGGTCGACAGCACGGTGGAAGACGTCGGGCCGGTAGGCGAGGTACGAACCCCGCACGCCGACGGCGCCCTGCTCGGCCGCGTAGAGCTCCGGGGCGCGGTCGGGCATCAGGATCGGGACCGTCGTGCGGCGCTGCGCCGAGTCGCGCACCGACACCAGGTGGGTGGGGGCGGTGGTGGGGCCTACGTCGGAGAGGTAGAGGAAGCCCTCCACGTGCCACCACGGTGCCTCTCCCAGCGCGGGCAGCCACGAATGGTTCCGGTCGGTGTGCATGGGCTGTTCGTAATTGGTGATGCCCGTGTACTTGGCCGACACCTGGGCTTGATAGAGGCGAATGTCGGAGCTGCCGAGGGCCCGGACCGCGAAGTCGACGATCGAGGGATGGACCACGAGCCGGTTGAGGAGGCCCGCGCCCGGGAAGGGGAACGCGCCCATCCATCGGTGCTGGTCGTGTCGGAATCCCGGCCCATTCGGAGGCCAGGGGAACTCGTCGACCGGGGCGGGGCGCCCGAGACGGCGCTCGGTCTCCCCCTCGGGGTCGGCGTGGTACTCCTCGGCAGTGGGGAACAAGGCGTGAAGATCGCCCGTGGCGGCGTCGATCTCTTCGACAGGGACGAGGCCTTCGAGGAGGACCCACCCGTGCTCACGCCACCTGGCGACTTCGTCGTCCCGTGCCCGTCGTCCGCCCATTGCCCTCCCCCCGCCGGCGAGGCGGTCGAGTGCGCCGCGCTCGGCCCAGGATCTCTCGCCGCCGCCGGCAGCCGCAATTGCCCTCCCCCCAGCCTCGCTCCGAGCCATCGGGCCTCCTCCCGCCGAGGCGTCCCACACCCCGTGGGGGGGCTCCGGACGAGCCTGGAAGGGGCCCCCGAGGGTGCCGGGCAGGCTGCTGACTACGCGCCGGGGCGTTCCGTGACCGAAGATACCGGTCGCGCTTCCCGCCGGCCCCGGGTCATGGGCGCCGCCGGGCCGCTGTCTTGTCGAGAATGGGCACACCCAGGACGTGAAGACCAAGACGTGAAGAACCAGACGTGAAGACCCAGAACATGAACAACCCTGCGACGGTCCAAGAGATGGTGCGGCGCCGCGTCCGGCGCCGCCGGCTGTGGCGCCGGACGCGTGTCGCCGTCCTGGTCGTGACCGTGATCATCGCGGCGGGAGGTGCCGCCTTCGGTATCGATCGGATGGTGGTGGCGTTGCGCAAGTACTACGCCTCGCCTGCTCACACCACGGGGAGCACCACCACCACTTCGACCGGGCCCACCACCACGACCGCGTCGGGCCCGCCCAATTGTGTGAGCGGCCAGCTCAGTGGAGCCGTGACCAATTACCAGGGCATCAACGGCACCATGTACCAGACCGTGTCGCTCACCAACATCTCGCTATCCCCGTGCACCTTGCTCGGTTACCCGGGTCTCGCCGTGAACAGCGACAACGGCACGGCCCTCCCCGCCGCGACCCAGGACGTGGCCACGATGGGCGCCAGTGCCGGCGCGGCCCCCGCGGGCCCGACACGGGTCGTGGTCGCGCCCGAGGCGCGGGCCTGGTTCGAGCTCTCGTACCCCGACGTGTGCAACGACATCCTGACCCCGGGCGCGGGCCCGACCGCCATCCCCGACGCGTGCTACGAGGGCAAGTGGCTCCAGGTCACGCCCCCGAGGACGGCAAGCCCGCTGCTGGTCGTCGAGCCCCTGCGCTTCGCCTACGGCGTCGTCGGCTTCGACGTGGGGCCGTTCGGCACCGGCCCGCCGCCCCCGTTGCCCGGAAGTTGACCGTCCCTTGGACGCGCGTTGATCCCCGCAACTCAGGATCAGCCCCGGGGGGCGATTCCATGGCGACAGGCGAGACTGCAGCGAGCGAGTACGAGCAGGCGTGTCTCGCCGAGGACCTGGGCCAGGACGTGCTCGCCCTCGCCGCCGTCGCCGCGTCACACCGCCCCGCCTCGGTGGTCCGCCGGGTCAACGGCAGGCTCGTCCGGGTGATCGTCGAGGCCGCGTAGGGCCTCCGGGCTCGGTCTTCCATCCTCGGGCTGCCCGGCCATCAGGCCCTGGTGAGCCCTCGGCGCAGTACCCGAGGGGACTACCCTGGCGACCCGACGCTGCCCCCCATCAGGGTGGCCGACCCGAATGGGGTGGTTCGTGCGGGGGATTCCCAGGAGGCGGCTCGCGGCCGCCGTGCTGGCCGGCGTCGCCAGCGCGGGCGGATTCGTCGCCGGCACCTCGGCCCCAAGCTTCGCGGCGTCGCTGTTCCAGGGCCATGGGTCCATCGACCAGGCGTACGTGGTCGGCGCCAAACCGGGCGCACACCTCACCCTGCTGAACGGATCGGGCTCCAAGGTTGGCACCGGGGTGGCCGACAGCCTGGGTGGGCTCATCATCCGGAACCTCACACCGGGCCGCGGCTTCCGGTTCGAGGAGACGGCCCCCCAACGGCCGGAGACGGCGCCGTTCTCGGTGCTGTCGACGAAGTCGACGCCGCCCCCCTCCTTCTACTCGTCACAGCACCTTCATGCCGGGCTCAATTACGTGCGGATGCGCGACGGGATCACCATGGCGGCCACCGTGCGCCTCCCCCCGGGGAAGACCCTGGCCGATGGCCCCTTCCCCACCGTCATCGAGTACTCGGGGTACGCCACGGCCGCACCCCACAGCCTGATCGACGCGCTCGAGGGCAAGGCACCGACGAGCGACCCCCTGCTCCCCGACACGGCCACCGTGGTCGGAAGCGTGATCGCACCGCTGCTCGGCTTCGCCACCGTCAGCGTCCAGATGCGCGGCACGGGGTGTTCGGGGGGTGCCTTCGACCTCTTCGGCTTGGATTCGGACTACGACGGCTACGACGTGATCCAGACGGTCGGGGCCCAATCATGGGTGCTGCACCACAAGGTGGGCATGGTGGGCATCTCGTACTCGGGCATCTCCCAATTCGAGGTGGCCGGCACGGACCCGCCGGACCTGGCGGCCATCGCCCCTCTCAGTTCGACCGACGACCTCTTCTCGACCGGCTACCCCGGGGGGATCTACAACAGCGGGTTCGCCAAGAGCTGGGTGGCCCAGCGCATCTCCGACGCGCGGGCCGCCCCCAAAGGCGGTCAGCCTTGGGCGACCGCCGAGATCGCGGCCGGCGACACCACGTGCCTCGCCAACCAGAGCCTGCACCCCGAAGCCCAGCAGCTGGCGTCGCTGGTGGGACCGGACCTCACCCGGGTCCCGTCGCTGTTCGACCAGCGCTCCCCGGCCATGTGGGCCACACACGTGAAGGTCCCCGTGTTCCTCGTGGGAGCCCTCGAGGACGAGCAGACGGGTCCGCAGTGGCCGGCATTGATCACCGCCCTGGGGCACGACAAGAACGTCTACGTCACCATGCTCAACGGGACGCACATCGACTCCCTCGGGCCCGACACGTTGTCGCGCTGGCTCGAGTTCCTCGACATCTACGTGGCCGGGCGGGTGCCGACCCCCGATCCGTTCCTGTCGTTGCTCGCCCCTGAGGTCTACGCCTCGGCCACCGGGGGCGGGAAGGCCATGCCCGTACCGGCGCTGCGCTTCACCGACGCCGGTTCCCTGAGCGCGGCCCAAGCCGACTTCGCGGCCCAGGACCCCCGCGTCAGGGTGCTGTTCGACAACGGGGGTGGCGACCTCGGGCCCGGGGCGCTGCAACCCACCTACGAGGCCGACTACTCCTCGTGGCCGCCACCGGGGACGGTCACCCGGTACTACCTGGGCTCGGGGGGCACCCTGTCGTCGTCCAAGGATGCGACGGCCAAGGCGACGTTCCGCCCCGACCCCTCGGTTCGTCCCGCCACCGACCTGCCCTCGGGCAACGCGTTCGCCGCCCAACCGCCCTACGACTGGACGACCGTGCCCGCTCCCAACGGGGTCGCCTTCGAGACACCCCCCTTCGCCTCGGCCGCCACCATCGTGGGCCCGGCCAGCCTCGACCTGTGGCTGCGGTCCAGCGCGTCGGACACCGACCTCCAGGCGACGGTCACCGAGGTCCGGCCGGGCGAGGCCCAAGAGGAGTACGTCACCTCCGGCTTCCTGCGTGCCGCGTACCACACGCTCGCCTCGTCATCGACGGTCCTGGATCCGGTCCCGGCCTACCTCGGGTCGGACCGCCACGATCTGCCCGCGGGGCACTACACCCTCGTCCGCGTCCCCATCGACCCCATCGCCCACACGTTCCGGGCCGGCACCCGGTTGCGCATCGTCATCTCGGCGCCCGGTGGCGATCGGCCCGCGTGGGCATTCGCCACGCCGGCAACCCACGGTTCGGTGACCGACACCGTGTCCCTCGGCGGTGCAATGCCCTCGTCGCTCGTCGTCAACGTCGTCCACGGCGTCGACGCCACGACGACGATACCCGCGTGCGGGGCGCTGCGGGGAGAGCCGTGCCGGCCGTACTCGAAGATGGCCAACCAGAACTGAGACCCGCAGCCCCTGAGGACGGGGCGGCGAGGTGTCGAGTCGAAGGTCGAGGCGGCGTCGGGCACTCGCCCTAAGCGGGCGGGATCTCCTCGACCGCGAATTCCGGGCAGTTGGCGATGGCGAGACGGGCGCGCTCCTCGAGCTCGGGTGGCACCGAACCGTCACCCACCGCAGTGGACAGGCCGTAGTCGTCGATCTCGAAGAGCTCGGGGACCAGCCCGTAGCAGCGGGCGTGGCCCTGGCACTTGTCGGGGTCCACCCGGATCCTCACGGGAACACCACCGGGAGCAGCCGGGGCCCCCGGACCTGGCCCCCGGCCCAGGTGACCTCCTCGCCCTCGGCCAGACGGAACTCGGGGATCCGGCGCAGCCACTCCTCGAGGGCGACACGCAACTCCATGCGGGCCAGGTTCGATCCGGCGCAGCGGTGGATCCCCGATCCGAACGCCACGTGACGGTTGTGGGCTCGGTCGAGGACCACCTCGTCGGCGTCCTCGAACACCTCGGGGTCGCGGTTGGCGGCAGGGAAGTTCATGAGGATCTTGTCCCCCGCCTTCATGGGGCACCCCGCGTACTCGACGTCGGTGGTCACGACACGCGCCATGGTCACCGGCGAGTAGGCCCGTAACAGCTCCTCGACGGCGAGCGACATGACCTCGGGGTCCTCGACCATCCGCTTGCGGTCCGCCTCGTGGGTCGCCAGGTGCCACAGCGACGACCCGATGGCGCTCCAGGTGGTGTCGACGCCTGCGATGAGCACGAGAGCGGCCGCCCCGAGCACGAGACTGTCCTCGATGGGCGCGCCGTCGACCTCGGTGCGCAACAACTCGCTCAAAAGGTCGTCGCCGGGCTGGGCACGTCTCTTCGCAACTTCCTCGATGAAGTACTCGAGCAGACCCTGCACCCCTCCCACGCGTCGATCGTGGTCGTCGGCGAACTCCAGGACGTCGCGCACCCACCCGGTGAAGGTGTCGGAGAGGTCGGGGCTCACGCCGAGGATGTGGGCGATCACCCGGACGGGGATCTGCTGGGCGTAGTCCGAGGCGGCGTCGGCCCGACCCTGGTCGATGAAGCCGTCGATCAGCCGCGAGCACAGCCCGCGTGTCATCTCCTCGTAGCTCTCCACGCGTTTGTGGGAGAACCATGGCAAGAGCAACCGACGAGTCCAGGTGTGCAGAGGCGGGTCTGCCGAGATGGGCGGCAACCCGTAGGGGAGGACGGGCTCCTCGGGCTCTTCACCCTCGAAGGGGATCACAGCCACTTCGAGCGAGCTGAAGTGTTCGATGTCGTGGGCGATGGCCGTGACGTCCTCGTAGCGGGTGGGCAGCCAGGTGCTTCCCCGCCGGTCGGTGTGCGCGATGGGGCACGTCTCACGGAGCCGGTCCCACACCGTGAACGGGTCGGCCACGTACTGGGCGTCGAGCACGTCGAAGTCGCTTTCCCAGGCGCTGACCGGCGCTGTCCTTCTCACTGTTCCCCTCTCTGGCGTCGGCGCTGCGGGCTCGGGATCACCGCCTCACCCTCGGCGTCGCCGCCGCAGCGCCTCGTCCCGCGCGTCCATCATGACATCCGTACCCCGCCCGGGCTCCCCGGGGGATGGCGCTCGGCCTACCTGGCCACCTGCTTGGGGGGCACCACCCACAGCGGCGGCTCCTGGGTGAGGTGGGTACGCAGGAAGATGTCGAGCTGGGTGGGAGACAACGGACGCCCGTAGAGGAAGCCCTGGCCGGTATCGCACTGCTCGGCGAGGAGAGGGTCCATCTGGCCCTCCTCCTCGATCCCCTCGGCGATGGTCTCGAGGCCGAGCGTCTTGCCGAACTGGACGAGGGTGTGGATCAGCATCGACGAGTCGCGCGTCGTGGCCAGCGAGCTGATGAACGAGCGGTCGATCTTCAAGATGTCCACCGGGAACTGGCGCAGGTAGGCGAGCGACGAGTAGCCGGTGCCGAAGTCGTCGATGGCGATGCGCACCCCCAGGCCCTTGAGGGCGATGAGCCGGTCGACCATGAGCTCGGTGTCGCGCATGATCGTCGTCTCGGTGATCTCGAGGACCAGTGCGTTGGGCTCGAAGCCCGACGCGCTGAGGGCTTCGGCGACGTCGGCCACGAGCGTCTCGGACTCGAGCTGGCGAGCGGAGATGTTGACCGACATGGTGATGAGGTACCCGTTGCGGTGCAACGCCGCGCCTTGCCCGCACGCCTCTTGCAGCACCCAGCGGCCCAGGGGCACGATCAGCCCGCTCTCCTCGAGCAACGGCAGGAAGTGGTCGGGCGGGATGACCCGGCGGGTGGGGTGCTGCCAGCGCAGCAGGGCCTCGACACCGGTGGTGGTCCGGGAGTCGATGTCGAAGATGGGCTGGTAGCGGAGGAAGAACTGGTCCGTGGCCACGGCGCTGCGCAGTTCGTTCTCGAACGCCAGACGGCTCTCGATCGCCTGCGGCATGTCCTGGCCGAACAGGGCGTAGCGGCCCTTGCCGGCTTCCTTGGCCTGGGAGAGCGCCGTGGTCGCGTCGCGCAACAGTTGCTCGGCGTCGACGCGTGGCCCGAACGCGATGCCGACCGACACGGAGACGCTGTGGGGCTCGGCGTGTTCGGCACCGAGGTAGAAGGGCTCGCGCAGGACGTCGAGGATCCGCTCGGCGACGAGCTCGGGCCCCGCCGCCAGCGACGCGCCGTCGGTGAGCACCATGAATTCGTCGCCGCCCACGCGCCCCACGGTGTCGGCCTCCCTCACGAGGGTGACGAGGCGTTCGGCGACCGCCTTCAGGAGCTCGTCCCCCGTCTGGTACCCGTGGGTGTCGTTGAATTCCTTGAAGCTGTCGAGGCCCAGGGACAACGCGGCCGCGGGCAACCGGCTCCGACGGCTGCGGGAGAGCATCTGCTCGGCGCGGTCGAGCACCAACGAGCGGTTGGGCAGACCGGTCAGGACGTCGTGAAGGGTCAAATGCTCCAACTCGCCCGTCTGCCGCACCGCGATGTCCAGGGCACGGCGCCGGGACCGGACCAGGGCGAGCAGCACGAAGAAGACGACCAGGGTGGCGAGGGCGAGGGCGCCTCCGACGGCGAGGCCCTGGGTGCGTCCGCTCGCGGAGCCGGCCGCGCCCGGCTGGCGCACGGTGACGATCCAACGACCGTTGGCATGGACAGGGAGGACGTCGAGGAGCCCTCCCTTGGCGCTGGCGGTCGCACTGGTGGCGATGAGCTGAGGCTTGGACCCGGCGGCCTTGTGGGCCAGGGTCACCTGCAGGCCGCTGTGCGCACCCACCGCGGTGGCCAGGACCTTGCCGGTGTCGACGACGGTGGCGACCCAACCCTCGAGCGCGTCGCGCCGTCCTGTGAGGGTCGAGGGCGCAGACCCTTCGTAGACGGGTGCGACCACGACGACGGTGGAGCCGAAGGCCTGGTCGATCGACGCGACGAGGTGGCCGACCGCGTTCCCCGAGGTGAGATCGGTCCGCGCGTTGAGCCCGAGCACCTTGACCTCGTCGGACCCGAGCAGCGGTGTGACCTCGACCTGGCCTGTGTCACGCGAGGCACTGAGCGCGCCGTTCACCGAGGTCTCGCACCAGTCGAGGCCGGGGGGCAGCGCCACGCCGGCGGCATGTTGCAGCGAGCTGCGCAGTGCCAAAAGGCGGGTGAAGCAGTACGGGGCTTGCGCGGAGCTCGGAGTGACCGTGAACGGCTCGCCCGACGACAAGGTGCTCGTGGGATCGGCGACCATCGCCACCCGGAAGTAGTAGAACTCGGAAGCCGACACGTTCTCGATGTAGGTGACTCCGCTCGTGGCCTCCTGGCGGGAGCCCGCCACCGCGGAGAACCACCCCGCCAGCTCGACGTTGGTCAGGTCCGGGTTCTGCCCGATCAGCGCTCGGGTGCTCGTGGTGAGATCGGAGGCTCCCTGCAACGCAATCGTGACCCTGGACGCGACACCCGCCGCCCGCTGGTCGAATGACTGGCGGGCGCCGCGGTTCACCGTGGTGGTCCACTTCCAGCCGACGCCGGCTGCCGCCGCCAACCCCACCACCAAGAACAGCGACAACAGGACCGGGACGAGGCCTCGGCGCCGGCGCGGCGTGGGGCGCCGCGACGGATCCGGCGTCAGGCTCGGCTGCTCACCCGGCTGCTCACTCCGCTCCTCGTCAGGTTGGGAGCCCTCCGTTTCCGGAGCGCTGGCACGACGTCTCCCCATGGCATCACCATCGGCATAGGCCGTTGTCCCCATTAGCCGCGCCGGCCAGGTCACGCTCAGTGTTCGAAGGGGCATGGAGGCGGGGCACCCCGAGCTCCGGGAATCGGGGCGTCACATCCCCTGTTGTTATCGGCACGTCGGGGGCCCGACTTGAGCGCGAACGGCGACCGGGCACGGGGCCTCGGGGCCGGGGGGGCTCGCTCCGGGTACGCCGTAGACTCCCGCGCATGGAAGACGGAGAGCTCTCCAGGCGCCTGACCGCTCTCGAGCTGGCGGTCGCGCACCTGACCGAGGCCGTCGAGGAGATGGCCAAGACCCTCGGCGGCGACGCCGCCCCCTCTCTCACCCGCATCAGGTCCCACCTGCGCGACGTGCGCGAGAACTTCAACCAGGCTGCTCCGCGTCCCGGAAGGGACTGAGCCGGCACCGCACGCCGGCCACGCGCCATGGGGTGCCTCATCGTCGTTTTCCTTTTGCTGGCGGTGGTGTTCGCCGGCGTCGGGTTCGCCGCCCACCTGCTGTGGATCGTGGCGGCCGTGTTCTTCGTGTTCTGGTTGGCCGGGTTCGCCTTCTCACGCGGGATGCGTCGAGGCGGGCGGCGGCGCTGACACGCTGCGTCGGCCGGATGCGGACAGACGGCGCCTGGCGCTACGGGGCGTAGATGTCGAGTGGGGCTTGGGGCCCGAGCGCCGAGGGATCGGCCCGACCCGTGGCGACCAGCACGAACTCGAGGGCGTCGCCCGTGTGTCTGGCACCACCGGCGCCCACCGCCACCTCTTCGATCCCGTCGAAGCAGAGTGTGGCCGGGCCCCAACCCTGCTTGTCGAGCTCGTGCGCGACGTGGTGGACGCTGGCGCGCAGGCCCGGTCCGCGCACCGCCGGCCGTCCGAGCGCGGCGCGCACGTCGTCGGCGTGGAGATAGGTGTCGTACCACAGCGCCTCGACTCCCTGGCCGAGCGTGCCGTCGTAGCCGCCGGGAGCCGGCATCTCCCACGACGCATCGTCGAACGCGGCGCCGAGGTCGGCGGCCAGCTTCGTCACCGCCGCCAGCTCCTGCACCGATTCGGCGGGGCTCCGGCCCTTGCGCTCGGCGACCTCGCGCGCCGTGGCCTCGGGCGAGCCCAGGCCTTCGAGCCGTCCCGACACCACGTCGGCGATCGAGCCGATCACATGGGCGGACACGTCGGCCACCGACCATCCCTCACAGCGCGTGGGGCGCGCCCAGTCCGAGGCGTCCAGCGGGGCGATGAGCTCCCCGAAAGACTCGAGCTCGGCCTCCAGGCCCGGTACGACCTCGGTGCGGGACAGCGTCATCACGTCCTCCTCGGGTTCACTTACATGCGGGTTGCATGCCTTTATACTGAGTACCGGAATGGATGTCAACGGGGATTCCTTGATGCAACCGGCCCGTCGCAGCCAGGCCGAGCGCAGGGCCGCCACACGCCGCGCCCTGCTCGACGCCGGTCGGGAGCTGTTCGCCGAGCACGGGTTCGCCGGCGCGGGCCAGGAGGAGATCGTCGAACGCGCCGGCGTGACGCGGGGGGCGCTGGCGCACCACTTCGCCACGAAGCAGGGGCTCTTCCGTGCCGTGGTGGAATCGGTCGAGACCGAGCTCGCCGGCTACATCGGCGCCGCCGCCATGCTCGGTGACGGCCCCATGGAGCACCTCCGGCTCGGGTGCCTCGCGTTCCTCGACGCGGCGTTGGACCCCGCCGTTCGGCGCATCGTGCTGCTCGACGCGCCCGCGGTGCTCGGTTGGCAGGCGTGGCGCGATCTGGACACCACCTACGGACTGGGGTTGGTGACCGAGGCGCTCGAGCACTGCATGGAGGCAGGCGTCATGGCGCGCCGCCCGGTTCAACCCCTCGCCCACATCGTGCTGGCCGCACTCAACGAGGCGGCCATGCTCGTGGCCAATGCCGAGGACCCGGGGACCACCCGCGCCGCGGTCGGGCACGAGGTCGAGCATCTCTTGGCGAGTCTCTGAAGCGTCTCTGACGCGTCCGCCACGGGGCGGATGCGACTGGGCGCACGCCGACTGGGCGAATGCGGACTGGGCGCACGCGGATTCGTCCCCGACCACGCGACACGAGAGGAGTCGGCGGGCACCTAAGCACAGCAATCACATTCACCACTTAGACCACACTGGGGCGTTCACTTGTCACTGTATGTGAGAGGGCGAACGCCTCTTGTTCGGACACCCGCGTGATTCGTACGCTTTGTTCCGTGAGACTCTCCGGTTTGATGTTCGCAGACACGATGCCCGACCTGGCGCCCATGATCTGCCGGCAGCGTCTGGTGATCGAGGGGACGTGCGACACGCCCATCACCGACACCGCCATCCGGGACTACCTGATCGGCCTGTCACACGTGTGTGACATGAAGATCTTGCTGGATCCCGTGACACACCGGTCCGACCGCTTCGGGTGGGCGGGATGGGTCCACTGGGAGGGCTCCGGTGCGCATCTGTACGCGTGGGACACTCCCATTTTGTTCTTCAGTGTCGACGTGTATACGTGCAAGGTGTTCGACATGGAAGAGGCGGTCGAGTACACGCGCACGTTCTTCGGCGCGACGCAGGTCGTCGCCAAGGCGTTCTGAGCGTGAGCACGGTCACCGCCCCGGACGACGCCGAGCTGCGTCGACTGGCGCAGCACGTGACCGCGCCGGGTGCCACCGCACCGTTGGGCGTCTACCTGTTCCGCTCCTCGGACCCTGCATCGGAGCTGGCGCGCCACGTCGAGCGGATCGTGTTCCTCGAGACCTTCGGGAACACGCCCGAGCTCCTCGACAAGGAGTACGCCCCTTACGAGGAGGCGAGCATCTTCCTCTGCGTCGTCGACCATCTCCGGCATCTGCCGGCCGGCACCATGCGGGTGTTGCTGCCGTCGGAGCTCGGGTTCAAGACGCTCGACGACACCCTGCCGGTGTGGGGCGAGACCATCGGGGCGATGGCGGCCCGCACGGGGATCGACATCGACCTCGCACGGACGTGGGACATCGCCACCTTGGCGGTGGCCCCCGAATACCGGGGGAAGGCCACGATGGGCCTCGTCAGCATGGGCCTCTATCAAGCCCTCGCCCTGGCGACGCCGCGCTGTGGGATCGAATGGCTCCTCGCCATTCTGGACGTCCCTGTCTTCCGCATGATCCGTTGGAAGCTGCGCATGCCCATGGCCGGGTTCAAGGCGTCACGGTCCGGCCCTATCTGGGGTCGCCGGCCAGCATGCCGGTGTGGTGCAGCGTCAGCGACACGGAGCGCCGCATCGCGGCTTCAGACCCGGAACTGCACGACCTCTACTTCAATGGTGTCGGGATGGAACCCGCCGTTCGGCCCCTCGACGTCGAGAGCGCCGTCAGCCTCGTCGCCTGACCACGGGCCACGGCCACAGGCCACAGGCCGCGGGCCGCGGCCACGGGCCACACGGCCCAGAGGCTCAGCGGACCGAGCCCTCCAGGACGTCCTCGGCCTGCTTCCACAGCGAGTTGACCACGTAGGGGAGCCCTTCGGGCCGCACCGGCCGCGAGTAGAGGAACCCCTGCAGGGCGTCGCATCCGAGGTCCATCAACCGGTGCGCCTGGCTGGTGGTCTCCACGCCTTCGGCGATGGTGGTGATGCCCAGCGCGTGCGCCATGGCCACGACGGCCGCGATCAGCTGGCGTCGGAGCTGTCCTCGTCCTCGAGGGTGTCCACGAAGGTGCGGTCGATCTTGAGGCTCGTGACCGGGAAGCGCTTCAGGTAGGCGAGAGACGAGTACTCGGTGCCGAAGTCGTCGATCGCCAGCCGCACGTCGAGGCGGCGCAACGCCGATGAGCACGGCGGCGGCTTCGAGGGGCTTGTCCATCACGGACCGATTCGGTGAGCTCCAGGCACAGCGCATTGCCCTCGATCCCGTGGTGGGCCAGCGCCTGCCCGACCCGTTCGACAAGGCGCTCGTCGTGGAGCTGTGCCCCCGAGAGGTTGACCGCCACGTAGAGGTCCTCGAACCCGGTCTCTGGTGCGCCAGGCCGCCAGCTGGCGGAAGGCCTCCTCGAGCACCCACTTCCCGATCCCCCTGATCAGGCCGCTCTCCTCGGCGAGCGGGATGAACTTGATAGGCGGGAGGAGGCCGAGCGTCGGGTGCGCCCAGCGGACCAGCGCCTCGACGCCCAGATGAGCTCGTGGGGGATCGCACGATCGGCTGGTAAACGAGATGGAGCTGGCGCGCTCGAGCGGCCCAGCGCAGGTCGTGCTCGACCTCGACCCGCTCCGACACCTTCGTCCGCATCGAGTCGTCGAACACCGCCACCGCTTCGGCGGCCTGGTCCTTGGCCTGGTACATGGCGGTCACGGCCTTGAGGACGAGAACCTCTGCATTGGCGCTGGCATCGTCACCCGACAGCGAAGGCCGAAGCCGATGCTGGCCGACACGTAGAACTCCATCTCGTTGACGATGAACAGCACCCGAAGGCTGTAGCGCAGGCGATTGGCCAGGTCGAGGGCCTGGGACACGCTCACCACCTGGCCGAGCACGATCATGAACTCGTCACCCCCGATCCGGGTCACGAGATCCGTGGGCCGCACGTGCTCGTTCAGCCGTTTCGCCACGGCCACCAGGAGCTCGTCGCCGTGGGTGTGGCCCAAGTGTCATTGACGAGCTTGAACCGGTCGAGGTCGAGGAACAACAGGGCGACGTGGGTGTCGTCCACGGTGGCCTGCTCGAGCACATTGGTGAGGTGCTGCTGCATCATCCGGCGATTGGGCAGCCCCGTCAGGCTGTTGATCATCGCCTGGTATGCGAGGTCCGCCTCGGAGCGCTCGGCGATGCGGAGGGCCTGGATGATCCGGACCACGGCTGTGACGGTGAGGAGGATGATGATGATGAACAGCGCCACACGGTCCTGCAGCAACTTCGAAGGATGTTGCAGGATGATGAAAGCCGGCACCAGCAGGGCGATCGCCACGAGCACGACACGGCCGGGGGACGAGGCCTGAGGTCGATTCCCGGCCGGTGCGGTCGAGGCCGCCGCATCGTCGGGTGCAGTGCCATCGTCCCCGTCGCCATGAACGCCAAGGCGTAGGGGAGGTAGAGGAGTCGCCCCGGAACGTTGATCAGGTCGGTGTCGGCGAACATGTAGAGCGTGTCACCCACGAACATGCACGTCATGGCCAGGAGCAGGAACCAGTAGGCCGGGACACGGGTCTGTTCGGGGCTGAAGGCGATCCGCACGGTCACGACGACCAGGAAGATCGACATGGCCGGGTAGCACGTGAGCACGAGCCGGATGGTCAGTGGTGTGTTGTAGTGGAACAGGACCGGGTCGATCACGTAAACCCAGGCCACCGCGAGGATGGCCAGGGCGGCGATCATGGCGTCGAGGATGACCCCGAGGTGCCTTTGTCGCCCGTGGTGGCACGCCCGCGGAGCCAAGCAGTCCCACCAGCCCCAGGGGCGTAACCGGGGAGGGAGAGGAGGTCGGGGACGAGGGACCGGCCGCGGGTGATGTTGCCCAGAGTGTGGAGGTCCACTCGCAGCGCGCCGCCGGCGAGGAAGAGTGCCATCGCCGCCGAGATGGCCCACCATGGCCAGGTGAGCGCAGGTCGGTTGAGGCGGATCGAGGCGACGAGCGCAATCAGGGTGGCGATCCCGAGCACGAACACGGCCGTCGGTTCGAAGCTGCCCAGCAGTCCCGACATGGCCACCGCGATGATCGCCAGCCCCAGCGTCAGAAACCACGGCCCAGGGCGGCATGCGCCCAGGCCAGGTCAGGCCTGACCCGTTTCTCCCTCCATGACCGGGGGGGGATTCCCCTTCTGACTTCACTCTGCGTGCCGCAATATATGGCATCAGTGAGAATACTGGAGCATGGTGGGACCACAACACAAGGGTCGGCGGCCCCTTTCACCGCTTGTAGCGGGGTAATAACCTTGCAAAGTGGTTAAATGGAGGAAATCCAATCACCGGAGACGCCCGGGTGCGATCCCACGTGGCCCGGACCCGCCCGGCGAGGCCCACGCTGGGCCGCCGCATCAGGACGTACAAGGCCGGGAGGACCCGGGGTGGAAGCGGCAGGCGCCGGTACTGGGAGCGGAGCAGGGCGTCGAGCCTGAGGCCGAGGTCGACGTCGGCGGGCTCGGGACGGATCTCGAGCCGGTCGACGACGCGGGTGTCGAGCGTGGCCAGGGCGAGCACCCGTTCCACCCGGACGAGCGGGGAGGGGACGGCACGGTGCTCGAACCACAGGACCCGGCGGGCCAGTGACCGGCTCGCCTCGCTTGTGCCCAGGAGCCCGCCTTCCAACATGTCGTCGAGGTAGCGGCTGAACGCCTGTCGGTCGGCGGGGAGCAACTCGTCGGGAATGCCGAAGAAGCGCCCGAAGGCCCGCATCTCGTCGTCGAAGGCCCGGGACTCCGCCGGGTCGAGCGGGCGCACCCAGCGGGTGTAACGCCGTCTCGGCGGTGTCGAGCAGGCGTTGCCCACACCCACGGCAAGAGGGTGGCGTCGTGTGCCGTATAGGCGACGTGCTCACCCCCGGGCTCGTCCGGTCCGGTCCCGGTGGGGCCCGGTTCTCCGACATGCCGCTGATGTGATCGTGGACCCCGTAGATCTGACGGGCTGCAGCTCGCGCGACGTCTGTCGTCGCCGAAGACGAGCCGGAGGGCGGTGTCGGCGGTTACCCACGCCCGCATGAGGGGGCGCCTCTGGAATTCGCTGTGGTCTGCGACCGCGGCGGCCACCTTGGGATGGGCGACTTCCATCACGGGGCCCGCTGGACGAGCAGCGGGCGACGGGCTCCGCCACCGCCGTGCGGACCACGCTGTCGCGCCCGAACGGCGGTGGCGACTCGGGGTCGAGGGCGCCCAGCGCGGGGGGTGACGTGGTACACGGTGCGATGGTAGGCGGAGGGCGCGACCGGGACCCGTCCTTCGGCGTGGTCGGCGCCCGCGAAAAGTCCCCGGACGCGAGAACCCCCACCGGGCGGTGGGGGTTCTCGACATTGGGGATGCTGGAGTATGGGGTTGGAACTGAAGGTGTCCGTGGAGAATGATCGGCAGTGCCGGGGCGAATTTGAGCGCCTCGACGGCCAACAGCGGGACAACGGTGCGGCATGCCGGCTGCCGAGTCTGCGATGCCAGGTCTCGGGCCCCGGGAGGAGAGGTGACGTGGAGCTCGGCGAGCTGAAGGTGACCCGCTACGAGGTCACGAGGCTGTTGCGACTATCACCTTGACCGGCCCGAGCGGCTCAACGCCTGGACGGGTCGGATGAACGCCGAGTACCGGTCCCTCCTCGGCCAGGGCGGCGGCCAACCGCTCGGTGCACGTATGTCGTCACCGGCGCGGGACGTGGTTTCTGCGCGGGTGCGGACACCCGGGCGCTCGAGGGCCACGTCGAACACGGTCGGTACGACCCCGGGACCGGAGCGGAGATCAGGAGCCCCGGGATTCGGGGTCCGCCCCGAATTGGACGCCGGTTCGCCTACCAGTTCGGCATCCCGAAACCTATCATCGCCGCCGTTGAACGGCGCCGACGGCCGGCGTGGGGTTCGCGCTGGCGTGTTTCTGCGATCTGCGCTTCGCCGCCGCCGGCGCCGAGTTCACCGCGGCCCACGGGCGGCTCGGCCTTCCCGCGGAATTCGGGTTGTCGTGGCTGCTGCCCCGGCTGGTCGGCCTCACCCGGGCCGCCGACATCCTGTTGTCGAGCCGGGTGGTCCTCGCCGAAGAAGCGGCCGAGATGGGGCTCGTCAACCCGGTGACGTCGGGGGAAGAGCTCCCGGGCACCGTCCACTGCCACGGCCGTGTCCTGGCGACCGAAGTCTCCCCGGCGTCACTGGCCGCCGCCGACTTCCAGCTGTACTCGGACCTGCACCGGGACGCCGCCGCCGCGCCGCGCGACGCCGAGGCGCGGCTCCGGGTATGATGACCGGCCGCCGACTTCGAACGAAGGGTGTGGCTGCACTCACCGCGCGCCGTCCCCCGCACTTCGCCGACCCGCCCCCCGGTGCTTCGCCCACCTTTGACTTGCCCGGTGGTAACCCTTCCGAGCCACATCCGGCAACGGCCTCGGGTCGTAGGGTCACGGGCCGTGTCGGAACGGGGGCGACCGGGCCGGACGCTGGCGGCCCGCTTGCCCGACCCGGAGCTCTACAACACCGACCCCCACCCCCTCTTGGCCGCCTCCGGGCCGAGGCGCCGGTGGCGTGGAACGGGGAGCGGGGATTCTGGGCCATCCGCCAACACGGATGTGTCGAGCGATCGAGTGTCGACCACGACACCTTCTCCGGGCCGGGGGATCCTGGTCGAGGAGATCGGAGACCACATACAAGTCGCCGCCGACGATCATGCACTCGGATCCACCGGTGCACACCAGCTACCGGCGGCTGGTGCAGCCCACCTTCAAGCCCTCGGTGGTGCGCGCCCTCGAGCCCGTGGTCCGGGCCCGCGCACCGCCGCCCTGGTGGCGCGCATCGAGAGGGACGGCGGCCACCGACGTCGTCACGCCGCAGCTCAGTGTGCCGCTTCCCCTCCAGGTGATGGGGGAGATCCTCGGTGTGCCCGACGGACGAGTGGGAGCGCTGCTACGAGTGGTCCGAGGCCGTCATCCCCGGGGCCACGGACTGGCCCGGGGAGCGGCGCGCGCGGCTGGATGGGCGAGTGGTCGAAGTATCTCGTCGGCGTGCGGCCAAGGACCGCCGGGCGCGCCCCGCGACGACGTCCTCACCCCAGCTGGCGCAGGTCGAGCTGGACGGGGAGCAGCCTGAGCGACGACGAGCTCGGCCATGTTCCTCGTACAGCTGTTGGTGGCCGGGAACGAGACCACCACGCGACTCTTCAGCTCCGGGGCCTCCTCGGATTCGCCGACCACCCCGGGCAATGGGCTCGGCTCCGGGCCGACCGTCCGCCTCGTAACCGGGGGCGGTGGAGGAGATGCTCCGGTGGTCCTCGCCGGTGGTGTCGTTCATGCGGACCGCCACCCGTGACACCGGGGTGGGGGGCGTCGCCATCGCCGAGGGCGAACCGTGCTCATGCTGTTCGCATCGGCCGAACCGCGACGAGGACGCCTTCGGCCCCGGTGCGTCGACCTTCGAGGCGTGGGGCGCGACTACCCGAACCCCCATCTCGCCTTCGGGCAGGGCAACCACTTCTGCCTTGGGGGCCACCGCTGGCCCGGCTACGAGGGCCGGGTGGTGCTCGACGAGCTGCTCGACCGCTTCGCCGGTGTGGCCCGGGTGGGCCCCATGGAGCGCGGCCCCTCGTCCGTGGTCACCGGGGTCCGGCGGGCTGAGCTGCGCTTCGTGGCAGCCTGACCGGCCTGACCGGGCCTGACCGGCGGGGACACCACTCCCATCCGACCGACACCGCCCCCACCCTGGGCGGCGGGCGCCGCGGTCGGTACTGTTCGGGGAGCGATCGAGCGGGGAGCGCCACGCGCATCAAGTCCTCTGTCACGTCCATCTCCTGGATCCCGTCCGAGGCGGTGGGCGGCATGACCAAGATGCCCTTCGAGACGGGCGTGCGCACTACGACCAGCCGCCGCCCGATGTGATCGAGGATCTCGACACGCTCCGGCGCGCGACGGGCGCTTCCGGTTCGCCAACCGTCTCAGCGCCTGGGTCGACGTGGACGGCGGCCGCATCGTCGGTCACTGCCAGGACGGCGGCGGGCGATCTGCTCGACCTTGCTGCAGCTGGGCAAGAAGCAGGTCGCCTTCGAAGCCATCTCCCTCCCCGACCTGCAACCCGATCCGTCGTCGGCGCGACCGAAGTGACCTTCTTCCAGACCGCCGGGGGCCGTACCGGCGTCCCCGCACCTCGCCGGGTACGCCGGGCCCCGTACGTGCAATTCGCGGCTCCGCTGGCCTGGACCACGCTCGCGCTGACGATGCGCGCCGACGGTTCCTCGTCGTTCGCCCTCTCCGGAGCCAGCAGCTTCCCCCGGCACTGGGTCTATGACCACGACGGCAAGCTCTCGCTCAAGTCGGGGATGATCGACTTCTCGAACTGGTACCGCCGCGCCTTCGGCAAGCACAGCCCCTGGGGCGACCGCGACTCCGAGGTGCTCACCACCGAGGTGGAGACAGCCCTCGAACGCCAGCTCTCGCTGACCCTCATGCAGGGCGGCGCCAAGCCCAAGGTCCGGACCTTCAAGGCCGGGTCCGTCATCACCGAGCAGGGCGCAGAGGAGAACGACCTGTTGCTCGTCCTCGACGGCGTCGTGCGCATCGAGGTCGACGGGGAGCGGTTGGCGGAGTACGGGCCGGGGTCCATGCACGGCGAGCGGGCGGTGCTCGAAGGGGGACGCCGCACCTCGACGATCCGGGCCGTCACGGCCTGCAAGCTGGCGGTGGCGTCGGCCGAGACCATCGACCGCGACGCCCTGGCAGAGTTGAGCAGCGGCCACCGGCGCGAGGAACAGCGCTGACCCAACACCTCGCGTCTCCCCGCGGGCGTGCCTAGGCGGCCGGCGGGTGGACGACGTCGACGCAGTGGTGATCGGGTCGGGGCCCAACGGGCTCGTGGCCGGCGCCCTGCTGGCGCGTGCCGGCTGGCGGGTCACGCTCCTGGAGCGCTCCGCGGTGGCGGGGGGTGCCGTGCACAGTGCCGAACACACGATTCCCGGGTACGTCCACGACACCTACTCCGCCTTCTACGGGTTGCTGCACTCCTCCCCGGTGCTGACCGAGCTCGGGCTCGACCGTTCTGTCGAGTCGGCGCAATTCCCGGCCCCCGTCGCCGCCGCCGTGTCCCCCGAGCACGCCGCCGTGTGCCACGCCGACCCGCAGCGCACGGCGGATGGGCTGGCCCGGCGCGCCGGCGCGGACGGGCCCGCCTGGCTCGAGCTCTACCGCTGGTGGTGCGACGTCGGGAACGTCTTCCTGCGCATGATGCTCGGGCCGGTGGGCGCGCCGCGCGCCGGCCTCACCTTCGCCCGCCGGGCCCGACGTCAGGGCCTGCTCGCCACCACGCAGATGCTCCTGGGCCCGATGGACGTGCTGTGTGCCGAGCGCCTCGCCGATCCCGCGGCCCGGGCGCTGCTGGCCGCCGGGGTGTCGCATGCGGACGTCCCGGTCGACGCCCCCGGCAGCGTCCCCCCGCGTCATCCTCGCTCTGGCGGCCCAGCACCACGGGATGCCGGTGCCCGTCGGAGGGGCGCGCCGGTTGGCCAGCGCCCTGGTCGACACGGTCACCGCCGCCGGTGGCACGGTCGAGACCTCCTCCGAGGTCACACGGGTCGTCGTCGAGCGCAACCGGGTGACGGGGGTCGAGATCGCCGGGGGGGCGGTCGTGCGCGCTCGACGGGCCGTCGTGGCCGACACCGGGCCCCGGGCGTTGCTCGGCGGGCTGCTGGACACGCAGCTGCTGCCTCCGCGCTACCTGGCGGGGCTGCGGCGCTTCCGGTACGGGACAGGGGTGTTCAAGGTCGACCTGGCCCTCGACGGGCCCGCGCCGTGGGCGTCGCCCGGACTGGCGGAGACCGGTGTCGTGCACCTCACCGGCGACCTCGACGCCATGGCCGAGGCGGCCCACGGGGCGCGACAGGGGATCCTCCCCGCCCGGCCCATGCTCATCGTGGGCCAACAGAGCGTGGCCGACCCCAGCCGCGCCCCGGCCGGCGGCCACACGCTGTGGATCGAGACCCACGTGCCGCCCGTGCCGTGCCATACCGGCTCCTGGGCCAAGTCGAAGGACGCCTTCCTCGAGGTCGTCTTGGACCGGCTCGAGGACCACGCCCCCGGGTTGCGCGCCCGGGTGGTCGGCACCGCGGTGCGCACCCCCCAGGACCTCGAGCACGAGAACCCCAACCTGGTGGGGGGCGACCTGGGGCGGGGTCGAGCGCCCTCGACCAGCAACTGGTCTTCCGGCCCGTGCCGGGATGGTTCGGGTACGCCACACCCGTGAAGGGCCTCTACCTCTGCTCCGCCTCGACCCATCCGGGTGGGGGCGTGCACGGCATGGCCGGGCACAACTGCGCGTGGCGCGTGCTCTTCGACCGGCACCGGCACCGCATCTGAAGGACTCCGGTCGCAGGCCGCACCGGGGTCAGGGGAGGTCGATGACCATGCCCTCCGCCGCCGCGTCCACCTCGACGGGCGCCCCCGCGTAGGAGGCCACCACCGCGTCGATCTCGTCGTCGGTGCGCGGGGGGTCGTGGTGGTACAGCAGGACGCGCCGGGCCCCGGCGCGCTCACCCAGGCGCACGGCGTAGCCGCACGCGGCGTGCCCGAAGCTCGCCCGCCTCTCGAGCTCCTCGTCGAGGTACTGGGCGTCGTGGAAGAGGAGGTCGCAGTCACGGGCCAGGCCGACGGCCGCCTCGTGGTATTCCCCCAGCCCGTCGGGCCCGGGGCCGAAGGCGGTGGGGCAGTGATCCGACAGATAGGCGATCGTGGCCGTGGCGTCCGAGACGCGGAAACCGAAGGTGCGGCCCCCCTTGTGCGGGATCTCCAAGGCAAGGACCGTGAATCCCTCGATGTCGTGCTCGGTGCCCGGTTCGAGCCCGGAGAACGTCCACGCCCCGCGCAGGTCGGCCGGCGTGATCGGGAAGTGCGGCGGTGACATGACGCGACGAAGGATCTCCTCGGCGTCACCCTGGGCCGGCATGTAGAAGTCGGACCGGGCGTCGGGGTGGTCGGCGGCGGCGAAGAACGGTAGGCCCTGGGTGTGGTCCCAGTGCAGGTGCCCCAGCACGATCGACCCCGAGAAGGGATGCCCGCCCAGGATCTGCGTGACGAGGCGGATGCCGGTGCCGGAGTCGAGCACGAGGCTCGGGCGCTCGCCGTCGTGCGACAGCGCCACGCACGAGGTATGTCCCCCGTAGCGCACGTGCTCGGGGCCAGAGGCGGGAGTCGACCCTCGCGCCCCGCAGATCGTCACCCGCATCCGGGCTCCTTCGTGATCGGGGCGCGCGTCGACAGCGGCGGGCAGGTCATCGCTTGATTTGGTCAGACCGGCGTCGGAATCGTCAAATACGGTCCCCGCTCAGTCGTTGGCGCCGCTCAGTCGTTGGCGCTGACCTCGGCCAGGAGGTCGGCGAATTTCCTCTGCGCCGCCTCGCGCCGCGTGGGGACGTGCTCGGTGGGGACCTCCGCCGGCGCATAGCGCTTGAGCACCTGCCGGGCCACGGTGACCTTGTGCACCTCGTCGGGCCCGTCGTAGATGCGGGCCGCGCGCGCGGCGCGGTACATGTGCTCGAGCGGCATGTCGGTCGAGAACCCGAGCGAGCCGTGCGCCTGGATGGCGCGGTCGATCACGTTGTAGAGGACTCCCGCGCCGAAGTACTTGATCATGGCGATCTCCACGCGGGCCGCCGGCGCGCCGTCGCGGTCCATCTTCCACGCCGCGTGCAGGGTCATGAGCCGCGCCGCCGCCATCTCGGCCATGGAGTCGGCCACCCAGCTCTGGACCATCTGCTTGTCGGCCAGCAACGACCCGTGGAGATGGCGCGACACCGCCCGCTCGCACAGCATGTCGAAGGCGCGCCGGGACTGGCCCAGCCATCGCATGCAGTGGTGGATGCGGCCCGGCCCCAGCCGCATCTGGGCCAGGCGGAATCCGTCTCCCTCGTTCCCCACCAGGTTCTCCGCCGGCACGCGCACGTCGCGGTAGATGATCTCGGAATGGCCGCCGAACCTCCCGAAGTGCGGGAAGGGGTGCTCCATGGTGGGGACGTCGCGGACGATGTCGACCCCGGGGGCGTCGGCCGGCACGAGGACCATCGAGCACCCCGCGTAGGGGTGGACGTCGGGGTTGGTGACGCACATGACGATGAGGAAGTCGGCGACCGACCCGTTGGACGTGAACCACTTGTGACCGTTGATCACCCACTCCTCGCCGTCGCGCACCGCCGTGGTGGCGATGAGGGTCGGGTCCGCCCCCGCACCGGGCTCGGTCATGGAGAACGCGCTGCGGAGCTTGCCCTCCAACAAGGGCTCGAGCCATCGCGTGCGCTGCTCGTCGCGCCCGCTGGCCTCGATCCCCACCGCCAGCAGCTCGGCGTTGCCCGAGTCCGGCGCGTTGTTGCCGAAGATGACCGGCGCCAGGAAGCAGCGCCCCAGCACCTCGTGCAGCAGTCCCAGCCGGACCTGGCCGAAGCCCATGCCCCCCAGCTCGGGCGGCAGGTGCGCGGCCCACAGGCCCTCGCGCTTGACCTCTTCCTGCAGGGGGCGGATCGCCTTCAAGAGGTCGTCGCCCTCGAGGTCGAGGGTCTCGAGGGGCAGGACCTCCTCGTCCACCAAGGCACGCGCCCAGGCCAGCTTGGCCTCGTACTCAGGTTCGGTCTCGAAGTCCCACGCCACGGCCTGCCTCCTGTTCGAGCGCCTCGGGGCCGGCCGCTACCGTGTTCCGGTGCCCGCCGACGCTATCGCCTCCCCCACGCGTAGCACCGTCTCCCTCCGAGCGCCCGTCGAGCCCTGCCCCGTGCAGCTCCCCGCGCCTCCTGACGTGTCCGGGGCACGGGCCGCCCTCGCCCGCGCCGCGGTGGCCCTGCTCGACGAGCACCGCCTCCTGGAAGCCGACGAATTGGTGGACCTCGCTGTGGTGCCCGACCAGTCGGTGACGGGCCTTGCGTCGTTGGCGCACGAGGTGCGACTGGCGTGGTGCGGGCCCACCGTCGAGGTGGAGGGCATCCTGTCGGCCAAGACGGGAGGGTGCCCCGAGGACTGCCACTTCTGCTCGCAGTCGTCGCGCTTCGATACTCCGGTGAAGGCCACCCCCTTCCTCGACACCGACGAGGTCCTGCGGGCCGCGGCGGAGACCGCCGCCCTGGGCGCGTCGGAGTTCTGCATCGTCCTCGCTGTGCGCGGACCCGACGAGCGCATCCTGGGGCGCCTGCTCGAGCTCGTGCCCCTCGTCCGGGAGCAGACGGGTCTCAACGTTGCCGTGTCCGCCGGCATCCTCACCGACGACCAGGCGCGGCGGCTCGCCGCGGGCGGGGTGCACCGCTACAACCACAACCTCGAGACGGCCCGCTCCTACTTCCCCGGCGTGGTCAGCACCCACGGCTGGGACGAGCGCGCCGACACGTGCCGGCTGGTGCGCGCCCACGGGATGGAGCTGTGCTGCGGCGCCCTTCTGGGCATGGGCGAGAGCGACGCCCAGCGCGTCGAGCTCCTCCTCCAGCTGCGTGAGCTCGACCCCACCGAGGTGCCCGTCAACTTCCTGAACCCGCGCCCGGGCACTCCCCTCGGTGACCGGCCGGTGGTGGCGGCGTGGGACGCCATCCGGTGGATCGCGCTCTTCCGCCTGGCGCTTCCGGGTGTGATCCTGCGCTACGCCGGGGGCCGAGAGGTCACATTGCGCGACCTCCAGGCCATGGGCATGACGGCGGGCATCAACGCGCTCATCGTCGGCAACTACCTCACGACCCTGGGCCGGTCGCCCGAGGAGGACCTCCGCATGCTCGAGGACCTCCGCATGCCGCTCGGGGCGCTCACCGCCGCGCTGTAGAGCACCGCCTCTGAGGGAGCACCGCCTCTGAGGGAGCACTGCCTCTGAGGGAGCACCGCCTCTGAGGGAGCACTGCCTCTGAGGGAGCACTGCCTCTGAGGGAGCACTGCCTCTGAGGGAGCACTGCCTCTGAGGGAGCACTGCCTCTGAGGGAGCACCGCCTCCGAGGGAGCACTGCGCCGAGTCAGTCCGGGCGCCAGCCCTCCCGGCCGGCCCAGGACTCGGCCCTTGCCATGATCTCGGTGATGACCGGCGTCTTGGCCTCGGCGTAGTAGTTGACGTCGCGCCAGCGCCGACGGGCCAGGCGCCGCTTGGTGTCCTCGTAGCGCGTGCGGTCGGCCCGGTCGATACGCAGCCAGTCCCGCAAGAGCAGGTGCCGGCGCTCGTCGTCGGACCCGGCCGCCCACACGTGTACATGCACGTCGCGGGCCGGGGTGCGGAACATGCGGTGGCGCGGCTCGCGGACCCGCAGCGCGTAGCCCGCGTCCTCGAGGGCAGGCCCGAAGGCGGGCTCGTCGTCGGGGTCCTCCACGGTCACCTGGATGTCCACGATGGGTTTGGCGGCCAGCCCGGGCACCGCCGTCGACCCCACGTGGTCGATCCGACGGGCCCGGGCTCCCAGGGCGCGCGCCAGGACGGCCCGGTGCCGCTCGAAGGCGGCCGGCCACGTGGGGTCGGGCTCGGCGATCTCCACGGCGCGTCGCTCGCGGCCTCCCACCAACACCGCGTCGAGGACCTCGTCGAGATGGTCGTCCTCCACCCGACCATTGTCTCCCATTCCCCCTATCCTCGGGCCCTATCCTCGGGGCCCTCGGCGGGGACGTCCCCCGCCGGGTTGGCGGGAGGCGGCACATGGCTCGGGCGCTCATCACGGGATGCTCCACCGGCTTCGGGCGTGCGACAGCCGTGGAGCTCACCAGGCGCGGCTACGAGGTGGTGGCGACGGCCCGTCGGCCCGAGACGCTGGCGGACATCGACGTGGCGGCGCGCCTCGCCCTCGACGTCACCGATGACGCCTCGGTGGCCGCCGCCGTCGCCGAGGCCGGGGCCCTCGACGTGCTCGTCAACAACGCCGGCGTCGGGATCGGCGGACCGATCGAGCGCGTGCTGATGGCCGAGGTGCGGCGCGTCTTCGAGACCAACGTCTTCGGCCCGCTGCGCATGATGCAGGCCGTCCTCCCCCAGATGCGCGCCCGTGGGGCCGGAACGGTCGTGAACGTGTCCTCGGTGTCGGGCCGGGTCTCCGCGCCCCTGGCGGGCTTCTACGCCGCGACCAAGTTCGCGCTCGAGGCCATGTCCGAGGCGCTGCACGTCGAAGCCGCCCACTTCGGGATCCGCACCGTCGTCATCGAGCCGGGGTTCTTCAAGACCAACATCTCGGAGTCCCACCACGACTACGGCGTCGACGCGCCGCCCTACGACGAGCTCGACGCCACCATGAGGAGGGTCGAGGGCGAGCTCGGCCGGGACGCCGCACCCGGTCCCGAGGTCGTCGCCACCGCCATCGCCGATGCCATCGAGTCCCCGGACGCGGCGTGGCGCGTCCCGGTGGGCGTCGACGCCGAGATGGTGCTCGGGGCGCGGGCCACCATGGACGACGCCTCTTTCGAGAAGGCCATGCGCGAGGTGCTCAACCTCGACTGGTGAGCACTCCGCGAGGTGCTCAACTTCGACTGGTGAGCACTGCGCCCTCCCAGGGGCCCAGCCCGAGCACCTCGCCGGTGCCCGATCCCTCCCGGTCGCGCTGCGTCCCCACCGCCACGGTGCCCGGTCCCGGCGGCAGCACGATCTCCTCGTGCCGGTCCGACAGGTTGAGCGCCACCACCGTCGCGCTCCCTCGCCGGTACACCCACGTCCCGTCCCCCGAGGGCAGACGCCGGTAGTCGCCGGCGAGCAGGTCGGGCGACCTTCGGCGCAGCGCGATGACGTCGCGCACCAGGTGCAGCACCGACCCGGGCTCGTGGCGCTGCCCGGCCACGTGCACCGGGGCGTCGGCCAACGCCAGCCACGGCGTCACCCCCGGCGCCGTGAAACCGGCGTTGGGCCCGCCGTCCCAGGGCATGGGGGTGCGTTCGGGGTCGCGGCCCTTGTAGTGGGGCCAGAAGCGCAGCCCCACCGGGTCGAGGAGCTGGTCCTTGGCGATGTCACCGTCGGTCAGCCCGATCTCGTCGCCTTGGTAGAGCACCGGCGTGCCCCGCAGGGTGAGGAGCATGAGCAGCGCCAGGCGGACCTTGGCGGGGTCCCCGCCGCACCACCGGGTGGCGAGTCGCGACACGTCGTGGTTCGAGCCCGTCCACACCGGCCACGCGCCCGGCGGGAGCAGGGCGAGGGTGCGCTCCACGACGTCGGACAGTGCGGCCGCCTCGAACGGGGCCTCGATGAAGGGGAAGTTGAATCCGAGGTGCAGCTCGTCGTCACCCGACCCGTAGTACGAGGCGAGGTTCTCCAGGGTGTCGACATTGGTCTCCCCCAGCAGCAGCCGGGGCGGGCTGTAGCCGTCGGCGATGGCCCGCCACCGGCGCAGGACGTCGTGGCCCTCGGGCCGGTTGCCGTTGTAGATCGGACGCTGCCCGAACACCTGCATGATGAAGGGGTCGTCCTCGGTGGCAGGCGGGTTGTCGCGCAACGCCGCGTCCTTCACCATCATGTTGCAGACGTCGATGCGGAAGCCGGCCACGCCACGGTCCCACCAGAAGCGCACGATGTCGTCGAAGGCGTCCCGGACCTCGTCGCACCACCAGTTGAGGTCCGGCTGCTCAGGCAGGAAATTGTGGAGGTAGTACTGCTCGGTGTCCGGGTCGAGGGTCCACGCCTGCCCGCCGAACGATCCCACCCAGTTGTTCGGCGCCGAGCCGTCGGGCTTGGGGTCGGCCCACACGTACCAGTCGCGCTCGTCGCGAGTCGGGCGCCGAGCGCGAGTCGACGAACCACTCGTGACGGTCGCTCGTGTGGTTGGGGACGAGGTCGAGCAGCACCCGTATGCCGAGGCGGCGCGCCGCCGCGATCACCTCGTCGAGGTCGTCCATGGTGCCGTACTCGGGGAGCACGGCGCAGTAGTCGGCGACGTCGTAGCCCCAATCCGCGTTGGGCGACGGCATGACCGGGCTGAGCCACAGGGCGTCGACGCCCAGCCAGGCGAGGTGGTCGAGGTGCTCCAGCAGCCCCCGCAGGTCCCCCACCCCGTCGCCGTCGCTGTCGGCGAAGGACCGCACGTACACCTGGTACAGGACCGCCGCGCGCCACCACCGGGTGTCGTCGCGTTCCGGCGCGGTCATCGGGTCACCGGGCTCGGGGCCTGACCGGGTTGCTCGGCCGCCCGCCAGCAGTACCAGGCCACCACCGAGCGATAGGGCCGGAAGCCGTCGCCGAGCGGCTCCAGCTCGCCGGGGCTCGGCATGGGGACCGCCCAGGCCACCCCGTAGCCGCGCCGCACCCCGAGGTCCCCGGTGGGCCAGACGTCGAGGCGCCGCAGCTGGAACATGAGGAACATCTCCGCCGTCCAGCGCCCGATACCCCGGACCGTCGTCAGGCGCTCGACCACCTCGTCGTCGGCCTCGCGCGCCAGGCCGCGCGGGTCGAGGACCACCGTGCCGTCGAGGACCTTGGCGGCGAGGTCGCACACCGACGCCGCCTTGTTGCCCGACATCCCCGCCGCGCGCAGCTCCTCGGGGGTGAGGGCGAGGAGCGCCTCGGGGGTGACCTCCCCCCCGAGGGCCTCGGTGAGGCGCCGGTGGATGGTGGATGCGGCGGCCCCGGCCAGCTGCTGGAAGACGATGGCGCGCACCAGGGCGGCGAAATGGGTCTCGGCGGGCTTGCGCGGCCTGGGCAGGCCGAAGGACTCCACCAGCCCGGCCACGACCGGGTCACGGGCGCCGAGCACGCGCGCCGCCGCCGACATCGTGCGGGGGCGTCCCGGTGCCGGGCCACGGCCGGCGGCGACGACGGCGTCACGCGCCATCGGGGCCCTCGTCGATCTGGCGGCGCACGTCGGCGACGTGGTGACGCACCTCGTGCAGGGTGTGCAGCGCGACCCAGCGCAGTGACCGCTCCAGGCGCTGCGGGTAGTTGTAGGTGACGACGCGTTCCCAGTCTCCGGCGCCGAGCCGGCCCAGGACGTTGGCGAACAGGGCCGCGGCGTCGGTGAGCTGGCGGGCGACGGCCCCGGGGTCCTGGTGCGCGTAGCCGTCATGCTCGACGCGCTCGTCGCGGCCCATGGGGTCGAAACTCTGGCGGTCGGTCCGCCGTGCGGCGAGCACCCGCTCGCGCTGGACGAGGAGGACGTCTCGCACGTGACAGCCGTACTCGAGGGGCGACCACGTCTCGGGGCGCGGGCGGAGCCGCACGTCGGCCGGGGTGTCGCGCAGGACGACGGCGAGCGGCGCCACGCCCTCGACGATGGCCCGGCCCGCGTCGGGCGCCCTGGCGAGGTCGTATGCGAAGCCGCACTCCGCACAGCGGTCCACGTCGTCGCCCTATCGGAGCGACTGTGCCTCGAACCCGACGATGGCGTCGTCGAGGGGCAGCACCACGTCGGGGCGCAGGTACCGATGGGACTCGGCCACGAGGCGCACCGCCGTCCCCCACGCCGTGAACCCGATGGCGTGGTGGGCGAACCACATCGGGCCCTCGGCGACCTGGACGGCGACGATGCCCTGCGCGCCCATGTCGAGCCCCGAGCGCTGCATGTGCTCCATGCCCGCCTCGCGCGCCGAGTACATGGCCTCGGTGAAGTTGGTCAGCTCGACGTTCTGCGAGGACTGGCGCATGGTCGTCCCCACCGACCGCCGGGGGGCGTAGACGAAGCTCGCCCCGAAGGCGAGCCCCACCGGGCCCCAGCCCGCGTTGTGCAGCAAGGTGAAGTCGCGGGCCGACAGGTCCGAGACGAAGACGCTGCCCGGCTCCTTCCCCTGGACGGGCCGGACCGCGGTCCCGGTGAGCTCGACGTCGACGTGGTGCCGCTGCACCTCCACCTCGACGCGCACGCCCACGACGCCGTGGCCGTGCGCCGCGCTGCACTGGTCACCGAGGTGGGAGGAGGCGGACCGCACCGCCAGGTTGTGCGCCTCCGAGGCCGCCTGGATCTCGCCCGACCCCCAGTTCCACACCCCGGGCGGGACCGACACCACCGACGAGCCGAACACGACCTCCACGGCCTCCCACCCGATGCTGTGCAGGAGCAGCGACTCGTCGACCGACAGGTCCGAGGTCACCGCCCGGGCGCGCTGGTCGTGCGCCGGTGCCGCCAGCGAGGCCGCCGCCCGCCGCATCTCGGCGCGCAGGTCGACTTCCGGTGGGGTCGAGGCGTCCCGGCGCGCGCCGCTCACGACAACCGGACCGTGGGACGAGCGGCGGGGAGGGGGTCGAAGTCCTTGAAGCGGCGGACGCGGGTGCCGCGCAGGGTGCACTCGATGACCTCGTCGCCCTGGCTCAGGCTCTGGGTGTTGGCCACGATCTGGGCGCCCTGGAGGCTGTCGGTGCCGAGCTGGCCGCGCACGTGCTGGCGGGCGAGCGAGCGGGCCGCGATGTGAGCCCGCGAGAGCTGCTCGACCTCCGACACCGGCATGTAACCCGACCCCCACGTCGACAGGGTGCCTTCCATGAGCATCTCGGTCACGCAGTAGGCCCACACCCGCACCGACGCCAGGGCCGCCACCACCGACACCGGCATGTACCCGGCCTCGACGAGCTTGGCCAGGCGCTGGCCCGCCAGGTACGTCGTCCACGGCGTGGCGCCGGGCGGCCCCGGAGCATCCTCGACGACCACGGCGGTGCCCAGGATGTGGAACTCGGTCACGTTCATGTCGGCGAGGTGCCGCGTGCTGTCGACGACGCCGATGACCCCGTGGGCACCGACCTCCTGGGCCTCTTCGACCAGACGCGTGTAGGCGGAGCCGAAGCCCTGGCCCCAGGCCGACTCGACCCACGGCTGCTGGTAGTTCTGCCCCCAGATGCGGTGCTCGTTGGAGTACACGTACCCCCCGTGCGGGCAGCGGTAGTTCTCGGAGTAGACCCCACGGGGAGCAGAGCCGCCGCCGAAGCTGTAGGGCGTCATCCCCCGCATGTAGGGCGATCCCGCCCCGTACCAGCCCCATTGCATGACGCAGAATCCCTGCACCAGGCCCACCGGCCGCAGGCCCATCTGCAGGCAGGCGGCGAAGTCGGGCACGGTCAGGCCCGAGGAGAACGACCCGCCACCGAGGCGCCGCCCCGCGGCCTCGGGGAGGTCGCCGTCGGCGCCGGAGCCGCCGGCCTCGCCCGGGCCGGGCGCGACGTCGTCCCCGTCGGGGCGCGCCGGGGTGTCCATCAGTTGTCGAGGGAGATGATGGTGGTGGGTCTGGGCAGCGTCACGTCGCCGACCCCCTTCTTCACCGCCGTGCCGAGGGAGAGGAATTCGATGGTGTGCGAGCCCCACTGGTGGGACTTCTCCTCGAGCCGGACGCCCACGATCCCGGTGGCCCCGAGCGTGTTGGCCTCGTCCTGCATGCGCGTCATGGCGAGCTCGCGCGCCTCGTAGAGTGCCTGGGTGAAATTCGGCAGCTCGACGTTCTGGCCCACGGTGCCGAGCGCCTGGCCAATGCCACGATGCGCGATGTGGAAGACGCAGGTGCCCATCACGAGGCCCTGGGGGACGTACCCGGTCTGCATGATGGTCCAGAAGTCCTGTCCCGACAGGTCCGAGGTGAAGGGCTTGCCGAGCGCATTGCGGTGCGAGGTGCCGTCCTCGGCCTTCACCGCCGTTCCCACCGCGATGAACTCGGCGGCGTCGCGGCCCCATTCGTAGTAGTTGACGTCGAGGCGCACCCCCACGACGCCGTCCGCGCCCAGGGCGTCGGCCTCCTCCTCCATCCGGGTCATGGCCAGCTCGCGGGCGTTGTACATGGCTTCGGTGAGCTTGGTGAGCTCCTGGCTCTTGTTCCAGCGACGGGCCTGGATCCCCGTGTGGTAGATGGACGAGCCCATGACGAAGCCCAGGGGGTGGAAGCCGGCCTCTTTGATGAGGAGGAACTCGTTGACCGACAGGTCCGAGGTGAACAGGCCGTGCTCGAGCTGTTCGAGCCGGTGGCCCGCCTCCTTGGGGAGGTCGGGGGGTTGGGTCATGAAGGTCCTCCGATGACGATTCTCTCGAGCGCCTGACGGGCACCCTCGCTGTGGGCCGCCTCTTGTTGCAGGGCGGCGAGAAGTTTCTTCAACCAGGTGTCGAGGTCGACGGACTCGCTGCGGATGCGGATCCCTCCCGAGGAGTGCGCCACCGAGCATCGGACCGACGCTCCCTCGACCTGGGCACGCAGGACGTCGTCGCCCAGCGTGACCTCGAGCGCCTTGACCTCGCCGGACTTGCGCAGGAGCCCCCCGGCCCGCTCGACGACGACCCGGGGCCCGAGGACCTCGGCGAGCTGGCCGGCGAGGACCTTCAACATGATGCGGACGTCGGTGGCGTTGGATTGCACGGTGGCGGCCGCCATGTCGAGGTCAAAGGCGTCGTCCGGCTCTCCCATGTCGACCTCCCTCCCGCCGCCGTGGGGGGCGGGGCTCCCACCGGCCCGTCCCACACTAGGAGGGTTCGGCGATACGAACGGCGAAACTCCGCCGCCAGCGGTCATCGGCCAGCGTGGCTAACGTGATCGGGCGCTTGGACCCCGCCGTGGGATTCCAAATCCGTCTCGGAGGTTCCCCGGTGGGTGTCCGGGCGCGCTCGACAGCGCCGCGCCCGGCGGTAGAGCTGGTGCCGGCGGTGCGTCGTGCCGGCGACGTGGGCGTGCAAGCGGTCGGCCCTCGATGGGATCATCAGGTGGTGGGCTGCATGTGGGTCGGGCGAATAGGGCGGACGGTCCTCATCGTGGTCTTGGCGGCGTCTTTCGCGTTGTGCGGGCTCGTCTACGTCGGCTGGTCCACGGGTTTTCGTTCGACGAACTGCGTCCGAGGTTCCCAAGGCGTACCCGCTGGCTTCTCCCGAAGCGTGACCCCTGGATTCGTGACTCGGTCCAATGCCTGCACCTACTCGCCCGGCTATGGGCCATGGTTGGTCCTGGGCCTCATCGCCGGGGCGGCGCTGGGTGTTGTTCTGGCCATCGTGATCGGCCGCCTCATGCGAGCAAGCAGTCGGAGCCTTGAGCTGACGGGGCAAGAGCCGCTCAGAAGCACCTCCTAGGCGCACCCGGCAGGGACCTCGGTCCCGTGGGACCATGGAGTGAGTGAGGCCCGAGGCCCTGTATTTCCTGATCGCCGTGGCCGTCATCGTCGTCATCGGCGTGGTCCGTCGCCTCAGGAGGGGACCGGTCGACGAGCGCCGGGATCACCCCTTCCCGTACACGCCTCCCGGGCAGTATCTGTTCGGCGCCGTGCTCGCCGGCCTCTCCCTCGTCGCCGCGGGCATCGGCCGTGTCGCCATTCTCGGGGGCCGGGTGGTCGCCAAGGCGTAGCACGCAGGACACGGCAAGCCCGCGTAGGCGTGGGTGCCCGGGCCGAGACGCGGCATCGGGCTCCGGATGTGAAAGGAGAGGGCCGAAGCCCTCTCGTTTCACCGGTCAACCGTTTGCCCCCCAGGTTTCCTGAAGTCTGAGCGCGCCGGGGCCCGGCGTCCAGTACCAGGGAGTAACCACGGCCGGTGCCCCCAGGGCTGCCTCCGCCTGGCGGCGGCTGCGGCCATGTGGCGGTTACTCGCCGGACGCCTCAGGCGGCGCCGCCGGCTCTGCCGTTCCGGTCGACACCGCCGGCTCTGCCGTTTCGGCCGACACCGCCGGCTCGGGCGGCTCGGCGGGCTCGACCAGCGCCAGGTAGTCGCCTCTCGCCTGTTGCAGTGCATCGTGGAGCGCCGTGACCTGTCTCCCCCTGTCCCCGCCGACCCCTTCGAAGAAGGGGAACGTGAAGTCGCTGTAGGCGTCGGCGGCATGCAGGTAGGCGGACAAGGCCTCTGCGATCGGGTCGGGGTCCATCCTCCGATGCTAAGAGCCCGTCGGCACCGGGCCAAGCAGGCCGATTCGGCTTCAGTCGGCGAGCCCTGCTGCCGACATCTCAGGAGGTCCCAGAAGCCGACCGCGCCCGGGGGAACGCCATGGACGCCCATGTCCGCTTAAATGTCCCGCCCGCGGCGCGAAGCGCACGCCTCTTGTCCCGCGGTCGCCGCTGGGGTCTCTACTACCGGTCGCGTCCCGGTGACGTCGAGTCGCACGCCGAGTTCCGTCAGATCGACCAGGAAATGCTGCGCCTCGACCACGTGGACCAGGCGGACACCGAGGCCGTGATCGCCCACGTCGAGGACCGGCTGCGGGCGGCAGGCTTCGGCGCCACGCGCCGTCCCGACGAAGGCGAGCCCGTCGTCGCCGGCTGGGACATCGAGCACCTCGGTGCCCCCTGAACCCCGGCCTCGGGTCGGGGCCGGGCTGCGGACACCGCACCTGCCCCGGGCTTCGGCCCCCTAGAACTCGGAGTCGGCCTCGGGGTCGACCGCGGAGTCGGGGGCGTCGTCAGGGTCGTCGGCGTCGTCGGTGAACTCGATGAAGGGGCTGGGCGCGAGATAGTCGGCGGGCACGTCGCGCCCGCGGGTGTAGTGCTGGACCAGGAAGACGTTCGACGCCCCCCGGTCCTGCTCGAAGACACCGCACAGTGTGATGTCCCGGGCGTCGGAGAACGCGTCGGCCGCGGCGACGTCGCCGACTACGAGGTCGGCGTAGCGCTCCAGCGGGACCCGGGCCACCAGGCAGTAGGTGCAACCGTCCGAAGCGCGACCCACGCGGCGACCGACCATGCAATGGTCGGGCCCGTCGTCGATGACGTACAGGGCCTCGTCACCTTCGCCCAAGCAGCGCCGGATACGGCCCTCCTCCCCCGGTTCCGGGTGCCGGCGCGAATGCATCCGGACCCGCATGGCCCACAGCGGGGCGGGCGGGACGTCGTCCTCGTCGCCACCTTCGGCCGCGGAGTCGACCGCGTCGTCAGGCCCGACGAGTTGATCGCCGAATTCAGCGTCGGGCACGGGCCTATTCCGTCGTCCGCCGCCGGTAGAGGACGGTCGCGAGCGGCGCCAAGACCGCCGGCATGCCGATGGACCACGACAGGGAGGCCAGGACAGGGTGCTGCGTGGGCCAGACGTGGACGGCGGCGGACCGGTTCGGGTTCCCGAAGAGATGGCGGCACGCGGAGGTCATGCACCCGCTCGTTTCGGTTCAATTGGCGCATGGTAAGCGTCGCACTTACCGGTCGTCAAGTAGTATAGAGCGGTGGCACGCACCCAGACGACCTGTTCATCGAGCAGGGATTCGACAAGACGGCACTGCGAAAGATCGCCGAGAAGCTCGGGTTCTTGAAGGCTGCCCTCTGCTACCACTTCGCCAGCAAGGAAGACATCCTCATGGCGCTGCACCTGCGTCTGCACGACGTGGGCAAGGCACCACTGGCGAGCAGCGGGTGCGCATGGCCTGCGCGCTGGGTGCCGTGACGGGCGGGCTGGTGCTCGTGGGCCACGCGTTCGCCGACGTCCCGTCCGACGAACTCAGCGCCATGCTCCGCGGCGCGATCGGAGACATCCTCGCCGGCGCGAACCCCAATCCCCCGGTACGAGGAGAGAAGACCGCGCCACGCGCCAAGACGGCGGCGCGCCCGAAGACCGCCGTGGGTGCGAAGACCGCCGTCGGTGCCAAGACTTCGACTGGCGCACGGGCGTCGACCCTGGCCGCGGCGTCTCGACCGGGCGACCCGGCTCGGGCCATGGGCCCGGCTGGGGCCTCGACCGCCTGATCCCGACGTGGCGACGACGGCCGGCGCCGACCCGAGGTTCTGCGCTGCATGCGGCCGGCCGTCCGACCGGTGCGCGGGATGCGGCCGGGAGCTCGACCCGCCCCGGTTCTGCACGACGTGCGGGCGCCGCATGACGGTGAAGGTCACCCCCGCGAGGTACGTGGCGCGCTGTCGTGACCATGGCGTGGAGGGCTCGGGCTGAGGACCGGTCCGCGCCGTGGGAGAATCGGGGGATGGACCGCATCGGCGTCGTCGACACCATGTTCGCCCGCTACGACATGGGCGCGGAGGCCGTCGACGAGCTCAAGCAGTGCCCGGGCTTCGGGGATCGTTTCGAAGTGCTCCGGCGGACGGTGCCGGGCTTCAAGGATCTCGGGGTGGAATGCAAGAAGCTGATCGAGGAAGAACGTTGTTCGATCGTCGTGGCGCTGGGCATGCCGGGCAAGGCCGCCATCGACCAGGTGTGTGCCCACGAAGCGTCGCAGGGCATCATGCTCGCCCAGCTGCTCACGAACACCCACGTCCTCGAGGTCTTCGTCCACGAGAACGAGGAAGAGGACCCCGAGCGTCTCGCCGCGGTGTGCGTGGACCGGGCCCGCAAGCACGCCCGCAACGCATACTGGATGTTGTACGAACCCGACCAGCTCACCCGCCGGGCCGGGCAGGGGGTGCGCCAGGGATATGGCGACGCCGGGCCCATCGGGCCTTCCCGACCCTGATCAGCCGAAGCCGAGTCCGAGGTCGTCGCTCCGCTCTCGGCCCAACCCCCGTTCAGGACCCGAGGCCATCTGCATGCCGCGCGCCGCGAGCAGCCGTTCGAGCTCGCCGCGCCCGGGGGTGAGCTCCCGACCGCCCACCAGGTGACGCCGTTCTCCCACGCCGCCGCGCTCGACGCGCCCGGCGTGGGCCGGCGTGAGAGGCAACGACCCGAGAAGGCGGTCCGCGGCTTCCTCCACTGCGACGGCGGGGGCCCCTTCGCCGAGCGTGGCGGACCACACGCGCACGACGTCACGACGCGTGGCGCTGCCCCCGCGCTGTCGCAATTCCTCCACCACCCTCTCCCCGAGAGCGGGATCGGGGCCCGGGCCCGGACGGCGCGGCATCCGGTCGAGCACGGCACCGAGGTCCTCGGGACCCAGGCCCAGGGCCCGGGCCCGGTCGTGCCAGAGCGGGCGGAGGTCGTCGGCGGAACGCTGCGTCTCGCGCACCGGGCGGGTGGCGTGCCCGGCGATGGCGCTGGCCCGGGCGCCGCCGAGACCGCGCGCCGAGAGGTGCTCGGCGATGGCCGCGGCACGCTGTGAGAAGGCGCGGCGGGCCTCGACGCCTATGCCGGCGATGTCACCCCGGCCGTGGCGCAACGGCTCCCACGCCACACCCAGGCGCGTGGTGAGCTCGTGGCGGAGCTGCGCGTGGTACAGCGCGCCCGCCGCCGGCGTGTGCGCGTACACGCCGCGCCCGTCGAGGGCCGAGAAGCGCCCCTCGGGCCCGCGCCCGAGGTTGGCCATCACCACGTGGCTGTGCAGGTGCGGGTCGAGCGCGCGGCTGACGCGGTGGATGAACCCCGCAACGGCGACGGCGTCGGCCGCGACCGGGACGAGCGCCCCTCGCTCCGGGCGACGGACGGCCACGGCACGGCGCTCGACGTAGTCGAGCGCGGCGTCGACGGCGCGCTCGTGCGCGGCGAGCACCTCGCCCGCCACTTCGGGCGGGCTCAACGCGTGGAGCATGCTCACCGACTTCGGCGCGCAGAAGCTGAGGTCGAAGCCGGCCACCGTGACCCGGTCATGGGACCGACCCAGCCGGCGCAAGGTCAGGGGATCGTCGCCCCGGAGCACAGCCCCGAGCGCGTCACCGTGCACCTCGCCGCGCAGTCCCAGTGCCGCCGCCCCGGTCCCCAGCCACCGGCCCGGGGCCTCGACGCCCGTGCCGGTCCCGTTCCCCGCCACCTCGAGGTAATACCCATGGCCGCCCGTGCGCACCTTGGCCACCCGCAGCACCCCGACCTCCGGGGTGCCGGGCTCCGGCCCGGTGTCGGAGCTGCTCCCCGTGGCCACGCTGACCTGGCCCCCTTGACGGTGACCTCGCCCGAGACCTTGCCGGTGTCCGAGCCCTTGCCGGGACCCGAACCCCGATCAGCGACCCCGGCCCGACCGATAGCGGTCCAGGAGCTGGCGCGCCGCCTGGCGCCCGGTGCCGGTGAGCTCGGGAGGGTCGAGCACCTCGGCGTGCGCACCGAGGCGGAGAAGGAGGCGACCGAACCACACCGTGCTCGCCACCGCCAACGTCACCGTGCTGCGCCCGTCGGGCCGTGTCTCGGGCGGGGAGGTGAGCAGCGGTTCCACGATCCACACCGCGTCGTCGTCGACGGCGAGATGGACGACGGTGGCCTCAGGCCCGGGGACGAAGGCCTCGCTGCGCGGCGCGGCGTCGCGGTCGTCGCTCGACGCGTCGCCGTCCCGGTGGCAGGCCGGCTCGCCGGTGGGGCGGGTGGCGGAGACCCGGTCGACGCGGAAGCGCCGCATGCCCTGCGCGTTGTGGCAGTACCCGTCGAGGTACCAGTTTCCCTCGATCAACCGCACCGAGACCGGGTCCACGATGCGCGTCGACTCCCGGTCGCTCGATGCCGAGTAGTAGTGCAGCTCGATCTGGCGCCCCGCCTCGCACGCGTCGCGGATCACGGCCAGATGGGCCGGCTCACGCAGGTCGACACGCAGCATGCCGCGACCACCGAGCACCGCTTCGAGTTTCCCGAGGGCGCGTCCGAGTGCCCCGTCGGGATCGGCGCCGGGCACCGCCAGGATGGCGCGGGCCGATGCGGCCAGGGCGAAGCCCTCCGCGGCGGTGAGCCGTCGGGACCGCCCGAGCTCGGCCCCGAGGTCGGCGATCACCTCCTGGTCGTCGACGATGATCTCCATGAGCTGGTCGGGCGAGTACGGAGGCAGGCCGCAGCATGCGGCGAGCTCGAGGTCGGCGATGAGCTCGTCGGGCTCGAGCCCGAAGCGTTCGGAGAGCTCCGACACCGGCGCCCGGCCCTGGCGCGCCAGCCAGGTGAGCACGGCCAGCAGGCGCAGCAGCCGGGAACCGGCATCGGCGCGCACGCTCACCGGCCCCCGCTCATCGCCTCGAGCCACGACACGACGCCGGCACGGACCTCCTCGGGGCCGAGGACCTCGGCGTGGTCCCCCAGCTCGAACAGCCAGGACCGCAGCGCGTCGATGTTGGTCACCTCGAGGTGCAGCACCACCGACCCGTCGTCCTCGCGACGCGCCAGCGCGGACGCCCCCACCTCGTCGAGCACGAGGGCGGCCAATGCCGCGTCCACCTGCACCACGACGGTGACGAGGGCACCTTCCCCGATGCGCCACGGGACGTCGGGGAGCGCAGCGTCGGGGTCGAAGCCGTCGGGCAGGACCGCCGAGCCCGGCGCCGCCGCGGCCACGTCGCCCTCCATGCGGTCCACCCGGAACGTCCGGGGCGCGCCGCGGTCGAGATCGTGGCCCACCAGGTACCACCACCCGGCGTGGAACCGCAGCAACGCGGGGTCGACACGGCGCCGTTCGCCCCGGTAGTCGAAGCACACCGTGGCGCGCGCCGCAGCGCGGCGTGGAGCGCGGGCAGCGCCGGCAGGGCCGGGAGCTCGGCCACCGGTCGCGCCCCGGCCGAGGCCGGAAGCCCCAGGCGCCACAACGCATCCCGACCACTAGGCTCGCCGAGGTGGACCCCGGCGACCGCGAGGTTCAGGGCCGCTTGCTCGTCCGGCGCCAGGTTGAGGTCGGGCAGGTAGTAGTCCTCGGGCCGGATGACGTACCCGACCTGCTCGGGTCCGTCGATCGGCATCGCCGTGACCTCGATACCGCCGTCGCGCAACGTGCGCTTGTCGCGCTCGAAGGCCTGGCGCCGCGCCTCACCCTCCGACGCGGGATACCCGGGCACTTCCGACGCGATCTCGCGCAACGACTTCGGACGCTGGTCGCGCAGCAATACGAGCACCAGGTCGGTGAGCCGCTCCAGCCTGTCCACCATGGGCGAGAGCGTAGGCGGCCCCACGCGCCGCCCCGGCGCCCGCGTCGGGAGCCCGGGCGCTTCACCCCGTGAACGCGTCACTCGTGGCGGCGGGCCCGCACACCTTCGGCGGGGCGGGGGTCGGCGACCCCTGGGCGTTTCACCTCCACCTTTTCGCATGGCTGGCCATCGCGCTCCTGGCCCTCGCCTACGCCCTCGCCGTACGGCACCTCGGCATGCGGTCGGGTCCCCGAACCCTGTCCACGCGCCGCCAGCTCCGGTGCCTGGCGGGCGCGCTCGTCGCCCTGGTGCTGGCGCTCACGTGGCCCCTGGCGGACCTCGCCGCGCACTGGTCGCTCACGGCCCTCGTCGTCCAGCGACTCCTGCTCACGCTGGGGGCGGCACCGCTCCTGCTGCTCGCCATACCCACCCCGCTCCTGGCGACGCTCACGCGCCCCGCGCCGCTCGACGCCTGTCTCGAGACCCTCACCCGTCCCGTCGTCGCCGTCGTGACCTTCACCGTCGTGGCGGTGGGGACGCTGGTCACTCCGGCCGTCGCCGCCCAGGCGTCCTCCCCGTGGTGGCGGGCCCTCACCGACCTGGCCCTCTTGCTCGCCGGCGCCGTGCTGTGGGGCCCGGTGCTGCGCCACATCCCCGGCGCGCACCGCACCGTCCCCGTGGGGGTCGCTGCCTACCTCTTCATCCAGTCGGTCATCCCGACGTTCCCGGCCATCATCTACGTCTTCGCCCGTCACCCGCTGTACGAGACGTTCAGCAACGTGCGCGTGGCGTTCGGGATCTCGCGCCTGGTGGACCAGCAGCTGGCCGGGGTGGTGGCCAAGGTGGCCACGCTCCCGGTGCTGTGGAGCGCGGCGTGGGTCGCGCTCATGCGCGCCCAGCGCGTCGAGAACGCGGCGGCCGACGGCGACGACGGCGAGCCCCTCACGTGGGCCGAGGTCGAGCGCCAGCTCGAGCGCGCGGCGCGGGCCGAGGCCAAGGGGCACACCCGGGCGCGGCGGCGCCATCCGTGGGCGATCGCCCGGCCCACTGCACCGTGGGCCGACCCGGTCGAGCGGAGCCCGACCGAGGGCACCGGCTCACCCGACCTCTGAGGCGCCCCCGGGAGCCGGCCCGTGGAGCACACCGAGGGTGAGATGGCGGAACCGCACCGGCTCCTTCTCGAGCACGAACGTCGCCAACAGGACGTTCTGCGGCGTCGAGACCACGACGATGGCGAAGTGCCCCACCCCCGACGCGGGAACCCGTCCCGCCGGTCGCTCGACCTGGGAGGGCCGGAACGTGCCGCTGTACGCCACCGCGCACACGTTGTGCAGGCGCGTGGACGAGCGGCGCGAGAGCACGTCGTCGACGCGAGGGATCTTCTTGAGCGTCGAGGCCGACACCAGGCGCACCCCGGCAAACTTCCCCCGGTCGTGCACGGCGTCGGCGGCCAGGGCGAGGGCCTTGAAGCACGGGCTCGAGTTCGTCCCCAAGGTGTTGCGCGCCGAGGTGCAGCCCGCCACCGCCAGCGAGCCCAGCGCGACGACCCCGACAGCGGCGAGACGCCGGACCCCGCCAAGGGGTGCCCAGCCGGCCGTGCGCCGCGCCCTGCAGGCTGGAAAGGTGCGACCCGACACCATCTCTCCCGACACCATCTCTCCCGACACCTTCTCTCCCGACACCTTCTCTCCCGACACCCTCCCGCCCGGAATCACTGTGCCGCCTCCTTCACGCTGTCAGGTACCGCTTCGGGGGCCACGGTGCGCCGGCCCGACCACACCAGGGCGCCCCACGTCGCCCACCCGACCGGCAGCTCGACCCAGAAGCTCAGGATCCTGTACAGAAGGACAGCCGCCACCGTCGAGGTCTCGGCCCCGCCGAATTGGACCAACGCGATGGTGAGGCTCCCCTCCACCACGCCCAGGCCACCGGGGGTGATGGGGAGGTTGGCGGCGAGCTGGCCGGCCCCGTAGGCGAGGAGCAGGCCCCTCCAGGGGATCCCCGCCCCGATGGCCAGGAACGCGATGGCCAGGCAGGCGCAGTCGAGGACCCAGTTGGCCACCCCCCAGCCGACGACCGAGAGAACCTGGCGGAGATCGAGGTTGACCACGGTGAGCCGGGCGATGATGGCGTCGACCTGCGCGGCGAGCTCGCCCCGGGGCCATCGCACCACGCGTTGGGTGATGCGCACCGACCCCGAGACCAGCCACACCAGGGCGCGCCGCTGGAGGAAGACCGCACCCAGGGCGAGCGCCCCCACCAGCACGCCCACGGTCACCCCCACCAGGTCGAGGCCGGCGCCCTCGGCGCCCGCCACCGTCACGCCGACCGCAGCCACGAGGGCGAGGGTCACCGAGGCGGCGACGAACACCGCCGCCAGCGTCCATCCCGCCAACGCCTCGTCGGCGCCCTGGCGCCGGTACTGGCGGAACGCGAACACCGCGGAGACCACCGGTCCGGCCGGCATCGAATTGGCGATGGCCGTCGACGCCAAGGTCACCGCCGTGAGGCGCGACGTCGACGGGGCGACATGGCCCGCCTCGAGCAGCCGCTTCTGGATAAGGGCGAACGCCACGAGCGAACCCGCCTCGGCGGCCAGGGCGAGGGCGAGCCACCACCAACGGAGGTGGTCGAGATAGCTCGACGCCCCCGAGAGCTCGCCGGTGCGCCCGGTCAGCGCCCACAGCGCCAGGGCGGCGAGGGCCAGGCCGACGACGTACTTCAACCACGGCCAGGCGCTCCGGAACCACGAACGCCCCGACGCCGGTGGGCTCACGTCGCCGCGGGCTCCACGAGGATCTTCACGTGCTCGTCGGGACTGGCCAGTGCCTCGAAGGCGCCGGGCACCCCGTCGAGGTCGACCGTGCCCGTGATCATGGGCGACGCGTCGATGTCCCCTTCGGCCAGGGCGCGCAGGGCGCCGGCGAACTCGTCGGCCCCGTAGGCCATGGCGAAGTGCAACGACAGCTCCTTGGCGATGGCGAAGAACGGCAGGATCCGGTCCGCCTCCATGCATACGCCGACGACCGCGACCCGGGTGCCGGGCGGCAGGTCGTGCAGCAGCTGCTGGAGCATGCCCGGAACACCGACCGCCTCGAAGGCGACCAGGGGCCGGCGACCGTCGAGACGGTGCCAGGCGTCGACGACACCCTCCTCGGTGGGGTCCACGGCGTCGAGCGCACCCATGGTGCGCGCCATGGCCCGCCGCGTCGGCGACAGGTCGGCGGCCACGATCGACTCGACGCCCACGGCGCGCAACGCGGCGATCACGGCCAGCCCGACGGGCCCGCACCCGACGACGATCGCACCGTCGCGCCGCGTCGCACCCGAACGCGCCACGGCGTGGATACCCACGGCCAGAGGCTCGGTGAGCGCCGCGTGCCGGGTGTCGAGGCCGTTGGGGACCTCGAGCGCGAGCGGCGCCGACAACACCATGTACTGCGCGTAGCCGCCGGGGTAGGCGTTGTTGTACGCCAGCTGGTGCAGCCCGGTCGACGAGAGCAGCACGGGAACCGACACCACGCGTGTGCCGGGCTTGGGCCCCGAGGTGTCGGGCCCGAGCTCGAGGACCTCGGCACAGAACTCGTGGCCCATGACCATGTCGCGTGACAGGTCGATCGGCGCCATGCCCATGGCCTGTGCACCCATGGACGGGAGCATCTCGTCGGTCATCGCCACCATCGTCTCGCCATGACGCAGGAAGTGGAGGTCGGACCCGCAGATCCCGCACGCCAGGGTGCGGACGAGCATCTGGCCCGTCTCGGGCCGGGGCTCCGCGACGTCGTCGATCACGAGCCCACCTTGTCGCATCACGCACGCACGCATCGTCGTCACCCCTCGTCGTCCTGGTGACCGAGCCGACCCTGGGTGCCGGTCCCCGTCGCCTCCGGTCCGAGACCTCGAACCCGCGCACAGATGGTGGCACAGGGCCTTCGGCCCACCGTCGCATGGCCCCCGATGCCGGCCTCCTAACATGACCCCAGTGGCGACCGCGACCCCGGCTCCTCCGACCTCGGTCACGTCCCCGCCGCCGTCCCGGTCCCCGTCCCCGGCACCGACGGCCAAGGTCCCGGGGTCCCACGTCCCGCTGCGCACCCGGGTGCCGGGCACGGTCCGCGCCGGGGTCGAGGCCATCGGCACCCGCCGGACGGTGCAGGTGCGCTCGGTGTCGGGCCACCACCGCGGCGCGCTCACCCGGGCCGACGGTGACACGATCGCCGAGGCGGCACGGGTCGCCCTCGACGACCGCCTCCCCCTGGTGATGGTGCTGTCGTCGTCGGGCTCCGAGGTCTCCGAGGGCGTCGACGCCCTGCACGGCTGGGGCCGGGCGGCCGCGGCCGTCGCCGCCTGCTCGGGGTCGGTGCCGGTGCTGGCGGCGGTGACCGGTGCGGCCATCTCCGGCCCGTCGCTGCTCCTCGGCCTGGCCGACGTCACCGTGATGACCCCCGATGCCTTCGCCTTCGTGTCGGGTCCCGACGCCGTGGAGGGGTTCACCGGGATGCGGGTGAGCCTGCACGACCTCGGGGGCGCGGCGGTGCACGCCAGCGCCAGCGGGCTGTGCGCGTTGGTGGCCGCCGACGAGGATGCCGTGGACGAACTGCTCGGGTCCGTGCTCGACTACCTCCCCGACCACACCGACGCCGAAGCACCGCGTGTGGAGAGCGACGACCCCACCGATCGCAGCTCGCCGCAGCTGCGCGACCTCGTCCCTGCGGCCGCGTCGGCCTCCTACGACGTACGCGACGTCGCACGCGCCATCGTCGACGACGGTGAGCTCCTTGAGCTGCGACCGGGGTGGGCGTCGCACCTCGTCACCGCGCTGGCCTCTGTGGGGGGCCGCCCCGTCGGGATCGTCGCCAACCAGCCCCGCTCCCTGGCGGGCACCCTCGACATCCCCGCCTCGCAGAAGGGCGCCCGCTTCGTACGGTTCTGCGACGCGTTCAACCTTCCGATCGTCACCCTCGTCGACACCCCGGGATTCCTCCCCGGCAAGGACCTCGAGTGGAGGGGGATGATCCGCCACGGCGCCGAGCTCGCCTTCGCCTACGCCGAGGCGAGCGTGCCACGGGTCTGCGTCGTGTTGCGCAAGGCTTACGGCGGGGCCTACATCGTCATGGACTCCAAGGGCATCGGCAACGACCTGTGCCTGGCGTGGCCGTCGGCGGAGATCGCCGTGATGGGGGCGCCAGGGGCGGTGCAGATCCTGAACCGCCACGCCGGTGCCGACGAGCGCCGCGTCCTCGAGGACCGCTACGACACCGAGCTCCTTACGCCCTGGGTGGCGGCGGAGCGGGGCTTCGTCGACGAGGTCGTCGACCCCGCCGAGACCCGACCCGCGCTACATCGGGCACTGGGAATCCTGGCCTCGCGCCGGGAGCTGCTGCCGGGCCGAAAGCACGACGCCGGCCCCATGTGAGGCACCGCCGACCGGCCTGCCCCCGGTTGGCGGCGTCCGGCCGCCCCCTGTCCGGTAGCCCCGGGTATTGGGGGGGAGTTGATCGGTCGTTGGGAGGGGCGTTAGAACGGACGCGGAGAGTGGTGCTGTTGCGTCGGAGCCCCTGGTCCAAGGGGGCTGGGCAGCACGGCGCCGGGGGGCGAGGGTGAGTCCATGAGCAGGCAGGGAAGCCGGGGGGACCGCCGTCTCATGCGAGCGGCCCAGGCCGACGCGGCCGGTGCGCCGATGGACAGCACCTCCGGGCAAGCCCCGCCCGCGGGCACCACACCACTCGGCGACACCGACGCCGCCGTCGCCCTGCGGTCCCTCGGCCAGTCCGGGGTCATGGGAGTGCGCAGCGCGGACGTAGGGGCGCATCGTGAGCGCGTCCGCCAGGGGAAGATGCGCCGGCTCGCCCTGTTGCTCGTCCCCATCGCCGCCTGGCTCGTGGTGCGGGCCACCGTGCTGCACCGGGGACCCTTCGGGCTCCCCCACTTCCCGTCGGGGCTCACTCCCTATCTGCCGGCGTTCATCCTCATCACTCTCTTCGTCTGTGTGATGGTCGTCCCGCTCCTCGGGGCGGGCCGGTCCCCGCACATCCTCTACCGCCCCAACGAGATCGACGTCCGCTTCGACGACGTGCGCGGCGCGCCCGTGGTGGTCGACGAAGTCGTCAAGACCCTCAACCTCTTCCTGGCGCACCGCACCTTCGCCGAGCACATGGGAGGATCGGCGCGTCGGGCCATCCTGTTCGAAGGACCACCGGGCACGGGCAAGACCTACATGGCCAAGGCGATGGCGGCCGAAGCCGGCGTGCCCTTCCTGTTCGTGTCGTCGTCCGCGTTCCAGTCCATGTTCTACGGGCAGACGAACCGCAAGATCCGCTCCTACTTCCGCGAGCTGCGCACCTACGCCCGGCGTGAGGGCGGCGCCATCGGGTTCATCGAGGAGATCGACGCCATCGGCGGCGCGCGGGGGGGGATGGGGACGGGCCGCCATCACGACGGGGTGGCCGGGGTCGTCAACGAGCTGTTGATCCAGCTGCAGTCCTTCGACCAGCCTCCGCGCTCAGTCCGCATGCGCGGCGCGCTGATCGACCTCGTCAACGCCTGGCTCCCCTCGCACCACCACCTCACCAAGCCGCCCACCCCGCCGGCCAACATCCTCGTCATCGGGGCGACCAACCGGGCCGCGGACCTCGATCCCGCCCTCGTGCGCCCCGGACGCTTCGACCGCTCGATCTACTTCGACCTTCCCTCGAAGTCAGGACGGCGCGAGATCCTCGACTACTACCTGGCCAAGAAGGCGCACGCTCCCGAGCTCGACGATCCCGCCAAACGCGACACGCTGGCGGCGATGACCTTCGGGTACTCGCCGGTCATGCTCGAGCACCTCCTCGACGAGGCGCTGGTGTGGGCGCTGCGCCGCAACCGCACCGGGCTCGCCTGGGACGACATCCAGCAGGCCAAGATGACCGAGGAGATCGGCCTGGCCCAGCCCGTCGAGTACGCCGAGGCGGAACGGCGCACCATCGCCACCCACGAGGCCGGGCACGCCACCGTGGCGTGGCTGGTGGGCAAGGGCCGCAAGATGGAGGTCCTGTCGATCATCAAGCGCAAGGACGCCCTGGGGCTGCTGTCGCACTCCGACGAGGAGGAGCGCTACACCAAGACGCGCTCGGAGATCGAGGCCCTCATCCAGATCGCCTTCGGGGGGATGGTGGCCGAGGAATTGTTCTTCGGGGAGACGAGCTCGGGGGTGGCATCGGACCTCCAGGCCGCCACCGTGGCGGCGTGCCAGATGGTGGGGAGCCTGGGCATGGGATCCACTCTCATCTCCGCGGCGGCGCTCGACATGCCGGGCAACATCGTCTCCAAGGTCACCGCCGTCGACTCGAGCCGCGAGGAGGTCGACCGGCTCCTGCGCGGCGCCAAGGACGAGGTGCACACCATGCTCGAGGAGAACCGCAACGTGGTCGAGGCCTTGCGCGACGCGCTGTTGGACCGAGACGAGCTGGTGGGCAAGGAGATCCTCGACGTCATCGCATCGGCCGGGCCGGTCGCGAGTGACGTGTCGACCTGAGGGACCCGAGCTCCGCTCTGGTCGAGACAGGTCACCGCTGCTGTCGCGGGCCGGGGATCGGGCGTAGACGCGACTGTGGCCCCCGCCGAAGCGGGGGCCACAGTCCTTTCCACTCTTCGCCAGATTTCTCCGGCGAATCGTTCCCTTTACAGGTTCGGGGCGTTGGAGAACGTGGTACCCCAGTTGAACGTGCTGGGCGTGCCCGAGGTGGGCGTGGTGGCCACACACGTCGCCGGGTTACCGGTTCCCCCGATGGTCGCCTTGGCGTAGAAGACGCCGGCGGTGATCTTCTGTGCCGACGGCTGTGACTCCCACTGACCCGCACCGGCCGCGGTCTGCGCCTGAGCGAAGTCCACACCCGTGCTGTCGGTGAAGGCCGCGCTCGGGGCGCTCTCGAGGTCCACCGCGTACCAGCAGGTGTTGGCGTTCTTGCTCTCGGCCGCCATGATGAGGCCGTCACCGGTCCCGGCGGTCGTGGTCACGTCCACCGGCTCGATGCTGATGTTGTTCCCGGGCGACACGTTGCTGGTCGTCCAGCTGAACTCCGGAGCCGACGACTGCACCGTCGCCAGAGGCAGCGTGCCCTGTGCACAGCTGGACTGGCAGTAGGTCTGGCTGTTCTGGTACAGCGCCTTCGCCTCGGTGAGGGCGTTGGTCAGGTTCGACTGCGCAGCCCGGTCGTTGGCCGACCCGGTGACGCCGAGGAACGTGGGAATGGCGATGGCGAGCAGGATGGCGATGATCAACAGCACCACCATCAGTTCGATCAGGGTGAAACCGGCATCAGCCGCTTCCGCTCCCTCGACCTCTCGCATACGTGTCTCACGCAGACGCGTGAGGGTGGACTTGAGCATGGACTTCCTCCCTTTAATGCGCAATGGCTATCGGGACAACTATCGGCACCGGAGTCGCACTCCTTTAGGGCCAATGGCGGCACAACATGCCGCCATGTGCGCGAGTGCTCAGTGGCCGGCCGTCGCCGTGGCGGCGGCAGCGCAGACGTCGGACTGCCCGGTGCTGTAGAAGATGTCGCCCTGCAACGTGAGCTGGTAGCCCGCCGTCGCCGGGTTGACCGGCGCGCCTCCGGTGACCAGGGCGCCGCCGTTCACGGCCAGGCTGGTCACGGAGAACAGCCGCGGGAAGGTGACGAGCCCTTGCAAGAAGGCCGACATCTGGCCGTACGTCCCCGAGAGCGTCAAGTCGACGGCGACGAGCTTCACGCTTCCGGTCCCGCCCGTCGTGTCGGTCACGCTGATGCTCGGCGTGTTCGGATCGCCGGCCGACACCGCCAGGGCGGTGACCTGGTTGAAGAAGGCGTCAACCGTCGGCGTGCCGGGGATCTCGGTGAGGTCCGTGGTCAGCTGCTGGCAGTTCGCCGCCAGGTCGGCCTTGTCGCGCCGCAACGTGTTGAGCTCGGTCTGGAGGTGCAACTGCTGGGACTGGAGCTGGGTCTGCTGGGCGCGCAGGCTCGAGAGCTTGCCGCCCTCGGGAGAGATCCACGCCGCATAGACGATGATCGCCAGGACCACAGCGCCCACAGCGGTCAGGATCGGGATTCGGTAACGGGTGAGCTGTTCCATCACGAACCTACGTTCTTGGTCAAGTTGGAGTTCGCGGTGAGCCACAACGTGGACTGGAAGGCCACGGTCGTGTTGGCCCCGGTGGGGGCGTTGGTGACCGCGGACACTCCCGGCGGGCTGAACATGGACGACGCCGTCAGGCCGTCGATCCATTGCGCCACGGGATCGAAGTGTGCGGAGCTCGGGAACGCTCCCGAGACCCCCATGGTGAGCGAGCCGATGGCTCCGGCCGGCGCCGCGCCCGCCGCGGTGAGGTCACCAGCCGTCGCCGATGTCGCCGACGCAGCCGCCGCGGAAGCGGCCGTGCCCGTCGCCGCGGCGGTACCCGAGAACGTGGTCACGGACAGGCCCGCCGGGATGCGCTGCTGCAGCTGGGTGACCACGGCCGACCAGTCCACCGCCTTGGAGGAGATCTGCGTGACCTCACCCTCGGCGACCCGGAGCTCGTTGGTGATGGCGACCACCTTGTCGTACGTCGGGATCTGAGCGTTGAGCCCGGCCACGCTGGTCTTCAGGCTGCTGACGCCGTTCTCCGCGTTGTGGACCTCCAGGAAGCGGTACGCGCTCGCGGCCACGAGGAGGAGCACCACGACTCCCGCCGCCACGAAGGTCTTGCGGGCCACGTTGCGCTCGAAGGCACGCTGGGTCACCTCGGGGGGGACCAGGTTGAACTTCTTCACCGACGGATTGGGCTCGGGCAGTGCCAGACCGATGGGCGTCGCCAGCACCGGGTCGATGCTGGCGGCCTGCTCCGGATCGAGGTCGATCCTCGACAGGTCGAGCCTCGCCAGCGGGGAGACGTGCTCGACCGGGATGCGCACCTGGGCGCGCAGCTCCTTCACCAGGCCGCGCAGGCGAGCACCTCCTCCGGTCAGGAGGACCCGGGCGATGGGCACCCGCCCGGGCAGCGTGGCGAAGTACTGCACGGAGTTCCGGATCTCCCCTACGAGCTCGGCGATGGCCGGCTGCACCGCGCTCTCAGCCGACTGGACCTGCGGAGTGGCCTCACCGAGGCGCCGCTTGAGGCCCTCGGCATCGACCAGGGGGAGGTCGAGCGCTCCGGCCACCGCCGCGGTGGCGGCGTTGCCGCCGGTGCCGATGGTGCGGACGAATTGGGGACGACCGTGCTGATGGACGACCACGACCGTGAGCCCCGCGCCGATGGACACGATCGCCTCGGGCCGCTCTGCCGCCACCGAGGGGTCGCCCAGGGCGCGCACCAGGGCCGAGGACACGAGGTCCACACCCTCGACGATGAGCCCGGCCTTCTCGGCCGCGGCCACAACGCCGTCGACCAGGTCGCGATGGGCGGCGGCCACGAGCACCCGCCGCGTCCGCGTCCCGTCGGGCGCGGTGTTGTCGGCGAGCACCTGCGCCGAGAGGATCGTCTTGTCCGGCGGGAAGGGGATGACCTCTTCGGATTGGAATCGCACCGCGCTGTCGACGTCTTCGTCCGGCACCCACGGCAGGTCGATCTCGCGGGTGATGGCCCGCAGGCCGGCGATGCCCACCACAACGGTCTTCGACTGGAACTTCCCGTTCTGCCACAGCCGCTCGATGGCGTCGGAGACGGCCGAGTGGTCCTGGACCTCGCCGTCGACGATGGCGCCGGGAGGGAGGCCGACCTGTCCGAACGCCACCAGCACGGGGGCGCCGGTCCCGAATTCGAGCTCCGCCGCCCGCACCGCGCTGGTGCCGATGTCGAGTCCGACTACCTGTGCCATGACACCGCTCTCCTGGTCACTGTGCTGCTCCCACTAGGGCACGCGCCGGCGCGTGCACGGGCTCGGGTCGTGCCGTTCTGAGATCTATCGGCACCTCCGCCCGCACTCTTGACGCCCTGCCCGGAAACGCCATCAGCAGCACCAGGAGCAGGCCACCGGTGACGATCGACCACCATGACCACTTTGCGAGAAAAGTTTCGGCACACACAGTGACCGTCAAGGCCGACCCGAAGGCCAGCGCCTGGCGCCAATGCGCCCGCCGCCCCACCAGGACCAGTCCCAGGGCGAGCGTGGGCCAGACGTAGAACGGCACCATCACCGATTCGGTCAGGCAGCGCAGGGCCAGCGCGAAGGTGGCCGCCCACACCAGGAGCTCGGGACGCTGGCGCCAACGACGCGCCCACCACCCGAGCGCGCAGGCCGCCAGCAGCGCGACGACACGTCCCGGACCGGCGGCAACCGCGAAGTGCTTGCCGGTTCCGCCCAGCCGCGGGGCGAAGGCCGTCCACGGCGTGCTGTGGTCGAGGTTGGGGAAGTTGGGCTGCCTGAACAGAACCTGCGTCGTGGCGTGGAACTGTGCCGCCAGCGGCGTGGCCAGGAGCGCGACCGCGGGCACGACAGACCGGAGCAGGAGAGGCACAGCGCGCTGCTTGCCCGACATGGCGACAAGCACGGGGAGCATGAGCCCCACGACGGGCTGGGTGGCGACGGCGGCGCCGAAGATCCAACCCGCTCCGGTCCAACGCCCGTCGAGGGCGAACACCATGGCGTACACGGCCAGGGCCACAGCGAGGGCGTCTTCGGGATGCCCCCATATGACGATCGTGGGCCACAGGACCACACCCTCGGCGACGCACAGCACCCCCCGCCGGCCTCCGGGCACCCCCAGGCGTTGTGCGAGCGCATCACACGCGAACAGGGCCGCGCAGCCGATCAAGATCTCGTAGGGCCCCAACACCAGCCACGAGGTCGGGTGAGGGACGTAGTACGGGAAATTCTCCGTCATGCCGAGGCCCCCGGTCAGCATGGCGACGGGAGCGAACAGCAACAGGATTCCCGGGAACGTGACGACGCCCGTGCCCGCCGCGTACACGCTTCCCAGCGATCCCCAGCCGATGAAGTGGGCCGACCGGTACGCCCCCCAGATGTCGCCGGGAATGACCCACGTGTCACGGTGCCTCACGACCGGGCCCCACGCCAGGCAGAAGGCCATGCCTGTCACCAGGACGGCGACGGTGACCAGGATGGGCCACTTGCGCTGCCGCGCCCGGTCGACGACCGTGATGTGACGTTCACCCTCGGACATGCTCATCTCGGCAAGGGACGTCGGGTCAGCTCGTCGGGATGTGCTTGATGTAGTCGAACATGGGCAGGTACATGCACACGACCATGGTGCCGACACCGGCTCCCATGGCGACGGTGAGCATGGGCTCGAGCATCGAGGTCAGGTTGTTCACGGTCGTCTCGACCTCGCCGTCGTAGAACTGGCCGACCTTGTGGAGCATGGTGTCGAGCGCACCGGTCTGCTCGCCCACCTCGACCATCTGGGTGACGAGGGCGGGGATGATCTCCTCGTGCTCGCGCAGGGTGTCGGCCAGAGCCCGTCCCTCCCGGACGCCGGCCTTGGCGTCCAACAAGGCGTTGGCGACGATCTGGTTGCCCGCCGTGTCCGCCACGATGTCGAGCGACTCCAGGATGGGGACCCCGGCTTCGATCAGCGACGCCAGGGTGTGCGAGAAGCGCGCCAGCGACACCTTGTGGATCAGCGGTCCGAACACCGGTGGCTTGAGCTTGAAGGTGTCCCACTTGAGTCGCCCCACGTCGGTCTTGATCCAACGGCGGAACAGCACGACCGCGGTCACGAGCACTGCCACGACGACAAGCGACCCGGGGCCGAGGATGATCTTGGAGATGTCGATGACGATCAAGGTCGGTGTGGGCAGCTTGGCGTTGAGTGACGCGAAGAGCTTGGTGAACACGGGCACGATGAAGATGAGCAGGGCCAGGAAGATGACGACCATGACGGACACGACCACGGCCGGGTAGGTCATGGCCGAACGGACGGTGCGACGCAGGACCGCCTGCTTCTCCATCGTCGAAGCCAGCTCCAGCAGGACCGCGTCCAGGTGACCCCCGGCCTCGCCGGCCTGGACCATCGTGATGAACAGGACGCTGAAGATCTTGGGGTACTTGGCACACGCCGCCGACAGCGACGAGCCGCGCTCGACCTCCATCCGGACCTCGCTCAGGACCCGGCCCAGCTCCTTGTTCTCCACCTGGTTGCCGAGGATCCCCAGGGACCGCACCACCGACAGGCCCGAGTCGATCATGGTGGCGAGCTGGCGGGTGGCGACGGCGATCTCGGTGAGCTTGACCCGGTTGGAGAATCCCGGGATGGTGATCTCCTTGTGGACGTTCATCTTGGACTTCGGCGTCACCGCCAGGGGGAGATAGCCCATCTCGCGCAGCTTGCCCACCACCAGCGCCAGGCTGTCGCCCTCGAGCTGGCCCTCGACGAGCTTGCCGGTGCGGTCTCGGACCTTGTAATCGAACGTCATCGCCATGACAGGCTGCTCCTACGAGTTCAGGTGGTTGCGGAGGTCTTCCTCGTTGCGGCACCGGTCGAAGGCGACAGCCTCGGTGATCCGCCCCGTCTTCACCAGCTTCGCCAGGCCCTGGTCCATCGTCTGCATGCCGTACTGACCTCCGGTCTGCATCAACGAGTAGATCTGGTGGGTCTTGGCGCTCCTGACGAGGTTCCGGATGGCGGAGGTGCACACCATCACCTCGCAGCACGCCAGCCGGCCGGTGCCGTCGGCGTTGAGCAGCAGCTGCTGGGTGACGACGCCTTCGAGGGACCCGGCCAGCATGGTGCGCACCTGGTCCTGCTGGTTGGTGGGGAAGACGTCGATGATGCGGTCGATGGTCTGGGGCGCATCCTGGGTGTGCAGCGTCCCGAACACGAGGTGGCCGGTCTCGGCCGCCGTCAGGGCCATCGAGATGGTCTCGAGGTCACGCATTTCCCCCACGAGGATGACGTCGGGGTCCTCACGCAACACCCGGCGGAGGGCTTCGGAGAACGACATCGTGTCCTGGCCCACCTCGCGCTGGTTCACCATGGCCCGCTTGTGGGTGTGCAGGAACTCGATCGGGTCCTCCACCGTGACGATGTGCAGCGGCTTGGACCGGTTGATGATGTCGACGAGAGAGGCCAGGGTCGTCGACTTCCCCGACCCGGTGGGTCCGGTGACGAGCACGAGACCGTGCCGCATGTCGGTGAAAGACCGGATCGATTCGGGGATGCCCAGCACGTCGAAAGGCGGGATCTCGTGAGGGATCGACCGCATGGCGGCCGCCACGGTCCCCCGCTGCTGGAACACGTTGAGCCTGAACCGTCCCACGTCGACGATCGAGTGGGAGGTGTCGAGCTCCTTCTCGGCCTCGAAGCGCTCACGGAGCGACTGGGGCAGGATCCCGAAGACCATGTCCCGGATCGTCTCGTTGTCGAGGACCGGGCAGCCCTCGATGGGCCGGATGGCACCGTGCAACCGGATGCACGCCGGCAACCCGGTGGTGAGGTGAAGGTCAGAGGCGCCGACGCTCACCGCGTAGCGCAGGAGGTCGTCGAGGTGCAGTCCCGCCTCGCCGCTGTCCTCCCTGTTCGGGCTGGCGTAGACAGCGCCGCCCTGGCCGCCGTTCGACGACGCCTGCGCGGAGCCGTTGGCGGTCATCTCCCCCGCCGTCGACCCGGACCCGTTGCCCTGAGGAGGAGCCGGTGCCGGCGCCGGAGGCTCCATCGTGGCCAGCAGGCGCTCGATGGCGATCGGGTTGGCCAGCACGGGCACGACGACGTGGCCGACGAGCACCGACAGCGCCCGGACGTCGTCCTCGTCGGGAGGGTCCCCGAACGCCGTGGTCAACGCATCGCCGTCCAGGCGGTACCCGACCGCGCCGTACTCGCGCGCCACCGTCAGCGGCGTGGCCGCCAGCGCCTGGTCGCTCGGGCGGTCGTGGTCGAGGTCGACGACCGGGAGCCTGGTGAGCTGGGAGAGGAGGCCGAGGACCACCTCTTGCGACGTCACGTCGCCGCGAGATGAGCAGGGCCGGGAACGACACGCCACGATCGGTCGCCTCGGTCAGGATGGGGGCGACAGCCGCGTCGTCCGCGTACCCGTCGGACACGATGGAGTTCGCCAGGCGCCGGGCCCATTCGACCCGGGTGCTGGCCGAGGGGCTCATGCGACCACCCGGAGCACTTCCTCGAGGGTTGTCTCACCCTCGAGCGCCTTGCGAATGCCACTGCGCCGCAGGGTCACCATGCCCTGTTCGACTGCAAGCTTGTGGATGTCATCAGCCGTGCCTCCCTCGATGATCAGCCGCTCTACGTCTTCGGTGACGACGAGGAGCTCGAGGAGCGCTTTGCGTCCCCGGTATCCGGTGTTCGAACAAGCGGAACAGCCCACCGCCCGGTACAGCGTCGGCTTGTCGGCGTCCGCGTAGACCTCGTCCGGCTTCCAGCCGGCCGCCACGATGTCGGCCTCGGTGGCGTCGAACGGTTCGCGGCAGTGACTGCAGAGCCGACGCGCCAGTCGCTGGGCCAGGGCTCCTGTCACCGCCGAGGTGACGAGGTAGGGCTCGAGGCCCATCTCGACCAGCCGCATGGGCGTGCTGGCCGAGTCGTTGGTGTGGAGGGTGGCGAGCACCAGGTGCCCCGTGAGAGCTGCCTCCACCGAGATCATGGCCGTCTCCCGGTCGCGGATCTCCCCCACCAGCACGATGTCGGGGTCCGATCGCAGGATCGAGCGCAGCGCCGAGGCGAAGGTGAGGCCCGCCTTGACGTTGAGCTGCACCTGGTTGATGCCTTTGATGCGAAGCTCGACGGGGTCCTCCACCGTGATGATGTTCTTCTCCGGGTGGTTGAGCGCGGCGAGCGTCGCATAGAGCGTGGTGGTCTTGCCCGACCCCGTCGGCCCGGTCACGAGGATGGTCCCGTAGGGCCGGTGGAAGATCGTCTCGTAGATCTCGAGCAGATCAGGGTCGAAGCCCAGGTCTTCGAAGCCGAGCACGATGTTGGACTTGTCGAGGACCCGCATGACCACTTTCTCGCCGTAGATCGTGGGCAGAGTCGCCATGCGGAGGTCGATGGGGCGGTTGCCGACCGTGAGCGAGATCCGGCCGTCCTGGGGCAGCCGGTGCTCGGCGATGTTGATGTCCGCCATGACCTTCAGGCGGGTGGTGACCGCCGAGGCGATCGCTCTCGGTGCGGTGGAGATGTCGTGGAGGACTCCGTCGATGCGGTACCGGATCCTGAGGTTCTCCCCCGTGGGTTCGACGTGGATGTCCGACGCCCGCTCGTTGAGAGCCTGGAGGACCAAGAGGTTCACGTACCGGACGATGGGGGCGTCGTCCACGATGGCCTGGATGTTGCCCAGGTCCTCGTCGCCCAGGTCCTCGAAGTCCGACGCCGCCGCGGTGGCGACCTCGCTGGCGTCCCCGCCCTGGTGGTACGCCTTGTCGATGAAGGCGGTGATCTGCGACCGGGTGGCGACGACGGTGACGAAGGTGCGGCCGATGATCGTGCGCAGGTCGTCCATGGCGAACACGTCGGTGGGGTTGGACGCCGCCACCACCGGCACGCCGTCGCGCAGCGCCATGACGAGCACGTTGTGGTGCCGCGCCGTGGCCTCGGGGAGGTGGTAGGCGGCCGCGAAGTCGACGCTCTGCACTTCGAGGTCGACGAACTCGAGGCCCATCTCCTGAGCCATGCCCCACATGAGGTCCGCCTCGGACACCAGCCCGCGCAGGGTCAGGATCCGCGCGATGGCGTGGCCGGTGCGTTCACGCTCCTCGAGGACGTCGGCCATGTCCTCGAGCGAGACGCGCTCGCCTTCGACCAGGACCCGGGCCAGGGGTGGAAAGCCGGCGAGGCCCTCGGGGACGCCGTCGGCGTCAGAGACGTCGATGTTGTGCTCGAACTCCCCGACGACCTCGTCGACGAGGTCGGCGGCCAGCACCACGTCGGCGACCGGCTTGCCACCGGGCCCTGCGGGGTGCGTCGGCTCGGAGGTCGCGGCGGGCCCCGGCGCGTCCGTGGCGACGAGGACCCCGTCCTCCTCCCCCGGTCCCTCCCCGGCGGTGACGGCCGGAGGCGTCGACGCGACCGTCGACGACCCGAGCGACGTGTCGATGGCTTCGAGAGCGGCGGCCAGGACGTCCTCGGGCCGTTCGGGTTGCGCCGCACCTGCCGCGCCTGACGGAGCGGGGGGCACCGGTGTACCCGATTCCATCGGTGCGACCGGTACGGGCGCGGCGGGCGGAGCCTTCGCAGCCGGCGGAGCCTTCGCAGCCGGCGGAGCCGGTGCAGCGGGTGTCATCGGTGGCAACGGCGGCAGCGGGGGCATCGGTGGAGGCGGTGGGGGAGGGGGAGGCACCGCAGACCGCGACTCGGTCTCGGTGGGAGATGCCGGCGCCGTCGCCACCGCCCGACCGTTGACCTGTGGGCCCGTTCCGTTCGATGTCTCTGCCGGGGCGCGCTGGGTCGAACCGGCCGGAGGCGGCTTGCGCTTGTCCTTCTCTCCGTAGACGAGGGTCAGGCACTCGTCGATCTGCTCGTCGCTGGCCACCACGGCGACGAACTCGCGGCCGATGACCGCCCGGAGGTCGTCCATGGCCACGACGTCGGCGGGGTTCGAGGTGGCGACCACCGGGGCTCCGAACCGACGCCCGATGGGAACGACGTGGTGCTTGCGAGCGACCGCGAGAGGTACGACCGTCGACACCGAGGCGTCCACGTTGAATCGCTCGAGATCCACGAACTCGAGGTGGTGTTCGTCCGCGAGCATCCGGACGGCATCCACGTTGCTCATGCTCTGATGCATCGGCACGTAGCCAGCCCGGATTGAACGCCGTCGGTGGCGATCAGGAAGCCGCCCTGAGCACCCGGGGCCCGGGGGCGATCGTGCTAGCGTGACCGCCTTGTGAATGACCGGGTACCTCGTGGCCTTTCCCCTGGCCAGAGGCATAGTTGGTAGTCAGGATCGTCGGGGCGGCGGTCGCCTCCGACGCCCGTGTCCCGGTCACGGTCGCGGCGGCTGCGACCGGACTGGCGATCGGATCTTTCCTGAACGTCGTGGTGTACCGGGTCCCGCGACAGCTGTCCCTCGTGCGTCCGGGGTCGTTCTGCCCGGCATGCGGCACGCCCATAGGCAGCTGGGACAACGTGCCGGTCGTGTCGTGGCTGGTCCTGAGGGGCAGGTGCCGGCACTGTGGCGAGCCGATCTCGGCCCGTTACCCCCTCGTCGAGCTGGTCACGGGGGTGCTCTTCGCGGCCGTGGCCTGGGCGCTCGGGGCCCATTGGGCAGTCCCGGGCATGTGCATCCTGGGGGCGACCTCGCTGACCCTCGCCGCCATCGAGATCGACGGGATCGCGCCACCGGCGTCGGCCTCGCTCGTCGGCAGTGCCCTGGGAGCGGTGCTGCTGTCCGCCGCGGCGGTGGTGGACCGGCGCTGGTGGCATCTCGGTGGGATGTGGATCGGGATCGCCATCGCAGGGTGCGTGGTGGCAGGCGGCACTGCGATCGGCAGTCGGCGCGGCGCCAGGTTCAGCGGGCTGTGGGCCGGGCGATGGGCCGTGATCCCCGCCGGCGCGGTGCTGGGGTGGGTCGGGGCCCTCGGGGCCGGAGTCGGCGTGTCGACGTCGGCGCTGTGCCTCGTGGGTCTGTCGGCGCTCCTCCGAGCGCGCCCGCAGCTCGGGGACTCGCGTCGCTTCGGCGGTGTCGCGCTGGCTGTCGCGGTCGGCAGTGCAGCAGCCGTGATCGGTGCCTTCGTAGCGGGGAGCCCGATCGGGCGCTGAACCCCGGGTCTCAGGACGCCGCGGCCGAGACGAAACCGCGGCCGGTCTGCACGATCCCCATGCGCTCGAGCCTCACCTTGAGGTCGTGCGGGTTCGACGCAGCGTTCATCGCTTCGCGCAGGTCGATGACCTCGTCTCGCAGCAATTCCGCCAGCGACTGGTCGAAGGTCTGCATCCCGTAGTACTCGCCCTCCGCCATGATCTCGTTGATGTCCGACGTCTGGACGGGGTCCAGGATCGCCTGTTGGATGCGCCCGTTCACCACCATGATCTCGAGCGCGGGGACACGGCCCTTGCCATCGGCGCGTGGGATGAGTCGCTGACAGATCGTCCCCGTCAGCGCTCCCGCCAGGCTCACGCGTACCTGTCCCTGCTGGTGGGGCGGGAAGAAGTCGACGATCCGGTTGACCGTCTCGGTCGCCGTGGTGGTGTGCAGCGTCGAGAACACGAGGTGCCCTGTCTCTGCCGCGGTCAGAGCGGTGTGGACGGTCTCGGGGTCACGCATCTCACCGACCAGGATCACGTCCGGGTCCTGGCGCAGGATCGTCCGCATGGCGGAGCTGAAGGTGTCGGTGTCGAACCCGACCTCACGTTGGTCGATGGCGGCCATGTCGTCTTTGTGCAGATACTCGATCGGGTCCTCGATGGTGATGACGTGGCACGACCGCACGTGGTTGATGTGGTCCACCATGGCGGCGAGCGTTGTGGTCTTGCCGGAGCCGGTCGGGCCCGTCACGAGGACCAGGCCACGGTGATGCTCGCTCAGGCGGCGGACGACGTCGGGGAGCCCGAGCTCGTCGAAACTGGCCGCGGTCGTCCGCACCCGTCGCATGGCCAGGGCCACCGATGAACGCTGATAGAACGCGTTGGTGCGAAAGCGCCCGAGGCCGGGCACGCTGTACGCGAAGTCGGCTTCGTGCCTCTGCTCGAAGTCCTCGGCGATCTTGGGCGGCATGATCTCGCGCGCCAACGCGAGGGTGTCCTCGTCGGTGAACTCCGGCTCGTCCTCGAGGGTGCGCAGGAGCCCGTCGACGCGGACCGCGCGGTGGCGCGCCCGCCTTGATGTGCATGTCCGAGCCGTCGAGGTCGGCGAGGATGCGAAGCAGTCGGTCGAGGGTTTCGTGGTTCATGGAGGCCTCAGTCTAAACGACCGCCCCCGCTACTCCAACCGTATTCGTGGCGAATTCAGCGCTCTTCGTGGCATTAATTCGCTCCTGCAGGCAGGCGATATGGGACTTCCGACCCAGATCCGCACCGTCGTGGAATGGGGTCGTTGACCCCGGACCGTGCACGCGTCAAGGTCATGGACAGAGATCCAAGCCGGCGGGTCGCGAGGGACGACGAGGCGATGCAAGGACCGGAGATGCCAGCCAACGAGCTCACGGCCGAGGACACGGCGCCACCGGCGCGCCGCGAGGGTCCCCTGGTGCTCTCCGACGTCTACCTGCTCACGGCGGAGAGCCAAGGCAAGACGGCCGTGCCGGGTCTGACCGTCCAGCTCGACGGGTCGGGCCTTACCGTCCGCAAGCCGGACGGGACGACCGGTGCCTTCGTGGCCTGGTCAGACGTGTCGGGACTGGTCGCCGACAGGAGGATGCGGACGCCGGCAGGGAGCCAGGGGGTCATCCTCGAAGCCGTCACGACGTCCCGGACGCACCGGTTCGTGGTCCCCAGCGACAATCCCGAAGGGCTCCGATACGAAATAGCCCACCTGGCGGACACGATGGTGGCGGCGAGCACGGGGTCGCGCCCGGGGGGCAAGCCGAGATCCGGGGTGCTCGTCGGGGCACTTGCAGTCGTCATCGTTGCCGTCATCGCGCTCGTTGTCCTGGTCGCGACCGGTACCGTGAAATTCTGAGCCGATCTCGACCTTCCGACGAAGCGTGGCGAGCCAGCCACCAATTCCTGATCGTCACACAATCGCAATACCGTTGAGGGTTGATCGTCGCGCTTTTGGGCGATGATCCTCGCATGGAACCGCTCGTTCTGGAGTCCTGTCATAGCACCTGGCTCTTCGATACCGACCGGATGCGCTTCCGGCGCGTCCTGAAGGGCCTGGATCTCGACAGCCACCCTGCCTCTACCGGCTGGCGCCCCTACTTCGGGCTCGACATCGACCCTGTGTCGGAATCGTTCGTGGTGTTGCTCAACCCAGAAGGCACTCGTCTGCTCCGGTCATGGCGACACGTCGAGCACTGTGCGCAATGTGGAGGAGAGGCGACGGGCGAGTTGTCCCTCGACGATCTCCGCAGCGCGGCGCGCGCCTGACGAGGTTTCCGGCCCGGTACCGCCGGGCTGATCCGGGGCCGGGCTTGGTGATCCGATCCCGTGATTCGCGGTCCGCCAGGGTCCACGGGTTGGGCCCAGGGGCTCTGTCCGGAGCCCACAACGGACTTTCTGCCCCGGCGGTCGGCTGACTACGCTTCCTGCTGGTCTTGTTGCCATTCGGCAGGTTCGCCGTGGGCGGTCGGGGGCGCAGCTCCATGATCTCGATGCGCCGACAACGGCTGCCGGGGTCACCAGGGGGAAGAACCCGGGCATGACAATCGAGAACGGTCATCACGAAGCTCAGCCGTTGTCGGCTGACCTCGTCCGATCGATGGCCTCGTCCTCCGCCGAGCTCTGGCAGGAGATCCTCGGGCGACTTCGGGTCGTCCAGGAGAGCCAGGCCAGCCTGGCCGGTTCGATCGAGGCCCTCGGCCTCATGGTCCGGGATGCCCTCGGCCCCGAGGCGCACGCCGAGCTCACGGTGCACGGCGTGGGTGTGTCCCTGGATGGGGTCGAGTCCGCGACACCGCTCTCCTTGCCGTCGGGTGCACCCGAATGGCGCAACCCCGCCGCCGGGGTCGGCGCATGGGACGATGCCGCGGAATTGGGTATTGCCTCGACCATGGACCATGTGCGGGTCTCGCCGCCGTCGGGCGGCGGCGGTCTCCGATTCAAGGACTCGGCCGCTCCTGCCGACAGTGTCATCACGTGCGTCGAGGCCTCGGCGCAGCGGGCATGGAGCGGAGCGGCAGACGTGCCAGAACCAGCGGTGGAGACAGACGTACCCGAACCAGTGTTCTACGTTCCTCCGTTCGAAGAGGAGGTCCTTCCGGCCACCTCGGTGGCGGAGCTCAGCCCCGGTGCCCTCGACGCGGTGTTGGGCGCCGAGTTCGGTTCCGGGACCGCTCAGGTACCCGGCCCGGCGACCCCGTTCGTCACCGGGAACGTGAGCGAGTCCGAGCCCCCCACCCCGCACGCCGACACTCGTGGATCGGAGCCGGGCCCGATCGAGCGACCGGCTCCCGACCCCGGGCCACCGCGGACGGCACCGACGACGGACCACAACAGGATCCTCGACATCTTGCTCGGGACGTCGCGATCAACCGAGGGCGCGCACTCGAACACCGACACCGGTACGACGAGTTCGAGTGCCACGGCCTCCAACACCACCTCGCCATCTCCCGCCGCGCCGGTCCCGGAGTCGACCATCGCCATGGCATCTCCACCGGCGCCGGTCTTCACCGATGTGACGTCACCGCCACCACCACCACCACCACCACCGGCCCCGGTCTTCACCGAAGCGGCACCGCCACCGCCACCGCCACCGCCACCACCGCCGCCTCTCCCTCTGGCGCCGGAGCCGGCTCCGGTCTTCACCGAAGTGGCGCCCCCTCCGTCCCCGGCACCGGCCGCGCCGCCCTCTGCACTTGGGATCTTCGTCACCCAGGACCCGCCGCGGGACGCCGCAGCACTGGAGTCCTCACCGCCTGCGGCACCGGCACCGTATGCGTTGCCCGACGCGTCCACGTTCGAGACCCCTTCCGTCCGGAACGGGAGCGATCCCGCCGCCGCGTCCACGTACGCCGAAACCGAGGAGGACCTCTCGCTCGGGACCGCCGACCCCCAGTTCTCGTCAGCGGCGTCGATGGCCACCGAGATCCTCTCGGTCTCACCGGAGATCCCCACGGTCGGGATTCCGCAAGAGCCGGAGTCGGAGCTGATCACCAAGGACGTCACCCTGATCGCCCGCGGGCGCAAGAGGCGGTTCCGCCTGCACTGAGTCGCGGGCTCGGGCACCGAGTCCCGGTCGCTCGGGCGGCGGGAACGGTCCGGCGTCTAGAGCGCCGGTCGCCGCCAGGTGCCGACGCTACCGCCCGTCTTCTCCCACAGCGCCAATTCCCCGACGCTCATGGAGCGGTCCGACGACTTGCACATGTCGTAGATCGTCAGGGCTGCCACGGTGCACGCGGTGAGCGCCTCCATCTCGACGCCCGTCCGGTCCACCGTCTCCACCTGGGCCTCCACCTCGACGAAGTTGTCGCCGATCGTGAAGTTGACGTGGATGCCCCCCACGAGCAGCGGCCTGCACATCGGGATCAGATCCGGCGTCCTCTTGGCGGCCTGGATCCCGGCGATGCGGGCCGCGCCGAGCACGTCACCTTTGGTGATGGCGTTGCTCGCCACTTTCGCCGTCGTCTCCGGGGCCATCATGACCTTGCAGCGGGCGAGCGCCCTGCGGTGGGTCGGCTCCTTGGGAGTCACGTCCACCATCCGGGCGCCCCCGAGGGGATCGAGGTGCGTCAGGCTTCGGTCGACCACGGCCGGAAGTCTACGTCACCAGGGCCTTCCCCGGTCCTGACCGCCCGCCAACGATCGACAGCCTGGGCCACGGCGGTAGACTTGGCAGTCGAAGGTGACGAGTGCCAAAGGGGCCTCCGGGGCGTCGGAAAGGATCCAGGACGCGCATGCCGACCTACGAGTACCAGTGCAAGGCCTGCGGCCAGCATCACGACGTCGTGCAGAAGTTCGGGGACGATCCTCTGACCAAGTGCCCGTCGTGCGGTGGTCCGTTGCGCAAGGTCTTCGGGGCCGTCGGCGTCGTCTTCAAGGGCAGTGGCTTTTACAAGACCGACAGTCGCGCCGCGTCGAAGAAATCCGACAAGGCGGGCAAGGCGGAGAAGTCCGACAAGTCCGACAAGTCCGACAAGTCCGACGCAAAGGTCGCGGCCTCGACCGACTCGGGCTCGTCGGGGTCGAATTCCTCGGATTCCTCAGGCGCAGGCTCGTCGTCGAAACCGGACGCGAAGACCTCCACCGGATCGGCTGCTGCCGCTTCCTGAGCCGGTCCCTCGGGCGTTCCCTGTTGGCACGACCCTTTCCCGGCGCGAGGGGGCAGGCCTCACGAACCGCTCAGCGCCATCCCGTCGATGGCCAGCGTCTGGCCCGCGGCGACACCGGGGAGCCACTCGACGTCCGAACCGATGTACAGCACCGATTGCAGCATGCGCTGCAACGTCGACGCGATGGTGACCTCCCGTACGGGCTCGGCCAGCGCGCCGCCTCGGATCATGAGCCCCTCGGCCCCCACCGAGAAGTCGCCGCTCACCGGGTTGACCCCCGAGTGCACCCCGGTGATCGACTGGACGAAGAGGGCCTCTCCCACCTCGGCCAGGATGTCGTGGGCCCCGAGCGTCCCGGGCGAGAGCAGGAGCGCCCGGCACCCGGAAACCGGTGTCGTGGCGTAGCCTCCGCGCACCGCCGAGGCCGTCGACGCAACGCCCGCACGCCGTGCGGCGGTGGTGTCGAAGACGAAGCCGCGCAGCACCCCGTTCTCGATCAACACGTTGCGACGGCAGGCGAGGCCCTCGGCGTCGTGCGTCGACGCACCGAACGCACGCGGATCGGTGGGGTCGTCGACCAACACCAGTGACGCCACCGCAACCTCTTCGCCGACGCGGTCGGCGAAGAACGAGCGGCCTTTGGTGACGGCTTCGCCCGAGAGCGCGGAAGACACCACCGCCAGCACCGTGGACGTCACCCGCGGATCGAGCACGACCGCGCACCGCCCCGAGCGCGCCTTGATGGCGCCCAGCATCCGAGTGGAACGTTCCACGGCATCGGCCACCGCCTTGTCGAGGTCGAGTGCTCCCGGGCCCCGTGCCGCGGAGAACCCGACACCGGTCTGGCTGTCGGCCTCTTCGCCGGCGATGGCCTCCACCGCCAGGCTGCACACCGTGCGCCTGGCCGTAGCGGTGATACCCGTCGAACTGGCCACGGCCGCCTCAGCCGCCATGTCCCCGTAGTCGGCGAACGCGACCTGACGCACCCGGGTATCGGCTCCGCGTGCGCGGCGCTCGAGCTCGAGTGCCATCTCCACCTTGGCCGCACTCGGGGTCCGTGTCACCTCGTCGTCCCACAGGTCGAGCGACGCCGGTGCGACGCCGTCGGGGTCCGCCAGCCCGACATGTTCGTCCGCGGTCGCGAAGGTGGCGTTGTCACGAGCGTCGGCGAGTGTCTGCCTCAGCACCGCGTCGTCGAGAGTCCCTGCGTAGGCGAAGCCCTGGCGCCCGCCGACCACGACTCGGATTCCGACGCCGGCCGACGCCGCCGAGGACACCGACTCCACCTCGCCCTCGTAGGCGCGCACGTCGGTCTCCACCCCGCGTGACACGTAGACCTCGAGCTCCTCGCCGTCCTTGGCCGACCCCGCCACGCGCACGGCCAGTTCGAGAAGCTCGCCCTCCGCCGCCGACGCCCGGGCCGGCTGGCTAACGGTGTCAGTCACCGGCGGTCCCCCCGATCGTCACCCCGGTGATCCTCAGGGTGGGCTGGCCACATCCGACGGGCACGCTCTGGCCGTCTTTGCCGCAGGTGCCCGGGCCCATGGCGAAGTCGTTGGCCACGGCGTCGATGCGACGGAGGACCTCGGGGCCGTTGCCGATGAGGTTGGCGTCCCTCAGAGGCTCGGTGATGCGACCGTCTTCGATCAGGTACGCCTCGACGGTGCCGAACACGAAGTCGCCCGTGGTGGTGTTGACCTGGCCGCCGCCCAGCTTGGCCACGTACACGCCGGTCGGGGTCTGGGCGAGGATGTCGTCGGGCTCGGCGTCCCCGTTCAGGAGGAAGGTGTTCGTCATCCTGACCATGGGCAGGTCGCGGTAGCTCTGGCGTCGACCGTTGCCCGAGGACTGGCGGTTCGCCTTCCTGGCGCGCAGGTAGTCCCACATGTAATCGGTGAGGACGCCGTTCTCGATGAGGACGTTACGCCGGGGGAGGTTGCCCTCGTCGTCGACGGCGAAGCTGCCCCACTCGGGTCCGATGGTGCCGTCGTCGACCAGCGTGACCAGCGGGCTGGCCACCTGCTCCCCCACCTGGCCCACGTAGACCGATGCGTCCTTGGCGATGTGGTCGGCCTCGAGGCCGTGGCCGCACGCCTCGTGGAAGAGGATGCCACCGCTGCCCGATTCCAGGATGAGCGGCACCTCCCCGCTCGGCGCCGGCCGCGCCGTAAGCTTGACGAGGGCGCGACGTGCCGCGGTGGCGGCGACCTCTCGCACGTCCACGGTGTCGAACAACTCGAATCCCACCGTGAACGCGCTGGACTCGTAACCGGTCTGCATGCCGGTGTCGCCGACCGCCACGCACGACACGCTGAAGCGCGTGCGGACCTGGTCGTCGGCGACCAGGACGCCGTCGCTGTTGGCGACCTGGATGCGCCGCCGCCCGTCGCCGTAGGAAGCGGACACCTGCGAGATGGCGTCCCCGCTGGCCCGGGCGGCATCGTCGGCCTGGACGAGGAGCTCGATCTTGCGAGCCTTGGGGACCCCCTCGGGCAGCGTGACGATGTCGTTCCTCCTCTGCACGTGCCGCTGCTCGAGCGCCACCACGCGTCCGGCACCGCCTTGCCGAGCGACCGCGGCGGCGGCTTCGGCCGCGGCCAGCAGGCCGCCCTCGGACAGGTCCGCGGTGTGTGCGTACCCGGTGGTCTCCCCCACTACCACCCGGATCCCCGCACCGCGGTCGCGGCCCGACGACAATTCCTCCACCCGTCCGTCGTCGAGCACGGCAGAGGTGGATTGGCGGTCCTCGACGAACACCTCGGCGAAGTCGCCGCCGCGACGCAGCGCGGCACCGAGCACGCGCTCGACGACGGGGGTCTCGACGAGCAACCCTGTGCCCGGGCCTCTCTCACTCACCCGACAGCTCTCCTTTCGCGGACCGGGCCCTCCCCGGACCAGGACCGAGGACCACCCACCCCCGTGGACCACCCCGTGGGCCACGCACCTCGGGCTCGTCCCCTCGGGCCGGCCAGGCTCGGACCGGTCGCGCAGACCGCCGGCCGTGTGGCCGGCGGCGCCTTACTTTCGTATCGTACCGCCGTGCCCGTCGAGCCCGGCCTGAGCGCCCACGCGTCCATGGTGGTCGCCGAGAGCGACACCGCGCTGGCCCTGCGCTCGGGGGACGTCCCGGTACTGGCGACGCCCCGGCTCGTCGCCCTGTGCGAGGAGGCGGCCTGCCTGGCCGTGGCGGGGAAGCTCGGCGAGGGCCGGACCAGCGTCGGGGTGCGCGTCCAGTTCGACCATCTGGCCCCCGTCCGCACCGGCTCGAACATCGTGGCCGAGGCCACACTCGAAAAAGTGGAGGGACGCCGTCTCGTCTTCACCGTCACCGCCACCGACGCCGCCGGCCTGGTCGGGGCCGGGAAGATGACGCGTGTCGTGGTCGACAGAGGGGACTTCCTCGCCAAGGCCCGGTGAGCGTGCGCGCTCGGAGTTGACGGGCCGCGGGCCGACGGGCCTCGGGCCGGGACAGGCCCTCAGACCTGGCGGCCGAGGACGTTGCCGAGGACTCCCCCGACCATGCCCCCGGCGGCCGCGTCACGCCCGGAGTCGTCGCGGCCGAGGTACTCCGACAACGCGTGGGCGAGCACCGGCAGTGGCATCGACTGCAGCCAGATGCTGCCCGGTCCGGTGAGCGAGACGAGATGGTGCCCGTCTGCTCCGAAATACCGGTTCACGATGCCGGGCAGCCGGATCACCGAGAAGGTCACGCTGTCGTTGAAGAGGCCCACGTGGCCCGGATGGACGAGGAGCGACTGGCCCGCGGCGAGGTCGTAGGTCGCGATCTCACCGGAGAGCTCGATCCACGCCTGGCCCTCACCCTCGAGCTTCTGGAGGATGAAGCCCTCACCGCCCCACAGACCCCCGCGGAACGACTGCTGCAACGCGACCGACGGGGTGATGCCCGGGGTCCCGCACACCCAACCGTGGCGATGGACGATGAACCCGTGACCCGGGCCGACGTCCACGGGGAAGATCCGCCCCGGGACCTTGCTGGCGAAGCTGACCATCCCCTGCCCGCCCGTCGCCTCGTAGCGGGTCAACAGGAGGCCCCCGCCCCCCGCCATGCGCTTCAGCCCTCCCATGATCCCGCCGCCCGAACCGGTGTTGGTTGTCTGGGTGAGCTGCATGTTGGCCGTCATCCACGAAAGGTCGCCGTGGGTCGAGATGATGGTCTCACCCGGTTCGAGCACCATCTCCAGGATCGGCATCGTCGTCCCGTTGACGTTGGCCTGCATCGCACGCTCCTCTCGATCCAGTGCCGGCGTCCGCCGACGGACGCCGCCTGCGCGCAGAGTCTGCCCCTCCGCCCCGGCGTCCGCCCGTCATTGCTCGCCGTTGGCCTCGGTCGGCCCCTCCCGGGCTCATCGGCCCTTGCCCCGGGGGCCTCCCACCTGGCCGTCCCCGGGGTGCGCCCGCCCTCGTGCCGCTGGCCTACCTCGACCGGGGCTAGGTGCCTCTTCGGCGTGGTCCGCGGTAGCGTGACGCAGGGCCGCCGGTACGGGCGCCCCCCGGAATAGGTGCCCATGCTCCTCGACGACATCCACGAACCCGCCGACCTCCGCGAACTGTCGCAAGCGCAGTTGACCGAGCTCGCCGCGGAGATCCGGACGTGCATCGTCGACCGGGTCACCGTCAACGGCGGCCACCTCGGGTCGAACCTCGGCGCCGTGGAGCTCACCCTGGCCGTCCATCGCGTCTTCGACTCGCCGCATGACGTCATCCTGTGGGACACCGGGCACCAGACCTACGTCCACAAGCTCGTCACCGGTCGCAAGGACGCCTTCGCCACGCTGCGCCAGCCCGGGGGGATGTCCGGGTACCCGTCGCGTGCCGAGTCGCCCCACGACTGGATCGAGAACAGCCACGCCTCCACCGCGCTCAGCTACGCCCACGGCATCGCCATGGGACTGCACCGCCGCGGCGAGGACGACCGGCGCGTGGTGGCGATCCTCGGGGACGGGTCGCTCACGGGGGGCATGGCCTACGAGGCGCTCAACAACATCGGGCATGCGGGCACCCGCGTCGTCATCGTGCTCAACGACAACGGCCGGTCGTACGCGCCGACGATCTCCCGGCTCTCCGCCGGTCTCACTCATCTGCGCCTGAGCCCTTCCTACGTCCACGCCCGCGAGCGGGCCCGCCACGTCCTGCGCGCCATCCCCGGACTGGGTGGGCTCGCCTACTCGAGCCTCCACGGGGTCACGAGCGCGGTGCGCGAGATCGTCACCCCCCACACCTTCTTCGAGGCTCTCGGGGTCCGATACGCCGGCCCCATCGACGGCCACGACATCGCCGGAATGGAGCAGGCGCTCGCACACGCCACCGAATGGGGCGGTCCGATCGTCGTCCACGTCCTCACCCAGAAGGGGCGGGGGTACGCACCCGCCGAGGAGGACGAGGTCCAGCGCCTCCACGACTTCAAGGTGCAACCCACCGCCGTCGCCCCCTCGGCCACCATCGCGCCCGCGACCTACACCGATGCCTTCACCCGCGCCGTGCTCGACGCCGCACGGCGGCGTCCCGAGGTGGTGGCCATCACCGCTGCCATGCCCGGGCCCACCGGGCTCCTCCCCTTCCAGGCCGAGTTCCCCGACCGGTTCCTCGACGTGGGCATCGCCGAACAGCACGCCGTCACGGCCGCCGCCGGCATGGCCATGGCGGGACTGCGGCCGGTCGTCGCCATCTATTCCACCTTCTTCAGCCGCGCCTTCGACCAGGCCAACCTCGACGTCGGGCTCCATGGCCTCCCCGTGGTCTTCGCGTTGGACCGCGCCGGCATCACCGGTGACGACGGGCCCAGCCACCACGGCGTTCTCGACATGTCCCTCACGCTCTCGATCCCGGGGATGACCGTCTTCGCCCCGTCGTCGGCCCAGGAGGTGGGGGTGATGCTCGAAGAAGCGCTCAGCCTGTCGGGCCCCTCGGCCATCCGGTTCCCGAAGACGCCGGCTCGTCAGGCCGGCGACGGCGCGGTGGGCAGGGGCCTGTCGGCGCGCCGGATCCACCGGGGCGACGGCACCGTGTGCCTGCTCGCCGTGGGCAAGATGGTCGAGGCGGCCGAGGAGGCAGCGGGAAAGTTGGCTGCCGAGGGTGTCGATGCCACCGTCTGGGACGTCCGGGTGGTGTCGCCCCCCGACCCTGCCATGCTCACCGACGCCGCCGCCCACGGCCTGGTCGTCATGGTGGAGGACGGCATCCGCGTGGGTGGCGCGGGAACGTTCCTCGCCGATGCCATGCGTCAGCTCACCGAGATCCCCCACCCCCTTCCCCCCGTGTGCGTGCTCGGGGTGCCTTCGCGCTACATCCCCCAGGGCAAACCCGACGGGATCCTCACCGAGCTCGGCCTGGACGGGCCCGGCATCGCCGCCGCCGTGACCCAGGCGCTCGTGACCGAGCGCGACCGCCTGCAGCTGTCGTGAGCGTGCCCGGCTCCTGTCGGGGCCGGGACCCTGCGGCGCCTCGTCGGCGGCGTCACCCCATCCGGCCCCCCGGTTGTCCCCTCGACGGGAACTTGTTCTAGTTTGGGTCCCGTGGACTTCAACCTCGCGGACCTGTTCGAGGCCGCTGCCGACGCCTTCCCCGACCGCGAGTACCTGGTCACCGACGGGCGGCGTCTCACCTACCGGCAGATGGAGGAGCGCGCCAACCGCCTCGCCCATCACCTCGCCTCGGTGGGCGTGGGCCCCGGGGACCACGTCGGCATCTACGCGCTCAACAGCGTCGAGTGGGTCGAGACGGCCTGGGCGGTGTTCAAGCTGCGGGCGGTGTGGATCAACATCAACTTCCGCTACGTGGAGGACGAGCTGCGGTACCTGTTCTCCAACGCGGATCTCGTCGCCCTCGTGCACCAGCGCCAGTTCTCTCCCCGCGTGGCGGCACTGCTGCCCGAGCTCCCCGCCTTACACCACGTGATCGTGATCGACGACGACAGCGCCGAGACCGACCCGCGCCACGACGCCGTCGACTTCGAACAGGCCGTCGCCAGTGGGTCACCCGAGCGCGACTTCGCACAACGGTCGGGCGACGACCTCTACATCCTGTACACGGGGGGGACCACCGGCATGCCCAAGGGCGTGGTGTGGCCGCACCGCAACGTCTTCTACGCCCTCGGCGGAGGGATCGACGCGCTCACCGGCGTGCGCATGGACCGGCCGCAGCAGATGGTCGAGAAGGGGCTCGCGGCCGGAGGCCAGCTCACCTTCTTGCCCATCGCCCCCCTCATGCACGGGGCGTCGCAGTGGGCCGTGATGGGCCAGAGCTTCGTGGGCAACCGGATCTGCCTCGTGCCCAAGTTCGATCCCCACGAGGTGTGGGCCCTGATCGAGCGCGAGAAGGTGAACATGATCATGATCACGGGCGACGCCATGGGCAAGCCCCTCGTCGAGGCGCTCACCGAGCCTGGGGTTTCGTACGACCTGTCGTCGCTGATCGGCATCACCTCGACCGCGGCCCTGTTCTCCCCCTCGGTCAAAGACGCCTTCTTCACCCAGTTCCCGAACCTGGTGATGACCGACGCCGTCGGGTCGTCGGAGGCCGGCAACAACGGCATCTCGATGATCAAGCCCGGCGGGACGGCCATGAAGAGCGGGCCCACCGTGTCCTCGACCGGCGGCACCGTCGTGTTCGACGAGGACCTCGAGCTCGTGAAGCCCGGATCGGGAGTGATCGGGAAGATCGCCCGCTCCGGCGACATCCCCATCGGCTACTACAACGACCCCGTCAAGAGCGCCGAGGTGTTCATCACCGTCGAGGGCAAGAAGTTCGTGATGCCCGGCGACTTCGCCACCGTGGAGGCCGACGGATCGGTGACACTGCTGGGCCGGGGCTCGATCTGCATCAACTCCGGCGGCGAGAAGATCTTCCCCGAAGAGGTCGAGGCCGTGGTCCGGTCGCACCCCGACGTCATGGACGCCATCGTCGTGGGCGCGCCCGACGAGCGCTTCGGCCAGCGTGTGGCGGCCATCGTCGAGCCCCGCCCCGGACGCGCCGCCCCGTCGCTCGAAGTCGTCCAGGAGCACTGCCGCCAGCACGTGGCGGGCTACAAGGTGCCTCGACAGCTGCACGTGGTGGACAAGATCGAGCGCTCCCCGAGCGGCAAGCCCGACTACCCCTGGGCGAACGCCATCGTCACCACGCAGTCACCGGTGGGTTGACCCCCATCCCGTGACGCGCTCGAGCATGCCCGTCACGCTCGCCGAGCTCGTGGGCGGGGGCCGGGCCGCAGTGCTCACCATGGAGGTCCAACGGGGCGTGGTGGGCGACCTGTCGAGCTTCCCCGAGCTCGCCGCCGCCGCCCGGGATGTCGGGGTGATCGACAACACGGCACGCCTTCTCGGCGCGGCACGCGCCGCGGACGTCCCCGTAGTGCACTGCACGGCCGGGTTCCGGCCCGATCGGCGCGGCTCGGCCGCCAACGCCCCGCTCATCTCCGCCATGCTGCGCCGGGCCGAACACCTCGTCGAAGGCACACCCGCGGTGGAGCTCGTCCCCGAGCTCGGTCCTGCGCCCGGCGACCTCGTCTCGCACCGGTCGCACGGCGTGTCGCCGTTCCTCGGCACCACCCTCGATCCCACGCTGCGGGCCCTCGGGGTCTCCACCGTGGTGGCGACGGGCGTGTCACTGAACCTCGGGATCGTGGGGCTCGCCGTCGAGGCGGTCAACCTCGGCTACCGGGTGGTCGTGGTGCGCGACGCGGTGTGCGGTGTCCCCGCCGACTATGCCGCCGCGGTGCTCCGTCACACCCTCGCCCTGGTGGCGATGTCCGCCACGACCGATGAGGTGACGGCAGCCTTCTCCTGACCGGCGCGCCTTTGCGCCCGCCACGGCGCGGACCTCTCGTGCCATGCCGGACCGCGTGCCATGCCGGACCGCCGCCGCATGTGCCGACCCCGGGGGGGCCGAGGGTGACACAGCAGCGGCGACCCGACCAAGCGCCGGCACCAACGAGGACCCGCCTCAGGCGACAACGCTCGAGCCCCCCGCACTGACGCACAGGGCGACCGGGGACGAGGCTAGTTCGTCCGTGGACGTGATTTCCGGGACGCTCGGGCCGCCGAGCGGTACTCGGTAGTGTCTCGCCCCGTGTCGAGCCGGTCGTCGCGTGCCTGGGTCGAGGACGTGCTCGCACCGTTGAACCCCGCGATCAAGGTGGCGATGCGACGCGTGCTGTCCCGCACGGGCGTCGACGTCACCGATGCCTCGTCCCGCCGGGCGTGCCTGGTCGTGGCGCCCCATCCCGACGACGAGACGCTCGGTGCCGGCGCGACCATCATGCGTAAGATCCGGGCCGGGACGCCGGTGCATCTGGTCGTGGTCACCGACGGGAGCAAGTCCCCGCCGGGCGATCCGGCCGAGGTGACCGCGCTGCGCAGTGCCGAGCTCGACGCCGCGTGCGACATCCTGGGCCTGTCCGAGCGCGACGTCACCCGACTCCCCTTCGTCGACGCCGAGCTCTCCGGACAAGAGGAGGCGTTGACCGAGGCCATCGCCGCGGTGGTCGCCGCGGTTGGGCCGGAGGAAGTGCTGGTCACGGCGGAGAACGATCCCCACGAGGACCACGCCGTGGTCGGGGCGGCCACACGGCGAGCCCTGGCCGGGACCGGGATCAGGCTGCTCACCTACCCCGTCTGGCAGTTCGATCGGCCGGTGCGCCTGTGGCACGAGTGGCGCCGCGGGCGCCCCGAGCTGGTGCGCACCGACGGTTACCGGGAACGCAAGCGCCGCGCCGTGGCCGCATATCCGTCGCAGATGGCGGCCCGCAACGACGACCCCGAGGGCCTCAGGCCGAACTTCCTGCCGAACTTCGACGGGCCCTACGAATTGTTCTTCCCGGTCTTGGTCCCCCCCGTCGCCGACGGCGGACGGTGACGGGCCCGCTCAGGAGCCGGTGCCGACCTGCGCCTCGCGCTGGCGGGTCGTGCTGTGGACGGGGTCCTTGTCGAACTGGGGCAGGACGTGCTTGCCGAAGGTGGCGACGGCCTCCTCGCACACCTCGATGGGCATGGAGGACGACAACATGCCGAAGCTCAACTGGTCGGCGCCCGTGTCCGCGAAGCGCTGGATGGAGCGTGCCACCTCGTCAGGGCTCCCCACGGCGATGAGGCCGCTCTCGATGTTCTTCTCGATCTGCTCGGGCGTGGAGTCCGGGATGAGATTGGGCCACTCCGGGACGCCTGGCGGCCGCGGAAAGGTGTCGAGGTAGCGGAACACGAGGCTCAAGTGGGTCCCGGTGTCGATGTTGGTGAACGCCTGGCGGGCCCGGCCGCCGTCCTCGAGGCACAGCATCTGCGTGGTGATCATCACGTTGTTGTTGACGTACCCGCCCACGGGCTCGGCGTTCTGGATCTCCTTCTTGTACTTCTCGATGAGCGGCGCGAACCCCTCGGGCTTGCCGAAGGCGAAGCACAGCACCCCCAGGCCCTGCCGGGCGGCGAGCTCGAAGGTGCTCGGGCTGCCCGCCGCCACCCACAAGGGGGGATGGGGGTTGGTGTAGGGCTTGGGGAGCACGTTGCGGGTGGGCATGGAGAAGAACTTGCCGTCGTAGGAGTAGTCCTCCTCCTTCCACATGCGGACGATCTGCGGGAGCGTCTCGGCCACCATCTCCCGGGTCAGCTCCTGGTCCTCGATGCCGAAGCCCTTCTGCTCGGTGGTCGACGACCCCCGCCCGGTGCCGAACTCGAAGCGGCCCTCGGAGAGGTGGTCCAGCATGGCCACCCGCTCGGCGATGCGGGCGGGGTGGTTGGCGGGCGGAGTCAGGTTGAAGATCCCCGACCCCAGGTGGATGTTCTTGGTCTGGGCGGCGGAGAAGGCCATGAACGACTCGTTGGCCGAAAGGTGGGAGTAGTCGGTGAGGAAGTGGTGCTCGGAGGACCAGGAGTACTTGAAGCCCGCCGCGTCAGCCGCCCGGATATAGGCGAGCTCGTCCATGATCCGGTCGTGCTCCGCCGCCGCGCCGTGTTCCTGGCGGTACTTGGGCAGGAGGCTGACGGCGTTGAAGATCCCGAACTCCATGGCCAATACTCCTTCTCGCTCGAGTCGGAACGTACCATCTTGCCATCGAAAATGCAACGTGTTCCAATATTGGGGGAAGGTCGGTCAGGCCGGCCGACAGGGGTCCTGACCAGGGCCTGGTGACCTGAGCGCCCCACAGAGGACGGCCCCGACCATGGACACGATCGCCGAACTGCTGCTCGCCCGAGCCGGGGACGGCCGCCTCGGGATGGTGGCGGGCGACCAACGCTGGACCTGGCGGGAGGTCGTCGCCGCCAGTGGGGTGAGGGCGGCACTGCTGGCAGAGCGGCGCTCTCCGGGCCCCTTCCACGTGGCGACCCTCCTCGACAACGTGGCCGAACACGTGCTGTGGCTCGGTGCCGCGGCGGTGTCGGGGGCGGTGGTGGTGGGGGGCAACCCCACCCACCGGGGGTCCGACCTCGCCCGGGATCTCGCGCACACCGAGTGTCAGCTCCTGATCACCGACCGTGCTCATCTCCCCCTGGTCGACGGGCTCGAGCTGGGGGAGGGCATCGGCACGGTGTCGGGCCGGAGCCCCCGGGTGCTGGTGGTGGACGATCCCGGCTACCGCGCCGCGCTCGAGACACACGACGGCGCCCCCATCGCCGACCCGGATGCCGGCGGGGTCACGCCCGAGAGCCTCGGGTACCTGATCTTCACCTCAGGCACCTCCGGCGCGCCCAAGGCGTGCCGCTGCACCCAGGGACGCCTGGCCCGTATCGGCACGATCATCGCCCAGATGTTCGCGATCACCACCGACGACGTCTGCTACGTGTCGATGCCGCTGTTTCACTCCAACGCCCTCATGGCCGGGTGGGCTCCGGCCCTGGCCGCGGGCGCCACCGTGGCCCTTCCCACCGGAGGGCGGTTCTCGGCGTCGGGCTTCCTGCCCGACGTGCGCCGCCACGGCGTCACCTACTTCAACTACGTGGGCAAGCCCTTGTCGTACATCCTCGCCACTGCGCCGCAGCCCGACGACGGGGACAACCCCCTCGTCCGGGTGTTCGGCAACGAGGGGGCCGAGGCCGACATCGTCCGCTTCGGCGAGCGCTTCGGCTGCGTGGTCGTCGACAACTACGGGTCCACCGAGGGCGGCGCCTCGGTGCAGCGGACCCCCGACACCCCTCGCGGCGCGCTGGGCCGGGCGCCGGAGGGGACGATGGTCGTCGACCCCGCCACCGGCCGGCAGTGCCCGGTGGCGTGTTTCGACGACGACGGCGTGCTCGTCAACTCCGAGGAGGCCATCGGGGAGCTGGTGTCGGCCGGGGGCGCCAGCGGCTTCGAGGGCTACTGGCGCAACGACGAGGCCGAGCTGGCGCGCCTGCGCAACGGCTGGTATTGGACCGGGGACCTCGCCTATCGCGACGCGGCAGGGGTTCTTCTACTTCGCGGGCCGCGCCGATGACTGGTTGCGGGTGGACGGGGAGAACTTCGCCGCCGCCCCGGTGGCCCGAATCCTGGAGCGCCACCAAGACGTCGTCCTCGCCGCGGTGTACGCCGTCCCCGACCCGGTGGTGGGCGATCAGGTCATGGCGGCTCTCGAGCTGCGCACTGACGCGGTCTTCGACCCGGGGGAATTCGCGCGCTTCCTCGCCGGTCAGAGCGACATGGGGACGAAATGGGCGCCACGTTTCGTCCGCGTGTGCCCGTCACTGCCCGTCACCGCCACCTCGAAAGTGCTGGTGCGCACCTTGCGGGCCGAGCGCTGGAGGACGGTCGACCCTGTGTGGTGGCGGCCCGGGCGCGCCCACGACACGCCCTTTCAGCTCCTCGATGTCGCCGACGTCGCCGATCTCGAGGAGTCCATCTCCCGACGCTGAAAGCCATCCCCCGACGCCGAAAGCCATCTCCCGACGCCGAAAGCCTTCACGACGCGACCCTCCGTCGTGCTTACCAAGAAGCCGCGTACGGGTACCCACCCTTGAGTGGGCCCATCTGCCGTGGTAGGACTGCGCAAGCACGCGGCGGAGGAGAGAGACATGAAGGTGTTGCGCATCGTCCCGGTCATGGTTCTGGCTTTGTCGGGTGTCCTCGTCGGCGCGGGGACCGCGAGCGCATCACCCGTACCCACACACAACTTCGGACACACCTACAACTGCACCGGCAGCGGTGGCGGAGTCATCCCGCCGGGCACCTACGACTCCATGGTCATCACCGGGGTGTGCTCCATGCCCGCGGGCACGATCGTCGTCCGCGGAGACCTCACCGTGGCACCGGGAGCCCTGCTCGACGCGGTGACACCGGGCGACCCCACCACCGCTCCGGCCGTGCCGGCGACGGTGATCGTGGGCGGCAACGTCTCGGTCGGCCGTGGCGCTGTGCTCTTCCTCGGCTGTTCGCCGAACATCTCGTGCCCGATGGCGGTCACCGACGACCGCATCGGCGGCAGCCTCAACGCCCGGGGCGCCCTCGGCGTCGTGGTGCACTCGACCACCATCGGCGGCGACTTCTCCTTGTTCGGTGGAGGCGGGGGGGTCGTGGGCGGTGCCGCCTCCGGAGCCTGTGACGGGAACCCCGCAGCCGTCCCGCCGGTGCCGGCGCCCATCCCCGCGTTGTGGGCCGCCGACCCCTCGTTGGCCAACGGCGAGGGGCCCGGAATGCCGCTCCCGGTCTACAGCGACGTCGAGGACAACGTGATCAGTGGGGATCTCAACATCCTCGGCCTCCAGTCCTGCTGGGTCGGGGCGTTGCGCAACCAGGTCGGCGGGAGTGCCAACTTCTCCGGCAACGTCATGGGCGACCCTGATGCGATGGAGCTCGAGAACAACCTGGTCAAAGTGGACCTGACCTGCCTGGCCAACGTGCCCGCGGTGCAGTTCGGGGACGGTGGCGCCGCTCCCAACATCGTCGGCGGGTTCGCGATGGGCGAATGCGGGTTCGGTGTGAAGGCACTCAACCCGGCAGCCGAGGCGATGCAGGGAGCCGGGGTGTCCGAGCACGTCTCGGTCCGGGCCTGGAGCCTCGGGAACTTCTCCGGTACCCACGTCCAGACGTCCAACGTGGTGACGCTCCCCATCGCCACCACGGCATCAGGCGACTCGCTGGTGGCCGAATTGAACAACGACGTCCTCACCGGATCGGGCCTGACCGGGACGCTCACGGCGGTGTATCCCCCGACCTCGACCTCCCCGCTGGGCAGTACCGGCGAGGCCGTCCTGGCCACCGTGCACACCAACGGCTCGGAGTCGTTCACCGCCGTCGACAACTGCACCTGCAGCTTCGACGGCCAGAGTGGCTCGGTGACCATCAGGGCCTACGGCACGACGTCTGCCAACGGGACGACGCGAGGCATCTTCCTCGTGGTGTCGGGCGGCTCCGCGAGCGGCGGGTTGTCGACCCTCGCCGGCTACGGAACGTTCTCCAGCTGGGGTCAGCCTGCCGGGTCGCTGCGACTCGTCGAGCATCTCAGGATCACCTGAGCATTTCCAAGAGGTAGCTTCCGTAGAGCCCCTACTTGTGCGTGCCCAGCTCGACGGCCTTGATGAGGAGCAACAGCACCGCCACGACGAGGTAGCCGCGCAGAAGGTACATCCCGACCAACCTCCCGCGGGACCACTTGGGCCGTTCGATGAGGCTCAAGGGTGGCATCCGCCAGGTGTCGCGACGCTGGCGGGACACGGGCCGGACCTCGGGCGGGCGCTTGCGCCTTGCCGACAGGAAGAGAGCGCCGGCGACGGCGTAGCCGACGACCAGCGCCCCGCCCAGGACGACGGTGAGCGTCTTGACGTCGATGGTCGAGAACAGCGTGGTCGCCATCAGCACCAGTGACATCATGAGCAAGACCGACACGATGACCAAGGCCACAAGATTGAGCCACATCCTGTTCACCCAGGGCCCTAGGACATCCTTGTCGTTGCACAGCAGCAGGAGGAACACGGTGGCGCTCGGGAGCAGCACGCCGGCGAGCGCCTGCACGGCGGTGGTGATGACCCCGAGCGGGGCGCCGGGGATGAGGATGAGCCCGGCGGCGAGCGCCACCATCCCGGAGAACGTGCCGTAGAAGAGCTTGGCGTCACGCCATGAGCGGTGCAGCGAGTGCCGGGCACCGAACACGTCGCCGAAGGCGTACGACGTGGACAGCGTCACGGCCGCTGCGCCGATGATCGAGGCGTTCAGAAGGATGACGGCGAAGATCGCCCCCGTCCCGTGCCCGACATGGCGCGCCAGGTCGCGGGCCACGCCACCGGCATCGGTGAAGGCCCCGGAGGCCTTCGTGTGGGCGAAGGCGGCGGCGGGCACGGCGACCAGGATCGATGCTGCAAAGACGACCACGAGTGAGCCGATGAAGGTGTCGGCCCGCTCGTAGTTGATCCACCGGGGCGTGATCCGCTTGTCGATGATGTTGGACTGTTGGAAGAACAACTGCCAGGGCGCCACCGTCGTCCCCACGATGGCGATGATGAGCAGGACCGACGTGGAGTTGAATCCTCCTCGGACCCCGGGGACCACCAGACCGTGCAGGAAGGGCCCGGCCTGGGGATGGCTGAAGACGGCCAGAGGGATGACCAGGAAGTTGGCGAACACGAAGACGTACATGAACCGCTCCCAGCGGCGGAAGCTCCCGGAAACGGTCATGAGGATCAGCCCGACGCCGGCGACGGGCACGGCGAGGTACTTGCTGATGCCGAAGTACTCCAGGGCCAGGCTGACACCGATGAACTCCGTGGCGATGGTCAGGAAGTTCAAGATGAAGAGATCACCGACCGAGAACGCCCCCCAGAACTTGCCGAACCGCTCGATGATCAGGCGAGCGTGGCCCACACCGGTGACCGCACCCAGCCGGACGACCATCTCCTGGTTGACGATCAGGACCGGAATGAGCAGGGGGAGGGTCCACAGAAGGGTCAAGCCGAAGTTCTGACCGGCCTGGGCGTAGGTGGCGACCCCGCCGGCGTCGTTGTCGCCCACCATGACGATGAGCCCCGGCCCCATGATGGCGAGCAACACCAGCAGGCGGGCCGGCCACGACCGTCCCCTTCCGGTGTCGTGCTGGTCGATCGTCCCGAACGCACCTTGGATGTCCCCGACGTGGGCTTCGTCGAGGACGGCGCTCTTCTCGTCATCGGTCCCGGTTTTGGACATCGCTCACCTCCCTTCGTGCTGGGTCTGGGCATGCGCTTCGATGAGACGCACGCCGAGGCGGCTCGGTCCCCGGAAGGTGGAGCCCCTGCGGATCCGCAAAGCGGCGGCGTGCGTGTCGGGTTCCGACGGCGACGGCACACATCATCCGGGTCCCCACAACACCCCGGGAGGGTCCGCTGAATCACATGAATTGCGGGCGACGAGACCCGCAGTCAGCACGAATCAGCTGCCTTGGACTGGCGCAAGGCGACCGCCAGGAGGTGAAACAGGGTGAGCCAGGCCCCCGACGTCAGCCCGTCCGGAGACGCTGGGTCAGATGGCAGACCCGCAGGTCACAAAGACGCGCGTCCGACGCCGGGGCACGGCTGTGGAGGTTGGGGACTGTGTGGTTCGGATTTCATGTTCCCCACCTCCATTCGTGTCGATCGGCGCGTGAAAAGTATAGGGGGAGTGCGAAGGACTTGGCCACCTGGTCGCGGCACCGATTCGTCACGCGGCACCGATTCGTCACGCGGCACCGATTCGTCACACAGTGTGTGACGTCGACGGGTCCGGTGAGGGGTCGCCCCACTTGCGGCCGATGGCTCCCCATGGGTCCGCGTACGTGCCGGCGCCGTGACGGTACGGCGACCTCGACTGCAGCAAGGCGCGCACGATGGGTGCGGCCGTCCTGAGTGGCCACCGCCGCCAGCCCACGATGTCCCGGGTCTCGGCGAGCACGTCCGGCAGGGAGTGGTGCTGGAACGACAGCACCTCCTGGGCGCGGGTGGTGTCCATCCAGTCGGTGGCGAACCAGTCGCGGTCGCTGCCCGGGTCACCGGGCCTGCCGGGTGGCAGCACGCCGGCGAGACCCAAGGCTGCGGTCATGGCGGATCCGAGAGCTCCTTGGAGCACCCGGTGGGATTCGTCTCCGCCGATGAGGAGGACCTCCCTGGTCGCACCGGTGGTGATGGCCCTGGAGAACGCCAGCGCCACGTCGCGGACGTCGACCGTCTGGATGCGGCCGTCGACGGGCAACAAGCCCTCGAAGTACACCAGGTCCAGCCCCACCTCCGATCTTGGCGCCGAGGTCATCACACCGCCGAGGCGCAGGACCACCCAGTCCAGGTCGGACGACCGCAGCGCCTGTTCCGCCTCCACCTTGTGAGCTCCGTAGAGGTCGCGGGGGTCGAGCGGGGTCGCCGCGCTCAACACGGCGGTGCCGCGATGCGGGTTGCGTGCGCCGTAGACCGCGACGCTCGACGCCAGGACGAACCGGGGCGGCGACGACAGCCCGGCCGCAGCACGAACGAGTGACGTCGTGCCGTCCACGTTGACCATCCGTGCCAGGCCGCGACGTGCGTAACAAGCGGGCGGGATGACGGCGGCGAGGTGCACGATGGCGCCTGGGTCCACGCCCTTGACCAGAGTGCCCACCGCGGCCGCGTCCCTCAGGTCCGCCCAGCGGATCTCCACCTTGTCGGAGCGCAGAAGACGGCGTGCCTTGTTGCGGTTGACCGGGACATCGAGATCGGTGGCCACCACGTGGCGACCCTCTGCGACGAGTTGGCGGACGACGGCCGTTCCGACGAGCCCGAAGGCGCCGGTGACGAGGACCGCGTCGCTGGTCACCGACCATCCAAGACGTCTCGGCCCTCGGCCATCGGGAGTCCTCCTGATCAGGGTCGCCCGACGTTACGCCACCGCGCGCCCGACGGCAGGTGTCCGAGGCACCCGTGCGCGCCATGCCTCTATCGCCGCTTTGCACGGGGCCCGTATCTAACATTCGAACACTGCAAGCGGTCGAATTTCGAAGCGACGCAAGCGTCGCAGTGGTGCTGTCGGTGGGTGCGGGGGAAGGGCAACTCGGGACGATGCAGCTGAGCGAGACCGACAGGTTGGAGGCCTTCAGCGACGGGGTCATGGCGGTCATCATCACGATCATGGCCTTCAACGTGAAGCCCCCGCTGGGCCCTTCGGTCTCGGCGTTGCACCACGTGGTGCCCGACCTGCTCGTGTACGTGCTCAGCTTCGCCATTGTCGGGACCTACTGGAACAACCACCACCATCTCCTCCGTTCCACCGAGCGGATGAGCGCAGCGGTGATGTGGGCCAATCTCTTCCTTCTCTTCTGGTTGTCCCTCTTGCCCATCGTGACCGGCTGGGTCGCGAAGTTCCCGAGTCACGCCCTGCCGGCAGCTGCGTACGGGCTCATCGGCCTCGGATCCGCCGTCGCGTACTGGATCCTGGTTCGCATGATCATCCGGGCGAACGGAGCGGACTCGACGGTTGCCCGGGCGATCGGGTCCGACATCAAGGGCAATCTCTCGCTCGCCCTCTACGCAGCAGGGGTGGCGTTGGCGTTCGTCGCTCCGCCCGCGTCCTACGTTGCGTACGGCGCGGTCGCCGTCATGTGGTTCGTGCCCGATCGTCGCCTGGCGCTCCCACATGACGAATCATGAGGTGGCAACATCATCCGATTCGGCTCGCCCGCGAAAGTCCCCGGTTCCGGGGGTGGGCGCTCCCGCTCAGAGCCGTCTACCGGCAGGTCGCGCCCTCGGGCTCACCGCCGATGGCGGTGAGCCCGCGCCCCACCCGAGCGGCTCACGGCCCCTGACGAGGGGCCCTGGTTCCCCTCGGCGACCAGGGCCCGGCACGGCTCGCCGCGCAGCGATCCACAGGCGGGCAGCGTGGTGGTGCCTCTCACGCCGCCCACCTTGTTGACCACCAACGTCGAGGCCGCGACCCCGCCCACGCCGACGGTCGCCGACTGGCCGCTGTCGAGGGTGTCGAACTCCCACGACGGCCGGTCGCCGCCCGGCGCCGAGATCACGATGCGCAGCTCCGTCCCGGGCCGGAAGGTGTGCGCGATCGGGTCGATCGGGATCTTCACGAGCCTGTACGCGCTCGGCGACAACGACCCGGCCTGGCTGGCGAGGTACGAAGGATCGGTGAACAGGCTCGTCGAATTGGGCAGGTCCACCTGGTTCGAGCTGCGCAGGAACCCGGAGGTCACGTACTCCTCCTGGGACGTCGACGGCCGGGCCTCGGTGACGGTGACCTGGTAGTCCTCGACCGGGGTGGCCGCTTTGACCCACAGGTCCACGGTGGCGGGGCCCACGATCGTCGTGGCCCTGGTGAACGGGGTGGTCTGGAAGGCCACGCCGTCGGCCGCCGGCACCGTCGTCCAGTCCCACGGGGGATCGGCGGCCCAGGGATTGCCCGTCGGCAGGTCGGTCAGCGGGCGAGCTGTCGGGTCGAGGACGAACGAGGTGCTCGCCGCCGTGCGCGATGCCTTGGTGCTCAGCGACCCGCCCGTGCCGAAGTAGTAGGTGAGGACCTTGCCCTTCGGTGGCCACGCTTTGAACGCGGACACGTAGGTCGACTGAGGGTCTCCGGCACCGACCGGGCCGGCGCCGCTGTCGAAGTGGACCTCGACCCGCGGCGTCTTCTTGGCGAAGTCCGTCCGCGCCGTCGCCGGTGACTTGGCGGAGGTGAACCGGAATGCCGGAAGCTTTGCCTGGGCCGAGGTGCCCGAGCCGAAGCTGGCGAACTGGTCGAGGACCAGATCGCCCAGCCCGCCGGGATCCTTGGGCACCCTGTCGGCCACGTAGACGTCGAGGAACTCGAGCCATCGATTCATGATCTGGGGGTCCGTCGAGTCGATGTGGCCGCCGTTGACCACATTGGCGTACACCGGGGTCGTGCTCGGGAAGGCGTCGAGCAGGGCCGGCCACTGGGGGCCGGTCTGGTCGTCCTCGAGGGCGCCCGAGATGAACACCGGCACGGTGATGTGGGTCGCCCACTGGCTCATGGACCGGCGGTCGAAGAGGGAGGGGTCGCGGCCCGGGCCGCTGCCGGGTGCCACCATCTGGGGCCCGACCAGGGTCGACAGGCTCTCGGACTGCCCGTGGAGGGCCTGGTTGGCGAGGCAGGTCGAGGAGGAGCCCCCGCTGGCCGCCAGCTCGGAGTCGATCTCGTAGTAGGTCCAGGGTTGGCCGACGCCTGAGACCGGGGTCGACGCCAGGGGCGCGAGGTTCCCGCCGGCGTACGTCGCCGCCGGCTTGGCGTCGTCGATCCGTTGCCCGATCCAGCTCGCCGCGAACCCCTCGTTGTAGATCCCACCCGGGTAGCCGGTCGAGAAGAGGTCGTCGGTCGGGCTCATGGGGGCGATGGCAGCCAGGTCGGGAGGGTCGGTGCCCGCTGCCGGCAGCTGCGACAGACCGGAGTAGCTGATGCCCACCATCCCCACCTTGTGGTTGGCCACCCAGTTCTGGTGGGCCACGATCTCGACGGCGTCGTAGGCGTCGTAGTCGGACGGATAGCCGAACAGGTCATAAGCACCGCCCGAGCAGCCGGTCCCCCGCATCTGCACGCTCACCGTGGCGAAGCCCACGAGACGGGCCATCACCGCGCCGACCTCCGTCGACGAGTCGGGCAGGAGGTTCGGATCACCGCACCCCGTGCACGTGGTGCCGGTGGCCTGGGCCACGAGATACGGGATGGGGTCGGTGGGCCCGGCGGTGCCGTATCCCGAGTATTCGATCACCGTGGGGCACGGCGCACTTGCGCTGCATGTCGCGCCGTAGGGGTACCGGACGGTGGCGGCGAGCTGGACGCCGTCGCGCATGGTGATGTAGTTGAGGCCCTGGTGCATCGGCTGGCCCGTGTACAACGCGGACCCGGTGGCCGGGTTGTCCCCGGGGGCGAGCACGGAGAAGCTCGAGGTCTGGCTCCCCGACGTGGTGTCGTCCCACGAGTAGCCCATCCCGGGGGTCAGGTCCCGGATGATCAACGCGCCGAGGGAGTCGGCCGTGCCGGGGTTGGCGGGGTTGGACACCGGGGTGCCGTCTTGCAGCAGGGTGATCGAATCGCCCGGGGTGGCGCCCGTCATCCACGCTTCGTCGACCGAGCCGTTGCCCTGGATCCCCCCTCCACCCGATGCGGAGGCGACCGGCGCCCCGGCCGTCAGGGCCGTTCCCGCCGCCAGGCTGACGAACAGCAGCCCGGCGGCGCACGACACAAACCCACGACGACCCCGCATGATGCCCCCTTCGCCCCCGATGGCGTCCCGCGCCCGCCCGCGGTGCCCGGGCTCTGCCGCCCGGGAGTAGATCATGCCATCGGGGGGCCTTCGGCGCCGCTGGGCGGGCTGTTCTGGGCCTGGGCCTCGGTCACACGCTGGGCACGGTGATGCGCTCACGTCCGACGGTGACGTGCTCTGGACGCGGGAGCCCGGAGACGACTTCATGTCTGCGCGTCAGGCCTCTCGAAGGCCTTGCCACCGCCACCGTCAGCAACAAGCCACCGACGACGGCACACCACCACAACCACCAGGGCCCGTAGTGCCACGAGGACAGCACCGTCACGCCGATGGCGCACAACGACACTGCCGCCGTGCGGGACCGGCCCCCGGTCGCCGCCGCCACCAACGCCATGGCCAGGGGCGGCCACGGGTAGTACGAGGAGAGTGCCGGGTCGGTGAGGGTATGCAGCGACAGGCACCATGCCGCCACCCAGACCATGTCGGCCGGCGTGAGACGGCGACGCATGGTCCACCAGCCGACGAGGGTGGCGAGGACGAGCGCGATCATTCGGCCCGACCCGGTGGCGATGGCATCGGGCCCGACTTTCGGTGCCCAGCTCGTCCAGGGGGTGACGTGGATGAGCCTCACCAGGCAAGGCTGCTCCACGAGCGACTGCGTGGTGGCGCTCCAGTTGCTCGTCAGGGGGACGACGAGTGCGAGCATCGACGGCACGGCCCCGCGCACCACGACCTGCACCCGCTCGCGGGGCCGGGTCTGGAAGAACAGGAGTGGCAACATCAACAGGACGAGCGGCTGGAAGAGGACGGCCAGGCCGAAGAGCCACCCCGCTCGCTTGCTGCGGCCGTTCCAGAGCGCGAGCAGCGCGTAGACGGCGAAGGCAAGCGCAAGGGCGTCCTCGGGATGCCCCATCCTCGCGTCGACGACCCAGAGGATCGCTGCTTCTACGAAGCACAGCACGGCGCGGCGGGTCTTGGGCACGTCCAGCCGCTGCGCCAACGAGTCGAGAGCGAAGAGCACCACCGATCCGATGAGCAACTCGTAGGGACCGAGGAGCAACCACGACGTGGGATGCGCCAGGACATAGGGGAAGTCCTCGCTCATGCCGAGCGCGCCGGTGAGCATGGCCAGCGGGGCGTAGAGCACGAGGATCCCGGGGAACGAGAAGAACCCGAACGAGGCGGTGTAGATGCCCCCGTAGTCGCCCCAGCCGATGAAGTGCGCAGAGCGGTACACGCCCCAGATGTCGCCGGGTACGAGCCAGTAGTGCGCCCACATCCCCGCTTGCGTGAGCGGCATCCACACGAACGAGAACACCATTCCCGCCGTGACGTGGCCCAGAGTCGCCACCACGGGCCACTTGCGTCGGACCGCCCAGGCGAGGATGCTCCGGGCGGGGCGACCAAGGGTCGGTGTCGGAGCTGGCTCGTGCATCCCTTTTCCGTTCACTGGCCGATCGTGCCCGGTCGATCGTCACCGACCCGTCGCCTCACGGCAGTCCGTTGAGTTATCGGCAGCCTGCCCGAGACATTGAGCTCCCGAATCCGACGTTCAGAACGGTTGTACGATCAGCGTGGAGAACACGCCCGTCACCGGCCTCCCCGTCGACGCCAGAAGCGCCACGTGGCTCGCCTCGATGGATGCGTCGACGACGTATCTGCACCCGGACTACGGGCCCTCCGGAAACGTCAAGAAGCCCTACGGCATCCCGTGGCAGATCGTCGCTCCGTCGCAGCCACTTGTCCCCGTACGGTTCAGGTACGCGTCGCAGAGCGACCCGGGCTCGTATCCCCTGTCGGCGTCGACGCCGGTCGAAAGGGGGTCGGATCGCCACGCCATCATGGTGAACCCGTCCACCTGCACGCTCTACGAGCTCTTCGACACGCACTACCACGGGAAGAAGTCGAGGGCCGGTTCAGGCGCCATCTGGTCCCTGCGGTCCGACGCGCTGCGACCGGCCGGCTGGACCTCCGCCGATGCTGCGGGCCTGCCCATCCTCCCCGGACTCGTCAAGCTACGACGAGGTGGCGTCAGGCTCGATGGACCACGCCATCCGGTTCACGGCGCAGTGCACGCAGGAGGCCTACCTGTGGCCGGCGCGTCACGAGGCCGGTCAAGCCGACTCCGCGTGCCCGCCCCTGGGGGCGCGCTTCAGGTTGTCGGCCGGCTTCACCCTTCCCGCATCGCGGTGCTCCGCCATGTGCCAGACCGTCATCACCACCATGAAGACCTACGGACTGATCCTGGCGGACAACGGCAGCAACTGGTTCTTCCAAGACACGGCCGACACCAAGTGGACCGACACCAAGTGGACCGACACCCAGGTCGACCAGCTCAAGCACATCCCGGCCAGCGCCTTCGTCGCCGTCGACGAGTCGTGCCTCATGGTGCAGGCGAGTTCGGGACAGGCGCACCAACCGGGGACCGACGCCTACACGCAGAGCTGCGGCTGACCCGGCCGCTCGCGGCTGTCGGGCACCTCGGCGCTACCGAGCTGCGCTACTGGGTGGCGCTACCGGGCGAGCGCCACCGCGCCGTCAGGAGTCGGCGCGGGGCACGAGCCGTTCGCCCACGCCGATGACGATCAGGCCGAAGGCCCAGGACGCGAGGACGGTGATCAGGCTGGCAGCGGAGCTCATTGGTTTCCTCCCATCGAAACGGGTTGGGGATCGTCCTCCTCAACCCTGGCGATGATCGTGCACTGTGGACCCGGTGCCGCAGCATGTCAAGGGATCAACCGTCACGGGATCAACCGTCAAGGATCGACCCCGGACGCCGCGGCTCCGGCGCCCCGACGCGCGAGGTCAGCGGCGGTCCACGCCGAGCACGAGGCCGCTGGTGGGGACGCCGGTGCCGGCGGTGACCACTACGTGCTCGGCGCCCTCGACCTGGTTCACAGCACTGCCCCGCACCTGGCGCACGCCCTCGGCGATGCCGTTCATCCCGTGGATATAGGCCTCGCCCAGCTGGCCTCCGTGAGTGTTGGTGGGGAGCTTGCCCCCGGGCATGAGGTGGCCGTCGCGCAGGAACTCCTTGGCCTCACCCCACTCGCAGAAGCCGAGCTCCTCGAGCTGGTACAGCACGAACGGGGTGAAGTGGTCGTACAGCACGGCGCATTGCATGTCGTCGGGGCCCAGCCCCGAGGTCTCCCACAGCTGGCGCGCCACCACGCCCATCTCGGGCAGGCGGGTCATGTCGTCGCGGTAGTACGACGTCATCATGTCCTGCTGGGCGCCCGATCCCTGAGCGGCGGCGTCGATCACCGCCGGTGGCCGGGCCCCGTCACGGGCGCGTTCGAGGCTCGTCACCACGATGGCCTGACCGCCGTCGGACTCCTGGCAGCAGTCGAGCAGCCGCAGCGGCTCGACGATCCATCGCGACGCCTGGTGGTCCTCGAGGGTGATGGGCTTGCCGTAGAACCACGCCGCCGGGTTGGTCGCCGCGAACGCCCGGTCTGCGACCGCCACCCGTCCGAAGTCCTCGGTGGTGGCGCCCGTGGCGTGCAGGTACCGCTGGGCGAACATCGCCACCCACGAGGCCGGGGTGAGCAGTCCCTGCGGCGCGTACCACGAGAAATGTGCGTTCTCGGCGTTGGCAACCGGGGCGCGACCCTGGATGCCGGTGCCGAAACGGTGACCGGAGCGCTCGTTGAACGCCCGGTAGCACACGACCACCTCCGCCACGCCGCTGGCGACCGCCATGGCGGCCTGGTGCACGGTGGCGCACGCCGCACCCCCGCCGTAGTGGATGCGGCTGAAGAACGTCAGGTCGCCCATGCCCAGGGTCCGGGCCACCTCGATCTCGGGGTTGGTGTCGGCCGAGAACGTGACGAGGCCGTCCACCTCGGACGGGGCGACACCGGCGTCGTCGAGCGCGCTGCGGACCGCCTCGGTGGCGAGGCGCAGCTCGCTGCGGCCCGAGTCCTTGGAGAATTCGGTGGCACCGATCCCGCTGATGGCGGTGGTGCCCGCGAAGCTGTGGTGACGGGAGGACCCCGCGCTCATGACACCGGCCTCATGAAGTGCCCGCAACGTCACGGGGCACCGACAGCCGCACCGTCCCGGTCACGTGGTCGCCGCGGCTGTTGGCGCCCCGCACCGCCACCTCCACCACGCCCCGCCCGTCGTCGCGGCCGGAGGGAACCTCGGCGCTCGTGACCACCCCCGACAGCGTCATGCTGTCGCCCGGGTAGTTGGGGGCGCCCAGACGGATCGACACCGACTCGATGCGGGCCCCGGGCCCGGACCAGTCGGTGACGAAGCGTCCCACGAATCCGTTGGTGGTGAGGATGTTCATGAAGATGTCGGGCGACCCGCGCTCGACCGCCAGGCCCGGGTCGTGGTGCACGTCCTGGTAGTCGCGCGAGGCGATGGCGGCAGCCACGATGAGGGTGCGGTCGAGGGGCACGACGAGCTCGGGGAGCGTATCGCCCACGGCGATCTCCTCGAACCGCCGCGTGCCGGCGCGCACCGCGCTCACGGCCCCTCCACCCCGGCACGTGCGCCGCCCGGAGAGCCGGCGCCGGCCCGCAGGCGCGCCGCCAGGATCGCCCCCAGGCGGGCGAGCTCGGCGCTCGGGCCCTGCAGCATGAGCTCGAGCTGCTTCCCCCACAGGAAATAGCGGTGGATCGGGTACGAGATGTCCGCGCCCAGGCCCCCGTGGAGGTGCTGGGTGGCGTGCACGACGCGCTGGCCCGCTTCCGACGCCCACCAGTGGGCCACGGCCACCGCCTCGGTGGCGGGGAGCTGCTCGTCGATGCGCCATGCCGCCTGCCACGTCGTGACCCGGATGGCCTCGGTATCGATGTAGGCGTCCGCGGCGCGCAGCATGGTGCCCTGGAACGACGACAGCGGGCGGCCGAACTGGTGGCGCTGGTTCAGGTAGGCCGCGGCGCGGCGCACCGCCTCCTCGGTCACGCCCAGCTGTATGGCGCACAGTCCCGTCCGCGCCCGGTCGAGCATCCACGCCACCACCGAGGCGCCGTCACCGGGGCCGGCCAGCACGTCGGGGGCTGCGACCGCCGACCCGTCCATGTGGAGGTGGGGGTGGATCTGGTGGTCGGTCGTCGTCGCCCGCTCCAAGGAGGCGCCGGGGGCGGCGGGGTCGACGAGCGCCACGACGGTGCCGGTGCCGGGATCGCCGTCGACGGCCGCGGGCACCAGGACACGCGCCGCGAGGTGCGCCTGGGGCACGGCGAAGGCCGTCCCGTGCAACCGCCACCCCTCGCCGTCGCGCTCGGCGCGCACCGTCGGGTGGTTGCGCGCGCTGGCCGCCACCTCGTTGAGCGCGGCCGAGAGCCGGGCGTCGCCCGCCGCCACCGCCGGGAGCCAGCGGGCCTGTTGCGCGGGGGTGCCGAACCGTGAGACGGGGAGCGCGCCGAGCACGAGGGTGGCCCACAGCGGGACCGGCGCCACGGCACGGCCCTGCTGCTCGAGCACGAGGCACAGCTCCGTCAGGCCGAGCCCCGAGCCGCCGTGCTCCTCGGGGACCGCCAGGCCCAGCAGGTTGGCCCTGGCCAGCGCGGACCACAGCTCCGCGTCGAACCGGTCCGAGCTTTCCTCGATCTCCGCCACCCGGTCGGTGCCCGCCATGCCCTCGAAGATGGCGGCTGCGGCCTCCGACACCGCCAGCTGCTCCTCGGTGAAGTCGAAGTCCATCAGGCCGCCCCTTCGTTCTCGGCCGCGTCCGCCACGGCGGCCGCCGGTCGGAACATCGGGATGGTGAGCTCGTCGTCGACCGCCACCATCTCGGCCACCACGGGCATGCCGATGCGCACCTCGGCGGGGTCGATGCCGATCAGGTCGGCCACCAGCCGCGTGCCCTCCTCGAGCTCGACCACCGCGATGGGCAAGGGGTAGTCGAACCCGCCGACCTGCGGGTGGTGCACGACGACGTAGCTGTAGACGCTGCCGCGCCCGCTGGCCGTGACCGTGTCCCATTCGAAGGACCCGCACGACGCGCATGCCGGGCGAGGCGGATGCCGCAACAGGCCGCACCCCGCGCAACGCTGGATGAGCAACGTCCCGTGCCGGGCACCCTCGAAGAAGAAGGCGATGTCCTGGGTGATGGCCGGTCGCGGGCGCAGAGGGGCGTCGGCCTTGGGCCGGGCCCGGCCCGGCCGGAAGCGCAGGATGCGGAACCGCATCGTGGCCACCAGTTCGTCGTGCTGGTCGGTGAACTCGAGCCGGGTGGTCACGAAGTGCCCGTCACCGAGGCCCGTGTGCTTCTCGGGTGAGATCGACTCGATGACCGAGCTCACCGTGAGCCGGTCACCGAGGACGACGGGGCGGACGTATTCCTGGTCGCAGTTCGTCGCCACCACGGACGTGAACCCGGCCTCGTCGAACACCGCGAACAGCTGCTCTTGCGCGGAGGGTTCGCCCGAGGCGTCCTTGGGCGCCTGCCAGGCGCCCCCCGGCTGGGAGCGGTACCCCCGCATGATCCAGGCCTGGAGCATGGTGGGCGGGGCCACCACCCCGGGGAAGCCGTTCGCCCGGGCGGCCTCTACGTCGGCGTACACGGGGTTGTCGTCGCCCATGGCGTCGGTCCAGTGCCGGATCATGGCCTGGTTCACCACGTCGCGGGCTTCGGTGGGCGGTCCGCTGGGCCGGCCCTCGAAGGCGCGCAGGCGCGCCAGGAGCGCGTCGGCGTCGGTCTGGGCTGCGGTGTCCTGGGAGGTCATCGGCCCACCGGCTCAACGCGACGCCCGGGTCATGCCCAGGCCGGCCATGGCGACGATCTCGCGCTGGATCTCGTTCACGCCGCCGCCGAAGGTGTTGATCTGGGCGTGGCGGGCCGTGCGCTCGAGCCTGCCCGCCAGCACCGCGCCGGGCGAGTCCGGGGAGAGATAGCCGCCGGCCCCCACGATCCCGAGCAGGCGGCGGTAGATGTCGATGCTGCGCTCCACCCCGAACACCTTGACCGTCGAGGAATCCGCCGGGCCCATCCGATCGGCAGCCAGGGCCGCCGCCATGCGCCAATTGAGGAGGTACATGGCCTCGAGCTCGGCGCGGCACCGGGCCAGGTCCGACTGCACCCACGGCAGGTCGAGCACCGACGGGCCGTCGGGGCTGGGGGTGCTCGCCGCCCACGCCGCGACCTCCTCGTAGAGCTGCGAGGCGAACCCGCTCCACGCGGCCAGACCCACGCGCTCGTGGTTGAGCTGCGTGGTGATCATGCGCCAGCCCTCGTTCTCGTCCCCCACCCGCTGCTCGACCGGCACCCGCACGTCGCTGTAGTAGGTGGCCGTGGTCCTGGCTCCGGCCACGGTGACGATGGGGCTCCACGAGAAGCCCGGCGAGTCCGTCGACATGCACAGGATGGAGATGCCCTTGTGCTTGGGGGCGTCGGGGTCCGTGCGCACCGCCAGCCACACGTAGTCCGCCATGTCGGCGCCGCTCGTGAAGACCTTGGCGCCGTTCACCACGTACTCGTCACCGTCGCGCACGGCCCGGGTCTGCAGCGACGCCAGGTCGGTGCCCGCCTCGGGCTCGGTGTAGCCGATGGCGAAGTTGACCTCGCCGGCGAGGATGGCGGGGAGGAAGAAGCTCTTCTGCTCGTCGCTGCCGAACCGCATGATCGTCGGCCCCACGGTGTTCACGGTCACGAAGGGAAAGGGAGCACCGGCGCGGCGGGTCTCGTCGAAGAAGATGAACTGGTCGGTGGCCGGTCTGCCCTGTCCGCCGTACTCCTTGGGCCACCCGATGCCGAGCCAGCCGTCCTTGCCGATGCGCCCCACGACCTGGCGCCACAGCTCACCGCCCTCGCCGACCTCGCCGATTCCCCGGCGCACCTCGTCGGTGAGCAGGTCCGCGTAGTACTCGCGCAGCTCCTGGCGTAGGGCCAGCTGCTCGGGGGTCTCCTCCAGGAACATGGCGCCGTCCTACTCCCGGTCCGGGCCGGATCGTCCGGTCCCGGCCATGGATTGACTCGTCACTGAGGCTCGTTGCTCTCGCTCGACCCTGTAACTCGTTCTAGTTTGGCACGGTACCAGCCGCACCGGCGGCCGGACAATCGTCGCCGTCCGGCTGGCCGGTGTCCGGACCGCGGCCTATCATGACTGGAACACGTTCTGAAAACGCGGGCGGCCCTTCGTGGCGGGCGCGGGCCACGGCCTGCTGCGGCCCGCACATCCCGGGCCGGGCGTCGATGATGCGTACCGAGGAGGGGTCCGGCCATGGAGCTCAGCGAGATCGACCTGATCGACTCGAGGAATTTTGTCTCGGCCGTGCCGCACCAGTGGTTCGCTGAGCTCCGCCGCAGGGCCCCGGTGTACTGGCACGAGGAGCCCGACGGCCCGGGCTTCTGGGCCGTGACCAAGTACGACGACTGCGTGGCGGTCAACCGTGACTACGAACACTTCTCCTCGGCCAAGCGGGCCACGTTGCTGTGGGAGATGCCCGAGGAGCAACTCGAGCAGCAACGGCTCATGATGCTCAACATGGACCCGCCGCTGCACACCCGCTACCGGCGTCTCGTCAACAAGGGATTCACGCCCCGCATGGTCAACGCCCTCGAACAGAAGATCCACGACACGGCCGACACCATCATCGACGCCGTCATCGAGAAGGGCGAGGCCGACTTCGTCACCGACATCTCCGCCGAGCTCCCCCTGCAGGTCATCGCCGACCTCCTCGGCGTACCCCAGGCCGACCGCCACAACATGTTCGACTGGTCCAACCGCATGATCGGGCAGGAGGACCCCGAGTTCCAGACCAACGCCGAGGGCGAGAACTACGCCGAGGGGGCGGCCATAGAGCTCTTCACGTACGCGGCCGAGCTCTTCGCCCAGAAGAAGGCCGACCCCACCGACGACCTCATGAGCGTCCTCGTCAACGTCGAGGTCGACGGCGACAAGCTGTCGGAGCTCGAGCTCGAGTTGTTCTTCCTCCTCCTCACCGTGGCCGGCAACGAAACGACGCGCAATCTCATCTCGGGCGCCATGCACGCCTTCTTCGAGAACCCCGACCAGTGGCAGCGCCTGCTGGCCGACCGGACACTCCTGCCGACGGCCACCGACGAGATGTTGCGCTTCGTCACGCCCGTCATGAACTTCCGCCGCCAGACGACCGGACCGGTCGAGATCCGGGGCCAGAAGATCGGGGAGGACGAGAAGGTGGTCTTCTTCCACATCTCGGCCAACCGTGACGAGGACGTCTTCGAGAACCCTGACACCTTCGATATCGGCAGGTCCCCCAACCCGCACATGGCCTTCGGCGGCGGAGGCCCGCATTTCTGCCTGGGAACCAACCTGGCCCGCATGGAGATCCGGGTCATGTTCCAACATCTCCTCGACCGCATGCCCGACCTGCACCTCGACGGCGAGCCGCAACGCCTCCAGTCCGCGTTCATCAACGGGGTGAAGCACCTTCCCATCGCCTTCAGCCCCGGCGCACCGGTCGGGCGCTGACGAGCGGTCGCCGCAGGCGGCGGGCGACGACGAGGAGAGACTGGTTCCATGCGATTCCATCAGGCGGTGACGTTCTTGCCCACGCTGCACGCCCTCGAGCTGGCCAAGGCCGCCGACACGCAGGGATACGACGGCATCTACGTGTCGGACCACATGTTCTTCCCCCGCGATCGCCAGTCCCGGTACACCTATTCGACGCGCGAGGACGGTGCTCCGGGCTTCGGGGACCACTGGGACCCCGACACGCACTGGCCCGACCCGTGGTGCCTCATCTCCGCAATGGCCGCGGTCACCGAACGCGTCGAGTTCACGACGGGCGTCTACATCGCTCCCGCCCGCGACCTCGTCACGGTGGCCAAGCAGGTGGGCACCGCGGCCGTGGTCTCGTCGGGGCGCGTGGCCCTCGGCGTGGGGGTCGGGTGGTGCGAGGAGGAATTCGTGGCCACCGGACAGGACTTCCATACCCGGGGGAAGCGGCTCGATGACATGATCCCCGCGCTGCGGGCTCTGTGGGCCGGGGGCTGGGTCGAGTACCACGGCCCCCACTACGACGTGCCCGCCATGCGCATGGAGCCTTCTCCTCCCCGCCCGATCCCCATCATCGGCGGCGGCCACTCCGCACCGGCCCTGCGCCGTGCCGCCACGTTGTGCGACGGCTGGGTGGCTGCGGGGGCGTACAAGCCCGACCAGGCCCGCACGTACCTCGCCGAGCTCGCCGAGCAACGCCGGGTGGCAGGGCGCGAGAACGAGCCGTTCTCGATCTACCTGTCGCTGTGGGCCAGGCCCGACGCGGACCTGTACCGGAGCTTCGAGGAGGACTTCGGCGTCACCGACACCCTGTGCGCGCCGGCGATGGTGGCCAAGGTCGACCCGTCGGATCCGCCCCAGGTGCAATTGCAGGCCCGGCTCGACGCGTCGGCTCGGTTCGCCGACGAAATCCTGGCCAAGATGCGATGACCCGCACGCACCTGCGTCCGCCTTGCCCGCTCGACTGCACGAGGAGGCCCCGATGGCGAGCCTGAAGCTCGGACTGCAACTGGGGTACTGGGGCGCCGGCCCCCCCGCCAATGCCCCCGAGCTGGTGGCGGAGGCCGAGCGCCTCGGCTTCGACTCGGTGTGGACAGCCGAGGCCTACGGCTCCGACGCCCTCACCCCGCTGGCCTGGTGGGGGTCGCGCACCACCCGTGTGCGGCTCGGCACGGCCCTGTGCCAGCTGTCGGCTCGGACCCCGACCGCCATGGCCATGGCCGCGTTGACCCTCGACCACCTCTGCGGTGGGCGGCTGGTCCTCGGCCTGGGGGTCTCGGGTCCGCAGGTCGTCGAGGGCTGGTACGGCCAGCCGTTCCCCAAGCCCCTGGCGCGGACACGTGAGTACGTGTCGATCGTCCGCCAGGTGCTCGCCCGCAAGGCTCCGGTCACCAACCCCGGACCCCACTACCCGCTGCCGTACCCCGGGGGCACCGGCCTGGGCAAGCCGCTCAAGCCCATCGTCCACCCGCTGCGCAACGACATCCCGATCGTCCTCGGGGCCGAAGGGCCCAAGAACGTGGCGCTGGCCGCCGAGATCGCCGACGGCTGGTTCCCGATCTTCTTCTCCCCCGCCCACATGAGCGAGTTCTCCGCCGCCCTCGACGAGGGGTTCGCCCGGCCCGTCGCCCGATGCAAGGCCGCAGACTTCGAGGTCATCGCCTTCTGCCCCACCGTGGTGGACGACGACGTCGAACGGGCCGCGGACCTGTACCGGCCCATGCTCGCTCTGTACATCGGCGGTATGGGCGCCAAGGAGATGAACTTCCACTTCGACGTGTTCGTCCGCATGGGCTTCGAGGCCGAGGCGCACAAGATCCAAGAGCTCTACCTCGACGGCCACAAGGACGAGGCCGCCGCGGCCGTGCCGACCTCGATGGTGGAGAAGATCGCCCTCATCGGCCCTCGGGGGAAGATCCGAGACGAGCTCTCCGCGTGGCAGGAGTCGATCGCCACCACCCTGCTCGTGGCGGGCAGTCCCGACACGTTGCGCATGATGGCAGAGCTCCTGCTTTGACCTCGTCACCGAAGAAGAAGAGGGCCATCCTCGGGACGATCGTGGTCGGTCACGTGGTGGGAACGATCGTGGCGAGGCGCAGGGGCTACTCGGGCCTCGGCGGCAACACCGTGGTCCGCTGCCGCCAGGGTCATCTCTTCACCACGATCTGGGTCCCCGGCGCATCGGTGAAGGCGATTCGCCTCGGCTGGTGGAGACTGCAGCGCTGCCCGGTGGGTGAACACTGGAGTGTCGTCTCTCCTGTCAAGGTCACGGCCCTGACCGACGAGGAGAGGCAGCTCGCCGCGCAACGCCGCGACGTCAGGCTTCCCTGATCTCCGGGCGCGCCTCGTACGGGCTCAGGGTTGCTTGCGGGTCCGGGCTCCCGTGGGAGACAGGGAACGCAGGCCTGAGAGGAGGTAGCCGGATGCGGACTCGAACCGCGTGACGTCGCCGAAGGGTCGTGCCACGAGCATGGCGCCTTCCAAACTGCTCACGATCGTCCGCGCCGTCTCGCCGGGTGGGCCTGCGAACTCCAGGGACCCGTCCTTGCGGCCCTGATCCAGGACGCGTGTCAGCCACGCCTCGTTGTCGTCGAAGAATTGCACGATGGCGATTTTCATCCGCGCCGGGAGTGTCTGGTATTCGGCCGCCAGGATCCCGCACAGGCACATGCGTTGCTCGCGCAGGACGTCGAGGTACAGGCCGGCGTAGGCCTCGAGTCTGGCCGGTGCATCCGGGGTGTGTGACTCCACCGCGGCCAGCGCTTCGGCGAAGCGGGCTGCGTAGCGTGCGATGAGCGCCTCACCGAGCTCCGCCTTCCCGGCGAAGTGGTAGTGGAGGGCCGCCTTCGTGATGTCGAGCTCACCGGCCACGTCCGCGTAGCTGAACCCGTTGAAACCGCGGATCTGCACCAGCCGCTCGGCAACGTCGAGGATCTGAGTCGCCGTGTCGGGCGTGTCGTTTCGGCCCCTCTTCACGGCTCCGTCCTCACAGCCACATCCTCCTTGACACCTTACTTATTAGTAGGTAAGAGTGCCAGAGTGGTGGTCCGGATGGCGACATGAAGGAGGCGGCCATGCACGAACCCGAGCACCGCAGCTTCGGTGAGCCCGACGAGATCCGGGAGTTCCCCAATGGCCGAGCCGAGATCGTGAAGGTCGGGGGCGGGGAGATCGGTCGGCTCGTCCTCGAGCCCGGATGGCGCTGGTCGAACGACGTGAAGCCCATCGCCCAGACACAGAGTTGCGAGGCGCCGCACTTCCAGTACCACGTGGGTGGGCGGCTGGCCATCCGGATGGACGACGGCACGGAGTTCATCGCAGGTCCGGGCGATGTCACTTCTCTGCCGAGTGGGCATGACGCCTGGGTGATCGGCGACCAGCCTGTCGTGGTCGTGGACTGGTTCGGCGCCGGCACCTACGCCAAGTGACACGCTCGGAAACGGCGAAGGACCCCGTCGCGGTGGTCGAGACGTTCGGGACGGCATGGGCGTCTCATGATCTCGACGCCGCTTTGGGACTGGTCACCGAGGACTGCGTCTTCGACGCCACCGGCCCTGCCCCCGACGGGATGCGCCACGTGGGGGGCGCTGCCGTTCGCCAGGCATGGAGAGCGATATTCGACGACAGCAACTCCCGGTTCGAAGCGGAGGACACCTTTGCGGCCGGGGACCGAGTCGTGCAGCTGTGGAGATACACCTGGGAGACGGGCCACGTCCGCGGGGTCGACGTGTTCCGTGTGCGCGACGGCAAGGTGGCGGAGAAGTTGTCGTACGTCAAGGGTTGAACGCCGAATCGGGACGGAGGTGTTGTGCGCGTGACAGACGCGGTACGTCGGTTCCTTGACGGTATCGAGAACGCCTCGCTGCCCGAGGACGTCTTCTGCGAGGACGTCGTGCTGGACGCCACCGTCCCGAACTGGCGCTTCTCCGTTCGGGGGAAGGAGGCGGTACGGGCCGAGCTTGCGAAATGGTACGCCGATCGCGGGTGCTTCGAGGAGCTCACGCGCATCCCGAACGAAGCCGGGGAGTTGGTGGAATTCACCCTCAGTTGGCAGGAGGACGGGATGCCGCACTCGTGTCACCAGACTCACCTCATCCGGATCAGAGATCAGCGCATCGCCGCCGACACGGTGTTCTGCGGAGGACGTTGGCCCGAGCCCTTGTCGGCCCAGATGGAGGCAGCGCAGCGCGGGGCCAAGCAGAGCACGGCGCCCGCGCCATGACGTAACCGTCGGTCAGGATGTGCACGAGCGGGCGAGCTCGACAAGGACACGGAGGACGCGTCGGCGGACGTCGGCGTCCCTGATCATTCCGTCCTGGTCGAGCATGGCCGCCGTGACCGGGATGTGCACGCACGCCGCGTCGACGACCGACGCATGGGCACAGGCGAGCACCTTGCGCAGCGAGTCATGGGCATCGGTCGCTCCCCGGGGCGACGCATTGATCCACGCCACTGGCTTCTCGTAGATCGAGCCGGCCTGATCGTCACCGATGGTCCAGTCCAGCAGGTTCTTGAACGACCCGGGAAGGGCTCCTGCGTACTCAGGGGTCGACAGCAACAGCGCGTCCGCGGCCCTGATCTGTGCACACAGATCCGAGACCACCAGGTCCAGTCGTTCCTCGTCGTCATCGGGGTTGAACGGAGGCAGATCGCCCAGGCCCTGGTACAGGGTGGGAACCACGCCCGTCGGGCGCCAGGGACATGGCGGTCTCGAGGAGGGCGGAGTTGGTCGATCGGGCCCGGAGGCTCCCCGACACGAGCAGGACCCGGCACGTGCTGGTCACCTTGGATTGAACCGGGCCGGCTTGCGCTTTGTTGCGGTCGACGGGAACCGTGCCCCGTCCCACGAGACGTCGCCTGCCCTGCGCCGCCCGCCGGCGCGAGAATCGACGGATGCCCGACCTCGTGCGCATCGGAGACTTCACCCTGAGCTGGGGCGAGAGCCTCCGGTGGGACGACCGTCGCGATCGCCTCTACTTCGTCGACTGCGCGACCCGGACTCTGCACTGGCTCGACCGAGCTGAACCGCCTCTGCATTCCTTGGTGCTGCCGAGCATGCCCGCGGGCTTGGTGCTCACCGACACCGCGCTGGTGGTGGCGTGCCTGGACAACGGGTTGCACGTGGTCGACCCCGATGCGGGTACGTGCGAATTGTTGGCGACGTATCCCCAAGGCATGCACGGGCGGGCCAACGACGCCAACGCCGACGGCGACGGAAACCTCGTGACCGGGACCCTCAACCTCGTGCCCGGGCCCGGCGCGTCATGGTAGTTCTCGGCGACCCGCGGCTGGCGGCTCCTCGACCTCGACCTCGGGAATACCAACGGCCCGGTGGTCATCGAGCTCCACGGGCAGTCGACCCTCGTGCTCGCCGACACGCTGGCACGGGTCGTCTACTCCTACCCGTACGACGGTGCCCAGGGGGTGATCGGGGAGCGGCAGGTGTTCGCAGACCATGCCGCCCTGAACGGCGCGCCCGACGGCGCCGCGGCAGACGCCGGGGGCGGAGTGTGGAGCTGTGTCCTCGGCGCCGGGAAGATCGCCCGGTTCACTGCGACCGGACTCGAGCGTGTCGTGGACGTCCCGATGGCGAATCCCAGCGATGCGGCCTTCGGCGGGCCCGTCCGCGAGCGCCTGTTCGTGACTTCCATCGCCCTCAACCTGGGAGAGGACGCCGCCCCCGCGATCGAGGCCGGATGGCTCCTTGCCGTGGACGGACTCGGGGTCGGGGGCCGTCCCGAATCTCGCTTCCGCCTCGAGTAGCGGGCGGACAACGCGGGACAGGGAGGGCTGACTTCGCCAGCAAGGTGAGGTGCGGGCGGTGCGACCGGGTATCGGCATCCGAGGCTGGGCGGCAGTACCGCACGGTCTGCAAGGTGGAAGTCGAGGCAATGATTATTCCCGGCGTCACGTGCACGTTCCGGTATCGAGATTCAACCTTTGCATCAGAGCGCTGGGCCCCTTGCTCAAGGGACGGGATGGACGAGCTATACACGGCTCGGTAGAGACGGCCCAGGCCCGCAACGCCAGCCCTCGGGAACGCAACGGGGGTCGCATTCGGGGTCAAGCTGCAGTCGGAAGGCGCCGACCCTCTGACCACTACTCCCGGCTGAGCACCACCTTCAATGCCCCCGTTTCCCCGGCCCGAGCGAAGACGTCATAGGCCTCGACGAACTGATCGAAGCCGAAGTGGTGGGTCACGAAGCGGGCAGCATCGACCTGACCGGTGGTGACCAAGCGCAACAGGGTAGGTGTGGCATAGGTATCGACCAAGCCGGTGGTGATGGTGACATCGCGGGTCCACAGTGTCTCTAGATGCAGAGTGACTGGCTCCCCGTGGACCCCGATGTTGGCGATCCGGCCTCCAGGACGGGCCAGGCGGGCCGCCAGCTCGAAGGTGGCCGGTACCCCGACGGCCTCAATGGCCACGTCGGCGCCAAGGCCCTGGGTCAGATCGGCCACCGCCTGCCAGGGATCCTCTCGACCGTTGTTGACCACCACGTCGGCCCCGAAGGACTTGGCGGCCTCCAGGCGGGAATCGGCTAGGTCGATGGCAACGACGTGGCTGGGGCTGAACAGGCGGGAACCGCTGATCGCCGACAGCCCGATGGGCCCGGCGCCGACGACGGCGACCACGTCTCCGGGCTGGACTTGGCCGTTGAGAACCCCCACCTCGTAACCGGTCGGCAGGATATCGGCCAGCATGAGGATGTCCTCATCCGAGGCACCCGCAGGCACTGGGTAGGTGGAGGTATCGGCGAAGGGCACCCGTACGAACTCGGCCTGGGTCCCGTCGACCAGATGGCCGAGGATCCACCCCCCGCCCCCCAGGCACTGCCCGTAGCGTCCCTCACGGCAGAACCGGCACGACCCGCAGGCCGTGATGCAAGAGACCAGGACGTGGTCTCCGACCTTGACGTTCTTCACACCGCTTCCGACCGCCTCGACGGTGCCCACGGCCTCGTGACCCAGGATGCGGCCGTCGCTGACCTCGGGCACGTCACCTTTGAGGATATGCAGGTCGGTCCCACAGATCGTCACGGCGTCGACCCGAACGACGGCGTCCGTGTCCGCTAGAAGCACCGGCTTGGCAACTTCTTCCCATGACTTCTGATTGGGACCGTGGTACACGAGAGCTTTCATGGCGCGCCCTATCTCCGATGAACAGTACAAACTCCGATGAACAGCACAAATCGACCCTAGGGGCAACATCGCGATGGGCCCAGAGGCTTTTGACACTAACTTCGAGATGGAAGCTTCCCTTAGGACCTCCAAGAGCAGGGGATTCGGAGACCGGGCCCGTCGTAGCCCGCCATGCGGGAGGTCGGAGTCCTGACTCGGGCGGTGAGACTGTCTCTATTCGGTCTGGCCCCGGGCGTCCGACATCGCTCGCAGCCGGCGAACTCAGCCGTCCGCTTCACTCTGCTGACACGGCACGTCGCGCCATGTCGATCAATCCCCTAACTGCTTGCGGCCCAGGCGCCACACGGAGACGCCCGCAACGGGACGAGCCGGGGGGACTGCCCTGCGGCCGCAAGATCGTAGGCTTTCACCTCACCTTGCCGGCGAAACCGGGGCGGGCTGGGGGCGGAGCCCCACGGCCTCTGGGGGCAGAGACCGCGGGGCCGACGCCCTCCCTTCGGACTCGGTCAGGAGCTAGCTTTTCCCGCCGGTCAAGGTGATCATGAGGTGCTGCTTGGCGACTGACCTCTTCGCGTTCCTGGCCACGGCGACGACCGTGTAGGTCTTGTCCCTGTCGGTGCGCAGTGCCGTCCCCGAGATGGTCGCCGTCCCGCTACCTCCGGTCAGCACCAGGCCCTTGGGGAGCTTGCCGATCACCTTCACCGTGGGCGTGGGGACGCCGGTACTGGTCACGGTGAACAAGAACGGAGTCCCGGCCACGACCGTGGCGCTGTTCGCACTGGTGATGGTGGGCGAAGGGCTGACCAAGGCGTTGAACTGCACGGCGGGGATGTAATACGGAGGCGTGTCGTTCGCTCCCGGCTCCCAACACTGCAGGTCCGCCCCCGGTGAGTCGAGGCGGAATATCCCGACTCCCGCTCCGGGCGATGTACCGCCGTCGCAATAGCCGTAGGTGCCGGCCGCGTCGTGGAAGAGAGACCCCGGGTCGGGATCACTGCCCACGCTGGGCGTCGAGGCCGTCGTCAATGCCACGTTGAGCCCGTCGTAGCCGCAACTCGTCGTGGCGTCACAGGCATTGGCGTTGCCGTAGGGGTGGAATCCCCACGTCGTGGTGTTGTACGCGATCCCGTAGACGACGTTGTTCGGAAGCGAAACATGACCGAAGTTGAACGTCACGTTGGCGATGAGCCCGTTCAGGCACCCGATCGGTAGCCCGGTCGCTTGATCGATGTCGCTGTCGTACCAGGTTCCCGCGAAATCACTGATCGGGGCGTCCACAGTCACGTACGGCAGGCAGTCCGTGGCGTAGTTGGGGTCGGCAGACGGGCGGTAGGGGATGCTGAACGTCTGGGTATCGGAGGCGATCAATGCACCTGGGGTGATCACGGTGCCCTCAGGCGCTGCATTGCCGAGCGCGGGGGCGTTGTAGATGTTCAGCGTGATCGGCTGGGTGAAGGCGGCTCCCGGAGTCGTGGCACACGACGTGCCGCCGGCGAGGTTTCCGCAGGTCCAACTGGCCATCTGTACGACGACGTTGTCCAGGACCCGAGCCGTGCCGGAGAAGGCGATCTGGTTCCCGAATTCGGCTGTCTGCGTGGCCTGGAAACTCCAGCTGGGCAGGTTCCCCGGACTCGGGTCCACGATGCTGTCGTAGATGGTTGGGTCGCTGTTCTTGACCTTGTGGTGCTTGACCTTCTGGGCCTTCACCGCTCCGGGGCCGGCTGAAGCGATACGGGCCTTGGCGAGTGCCGAGGGAGATGCCGCTATCCCCACGGATGCGATCAACGCGCTCGCCACGAGCACCAATAGGATCCTTCTCATTGCGCCCCTTCCTCCGCCGGAAGACACGTCAGTCGGAAAGACCAAATGCGCTCTCGTGGAAGTCCAGTCGTGAATCACAACGGACGTTGCAGATTCACAGTGACCCGCTCCCGAGGCCGCCGCATCCCCAATGTTGACAAGCCTTTCGGGTCAGCGTCACGGCAGAGCCGTCTGCCATGACGCTGTCCTTGTCGGCACTTGGGCGCATTCGCTCGTCGCCGTGCGCCGATGACGACGTGTCGCGATGGGTGAGAGCGCATGGCTCGAAGAGCGAACACCGAGAGCACGCGCCGCGGGATCTGGATATCGACCATGTCATGGCGTGGCACGTGCGCACGGTGTTGGGCGACGCGCTGTGGCGAAGTGAAGCGGGTGTTGCGCTGCCGGGCGGGGGAACGCCGGCGGAGTGGGTCGACGCGCTGAGGGGGCGCTTCGACGCCCTCGACGTCGGGACCGTGAGGCGCCGGCTCAGCCGCTTTGCTGATTCAGCTGGCTGAGCCGCTCAACGCCGAGGGAGCGACCAATTGCGGTCAGGGTGCGCCGGGGGCACGTTCATGGGTTCGGTGGGCACCCACCCGCTCGCCGCCACGTCCTCCAGGACGTGGACCATGTTGTACGTGTCCTCCTCGTAGCAGAACTTCCCCTCACCGGCGTAGCGCAGCCGTGAGTAGGCCGACTGGGTGAACGGCGTGCCGTCGGCGCGGGTGCCGGGAATGACCTGGGTCCATTTGACGACGACGTCATCCCCCTCGATGGCCGTGAATTCGACCGGGAACTTCCACTCCCCCAGGCCGACCATCGAGTGCTCGAGCCAGTGGGCGATCGCCTCCTTGCCCTCGATGCGGCCCCACGCCGCGTCCACGTACACCGCGTCGTCGGTGTAGAAGTCGGCCAGGGCCCCGAAGCCGTTGGGCTCGAGGCCCTCGTCGATGCGGCGGCGCATCTCGTGGTAGCGATCGACCACGGCCTGGATCTCGTCACGGGGATGGGGCTGGGCACTGGGGGGCATCGAGCGAGGGTACCCCGCGAGCAATGGCGGCATCGGCGCCCGCCGATCTCTCGATCGGAGAAGGACCGGAGAAGTACAGTGCGTGTCAGCCACACAGCGGGAGGCGTCGTGGACGACCAGAGACCGGACGGTCCGGGCAGTCCCTGGCCTCAGGTCCCGCCGCCTCGGTTCCCGTCGCCGGCGCCCTCGCCCCCCGACCCATTCGGCTCGCCCCCATCCTTCGGTCAGGGCCTCTCGCCGTCAGGACCGCTCGACGTGTTGGGCCGGCCCCTCGCTTCCTGGGGCCAGCGCGTCGGAGCCCTGCTCATCGACACGCTCGTGGTCTCGATCCCCGCCGCCGTCGTCCTGTGGATCGTGGCCGCCGCCACGTCGACCTCCATCACCGACCCGTTCACCGGTGGCACCCACCGGTACGTCCCTGCGCCGTTCAACTTCGCATGGGCGGTGGTCCTGGCGGCAGAGATCATCTATTTCGCGACCCTGGACGGACAGAGCCAGACCGTAGGCAAGCGGGCGCTCGGGATCGCGGTCCGAGCCCAGGCCTCGGGCCAACCCATCGGGTTCGGCCGCGCCCTGGGCCGCTGGCTCATCTACGTCGGCCTCTTCTACGTGTTCGTGATCCCGGGGATCTTGAACGTCCTGTCGCCTCTGTGGGACGGGAAGCGACAAGCGTGGCACGACCGTGCCGTGGGCTCGGTCGTCGTGAGCGTGCGCTGAGAACCCTCCCGGGCCGAGAACCCCGTCCGGCTGAGGATCCCTCGCCCTACGGCGTGAACTCTTCCACGACGGTGAGGTCGACGAACTCCGGAGCGCCATCGAAGATCTCGGCCATCGTCGCCCTCGCGCCTTGCAGTTCCTCCTGACGCCGCGGATCGCTCTCACGGGCGCGAGCCTTCTCCTCGCTCTCGAAGACGGCCAGCATGTAGACCCGGCTCGGGTCGTTCTGGTCCCGCATGGCAATCGACCTCACCAAACCTGAACCTGGGCGTTCGACCGCCCGCAGTTGCTCGGTCACCCTCGGCAGGTCATCTTCCTTGCCCGGCTTCAGACGCGTGGTGATGAGTTGTGCCCACATCCCAGGACCCTCCGTTCACTTGTGGACACGGGACCCTAGTGCATCCGAACGCGCCGATCTCTCGCTCCGACGCGTCGGGACGTGGCTACCCGGCGACGTCGGCCGAAGAGCCTCCCGACCCTCCTTCGCCGGTCCCGCTGGTGCACACCACCGAGGACGACGTCGCCCGTGGGCTCGCGTTGCACGACCCGTCACCGGGAGCGGGAAGCGGAGGCGCCGCCTTGAGCGTCTGGGTGCTCTCCCCTTGGGCCGTCGTGATCTCGGCCGCGGTGGCGTCCTCGGTCCCCGGCCACCAGGCGACGAACAGTCCGTTGCTGACGCTGGTTTGGACGTGCTCACCGTCGCTGCGCACGAGGGTCACGCCCGTCACCCCCGCTTCGACCTGTCCGGTCACGACCGTGTAGGCGCCCTGGCTCGTCGACGCCAGATGGTCGACCGACATCTGCGTGATGCTTCCCGAGGTGAGGCGGCCGATCATGGTCGAGATGCGGCTTCCCGTTCCGATCGCCCCGGTGACACTGCCCGACACCGTCATGGAACCGCCGCTGCCCGAGCTGCGGGAGACCACCGTGATCAAGGGGCCCGTCAGGCACGTGGCGTGGGCCGCGCCGTCCTGGTAGATCACGAGGGTGAACGGTCCCCGGACGTCGGTGGCGACGGGGCTCCATCCGCTCCCCGCCGTCGCATCCGAGGACCCCGGGCCCGCGGTGACCTGTGCCTGGCAGGCGGTGTCGGCGCTGGACGTCTGCCCGGCCGAGACCAGCAGCGTCGGAGAGGGGCTCCAGCCCGCGAATGCCGCCTGGGCGCTGCCGAACACGACGGCCGACACCACGGCGCCGGTGGTGGCGGCCGCTCCCGCCAGTGCTCCCACCGTGATCCTGGGCGAGATGCGGCTCGCCCGAGGCCGGTAGTCGATCCCACCCAGGCGGGCAGCCGCTTCGCCCGGGATGCCCGAAGCATGCACGGAGAACGCCTCGCGCAGGTCAGATTCGAGTTGCTGGTTCGTCATCGTGCACTCCGTTCGTCTCGGTGGTTCCTTGCGAGTCCATGTGCAGCCCGTCCGCTCCAACGGGCACGAGAACGTGTCGCAGCCGGTCCAAGGCGCGCGAGGTGGTGCTCTTGACGCTGCCCACCGAACACCCCAGGATCCCGGCCACCTGCGCCTCGGAGAGGTCCTCGAAGTACCGGAGGGCCAGCACCGCCCTCTGGCGCGGCGCGAGCATGCCGAGCGCGTCGATCAACTCGGACGTGGTCTCCACCATCCCCAGAGCTCGCGCCGCCCCTTCGTCGTGGCGATCCTCCACGGCCGGGCTGAAGCGCACGTCCAGCTCCGACCGGTGGCGGTGCCAGCCCTTGGAGCCGTCGAGCGCCAGGTTGACGAGCACCCGTCGGGCATACGCTCTGGGGTATTCCATCGAACGCACACGGGGCCAGTGGCGGGCGGTCCGGAGGAGGCATTCCTGGACGAGGTCCTCGGCCGCGGTGAGGTCCCAGACGAGCGAATAGGCGGTCCGCAGCAGGGCGTCGGCGGAGCCGGCCACGAACTGCTCGAATTCCTCCCTGGCCCGGTCCCGCCCCGTGAGACGCATCACCGCCGCCCGCTTCGCCCCGAAACACACATCACTTCCATTAACCCGCACCGCACCCGAAAAGGTTGCGCGCGCGCAGGGATTGAACCGGGTCCGGACTCCCAGGCCGTCTGCACCACCACGCGCCCGGCGGCGGACACCGAGGAACCGCGAGATCAGGGGAATCCCTGATTGTCGTCCCCGGGTCGAAGCCTGATCATGCCCACATGGGCACCGCGCCGAGCCGGCACATCCGGGTGAGCACCCCGGGATCGATCGAAGATCGCGGCGCGGCGCGCCGGAGCCGGCCCGTTTCGTAGCGTCCCTCGGAGGCCCGTTGACGCGCCCGAATTCTGGCAGTAGTATACTCAGTATGATACGACTCAAGGCGGGATCATGAGTGTCCGACACGCCCTTCTGGCGCTGTTGAGCGAGGGCCCCAAATACGGCCTGCAGCTGCGCCAGGAGTTCGAGGCGCGCACCGGCGACGTCTGGCCCCTCAACGTGGGCCAGGTGTACACGACGCTGCAACGCCTCGAGCGCGACGGCCTCGTGGAGTCCGACGAGCCCGAGACCGAGGGCCCCCAGAAGGGCTTCCACATCACCGAGGACGGCGAGGCGGAGCTGGTCCAGTGGCTGCATACGCCGCCGGACCTGTCGTCGCCCCCGCGCGATGAGCTGGTCATCAAGGTGCTGGTGGCGCTGGAGGTGTCGGGCGTCGACGTCCACGACGTGATCCAGGTGCACCGCCGCTACCTCGTCGAGCTCATGCAGCAGTGGACGCGCCTGAAGGAGGACGAGGCCGACTTCGACCTGGGCTTCGCCCTCGTGGTCGACGCCGAGCTGTTCCGGCTGGACTCGGTCATCCGCTGGCTGGACACGGCCGACGGCCGCCTCAAGCGTGCCGCTTTCGAAGCGCCGAGATCCGCTCCTTACGCCCTGCCGAAGCTTCGGCGGAGAATCGGGGTCCCACGATGAGCTTCCTCGAGATGCACGACGTGTCCAAGACCTACGGCACAGGACATACCGAGGTCCAGGCCCTCCAGGACATCACCCTGTCGGTCGACGCCGGGGCGCTGGTGGCGGTGATGGGGGCGAGCGGGTCGGGCAAGAGCACCCTGCTCACCATCGCCGGCAGCCTCGAGGACCCGACCAGCGGTGAGGTCTACGTCGGCGGTGCCCTGCTCTCGGGGATGAAGCGCAACGACCAGGCCCGGCTGCGTCGCCGCTCCATCGGATTCGTCTTCCAGGATTTCAACCTCCTGGCCGGACTGAGCGCGGTGGAGAACGTGGCCCTTCCCCTCGAGCTCGACGGGATCCTGGCCCGAAAGGCCCAAGTCGCCGGCATGGCGGTGCTCGAAGAGCTCGGGCTGGCCGATCGGGCGTCGCACTATCCCGACGAGCTGTCGGGCGGCGAGCGCCAGCGGGTGTCGATCGCCCGGGCCGTGGTGGGCGAGCGCCACCTGCTTCTGGCGGACGAGCCTTCGGGCGCGCTCGACTCGGCCAACGGGGAGGCCGTGATGCGCCTGGTCCTGGCGGCCTGCCGGCGAGGCGTGGCAGCCGTGGTGGTGACCCACGACGCCCAGCTGGCCTCGTGGGCCGACCGGGTCGTGTTCCTCCGGGACGGACGCATCGTCGACCAGACCATGCCCCCGCCCAGCCCCGAGTCCCTCTTCGAGCCCGCCCCCGGCGCGTGAGGGCCGGCCGACCATGACCGTCACACTGCAGCGGCGGGCCGAGCTGGGAGCCCGGCCCGCCAACGGGGGCACCCCGGCCCGGCGGGCCATGGTCCGCTGGGCGTGGCGGCTGTTCCGCCGCGAGTGGCGCCAGCAGCTGTTGATCCTGGCGCTCGTCGTCGTGGCCGTGGCGGCCACGGTCGTCGGGGCGGCCGTCGCCACCAACACCCCGGCACCGGCCGATTTCGGCTTCGGCACCGCCGGGGACATGGCCACGTTCCAGGGGCGCGTCCCCCACCTGGCGGCCGACGTCGCCCGGTTGCAACAGCGCTTCGGTCGCGTCGACGTCGTCGAGAACCAGTCCTTCACCATCCCCGGTTCGATCAACACCTACGATCTGCGCGCCCAGAACCCCCACGGCGCCTTCGGGCAGCCGATGCTGTCCCTGGTGTCGGGGCGCTACCCCTCAACCCCGGGCCAGGTGGCGGTGACCGACGGCGTGGCATCCGCGTTCGAGCTCAAGGTCGGCGACATCTGGCACCAAGGTGGCCAGGCCCGGCGCGTGGTCGGCATCGTGCAGAATCCCCAGAGCCTGCTCGACGAGTTCGCCATGGTGGTGCCGGGACAGGTCACGGCACCAACCGAAGTCACCTTGCTGTTCGACGCGCCCGGGGTCCGCCCCGCCTCGATCGGCCCGAACATCGAGACCCCCGCGTCGGTCGCGACGAGCAACCCGCTCAACCCCGAGACGATCGTGCTCGCCCTGGCCACGCTGGGCATGCTCCTCATTGCCCTGGTGGCGGTGGGCGGGTTCACGGTGCTGGCCCAGCGCCGTCTGCGCTCCATCGGCATGCTCGGCGCCCTGGGCGCCACGGACAGCAACATCGGTCTCGTCGTGCGGGCCAACGGCCTCGTCGTCGGCGTGATCGGCGCCGTGACGGGAGCGGCACTGGGCCTGGCGGCCTGGCTCGCCTACCGACCGCACGTCGAGTCGAGCTCGCACCATCTCATCGGCGCGTTCGCCCTGCCGTGGGTGGTGGTCGCCGTCGCCATGGTCCTGGCCGTCGGAGCCACGCTCTTCGCCGCCTCGCGCCCCGCCCGCTCGATCACCAGGGTCCCTGTCGTGACCGCCCTGTCAGGGAGGCCCGCACCCCCGAAGCGGGTGCACCGTTCGGCGCTTCCCGGCGTCGTCTTCCTCGTCGTGGCGTTCCTCTTGTTGTCGGTCTCCGGCAGCAAAGGCGGCAACGGAGGCGCGCCACTGCTCGTCTTCGGCTTCGTCGCCCTCATCGTGGCCGTGATCCTGCTGTCCCCCCTCGCCCTCACCACCCTGTCCCGGCTGGGCCGGCGCGCCCCGATCGCGGTGCGCCTGGCCCTGCGCGACCTGGCGCGCTACCGGACCCGCTCGGGGTCGGCCCTCGGGGCCATCAGCCTGGGGGTGGTCATCGCCGTCGTCATCTGTGTCGTCGCCGCGGCTCGCTACGGCAACGTCCTCGACTACGCCGGGCCCAACCTGGCGTCGAACCAGATCATCCTCTACACGCCCAACGGCCCCCAGGGAGGGGGTGGCGGTCCCAAAGGCAGCGGACCCAACGCCCCGGGGACGGCCGACAGCGTGCAGGCCGTGAGCAAGACCGCACAGGGCATCGCCGACTCGCTCGGCGCCCACGGTGTCGTCGAGCTCGACCAGACCTCGGCGGACCTCCTGCACGCCGCGGCGGGGCGCAACTTCTCGGGTCAGCTCTACGTCGCCACGCCCCAGCTCCTCAAGGCCTTCGGGATCACCGCTTCCGACGTCGACCCCTCGGCCGACATCCTGACCATGCGGCCCGGGCTGTCGGGCGTCTCTCTCATGCAGCTCACCTACGGCAACTCCGGCGGCGGCGACACCTTGATCAGCCCGGGTAGCGGCCCGCCACCCGACGCGGGCAACCAATCGGACAACGGTTATCCCTGCACGCCGGGCAGCTGCGTGGCCAACCCGAAGATCCAGGAGGTCGGCGCCCTTCCCGCCGGCACCTCGGCGCCCAACACCGTGATCACGGAGCACGCCGTGCACCGGCTCCACCTCCAGACGAGCACGAGCGGATGGCTGATCCAGGGCGCGCGCCCGTTCACCGCCGCGCAGATCACCAGCGCCGGACGGACAGCCGCGGCGGCGGGCATGACGGTGGAATCCAAGAACGACGAGCCCACCTCGGCGGAGATCATCGACTGGGCCACCGTCTTCGGCATCGCCCTGGCGTTGGGCGTCCTCGCCATGTCCGTCGGGCTCATCCGCAGCGAGACGGCGGCTGACCTGCGCACCCTGGCGGCGACCGGGGCGAGCAGCTCGACGCGCCGGACCATCACCGCGGCGACGGCCGGGGCGCTGGCCCTGCTCGGCGCGGTGCTCGGCACGGCGGCGGGCTACGTCGCGGCCGCGGCGTGGTTCCGGGGGAGCGCGCTCAACGGCGGGCTCTCCGCCCTCTCCAACGCACCCGCGCAAAACCTCTTGCTCATCCTCGTCGGGATGCCGGTGGTGGCGGCGGCGGCCGGATGGCTCCTCGCCGGGCGCCAGCCGCCGTCCATCGCGCAACAGCCGATCGACTGACCCCAACGAGGCCCGCCCGCACCTGACGGGTTTGGGCGCTACGTCGTGGCGTCGAGCTGGCGGTCCCCCGGTGTCGCGTCGAGGGTGTCCGCCGTGGCCGTGTCGGTCACGCCCAGCAACTTCGCCATCCGGAGGTGATGCTCGTCGAGCTTCTTGTCGATGAGCTTGGCGTGCTCCTCGAGCAACTGCCGCTGCTTCTCGAGATTCCGGGCACCGCGTATCTCGCTGCCGATCCAGCCCCCGATGAAGGCGATGGGGAGCCAGATGAACGAGGCGTAGACGTTCGGTCCGTCCACCGACTGGTCCAGTGGCCAGAAGTCCACGCGCAGACGATGGGAACCGAAGATCGCGGCGAACACGACGAAGTACACGACCAGGACCGCGACCAGCGCCAATACCTTCCGGACGTGCTTCACGGGCGCCTCCCAGGACCGGCACAACGATAGTGGCATCGCAAGCCCGGGAAGCCGACGCCCGGTAGGGTGACCCCGTCGTTCCGAGCATCAAGGTGGGCGCATGAGCTGGATGGTCTACGGCGCGTACGGGTATACGGGACGCCTGGTGGCCGCGCTGGCGACCGAGCGCGGCGAGCTCCCGGTGCTCGCCGGGCGCGACGAGCGCCGTCTGCGCGCCCTCGGCGAGCGGTTCGAGCTCGAACACCGCACCGTCGACCTCTCCGACCCTTCCGCACTACGTGCCGCGCTCGAGGGCTTCGACGTGGTCGCCCACTGCGCGGGACCGTTCTCGGCGACGTCCGAGCCGATGGTGGACGCGTGTCTCGCCACCAAGACGCACTACCTGGACATCACCGGGGAGATCGACGTGTTCGAGTCGGTCCTCGCCCGCCACGACGAAGCGCGCGCCGCAGAGGTGGTGCTGCTGCCCGGAGCCGGCTTCGACGTCGTGCCCTCGGACTGTCTGGCCGCCATGTTGGCGCGCGCGCTACCCGACGCGGTGCGTCTCGAGCTCGCCATCCGCGCCTCGGGCGGCGTCAGTCCGGGAACGGCCAAGACGGCGATGGAATCACTGGGGACGGCGGGACGCGCCCGGGTCGGCGGGGTGATCGGCCCCATTCCCCCCGACCGTCGGCGCCGTGAGGTCGAGTTCGCCGACGGGAAGGCGAACGCGCACGCCATCGCCTGGGGCGACGTCGCCACCGCCTATCACTCCACGGGGATCGGGGACATCGTGGTGTACGCGGCCCTGCCCCCCGCCATCGCCCCCATGATGGCGCTCGCACAGGTGGGCGGGGCGGCCACCCGGACCCGCGTGGTCCAGGGCCTGCTCAAGCGCGTCGTGGGAAGACTCCCCGGCCCCTCGGCCGAGACCCGGGGCAAGACACAGGGCCAACTGTGGGGAGAGGTGACCGACGCGGCGGGCCGTTCGGTGAGCGGGACCCTCACCACGCTCGACCCCTACGACCTCACCGCCGACTCAGTGGTGCGCATCGCTCGGCGCCTCTCGGCCGGGACGGTCGCTCCCGGGGCCTACACGCCGTCGCAGGCGCTCGGAGCCGATTTCGTGCGCGAGCTCGACGGCGCCAAGGTGCACTACATCGGCTGAAGCGGATGGCGCGCTAGGCGGGCTCGTCGGCGAGCACCTCGCCCAACCGCAGCAGGCTGGTGGTGGCACCTCCGAGGGTGAGCGCCAGGTGCTTGACGAGAAGGTAATAGCGGTGCAGCGGATAGTCGCGGTCCACGCCCATCCCGCCGTGCAGGTGCTGAGCGGCGTGCACGACGCGCTGCGCACCCTCATCGGCCCAGTACTTCGCCACTGCCACCTCACTCGTCGCCGGCAAGCCTTCCGACAGCCGCCACACCGCTTGCCACGCCGTGAGCCGGACAGCCTCGGCGTCGATGTACGCGTCCGCGGCGCGCTGGCCGACGGCCTGAAAGGTGGCGATGGGCTTTCCGAATTGCTCCCGCTGTGTCGTGTACTGGGCGGTGAGCTTGACGGCGGCGTCACAGGCACCCGCCACACACAGGCACAGCGCGGCCTCGGCGTGCTCGAGCAGCCACCGCAGCGCTTCGGACCCACCCGGTCCGGTCACGAGGACTCCGTCGGGCCCGACGACGACGCCCGACAGCTCGAGCTCGGCCTCGATCTGGCGGCTGGTGGCCTCCTGGGGACGCCGCGACACGCCGGGCGCGGCCGGGTCGACGACGAAGAGCCCGATGCCGTCGTCGGTGCGGGCCGACACGACGACGGCGTCGGCGAGCATCCCCGCAGGGACGAAGGACTTGGTGCCGTCGAGCCGCCAACCGTCGCCCTGGCGCGTGGCGGTCGTGGTGGGGCTGGCGGGGTCACCGCCCTGCTCGACCAGCGCCGCGCTCAAGACGGCGTCGCCGGCCACGAAAGGCTCGATGAGGCGCCGGCACTGCGCGGCGTCGCCGAACTCGGCGATCGCCCCCGCCCCGAGCACGGCGCCGGGCACGAAGGGCACGGCCGCGGCGGTCCTCCCCGCCTCCTCGGCGACGATGCCCACCGCCACGAAACCGAGACCGGCCCCGCCCACGGCTTCGGGCAGCCCGATGCCGAGCAACCCGGCGGAGGCGAGCTCGCCCCAGAGCTTGCGGTCGAAGCGCTCGTCGGTCGCTTCGACCTCCTTCAGACGCTCGTGCGTGGCGAGGTCGGAGAAGATCCGCGCCGCCAGCTCCCTGACGGCCTCCTGCTCCTCGGTGAAGGAGAAGTCCACGTCCTCTGCCTTTCTAGCGAAGCGACCGCGGCATGCCGAGGCCGAAGATGGCGATCAGGTCGCGCTGGATCTCGTTGGTCCCACCGCCGAAGGTCAAGATGACCAGTCCCCGGGTGTAGGCCTCGAGCCGTCCCCGCAGGACCTCCTCGGCCGAGCCCTGCCGCAGGTACCCGGACTGGCCCACGACCTCCGACAGCGTCCGGAGGGCCTCCATGTAGAACTCGGTGCCGAACACCTTGATCGAGGACGCGTCGGCCACGTCGAGGTGGCCCCGGGTGCCGTTCCAGGCCACCTTCCAGTTGATGAGCCGGAGGAATTCGAGCTTGGCGTGCACCCGGGCCAGGGCGATGCGTACCCACTCCTGGTCGATGACGCGCCGCCCGTCGGCGAGGGTGGTGTCCTGGGCCCATCTCCGTACGTCACCCAGGGCACGCTCGATGATCCCGGGTGAGCACAGGGTGACGCGCTCGTGGTTGAGCTGGTTGGTGATCAGGCTCCACCCGTTGTTGAGCCCGCCCACCACGTTCGTGAGCGGGACCCGCACGTCCTCCCAGAAGGTGTAGTTGATGTTGTGGTCCCCGAGCAGCTGCATCGGCACCACCCGAACCCCGGGCGTGTTCATGGGGACGATCACCATGGAGATGCCCTTGTGCTTGGAGGAGTCGGGGTCCGTCCGCACCGCCAACCAGCAGTAGTCGGCGTCACCGGCCAGCGACGTGAAGATCTTCTGCCCGTTGATGACGAGCTCCTCGCCGTCCACCACCCCCCGCGTCTGCAGGGCGGCCAGGTCGGTCCCGGCCTGGGGCTCGGAGTAGCCGATGCAGAAGTGGATCTCCCCGGCGAGGATCTTGGGCAGGAAGAAGGCCTTCTGCTCGTCGGTGCCGAAGTTCATGATGGTGGGGCCGACGGTGTTGATGGTCAGCATCGGCACCGGCGCGCCGGAGCGCATCGACTCGTCGAAGAAGATGAACTGCTCGATAGCCGAGCGGCCCTGGCCCCCGTACTCCTTGGGCCAGCCGATCCCCAGCCACCCGTCGCTGGCCATCTGCTTGGCGATGCGCCGGACCGTTGGCCCGATGCCGTGGCTCTGGGACAGCTCCGCCTCGACCTCGGGCGTGAGCAGGTTCTCGTAGTACTCGCGCAGCTCTTGGCGCAGCGCCTGTTGCTCCTCGGTGTAGCCGATCTCCATGCCCGCCCTGCCCTTCTTCCGGGTCGAACCTGGAACAGGTTACAGTTCGGCCCTCGGCGGGGGCCAGCCTCGGCCGACCCATGGCACCAGGCCACTTGGGCCGTCCCCGGCCGCCTGTGCCAACCTAGGGCCTTCCCCGAGCACATCCAAGGAGCCAGCGCACATGCCCGACGCCGTCATCGTCGCCACCGGGAGAACCCCCATCGGTCGCGCCAACAAGGGCTCGCTCGTAAGCTGCCGCCCCGACGACCTGGCCGCCCTGGTCGTGAAGGAGGTGCTGGCCAAGGTCCCCCAGCTCGACCCGGCCCTCGTCGAGGACCTGATGCTCGGGTGCGGCCAACCTGCGGGGGAGGCCGGCTACAACGTCGCCCGGGTGGCGGCCCTCCTGGCCGGCATCGACGTGCCGGGGGTGACGGTCAACCGCTACTGCTCCTCGTCGCTGCAGACCATCCGCATGGCTGCCCACGCCATCCGGGCCGGCGAGGGCGACGTGTTCGTGGCGGCCGGTGTGGAGACGGTGAGCCGGTTCCAGTTCGGGGCGTCCGACGTCGGCCCCCACAACCCGGCCTTCGCCGAGACCGAGGCCCGCACCGCGGCGAGGGCCCCCGCCGTCACCGAGCCGTGGACGCCGCCCAAGGACCTCGGTGACGTGTATATCGCCATGGGCCAGACGGCCGAGAACGTGGCCGAGTACGAAAAGGTCACCCGCGAGGAGATGGACAGGTTCGCGGCCCGCAGCCAGAACCTGGCGGTGGAGTCCCAGAAGAACGGGTTCTTCGAGCGCGAGATCATTCCCGTGACCCTCGAGGACGGCACCGTGGTCACCAAGGACGACGGGCCCCGACCCGACACCACCGTCGAGGGGCTCGCCGCGCTCAAGCCGGTGTTCCGCGAGGGGGGCACCGTCACGGCCGGCAACGCCTGCCCGCTCAACGACGGCGCGGCGGCGGTCGTGGTGATGTCGGAGTCCAAGGCGAGCGAGCTGGGCGTCACCCCGCTGGCGCGCATCGTGTCGAGCGGTGTGTCCGCGCTCGACCCCGAGATCATGGGCCTCGGGCCCGTCGAGGCCTGCCGCCAGGCCCTCAAGCGGGCCGGCAAGACCATGGACGACATCGACCTCGTCGAGATCAACGAGGCGTTCGCGGCGCAGGTCATCCCGTCGGCCAAGCACCTCGGCATCGACTGGGACAAGCTCAACGTGAGGGGCGGCTCGATCGCCCTTGGCCACCCCTTCGGCATGACCGGGGCACGCATCATGACCACGCTCCTCAACGCCCTCGACGACGAGAACAAGACGTGGGGGCTCGAGACGATGTGCGTCGGCGGGGGCCAGGGCATGGCCATGGTCGTCGAACGCCTGTCGTAGGGCGGGCACGTCCGGGACAGAGGGGGATCGGCGTGTCCGGCGTCATCTACGACGTGGGGTCGATGTGGGAGCTCGTCGAGGCCCGGGCGGCCGCGTCCGGGGACCGCCGCATGCTCGTCGACGAGTCCGACCGCGAGATCACCTTCGGCGCATTCCGGGACCGGTGCGAGGTCGTGGCCGCCGGGCTGCACGCCATGGGCGTGGGACCGTCCACCGCCGTGTCGTGGCAGCTGCCCACCCGGATCGAGACCATCGTGCTGTCGATGGCGCTGGCCCGCCTGGGCGTGGTGCAGAACCCCATCATCCACATCTACCGCGAGCGGGAAGTGGCCTTTGCACTGGCCCAGACCGGGGCCGAGTTCTTCTTCGTCCCCGGCATATGGAAGGGCTTCGACTACGTCGCCATGGCGGACGCGATCGGTGCCGGGCTTCCGCGGCCCCCGCGGGTGGTCGTCGCCTACGACTCGCTCCCCGAGGGTGACCCCGCCACCCTCCCCCCTCCCCCGGCACCGGGCGGAGAGGAAGTCCGGTGGATCTACTACACCTCGGGCACCACCTCCGACCCCAAGGGCGTGCGCCACACCGACAACACGCTCGTGACCGGAGGCCGCGGGCTCGCCATGGCGGTGGAGCTGAGCGAGCAGGACGTGGGGTCCATCGCCTTCCCGTTCGCGCACATCGCCGGTCCCGACTATCTGGTCACGGTGCTGGCCACGGGTTTCTCGACCGTGCTGCTCGAGTCGTTCGCGCCCGACGTCGCCGTCGAGGTGTTCTCGCGTCACGGAGTCACCATGGCGGGGGGCAGCACAGCCTTCTACATGGCGTACCTCAACGAACAGCGCAAGCAGCCGGGGAAGAAGATCATCCCGACACTGCGCCTCCTCTCGGGCGGCGGCGCCCCCATGCCGCCGGAGATCTTCCACGAGGTGGCGCGCGAGATCGGCGTGGTCGTCGCCCACGGGTACGGCATGACCGAGATCCCCATGATCTGCATGGGGTCGCCGTCGGACACCGAGGACCAGCTCGCCCACAGTGTCGGCAAGCCCGTCTTCGGCGCGGAGATCCGCATCGTGACGCTCGAGGAGGCCGAAGCCCCCACCGGGGTCGACGGCGAGGTGCGGGTGCGTGGCGCCATGGTGTGCAAGGGCTACACCGACCCGGTCCTCTCCGCCGAGTCCTTCGACGACGAGGGCTACTTCCGCACCGGCGACGTCGGGCACTTCCGGCCCGACGGCCACGTCGTGCTGACGGGGCGCCTCAAGGACATCATCATCCGCAAGGGCGAGAACATCTCGGCCAAGGAGATCGAAGACCTCCTCTACACCCACCCCAAGGTGGGTGACGTGGCGGTGGTCGGGCTGCCCGACCGCGAGCGCGGCGAACGCGTGTGCGCGGTGGTCGAGACGGCCAAGGGCGCGGAGCCGCTGCGCTTCGACGAGATGGTGGCGCACCTGCGGGGCGCGGGCCTCATGACCCAGAAGGTCCCCGAGCAGCTCGAGGTGGTCGACGCCCTCCCCCGCAACGAGACCCTGAACAAGGTGCTCAAGTACAAGCTGCGCGAGGAGCTGGCGGACAAGCCCTTTCCGGGCTGACCCGGTGGGTGGGGCCGGTCTACCGGCCCCCTGGGGAAGGCTCCGGCGTCGATTCACCCAGCCGCCAGAGGTCGACCCCGCCGATCCGTCGGGGTGTGCCGAGCAGTGCTGTGAAGAACGTCGCAACCGCGTTCTCGTGGGGCATCGGCCCCACCACCACGGTGGTGGCGTGGTCGGCGACCAGAAGGGCCCGAAGGCTGCGCCAGGTCGAACGCGGCGGTGCTACCCCGCCGACCTGGAGGTCCTGGATCACCTTGCTCAGGCCGTCCACGGGTGCAGAGGTCGACTGCAACGTGCCGGCGCGGTTCGGGACGAGCACGTAGCCGCCCGGCATCGAGAAGCGCATGCGCGTCTCGGCCTGCCATTGCATCGGCGCGACGGTGGAGACGTCGTTGCGGGGGAACGGCGCGACGTATGCGAGGCTCCCGTCGGGAATGGCACTGATGAGCCGGGCGTTCGTGAACAGCGGCGGAGTGGGAAGCGCTATGGCGGCGAACGACGACGTGGGAAGAAGCAGTGCCAATCCCGCAGCCAGAGCCGTGAGCCACCCCAACCTCCAGCGCAGCTCCCCCTTCGCCACGGCTCGCACGATGGCGGCGGCGATGACGGCCACGGCGAGCCAGGTGAACACCACGAGCCGACCGGTTACGGCGAAGCGGACCAGGGGAAGATGCGTGAACAGTGCCCAGGGCATGGGGACCCCCGTCACGTGACCGGCGACTCGAAGGTTCGGGCCCAGACTGAGGACCGCCATGACCGCCCCACTCAGCGCGGCGACCGCCACGGCCTTGTGCCGTCTCAGGACGACCGCTCCCACCGCCGTCACACCGATGAGCAAGACACCGACATACGCGCTCGACTGGTCCACGGCATCGGGGAACCACGTCGCGTCGGCGACTCTGATCCAGAGCGGATCGACGTTGATGACCGGGCTCGGGGCGACGAAGCTCAGGAGGTCGGGTGAGACAGACGCCTGGAGGATCGGGTCGTTGGGATGCAACGGCCCGAAGAACGCGGCGGCCAGGGGCCAAGCACCGAGGACCAGGAACGAGCCGGCCGCGACCGCCCAACCCGTGGCCAGGCGTGACCACGCGACGGCCACCTCCTTGCGACACACCAGCGCCAGGGTCACGGTCACGGTCACGCCCGCGATCAACAGGTCGACCAACATCTCCTGATCGATGAGCAGCTGCACGGCGAACAACGCCCCGAGGGCGAGACCCGAACGCAGAGGTGAGCGCGAGCGCCCCAGGGCGAGGCTCGCGAAGATGGCGAGCGCAGGGGGGATGAGCGCAAGAAACGTCAAGTCGAGGTGGCCCGCCAGGGTCTGCACCGTCACGTACGACGAGAACCCGAACATGAGCCCGCCGACCATCGGCCCGACCTGACCCCCGACCCACCGCCGCAGCACGAGGTAGGTGCTCCAGCTCGACAGGGACACGGCGAGGGTGGCAAAGAGGTCGTAGGTGGCGACCGGCCCCATGAGCCACTCGAAAGGAGTGGCGACGACCCCGAGCGCGATCGACGACGACGGCTGCCACATCGCGTTCACCCCGGTCGGCGCGTTCAGGTAGTAGGTGACGAAGGGTTGGTGTCCGTGGAGGATGGCGACACCCGTCGACTGGAGATAGGACACGGCGACGAGTGAGTCGCAGCACTGGCCGATCAGGCGCGATGCCGGATGTGCCCACGCGTTGTGGAACAGGGCGACGGCGAGGCCCGAGTACCCGATGAGCACACCCAGCGCCATCGCCGAGCCCCGGGGGCGCCACCGCCGGTCCCGAGGGCGGTCTCGGCACGTGCCGCCGCCCGTGCCGAAGGGGTCTGCGGTCCCGGCCTCGTGCGTGGACACCTCGCTTCGAACCGGGGTCAAGATCGGCCCGAGTGCCTCAGCATCCTCGTGGCCCGCGGCCTCGGCGTCATCACGGACGTTCGGACCCCGCACCGGTCCATTATCGGGGGCTGCCCGGCTCGCGGCGTGTCTTTCCCGGTCCGAGGCGGAAGGCGATCGCGCCGATCCCTACGACTTGGGCCGCCGAGGCGCGCCGGCGGCCCGCCGGGCGCGCCGCACCGAGGCGCCGAGCAGCGCGACGACGAGCACCGGCATCGAGGCCACCACGATGACGTGTGCCACGCCGTTGTGGGCGAGCGCGGCGCCGACGACCACCACCAGCGCGGCGCCGACGAGGAGCTCGGGCGTGTCCCCCACCAGGAACTCCCACCAGAAGCGGCCGAACGCGGACCCGTAGCGTCGGAGCGCGGACGCCGTCGGCCGCTCCCGGGCGGGGTGGGGATCAGGCAACTTCGACACCGGCCCGATCCGCTCGCCCGACGATCGACACCGTGGCCCATGCCACCACCGCGTACACCCCGACGAGCACGGGCAGGGCGAGCTCCGACCCCGGCCAGCGCACCCCGACCCCCTCCCCCGCCCAGAAGGTGCCGAAGCTCACCAGCATGATGCCGACGGCCATCTTCATGGCGTTCTCGGGGACACCGGCCAGCTGTCGCGATACCGACGGCTCCCACCCCGGCCACGACCAAGACCGCAGCCCCCGCGCCGAAGGCGGCGAGACCGAGGTGGTGATCGGCAGCCCCCAGGGTGAGGACGATCACCACCACCTCGAGGCCCTCGAGGAACACCCCCTTGAAGGCCACGGCGAACGCCGTCGAGTCACGGCCCGACGCGGATCGGGCACCGGCCTCGAGCTCGGCCACCTGCTCCGTGAAGATGGCATCTTCGTCGTGCTTCGTCTTGAGGCCCGTGGCGCGCAGCAGCGCCTTGCGGAGCCACTGCAGGCCGAACACGAGCAACAGCGCGCCCACCGCGACCCGCAGCCCGTCGAGGGGCACGTAGTGCACGAGGGCGGGGCCGATGGCTGCCACCAGGGCCACCAGGGTGCCCATGGCCACCGCCGCGCCCTCGAGAGCGGAGCGCCAACCCCGGGTGAGACCCGCGGCGACCACGATCGTCAGCGCCTCGACCATCTCGACCGCGCTGGCCAGGAACACCGACACCAGGAGCACGATGCTGGCGCTGTGCACGACGGATCTACCGGAGGCTGCCGGGTGATCCCGGATCGCACGTGGTCATCGCTCCCAGGGTAGGCGCCGGCCGCCCGCGACGGCGGGGCAGCCGGGCGCCTCCGGGCCTCCGGACGGTCAGAGGGTCGCCACGGTGGTGGCGGAAGTCCTCAGGGTCGCAACGCTGCCTCGGTCAGGGCGCTGTCCTCGGTGCCGCGGTAGTACTCGATCCTCCCGCCCCGGAACCGGAAGTAGTGGTGGAGGTTCATCGCCACCGGCTTCCCGGTACCGTGGGCCTTCCCCCGAAACCGCACCACGGTGAACACGGCGTCATCGTTGGCGGCAAAGGTGAATGGAGTGAACTCGTCCACCTCCATGCTGGACCCGAAGGCCTCGAAGAACGACGTGACCCCGTCCTTGCCGTGCCTGACCCCGTACCACGGCGCCACGGTCGAGCTGGTGTCCGTCGCCCAGTCCACGTCGTCGGTCACGGCGTCGAGGATCGCCCCCACGTCCCCCCGACCGAACGCCTCGTAGATCGCCTGGATCGTCTTGATGTTGTCGTCACCGCTCATGGGATCCCCTTCCGTTTGGTGGTCTGCTCCCCTTGGTCTTCTCGGTCTTCGCCGCCGGCCCCTGCGGCGGTTCACCCGACGCCCCTGTGGCACTTGAGAAGACGTCACGGGATTAGGAGGTGGTGATCGTCACCGCCCGGGGGACGAAGACCTCGTGCGGCTGATGGAAGGCGGCCTGTGGTTCGACCTGGACCCCGACCTTCGCCAAGGCGGGACCGAGCCGTCCCTCCCCGAAGGCGGCGAAGGAAGCCTCGCTCTCGCAGGAGTCGAGGTTGTGGCAATCGTCGCCTTCCCACCACGTGATGTGGGAGATCCTGCCGGCGGGAGGCTCCTGCAGCCAGTTGACCTCGGCGCGCACTGCGTCGTACTGATCCCGGGATACCCCCGGGAGGATCATGTGACAGACGATCGTCATGGTGGAAGCTCCTTTGTGGGTGGCCTGACGAGTGTTCGCCGGCGCGACCACGGCCGGATCACTCCCCCGGGCGGTCTCGGAACGCCCAGCGCATTCCCAGGCTCCCCGGGCGCGTGGTGATCCGGCGCCCCGCCCGGCGACGAATACGACGAGACCGCACCGGAGCGAGCCGAAGGGAGCCTCCGTGCACCAAGAACGGCGCTCCCACGACCGCGGCACTGACGGCGCCGTGACGCTGCTCACCCGCGACCGTCCGGCCGCCCCCATCGCGCCCGGCTCCCGCACTCTTCCGAGGCAGCGGCGCCGGCGGGAAGATACTGTGCGCGCCGTGGACTCGGGGGACGCCGTGCTCATCGCCAGACTGGCGGCAGGTGACGACGAGGCCCTGACCGAGGTCTGGCAGCGACACGCTCCTCTCGTCTTCGGCCTGGCTCGACGGGTGACAGGGGATTCGTCGACCGCCGAGGACGTGACCCAGGAGGTCTTCGTCACCCTGTGGCAACAACCCGAGCGCTTCGACGCCCGGCGGGGCTCGTTGCGCGCTTATCTGGGGGTCCATGCGCAGCGACGTGCCGTCGACGCACTGCGCCGCGAAGGTCGCCGCACCGACCGCGAGCATCGGCACCACCGCCTGCATCAGAAGGCCGACGCGTCACCTGACGAGCGAGCCGAGTGCGCCACGTTGTCCCGCGCCGTCCGGGACTCCATCGGGAAGCTTCCCGCCGAGCAACGCGAGGCCGTCGAGCTGGCCTACTACCGGGGCTTGACCCATCGCGAGGTCGCCTCCACCCTCGGGATTCCCGAGGGAACGGCAAAGTCGCGACTGCGACTGGCCCAGGCGAAACTCCAGACGTGGCTCGATCCGAACCTGTTGGAATTCGCATGACCGAGCCACCGCAGCATGTCGGCCCGCTCGAAGAGCTGCAATTTGCGCTCGCCGAGGGAGATGCGCTGCCCGCGCCGTCGGGCCTCGCCCAGGCTGTGCTCGAGGCCGCGCTCGCAGCCCGGCCCGCGGGCCGACCGGTGGACGAGCCCACGCCCATCTCCCCGCTCGAGGCGTTCCGCCGCGCCGTGGCGTCGTTGGACCGTCTCCTCGTATCGCTCGATTCGGAGCAGTGGAGGATCCCCGCGCTGCGAGGTCTGGACGTGCAGGAATTGGTCGGCCACCTCACGGGTGTCGAGCGGCACTTCCTGACCGCCATGCACGAGCCCGACGGCGCCCAGGCCGACGCAGATCACGTGGCGGCGACCGACACGGTGGCCGCCGCCCAGGGGGGGCGGGTGCCGTCGGAGACTCTCGGCGAATGGCGAGCCGCCGCCGCAGCGACCCTCGCTGCCTTGGCCGGTGCCGCGGCCTGGCCGGCGCGCCAGGACGACGTGATCGCCCTCCATGGGCTGCGCATGCCCCTCGGAATGCTGCTGGTGGTGCGGACCTTCGAGGTCTGGACGCACGAGGAGGACATCCGCCGTGCCACGGCCCGGCCCCTGCAGGCCCCCGACGCGGCCAGCTTGCGGCTCATGACCGATCTTGCCGTCGCCATGCTGCCCGCCGGGATGCGGCGGAGCGGTCATCGCGCCGACGGGCGCACAGCCAGGATCGTGCTGACGGGCCCGGGGGGTGGGACCTGGCAGACGGATCTGGGCGCCGCCCCCGACGGAACCCGGCCGGCGGGCCGAGCCGATGTTCGAATCGTCCTCGACGCGGTCGACTTCTGCCGGCTCGTGGCCAACCGGATCGATCCCGCTACGCTCACGACCGTGGTCAGCGGTGAAGGCGCCCTCGCCCGGGACATCTTCACCGGCGCCGCCAGCCTGGCGCTGGACTGATCACCGGGCATGGGAGGCCTCGTGGGCACGTGGGACCGCGCCGAGTTGCAACGGGCACACGACAATTACCTCGCGGTGGCCACCGAAGCGGGAAAGAGCGGTGAGTGGCGCCCGTGGGCCGAGTTGTTCACCGAGGACGCCGAGTACATCGAACACCTCTACGGTCGTTTCGAGGGGCGCGAGCAGATCTACGACTGGATCTCGGCGACCATGGCGCAGTGGCCGAACAACGAGATGACCATGTTCCCCCACGACTGGTGCGTGTGCGACGAGGAACGGGGCTGGTGGATCTGCCAGATCGAGAACCGCTTCAACGACCCCGGTGACGGCGGGCTCTACCAGTCGGCGAACGTCACGATCCTCAAGTACGCGGGCGACATGCGCTTCTCCTCCGAGGAGGATGTCTACAACCCGGCCAACTTCGCGCCCGTCGTGAAGGCCTGGATGGCGGCGAAGAAGGCCCACACCGGCAGCGGGTCCGGCTAGCCGCGTGGCGGAGGTGGTACGCACGCCCGACGGGCGCTTCGCCGGCCTGGCGGACTACCCCTTCGAGCCCAATTACGTGTCGGTGCACGCCGAGGGCGTCGAGTCCCTACGCATGCACTACGTCGACGCCGGCCCACCCGACGGCCCGGTCGTGCTCCTTCTCCACGGCCAGCCCACCTGGTCGTACCTGTACCGCACCGTCATCGCAGTGTTGACCGAGCGCGGCTTTCGCGCCGTGGCGCCCGACAACATCGGGTACGGCCGGTCCGACAAACCCACGGACCCCACGCTCTACACCTACCGGCGCCACGTGGACTGGATGACGAGCCTGGTCGAGAGCCTCGACCTGCGCGACGTCACCCTCGTCGTCCAGGACTGGGGAGGGCCCATCGGGCTCAGCGCCCTCGCCGCGGTGCCCGAGCGCTTCGCCCGGGTCGTGGCCACCAACACCGCCTTGCACACGTCGGACCCGACGCTGGCCGGCAAGCTCACCTGGGCCAATCACGGGACGGGGGACGGCCGGGTCGTGCTCGAGGAATCCCTCGTCGACTACATGCAGTACTGCCAGCGGGTACCGAAACTGGTGGCCAGCACCTTTCTGTACGCCGCGTCGAAGACCCTGTCCCCCGAGGTGCTCGCCGCGTACGACGCCCCGTTCCCCGACAGGTCCTTCACCGCCGGACTGCGTCAGATGACCGGGCTCATCCCGATCACCCGCAACGACCCCGGGGCGCGCATCGGGCGCGCCACGACACACGCGCTGCGGGGCTGGGAACGCCCCTTCCTGACGGCCTTCTCCGACGGCGATCCCGCCACCCGGGGTTGGGAGACCGTGCTCCAGGAGACCGTGCCCGGAGCGGCGGGACGGGAGCACCCGACCATTCGCGGCGCCGGGCACTTCGTCCCCGAAGAGCGCGGTGACGAGCTCGGGCGGATCGTGGCGGACTTCGCCGAGGACACCGCAGCCTCTCCGTGACCGTCAGGACCCCGGAAGCGGCGTCGCCGTGATCGTCAGGACCCCAGGAACTCGATGATCTCGGGCAGGGCTCGCCCGTCCTGCGCGAAGAACGCGTGGCCGCCCTCGTAGACGTGCAGGGTGGCGCCTGCGACGGCGCCCACGATCGCCTCGGAGTTGGCGACAGGGGCGATCCCGTCGAATCTTCCGGCCGCCACGAACGTCGGGCACGTGACACGACCGAGCCTGTCCCAGACGTCGTGATGACGGCGCGCCTCGAGCTGTCGAGCCTCGCCGCCGCGCACCTCGTCCGACGCGGCGCGCGCACCTCGCTGCGCCATGGTCTGCACGAGCACTCGGTCTCCGGGGTGCGAGGCCAGCCACTCCTCGGAGAACCGGGAGTCGAGGAGCCGCCTCGACTCCTCGGCACGCCGCTCCGGCGCCAGCCCGGCCAACTCGTGCAGCGGGAACGACGAGCCTCCCGGTCCCCCCGGCGACGTGCACAACAGCGCCAGCCGTTCCACCCGTTGCGGAGCGGTGACAGCCAGCTCCTGGGCCACCATGCCGCCGAAGCTCACGCCGACGACGCGGCACGTCGACCAGCCCACGTGGTCGAGGAGCCCGAGCGCGTCGGCGGCGTAGTCCGCCATCGTGTACGGGCCTCGGGGTTTGGCGCTGCGCCCCAGGCCCCGCTGGTCGTGTGCCACGACCTCCAGATGGCCGGCGACCACGTCGACGAGTGGGGCGATGTCGGCCAGGGTCGATCCCGACCCGTTGAGGAAGAGCACGGGCGGGCCATGGCCGGCCCGCTCGTAGTAGAGCTCGATCCCGTTGACCGAGACGGTCGGCATCGGTGGCGGCCCGAGGCCCTCAGGGACGTCGAGCTACGAGCCGGCACCGTCCCCGAGCTCGCGCCGGCGGAGCTCGGCCTCCCGGCGCTGGAACTGTGCCTCGAGCATGCGGAGGCGGGCCATCTCCTCGCGCTCGCGCACCACGGGGTGCAGATGATCGAGTGACGGGGCTTCCAACTCGGAAACGACCGAGCCCACCCTGGGGGACCGATGTCGTTCGACGCTCACGATCCGGGCGCTCTGGACGCGGGGGCGTCCGAAGACCAACCACAAGATGCACCCGATGTCGACCAGCAGCAGGACGATGACGAACCACACGATCTTGGGGAGGTTGCGCACGAGGGCGTCGTGGGTGGTGATCACGTCATACAGGCAGTAGATCCAGACGAAGACGACCGCGATCCCGATGACGCCAGCGACGATATCCGGCATGGCCCGACCCTCCTGTGGCCCGCTGCGGCCTGCGAAGCGCCCACCGTAGCGTGAGCAGGGAGAGACCGCCCCGGGCCCCTCGCCGCCGAAGGTCAGCCGCCGTCCTGACCCTTGCGGGCGGTCTCGCCGGCCACCAGTCGGTTGAGGCGCTCGAGGGTGCGCTCCATGTCCCGACGCGTCTTGCCCGAGTAGATGTCCCCCAGCTTCAACAAGAAGCGCTGGTGGTCGGCGGTGATGTCCCAACTCTCCCGGACCAGCGTGCCCCCCTCGACGGGCGACAGCTCGTAGCGCCACACCCTGCCCGCCACGAGGCGTCCCATGAACCCGGTGGGCCCGGTCTTCCAGGCGATCCGCCGGTTCTCCTCGAACTCGACCACCCGGTTCACAGTCGAGTACGACACCAGCAGTTTCATGCCCATACCGAAGGTCGCCCCCAGTGCGAGGCGCTGCGGGTTGCCCTCGCGGGCACCTTGGAGCATCCCCGAGCCGTCGATCAGGTGGTGCCGGCTCACATCCGCCAGGATGTCGAAGACGGCGTCGGGCGCGGCCGGCACCACCCGCTCGACACTGAGCACGTATCCCTTCATCGCCGCGTCATCCCGCCCTCATCGGTGTCAGCCTGCCACGTCGAAGGTCATCCCGCTCCCATCGCCGGGACGGCACGGCTCAGTGCTCGATCTCGACAGGCGTGCCCGGGACCACCTGCTGCGCCAACGTCGTGATGGCGGCGTTGGGAAGACGGACACAGCCGTGGCTGGCGTACGAGCCGATGACCCAGGGTTGGTTGGTCCCGTGGATGCCCACCTGGCCCGGGCCTCCGTCGAAGCTGTAGTAGGTGTTCGAGAAGGCCGACGTGCCCATGGCATAGGGGCCGTAGACGTCACCGGGATCGGTCAGCTTGACGACGTAGGCCACGTAGAACGACCCCGTAGGCGTGGGTGAGCTCGGTGCCCCCGGTGCCACCGCGCTCTGGAACACCGGCACGTTGTCGTGGTACAGGGTCAGCGATCGCGCCGACAGACTCACCACGATGTGATCCGGGACGAAGGAGATGGCCACGTCCGCACTGGGTATCCACGCCGTGGACTCGTTGGGACGCTCCGGGACGTAGGCCTGCACCCATCCCGGCTGGTAGCCGGTGACGAGGAACACCACCGTGGCACCCAGGTAGTTCGGGTTGGCGATGGACTTGGCGGGCTTGGCCGCGCCCGGCGCCGAGTACAGCGGCACGTTGGGCACGGTGGCCGTGGCGACGACCGAGGGATCGGTGATGTTCGACGGCGCACTGTTGACGACCGGGGCCACGGGGGGAACGACGTAGCTCCTCCACACCGTCGGTGACGGTCCTTCCGGCGCGTCCACAGGGCTCACCGTGGTCGTCGGTGCGGGTGGGATGATGACCGGCGCCGGGGCCGGGGGGATCACGACCGCCGGGACCGCGTTGTGCGCGGCGGTGTGGGCACCGACGGCCACGTCGTGGTGCACCGGCGGCACGGGGGCGCTCGAGCTTCCCGCCATGTCGAACGCGACCGCGCCGCTCCCCGTCGCGATCGACGCCACGGCCACCACCACCAGGAGCGAGCTGGACCCTCCGCTGGGCCATCTCCAGCGCCTCGACCCCGGGGCGCTGGCCGGGGCGGGCGGCGGCGTCAACCACACCTGCTCCCCGCTGCGCTCCGGTGCCTTTCGGCAGAATTGCATCCCCAGCAGCGTACCCGGGCCGGGTCCGTTGTTGTCAGGCGGGTCTGTCACCAACGGAGCCCTCGCACGCCGGCCCGGGACCCCTCATCTCCCAGTGGACGCACAGGTTCGACGCCGGTCACGCCTCGGGCACACGCCCCCAGGCCGAGATCAGGGGTGGCTGGGCCAGGTCGAGACGACCGGCGGCGACGCTCGCCAGGTGCTGCTCGATCTGCGCGTCCGTGGCGATGCCGTGACGCACGAGATCGTCGCGGATCAGGTCGATCGTGGTCGACTCCAGCACGGCGCATTCGGGCCGCGCCACGGGGAAGTAGGCATCGGCAGCGACGTCGACCAGTCCCGCGTCCCGCAACAGCCTCGGGAGCTTGCGCCCGTAGGCCAGGTCCACGCCGCGCTCGGCCATGAGCGCCCGGAACCCGATGCGCAGCGCGTTGGCCAGTTCCTCCTCGGGGCTGTGCGGATCGAGGCAGCTGAGGGGCTGCAATGCAGGGTCGGCGTCTTCGACGAGGAGCCAACCGCCGGGCCGCAGCACGCGCACCATCGAGCGCAGCGCCTCGTCGCGATCGGTGACATGCACGAGCACCAGTCGAGCATGGACGAGGTCGAAGGTCTCCGCCGGCGCCGCGTCGCGGGCGACGTCGTGACGCCGGACCTCGGCCCAGGGTGCCGAAGCATCCTCGGCCCACGACACGTCGATGTCGGTGGCGAGCACCCTTCCCCCGGGCCCGACCTGCTGTGCCAGCCAACGCAGGACCGACGGCCCACCCGCGCCCACCTCCCAACAACGCCATCCGGTGCCGATCCCGAGCGCTTCGATGTGGCGGAACGTGGTGGGGTCGAAGATCGCGGCCAGAGCGTCCAGGCGCGTGCCGGCCGTTGCCGACCGGTTGTCGAGGAGGTACCCGTCGTCACCCATTGCGCTCCCTTACTCTCCCCGCACCTCGTAGAACAGTTCGGCCGCTCGCGAGACGACGCCCCTCGTCCCCCGCTCCCACCCGGCGCGCTCGATCCCGGCTGTCGCCGACGCGCCGTGGCGATAGGACTCGAGGGCGTCGAGGCTCGGAAAGCCCTGCTCCCACAGATGGGTCCATCTCGGTGGGCCCATGATCGGCGTGACGCCGTCGAACCAGGCCGAGCCCATGGTGTTGGCAGCCATGATCGAGACGACCATGTCGGGGACATCCTCGGGAGCCCCTTCGAGCGCCTCGCGAAGCTTCGACACCTCGGCCTCCGACGCCCCGGTGCCGACGCGGAGCAAGACGAGCCGCCGCACACCGCCGCGCATCCGGTACGAGGGCGTGTCACAGGCGTAGCCGTAGAGGCCCGCTCCCAACGGACCGTCGATGACGATCCTTCCGGGGGCGTCGGGAAGCAGGTACCGGTCCACGACCACGGCGTGGTACGGATGGACCATGTAACGCCGGTACGCCTCGGGCGACGCGTAGGCGTGCTCCCACACGAGCTGCACCGGCGCGTCGGACCGGTTCTGTCCGACGGCACAGTCGAGAACCTCGGGGATGAACCGACCGCACCGACGACACGCCTCTTCGAGGTCGCGTACCCGCTCGACGGGAGCGTCGGGCCTCAGCGCGTAGACCTCGAAGCGCCTGAGCATCACGGGGTGGGCCTGAGCATCACGGGATACGACCGACCGTCACGACAGACCCGGAGAGGGCCACCGGAGTGAAGAAGTGGCGGGTCCCACCCACCCGCAGCGAGGCGACCCTGCTCCCGTACTCGTGGTAGCGGGGGTCGAGCACCATGTTCCTGCGGATCTCGTTCCAGTGCCCGAGGCCATCGAACGCCCAGGTCACCTGGATGTGCACCCGCTCACCGACCTCGCCCGACGTCGTCGCACACGACACGAAGGTCGCCCCGGCGTCGGTCATGACCGCCATGCCCAAGGTCCCGATCAGCGCCAGGTAGCCCTCGACGTGCTCGGGCTCGACCTCGACCGTGTCCACGAGGTGCATCACCGGGGCTCAGTCCCCGTCGCCGAGGACCCACCTGAGCCCGCCGTGGAGGTGGGTGAGATAGGCGGGGGTCTCCCACGCCCCGGGGAAGTGCCCGAGCGACGTGTAGAAGACGCGGCCCTGTCCTTCTGCGAAGCACCAGGCCATGGGGAAGCCGACGGGCGGGCGACGCGCCCCGGGGACGCTCATGTCGAGCTGGCCCTCCGCCACGCGGAGCAGGACGCGCGCGTCGGGGCGCAGGTCACGGAAGAGATAGACCTCGTCGTGCCACCGCCATACCGCACCGAGGTGCTGCGTGCTCGGGTGCGAGCCGTCGACGACATCGATGTCGAACGTCTCGGTCCACGGGTGCCCGTCGAACCGGGCCCCGACAAGTGATCCGTACTCCTCCCACGACGTGCACGCGTCGGTGGCGGCGTGGACGCCCAGGATCCCCAGGCGACCCGAGCGAACGCCGTCGATGATGGCAGCGCGCTGCGCGGAGGACCACGGGGTCTCGCCGATGGTGAAAAGCGCCAGGACGCCGCCGGCCGAGAGGGCGGCGGGGTCGACGTCGGGAACGGCGCGCACGGGCACGGCGTCCAAGGCGGCCAGCCCGGCCAGCTCGGCCAGCGCCACCGCCGCCTGCGGGAGCACACCGTGCACGCCCGCCGGCCCGTGTCGATAAGGAGCCACGTCGGTGACGATGAACAGCGGGGGCGGGCTCACGGTCGTGGATGGTAGTGACCGGCTGCGCCCGGCGCTCTACGCCGTGATGCCTCCGTCCACGGCCAGCACCGCGCCGGTGGTGTAGGCGGACTCGTCCGACGCCAGGAAGGCGATGGCCGCGGCAACCTGGTCGGGGGTGCAGAAGCCCATGCGGCTCGTGATCCGGTAGATGTGCTTGCGGTCCCCTCCCTCGGGGAGCTGGAAGCTCCCGATGAGCGGGGTGTCCACCCCTCCGGGCGCCACCGCGTTGACGCGCACCCCCCGGCCCGCGTACTCGATGGCCAGAGCTTTGGTGAACATGATCACGCCGCCCTTTGAGGCCGAGTACGCGGCCGAGTACGCCGCCCCCATCAGGCCCGACGTGGATGCGATGTTGACGATGCTCCCGCCTGGTGGCTCGAGCATGTAGGCCAGGGCTGCTCTGGTCATGAGGAAGGTGCCCGTGAGGTTCACCGCGAGAATGCGGTCCCACGTGGCGAGGGGCAGCTCCGCGGTATGGGCGAAGGTCCCGATGCCGGCCACGTTGCAAAGCACGTCGGGCCGGCCCAGCGCCGAGGCGACCTCGGTCACCGTCTCGTTGACCTGTGACTCGTCGGTGACGTCACAGCGGTAGGCCACGGCCTTCGCCCCGAGGGTGGCGAGGGCCTCGACCGTCTCGTCGAGGTTGTCGGCCACGACGTCGAGACACGCCACCGAGGCTCCCTCCACCGCCAGGCGGATGGCCGTGGCCCTGCCGATGCCCGAGCCGGCCCCGGTGACGATGGCGGTCTTGCCCTCGAAACGGCGTGCCGGCGGAGTGACCACTGCGGGGTCGGGGCTCACGAAGACCTCCTCGTTTCCTTCTGGCTCGTTTCCTTCTGGCTCGTTTCCTTCTGGATCTTGTCGCTCTGGCTCTTGTCGTTCTGATCGGACCACAGCATGTCGGTGTAGGCGTCGGTACCGGGGATGGTCGGGATGAAGGGCAGGGCAGCGACGACCTTGGCCTTCCCGGACGCCTCCAGCGCGGATCGGTGTGCGACCACGACCGACTCCCAGGCCTCTTGAGGCGAGGTGTCGAGGAACCACAGGGTCAGCTGGCGGCGGTCGTCGGACTCCGTGCGGGGCACATCCCCCGGCGCGTCGATGAGCAGCGGCAACGGGTCCGCCGCGATCACGAGCCGGGCCGCGGTCCCCGGGAGCAGCGCGGCAAGGTGCTCGTCGCGCATCCAGGCCTCGTACTCGCCGGCATCGACACCCTCGGCACGATCCGTGAACACGGCGACAAGCCCGGCCGAGGGATGGTCCAAGGCGAGCTCGGCGGGCAGGCCGTCGGGCTCGCGCGCCCGCTCCCAGGCGTAGCGGTACAGCAGGGTGTGGACGTGGTCGCGCTCCTCGAACATGCGCCCGGCCTTGTGCAGCGCCTTGACCTGGTCGACCGCCCAGCGGTTCCACACGTCGTGGTAGCCGTCGAGCACCCAGTAGACGGAGAGGAAACTGCCCCGGCCGGGCTCTCCGGTGACGGCCGAGGGATCAGGGTCGCGCAGCGCCTTGAGCTCGGCCGTGGCCACGAAGCGCTTCCCCGCGAACTGGTAGGGACCGATCATGCACCCCGCGTAGAAGTGGTCACGCTCGTACCAGCGGTTGTAGGCCACCTCGTGCCCGCGCCGCGGCTCGACCAGCGTGAAGAGCATCGACCCCAGCTTGATGGGCTCCGCCCCGGCGATGATGGGGTGCTGGCGGGGCGGGCGCTCCCCCGCCGGCTTGGCCGGGGCGTCGCTCGTGCTCGCCGGGTCCTTGGCCTCGGTCATGTGCTCACTCGCTCCTTCACTCGCTGAGTCTCGAGCTCGGCGGCGCGCGCCGTCAGCTCCCGTTTGTCGATCTTCGCCATCGCCGTGAGCGGCAATTCGGTGACGAGGTAGAGGCGGTCCGGCGCCTTGTAGTCGGCGAGCTCGGCGCCACACGCGGCCCGGAGTCCGGCGAGATCGAGGGGCGAGCCGCCGGCCCCGGGCACCACGAACGCCGCACCGATCTCCCCGAGCACAGCGTCGGGCGCCCCCACCACGGCGACCTGGGCGACACCGGGCAACCCTCCCAGCACGGCTTCGACTTCGGCCGGGTAGACGTTGTACCCGCCGCGGATGTACATCTCCGATACGCGCCCCGCCAACCTCAGGTTGCCGTCCTCGCCGACGGCGCCGAGATCCCCCGTGGTGACCCAGCCCCCGGCGTCGAGCACTGCCGCGGTGGCGACCGGGTCGATCAGCTCCCCTGCGGCGAGGTCGCCGACGTAGCCGCGCAACACCGCCGGGGACCGCAGCCGGACCCTTCCCACCTCGCCGGCCGCGACAGGCGACCCGTCCTCGCGGAGCACCTCGAGCTCGACGCCGGGCACGGGCCGGCCCACCGTGGTGGCCACCACGTCGTCGGGGTCCTCGGGTCGGGTCCCGGTTCCGAGCGACGACTCGGTCGAGGTATAGCGCACGACGACAGGGCACCCCAGGCGGTCCCGCATGGCCCGCACCAGCTCGGGCGGGACACGCGACGCGCCGGTTCCCGCGATCCTGAGGTGCGAGACGTCGGCACCGGCGAGATCGGGGTGGGCGAGCATCAAGGCCCACTGGGTGGGCACGCCCTGTCCGACCGTGACCCGCTCGGAGCTCAGCAACTCGATGGCCGATGCCGCCGTCCACGGCTGGGGCGTGATCACCGTGGTGACGCAATGGGCGATCTCGTCCCAGGCGCGGGTCATGTAGCCGACGTGCGCAAAGGGCAGCGGCGACAACCGCCGGTCGCCGGGACTGGACAGCACGTCGGTGCCCGCCGCCACGGCCCGCAGGTTGGCGTGGTCGAACACCGCGCCCTTGGGCACACCCGTCGACCCGCTGGTCCACACGATGGTGACGGGATCGTGCTCGTCGAGCGCGCACCGAGGCGGAGCACCGTGTTCCCACGCCTCGGGCAGCGCGTCGCGTGCCAGCACGGTCCCCGCCCCGGGGGGCACCGCGTCCGGCGCCACCGCCTCGGTGTCGACGACGGTCACCACGGGGTGCACCCGGGCGGTGATCGAGGCCTGCTCGGCGGCGCCCATGCGGAGGTTCACGCCCGTGGTTAGGGCCCCGAGCCGGGCGGCGGCCTGGTAGCACACGGCGTAGTCGATCGACGAGGGCAGGAGGAGGCACACCACGTCGCCCTTGACCACTCCCAACGCGCCCAACAATCCGGCCACGGCGTCGGCGGCCGCGTCCCAGGCCCCGAATGTCAGGCGTCTCCGCCCGTCGGCACCGGGTGGCACCAACCCCCCGCTATCGGACCCGGCCATCTCGACATAGGCCTCGACCTCGGCATTCGTCTCCGCGGCGGCCCGCAGCACGTCGATGACGGTGGCGTGCTCCCCCCGGATCTGACGCACCGTCATAGAGGCGCCGATGGTAACAGGACGGGGAGATGCGCCGTTCGGAGCCTGGGGCCAGAACCCCGGGGCGCCGTTCCTCGGCGCACCCTCCCCGGGACGCCATCCCCCGAGCCCTCGGCACGGGAGCCGGTACCTCCGGCAGCCGATCGGAAGAGGCGACGGGGGCACGGTGTGGACATGATGGGGGCGTGCACGACACCGAGGTACGCGCGCTGCGCAAAGACGAGCACCGGGCGGCGGCGGCCGTGACGTCGCGAGCCCTGGCCGATTCACCGACTTCGGTGGCCATGTACGGCGAGGACACGCTCGACGCGCTGGCCGGCCTGTACCGGGAGCTCGGGTCGTTCTTCGAGCTGCTCCCCCCGCCTCAGTTCGCGGCGTTCGCGGGCGACTGCGTGGTGGCGGCGGCCGGCGTCGCACCGCCGGGAGGCTGCATCGGTTCGTTCATGGTGGGCAACCTGTCCCAGCTCCTCGACGCGCCGCTGCCACCGGTGGGTGACCCGGCCCGGGCGCACGCGTTCTGGGCACGTTGGGCGCAGGCCGACGTCGAAGAGGAGCACTGGCACCTCGGACCCGTCGGGGTCGAGCCGGGCTTTCAGGGCAGGGGTATCGGCGGAGAGATGATGCGTGCAGTGTGCGCCTGGCTCGACGACGGCGGTCGCCTGGCGTGGCTCGAGACCGACAAGGAGCGCAACGTCCGATTCTACAGTGCCCTGGGATTCGAGGTGGCGTCCGTGGAGACGGTCCTCGGCGTCGAGACGTGGTACATGCGACGGGACCCTATCCGGTGAAGCGGGTGCCCGTACACCTCGTGGACGGCACCTACGACCTGCGCAGTGTGGCGGTGTTATCGGTCGGCAGCCCGATGAGAACTCGCCCGAGACCCAACACTCCGAGCACCGAGTTTGCTCTGAGTCTGCGGGATTCGGTGACCGAGATGTCTGAGCAATCTCAGCGCAAATGGCCGGGGCAACAGACTAGGCTCCCTGAAGCGAGCGGCCTGTCAGCTGCCGTCCAGCACGGCCTGTTCGGCGGCGGTGAAGACCTTCGAGCGGGTCATGAAGTGTCGATCTTCGCCCGCCGGAAGGGAGAACCCTTCGGGCTCCCCCATTCCGACGTCCAGGATCAGTTGGGTGTGCTTCCAGACCTGGAACTGCCGGCCGTCCATGTAGAAGGGGCACCCCCCCACGTCGCCCAGCAGGACGTCGTGGCTCCCGATGCGGAACTCCCCGACCGCGAAGCACATGGGCAGACTGCCATCGCAGCACCCGCCCGACTGGAAGAACATGACCTGGCCACGTTCGGCCGACAGCTGCGCGATGGCCTCGAGGGCCGCCGGCGTGGCGACGACCCGTGCCACCGCTCGTTGTTCGGCCGCGCTCGAACCCTCCATGTCTGACCTCCTGGGCCCACCCGCCTCCTAGAAGAACCCGAGGGGCTTGGTGCTGTAACTCACCAAGAGGTTCTTCGTCTGGGAGTAGTGCTCCAGCATCATCTGGTGGTTCTCCCGGCCGACGCCCGAGATCTTGTAGCCGCCGAAAGCCGCTCCCGCGGGGTACAGGTGGTAGCAGTTGGTCCACACCCGGCCCGCCTTGATGGCCCGGCCCATCCGGTAAGCGAGGTTGCCGTTGCGGGTCCAGACCCCAGCACCGAGGCCGTAGAGAGTGTCGTTGGCGATGCGCACCGCGTCCGCCTCGTCGCTGAAGGTGGTGACGGCCAGCACGGGACCGAAGATCTCCTCCTGGAAGACCCGCATGTCGTTGCGCCCCTTCAGGACGGTCGGTCGGTAGTAGTAGCCGTCCGCGAGCTCCCCGTCGAGGCTGGTCCGCTCGCCGCCGATCAACACCTCGGCACCCTCCTGGCGGCCGATGTCCACGTACCCGGAGATCTTCTCCAGCTGCTGAGCCGAGTTCTGTGCTCCGATCATGGTGGTCGGGTCGAGCGGGTTGCCCTGGGTGATCTTGCGGATGCGGTCGAGGCAACGCGCCATGAACCTGTCGTAGATCGACTCCTGGATGAGCGCCCGCGACGGGCACGTGCACACTTCACCCTTGTTGAAGGCGTAGAGAACCAGACCCTCGATAGCCTTGTCCAGGAACTCGTCGTCCTCGTCCATTACGTCGGCGAAGAAAACGTTGGGGGACTTGCCACCCAGCTCCACCGTCGACGGGATGAGGTTCTCCGCCGCGTACTGCATGATCAGCCGCCCGGTGGTGGTCTCACCGGTGAAGCCGATCTTGGCGATACGGGGGCTGGAGGCCAATGCCTTGCCGATCTCACCGCCAGGGCCGGTCACGATGTTGATGACACCGGGAGGCACGATGTCCTGGATCACCTCGGCCAGCTTGAGGATCGACCAGGGCGTGGGCGACGCCGGCTTGAGCACCGTGCAGTTGCCGGCAGCCAGGGCGGGAGCGATCTTCCACGCTGCCATGAGGAGCGGGAAGTTGAAAGGGATGATCTGGCCCACCACGCCCAGCGGCTCGTGGAAGTGGTACGCCACGGTGTCCTTGTCGATCTCGGTCGAACGGCCTTCGAGCGACCGGGTGGCACCGGCGAAGTACCGGAAGTGGTCGACGGCGAGCGGGATGTCGGCCGCCAGCGTCTCGCGCACGGGCTTCCCGTTCTCCCAGCTCTCGGCCACGGCCAGCATGGTCAGATTGGCTTCGATGGCATCCGCGATGGCGTTGAGGACGGCGGCCCGCTCGGGGAGCGAGGCCTCGCCCCAGGCATCCTTGGCGGCATGGGCCGCGTCCAGGGCCAGGTCCACGTCCTCGGACGTGGACCTGGCCACCTCGGTGAACGGATGGCCGGTCACGGGGCTGATGTTCTTCATGTACCGGCCGTTCACCGGGGCCACCCAGTGCCCACCGATGAAGTTGTCGTAGCGGGGCTTCACGTCCACCACGCTGCCGGGCTGCCCGGGGGCCACAAAGGTCCCATCGGCTGCTTTGCCTGCAACAACGGTTTCGCCGGTAACGGTCATGGTCGTCTCCACGCTCAGAGCCAAGCAGATTGGGTGCCATGGGTCGGCCCACCTCCGACCGACCCGGACACGACGGCGTCGCGCCTTGCTCTGACAATACGAATGAGAGCCGCCGGCGCGATAGGGCCGAAGGTCCGTTCGTGGACCTCCAGCACCTCAATGGTGTGCCCCCGGCCCGCCATCGACCCACCCCTCAGTTGCTTCTGACTTGGTTCTGACTGAGATGATCCCCGACGGTCGGGCCTGTCAGAGCCTCCTCAGAACGCACACGCCATCCGGCAGGGATGATCCCGGGCGGTCGTCGGTCGGGCCCGTGATCGTGACCAACTCCCGGATGGTCTCAGCGTCGATTCTCGCTCCTTCGAGGGCGTCAGAAGGGCGTCCACCCCGGCACGATCCTCGCGGTGCATGTGCACGGCCCTCGGCTCTGTCGATTTCGGGCTTGCGGTGGGAAGAACCCCAAGGTGTGGGACGCTTCTGCCATGGACGTGTACCTCGTCGACGGCACCTACGAGCTGTTCCGCCACTTCTTCGGCGCCCCGCCCCGAGTCAGTGCCGAAGGCGGCGAGATCGGTGCCGTGCGGGGCGTGGTGCAGTCCGTGCTCTCGATGCTCGGGACCGGCACGTCCCACATCGGCGTGGCCACCGACCACGTCATCGAATCGTTCCGCAACGACCTGTGGCCGGGCTACAAGACCGGCGAGGGCGTCCCCGAGCTGCTCATGGCGCAATTCCCCCTCCTCGAGGCAGCGCTCGTGGCCCTAGGCGTCGTCGTCTGGCCCATGGTGGAGCTCGAGGCGGACGACGCTCTCGCATCAGCAGCCGCGGTGGCGGCCGACGACGACGGTGTCCAGCAGGTACTGGTGTGCACCCCGGACAAGGACCTGGCCCAGTGCGTGCGGGGCAGGCGCGTCGTCCAGCTCGACCGGCGCAAGGACGTGGTCACCGACGAGGAAGCAGTCCGCGCCCGCTACGGGATCGGGCCCGAGTCGATCCCCGACTGGCTGGCCCTCGTCGGAGATAGCGCGGACGGGTTCCCTGGCCTGGCGGGCTGGGGGAAGCAGTCGGCGTCGCACGTACTCGGGCGCTACCAGCGCCTCGAGGCGATCCCGCCGAGCGTGTCGGACTGGGACCCGGACCTCCGACGGGTGGTGCGCGGCGCAGCCAAGCTCGCCGAACGCCTGTCGTCGGACATGGACCACGCGCTGTTGTTCCGTGACCTGGCGACGCTGCGCGTCGACCGCTCGCTGCTGGCGTCGGTTGAGGACCTCCGGTGGCGCGGCCCGACCGACGACTTCGAGGACATCGCCCGGTTCCTGCGCGACCCGGACCTGGCCGACCGCGCCGCGGCCGTGAAGGTGGGCGGCTAGCGGACCTGCCGGCTCGGCCCTCTCGTCCTCGGCCCGCTACCGTGCGGTCATGAGCGCCACAGGCAACGCCGCAGGAAGAGCGGGGACAACCGCAGAGACAGCCGCAGGGAAGGACAGCCGGGTGTTGGAATTCCCGCCTGGGTTCGTGTGGGGAACGGCAACCTCCGCGCACCAGATCGAGGGCGGCAACGTCAACAACGACTGGTGGGACTGGGAACACAACCCGGCTTCCGGGTGTGTCGAGCCGAGCGGAGACGCCTGCGATTCGTTTCACCGCTGGAACGAGGATGTCGGGCTGGTCGCGGACCTGGGCCTCGGTGCGTACCGCTTCTCCCTCGAGTGGTGCCGCATCGAGCCTGCCGAGGGTGAATTCTCCCTCGCGGCTCTCGACCACTACCGGCGGATGTGCGCGGCGTGCCACGAGCGCGGCGTCTCGCCCGTGGTGACCTTTCACCACTTCACGACGCCGCGGTGGCTGGTGCGACGAGGTGGGTGGGAGGCGCCCGACGCGCCGGAGCGCTTCGCCCGCTACGTCGAGCGGACCGTGGCGCACCTCGGCGACCTCATCGGTTGGGCCTGCACCATCAATGAGCCCAACGTGGTGGCGGTGCTGGGATACACCGTCGGCATCTACCCGCCCGGCTTGAAGGACGAGTTCGCCCGGCACTTCGCGGTCAACGAGGCGATGGTCCGGTCCCACCGGCTCGCCGTCGACGCGCTCCGTGCAGGGCCGGGGTCGTTCCCCGTCGGCATCTGCTTGTCGATGGAGGAGCTCGTGGCCGGCGAGGGCGGGGAACAGACCAGGGACGCCGCCGAGCAGATCCTCGAGAACACCTTCCTCGACGGCACCGCCGGCGACGACTTCATCGGCGTGCAGTGCTACGAGCGCACTGTCCTCGGCCCGACCGGACCGATCGCGCCGGCGCCGGGGACGCGCCTCACCCAGATGGGATACGAGTTCTGGCCGCAGGTGGTGGAGTACACGGTGCGGCGGGCCGCCGCCTACACGGGGATCCCCGTGGTGGTCACCGAGAACGGGCTCGCCACGGAGAACGACGCCGAGCGCGTCGAGTTCATCACCACCGCGCTCGAAGGCCTGCACCGGTGCATCGCCGACGGGATCGACGTCCGCGGCTACTTCGTGTGGAGCCTTCTCGACAACTTCGAGTGGCACCTGGGATTCGATCCCAAGCTGGGCATCTGCGCCGTGGACCCCGTCACCTTCGAACGCCGCCCCAAGCCGAGCGCCCACTGGTTGGGAGACGTGGCCAAGGCCAACGCCCTGACCCTGCCGGCTCCCCCCGGACCGAGCTGAGTTGGGACCGGTCGGCCGCCGTCAATCCCCGTCGGCAGCCTTGAGGGCGGCGCCGATGGTGGCGTCGACGGTCCACGATCCGGGCGCCAGGTGGTGCTCCAAGGCCCACGACACCGTCAGCGTCTGACTGCCGGCACGCTGCAGGAGCTCGGCACCGAGGCGATCGTGGGTCAGGTAGAGCCCGACCCGGGCCCGCCACGAGGGTCGGCCACCTCCGGCATGGTCGCCGGCCCAGCGCAGCAACCGGGACCGGCCGACGGCCAGGGCTGCGAACGTGACCCAGACGCGAGCGAACGTCCCGAACGACGACTCCACCTTGCCGACGTCGTGGAGCAGCGCCGCCGCGACGACGTCACGTCCCGGCTCTTCGGGACCGAGGAGGCGAATGGTGTCTCGGGCGACCCCCACGGCATGACGCCGGTCAGGCCCCGACATGCGCCGCCAGAGATCCCGCTCGCCGTCGAGAAGGTGATCCAGCGCCCACGACTCGTCGGCCGGGACAGGGCCGCGCGGGGAAAGGGCGGCGAAGAATCGTCCCGTCAAGTGGCGCCATGAGCCGAATCCGCCACTCGCACCCACGCGGTCCAGGCTAGCGCGGCGCATGACGCAAACTCCCCGTTCCGCGCCTTCATTCCGCTGCTTTCACTCCGCTTTCACGTCGGGGTGGGTAGATTTGGGCGGCCTCGTGCCGGGGATCCGGACAACCGCCAGGGAAACCGCCCAATCGGAGGTGTGTGATGGAGCACTTTCTCGAGACCTGGGGCTATGTCGCGGTCTTCGGTCTCAGCTTCATCTCCGCCATGGGCCTCCCCGTGGGTGCCGAGTTGGCCGTCATCTACGGCGGGGTGCTGGCCAGCGGCCAGATCCCCCATGAACCTCATCACCTCAACCTGGCCGTCGTCATCGTCCTGGCCACCCTGGGAGAATTGCTGGGCTCGCTGGCCGGCTACCTCATCGGCTTCTACGGCGGTCGCGCCCTGGTCGACCGCTTCGGCAAGTATGTGCTGCTCACCCACAAGGACCTCGACCGGGCCGACGCCTGGTTCGCCCGTCACGGAGAACCGCTGGTGGTGTTCGGCCGTTTCATCCCGTTGCTGCGCTCGTTCGTGTCCTTCGCAGCCGGACTGGGTGAGATGGCCATCGGCAAGTTCGTGGCGTTCACCATCATCGGCTGTGCCGTCTGGTGCACGGCGCTGGCCAGCCTCGGCTTCGCCCTCGGCTCCAGCTACAACCATGTCCTGAAGGGGTTCAGCGACGCCGGCTACGTCCTGGCCGCCCTGGCCGTGGTCGCGGTGGTCCTGCTCTTCCTCCACCGCTACCGGGTGGTGCGAGAGGAACGGCGCAGCGTGTGAGGTTCTCTGATCAAGGGTTGGTCACTCCCCTGGCTGCTCAACCCATGAGCCGTCGCCACACAGCACCGTTCGTTGTTCGGAGGTGCGGTGCTCCATGCAGGTGATCATCCTGGGTAGCGGCAGCCCGCTCCCCGACCCGGCGCGCGCCGGCCCCTCGACACTGGTGCGCACGGCGGTGGGCGACCTGCTGTTCGATTGCGGGCGCGGCGTCCTGATGCGCGCTGCGGCCGTGGGGTCGGGTGCCGGGGCGTTCCGGGCCCTGTACCTCACCCACCTCCACAGCGACCACATCACGGACCTCAACGACATCTTCACGACGCGATGGGTCACTTCGTTCGCACCTAATCCCTTGCCCGTGTTCGGTCCCGTTGGCACCGCGGCCGTGCTGCAGGCCACCGAAGCGATGCTCGAACCCGACATCGGCTACCGCCTGGCGCATCACGAGGACCTGCAGTGGCCACCAGCGGCAGCGGTCATCGAAGTCGACCGGGGCGTCGTCTTCGAAGAAGGGTCGGTGCGCGTCACGGCCGCCGCCACCGATCATGCACCTGTCCGGCCGACCCTGGGCTTCCGCATCGACGAGAGAGAGAGGTCAGTGGTGATCGCAGGGGACACGGTGCCGTGCACCGGGCTCGACGAATTGTGCGCCGGGGCGGACGTGCTGGTCCACACGGTCGTGCGGCGCGATCTCGTCGAACGGGTCGACCTGCCTCGGCTCACCGATGTACTCGACTACCACTCCTCGGTACCCGACGCCGCCCGCACCGCGCAGCGAAACGACGTCCGGACCCTCGTGCTGACCCACCTCGTCCCCGCACCGGCGCCTGGCACGAAGCAGGAGTGGCTCGAGCAGGCCGAGGCATGTTTCAAAGGTCGGGTGGTGCTGGCCACCGACCTGCTGGTACTCGACGTGCCCTGATTCTCGTGGTCCTCTGGCCTTCCGGGGTACCCTGCTCCGACCGGTTGGTCGAAGGAGGGCGCATGACTATCGACACCTTTCGCAAGGGGTTCTCGGGCACGGTGTTGGACCCCACCTCCGAGGGCTACGACGGCGCGCGCTCACTGTGGAACGGCGACATCGACCGGAGGCCAGCGGCCATCACCCAGTGCAGAACCGCCGACGAGGTGGCATCCGCGATCGGGTTCGGCCGCGAAGAAGGCCTCGAGATCGCGGTACGCGGTGGCGGACACAACTTCGCCGGCCACGGGGTGTGCGAGGCAGGGTTGATGATCGACCTCAGCCCCATGCGCAATGTTCAAGTCGACCCGGGTGCCAAACGGGCGCGCTGCGGCGGGGGGACGACCTGGGCCGAACTCGACGCCGCCACCCAGGCTCACGGGCTCGCCACGCCCGGGGGTGTGATCAGCCACACCGGCGTCGGAGGACTCACGTTGGGTGGGGGGATCGGGTGGCTCACCCGGAGGGCGGGCCTCAGCTGCGACAACCTGTTGTCGGCACAGGTCGTCACTGCCGACGGCCGCGTCCTCACGGCATCGAAGACCGAGAATCCCGACCTGCACTGGGCACTACGCGGCGGGGGTGGCAATTTCGGGGTGGTCACCGAGTTCGAGTTCGCCCTTCACGAAGTGGGCCCGGAGGTGCACCTCGGCCTCTTCTTCTGGGGGGTGGAACAGGGTGCAGACGCGTTGCGTTTCGTGCGCGACTACACGGGCTCGGTCCCTCCGGGGACGGGTCTCCAGCTCATCGGGTTGAACGCCCCACCCGCGCCGTTCGTCCCCGAGGCCTTCCACCTCGCGCCGGGGTACGGCTTGGCCGTCGTGGGGTGGGGATCGGCGGAGGAACACGCAGCACTGATCCAGCCGATCCGTGACACGTTGCCCCCCCTCTTCGAGTTCGTCACCCCCCTTCCCTACTCCTTCTTGCAACAGATGCTGGACGAGTCAGCACCGTGGGGGATCCTCGGATACGAGAAGGCCTTGTACCTCGAGGAGCTCTTCGACGGCGCCATCGACGTCGTGGCGGAGAGATTCCCGGCCAAGTCCTCGCCGATGTCGATCATGCCGGTGTTCCCTCTTGGTGGTGCGTATCACGCGGTGGAGGACGACGCCACCGCTTGGGGTGGCAGCCGGGCGGTCAAGTGGGTGCTGAACATCGCCGCCACTGCACCCAGCCCGGACCTGCTCGAGGCCGATCGGATCTGGGTCCGCTCCATGTACGACGCCCTTCAGCCGTTCGCCGCCGGTGTCGGTACGTACGTGAACTTCCTGAGCGACCACGACGAAGATCGGGTGCGCGCTTCCTACGGAGCGAAGTACGAGCGGCTCTCACGTATCAAGGCGGAATTCGACCCCGAGAACGTCTTCCACCTGAACGCCAACATCAAACCGTCCAAGCCTGCTTCGCGCTGATCCGGGCTGCGATCACGGACCCAACTGCCGGACCATCCGGGGCGCGGGGCCCAAGCGCGTCCCGACGACATCGGTCCAAACGGGGGTGCGGATAGCCAGGCACTCCATGGGGCCCGGCCCCAGTCAACGCTTGGGGCAGGTCCCCGGAACCACCGTGACCTCGACCGTCTCCATCGTCGACGGATTGCTCACCTCCACCGCACCCGCCACCGTGCGGAGCCGGCCGGCTGAGGTGCGGGCGCAGTATCCCTTCGGGTACTCCTTGGGCGGGATCTCGATCAGCGTGGGGGCGTGCACGTTGGGGTTGGCGACGAAATTCAGATAGAAGGCGCTGATATCGAAGTCGTAGTCGATCACGGTCAGGGTTCCGGCCACGGCCTCGGGGTAGGGCTGCGAAAGGGCCTTGGCGATCGGATGCAGTTGCCCGGACGGGCTGGCAAGTGCCTCGGCGGAGCTGCCGGTGGGATCGTCGTAGTACTTCCACGACCAATACGCCCAACCGATCCGCGATTGGTCGGCCACTCTCGTCAGGTTCTGGAGCAACGCCGTGCTCTGGGTGGCGCCGAACTCGGACATGAAGAGGGGCAGGCCCAGCGGCTCCGACGGCGTGGCCACCAACGGGGCCTCGGCCGAGCGCAAGATGAACGTCGACTCCTCCTGGGCCACGCAGGCGGCGAGATTGTACGGATTGCCGGTCACCCCGCTGCGGTAGCTGCAATAGTCATGGAAGTTGAGAACCAGGTTGGGGTAGTTCATCGCACCCACGTAGTTGGGGGCACCGTTGCTTGTGAAGATCGTGGGCTCGCGGAAGATCAGGTGGTGCGGATCGGCAGCGAGAATCGTCGGGATGAGCCCTTGAGCCGGCACGTCGGAGGGGCACGCCAGCGTCTTCGTGCTGTCGATCAGCTTGCCCGGTGCCGCGGAGCCCGTATAGAAGCACTCGAGCCGGGTGTCCAACTCCTCCGGGGTCAGCAGGTCCAGGGTGGTGGTGAACGGCTCGTTGATCGGGTCGTACCCGACGATCCAGGGATCGTTCTTGAACGTGGATGCGACCGCCGCCCATGCCCGGTCGTACTCGCCCTGGATGTCGCCCACCACGTCGTTCGCCCAGAAGTTCCGCACAGCAGCATTGAGCGCCGGGGATGCGTAGTTGTTGGACCAACGCCCGGGCAGCATCTTGATGGGCAACCCGTTGGTGCACACGGCCCAGGCGGGAGCCCCCTCGCCGTGGAAGGCGGTGCTGTAGACATCCTCGTGCATGTCCAAGAGGGTGTAGACGTGGTACCGAGCCAGGAGATCGACGGTCTGTTGCACCTTGGCGATGTAATTGTCGGCGACAGCCTGGTTCCACTGGTGGGGGTCGCTCGGCGTCCCCGGGGTGCAGATCGCGGGATTGTTGGCTTTGAGGGTGCCCGGCTCGATCCCGGCCCAGATGATCCCCAGCCGCACGATGTTGAACCCGAGACCGGCGATGGCGGCGGCGTCTTTGCTGGTGAAGTTCCACGGCTTGCCCGGGTCGACGAACAGCTCGTAGGGCGGACGCTTGTAGACCGCGTTGATCCCGTGGAGAATGACCACCCGGCCGTACTGGTCGTAGATGAATCCCCCCTGCGCGCTGGAGAGCAGTCCGTGGACGAACGGGCTCGTCGGCGACGGGCTGGACGCGGGTGGGCTCTTCGACGAAGGACTGGTCGACGAAGGACTGGTCGATGAAGGACTGGTCGACGAAGGACTGGCGGCCGATGTCCCTGTTGCTCTCGCGGTCGGCAACCACAAAAGTGCCGAGGCGACGACGGCCGTCACCGCGAATCCCGTTGTCAAGCAGTGTCTGAGTGCCCGGTTCATCGGGGTACCGTACCAGGAGCGGCACCGTGGTCGACATGGGCACCGGGGGTCGCGTCGGACGTCCCGACACCTCGGCGGCGCTGTGCGTCGGGTCGTTCGTCAGGGCGTTCGTCGGGCCGCTCGGATTTCAGTACTCGTCGTGGCGCCTCACCCAGGACTGCGGTCCATCGGCCAGCTCGTCGCGGCCTTTGGGCACCAGATCGAGGAACTGGTAGGTCCCGTTGACCATGTCGATGCCGCGGGCGTACGTCGAGTACGTGCGGAAGACCTCGTCGGTCTCGTTCCTGAAGAAGACGCTGATGCCTTCTCGGTCCTCCATCCCGGAATCGGTGGAGCCGAAGTTGTACACGGCGGTGTGGTCGGCCACCGATGCCGGGGTGAACGACGCGCCGAAGTCATAGTTGAAGTCGGAGCCGAACGAGGACACCCATGGGAACGTCCAGCCCATGCGGTCCTTGTAAGCCGCGATCTTGGCGAAGGGCGCACGCGACACAGCGGTGAAGGCCACGTCTCGGGCTCGAAGGTGCGCGGGGGCGCCGTCGAAGTTGTCTGCCCAGAACGAGCAGTGCGGGCACCCCTCCTCCCCCGTGGGGTCGAACATGAAGTGGTACACGATCAGCTGGGAGTCGTCGGCGAAAAGGTCGAGCAGCGTCACCGGGCCCTCAGGCCCCTCGAACACATAGTGGTTCGATACCGCCTGCCATGGCAGTGCTCGCCGTTCCTGCGCAAGCTGCTCGCGCAAACGGGTGAACTCCTTCTCCTTGGCCAATAGGGCCTTGCGAGCCTCGACCCACTCCTGGGACGACACCACGGGATGATCCTTCATGCCGAGTCCTTTCCTCGTCTTGCCTCCGAGGTGCGCTGCAACCCAGGCGCCCAGAAGTTCAACAGGTGAGTTTACTAACACGGTCCCGTGATATGGTCAACACAGTGGTTGAAGATCAGGTCTTGGACCGAGCGTACGCGGCGTTGGCCGATCCGACCCGCCGGGCGCTTCTCGTGGCACTGCGGACCGGTGCTGCCAGGATCACCGATCTGGCCGAGCCGCTTCCGATGTCGTTCGCCGGCGTGTCGCGCCATGTCGGCGTCCTCGAGGAGGCGGGCCTGATCCGTCGTGAGGTCCGTGGCCGCGAGCACTGGCTGTCGGTGAATCCCGACGGGCTCGGACAGGCCGAGCGATGGATCCACGAGCAGACAGCCTTCTGGTCACGGAGGGCGGACGCCCTGGCAGCCCGGATAGAGCGCAAGGGACGCCGGGTGTGACGGACCAGCAGCCTGCTGTCGTGGTGGTGCAGCGCATGCTCCGTGCGTCGCCGGACGACATCTACGGAGAGTGGCTCGACGCGGAGGGAATGGTCGAGTGGATGTGCCCCCGACCGGCGCATCCCACCAAGATCGAGCTCGAATCGTGGGTCGGCGGCCGGCTGCTCATCGACATCGACGACGAGGGCTCCGCCCTGTCCGTCACGGGCCAGTTCCTCGAGTTGGATGAACCGCGCCGGCTCCGCTTCACCTGGAGGTGCTCGGTCTGGGACCCACCCGCTGACAGCATCGTGACCGTTTCGCTCGAACCCCAGGGTGACGGGCACACGATGATGACGATCCATCACGAACTGCTACCCCCGGCGGTCGTCGACGGCCATCGCCACGGATGGGCTCTCATCGCCGAGCAGCTCGAAGACTCGTTGAGCGACCATTCTCGAAAGTAGTCCGGTCCGAGGAAAGGTGACGGCATGTCGGAGAACCTTCGGGTCCTTGGGAAGTACAGCGCCGCGATGCAGTCCGGCGACAGCGAAGCGGTCTTCGAATTCTTCTCCGAGGACTTCCACAGTCACGTGACCGAGCGCGTGAGCCCCGAGCGGGTCGGCACCGACCTCCGCGGCGAGGAACAGCACTGGTGGCGACAAGCGCGATCGGCCTTTCCGGACATGACCTTCACCGTCGACCTGCTGATCGAGTCCGATGATCTCGTGGTATCGAATTGGACGGTGAAGGGCACTCACACCGGAACTCCGTTCTACGACGTTCCCGCCTCGGGAGGGCCGGTGACGATCAACGGCACGGCGATATTGAGGATCCGGGACGGGCAGATCGTCGAGCACTGGGGTGGCCCGCATTGCCAGAAGGCCCACGGCTTGATCCTCTGAGCCACGACGGGGAGTCGTCTCGACACCTTGAGCGAATCGCGCTCAGGCCAGTGGTGCCACCAGACCGTTGGCGCGGGCGACCGAGCCGAACCACGACGCGCTGGGTTTCGGGTTGCGGGCGAAGGTCTCCCGGTCGACGCTGTGCAGGCCGAACTTCGGTCCGAAGCCGAGGCTCCACTCGAAGTTGTCGAGAAGGCTCCACACGAAGTACCCCCGTACGTCCACACCGTCGTCGAGACAGCGCCGTACTCCCCGCAGGGCCTCGGTCACGTAGGCGATGCGCTCCGCGTCGTCCTCGGTGGCGATCCCGCTCTCGGTGACGAGCACCGGGAGGCCGGTGACCGCCGCCGCTCGCCGGGCGCAGTGCTCCACACCCTGGGGCCAGTACTCGTACCCCATCTGGGTGGTGGGCACCTCGGGGTCGTTGGGCGCCTGGCCGTCGGGACCGAAGTGCATGCGCGAGTAGCACTGCACCCCGACGAAGTCGTCGCCCTCGGTGGCCCGCAGGAACCTGTCCTCCAGGATCTCGCGCGCCGCGTCGCGCACTTCCTCCCCACCCGGGTCGGCGACGAGCTCGTCCATGGACAGGGTCAGCCCCACCGGGAAATCACCCGGCCCCGACCGCGACGCGTCGACGGCGAGACGATGCGCCCGCACCATGGCCTCGTTGACCGCGAGGTGGCGGGCGAGGTCCCCTTTCACCCCGGGTGGGGAGCTCCCCACGGTGTAGCCCATGACGCCGATGACGTTGAGCTCGTTGATGGTGCACGCCCACCCGACGAGGTCGCCGAGATGCGCGACGGACCGGGTGACGAAGCGGGCGAACACGTCGGGTGCGTCGGGGGCCTCCCACCCCCCTCGCATGCTGAGCCACGTCGGGGTCGTGAAGTGATGGAAGGTCACAACCGGGACGATTCCCCGGTCGCGGCACGCCGCGCAGATGCGGCGATAGTGGTCCAGGGCCGCGATCGAGAACTCCCCCTCGGCGGGCTCGATCCGACTCCACTCGAGCGAGAAGCGATAGGCCCCGAGCCCCATGGCCGCGACGAGCTCGATGTCCTCGGGCCAGCGGTGCAGCGAGTCGCACGCGTCTCCGCTCGACTCGGCACAGCCGGAGTCGGGGTTGTGCTCCCACACCCACCAGTCGTTGTTGACGTTGGCGCCCTCGACCTGGTGGGCGGCGGTTGCCGTGCCCCACAGGAAGCCCTCGGGGAAGCTGATCTCCGGTAGGGCGATGTCGGCGCGTTCCACGACCGAACCGTACCGCTCCGACAACGTTCCTGACCGGACCGGCGTAACGTCCGGGAACGTCCCCACCAGCGTTGGGCCGGCCGTGTCCCCAGGTCCCGGCCGTCATACTATTGGGACATGAAGGGAGACCGGGTCGAAGTCGTCGTCGACGTGGGTGACGGCGTACAGCGCTTCGACATCCTGGCCACGCGGGCCGGCCGGCGCGTCGAGATCGCCAACTCGCGGGGATCGGTGGAGGTCACCGAGGTGACCCGGTCAGGTCGTGCCGTGCGGACAGCACGCTTCATGGCGGCCCGGGTCGTGGCCGTCGTCGAACATCCCGCCGAGGACGCCGGGCCCTGAGCAAAGCCCTCTCGCACTCGGTGCGGGCGGTGCTCTTGGACCTCGACGACACCCTCATCGAGGAGGAGGGCCACGCCCGGGCCCAGCTGAGGAGCACGGCGGACCTGGTGGAGGGGATCGACCCCGACACCTGGGACCAGGTCGTGATCGACGCGGCGCGGTCGCTGTGGCACGCCTCTGACTACGACCCGGACTTCGCCCGGCTCGGCTTCGCGTCCTGGGAGGGGCTGTGGGCGACCTTCGAAGGGGTACACCCGCGTTTGGAGGGGTTGGCCTCCTGGGCCCCCGCGTACCGCGCCGGAGCCTGGCGCACGGCATTGCGGGCGGTGGGGCGCGATGCGTCGACCGCCGATGCCATGTCCGAGCGCTACATCGAGGGTCAGAGGGCGGGCCACCCTGTGCTTCCTGGGGCGGTCGAGCTCGTGGCGGCCGCGGTCCCCGTGGCGCTCGTGACCAACGGGCCACCCGACATCCAGCTGCTCAAGATCGAGCAGGCGGGCATCGGCTCCCACCTCTCGGCCGTGGTCATCTCGGGCGAGACCGGGATCGGGAAGCCCGACCCCGCCGCCTTCGGCCGCGCGCTCGAGGTGCTCGACGTGGCACCCGAGCATGCGGTGATGGTCGGCGACAGCTGGGAACGCGATGTGTCCGGAGCCCTGGCGGCGGGGATGCGCGCAGTGTGGATCAGCCACGGCCGATCGCTCCCGGGCTTTGACCCGCGGGTCACGGTGGCGATCGGTCCTCGAGACGTCGCGCTGCCCTGATACCGCACCGCCGCTATCCCTTACGGTCTCAAAGGATCCACCCACTGGACAACGGGCGAGCAGGCCGGAGCTCAGCTCGGGGAACGGGCCCGATCGCTGGACCTCTCAGCGCAGCTCTTGGATGCGGATCAGGTTGCCCGCAGGGTCACGGAATGCGCAGTCGCGAATTCCATAGGGCTGTTCGGTTGGCTCCTGGACGACATCGGCACCGCTGGCCTGCACCTGCTCGAAGACGCCATCGAGGTCCTTGGTGGCCAGAAGGATCCAGCCGTAGGTGCCCTTGGCCATCATCTCGGTGATGGTACGGCGCTCGTCGTCGGTAGTGCCGGGGTCGGTAGCTGGCGGCGCCAGGAGGATGGACGTGTCGGGTTGGTTTGGGGGTCCGACCGTGATCCAGCGCATCTTGGCCTGTCCGACGTCAGTGCGGACCTCGAACCCGAGGGTGTCACGGTAGAAGGCCAGGGAGGCGTCCGGGTCGTCGTGCGGGAGGAAGCTGGCGTGAATGGTGATGTCCATGGTGGTCACGCTACCTGCGGCTCGGTGCCCGACGCTTCTCGATTCCTGATCGGTCTGGTCACCTGTTTCGCCACGCACGCCGGCATCCCCACCGTGGCAGCCGCTGGGTTGCGCCTGTAGGTGCTTGGCGGCGTGCCGACCAGCTCGGTGAAACGGGTGCTGAAGGTGCCCAGGGACGAGCAGCCGACCGCGAAGCAAACCTCGGTGACGCTCAGGTCGCCTCGACGCAGTAGCGCCATCGCTCGCTCGATGCGCCGTGTCGTCAGGTAGCCGTACGGCGATTCGCCGTAGGCCAGGCGGAACTGGCGACGGAGAAGTACGCCCCTCCACCTTGGGTGTATGAGGCTTTGGTCGATAACCATCATCGCTCGCTGACGCTCTTGACAAACGAGTTGCAACCCGAAGGCGTCGCATCGCATCGCCCCATCGGAGTGATTTACCGACCCTGGGTGGACCTTCACGTCTCATGTGTCGAGGTTTGTATCGAGCTGTTACAGCTTCCAGACAAACAACGGTGCAGCCCTCACAGTCCTTGCCTACGCGGACCAAGCGGTATTACCACCCGAAGAGCGACGCTGGGTTCGATACCGGCTCGGAACACTTTTCGGAGCCGCGCTCCGGGAATGGGTGGATGACCCCCACTGATAGCGCAAAATGCCGGCTCTTTACACGGGATCCCCGATTCTGCGCTGCCTGAGCCGATCCTCGCCGTTGTCCCGACCCGTGCCGGGAACGGCAGTTATTCCACGCCGGACAAACTGGAGATGATCGTCGCTGCGCATTCCTCCGGTGTCGACTCACTTGTATCGACGGTTATGTCAAAATCGACACCTGTATGCACAATGAGCGCCTGCGATTCGGCCATGCTAGTGATTCGCTCTGGACGCAACGTCTCTCGTGCTGCCACCATTTGCGCGTCACACAACACGCCGACCCAGACCACTTCAAGTCCTGTAAAGAACGTCCGCAGCGTTTCCTGGCTTTCTGCTGCGCCCAGGAACACCTCATCGACGATGACGCCGGTCCCGCTCGCAGCAATGGCCGCAATGCCGATGTACCAGGATGCTTCGAGGCTCTGCCAATTAGGGCCTGTCTCCACCTGACCGCTGTCTCCGAACCGCAGAAGCGAACCATCGGCAATTCCGTGCTGAGGCATTGCTTCGATCAGATCATCGACTCCCATTACCAACCAAGGAATGGCCAATCGTTCCTGGAGGCAGCGGGCGATCATCGACTTTCCCGAAGAAGATCCGCCGTTTAGGACGACGACCTGGGTACCCATTCCGGCAAAGTGTCACTGCGAGCATCCAAGTCCGGTCGTCTTACCAGACCTGTCGAAATGATGAGATCCGACCGTAGTATTGGGCGAGATTCTTGGCTGTCTCGGACCGCCCGTCAACCAAGCACGGGGCTACGACATGGATGGAATGGTGAGTATCAATCGGCGGGTGATCATCGTCTTGGCAGGACTCGCCATCTTGCTGACTTCCTGTTCACCTGCGGCGACATCGGTCAGGAAAGCTGCGACGACCTCAACCACTAGGGCCCGATCAACGGTGACGACGAACGCGCCCTCCCCATCGACGTCCACCATGCCGATCCACGCCGACGTCATCCAGGCAGTCGACTTTGTCAATGATCACGACGGTCACGGTCTCCTTATCGAGCAACGTGGGGATGCCTGCTCTTCATTGGTGGCGTCTACCGCCGACGGTGGTAGCACATTCTCCGCTCCCGTCCTGGTTGCTCAAGGCTCATGTGCAGAGGGGTACGAAGAGACACGGCTTGTGTTCGATCACGCGTGGGACGGTTTTGTCTACGGCCCGGGCTTGTACGTTACCCACGACTCCGGATCGACGTGGACAGATGCCAGCCCTTCGGGAATCGTTGTCGACGTTGTTCCATTCGGCACCTCAGTGTGGCGGTTGGTGGCGCATTGCAACGAATCACCGGACACTTGCGGCCTTACCCTCGATGAGTCCAGCGACGGCGGCAGGACTTGGGTGCCGTCTGAGGCGAATCTTCCCAAGGCATCGGGATTTGGCGGGTCATTGGCACCAGCAGGAACTTCGTTGCTTGTGCGGAGTTCGGAATCTTCGGCGTTCCTGGGCATACCCACCAGCACCACCGCCGCCACTCTCCTCACCACGGTGGACGGGGCGAAGACATGGGAACGGAGCCTGGTCCCGTGCCTTGGAGGCTGGGGCGAGATCCTCAGTCGAGCGTTCGACGGCAGCCTCTGGCTGGCCTGCGCCGGTCAACCCGGAGCAGGCAGTCAGCTCAAGTCGGTCGTGCGCTCCCTCGATGACGGGAAGTCGTGGGGTCCGGGCTCCCCTTGTCCACCGGAGGTGACCTCCTCGACCTATCCCCCGTGTGCCGAAACCAACGGACTTACCGGTGGCTACTTGAGCGACATCGCCGGGCTCTCATCCACCACGGCGTTCATCGACGGCGGGCGCAACTTTCTCCAAGCCACCCATGACGGCGGAGCAACGTGGAGTCTCACGACGCCGATGGTCGGAAACGGTGATCTGACCGTTGGGGGGTTGTTCTTCGCAGACCCCCAGCACGGGTGGGTGATCGTCGGCGACTTCAACCTCGCAGCCACTTTGTGGCGGACCACTGACGGCGGGAACACCTGGCAACAGGTATATCCCGAATGACCATGAAGCCGTCGATCGCACAACCGTCCTGGGCACCGGGCGGAAGCCGGACCGCCACGGAGCTTCTTGGGCAGACCTGCGCGCCGTCGTCCGCTCCGAGGCACAAGGTCATCAAGTCTCAGTAGCGAAATGAACTCGACACGAACGGTGTTAGTTCTTCACAGTGACTGTGATGGCAGTTCCGGAGCCGCTGCTGCCATCAGTGCCGAAGCCGAGGCTCTGCAGCGTGTACGCCCCATTCGGAACGCTGGTCGTATTCCACCGAGCGATCCATCCGAGGGGCGTAAGGCTGCCAGTGGCGACGAGCGTGTGGTGCCGGGGTCCGCCCGTGATGTAGTACTGGACCTTGGTCACCGTGAAATAGCCCGACGCCTTGGAATCAAGGGTCCTTGTTCCCGATAACGTAGCGCCGTTCGCAGGTGTCAGGATGCTCATGACATCCTTTGGGAGGGCTCTGCATGTCCCTGTCGATGCATCGACGGCGTGACCCCGGTCTGCGCGAAGACGCTGTTTGACATCGAACCAGACGGCTACGCCATCTGGTTCGACGGGACAGCCGATCGCCGCAGTGACATCGCTCACGATCAAGCTTGGGTTCTCACCATCCGGCAGAACGATGACGCTCTGGACATCGAATCTCCTCAGAAACACAAGGAGGTCGGCGACCGCATGCGCACTCCGGGGAGGCGCCGTGCCATAAAACGCGCTGTCGAATGTGGCCTCGACCGATCTCGGTCTGAGAGCGGCCGGACGCGACGTGCCGTGCGGGTCACCACGCGAGCGAAACCAGCCGTAACCCCCTATCAACTTGAAGCGCATGCCTGCGACAACTTGGTCGAGCATGATGCCATGGGTCCGTAGGTCGAAGATATTGCCCGCAATATCCGGATACGGGTAAGCAAGGACCACGCCACCCTGCGGAAAGGCGTCGACGGCTGCTGTCGTAAAGAGGGAGGGAATGTCCGTGTTGACCGACGGCTCCGCGTGACGGGGTACCAGTGGAATCACGACCGCTCCGGCGATAACCGCCGGCAGTACTGCGGCCACAACGGGCCGCCATCTCGGATGCCGCCATCTCGGATGCCGCCATCTGGGGGTACCCGATCGCCTCAATCGCTGCCAGAGCTCATCGAGCCCGATCGAGATCATCACCGCGGCGAACAGTGATGTGTACAGCGCGAGCCGGCTTGGGATCAAACCTTGGACCAGTGGAAGGTGTTCGAGAACTACAAACGGAAGCGGTATCGGCGTTTCGTGACCGTCGACTCGGAGATGCGGGCCCATCGAAAGGACGAAAGCGACTGCGGCCATCATCCCAGCAAAGAGGATTTCCCGCCGGTTACGGAAGACGACAGCGAAGGCAGCCAGAACGACGAGGAGAGGAAGGCCCAGATATAGGGCCATTGCCCATGACAACCTCGCGTGCGCCATCGCCGTCAGCCCGTTCGTGGTCAACAGCTGCGAACTCGGCACGATGGCGCCGAGCAAGTCGCTCGGAAAGCGCGTGAAATATAGTGGTCGGACCGGTGTTCCCTTGACGCTTTGCGGTCCCGCGAGCGTGTAGAAGACGGGAAGAACGAGTAGCAGACCGCCCACACCAACGCTGTACGCGAATGCGGTTACGGCGTAACGTCGTCGTCTGACGAGATCGTGTCGGCTGACAAGGAGGAACAGCGCGACTGCAATCACTCCCAATACGACCGTGCTTGCGAGGATCTCGGACCAGATGAAGAACTGCAGCGCACAGAGAAGCCCGAGAAGTGCTCCGGTTCGGCCCGGTCGCCAATGCTGGCGCACCAGGATCTCGTGGAGGAGCAGGAACATCACTGGGGGCAGGGGGACGAAGGTGAGGAACAGATAACCACCCCCAAAATAGATGGCATAGGCGGAGAAGCCGTAGAGCAGTCCTCCGACGAAGGCTGCAGGCCACCACGTGGTCCACCGGCGAAGTACCAGGCACATCGAACACGCGGATGCCGCGAGGGCCACCCGTAGCGCGATATTCCAGGCCACGATCGGTCCGAACACCTTGGTAATCGGTAGGAACAAGATGCCCAGGGCCAACATCGAGCCGTTCGCCCCGAAGTTTTGGCCTACGGGATAGTTCTGCCACTGGGCAGCGAGGACGTTATGCCCATGAGGCAGCGCGAAGGCTGTCCACGCGAGCCACCAGACCTCTTCGATCGTATCGGGAGTGATTGCTCCGCTCATGTGACCGGATCCAAGCGCGTCAGGGCGGCCGTACACCGCCATCGCCAAGACCACATACACGCCGCAGCAAATCACCCCTGGCCACCAGCGCCGCCTCGATTGGCTCCTGGTCCGACACAAGGTCGAGACGTGCTCGACGGGGTAGTCCCCGATTGCCGCGTCGCTCATCGCCGCCCCTGACGTATGCGCTATCGATCGTAATCCTTGGCCCACAACGACGCTGGGGGTCGCCTAGCGCCGGAAGTGCCCGGGGATAGGGCTACTAAGCTAAGAGCCGACTGAACCGGCTCCAACTCATGGGTACCGTCGTCGTATCCGGGCGGACCTATCAAGGCTTCCCTCAGGGACCTACTTGCCTTCGCCGACTTCGCCCGGGCTGCACAAGCCAGTCGGAGAACACGACGTACGCTCTCCGACACGGCCCAGACTCCTGGAGAGACATTGCCGAACCCTCGACTGTGAGCACGACCTGCCTCCCGTCTGACAAGCCTGATCCCCCGTGAACGAGACGGCGCTACCGACCACGACCCTCGGATGCTCGGGGCTCGAGGTCACACGGATGGGCTTGGGGCTCGCCGCTCTGGGCCGGCCCGCGTACATCACCCTGGGCCGCGACGTCGACCTGGGAGCCGACCGCGACGGGGCCACCATGGAGCAGCGCTGTCACCACATGCTCGACGCCGCCTACGCGGCCGGCGTCCGCTACGTGGACACAGCCCGTTCGTACGGGAGGGCCGAGGAGTTCCTGGCGTCGTGGTTGCGGACACGGCATCTGACACCCGGGGCGGTCACCGTCGGCTCGAAATGGGGATACCGGTACACGGGGGCGTGGAACATGCACGCTGCGGTCCACGAGGCCAAGGACCTCTCCCTGGCCATGTTCCGCGATCAGCTGCCCTGGACGGAGGGGATCCTCGGCTCTCATCTCGCTCTGTACCAGGTGCACTCGGCCACCTTGGAGAGCGGCGTCCTCGATGACCCGGCAGTGCTGGAAGCGCTCGCGCAGCTCGGTGCCGGCGGCGTGGCGGTGGGCCTGACGGTGAGCGGAGCCCGTCAGGCCGATGTCGTCCGCCACGCCCTGGACGTGGAGGTCGGGGACGTGAACCCCTTCTCGACGGTGCAGGCCACCTGGAACGTGCTCGAGTCGTCCGTCGGGCCGGCCCTGGCCGAGGCTCATGCGCGGGGCTGGGGCGTCCTCGTGAAAGAGGTGCTGGCCAACGGCAGGCTGACCGGCAGGGGCGACCCTCGTGCGAGGGGCGCGTTGGAAGACGTGGCGTCGCGGCGGGGAGCCTCGGTCGACCAGGTCGCCATCGCCGCCGCGCTGGGCCAGCCGTGGGCAGACGTGGTCCTGTCGGGAGCCGTGACCCCCGCACAGCTCGGGTCGAACCTCGCCGCGCTCGACATGTCTCTCACCCAAGAGGACCTGGACGAGCTCGCTTCGGTCACCGAGGACCCCCCCACCTATTGGAACCGGAGGGGTGCGCTCCCCTGGCAGTGATGGTCAGACCCTCGGGCACCGGGCCCGGACGCGCCGGCTCAGGTGTTGATGCGCAGGCTCAGCTCGTCGAGTCGTCGGCCCATGGCGTCGGGGGTCATCCCGAACAGGCATGCGATGGCGCGGACGTCGCTCGACCGGATGGTGATCAGCTGTCCGTTGAAGTCCTGGCGCTGGACCTGGATCATGCTCACGAACCGGCGGATGAGGTCGCGTTCGGGACCGCTCACGTCGCGCAAGCGGGTGAGGTCGATCGTGACGGTGTCACTGTTCTGCCACGGCTGCGCGGCTGGGCGCTCCGGTGGCTCCGCGCCCGATGCCTCGGCGTCCTTCGACATCCACCATCGTGTGGCGTCATTCTCGTTCGGCAGGAGCTGGTCGACGCTGACGCCGTAGAGCTTGGCCAGCCTCTGCAACCGCGACACCGACACGGCACGCTCGCCCCGCTCGTAGGCTCCGAGCACCGACGCCTTGAACTCCTGGTTCGAGGCGGCCTCGACGGCCTGCAGAGAGAGCCCGAGCTGGTTGCGCACGACGCGCAGTCGGGCGCCGACGGCTCGGATGTATGATTGTGCTGCCTGGCTGAACTCTTCATCGGCGGATATCGCCGTCTCGTCAGCCATCACCCGTGGTCCCCGCTCTCGGCAATGACGAGCCCCCGATCCACTCTCGGCCGCCCGGTTGTACGCATCCTACGAACTGCCGGCACTCGCGCACGGGATACCTGTGAACTCTTCCGCCAGATGCCGCTGAGCGCGAAATCTCGCCACTCTGAGTGAGAGCTGCGCGCGCGCTCGAAGGCCCGTCAAGATGGTCCACCCTGGCGACGATGCCTAGTCGTGGCTCGGCTCGAGGGTTATCCACACGACGGCGGGCAGGCCTCCTCGTTCGGATCCCGGCTGCGGCTCAGAGTGCTCGACCCGACAGTCCTGGCCGGGCCACCGGTAGCCGTCGCGCTGTGTCTTTGTCGTCTCGGCGGGCTGATCGCCGCGCTCCCCTATTGGGCGATCCTGACGCTGGTGCTCGGCGCCCAGGCCGTGAGCATCGTGTTGGCCGCGTTGTGGACCGAACAGACCCGCGGCTGGCGGCTCACCGCATTGGTGGGCGGGGTCATGGGGGTCATCGGCGTGGTGGCCTTCAGCACGGGATGGGGGCCGATCCTGTCGCTCGGGTTCATCTTCGGCGCCGCCTACGTGCTGCAGCTCTCAGGTTCCCAGGCCGCCCGACCCGCCATGGTCTGGACGGTGCTCTACATGGGCCTGGGCGAGCTGTCGATCTCGCTCGGGATCGCCCCCAGTCTCATCCGAAAGCCCCTCGTCCACGGCCTGGCCGGGCTCGGCCTGTTGGGGGTGCTGCTCACGATCACGCTCCTGGGTCGGTCCACAGCGGCGCGAGAGCAGGTGGAAGGGGAACTCCTGCATTCCGAGAGACGCTTCAAAGCCATCGTGCGCGACTCGTCGGACATCATCGCCGTCATCGACCCCAACGGGACGCTGCGGTACGTGAGCCCCGCATTCGAGCGCATTCTCGGGATCTCCCTCGAACAGCTGGGAACTCCGAAGGCGGTCGAACTGCTGCATCCCGACGACCGCTCTCGCATGGAAGCCGAAGCACGCGGCATGGACGGCGACGAGCTCGACGGATGGCGAAGCGAGATGCGCCTCCAGCACGCCGACGGGACGTGGGTGTGGTTCGAGGCGATCGTGACCAATCGCCTCGAGGACCCCAACGTTCGGGGCACGGTGGCGCGCCTGCGCGACGTGAGCGCACGCAAGCAGGCCGAGGAGGCGCTCCGTCGAGCACACGAGCGCTTCCGTTCCGCCTTCGAAAACGCTCCCATCGGGATGGCCATGACCGACCTCGAGGGCCACATCTTGGGTGCCAATCCCTCCATGGCGCAGATCGTCGGGCGGAGCACCGACGATCTTGTCGGCATGAGCGTGCACGAGCTCACGCATCCCGACGACCGCGAGGCGAGCACGGGCGAGATGCAGCGCCTCGTCGCCACTGCGTCGGACGGGTACCGGATCGAGAAGCGTTACACCCACGCCGACGGCCACGAGGTCTGGGTCTCGGTCAGTGTGTCGTGTGTCCGTGACGAGGACGGTCAGCTCAGCTACTTGATCGGTCAGGTCGAGGACGTCACCGAGCGCCGGGCGCTGCGGGAGCGTCTCGCGTACGCCGCCATTCACGATCCGCTCACGTCCCTGCCCAACCGCGTCCTGTTCATGGACCGCCTCGAAACGGCCCTCAGCCGGGCTGCCCGTCACGGCCGGCAGGTGGCGGTCATCTTCCTCGACCTCGACAGGTTCAAGCTCGTCAACGACGGCATGGGCCACGCCTCGGGTGATCGGCTCCTCGAGACTGTGGCGCTGCGGCTGCAGCGGGCGATGCGGCCGAGCGACACCGTGGCGCGCTTCGGTGGCGACGAATTCGTCGTGATGTGCGACGAGATCGCCGATCCTGCGATCGCCGTCGGCATGGCGGAGCGCCTCATGGAAGCGCTGAGCCCCGCGGTCTCCCTGGGGGAGGGCGAGACCTTTGTGACGGCGAGTCTCGGCTTGGCCCTGTCCGGTGGCGATCGGGATACCGCGGCGAGCCTCCTGCGCGATGCCGACACGGCCATGTACGTGGCCAAGGAGCGCGGTCGGGCCAGGATCGAGGTGTTCGACCCCAAGAGCCACGCCATGGTGCTAGACAGGATGCGAATCAGAAACGAGCTCCACAGAGCGGTCGAACGGGGCGAGTTCCGCGTGTACTACCAACCGATCGTGGAGCTGAGCACCGGCCGCGTCGCCTGCGTCGAGGCGCTGTTGCGATGGCAGCATCCCGAACGGGGACTGCTCCATCCCGATGAGTTCCTGTCGACGGCCGAGGAGAGTGGATTGATCACGCCCATCGGCGCCTGGGTGCTCGAGGAGTCCTGTCGCCAGGCGGTGGCCTGGACCGAGCAACGCCGCCGCGACGACCTCGGTGGTGATCCCATCAGTGTGAGCGTGAACCTGTCGCCGAGGCAGCTCATCGAGCCCAACCTGGTCGAGGAAGTGGCAACGATCGTGGCGGGAACGGGGATCGCGCCCGAGACCGTCTGGCTCGAGATCACCGAGGGAGCACTCGCCGCGGACACCGAATCGACACTGGGCGTCCTGCGCCGTCTGCGCGCCCTCGGGGTCCGACTGGCCATCGACGACTTCGGGACCGGATACGCGTCGCTCGGACACTTGAAGAGCTTCCCGGTCGAGGTGTTGAAGATCGACCGCAGCTTCATGGGGGGACTGGGGCGCGGGGCGGAGGACGCCACCATCGTCTCGTCGGTCATCACCCTTGCGGGCTCCTTGGGCCTCGATTGTGTCGCCGAAGGGATCGAACAGCCCTACCAGCTCGAGGAGCTGCGCTCCCTCGGCTGTGCCTTCGTCCAGGGGTTCCTGCTCGGCGTCCCGCTACCCGCCCACGTCCTCGGCGAAGAGCTCGGCGACGATCTCAGCCCGTGGACGGTCGACGGCTCGGGGCTCTTCGAGGTCGTCTACACCTAAACGCGTCTTCCCGAGCCTCGGGTCCGAGCCGCCGACCCCTTTCTCCCCGGGCAAGGATCCCGAGCCGTGTCTCCCGGGGCAACGAGCCCGAGCCCATCAGGTCTGCCCTCCGGCGAAGCGGGGGCGTCGCAAAGTGAACGCCCGGAGCGATCCCGGGCGCGGGGCGAGCTCTTGGATCGCGATCCTGCATATGGTGGAGGCGACGAAGTAGACGTTCACCGCAGCCGGGAAACGCAGGTAGATCACGGCGTAGACCAGCGGGATGAAACGCTGCAGTGCCGGCGTCCGGGCGGGGCCGGACCCCGGTGGCGTTCGGCGGTTGACCTGCCAGGTCTGGGCGTATTGCAATCCGATGGCGACTAGGACGAGCGCCGCGTAAGGCAGGTAGGCCGGCCACGATCCGTGCGCGCCGAACAGGCTGGACACGAGGTTCATCCCCAGCGCATGCATCTGGCCGGGATGGGCGCGCAGGCTCTTGGCGAGCTGCACGGAATGACTGACATACAAGGGAGCTGCGACCCGACCGTGGTCGACCGTGTGCGTCAGGCCCCGGATGACTCCGTACAGCACGATCAACACCGGGACTTGGAGCAGCAACGGCAAGAAGCCGCTCACAGGGTTCACGCCATGTTTGCGGTACAGCGCCAGCGTGGCCTCGTTGAGTCGGACGCGATCGCCCTTGTGCTTGTGCCGGAGCTTCTTGAGCTCTGGTTGCAGGCGCTGCATGGCCAGCGCTGACCAGGTGACTTTGATGGTGAGCGGCGCCGACGCGGCCATGACCACGACGGTCAGGAGCGTGATCGCCACCGCGTAATTCGGGACCAGAGCGTAAGAGCCCGCCAACACCCAGGCCATGGCCTGGTAGAGGGGCTGAAAGATCCGTCCGAGGGTGCTTCCCAATACCGCAAGCACCCCGACGACGTTGTGAGCTGTAGACATGGGATTCTCCTTCGCGAGCCTGTGGTTGACAGATCGGCAGCCGCCCCCAAGGGCGCCGCCGGGTCAACGTCGAGGCTGCGACAGGAGAACGAGGTGGGGGATCGAGCTCGATCCCCAGGTGGGTATCCATCCGTCGGCCTGCACATGGCCGACCGAAGAGAACACGAGCCCGGAGCGGTGCTCAACAGACGAAGGCCACGTCGAGACGAAAGAGATGCTGAGCTCGGTGACGAAGGCCAGCGCGGTCACAGCCAACGCCAGATCCGGCTGGATCAGGGTCGCGGCCGCTCCCCATCTGCAGAGCGTCGAGAAGAGGACCCGGGCCAGCACCACGTGCATTTTACATCCGAGGTGGGGATTCGACCCGTCGCCCTTCGCGCCCCTCTCCACCTCGCCGTGTCCCGCCCGCTCCGACAGGCCCCGACCCCTCCCGCCGCCGAACCCGGCACGGCCGCTACAGGGGTGTCGTGGTGCGGAGGTGTCGTACAGTGGCCGGGTCGGACAACACGTCGTCGGGTCACCCGGCCATCGGCTTCGACGGGAGGGCACCTCGCCATGAGCACGTTCCCGTACCACGACCGTTTCGAGGTCAACCGCCGCCTGCCCGAAGCAGGCCGCACCCGGGAGGAGATCCTGGGCGAGCTGCAGGTGATGGCGAAGGAGGAGGACGCCTTCTGGGAGACCGGCAAGTGCTCGGGCACCATGTACTGCGGCGATCACGACCACTACCGCTTCCTCACCGACGCGTTCGGCCTGTTCGCCCACGTGAACTCGCTCCAGCGCGACATGTGCCCGAGCTCCACGAAGTTCGAGGCCGAGATCATCGCCATGACGCTCGACCTCATGCACGCCGAGGCGGTGCAGGACACCGACCCCGTGGGCCTCGTCACCACGGGGGGCACCGGCAGCATCGCCCACGCCATGCTCGCCTATCGCGACCACGCCGCCCACGAGCGCGACGTCACGCGCCCCAACGTGGTGAAGCCCGAAACCGCCCACCCCGCCTTCGACAAGGCGTGCCACCTCTTCGGCATCGAGCTGCGACGCGCCCCCGTGGACCCCGAGACCACCCTGGTGGACGTCGACTGGGTCGACAGCCACATCGACGACCAGACGGTGGCCGTCATCGGCTCCGCCTGCAACTACGGCTACGGGACGGTCGACCCGATCGCGGACCTTTCGGACGTCGCTCTCGACCACGGGGTCGGGCTGCACGTCGACGGTTGCCTCGGCGGGTTCATCCTTCCCTTCGGCCAGGAGCTCGGGTACGACATCCCGCTCTTCGACTACCGCCTGCCGGGGGTGACCTCCATCTCGGCCGACACCCACAAGTACGGCTATGCGTTGAAGGGCACCTCGGTGCTGACGTTTCGCGACCAGGCCCTTCGCAACTCCCAATACTTCTTCGTCACCGACTGGAGCGGGGGGAAGTACTGCTCGCCCGGCATGGAGGGATCGCGCTCGGGTGGGCTTCTGGCCGCCACGTGGGCGTCGATGGTGCACATGGGACGCGGGGGCTACCGCAACCACGCCCGGCGGATCTTCGAGACGGCGCAGATCATGCAGGAGGCGGTCCGCTCGCATCCCGAGCTGCGCGTCCTCGGCCGGCCCACCTTTTTGTTCAGCTTCACCTCCGACGCGTTCGACGTGTACCACGTCAACGACTTCATGCGCCTGCGGGGGTGGCGCTTCAACGGCCAGCAGTACCCGAACGCGCTGCACATGGCGGTCACAAGACCCCAGACCCAGGCCGGCGTGGCCGAAGCCTTCGCCACCGACCTCGCCGACGCCGTCGCCTACGCGCACGAGCACGAGGGCGAGGCCCCCCGCTCGGGGGCGATCTACGGCGGGGTGGCCGGCGGCATGACCGGGGAGGCCGACGCCTTCATCCGGGCCGTCATGGCCGAGATGATGGACGGCTACCAGCAGATCCCACCGGAGGAGTGACCGCCGGACGCGACGAGCGGTTCGTCCTCGCCGTCGACCTGGGGACGGGCGGCCCCAAGGTCGGCCTCGTGTCGCTCACCGGCTCGATCGCGTGGAGCGACCATGTGGCGATCGGCACCCAGCTCCTGCCCGGGGGCGGTGCCGTCCAGGACGCCGCGCAGTGGTGGGAGGCCGTCACCGGCACCACGCGACGGGCGATGGCGAGCGGGGTGGTACGGCCCGAGCAGGTCGTGGCCGTGTCGTGCACCGGACAGTGGGCGAGCACCGTGCCCGTCGCCGAGGACGGGCAGCCGGTCGGTGACTGCGTCATGTGGATGGACGGCCGGGGTGCCCCCTACACCCGTCGCGCCGTGGGGGGCCCGGTGGCGGGCTACGCCCCGCTCGCCCTGTGGCGATGGGTCCGGCGCACCGGCGGTGCCCCTTCGACGTCGGGCGTGGACCCGATCGGTCACATGCTGCACCTCGAGCACGACCGGCCCGATGTGGCCGAGCGAGCGCGTTGGTACATGGAGCCGGTGGACTACCTGTCCATGCGCTTCACCGGAGTGGCCTCCGCCTCACACGCCTCGATGACGGCGGCGTGGCTCACCGACAACCGGAGGCCCGAGCGCCTCCGCTACGACCCCGCGCTCGTCCGACGCGCCGGGGTTCCCGCCGACAAGCTCCCGCCGCTCGTGCCCACGGGCTCGGTCGTGGGCGAGGTCCGCCCCGATGTGGCCGACCGGCTGGGACTGGCACCCGGGGTCGTGGTGGTGACCGGGACGCCCGATCTCCATTCCGCCGCCGTGGGCTCGGGAGCCGTCCTCGACTACCAGGCCCACCTCGCCATCAGCACGACGTCGTGGATCAGTTGCCCGGTCCCGATGAAGAAGACGGACGCCGTCCACCAGATCGCCTCGGTCCCGGGACTGCGGCCGGACAGGTATCTGGTGGCTGACAACCACGACACGGGTGGGCTGTGTCTGCAGTGGCTAAGGGACAACGTGATCGGTCCCGCCGACGGCCTGTTCGAGAGTCCTGCCGAGGCCTCTCCGCCGAGCTTCGACGCGCTCACGGCGCTCGCCGCGTCGGCGCCGGCGGGGAGCGGTGACGTGCTGTTCACGCCCTGGCTAGCCGGCGAGCGGTCCCCGGTCGACGACCGCAACGCGCGGGGTGGTTTCCACAACCTGTCTCTCGCCACCACCCGCGCGCAACTGGTGCGTGCGGTCCTCGAGGGCGTCGCCTACAACAGCCGCTGGCTCCACGAAGCCGTGGAACGCTTTGTGAAGCGACGCCTCGACCCCGTGCGGGTCATCGGCGGTGGTGCCGCGTCAGACCTGTGGTGTCAGATCCATGCCGACGTCATGGGGCGCACGATGGAGCGCGTCGCCGCGCCGCTGCACGCCAATCTGCGCGGCGCGGCACTGTTCGCCTCGGTCGCTCTGGAGGCGGTGGACCTCGAGGAAATCGCCGGGCTCGTCCCCGTCGCCGCCCGATTCGAGCCCGATGCGTCCCGGGCGACCACCTACGACCGGCTGTTTGGCGAATTTCCCAGGCTGTACCGCTCGCAGAAGGCGATGTTCGCCCGCCTCAACCGGACAGGAGCGACGACGCCACCATCGCGACCATACTGAGCCGATGACGAGTCGGGCCCGTACCCCCGGGCGATCGGGGGTGCAGCCCGGCCTGGTCGTGCTGGTCAGCGCGGTGGTGCTCGTCGACACCGTGTTCTTCACCGCGCTGACACCGCTTCTCCCGCACTACGTCCACACCCTCGGTCTCACCAAGTCCCAGGCCGGCATTCTCGTGGCGTCCTACCCCATCGGCACGCTACTCGGCGCTGCTCCCGGTGGGGTGCTCGCCAGCCGGCTCGGCGTGCGCCCGGCGGTGTTGATCGGACTGGCGGTCATGAGCGTGTCGAGTTTCGTCTTCGGCTCCGCGCACTCCATCGCGTTGCTCGACTCGGCCCGGTTCATCCAGGGGATCGCCGGCGCGTGCACGTGGGCCGGAGGGCTTGCATGGCTCGCCGCGGCGGCGACCACGGAACGCCGGGGTGCGGCACTGGGGACGGCGTTCGCCGCCGCGGTGGGGGGAGCACTGCTCGGCCCTGTCATCGGCGCGGTCGCCAGCCACGTGGGCACTGGCAGGGCCTTCGCGGCGGCCACGGTGGCAGGAGGGACGATGATGGTGGCCACCTTCTTCGTCCCCAGGCCGCTGCCGGGCACCCGCCAGACGCTGCGCAGCGCCCTTCCGGCGATCGCCGAGCCCGCCATCGCTGTCGGGATGTGGTTGACGTTCCTGGCCGGTCTGGCCCTGGGCGTCATCGACGTGCTGGCGCCCCTGCGCCTCAACCGGCTCGGTGCCGGGGCCGTGGTCATCGCCGCCGCCTTCCTGGGCGCGGCCGCGGTGGAGGTCGTGCTCTCCCCGTTGGTGGGCCGCCTCGCCGACCGGCGCGGGCGCATGGTCCCGGTTCGACTCTCGCTCGTCGCCGCCATCGCCGTCAGCGTGCTCGCCCCCCTGCTGCGGCCGGCTGCGGTGCTCGTGGTCCTCCTCATCGTCGGCCTGCCCGCGTTCGGGACGCTGTTCGTGCCGGCCGCGGCCATGATCGGGGACGGGGCGGATCGTCGCCGGCTCCACCACGGCCTGGCCTACGGACTGGGGAACCTGGCCTGGGCGGCGGGCCAGGGGATCGCGGCGGCGGCCAGTGGCGCCCTGGCCCAGGCGACCGTCGATGCCGTGCCGTACCTGCTGATGGCGGCGACACTGGCGTCCACGGTGGTGTTCTTGCGGCGAAGAGGCGACCATGGCATAGAAGGAGGCACAGAGGCCGCAGAGAGACCCGGCCAGGGAAAAGGTCACGCCAACGGTCCCCGGGAGGGTCGCGCCGAAGGTCGCCCCGGAGCATGAGGAGGACAGTGACGTTCGAGCCCGGTGAGCCGATCCTCCACCTGTCGCTGCCGGTCGGCGACCTGGGTGAGGCCCGGCGGTTCTACGTCGACGTCCTCGGCTGCGAGCTCGGACGGGTCCGGGACGGGTTCATCGACGTGTTCTTCTTCGGGTGCCAGGTGACCCTGCATGAACGGCCCGATGAGCTCCTGACCCCCGACCAGCGCGGCGTCCGCCACTTCGGCGTGACGCTGCCCGACGAGGACCGGTGGCGCCATCTGGTCGAGCGCCTCCGAGCCGACGGCGCCCCGTTCCTCCGTGAGCCCGCCATCGACTATGCCGGCACCCCCCGCCAGCAGCGCAAGGCCATGGTGGCGGACCCGAGCGGCAATGCCATCGAGCTCAAGACCTACCGGGACCCTGGTGCCGCCCTGGCCGACTGATCGGAATGGGTCGCGCTCCCACGGCGTTGGACTTGGAGCACCCGTCGAGCAGGAGGACACATGGCCGCCGCCAACGATTTCAACACGCAGATCATCGAGGAGTTCCGCTCGAACGGCGGAAAGCTCGGGGGGAACTTCGAGGGTGCGCCCATCCTCCTGTTGCATCACAAGGGGGCCAAGTCCGGCAAGGAGCGAGTCAACCCGGTGATGTACCGGCCATTGGGTGACTCGATGGCGATCTTCGCCTCCAAGGCGGGTGCGCCGACCAATCCCGACTGGTACTACAACCTGCGCGCCCATCCCGAGACCGTGGTGGAGGTGGGCACCGAGACCATCCCGGTCGTGGCCCGCGTCGCAGATGATGCCGAGCGCGCACCGATCTGGGAGAAGCACAAGCGCGAATATTCCGGCTTCGCCGACTACGAGAAGAAGACCTCGCGCCAGATCCCCGTCGTCATCCTCGAGCGCGCCGCATGACCTGAGAGGCCGACGGCACGGACAGCTCGCTCGTCCAGCTCGTCGAGATGGTCGGGACCCGGATGTGGGATGTCCGGCGATGCGTGCCGGTTCGAAAAACCCGAATTTCGCCGTCGCAGGTCGTAGGCTGACCTCGATGCCGGAGGCACTTTGGATCGGGGGTTCGACGTCAGCCACCGACCTCGAAGTGCGTGCACTGCGGGAGCTCCAGACCCTTCGTTCAGCCGGGATCGGCGTCAGGGCCTTGGATGGCGCCGAGGCCCCGCTGTGGGAACCGATGACCAACGGATCGGCGGGCGTCGCAACCATGGATCGCGACGGAGCTCCGCTATGGGAGCCGCTGGTCAACGGGTCGGCCGGCGCCTGCACCATGGATCACGACGGCGCTGCACTGTGGGAACCGGGCCCGGACATGTGGGCGAAGTGGCCAGAGCCTCACCTCCGGGGCGTCGATTTCCAGCGCACCGGTGAGGTCGACGCGCTGATGCCGACGTTGGCGACGCCCCTGGTGCCGTCGGTCCTGAAGCCGATGGCGCCGGTGCCGACGCCGCCGGCGGGGGTCCGGACACCCGACGAGCCCGACGCATCCTCGTCGGGTGGTCTGTTGCTGGCGTCGGTGGGGCGCCTGGCCGTCCGCACCTACCTCGGAGCCCGGCGAGCGGCCGGGGATCCGCGCCTGACGGGTGTGTTGCGCGCCGCACCCAGCGTGGCGTACTTCCTGGCCAGGAGCAGAGCGCGCAGCGCGGGGGCTGCACACGACGACACGGTGGTGCCGGTCCGGGCCACACCGGTCCTGGCCCTGCAGGCGTATCTCGACGAGGTCCTCATCGCCGTCCTCCGGCATCCCGAGCTGCTACCCAAGGAGAGTGACTGCACGTCCGCGGCGCAGGACCTCGTGAAGCTGCGGGCCATGTTCGCACGCGAGGGCTGGCTGGAGCGGCCCGCCGCGTACCACCGCGACCCGCCGCCACCGTACGACATCGAGGTGTGGGACGAGCACCGCGGCGGGATGGGGTACGAGCGCGTCGCCTTCTCCAGCGGCTGGGAGCCCAACCCGCTGGAGCCCGGTTGGGCCCGCTGGATGGCGCACGAGGCCAACCAGACCGTGCACGCCTGGGTGTCGCGTGTCCCGGGTCGCTACCACCGGTCGTGGCTGGTGTGCGCGCACGGCCTCGGGATGGGCAACAACCCGGCCATGGACCTCCGGGCGTTTCGCGCCTCCCAGCTCGGGCACCGCGGCATCAACGTCGTGATCCCGGTCCTCCCGCTGCACGGACCGCGTGCGTCGGGCCGGGGCCGAGGCGAGGACCTCATGACCATCGACATGGTCGACAGCCTGCACGGCGTGGCCCAGGCCGCCTGGGACGTGCGGCGCATCATCCGCTGGCTGCGTGAGGAACAAGGTGCGGAGCAGGTCGGCGTGATCGGGTACTCGCTCGGCGGCCTCGTGGCCTCCATCGTGGCCGCCCTCGAGGACGACCTCGCCTGCGTGATCGCCGGCATCCCCGTGGTCGACCTGCCCCACCTGGTCCGGCGCCACAGCCCGCCCGACATCGCGCAGATGGCCGGCACCAGTGGTGTGCTCGGGCCGGCGGCCGACGAGGTGCACCGGGTGGTCTCGCCCCTGGCGATGGAATGCCGGGTCCCGCTCGAGCGCCGCTTCATCTTCGCCGGCCTCGCCGACCGGATGTCGACCTTCGGGCACGCCCGGCGACTGTGGATGCACTGGGACCGTCCGGCATTCGAGAGCTACCCCGGCGGACACGTCGGGTTCTTCTGGTCCGCCGCCGTGAAGCGCTTCGTCGACGAGGCGCTGCGGCGCTCCTACACCAACGCCGCCGCGGCGTGAGCCGGGCGGCGGCGCCCCCGCTGCCCGGCTCACCCTGATGGCCGGCTGATTCCGGGGATCTCCCCGATGGGCTGCGCTTCGGGTCTTCGTCCCCCCGGAAGAGACTCCCCGACCGCACGCGGGGTACATTCGTGACCTCCTGGTCGCCGGGCCTGCCGCGCGACCACGGAAAGGGAGGCTCTCATGGGGAAGGGCGCGCCTTTGGACACGGTCCGTCTCGGCGTTCTCGGTGCGGGGAACATCGCCGACCTGAATGTGGCCGGGTACCTCGAGCATCCGCACTGCGACGTGCTGGCGGTGTGCGACGTCGACGAGCCGATCGCCCGTGAGGCGGCCGAGCGCTGGGGGGTACCCCGTGTCTACACGGACATGGACGACCTTCTCGCCGACGGCGACATCGACGCCGTGGAGATCCTGACCCCGACGCACATGCACCACGCCCATGTGCGCGCCGCCCTCCAGGCCGGTAAGCACGTCTCGGTGCAGAAACCCATCACCAACTCCGTCGACGAGGCCCTCGAACTCGGGAAGTTGGCCGACGATCTGGGCCTGACCTTGCGGGTGAGCGAGTGCTTCGTGCACTACCCGCCCCTCGAGACGGCCAAGAAGCTGATCGCCGAAGGGGCCATCGGCCGGCCCATCGGGGTGCGCATCCGCACCGTCGTGGGCCAGACCGACTCGAAGTTCCAGGCTGCGCTGCGCCCCGAGGGCTACGGCTGGCGCCTGGACAACCGCAGCCCCGGAGGCCACCTGTTCGACGACATGGTGCACAAGTACGCCATGGCGTTGTGGCTCGTCGACCAGGACATCACCTCGGTCCAGGCGGTGGTCCGGCGCCGCGACATCTTCTTCGAGCCGTGCGCGGTGATCTTCGAGTACGAGGACCCCGAGCTACTCGGGACCATGGAGGTGCAGTACGCCCGCGACATGTGGATGCGCTCGGGCTACTTCGGTGCCGACGAGTTCTTCGAGGTGCAGGGCGAGCACGGGTTCCTGTGGGTGACACGGGCGACCGGCGAGATGCTCGACCTCGCTCCGGTGGTGCTCTACCAGGGCAAGGACAACGAGCGCGTCTTCACGGAATTCGCCGAGATCGACGCCGACTGGGCTTCGGGGTTCCGTCGCTCCTCTGCGCACTTCGTGGACGCCCTGCGGTCGGGCACTCCCGCGGCGATGTCCGCCACCGAGGCGGCCAAGGTCCTGCAGCTGTGCTTCGCCGTCTACCAGGCCTCCGACACCCGCCAGCCCGTCGACCCCCGCACCATCTCGGGGTCCGTGACACCGGCGGGATGGGCCGAGTGGTGAGCGCCGCGGCGCCCTAGGTGTTCTGCGTCGGCTCCAGGCGCACGATGGGCAGCTCCCGTCGCACCGTGCGGGCGTAGCCCCGCCACTGCCGGTTGTAGGTGACAGCCCTCGCCAGCATGGCCTCGCGCTCCTCGCCGGCGAGAGCCCTGGCCCGTACCCGGACCGTGCGGCCCGCCACGTGCACCAGGGCCTCGGGCTGGGCGCTCAGGTTCAGCCACCACGCCGGCGGCTGCTCTCCTCCGTAGTTTGAGGCGATCACGACGAAATGCTCGCCGTCGGGCATGTACAGCAGGACGACACTGCGCTGCCGCCCCGTTTGACGGCCCCGCGTCTCGAGGACCAGGAACCGCAGGCGCGGTCCCGACCACGACGGACGGCCGCGGGTCCGGACCAGCACCCGGGTGTGGCGGCGCGCGAACGCCCGGAAGAACCTCACCTGCAACGTGTCCGTCGGCACGGGGCTCACGCTACCGGCACCGCGCGGACCCTCCGTCTCTGACGGGGGCCGGGGTCACCTCCGGCGACGGGTCAGCGCCGGGACGGAGACGGTCGGGGGCGCACGGTCACCGGCACAGCGCCAGCATCATGCGCATGCCGTTCTCGATGCCCCGGGCGAGCACGTCGAGGTCCTCGGTGGTGTCCCAGTCGCCGGTGATCCCGAACGTGACCTGCCCGTCGTAGGAGAAGATGGCCAGGCCGATGCGCACCTGTCCGGCCAGCGGCACGTAGGGATAGGCGGTGATCATGCGCCGGCCCGCCACGTAGAGGGGGAGCTGCGGACCCGGAACGTTGGTCGTCACCGTGTTGACGTTGCGCTGGGCGACCCGTGTGGCCAGCCGCATCCCGAGCGCGAGCAGCATGGGCGGCGCGAAGCCCGACAGCGACGTCAGCGCCTCGCCCGCCACCGCCTCCTTGGACTCCTTGAGCCCTGCCATCTGCACCGAGATGGCGTGCAGCCGGTCGGCGGGGTCGTCGATGCCCACCGGCAGCATGGCGAACATCGCCGAGACCTTGTTCTCGAACGTGCCGTCGCCCACGGCCATGGCCCCGGGGCCACGGGGTCGCACCGACACCGGCACCAGGGTGCGCACGACCCTTTCGACGGATTCGCCCCGGGACCGGAGCAGCTCCCGGAACCCGTTGGTGATGGCCGCCAGGACGACGTCGTTGAAGGCCCCTCCGAGTCCCTTGCGCACCCGCTTGATGTCGTCCACCGTCGTCGACGCCCATGCGTAGCGTCGATGGGGCCCGAGCGGGCCGTTGAGGCTCGAGATCGGTGTCGGCCGGACCATGCCCGCCATCGCCGACAGTCCGTGCGCCACCTCGCCGGCCCGGTGCAGCGCGGCCCGCGGCACCCGCGTGCTCGCCCGCAGCGCCCGGATCTGCTCGTAGGGGCTGCGGACCAGGTCTGTGGCGGCACCGATGGCCAGCGTCACGTCGCTCGGCGCTGGCCGGGGGTGCCAGTCGTCCTCGACCGCCGGTGCGGCCTGGGGGGACGTGTCCATCATCACCGCCAGCAGGTCGCTCCCCGCCACCCCGTCCACGAGTGCGTGGTGGGTCTTCGAGAGCAGCGCCCAGCGCCCCTGCTCGAGGCCCTCGACCATCCAGATCTCCCAAAGCGGCTTGGAGCGGTCGAGCTGCTGGGCCATCACCCGGCCCACGAGCGCCCGCAGCTCGGCCTCAGCACCGGGTGAGGGGAGCGCGGTGTGGCGGAGGTGGTAGTCGATGTTGAAGTGCGGGTCGTCCACCCAGACCGGCCGCCCCAGGTCGAGCGGCACGAAGCGGACCACCTGTCGGTAGCGCGGGACGAGAGGGAGCTTGCCCCGGACCATGTCGACGACGTCGGGGTAGCGGGGGGCGGGACCTTCGAAGATGCCGATCGCCGCGATGTGCATGTGGCTGACGTCGTCCTCGACGTGCAGGAACGAGGCATCGAGCGGGCTGAGGCGGTCGAAGCTCACGATGCACCTACTTTCTGGGGCGCCACTGCGCAGCATACGGCGCGCCCTACCGCCGCGGCGAAGACCCTCGGCAAGCCCCCGGGATCGTGGCGCCGAGGCCCCGTCTTCAGCAGTCTGCGGCATTACGCTGGACGAAAGGGCTGGCCGTCGCGGTGGGGCGTCGAGGGCCCCGGGGGGAGCTCGGCCGATGACCATTGAGGATCGCGGGGGCGGCTACTGGGTCCCGATCTCGCCTTCCCGGGCGGGCCTGGGACCGGTGCGGAGCCCTCCCGCCCGGGACGGTGCGCGTGCGTCGGGGCGCAGGGCGCGGCCCGGGTCCGGGACTGGCCGTCTGGGACCCGGGGATCTCGTCGTGGGTGGGGCGAGCACCGCCCTCATGATCGGCATCTTCCTTCCCTGGTTCGAATTCGGCTCCGACCTCACGGGGTACTACAGCTTCGACTCCACGGCGTTGCGGTCGTGGATGTATTTCGCCTTCTTCGCTGCGCTCGGTGTCGTGGCCATTCTCGTGCTCGAGGCCACCGTTGCATCGTTCCGTCTGCCCTTGTGGCGTTGGTTGGTCCTCCTGGCGTGCGGCGGGAGCCTCCTGCTGACTGTGGTGTGCTTCGCCAAGAAGGCGGTCGGCCTGACGTGGGACGTCGGGGCGTATGTGAGCCTCGTCGCCGCAGTTGCGGCCACGCTGGCCGCGGCGGTGAGTGCCACCGTGGGCGCCGTGAATCGCCGCCGGTTCCGGGGGTAGCAGGGGTCGCGAGGCTAGCGTTGCACCTGACCGACGGGTGCGCCTGACCGGCCGAGGGGGAGGATCGTGTTCTGCTCGCAGTGTGGTACCGAGCTTGCCGACGGCTCGACGCGGTGCCCCCAGTGTGGCGCTGAAGTTTCGTCGGCAGCCGCGCCCCCGCCGCCGCCCCCGCCGCCTCCGCCTCCACCTCCGCCTCCACCTCCACCTCCTCAGGTCGCCCCGCCACCACCACCCCCGCCGCCTCCCCCCGGTGACGCGCGCACGGCATCGCCCCCTACCGGGCCGCCCGCCGGACCGGCGCCGGGCTTCGCCCCACCCCCGCCCACACCTACACCCCCGCCCCGGGCTCCCGGCACGGTGCCCGCGTTCAAGCTCGACGCCAAGCGGTGGACGCAAGCGCAGCTGATCACCTTGATCGCCACCGTGGTGCTGTTCGTGTCGTTGTTCCTGCCGTGGTTCACCTACAACTTCGGGTTCGGCTCGATCTCGGTCAACGGCCTGTGGCACGGGTGGATGTACCTGACGTTGCTGATCAGCCTGGGCATCATCGTCTCCCTGGTCGCCCGCGCCGGGTTCGCCGAGATGCCGGTCGAGCTGCCCGTGTCCGGCGAGCGGGTGCTGCTCGTGGCCACCGGCGCCAACGCCGTGCTCACCGTGCTCGCCTTCGCGTTCAAACCGGGAGGTGTCGGCCTCACGGGCATCGGGTGGGGATACGGCGCTGTCGTGGGGCTCGTCGCCGCCATCGCAGCCGCGCTGCCGTACGCGGTGCCGGTGGTCCAGGCCCTCAGGTCCGCCGCGCCCCGTGCCGACCCGGAGCCTCCGGACGGGGCAGCCCCTACAGCGTGAGTACGCCCCGCGCCAGCTTGCCGGCGTGCATGTCCTCGACGATGTCGCGGAACCCCTCCAGCGGGCGGGTCTCGGTGACGAGCTCGTCGAGCATGAGCTTGCCGCTGAGGTAGAGCTCGACCATCAACGGGATGTCGTGGTGGGGACGAGAAGACCCGTAGCGGCATCCGAGCAGTCCCCTGTCGACATAGGCGAGGTTATTGATGTCCACGCTCACCTCGCTGCCGCGCGGCGGGACCCCGATGGCCACCGCCGTGCCTCCCCAGTCGAGCGCGTCGATGGCGTTGCGTAGCACCGCCGGGTGCCCCACGCAGTCGAACGCCCAGGTGACCCCGCCCGGGCCCAGCGCCCTCGCCATCGACTTCGGCCCGTGGGGGACGATCTTCTTGATCTCCTCCACCGCGTCGGCCTGGGTGGCGTCGACGAAGTGCGTGGCCCCGAATTGACGGGCCAGGGCCTCCTTCGAGGCCACTGTGTCCACGGCCACGATGCGGCTCGCCGCCGACAGGCGCAGCGCCTGGATGACGTTGAGCCCCACGCCCCCGACGCCGAACACCGCCGACGTCTCGCCCGGAGCGACCTTGGCCCGGTTCAGCACCGCGCCCACCCCGGTGAGCACGCCACAGCCGATGAGACAAGCCGAGGTGAAGGGCACGTCCCTGGAGATGGGGACGGCCTGGACCTCCTGGACGATGGTGTACTCGGCGAACACCGAGGCGGCCGCGAAGTTCGACGCCGGCTCGCCGTCGTAGGTGAACGGTGTCGAGACGTTGCCGAGGCTGCGGATGCACATGGTGGGGTGCCCCGTGTTGCACGCCCGGCACGTCCCGCAGCTCGCCAGGGTGGCGACGACGACGTGGTCGCCGGGCTTCACCGAGCGCACCGCCGATCCCACAGTCTCGACGATGCCCGCCCCTTCGTGGCCGAGCACCGAGGGCGCCTTCCAGGGGATGGTGCCGTCGAGCACCGACAGGTCCGAGTGGCACACACCCGCCGCGACGATCTTCACCTTCACCTCGGTGGGGCCCGGCTCGGCCACCTCGAGCTTGTCGGTGACCGCGGCGTCCTCACCGGTGTAGACGATCCCTCGCATCAGGCTCCCTTCGCGGGTCGTTGCGCGAAACGCTCGCGCAGCTCGGTCTTCAGTACCTTGCCACTGGCGTTGGTGGGCAGGGCGTCGGTCACCTCGACGTGGCGGGGCACCTTGTAATTGGCCATCTGCTCTCTCGACCACGCCAGCAGCTCCTCGGCCAACCCGGTGGCGTCGGTGCCGGGCCGGGGCACCACGAAGGCGCAGCCCACCTCACCCATTCGCTCGTCGGGAACGCCGATCACCGCCGCCTGGGCCACACCGGGGTGGCGCGCCAGCGCGCCTTCGATCTCGGCCGGATACGCGTTGAACCCACCCACGATGAACATGTCCTTCTTGCGGTCGGTGATGCGCACGTTGCCGGCGTCGTCCATGACCCCCACGTCGCCGGTGTGCAGCCAGCCCTCGGCGTCGATGGCCTCGGCGGTGGCCTCGGGATCCTCGAAGTAGCCGCGCACGACCGTATAGCCGCGCACCACGATCTCGCCCGGCTCGCCGTGCGCCACCTCCTCGCACTTGTCGTCGACCACGCTCACCTCGAGGCCGGGGATGGCGCGCCCCGAGGTCCGGGCGATGGTCTCGGGGTCGTCGCCGCGGCGGCACATGGTGACGGTGCCGGTGGACTCGGTGAGCCCGTAGGCGGTGAGCACGGTGGAGAAGGTGAGCTCGCTGCGCATGCGCTTGACCAGCTCGACGGGGACCACGGCCGCGCCCGTGACGGCCAGGCGCAGGCTGGACAGGTCGTGCTCGGCGCGCCGGGGGTGGTCGAGGATCGACTGGTAGAGGGTGGGCGGCCCCGGCAGCACGGTGACGCGCTGGGCGGCCACCGTCTCGAGCACCTTGTCCACGTCGAAGACGGGCTCGGGGACGATGGTGGCGCCCTGCATGAGACAGGCGATGATGCCCGCCTTGTACCCGAAGGTGTGGAAGAAGGGGTTCACGACCAGGTAACGGTCGCCCTCGGCCAGGCCCACGATCGAGGCCCAGGTGGCGAAGGTCCGCAGGGTCTGCGCGTGCGTCGTCATGGCACCCTTGGGCCGTCCCGTGGTGCCCGAGGTGAAGATGACGTCGGAGAGGTCCTCGCCGGTCACGCTCCTCCAGCGTTCGCGCACCGCGTGCGCGTCGACGGGAGCGCCCACCACCCCGTCCTCGCCCTCTACCACGCCGTCGGCACCGGCCACGAATTCGTGCCACCCGAAAATGGGGACCTCGTCGCTCTTGGTCACCTCGCTCGTGGTGCCCTCGTCGTCACGAAGCAGGACGATGCGCTCGAGGTGTGGGACTTCCTCGTCGTCGAGCATGGCGGGATAGTCGATACCGAGAAAGCCCCGCACCGTGAACAGGGCCCGGGCGCGCGAGCGGTTGAGCACGTAGGCGGCCTCGGGGCCCTTGAAGCGGGTGTTGAGCGGCACCAGCGCCGCCCCCACGCCCACCAGCCCCAGCGCGGCCACGATCCACTCGGCCATGTTGGGGGCCCAGATGGCCACGCGGTCGCCGGGGTGGATGCCCGCCGCCATGGCCGCCGCGCTCACGCGCAGTGCGTCGCGTTCGAGCTGCGCGAAGGAAAGACGCACGTCGCCGTCGACCACGGCCTCGGCGTCGCCGAAGCGGGCCGCGGCATCGGCCACGAGGCCCGGGATCGACCCCCAGCGCAGGTCGCCCCGGGGGTCCTCCGCCGGCTCCGCCCCCTGCTCCTGTTGCTCGCCGCGCTCCCCGTGCTCCCCCGCTGGATCTGACACGCCGTCAGGCTATCCAAACCCGAACGCGCCCTGACAGCCCGCCGGACCGCGCCCGCCGGGCGGGAGCCGCATCGTGCCCCCGGCGCGATGATGGCGCGGTGACAGTACGGGCATCTTGCCGGGCAGCCGTGGTGCGACATCGGTGGCGTTTCGCCCTCCTGCTCGCCGTGGCGTCCGTGCTGGCCGCCTCGTGCTCGGGATCGGGCCCGGCCGCGGCGCCGAAGCCCCCACCGGCGCCGACCACCACCACGCAGGCCCCCGCCACGACCGCGCCGTACCAGACCCTGCCGCCGCGCGTGGCGGTGGGTCCGACCGGGCAGGTCCGCGTGAACACGGGCCCGGTGATCGGGAAGTACAGCCCGCTGTCGAGCCCGGTCGGGGGCACCGTGACCATCAACGGACGCCGCCTCGGGAGTGCCACCGCCGTCTCCTTCAACGGCGTCCCCGGGACCATCACCTTGAAGCGGCCCATGAGGCTCAAGGTCGTCGTGCCCCCCGGGGCCAGCACCGGGCCCCTCACCGTGACCACCCCTTACGGGTCCGACACCATCCAGGGCTTCATCGTCACCTGACTAGGGGTGCTGGCTCGACACCGACACGATCTCGCCGCTCATGTACGACGAGTACTCGCTGGCCAGGAAGACCATCACGTTGGCGACCTCCCACGTCTCGGCCGAGCGGCCGAAGAGCTCGGCCTGGCGCAGGCGTTCGAGCTCGTCGTCGGGGAAGACGCGGTTGAGGAAGGGGTGCAGGGCCAGGCTGGGGGCTACGGCATTCACGCGCACGCCGTGGGGGGCGGCCTCCACCGCGGCGCAGCGGGTGAGGGCCATGACCCCGGCCTTGGCCGCCGCGTAGTGCGATTGGTCGGCCTGGGCCCGCCACCCGAGTACCGAGGAGTTGTTGACGATGACGCCGCTCCCCTGGGCGTACATGTGGCGGAGCTCGGCCCGCATGCAGCGGAAGGTGCCGGTGAGGGTGATGTCGAGGACGGTCGACCACTGCTCGTCGGTCATGTCCACGATGGGGGCGTTGCCCCCCAGGCCGGCGTTGTTGATGGCGACGTCGATGCGGCCGTGCTCGGCCAGCACCGTGTCGTAGAGCGCCTGCACGTGGGCCTCCACGGTCACGTTGCACGGCACCGCCAACGGCTTGGTCCCCGACGCCTCTTCGAGCGCCTCGGCCGCCTCCCCCAGGCGCCGCTCATGCGCGTCGGAGATGACGAGCACCGCTCCCTCCTCCGCACAGCGCTTGGCCGCCGCGAAGCCGATGCCGGTGCCGGCCGCGGCGGTGACCACCACCACCTTGCCCGCGAGGAGGGCATGGGGTGCGGGCGGCTGCGGGGCCGGGGTGGGCGGTGCCGGGGGCTCGGGGGATGTCACGGGGCGGAGGCTCCTTTCGCGGTGGCGTCGACCTTGGGCTCGGGCGGGAGCCCGAGGACGCGCTCGCCGATGATGTTGCGCTGGATCTCGTTGGAGCCGCCGTAGATGGTGTCGGCCCGGCTGAACAGGAAGATGCGCTGCAGGTCGCCGAGCTCGTAGGGGAGAGCCTCGGCCACCTCGGCCCGCGCCCCGAGGACGTCCATGGCCAGCTCGCCGAGATCGCGGTGCCAGGTGGCCCAGAAGAGCTTCGAGATCGAGGCCTGGGGCGGGGCCACCGGGCCGTCGACGCCGGTGAGCGAGCGCAGGGTGTTGAGCCGGAGGATGGTGAGGCGGATCCACGCGTCGGCGAGGCGCTCGCGCAGCAGCGGGTCGTGCGCCCGGTTGCTGGTGCGGACGATGTTGAGGAGATGGTCGAGCTCCCGGCGGAATCCTACGATGTCCCCCAGCAGGCCCACGCCACGCTCGAAGGCCAGGGTGGCAAGCGCCACGCGCCAGCCGTCGTTGACCTCGCCCACCACCAGGTCCACCTCGGTGCGGGCGCCGTCGAAGAACACCTCGTTGAACTCCGAGGTGCCGGTCATCTGCCGGATGGGCCGGACCTCGACGCCGGGCTGGTCCATGGGGACGAGAAGGTAAGAGAGCCCTTTGTGGCGCGGCGCCTGGGGATCGGTGCGGGCGACCACGAAGCACCAGTCGCTCCACTGGGCGTAGGAGGTCCAGACCTTCTGGCCCGTGACGACCCACTCGTCGCCGTCGAGGACGGCCCTGGTCTGCACGTTGGCGAGGTCCGAGCCGGCGTCGGGCTCGGAGTAGCCCTGGCACCACAGCTCGACGCCCCAGCGAATGGGGTTCAGGAACCTGGACTTCTGCTTGTCGGTGCCGTACGCGATGAGGGTGGGGCCGAGCAGCCCCTCGCCCATGACGTTGACGCGGGCCGGGGCGTCGGCCCGGACGTACTCCTCGTTCCAGATGACCTGTTGCGACATGGGGACGCCCCGACCGCCGTATTCCACGGGCCAGCCCACGCACGTCCACCCGTCGGCGCCGAGCTTGCGCTCCCAGGCGGTACGCAGCTCCCGACCCTCGTGCTGCTTGCCGGCCCGTCCCAGGCCTCGGGCGTCGGCGAACGCCCCGGTGAGGTTGGCCTCGAGCCACTGGCGCGCCTCGGCGCGGAAGGCGGCGTCCTCGGGGCTGTCGTGGAGGTCCATGGGGTGGGTTTCGGGGCGTGCCCCCTGGCAGGAGCGGTTTCCGGCGTGACGATACCAAAGGGGTCCTGAGCTGCTCCGGGACATGGAACAGTTGGACCCCGGCCGGCGTTACCTGGGCATGGGATTACTCCAGAAGATGTTCACCAGACCATTACCACCCCCGAGGGAGGCACCAGTGGCACCTGAGATCGTAAAGACAGAGGACGAGTGGAAGGCCGAGCTCGATCCCGAGCGCTACCACGTCCTGCGTGAAAAGGGCACCGAGCCGGCATGGACCGGCACGCTGCTCGACGTGCACGACCCCGGCCTGTTCCGCTGCGCGGCGTGCGGGGCCGAGCTGTTCCGTTCCGACGACAAGTTCGACTCGGGTTCGGGGTGGCCGAGCTTCACCAAGGCCGTCGCTGACGGTGTCATCGACGAGCACGACGATTCCTCGTTCGGCATGCGCCGGACCGAGGTGACCTGTGCCCGCTGTGGAGGGCACCTGGGACACGTCTTCCCCGACGGCCCCGCCCCCACCGGACAGCGCTACTGCATCAACTCGCTGTCCTTGGAGTTCGAGCCCGGCGCCGGCCAATAAGCAGGCACCAAGCTCGACTCCCGAGCGATTGAGGCGTGTTCCGAGGCTTCCTCTCCCTCCGGAACACGTCCGCGCTCGTAGTCGAGCTGATTGGAGGTAGTCAGGTCGAGACGAGCCGCGCCTCGATAAGCTCGAACAGGGCAGCAAGGCGCCCAGCCTCTATGGCTCGGCCCGTCCGCAGGAGTGCCCGTTCAGCTTCGGCGCACGCTTCGCAAGCCTCGAATGCCTCGCGCTTGGTGAGGACGACAGCGGTCGAGAAGCTCACTTGTTCTCCCTTGAATTTCAGCAACACGTTCACTTCTGCACCTCCGGGACATCGGTCGGAAGCGACCCTGTCCCCTCGCGGTGTGAGCTGAGCCGACCCGCCCGGACTCGCAATGACAACCTGCCATCGCGAGTCCGGGTCGAATCGGTCAAGCGTCGATGCCGATGACCTCGGCTTCACCGACCGGGTCGGAGCTTCCAGCAGGGTCTGCCTGGTCGGGACCGCGACGCTCGGTCCGAGAGATCTCAGCAGTGGCAAATCGCAATGACGGGCCGACCTCCTCGGCTGTCACCTCGACCTTACTGCGCCTTTCGCCATTTTCGGTCTCCCAACTTCGTTGCTCCAACCTCCCGGTCACAATCACGCGAGCTCCCTTCACCAGGCTCAGCGCGACGTTCTCGGCCAGATCGCGCCAGCACACCACGTCGAAGAACGAGGTGGATTCTTCCCATTCGTCGGATCCACGCGGTTGCCAACGGCGATTAACTGCCAGACCGAACGTCGCATTCGCCTGGCCTTCCCGCGTGTAGCGAATTTCTGGATCTCGGGTCAGATTGCCTGACAGCGTCGTCGTATTGCTCATCGGTCGGTGCTCTCCTCGTCTGTCGCTCACCCTCGGGGCGGCGAATACATCGTCGAGCACGGACCTTGCGGGAGTTCTCGCTGCGTGCCTATCACGCAGTCTTTGCTGGAACGAAATCGAGCTCTTGGGCCATCCATTGGCACGCTGAGGGCATATGTCGCTCAGTGATTTCGGGAGGCAACCGAGCGCCGCGACAACTGCCGATACAGCGCAAGGGTCTCCGGATGCACCGCGTCATAGGGCTCAATATCGTCGGCAACAAGGTGAACGAGTTCTGTCATAATGGACTCCACACCCGCCGGGTTGCCAGCTGCGTCAGCTGCCTTCAGGAGCACGCGGTAAAGACGCTCGTCATACGGACTAACACGTAAGCCTTGGCGTGCCGCCCACTCAGCGCCACGAGCATCAAGCCGCTGCTCCAAACAATGCTCAGCAAACCGGCACGCCAGGTCGACAACAACTGCTTCGATAGTCGCAAGAACGCCTTCGAGCACAACCCAATCAGGTGAGCGAAGCCCCTCAAAGGGTCGCCCACGAATCAGGCGAAGCGCCTCTTGCCAGTCATCGGGAAGCGAAGACCGCGAGAGATTCACGAACCCGTCCCAGTCGGTCCGCACGTCAGCCCCCAGAGCCAGACGGCCTCGTGATCGAGGTAGATGGTCCTCGCCGGAAGCAGTCGTTCCCAAGGATCGGCGGGCGGCCGAGGCGGTGGAGTGAAGACTTGCTTGTGCCATCTCCTTGTCCGGCCACAGTGCTGCTGCCCACACTTCGTTACGAACCCCACCCGGGTGCATCGCAAGATATACGATGAGTTCGATAGCCCATGCGCGGGTGAACTGTCGAGCAGCGCCAGAGATCTCCACTTGGCCGAGAACCCGGACCATGATGGTGGGCGGCACCGCAAGGACAGCTGGGCTAACCCCAGCATCACTGCCGGCGACTCTCTCGAGCAAGTGATCTCTCGTCGAGGACTCCCGCTCAGGTGTCGGAAGTGAGAGATTCTCGTACGGGTTCTCGTTGGGGTCAACGCCGTCGGTCCGAGAAGCCACTGATACCAAGGCCGCGACACCCTTGGCAAAATTCGTCGGAACGGCTTGCCGCGAAAGCGATGACCATCCACGACCCGCGCCTTGAATCGATACACGTCCGCCATCTCGCGCGAACGCCGAACCGCGCCGAAGGTAGGTCGCAACCACAAATCACCGCCACTCCGAATGACCCGTCTCCAGCCACCTTGATCAATTCGTCCAGGGCCTCCGGCTCGGTGGCAGATGCATGAGGCGAGCAGACGACGACGCACAAGTCCCAGGCATCCCCGCCCTCCGACCAGCGAGTCTCCGTGTTCGTCGCCCGGTCAACAAGAGTGAGAAGCGCCGCGCGCTCCCTGGTCCGTCGCTCCATTCTTGCCACTACTGAGCGAAGGGAGGACGCGTGGCTTACACGCTCGAGCCCCTCGATGTCGTGTCTGAAGCCGACGAGAACCACGTCGATCTGGTCCGCCCATCTTGCAGTTGCCATTTCGACGGCGATCGCCTGGATCAACGGGTCTGTCTCCGCTCCGGATACGGCGACCGACCCCGCTCTCTCTATATTGACCATGACGATTCCGATATCGTCTCGTCCCAATGTGACGAGCGAGGGTAACGGCGCGTCGATCCCTACGACCTCCGGGTCGTTCTGTAGCTCCTGGAGTCGTTGCCCATTCCTGCTCAATATCCAACTCGAACCGTCGGAACCTTGCTCGAAAGGCAGGGGAGCCAACGAAGGCGAGTCTGTCGCGTCGAGCACGATCTCCACCACGTCGTCCCGAAGACGCACGGCCGAGACCGCGGGAATCGGCAGCTGGCCACGTTGCACAGTGACCGAGAGAAGACGAAGGCTCAGGTCGACCCAGTCCGCCGATCCAGGGTCGGCAGCAACCCTCAGGCCTCGTTCCAACTCGGCCAGGTCGCCCTTAGGCAAGGCGATCCGCAGACCGGTAGGGCGCAACCGTTGCTGAGTACGGCGCATGCGATCGAGCAGGGCCACGATTCCAGCTCCCATGAGTCCGTAACCAATGGGCGCGACCGGCAGATGTGGAACAGCCTTACCACGATGTGCGTGCTGATCTCGGCGCGCGGTGGAATCGGCACGGATTCTTCTGCCCAGGTCGTCGATTTGTGAGCCCCCCTCGTCATCGGCTTGTGGCGCCGAAGCCCTAACGGTTGAGCCAAGGGCGATCGGAGTGGGCGCTGTTGCTGACGCCTCGACATCGGTCGCCGAGTCGACAGACGGGACTACCTGTGCTTGGGCCTTCACAGCCGGATCGTCTCCGACAGCGGGGATCACGAGCAACCAACCCGGTCGTATCCAATGATCGTCGGTGAGCTCGGCCCCGTCTGGTTGTACTCGACCATAGTTTGCCGCGGCGATGCGCGGCCAACTCAGAGGCGAGCCGAGCTCGGACTCGGCGATCGACCAGAGCGTGTCTCGAGGACGAACCACGTAGAGGCGTTCGGGAACAGCCGGTGTCGTGACTGCCACTGGCAGCTGAACGGCATCGTCGCGAATCGGTGCAGCTGGGGGCTGCGAGTTCCGGACCACTTGTGCACTCTCGGGGTACAGCCGATGAGAAGGGCTGAAAGCGGAAGCGCTGGCGATCTCGAGCCTCAGCGGTGCCGTATGACGGACCGGTGATCCAAGCGCCAGAGAGGCACCCACCATGTACGTCACCAATGATTGGATGTAACGGCTGCCTGGGATCCTTGCCGCCGTGCGACCGCGGATGCGACCCGCAATCTCAAGGGTTATGCAAACAAGGAGCCACGCCCAGGCTAGCCACGCCACCGACCCCACGATCTTCGAGATCGCCCCGTCGCTCACTGGTCTAGCAAACGTGTGAGGAAGCAATGCCGGATGAGCGAGCACATGGAAAACCTCGCCGAAGGTCGGCGCGGCCATCGTGGCGACCAATACTAGGGGAACACCGCCGACAAGCGTGATCACACCCAGTCCCGACGCGCACTGCACCATCACCTGCTTTCGTCGGGCGATCCATTCCGCAGTGCGTCCGAGTCTCATGAGTCTCCTCGCGTAACTCCGTGGACGTTGGTGGCACTGGCCATCGCTGAGATCCCGATTCGCCTCACATCAACGATCCCGAGAATGACTGTTGGCTCCTCGGTTTGGATATGGACGATGACGGTCTGGCCAACGACCGTGATACTGCCGGCGCTTCCCTCGGCTCGGAGGTACTGCTCAGCGGCCGCGGTTGCAGCTGCTGGATCGATATCCGGCGAGCCCATCCGAATCGCGTCCACCGAGATCTGTCCGGCGCCGATGCGCGCCGCCTGTTCAGCCTCGGCGGTCGCTGTGCTTTGCGCAGCCACGGCCCGTCCGCCGTCGATCACCAGACCAAATAGAGCGAAGAGCGCGAGAGATAGCACGGCGACGAAGACGGTAAAGGATCCCTTTTCCCTGCTGCCGTCAGGATCGGGCCGGCCGTTTCCCACGTGTAGTCCGATCCGGGGCGTCACGGCAGGACCTCGCGATACGGATCGATTACTACCGACTCAACAGCCTGCACTGCGGTTGAGCTGGGAAGACCGGGAACGGCGAGATCTGAGAACTCCACTTGGCAGGAAACGGACACTCGAACCAGCGCCCCCGGCACGAAGGACTCAGGGCTGACAGTCACACTCGGGTTGGTACACGAGTGTGTCGATTGGAGCACCGGCATCGCGGCGGCAATGGCTGCCTGCTGGCTTTGGCCTTCAGAGGCCGCGACCGCGACAGCATCGGCTGCCGCCCGTGCGCCGCTTACAACTTGCTCCCGGGCAAGGGCGTACCTGCCGAATGCCAACGTAATCAGTATGAAGAGCGTGATGATCGGAGTCAGGACTACCAACTCCACGGTAAAGCTCCCGCGTTCGATGTCAGCTCGATAAGGGCTTCTCCCACTTCGGGACCTCTTAGCCGGAGACACGGAATTCCTGCTTCGAACCAACGCGGACGGCTGATACGGCGAGGCGGATGCCTGGTATGATCGACTCGGCAATTCCGGTCACGCGGACCTGTACGTCGTCTCCCGACATTGTTGATGCCTGCACCGAGGAGTTCAACACGACGTGGCTTGCGGTGTTGGCCAACGCCATGCGTGCTGCCGCAATCCCGGAATTCAACGAACCACCTTCGATGCACGCCGCCTGATCTCCTCGAGTGGCAGCAGCTTGTACAAGGGTCGATGCATGTGCCCAAAGGCACACCTGCACTGACAGCAGGATGAGCAGCATCGCCGCAGGGACGGCAATCGCCGCCTCCACAACGGAACCATCCTCCCCCCTGGTCGGCCGTCGCTCCGATGCCAGACGCTCCATTTTTCTCCGAAATGCCGATACTTGCGTCAATTGAGGTTGATCGAATTGGCCTTGTCCATCACTTTGGCGACGATGATGGCGCCGATAGCAATAGCAAGCGCCGCGAAGACGGCAGTGAGTATTACTTTCTCGACGACACTCCCCACTTCGCTTCGACGGGTCGCGGTCCACCTGGCCGATGCGACCGCCAACAGCACTTTCATTTGTAGCATCATCCTTAGACACTCCTTTCATGTCGCCTGCTTCATTCGTACGAGTCGCTCAATCAGAAACCAGAAGCAATTCGGGTGAACGCCGGGTAACCGATGAAGACCAAGAATCCCACGAGTAGAAATGCACCTGGAATGAATAGCTTCTCGGTCAATGCGTTTGCCTCGGCCTCGGCCTCGGCTAGCTCGTGCCGCCGAATTGACGCTGCCCGCGCCGCCAGTGTGGCTCGTACCTTGGCGCCCTCCATCCCCGCCAATCCGGCTGTTGCCGCCACCTCGCTCAACTCTTCGATGCCGAGTGTGGCTCCGACTCGTGCCAGCGCCTCCCACGGAGGTTCACCTGTATCTCGACACAGAGACAAGGCTGTTACCATGCGACGGGCGACGACGTTCTCGCCGAGTTGGGCGGCGGTAAGTAAGGCACTTTCGATCCCCATGCCTCCGGCGAGACCGAGGACTACGAGATCGAGAAATGAGCAAATGACTCTCTTGGCGTGCCGCTGACCGCGCTTGGCCTCGGCGTTCATCTCCGCGATTGGGAAAAGCGCGCCAACGATCGCGAGGGCGACGGCAGCGGAGACCGGGAATATAAGGTCAATCCGCATTCCTCCGGCAACCAAGATCAGCCAAGTTGTCATTGGGAGAGAGAGCCCAGCAGCCATACACAAAAGGGAGCGGGAGGAAAGTTCCTCCAGGGAGGAGTTGGACAGAGCGAGACGGATTACCAGTTCGCGCTCGAAGAGACCTCTCTCTCGAACTGAGGTCGCGACCCACAGTCCCATTTTTCGGTCGAAGCGCCAGGCGCTTGACTGCCTCCTCGAGTGTTCGGGCCGACTCGTGGACGCCTGCTCCGCCGTCACGCCCATCAACAGTCCTTGCAGCGATGTCCGCTGACCTCGGATTCCGATCACAAAGCCCACGAGACCCAAGCCGGCTGCAAGTGCCGTCATGATGACAAGGGTCATCTGATCCGCTCCGCGTCAAGAAGGCGCGCCTGGGGAACTGGACGGACGAGCCGGACCATGAGGGTCAATCCGATCGCGTAAAGGAGGCCTACAGCGCCCAGCACGAGTTGACCTTCAGCGGTCCCGAATGGGCTGAGGTACGAGTGTGCGACGACGGTGAGAGCGAACGCGAAGCCCAGCGAAAAAAGCACCACGGTCCGCATACTGCTCCTGGCGGAGGCTCGGCTGGCATCGATGCGGAGACGCATCGCGACGTCCTCACGTATGGCTTCCGCCAAGGCACCCAAGACATCGACCAACCTTTGAGCGCGCGATGTCGCGGCCATGAGCAGCGCACATACGAGGAACTCGGCCGCCGGTTCTCCGACCTCGCCAGCGAAGCATCGCAGCGCTGAGTCCAGGGGCATGCCGTTGGTCAGTCGCATCGCAAGAGCGCTCACCTGAGGCCTGATCGAGATCGGTGCTGACGAGGCTGTCACGACGATTGCTTGTGCGAGCCCTGCCGAAGCAGCCATCGAGTCCCGGATGAGCTCCGTCCACGACGCCACCGCCTCGGCTCGTTTGGAGGACGCTCCCGGAACGACCTTCCGTAGATGATTGGGCAGCGTCGCGGCCGCGAGCGTTCCCAGAATTCCGGCAATCGGCCAGCGGGTGATGATCACGCAGAGAAGACCTATGGCTGTCGGGACTGCCACCTCCCTAATGCGTGTGGGGAGTCCGTGTTCATCGAAGGCTGGTTGCTCGTTACGCGGTGAAGGGCCGCTCCGGCGCTTCCCTTTGTCGAGAGACCGTTCGGGAAGGAAGGTCCAGGCGAGACCCAGGACTCCCACGACAGTGCCTGTTGCTAGGGCCGCGGCGATTGCGGAGCTCACCACGGTATCGCCTCGGCACTGTGCAGGGATGGCTCGAATCCACAGTTGACCAGCTCGTCCAGAGTAGAGGAGCGGAGCGGCGCCACTTGATCCGCTCGACCATCGTTGTCCACTCGAAAGACTTCGTTCGAGATGACATGCAGCCCTTCTGCACCTACGACCTCTCGCACCGAGGATACAAATCGACGCCGCCTTACGGCCTCAAACTGGGGGTGGACGTTAGAATCCTCACTCGGTCGAATCGAGTGTCGGCCGTACAGGTACCGCATGTCCGCCGACATTCCTTCGACATCAGCAGCCTCGATGAATACCACAAAATGGACGGCACCCGCGATGAGAAGGTTGGTGGACTCGAGTGGTAGGCGCTCCGGCGCCTGTACGGCGTAAGAGGCAAGACGACGAAAGATGCCGAGCGATGAGTCGGCATGGATAGTGCACATCGAACCCGAACGTCCTTGACTCATGGCATTGAGCATCGGCAGCACCTCATCGCCAAGGACTTCGCCGACGATTACTCGATCTGCGTTCATTCGAAGAGCTCTTCGGACGAGTCGTGCCATTGAGATCGCACCCTCGCCTTCCGCATTGGCGGGCCGAGCCTCCAGGGCAACTAAGTCCGGATGTCTGTCAGGCATCGAATCAAGACCTAGCTCGAACGCCTGCTCGATCGTCACGACTCGCTCCCGTCGGGGGATAGCGGATGCCAGTGCCCGGACCAGAGTGGTCTTGCCCGAGTTCATCGCCCCGCCGACGACGACGTTCTTTCTCGCTCGAACGGCGGCCGCTAAGAAGCTTGCCAGGGTGTCATCAAGCCCACCCATCTCCACGAGATCGTCCAGCGAAAGGTTGACATAGCGGTGACGCCGGATGGAAACCACTGGCCTGCGCACGACGGACATCAGGGCCGAAAGACGACTTCCATCGGGCAACCGTAGATCCAACTCGGGATGGGACACGTCAAATCGCCGTTCCGACAGTCCGAATCGAGCTGCCGCCGACCGCAGCATTTCTGCGAGCTCAGCATCCGAGTCAGCAATGGGTTCGACGCTTGCCTTGGTCCCGTCTGAATATGTGACCCATACATGGTCGTATCCATTGACATCGATGTTCTCGATGTCGCTGTCATCGATCAGCGACTGGAGCCGTCCTAAGCCGAACAGGGCATCGAGCACTGCGCGGGCAACGTACTCCTCATCTCCCATATCAAGGGGAGAGTCGCCGCGTTCGACACAATCGGCTGCATGACGCTCGAGGCGAGAGAGCGTGAACTCGCGGGCGAGTTCCCTACGGTCATCGAGAGTCAATTCGTAACCGGTGCCATCAGACAGGTCGTCAGCCACGTCGACGCGGAGCCTGGAAATCAACGAAGTCAGGTCGTCGGATTTCATCGTCCCGAGCCTGCGCCCCGCTCCCCTAGGGCCACTCCATTGAATCTGTGGGCCGCCAAAGTTGAGTCAACTGGGTTCTCAACGACGGTGACGGTGTCACGTGATTGGCGTTGCGGGCTATGAGCCCCAATGCTGTGCCTGGCAGACAGTCGGTCGACGATCACTCTCACAGAAGAAACCAGGCCGCTGCGGGCAAACCGGCCCGCCTTTCCAGGTTTGCCACACGCCATTGCTGCCGACCGGCCGTCGAGTGGAATGGACCCCAGAATCGTGGCCTTGAATGCCTTTTCGATCTCTCCCGCACGGAACGCACTTGGCCCCACGACGACGATGGAGCTCGATCCTCTGCACGCGAGGTTCCGGACGACATCGAGAGTCCAGAGTGTGTGTGCCATTCCAGCGGCGTCCGGCCGCGCGACTACGACGACTTCGTCAGCGGCACTGAGAATCCCTCGTTGTCCAGGCGCGTCTGCACGAACCCGTCCGCAGTCGACCACGATGTCGACCTCCTCGGGGAAGATCGTGGAGCCCACGGCTCCAACCTGCCGATCCAGACTCATTGCGGCATCGGGGTTGACAGGACCGACCAATGCCTCGAGACCGCCAGGGAGAGATTGGATGTGCTCATCGAACGTCAGCTTGGAGTGCTCAGAATGCCGGTGAGCGAGGACCAGACTTGTGATGCCGACGCGTTGTGACATTCCAAATCGGGCGGCGAGGTCATTCCCCGACGGATCACATTCAGCAATCACGATGCGCCGGCCAGAAGGCCACACTGCGCCCGCAACGCAGGTGAGGGTCGAGACCCCGGGTGACCCCTTACCGGAACAAATGGCGACAAGGGTCATGAACTCGGTCCTACTAGATCCAACGCCACCTGCCCCGCCGCGGACGCGCTGGCGACGAGCGGCGCCAATGAGGCAGGGATCAAGACTGAGACGACGACTGTGTCTGGGCTCGACGAGGGGGTTGCCACGCCCGTGACCATGGCATCTGACGCCAAGACACCACCTACCTCCACCTGACCACTCGTCGCTGATGCAGCAGATGGAGAGAATCCTTGAGAAGTGCCACCCTCCAAGGTGGCCGGGGATTCGGTCAGGATTACGTCGACGGTGTCTCCGTCCTCGACCCCAGCGGCCGGGAGTTGACCGGCTTTGGTGGCAACTCCCACGACCGCCTTGCCCTTCGCTAGACCGCCGTGGGTGGTCAGTTCCATCGAACTGATCAAGGTTCCGTGGACAAGGGGGACGGCCGCGATTCGTCCGACTACACGGCTGATCTCGCCCGCAGGGACTGGGGACAACCCTTGTGAGACCGAGAGTCGAACGACCCCGAGGTCGCTCGACGTGATTTGGTGTCCTTGTGGAACGTCGCGAGCCACAGCCAACACCGCAATCCGGTTTCCCGCGTGGACATAGAGGCTCGTGAATACCGCCACGCAAAAGGTGACCAACGCTAGCGACGCGATCGCTACGACTGGCCTTCTACGGTGCCCATTGCCGACGAAGCGAAGAGGATCGGGGATGGGCCGCCGGGCAGATCGGGGGCGTGCCAACGTAGTAACCATGAGAACCAGCCCTATCTCGCGTCAGCCCGCAGTTCCGACGGATTCAACCTGCTCCACGCGAACGGGGACCGTGGAGCTCGTATGCAACGGCGCGAGTGGGCCACCACCTGCCGCGCCTGTCGCGGACCAGCTGACCCCCCACGTAATCGTCGAACTGACGCGAAACGCCCCGTCGTTTGGGTCGCCATCGCTGCTGGGTTGACCCGCTGAGGACGTTCGGTATGTGTACGAGCAGTCCGTCGCCTGCAGGTCGGAGGAGATCCCGGGCCGATATGGGGTCCCTGGGCCGTCGCAGACCACGACACTCCCATCACCCATCGACCACGAAACGCTCTCCGGCATCGCGACGGCCGTCGCGCTCACGGCGCCAGCGGTGGCCGTGGCACGAAAGCTGTGCCAGATCTGGGGACCTATCCAGAGCCATGTGCTGAGGTTCACGACACTGAAGGACGACGGGTTGAGATCGACGACCGGCGCGGGAAGTGACAGTGAATCGGCGGCCTGCAGGGCCAATGCGCTTGGGGCTGTAGTAGGACCCGCCTGAGTCGTCGGGGCAGAGGGAAACCAGGACAGGGCGCCGTTGTAGATCGTGAGTGTCTTCCCAGGGCACTTGACGAAATACCAGCTCCCAGGGGTTGGACCCCCGGGGCCGAACGTGGCGGCGTCCTTGGCCGGAAGCGGCGTGTAGGTGCACGAGGAACCCGAGCTCCCGCTTTTGGCACCGCCATGGTGGACACGCCTTCCCGGGATCGAGGTGGCGCCGGTAGCGCCCACCCTCACGGTGTTGCCGCCGTCCGACGCTGAGGTCGAATTCGTCGCCGCCCACGCGACCAAGGCCCCTTGCGTACTGACGACCGCCACGCCCACCACCAAGGCCTTCATCCGATGTGTCACGCGGCCTCCTGTACGGTCATGCATCGAACACAGGTTCGATCGCCTGAAGAGACGGCCCTCGTGTGCGCCAGATCGAAGACGGCGCAAGGGGCGATGACGCTTCGATCTCGCTGCACACTTAGTGTGCTGACTTGAGTACTTAACGAAGTAAAACTTCGAAGAATCAAACCGAACTCCCCGATTCAGTGGTTTTTTGGAAGTAGGGCGCCCACTAAACGTGGGCACCCTACGAGGAGTGGCAAAGCGGTGCAACTTGGCTGCCACGGAGAGAGGTTCAGGATGATGCGAAGCTCCAGGCCCCGACACACGAACTGGACCTCCCGCCGCCGGTGCGCGCCAGTGAACGCCGGACGAAGACGCGTGCGAGCGGTCACGGTCGTAGCTTCCGCTCAGGGCTTGCCGCAGACCTTGCTCGTGACCTTGCTGGTGATCTGTAATCGAACCAACTTCGCCGCGATTGGGTCCCTGACGACGACGGTCCGTCCTGAGTTCCTCCGGCCGACGGCTTCTTGATTTGTCCCCATAAGCTCGGGGGTCGTGTGCGGCCGGGTCGACATTCACACGCCCCCTTCGCAGCTGGCGCGATTGCTCGAAGTCCAGCTGGCGGCGGGCGTCAATCCTGAGGGGCGGCCGAGCTGGAACGTGCCGCCCGCCCGCGGCATCCCGGCCATCACCGAGCGTCACGCACGCACGGACTCCGGTGGGAAGAGCGAAGACCACGAGAGGGTTTTGGACGTCCTGCGCTGGGGGCTGGTCCCCCACTGGGCCAAGGACCCCCGCACGGCCTACAAGATGATCAACGCCCGGGCCGAGACCGTCACGAAGAAGCCCGCCTACCGCTCCGCCTTCGCCAACCACCGCTGCCTGGTCGTGGTGGACGGCTTCTTCGAGTGGCAGGGCCCGGACCCCGCCAGCCCCAAGCGCAAGGTCCCCTTCTACTTTCGCCGGGCCGACGGCCAGCCCATCACCTTCGCCGGCCTCTACGAGACGTGGTGGGACAAGTCCCGCTCCGAGGAGCCCGATCCCGAGACGATGCTGCGCACCTGCACCATCATCACCACCAATGCCGGTGCCGACATGGTCGACGTGCACGACCGCATGCCGGTCATCATCGAGCGCGCCGACTTCGATCGCTGGCTCGACCCCGACCAGCACGACACCGAGGCACTGTCCGAGCTCCTGCTCCCGGCCCCGAAGGGCACCCTGGTGCGCCATCCCGTCGACAAGGCCGTGAACAGCCCCCGCAACGACGGGCCCATGATCATCCAGCAGGCCGCTCCCGGCGACGAGGACGAGTGAACCCGGGCACGTGACCACGCTCGCCCGGGCCCGCAAGATCGCCCTCGCCCTTCCGGAGGTGACCGAGGAGCCCCACCACGACATGGCGTCGTTCCGGGTCCGGGGGAAGATCTTCGCCACCGTCCCCGACGACACCCACCTGCGGGTCATGGTCGACGAGCCCGAGATCCGCGCCGCGGTGGCGGAGAACCCCGAGGCCTGCCAGGCGTTCTACTGGGGCAAGCGCCTGGCCTGTGTCGTGGTGGTCCTGCGCCGGGCGGGTCCCGACCTGGTGGAGGAACTGCTCACCGACGCCTGGATCCGCAAGGCGCCCAGGAAGTTGGTGGACGAGCTCTCCGATCGCTGACGGCCCACGCCCCAGCCCGGCGCGGCGCTCGCCCCGGCACGCCCGCTCGCGTGGTGCTAAGCCATGCCTGGCGTCGGTGGCGGGAGCCGACGAGGGGAGCGGGGGAAGCCATGGAGTTGAAAGTCGTCGGCGCGGGTGTCGGCCGGACGGGCACGCTGTCTCTCAAGACGGCGCTGGAACAGCTGACCGGGAATCCCTGCTACCACATGCTCGAGGTCTTCGGTCAGCCCGACCACGTGGGGATGTGGCGCGACGCGGCGGAGGGGAAGCCGGTCGACTGGGCGGCCATGCTCGACTCCTACGGCGCCACTTCCGACTTCCCCGCTTGCCTGTTCTGGCCCGAGATCCTCGAGGCCAACCCGGGTGCGGTGGTCGTGCTCTCGACCCGACGGGACGGCCAGGCCTGGTGGCAGAGCGCCAGCCAGACCATCTTCGCCATCGACGCCGAGCACGTTCCGCCGGAGATGGCCGACTGGTTCGAGATGTGGCGCGCCGTGGCCGGCGCCCGCTTCACCTCGGACTGGACCGACCGGGACGCGGCGATCGCCGCCTACGAGCGCCACAACGCGGCGGTGCGCGCCTCGGCGCCCTCGGACCGGCTCGTGGACTGGCAGGCCGGCGACGGGTGGGAGCCGTTGTGCGAGGCCCTCGGCTTCCCGGTCCCCGATGCGCCGTTCCCGCACCTCAACACACGTGAGGAGTTCCCGACGGTCGACGCGGGCACGTCGCTGTCCGACGCGCTCGAGGAGTTCAACCAGTCCGGCCTGGGGGCGGTCAAAGGCACCGCTGACGCCTGAGCGCCGGGCGGCACGCCCCGCGGCGACGCCTCGGCTCGCCGCTCAGGTCTGGCAGGTGCCCAGCCCGAGCTGCACCGCCGCGCACACCGTCGCGTAGCTGACGCGCCAGGCGCCGTCGACCACGACGGCCTGGCCGACCATGGGGAAGGTCAAACCGGCGTCGGAGTGGAACAACAATGTGTAGGCCACGTCCGCCAGCGTGGGGCTCTCGAAGACCACCTGAGTCACGTCCACGTAGCTCGACGACGCCAGCGCTTCGTAGGGACCGGTGTCGAGCTGCTCCAGTGCGCCGGCCACCAGGCTGCCGTCCTGGATCTGCTCCACCCGCTGGATCGGTGGGGTGCTGCAGTCGAACACCGCCGCGAAGGCCTGGTCGATGGCCTGGGTGGCGGTGGCGGGATCGGCGGGCTGCTGGCCGGGGGTCGGGGTTTGGGCGGGAAGCGTGCTCGGCAGGGTGGACGGGCCCGCCGGCGCGCTCGAGTCGACCTGGAGCGAGACCGTGGCGAGGGCCGTCCCACTCGAGTCGCGCACCTGGAGCTGCGAGCCCGCCGAACCGAGTGCGCTCGACGGGTCGCCGGCCAGGACGATGGACCCGAAGCCGCCCACCGCGGATTCCTGGACCGTCCCCGCGCTCCCCGTGACCGACATGGACGCGACCCCGGACCCGACCTCGACCGCGACCACGGTGGCCGCTGACCCCTCGGCATTCCCCACCGTGGACACCGCCGCGCTGATGATCGGCGACGTGTAGTGCGGGAATAGCGCGGCGGTGAGCACGCCCACGGCTCCGGGGGTGGTGACCTCCTCGACGACGCCTCCGTCCGGGGTGCACGCCGCCTCGCCGGTCCCGTAGCCGGGCGACGACTGCGAGCCGGGAAGCGCCTTGTACACGGCCACCGCGGTGCCGCCCGGCCAGCTGTCGACGAACAGCGGACCTCCGGGAGCCACCGTGACGTTGCCCACCTGGTTGGCCGGTGTCACCTGGATCCCGGGCGCGACCGAGGACAGAGACAGCTGCCACGCGCTCCCGTTGTAGGTGGCGTCCGCGTACAGCGGTCCCGTCTCCTGACTTCCCTGCCCCGAGTTCAAGTGGTACTCGACGACCGCCGCGGTGGCCGAGGTGAACACGACCTTGTCGACGGTCACGATCGCAGTGCCGTCTGTCGGGAGGATCTCGAGGGCGCCGCCCCCGGACACGTCCTGCCAGCGCTGCAGGGGCGATGCGCTGCACCCGAGGGCGCTCTCCACGGCGTGTGTGACCGCGGCGGTCGCGGCGCTGGGATCGGCGGGTTGGACCGGGCCCGGAGCGGGCAACGCCATGGGGGCCTGGCCGCCGCTCGGCACCGAGGTGGTGGTGCCGAGCCCGTAGCCGGCGAGGACCTGGCCGTCGTCCCCGAGCACGTCGATGGCGGTCGCCGACCCGTTCCCCAGTGCGGCGCTCGGCGCTCCCTTGTGCCCCAGCACGACCACGCCCGAAGAGGAGACGGCGGCCTGGTCCACGGTCCCGTCGGCGAATTGCACCTCCACCGTGGCGGCTCCTGCGCCCACCTGGGCCAGCACCCAGGTCGCGGGGGCGCCTTCGGCGCTGCCGATCTCGCCGATCTGCACGTCCACCAGTACCCCGCTCGCTCCGCTGAACAGCGGCTCGGAGGCGGTGCCCACCGCGGCGGTGTCGGAGACCTCGACGGTCAGTTGCGTGGTGGTGAGACAGCCCAGTTGCGTCGTGGTCGGAGGTCCGACCGCGGCCCCGGTCCCGGTCCCCGACACCGGACTCGAAACGGCCCCCGAGGCGGCCCCGGACGCCGTTCCGCTCGGGGCGGGCGTGATCACACTGGGCGTCGGAACCGGAGCCGACCCGCCCGCCCCGGCGAGCTGCTCGAACGCGGTGATCTGCACCCCGTCGGGCGAGGTGTGCCCGAAGATGCGCTGGAGCGACGCCACCGCCGAGGGCGCCACGTCGATGGGAGCCGTGGTGGTGGGGCTCGACTCGTTGGGGGTGCCAGTCACCCCCGGAGTCGCGGCGCCGTTGAAGGAGGGGGTGGGTACGAGCCCCATTCCCCCCTCGCCGTGGGTCACCTGGTCTCCGGGCCTCGAAGCGCTGACCGTCCCCGTCAGCGGCAGGACCAGAACGCCGTCGGCACGGTCGAGGCGGTGTCCTCTGTGCGAGGCCGCGATCTGGTTCTTCCCGCCACCGGCCGAGCTCACCGCAGCACCGAGGCCGGCTGCCATCACCACGACCAGTGCCAGTGCCGCTGCCTCCCATCGGCGTCGGGTTTGGCGCCGGCGGGCTCCCGCGGCGACCTCGGCCACCCTCGAGACGTCGCCCGGTGCCGACACCGAGGCGGCACGCTCCGCCAGCGCGGCGCGCAGACGGTCCTCGAAACCCCCGTGTGTGGGATGCCGGTCGTTCATGACGCCTCCTCCGGCTCGGCCATGGCGCTACGCAGTCGGGCGCACCCTCGGTGCACGAGCGACGCCACGGTGCCGGGCCGGCAGTGCAGGAGCGCGGCGATCTCCGCGTCGGTCATCTGCTCGTAGAAGCGCAGCACGATTGCGGCTCGCTGCCGGGCGGGCAGCTTGCTCAGCACGTCGAAGAGCTCGTCGGCGTCGAAGGCGACCACGGGCGCGTGCCCGGTGCTGCGCGACTGGGCCTCGGACCGTTCCAGTCGTCGCCGGCGGTGCCACGAACGGCTGGCGTTGACGACGCTGCGCCGCAGGTACGGGGCGGGGTCCTCGAGGCTGTCGAAACGCCCGTACACGCGGACGAAGACGTCGTGGACGAGGTCGCGGGCCACCTCCTCGGACAGGGTCAGGAGGAAGCCGAGTCGGACCAGCGGCTCGTAGTTGGCCCGGTAGAACTCGTCGAAGCCACCGGGCGGGTTGGCGTCGACGGCACCGGCTTCTTCGTGCGACGCAGACGCATCCGAAGCGGCCACCCGTCCCCCGAGATCCGTGCCGAAGCGCCACAACCCCGGTTCCCCGACCCGCGGAAGGGCCAAATCGGCGTGCATGTCTTTACCACGCACAAGTGGACCGATCCCTTGCACTGTCGAGACCGAATATGCAACGAATGGGGACCCGTTGCATCACCGATCGCCGTCAGGATGTGGCCTCCCTCGAGGAATACACCTATGAGCAGGGAATTGGTCCCCCGTCAGCCGTGCTGCGAAGCGGTCCGACCCCGGCGCTTCTCGGAATTGCATGGCGCCTACGAGGGGGCGTGGCGGGAATGGGACGAGGCCGGGGAAGAGTCGGCCTGGGACCCGGCTACCGCGGACGGGCTCCCGTGATGCGGGCCTGGTGAAGGCGGTCAGCCCGGGCTGAACGTGAGCCTGTCCTGCTCCCAGAACGACCGCAGCGACGCCAGCTTGCCCTCGGCGTTCACCTTGTAGATGTTGGCGATCTGCACCACCCCGACCTGGTTGCCGGGCAAGGTGATGCGGAGCTCGCCGATGTTGGCCACCTCCTCGCCGCACTCGATCGACTGGTGGATCGTGAACTTGAGGCTCTCGCTCTGCGACACCACGTTGTCGTAGAAGGCCGTGATGGCCTCCTTGCCGCGCTGGCCCTTGCCCTCGGGGTCGACGAACGACGGGCCCACCGGATCCTCGACCACGGCGTCGTCCGCGAACAGCGCCAACCACCCTTCTCGGTCCTTGGCTTCGGACATCTGCATCGACTTCTTCGACATCTCGAGCGCTGCACCCATCGAACCGCCTCCCCTGTACCGGAGCCCCGGACCGACCCGGAGCCCACCACGAGCGACTACGCCTTCTTCACCTTGGCGATCACCGTGTCGGCGAACCGCCGAAGATTATCGATCTTGGCCTGGAGCGGCTCGATGTCGGGCCCCACGACATAGGGCCAACGGAACCCGACAATGACATCGGTCACCCCCTCGTCCTCGAGGCGGCGCACGCCGTCGACGCTGAAGGCGTCCAGGGAGATGACATGGATCTCGAAGGGCTCGTGCTCGCGCCCCGCCTCGGCACGCAGCTCGGCCAGCCGGGACAGCAGGCCGGGGAGGTCCGCCGGGTCGCCGCCGCCGTGCATCCAGCCGTCGCCCGTGAAGGCCGCCCGGCGCAGGGCGGCCTCTCCGTGCCCTCCGATCAGGATCGGGATGGGCGCGGCGGGTGTCGGCGCCATCTTCACGGCCGGGACGTCGAACATCTCGCCCTGGTACTCGAAATACCCGCCGGCGGTGAGCCCCCTGATGACCGCGATGCACTCGTCCATCCGCCTGCCCCGGCGCTCCCAGGGGACGTCCAACAGGTCGTAGTCCTCGGGCCACGGGCTCGTCCCCACCCCGAAGAGGAACCGGCCGCCGGTGAGCACCGCCACCGACGCGGCCTGCTTGGCCACCATCACGGGATGGCGGATGGGGAGCTTGACCACGAACGTCACGAACCGCAGGGTCGTGGTGACCGCTCCCAGGGCCGGGATGAGGCTGAAGGGCTCGAGGAAGGGCTTGTCCTCGAGGAACTCCCGCGACCCGTCGGGGTTGAACGGGTAGGTGGTGTCGGACTCACGCGGGTAGGCGATGCTGTCGGGCACCACGAACGTGTCATAGCCGGCCTCCTCCGCGGCGCGCGCCAGCGGCGCGTAGAACGCCGGGTCGGTCATTGACTCCGCATAGCTGAAACGCATGTTGGGGGCCTCGGTCTTCCGTGAGGAGTCGGTGAGGGTACGGGAGTCGGTGAGGGTACGGGAGTCGGGCGGGAGACCGGAGTCCGGACGGGCCCGAGGAGGATCAGGCGTTGGGCCTTTCGCCCGACTCAGCCGCCTTCCGGATCTGCTCGAGACGGTCGATCAGCCCCATCCGCTCCTGGCCCACCTCGTCGAACCGTGCCGCGATCTGCTCGGGCGTCCAGCGACCCTCGACGCTCATCGAGCGCAGCTCGACGGGCTGGTTCCACACCGCGATACGGCCCCCCACCGCCGTGTAGACCTGGCCGGTCACGTCCTTGGCCGCGTCCGACAGCAGGAACACGACGAGCGGGGCGACGTCCTCGGGCTCGCCCATCTCGGCCAGCTCCGAGGGGACGTTCGCCGACATGCGGGTGCGCGCCACGGGGGCCACGGCGTTGGCCCGCACCCCGTAGCGGTGCAGGCCCACGGCCGCCGAGCGCACCAGCGAGACGATCCCGCCCTTGGCGGCGGAGTAGTTGGCCTGGGCCACGCTGCCCGCGTACGCGCCCGAGGTGAAGCCGACGAGCGAGCCCGATTCCTGCTTGCGCATGATGGCGGCGGCGTGGCGGAACACGGTGAAGTGGCCCTTGAGGTGGGTGGCGATCACCGCGTCCCATTCGTCCTCGGACATGTTGAACAGCATCCGCTCACGCAGGATCCCGGCCACCGCCACGACACCGTCGATGCGGCCCCAGCGTTCGACGGCGGTGTTCACGATGCGCTCGCCACCCGCCATCGTGCTCACGTCCTCGGCGACCGCGACGGCTTCGCCGCCGGCCCCCTCGATCTCCTTCACGACAGCCTCGGCGACCTCGCTCTTGGGATCCTCCCCGGCGAGGCCCACCCCGATGTCGGCCACCACGACCTTGGCTCCCTCGGCCGCGCAGGCCACCGCGCACGCCCGACCGATGCCGCCGCCTGCGCCCGTGATCACAACCACCTTGTCTTGGAGATATCCAGCCACGCTTCCGTTCCTGTCTCGTTCTGCTTGTTTGTGTGTGCCGGCCGGCGCGGGCGCTGTGGGGTGCCGGAGTGCCCGTTGCCGGAGTGAAATCTGACGGGGCGTTCGATCCAACACAAATCGGCCCGGGCCCCCTGCCTCGGGACATGACCCCGCGACGGGCGTTCGGGCAGTTCAGCGGGGATACGGAGCAGCGACGGAGGAGATCTCCGGCGTTGGGGGACGGTTCAGCGCCGACCCGCGGGCTCCGGGTCCCTGACCGGACGGCTCGGCGCGGCGATTCCTCGCCGATGGCGCTGGAGACGCCTGCGCTCGCGTTCGGAGGTACCGCCCCACACGCCTTCGTGGATCCGGTGGGCAAGGGCGTATTCGAGACAAGGCGCCTTGACGGGGCACACGTCACAGATCCGCTGGGCGACCTGGACGCCGACCCCGTCGCTCGGGAAGAACACGTCGGGGTCCATGTCCCTGCACTTGCCTTCCCGCATCCAGTCGGTGTCCATCGTGCCTCCCTGCCGCGTTCCCGGGGGATCGGGGACCGCGTCCCCGTCTGTGGTCGACCAGGTGATATGGATTCCAACATCAGAGCCTATGAATTGGCTGTGAAGGTGACGTGACGTTCTCCGGAATTTCGCCACCAGGAGCTCATCTGCTGGTGGGACGGCCTTTCCGGTCCCGCACCCACGGTCAGGTCCCATACCCACGTTCGGTCCCCAAACCCTGTTCAGGGACCCGAACCCGTGTTCAGGGACCCGAACGTCGTCGATGGCGGCTGCGGAGACCCGGAACCGCCGCCTGTTTGGCGCGCCAGCAGGGCGCCCCACCCCTCGCTGTCCCCGGGGACGATCGGCCGGGGCGGATCGGCGACCAGCACATGGGCCTCGCCGGTCCTGACGGCGAAGACGACGGCCGCGGCAGCCAGTTCGGGCGGGTCCGGGCGGATGCGGTGGCCCCCGGCGACCATCTGGCCGGCCCGGAGGCGCTGGTGGAATTCGGTGGCCGTGACCGACGGGTACACGACCGACACGGCGACGCCGGCAGACGCCAGCTCGAGCCGGCCGACCTGGGAGAGCATGTTCAACGCTGCCTTGGTGGCGGCGTACCCCCCGAGACCGGGGAAGACCCGCAGCGACGTGGCCGAGCTCACGTTGACGATCGCTCCGCCCGACTCCGCCGCCATGGCCGGGAGCACCGCCTGGATGGCCACGAGCGGCGCCACCACGTTGAGCTCGAACACGGCGCGCAGGTCGACCGGGTCGAGCTCGACGACAGGGACGTGGAGGCCTTGCCCGGCGTTGTTGACGAGGACGTCGATCCGGCCGTAGGCATCGAGAACGCGGGACACGAGCCGACCGAGGTCCCCCGGGCGGGTGACGTCGGTCGGGACGGCGAGCGATCCCGGCAGCTCGGCGGAGAGGGCCTCGAGGCGCTCGGCCCGCCGGGCTGCCAGCACGACACGCGCCCCATTGCCGCCCAGCAGGCGCGCCGTGGCCGCCCCGATCCCCGAAGACGCCCCGGTCACAATGCAGACGGCCCCCTCGATCTCCATGTGCATCGCCCCGCTTCGTCGAACGCTGGTGCCATCTTGTCTTCGCCTCGCCGCCGCGGGTAGGGCCGATCGACCCGCACGACGACCCGTGGAAAGGCCCTGATGCCTGTGTCAGGATTCGAGCCAGCAGGAGGGGGAGGGCGAGCAGGAGGGGGACGATGACCCAGGTCAGCGAGCACATCGAGTTCGACACGTCCGACGTCGACCGCCATGTCGGCCAACCCGTGGGCGGGGGGCAGTTGAAAGAGCCCGTGACGGTGACCGACATCCGCCGGTGGGTCCAGGCCATGCAGTACCCGAACCCGCTGCACTTCGACGACGAGGTGGCCGCCGCCAGCACGTTCGGGCGCATCGTGGCGCCGCAGTCCTTCACCATCTGCTGCGACGTCGGACACGGAGCCGGGCCCGCCATCGTGGGCAACATCCCCGGGACCCACATGATCTTCGGCGGCGACGAGTGGTGGTTCGCCGGCCCCCGGATCTATCCCGGGGACCTGCTGCGCATGAAGCGGCGCTTCGTCGACTACAAGGTGTCGGAGACCAAGTTCGCCGGCCCCACCATGTTCAGCCGGGGTGAGACCCTCTACACGAACCAGCGCGGCGAACGCGTGGCCAAGCAGTGGTCGACCGCGGTGCGCTACCGCGCCGACGTGGCGCGCGCACGGGGCTTCTTCGAGCAGGCCGCTCCGCTGCCCACATGGACCGAGGAGCGTCTGGGCGCCATCGAGGCCCAACGCCGGCAGTGGATCCGCAGTCGCGCCGGAGCCGACAGCCCGACGCTCGAGTCGGTCGAGGTGGGCCAGAGCCTCCTCACCCGCCCCATCGGGCCCCACTCGCTGCCGAGCCTGGCCTCGGAGTGGCGCGGCTACACCTTCACCGTGTGGGGCTCGACCTACCACGAAGGCGCCGACCACCTGAGCGAGGCGGGGTGGCTCGAGGAGATGGACCGTGACCTCGAAGGCGCGCAGGAGGACCCCGAGCTCGGCGACGGCCTCTACCACGGGCCGTCGCGGGTCACACCGACGAGGAGCACGCCCGCCTCATCGGCATGCCACGCGGCTACGGCTATGGCGCGTCGATGGGCGCGTGGGTCCTCGACTACGTCTCGGCATGGGCCGGCGACCGCGGCTTCATCCGCCACTCGGCGGTGCAGTACCGCTTCCCCGCTTTCGACGGCGACCTCACCCTCCTCGATGCCGAGGTCACCGACGCCCGCCACGACAGGGTCCTCGGTGCCGGCCTCGTGACCCTGGAGGTGACGATGACCAACCAGGACGGGTCGGTGATGGCGAAGGGCCCGGTGGAGGTCGAGCTGCCGGCGTAGGGCGCGGCGGCGGACTCGAGCACGAGAGCCTTTCCGTGCCCGTCTTCGTGGGCCCACCTCCGGAGACCGAGCCCGGGATCGGCGCGCCCACCATGGGGGGACTGCTGACCGAGGTCGTCGCACGACACGGCGGGCGCGAAGCGCTGTGCTTCCACCCCGCGCCCGCTTCGGCCGAAGGCGACGTCGTGCGCTGGAGCTACACGGAGCTCGGGGCGCGAGCCCGCCGCTTCGCCAAGGCGCTCGCAGCCGCCGGCGCGGGCAAGGGCACGCGGGTGGCGCTGCTCATGGGCAACCGGCCCGAATGGGTCGAGGCGGCCTTCGGTGTCGCGCTGGCGGGCGGGGTCCTCGTCCCGGTGAACACCCTGTTGGAGGCACCTGAGATCGAACACGTCCTTCGACACTCGGACAGCGCCGTCCTCGTCTACCAGGAGAATCTCGCGCACCACCGCTATCACGAGGAGGTGCGGGTCATGGTGCCGCGCCTTCCCTACCTCACCACGATGGCGTGCCTGGGCACGGGCTCCTACGAGGACTTCCTCGAGGCCGGCGACACACTCACCGACGAGGTGTGCGACGGCCGCACCGAGCAGGTATCGCCCCATGACGACGCGCTCGTCGTCTACACATCGGGGTCGACGGGAAAGCCCAAGGGCGTGCTGCACGCGCAACGGGCGGCGGCCATCCAGAGCTGGCGCTTCGCCCAGCACCTGTGCCTCGATCCCGGTCTGCGGGTGTGGAGCGCCTTCCCGTTCTTCTGGACTGCCGGCTACTGCATGGTCATGGGCGGCACCCTGGCGGCCGGGGCGTGTCTCGTGCTTCAGGAGCTGTTCGAGCCCGGCGACGCTCTGGAGTTGCTGGAGTCGGAACGGGTCACCAATCCGCACGCCTGGCCGCACCAGCTCGCCGCCCTGGAGAGCCACCCCGACTGGCAGCTCCGTGACCTCTCCGCGGTGGCGCACGTGGACTCGTTCACCTGTTTCGGCCGGCATCCCTCGGTGAAGATCGACGACTCCTGGAGCCCGCGCGCCGCCTACGGCCTCACGGAGACCTTCACCATCATCAGCTCCATGCCCGCCGACACCCCCGCGGCGCGGCGCGAGGGTCACGAGGGGAGGATCCTTCCCGGCAACGTGGTCCGCATCGTCGACGCCTCGACCGGTGAGGAACAGCCCGAGGGTGTTCCCGGAGAGATCCGGGTGAAGGGGCCCACGCTCATGAAGGGCTACCTGAAGGTCGCCCCCGAGGAGGTCTTCGACAGCGAGGGCTTCTTCGCCACCGGCGACGCCGGATTCGTCGACGGCGAAGGTCGTCTCCACTGGGTGGGGCGCACCTCGGACCTGATCAAGACGGGTGGCGCCAACGTCTCCCCGGTGGAGGTCGACAACGAGCTGATGCGTCATCCCGACCTGCACAGCGCGCTGGCGGTGGGGGTGCCGCACCCAACCCTGGGCGAGATCGTCGTGGTGTGCGCCGTGGCCCAGCCGGGCGCCGTCGTCGACGAGGACGGCGTGCGCGACTTCCTGCGGGGCCGGCTGGCGTCCTACAAGCTGCCCCGCAAGGTCCTGTTCTTCTCCGAGGACGAGCTCACGCTCACCGGCAACGCCAAGATCCGCACCGACGAGCTCCGCAAGTTGGCCATGCGGCGGCTTGCCGCGATCGAGAACACGTTCTAGCCTCGTAGCGACCTGGCGGTGAGCGCGAGGGCGAAGGACCAGGGGGAACCGTTTTCGGACGGGACGGCACGCGACGACACCGAACCAGTCGGCAACGGCCCCTTCCGGAATGTAAACCGTCGGCGGTGTCCCGTTCCGGTGCCGGGTGAGCCCCGGGCTACGAAGCACAACGTGAGGAGCGAGGATGACCGATTTCGGGTTCTGGGCGATGGCGGAGGAGGAGCCGGGCCATCTGGCGCTGGTCGCTCCGGACGGGACCGAGCTCAAGGCGGGGGAGCTGCTCGGCCGCGCCAACCAGGTCGTGCACGCGCTGCGCCAGCTCGGGCTCCGCGCCGGTGACACGATCGCCTTCGTGCTGCCCAACAGCGCCGAGGTGTTCGAGATCTATCTCGCCGCCATGCAGGCCGGGTGGTACATCGTCCCCATCAACCACCATCTGGTGGCGCCCGAGATCGCCTACATCGTGAAGGACTCCGGAGCCCAGGTGTTCATCGGCCACGAGCGCTTCGCGGACGTGTGCCTTGACGCCACCGACGAGGCCGAGATCCCTGCGTCACGCTGCCTGGCGGTCGGCGAGATCTCGGGCTTCGCCTCCTACGCGCAGCTGCGCGACAACCAGAAGACTGACCGGCCCGCGGATCGCACCCTGGGCGACACCATGAACTACACCTCGGGGACCACGGGGCACCCCAAGGGCGTGCGGCGCGCATTGTCGGGGGCGGACCCCGACGAGATGGCGATCGCCCTGGCGGGGATCCTGCTTCTGTTCGGCATCAACCCCCGCGACGACAACGTGCACATCGTGGGGTCGCCGCTGTACCACACCGCCGTGCTGCGCTTCTCGGGCGCCGCCATCCACATGGGCCACACCGTGGTCCTCATGGACAAGTGGAGCGCCGAAGGCATGCTCGAACTCATCGAGCGGTACAGGGTGACACACTCGCACATGGTCCCCACCCAGTTCCACCGACTCCTCGCACTCCCCGAAGACGTCCGGAACAAGTACGACCTCTCGTCGTTGCGGCACATGATCCACGCTGCGGCTCCGTGTCCGGTCGACACCAAGCACGCCATGATCGAATGGTGGGGTCCGGTCATCGACGAGTACTACGCGGCGTCGGAGGGCGGCGGCACCATCGTGAACACCGAGGAATGGCTCAAGAAGCCGGGCACCGTGGGCAAGCCCTGGCCCATCTCGGAGATCGCCATCTTCGACGACGACAACAACCGCCTGGGGCCCGATCAGATCGGGACCGTCTACATGGCCATGAACTCGGGCGACTTCGAGTACCACAAGGACAAGGAGAAGACCGAGAAGAATCGGATCGGCAAGTTCTTCACCGTCGGCGACGTCGGCTATCTCGATGACGACGGGTACCTTTTCCTCTGTGACCGCAAGACCGACATGATCATCTCGGGAGGGGCCAACATCTACCCGGCCGAGATCGAGAACGTTCTCCTCGGCCATCCCAAGGTCGTCGACGCAGCGGTGTTCGGCATCCCCCACGAGGACTGGGGCGAGGAGGTGAAGGCGGTCGTCCAACCGGTCGACGGCGTCGAGGGGTCTCCCGAGCTCGCCGCGGAGATCCTGGCCTGGTGCGAGGGCCGTCTCGCCAAGTTCAAGACGCCCAAGACGATCGACTTCACCGATGACATGCCTCGCGATCCCAACGGCAAGCTCTACAAGCGCAAGCTGCGGGACCCCTATTGGGAAGGGCGCGAGCGGGCCATCTGAGCCCGGCACCGAACCCGGGCTCAGGTTCCCCGGGCGGCGCGCACCGCGTCGACGAGTGACAGCAACCCCCGGACGTCGATCGGCTTCGCCAGGAACCCGATGACGCCCCGCCCGAGAAGCTGGCGCACGTGTTGTGCCGGTGCGTCGGCGCCGACGACGGCCACGGGGATGCCGGCGGTGGCCGGGTCCTCGGCCAGCCGGTCGAGCACTCCGTTGCCGGTCATGTCCGGCAGGGAGAGGTCGAGCAGGATCATGTCGGGCACGTGCTCACGGGCGAGGTCCACACCCAGTCCGCCCTGCATGGCCGCCAGGACCTCGGTGCCCGGGCGCCGGGACAGGACACGCTCTACGAGGTCGAGCGTGGTCAGGTTGTTCTCGACCAGCAGGACTCGGAACGACCGGCTCGCGGCAGACGGCCGATCGCCGTCGTCGTCCCTGTCGCGTCCCGTGGCGGACGGCTGGCCGGCGTCGCCGGTCACTCCGACCGCGGCATCCCGGGTCACCCCGCACGCGGCATCCCCGGTCACCCCGGTCACGCCGGACCCGGAGGCGCCGATCCGGCCCCCCGCTTCGAAGCCTCCGTCGGTCTCTACGGTGGTCGGCTCTGACGCCGGGAGCTCGATGACGAATGTGCTGCCCACGTCCGGCACGGAATCCACGCCGAGCTCCCCGCCCATGCGCTCGCACAGGTGCTGGGACAGCGCCAGGCCCACCCCGGAACCCTCGATGCCGGTGTGCTCGAGCCCGAGCCGGTCGAAGGGCACGAAGACGCGCGCCAGGTCCTCGGGCCGGATGCCACGTCCGGTGTCGGTGACGGCCAGCCTGAGCCGTCCCGGGCTGCCGTACTCGCAGCTGACGTCCACTCGTCCACCCGGCTGGTTGTACTTCACGGCGTTGGACAACAGGTTGAGCAGGACCTGCATCAAGCGCTGCCTGTCGGCAGTCACGACATAGCCATCGCGGGGGTCGACGGCGGACCGGATCACCACCTCGGCACGTGCGGCGATGGGATTGGTCAGCTCGAGGGCTTCCGAAACGATCTCGTCCACGGCCACGGGCACCAGGGTCAACTCGAGGTACCCCGACTCGATGCGGGCGATGTCGAGCACCTCGTCGATGAGATCGAGCAGGTGGCGCCCGGCACGCAGGATGTGGTCCACCGCATCGGCTTGCTGGCCGGGGAGGTCGTCCATCTGCAGGAGCTGCGCAAACCCGAGGATGGAATTGAGTGGCGTGCGCAGCTCGTGGCTCATGCGTGACAGGAAGTCGCTCTTGGCTCGGCTGGCCTGCTCGGCGTTCTCGCGGGACACCGCCAGGAGCTGCTCGGACTCGAGCTTGTCCGTGATGTCGCGCGAGACGACCACGGCCCCCGCGAAGTGTCCCTCGGCGTCGAGCACCGTCTGGGCCCGGGAATCGACGGCGACCCAGTGGCCCTCGGCATGGTGCGCCCGGTAGCGAAGATGCAGGTGCGAGACGGCGCCTGTCACCATGCGGACGAACAGCGAGGCGAAGTCGTCGCGGTCGTCAGGGTGTACGAAGTCGAAGGCGTCGCCGCGGGTGAACACCTCGTGCGGATGGCCGAACAGGGCGCGCTCGGTCTCGCTGATCTGATGGATCTTCCCGGTGCGGTCCATCAGGGTGATCATGTCCGGGCTGGCGCTGATCACGGAGTCGAGCAGGCGGTCCCGGGCCACGAGCGCCTTCTCGGCACCTCGCCGCTCGGTGGTGTCCGAGGCGATCGCGCCGAGGGCATACGGCACGCCGTGCTCGTCGCGCAGAAGGAACCGGCTGACCATGAAATCGCGTCGGCCGTCGGCGGTGTGCAGTGACTCTTCGCTGTTGATCGCCGAGCGCGCCCCGTGCTTGAGCAGCTCGCGTTCGCCATCCGAGATGGCGGGGGTTCCCCCTCCCCAGCAGCCCTCGGCGGTCCGTCCGATGGCGTCGTCCACCGCGACCCCGGTGACACGTGCGAACTCATCGTTGACGAGGAGGTAGCGGCCCTCGAGGTCCTTCACGAAGATGACTGACGGCGAGTACCTCATGATGCCGCGCAGGCGGGCCTCGCTCTCGCTGAGGGCGATCTCGTCATGGCGGCGGTCAGTGACGTCCCGGGCTGCCCCGTATACACGCCGGCGGTTGAAGTCGACGCGTGTGGTCCATTCGAGCCACCGCCATTCACCTTGCCGGGTGCACACGCGTACCTGGGTCAACCCTGCCTCGCCGTTCGCAGCCAGCACGGCCTCGGCTGCTCTGCGGATCTCTCGGTCGTCGGGATGGACGAGATCGTCGAGCCGCAGACCTCTCAGCTCTTCGGGGCTGTAGCCGAGTGCCTTCTGGAATGCCGCGTTCCACCATAGAAGTGCGCTCGAGAAGTCCGTGATGCAGAACATCTGAGCCGAAAGCTCGAGGAACGCGGCCAGCTGGGCGCGTTCGGGCACAGGCGCGTCGACTCCGGCCGCCGCCGGGGTGAGGTGACCGGTCGGAGCGGGCACCGGGACCGGGGCCGGCGCCACGACCGGCACGGCAACCGGAGCCGCCTCGGGTGTCGGCGCCGCGTCCTGTGCCCCGGAGGCCGGAGGCGGGGTTAATCGGGACCTCATGTCGGACCGCTCGTTTCGGACCCCGTCGTCAGACCCCCGCTGCGGGTCGCCGACTCCACCACGCCGAGCAGGTCCCGGATGTCGATGGGCTTGGTGAGGTAGGCCGAGACCCCGATGTCGCGCATCCGCTCGACCTGCGAGGGTGTGGCATCGGCGGTCACCACCACGACCGGGATGTCCGCCGTGCGAGGATCGGCATGCAGCACGTCGAGCAGCTCCGTTCCCGCCATGTCCGGGAGGTGGAGATCGAGGAGGATGAGGTTCGGACGGTGCTCGCGTGCCAGTTCGAGCCCGAGGCTCCCCGACATGGCCGCCAGCAGCTCCACCGCCCCGGACCGCGTGAGCACCTGTTCGACCAGCTCGAGGTTGGCGAGGTTGTCCTCGATGTGCAGGACGCGCAGGGTGGCGACGCGCCGCTCCTCTCCCGGTCGAAACTCGGGAGCGAGGGCCCGGACCACGGGTGGCGACGCTGTCGGCAGGTCGACGCTGAAGGACGTGCCCTCGCCCAGCTTCGACTGCACCTCGATGGCACCCCGCATTCGCTCGACCAGGTACCGGGACAACGTGAGACCGACTCCGGTGCCCTCCACCCCGCTGGACTCGGCGCCCAGGCGGTCGAAGGGCTCGAACACCCGGTCGATGTCCTCGGTCCTGATCCCGTTGCCCGTGTCGGTGACGGTGATCCGGAAGAGATCGGGCGACAAGGCCGCGGCCGAGACACCCACCCGGCCGCCGATGCGGTTGTACTTCACCGCGTTCGACAGCAGGTTCAGCATGACCTGGAGCAGTCGCCGCCGGTCGGCGAGGACGTGGAACGAGTCCGGGCAGGGCTCGAGGTCCGGCACGATGGCGACCTCACGTCTTTCCGCGAGAGGGCGGGTGAGGTCGATCGCATCCCGGAGGACCTGGCGGATCGCCACGGGCTCCAACAGAAGCTCGAGATTGCCCGACTCGATTCGGGAGATGTCGAGCACCTCGTCGATCAGGTTCAGGAGGTGCCGTCCGGCCCGCATGATGTGGCCGACGGCCTCACCGTGGTGTTCGGGCAGTTCGTCCATTTCGAGGAGTTGGGAGAATCCCAAGACGCTGTTCAACGGTGTGCGCAGCTCATGGCTCATACGTGACAGGAAGTCGCTCTTGGCCTTGCTGGCCTGCTCGGCCATCTCCACGGCGACATGCATCTCGGCTTCGACCTCGAGCTCGTCGGTCACGTCACGCGACACGACCACCGCTCCTGCGGTCCTGGCGTCGTCGCCGACGATCGCCTGCCCGCGCGTGTCGAGGACGACCCAGCGCCCGTCCGCGTGGCGCACCCTGCACTTCACGTCGAGCTGCGCGTCGGGGTCCGAGAAGACCTTGGCGACCTCCTGGTGGACACGGGCGAGGTCCTCGGGATGGACGAGATTCTCGATCTCGCCTTGGACGGGGTCGCGCAGGTCGTACCCGAGGATCCGAGCCGCGGCCTCGCTGACCTCCCGGACTCGCCCTTCACCGTCGAGGACGGTCACGATGTCCGGGCATGCCCGGATGACCGTGTCGAGGAGACGCTGGCGCTCGGCCAGTGCCGCTTGGACCTTGGTCCAATCGGTGATGTCGGTCGAGATGGCCGCCATCCCGGTCACCGCACCCGATGTGTTGAGCAGCGGGAACCGCGCCGTCATCATGACGTGTGGATCGCCGTAGAGATAGACGATGTCGTCGCGCGTGAACGCCTCACCGGCGTCGAGCACGCGCCGGTCGCTGTCGTCGATGGGTGCGTCCTGCCAGATCTCGCTCGCCGTCCGTCCCAGCACGTCGTCACGTTCGAGGCCCGAAGCGCGGAGGAACTCCTCGTTGACCAGCACGTAACGGCCCATTCGGTCCTTCACGAAGATTGCCGCGCTCGAGTGGTCGAGGATCGCCTGGAGCCGCGCTTCGTTGGCACCGAGGGTGGATTGCGCGACGTGGTGGGCGGTCACGTCGCGGGCGGCTCCATAGACGAGTCCGGTCTCAGGAGCGATGCGCGCCGTCCATTCGAGCCAGCGCCAACTTCCGTCCTTGCACCGGTACCGGGACTCGATCCCCGACGGCTCGGCGTCACCGTCGCGCTGGTCGAACAGGGAGAAGGCCTCGAGCAGGTCGTCGGGATGGATGAGGTCCACCAGGGACACCTGCGCCAGCTCCTGTTCCTCGTAGCCGAGGAGGGCGGCCGCCGCACCGTTGCTCCACACAATGCCCTGCTTCAGGTCGAAGACACCGAAGATCTCGTTCGACATGTCCAGGAAGAGGGCCAGGTCCTCGTCCGCCAGGGCAGCGATGGGGGGCGTGGCGGTCGGGCCCACGGTCGGGCCCACGGTCGGACCCACGGTCGGGCCCACGGCGATAGGGGCACGGGCTGGCGCCCCGCTCGGTGGCGAGATGAAGATGTCACCCTGACGTGCTCTTTCGCTCAACCCGGCCGTCCTCGCGTCGGACCGGGACCGCGGCGCCCGGCCATCCAGGTGGGTATCGGCGCGAGGCACCGATGTGTTGAGAAGGGCGCCACCTACAGTGCCTGTCCTCACTCACCGTCGAGCCGGAACACCCGCTCGACCTGGAGTTCTGTGAGCGCGCGCCCGAGACCGGGGGCGCCTGCCGGCGACCTGCGGGCGACCTGGCGGCGACGGACGAACGCCTGCAGCCTCCTCCGCCCCTACACCTTCGGGGATCAGGTGTCGGTGAACCCCAGACGGCGGGCGTCGGCCCGCACCTGCTCGACGGCTTCGGGTGAGTCCGAGTTCTCGCTCACGATGGCCAGGAACCGCTGAGGGATGAGCTCGATGAAGATGCCTTCAGCCTCGGCGGTCACCGTCTGCTCGTGGAAGATGGCGCCATAGGTCCGGATCTTGCGGCCCTCTCTCCCTACGAAGCGAGCCTCGAGGCGCAACGGGGTCCGCAACGGGGTCGGTTTGCGGTACCGGATGGTCAGGGTCCCGGTCATCCCGGGGCTTCCCGCCATGATGTTCGCCGCCCCCAACATCTCGTCGAACACCATGGCGATCACTCCGCCGTGGACGCACGTGGGCGGGCCTTCGTACTGGTAGTCGAAGTACGCCGTGCCCCGGAGCTCGCCGTCGACCGCCTCGACGACGACGGGCGGTGCTACCGGGTTTGCGAAGCCGATCACCGGGCTGGTCGGGAAGAACTCCTGTGGATGCCCCACCGGGTCCGGCTGCGCCCGGAGCCGGCGCCCGGGCCCTGCCACCCGTTCGAGACCGTCGGCAACTTCCCTGATTGCCGCGGCAGCGGCGGTGATGTCGGTGTCGGCGATCGGCACCCCCACCATGGCGCTCGTGATGCGTCGAAGCTGGCTCGCCAATTCGAAGCGAGCGTCTTCCGACCCGCCGCGGGCCGCGGCGCCCTCGCGTTCCCCCGCCGTCCTGACGGCCTCGCCACCCGATCCGCCCGGCGAGATCCCGAAATCCGAGACGCCCAGCTCTCCGTCGGGCATCAGCGCCGCTTGTACTCGGGTGCGCGCTTCTCGGCGAACGCCCGCTGGCCTTCTTTGGCATCCTCGGTCGCGAAGATGGGCCAGCCGATCTCGAGCTCGATCTTGAGCGCCTCGACTTCGGGGATCCCCTCGGTCTCGCGCACCGACCGCTTGATGGCCTCCACGGCGAGGGGGCCGTTGCCGCAGATCACCTCGGCGACGCGCAGAGCCTCGTCGAGCGCCTGCCCGTCGGGGACGACGCGACCGATCAGGCCGATGTCCTTCGCCTCCTGAGCGCTCACCTCTCTCGCCGTCAGCAGGAGGTCCATGGCGACGGTGAACGGGATCTGCCGTCTGAGCCGCACCGTGGAGCCTCCGAGCGGGAACAGGCCCCGACGCGCCTCGAAGACCCCGAACTTGGCACTCTCCCCGGCGACGCGGATGTCGGTGGCCTGAAGGATCTCGGTGCCACCGGCCACGGCCCAGCCCTCCACTGCGGCGATGAGCGGCTTGCGCAGCTGGTAGTGGCGGAGCAGCGCCTTCCAGTGCAGGTCGGGATCGGCCTCTTGGCGGTGCCGGTACTGCTCGGCCTCCGGCGACGACAACGACTTGAGATCCATCCCCGAGCAGAACGTCCCGCCCGCGCCCGTCAGCACCGCGCAACGGATGTCGTCGTTGCCGTCGATCTCCTCCCAGGCGTCGGCCATGCCGACGAGCATGGGAAGGCTGAGGGCGTTCTTCGCCTCGGGCCTGTTCATGATGACCACAGCTGTGGCGCCGTGGCGCTCGAAGGTCAGATTCTCGGTCCCGGGACCCGGCATTGCCTCTCCTTCACGTCTCGGCCCGGCGTCCGTGCTGGGGGGGTGCCCTCGGCTTCCGGCTCCTCCCCCGCCGGCCACGGGGCTGTTCGACATTAGAACGGATTCCAGTTCCACCGACAGCCGGAGCGCCCAAGGCGAGGCGACGCGACCACCGAGCGTCGCACCGGCGCCAGGTCGCCGATGTGATCGCCCCTTCGCAGGACAGGTAGACAGTCACAGTCACACGCCGGAGCGGGCACACGGCGGAGCAACCCCGGCGACGCACGTCGACAGAGGAGACACGGTGAGCAGCGAAGACGTCCACGGGAGCTTCCACCCCGCCATCGCCGGTCGCGAGCGACCGATGGCGGAGCTCGCCGACTCCGTACGCCGTCTCGTTGACCTGGTCGTGACCAATGTGGCCCCGCCCGACGTCCTCGACGGGGTCGTGTCGCAGCTCGAGTCCGCCGCCGAAGTCCTCGCCGCCCACGTCCCACAGCAGCCTGTCCCCCGGTTCGTCGATCCCCCCGAGGGTGCGCGGCCCGAGACGGCGAGCGCGTCGATGGACGGGTCCATGCCCTATGACCCTGTCGTCGGCCGCTACAACCCGATCGCGCTCCCGGTGGAGATCTCGTTCCAACCCCCGCTGGCCATCGGCACCGCCTGCTTCACCACGCCGTACGAAGGGGGACCCGGGTGGGTCCACGGGGCCGCCATCGCCGCCGCCTTCGACATCGTCCTCACGGCTGCGAACCACCTGAGCGGCGCGGCAGGCCCGACCGTATGGCTGACCATCCGGTTCCGCCGCCCCACGCTGGTCGGGGTCGAGGCGCGATTCGAGGCCGAGGTGGTCGCCACCGACGGACGGCGCGTCACGAGCAAGGGACGCCTCGTACAGGACGGCGTCGTGTGCGTGGAGGCCGAAGGCGAATTCGCGGTCGTCGACACCAGACGGCTCCGCAAGACCGCCGCCGAGCGCTCGCGGCGCCGAGCGGAGGGGCTCGAAGGGAACCGCTGACGCACCAGCTCGGGATGCGCGGTCGCTCACCCGGTAACGATTGTCGCCACCACGGCTACCGGGTGATCGAAGGTCCCTGTGCGAAGGCCCCCGGTCCGCTCAGTGCCCGTCAGACCACGAACCCAGATGAAGCTTGGCGATCTCTCCACTCAATCCATCGGGACCACCGGTGGCGGACAGGACTCCGTAGTTCGATACGTAGACCCAACCGTCGGAACCGACCGCCAGACCCGTGGGAAACTCCAGGCCGGTGGACGCCACCATGGTCTGCGAACCATGCCAACCGACACGGATGATCGCACCCGGGGTCGGCAGCCCTCCTGAGGCCAGCGCCGGATCGTTGATCCCCGCCTGGTCGATCTCGAGGACGAGCAGGTGCCCGGTCGAATCGAACGCGATGTCACCGATGGCGGTGAACCCGGTGGCGTAGACCGTCGGCGCATGACCCGGGACCACGCGGTAGACGCTCGACACCCCGGTGTTGAACGGAACACCACCCAGTTCCCCGACGTAGAGCGCGCCATCGGGCCCCACCGTGACCGAATCAGGCACGGCCTGCGCGGTACCCGAGAACGGCGTCGTCTGGGTCGGCCCGAGCGACAACGGCGGAGCGACCTCGGGGATCACCGGGAACACGGCCAACACCGAGATCTTCCCGCTGCCCGACACGAAGAGCAGGTCGTTGGCCGCCGCGTCGGCAACCGCGTAGCCGCCGTGGTAAGGGACGAACGAGTACGGGTCACTGTCGATGGCGGACTCGAGACCCAACATGACTCCGCTGCCCGCGCCCCCGTCAGGGTTGTTGGCCGCTTCGAACGGCCCGAAGCTCGCTTCGATCGAGCTCGACTGGCCCCAGGCGGGGAATCTCACTAGGTCCCCGAGGAAGCTTCCCGCCGTTCCATAGCTCTCGAGGCCCGTGGTCGGGTCGATGTCGGTGTTCTGGAACAGGACCTGCAACCTGCCGTCGATGACACGCGCCTCGGCCGGCCCGGTGGCCGTCTGCCCCGTGCCAGGTCCGCCCGCAACCGAAGGCAGCCCGCCGAGCAGTGTCTTCACGTTTCCCCACGGGGTAACGCGATCGATCGCACCGGAGCTGTCGAGGCACGACGGCTCGTTCCCGTCGGTGCAGGTCGCAGGGGCGTTCCCGTCACCCGACAGGGCCACGATCAGGTCGCCGTCGGGCGCGATCGTGAGCTTCTTGGGTTGGTTCAGTCCCGTCGCCACGACATGGACGGTCGCCTGGGGCGGAGTGCTGGGCGGTGTCGACGCGTCGGCCGGCGCGGCGGCGACACCCACCACTCCAGCAGCAAGGGCCGAGCCCAACAACGCGCGCCGCAAGGGACGTGATCTGAGATGCATTCCAACCTCCAGTTGGGGCCGACGGAACCGGCCCTGCCGCGTATGCGTCGAACTATACGATCGGGTGCCTTCGGCACCAAGCATGCCTGTACCCCTTTCCCCGGGGGGCTAACACCGGCGCGGCGGCACCGTCGGGACCGAGACGCGCACGGGTCTTGCACCATCAAGTCGGCACCTCGGTGCTCATGTGCTCGCTGCGGACCGTGTGTTGTCTGTGCACGGCGTGCCTTAGTGGGCCGGTGATGCCATTGCGCACCGTGACATGGCGCGGCGTAAGACATGGGGGGACCTCGCGATGTCGAGGGCGGGATCCTGTCCGGTCTTAGGGAAGGGGCGGTGCGGCCATGCCCACCATGGGCGCGGCCAACCGGGCCGCTCCCTCGGATCCCTCGAAGGGGGCGTCGCCGAAGGCGAAGATCCCGCCGTCGGACGCCACCAACCAGTACCCCTGCTCGGTCGACGTCGGGGTCATGCCCACCACCGGCCGAGTGAGGCGGATCCCACCCATGGAGCCGAAGAATCCCACGCCGCCGAACGAGAAGATGCCGCCGTCCGACGCCACCAGCCAGTACCCGCCACCGGGCCCGGCCGCCATGGCCACCACGGGCTTGTCGAGGTGCCTGCCCCCCATCGACCCCTGGTAGCGGGCATCACCGAAGGAGAACACGCCGCCGTCCGCGGCCACCAGCCAGTACCCGCCACCGTCCTGCGTGGCGGCCATACCGACGACGGGCGCGGCGAGTGCCTTCCCGCCCATGGAACCGTAGTAGCGGGCGCCGCCGAAGGAGAACACCCCGCCGTCGGACGCCACCGTCCAGTACCCATCACCGTTGGGCGCAGCGGCCATGCCCACCATCGGTCTCACCAGTGGTCGTCCCCCCATGGAGCCGAAGTAGCCGGCGTCGCCGAAGGAGAAGATGCCGCCGTCCGACGCCACCAGCCAGTACCCACCGCCGTCGGAGGTGGCGGCCATGCCCACCACCGGCGCCACCAGATGCCGACCGCCCATCGACCCGTCGAATCCAGCGCCGCCGAAGCTGAAGACACCGCCGTCCGCCGCGGTTGTCCAGTACCCCGGTCGCGGTGGCGGCGCCGGGGGCACAGGCGGCAGCCCGGCCGGACCGTCGAAGGCGTGCACCTGGTTCGATGACGGTGCCAGCAGCAGCCCGTCGGCCACCGTCGGCGTGGGGAAGTGGTTGGCCTCCGATCCGAGCGAGAACTGCTGGAGCGCGTTCCCGGTGGTCGGGTCCAGCCCGTAGAGCGTGTTTCCCCCGATGGTCCATACGAACCCGCCGGCCACGATGGGGGGACCCCCGGCACCGGTGTTCGTATGCCACAGCACGGCCGCGTTATTCGGCGCGGACGTGGCCACGGCGACTACCCCGGCCCCACAGGGCTCGTACACCGTTGTGCCCGACACCGCGGTGCCGCCGTCGACGTCCCCGCTGCAGAACGAGGACACCGTCTGGAGCTGTCCGCCGACGCCGCCGAGATGCGACTGCGACATGAGGTACCCGATGTGGGACTTGCCCGCGGCGAAGACGAGCCCGTCGGCCGGCACCAGTGCCGGAGAGGTGGAGAAGTCGAAGTCGCTGCCGTTGTCGCTTTGCCACGTGCTCGGCGCGAAGGACTGGACGACCTGCAGCGTCGGCGACAGCTCGATGACGCCGTCGCTGTTGTCGTAGGCGTCGCCCGGGGACGTGAAGGCGCTGTTGCCGGTGGTGAACCAGAGGTTCCCCTGGCCGTCGACCTCGGGGGCGGCCCCGCCCATCCACACAGCACCCTGGCTGTCTCCGGGGTTGGAGGCCACCTCGAACGACAGCTGGGGGCCGCCGCCCTCGGGGATGGAGACGACCCAGCCGTGGTAGTTGCCACAGTCCCCGTCGTTGCCCCCGAAGCCGGCCACGACATTGCCGTCGTCGAGCGCCAGTCCGGTCCGCTGCAGCTGGGCGGCCTGGTCGGAGCCGGGCAACGTGATGGCCTGGTGCAGGATGACCGCTCCCGTGTAGAGGTCGACGCCCACCAGGTAGTGCTGCGCGCTCGAGCCGGCGGCCTCGTCGGTGACGGCGAACACCTCCGACCGGGCAGCGTCGATCACCGGGGTCCCGGTGATGCCGACGGTCGGCGAGATATCGCCGCAGGGGAGGTTGCCCGAGGGGACGGCGGTGCCGATGTGGGTCGACCACAGCACGGCTCCGGTATTGGCCGCCAACTCGTCGAGTGTGTCGTTCTCGGTGGCGACGATGACGCGACCCGCCTCCACGAGGGGCTCGCCGTAGATGTCACCGTCCAGGGTGGCCGAGGTCCACGCCGGGGTGGCAGGACTGAGGTTGGTGCTCGTGGGGTCGAAACCACTGCCGAGCCCGTCGTGGTGGTACACGGGCCAGGCGGTGCCGAACACGGTATGCGGCACCGGGCCCGGGCCGGCGGAGGCGGCCGCGCCGGCGGCGGAGGGGTGCACGGCGACGGCCGCCGAGCCGCATGCGACGAGCAGCGCCCACGCGGCGACGGCACCGACGGGAACGGACCGTGGACGACGGCGCTTCGCTCTTGGCGCCGGTGTCGGCGTCGGCGTCGGGTCTTGTGCGGCTGTTGGTGCCGAAGCCGATGGAGGTGCCGATGCTCGTGCGGCTGCAGGCCTGACGCTCATCGCCTCATCATGTCCGTGAAAGGCGTGCCGCGCCCGGCTTCCACCGCCGAGAGCCCACAACCGACGGACAATCCTGGTCAGAGCCGTTCGATGATGGTGCCCGTGGCGAGCGCCCCGCCACAGCACATCGACACCAGGGCCAGGTTGGCGTCACGACGCTCGAGCTCGTGGAGCGCGGTGGTGATCAACCGGCTCCCGGTGGAGCCGACGGGGTGGCCGATGGCGATGGCGCCACCGTTCACGTTGACCTTGTCCCAGTCGATGTCGTGGACCTTCTGCCATGAGCACACCACCGAGGCGAACGCCTCGTTGACCTCGAAGATGTCGATGTCTCCGGTGGTCATCCCTGCTTTGGCGAGCACCTTCTCGGTGGCCGAGATGGGACCGTCGAGGTGGTAGTAGGGCTCGGAGCCCACGAGCACCTGGGCCACGATGCGGGCCCGGGGCCGCAGCCCGCTCGCCTTGGCGCGGTCCTCCGACATCCACAGCACTGCAGCGGCGCCGTCGGAGATCTGCGAAGAGTTGCCCGCGGTGTGGATGCCGTCGGGGATCACCGGCTTCAACCCGGCCAGGCCTTCGGCCGTGGTGTCACGCAGCCCCTGGTCGCGCCGTACGTGCTGGCGCTCGCCGGTCGGGCCGTCGGGGCCCACCACGGGCGCGTCGATTGCGAACACCTCGCGGTCGAAGCGGCCCTCCTCCCAGGCGCGCGCCGCCTTCTGCTGGGAGGCGAGCCCGAGCGCGTCGACGTCTTCACGGGTGATTCCGTACTTCTTGGCGATCCGCTCCGCGGCGCCGAACTGGTCGGGCATGTCCCAGGGGAACTCCGGCGGGCGCGAGCTGCCGGGCCCGTTCAGGGCGTTGGCCCCCAACCCCACCCGGCTCATGGCCTCGATCCCGCAGGCGATCCCCACCTCGATGGCGCCGGCCTCCACGAGGTTGGCGACGAAGTGGTTGGCCTGCTGAGCCGACCCGCACTGGCAGTCGATGGTGGTGGCGGCGGTCTCGTAGGGCATCCCCATGCTCAGCCAGGCCGTGCGGGTGACGTTGGAGGCCTGCTCGCCGGCCTGGGTGACGCACCCGCCCACGATCTGCTCGACCTCCGACGGCTCGATCCCGGCACGCTTGACGAGCTCCACCTGGGCCGTGGCGAGCAGTTCGGCGGCGTGGAACCCCGACAGCCATCCGTTGCGCTTGCCGATGGGGGTGCGCACCGCCTCGACGATCACCGGTCGTGCCATTGCCTACCTCCGAGGGAATCGAGTGAAGCCGGTTGCGCGAGAGGCCCGGGGTGAGCGAGATTCCCGCGTTGAGCGGAGAGCCCTGAGAAGTCCGAGTATAGAACCTGTTCTACGAAAGGTGCCCGGGGACCCCGTCGTGGGAGGATGACGACATGCAGGTCACAATCATCGGCGGCGGCAGCTACCAGTGGTCACCCAAGCTGATCACCGACCTCCTGGGTACCCCGTCGCTGGCCGGGATGCACCTGGTCCTCGAGGACATCGATCCCGCCCCCCTCCAGAAGATGGAGGCCATCGCCCGCATCGCCGACGACAAGCTCGGATCCAAGGTGACGGTGTCCTCGACCACGGACCAGCGCCGGGCCCTCGACGGCGCCGACTTCGTGGTCGTGACGATCTCGACGGGCGGGTTCAAGAGCATGGCCGTCGACATCGACGTGCCCGCCCGGCACGGCATCCAGCAGTCGGTGGGCGACAGCGTCGGCCCCGGGGGGATCAACCGGGCGCTGCGCAACATCCCCGTGCTCGCCGGCATCGGACACGACATGGAGGACCAGTGCCCCGACGCCTGGCTCCTCAACATCACCAACCCGATGACGACGCTCACGCGCACCGTGTGCCGGGAGACCAGGGTCAAGACCGTCGGACTGTGCCACGAGGTCGGCGGCTTCTGCATGGACCTGGCCATCGCCTTCCAGAAGCCCCACACCGCGGTGCGCCCCGTCATCGAGGGCGTCAACCACTTCCCCGTGATCTGCGAGGTCGACGTCGACGGTGCCGACGGATTCGAATTGCTGGCCGAGATGGTGCAGGAGCTGGGCGGCCTCGACGCGCTGGCGCCCTCGCCGGGGCAACCCGAGGCGGAGCCGTTCTCGAAGCTCGACTTCGCCCGGCGCCACCTGCTCAAGCTGACCCTCCTCGACCGCTGGGGGGCGCTGCTCGGGGCCAACGACCGGCACCTCGCCGAGTTCATGCCGGGAGTGCTCACCGAGGAGTCGGGCTGGGGGGCGGCCTGGGGCATCGAGCTGACCCCGATATCACGCCGGGAAGAGCACCAGGACGGCTACATCGCCGAGGTCGACGCGGTCCTCGCCGGCAAGGAGGAGCTCGCCACCTGGGACTCGGGTGAGCTCGTGGCACCGGTCATCGACTCGCTGGTGACAGGCACCCACCGCGAGCTGCCGCTCAACCTCCCGAACGCGGGCCAGTGCCCCGATCTTCCCCTCGACGCCGTGGTGGAGTCGATCTGCGTCGTGGACGGCGACGGCATGCGCGGGCGCGACGCCGCACGCGCGCCGGCACCGTTCGCCGAGCTCCTGCGCCGTCACGTCGCGGTCCAGGAGCTGACGGTCGAGGCCGCCCTCAAAGGGGAGCGCGCCCTCGCCCAGCAGGCCTTCGCCCTCGACCCGCTGGCCGGGCGTGGCGACCTGCGCGACACCGAAGCCATGGTCGAGGAGCTGCTCGAGGGCACCTCCCGGTGGCTTCCCCAGTTCAGCTGACCCATCGACCGATCGAGTACTGAGGCACTGGGCAGAAACTCGAGTACAGAGCCACCAGGCAGAAAACGGAGGTCCTCGTGAAGCTGGGTTTCGTCGGCCTCGGAGCCATGGGCCTTCCCATGACGCGCAACCTCGTCGCCGCCGGGCATCAGGTGACCGTGGCCTCGCGCAGCAGGCCACCGGTGGAGGAGGCGATGGCCTTCGGCGCCATCGACGGGGGCACCGTCGGCGACGTGGCGAGATCCAGCGAGGTCCTCATCCTCTGCGTCCCCAACTCCCCCGAGGTCGTCGAGGTCATGGACGGCGTGCTGCCGGCCCTCGGTCCGGGCACGATCGTCGTGGACTGCTCCACCATCGACCCCGACGTCGAATGGGCCCAGCACGCCCGGGTCACGGCGGCCGGCGCGCGGTACCTCGACGTGCCGGTTTCGGGGGGCACCGTGGGTGCCAAGAAAGGCACCCTCACGCTGATGGTCGGGGGGGACGCCGCCACGCTCGAGGACGCCCGTCCCGCGCTCGATCCCATGGCGGGTCTGATCGTGCACGTGGGCGGCCCGGGGATGGGCCAGGTCGTGAAGCTCTGCAACAACCTGATCTACGCGGCCCAGATGGTCGCCACCGCCGAGGCCACCGCCTTGGCGCTGCGCTCGGGCGTGGACATGGCCAAGCTGCTCGAGGTGCTCGTGCACTCCACCGGGGACTGCGTCGCGGTGCGCACCCGGCTGCCGGTGCCCGGTGTCGTCCCCGACAGCCCGGCGTCGAACCGGTGGCAACCCGGGTTCATGACCGATCTGATGGCCAAGGACCTCGACCTCGCCCTCTCCTACGCGGGGCGGGCGGGAGTGCCCATGACCTCCACCGCCACGGCGCGCCAGGTGCTCACCGCCGCGTCGACCGCCGGGTACGGGCGCGAGGACTTCTCGGCCCTGGCCAAGGTGGTGCTCCGCCTGGCCGGGATCCCCGGGGTGGAGTGACGGCGTTGCCCTTGCCGACCGGGCCACTCGAGGCGCCGGCGGTGATCCTTGCCGCCGATCACCGCCCCCGCGGGGTGATCACCATCGAGCCGTACCAGGAGTACCTCGGGGCGCTCACGACCGCGCTGTCGTTCTGCGACGGGATCCTGGCGAGCACCCAGCCCCTGCGCGACCTGGCGGCCTCCGGCGCCGTCGAGCCGCGGCACCGCACCTACCTGTCGATCAACCGCACGGGACTGGCCTCCAGCGCGTTCGAGCTCGACGACCGTGCCGTGGCGAGCGTCGAGCGTGCTGCGGCCGAGGGATGGACAGGCGTGAAGCACATGACGCGCATCGACCTGGCCGACCCCTTGACCGCGCCCGCGCTCGAGCTCTTGGGCAAGGTCCTGGAATCGGCGCGTGCCGCCGGGCTCGAAGCGCTCGTGGAGTCCCTGACATGGCGTGACGGCAGGATGGCGCGCGACACCGACTCGATCGTGTACGCGGCGATCGTGGCTCACGATCTCGGTGCCCCGGTGCTCAAGGTCCCCGTCCCCGACGTCGCATCCGGATCGGCACGCGTGGACGCAGTGGCCCGGGTCGTGGCGAGTGTGGGAGTGCCCGTCCTCTTTCTGGGCGGACCGCGGCGCGCCGGGGCCGAGGCTGACACCGGGGACGACAGCGACGCCTCCCGGGAGCACGTCCTCGCCGAGATCCGGGACGCCATGGCCGGCGGAGCCGCCGGGCTCGCCGTGGGGCGCGTGGTCTTCCAGGACCCCGATCCGGCCACCATGGCGCGTCTCGTCGCCGAGGCCGTGCACGACGGTGTGCGCCCGGGGCGGGGAGTGGCAGGTGCTGCCGGTGCCGGCACTGCAGGCGCAGCCGGATCGGCGGGCACTGCGGGCGTCGTCTCGACGTGATCCTCACCATCGACCTCGGCACCAGCGTCACGAAGGTGGTGGTGTGGGGCGATGCCGGTCCGGTGGCGGTGGGACGGAGCGCGCTCCGCTGCACGTACTCGGCCGGCAACCGCGTGGAGCAGGACGCCGGGACGTGGTGGCCTTCGGTGGTCGGCGCGTGTCAGGCGGCCCGGTCCGATCTCGGCGCGCGGGCCGCGGTTGTGTTCGGCGGGGTCGGGGCCGTCGGGTTCGCGGCGGCCCGTCAGACCTTCGTGCCGGTGGCGGCCGACGCCACCCCGCTCGGGCCCGCGCTCGTGTGGTCGGACCGCCGTGCCGCCGGGGAGGCCGTCGCCCTGGCCGCACCGTTCGGAGACGACGGAGACGACGGAGCCGACGTGGTGCGGAGCCGCACCGGTGTGGTGCTCGACGCCGGATCCGTGGCGGCCAAGATCGCATGGCTCGAGCACCACGACCCCCGGACGCTGCGGGCGGCACGTTGGCTTCTCGCACCACGAGACCTGGTCGCGTGGCGGCTCACCGGCGAAGTGACCACCGACCACACCCTGGCTTCGGCGACAGGCCTGTTCGAGATGTCCGACGACGATGGTCTCGGCCCTCTGCTCCCCGGCCTCGTCGACGCGGTCGCCGATCTGTTGCCCGATGCCGTGCGGTCGGACACCACGGTGGGCGGCCTGCTCGACGGACCTGCCGCTGAGCTCGGCCTGCCTCCCGGCATTCCCGTCGTGATCGGCGCCGGCGATCGCGCCTGCGAGGTCCTCGGGGCGGGCTCTTCGGAGACCTGGCCCATGGTGTCGTGGGGCACGACCGCGAACGTGTCGGTTCCGGTCCGCGTCCGCCACCTGGAACCTCCCCATTCGGTGATCGTCACGCGGGGGGCCCTCGGCGGGTGGCTGCTCGAGGGCGGCCTGTCGGCCGCCGGATCCCTCGTCGACTGGCTGGCACAGCTGGCAGGCCTCGACGCCACCTCCCTCATGCGGCGCGCCGGCTCGAGCCCGCCCGGGGCGCGCGGGGTCATCGCGCTCCCCTGGCTGGGTGGGGCGCGGGCACCGTGGTGGCGCGACACCGCCCGCGGGGCCGTGTTGGGACTGTCGTTCGACCACGACATCGGTGACCTGGCACGTGCCGTCGTCGAGTCGGTGGCATGGGACGTCGAGCGGTGTTTGGAATCGGTCACCGACGCACGCCCCGGCGCGGCCCCACCGGAGGGCCTCGTCCTGGGCGGAGGCGGAGCCAACCTCGCCGTGTGGACGGCGGTCCTGACCGCGGTCACGGGGCTGCCGGCGCGTCGAAGACGCTCGGGAGAAGCGGCGTCAGCGGGAGCCGCGATGGTCGTGGCCAAGGCGACCGGAGCCGGTCTCGGACGGAGAGCGGAGGCCGCGTCCGGGCCCGGTGTCGGGACTGTCGAGCCGGCCGAGGAGAGCGGACCCGACCGCAGCCTGGACCTCTATCTCGAGCGCGTGAACCCCGTCGACACCGAGATACCGCCGGATGCGTCGATGCAGGCGCGCTACGACACATTGAGACCGACGGTCGACGCCGCGGCGGCGGCCGTGATCGAGCTCGGCGGATGATGGGATCACGAGCACGACAGAAGAAGACGAGTTGACGAGATGAAAGACGTGCGCCTCGCATACGGCCGGAACGGGATCGTGGTCCGGGTCCCCGATGACGCCGTGGTCGTGACCGCCACGGATCTGCCCGGCCTGCCGGATCAGGCCAACGCCGTGATCGAGGCGCTGCGGGCGCCGGTCGAAGGCCCTCCACTCTCCGAGCTCGTCGCATCCGTCGCCAGAAGGTCGGCGCGCAACGGCGGATCGGGGTCAGGACGAGGCAGCCCGAGGGTGGCGGTGGTCTTCCCCGATCTCACCAGGCCCATGCCCAACCGGACGGTGCTCCCGCCGTTGCTCGCCGAACTGGAACGACTGGGGGCCGGCCCCGAACGCGTGGAGCTGTTGTGTGCCACGGGAACCCATCGCCAGGGCACCCACGACGAGATGGTCGAGCTCGTCGGCCCCGACATCGCCACCCGGTACGCGATCCATCAACACCGCGCCGACGATACCGATCACGTCGAGGTCGGCCGCGTCGACGGGACTGCGGTGCGGATCGACCGACGCTACGTCGCAGCCGACGTGCGCATCCTGACGGGATTCGTCGAACCGCACTTCTTCGCCGGCTTCAGTGGCGGACCCAAGGGCGCGTGCCCGGGCCTGGCCGCGCTCGAGACCATCCTCGAGGCGCACAGCCCGAGCCGGATCGCGGATCCTCGCGCCACCTGGCTCGTCACCGAAGGGAACCCCGTCCACGATTTCGTGCGGGCCGCCGTCGCGCTGGCGCCTCCGACGATCTCTCTCGACGTCGCCATCAATCAACGGCGTGAGCTCACCGCCGTCTTCGCCGGCTCCTTGCCGGCCGGACATGCGGCGGCCTGCGGGTTCGTCGAGCGGACATCGGTGCAGTCGGTGGGCGCTCCCCTCGACGTCGTCCTCACCACCAACGGCGGCTACCCCCTGGACCGCAACCTGTACCAGGCGGTGAAGGGCATGGCTGCAGCCGAACGCGTCGTCCGGGCCGGCGGGACCATCGTGATGGCGGCCGAATGCGCGGACGGCACGCCGGAGGGGGGTGCGTTCGCGCGCCTGCTGGCCGGCGCGCCGAGCCCCGACGCGCTCGGCGGCGTGGACGGGCCCTCCGAGACGGACCGCTGGCAGGCCCAGGTCCTCGGCCGGGTCCTGCACCATGCCGAGGTGTGGCTCCACAGTCAGGGACTGACCGACGACGAGGTTCGCACCGCGTTTCTCCGACCGGTCGACGACGTGAACGACGCCGTGGCCGAGGCCCTCGACACCGCCGAGCGCGGCCTCGGAGGGAGACGTCACCCCCGACTCGGTGTCCTCCCCTTCGGGCCGCTCACGGTCGCCTCCGCCGCCGCTTCCTGATCATCCCACCGGCGCACCTGCCCCCGGGGCCGCCATGGCGGACGCTCTCCCGACGAATGTCTGACGATGGCGTCAGGGATTAGCGTGTTGCAATGCCGGCAACGGGGGACCAACTCGTCGGAGAAGGTGCGGCGGAGCTCTACAGGGGCGACGAGCCGCTGTTCAGCTTCACGGTCCCTGACGAGCTGCTCCAGGAGGCCATAAGCAAGAGCCGCCACAAAGAGGCAGTGGCCGACGTGGCGCTCATGCCGGGAGTCGGCGAGGGGAAGCCCCCGCCCCTGCGGGGGATCCTGCGCGCCTCGGGGTACACACCCCTCGTCCTGCTCACGCTGGCCGCCATCGTCCCGAGCATGTTCGGCAACGGCATCAACCTGGTCGGCAACAACCTCGAGAAGTCGTTCCACCTCAGCGACAGCGGCCTGGGGGCGGTGGCCTTCGTGGCCTCGGTGGCCCAGCTGCTGTGGGCCGTACCGCTCGGGCTCTGGGCGGACCGGGGCAGCCGTAAGGTGGTATCGGGCGTGGCCCTTCTCGTCTTCGCCGTCCTAGCGCCGCTCATGGCGCTGTCGCCCAACGTGTGGTGGTTCGTCGTGCTCTACCTGCTCGCCGCGGTGGGCAGCGCCGTCAACAACACGGTCCACAACTCCTATCTCTCCGACGCCTACCCGACCGAGGGCCGCAGCCGGGTCTTCAGCTGGCACTACCTGGCCGACCCCATCGCCCAGACCCTGGGCATCCTCATCTTCGGGTACATCGTCGCCTACACCCACAACTGGCGGTGGGGCCTCGTGGTGGGAGCCGCCGGCATCCCGATCGCCCTCATGCTCTTCACCCTCCGGGAGCCGGACAAGGGCACCAACGAGTCGAGTCACATCCTCAAGGCCGCCGGCATGGACGTGCAGTCGGAGCAGGAGCACGCCCCGCGCGTCCTGCTGGGCCCGGCCGTGACGCGCCTTCTGCGCATCCGCTCCCTGTACTACGAGCTCGTCGCGGTGGCAGTGTTGGGATTCGTCGGCGTCAGCGCATCGCTGTTCGGCAACCTCTACTTCGTCCGGGTCTGGCATCTCACCGGGAGCCACGGGACCGCGGAACGCAGCGACATCTACTCGATCATCGGGCTGGCCGCCTTCCTCGGGCTGCCCCTGGCGTACACGGTCGGGGACCGGCTGTTCCGGCGCGCTCCGCAGGCTCCGCTCATCCTGGCCGGGATCTGCATCACGATCTACGGCACCCTCTTCACCGTTTCGCTCTACATGCCCAAGCTCTGGTTGGTGGTGGCGTTCCAGCTTCTCGCCAACGCCGCGGTAGCTCCCATCGCCATCGCCATCTTCCAGACGCTGGCCGCAACCGCCCCACCCGAGATGCGCTCCATCTGCTTCGCCATGTTCGGCGTGTACTCGGCGGTCTTCGGCGGCTTCGCCGGCGGCATCATCCTGGGTGCCATCAGCGACGCCAGCAACGTGACGACCGCCCTCACGTTCATCGGACCGGTGTGCGCCCTGGGCGGCCTGCTGCTCGTCGTCGGGTCACGCTTCGTCCGCCGCGACATCACCCTCGTCATCGAGGACGTCCTGGAGCGCTACGCCGAGGGCAAGCGCCGTCAATCGGGTGGCGAGATCCCCGCGCTGCAGATCCACAACATGGACTTCTTCTACGGGACCCAGCAGGTCCTGTTCGACGTGAACCTGGAGGTCCCCGAGGGCGACATCGTGGCGTTGCTCGGCACCAACGGCGCGGGGAAGAGCACCCTGCTCCGGGCCGTGGCCGGGCTCGACCACCCCCACCGCGGCGTCATCCGCGTTTTCGGCACCAACTGCACCTACCTCGAGCCCGAGCAGATCATCGACCTCGGCGCGGCACTGCTCGTGGGGGGGAAGATGACGTTCCCGGGCTTGACCGTGCGGGAGAACCTCCGCATCGGGGAGCACTCCTTCCGGCGCGACGCCTCCCGGGCCAGGATCGCCCTCGACGAGGCCGTCGGCGTCTTCCCCGAGCTCGAGCCCCGCCTCGACCAGCCGGCGGGCACGCTGTCGGGCGGTGAGCAGCAGATGCTGGCACTGGCCCGGGTCATGATGACCAAGCCCCGCCTCCTCATGATCGACGAGCTCGCCTTCGGGCTCGCCCCGATGACCGTGGAGCGCCTGATGGACATCGTGCGTCGGGTGAACGCGGAGGGGGCCACCGTGGTCCTGGTGGAACAGAGCGTCAACCGCGCCATGACCCTGGCGGAGCACGCCTTCTTCCTCGAGCGCGGCGAGGTCCGCTTCGACGGCTCGATCTCGGAGCTCTTAGGGCGCGACGACCTTCTGCGTCCCGTCTTCCTCGGCGGCGTGGGCTCTACCTTGGGCAACGGGGCTGCGCACGGGCCTGCGCACGCGGCTGCGAACGGTGACGGCGACGGTACGGGCAGGACGAGCGGAAGGACGAACCCCGGGGCGGATCCGCCCGGGCCCGCCGCCGGCTCCGACGGCCTGTGGCTGGGCGGGCCCGCACCGGGCACCGGGCCGGGGGCCGGCCCCAAGCCGGGGGGACAAGGGGGCCGCGAGTGATCGCGGTGTCGATCCCGTCGTCGGTCGTGCTCGAGGGGGCCATCCTCGGGCTCAACTACGGGCTGCTGGCGGTGGGACTGGTGTTGATCTACCGCACCAGCAGGGTGGTCAACTTCGCCCAGGGCCAGCTCGGCGTGGTGGCCGCCGTCTTCATGGTCAAGCTGTACTACGACTTCGGGATCAACTACTGGGCCGCGCTCGTCGCCGCCCTGGCGGTGGCGGCGGGGGCGGGGGCGCTGTCGGAGCTCGTGCTGCGCCGCCTGTTCAACCGCCCTCGGGTCATGGTGATGGTGGCCACCATCGGCCTGTCCCAGGTCCTCTATCTCCTGACCCTGCTGCCCTTCATCCGACCCAAGCAGCTCTTCCGCGCCTTCCCGGTCCCCGTCGACTGGTCGTTCCACATCGGGACCTTCCTCTTCCCGCCGGGCGAGGTCATCACGCTGATCGCGGCTCCGATCGTGGCCCTCGGCCTCGCCGCCTTCATCCGCTTCTCACCGTGGGGACTCGCCATGCGAGCCTCGGCCGAGAACAGCGAGTCGGCCCGATTGTCCGGCGTGTGGGTCCGGCGCACGTCGACCGTGGCGTGGACCCTGGCCGGAGCGCTGTCGGCCATCACCGCCATGCTCGCCTCCCCGACCCAGACGAGCACCCTGACCGAGGTCCTCTCCCCCGGGCTCCTCCTGCTGGCGCTGCTCGCCGCGCTGCTCGGCGCCATGGTGAGCCTGCCCGTCGCCTTCGCGGCGGGCATCGGCGTGGGCATCGTGCAGGACCTGCTCCAGTGGAACATCACGAACCCGTCCTCGGGGTCGGCCACGGTGGAGCTGATCCTCTTCGTGTTGCTGCAGCTGGCTCTGCTCGTCCGGGCCGCGTCGCTGCAGCGGGGCTCGCGCACCGCGGAACGGACTTCGTGGACGACGGGGACCCTCGCCTTCCGACAATCCGCAGCCGGGCTGCGCAAGCGGGTGGGCACGTCGGGCGTGCTCCTGACCGTGGTCGTCGCCGCGCTCCTGCCTCTCGTGCTGAGCGTGGACCGCACGTTCCTCATGTCCCAGATCTGCATCTACGGCGTGATCGCCCTGTCGCTGACGGTCCTCACCGGATGGGCGGGACAGGTCTCGCTGGGGCAGTTCGGGTTGGTCGCCGTCGGTGCGGACATCACCGCCCACCTCGGAGGCAGCGTCCCCCTCGTGCTGCTGCTCCTCCTGGCCGGGGCGGCGACGGCCGTCGTGTCCGTGCTCGTGGGGCTCACGGCCCTGCGCATCCGCGGCTTGTACCTCGCCGTCAGCACGCTCGGGTTCGCCCTCTTCATGCAGACGTCGGTGCTGGCGACGTCATGCTGGACCGTGCCATTGCTGCACCGGACCATCTGCTCGGGCCTTCCCGATCCCGAGTCCACCTTGATCTCGCGCCCTACGCTGTTCGGGCTCGGGCTGACCTCGGAACGGGCCTTCGCGTGGTTCTCCCTGGCCGTGCTGGTCATCTCGATCCTGATGGTGCGGTTGTGGCGTGACCGCGGCATCGGCCGACGCCTCATCTCGGTACGGGACAACGAGATCGCTGCCGGCGCGGCGGGGATCGCGGTGGTGCGCACCAAGCTCATGGCGTTCGCGTTGTCGGGGTTTATGGCCGGCTACGCGGGCGTGTGCCTCGCCTTCGCCACGGAGCGCTTCAGCACCGACACCTTCGACCCCACGGTCTCGCTGCTGGTCGTGTCGATGGTGGTGATCGGAGGCCTGGACTCGGTGCCCGGTGCCGTTCTCGGTGCGCTCTACCTCGTCGGGCTCCCGGCGATCTTCGGGTCGACGACGTCCATCCAGATCCTCACCAGCGGGATCGGGCTCATGGCGTTCATCTTGTACCTGCCGGGCGGCATGGCCCAGGTCATGCACCAGCTCGGCGACCTTGCCACCGCCGGGGTCGAACGCCTGCAGGCGCGCCGGGGCGGGCGGACGCCCACGGCCAAGCCCGAGACCGGGGCCGGAACCGGAGCCGACGGTGGCGCGGGCCCCTCGACCGAGGCGGGGGCCGTCGCCGAGGTGATCTCGTGAGGCGTCGACGCGAACGCGGCCGACCCTGACGATCTGGCCGGCGCGCCTTCCCCCGGTGACGATGGCTCGCTCACCGACGCCGGCACCTTCACCGACGCCGACGGAACGTCGAGGCCCCCCGACGAGGAGATTCGCAGGGAAGGCCCCGCCCGTCTCGAGGTACGGGAACTGGTCGTGTCTTTCGGAGGGTTGCGGGCCGTCGACAACGTGAGCGTGACCGTCGAACCGAGGACGATCGTCGGGCTCATCGGGCCGAACGGGTCCGGCAAGACCACGCTCCTCGACACCGTCTCGGGCCTGGTCGCGCCGACGGAGGGCTCCCTCCTTCTCGACGGCGAGGACCTCGGCGACTACCTCCCCGAGGAGCGGGCCCGGCTCGGCATCGTGCGCTCGTTCCAGGACTGTCGGCTCTACCCCGAGCTCTCGGTGGAGGACACGCTCCTGCTCTGCGAGGACGCCCGCCGGCCCGTGAGCGTCCTGTCGACAACCTTGCAGCTCCCGTGGGCTCGACGCACCGAGCGCGACAAGCGGCGCGCCGTCAACCGGGTCATCGCCTCGTTCGGACTCGAGCGATTCCGCTATCACCTGACGGGGCACCTCTCGACGGGCACGCGCCGGGTTGTCGACCTGGCGTCGATCGTCCTGGCCGGCCCGAGGCTCCTCCTGCTCGACGAGCCCACCGCGGGGATCGCCCAGCGCGAGGCCGAGGCGTTCATCCCCCTGCTGCAGCGGCTGCAGGAGGTGACGGGGTCGACGATCCTTCTCGTCGAGCACGACGTCCCGCTCGTGTTCGAGGTCTGCTCGACCGTCGTCGTCATGCAGACCGGGAGCGTGGTGGTATCAGGCACGCCCGACGTCGTACGGGAGGATCCTCGCGCGCTTGCCGCCTACCTCGGAGCAAGCGACGCGGCTTTGAACGTGACCGGTCCTACGCGCACTGGTGCCGCCGCGGGTCCCGGCCCCGGTGCCGGTGCGGGTCCCGGCCCCGGCGGCGCGGTCTGACGGGACCGCGGTCGACGCCGACGCCGCGCTCAGGCGATGGAGGCGGCCCCGGCGGCGGGCCGGAGAGGACGAGCCGGTCCGTAAGGCCGGTCACCGCGCAAGGTGACCCGGTGGGCGATGCGCAGGGCATCGCCGTAGTCGTCGAGGGCATAGTGCAGCGTGGCCCGGTTGTCCCAGAACGCCACGGCTCCGGCCTTCCAGCGGTAGCGGCAGCTGAACTCGGGGCGCTGGCAGTGCCGGTAGAGCATATCGAGCAGCGCGGTGCTCTCCAGGGGCGAGACGCCCTCGAGGAACCGCGTGAATTGGGAATTGACGAACAGGCCGTTGCGCCCCGTCTCGGGGTGGGTCCGCACCACGGGATGCGAGACCGGGAAGAGCTTCTCGTGGTGGCGGCCGTCCCACTCGTAGCCGCCCTTCGCCTCCACGTCGGCGGCGAACCACGGGTCGTGATGCCACGCGATCAGCTGGTCGCACAGGGAGCGGACCGGAGCCGCCAGCGCGTCGTAGGCGGCCTGGAGGCTCACCCACATGGTGTCGCCCCCGACCGTGGGTGCCTCGCGCATGTGGAGGATCGACCCCAGAGGCGGGGTCTGCAGGAACGTGACGTCGGTGTGCCACCACGAGGCGCGGTCCTCACGCCCGTCGATGGGCAGGACCTCGGGGTTCCCCTCGAGCGACGGGATCACCGGGTGCGCCGGCGTCACTTCGCCGAACTGCCGGGCGAAGTCGGCCTGCACCTCGGGGGCCAGGTCCTGGTCGGGGAAGAACAGCACGAGGTGCCGGCACAGCGCAGCACGCACCTCCGCGACCACCTCGTCGCCCAGGGGGTGGCTGAGGTCCAGTCCCCACACCTCGGCCCCGATGTTCGGGGAGACCGCCCTGATGTCCAGACCTGTCGCCAACGTCACGAGGTCCATGGTGCCCCAGCGTTCCGGCGGCCACAACCCCCTCCCCGGCCACACCGGCCGACCTCGCGCACGACCTCAGCGCACTCGGCCCGATCCATCACTCCCGCCACGGGCATACGGAGCTCCTGCACCTGCCGGGTGGGCGGCTCCGCAGCCGCATATCGTGTGGCCACGACCGGTGGCCGATCGAGGCCCGGCGACAGGTCGAGGGGGTGCCAGCGGAGCTCGTAGCGAGTCCGAGCCGGTAGCGGGTCCGAGTCGGCAGCGGGTCGGAGTCGGCAGGACTGTCCGAGCCGGTGCGGGATTCGTTGCGGGCACGAGAGTGGCAGTCGTTGGCCACCGCGCCGAAGGGCGCAGCGGACATCGAGGGAAGGGAAGGGGCGACGATGGCGAGTTCTGGTCCTGGGGCGGCACTGAGGCGGCAGTGGCGACGCCTCCGGCGCCGGCCAGCCGGCGTGCAGGTCGTCGCGCTCGTGGTGGTGATCGCGGTGATCGGGGGAGCCGTCTACGGGATCACGGCAGCATCGAAGAAGACGCCCTCGGGCTCCACCGCGTCGAGCAGCACGGGCACGTCGGGCACCACCGGAACCTCGGGCAGCGACAACGGTCTGGGCCTGGGCAAGCCCAGCGGCATCTCGGTGGACCAGGCGTCGACGAGCACCCGCGGGGTGACCTCCGATTCGATCAACGTGGTGTTCCCGGTGTCGAACCTGACGTCGCTGGCGTCGAACTTCGGCTTCGCCGGGGACACCGAGTTCGGCGCCCAGAAGGCGGCGATCCACACCTTTGTCAACGCCATCAACGACGCCGGGGGCATCAACGGGCGCAAGATCAACCCCATGATCGTGAACTTCGACCCCACGAACGAGGCGGGGATGCGGGCCTTGTGCAAGCAGTGGACCGAGGGCAGCCCGCCGGTGTTCGCCGTCCTCGACGGGCTCGGCTCGTGGACCGGCGACAACGAGCTGTGCATCACACAAGAAGGCCACACCCCGTTCATCGGGCAATGGACGACGGTGACGAATTGGACCCAGGAGGGGGCGCCGTACCTGTGGTGGACGGGACCCGACCAGGCCCAGATCCTCGCCACCGTGGTGTCGTGGGGAGTGAGTTCGGGCCTTCTCGACAACTCGCACCGCGTCGGCATCGTCGCCGGTGACCGCACGAGCGACCAGGTGGCGCTCAACCAGTACCTCCTGCCCGCCCTGGCCAAGGCCGGGATCACGGACCCGCTCGTCGAGACCCTGCCGTCGAACCCCGCCGACACCGCGGCGAGCAACTCGGCCGCGCCACTGGTCGTCCAGCGGCTCAAGGCGGCCGGGGTGAAGTCCGTGATCCCCCTCATCCCGTTCAACTCGTTCTTCCCGTTCCTTTCCCAGGAGAACGGGCAGAACTACTACCCGAAGCTTCTCCTGTCGGACTACGAGTCCTCGATCGAGACCACGCTGGGGCTCATCCCCATCCCCTACGAGAAGGGCCTCGACCACCAGGAGGGGGTGACGGTCGAGACGCTGGGGGGAACCGACGCGCCCATCCCCGAGAGCGAGGGCGGGTACAACCCCGCCGTCAACAGCTGCTACGACACGTGGAAGGCGCACAACAAGCCCACCTCGTCGGTCTCGCCCTACATCGAGGAGCAGGGGCCGATCGTCGGGTGGTGCCAGGTCATCCGGCTCTTCGCCGCGGCCGTCCTGGGGGCGGGCCCGAACCTCAACCGTCGGACCTTCGTGCAGGCGATGTCGAGGATCCAGGACTTCCCCGGCACCTATACCCCGACGCTGAGCTACGGCCCCGACAAATTCGCCGGGCCGACCCAGTACCAGGTGGTGGAGCTCTACAACAACAGCCCCCCGTCGCCGCTGTGCGTGCCCACGTACACGGGCAAGCCCCAGGGCACGTGCTGGCACGTGGTGCAGAGCTGGACTCCGCTTGCCGCCTCCAGCTGACGTGCCCGCCGACGCACCCGCCGCCGACGCACCGCCCGGATCGCCGTTCGGCCTGCCCGCGCCGGAGCGGAATTACTCACCCTGGTACTCGTGGATGGTCCGCCTGAGCCGGACCCGCCTGGACGACCCTCTGCCGGTCGATGACACCGGGGCGGCCGACACCACCGGAGGCGCCCCCTACGCCGAAGTCCTCGCCGCCTGGCGGGGACGGTGCCGCGCCCGCCTCGAGGCGATGCTCGGGCCGCTCCCCGACCGTGTCCCGCTCCGGCTCGAGACGCTCGAGTCGGTCGAATGCGAGCACTACCGGCGCGACAAGGTGGTCTTCGACACCGAGGAGACGATGTCGGTGCCGGCGTACCTCCTGGTGCCCCACGGCCGCGTCGGGCCGGGACCGGCGGTGCTCGCCGCCCACGGCCACGGGCCGGGGAAGTCAGAGGCGTGCGGGCTCGAGCGCACCGGCACCCCGAACGCCGACTACGCGCACCAGCTCGCCGTGCGGGGCTACGTCGTGCTCGCCCCCGACCTGCGCTGCTTCGGCGAGCGCCTCGACTGGAACCCCGAGGACCACTACGCGTGCGACACCAACCTCGTCCACGCCGTGATGGCGGGCATCAACCCGCTCACGCAGAACCTCTGGGACCTGGCGCGGGCTCTCGACGTCCTCGAGGCCCACCCACTGGTGGACCCGGAGCGCATCGGGATGGCAGGCCTCTCCTACGGCGGCACCGTGACGCTCTTCCTGGCCGCATGGGACGAGCGGGTGGCCGCGGCGGTGGTGAGCGGGTACTTCTCGTCGTGGGCCGAGTCGCACAAGATGCCCTGGAACATGTGCGGCTCCCAAGTACTGCCCGGCATGCTCGGGCAGCTCGAGCACGTGGACCTGGGCGCGCTCGTGGCACCGCGACCGCTGCTCATCGAGTCCGGGACCGCCGACGATCTGTTCCCGGCGACGGTCGCCGCCGTCGAGGTGGAGAAGCTCCGTGCCGTCTACGCGTCGTTCGGCGCCACCGACCGCCTCGTCCACGACGTGTTCGAGGGGGTGCACGAGTGGCACGGTGTCGAGGCGTTCCCGTTCCTCGAGCGATGGATCGGGCCTGGCGATCCCGTCAGAAGTCGTTAGGGTCTCCCATCGGTGCTCAGCCCGGCACGTGCCAGTGGACCAGGTCGGTGCTCCTGGCGATCCCGATCGTGGCGTGCCCCCATCCGCCGAAGCTCGTGAGCTCGTTGCTGCCGGAATAGGTCACGTAGTACTCGCCGTCGGCTGCGTGCGCGTCACACAGGTACACCGAGTTGGCGTGCTCGTAGTCCACGCTCGACAGCCCCGGGCCCGAGTCCCAGGTCTGTCCCGGGATGTCGAGCATCCTCCCCCCGTCCAGTGCAGCCAGGAGGAGGGCGCGGTCGGGTCCCCTGAGCAATTCGAACATTCAAGGCTGGTCGAAGGTGTTCGACGTCGCAACCAGCCGCCAGTGTCCCGAGACCGCCACGAACTCGAGGTTCTCGACCGTGTCCCCGTCGACGATGATGTCGGGTCGGCCGACGTACGTCCAGGGCCCGTCGAGAGAGCCGCTCGGCGACCATGCAATCTCGAAGTGTTGGGACGAGGTGCCGTACTTGTAGCCGAGGATGAGTCCACGCCCGGTCCAGGCGAGCGTGGGATCGATCATCCGGTCGGTCGGGCCGGGGTGGAGGCTGAGGCCGAGGGGCCGTGGTGCCGACCACGTCTCGAGGTCGGTCGAGGTCCGGTAGTAGAGCTTGGACTGCCCACCGCCGACGGATCCGGGGTCCGAGTCGTAGGTGGCCACGAACGCGCCGGCCGGACTGCGGACGAGGTCGGGCGACGCCACGCCGAGCACGCCTGTCTGGGCGGGCCAGGGTGACGGGGTCGACCACGTGGCGAGGTCGGGGCTCGTGGCCGAGGCGATGTCCCAGTGCTCGGCGCCCGGCGTGGAGGCGGCGTTGGTCACGTAGCTGAAGAGCATGTGCCACATCCCGTCCGCCCACACGAGCGCCTGGTCCTTCACGCCGGCGGTCGGCTCGCTCAGGATGGGGTTGCGCAGCTGCGACCAGGCCACCTTCGGGGCGGCTCCCGGTGCCCCGACGACGCAGTCATGGTCGGCACCCCGGGCCGGGGCCGCCGACTGCGTGCCTGGCGCCCCCGAACCGGACCCGGAACGCGACCCGGGTCCGGCGCCCACCCGGGCCCCGCTGCAGCCCGCGAGCGACACCACGGCGACCACGACCGCGCCCACCACGATGGTGGCCCTGAACCTCGGCACCCGGCTCACCACCCCAGGAGGGACGCCGACTCCGGTTCGAGATGCAGGGTGACGTTGCTCCTGGTGCGGAGGAACGAGGCGGGGCATGCGGTCGACACCGGGCCCGTGATCGCGGCCCGCACCGGCTCGGCCTTGCGCGCTTCGGGCACCACGGCCAGGACCGTCCCGGCGCGCAGCAGCGTCGGGATGGTGGCCGTCAGCGCGCGGCTCGGCACCGCGTCCATGTCGGGGAAGTGTCCCTCGTGCACCTGTTGCGACCGGCATTCCCGGTCCAGCTCGACGACTTTCATGTCGAGAGGATCGTCGAAGTCGGCGACGGGAGGGTCGTTGAACGCCAGGTGCCCGTTCTCCCCGATGCCGAGACAGCACAGGTCGAGAGGATTGTCACGCAACAGCCGCGCGTAACGCCCGCATTCGGACTCGGAATCGGCCAGCCCGTCGATGTAGTGGGCGCGGCGGGGATGGACGCGGTCGCTGATCCGCTCGCGGATCCATCGTTGGAAGCCGGCCGGATGCTCGGGCCCCACTCCGACGTACTCGTCCATGTGGAAGACCACCACGTCGGCCCACGGCACCCCGGGCGTGGCCGTGACGAGCACCTCGACGAACTCCAGCTGCGAGTTCCCCGTCGCGAACATGGCGTTGGCGACACCCTTGTCGGACACCGCGTCCCGGAGCACCGCCGCGGCGCTGTCCGCCGCGGCGCGGGCCAGGGCGCGGGCGTCGGAGTGCACCTTCACCCGCAGCTCGTCGACGGTCCGTTCGTAGCCTTCGGCCATGGGCGCACTGTAGGGGAGCCCGGCGGGCGGAACCGCCCCCATGGGCCGCGGGCGCCCCGACGCGGGTATCGACGCCCCGACGCGGGTATCGTCGCCCCGATGGGAGCGAAGATCACGCTCGTGGGCGGGGGAAGCACCCACTGGACACCCAAGCTGACGGTGGATTTCGCCAACACACCGGCGCTGACCGACGCCGAGTTGGTCCTCTACGACGTCGACCCCGACTCGCTGCCCCCGGCGCTCAAGGTCGTGGAGCACGTGGCCGAGCGCCGCGGGATCCCGCTCACCGCACGCGCCACCACCGACATCGACGACGCGCTGGGCGGGGCCGAATTCGTGATCGCCGCCTTCTCGGTGGGCGGCTTCGCCAGCATGCGCCACGACATCGAGATCCCGGCCCGCTACGGGATTCGCCAGACCGTGGGCGACAGCGTGGGGCCCGGGGGCATCTCCCGGTCACTTCGCAGTGTGCCCGTGATCCTCGAGGTGGCCCGGGCCATGGAGCGGCGGTGCCCCGAGGCGCTGCTCGTCAACGTGAGCAACCCTCTCACCGCCCTGTGCCGTGCCGTGACACGGGAGACCTCGATCAACACCATCGGCCTCTGTGCCGAGATCGTGGGCCTCAAGTTCGTGCTGAGCCTCCTCCTTGACGCCGACTTCACAACGATCGACCCCGTCGTGGCCGGCGTCAACCATCTTCCCCTCGTGACCTCGCTCCGCATCGGCGACCGTGACGGGTTCTCCGTGTTGCGCGGCGCCCTCTCCGGCGAAGGGGACGGCGTCGACCCTTCTTCTCCGCTGTGGATGGACCCCCCGCACGCGATGCACTACCAGAAGACCGACCCCGAGCGGGGCTGGACGAAGGCCGACGTCGTGGCCAACAACAGGGTCAAGTTCGAGCTCTTCGACCGTTTCGGCGTTCTGCCCGGATCATCGGACACACACGTGGTCGAGTTCTTCGCGGGGTTCGTGACCGCCGCATCCGACTACGGACGGGATTGGCGAGTCCACCACTACGGCATGCACGGCCACCAGTCCGACAAGGCCGACGACGACGCCGAGATGGCCGATCTCCTGGCCGCGGAGAAGATCCCGACCTGGCCGTCGGGAGAATTCGTCGCCTCGCTCCTCGAGGGCCTGGTCACCGGGGAGGACAGGGCCTTGCCCGGAAACATCCCCAACGCCGGACAGGTCGAGAACCTGCCCGCAGACGTCGTCGTCGAATGCATGGTGGTGGCCGGCGCCGACGGCGTCCGGCCCCGGGACAGGGCGACGGTGCCCTCGTACCTCGGTGAGCACCTGCGACGGGTCGTGAGCTCGCAGGAACTGACGGTGGAGGCCGCCATCTCCGGGGACCGGACGACCGTCCTCGCCGCCATGCTCGCCGATCCCATGGCCGGGTCGCTCCCCTACGAGCACGTGGTCAGGATGACCGACGAGCTCCTAGCGGCGACGGGACCGTGGTTGACGCAGTTCGTCGACCACGGCTAGCGGCACTGCTCCGGCTGGCAACCCACTGAGTCGGCGACGGTTTCAAAGCCGGTTTCGAAGGCGGTTTACTGTACCGGTTTCGGTGCCGGTTTCGGTGCCGGTTTCGGTGCCGGTTCGGTGCCGGTTCGGTGCCGGTTCGGTGCCGGTTTCAGTGCCGATGCTTCTTGGCCGCCTTGACGACGTAGGTATACGAGCCGGCGACGCTCACTCCCGCCGACGAGACGATCTTGACGACGACCGGGCCGGCCGCCGAGGCCGGCGAGTCGACCACGACCTTCTTCGCTGACTTCGCCTCGACGTTCGTCCCTTCTCGCGAGCCGAACAGCACGGCCGTCACACCCGACAGGTCCGTGCCCACGATGCTCACCTTCCGGTCGCCGAGGGTGGAACCCGACGCAGGCTTGACCGCAGTCACGGACGGAACCTCGGATGCCGCCGGGGCCGTGCCCGCGATCTCCCGGACGACGTTGCTCCCGTTGTCGGCGACGAGGATCTGTCCGGACGGTCCCACGCTCAGGCCGGCCGGGCCGTTGAGCGCGGCGGCCGTGGCAGGGCCGCCGTTCCCGGAGTACCCGGCCGCGCCCGTCCCAGCGATGCTGTAGATGTCACCCGCCTTGACCGTCGCCCCGTCGTATTTCCCCTTGGCCGCAGCCACGAACCGGATCCTGTTGTTGACCGAGTCGCTGATGTAGAGGTTGCCCGCGGCGTCGACGGCCACACCCTGGGGCGAGTCGAGCTCGGCCTTGATGGCCGGCTTCTTGTCGCCCTTGAAACCCCCGTTGGGGTTCCCGTTCCCCGCGACGGTGTAGATGTCGCCGGCCTTGAGGGCGTGGCCCAGGTAGGTCCCGCTCGATGCCGCCACCAGACGCACCACGTTGTTGTCGACGTCGGAGAACACGACGTCTCCTCTCGGGTCCACCGCCACCCCGTTGAACGTGTCCATGGCGAGCTCGGCGTTGACCGCTGGTGCACCGTCCCCCGAGTACCCGTAGTTCCCATTCCCCGCGATGATGTAGATGAGACCGGCCGTCATCGCCTGCCCGAAGTAGACGCCGGTCTGCGCCGGAAGGAACCGGAGGTCGTCGTCTCCGGTGTCCGCGATGATGAGGTTGCCGTGGGCGTCGAAGGCCAGGCCGTCGGGCGCCTGGAGGCCGGCCGAGGACGCCTGCTCGCCGTTGAAGACGGATCCGCCTTCGCCGGCGAGCGTGAACATCTTCCCCGCGGTCAGAGGCACCCCGAAGCGCGTACCGCTCGTGCCGGCCAGGACCCGAACGGCGTTGTTCCCCGTGTCGCTGAAGGCGATGTCACCCTCGGAATCGATGGCAACCCCATTGGGGTCGCTGAACTCGACGGTCGTGGGGGCCGCCGAGCTTCCCCACGGTCCGTCGCCGCCGGCGGGATTGCCGTCGCCCGCCACGTTGTAGGTGTGGCCGGCGAGCATGGAATGGCCGTAGAACGTGCCGTTCGAGGCCGCCACCACGCTGATGACGTTGTTGTTCTGGTCGGCGAAGACCACGTTGCCGTGGGCGTCGAAGACGGCGTCGAGCGGGGATCCCAGGGAGGCCGTGGTGCTCACGACCCCGCTCGTGGGGGCCTTGGAGCCTCCGCCGGCGATGGTCGTGATCGCTGCTCCCCCGGTCGCCGAGGCGGCCCCGGCCGGGCTCGAGGAGAACGCGTCGGCCATCGTGGAACAGGTGACGATGGCGCACACCGCGAAGACGACCGCTCCGGCCCTCACACGAGGTACCAGCGCCGACCTGCGCCAGGCGTGGCGAAACTTCACGCTAGGCACTCAGCCACGCGCTCAGGGTAACAACGAGAAGCCACCGAACCGATCTCGATACCCATGGGTCTTGACCCCCACACCCCCTACAACCGCCACCCCGACCGAGCAGACACCTTCCGACCCGGGAACGTTCCTGAACCAGCTGGTGACGTCCAGGTCAGATGGTATCCGCGATCACCGCGCCGCCACACGGCGGACGACCCACCGGACACAGGATCCGGGTACTCGGGTTGGCTCCGGGATCGGGGCCGTTGCCGTTCGGCGCTCGTGCCCCCGCCCGACACCCACTACGCGGCCACCCGGCACCGCACGGCCCCGCTGCAGAAGTCGATGGGCGTGGGTGTGATGAAACTCGTGCTTCGTGCAACCGGTGCTTGTCGAGCGGTCGCGTCTCGGCGCGACCACAGGACCAAGCGACGCGGCCACTCAAGGAGTCTGTGGGGTCGAGCTGGCGACGAACGGATCGTGATTCGGACTCCCACTCTTCTTGTCCTCACTCCTCTCGGTATTCGACACTCCGCTCGGTTGTCGACACTCCTCTGTTATCCACAACCCCTCTCGAGAGTCGACTCTTCTTCGATCCCTTCTTCGTCCGCGTCGTTCTTCGATGAAATCCCTCGACTAGCTCCATCGGCGTTCACGTCCGCGGGCGTGGTGTACGGGTTTGACCCGCTGAGGTTCGCCGTGAGGCGCTGAAGCGAGCAGTCCGGAGTGTGGGGCCCGACGACGAACAGGTGTTTCGCGAGGTCCCCCACTCGCGACGACCACCGCATCAACCTTCAAGTTCCGTCGAAAGAACGAAGGAGAAGATGCGGTGGAAGTCCCCAACACGATGAACCCTGTGTCCTGGTTACGCAAGCATTTGGAAGAGGGCGACCCTGACCTGCTGCGATCCATGCTCGGTGCTTTCGCCGAGCAGATCATGGCGGCCGAGGCCAGCGCCATGTGCAACGCCGGCTACGGCGAAGTCACCCCTGACCGGGTCAACTCGAGAAACGGCTACCGGACCAGGGACTTCGACACCCGGGTGGGCACGATCGAGCTGGCCATCCCCAAGCTGCGCACCGGGAGCTACTTCCCCGACTGGCTGGTGGAGCCCCGGCGCCGGGCCGAGCGGGCCTTGGTGGCGGTGATCGCCCAGTGCTACGTGGAAGGGGTCTCCACCCGTCGGGTCGACGACGTGGTGAAGGCCATGGGCATCGACGGGATCTCCAAGTCCCAGGTCTCGGAGCTGGCCAAGTCCCTCGACGCCATGGTGAGCGCCTTCCGGAACCGCCCCCTGGACGGCGGTCCCTACAGCTACATCTGGCTCGACGCCCTCACCCAGAAGGTGCGCGAGGGGGGCCGCATCGTGAACGTGGCCGTCATCGTGGCCACCGGGGTGAACGCCGACGGACACCGGGAGATCCTCGGGGTCGACCTCATCACCACCGAGGACGGGGCGGGCTGGACGGCCTTTGTGCGCGGGCTGGTGGCCCGGGGGCTCTCGGGGGTGGCCCTGGTGGTCTCCGACGCCCACCGGGGCCTCGTCGACGCCATCGCCTCGGTGCTGCCCGGCGCCACCTGGCAACGGTGCCGGGCCCATTTCGTGCGCAACGTGCTGACCAAGGTGCCCAAGACCGCCCAGTCCATGGTGGCCACCCTCATCCGCTCCATCTTCGAGCAGCCCGACGCCGATCAGGTCCTGGCCCAGCACGCCCGGGTGGTGGAGCAGCTCACCGAGCGCTTCGCAGACGCGGCCGAGATGCTCACCGGCGCGTCCGCCGACATCCTGGCCTTCGCCACCTTCCCCAAAGAGCACTGGCGCCAGATCTGGTCCAACAATCCCCAGGAGCGGCTCAACAAGGAGATCCGTCGCCGCACCGACGTCGTCGGCATCTTCCCCAACCGGGCGGCGGTCATTCGCCTCGTCGGCGCCGTGCTCGCCGAGCAGCACGACGAGTGGGCCGTGGCCCGGCGCTACATGGGCGTCGAGTCGCTCGCCAAGGCTCGTCTCCGGGTCATGAACGGCACCGGTGAGGAGGTGGAGCTGGCAGAGCTGGCCGACGTCAGTTAGAACAACAGGCGAAGGTCGATGTGGTGGTCGTCATACACCACGTGCGTGGACGTGGCCCCATCGGCCCCGAACTGCCTCTGGCGGCCGATGGGCGGAGATGGTTGCCTTGTGCCATGCGAAACGTCATGAGCCGGCGCGGGATGACACTGGCTGCAGCCCTGGTGGGCTGCGCCCTGGTCATCCCCGCCATCGGGCTGGTCACGGCCACGGCCGCCTCGGCGGCGGCATATCCGGACGTCGCCGCCGAGCCGGTGCCATTCGGAGACGCAGGCTTCTTCGGGTCGATGGCCGGAGTGCAGCTCAACGCCCCCGTCGTGGGCATGGCGTCGACCCCGGACGCCAAGGGCTACTGGCTCGTGGCTGGCGACGGCGGCGTGTTCAGCTTCGGCGACGCCGGGAACTTCGGCTCGGCGGGCAACGAGAGGTTGAGCGCGCCGGTGGTCGGCATGGCCTCCACCCCCGATGGCAAGGGCTACTGGCTCGTGGCCGCCGACGGTGGGGTGTTCACCTACGGCGACGCCGGGTACCTCGGGTCGATGGGGGGCAAGCACCTCGCCGCGCCGATCGTGGGCATGGCTGCCACCCCCGATGGCAATGGCTACTGGCTCGTGGCCGCCGACGGCGGGGTGTTCTCCTTTGGCGACGCCACCTACTCCGGCTCGACAGGGGCCATCCACCTCGCCGCCCCCATGGTCGGCATGGCCGCCACCCCCTCGGGACACGGTTACTGGCTCGTGGCCGCCGACGGCGGGGTGTTCTCCTTTGGCGACGCCACCTACTCCGGGTCGACAGGAGCCATCCACCTCGCCGCCCCCATGGTCGGCATGGCCGCCACCCCCTCGGGACACGGTTACTGGCTCGTGGCCGCCGACGGCGGGGTGTTCTCCTACGGCGACGCCGGGTACTTCGGCTCCATGGGCGCGCAACCGCTGACGAATCCGATCACCGCGGTCGCGGCCACGCCGGACGGCGGTGGCTATTGGCTCCTGCCCACCATCCCGGGCGCGTCCGCAACGCTCAAACCCGGCTCGAGCGGCCCCGCCGTGCTGGCGCTCCAGCAACGGCTGTCCGCCCTCGGCTACTGGCTCGGGACTCCGGACGGCACGTTCGGCGACAGCACCGAGCAGGCGGTCTGGGCCCTTCAGAAAGCAGCGGGGATCACCCGGAACGGGAATGTCGATCCCGCCACCCAGGCCGCACTGGCGGAGGGAGTCCTGCCCCAACCTCGCAGCACGTCTGGCTACGTGATCGAGGTCGACCTTCAGGACGATCTCCTGATGATCGTGACCAACGGGAAGATCGACTACGTACTCAACACGTCAACCGGTGGCGGCTACACCTATACCGACGACGGGGTGACCTCCGTGGCCGACACCCCGACCGGCCAGTTCCAGATCTACCGCCAGGTGAACGGTCTGGTAGTCGACTCGCTCGGATCGCTCTGGCGTCCCAAGTTCTTCGACGCCGGCTTTGCCATCCACGGCGACACGTCGGTACCGCCCTTCCCCGTCTCCCACGGTTGCGTTCGGATCAGCAACGAGGCGATCGACTGGGTCTGGGCGAACAACATCGCACCGATCGGGACGTCTGTCTGGGTCTACTGATCGAGGTGCCGACGTCGACGGCTCATGAGGTGCTGTTCTCCGGAGTCGCCACGGCGAAACTCGAGACGGCGACGCCGTGGTACGAGGCGCTGCCGGGCCGACCGGCCGACATCGTCGCGAACGAGGACGAAGTCATGTGGCAGATCTGCGACGGCGGCTGGCTCTATTTGATGTCGCCGCAGGGCAACATGCGCGCAGGCACGGGTGACCCGACCTGGGTGGACCACACGATCTTGCCCCGACCCGTTGCATTCAAGGCATACACGTTGTCGGTCTCGGTGGCGACGATCACGTCGTTACCCTCCACGAGAGGCTCACCGAAGATCTGCCCGTGGAGGGCGCGTGACGTCCAGGCTTTCGTGGCACCGTGGAACGTCGACGACCCCGCTGCGGCACCCGATCCGAGGGGATTGCCGTGATAGACGGGCCAGTCCGATCCCGGACTGCCATTGGCGGAGGCGGACGCCGGCGCGACCCCCGTCGCGATGGCTGTCGATGCCAGCCCGAGGCGAGAGCCAATCCGAGGCGTCGGGCCAGAACGACCTGCAATCCCGCCGGACCGAGGCTATGGACGGAGAATCGCTTCACATCGTCCCCCTCTGTCCTTCGCGCCCACCCGGTCAACGCCCCCCGGGCCGGCTGACGGCATCACGGTAGTCGAGGGACCATCCGTCGCGACCGGGAACCGTCGGACTGCTCGGGGTTCCCGCCGTTGGCCCGCCAAGCCGTCCCCGGGTTCGAGGATACGGAGCGGATGTTCCGCTTATAGTGGGGCGCCTCGACAAGCAAGGTCGTCCTTCCACCCGTCCACGGGCCGATTGAACCAAGGGGCTTCATGACCAGATCGCTCGAACGGGCGAGCTACAAGGCGACCTTCGCTGTCCTCCTGCTCGGCGTGTCGGCCTACGCGCTGCTGCAGTCGCTCGTGCTGCCCGTGCTTCCGACGATCCAGCACGACCTGCACACGTCCCAGAGCGCCGTGACATGGGTGCTGACCGCCTACCTGTTGTCTGCCTCGGTCTTCACACCCATTCTCGGGCGGGTGGGCGACATGGTCGGCAAGGAACGGATGCTCGTCGTCACCCTCGGCGCCCTGGCGCTTGGTTCGGTCGTGGCGGGACTGTCCCAGTCCATCGGACTGCTGATCCTCGGCCGGGTCGTGCAGGGGATCGGCGGTGCCGTCCTCCCGCTGTCGTTCGGGATCATCCGGGACGAGTTCCCTCCGGCCAAGGTGGCCACCGGGGTCGGCGTCGTGGCCGCCATGGCCGCAGTCGGGGGAGGTGCGGGGATCGTCCTAGCCGGACCGATCGTCCGCCATCTCGACTATCACTGGTTGTTCTGGATCCCGTTGGTCATCACCGTGATCGCGGCGGTGTGCGCTCAGGTGCTGGTCCCCGAGTCACCGGTGCGCACCCCGGGGCGCGTCAGCTGGCTGGCGGCCGTCCTGCTGTCGGGGTGGCTGGTCGTCCTCCTCATCGGTGTCAGTGAGGGTCCCAGTTGGGGATGGGTCTCGGGCAAGGTCATCGGGCTGATCGCGTCGGCCGTGGTGATCGCGGTGGCGTGGATCATGGTGGAATCTCGAGCGCGGCAGCCACTCATCGACATGAAGATGATGCAGCGCACCGCCGTGTGGACCAACAATCTGGTGGCCTTCCTCTTCGGGATCGGCATGTACTCGGTGATGGCCTTCCTCCCCGAATTCCTGCAGACCCCGAGATCGGTGGGCTACGGGTTCGGGGCCGACATCATCCAGTCCGGGCTGTTCCTGTTGCCCCTCACTGCCACGATGTTCCTGTTCGGGCTCATGTCCGGCCGTATCGCGGTCGCCATCGGATCGAAGTCGGCAGTGATCATCGGGTCGATCGTGTCGTCCGCTTCGTATCTCATCCTGGCCTTCGCCCACACTCAGGAGTGGGAGATCTACATGGCCAGCACCCTGCTCGGGGTGGGCCTCGGACTCGCCTTCTCCGCCATGTCCAACCTCATCGTCCAGGCCGTGCCCTCGGCGCAGACTGGGGTCGCCAGCGGCATGAACGCCAATATCCGGACCATCGGCGGTGCTATGGGCGCCGCCGTCATGTCGAGCATCGTCACGTCGGGGCTCCGCGCCGATGGGTTCCCGGCGGCATCGGGGTACACGACGGGATTCGCCTTCTTGGCCGCAATGACGGTGGTGGCGGTCGTTGCCGCACTCTTCATCCCGTCGTCCACCGCGGCCAGAGCCGACGCCGACCACGAGCCCCATCTGCAGAATGCAGAACTTGCCCTGCTGGCAGGCGGGACGATCACCGAAGGTTGAGGGGGCGATGGAACCGACGGGAAGTGCGCTTGTCACCGGTGCGAGCCGGGGAATCGGGAGAGCGATCGCCATCGAGCTGGCGGATCGAGGCTTCGAAACGGTGGCCACCATGCGCAACCCCTCCGCCGGCAGCGACCTCCCCGGCGCATCGAGGGGCCACCTCGAGGTCGCTCCTCTGGATGTCACCGACCCCGGCACCTACGAACTGCCCCGTGATCTCCGGGTCCTGGTGAACAATGCCGGCATCGATACGGACTATCTGCCCGTCGAGCACGGCGACCTCGATGACTGGAGGAAGCTGTTCGAGACGAACGTCCTCGGTACGGTCGGCCTCACGATGGCCGCCATCCCGACACTGCGCGCCAACCAGCCCTCGGTGGTGTGCAACGTCACATCGTCGTCGATCCTCGCCTGTGTGCCTTTCTACTCGGCGTATCGAGCCACCAGGGCGGCGGTCTCCGCGTTCGGGGACAGCCTCCGGGTGGAGGTTGCGCCGTCGGGGATACGGGTGGTGGAGGTCATGCCGGGCCCGATCGACACCGACATGTTCAGACTCAGCACGGGCGAGCAGGCAGCCACCCGATTCGAGCGCTACAGGCCGATGGCGGAAGTGGCCACCATGTTGCGCAAGGAAGCTGCCGACCCCATGGTCGTGGCACCGAGGGACGCGGCGGTTCGGATCGTGGATGCGATCCTCGACGACGGTGGCCCCATGCGGTACGGGTGTGACCCGTTGTCCATCGGGCTCTTGGACGTCTGGCGCCAGTCAGACGACGAGACAATCTTCACGCTGACGGGCCAATCCCTCCTCGACGGCATCGGCTCCGCCCGCGGACCGGATCCCGAGCCCACCGGCACCTGACGCGGGACCGACCCGGACCTGACCTGGGGCAGGATCCGAGGCGCGATCTCGAGGCGCGATCTCGAGGCGCGATCTCGAGGCGCGATCTCGAGGCGCGATCTGAGCCGTGACCCGGCCGATGCCACCGAACGCCGACGGTCAGCTGGCTGCACCCTCGAAGAGGGCGGTGAGATCCAGTGAGGGAACCCGCTGGCTGGTGGCGATCGACACCCAGACCCGCGCCAGGGTGTCCTTTCCGGCTCCGAGGACCGTCCCGATCAGCCCGGCGGACTCGACGAGATCCTCGGGGGGAACCCGGGGGATGACCACCCGCCAGATCGCCTCTTCCAGGACGTTGAAGGCTGTCTGTACCTCCCCGATGTCGAATCCGGCGCTGAAGCGCTCTTCGGCGACGTGTTCGACGTACCGGGACATGGGCCCCAGGCTCCGCTCGATCAGGCATTCGACGACCAGAGCGAACAGGTCCGCCAGGCGTCGGTGGGAGGTCTCGGAGCCCGAAGCTTCGTAGTGCGCGAGATGCGCGCGCCGCAAGGCTTCGGACGCGTCGTTCAGGACCTCGTCCCTGGCTTCGTTGAGGGCACCGACCAAGTTCATGTGAAGCCTCGTTTCCGAGCCGGTGCCGATGCCACCGCTCTCCTGGTCCGGCCTCTCATCGTCTGGCCTTGGCCGCCACGCTACCTCTCCCGACCGGCCCGGGCGGATGGGCCGCCGCACGCGGCCGGGTCACTGTGCCGGTGCCAGAGCCTCGAGCTCGCGGACGAGGTCGGCGGTCGCAGACTCTTCCGCGATGGCCGCGGCCAGACGCGCCGCGTTGGCGCGCATCCGGTCGTCGCCCAGCACGGACTGCACCGTGGCTCGGATCTTCGCTGCCGACGCGTTCGGCGACAGTCGGACCCCGGCCTCGTGGTACACGACACGCGCCGCGGTGTCGTTCTGGTCCCTGCCCATCGGGATGCAGACCATGGGCACTCCGGCGGCCAGGGTCTTCATCGTGGTGCCGTGTCCGCAGTGGGTCACGGCGACTGAGGCCTCGGCGAGGATCCGGGTGTGGGGGGCAGAGCCGACGACGACGACGTTTTCGCGGGAGGTGACCTCGTCGGCGCCGAGCATCTGGCCCACGGTAACGACGGCTCGCACCGGCAGCGTGGAAAGTGCCTCGACGACCCGGCGCAGGACGGGCCCCTGGTTCTGGTAGGTGGAGCTGAAGCCGACCAGCACGACAGGGCGCTCGTCGGAGCCTTCCCACGGAGCGGTCCACGGTCGCGCCCAACCCGGGTCGTCCAGGATCGGGCCGACATAGCGGACGTTGGCCGGCACCAGGGGTGCGGCGTAGTCGAACGCCGGGCTGGTCAGCACCAGGATGCGGTCGACGGTCAGCGCCTGGTCATAGAACGACGACAGTGGCGCCAACCCGTGCGCGGAGCGAGCGGCGTTGACAGGTGCCAGGCCGGCGCGAAACAGACGGTTGACCACCGCCAGCATCGCCGCGTCGCGGGTCCGACCGAGCACGGTCTTGGCGGGCGCGAAGCCGGGCCCCATGGGCGGGGTGCCGCGAGAAGGCATGATCCAGATGTTCGGCACGAGCAGCGCGACGGGCAGTGACGCCCCCTGCGCGGCGATGATCGACCCGAACAGGAAGGCGTCGGGCACGACGACATCGGGTCCGAAGGCGTCGATGGTCTCTGCGGTGTCCGCCGCGTATTCGGCCGCCGGCCCGGCGATGAAACGGTCACGGGCCCGGCCCAACATGACCAGTGGGTTCTTCGTCTCCCAGTCCTTGAGGAGGTCCTCGGAGGGGTCGAGCGAGGCGCGGTGCGGTCCGCGTCGCCACGGGGTGAACGTGCAGCCCACGGCCTCCGCCGCACCTCGAACGGTCGGGTCGGCGAGCACGTGCACATGGTGGCCACCGGCGATGAGCCTCCGGGCCACACCCAGCTCGGGTGGGATGTTCCCGCCACCGTCCCACATCGGCATCAAGAAGCGACGTGACCGTCCGTCCGCCATGGTGCTCCCCGTCCCCGTCCCCGCCGTCCCGCCCCTGTCGTTCCACCCGGCGTCACTCACGTCCCGCCGGGACAAGAACCTACCCGAGCAGCGTCTTGGCGATCACCACCGCTGGATGTGGTTGGGCCCTCCTAAACCCGGGTGGTCAGCTTCAGGGGTCCAGCGGCGCGCGATATCGGATGCCTGGCGACCTGCGCGAACTGGCGGGCCCAATCCGAGATCAAGCATGTTCGAGCGGTTCGGACGGCCGCCGGGCTCCGAGACTGGGCGGTGTTGCCGATCGGTCCGATCCGGCTCCACAGGGCGCGCCGCGCAGCCGTACCGAAAGGGCTTGTTCGTCCGCACCCAACAACGGAAAAGAGAGCAGCGACTCCTCGCCATTTTTAATGTAGCGCGCTCCGAGCGCTTGCGGCAAGGCCCCGGTCGGTGTGCACAATCTCCGGCTCGAACAAGAACGTACGGAAAAGGACGGGGTGGCGTATGGCCGAGCATGTGGTGGCGATCGCCGGAGGGGGTCCGACGGGGATGATGCTGGCGGCTGAGTTGGCGTTGGCGAAGGTCGACGTCGCGATCGTCGAACGGCGTCCCGATCACGTGCTCGTGGGCTCACGGGCCGGTGGCTTTCACTCGCGCACGATCGAGGTGCTGGATCAGCGTGGGGTCGCTGATCGATTCCTCGCGGAGGGTCAGGTGGCTCAGGCCGCGATGATCGGCAGGACCGTGTTGGACATGAGCGACTTCCCGACGCGTCATCCGTATTCGCTCGGGATCTGGCAGAACCAGATCGAGCGGATCCTGGCCGCCTGGATCGCCGAGCTGCCGGTGCGGATCTGCTACGGATGTGAGGTGACGGGCTTCGCGCAGGACGACACCGGCGTCGGCGTCGAGCTCTCCGACGGCGAGTCGCTGCGGGCGCAGTATCTCGTCGGGTGCGACGGAGGACGCAGCGTTATCCGTAAAGCAGCAGGCATCGAGTTCCCGGGGTGGGATCCGACCAGGAGCAACCTGATCGCCGAGGTCGAGATGACCGAGGAACCCCCACGAGGCATTCGTTACGACGCTATTGGCGTCCACGGCCTCCACAGGATGGAGGACGGGCGGACGGTAAGGGTCGGCGTCACCGAGAAGCAGCTCGGTCCGAGCAGCGAGCCCACCCTGCGCGATCTGAGCGCGGCGCTCATCAACGTGTACGGCACCGACTTCGGGATCCACCGTCCCACCTGGATCTCCAGGTTCACCGACACGACACGTCAGGCGGAGTCCTACCGCACGGGACGAGTCCTCCTCGCCGGCGACTCGGCGCACGTGCATTCCCCGGCGGGTGGCCAGGGCATCAGCCTCGGTGTGCAGGATTCGGTGAATCTGGGATGGAAGCTGGCTCAGGTCGTCAACGGGACCTCCCCTGAGAGCCTCCTGGATACGTATCAGGACGAGCGCCACCCGGTCGCTGCCCGCGCGCTTCAGCACACGATGGCTCTGGGCGTGCTCCAGCGAGGGGACGAGCGCATCAAGGCCCTGGTCGATTTGGTGTCGGAGCTGGCGATCATGGACGAGCCTCGCAAACGGCTCGCCGGGATCATCTCCGGACTGGACATTCACTACGACCTCGGCGAGGGACACCCCCTGCTCGGCCGTCGCATGCCCGATCTGGACCTCGTGACCGCCGACGGCCCGCTGCGGGTCTTCACCCTGCTGCACGACGCCAAGCCGGTGCTGCTCAACCTCGGTGAGCCCGGCGGCTTTGTCATCACTCCATGGGTTGACCGGGTCCAGCTGATCGATGCCGAATATGTCGGCCCGTGGGAGCTTCCGGTACTTGGCGTGGTCACCGCTCCCACGGCCGTGTTGATCCGGCCCGACGGATATGTCGCCTGGGTCGGGGACGGCACAGATACCGGATTGCGTGACGCCCTGACTACCTGGTTCGGGACACCATGACGAGACGCGGTACTGGGCAGCTTCGACAGACCGGCTGATGAGCGAACGGGCTCTCACCCCCGTCCCCAAGGTCCTTTCGGGGGCACCCGCAAACAGGAGTCGATGCCACCGAGAGTTGTCTAAACCGGAAGTGACGTGAGACCCCGGAGGCGATCCCGCTGGACGGCCTCACACCATGCGAGCGAGCGCCTCAGCCCAATCATCAGCGCGTGTCCTCAGCAGCTTGACATCAAGATTGCCGCCTAGGGCGTTGAAGGCGATGATGCCCGAGAACTCGTCGGCTCCCGAGAAGAGGGCTGCAACATCCCACCAGGCGTGATGAACGTAGGTGGGCACAAACTCACGGTAGGCACCGAGGAAACGGTCGGCCGCTGCCACGCCGTCAACGAGGGCGAGGTTGCCCCGCGTGTGGGCTATGTCCACCCCACGTGGTCCACGGCAGGAGAAAGGCCAATCGACAATGCCGCTCATGTGATCGTCACGCCACAGGAGGTTGCCTGGGTGGTAGTCACGATGCAGGAAGACGTCAGGAGCCTCGGGCTCTGCGCCTCGGACGACGTCGACCAGCTTCGACCATGCGCCCAGGCTCCCCGTCCAGGCGGGGACCGCGACCTTCTCCGTGTCAAACCAGTGTTGGAACCGAGGGAGGTCGCGCGGGGCGGTGCTGGCATGAAGATGAGCAAGGGGCGACGCCAGGTGTCGTGGGTCGAGGTCATGGATGACTGGCGCACCCGGGAGAAACGTCATAAGGAAGCTGGGGCGACCCGCACGAGCCCCCGTGGTGTCGAAGGCAATCGGCTCGGGTACCACGATTCCCAGAACGGAGCGTGCCGCTGTCAGCGCCTGGGCCTCGTACTCGACCACTTTGGGAAGCACGTCGATGATTTCGTTAGTCTCATATCGTCTGAGCACGAGCGGCGTGCCATCGACCTCGATAAGCCGCAGATCAGAGGTGGTGCCGAAGGCCAGAGATCGGATGTCGCGCACTTCACGCCCACCGACCGCCTTCATCACCCAGGCCCGCGCCAACTCGTCCATCACCGCAGCCTACGGCGCTCTTGAAGTCCACCTTGGGGAAAGGAACACCCGACCGAAACGTGTAGATGCCAGCAACCCGGCTCCAGGTGCCGACAGCGCAGTAGTCACGGCGCTGTCGATAGGCGGGGTGTCCCACCAGGTGACGGGTGACGATACTTGGCGCAAGTCGTCGAAGGCGACCAAGACGTGGATCGTGCCATCCGAGACGACGAGCACGAACTCATGGAAGTCACCTAGCACCCACCCCCAGTCGTGCTCGGCCTCCGCTCGGAGATTGAGTAGGTAACGTCGATCTTCGGCCTCCCTGAACAGAGCGAAGGCTTTGTCGAGCACCACATCTGCATTAGCGCGGTCAACCTCACTGTCACCCTCATGACTCCAACTCTGCCTCCAGCCCTGGAGAATCGATTCGCACTCCTCGACAGCGATGTCCAAGAAGTCTTCAAGCAAGATTCGTTCCGCCCAATACGGGCCATGGAGTGGCCCACCAGCCGAATCGTTTTCGGGCGAGCAGTAGTGGCCGGCGGTACTCGGGGTCTGCGAGCAGCGCTTCAACTGCTTCGTCCGGTGTGATGGGCTTGCCGTCCACTGGTCGAAACTGCTTCACCTTGATCGACGGCCCAGGCCGTCCGTACGGGAGTTCGCTGGCTGAGGTTAGGAGGGACTTACACGTCTAACTCGGTAGTGAACCAAGGCTCCGAAAACCTTGCGGTGCACGAGCTGGAGCATCTTCCAATAGAAGAAGCCCGGAACTCCTAGCGGACGAAATGCCCCAACCTGAACAAGCGCACGCTTGCTACACTGATAGCCGAACCAGGCTTCTCCGAAGAACCAGGAATTCGGCGCGCAAGACCAACATCCCAGGGTCGCGTCGTGTTACGTGCCACCAGTCGACCGTCTGGCCCTCGACGAGCACAGGCGGGGAGCTGAGAGTCCATCGTTCCCCGACTAGGCGACCGAGCATGGCTCGCACCCGCCAGGCGAACGTGAGGCCGTACCAGCCATAGCTGCCACCGATACGGTCGAGGTCCGCATCGAGGCGCACCGACGCTTCGTCCGAAAGGGTCGCCGATACACGGACGGTGTAGACACCATCGCAGAGCCCGTTCTCGCGACTCAAAAGGTCGTGGTCGAGAGTTTTCGCCTGGTCATCCAGGGCGGCCGAGAGTCCGTCCGCCAGCCCGGCTGGCTCGAAAGCGAAGGCACCATCGGTTCGCGCCCGATCGTGGACGACCACCTCGGTCATGAGACTCTCGATGAGTGCGTGACTGATCCGGCGATCCACCGGCGTGACCAGATCCAACCAGTATGACGACAGTCGCGGAGTGAGATAAGGGACGTCGACGATGTGTCGATGGCGAAGACCACGAGCGGTGGCGTAGGCGCCGATCATCTCTCGGTACGAGGTGACCTCAGCACCACCAATCTCATAGACCCCGGGCTCGACCTCGAGTGCCCCTATCAAATAGCGGACCACGTCGGCAGAGGCGATCGGCTGGATCCTGGTGCGGACCCAGCGCGGACAGACCATGAACGGAAGCCGCTCGGTGAGATACCTGAGCATCTCGAAGGAGATACTCCCCGCTCCCAAGACGACAGCGGCTCGTAGCTCAACGACCGGAACCTGCCCACTGGCTAGCGCGACGCCGACCTCCTGACGGCTCGACAAATGCTCGGACTCCGGTTCATGCCCGAGGCCGCCGAGGTAGACGATGCGCTCGACCCCGGCTGCTGCCGCCGTTCTGCCAAAGTGTTCGGCCAGCTCTCGGTCGCGAGCGCGGAAGTCCCCGGCGCTCAGCGAGTGCACGAGGTAGAAGGCGCACTCACATCCCGCCAAGACCCCGAGCAGCGCTGGCCCGTCCGCCACGTCGACGGCGCGTCCTTCAACACCGGGGATCTCGGGACGGTGACGTGAGAGGCCGATGACTGCGTGTCCCGCCGCGACAAGCTCTACGGACAGCGCCCGCCCCACGAAGCCACTTGCTCCGATCACCGCGATTCGCATCGCTCCACGATGCACCAAGACCACACGAGAAGGCGAGTTTTGCCATTTTTGCCCCGACAACCTGGTAAGGCGGACCGCGTCGGGGACGCCACCGGAAACAGTGCCCCATATGTGCACCGAGACTCGCAGTGTTCAGGCGCGGCGGCATCTGGCCGCCGATCGTCCCGTCGGTCGGCCTCGTCGAGACGCTCACAGGACGTCAACGAGCCGACGCTCTGACCAACCGCTTCCTCAATGCCTGCGACATCGTGGAGGACGTGCCGCAACACCTCCTCGCCGTGCAGCTGCGCTGCGGGTCTCGGCCCGACGAGGATCCGCGATCGACGCTCTCCTCGTGGCGATGGCCGAACCTGGTGGCACGGTGCCGAGCGGGGACGTGGGCGACCTTCGGGCGCTCGCCGCCTACGCGACGGACGTGGAGGTGCACCGGGCGTGACGTTGTTCAGCAGACGGCAAAGGCCAACGCGGGAACACTTTTGTGACTGTGGACCCCGATGTGTCGTCTCCACCGTCGTCGAGGACTTGGCGTCGCGTTTGGATCACCGGACGGTTCGGGCTCACCTGGATGGACGGCCCTGGGCGTCTCGGCCCGTGAAGGCCCGGACCTCCCGCACCCCGGAGAATCCTACCCAAGCAGCCTCTTTGCGATCACGACGCGCTGGATCTGGTTGGTGCCCTCGTAGATCTGGGTGATCTTGGCGTCGCGCATGAAGCGTTCGGCCGGGAAGTCGGTCGTGTACCCGTATCCGCCGAGGAGTTGCACGGCGTCGGTGGTCACCGCCATGGCCGTGTCGGACGCGAAGCACTTGGCCATCGCCCCGATCATCGAAAGCTCCCCGTCGGGATCTCCCGCGTCGATCACCGAGCACGCCCGATAGACGAGAGTGCGCGCCGCCTCGGTCCGCATCGCCATGTCGGCGAGCATGAACCGCAGCCCCTGGAATTCGGAGATGGGCTGACCGAACGCCTTGCGCTGGCCCATGTACCGCGCCGCGTAGTCGATGGCCCCCTGGGCGATGCCGACGGCCTGGGCCCCGATGGTGGGCCGGCTGCGGTCGAGGGTGTGCATGGCGATGGTGAACCCCTGGCCTTCCTCGCCGATTCGGTTCTCCGCCGGCACGCGGACGTCGTCGAACACGACTTCGCCCGTGGGACTGCCGCGCAATCCCATCTTGTGCTCGAGCTTGGCCACCCGCACTCCCCAGTCGGCTTCGACCACGAAGCAGCTGATCCCGCGGTGCCCGGCGTCGGGGTCGGTCTTGGCGAACACCGTGTAGAGGTCCGACGCACCAGCGTTGGTGATCCAGTACTTGGTTCCCGACAGCACGTAGTGGTCGCCGTCGCGCACCGCCCGGCAGCGCATAGCGGCGACGTCGCTGCCGGCGTCGGATTCCGACAGGCAGTAGCTGGCCTGCGCCTCGCCCGACGCGACACGCGGGACGTATTTCTTGCGCAGGCTCTCGGTGCCCCAATTGAAGATGGGCATCATGCCGAGCTTGGAGATGAGCATGGTGACACTGGTAGAGGCGCACACACGGGCCAGCTCCTCGACCATGATCGCCTGGGTGACGTGATCAGCTCCCGTCCCGCCGTAGGCCACGGGGATCCCGAGGGCGGGCAGCTCCATCTCCACCGACGCCTTGAAGCCGTCCCACGGAAAGGCTGCGTCCCGGTCGACGTCGGCGGCGTGGGGCGCGATGCGCTCCTCGCACATCTGGCGCACCGCGCGCCGGAACTCCTTGTGCGTGTCGTCGAGCGCGAAGATCGGTGTCTGGTCCATCCCCCTAGTCTCGCGCCCCGGACTGCAGCCCGGTGCTACCGGTCGGGTGCCATGTGCTCGAGCAGGAGCCGGTTCAGCTCGGCCGGAGCGGTCTCGGGGATCCAGTGGCTCACGCCACTGAGGACTTCGAAGCGGTACGGGCCCGTGACCCAGTCCACGGTCGCTTCCGCCGCGACGCGTCCCAGGGCGATGTCCTCCTCCGACCACACATAGAGAGTGGGGACAGTGATCGGGCCCACGTCGGTGAGGACATGGGGCTCGGTGGCCCGGTACCAATTCGAGCGTGGCGGTCATGGCGCCGGGCTCGAGCATCCGGTCCACGAACCGGCGCACCTCCTCGGTGTCCGAGGGGAGGCCGCTCGCGTCGAACATGGCGCGGAGCCCCTCGCCCGAGCCGTCCTCGCCGAGCAGGGCGCGCTCGGCCACCCCGCCCTCGGCCCGGAAGACCTCGATGTACGACGACCGCCGGCGCTGGTCGGGGTCACCCGCTCCGTGGTCACCGTCACCAGGGTCACCGGTCCCTCGGTCACCCGCCCCGCTCCTGCCCGACGCCCCGGGCCTTCGGGAGGCGCCGCCACCGCCCTGCGCCTCGCCGCCGAACGCGGCCGCGAAGGCACGGGGATGGGGTACCGACACCGCCGTGAGCGTGCGGACCCGGTCGGGATGGCGACCGGCGACGACCCAGGCCACCATGGCGCCCCAGTCGTGACCCACCAGGTCGAAGCGCTCCAGTCCCCAGGCGTCGGCGACGGCGAGCACGTCGCTCACGAGCTCGGAGATGCGGTAGTCCTCCACCGCGGCGGGCCGGGCGCCGGGCGAGTAGCCCCGCTGGTCGAAGGCGAGTCCCCAGTACCCCGCCGCGCCGAGCGCCTCGAGCTGGCGGTGCCACGAGTACGAGGTCTGAGGGAACCCATGCAGGAAGAGCACGGGACGTCCTTCTCGGGGCCCCGTCGCCACCGCCTCGAACAAGAACCCGTTGGCGGAGATCTCCCGGTCGTCCATGCCGGCGGACGCTACCAATGCCGGGACTCACTCCCGTGCGGGGCGTACCCCACCCGTCAGAGGGCCAGGGCCGAGGTCTCCATCATCGAGCGCCAATCGGAGAGCCGGGCGCGGATCTGGTCGGTGCTCAGGCGCAAGGTGTCAGCCGCCACGGCCGCCACGATGCTCCTCTGTTGGTGGTAGTGATGGGCGGCTGCCTGGAACAGCGGTGCCCGCCACGACACCAGGTCCGCGGGCGCCCCACCCAGGAACCCGAAGAGCACGAGAGCCAGTTCGATGTCCTTGGCCACCGGCGCCCGCCCGAACAACGCGGCTCGCCGGCTCGCCACCGCCGCGCATCCCACGAGGGCGTCCTCGGCGGTGATGCCGTCGGAGAGGTCGACCTTGTCCTCGAACAAGGTGTGGGCGAGCAGGAACGCATAGCCCTGATCCGGCCCGGGGACACCCAGGTCCCGGCCGCGAGGGGCCTCGGGCCCGCGCAGATCGGCGACACGGCTCGCACGCCAGTCACGCGGGGTGCGCAGTCGATAGGCGGGCCGGACCTGGTCGGTTTCGACGATCGGAACGAAGTTCGGCTGGGTCATCTGAGAGTGGATGCTCCTCGGTGTCGTTCGTGCCTGCTGCCCTGGGATTCGCGCCGGCCGGGACTCAGCCAGCCACTCGGCCCGCTGCACCCCGCTCGGCGTGGACGAGACCGTAGACGATCGAGTCGTACAGGGCCTGCCAGGACGCCTCGATGATGTTCTCCGAGACGCCGATCGTGGTCCAGACGTGCTCGCCGTCGCTGGTGTCGATCAACACCCGGGTGACCGCACCGGTGCCCTTGCCCGTGTCGAGCACCCGCACCCGGTAGTCGACGAGATGTACAGCGGCCAGATTCGGGAAGTGTGCACCGATGGCTTTGCGCAGCGCCGAGTCCAATGCGTTGATGGGGCCGTTTCCCTCGGCGGTGGCGACCACCCTCTCCTCGCCCACGCGGATCCTGACCGTCGCCTCGGTCGTGTGGCGCCCCGCATGACTCTTGGGGCCGTCGTGGTCGGCGTGATCGGTGTGGTCGTTGATCACCCGGAACGACTCGACCTCGAAGTACTGCGGCTCCCACCCCGTCGCCTTGCGCAGGAGCAGCTCGAGGGACCCGTCGGCGACCTCGAAGTGGTACCCGCGGTACTCGAGGGCCTTCAAGGTGTCGAGGACACCCGACAGGGCGTTGGAGTCGAGATCGAGGCCGAGCTCCTGCGCCTTCAGCGCCAGCGTCGACCGCCCCGCCATCTCCGACACCACGAAGCGCGTGCCGTTGCCGACGGAGTCGGGCGATACGTGCTCGTAGGCATCCCGGCGTCGGGCGATGGCACTCGTGTGCAAGCCCGCCTTGTGCGCGAATGCGGCCGAGCCCACGTAGGGCTGCTGCGGGTTGGGGGCGATGTTCACGAGCTCGGCGATGTGGTGCGATACCGGGGTGATCCGCTCGAGACGATCAGGAGGGATGGTGCGCACGTTGAGCTTCAGGGACAGGTTGGGGATCGTGGCCGAGAGGTCCGCGTTCCCGGTGCGCTCGCCGTATCCGTTCACACAACCCTGCACGTGCGTCGCTCCGGCCCTGACGCCCGCTATCGAGTTTGCCACCGCGCAGCCCGAGTCGTTGTGGAAATGCACCCCGATCTGGCACTCGAAGTCCGCAACCACACCCGCCACGATGCGTTCCGCGTCATGGGGGAGCGTGCCGCCGTTGGTGTCGCACAGGACGATGGCCTCGGCCCCGGCCTCCTCCGCAGCGCGCACCACCCGAAGGGTGAACTGCGGGTCGTCGCGGTACCCGTCGAAGAAATGCTCGGCGTCGAAGAACACCCGGAGGTCGTGATCCCGCAGGAATGCCACCGAGTCGGCCGCCATCGCCACGGCCTCGTCGAGAGTCGTGCGCAACGCCTCGGTGACGTGGAGCTTCGAGGCCTTGGCCACGATACACACCGCCTCGGTGTTGGCCTTCACGAGCTGGCGGAGCACCTCATCGTCCTCGGCACGCACGCCGGCGCGCCGCGTCGATCCGAAGGCCACCAGCGTGGCCGTGGACAGTCGGAGCTCGGCCGGGGCACGGGCGAAGAACTCTTCGTCCTTGTGGTTGGCGCCGGGCCATCCGCCCTCGATGAAGGCCACGCCGAGATGGTCGAGCTGCTCGGCCACGCGCAGCTTGTCGTCGACGGTCAGCGACAGGCCCTCCTGCTGGGACCCGTCGCGCAGGGTGGTGTCGAAGATGTCCACGGCCTCGGGCAACACGGGGAGGTCGAAGTCGTGGCTGGCCGCGCCGTGACGGTGTCCGCTCCCCCGGCTCTGGGCCGTCCCCCGGCCCCCCGAGGCCCCCCGGCCTTGGGCTGTCCCCCGGCTTCGCCCCGAGCCGCCCCGGGAAGCGCGTCGCTCACTCGACATGCTCGAGCCAGTCCTTGTAGCGGTCCATCTCCCCCCGCACGGTGGCGAAGTAGGTCTCCTGGATCTGCTTCGTCACGGGCCCCGGCCGGCCCGTCCCCACGGGCCGGTCGTCGACCTCGCGGATCGGCACCACCTCGGCCGCGGTGCCGGTGAGGAACGCCTCGTCGGCGAGGTAGAGGTCAGTGCGGATGAGCGTCTCGGTCGTGCACTCGTAGCCGAGGTCGGTGGCGATGGTCTGCACCGAGTCCTGGGTGATCCCGGCCAGCGCGCACGAGTCCGACGTCGGCGGGGTCACGACGGTCCGTCCCCGCACCACGAAGATGTTCTCGCCCGTGCACTCCGACACCCGGCCGTCGGACGCGAGCAGCACGGCCTCGTCGTATCCGGCCTTCAGCGCCTCGACCTTGGCGAGGGACGAGTTCACGTACATGCCCGTCCCCTTGGCCGCGGTCGGCACGGCGTTGGGGTCGTGGCGCTGCCACGAGGACACCTTGAGCCGGATGCCGTTGGCCACTCCCTCATCCCCGAGGTACGTGCCCCAGGGCCAGGCGGCGATGGCAACGCTGACGGGACACGGCAGGGGGTTGAGGCCCATCTCGCCGTAGCCGAGGTAGACGATCGGCCGCAGGTAGCACCCGTCATCGAGCCCGTTGACTCGCACGACCTCCTTGCTGGCCTCGATGATCTCGTCGGGGCCGAAGGGCATGTCGATCATGAACACCTTGGCCGAGGTGAACAGCCGGTTGATGTGGTCGGTCAGCCGGAACACCGCCACGCCGCGGCTCGTCGGGTAGGCCCGGATGCCCTCGAACACGCCCGAGCCGTAGTGGAGCGAGTGTGTGAGCACGTGGATGCGCGCCTTGTCCCAGTCGACGAGCTCGCCGTCGAGCCAGATCTTCTCGGTCGGGGTGATGGGCACGGGTCAGAGCCTTTCTGCAATGGCGTCGCCGACGGCGACGGTGGACGAAACGGAAGAGCCCGGCGCTTGCTCGGCCAGGTAGGAGGTGACGGCCTTGGTAATCCGCTCGGCCGCGTCGGCTTCGCCCAGATGCTCGAGCATCAGGGCTGCCGAACGCACCGCCGCTACCGGATTGGCGGTGCCGGTATCGGCGATGTCGTGGGCCGCACCGTGGACGGGCTCGAACAACGAAGGGCCGGTGCGCGCCGGGTTCAGGTTGGCCGACGCCGCGAACCCGATCCCCCCCGCCACTGCGCCGGCCAAGTCGGTCAGGATGTCGCCGAAGAGGTTGTCGGTCACGATGACGTCGTAGCGGTCGGGCCTCTCCACGAGGTAGATGCACGACGCGTCGACGTGGTTGTAGTCACGCGTCACGCCGGGGAATTCAGGGGCCACCTCGTCGACCACCCGTTGCCACAGGTCACCCGAGAAGGTGAGAACGTTCGTCTTGTGCACCAGAGTGAGGTGATGACGTGGGCGTCGCGCCGCGAGCTCGAAGGCGAAGCGGACACATCGCTCGACGCCCATGCGGGTGTTGACCGAGCCCTGCGTGGCCACTTCGTGAGGCGTATTGCGACGCAGGAAGCCGCCCTCGCCCGCGTAGGTCCCTTCGGTGTTCTCTCGGACCACGACGAAGTCGCAGTCGGGCGCGGGCGCCCCGGCCATCCCGACGAAGGGCCGCAGGTTCACGTAGAGGTCGAGCTCGAACCGCAGACGCAGGAGCAGCCCCCGTTCGAGCAGGCCGCTCGGGACGTCTGTCGAGCCCACGGGAGGTCCCACAGCCCCGAGCAGGATGGCGTCGAACGCACGGAGCTGTTCGAGGGTCGCGTCGGGTAGGACCTCGCCGGTGCGAAGGTAGTGGGCGGCACCGAGCTCGAACTCGCTGGTGTCGAAGGTGACGCCGGTGGCGGCGACGACCTTGAGCGCCTCGGCCACCACCTCGGGGCCGATGCCGTCGCCGCCGATGACGGCCACTTTGTGGGTCCTGGGTGTGCTCATCGTCCGGTCTCTGGTCTGTCGGGGTTCGGTCTCGGTCTCGGTGTCTGGGTCTGTGTCAGCGTCGTGCCGGGGTGGGCTCGGGTGTGGGCTCCGTCCCGGAAAATGAAAAACCGCCCACAACGTGGACGGTCGGGGAGGCGCACACCAGTCGGGTGTGCGCCTATTCGATGACGATTACGGGTGCGCTCGGGGTTCCCATCGGACAACCAGTCTCCCGCGCCCCGACCTGCACGTCAACCACGCCCGGAGCCGGGAGTGTCGCTCACGGGGCGGTACGGGGAGGGGCGACGGGCGGTACGGAGTGGTCGGGGCGCCGCGGCACCCGGCGTCGGGAGGGCCTTCAGTCCCCGAAGGGCTTCGGCGGGGGCGCCTTCACCCATCGAAGGGCGCGGATCACCCATCGAAGGGCCCCGATCGAGCCGGTACCCTGGAGGGCCGTGACCGACGACGAGTCCACCCACCTCACCCAGGCGACCTTCGACCGCCTGCGGGCCGAGCTCGAGGACCTGACGACCAGGGGTCGGGTCGAGGTGGCACGCGCCATCGAGGCTGCCCGGGCCCTCGGCGACCTCTCGGAGAACGGCGACTACCACGCCGCCAAGGACACCCAAGGGAAGATGGAGTCCCGGATCCGGCGGCTCCAGCACACGCTGGGCCATGCCGTGCTCGTCGACGAGGCGGTGGGGAGCTCCGCCACGGTGGCCGCGGGCTCCGTCGTCGCCATCCGCTACGAGGGCGACGAGGAGATCGAGCGGTTCCTCGTCGGGTCGATCGAGGAACGCCACGACGAGCTCAACGTCGTGTCCCCCGGGTCACCACTGGGACAGGCTCTGCTCGGCAAGACCACCGGTGACGTGGTCGAATACGAGGCCCCGGGAGGCACCCTGCGCGTCGAGATCGTGCAGATCGGCGGCTGACCGGTGGTGACCACGCACGAGAGCGGCACTCCGAGGACCGGCGCCGGCGCACAGGGGCCCCGCACACTCAGCGACAAGGTGTGGGAGCGGCACCTCGTTCATCAAGCCGACGGTGAGCCGGATCTGCTGTTCATCGACCTGCATCTGGTCCACGAGGTGACGTCGCCTCAGGCCTTCGATGGGTTGCGGCTGGCCGGCAGACCCGTGCGCCACCCCGAGCTCACGGTGGCCACCGCCGACCACAATGTTCCCACCACCGACATCGACAAGCCCGTGGCAGACCCGGTGTCGGCCCGGCAGCTGGAGGTCCTGTCGGCCAACTGCGCCGAATTCGGGATCACGTGCTACCCGATGGGCCATTCCAACCAGGGCATCGTCCACATCATCGGCCCCGAGCTGGGACTCACCCAACCCGGCATGACCATCGTGTGCGGAGACAGCCACACCTCGACGCACGGCGCCTTCGGCGCGCTGGCGTTCGGCATCGGTACCTCGGAGGTCGAGCACGTCCTCGCCACGCAGACCCTCCCCCAGCAGCGGCTCGCCACCATGGCCATCGAGATCGACGGGGACACTCCCGCCGGTGTCACCGCCAAAGACATCATCCTCGCCGTCATCGGGCGCATCGGCACCAGCGGGGGGATGGGACACGTCCTGGAGTACCGCGGCCCCACCATCCGCGCCCTGACGATGGAGGGGCGGATGACGATTTGCAACATGTCCATCGAGGCCGGAGCCCGGGCCGGGATGATCGCCCCCGACGACACCACCTTCGCCTACCTGCAGGGCCGTCCCCACGCGCCCACCGGCCGGATGTGGGAACGGGCGCTCGACGATTGGCGCAGCCTCACCACCGACGACGGCGCCGCGTTCGACAAGTCGGTGTCGATCGACGCCACCACCATTGCGCCCCACGTCACCTGGGGTACCAACCCCGCTCAAGTCGTTCCCATCAGCGGGCACGTCCCGGACCCTTCGAGCTTCGCCGATCCTGCCGAGCGCGAAGCTGCGGCCCGGGCACTCGAGTACATGGGGCTGGCGGCGGGCACGGCGATGCACGACGTGGCGGTCGACACCGTCTTCATCGGGTCGTGCACGAACTCGCGTATCGAGGACCTCCGCTCCGCTGCCGCGGTCCTCGCCGGCAGGCACGCCCGCCCGGGGCTGCGCGCACTAGTGGTCCCGGGCTCGCACCCGGTCAAGGCACAGGCCGAGGCCGAGGGGCTCGACAAGGTTTTCGTCTCCGCCGGCTTCGAGTGGCGGGAGCCGGGCTGCTCGATGTGCCTGGCGATGAACCCCGACAAGCTCGCGCCGGGCGAGCGCTGCGCGTCGACGTCCAACCGGAATTTCGAGGGGCGTCAGGGCCGGGGGGGACGCACGCATCTGGTCTCCCCGGCCGTGGCGGCGGCCACGGCGGTGGCGGGGCACTTCTCCACCCCCGAGGAGCTGTCGTGAGCTCCCAGGGGCCGTCATGAGCTCGAGCGAGCTGCCGTGAAGCCCGTCACCGTGATCACGGGACGTGCGGTCCCCCTCGATCGCTCCGACGTCGACACCGACCAGATCATCCCGTCGGACTGGCTCAAGCGCGTCGAGCGCACCGGGTTCGGCGCCGGCCTCTTCTCGGAGTGGCGCGACGACCGCAACTTCGTGCTCAACGAACAGCAGTACGCGGGAGCGAACATCCTCGTCGCCGGCCCGAACTTCGGCACCGGCTCCTCTCGTGAGCATGCGGTATGGGCGCTTCTCGACTACGGATTCGAGGCCGTCGTGTCACCCCGCTTCGCCGATATCTTCCGCAACAACTGCACGAAGCAGGGGCTCCTTCCCGTGGAGGTCGATGCAGCTCTGGGGCGGGCCCTGCTCGACGCCGTGGTGGCCGACTCCAGTCTCGAGCTCACGATCGACGTCGCCCGCGGGACGATCGAGGCCCCCGCCGCCGGGCTCGAGGGCTCGTTCCCGCTCGACGAGTTCACGCGAGAACGGTTGCTCAACGGCTGGGACGACATCGGGTTGACCCTGCGGCACGTGGGAGAGATCTCGGCCTACGAGAGTCACCGCGTGCCCTGGATGCCCACCGCGCAGGAGCCCTCGAGCGCAACCAGCTGAACCCCGGTCGACCCGCTGAACCGGCTCGACCGGCTCGCGTCTCCCCTCGGCGCTCGTCCCGGGACTCCGGAGCCGCCCTTGGCATAGCGTCGGGTCCCGTGGCAACGGGTCGTCAGCGGACGGATCGCGTCAGCGGACGCATCGAAGGCAGTGAGACCCGAAACGTCGAGTGACACCCGGATCGGCAGAAGGGACGACAGAGGAAACGTGCTGAAGGACTTCAAAGCATTCGTCTTGCGGGGCAACGTGGTGGACTTGGCCCTCGCCGCGGTCATCGGTGCGGCGTTTGGTGCGGTGGTGACGGTGTTCGTCGACAACCTGCTGACGCCGTTGATCGCAATTCCCGGGAAGTACTCGTTCTCCAGTCTCACGTTCACAATTCGTCACAGTGTCTTCTACTATGGCAAGTTCCTCAACGAACTGATCTCGTTTGTGCTTATCGCGGCGGCGGTGTTCTTCTTCGTCATCAAGCCGATCAACGCCCTGGCGGCCCGCCGCCGCAAGGGGGAAGAGGCAGAGCCGGGCACCCGGGACTGCCCCGAGTGCCTGAGCGAGATCTCGACCCGGGCACGGCGGTGCGCGTTCTGCACTTCCGAGGTCCAGCCCGCAGCGTGACCCCCACCCGGCGCGAGCCCCGAGAGCGCGCCCTACCTCAGGGCCCGATCTCGAGGTCCCGCTGCTCGTTTCGAGCCCGGATCCGGACGAGTCGGTTGACGGCAGCCAGGTAGGCGCGGGCCGAAGCCTCCACCACGTCCGTGGAGACGCCGCGGCCCGAGACCTTGAGCCCTCCGTCCTCGAGCTGCACGACGACGTCGCCCAGAGCGTCGACTCCTCCCGTCACCGAAGACACGTTGAACCCGATGAGTCGCGACTCGACCTTCGTCGCGGCGCGGATGGCGGAGCACGCCGCGTCGATCATGCCGTTTCCCTCGGCACTGGCCTCGACCTTGTCTCCGGACCGGCTGACCACCACACGGGCGCGGGGTATGCCGACGGTGCCACCGGCCACCTCGAGCGCCTCGAGATGGAAGCCCTCCACCAGGTCCTGGCCAAGCTCCTCGGCCACGATCGCCTCGAGGTCGGCCTCGGTGATCTCGACCTTGCGGTCGGCGAGCTCCTTGAAACGGGTGAACGCCTGGTTGAGGCCGTCACCTTGGACGTGGATCCCCATCTTGTCGAGCGTGTTGGCGAACGCATGCCGTCCGGAGTGCTTGCCGAGGACGATCTGGCGACCGACCTGCCCCACGCTCGCCGCCTCGATGATCTCGTAGGTCGAGCGATCCGCCAGAACCCCGTGTTGGTGGATGCCGGACTCGTGCGCGAAGGCGTTACGTCCCACCACGGCCTTGTTGTACTGGACGGGATAGCCCGTCAGCCGCGCCACGAGCCGTGAGGCGCGCGCCAGCTCCTCGGTGCGAACCGTCGTTGTAATGCCGGGGAACTGGTCGGGCCGGATCCGGAAGGCCATGACGACCTCTTCCAGAGCGGCGTTCCCGGCCCGCTCGCCGAGGCCGTTGACACACACCTCGACCTGGCGCGCCCCGGCCTGCACACCGGCGAGGGTGTTGGCAGTGGCCAGTCCGAGGTCGTTGTGGCAGTGCGTCGACAACATGTAGTTGCCGGGGACCTCCTTGCGGATGTGCTGGATGAGGGCGCCGAAGTCCCATGGGATGCCGTACCCGACGGTGTCAGGGATGTTCAGGGTGGTCGCACCCGACTCGACCGCGGCCCTGAGCACCTCCAACATGAAGTCGAGAGGGGTGCGTGTTGCATCCTGGGGACTGAACTCGACGTCGTCGGTGTGCTCTCTGGCCCGGGCCACCCCTCCCCGCGTCTCGGCCAGCACCTGGGCCTGGGTCATCTTCAGCATGTGCTCCATGTGCTGGGGGCTCGTCGAGATGAACACGTGGATGCGCGAGCGCGCCGCGTCGCGCACGGCCTCCCAGCAGCGGTCCACATCGGAGAGCTGGGTGCGCGACAGGCCGCAGATGGCCGGGGCATCGGGCGCGTTGCCGACCGAACGGGCGATCGCCTGCACGGCGTCAAAATCCCCCTGACTGGCAACCGGGAAACCCGCTTCGACGTAGTCCACTCCCACCCTGGCGAGCTGCTCGGCGATCTCGAGCTTCTCGGCGACGTCGAGCGAGATACCCGGGGACTGCTCTCCGTCACGCAGGGTCGTGTCGAAGACGACGAGGTGCCCGCCGTCACCGCCAAGGGTGGAATCCCCTGCTGACGGGTTGGACTGCGCTGTTCCTCGCTCGGCGCTGGGCTGCTCGCTCATCGGCCTGTCCTCACTCTCTGGTTCCGTCTCGTGCTCTCGTGCTCTCGTGCTCTCGTGCCAACTGTGCGTCGTGTCCTGTGTTGCTCGGCTGGGTCTTGTCCCGGTTCCGGCGGTTCTCGGCCCAAGAAGAAACCCCCTGGCCATCGGGCACAGGGGGCGGTTCGACGAGCGCGATGTGGCGCTCGCCGTCAGGTAAGAAGCAGGGCCTGGATGTACCGGCACTCACGCATGATGCATCCCATGCTTGCAAAAGAGAGGGCCTAGGTCAAGCACACCGCCGGTCGGCCCGATCTACGCTGGTGGACGTGCGAGGGGTACGGCGAGGTCTGGGCTGGTCGATCATCGTGGCGGTGCTGGCGGCCGTGGCCGTGGCGGCGGGCCGGGCGGCGCTCGGGCGAATCGCCGGAAGACCGGGAGTGCCAGGCTCTCAGCGCGGCAGCTTCGACACTTGGCCGGTGGTGCCACCCGCGCCGGGTCGACTGGCGCCGAACGGCTCTCGCGTTCCTGCCGGGAGCTGACGCCGGCAGAGGCAGCGCCCGAACGCAGTCGCCGCACTCTCGGGAACTCGAACGACGAGCGCTTCGTCCAACAGGCGCCGGATCAAGTCGGACCGGCCTGCCGGCCCCGGCGCGCCGAGCGCGGGGTCGTCGTTGGAGGAGGCACCAGTGTCCAATACCCGCAGAAGGATCGTCATCGCGGTCGTCGCCGTCGTCGTCGTGGTCACCGGAGCCGGGGTCGGCCGCCACCTCCTGGGCCGATCCACGGGCGCGGGCGCGCCCTCGGTCCCGGCGCCGAGAACCAGCTCGACCCACCAGGGTCTCACCGCCCCCGTGGCATCTCCCTCCAGCGGCTCCACCGGGGCAGCAGCCTCGAGCCGGGCAGCGGCCTCGAAAGGGGGGAAAGCCTCGAGCGAGGGGACAGCCTCGCAATCTCCTGCCGACGGGGGAGCGCTTCCGAGCGTGCCGATAGTCGCGCTCACCCCCCAGATCGTCCGCACGGCCACCATCGACCTTCGAGTCGGGAAGAACGCCCTGAATCCCACGCTGACGCGGATCGCCGGATTGGCATCTGACGACGGTGGCTACGTCGAGAGCTCGTCGGTGGGAGGAGGGACGGCGCGCTCCGCGCCGAACTCGGGCAGCATCGTCATTCACGTCTTGGACTCGGACTTCAGCCAGGCCATGAGCGCGCTGTCGGGGTACGGCAAGGTGACGGACCAACAGTTCCAGGGCAAGGACGTCACGAACCAGGTGTCGCAGAACGCAGCGACGATCCAGGTCCTCCAGGAAGAGGTGAACCTCCTGCAGGGGAAACTCGCGCAGACAACCGACATCAACACGTTCCTGCAGATCCAGGAGCAGCTTTTCCCGGTCGAGCAGCAGCTCCAGCAACTCGAGAACCAGCAGTCGGTGCTGGAGAACTCCGCGGCCTTCGCCACCATCACGGCTGACCTCTCCGCCCCCGGCGTGCCGGTCGTACCCACTCCCCAACCTCGGCCGAATGCCAACGCGGCCACGGTGGCGTGGCGCTATCTCCGTCACAACTCGCTGGCCGTGCTCGACGGACTCGTGGTCGGCGGGAGCTGGGCATTGCCGGTTGTGGTGCTCTTGGCCCTCGTCTGGGTGGCCGGGACGCGCATCGTGCGGCGGCGGCGGCATGCGGTCACTCCGGCTTGACGTGGAGTCGGGTCGCTCACCCCGCGTCCTGTCTCGGGCGTTCAGATCGACGCGGTACCGAGTACCCGGCAACCGGCCCGCGCTGTCGCAACCGCGAGCGGTCGCGCCGAGTTGCCTGTGGTCGACCCACCCGTGGTCGACCCACCCGCCGAAGGCTGGAAGACGAACACGAGTGCGGGTGTCCCTTCGAACTCGGCCGTGGCGAGGGCCTGCACGGCCTGGCCGGGGCCAGCCGCGCTCACAGCTGACGAGAAGCAGCGCTCGAACACGCCGATCGCCGCCGATGTCGGCAGCGGTGCGAACGTGCCCCCGAGAGACGATCCCGGCTCGGTCGGAGCTGCGGTGGCCGCACCCGGAACGGCTGCTGCGTTCGGCGTGGCGGCCGAGTTGAGCGGCTGCACGGCCGCTGCCCGCGCCCCCAGCGCTTGGACAGAGCCGACCGGCCCCAGATCGGCGATGGGAGCGTTGGCGAATTTTGACAGGTCCTTCGTCCCGAGAGCGGACCGTCCGTGGTGCTGCGCGCTCGACGCCGCGCCGCTCGAAGCCGCACCCCTTGATGCCTCGGCAGCGGTTGATACCGTCGAGCGGCCGGACGTGCTCCGCCCCGACAGCGCCAGCGGGACGCCGACCGCAGCCGCCAGGATCAACACCGCGGCGGCGGAACCGACGAGCACCTGCGGCCGCCTGCGGCCCCTGATCGGCGTCGGAGGGCCGTTGCGTGCGGCACCGCCACCCGCATCAGCACCGACACTGGCACTGGCACTGGCACTGGCACCGGCACCGGCACCGGCACCGGCACCGGCACGGACAGGTGGAGCTTCACTCTCCCGCAATACAGCCGCGATCGATGCAGCGCGCGACATCGGGGGCCACGGGCGGGACGGGTGTCCGCACGAGGTCACGTACTGCTTCTAGAACGGCCATGCGGGCGCGGCACTCCCCGCATCCGGCGAGATGTTCCGCCAGGTCCGGTCCACCATCCTCGTGGCGCTCGCCGTCGGCGTCGGTGCCGGCGTCCACGGCGAAGCCCGCCGCTCCGTCGAGAAGCGAGGACAGTTGCTCGTCGGTCGGGTGCCCGTCGGTCGGGTGCCCGTCGGTCATTGGGTGCGCTCTTCCTGGTGTGGTTGGTCTGTGATCGGTCCCGGACGGCGCCCGAGCCGCTGCGCCGTACCCGATGCGTCGGTCGCCCCGGCCCGGTCGCTGTCACGTGTTCTGACGTCGGGCGATGGTGTCCGGTTCCCGGTCCCCTCCCGGGCAGCTCGGTCGGAGGTCGAACGGACTCCGGGATTCCACGTAGCTGCCAGCGCACTTCGGGCCCGGGCGATGCGCGAGCGCACGGTCCCAACCGGGACATCCAGGACCGCCGCGATCTCGTCGTAGGGCAGATCGCACACGTCTCTGAGCACCACCGCGGTGCGGAACTCGACCGGGAGCAGAGCGAGGGCGGCGTCGACGTCCACCCGGCCGGCCACGACGTCGGCCGGGTCCCGGCTCCCTCCGACGTGCCCCGACGGACCAGGACCGGGCCCGCTGCGGCCGGTAGTCCGGGGCCCGCTGTGCCGACCCTCGCCCTCATCGGGGGAGCCGTCCGAATCAGGCGCGCCCCTCCGAGCGGGGACGGCGAACAAGCCCGGAGCCTCCGACGACATCCCTTCGGCGACTTCGGCGACGTCGAAAGCGATCCCGGTGACCGGTCGGCGTCGGCGACGTCGCAATTCGTCGATACAGGTGTTGGTGGCGACACGGTAGAGCCACGTGCCGAACGAGCTGCGCCCGTCGAACCGGCTCAGACCCCGGATGGCGGCAACAAGCGTGTCCTGGGTGGCATCGAGGGCGTCGGCGTCATTGCCGAGCATCCGCCGACACAATGCATGCACGCGGTCGTAGTGCGCTGTCACCAGGGTCTCGAGAGCGTCGCGGTCTCCCCGACGCGCCGCTTCGAGAACCTCCCCGTTGCCGTCCCCGGCCGTATCGAGGTGGTCGTCGATGCCTCAAAGGCTAATCCGCCGGCCCCGGATACCTGGGTGCCGGGCTCCCCCGGACCGGCGTCGAAGCGGAGCCGCCGAACCCAAGCGCCGCTTCGACGGACCCGCCGAAGTGGCAGAAACCGCCCAACCGACCGGCCCGCCCGAACCGTCCCGACCGCCGGGCCTCAGACGCAGGTGATCCGGTGGATGTCGAGAATGCCGTCGGTGTCTTGCAGCTGGGCGAATGCCTCGTCGGGAATGGCGCGGTCGGTGGAGAGCACCATGAGGGCAGTTCCTTCGGTGCGGGACGGGTCGACGTCCATCGAGGAGATCGACACACCGGCGTTCCCGAGGACCACGCCCACGACCCCGATCATGCCCGGCCGGTCGTCGTTGCGGACGATCAGCATGTACTCGGCGGGGGGCACCTCGACGGTGTGGTCGTCGACGAGCACGAGGCGTGCCTCCGAACGGGGCCCGGTCAGCGTCCCGGCCATGGAGTGGCCAGGCGACCGGAGCGTGATGAGGTTCACGTAGTCGCGCGCCGTGGAGGTCGACACCTCCCGGACCTCGAGGCCCCGCTCCGATGCCAGCTGGGGTGCGTTCACGTACGACACCGGCTCCTCGGTCCCGGCCGAGAAGATGCCCTTGAGCACCGCCAGGGTCAGGATGGTGGTGTTGGAGCCGGCCAGGCCGCCCTGGTATTCCACCTCGAGACGCTCGGGCAGGCCGTCGTTGAGGCAGGCGAAGCACCGGCCCAGCTGTTCGGCCAGGCCGAGGTAGGGACGGACCGTCTCCGACACCTCCGTGGCGGCCACGTTCACGGCGAAGGGCACGAAGTCCCCCGCCAGGGCCAGGTTCACCTGCTCCGCGATGGTCACACCCGCCTTGTCCTGGGCTTCGACGGTGGACGCGCCCAGGTGGGGGGTGACCACCACGGTCGGGAACGCGAAGAGCGGCGAGTCGGTGCACGGCTCGGTGGCGAAGACGTCGAAGGCGGCTCCGCCCACCCTGCCCGAGCGCAGCGCGTCGGCCAGTGCCTCCTCGTCGACGATGCCGCCCCGGGCCGCGTTCACGATGCGGATGCCGGGTTTGGCCTTGGCGAGCAGCTCGGCGCCGATGAGCCCCGCGGTCTCGGTCGTCTTGGGCAGATGGATCGTGAGGAAATCCGATTCGGCCACGAGTTCGTCGAGGGACAGCATCTCGACACCCATGTGGCGCGCCCGGTCTGGCGAGACGTACGGGTCGTACGCGCACAGGCGCATGCCGAACGCCAGCGCACGCTGGGCCACGAGGGCACCGATGCGACCGAGTCCGATGACCCCGAGCGTCTTGCCGTGCAACTCGACGCCCTCCCACTTCGAACGCTCCCACTTCCCCGCCATCAGGGCGGCGTGCGCCTGAGGGACGTTGCGCGCCTGTGCCAGGAGCAGGGCCATGGCGTGCTCGGCCGCCGAGAGCACGTTGGACTCAGGGGCATTCACCACCATCACGCCGCGCCGGGTGGCGGCTTCGACGTCGACGTTGTCGAGCCCGATGCCGGCGCGCCCCACCACGGCGAGGTCGGTGCCGGCCTCGAGGACGGCCGCAGTGACCTGGGTTGCCGAGCGGACGATCAGCGCATTGGCGCCCACGATGGCGCCGAGGAGCGCGTCTGGATCCAAGTCGAGCTGCACGTCCACTTCGTGGCCCGCTTCGGCCAATGCCTTGAGCCCGCGTTCGGCGAGCTTTTCCGTGATGAGTACCCGTGCCATACCCTCGTCCTATTCGCTATTCGAAGATCCGCTGACGCTGTTCGCTGACTCGCTCTTGCCCTGGTTGCCCTGGTTGCCCGCTGCCCGCTGTTGCCCGCTGTTGCCCGCTGCCCGCTGTCGCAATCCGCAATCCCGGAATTCCCAACAATCACACGATCGCGAGTGTGCGAGCTCCTGCGAATGGTCTAGTCGGCAGTGGCGAAGAGCTTGCCGAGACGCGTGATGCCCTCGACGATGGCGTCGTCACCGAGCGCATAGGACAGCCGCAGGTACCCCTCGGCCCCGAAGGCTTCTCCGGGGACCACGGCCACCTGCGCTTCGTCGATGGCGACGGCGGCGACGTCGGCCGAGGAGGACACCAACTGTCCCGCCAATCGGCGGCCCAGCAGTCCGCGCACGGACGGGAAGGCGTAGAACGCGCCCTCGGGCTCCACACAGCTGACACCGGAGCAGTCGTTGAGCATGGAGTGGATGGTGCGGCGACGGTGGTCGAAAGCGGCGTGCATCTCCCCCACCGCCGCCAGGGTGCCCGTCAGGGCGGCGAGCGCGGCGCGCTGAGAGACGTTGGAGACGTTCGAGGTGGCGTGCGACTGCAGGTTGGAGGCGGCCTCGACGACGTCGGGAGGTCCGATGAGCCAGCCGACGCGCCATCCCGTCATGGCGTAGGTCTTGGCCACGCCGTTGATCACGATGCAGCGGTCGGCGAGCTCGGGCACCGCCACCGGCATGGAGCGGAACTCGCGCCCGCCGTAGACGAGGTGCTCGTAGATCTCGTCGGTCACCACCCACAGGCCGCGATCGGCGGCCCATCGCCCGATGCGCTCGACCTCCTCGGGCGTGCTCACCGCGCCGGTGGGGTTGTTGGGCGACACGAAGAGCAGGACCTTGGTGGCCGGGGTCAGCGCCGCCTCGAGGGCGTCCACGGTCAGGTGGAAGCCCGTAGTCTCGTCGGTGGGGACGGCGACCGGCACCCCTCCGGCCAGGGCGATGACTTCGGGGTAGGTCGTCCAGTACGGGGCCGGCACGAGAACCTCGTCGCCCGGGTCCAGAATCGTCGCGAATGCCTCGTAGACCGCTTGTTTGGCGCCGTTGGTGACGAGGACCTGAGAGGCCGCCACCGTGTAACCCGAGTCGCGCTCGGTCTTCGCCGCCACCGCCTCTCGGAGCGGGGCGATGCCGGCGGTGGGCGTGTAGTGGTGGTTGACCGGATCGTGGCAGGCGGCGGCGGCGGCCTCGACGATGTGGTCGGGCGTCGGGAAGTCCGGCTCCCCGGCCCCGAAGCCGATGACGTCGGCCCCCGCGGCGCGCAGCGCCTTTGCCTTGGCGTCGACCGCCAGCGTGGCCGACGGGGACACCGCCGCCACCCGGGCCGAGATGCGGGCCCAGGTCGTCGTGCCGCTCGAGGTGGCGGTTTCTCGGGGGGTCGCCATGACTGCCATGCTTGCACACGTGACGAACCCCTCTGCCACCGGCCCCACGGGCCCCACCGCCGCTCCCGGCACCCCGGGCAAGGCCGGCGCGCCCGACATCCGCATCCCCGACGCCATGAAGCCCTCCGACGGGCGCTTCGGGAGCGGACCGTCGAAGGTGCGCCCCGAGCAGGTCGCCGCCCTGGCGGCGGCGGCGCCGGACTACCTCGGCACCAGTCACCGCCAGGCTCCCGTGAAGTCGGTGGTGGGACGACTCCGAGCCGGCCTGCGCGACCTGTTCTCGCTCCCCGACGGGTACGAGGTCGTGCTCGGAAACGGCGGCGCGACCTGCTTCTGGGACATCGCCACCTTCTGCCTCATCGAGCGGCGCAGCCAGCACCTGTCGTTCGGCGAGTTCTCGTCCAAGTTCGCGGCGGCCGCCAAGGCGGCGCCCCATCTCGAGGACCCCCACGTCATCGAGTCCCCACCCGGCACGCATCCCGAGCCCGTGGCCGTCGGCGACGTCGACCTCTACGCCCTCACCCACAACGAGACCTCGACGGGCGTGGCCATGGAGATCCGCCGCCCCGCTGCCTCCACTACGGACCAGATCGTGGTGGTGGACGGCACCTCGGCAGCGGGCGGCCTGCGGGTGGACCCCACCCAGTTCGACGCCTACTACTTCGCCCCCCAGAAGTGCTTCGCCTCCGACGGGGGGCTGTGGGTGGCGCTGCTCTCACCGGCGGCGCTCCAGCGGGTGGAGCGGATCACCGGCTCCGGCGACGGCGGCGGGCGCTGGGTGCCCGCCTTCCTCGACCTCGCCACCGCCATCGACAACTCGACCAAGGACCAGACCTACAACACCCCGGCGCTGGCGACGCTGTTGCTCTTCGCCGAGCAGGTGGAGTGGATGCTCGCCGGCGGCGGGCTCGACTGGGCCGCCGGTCGCTGCGACCGGTCGGCCGAGATCCTCTACACCTGGGCCGAGCAGTCGGACTTCGCCACACCGTTCGTGGGCAAGCCCTCCGAGCGCAGCCACGTCGTGGGGACTATCGACCTCGTGGACGCCGTCGACGCGCAGGCCGTGGCCAAGGTCCTGCGCGCCAACGGGATCGTCGACACCGAGCCGTACCGGAAGCTCGGCCGCAACCAGCTGCGCATCGCCATGTTCCCGGCGATCGACCCCGAGGACGTGGCCGCCCTGTGCGCGTGTGTGAACTACGTGGTGGGGGCCCTCGCTTCTTGAGCCCGGGGGGCTGATGGGACACACACGCCGTGTGCCCCCGCAAGGGCATCAGGTGGCCGGGCTCACCGAGCTCATGTTGAAGTCCGCCACCCGCAGGGCGGGCATGGCGGTGCGGTTCATCCACTCGCCCCACTCGCGTGACAGGGCACGCTCGCTGCGTCCCGCCTCGAGGGCGCGGGCCAGGACGTCGAGGGGGCTCTCGTTGAAGCGGAAGTTGTTCACTGCCCCCACGACCTCCCCGTGCTCGACGAGATAGACGCCGTCACGGGTGAGGCCGGTCAGCAAGAGGGTGACCGGGTCCACCTCACGGATGTACCAGAGGCACGTGAGCAGCAGCCCCCGTTCGGTGCCCGCGATCATGTCGTCGAGGGAAGCGGTGGCGCCGGGAAGCGTCAGCGTCAGGTTGCCCACCGGCGGTGAAGGCTCGACGCCCGCGTGGGCGGCGGCCGCACGGTGGTACCGCAGGCGCCGCAGCCGGCCCCCCTCGAGCCATCTCGTGGGGCCGACGGGCAGCCCGTTGTCGAAGACCGACACGTCGGTCCCCGATGCCGCCGTGACCAGGAAGGGTGCCGACTCGAGCCCGGGATCGGCGGGGTCGCCGCGCATCTCGAAGGGCAACGCGCACAGCGATTCCCCGATCTTGGTGCCTCCCCCCGGGGACGAGAACGGACTGCGGCCCTCCTCCGCGTCCCGACCCGACATCGCCTCGGACATGGCCACCATGAGGTCTGCGGAGGCGTCGGGGGGCAGGAGCACCTCGTAGCGCCCGGCGGGGAGCTCCACGCTGCGCTGCGCCCACGCCAGGCGGCGCTCGAGGCGCTGCTCGAAGGCGTGCAGGTCGATGTCCTCGAAGGTCGAGGTGCCCGCTCCCGCCCACACCGAACGGCTGCCGTCCGCGCTGCGGGCGACGAGCTCCATGGTGCCGGCCGGCTGGACGTGGCGGAGGCGCAGGCCGGTGCCGGTCCCCAGGTAGACGGTCTCGACCCCGTGGGTCGCGAACCCCGCCAACCGGTTGCCGGCCGCCCGGGCCCGCCCGAAGGCGTCACCCAGTCCCGTGATGACGTCGGCGAGGGCCGCGGGGGAGGTGGGAACCGGCGGCTCGTCGAACCCCGCGTCGCCGGCGCCGGGGCCCGGTTCGACCAGCGGGAAGGTGTCGTCGGCCGGCCCCGCCCCGCCGGCTTCGGCCTCGCTGGCGCGCACCAGCGCTTCCACGTCGACATCGCCGCTGCCGCTGGCGACGCCGACGGCGCTGGGCCCCGCCCCGACCGCGCCACCCGACCCCGCGTCGCCGCCCCGCGCGCCGCGGCCGGCGAGGGCCCGGAAGCTCACGACCGCCACCCGGCGGTTGCGGCGCACGCCGTTGGTGGTGGTGGTGTTGTTGGCGAAGCGCACCTCGGCCTGGCTGATCTCTTCGACGATCACCGCGCACCCCTCGGCACGACTGGCCGCCAGGGCCCGCTCCACGACCTCCTGGGGAGGCGGCAGGTGCCGGTCGCCCGGGCTCACCGCGACGCCTCGGCGCGCGTGTTGAGGACCCGGATCCCCCGGAACAACGCGCTCGGGCACCCATGGCTCACGGGGGCCACCTGGCCGGGCTGGCCCTTGCCGCAGTTGAAGGCGCCGCCGAGCACGTAGGTGTCGTGCCCGCCCACCGCCTCGAGCGACCCCCAGAATTCGGTGGTCTGGGCCTGGTACGCGACGTCCTTGCACTGCCCCGCCAGCCGACCGTGCTCCACCTTGTAGAAGCGCTGCCCCGTGAACTGGAAGTTGTAGCGCTGCATGTCGATCGACCAGCTCTTGTCGCCCACGACGTAGATGCCGCGTTCCACCCCCGACAGCAGCTCCTCGGTGCTGGGCCCGGGACCGGGGGCGGGCTGCAGCGAGACGTTGGCCATGCGCTGGATGGCCACGTGCAGCGGCGAGTCCGCGAACGCACATCCGTTGGACCGGTCGAAGCCGTTCTCCGCCGCCATGCGCCTGTCGAGCTGGTAGCCGACCAGCACCCCCTCGCGCACGATGTCGAAGCTCTGGGCCGCCACCCCCTCGTCGTCGTATCCCACCGAGGCCAGCCCGTGCGGCGTCGTGCGGTCCCCGACGACGTGCATGACCGGGGACCCGTAGCGGAGGGTGCCGAGCTTGTCGAAGGTGGCGAACGACGTGCCGGCGTACGCCGCCTCGTACCCCAGGGCGCGGTCGAGCTCGGTGGCGTGGCCCACCGACTCGTGGATGGTGAGCCACAGGTTCGACGGGTCGATCACGAGGTCGTAGGTCCCGGCCTCGACGGACGGGGACGCCACCTTCTCGGCCAGCAGGGAGGGGAGGCTCTCCAGCTCGGCGTCGAAGTCCCACCCGCGGCCCGAGGCGTACTCCCAGCCGCGCCCGACCGGCGGGGCGAGGGTCCGCATCGACTCGAAGGACCCCGACTGGGCGTCCACGGCGACGGCTTCGACGACGGGATAGATGCGGACGCGTCGTTGCGTGGTCACCGTGCCCGACAGATCCGCGTAGTGCTTGTCCTCCACGACGGCGAGCACCCGGGCGGCGACGTGGTCGACGCCGTCGGATGCCATGAGCCTCCCGCTCCAGTCCTCGAGGAGCGCCACCTTGTCGGCCAGGGGCACCGTGGTGGGGTCCACCTCGTAGGGCGACGACCACTGCACCTCGCCGTGGGAGGGCTCCTCCGCCATCTCGACGCGCGTCCCGAGGGCGGCCGATGACTGCGCAGCCAGGCCCGCCGCGTCCTCGGCGAGCCGGGCGGCGGCGTCGGCGTTGAGCTCGACCGTGGCCGCGAACCCTATGGAACCGTCGCGCACCACGTGCAGCCCGACCCCGATCTCGGTGTCGTCCACCGTGGTCTCCACCCGGCCGTCGCGCAGCGCCACGAATTGCGACCGGATCCGTTCCACGCGCACCTCGGCGTGGCTGCAGCCGAGCGCCTCGGCCCGCTCCAGGGCCGCGCTACGAACCTCCAGCAGCGGCAACCCCGCCAAGCCGTCGCTGTCCCGGGACGTCACGCCCGGACTCTATGACAGGAACTGCGGCATGACAGGAACTGCGGCATGACAGGACCTGCGGCACGACAGGACCTGGGGCACGACAGGATCTGCGGCTCAGCCGCCCGACACGTCCTGGACGCGCTTCTTGCCGGCGCTGATGAACGGCATCATGGCGCGCAGCTCGGCCCCCACCTTCTCGATGGGGTGGGCGGCGCCGGCGGCGCGCAGCTCCTCGAAGTGCTTGCGCCCGGCGCGGTTCTCGGCGATCCATTCCTCGGCGAAGGCGCCCGACCGGATGTCCTCGAGAATCCGGGCCATCGTCTCCCGGACGTGCGCGTCGATGACGCGGGGCCCGCGGGTCACGTCGCCGTACTCCGCGGTGTCGGAGATGGAGTAGCGCATCCCGGCGATGCCGCCCTCGTACATGAGGTCGACGATCAGCTTGAGCTCGTGGAGGCACTCGAAGTACGCCGACTCGGGCTGGTACCCGGCCCCCACGAGAGTCTCGTAGCCCGCCTGCACCAGGGCCGTCAGCCCACCGCACAGGACCACCTGCTCACCGAAGAGGTCGGTCTCGGTCTCCTCCTCGAAGGTGGTGTCGAGCACGCCGGCCCGGGTGGCGCCCAGCGCGTACGCGTACGACAGCGCCAGGTCGTGCGCCTTGCCCGAGGCGTCCTGGGCCACGGCCACGAGCGAGGGCACCCCCCCGCCCTCGGTGTAGGTGCGGCGCACGAGGTGCCCGGGCCCCTTGGGCGCCACCATGGCGACGTCGACCCCCGCGGGCGGGACGATCTGCCCGAAGCGGATGTTGAACCCGTGGGCGAAGAACAAGGCGTCGCCCTCGCCCAGCGTGGGCGCGATGTCGGACTCGTACACCGAAGCCTGCTCGGTGTCGGGCAGGAGCATCATGATCAGGTCGGCCTCGGCGGCCGCCTCGGCCACCGACAGCACCCGCAGGCCAGCCTCCTCGGCCTTGGCCTTGGACGTCGACCCCTCGCGCAGCCCCACGCGCACGTCCACGCCCGACTCGGCCAGGTTGAGGGCATGGGCGTGGCCCTGGGACCCGTAGCCGATGACGGCCACCTTGCGGCCCTGGATCAGGCTCGCGTCGGCGTCGGACTCGTAGTACAGCTTGGCCATCTCAGCCTGCCTCTCCCTGGAGATCCCCGGTGACGCTGTGCAGCGGGGCGGCGTCCCGCCCCGGGGCGGTGCCGGGCCCCAGCTTAGGCAGGGCCACCCGGCCCGTCCGCTGGAGCTCGGTGATGCCGAAGGGCCGGACGAGGTTCTCGAATTCGTCGACGCTGCCCGGGGTGCCGGCCAGCATCACGGTCATCAGCCCGGCGCCCTCGTCGACCACGGTGGCCGCGAAGGCCTCAACGTGCGCGAGCACCTGGTCGCGCACCGCCGGGGCGACCTGGACCGTGACGAGGAGCATCTCGCGCTCGACCGCCTCGTCGGGGGCGAGCTCGGTGATGCGCACCACGTTGATCAGCTTGTCGAGCTGTTTCACGATCTGCTCGAGCGGCGCTGACTCCACGTCCACCACGATCGTGATGCGGCTGAAGCGCTCGTCGTCGGTGGGCGCCACCGCCAGCGAGAAGATGTTGAACCCCCGCCGGCTGAACAGACTGGCCACGCGGGCGAGCACGCCCGCCTTGTTCTCGACGGTGGCGGTGACGATGTGGTGGCGCGGCGGGGTGCCGGACTGGTGGTCGAGCACCGCCGGCTGGTTCCCGACGGCCGGGGCGGCCGCGGCGGCGCTCACCGGCCCCCCTCCCCGCCCGAAGGTCCCACGATGATGTCGGAATTGGAGGCACCGGCGGGAACCATGGGATAGACCTTCTCGAAGGCGTCGGTGCGGAAGTCGATGACCACGGGACGGTCGTCGATCCCGTTCGCCTTCTCGATGGCGGGTGCCACCTCCTCGGCGGACTCCACCTTGAGCCCCACGCATCCCATGGCCTCGGCCCACTTCACGTAGTCCGGGAGGTCGGGCGACAGGTACACCTCGGAGTACCGCTCTTCGTAGAACAGCTCCTGCCACTGGCGCACCATGCCCAGATAGGCGTTGTTGAGGATGGCCACCTTGATGGGGATGCGCTCGGCCGACGCGGTGACGAGCTCCTGTGCGGTCATCTGGAAGCAGCCGTCGCCGTCGATGGCCCACACCATCTTGTCGGGCCGGCCCACCTTGGCCCCGATGGCAGCGGGGACGGCGAAGCCCATGGTGCCCGCGCCCCCGGAGTTGACCCACGTGTAAGGGTTGTCGAAGCGCCAGTACTGCGACGCCCACATCTGGTGCTGGCCCACGCCGGCCACGACGATGGTGTCGTGCGGCGTGGAGTCGCGCAGGGTCTCCACCACGAACTGCGGCTTGAGCGCGCCGCCCTCCTCCTGGTCGTAGGTGAGCGGGAATTCCCGCTGCCAGGCGCGCAGCTGCGCCATCCAGGGGGCGAGGTCGGGACGCCCAGACGCCATGGATCCCGGCGCCACCGCGCCTGCACCCACCGACTGGTCACCACTCACCGACGCACCCGGGACAGGGCCCAGTCCCAGGGACTCGAGAGCCCGCAGCAGCTCCTCGATCACGACGCGACAGTCCCCGGCGACGGCGACGTCGGGCCGCCGCACCTTGCCGAGCTCGGCGGGGTCGATGTCGACGTGGATCACCTTTGCGTCGGGGGCGAAGGCGCTGATCTTGCCCGTCACCCGGTCGTCGAAGCGGCTGCCGAGCGCCACGAGCAGATCGGCGTGCTGCATGGCGGTCACCGCGGTGTAGTTCCCGTGCATGCCCGGCATACCGAGGCACAGCGGGTGGCGGTCGGGGAACGCGCCCCGGGCCATGAGCGTGGTGACGACGGGGATGCCGGTGCGCTCCGCCAGCTCGCGCAGCGCGGCGGCGGCCCGCGCCTTCAAGATCCCGCCCCCGGCGTAGATGACCGGGCGTGCCGCGCCCAGGACCAGCTCGGCGGCCTGGCGGACGAGCGCGGGGTCCCCCTCGGTCTGCGGCTTGTAGCCGGGGAGGTCGAGCTCGTCGATCCCGGCGGGCCAGTACCAGTCCATCAGGGCGTTGGAGACGTCCTTGGGGACGTCGACGAGCACCGGGCCGGGGCGGCCGGTGGTAGCGACGTGGAAGGCCTCGGCGATCACCATCGGCAGATCCTGGGCGTCGGTGACGAGCCAGTTGTGCTTGGTCACGTCCATGGTGACGCCGGTGATGGGGCACTCCTGGAAGGCGTCGGTGCCGATGGCCGTGGTGGGGACCTGCCCCGTGATCACGACCATGGGGATCGAGTCCATCATGGCGTCGGCGAGCGGGGTCACGATGTTGGTGGCGCCGGGCCCGCTCGTGACCATGGCCACGCCGGGCCGGCCCGTCACGTGCGCGTACCCCTCGGCCATGTGCCCCGCCCCCTGCTCGTGGCGCACCAGCACGTGGCGGATCGACGAGTCGAGGATGGGGTCGTACACGGGCAGGATGGCGCCCCCGGGAAGGCCGAAGATGACCTCCACGTGCTGCATCTCGAGGCTCTTGATGAGGGCCTGGGCCCCTGTCAGTCGCATGGTGTTCCCGTCCTGTCTGTCCGGTGGGTCGTGGGGGGTCTGGCGTGGCTGGTGGGGTGCTTCGTGGGGGGTCTCATGGGGGTGGGGGCCTCGTGGTTCGGTGGCTGGTCGGTGAAAGTGCCTGCGTCGGTGGTCGGTCGGGTTCGGCGGGCTCGGCTCGTCGGAGCGTCGGCGGGTCCGTGCCCGGAAAATGAAACGACCTCCCGTCGGGGAGGTCGCAAGGCGCACGGAACCGCTGTCGCGGCGACGTGCGCTACCGGAGAACTACGAGAAGGCGGTCGGTCGTCAGCAGTGCTCCGTTCATGGTCCGTACAGTCTCGCACGCGCGGAGGGGCGCGGCAACCCCTCCCCCGGATTCCGGAATGGGCACCTGCGGCGCACCCCCCTAGGGTTGTGCACCATGGACGAGCTCACCGCCCGGCGCGCCCGGTCCTTCGGGCCCGTGGCCACGACCTATGACCGCGTCCGCCCCGGGTACCCGCCCGACGGCGTGTCATGGTTGCTCGAGGCGTCGGGACCGGCATCAGGACTCGGGGGCGCCGGCGCGCCGCGCCACGCCGACGCCATGCCGCGCCGGAAGGTGCTGGACCTCGGGGCCGGGACGGGGGCGCTCACGAGGGACCTCGTGGCCCGGGGCCTCGACGTCGTGGCGGTGGAGCCCGACCCCCACATGCGGGCCGTGCTCGAGGAACGGGTTCCCCGCGCCGACGTGCGGGCCGGGAGCGCCGAGGGCCTCCCCGTCGAGGACGGGTCCGTCGACGTGGTCGTGGGCGCCCAGATGTGGCACTGGGTGGAGCTCGCCGCCGCCACCGCCGAGGTGGCCCGGGTGCTGCGGCCCGGCGGGACCTTCGGGCTCCTGTGGAACCTGCGCGACGAGCGGGTCGCGTGGATGGCGGAGCTGGGGTCGGTGTTCGGCGGGGAGGACGCCCACCGCCATGCCGCCAACGTGACGCTCCCGCCCCGGGCGCCGTTCACCGCCGTCGCGGCCCGCGACTTCCGGTGGTCCCAGGAGCTGGCGCCCACCGACATCGTGGACCTGGTCGCCACCCGCAGCCATGTGCAGGTCCTGCCGGACGAGGAGCGCTCGGCCGTGCTGGCCCGGGTGGGCGACTTCATCGCCAGCCACCCGGCGGTGGCGGGGAGGGGCCGCATCGTCGTGCCCTACGTGACGAGCTGCTGGCGGGCGACGCGCACTTGACGCGCCCGTGGCACCGGTGCCGCTGCGGCCCCGCCGTTCTCGACCCGGGTCAGGACCCGCAGGCGCCCGTCGCGCTCAGGGCTCGGTGACGGCCCCCCGCTCGGCCCCGGTCACCAGGCGCGCGTACTTGGCCAGGACCCCGCTCGTGTAGCGCGGCTCGGGCAGCTTCCACTGGCCGCGCCGGCGTGCCAGCTCGGCGTCGTCGACGACGAGGTCGAGGCGCTTGGCGGTGACGTCGATCACGATGCGGTCGCCGTCGGCCGCGAAGGCGATGGGCCCGCCGTCGACGGCCTCCGGGGCGACGTGGCCGACGCAGAACCCGTGGGTGCCGCCCGAGAACCGGCCGTCGGTCACGAGCGCGCAGTCGCCCCCGCGACCTGCCCCCTTCATGGCGCCGGTCACGGCCAGCATCTCCCGCATGCCGGGACCGCCCTTGGGCCCCTCGTAGCGGATGACCACGACGGTGCCGGGCTCGATCGTCCCGGCCAGGATGGCGTCGAGCGCGTCCTGCTCGCCGTCGAACACCCGGGCCGTGCCCTCGAAGCGCGGCCGAGTCGATGCCCGCCACCTTGACCACGCCGCCGTTGGGGGCCATCGATCCGCGCAGCACGGCGATGCCGCCTCCGGCGTGGATCGGCGCGGAGAGCGGGTGCACCACCTCCCCGTCGGGAGGGGGCGGGTCGAGCGCGGCGAGGTTCTCGGCAACGCTGGCACCGGTCACCGTGAGGCAGTCCCCGTGCAGGAGGCCGGCTTCGAGCAGCTCCCGCATGACCATGGGGACGCCGCCCACCCTGTCCACGTCCACCATGTGGTACTTGCCGTGGGGCTTGGTGTCGGCGATGTGCGGCACGCGGGCAGCCACCTCGTTGAAGTCGTCGAGAGAGAGCTCGACGCGCGCCTCGTTGGCGATGGCGAGGAGGTGCAGCACGGCGTTGGTCGAACCACCGAGCGCCATCACCACGGCGATGGCGTTCTCGAAGGCCTGCTTGGTCATGATGTCCCGGGGCCGGATGTCGCGGGCGAGCAGCTCGATGACGGCGCGGCCGGACTCGTAGGCGAAGTCCTGGCGGCGGGGGTCGATCGCCGAGGGTGATGCCGAGCCCGGCAGGCACATGCCGATGGCCTCGGCCACCGACGACATGGTGTTGGCGGTGAACATGCCTGCGCACGAGCCCTCCGTGGGGCAGGCGTGATGCTCGATGAGGGAGAGCTCCTCGTCGGAGAGCGAGCCCGCCGCGTTGGCGCCCACCGCCTCGAAGACGCTCACGATGTCGAGGAGCTGGTCGTCGGGGCGGCCGGGGATCTTCCCGGGGAGGATCGACCCGCCGTAGAGGAAGACGGCCGGCAGGTTCAGGCGGGCGGCGGCCATGAGCATGCCGGGGAGCGACTTGTCGCACCCGGCGAAGGTAAGGAGAGCGTCGAAGCGTTCCGCGTGCATGACGGTCTCGATGGAATCGGCGATGACCTCTCTCGACACGAGCGAGGCGCGCATGCCCTCGTGGCCCATGGAGATCCCGTCGGACACGGCGATGGTGACGAACTCCACCGGGAACCCGCCGCCGTCGAGCACGCCGTCCTTGGAGCGCTTGGCCAGCCGGTCGAGCGGCATGTTGCACGGTGTGACCTCGTTCCACGACGAGGCCACACCCACCTGGGGCTTGTTCCAGTCGTCGTCGGTCATGCCGATGGCGCGCAGCATCGCCCGGGCCGGAGCGCGGGTGGGGCCGTCGGTGACGTCGTAGCTGCGGATCTTCATGCCGTGCGGCCTCGGTGCCGCTGCGAGCCCGGCGGTCCTGCCGGTGGAGTCGGTGGAGTCGGTCTCTGCTGCGCCAGCGGGATCGTCGGGGGCCATGGGGGCCAAGGTTAGGGCCGGTGGCCGAGCCCCGGTTCCGCCGTGCCCGCGTCGGACTCTTGCCCCGCAGCCTCCGGACCCGACACGGCGCCCGGAGCACCCGCCGCGTCGGGGTCCGACCCTCGATCCGATGCACGCGTGTCGGTGTCGGCGGCGGTGTCAGGCGCCCGGCCCAGCGCACGGGCTGCGTCCGGATCGATGTCGGCGTCCGGAGCCAGGCCCTCGCGCACCACCGCGGCGAGCCCGGCATCGAGGGCGTCGACCCCGATCTCCACACGCCCGCCATGGGCGTCCTCGAACACGAGGGTCCGACCGCCCGTCCCTGCGCTCCTGGAGCTCGTATGGCCGGGGCCGCCGGGTCTCCCGAGTTGGCCGGGTCCGCGCAAGCCGCCGATCCCGCCGAAGGCACCCGGCCCGCCGGGTCCGCCGGGTCCGCCGGCCCCCCCGAATCCCACGACTCCCCCCAAGCCTCCGAAGCCGGGAAACGGCCGGTGGTCCGCGAGTCGGACCACACGTACCTGTCCGAGGTCTATGACACGCCATCGTCCGAGGAACCGGACCGCGATCCGGCCTGGTCCGGCGGCGACCGCGGCGCGCAGACCGACACCGAACGAGAGCACGAGGCCGACGAGGGGAAGCACGGCGAAAAGGCAGCCGATCACACTCCACGCCAGCGGATGGCCGAAGGCCCACACGAACAGCAGCGTGATGACGGCCACGACCGCCAGCATCCCCACGCAGATCCGCGCCACCCAGCCGATCGCCGCCCGTGCCAACGGCGCACGCCGGAGCCGCCACACCACGTCGGGGCGCCCGGAGACCCCCGGTGTCACGTTCCCGATCCCGACTGTCGCACTCTCATGGCACTCAGGCTACGGCGCGGGTCGGCTGTGCCGCGCCGCGGTGCGGGGGACGCGCTCGGGTCAACGACCAGCATGGGCTCGTGAGTCTGACGGGGACTACGTGAATCTCGTCAACCGAGGTCGAACGGCAACCAGGTAGACGACGGCCACGATCAGGCCGACGACGCCAAACAGGAGGCTTCCCAAGACGAGCCCCGCGATCCAGCCGGCCCTGGCCCGCGAAGACAACACGCCGGGTGGCCTTCTTGCCACATCGACAATCGCCCAGATAACCAGGCCGAGACCGGCAAGGACCAGGATGGGAAGAAGGCTCTGCATGATGACTCTGCCCAACAGTCTACGGTCCTCGCACGGTGGATCGTTCGCAGCGCCCGCTAAGAAAACATCAAATTCCGTCGATGGTCGGACTCGAGCTCAGACATGCAGCCACCTTTCGTGCGTCGTGCCTACGCCCCACGGGAGCCGCCTCCTCGGGCTCGGAAGGCTCGACGACGTCGGGATTGGCGGAAGAGCTGACCGGGTACAGAGCACTCGGGTGACTTCCCGGGACTCCCCAAATCCCCTCCTGAGGTGAGTCACCCGAAGGGGGTGGCAGCGGGGTCGTGGGGACCACCCGCACGGTCCCCGCGTCCCCGCGGCACCGTCCCGGCGGGATGCGAGGCGAGGCCCCCGGCTCGATCGTCAGCCGCGCAGGCGGCGGAGCTCGGCGGCGACGTCCTTGCCGTTGGCCCGGTTGCTCGTGGCCCGCATGACGTGCCCGGTGAAGAAACCGACGAGCTTGTCCTCACCGCCGGTGTACCGCTGCCACTCGTCGGGATGGGCGGCGACGACCTCCGCCACCACGGCAGCCAGCGAACCCGAGTCGAGGGCCTCGAATCCGCGGCGCCTGGCGATCTCGGCGGGATCGCCCCCGTTCTCGAGCATGTCGGCCAGGACGGTCTTGGCCTGCGTCGGGCTCAGCTTGCGGTCCTGCTCCATGCGAAGCAGCCCGATGAACCCGGACACGTCGAGCCGGCGCGCCGCATCGGGATCGGCGGAGGCCTCGTTGGCCGTGCGTGCCAGCGCCAGCCCGACGTCGACACCCGCGTCGGCGGCCGCGGAGACGAGACCGTCGAGCCCGTGCTCGACGACCGTGGCAATCTGATCGGCGCGCGCGACGCGTGGGCGGCTCGGGCCCGGACAGCGATGCGAGCCTCTCTCGACGCTCGGCGGGCATGGGCCCGATCGACGCAGCCACCTCGGACTGCCAGCCGGCGTCGGGCACGACCGGCACGAGATCGGGCTCGGGAAAGTAGCGGTAGTCGAAGGCCTCTTCCTTGGAGCGCAGGGCGACCGTGACACCCTGGTCCTCGTTCCAGTGCCGCGTCTGCTGGGCGACCTTGTCCCCGGATTCCAGCAGTCCCACCTGCCGCTCGATCTCGTACTCGATCGCCCTCCCGAGCGACCGCAGCGAGTTCAGGTTCTTGATCTCACAGCGCGTGCCGAGCTCGTCGGTCCCGGCGGGTCGCACCGACACGTTGGCGTCGACCCGCAGGGACCCTTCCTCCATGCGACCGTCCGAAGCACCGGTGGCGACGAGGATCCCCCGGAGCTCCGAGGCATACAGGCGGGCCTGGGCAGAGGACCGGATGTCGGGCGCGGAGACGATCTCGACGAGCGGTACCCCGGCCCGGTTGTAGTCCACGAGAGCGTGGTCCGCGTCGTGGATGCGCCCGCCTCCCCCGATATGGGACGTCTTTCCGGTGTCCTCCTCCATGTGGGCCCGCTCGATCCGCACCCGGCTGCCGTCGGGCAACTCGAGCCACCCGTTCACGTTGATGGGGGCGTCGTATTGGCTGACCTGATAGTCCTTGGGCATGTCGGGGTAGAAGTAGTTCTTCCGGTGGAACAGCGACGGCCGCACCTCGCAGTGCAGAGCCAGCCCGATCCGCATGGCGTACTCGACGGCGCGCACGTTGAGCACGGGGAGCGAACCCGGAAGGCCGAGGCACACGGGGCACACGTTGGTGTTGGGCTCATCGCCGAAGGCGTTCCGGCAGCCGCAGAAGAGCTTGGTCTCGGTCTTGAGCTCGCAATGGACCTCGAGACCGATGACCGGCTCCCATCCCTGGTGCCCCCGGTCGTGTGCGCTCATGCCGCACGGATCCGGGGAGGGGCGATCACCGGCGCGCCATGTTCCACCACCGCCGCCACCTGGAACATGACGGACTCGCCGAGCGAAGGGGCCAGCACCTGCACCCCCACCGGCAAGCCGCTGTCGTCGGTGCCGAACGGGACGCTGATGGCGGGATGTCCGGCCAGGTTGGACGGAACCGTGCACACGTCGGAGAGGTACATCGCCCACGGGTCGCCGACCTTCGCCCCGAGAGCGAATGCGGTGGTCGGGGTCGTCGCTCCCACGAGGGCGTCGAATCGATGGTACGCGGCGAGCAGTGCGCCGATGATGAGGGTGCGGACCTTCTGCGCCTGGCTGTAGTACGCGTCGTAGTAACCCGCCGAGAGCGCGTAGGTGCCGAGCATGATCCGCCGCTTGACCTCGGGTCCGAACCCAGCGGCGCGCGTGGCCGCGTTCATCGCCTCGGCCGTGTCCGCCTCGACCCGCAGCCCGTAGCGGACACCGTCGTAGCGCGACAGGTTCGACGACGCCTCGGCGGGTGCGAGGACGTAGTACGCGGGCAAACCGTGGCGCAGCTCGGGGATCGAGACCTCTTCGACGCGTGCCCCTCCCGCCTCCAACACGCCGGCGGCCTCGCGCACACGGGTGCCCACCGCATCGTCCGCACCGGCGACCAGCTCGGTGACCAAGCCGATTCGCAACCCTTCGACCCCGTCGCCGAGCGCCGAGACGGTGCGGGGTGCGGGCCTGTCGAGGCATGTCGAATCGCACGGGTCCTGCCCGCCGATCACGTCGAAGAGCAGGGCGCTGTCGGCCACCGTGGTCGTGATGGGACCGATCTGGTCGAGCGAGCTGGCAAAGGCCACGAGCCCGTAGCGCGACACGGTCCCGTAGGTGGGCTTCATGCCCACGACGCCGCACAGGGCGGCGGGTTGGCGGATCGAGCCTCCCGTGTCCGAACCGAGCGCCAACGGGGCCAGCCCCGCCGCCACGGCGGCCGCCGAGCCACCCGACGAGCCGCCGGGCACCCGGGCGGGGTCGTGCGGGTTTCGGGTCGGACCGAAGGCGGAGTTCTCGGTCGAGGACCCCATGGCGAACTCGTCCAGATTGGTCTTGCCGATGACAACGGCGCCGGCCCTCCGCAGGCGCCCCACCACCGTGGCGTCATAGGGGGGGTGCCAGCCGTCGAGGATCCGCGACGAGCACGTGGTGGGCACGCCGCGCGTGCACAGATTGTCCTTGAGCGCCACGGGCACGCCCGCCAGCGGGCCGGGGTCCTCTCCGGCCGCCACCAACCGGTCGACCTCGGCTGCCTCGCGGCGCGCCGACTCGTGGAGCACCGTCACGAAGGCGTGCAGCTCCCCGTCGACCGCATCGACGGCACCGAGGTAGCGCTCGACGACGTCACCCGCCGAGACCGATCCGGAGCGCACGCTGCGGGCGAGCTCCTGCGCCGGGCCGGCGCCGGGAGCGCCGGGTACGCCCGAGTCGCCGGGCGCGGTCACGGGGCCTCCCCGAGAATGGGCGGCACCCGGAATCGTCCGTCCTCTACGGCAGGCGCCTGGGCGAGCACCTCGTCCCGGTCGAGCGAGGGGCACGGCTCATCGGCGCGCGTCACGTTGCGCAGCGGCAAGGGGTGCGCGGTGGGCTCGATGCCCTCGGTATCGAGCGCGGAGAGCTCTGCGGCGTGGCCGATGACCGCGGCGAGCTGTACCGCGTACAGGTCCAGCTCGTCGTCGGTCAGGTCGATGCGGGCCAGACGCGCCACGTAGGCGGCGTCTTCGCGCGTGAGGCCCGCATCGCCGGTCTTGGCATCGCCGGCCATCAGCCAGCCGTCCCTGCCACCATCCCGCCGGCGGCGTCGGAACGCAGCACGTCACGCACGAACGCCACCGTCTTGGACGTCAGGAGCTCCGCGTCGTGGTCGAGGGTGGCCACGTGATAACTGTGCTCGAGCCATACCCGTTCGATCGGGCCCGAGACCTTGGCGACGAGCAGGTCGCCGGACGACGAGGGTACGACATGGTCCTCGCGACTCGAGAGCAGGAGCACCGGGCACGTGACGTGGTCGAGTCGTGCGGCGACGCCGTCGATGCCGTCGAAGAGGCTCAGCGCGGCGGCGATGGGCGACCCGAGGTAGGCGAGCTCGGTCGATCCCTCCTTGGCGATGTCGGATCCCACACCCGGGGCGATCTCGGTCCCGGAGTCCAGGACGCCCCGCAGCACGTCCCGGAAGCTGTCCGCCGGAGGGTCGATGAACGGATTGACGAGCACCATTCCCGCCACTTCGGGGTGATGCTCGGCCAGCCAGCAGGCGAGGGTCCCTCCCATCGAGAGAGCGACCACCGCGACCGCCTCGCAGCGCCCGGCCAGAGCGCGGTACGCGGCCTCAGCCGTCTCGGCGTAGTCGGACCAGCGTGTGGGGATCATGTCCTCGATGGCGGTGCCGTGACCGGGGAGGAGCGGAAGGTCGACCGTGTACCCCTCGGCGGCCAGCGTGGTGGCCAACGGTCGCATGGACTGGGGGTTCCCGGTGAACCCGTGGAGCACGAGCACGCCTCGAGGGCCACCGTCGTGCGCGAACGGTTCGGCACCGGGCATGATCGGAGCGGCCACGGGTGAATGTTAGGCGACCCACAGCAGGCGCCCGCCGGGACACACGGTGTGCCGACCGGCCTCCCGTGCGACGAGCGGCGCCCGTTGCGGCCCGGCCGGGTATGGTGAATCTGCCCGGTCGGGGGGCCGTGCACAGGGCGACGGCCGCGATGAACGGCAACGCACCCGAGTGGAACAAGGAGCACAGCGACGATGGCCCAGTACCCCTTTCTGAGTGACGAGTGGGTTGACGAGGCGCGCAAGATCCGTCAGGAGTACGACGGCACCGCCGGCACGATGACCCACGAGATGCGGATGAACCTGGTTATCACCGAGGTGCCCTTCGGCAGCGGTTCGATCAACGCCCACCTCGACACCACCGACGGCCAGCTGAAGCTCGAGACGGGACACATCGACCCGGCACATTTGAAGGTGACTCTCGACTACGCCACGGCCAAGGCGATCCTCGTCGAGGGCAATCCCCAGGTCGGCATGCAGGCCTTCATGGCCGGCAAGGTCAAGGTCGAGGGCGACATGGCCAAGCTCATGATGTTGCAGGGTGCTCCGCCCGACGAGCATGCCCAGGAGGTCGCCAAGCGGCTCCGGGAGATGACGGCCTAGTGTCATGACACGTAAATAGACGCGCACTAGGTATAGGGTGTGCCGATGGCCCGCCCACCTGCTCCACCGCTGCGCCTCACCAAGAAGGAACGAGCGTCACTCGAAGACATAACGGGGAGCGTCTCGTTACCCCACCGTGCCGTGCGCGAGGCCAAAGGCCTGTTGATGGCCGGAGATGGTGTGGCAAACACGAAGATCGCCGAGATGCTCGGGGTGTCGCGGTCGACGGTCCTTCAATGGCGGAGCCACTTCGAAACCGACGGGATCGACTGGGTGGGCGAGGTGCACGAAGGCCGGGGACGAAAGCCGGTCATCAGCCAGGAACAGATCGATCTGATGATCAACGACACCTTGCACACGACACCTCCTGACGCCACCCACTGGTCGAACCGCACCATGGCCGAACACTGTGGGTTGTCACGAACGACGGTCCAGCGGGAGTGGAAGGCGCGAGGCATCAAACCTCACCTGGTCAAGACCTTCAAAGTCTCGAACGACCCGAACTTCGAGTCCAAGCTGATCGACGTGGTGGGCCTCTATATGAACCCACCCGACGGCGCCATCGTGTTCAGCTTCGACGAGAAATCCCAAATCCAGGCCCTGGACCGCACCCAGCCGAGCCTGCCGATGAAGCAGGGGCGCTCAGGGACGATCACCCATGACTACAAGCGTCACGGCACCACCACATTGTTCGCCGCCCTCAATGTCCTAACCGGTGAGCTCATCGGTCGGTGCTTCGCCCGCCACCGCCACGAGGAGTTCCTGGCGTTCTTGCGCTTGATCAACCGCGAGGTTCCCAGGGGCAAAGAGGTCCACGTCATCCTCGACAACTACGGCACCCACAAGCATCCTGATGTGGTCGCCTGGCTCGAGAAGCACCAGCGCTTCCACTTTCACTTCACACCGACGAGCTCTTCCTGGTTGAACATGATCGAACGGTGGTTCGGCGATATCACGACCAAGCGGATCCGGCGCGGAAGCTTCGGCAGTGTCCCCGAGCTCGTCGAGGCGATCGAGGGCTATATCGACCTCAACAATGAAGACCCCACACCGTTCATCTGGACCAAGACGGCCAAACAGATCATCACCAAGGTGCGCCGTGGACGGGTCGCCCTTGAGGCCGTTAAGCAATCGCGCGCTATTTGAATGTCACCGCACTAGTACCTTCCGACTGACGTCTATGGGCCCACCGGGCCCGGTGGGTAGGGGGCGGGCATGCAGGCCGGGGCAGGCAGGCCGGGGCCCGTCATGTGGCCTCGATCGGCTGGTCCGGAAGTGCTGGATCCCGCGGTGACCGGTCCGGGAGTCCTTGGTCCAGCAGCTCCGGAAATGACTGTTCCTGGGGGGACAGCACCGTGGGCTGATGCTCGGTGACGTCCAGTGCCTCGAGGGCCTCGAACGACGGCACCACGTTCCTTTCGGTGGAGCGCGACATGGCGGCGGCGGCCACGCCGACGAGAGCGACACCACCCCCCACCAGATATGCCAGGTGGAAGGCGTGCAGGGAGGCGCCCGCCCCGTGTCGGCCACGGAGCACCGCCTCGTAGACGGTCTCCATCACCTGGATCCCGGCCACCGTGCCCACCTGGTTCATGAGCTGCTGGGAGGCGGCCGCGGTCCCCAGGTCCTCGGGCGCGAACTGATTGGACACCGTGGACGACAACGACGGAGACGCCACGCCGAGCCCCGTCCCCGACAGGACGAGCGCGATCTCCACCAGGGCGAGGCCGGTGGAATGCGCCGCGAGCGCGAACACGCCCATGGACAGGACGACGGCAGACAAGCCGACGACCGCCAACGTGCGCTCACCGACTCGGACGGCCAGGTAACCGGCGAAGGGCGCGATGGTCGAGAAGACGATGGGGCGCGGTAACGACAGGAAACCCACGGCCGATTGGTTGTGGAGATACCCGAACGACTCCTCCAGCAACAGCGGTGTGAGGAAGAAGGCACCGAGATACGCGAAGTTGGCAGAGCTCTGGGCGGCGATCGGGAAGACGAAGTTGCGTTTGTGGAGGTACGCGAGGGGGAAGATGGGCTCCGACGCCCGGCGTTCGGCGGCCCGGAACACGACGCCGGACACGACCGAGAAGGCCACGAGCCCCAGCACCAGCGGGCTCGACCATCCGAAGTTCGGCAGGAAGGTCAACGCCAACAAGAAGGACGCCACGCACGCCGCGATCGACGCCGCCCCCGCCCAGTCCAGGTCGAGCTCCTCCCACTTGAGGTGTCGGCGGCCGGCGGCGCGCTCGGGGAGCACCGCGATGGCGAGCGCGGAGGCGATCAAGAGCAGGGGGACCTGGAGGAAGAACATCCACCGCCAACCGAAGAGCTGGATGACGGGACCGCCCACGGCCACGCCGATCACGGGGCCGCCCGCGCCCACCAGCGACCAGAAGCCGAGCGCCTTCACGCGGTCGCTCTTGTCGAAGACCGACAGCACGAGCGCCATGGACGCCGCGCCGATGGATGCCCCCACCATGCCGGCGAGAACCCGCGCGGCGATGAGCACGCCGGCGTTCGGCGCCAGAGCGGAGAGCGCGGCCGCCACCGTCTCGGTCATGATCCCGATCATGAAGAGGCGGCGATGGCCGAACAGGTCTCCGGCCTTCCCCACCAGCGGGGCCACCACGCCGTAGGCGAGAAGCGGACCGGTCACGACCCAGGTGATGGCTCCGACGCTCGCGTGCAGGCTCCGAGACACTTCGGGCAGCGCCACGACGAACACGGTGAACAGCAGGTTGGTGGCCAGCAGACCCGACAGCGCCACCCACAGGACCCACCACTGGTAGCGGGGGCTGCGACGGGCGTGAGCCCCCAGGGACTCGAGCCGAGAACGCAGCTGAGGCCTTGCCGCCGCGCCTGTCGTCGGTCGCGCCACCTTCCGGGATGGCGCGGTCGTCAGGAGAGGTTGGGCCAGGGGGGCTCACTGCGGCCCCAGGCTACCGTCGAGGTCCGGGGGCCCGGCCCGGCACGACCGGAGTCAGTCGCCCGAGCCAAGCCCAGGAGTCAGTCGCCGGAGTCGGTCGCCGGATTGTGGTCGAACAGGCCCGGCAGCTCCTTGGCCAGCTCGTCGATGGTCCAGCGGTCGTCCTTCTCGAGGGTGGCGGTCATCGTCCAAGGTTGGAAGACGCGCACCTCACCGCCTTGCACGAACAGGACGCGGCCGGTCAGCGGGCATCGCTCGCTCGCCAGGTACGCGACCAGCGGGGACACATTGGCGGGGTTCCAGACGTCGAAGGCCCCCGGGTCACGCGGTGCCTTCACGATGTCGCCGAGCCCCGGCGTCTGCTCGGTCATCCGCGTGCGCGCCGCGGGGGCGATGGCGTTGACGCGCACGCCGTAGCGGCTGAGCTCCTGCGCGGCGATGACGGTGAACGCCGCGATCCCGGCCTTGGCCGCTCCGTAATTCGTCTGGCCGGGGTTTCCGAGCAGACCCGAGGTCGAAGAGGTGTTGACGACGGAGGCGTTGACCTCCCGGCCCTGCTTGACGTGCTCTCGCCAGTACGCGGCCGCATAACGGGTGGGCAGAAAATGGCCCTTCAGATGGACGTGGATGACCGAGTCCCAGTCCTCCTCCGACATGTTCACGAGCATCCGGTCGCGCAGGATCCCGGCGTTGTTGACGAGCACGTGCAGGTCCCCGAAGGCGGCCACCGCCGAGTCGACGAGGTTCTTGGCACCCTCCACGGAAGCGACGTCGTCCCCGTTCGCCTCGGCGTCGCCTCCGAACGCCCGGATCTCGTCGACGACCTGCTCGGCGGCGGTCCGGTCGTCACCGGAGCCGTCGATGGCACCCCCGAGGTCGTTCACTAGTACTTTGGCGCCCTCGGCGGCGAACAAGAGCGCGTGCTCACGGCCGAGGCCGCGCCCTGCACCCGTAATGATGGCCACCCGACCTTCGAGTGCACCCACGTCGTCGTCCTCCTCAGGTTCTCCGGCAATGACCCGGTCACGCCCGGGCCGCCCGGGAACGTACCCGGTCGCCCCGCAAGGCACTCCGGTCACCCCGCAGGGCCCCCACACCGCAGAGCAGCCCACGTTGACAGGGCTGCACGGGGGTGGTCAAGCAGTGAGCACGGATCGAAGGGGCCAAGCGGTCAGCTGGCCCTCGCCACCACCACCGAGTCGCGCCAGGGCTCGACCACATGACGGACCTCGGCACGTTCCCCGGCAACCAGCACATACTCGATGTTCCGGAGCCGTCCGACCGACCCGACCCGCTCCCCAGCGGGGTTGTGGATCCCGATCCGGGCGCCGACGTAGCGGTTCGAGGCGAATGCCAGCACCTCGACGTGCCCCCGCACGCGACAGATCTCGATCAATTCCTCGAGGCGCATCCACGACTCGTCGTTGTAGGAGAGCACGAGGAGCCGGGCCCGGACTTCGCTCACGACACGTGCGAGAGCTCCCGGCATGGTCCGGCGCGAATTGAAGACGCTGCGCTCTCCTTGCCGCACTTCGGTCCTCTTGCACGCCACCCCGTAGTGCTCGGGCGCGTCCCAGGCCACCAGCGTCTCCCAGATGTGGTAGTTCGCCTCGTACCGGTGCTGGTTGTACGGCGGGTCGAGATAGGCGAGATCAAAGTCGCCGAGACCCGGGGCGATGACACAAGCGTCACCCCGCACAGCACGGCCGGGGCCCGGCAGGAGCACGGGCACGCGCAGCTCGAGCGGGCGGAACGAGCGCTCGGCCCAGCGCTTCACGTACGCCATCTGCACGCCGGTGGTCGAGTCCACCCGGTCGGCCGCCTCGAGCAGGCTGGTGAGCAACACCGGCTCGAGCGCGCCACCCGCGTACTCCTTGGCGATGGCGTCGCGCACGGCGTCGATGCGCGCGCCGTTCACCGGCTGGAAGAACCGGGAGCGCTCACAGAAGGTGTCGGTCACGTACCCGGGACGGCCGGGCAGCGCGTTGAGATGTGTCACGGCCTGTTCCAACGACCCGGGGTCCACCGCGTCGCGGTCCGTCGTCACATAGCACTGTGCGAGCACCGATGCGCAGCGCGTGGAGTCCACGGCCGTGACCTGTGCTCCGGCGGCCTTGAAGGCCTGGGCCACACGCGTGGTGCCCGTGAACAGGTCGAGGGCGGTGCGCGCCCGGGCCCGCCGGGCCAGCTCACCGAGGACGGGGACGAGGCGGCGCTTGGAGCCGAGGTACTTGATCATTTGCTCACTCGGTCACGATCCGGTGTCCTACCGGCGGGCCGCGCCGACCCGGCGCATCCACCAACCGGGGTCGCGCGCATGGGCGTGGAAATGGTGGGGGATCTGGCGCATGACGGCGTCGACGGACCATGTCCCTTTCCCGAGGACCTCGTCGGCCACCCGTCCGAGCTCCGACAGCATGTGGGCGCGGTCCTCTACCGGAGGATCGGTGCCGTGGATGCGCCACACGACCATGGGCACGGCACAGATCTCGCAGTCGGCCACCCAGCACACGTCGTCTTCGTGGTACCAGGTGGTGAGCCGGGCGGCCTCGCACAGCTCGCACCCGGCCGCCGGTGACGCGCTCACGTGGTGCCGCTCATGCGCCGCGCATCGGGCTCGGCGACGCCTAGTGGCTGTAGAGGGTGACGGTCGTCCCGGGAAGCACGGACTGCCCGGCCGGCGGGCTGCTCAGGAAGACGTGGCCGCTGAGCGAACCCCCACCGCTGACGGGAGTCAACCCCAGGGCCTGGAGCGCTCCGATGGCCTCCGACACGGTCATCTGGTACAGGTTGGCGGGGACCGTGACCGGTTGCGGACCTTCGGAGATGAGGATGTTGACCGTGGCCCCCTCGAGCGCGGCGCCGGTCGGGGTCCAGGAGATCACCTCACCGCTCGGGACCGACGAGCTGTACTGCGAGGTGCACACGGCACCCAGGCCGATGGCCTTGAGCGTGGTGGTCGCTCCGGTGCAGCTCTGCCCGGTGAGCGACGGGATCGTCTCCACGGGCGGGCCGGCCGACACGGTCACCGTGATGGTCGACCCATAGGGCGCGCTGCCCTGGGGGGTCCAGGAGATGACGGTGCCCTTGGCCACGCTCGTCGAGTTGGGATCGGTGCACGCCGTCTTGAACTTCGACTGCAACAGGAGCGCGGTGATGGCCGGGCAGTCCCCGGTCACCGCCGTGAGGGACGGGATGGCGACGGTCGGGAGCCCCGACGACACGACCACCACCACGTTGCTCCCCCGCTTCAACTTCCTCCCCGGGTGCGGCGCCTGGGTCAGGATCTGCCCTGCGGGCGCGGTGATCGACGTCTGGTGGCCGATCACGGCGACGTGGAACTGCTCGTGGTGCAGCTTGGCGTCGGCCTGGGCGACCGAGAGACCGACGATGGCCGGAAGCTTGTAGCTGGGCGTGAGGATGATCTTCGCCTTCTGGAGCGCCACCACGGTCCCGGCCCCGGCGAGGGCCAGGACGACCACCGCGATGGCGGTGATCCACGGCCACCGGCGGCGACGGCGCCGGCGGACCGCCGCCGCCGCGGCCGCGTCGGTGATCCCCACCGCGGTGGCGAAGGCGAGGACGTCGGGGTCCTCCCCGCCGCGGACCCGACGCCCGGTGGGGGCCGGGGCCGGAGGCAGCGCCATGCCGTGCTGGGTGAGGTCGTGGTCCGGGGGCGGGGTCACCGGCCGCGGCAGCACCACGCCGGCCCCGCCCGCGCCGGCCAGGCGGAGCTTGTCGGGAGGGGGGAGCCCCTCTCCCAGTTCCCGCAGTCGGGCGGCGAAGGCAGTGGCGTCGAGCCGGTCCTCGGCCTCGGGAGCGGCGGCCTCGGCGAGGAGGGCGGCGAGGGGGCCGAGGGCGTCGTGCCCCGGGAGCTCCGCGTCGACCCGGGCCATGAGCGTCGACATGGTGGTGTCGGAGGTGAAGGGGACGACACCGGTGACGGCCTCGTAGAGCACGAGGGCGAGCGAGTAGACGTCCGCCCGGCCGTCGACCCGCATCCCGAGCGCCTGCTCGGGCGCGGCGTAACGGGCGGTGCCCACCGTCGTCCCCGCCGGCTCGGTCAGGGACGCCTCGGCCAGGGCGCGCGCCAGGCCGAAGTCGGCGACGCGGAGGCGGCCCTCCTCGTCGAACAACAGGTTGGCGGGCTTGACGTCGCGGTGCACGAAGCCGCGTGCGTGCGCGTAGGCGAGCCCCTCGGCCGCCTGGGCCCCGACGTCGGCGGCCTGCGACAGGCTGAGACGGGTCCCCTCGTCGAGCATGTCCCTGAGCGAGCCCCCGCCCAGGAACTCGAGCACCAGGAACGGCCCCTGGGAGTCCTCGCCCCAGTCGTGGACGGCGAGCACGTGGGCGTTGGCGAGCGCGGCCGCGGACTGCGCCTCGGCGCGGAATCGACGCAGGAAGCCGCCGTCGGCCGCCAGCGCGGGGTGCAGGACCTTGATGGCCACACGACGCTGCAACGTTGTGTCGAACGCCGCGAACACGTTCGCGGACGCCCCGCTTCCGAGCGCGGACTCAATCCGGTAGCGGCCAGCAAGGACCCGACCGATGGATTCGGTGATGGTCGACATGGTCCTCGACCAGGCTACCGACGGCCGGGGCGCAGGCGGTGGACGTCCACCACCAGCCGTGACCGGACGGCCGCGGCGTCAGATGCCCGGCACCCGGGCGCGGCGCCGGAACCGGCCGCCGGTGTCAGGTGCCGGGGATCTCGCCGGTGTCGAGGAGCTCCTGGAACCGGCGCCCCTCCACGATGGGGATGCCCAGCTCCTCCGCCTTCTTGAGCTTGGCCGCACCCGGCTCCGTTCCCAGGACCACGACCCAGGTCCGGGCCGAGACGCTCCCGGGCGACTTCCCTCCCCGGGCCAGGATGGCGTCCTCGGCCTGCTCCCGGGAGTAGCCGTCGATGGTGCCGGTCACCACGACCGACCGGCCCTCGAGCGTCTGGGTGGGCTGTGCCTCGTCGACCTCCCCCCCGCCCGCACCGGCACCCCCACCCGCCGCACCGGCACCCGCCGCACCGGCACCCGCACCCGCCGCACCCACCCCCGCCCCGCCGCCGGCCCCGGGCTCGGACAGGGCCACCTGCGCGGCGCGGAGCTTGTCGATGACGTGCTGGTTGGCCGGCGACGCCAGGAACTCCACCACGCTGTCGGCGATGACGGGGCCGATCCCCTCCACCGCGGCGAGCTCGCTCATGTCCGCGGCCATGAGGGCGTCGAGGGAACGGTAGGCGCGGGCCAGGGCGCGGCTCCCGGTGGGCCCGAGGTGGCGCACCCCGAGGCCGACGAGCAGACGGCTCAGGGGTCGACCCTTGGACGCCTCGATCGCCCCGAGCAGGTTCTCGACCGACAGGTCGCCGAAGCGCTCGAGCGTCACGAGAGGCGCGGAGCTCAGCGCGTAGATGTCGCCGGGATCCGAAAGCAACCCCGCCTCGACGAGCTGGACGACGCGCTTTTCCCCCAGTCCTTCGATGTCCAGGGCGCCACGAGAGGCGAAGTGCACGATGCGCTGCACGCGCTGGGCCGGACAGTCGATGTTGGTGCAGAACGTGTCGCTCTCGCCCGGGAGGCGCACCAGGGGACCGCCGCAGCTCGGGCACGTCGTGGGGAAGTGCCACTTGCGCGCCCCCTTCTTGCGGGCGGACAGCACCGGCCCGACCACCTCAGGGATGACGTCGCCCGCCTTGCGCACCACCACGGTGTCCCCGGGGCGTACATCTTTGAACCGGACCTGGTCCTCGTTGTGCAAGGTGGCGAGCCCGACCGTCGACCCCCCGACGAACACGGGCTCGAGCACGGCGAACGGGGTGGCACGCCCGGTACGACCGATCGAGACCATGATGCGCAGCAGCGTGGTGTTGCGCTCCTCGGGTGGGAACTTGAAGGCGATGGCCCAACGTGGTGCGCGGGAGGTGGACCCGAGCCGGCGCTGCAGGTCCAGGTCGTCGACCTTGACGACCACGCCGTCGATCTCGTAGTCGAGGTCGTGGCGGTGTTCCTCCCACCGGCGGCAATAGGCCTCGACGTCGGCGGTGCCGCGCACCACTTCGACATGGGGGTCCACGGGGAGCCCGCACTGGCGCAACAGTTCGAGGCCGTCGCTGTGACTGGCGATCTCGGGACCACCTTCCATGGCGCCGAGCTGGTACGCCCAGAAGGAGAGCTCTCGCGAGGCGGTAATCCTGGCGTCTTTCTGTCGCAGCGAGCCGGCAGCCGAGTTTCGGGGATTGGCGAAGGTCTTGAGCCCCGCTTCGAGCTGGCGCTGGTTGAGCTGCTCAAACGACGACACCGGCATGTACACCTCGCCGCGCACCTCGAGCACCGACGGCATCGCGCCCCGCTTCTTCGGCCACCGCAGCGCGTGGGGAACGGCGTCGATTGTGGCGACGTTGGCGGTGACGTCGTCTCCCGTGACCCCGTCGCCGCGGGTGGCCGCCTGCACCAGTCGGCCGTCCTCGTATACGAGCGACATGGCGAGCCCGTCGATCTTGAGCTCGCAGACGAAGGCGGCCTCGACCGTCTCCGGTGCGGCGCGGGCCATGCGGTCGAACCACGCGTGCAGCTCCTCGATGCCGAAGGCGTCATCGAGGCTCATCATCGGCGACCGGTGCTGGACCGGCGAGAACAGCACCGTCGGTGCCCCCACGCGACGGGTCGGGGAGTCGGCGGTGACGAGCTCGGGATGCGCGTCCTCGAGCATTCGCAGTTCCCCGATCAGGGCGTCGTAGTCGGCGTCGCTGATCTCGGGGGAGTCGAGTTGGTAGTAGCGGTCGTCGTGGTACGCGATCAGGCGACGGAGCTCCTCCACGCGTGGCGCGACGGCATCTGCCCCGCTCGGGATGTCGGGCATGCGCGGGAGCGTACCGGGCGGCGTTACCCCGCCGAAGCGGCGACGGCGGCGCCCACCACCGCGTCGGGGTCTGCCGCGTCGTAGAGGGCGACGGTCTGCCCCGGTGCGACGAGAGGCTGCGGCTCGTCGAACACGACGGCGCCCGCTTCCCACCTGCACGCGGCGGCGTCACCATGGGCGCTCGTCTGGGCGAGGGCCCGGTCGCCGGGGGCCAGTGCGTGGCCGATCCAGCCGGCCCGGTCCACCGGTACGCGGGCCGCGACGGCCTGGTGTGCGGACCCCACGGTGATGCGTCGCGCCCGGGTATCGACGGTGAGGGCGTAGCGTCGGTGACCGTCGAGGGCGACCCCGAGCCCCCGCCTCTGGCCCACCGTCACCAGCTCGCCGGCGGGAACGGTCCCGACGACCTCGCCACTCGTTGCGTCGACCAGCTCGGCGCGGTGCAGGGGCATCCGCTCGGCGAGAAAGCCGCGCCGGCCGCGGGCCGAGTGGATGAAGCACACGTCCTGGCTGTCGGGCTTGTCCGCGGTGCCCAGGCCGAGCTCGGCGGCACGGGCCCGTACCTCGGCCTTGGTCAACTCGCCCACGGGCAGGAGGACCTTCCCGAGCTCACGCCCGCTGAGCACCGAGAGCACGTAGGACTGGTCCTTCTTGTCGTCCGCGCCGCGTCGCAGGCTCGGGGAGCCGTTTCCGCCGTCGACGACGACCCGGGCGTGGTGCCCGGTGGCCAGCACGTCGAAGCCGAGGCGCACGGCGCGCTCGAGGAGCAGGCCGAATTTGATCGAGCGGTTGCACTCGATGCACGGGTTCGGCGTGCGGCCCTCGGCGTGGTCCGAGACGTAGGGGGTGATGACCGATGCTTCGAAGGCGTCGGTGAAGTTGAAGACGTGATGGTCGAGCCCGAGCTGCCGGGCCACGCGCCGGGCATCGTCGACGTCGCCCACCGAGCAGCAGCCGCTGTCGGACGGGCCGCCCCAGAGCTTGAGCGTGGCGCCCACGACCTCGTGCCCGGACTCGGCGAGGACGGCGGCGGCGACCGAGGAGTCGACCCCTCCCGACATGGCGACAAGGACGCGCATCTTCATCCCCGCAACCGCTCGACGACCTTGGGCATGACGTCGAGGACGTGGTCGATCTCGGAGTCGGTGGTCGTGTACCCCAGGGAGAAGCGCACGGCCGACTTGGCCTCCGGCGCGCTCAGGCCCATGGCCAGCAGGACGTGGCTCGGCTCGAGGGCACCGCTGGCGCAGGCCGCGCCGGCCGACGCACACACGCCCTCGTCGTCGAGGAGCATCAGCGAGCTCCTCCTGGTCGACTCCGGCGACGCGCAGATGGCAGCTGTAGGCGACCTTCTCCGAGCGCTCCTCCACTCCACCGACTCCGGTGGGCACGGCCGTCTCCCCCACATCCTCGATCGATGCGGTGAGCCCGTCGGCGAGCCGGTCGCGCAGTCGGCCGACGCGCCTCACGGCGTCGTCGCGCTGGGCGGTGGCGACGCGCAAGGCGGCCGCCATGCCCACGATGCCGGCCACGTCGTGGGTGCCGGGCCGCCGACCACGCTCCTGGGCCCCCCCGTGCAGGACGGGCGCGAGACGCGTCCGGTCGCGCACCACGAGCGCGCCCACTCCCTTGGGGCCGCCGAACTTGTGGGCGCTGACCGACACGAGGTCCGCCACCGCGCACAGCGCGGCGACGTCCAGCCACCCCACCGCCGCCACCGCGTCGGTGTGCAGCACCGCCCCGGGGGCGAGCTCGCGCACGAGAGCGGCAACCTCGGCGAGGGGCTGCACGGTGCCGACTTCGTTGTTCACGAGCATGACCGACACCAACCCGACCCCGGGACCCACAGCGCCCGCCAGCGCGTCGAGGTCGACGACCCCCGACCGGTGCACCGCCACGACGGCGGCCCCCAGCGCCTCGCAGGTGTTGCGCACCGCGTGGTGTTCCACGGCCGAGCACACCACCGTCCCGCGCCCGGCCGCGTGGGCACCGAGCACGGCGAGATTGTCGGCCTCGGTCCCGCCGGAGGTGAAGACGACGTCCCCGGGCCCGCACCCCAGGCACAGTGCCGTCTCGTCGCGCGCCTCGTCGACGGCGGTGCGGGCGCGGCGCGCCACCGCGTGCGAGCCCGACGGGTTGCCGAAGTGCTCGGTCAGGAAGGGGAGCATCGCCGCCAACGCTTCGGGTCGCATCGGCGTGGTGGCGGCGTGGTCCAGGTACGCCTGCATCATCCAAGGCTACGTCGGCGCGCACCGCCCGCCGGCCAACGCAACCCACGGCTCGCCCCCCTTAGGGCTTGCCCACCATGATCACCGTGGCGGCGAGAAAGAGCACCGCCAACACGGCCGCGGAGATGGCCACACGGCGGCATTCGCGATCCAGGGCACGGGCGCCGTCCCCCTCGTCCCCCCACGATGCGGGCAGCTCGACCTGGATCCTGCGCTCACCGGGCCACACCAAGGCTTCTGCCACCAGCGTGGCCGTCAGCCAGATGACCAGCCCGATGACGACGAAGCCGTCGCCGGTCCGGAAGGCCCCTTGGCTCGCCGCGATCAGGGAGAACCCGAACACGGGCACCCCGTACAGTGCCCGGCCGGCCCAATTCACCCCGGGCCGGAAGTACCTTCGCACCCCCTCCGAACCGGGCCCGGAGGGCCCCCGCCGGGCCCGGGCGGCCTGGACCCCGGTGGCCACCATGGTGCCGAAGCCGACGACCGCGCACAGGACGTGGAGCAGGAGCAGGCTGGTGTAGAGCACCCCGGTGGGCACCGGCCGCACAGCCCCACCCAGGACCGGGCCACCCAGGACCGGGCCACCCAGGACCGTGCCACCCAGGACCGTGCCTCCTCCGAGGGACCCCCCTCCTCCGATGAGCCCGCCCGAGGCTCCTACCAGGAACGTCACGGGTGCCATCGTCGCCGCCGGTGGCGCGGCGGCGCCAGGAGAGACCGCAGGGGCGACACACCGCGTCCGGACGAGGGAGGGCCCCGCTTCCACCACACCACGTGCCCGGGCAACACAACTCGGGACCAAAACCCTGGTGAACGGATCCTCGTCCCTCTCCGAGGGGCCGATAGCACAACAAGCGAACATCAAACGCGCGCTTGCTACCGCAAGGTAGCGTGGTGGTGAGCACGTGCTTACGGAAGGTGACGAAGCACGAGGCGTCGGAGAAGCCGGTAAGTTACTGATTGGTAACGAGGGCATGACGAGACAAGAACAAGAGCGGTGACACGAGCACAGATGTCGGGAACCTCGCGATGAACCAACTCCGCCTGGACCCGCTCACCGGACGGTGGGTGGTCGTGAGCACCGACCGCTCACACCGGCCCTTCTCCTTCGCCCCCCCGGCCCCCGTGCAGGCCGACACAAGCGGCCCGTGCCCGTTCTGTCCCGGCAACGAGGAGTCCACCCCTCCCGCCCTCGAGACCTACGGCTCGAGCGGGCATTGGCTGGTGCGGGTGGTGCCGAACCTCTACCCCGCCTTCGAGGGCGACCACCCGTTCGTGGTGGAGAACCGCGGACCGGTGTTCACCCAGGCCACCGCGGGCGGGATCCACGAAGTTCTCGTCCTGTCGCCCGATCACGACCACGGGTGGGAGCACATCTCGGACGAGCAGGCGGTGCTCGTCATGGCGGCCATCCGGGACCGCATCGAGGAGCACTCCTCGGTTCCGGGGCTCCGCTACAGCCAGGCCATCGTCAACGCAGGGCGCGAGGCCGGCGCGTCGATCGAGCACCCGCACGGACAGCTGCTCGGGATGTCCTTCGTGCCGCGCGAGCTCGCCGAGGAGCAGGCCGGCTTCGCCCGGTTCGCAGGCCGCTGCCTGCTGTGCACCGCCGTCGACGCCGAGGAGGACGCCGGGCACCGCGTGGTGTACGCCAACGAACGCGTGCTCGTGGTGTGCCCGTTCTGGAGCGGGAACCCCTACGAGATGCTCATCATCCCGCGCAACCACGGCCCGCACCTGCACCGCGCCTCGCCGGCGGACCTCTCGGCGGTGGGCCGTTCGCTGCGGACCGTGCTCGGGTCCCTCGTCGAGAGGCTGGGGGACGTGTCCTACAACATCGTCTTCCACTCCGCCCCCTACCGTGCACCGGAGCCGTACCACTGGCACGTCCACGTGTGGCCGAAGCTGACCACGGCGGCGGGGTTCGAGGCCGGCACCGGGGTCCTGATCAACATCGTGCCGCCCGAACAGGCCACCGAAGAGCTCAAGGTCGCCGTCCCAGCCTGAGCGGGGACTAGCCCAGGAAGACGCCCGCCACGGAGTGGTAGAGGTCGAGGTCGACCGTCTTGGACTTCGCCACTGCCTCGGCGATGGGAACCCGCACGATCTCGCCGGCCTGGAGCGCGACCATCGTCCCGAAGGCCCCGTCGTGCACCGCCGCCACCGCGGCCACTCCGAAGCGCGTGGCGAGGACGCGGTCGAATGCCGAGGGCGTGCCCCCGCGCTGGATGTGGCCCAGGATGGTGACGCGGGACTCGAAGCCGGTGCGGGCCTCGATCTCCTCGGCGAGCCAGGCGCCGATCCCGCCCAGCTGGGCATGGCCGAACTGGTCCACGGCGGCACCCGACATGGCGAGGCGCGCCGACTCCGCGGCCGGCCCCTCGGCCGGTACCGCGCCCTCGGAGACGACCACGATCGACGAGAACTGGCCGCCGCGGTGGCGCCGTTGGAGGCGTTCGCACACCACTTCGAGGTCGAAGGGGATCTCGGGCACCAGGATCTCGGCCGCGCCTCCGGCGATGCCGGCGTGCGTGGCGATCCATCCCACGTGGCGACCCATGACCTCGCACACGATGACGCGGTGGTGGGACTCCGCCGTCGTGCGCAGGCGGTCGATCGCCTCGGTGGCGATCTGCACGGCGGTGTCGAAGCCGAAGGTGACCTCGGTCGCCGACAGGTCGTTGTCGATGGTCTTGGGGACCCCCACGGCGTGCACACCGAGGTCCCCGAGGCGCTGCGCCACCCCCAGGGTGTCTTCGCCGCCCACCGCCACGAGGGCGTCCACCCCGTTGGCGGCCAGGTTGGCGCGTGCGCGCTCGGGGCCGCCTTCGAGCGTGAAGGGGTTGGTGCGCGACGTCCCGAGAACGGTCCCTCCCTGGGCGAGGATGTCACGGCACCGGTGGGCGTCGAGGCGCACGTACTGGTCGTCGAGCACGCCCTTCCACCCGTCGAGGTATCCGATCACCTCGTCGCGGTGGCGGAGCTCGGCGGTGAGCACCACCGCCCGGATGGCGGCGTTGAGCCCTGGGCAATCACCCCCGCCCGTGAGGATCCCGATGCGCATGGCGACTCAGCCCTCGTTCTGGCGGGCCTGGTGGACGGCGGCCCGGACCAGCTCGAAGGACTCGGTGAGGATGCGCAGCGCCTCTCGCCCGGGTGGGACGAGGCCGCTGATGCCCGGCACGCCGAGGTAGCCGGCGAGAAACGCACGACGGTTGCGCGCCACCCACGCGTCGGCGAGCTCGCCCAGGCCGTCGCGCCCTGTGGGGTCCCTCTCGTCGGCGGCGGTAGTCGCCACGTGCTTGAGGGACCACAGCAGGTCGGCCACGTCCGCGAGCGGGGAGCGGTACACGGGCCCCGTCCCGTCCGGTCCAGTCACCGCACCGGCCATCGACGTCGGGAGCCCGCCGGTGGCGAAGTCCACGACGTACCAGCCCTGCTCGGTCCGGCACGTCCGGCCCAGGTTGAAGTCCCCGTGGGTGCGGATGGCCTGCGCCGGGACCTGGAGCGCGCGCAACTCGCCGAGCAGCTCTTCGACGTCGGGCCGTTCGAGCACGTGCGGCGACAGGGGGCGAAGCGCCTCCTCGATCCCCTCGGCCCACCGGCCCACGTCGCCGGGGCGCCGGCCGAACGCCTTGTCGAGGCCGAGGTGCATGCGCGCCGTCATGGTGCCGAGGCGGTGCGCCTCGGCACCGAAGTCGCCGCCGGCGAGCTCGGGCGGGCCGCCTGAGGCGTACAGGTCGCGCACCGACGTCAATGCCAGCGCGTAACCCGAGGAGGCGCCGGGGAGGTACTCCTGGGCCACGCCGAGGTCGCGCCCGGCGCGCCGCCAGACCACGAGCGGCGCGGCCAGGTGGTTGAACCCGACATCGTCGAGCGCGAGAAGGAGCTCGAGATCAAGTCGGGGCCCTTCGACGACTTCGTTGAAGACCGTGAACGCGATGCGGTCCTCCATGGCCAAGGTGACCGACCCTTCGTCCTCGCGTAGGTGGCGCACGAGCGACGCCTCGACCACCTCACCCGACACGCGCTCGAGGAGCATGGCGGCGACCACCGCGTCGCGCGTGGCGTCGAACACGAAGGCGGGGCCTTCGTCGTCGACGAGCGAGCCGAGCACCGCCTCGTCGCCGTCGGGGATGAAGCGGGCCTCCTCCCCCGGGGTCCGCAGCCCGAAGGCCACGTGCACCGTGTGGTCCCCGAGCGCGGCGACCACGTCGACGATGCCCGGGCGACCGGGGACCAACATCTCGGAGTCGAGCACCCGCACCTCGCCTCCACGCTTGCCGGTACTGAGGCTCCCCCCGTCCCAGCCGGGCCGACGCGCCGAGTAGACGGACAGGAGATCGGCCAGCGCGCCGCGCGCCGAGTCCGGCACTTCCACGACACCCGTGTCCGAGGGAGTCATGCCAGGTCCCCGGGGCCGGCGACCTCGGAGACGCCGCCCTGCTCCCCGATGAGCTCGAACCAGTAGAAGCCGTAGGGCCCGAGGGTCACGCTGTAGGTTCCGTTCCCCACCGGCGGGAACGGTATCCGCCCCAGCAGCTCGACGGGGTTGCGGTTGGCCCAGCGGGCCAGGTCGAGCTCGGCGGGCTGGGCGAAACGGCTCAGATTGTGCACGCACAGGACCGGGTTGTCGACACCGGCGTCGTTGCGCCCCCCACCCCTCCGGCCCCGCCCTGATCGGCGCGGCCGCGGCGCCTGGCCCGGCTCGGGCTGCGGGCTCCTGACGTACGCCAGGATCGAGGGGTTGGCGCACGGCACCAGGTCGAAGGTACCCGTTCCGAACACGGGGAATTGCTTCCGGGTCATGAGGATGTTGCGGAGCCAGTGCAGATGCGAGCTGGGGTTGCGCCGGTGCGCCTCCACGTTTACGGCCTCGAAGCCGTAGACCGGGTCCATGAGCGGCGGAAGGTAGAGCTGGGCGAAATCGGCGCGACTGAACCCGCCGTTGCGGTCGGGGCTCCACTGCATGGGAGTGCGCACCGAGTCGCGGTCGCCGAGATAGACGTTGTCGCCCATGAGGATCTCGTCGCCGTAGTAGATCACCGGGCTCCCGGGGAGCGAGAAGAGCACGGCGTGGAGCAGCTCGGCCAGGCGGCGATCGCCGTCGAGCAGGGGGGCGAGGCGCCGCCCGATGCCCATGTGCCTGCGCATGCGCGGGTCCTTCACGTACTCCGCCACCATGTAGTCGCGCTCTTCCTCGGTGACCTTCTCCAGGGTGAGCTCGTCGTGGTTCCGCAGGAAGATCGCCCACTGGCAGTTGCCCGGGATCTCGGGGGTCTGGGCCAGGATCTCGGTGACGGGGAAGCGCTGTTCGCGGCGCACCGCCATGAACAAGCGCGGCATCAACGGGAAGTGGAAGCACATGTGGCACTCGTCGCCGTTGCCGAAGTAGTCGACGAGGTCCGACGGCCACTGGTTGGCCTCGGCCAGCATCACCCGGTTGGGGTGCGCGGCGTCCACCTCCTTGCGCAGCGCTCGGAGCAGCGCGTGCGTCTCGGGCAGGTTCTCGCCGGTGGTCCCGTCCCTCTGGAAGAGATAGGGGACCGCGTCGAGGCGAAAGCCGTCGAGCCCGAGGTCGAGCCAGAAGCGGACCACCCCGAACATGGCCTCGACGACCTCGGGGTTCTCGTAGTTGAGGTCCGGCTGGTGCGAGTAGAAGCGGTGCCAGTAGTACTGCTGGCGGGTCTGGTCCCACGTCCAGTTCGACGTCTCCACGTCGACGAACACGACGCGCGCCTCGGGCCAGCGCTGGTCGTCGTCGTTCCAGACGTACCAGTCGGCTTTGGGATTGTCCCGGGACGACCGGGACTCGATGAACCAGGGATGTTGATCGCTCGTGTGGTTCATCACGAGATCGGCGATGACCCTGATGCCGCGTCGGTGCGCGTCGTCGAGGAATTCCACGAGGTCGTCGAGGAATCCGAGCTCGGGATGGACGGTGAAGAAGTCGCTGATGTCGTACCCGCCGTCGCGCATCGGCGAGGGGTAGAACGGCAGCAGCCACAGGCAGTCGACCCCGAGCCACTCGAGATAGTCGAGCTTGGCGCGCAGTCCGGCCAGGTCGCCGATGCCGTCGTCGTTGGAGTCGAAGAACCCGCGTGTGAGCACCTCGTAGAACACGCCCCGGCGGTACCAGTCGGCCCCGCCTTTGGCGGGCAGTGCCGTCGGCCGGATCCCGGGCAGGCGGGCGCCTCCCCCGCGGCGGACCGAGGTCGGCGTAGTTGCCGATCCGCGCACGCGCGGTGACTTGGCGGGACGCGACACGGTCACACCCGGGGCCGATCGGCCCTCAGCGCCCGACGAACCGGGCGCGGCCCGGCCCGTGCTCGAGGAACGACGCCACTCCCAGGCGCGGCGTCTTCGGTCTCCGCGCACGACACGAACGCGGACCGTTCGAGCGCCAGCGCGTCGTCGAGACGCTCCTCGAGGCCGTCGTCGATGACCCGCTTGGCCGCGGCCAGAGCCAGTAGCGGACCCGCCGCCAACCCGGCGGCCAGCGCCAGGGCCTCGTCGAGCACCCGGTCGCGCGGCGCGACGCGATCGGCCAGCCCGATGCGCAGCGCCTCGTCCGCCCGCACCTGGCGACCCGTGTAGATGAGGTCCTTGGCCCGGCTCACCCCGACCAGGCGCGGCAGTCGCTGGGTCGCGCCGCCACCGGGGACGATGCCGAGGAGGATCTCGGGTTGACCGAGACGGGCGTCCTCGGCGACGACGCGCAGGTCGCAAGCCAGCGCCAGCTCGAGCCCTCCGCCGAGGGCGTAGCCGGTGATGGCCGCGATCGTCACGCATCGGAGCTCGGCGAGCGCGCCGGTCGCCTCGTGGAAGGCGGCCGCGATCCTGGCGGGTGCGCCCGGCTCCGGGAATTCGGCGACGTCGGCTCCGGCCGCGAAGATGCGCGGGCCGCCCCACAGGACCACCGCACCCGGTGGGTCGGCGGCCAGCCCCGCCACCACCTCGCGCAGGCGCCCGAGGAACGCGACCGACAGTGCGTTCATCTTGGGCCGCTCGAGCGTCACGATCGCCACTCCGTCCGGCCGGCGCTCGAGCGCGACCACCCCCACGTCGGAGTCATGCGACGCAGGAGGGGAGCCGACCATGCGCGCACCGTACCCGACCGCGCCCGGGCGGCGTGCCATCGGGGACCGGCATCCGGTCGCTTCGCCTGGGACGCGAGTGCCGCCGGGCAGGTGCGACCTCGGAGGCAGGTGCGACCTCGGAGGCTGAGGAGTGGAGGGAAGAGCAGATGCTGCCCTCGTCGGTGAGTGGACGGGAGCCGGTGAGAGGACGGGAGCCGGTGAGTGGGTGCGGTTCAGCCCCCCGGTTTACCGCCGTAGACAGCGCCGACAAGGCGCTCCGCGGCGTCGTAGGGGTCGAGACGGTGCTCGGCGACCTCCCGGACGAGCCCGGCGAATTCCCCCTCGGTGCTCAGCCGGTCGACCTCGCTCTGGATGCGGGCGGCCAGGACGACCCGGAATTCGCGTTCGAGACGAGCGGCGCGCGTGCGCTTCAGGGCATCGTGCTCCTCGAGGTGGCGCTGGTGGCGCGCGATCGCCTCCCACAGCTCCTCCACCCCGACGCCCGTGGCGGCCGACGTCTCGAGCACCGGAGGGCGCCAGTCCCCGAGCGCGGTGAGATCCAGCATCTGCTCCAGGTCGCGGCGGGTCTCCCTCGCCCCCGGCATGTCGGCCTTGTTGATCACGAAGAGGTCGGCGATCTCGAGGAGCCCCGCCTTGTTGGCCTGGACGGCATCACCCCATCGAGGGTTGAGGACCACGACCGTGGTGTCGGTGGCCCCGGCCACCTCGACCTCGACCTGACCGACGCCGACGGTCTCCACGAGCACGAGGGGGAACCCGGCGGCCGCCAGGGCCCGGATCGCCTCGGGGACGGCGACGGCGAGCCCGCCGAGGTGCCCCCGAGAGGCCATCGACCGGATGAAGACCCCGGCGTCGAGGGCGTGATCCTGCATCCTGACCCGGTCGCCCAGGATGGCGCCGCCGGTGAACGGCGACGAGGGGTCGACCGCGAGGACACCGAGCTCGGCGACGCCTTTGGTGCGCGCCGTGGCGATGATGCGGTCGACGAGCGTGGACTTGCCCGCCCCCGGCGGCCCCGTCACGCCCACCGTCTGCGCCTCCCGGCCGCTGCGGTACGCCAGGGCGGCCACGGCACGGCCGGGCGCACCGCCCCCCTCCACCAGGGTCAGGAGCCGGGCCAGGGCCACCCGGTCGCCTTTCGACGCGGCATCGAGGAGCGCGGCAGGGTCGGCTCCCCGGAGCCGGCGGGGAGCGGTGGCACCGGGGTCGTCACCGGCGGGATGGTAGGGAGCTCCGGATCGGGAGGGGACGGCTGGGGTCGTCACGGTGGCACGGAGCGTAGGCGGGGCCGGCCCGGGTCAGGCGCGGGTGACGTCCGCGCCCAGGGAGCTGAGCGTGGCGGCGAGGTCCTCGTAGCCGCGGTCGATGTGCTGGGCGTCGGAGACGACGGTCTCACCCTCGGCCGTCATCCCGGCCAGGACCAGGGCGGCGCCGGCCCGGAGATCGGGGGCGCGCACCGGAGCGCCCGAGAGCCGCCGGACGCCGCGCACCACGGCGTGATGGCCCTCGGTCCGGATGTCGGCGCCCATGCGCCGCAGCTCGTCCACGTACCGGAAGCGCCCCGAGAAGAGGTTCTCGGTCACGATCCCGACCCCGTCGGCCACGCTCAACATGGTCACCAGGAACGGCTTGTAGTCGGTGGCCACCCCCGGGTACGGGAGGGTGGCCACGTCGGTGGAATGGAGCCGGCCGCTGGAGCTGGCGCGCATCCCCTCGGGGCCTTGGGACACCTCCACGCCGATCTCGCCCATCTTGCGCAGGAGCATGTCCATGTGGTCCGGGCGGCCGTCCTCGACCACGATCTCGCCGCCCGCCATCCCCACCGCGGACAGCAAGGTGGCCGCCACCACCCGGTCGGGGATGACCCGGTGGGCACCGGATGCGGGGTGCAGCTCCTCGACCCCGTCGACCTCGATGTGGGAGGTCCCCGCGCCGCGGATGCGAGCCCCCATGTGCGTCAGGAAGTCGGCGAGGTCCGACACCTCGGGCTCGCGTGCCGCGTTCTCGATGACCGTGGTCCCCTTGGCGAGGACGGCGGCCATGAGCACGTTGTCGGTGGCGGTGTGGCTCGGGTACTCGAACACCACCCGCTGGCCCACGAGCCGGCCGCCCGCACCACCGGGCACGCGGCCCTCGATGTTGCCGTGCACCGTCTCGAACACCGCTCCCAGCGTCGACAGGCCGTGAAGGTGGATGTCGATGGGACGGTTGCCGAAGTCGTCGCCACCGGGGAGCGACACGCTGGCCCGTCCCGAGCGCGCCAGGAGCGGCCCGAGCACCACGACCGAGGCGCGCATCTTCTCGACGAGCTCGTACGGCGCGGCGGGGACGAGCGTCGCCGGCGTGTCCACGACGAGGTCCCCGGGGCCGCCTCCGGGCCCGTCGGGGCCGCGCCCCACCTGTGCGCCGATGGCGCCGAGCACCTCGGCCATGATCTCGACGTCCACGATGCGCGGCACCCCGGCCAGGACGTGGCGCCCCGGGGCCAACAAGCACGCCGCCATCAGCTTGAGCGCGGAGTTCTTCGCCCCGCCGGCGCGCACCGTCCCGTGCAGCGGCCCCCCCGGGCGCACGACAAAGCGCTCCATCCGTCCCGACCTGGTCAGACGACCGGGTTCTCGGCCCACCGGCCGAAGACCGACGCCAGGGCTCCGACGATCTCGCCCACCGTGGCGTACGCACGCGCCGCGTCGAGGATGGCGGGCATGAGGTTCACCTCCGACGCCACCGCGCTGGCGGACAGCACCGCCAGCGCGGCGTCGACCTGCTGCTGGTCACGCCGCTGACGGACCGCCGACAGGCGCTTGCGTTGGGCCTCGTCCACCTCGGGCCCGATGTGCAGCGTGGGAGGCGCGGGCTCCTCGCTCCCCTCGGTGAAGGCGTTCACCCCCACGACGGTCCTGCGGCCGGCCGCCACCTTGCGCTGGAACACGTAGGCGGCATCTGCGATCTCGCCCTGGAACCAGTTGTGCTCGATCCCGTACAGGACGCCTTCGAGCATCGAGCCCCCGCCCCACTCGTCGAGCCGGGCGAAGGTCTCCTCGGCCTGGCGCTCGATCTCGTCGGTGAGCGACTCGACGAACCACGACCCCCCGAGCGGGTCCGAGACGTTCGTGACACCGGTCTCGTAGGCGAGGACCTGCTGCGTGCGCAGCGCGATGCGCGCCGCCTTCTCGGTAGGCAGGGCCAGCACCTCGTCCATCGAATTGGTGTGCAGGCTCTGTGTCCCGCCCAGGACGCCCGCCAGTGCCTCGATGGCGGTGCGGACGATGTTGACCTCGGGCTGCTGAGCCGTGAGCGACACGCCGGCGGTCTGGGTGTGGAACCGAAGCTGGGTCGAACGCGGCGCATGGGCGTGGTAGCGGCCGGCCATCCAGCGCGCCCAGATGCGGCGCGCGGCGCGGTACTTGGCGATCTCCTCGAAGAAGTCGAGATGGGCGTTGAAGAAGAAGCTCAACCGAGGGGCGAACTCGTCGACTGAGAGCCCCGCCGCCATGACGGCCTCCACGTAGGCGAAGCCGTTGGCGAGGGTGAACGCCAGCTCCTGCGCGGCTGTCGATCCGGCCTCGCGGATGTGGTAGCCCGACACCGACACAGGATGGAACCTCGGCATCTCGGCGGCACAGAAGCGCACGACGTCGACGACGAGGCGCATGGAGGGCCGCGGCGGGAAGATGTACTCCTTCTGGGCCTGGTACTCCTTCAGGATGTCGTTCTGGAGAGTTCCCCCCAGGGCGCCACGCGCCACGCCGGCCTTTTCGGCCGCGGCCACGTACATGGCCATCAGGATGGGGGCGGGCGAGTTGATCGTCATCGACGTCGTCACCGAGCCGAGGTCGATGCCGGCGAAGAGGTCTTCGGCGTCCGCGAGGGTGTCCACCGCGACCCCGCAACGCCCCACCTCACCCTCGGTGAGAGGGTCGTCGGAGTCCCGGCCCATGAGCGTCGGCAGGTCGAAGGCCACCGACAGCCCGTCGCTACCCGCCCGCAGCAGTTCACGGAAGCGCACGTTGGTGTCCTCGGCCGTCCCGAAACCGGCGAACAGCCGCATCGTCCAGAGCTTCGACCGGTACATCGACGCATAGGGCCCCCGGGTGTAAGGGGGGACTCCGGGCCAGCCCAGACGCGGCGCCGCCCGGTCCTCGGGCCAGTCGGCGGGACCGTAGACGGGCTCGAGCGGGATGCCCGACATCGTCTCGAAATCGGCGTCCCGCAGAGTGGAGGACTCGTACGCCTCCTGCCATCGCGTCCGCCCCCCGTCGAGGTCCTCGTGGGGCGTGGATTCCATGGCCCCCCAGCCTAACGGCCCGGTCGCGGCCCTCTCGTGCCTCGAGCGGGAATCCCCAGGTTCGGACACCCGGCGCCGCCCGGAGGACACGGCACGGAGCCCACGAAGCGCACCCGGCGCGTTATGGTCGGGTCGTGGCGCCCAACCCCCGCGCACCCGACCGCAATCTCGCCATGGAGCTCGTCCGCGTCACCGAGGCCGCCGCCATGGCGGCGGGGAGGTGGATGGGCCGGGGCGACAAGGAAGGCGCCGACGGAGCCGCCGTCCAGGCGATGCGCGTCGTGCTGCAGACCGTCACCATGGACGGCGTCGTCGTGATCGGCGAGGGCGAGAAGGACCACGCGCCCATGCTGTACAACGGCGAGCACATCGGGGACGGGTCGCCTCCCCCCACCGACATCGCCGTGGACCCCATCGACGGGACGAACCTGACGTCGCTGGGACGGGCCGGGGCACTGGCCGTGATCGCGGTCTCCGACCGCGGCACCATGTTCAACCCGGGCCCCTGCGTGTACATGGAGAAGCTGGCCGTCGGGCCCAAGGCGGCGGGGTCGGTGGACGTGCGGCGCTCGCCCACCGAGAACCTCGAGGCCGTGGCCAAGGCGCTGGGCAAGTCCATCCGTGACATCACCACCGTCATCCTCGACCGGCCTCGGCACAAGGAGCTGATCGAGGAGGTCCGCTCCAGCGGGGCCCGCATCAAGCTGATCTCCGACGGGGACGTGGCCGGTGCCATCTCCGTGGCGTGGCCGGACTCGGGCGTCGACGTCCTCTACGGCATCGGGGGGACTCCCGAGGGGGTGATCGCCGCGGCTGCCCTCAAGTGCATGGGCGGGGAGATCCAGGGACGGCTCTTCGCCCGCGACGACGAGGAGCGCGGTGCTGCGATCGCGGCCGGGTACGACCTCGACACCGTGCTCATGACCGACGACCTCGTGAAGGGCGACAACTGCTTCTTCGCCGCCACCGCCGTGACCGACGGCGAGCTCCTCCAGGGCGTGCGCTACGCAGATTACGGCGTGACCACCCAGTCGCTCGTCATGCGTTCCCGATCGGGGACGGTGCGGTTCGTGAGCGCGCGCCACGCCCTGCACAAGCTGCGGGAGTACAGCCAGATCGAGTTCGGCTGACCGATCGGACGGTCCGTGCCCAGCTCGCCGAGCCGCTACCCCCTGCGCAACGCCGCCCCCGAGGAGGCCGCCCGGCTCGGGACTCTGCAGTCCCTGCACGACGCCTCCACCATCAGGCAATTCGAACGCCTCGGGGTCGCGCCCGGATGGCGCTGCGCGGAGCTCGGAGCCGGCGCGGGCTCCGTGGCGCGGTGGCTGGCGGACCGGGTGGGCGCGGCCGGCTCGGTGACCGCCATCGACCGCGACACGACCCTCCTAGCGGACCTGGCGGCGAGTCCCAACGTCACGGTCGTCGAGGGAGATCTCACGACCATGTCGTTCGGGTCGTCGTGCTTCGATCTCGTCCATTCTCGGTCGGTGCTCATGCACCTCGACGACCCCGACGCCGTGGTGGAACGCCTCGTGCCCGCACTGGCTCCCGGCGGCGTGGTGCTCTTCGAGGAGGCGGACGGCGCGCCGGCGGAGCGGGCCGTGTCCCTCCCCGGCGTCCCCGCCCCGTTCCTCGAGGTGATGGTGCCGCTCGCGACGCGCTGGACGTGGGCCCGTGGCCTCGCCACGCGGCTCGTCGCGCTGGGCTTCGTCGATGTGCACGACGACGTGCGCGAGGACCTGCTCACCGGGGCCTCCCCGGCCGCCGCGTTCTGGCGCGAGACCCTCGAGAACATCCGGCCCCTCGTCACCGACCCCGCCCACATGGAGCCTCTGGACGGACACGCCGTCGACGACGCGAGTTACGACGCCATGCTCGCCCTGCTCGGGGACCCGGATTTCGCCGTGCCCTTCGCGGCCCGGCACCGGGTCTCGGGGCGCCGGCCGTAGCGCTCGGGAGGGCCCCTCACACGTGCAGGCGCGTGCAGGCGCGCTCAGGACGCCCGCGTGTCGGACGATGCGCCGGCGACTTCGAGGCGGACTTCGGCCCGGAGCCGGGCCGCCTCGGCGTCCACCAATGCCCGGTCCACCGGCGCCTCCTCGCCGGAATCGCCGGCGCCCGACCTCGCCCCGCCGAGCTCGGCGACACGCTCGTTGGCGGCCTCCAGGGCACGTCGGGCGCGTCCCACGTCGATCTCCTCGGAGCGCTCGGCGACCGGCGCGATGACCCGAACGTGGTCCCCGGCCACCTGGACGAACCCGCCGTGCACCGCGGCGCGCTCCTCGGTCCCGTCCTCGTGCTGGAAACGCACCGCTCCCGGCACGAGCGCACCGATCAGCGGGGTGTGGCCGGGCATGAAGGCGGCGTCACCGCCGTCGGTGCGCAAGATGACGGCCGCGACGTCTTCTTCGAGCAGGATGCGCTCGGGGGTGACCAGTGTTGCCGGGAAGATGGCCATCGGTGGTGCTACGCGCCTTCCTTCTCGAGGGAACGGGCCTTCTCGAGGACGGACTCGACCCCGCCGACGTTGAGGAAGGCCTGCTCGGGAACGTCGTCGAGGTCCCCGTTGAGGAGGACCTCGAAGGACTCGACGGTCTCGGCGATCGGCACCGTCACACCCTTCAGTCCGGTGAACACCTCTCCGACGTTGAACGGTTGGGAGAGGAAGCGCTGGATCTTGCGGGCCCGGTTCACGATGAGCCGGTCCTCCTCCGACAATTCGTCGAGACCGAGGATGGCGATGATGTCCTGCAACTCCCGGTACCGCTGGAGCACTCCCTGGACGCGGCGGGCCACGTCGTAGTGCCGGTCGCCGACCACTTCGGGGGTGAGCACGTTGGACGTCGAGGCCAAGGGGTCCACAGCCGGGTAGATCCCGAGCGACGCGATCTGCCGGGACAGCTCGGTGGTGGCGTCGAGGTGGGTGAACGTCGTGAACGGCGCAGGGTCGGTGTAGTCGTCGGCCGGCACGTACACGGCCTGGAGCGACGTGATGGAGTGCCCTCGCGTGGAGGTGATGCGCTCCTGGAGCTCGCCCATCTCGTCGGCGAGCGTGGGCTGGTACCCCACCGCGGAAGGCATGCGGCCCAGCAGCGTCGACACCTCGGAGCCCGCCTGGACGAACCGGAAGATGTTGTCGATGAACAGCAGCACGTCCTGGTTCTTCACGTCCCGGAAGTACTCCGCCATGGTGAGCGCGGCGAGCCCGACGCGCAGCCGCACGCCGGGAGGCTCGTCCATCTGCCCGTAGACGAGGGCCGCCTTGTCGATGACGCCCGACTCCTGCATCTCGAGCCAGAGGTCGGTGCCCTCACGGGTGCGCTCCCCCACGCCGGCGAACACCGACACGCCGCCGTGGTTGAGGGCCACCCGGTTGATCATCTCCTGGATGAGCACGGTCTTGCCCACGCCGGCCCCGCCGAACAGGCCGATCTTGCCTCCCTGGACGTACGGTTCGAGCAGGTCGATCACCTTGATTCCGGTCTCGAACATCTGGGCGCGCGGCTCGAGCTGGTCGAACGCCGGGGAGTCGCGGTGGATCTCCCACCGGTCCTCGACGGGCCCGATGTCGTCGGTGTCGAGCGACTCTCCGAGCACGTTGAAGACGTGGCCGAGCGTGGCGTCTCCCACGGGCACGGCGAGCCCGCGCCCGAGGTTGCGCACGGGCGTGCCCCGGTGCAGGCCGTCGGTGGCCTTGAGGCACACGCAGCGGACCCGGCCTTCCCCGATCTGCTGGGCGACCTCGGCGGTGACGGTGACCTTGGTGCCCTCGAGCTCGAGGTCCATCTCGACCGCCATGTTGATCTCCGGCAGGGCGTGGGGCGGGAATTCGACGTCGACGACCGGTCCGGCGATGGCGACCACCCGACCATCGGGGTGGTTCCCGTTGTCGCTGGTAACCGGCTCGGTGACTGTGGTTGTCATGGTTTCCTTGCTTCCTATTCCTATTCGGTTTCGGCCTTGGCAGCCTGGCGCAGAGCCTCTGCCCCGCCCACGATCTCCATGATCTCGGTGGTGATGGCGTCCTGGCGGGCTCGGTTCATGTCACGGGTCAGCTTCTTGGCCAGCTCGTCGGCGTTGTCGGTGGCCGCGGCCATGGCGCGTTGGCGCGCCGTGTGCTCGCTGGCGGCAGCCTCGAGAAGCGCACCGAACATGGCGGCCTCGACATAGCGGGGCACGAGCTCGACGAGCAGGTCGGGGGACTCGGGCTCGAATTCCGTGTAGCCCTCGCGCCGGGACCGCTCCTCCTCGCCCTCGGCGTCGCCTGTCGGCTCGGGAAGCGGCAGCACCTGGCGGGTCTCCACCACCTGCGTGCCGGCGGACAGGAACCGGGTCGAGACGACGAGGACCTGGTCGACGTCCTCGGCGAGGAACGGCGGGGTGACGACCTCGGCCACCTTGCGGGCGTCCTCGAAGACGGGCCGGTCCGAAAAGCCGGAGAACGACTGCTCGACGCTGAGCCGGCGGAAACGGAAGAACGACTGGGCCTTGCGGCCCACGCTGAATAGGCGGTACTCGACCCCCTCCGCCTCGAATGCGCGCGCGGTGCGCTCGACGAGACGCAGGACGTTGGCGTTGTACGCTCCGCACAGGCCCCGATCGGCGACGACGGCGACGATGAGCACGCGCCGGGGCGACTCGGGGACGCCCAGCACCCGCCCCGCAGTGTGCCCGGCGTCGGCTGCCGCCTCGGCCAGGATCTCCGCGACGCCCTTCAAGTACGGGCGGAACCCGGCCAGTCGATTCTGGGCCCGCACGATCTGGGACGCCGCGATCAGCTCAAAGGCCCGAGTGATCTTCTTGGTCGCCTGGACGGTGCGGATGCGCCGTCGGAGGACCTTCTCCTGGCCACCGGCCATCGTTCAATCACCCTCGATGGCGACGAAGGAGTCCTTGAACGCCTGCAGGGCGCGCTTGAGCTCGGACTCGTCGGGCAAGGTGCCCTGGCTGCGTATGTGTTCGAGGATCTCCGGGTGGCTGCTCCGCATGAACTCGAGGAGCTCGGCTTCGAAGCGGCGCACCTCCGACACGGCCACCTGGTCCACCCAGCCGTTCGAGCCGGCGTAGATCACCACCACCTGCTCCTCGACCGGCAGGGGGGCGTTCTGGGACTGCTTGAGCAGCTCCGTGAGGCGATAGCCCCGGTCGAGCTGAGCTTGGGACACCTTGTCGAGCTCGGACCCGAACGTGGCGAAGGCCTCGAGCTCACGGAACTGGGCCAGGTCGATCTTGAGCGTTCCCGCCACCGACCGCATGGCCTTGATCTGGGCGGCACCGCCGACGCGTGAGACCGAGATGCCGACGTTCATGGCCGGCCGGACCCCGGCGTAGAAGAGCTCGGACTCGAGGTAGATCTGCCCGTCGGTGATGGAGATCACGTTGGTGGGGATGTACGCGGACACGTCGCCACCCTTGGTCTCGATGATGGGCAGCGCCGTCAGCGAGCCCCCACCGCGGGCGTCGGAGAGCTTGGCGGCGCGCTCGAGGAGGCGGCTGTGCAGGTAGAACACGTCGCCCGGGTAGGCTTCGCGGCCCGGAGGCCTCCGCAGCAGGAGCGACATCTGGCGGTACGCCTCGGCCTGCTTCGACAGGTCGTCGTAGACGATCAGGGCGTGCTCGCCGTTCTCCATCCAGTGCTGGCCGATGGCACAGCCGGCGTAGGGGGCGATGTACTTGAACGGGGCGGGCTCCGACGCCGGAGCACTGACCACGACGGTGTAGTCCATGGCCTTGTGGGCCTCGAGCGTCGCCACGGTCTGGGCCACCGACGACCCCTTCTGGCCGATGGGGACGTAGATGCACTTCACCCCCTGGCCCTTCTGGTTGAGGATCGTGTCGATGGCGACGGTGGTCTTCCCCGTCTTGCGGTCGCCGATGATGAGCTCGCGCTGGCCACGGCCGATCGGGGTCATGGCGTCGATGGCCTTGATCCCGGTCTGCAGAGGCTCCTTCACCGGTTGGCGGTCCACGATGCCCGGTGCCTGGACCTCGAGCCGCCGGGTCTCGGTGGCCCCGATCGCCCCCTTGCCGTCGATGGGCTCGCCGAGAGGGTTCACCACCCGGCCGAGGAGCCCGTCGCCCACCGGCACCGACAGGATGCGCCCGGTGGCCCGGACCAGCTGCTCCTCTTCGATGTGGGCGTCGCTGCCCAGCACCACCGCGCCCACGGTGTCCTCGTCGAGGTTGAGGGCGATCCCCAGCGTGCCGTCCTCGAATTCGAGCAGCTCGTTCACCGCCACCATGGGGAGGCCGCTGATGCGGGCGATGCCGTCCCCCACCTCGGTGATGCGCCCCACCTGCTCGGCGGAGACCTCGGGTGTGTACTCGGTGACGTGCCGCTGCAGCGCGGCGGCGATCTCGTCGGCGTTGATGGTCAGCTCTGCCATCAGGTCTGTGCTCCTCGCGTTGCCCCCTCATGGCTGAGGAGGTGTTCTTCCATTTGGTCGAGACGGCGCTGCGCGCTGGCGTCCACGAGCAGGTCGCCGATCTGGATCACGGCGCCGCCGAGAATGTCGGGCGCGGCCAGGATCTGCAGCTCCACCGGCCCGTGCGTCAGGTGCTCCAGCGCCTCGGTCAGCTTCCCGTTCTCGTCGGCGTCGATGGGGAGCCCGGTGTAGACGCGCGCCACGCGCCAGCCCCTGGCCCGTGCCGCCTGTTCGACGAGCCAGTCCAAGGAAGCGGCGAGGTCGCGCACGCGCCCCTGGATCGTGATGCGGATGAGCTGGAGCGTCGCGGGCCGCACCTTGGCCTCGAGGAGCTCGCCCAGGATCTGCTCCCTGCTCGGAAGCGGCAGCGTCGTGTCGGACAGGACGCTCCGCAGCGTTGCGCTCGACTCGACGACCCGAGCGAAACGGAACAGCTCGTCCTCGATCTCCTCGAGCTCGGAGGTCTCGGCGATGCCTTCGAAGACTGCGTCCGAATACCCGGCCACGAACTCGCGCCAGGCCAACCGGCTCACGATCGGCTCCTCGGCACGGAATTCCTCCGGGTGCAGATCGTGCATGTGCCGGGCCAGCTCGTAGAGCTCGTGGAGCACGGTCGGGAACTCCTCGACGCGCTCGGTCTGCACGGCCCGGAGGACGATTCGGAGCGCGAGGGGTTGCACCCGCGACTCGAGCAGGTCCTGGAGCACCGCCCGGCGGGCCGAGGTCGGCACCCCGAAGTCGGTGAGGGTCACCGCCAGCTCGTTCGTGCGCGACACGAGATGCGCCACCGCGTTCAGGTCCTCGGCGATCTCCTCGCCGGACGTGGTTCTGGCCACGTCGGCCAGGACCGCCGTGGTGTAGCCCCGAAGCGATTCGTGCACTGCCGTCTTCCTTCTCGCGCCCGCTCAGCCCGGCCCGGTCAGACCTGGGTGGTGCCCGCGGTCGTGTCGACGGACCCGCGCAGCGCGGCGACGGCCTCGTCGATCAGGGCGCGGTGGCTGGACTCGTCGATCTCCCGGGCGATCACCTGACGAGCGACCGAGATCACCAGGGCCCCGACCTTGGAGCTGACCTCGTCCACGGCGCGCTGGCGTGCACCGGCGATCTCCGCGTCCGCCCTGGCCACCAGGCGCTCGTACTCGATCCGACCCCGCTCCTCGGCCTGGGCAGCCACCCGTTCCGCCGCCTTGTTGGCCTGGGTGACGATGTCGCGCGCCTGTCTGCGGGCTTCGTCGAGCGTCTGCTGGCGCTCGGCCTCGGCCTCGGCGGCCTCGGCACGCGCCGTCTCGGCCGCTTCGAGGGCGCCGCGGATCTGCTCCTGGCGCTCCTCGAGCGCCTTGTTGAGCACGGGCAGCACGTACTTCCCGATCACGCCGAGCACGGCCAGGAAGGCGACGATCTCGACGATGAGCGTCGCGTTGGGTACCAGGAAGTTGCTACTCGCAATCATGTCGGTTCAGCCTCTGTTCGGTTTCGGTTGTCAGACCCCGCCAATCGGCGAGCACGACGCCTCGGCGTCGGGACGCGGCGGCAAGCCGGGACGGGCTCGCCGGTGGCCCTGATCGACGTTGCCATCCTCGCGGGACATCCCTGCTCCCCTCGGGCTCAGGGCCCACCCTTCTTGTAGAGGGAGAACACGAAGAGCGCCGTGAAGGCCAGGTTGATGAAGTACATGGCCTCGACGAGGCCGACCGTCAAGAACATGATCGTGAACAGCCGGCCCTGTGCCTCTGGTTGCCGGGCAACTCCGGCGATGGTCTGGCTACCGGCGAGACCGTCGCCGATGGCCGCGCCGACGGCTCCGCCGCCCATCAGCAGGCCCCCGCCGACCATGGCGCCGGCGAGGCTGATCGCGTGGTCGAGCCCTGTGTCTGACATTGGTGATGCTCCTTTTGGTGTGTGTTGTCGCGAGATCGGTTGCCCGGATGGCGTCGCTAGTGCGCGTCGCTAGTGCGCGTCGCTAGTGCGCGTCGCTCATGGCGGTGTCGAAGTAGAGGATCGTGAGGAGGGCGAAGATGAAGGCCTGGATGGCGCCGATGAAGAGGTCGAAGAGCTTCCATATCGGGTTGAGGATGATGGTGGCGACGTCTCCGATCGGCACGTGCGAGATGCTCCACACCCCCAGCGCCGCGATCAGGGCGAGCATGAGGCCCCCCGAGAGAAGGTTGCCGAAGAGCCGGAGCGCGAGCGTGAGGGGTTTGGCGATCTCCTCGACGCCGTTCATGAAGATGTTCAGGGGGAACAGCGCCTTCGGGAACGGTTGGCTGACGTAGTGCTTGACGTAGCCGACGAACCCCCGGGAGCGGATGGACGCGATGTGCACGGGGATGATCACGATGAGGGCCAGCGCCAGCGTCACGTTGATGTCGCTGGTCGGCGGCCCGATCCACTCGATCTCCGATCCGATGCCCAGGACCGAGAACCAATTGGCCACGAGGATGAACACGAACAGCGTCACGGCCAGAGGGACGACGGCGGCGCCCCGGGGGCCGATCGTCCCCTCGACCTGCTGTTGGACCGCCTGCAACCCTGTCTCCCAGGCGAGCTGCAGCTTCCCCGGCACCCCGCTCGTCGCCTTGGCCCGGAGGTAGAGGCCCAGGCCGATGACGATCGCCATTGCGGCCGCCGTCGACCAGATGGTGTCGAGGTCCAGGCCGGAGCGCTGGACGTGCGTGCCCACGTTGATGTTGGCCGCGAGGAGGTGCGTCAAGCCGATCACTCGTCGTCCTCGTCGTCGACGAAGGGTGTGCCCATCGAGGTGTCACCCATGAGGGGGTGCCGCAGCATGGTCACGACCACGTTGGCGAGCAGGGCGAACTGGAAGACGGCCAGTCCGACCAGCATGCCGAAGCCCAGCGGGCGGACGAAGTACGTGATGGCCAGGGCGACGACGCTGATGACCCCCAGCCGCCCGAGCGTGTTGAAGGCCAGGGGCCGCCGCTTGTTCTCCTCCGCGGAGGCGGCCGCCTTGACCGTGGCGCGCGAGATGAGCCGGAAGTTGACGAGTGCCGTGGCCAGCCCCAGGCACACGCCGAGTCCCACCAGCGGGTATCCGGCCACGACGCCGAGGACGAGGGACAGCGCACCCACCCCGCCCGAGACGAGCACCGTCCTCCGGGCGACGACCGAGATCTGGGGCAACGAGAACTGCGAGAAAAGATTGACCATCACGACCGCCCACCGGCCCGATCGGCCCTGGCCGAGGACGCGGACACGCAGCCAGCGGCTACATGAACCTGCGGATCTGTCGCACCGTGCTGCCCACCGCGGCGGTGATCCCGAGCACGAGACCGACCAGGGTGGCTATCGGACTGCTGTGCAACCAGCCGTCGACCACTAAGCCGATGCCCAACCCCGCGCCGATCATGAGTGCCGACGCCACGCCCATGGCCATGAGATCGAAGACCCTCGGTGGGGGCTTCTCCTCCACGTCCTCTCGCCTGGCGCGCGTCGCTCAGAGGGCAGGTGCCGTGCATCGCCTGGGCTGGCCTGAGATCACTCGGCGTGCCCGGCGCTCGCACCGACTGCAACCACGACCGGAGTCCGTTCATCGACACCGACTGGGAGCGGGAAGCGCACACCACAATCTTCGCATCCGCCCCTCGTGCGCGGCAAAACGAGGGGCTGGGCGGGGATTATTTGCGCTCTGCAAGAGATCCGGGGACCGCCGGCGGCACCTCACCCATCAAAGCGGCGCGCGCGCCACGGGCCCCGGTGCACGCGCCGGGTCGGTAGCGCCCGGGCCCGCCCCGTTGCCCTGGGAGCCGTCCCCCGACGCCGTCCCCGGCCCCACGTGGGCGGGGTCGTGCTTCCCGTCGGCCATGCTCTCGACCGCGTCCCCGGCGTTCGCGGTGTCCTTGCCGTTCACGGTGTCCTTGCGGAGCCCGGGGTGGAACAGGGTGTAGAGCGCCAGGCCGAGCACGATGATCCCGAAGAGGATGAAGGCATTGGCACGCTTGTAGAACAAGGGGAACAGCAAGAACGCGGAGAGCACCGCCGTCCACGCCCACAGGATGGCGACCGTACGACGTGGTCCGTGGCCGAGGCGCAGGAGCCGGTGGTGCACATGCATCATGTCGCGGTTGTGGAACCCGGTGCCCTTGGCCGTGCGCCGGACGAACGCGAACGCCATGTCGGCGATGGGCACACCCAAAATGAAGACCGGGATGAGCAGAGGTGCGAAGAAGAAGTAGGTCTGACCGCTCACGTCGGGGGTCCGGCCCCCGATCAGCATCGTCGACGCCGCCAGCAACAGGCCCAGGAACAGCGAGCCGGCGTCGCCCATGAAGGCGCGGGCCGGGTGCAGGTTGTGGGGCAGGAACCCGATGCAGACCCCGAAGGCCACCACCGCGATCAGCGGGCCCAGGTTGTCGGACGGGAGGTACCCCAGAAAGACCAGACGCAGGCCGTAGATGGCGAGGGCACCCGAGGCGATGGCGACGATCCCCGTGGCCAGCCCGTCGAGGCCGTCGATGAGGTTCACGGCGTTCGTGATGACGATCACCCACAAGGCCGTGAGCAGCGGCGTCACGTCGGGCGAGAGGACGAAGAAGCCCACGAACGGGACCTTGAATTGGAACATCGTCACGCCGAGGAAGACGAGCACCATGGCGGCGAGCACCTGCCCGGCCACCTTGGCCGGCGCCGACATCTCCCTGACGTCGTCGATGAACCCGACCACGAAGATCACCCCGGCCCCCAGCACCAGGCCGAGCGGCTCCGAGGACCCGGAGAACAAACCCTTGAGCTGTCCGAGCTGCGACGCCACCAGGATCGCCACCAGGAAGGCCAGGAACATGGCGATACCACCGCCGTAGGGGGTGACACGGTCGTGGATGCGCAGCTCGTCGGGCTCGACCACGAAGTGGGCCCGCACGGCGAGTCGGCGGATCGGGAACATCGCCGCGAACGTCCCCACGGCGGCGACCACCGCCACCACGACGTATGCCCCGAGCGGGGGCACGGCCTCAGCCGCCTCCGGCCCGGCTGGACACCGGAATGCCCGTGACGAGCTGCGGGTAGGGCGGGAACCCGCCGCACAGCTCGAGGACGTCGCCGCGCACCTCGCCCAGGACGGCCTCGTTGCCCCGGTGCCGCAGGGCGCGGCCGATCAGCCCTGCGATGCGGACCATCTCCTCGGGCCCCATGCCGGTCGTCGTCTGCGCCGCGCTCCCGAGGCGCAGCCCCGAGGTCACGAAGGGGGGGCGAGGGTCGTCGGGAATGGTGTTGCGGTTGAGCGTGATCCCGGCGCGGTCGAGGACCTCCTGGGCCTGCTTGCCCGTGAGCTCGGCATCGAAGGGCCGGAGGTCGACGAGGATGAGATGGTTGTCGGTCCCCCCCGACACCAGACGGAACCCTTCAGCGGCCAGGGCGCGGGCGAGGGAGCGCGCGTTGGCGACCACCCTGGTCGCATAGTCGTGGAACGAAGGCAGCGACGCCTCTCGGAACGCGACTGCCTTGGCCGCCACGACGTGCTCGAGCGGACCACCCTGCAGCCCCGGGAAGACCGCCGAGTCGATCGCCTTGGCGAGGTCGCGGCCGCACAGGATCGCCCCGCCCCGGGGCCCGCGCAGCGTCTTGTGGGTCGTGAGGGTCACGACATCCGCGATGCCGACGGGATTCGGGTGCACTCCGCCCGCGACCAGTCCCGCCGGATGGGCGATGTCGAACATCAGCTTGGCACCCACGGCGTCGGCGATCTCGCGGAACGGCTGGGCGTCGATGAGGCGGGGATAGGCCGTGGCGCCCGCCACGATCAGCTTGGGGCGCTCACGCTTGGCGACGTCGGCCACCTCGTCGAAGTCGATGGTCTCACCCGGCACGTCGGGGTCCGCCGAGGCCGGGGTCACCCCGTAGGCCACGAAGTGCCAGATCTTGCTCGTGATGCTGGCGGGCGAGCCGTGGGTGAGATGGCCGCCGTGGTCGAGGCTCATGGCCAAGACGGTGTCCCCCGGCTCGAGCAGCGCCTGGTACACCGCCAGGTTCGCGGTCGCCCCGGCGTGCGGCTGGACGTTGGCGTGCTCCGCTCCGAACAGGGAGGTGGCCCGATCCCGGGCCAGGTTCTCCACCTCGTCGATGACCTGGTTCCCGCCGTAGTAGCGGCGCCCCGGATAGCCCTCGGAGTACTTGTTGGTGAGCACCGAGCCCGAAGCCGCCAACACTGCGGGGGAGGTGAAGTTCTCGGACGCGATCAGCTGGAGCGTCGTCGACTGCCGGTCGATCTCGGCCCCGAGCAGCGCCTCGAGCTCGGGATCGTCCACGAGCCACTCGTCGAAAGGGGACCACGCCCGGCCTGAGCCGGCGCCTGCCTCGGTCATCTCTGTCCTCTCTGCCTCTGCCCTGGGGCCGTCGCCCTGCTTCGGTGGTCTGTCGCGATGTCGAGCGCCCGCGCGGCCGGCCGCGTGCTCAGCGCGCCTCGAGCACGGCGATCTCGCGGATGCGCCGGTCGTGTCGACCCCCGGCCGGCTCGGTCGACAGGAACGTGTCGACGGCGTCCTTGGCGACCTCGAACCCGACCATGCGGCCACCCATGCACACCACATTGGCGTGATTGTGGGCACGTGCCAGGCGTGCCGTGGTCACGTCATGGACCACGGCGGCACGCACCCCGGGGATCTTGTTGGCGGCGATGGAGATGCCGATCCCCGTCCCGCAGGCGCACAGGCCCAGTTCCGCCCGCCCTTCGGACACGGCGCGGCCCACCGCCGCACCGAATTCCGGGTAGTCGACCGGGGCCTCCGAGTGCGCCCCGAGGTCGTCGACGTCGTGTCCCGACGTGGTGAGGTGGGCGGCGAGGAACTCCTTGAGGCGGTAGCCGGCGTGGTCGGAGCCGACTGCGATACGCATGGGCGAAGCATACCGAGGCCCTCGCGCCGGCCCGGGGGCACGCGGAGCCGACCGGTACGCTCGGCGCCGTGGCCCTCGACCCTCGCACGCCGGTGCTGGTGGGGGCCGGACAGGTCACACAGCGGCCCGACCCCGAGGTCCCGCTCACGCAGCGGCCCGAGCCGGTCGAGCTCATGGCGCGGGCGCTGCGCGCCGCCGGCCGGGACAGCGGCGGCGCCGACGAGGGGCGGAGACTGCTGGCACGGGCGGGGTCCCTGCGCGTGATCGTGCCCCTGAGCTGGCGATACGTGAATCCGGGACTGCTGGTGTCCGAGCGTCTCGGGATCGCTCCCCGGGAGCTGGCGCTCACGGCGATCGGTGGGAACAACCCGCAGACGGTCGTCAACCACACCGCGCTCCAGATCGCAGCCGGGGAGCTCGACGTGGCCCTCGTCTGCGGGGCCGAGTGCCTCTTCACGCGCCTCGCCGCCCGGCGCGACCCCGAACGCCCCGTCCTGGGGTGGACGGCGCAGGCCGACGACACCCCGAGCCCGGTGATGCTCGGCACCGACCGCACCCCGGTGACCGACGTCGAATCGGCCCGGGGGCTCGACCGCCCCCTGCGGGTCTTCCCCCTGTTCGAGAACGCCTTGCGGTTCGACGCGGGCGAGACCATCGAGGAGCACCAGCGCTCGGTGTCGGAGCTGTGGGCGCGTTTCTCGTCGGTGGCGGCGACCAACCCCTACGCGTGGTCCCCCCGAGCGAGAACGGCGGAGGAGGTGCGATCGACGGGACCCTCCAACCGGATGGTGTCGTTCCCGTACCCGAAGCTGATGAACGCCAACGACCGCGTCGACCAAGGCGCCGCGCTCATCTTGTGCTCGGTGGGCGCGGCACGCGAGGCCGGGGTGCCCGAGGACCGGTGGGTCTTTCCCGTGGCGGGAACCGACGCCCATGACCACTGGTTCCTGTCCGAGCGCCAGGACCTGCGGTCGTCGCCCGCCATCCGTTTGGCCGGGAGCCTCGCCCTGTCGCTCGCCGGAGCGGGGATCGACGATGTCGCCCACGTGGACCTGTACTCGTGCTTCCCCTGTGCCGTGCAGATCGCCGCCCGCGAGCTGGGGCTTGCGCTCGACGACCCCGACCGGCCGCTCACGGTGACCGGGGGACTGGGGTTCGCCGGTGGCCCGGGCAACAACTACGTCAGCCACTCCATCGCCACGATGGCCAGACGGCTGCGCGCCGCGCCCGGCGCCCTGGGCCTCGTCACCGGCTTGGGGTGGTACAGCACGAAGCACGCCGTCGGGCTGTGGTCGACGTCGCCTCCCGCGACGGGATTCCGCCACGGCAGCCCGCAGGAGGCGGTGGACGCCATGGCCCGGCGCGCGCCGGCTCCGGGATACGAGGGGGACGCCACCATCGAGACCTACACCGTCGTCCACGACCGCGACGGGGCGCCCGAGCTCGCCATCCTGGCCCTCCTGACCGCGGACGAACGCCGGACGTGGGGCACCGTCTCCGACCGCGACGACATGGTGGGCCTGATGGAGGACGAGGGGTGCGGCCGGAAGGTTCGCCTGGATGCCGGCGGTCGCGCCCGGCTCCGCTGAGCGCCCGGCTCTAGATCCCTTCCACGCCGGTGAGGTCGACGCCGGCCGCGAGCAGCTGAGCCTCCAGAAGCGCCCAGTCGTAGTAGTCGCGCCAAGAGCTGATGAGGCCGTCGGCGTCGAACTCGAAGATGCCGGCCACGGGCACTGCCATGTCCATGTCGTTGATGACGAAGCGGTCGACGCGCTCGGTGAACACCGTGTCGCCCACCACCTCGAGCCGCTTGAACTCGAAGGAGAAGTCCGAGGCGAAGCTCGTCTGGAGCTCGAAGACCGGCCGGATCTCGTCGGGGCCCTTGGCGGCATCGCGGTTGGCTTCGCTCCAGGTGCCGTCAGAGGCGAAGAAGCTCGTGAGGCGATCGGGATCGCGCTCCACCCATGCGCCGAAGAACGCGCGCACCGCCGCCTCGTGGTCCGCTGGCATGTGTTTCCCCCTTTCTCACCGGCCGCCGACACGGCCGCTTTGTCGGGCGAGAGCCTGCCACAGCGGGAGCCGACCACGATGGCGGACCGTCAGTCGCCTCCGAGAGCGACCACCACCTCCGTCCACGCCACCGCACCCTCCCGGAGACACCGGGGTGCGTCGCCGAGCAGGGAGACGACGGTCGAAGGGGCGCCGGCACAGCGGCCGCCGTCGACCACGACAACCCCCGAGGGGAAGGCCCGCAGCACGGCATCGGCGTCGGTGCACGGGGGCTGGCCGTGCACGTTGGCGCTCGTGGTGGCGAGCGCACCGACCTCGTCGCACAGCGCCCGCGCCGCGGCGTGATCCGGGAGCCGCAGGCCGATCGTCTGCGAATGGGCACCGAGGTCCCAGTCGAGCCCGCCCCGGCGGGGCACCACGATGGTGAGCGCGCCCGGCCAGAAGGCGCGCGCGAGGCGCCGGGCCGGCGGAGACAGGCCGTCGGGCCCCGCCAGCGACTCGGCCTGCCCGATCGACGCCACCAGGACCGGCAGGTCGAGCGTGGCCGGTCGGGCCTTCAGCGCGAACAGTGCGTCGGTCGCGCCGGGACGGGTCGGGTCCACCGCCAGCCCGTAGACGGTGTCGGTCGGGATCGCCACCACCTGCCCGGCCTCGAGCGCGGCCACCGCGGCTGCGAGGTCCTCGAGGTCGAGGGACCGGCCTCGCGCCGCGTCGCCGCTCACGCGGCCCCCGAGGTGCTGCGAGGCCGGATCCGTCGCCGGTCGGTCAACGTCGCGGCGAACGCGCCACGAGGATCCGGTGCCGACCGGCCAGATCGTCGAGGATGGCGATCTCCAGGTATCCGAGCTCCGTCGCCCTGTCCGTCACCGGGGCGGCCTGCCCGGGTGCCAACTCGACGACGAGGCTTCCGCCGGGGGCGAGCCAACGCCGCGATCGGTCGAGGAGCACCTCGATGGCCTCGAGGCCGGTAGGGCCCGGCACCAGGGCACCGACCGGTTCGTGGTCACGCACCTCGGGGTCGAGCGCCTCCCACTCCGCGGCCGAGACGTACGGAGGGTTCGACACCACCAGGCGCACCTCACCGGCGAGGTGGGGGGGCAGGGCGTCGAACCACGAGCCCCGTGCCACGCGCACGCGGCGCGACGCCGCCGGGTCGCGCCCGGCCAGCGCGGCCAGGTTCTCCTCGACGAGCGCCAGTGCGCCCGGCGAGATGTCGGTGGCCCACACCTCCAGCGGGCTCCGCGACCCGAATTCCGACGCCAGGGACAGCGCGACCACCCCCGAGCCGGTGCCGAGGTCGACGGCGACGAGTCTCGATCCCTCCCGAACTCGGGTCGCCTGACTGCGCAGCTCGCCGAGCGCGACGGACACGACTTGTTCGGTCTCGGGCCTCGGGATCAGCGCACGGTCGTCGACGCGGATCTCCAGGCCACGGAACGCCCACGTGCCGAGCACGTACTGCAGGGGCTCGCCCGACACACGCCGCTCGACCATGTCCTGCACGGAGGCACACATCGTGGCCGACATCGGGGCCTCGCCGCGCACCACGAGGTCGCCGGGAGCGATGCCCGTGGCCTGCGCCACGATCCAGCGCGCCTCACGCTCGGAGCCGAGGGCTTCGGAGCTCCACTCCAACACCGCGCGCACGCTCTGACCCGGCACCGAGCCCCGATCCCGTGTCGTGCGCGCCCTCACGCGCGTCGGGCCGCGGCCACGGAGATCTCCCGCTCGCGCTCGTCGGCGAGCAGGGCGTCCACGATCTCGTCCATGTCCCCCTCGAGGACACGATCCAGCTTGTGCAACGTGAGCTTGACACGGTGGTCGGTCACCCGGTTCTCCTTGAAGTTGTAGGTCCGGATCTTCTCGGACCGACTTCCCCCTCCCACCTGGCTGCGACGCTGCTCCGACTGCTGCGCAGCGACACGGTCCTGCTCGAGCTTGAGCAGCCGGGCCCGCAGCACCTGCAGGGCGCGGGCCCGGTTCTGGATCTGGCTCTTCTCGTCCTGCATGGAGACGACGATGCCCGTGGGGAGGTGCGTCAGGCGCACCGCGGAGTCCGTCGTGTTGACCGACTGGCCCCCCGGGCCCGTCGAGCGGAACACGTCGACCCGCAGGTCGGCCGGGTCGATGGACACCTCGACCTCGTCGGCTTCGGGGAGCACCAGGACCGTGGCCGCCGAGGTGTGGATCCGACCCTGGGACTCGGTGACCGGCACGCGCTGGACGCGATGGGTTCCGCCCTCGTTCTTGAGACGCGTCCACGCGTCGGCGCCTTTCACCATGAAGGTGACCTCGTTGAGCCCGTCACGATCGGAGGGGTCTGCGGAGAGGACCTCCAGGCGCCACCCGTGTCGCTCCGCGTACCGGCGGTACATCTCGAACAGGTCCTTGGCGAAGAGGTTCGCCTCTTCGCCGCCCTCGGCACCACGGATCTCGACGATGACGTTGCGGCCGACGTTGGGGTCCTTGGGCAACAACAGGAGGCTGAGCTCCTCCTCGAGCTCGGCGGTCTCCGCCGCGGCCTGCTCGATCTCGGCGTTCACGACCTCGCGGTCCTCACCCGTTGCCTCGCTCAACATCTGGCGGGCGGTCGCCATGTCCTCTTCGGCTTGGCTGAGCCGGCGCGCCACGGTGAGCAGTGCCTCGAGGTCCTTGTGGCGGCGCGACACGTCACGCAGGCGTGCCTGATCGGCTACGACCGCAGGGTCGCCGAGAGCGTCGAGCACCGCCTGGTACTCCTGCTCCCACGCGTCGAGGCGCTCGCGGTCCATGGCACCAGGGTACCGACGTGCCCGGAAGCCCCCGGCCGTCTCCGGCGCGGGGACGGGCTCAGTCGATCAGGAGCCGACCGGAGCTGGCGTCAGCTGCGCTTGGCGCGCGACCGCGAGGCCCGCTGCCCGTAACGCCGCTGGAAGCGCTCGACCCGGCCACCGGAGTCGACCAGCTTCTGCTTTCCGGTGAAGAACGGGTGGCACTCGTTGCACAGCTCCACGTGGAGCTCTGCCTTGGTGGAGCGGGTCACGAACGTGTTGCCGCACGAGCAGCGCACGTTGGACTCCACGTAGGAGGGGTGGATGTCAGCCTTCATGGTTCCTCCAGTCTAGGGGAGTCGCCCTCGGAGCCGAGCGGGCCGGGGGAGCCGGCCGAGTGGGAGCCGAGCGGGCTACGGGGTCAGAGCAGGATCGCCCTCACCCCGCGGCACTCAGACGGGCGGCGCGGGCCCCTTGGCGATCTCCGCCAGGAATTCGTCGTTGCTCTTGGTGCTGCGGATCTTGTCCATGAGCAGCTCGAGCCCGGCCGCCGCGCTCCCGTCGGCGGCGAGCGCATTGAGCACCCGGCGCAGCTTCCAGACCTGCTGGAGCTGTCCGCGCTCGAACAGCAACTCTTCGTGGCGAGTGGAGCTGGCGTTGACGTCGATCGACGGGTACAGGCGCCGTTCCGCCAGCCGCCGGTCGAGGCGCAGCTCCATGTTGCCGGTCCCCTTGAACTCCTCGAAGATGACCTCGTCCATCTTCGAGCCCGTCTCCACCAGCGCGGTCGCCAGGATGGTGAGGGAACCGCCCTCCTCGATGTTCCGGGCCGCCCCGAAGAACCGCTTCGGCGGGTAGAGGGCACCGGAGTCGACGCCACCGGACATGATCCGGCCGCTCGCCGGCTGGGCCAGGTTGTAGGCCCGGGCGAGGCGCGTGATCCCGTCGAGCACGATCACCACGTCCCTGCCCAGCTCGACGAGCCGCTTGGCGCGGTCGATGGTGAGCTCGGCGATGGCGGTGTGCTCGTCGGACGGCCGGTCGAAGGTGGATGCGACCACCTCACCCTTGACCGAGCGGCGCATGTCGGTGACTTCCTCGGGCCGCTCGTCGACGAGCAGCACGATGAGGTGCACCTCGGGGTTGTTCGCCTCGATCGAGTGGGCGATCTGCTTCAGGATCGTCGTCTTGCCCGCCTTGGGCGGTGAGACGATCATCCCTCTCTGGCCTTTGCCGATGGGCGAGAGCAGGTCGATGATCCGCGTGGTCACCTCGGCCGCACCTGTCGTCTCGAGCCGGAGCTTCTCGTCGGGGAACAGCGGGGTGAGGTCCTCGAAGCGCGGGCGGCCCCGGGCCTCGTCGGGAGCCAGACCGCACACCGAATCGATGCGGATGAGGGCGGGGAACTTCTCGTTCGACGCTGCCGGACGGCACGCCCCCTCGACGAAGTCGCCCCGGCGCAACGCGAAGCGGCGCGCCTGGCTGATCGAGATGTACACGTCCTTGGAGCTCGGCAGGTAGCCCTCGGCCCGGAGGAACCCGTACCCCTCGTCGCGCAGGTCGAGCAGGCCGCGCACCGGGATGAGCTCGCCGGAGTACTGCGCCTCCTGACCGCCTCCCTGGAGCTCGCGCTCACCGCCACCGCCACCGCCGGACACGCCGCGCTCGCGGCCCCTGCGGCGCCGGCCTCGGCGGTTCCCGGGCTCGTTGGCGCCGCCACCTTGCTGGACGTGCTGACGGTTCTGGTTCTGCCCGCCACTCTGGCGAGGCCCCGAGGGCGACCGCTCCGACGCGGGCGCCGCGCCGTCGTGCCCGTCGACTGCATGGTCACCAGTCGACTGGCCCGAGCCGCCCGAGGTCTGGTCGGCCTCGTCAGGAGAGACCGAGACGTCGACCTGGGACGCGCCCGAGGAGCCCGACGACTCGGGAGACGAGGAGGACACCGACGCAGACGCGGACGCGCGCGCCGTGCCGTTGGCGCTCTCGAGCCCGTGCCCGGCACCGTTGCTCGAGCCGGCCTCGAGCTCGAGGTCCTCGGCGTCGCCGTTGGACGCGGCACCCCGGCCTGCACTCTTCGTCCGCCCAGGCGCGGCGGGGCCGCCGTTGGCACTTCCCGTCGGTACCTCGACCCCCGCGGCGCGCAGGATCTGGTCGATGATGTCGGCCTTCTTGCTGCGCGAGTTGGTATCGAGCGACATCGCCTGGGCGATCGCCCGAAGCTCTTCCCGCTCTTTACGTTCGAGTACGGACCGCTCGAGCTGTTGCTCTGCAGCCATCAGTCACCTCGCTAGGTTGCGTCCCCGTTACGGCTCGGTGAGCCCGGACGCCAAGGGACACGGAACAAAAGGTAAAGACGCCCGGCGCTTTTGCGTCAGGCCCCCGCCACCCCCACCAAGTCACCGTCGGAATATCGCCTGGGCGAGTCCGGCTTCGATTGCCTGTCGCCCGCGATGCCTACAGCATACTGGCGAGCGGCGGTACATACATCGTACCGGACGCCAGGGCTCGTAGGCAACAACCCCACCGGCCCCCTGGTTGTTCCCGTCACCTTGAGGTCAGGCCTCGAATGCTGCGGGCCCGGACCTCGGAGGACGCGGCCGCCGAGGACGCGAGCAGGGGTAGGCGTGGGGCCCGAGGGGCGAGGCGGCTAGAGCCCTACGGCGGCGAGCACCGCCGCATAGTCGAGCTCGACGGTGGTCGGCACCGAGATCTGGCTGATCGCCAGGTCCGGGTCCTTGAGGCCGTGGCCGGTCAGCACGCACACGACGGTGGAGCCGCTCGGAGCACCCACTTTCATCAGCCCGGCGACCGACGCCGCCGACGCCGCCTCGCAGAACACCGACTCCTCCGAGGCCAGGAACCGGTAGGCGGCGAGGATCTCGTCGTCGGTCACGGCCTCGATGGCGCCGCCCGACTCGCTCGCGGCCGCCGTCGCCCCGTACCAGGACGCGGGGTTCCCGATGCGGATGGCTGTGGCCACCGTTTCTGGGTGCTCGATGGGATGGCCCTCGACGATGGGGGCGGACCCGGCGGCCTGGAACCCGAACATGCGCGGGAGCTTGGTGGAGTGACCTGCGTCCCGGTACTCGAGGTAGCCGCGCCAGTAGGCGGTGATGTTGCCGGCGTTGCCGACCGGGATGCAGTGGACGTCGGGCGCGTCCCCCAACGCATCCACAATTTCGAATGCCCCGGTCTTCTGGCCCTCGATGCGGTACGGGTTCACCGAGTTGACGACGGTCACCGGAGCCTTCTCCCCCAGACGACGGACCATCGCGAGCAGCTCGTCGAAGTTGCCCCGCACCTGGATCACCTTGGCCCCGTGCACGAGTGCCTGGGCCAGCTTGCCCAGGGCGATGTGTCCCTCGGGGATCAGCACGGCACACGTCATGCCCGCACGCGCCGCGTAGGCGGCGGCCGACGCGGAGGTGTTGCCGGTCGACGCACACACCACCGCCTTGGCTCCCTCCTCGAGCGCCTTCGACATCGCCATGGTCATCCCACGGTCCTTGAACGAGCCCGTTGGGTTCTGCCCCTCGAGCTTGAGCAGAACCCGGGCACCCACGCGCGCCGACAGGCGGGGCGCGTCGAGCAGGGGCGTACCCCCTTCGAGCAGCGTGACCACCGGCGTGTCGCGCGTCACGGGGAGCAGCGGACGGTAGGTCTCGATGACTCCCGACCAGGCCAACGGGGTCAGCTCCCTTCCTCGTCGCCCATCACGCGCAGGACCCCGCCCACGTGGTCGACCACGTCGAGGCCCCGCAACCCCTCGAGGGTGCGCTGCACGTCACCCTCGCGGGCCACGTGGGTGAGGAAGATCAACCGGGCCTCGTCGTCCAGGCCCACCTGCTCCATCGAGCGGATCGACACGCCGTGGTCGCCGAAGAGCCGGGCCACGGCGGCGAGGACTCCGGGCCGGTCGACGACGTCGATGTTCAGGTACCACGCGCAGCGCAGGTCGTCGGTGGGACGGATGCGCGGCCGCACGCGCGCCACGTAACGAGCCGGACAGCCGCTGCGCAGGTGATAGGCGGCGTCGATGAGGTCCCCGAGCACGGCCGAGGCCGTCGGTCGGCCGCCCGCACCCAGGCCGTAGAGCATGAGCTCGCCGGCGTTCTCGCCCTCGACGAACACGGCGTTGAACGCACCTCGTACCGCGGCGAGCGGATGGGTGCGGGGAAGCATGGCGGGATGCACCCGCACCGAGATCTCGGGAACCTCGACCTCCGCGCCCTTGCCCCCGGAGCCGTTGGTCCGCTCGACGACGGCCAGCAGCTTCACGACGTAGCCCAACCGGGCCGCGAAGGAGATGTCGACAGGGGCCACCGCGGCGATGCCCTCACGCGGAACGTCGTCCGCGACCACGTCGCAGCGGAACGCCGAGCGCGGCGAGGATGGCCGCCTTGGCCGCGGCGTCGTGCCCGTCGACGTCCGCACTGGGGTCGCGCTCGGCGAGCCCCAGGCGTTGTGCCTCGGCCAGGGCCTGGGTGTAGGAGACGCCCTCCTCCGACATCGTCGTCAGGATGTAGTTGGTGGTGCCGTTGACGATGCCCATGACGCGGCGGATCGGCTCGCCCGCCAGCGACTCGCGCAGAGAACGGATGAGGGGGATCGCACCCGCCACCGCGGCCTCGTAGAGAAGGTCGAGCCCGGCCGATGCGGCCGCTTCGGCCAGGACAGCCCCGTGGGCGGCCAGCAGCTCCTTGTTGGCCGTCACCACCGGTTTCCCCGCCGCCAGCGCCGACTCCACCAGCCCCCGGGCAGGGTCGACACCGCCGATGAGCTCGACCACGACGCCCACCCGCGGGTCGCTGACCAGGCCCTTGGCGTCCCCGGTGATCAGTGTGGCAGGCACGCCCGGCCGCGGCCGAGACGGGTCGCCGACGGCGACGCCCACCAGCTCGAGGCGGACCCCGGAGCGGGCGGCGATGGCGTCGGAGTCCGAGAGCAGCATCGTCACGAGGGCGCCGCCGACGTTTCCACAGCCGAGCACGGCCACACCGACAGCCGTCTCCCCCCCGTCCTGGCGTGCAGGGGCCGCGGCCCGGCGTGCGTCGGTCCTCGCCATCAGCTCACGCTACCGCCCGACGCCTGGGACCCGGCGAAAGGCCGCGACGGCGCGCGCCCCGAGTGGGTCATCGGTCGAGTCGGGTCAGGTCGTCGTAGCTCTCGCGCCGCACGACCAGCCGTGCGTCACCCCCCGAGACGAACACCACGGCGGGGCGCGGCACCTTGTTGTAATTCGAGGCCATCGAGTAGCCGTAGGCACCGGTGACCGGGGTGGCCAGGACGTCACCCACGGCCACGTCGGCCGGCAGGCGCGCGTCGGCCACCACGATGTCGCCCGACTCACAGTGCTTCCCCACCACTCTGGCCGCCCGTGGGCCGCGGCGCGTCGGGCTCCCGGGGGAGGAAGGTCTCGTACCCGCTGCCGTAGAGCACGGGGCGGGGATTGTCGCTCATGCCCCCGTCCACGGCGACGTAGGTGCGCACACCGGGGAGCTCCTTGATCGTTCCCACCCGGTACAGCGTGACTCCGGCGCTGGCCACGATCGACCGGCCGGGCTCGGCGGTGACCAACGTGTCGGGCGGGATCCCGGCGCGCCGGCACGCGTCATGCACCGTGTGCGCCCATTCGCCGAGGGAAGGCGCGGTCTCCTCGGCCAGATACGGAACGCCGAGGCCGCCCCCCACACACAGCTCGCGCAGCTCCAGCGGGACGAAGAACCCCGCCAGGACCCCCACCTCTTGCGCGAAGGACTCGACTCGGAAGACCTGGCTCCCGATGTGGGCGTGGATCCCCACCAGGTCGACCCCCGCCAAGGCGCGCAGGTGCGCCACCGCGTCGGCGGCCGCCCCCGAGGCGAGCCCGAAGCCGAACTTCGAATCCTCCTGCCCCGTGCGCACGAAGTCGTGGGTGTGCGCCTCGATCCCCGGCGTCACCCGGACCATCACGGCCGGACGCCTGGCGCCGGCCGTCGGGTTCCGGGTCAGGCGGGTCAGGCGCTCGATCTCGTCGAAGGAGTCGACGACGATACGGCCGACACCGCTCTCCAGGGCGCGGGCCAGCTCGTCCTCGGACTTGTTGTTGCCGTGGAGCACGAGGCGTGCCGCGGGCACGCCGGCGGCCAGTGCCACGTGCAGCTCTCCGCCCGTGGAGACGTCGAGCCACATCCCCTCTTCGTACGCGAGCCTGGCCATCGCCAGGCACAAGAACGCCTTGGTCGCGTAGGCGACACCGTCGCCCCACGCGGCCACGGACTCCCGGCAGCGGGCCCGGAGGTGGTCCTCGTCGTAGACGAACAGGGGCGTCCCGAACCGCTCCGCCAGCTCGACCAGGTCCACACCCCCCACCGCCAGGCGTCCGTCGACCCCCACCCGGGCCGTCATCGGGAGCAGCTCGGCGTGCACGGGACCTACGTCGGGGGCCTGATGGGACGCGACACCGGGCGCGCCGTCCGCCGCGCCGTCAGGCACGTCGGGGATGAGGCCGGGTACTTCGGTCGCGGCGGGAGCGACCGGGTCGTCCATGGGCAAAGGCTACCCACGGCACTTCGCGACTCCGGCTGACGCCGGGAGCGGCCGGAGCCTTACGCGGCTCCATCGACTCCATCGAATCCGGAGCGCTCGACTCCATCGACTCCGGAGCGCTCGACTCCATCGACTCCGGAGCGCTCGACTACATCGACTCCGGGGCGCTCACGCCGAGGATGTCAAGACCGATGGCGAGGCCCACACGAGCCGCCTCGACGAGCCACAGGCGCGCCTGGGTCAGGTCGTCTCCGACCGTCTCGGCCAGCACCGGGCAGTCGTGGTAGTAGCCGTGGAACGCGCCGGCGAGTCCGCGGACCCACGCCGTGACCTTGTGGGGGGCCCGGTCCCTGGCCGCCTCGGCGACCACGTCGGGCAGCTCCTCGAGGCAGCGGAGCAGCTCGAGCTCCCGGTCGTGGACGAGAAGGGAGAGGACCACGTCCGTGAGCGGGCGCCGCTCGATGCCACGCTCGGCCCGGACACGTTCGATGGAGGCGATCCGGGCGTGCGCGTACTGCACGTAGAAGACGGGATTCTCCATCGACTGGCTCCGCACCAGGTCGAGGTCGAGCAGCGACGACTGGTCGAGCGAGGACATGAGCGAGAGCAGGCGCGTGGCGTCGGGCCCGATGTCGTCGATCAGGCTGTCCAGGGACACGACGTTGCCCGCCCGCTTGGACATGCGACCGGCCCCTTCGGCCTGGACCAACGACACCATCTGCCCGATCTTCACCTCGAGCCGACCGGGATCGACCCCCATGGCCTCGACCCCGAGCGTCAGGCTCTTGACCTGACCGGCGTGGTCGGCACCGAAGATGTCGATAACCCGGTCGAATCCCCGCACGAGGAACTTGTCCCGGTGATAGGCGAGATCGCCGGCTAGGTAGGTCGGATCCCCGTTCGACTTCACGAGCACGCGGTCGCGGTTGTCCCCGAGCCGGGAGGACCGGAACCACACCGCGCCGTCCTCTTCCTCGACGAGGCCCTTGGTGGCGAGCAGGTCGATCGTCTCGCGCAGCGCTCCGCTCTCTTCGACAGACGCCTGGCTGTGCCACTCGTCGAAGACAATCCCGAGGCGCGCCAGCGTGGCGCGGATGTTGTCGAGGATCCGTTGCGCCGCCCATCGCCCGGCGGCTTCGACCTCGTCGGGCCCGTCGTAGCTGCGGGCGAGCTCGGTGACGTACTCGCCCTGGTACCCGGCCTCGGGGACGTCGTCGCCGCGGCGACGGGCCAACAGGCTCTCCCCGAGGACTCGGATCTGCCCCCCGGTGTCGTTGACGTAGTACTCGCGTTGCACCCGCCATCCACATCGCGCCATGACGCGTCCCAGGGCGTCCCCGTACGCCCCCCACCAGCCGTTGCCGACATGGAGCGGCCCGGTGGGGTTCGCCGAGATGAACTCGATCTGGACCTTCTCCCCGGCGCCGATCGCATTGCGCGCGTACTGAGCCTCGCCTTCGGACACGACTTCTGCCAGCGTGTCGTACAACCACCCCGGCGACAGGTGGAAGTTCACGAATCCGGGGCCCGCCACCTCGACCGTCTCCAGGTGCTCGGGCGGGTCGTCCCGAATGCGCCGCGCCAGCTCCTCGGCGAGCTCACGGGGCGGTCGCCGGAGCGCCTTGGCGTTGACGAGGGCGACGTTGGTCGACCAGTCACCGTGATCGCGACGGGCGGGCCGCTCCAAATGGACGGAGGCCGCGTCCACCTCGACGCCCATGGACGACAGCGCTCTGCTCACGGCGCTGGCGATGCGGGGGCGGGCTGCCATGGTCCCGCCGAGGATGGCGCGCCACAGCCGGGGGCGCAATTGCCGGGCCGCGGAGCACGGGCGGCCCGCACCGGACATGCCTGAGCGGCCCCCTCCGGTCCACCCACGGCCGAGCCGAGCTGGCCGTGCGCCGGCCCGGGGGATGGGGTGCCCCGACTACAGTTCGCGGTGGCTCCGCCCCATCGTGCCCGCGCTGGCGCCGGCGGACGCGTCTGCCCTCGTAGCTCAGCGGATAGAGCACCGGCCTCCGGAGCCGGTGGCGCAGGTTCGAGTCCTGCCGAGGGCGCCACTGCCGAGGGCGCCACGTCCTGCACTCACGCACCGCCGACGGCGCAGGCGGTCTTGGACTCGCGATGCAGTTGAGCAGTCGGCTCCTCGACGTCCCGAAACGGAACTGGGACAATGTCTGCTTGCCGAATCGCCGCTCCACATCCGAACGTCGACTTCGGTAACGGAGGATGCCCCCTTCCACCACGCGGGGGACTCGCCCCGCCGCGGTCACTCTGGTGCGCCGATGGAGTGCTCTGCTCGTCGGGCTGGCCATTCTCGTCTTCTTGATCGTCGACCTGACCGGCTCCACGAAGCCCGGCTCCGCCAAGAAGGCCGGCTCGCATCCCCGGGTCACCGCGCCGGCGCCGGTGCAGACACGCTCAGAGGGCCTGAAGTCCGGGCAGAACGCTGACTGTCCCGCCGTCACCGATCCGTTGCCGGGCATGCCCGCGGTGACCGACCCGTGCAACATCTACGCGGCCGACGGGGCGGGGGATCTCAGTCCGGTGGTGCGATCAGCCCGCCCCCTCATCTACGTCCCCAACAGCCTCAACGACTCCGTCACGGAGATCGACCCGACGACCTACCAGGTGGTCCGCACCTTCGCCGTCGGAGCCCTTCCCCAGCACGTCGTCCCGTCTTGGGACCTCAAGACCTTGTGGGTGACCGACGACCAGGGCAACAGCTTGATCCCCGTTGATCCGACCACCGGCATCCCGGGTACACCGGTGCCCGTCGAGGACCCCTACAACATGTACTTCACCCCTGACGGGCACTACGCCATCGTCGTGGCGGAAGCGTTGCAGCGCCTCGATTTCCGGGACCCCCACACCATGGCGCTCATCCACTCGCTGGCGGTCCCGTGTCACGGGGTTGATCACATGGACTTCTCGGCGAACGGCACCTATCTCATCGCCTCGTGCGAATTCTCCGGCAAGCTTCTCAAGGTGGACGTGGCCACCCAGTCCGTGGTGGGCACGCTGTCGCTGGGGACGGGAGCCGAGCCCCAGGACGTCAAGCTGTCGCCGGACGGAAAGATCTTCTACGTGGCCGATCTCACCGCCGGCGGTGTGTGGGAGGTGAACGGCGACACCTTCAAGACACTGGGCTTCATTCCCACGGGCAAGGGCGCTCACGGTCTCTATGTCAGCCGGGACGCCCGGGACCTCTACGTCTCGAACCGAGGCTCAGGCACGGTTTCGGTGATCTCGTTCGCGAAGCGACAGGTGATCACCACCTGGTCGCTACCGCCCGAGACGGGCGATCACCCCGGCCGTGCCAGCACCATCGCCAGCCCCGACATGGGAGGAGTGTCGGCCGACGGCAAGGTGCTCTGGCTGTCGGGTCGCTACGACTCCGATGTCTACGCCATCGACACCACAACCGGAAGGCAATTGGCACGCATCCCAGTTGGCTACGGCCCGCACGGGCTGTGTGTATGGCCGCAACCCGGTCGGTACTCTCTCGGGCACACGGGAATTCTGCGATGAGTGACCCCGCGGGCGACGAAGCCCCCCGGACGACACTCTCCCGCAGGACCGCGCTGGCGACGGCCGGAGCGGCGGTGCTGGCGGGATGCGGCGTCACCCGGGCGCAACGGGCGGCCCCACCGACCCCGCGACGGCCTCCGGTCGCGTCGTCGACGACCACGTCGGTGCCACGGGGTCCCGCCGGCTACGTCGCCAACGGCCCTCGCAGCGCGCACGCGGTGGCCCTGACCTTCCACGGGTCGGGCGACGTGACCCTGACAGAGGAGCTCTTGACGTCCGCCCACCAGCTGTCTGCACCGATCACGGTGTTCGGGGTCGGCACCTGGATGGAGGCCAACCCGGCTGTCGCCGATCAGATCCTGGCTGGGGGCCACACGCTCGGGAACCACACCTACACACACCCCGACCTCGGCAGCCTCGACGCGCCAGCTGTGGCGGACGAGATCCACCGGTGCGCAGACGTGCTCGAAGGTCTCGAGGGGAGCAACGGGAGCTGGTTCCGGCCCTCGGGCATCGTCGTTCCCACCGCGCTGATCCTCGAGCAAGCGGGGCTCGCCGGCTACCCGGTGTCCGTCGGCTACGACATCGACCCCCTCGACTACGAGGACCCCGGTTCCACCGTCATCGTCGCCCGGGTCACCGAAGCCCTTCGCCCCGGGTCCATTGTGAGCCTGCACACAGGTCACGCCGGAACGGTGGAGGCCTTCCCGGCTCTGGTGCAGTTGATCCGGTCCCGCAACCTCGAGCCCGTGCTCATCGGCGACCTCGTCGAGCTGTAGGGGGCATCGAGTGTCGCGCACGACGAGCGTCGTGTGCATCGAGAGTCGCGTGCGAAGCGATGCGTCGATGGACGTCCTGGCTCGGCTCCCCTACTCTCCGACGCCGGTGCGACGGCTCAGAACGGGGTCCGGAATCGAGTGTCGACCGAAGCCGCGCCGACGAACGCGCCGCACGACGGCGAGGTGGTTCGTGATCGTCGCCGCTTCCACCGTCGGCCTGAGCGCGTGCAGCAGCGGGCGCGCCGCCTCCACCACGTCACAGCCGGCCGGCTCGGTGACCTCGGCGTCCTCTGGCTCGGGGCGCGGCGCCATCGGGTGCGGGACGACAGCGCCATCGGGTTCGCGCACGCTGACGCTGGCCGTGGCGGGACGCCAGCGGGTCGTCATCGTCCACGTGCCGAGCGGCTACTCGGGCTCGGCCAAGGTGGCTCTGGTGCTCAACATGCACGGGACCGGGAGCACGGCCGCGGAACAGGAAGCGTTCACCGGGATGGACGCCACGGCCGACTCCGACGGCTTCATCGTCGCCTACCCACAGGGGTTGATCCCGAGCGGCACGGGCTTCGACTGGAACATCCCCGGCGTCCCGCTCTTCGGGGGCGCACCGGTTCCGGCCGGAGCCGCGGACGACGTCGCCTTCCTCACTTCCCTCGTGGGCACCTTGGAGCACCGCTACTGCATCGACAGCACCCGGGTGTACGCCACGGGCTTCTCCGGCGGCGCCCGCATGGCCAGCCAGCTGGCCTGCGACGCCTCGGCCACATTCGCGGCGGCGGCCCCCGTGAGCGGCCTGCGTCGCCCCACGCCGTGCCCGGCCACCCGGGCCGTCCCGGTCGTCTCCTTCCACGGCACCGCCGACCCGGTCGATCCCTACGGCGGTCACGGGCAGGCGTACTGGACCTACTCGGTCCCCCAGGCGGCTCGGTACTGGGCAACCCAGGACGGCTGCTCCACCTCGGCCTCGACGTCGGCACCCGACCCCGGGGTCAGCCTCACCCGCTACACGGGCTGTGCGGACGGTGCGAGCGTCGAGCTCTACCGAGTCACGGGCGAGGGCCATGAATGGCCGGGCGGCCCCCCGCTTCCGAAGCGCCTCACGCGCCAGCTCGGCCCCCAGTCCGACGCCGTGGACGCCAACAGCGTCATCTGGGCCTTCTTCCGCGCGCATCCCCTGCCGTGAGCGAGTTCCGGCGACCGGGCCATAAAATAGATTGACTCTATTCTAGGATCGGCTCTAGAGTAGGGAGGTGGCTCCAGCAAGCTCGGACACCCCGCATACCGAGCTCGCCGGCGCCTTGCGGGCCTCGGGGCTGCGGGTGACCGCACCCCGGCTCGGCGTCATGCACGCGCTTCGGGCCCGGCCCCATTCGGACACCGAGTCCGTCATCCGCGCCGTGCGGCGGGACCTGGGCTCGGTGTCGGCCCAGGCCGTCTACAACGTGCTGGCCGCCCTGGTCGACGTCGGGCTCGTCCGGCGCGTCGAGCCCGCCGGGAGCCCGGCGCTCTACGAGCTGCGCGTGGGGGACAACCACCACCACATCGTGTGCCGGGGGTGCGGGGCGACCACCGACGTGGACTGCGCCGTCGGCACGCGTCCGTGCCTCACCCCTTCGGAGACCCACGGGTTCGCCCTCGACGAGGCGGAGGTGACGTTCTGGGGTATGTGCCCGGCGTGCCAGGCGTCGGGCTCCCCGGCCGCGGGCGCTTCCCCGCGCCCAGAGCGTCGGGCCCCGTCCCGGTCCGACGACGCACCTGCAGACGAGCTCGACGACGAGATGGAGGCAAGCTGATGCCCGACACGCCCCCGTACACCACCTCCGACGCCGGGATCCCGGCCACGAGCGACGAGCACTCGCTGACCGTCGGTCCCGACGGCCCGATCCTGCTGCAGGACACCTATCTCGTCCAGAAGATGCAGCAGTTCAACCGCGAGCGCGTCCCCGAACGCGTCGTGCACGCCAAGGGCGGCGGAGCGCACGGGTTCTTCGAGACGTCCGAGGACGTGTCGGCCTTCACGAAGGCCGCCCTCTTCCGACCCGGTGCCAGGACGGAGCTCCTGGTGCGGTTCTCGACCGTGGCCGGCGAGCTCGGATCGCCCGACACGGCCCGTGACCCACGGGGGTTCGCCGTCAAGTTCTACACCGAAGAGGGCAACTACGACATGGTGGGCAACAACACTCCGGTCTTCTTCATCCGCGACCCTCAGAAGTTCCAGGACTTCATCCATTCCCAGAAGCGACGCGCCGACAACCACCTGCGCGACAACAACATGCAGTGGGACTTCTGGACCCTGTCGCCGGAGTCCGCCCACCAGGTGACGATGCTCATGGGCGACCGCGGCATCCCGCGTTCGTGGCGGCACATGGACGGGTTCTCGAGCCACACCTACATGTGGATCAACGGCGGAGGCGAGCGCTATTGGGTGAAGTACCACTTCAAGACCGACCAGGGCAACGAGTTCCTCACCAACGACGACGCGGCGGCCATCGCCGCGGCCGACCCGGACGCGCACATCCGCGACCTCTACGAGAGCATCGGGCGCGCCGATCATCCGAGTTGGACGTTGTACGTCCAGGTCATGGCGTTCGAGGACGCGGCGGGGTACCGGTTCAACCCCTTCGACCTGACCAAGGTGTGGCCGCATGGCGACTACCCGCTCATGCGGGTGGGGACGATGGTGCTGAACCGCAACCCGGAGAACTACTTCGCCGAGATCGAGCAGTCGATGTTCGAGCCCTCCAACATGGTGCCGGGGATCGGACCCTCCCCCGACAAGATGCTGCTCGCCCGGTTGTTCAGCTACCACGACACCCACCTGCACCGGGTGGGGCCCAACGCGCAGCAGCTCCCCGTCAACCGTCCCCGTTCGCCCGTGCACTCCTACAACCGGGACGGGAGCATGCGGTACGAGAACCCGCCCGACCCCGTGTACGCGCCGAATTCCTACGGTGGCCCCCGGGCACAGCCCGAGCGCTTCGGCACCGACCCTGCGTGGGCCGTGTCGGGTGAGATCGTCCGGGCCGCTTCCGAGCTGCACGCGCAGGACGACGACTTCGGCCAGGCCGGCTCCCTCTATCGCGACGTCCTCGACGACGCCTCCCGTGAACGGCTGGTGGGGACGGTCGTGGCGCACGTGCGCGCCGGGGTCGTCGAGCCGGTGCTGTCACGCGTGAAGGAGTACTGGCGCCAGGTCGACCCCGGGCTGGGGGCCCGCATCGCCAAGGAGCTCGAGGCCTGAGCCCCGGGCCGGCCGGGCGGGCGCGCCCGGCGAGCCCGTCCAGCTCCGATTGTCGAGGGGGACCTCGGTCCTCGTGCACGGTCGGTGAAGGGGCACGGTCGGTGAAGGGGCACGGTCGGAGAAGGGGCACGGTCGGAGAAGGGGCACGGTCGGAGAAGGGGCACGGTCGGTGCCGCCTGGTCCCGTGGTTCGTCTCCGAAGGGGAGCTGCGACATAGCCTGGGGGCTTCAGTCTCGCCGATCGCGATTGGGGCACGGCCATGAAGGGTCGGACGATCAACTTCTACGTCGATCCGGAATCACTTCCCGAAGTGCTCCGGGCCATGGACGAGGACGTCATCCCCCGCTTTCGGGAGGTCCCGCACTTCGTCGGGGTCGTCGTGCTCCAGAGCCGGCGGGGGTCGCGCATCGAGATCGCGGGGATCTCCCTGTGGGACGGTGACCTCGAGGACTCCGAGGAGATCGCCGCCGAATTCCGTCGGGAGGTCCACCGGGTGGCGGGAACCGGTGCCGCCCGGACGGCGTACGAGGTCATCCGGCTCGAGCTGCGCGGCGACACCACGGGGCTCACGGGCTGACGCGCCTCGTCGTCTCGTGGACGGGATATCCGCGGCCACAGGCCGCAGAGCGCTTTGGGACCGCAGAGCGCTTTGGGACCGCACCGCGCTCTGGAACGTGTGCGCCGTGGGGGGTGTGCGAGCTCAGGAGGAGCCCGAACCCGCCGCCGCCTGAGCTTGCTGGATGAACTGCTCGAAGCTCGCCACCTGGTCCGCCGGGGGGGCGCTCACGCTGACGGGGGCGCCATAGTCGGAGAAGTCGAGGCTCTCGTCGACGTCGACCTTCGCGCTCGATGCGCTCTCGGTGATGTCGAAGCCGACGCGGCGCAGCAGGCCCGAGGCGTCGACGTAGACCTTCATGCTGGTCCGCTCGATGTCGACCTGGGACAGGGCCGCGGTCATCCACGACGGCAGCTTGGCGTTCGCCAATTCGGCCTTGATGGCGGCCGGGTCGAGTGTCACTGCATAACCCTGCACGGAGGTCCCGTCGACCGTCGACGAGCCGAGCGGCACGACGGTGTTGCCCTGCTGGGCCAGCAGGCGCAGCATCGCCGTCGGGTTGTCGCCCGCGCTGAAGGTGGAGGAGCTCTGCGCACCGGCGGATTGCAGGGAGGAGAGGTCGAGCGACATCCACGACTTCCCCGGGATCGAATTGGTCGAGTCCCGGGATCTGCTCGTACACCGTCCCCGCCAGGTACACGGTCTGGAGCTGGATCTGCTGCCCGGCAATTCCCGCCGTCAGCTGCAGCTGCATGGCGCTCTGGCTGAAGTCGATGCCGCCGTCACCCGTTCCTGTCACCGTGCCCGACGGGGTGGTCACGGAGAGGTTCATGCTGACGTGCGCCGTGCGGTCCGCCATCGCGCTGTTGACCGAGTCGATGACCGCCGCTTCGGCGCTCTTGCCCCCGGAGAGGACCACGGCACCGCCGGCGGCGGCGGCCAAGACGACGAGGGCGGCTGCGCCCGCGACCAGCCGTCGGCGCGGGCGGCGGACCGGAGCCGGGTCCGAGCCGCCGACGAAGGTGTCGCTGGGGGCGGAGCCGAAGGGCGCACCGGGGGCAGGGGTCGGTGACGGCTGGCCGGCCGGCACGCCGGGCACGGGCGGCGGCGCCCAGTAGGAGGCACCGGGAGGGGGCGGCGGAAGGAGCGGCGCGGTCGGCGCCGGCGGTTGCTCGACGGTCGGTTGATCCGGTTGCAGACTCAGCGGCCAGGTCGATCGGGGGGGGAGGTCGTCGAACCCCTCGACGGATCCGTCACGCACCAGCTTGGTGGGTCGACCGTCGACGAAGTACCGAACCTCGTGCGCCTCGAAGGGGTCGGGTGCCCAACCCTCGTAGGTGCGATCCATGGCCGGTCTCCGTTCGAAGCGATGACCAATTGACGATCGGCTGCCGTCCCCCCGCCCTTTAGCCGACCCCGTTCGACTTCGAGCGTAGGTCCGCGCCCGAGGCGGCCCGCCCCGAGACCGGCGACGTCGCCGCCGACGCCTGAGGTCACACCCCTCCGGACCAGGGATGACAGCCGAAGAGGGCGTGCCACGGCGTGTCCGAGGCGGTGCAGCCCCTTCCGGGGCACGATTCACAGGCGGCACACAGGGGGCACACAGGGGCCGCGCAAGCGCGCCGACCATCCTCGGCACAGGAGGGACATCACCCATGGACACGAAACGGAGCCGAGTCCTGGTCGTCGACGACGAGCCGTCGATCGTCGACGCCGTCGCCACCTCGTTGCGCTACGAGGGCTTCGAGGTCGAGGAGGCCATGTCCGGGCGTGCCGCCCTGACCGCCGCACAGCAGCGGCCCCCCGACCTCATCGTGCTCGACGTCATGCTGCCGGACCTCGACGGGCTCGAGGTCACCCGGAGGCTGCGCACCGACGGGATCCGGGCACCCGTGCTCTTCCTCACCGCCCGCGACTCGTTGGAGGACAAGATCGCCGGGCTGACCGTCGGTGGCGACGACTACGTCACCAAGCCCTTCGCCCTGGCCGAGATCATCGCCCGCGTCCGGGCCCTGCTCCGGCGGGCCGGTGTGGGCCCCGGAGACGAGGGCCTCCTGCAGTTCTCCGACGTCGAGATGGACGAGGGCGCGCACGAGGTGCGCAGGGCCGGCGCGCTGATCCAGCTGACGGCGACCGAGTTCAACCTCCTGCGCTTCTTCCTGCGCAATCCCCGCCAGGTCCTCTCCAAGGCCCAGATCCTCGACAACGTCTGGCACTACGACTTCGGAGGTGAGGCCAACGTGGTCGAGACCTACGTGAGCTACCTGCGCAAGAAGCTCGAGCGTCACGGGCCTCCGCTCATCCACACCATCCGCCTGGTGGGCTACACGTTGCGCGAGTCGGAGGCACCGTAGGTGTCGCTGCGGCTCCGGCTGCTCCTCGCCGTCGGTGTCGTGGCCCTGACGGCGCTGGCGATCGCGGACGTCGTCACCTACCAGGAGCTGCGGTCGTTCCTCGACAACCGGATCGACCAGTCGCTCGAGCAGTCGCACATGCCCATCGAGGGCGCCCTCGGGAGTGGTCCGCGCGCCCCGGGGGGCTCGCCCCTTCTTCGGACGGGGGCCTCGCCGGTGGGCAGTTCGGACCGGTGCCGGGCCAGTCCTCTCCTCCGACTTCCGCCGCCCCCCGGGGCGCGTCGGCCGGGGCTCCTTCGTGCAATGGCTTCTCGGGCCTCAACTCCAACCTCCTGCACGAGCTGCAGCCCGGCACCTTCGTCGAGGTCCGCAGCTCGTCCAACGCCGTGTTGTGCCGGTCGACGCAGCCCGAGTTCGACTCCGCCGACACGGCCGCTCCAAGGCTGCCGGGGCGGATCACCGGCTTCGCGTCCAACGCGGCTGACCATGGGGAGCAGACGGTGTATTTCACGGCGCCCGGGCTCGACAGCGACGACGGACCGTACCGGATACGGGCGTCGGTGCTGGACGGGGGCCCTTACAGCGGCGGGCAGCTCGTGGTGGGTGTCCCCATGGGCTCGACGGTCTCGACCCTGGACCGCCTGGTCGGCGTCGAGCTGGCCGTGACCGGTGCCGCGCTGGCCGCCGCCCTGCTGATGGGGTGGTGGCTGGTGAGGGTGAGCTTCCGTCCCCTGCGGGCGATCGAGGGCACGGCCGAGGCCATCGCCCGGGGCGAGCTGGCCGAACGGGTTCCCGGCGAGGAGGCGCGCACGGAGGTGGGGCGCCTCGCCCGCGCCCTCAACGTCATGCTCGGGCGGATCGAAAGGGCATTCGCCCAACGCGACGCCACCGAGGAGGAGCTGCGGGTGTCGGAAGGCCGCATGCGGCAATTCGTCGCCGACGCCTCGCACGAGCTGCGTACCCCGCTGGCGGCGGTGTCCGCGTACGCCGAGTTGTTCGAGCAGGGCGCGGCGACGCGCGCCGACGACCTCGAACGCGTGATGCACGGCATCCGCACCGAGACGGGCCGCATGGGGCACCTCGTCGAGGACCTCCTCCTGCTGGCGAGATTGGACGAGGGGCGACCCCTCGGACGCGACGAGGTCGAGCTCGTCGGCGTGGCGGCCGAAGCCGTGAAGACGGCGACGACCGTGGGCCCGCCATGGCCCGTGCGCCTCGTCGCCCGCAGGCCCGTGGAGATCGTCGGGGACCGCATGCGAATCCGCCAGGTGCTCGACAACCTCCTGGCCAACGTCCGGACGCATTGCCCGGAGGGGACACCGACGGTGGTCACCGTCGACCACGAGGGCCCCGACGCCGTGATCAGGGTCGAGGACCGGGGCCCGGGCATGAGCCCCGAGGACGCCGCACGGGTGTTCGAACGCTTCTTCCGTGCCGACGTCTCGCGGTCACGTCGCCACGGAGGCGCCGGCCTCGGTCTCTCCATCGTGGCGTCGATCACGAGAGCCCACGGCGGCACGGTCAGTGTTGCCCCCGGCACCGAGGGCGGCACCGTCTTCACCCTGCGCCTCCCGGTGTCCGGAGGCGCGGAGGCCGGGGAACGGGCGGACGGCCCCGACGTCGGCGCATTCACAGCTGATTCCTAACCGGCTGTGCGAGAACCCCGAGATTCGCATGTTGACATGCCTCCCATGAACCCCACCCCCCCGAGCCAAGGGAACACGGGCCGTCCGGCCCGGCACGCCGGGGTCCCGCCCAAGCACCTGTCTGCCCGGCGCGACCGCGCCGGGGCCCGGGCGCGCCGGATGTCGAGAGGCGTCGCCGTCCTCGCCACAGCGGCGGCCGCGGCGGTCGGGCTCGTGGTGTCGAGGGAGATCCCGGGAACGACTGCGACCGCCGAGACGACGGTGAGCCCGACAACCTCGACGTCCTCCGGAGCCGGCTCCTCGTCGTCGGTCACGCCCCAGACCTCGACCGCCTCGGGCGCCAGCGCGTCTGCCTCCTCGGATACTGGCTCCTCCTCTGGTACTGGCTCCTCCTCGGGTACTGGCTCGAATGCTTCCTCCGGCACCTCCTCGACCTCGTCTTCGTCAGCTTCCACCGCCACGACCACGCCTACCACCACCCCCACCACGACCTTGAAGTCGCCCACCGTCGTGTCGGGCGGGACGGGCCGATGAACCGCACCTCCTCCCGGGCCGGCTCCGACGTCGCCACCCTGGCGCGAGGCCCGGCACAGCCGGCGCTGCGCACCATGCCCGCCATCGGCACCACCGCGGTCGTGGCCGTCACCGAGCCGGCCGCCATCGACCGGGCCGAGGGGATCCTGCGCGACGAGCTCGCCGCCATCGATGCCGCCTGCAGCCGCTTCCGCCCGGACTCCGAGCTCTGCAGCCTCCACCGGGCCGGCGGCGCGCCCGTCAAGGTGAGCGCCTTGCTCTTCGACGCCATCGCGGTGGCATGCGAAGTCGCGCAGCGCACCGGCGGGGCCGTGGACCCCACGGTCGGCACGGCTCTCGAGGAACTGGGCTACGACCGGGACTTCTTCGAGCTCGACCCGCACGGTAGCGAGCTCGGGGCACAGCTGCGGCCCGCCCCCGGGTGGTGGCGGATCGAGCTCGACCGCCGCGCCCGGACGGTGCGGATCCCCCCTGGCACGCACATCGACCTCGGTGCCTCCGCCAAGGCCCTCGTCGCCGACCGTGCCGCTCGGCGCATCGCCCACGGCGTGCACACCGGCGTCCTGGTGAGCATCGGCGGGGACGTAGCGGTGGCGGGCGTCGCCCCCGAGGGCGGCTGGGCCGTCGGCATCGCGCCGGATTCGTCGACACCGGCGGACGCCGTCGACCAGGTGGTCGCCATCGAGAGCGGCGGCATCGCCAGCTCCAGCACGTCGGTGCGTACCTGGCAGCGCGGCCGGCGCCGGCTCCACCACATCGTGGACCCTGCCACCGGTGACAGCGCCGTACCCCACTGGACGCTCGTGTCGGCCTCGGGCGACAGCTGCGTCGACGCCAACGCGGCGAGCACCGCCGCCGTGGTCTGGGGATGGCGCGCCGTGGCGAAGCTGCGGGAGCTCGGTCAGCCGGCGCGTCTCGTGCGCCACGACGGGGGCGTCGTCACCGTGAACGGCTGGCCCTCGGTCACCGGTCCGGGCCTGACGACCGGCGGCAGACCGGTGGTGGAGCGGTGAGCTCCCCGGTCCTGTGGTATGCGACCCGGGCGACCGGCCTGGTGGCGCTGGTCCTGCTGACCGGGACCACGGTGCTCGGGATCCTTACGGCCAACCGCTCTTCGAGCCCGCGCTGGCCCGGGTTCGCGCTCCAGGACCTGCACCGCCGCGTCTCGGTGATCGCGATGGGCTTCCTGGCCTGCCACATCCTGACCAGCGTCGTCGACACGTACGTGCACATCGGTTGGGCGGCGGTCGTGGTGCCCTTCGCGTCGTCGTACAAGCGGTTGTGGGTGGCGCTGGGATCGGTCGGGGTCGACCTGTTGCTCGCCGTGGCGGTGACGAGCTGGCTTCGGCACCGGATCCGGGCCCGCACATGGCGGGCGGTGCACTGGCTCGCCTACCTGAGCTGGCCCGTGGCCATCTCCCACGCCTTCGGCATGGGGACCGACATGGGCCAGAGCTGGGTCGTCGGTCTCACCGGCACATGCATCGCCGTCGTCGTGGGCGCCGCGACGTGGCGGATCACCCTGGCGGCGGCGCGCAAGCGGCGGGCGCTGTCGTTCCTCCCCGTCCATCAACGACCCGAGGGTGTGCCCGTGAAGCACCTCTCGGCCTAGCCCAGGAACGACCCGATGCCCACCGCCACCACCGACTCCACCGCCACCTTCGGATCCACAACCCCGGCCGACAGATCCACGAACAGCTCCGGAGACGTCGCCGTCGACGGACGCCTCACGCTCCTGTCGGGTTGGCACGCGCGACGCCGCGCCGATCTCCCCGCGCACCTCGCCCATCACGGGGCGCCTCCCCTGCCCCGCCACGGGGACGCGTCGTGGCCTGACCGGTTCGCAGCCGTCGTCGAGGCGTCGGGTCTCACCGGCCGGGGCGGGGCCGCGTTCCCTTCTGCCACCAAGCTCGGGCTCGTGCGCGGCGCGAGGGGGCGTCCCACCCTCGTGGTCAACGCCATGGAGGGGGAGCCGGCCAGCGCCAAGGACAAGGTCCTGTTGTCGTACGTGCCGCATCTCGTGCTCGACGGGGCGGAGCTGGCGGCCTGTGCCCTCGGCGCCGCCCGGGTCGTCGTGTGCGTCCCCGATGTCCACGACGACACTGCCGCCGCCGTGATGCGGGCGGTTGCCGAACGCGCCGGCACCGTGCACGCGCCCGTGCCCGTCGAGGTGGCGCGCCCGGCGGGACGCTACGTCGCGGGCGAGGAGTCGGCGTTGGTGTCGTGGCTCAACGGAGGCCCGGGAGCCCCCGCATGGCGGCCCGACAAGCGCCGGCCGCTGACCGTCGGACGGGGCGCCGCGCTGGTGCACAATGCCGAGACCCTTGCGCACATGGCGCTCGTGGCCAGGTACGGTCCGGCGGCGTTCCGCGCCAGCGGGCCCGCGGACGCTCCCGGTACCGCCCTCGTGACGCTGTCGGGGGGCGTCGAGCACCCCGGCGTCTACGAGGTCGCCATGGGCACGACTCTCGGCGCCATCGTCGACCGGGCCGGGCCGAACGACGAGGTCGTGGCCGTGCTCACCGGAGGCTTCGCCGGCAGCTGGGTCCCGGCCGCCGCGCTCGGCACCCCCTATGCACCGCGCTCGCTGGCCGCCGTGGGCGGTGTCATGGGCGCGGGCGTTCTCGTGGTCCTGACGCGCGGCGCGTGCGGGATCGCCGAGACGGCACGGGTGGCGCGCTACATGGCCGGCGAGAGCGCCGGGCAGTGTGGTCCGTGCGTCTTCGGGCTCCCGTCGGTGGCCGACGATCTCGAGCGCCTGGCCGTCGGCAACGCGGACCCTTCCCTGTTGGCGCGACTCGAGATGCGGGTGGCCTCCGTGGAGGGCCGGGGCGCGTGCCGGCACCCCGACGGGGTCGTCCGCATGGTGCGCAGCGCTCTGTCGGTCTTCGCCGGCGACGCCGCCGCCCATGGCGCCCGGCGGCCCTGCGCGTTTGTCGGTGCCCCCTCCCTCCTCCCCTCGATCGTGATCGCGAGCGCGCACGCGGGCCCGGCCCCGAGGCAGCCCGACACGAGAAGGGCGGGCCGGTCATGAGCGCGGTCGTGAAGGTCGATCCCGTCGCCTGCGAGGCCTACGGGTACTGCGCCGAGCTCCTGCCCGAGCTCGTCAGCCTCGACGAATGGGGGTACCCGGTCGTCCACGGCGCTCCCGTGCCCCCCCACCTGGTCGAGCTGGCGCGCCGCGCGGCGCGGGACTGCCCTCGGCGCGCCTTTCTCGTCGAGGATTCGGTCGACCGCTGACGCGCTAGCGGGGCGGGATCGAATAAGTCACCTGCGCCTTGGCGACGAGTTCGTCCCGTCCCTCGGAGCGCAGCGCCACGTCGGCCACAGCCAGCTGCTTCCCCAGTTTGAGCAGGTGCCCGTCGGCCACGAGGTCGATCAGGTCGGGCTTGCGGAGGAAGTCGATGTGCAGGCTCGTCGTCACCGCCAGCGCGACCGGGCCGATGTGGGCCAGGATCGCCAGCCAGGCGGCGGCGTCGGCCATCGCCATGAGAGTCGGCCCCGCCACCGTGCCTCCCGGCCGGCTGTGGGCCGCGGTGACAGGGAGCCTGATCCTGACACCCCATGGCGCGACCTCCTCGATGACGTAGGGCGGAGGCAGGTCCGGGAAGGCTCCGTCGAGAAAGTGCTGGAGCTCGGCGAGCGTCATGAGGGGCATCAGCGCACAGTACCGGCGGCCGCGGGCGCCGACGGACCTCGAGGCGCGGGCTCCGGGCCGGTGCGCGCCGCGCACGCGAGCTTTCAGAAGCCGTGGGCGGCGAGACGGACGAGGTTGGAAAAATCCTTGTCGACGGCGCGCTGGAGGTGGCCCCTCAGAAGACGCATGCCGGGGAGCGGGATGGCCTCGAGGTGGAAAAAGCGCGTACCGCGCGCCGTCGTCAGACTCGGCGGCCATGAGCACCAGGTAGACCCGGGCCCGGGCCTGCATGAGGCAGAAGCCGTCTTCGAGCCGTACGTCGAAGGGCACCGCCACACCGAAGCTCGACGCGGTGATGCGCAGCATCTGCACCCCGTCCCCCGCGCTCCGTTCGAGCACGCGGATCCGGCGCACCTGGGTGTCGAAGCGCGGCACCGACACCTCGAGGTCGGATATCCACGGCCAGGCCGTGGCGTAGGGGGCGTCGAGAACGCCTTCGGTCCATGCCGCACAGGGGATCGACGCGCCCAGCGCTCTGGCGCGCGCGATGGGGCCCATCGACGCCACCGGCCACTGCGACTGGCCGGTCACGGCTCCCACCTCCGTGTGAATGCAGCCCGGGCACGGTGCAACCGCGACTTCACTGTGCCCTCGGGGACGCCGAGGAGCCGCGCTGCGTCCGCCTCGCTGAGCCCGTCGACGTCCCGGAGGACGAGGATGGCGCGCTGCTCGGGGGCGAGTCCCGCCAGCGTCGACCGGACGTCGACGAGGGTGGCGACGTCGACGGGCGTGAAGGCGGCACCGGCGAGGTCGTGGGGGTCCACAGGGTCCTCGTGACCACCCCGGGCGGCGCGGACAGCCTCGCGCACTGCGATCCGTCGCACCCAGCCGTGAAGGGCTGCCGGCTCGCGCAGCGAGCGGATGTTGCGCAGCACCGCGATGAATGTCTCCTGCATGGCATCGTCTCCGCGGTCGAGGGCGATGGCCCCGCACACCCGGCTCACGTAGGGGATCAGCGCGCGCACCAGCGCGTCCATGGCGGCGGGATCGCCCCGCCGAGCCGCCCGGACGAGCTGCTCCACGTCTACAAGAGGCGTCGGGCCCCGAGAAGGTTCCCTGTCCTCACGATCCGTCGCTCGAACCACCCTCTGCGGCAGCGGGGCCCGAGGCGCGGGCGGCCCGGAGGCGTCGGATCCCGTCGTTGATCGCCGTCGTGATCAGACGGTCGTTGTCCTTGGAGATGAAGCGGTGGACTCGGCGCTCGAGCAGCACACGGAGCACGGGGTTGAAGGCGTGGTACGTCTCGGTGAAATGGATCCTCGTCCGACCGTCGCCCAGGTCCTCGAGCTCGGTCCGCCCCTCGGCGATGGACCACAGCGGCTTGCCCACGGCGTCGTACTTCCACGACACGGGCGGGTTGACCTGGGTGAGCCACTCCCAGGACTGGCCCACACCTCCCGACATCAGATAGCGCGGCACGCGGAACGTGCAGTGCCGGACGAGGCCCTCACCCACGGCGTCCCCGGGGTGCAGGATCTCGATGGAGACGCCCGAGGACGTGGGGCGGCGCGGCCCCCGGTACCAGAAGAGCTCCCACACCTCGGGCGGGGTGCCGTCCACGATCACGGCGTAGCGGTGCTCTTGCATCGAACGGCGCGCCCCTCCCGGCATCGCTCACGGAGAACGGGGTCGACCGTAGCCCGACACGGGGCGCCGGAGCACGGTGGAGGGTCTCTCGCGCGGCGTCACCACGGGTTGCCGAAAGACTCGCGGTGCGCCTTCTCGGCCACCGGCACGCGCCGGGGTGCGGACAACGGGCGCGCCGGCCAGCCCAGGGGGATCACGGCCATCGGGAGCACCTCGGGCGGTAGCCCGACGAGGGAGGACAGCTCGTCGCCAAACACGAGGGGCAGCGTGGTGAGCGACGAGCCCAGCCCGAGGGCGGTTGCTGCCAACAGCAAGTTCTGGATGGCGGGGAACACCGAGGCCTCGATCACGCGTCGATCCCCGAGGCGCGTGTCACCGCCCACGACGACGAGGACCGGAGCCTCGGCCACCCCACCCCGGGCCCCGGTCTCGACATCGGCGAGCAGCGCGGGTGACAACCGGCCTTCGGAGTGGGCCCGGCCACCGCCTTCCCAGGCTTGGCGCGTGAGCGCGCCGATGGCGGCGCGACGCTCGGCGTCGCGCACCACGACGAACACCCAGGGCTGGCGGTTCTCGGCACTGGGGGCGAAGGTGGCCGCGTCGAGCACCCGCTCCACGGTGTCGTCGTCGACCGGCTCTCCCCCGAAGGCCCGACAGGCACGCTGGCGATGTACGACTTCGAAGACGTCTTCCACGGGCCCCACGCTACGGCGCGACGGTGACTAGGGCGCGATGGCGGCCGCCGTCCCCATGATGATCCGGGGCTGCGCGGCCGGGCTCAGCCAGCGCAGGACGGCGAGCAGCTCGTCAGTCGGGAGGGCCACACACCCGACGGTGGCGCCACCGGTGGACACGTGGAGGAAGATGGCACTGCCGGCACCGGGCACGGTCGGGCTCGTGTTGTAGGCGATCACCGCGCCGTAGTCGTAGGCAGGGGCCTGGTCCATGGGCTCGGGCGCGGCCCCCGGGTGGGAGGTGCTCGTGTCCACCCACTGGTTGTAGAGCGGGCTCGACGGGTCGTCGTCCCACACGATGTTCGGCCCCGTCACGGGGCGGTAGGGGAACTGCACTCCGGGGTCGGGCAGCACTCCGAAGAAGAAGTCGAAACCGAACGAGCCCGATGGCGTGCGCCCGTCCCCTTCGCGCTTCTGCCCCGGTGGGGCGAACCCCGCGTACCCGACGTTCGCCTGCCAGGGGCCGAACACCTGGTGCCAGCCGGTTGCATCGTCCTGGTACGCGGTGAAGGTGGCAACCGACTGCCCGTATCCCGACGCGCTCACGGCGATCACCTGGGTCGCGGATCCGACCCCGACGAGGCGGGTGACCAGCAATGGGGGCGTGGGGGCGGGCGTCGCGTGCGGAGTGGTCGTCGCCGGGGCCCGCGCCGCAGCAGGGGGTTCGACGCGTGCTGCAGGCGCGACGGTGGTGGGGCTCGTGTTCGCCACGGGCTCCGGCACGGTGGTTGCCACCGTGGTGGGGACGGCCGTGGTGGAGACGATCGTCGTCGAAGGCGCCGTGCGGTGACCGACCCGGTGCCCGGTCCCGGCATGGTGAGCAGGTCCGGCACACGAAGCCAGGACCGATACCAGCACCGCGGCCGCGGCCGCCCGCGTCGGCGTGACCGACCGCGGGCTCACGTCCGGCGTCGGGCTATGGTGCGCGTCCGTGTCGCGGCCCGGGCGCCACCTCGCCGCTCTCTCCGTCACCGGCCTCCTATCCTGCGGTCTGCTGGCCGCGTGTTCCAGTACACCAGGAAACGCCACCCGCGACGCCCCGTCGTCGAGCCGGGCGGTGCCGACCACCGGCCCGGCCACCGCCCCGACCACCGCCCCGGCCACCGCCCCGGCCACCGCCCCGACCACCGCCCCGACCACGTCGGTCCCCGTGGCCGTGGCTTCCACCACGACCGATGCCCACGCAGCGGGCGCAGCTACCCCCTCGTCGACGTTCGTGGGCACCGTGGCCGCCGTCAGCGCAGGGCAGCTGCCTGGCACGTGGAGACCGGGCTGCCCGGTGGGACCTGCACAGCTGCGCCTGCTCACCATGAGCTACTGGGGATTCGACGGCCGGCCTCACATCGGCACCATGGTCGTCAACGTCGCGGTGACATCCGCCGTGCTCAAGGTCTTCGCCCGGCTCTTCGCCGAGCACTTCCCGATCCACCAGATGCAGCCCGAGGACGCCTTCGGAGGAGAGGACCCGGTGTCGATGGCGAACGACAACACGTCCGGATTCAACTGCCGGTACGCGGTGGCACCCGGTCCCCCCTCGTGGTCGGTCCACGCCTACGGCGAGGCGATCGACGTGAACCCGGTGGAGAACCCCTATCTCGAAGGAGGCCAGGTACAGCCGCCGGCGGGGGCGCAGTTCCTCGACCGGGCGGACGACCGGCCGGGGATGGCGGTGCCGGGCGGGCAGCTCGTGGCGGCCTTCGCCTCGGTGGGGTGGCAGTGGGGCGGGCGCTGGACCTCGAGCCCCGACTACCAGCATTTCTCGGCCACAGGCGGCTGAGGCCCGGGTGTAACCTGGGAGGACCCCCTCTTGGGAGTGACGCCTTGTTTGGGCAGGACGACCGTTGCGGTTCTCGCCCCGTACAGGCTCGACGCTTCTTCTGAGCCACCTTCGAAGGAGAGCCGATGCCCGTCGTCCGCATTGACCGACTTCTTGCCGCGTCGGAACACGCGCAGTAGCCGTGTGCTTCTCCCCCGAAGGTGACCTCGTCGGTGGGATCGTCGTCACCGCCATCGGTGTCGACGCCGTGCGCCACCTGCGTCACCGCCACGACCACCTCGCCCTCGCCGCGCTCCCTCTGCTGCTCGGGTTCCACCAGATCGACGAGGCCTTCGTCTGGTGGAGTCTCCAGGGCGTCGTGCCCCACGAGCTCGGCCGGGTGGCGATGTGGATCTACCTGCTCATCGCGTTCGTCGTCCTGCCGGTCTTCGTGCCGCTCGTGATCATGCTGCTCGAGCCCACGACACGCCGGAGATGGCGCATCGCGCCGTTCCTGGCCATCGGGGCCGGGGTATCGGCAGTGCTGTTGGAGACGTTGTTGCGCAACGGCCCGAGCGTCACGCTCGGTTCGTACCATCTCGCCTACTCGATCGGATTGCAGCACGGGACCGTCGTCATCGGGCTCTACATCGTGGCGACCTGTGGGTCGTTGCTGGCGTCGGGGTTCCGTCACATCGTCATCTTCGGCGTCGCCAACCTCGTGGCCGTCGCCGTCCTGGCCCGCCTCAGCGCTGACGGGTTCGCCTCGTTGTGGTGCTTCTATGCGGCCGTCGCCTGCGGCGCGATCCTGTTGCACATGCGGTATGCCAAGCCCCACAGAGCCACGCCGTACGCCGTGAGCTGACGCCGCGCCGGGCGGGGGATCCCGTGGGGAGCCCTGGGCCGGACCGGCTCGGACGTCTTCGGAGTAGTTTCCGCTGGCATATGTGCGGTTCCTGGGCGGCCGGGCACCGGCGAGCGGTGCCGATCTGATGGCCGCGACCGGCGTCTCCCCCTCGCCCGTGCACCAGCGCTCTTCGTCGGGTGTCGGCCGGTGGGTCAGGGAGAAGGACCCCGGGCTCTCGGCCGTCAAGCGGTCTGTTCGGGCCGCCGTCGTCATGCCCTCGGTCTTCGGCCTGGCCCACCTGGTCTTCTCGAACCCGCAGATCAGCCTCTTCGGGGCGTTCGGTTCCTTCGCCCTTTTGCTCCTCGTGGAGATCCCGGGCCGGCCCCGCACCCGTCTCTTCTCGTACGTCGCCCTGTTCCTGGTGGGGGGTTGTCTGATCGCGCTCGGCACGGTTGTCTCGACCAACGAGGTGGCGGCCGTGCTCGCCATGGCCGGGGTGGGCTTCGCCGTGCTCTTCGCGGGGATCGTCTCGCCCCAGGCCGCCACGGCCTCGACGGCGGCACTCCTGACGTTCGTGTTACCGGTGGCCGTGGCTCAACCGCCCGGAGAGGTCGGTCCTCGTCTCGTCGGCTGGGCCCTGGCCGGGGCCTTGTGCATCCCCGCCTGCATGGTGATATGGCCCCCTCCCTGGCACGACGACCTCCGTCGGCGCCTGTCGGCGACCGTTTCGGCCGTCGCCGCGCTGATCGCGGCACACGCCGAGGGCAGGCGCGATCGGGGGGCGCAGGATGTGATGGAGAGCGAGCTGTCGCTGCTGCGCGAGTACTTCGCCGGAACGCCCTACCCGGCGACCGGCGCCGTGGCCGGTGCGGTTGCCCTGGCCAAGCTGGTGGGTCGTGTCGAATGGGTGGCGGGCAACGCCACCCTGGTCGAGGACGCCACCACGGCCGACGAGCAGCCGGCGGTCCAGGCCCTGTTGAAGACGGCGGCCGACACCCTGGGCCTGAGCGCTTCGCTCATCTGTGACGACAACGCCCATCCGGTCGACGATCCGCGAAGGATCGGGGAGGTCCGGGAGTCGGCCCGGGAACTCGAACGGCAGATCGCCGCCGACCTCGAAAGCGACGTGTCGACGCTGATCGAGGTCGGAACCGATCCGGACACGAGGGAAGCCCAGGACGCGGCCCGGGCGGAGACGATGAGCCAAGACGTCGGCATCGGCTTCTCGCTGGACCCGAGCTTCTACGCCCGGGCCGTGGGCATCGCCACCGTGATGGTGGCGGACGAGGCCCTCGAGGCGGCCGGTGCCGAGCCCGCCAGCGATGGGGGGATGGGAGTGGCCGGCGCGAGCCGCTCACGTCCGTTCTGGTCGCGGCTGGCCTCCCACCTGTCTCTGCGCTCGGTGTGGTTCCGCAACTCCGTACGAGGTGCGGCCGGACTGGCGCTGGCGGTCGCCGTGGTCGAGGTCACCGATGTCGAGCACGGCTTCTGGGTGGTTCTCGGGACCCTGTCGGTGCTGCGGTCGAACGCGCTCGGGACCGGCTCGACGGCTCTGCGCGCCGTGGGGGGGACGGCCGTGGGATTCGTGGTGGGCTCGGCCCTCATGATCGGCGTGGGAGGGCACTCGTCGGCGCTGTGGATCCTCCTCCCCGTTGCGGTGCTCGTGTCGGGGGTCGCACCGTCGATGATCTCCTTCGCCGCCGGACAGGCCGGCTTCACGGTCGTGGTCGTCGTCCTCTTCAACATCATCGAGCCTGTCGGCTGGAAGGTCGGGTTGACGAGGATCGAGGACGTGGTGATCGGCAGCGCCGTCAGCGTCGTGGTGGGGCTCCTGTTCTGGCCGCGAGGTGCCACGGCCGCCCTCGGGCGCGCTCTGTCCGACGCCTTCGTCGAGAGCTCGGGCTACCTGGCCGATGCGGTGGACCGGCTCTCCGCTCCGACGCGCGACGTGGACACCGGTCCCGCCCTTCGGGCGGCCCAGAGCGCGTACCTCCGGCTCGACGACGCCTTCCGGCAGTTCCTGGCCGAGCGCGGGGCGAAGGTCGTGCCGGTCGAGACCGTTGCCAACCTCTTCACCGGGTCGAACCGGATCCGGCTGGCGGCGTACACGCTGGCGAACCAGCCTGCACTCCCCCCGGAACCGGGACGGCCCGAGCTGGAATCGGTCGCGATCGCGGGAGCGGTGCTGCGCGACTCGTACGCGTCCAGTCACCGTTGGTACGAGGAGTTCGGGGAGATGCTCGCCGACCGACGGGACTCGCTCGATCCGCCGCCGGCTCATGACGACATCCTTCACGACGTCTTGCGGGAGGCGTTCGATGATGCGAAGCAACGCCGCCGCGCCGACCGGCTCCGAGCGGCGATCCAGATGCTCTGGGCGGACCAGCTGCTCGAGACGCAACGACCGGTGCAGATCGACCTCGCCCGTTCGGCCGACCTCTTCGTGCGCCGGAGGCACCGAGGCTGACGGCCCGAAGCATCCAGGCCTGCGGCGTCGGGCCCCGGACTCGGGATCACGCGATCAGACGGGCCTCGCCAGCGGGAGGGAGAGCACGGCGGTGCCCGTCACGTGATCGCCGAGGTTGTTCGTGGCCCGCAATTCGACCTCGACGAGGCCTTCACCGTGTTCCTCGGAGGTGGAGGTCACCATCCCGGTGTACGTCAGGACCGCGCCCGGGAACACCGGCACTCCGAGACGGATGGCGAGCTTCTTGACCATGGCTTCGGGCCCTGCCCAGTCGGTGAGGAAGCGGCTGCAGTAGGCGGTGTCGGAGAGGATATTCATGAAGATGTCCGGCGCACCCTGGGCATTGGCGTAGTCCCGATCGTGGTGCACCGGCATGAAGTCCCGCGTGGCGATGGCCCCGGCCACGATCACACTGGCGGTCACGTCGATCACGAAGGTGGGGAGCGTGTCACCGACCTGCACATCGTTCCAGTCGAGAGTCCGGGGGAACGATGACATCGTCATCACCTGCCCCCCGGCAACGATGGACGGGTCCGCGTCGGACGTCGGTGGCCCGCAGTCATCGGGAGGCGCCCTCAGGCTTGAACTTCAGGATGCGGAATCGTTGCCGACCCACGACGGCACCCGTCTCGTCGACGTAGGTGGTGGTCCACGTCACGAAGTGTCCGGGGCCGAGGCGGGTCTGCTTCTCGTCGGAGATCGACTCGATCACCGTCGACGCCGAGATCCTCTCGCCGAGGCACAGGTACCGCACGATCTCGAATTCCGAGTTCGACGCCAAGGTGCCGACGAAGCCGGCTTCGTCGAACACGGCCAGCGGGCCCGCACCCGTGGACTCCACCGGCGATCCGCCCCGCTCGGCGAGACCGGTGACCTTCGGCGTCGCCATCGTCCAGGTCTGGAGCATGAGGGGCGGGGCGACGATCCCCCCGAAGCGCGTCCGTGCCGCGAACCCGGGGTCGGTGTAGACAGGGTTGTGGTCCTCGAAGGCGGCGGCCCAATGGCGGATCATCGGTTGGTTCACGGGATCGGGAGCGACCGAGGCGCTCCCCGAGCCGACCGGCGTGCCCACGAGCGCGTCGAGCTGTTCTTGGAACGAATCTGCCCCGTCGCTCGCTGCGCGCACGACGCCAGTCTTAGCGGCAGGAGCCGGGTCGCGAAAGTCGAGAAGGCGGCAGGAAGCTCCCCGGGCAAGGTTGTCGCACCCCCGGGGCGCGCCGGTCGAGTGGCACGTCGACGACGATCGGGATCGGATCTGCAACGCCTCGGACCACGAGGGTAGATTCGGCGGTCGAGGAACGGCCCACCGAACTGAGGATGCCCTGTGACGAGTCCCGTGTGGATCCTGTTGTGACTCACCGTCGTGGGCGAGCTCGCCTTCTTGGCGTGGCTCGGACGGCGGTGGTCGAAGTCCCCGACATAGCCACCGCGTGCCGCGGCGCGAGACACGCGTGTGCCGGTGTCGAGCGACATGCATGTGAGCGACATGAATGTGTCAGTGTCGAGCGACGCGCGCCAGAACCCAGATCACGACGATGAGGACCGGCAGGGCCGAGAGCACCCAGGCCTTGGCCCGGTTGCGGGGAAGCCACCGGCGTCTCCGACCCGTCAGCCCTCCGGCAAATTGGCTCAGCCCCACCACTCGAGGAGCCGACAGCCGACGGTGCCGGAGCGCTCTCCCGCGCGCGCCGCGGATCGGCTGCAAGCGGCGGCGGGCGGCGCGCAACTGCCGGTCCTTGTTGCGCTTCGATCGGGCCGACGCCACGGGCCCAGCTTGACACGCCGGTCCGGTGCGACCGGGAAGCGGCGACGAGACCACGACCGGTGGCGGTGCCACGCGGCCCCTTGGTAGCGTCTGTCGCCTCCCCGCCGAGAGTTGCACTCGACCATGACGGACCTGTTCTCCATCGCCGGAAAGACCGCCCTGGTCACGGGGGGATCACGTGGCATCGGCAAGATGATCGCCTCGGGTTTCGTCGGAGCCGGCGCCAAGGTGTACGTGTCCTCGCGCAACGCAGCAGCATGTGAGGAGCTTGCTGACGAGCTGTCGGGCACCGGCGAGTGCATGGCACTGCCTGCGGACCTCTCCACCGAAGCGGGATGCCGTGCCTTGGCGGACGCGCTCGCCGAGCGAGAGACTCGCCTGCACATCCTCGTCAACAACGCGGGCAACACCTGGGGCGCACCGTTCGATGAGTTCGACGATGCTGCTTGGGATCGGGTGCTGTCACTCAACGTCAAGGGCGTGTTCCACACCACGAAGCTCCTGACCCCTTTGCTGCGCGCCTCCTCGACCCCCGACGATCCGGCCCGGGTCGTCAACATCGGGTCGATCGACGGCATCCACGTGCCGATGCTCGAGACCTACTCGTACTCGGCGTCGAAGGCCGCTGTGCACCAGCTCACGCGCCATCTGGCCAAACGGTTGGCGCCGTCGATCACGGTGAACGCCATCGCACCCGGGCCGTTCGAGTCCAAGATGATGGCGGCGACACTCGAAGCATTCGGTGAGCAGATCGCGGCCAGCGCACCGCTCAAGCGCATCGGCCGGCCCGATGACGTGGCGGGCACCGCCATCTTCCTCGCGTCGCGCGCCGGCGCGTACCTCACCGGAGCCGTCATCCCCGTCGACGGCGGTATCGCTACGGTGGGACCGTCGGGTCGGGCATGACGCCGGGACGGCGACACGTGCGACGATTCGGGGCGACCCGGGGAAGGGGGTACGCATGCGACTGAGCACGATGCTCGACTACTCGCGAGGGGTGAAGGAGTCCGCCGATCACGTCGTCGAGCTCGAACGCGCCGGCCTGGACGTCGTCTGGGTCGCCGAGGCATACGGCCTCGACGGTCCCAGTCAGATGGGCTACATCGCGGCGAAGACCCAACACGTCGAGATCGGGTCGGCGATCCTGCCCATCTACTCCCGTACGCCGGCGCTCCTGGCCCAGACGGCGGCGGGGATCGACGCCCTCAGCGAGGGCCGCTTCATCCTCGGTCTCGGTGCGTCTGGGCCCCAGGTCATCGAAGGATGGCACGGGGTGCCCTACACGCAACCACTCGAGCGCACCCGGGAGATCATCGGCATCTGTCGCAAGGTGTGGCGCCGCGAGGTGGTGACGAACGAAGGGCTCTATCCCATCCCGCTGCCGCCGGGCCTGGGGACCGGGCTGGGCAAGCCGCTCAAGCTGATCAACCACCCCGTGCGCGAGGAGATCCCCATCTGGGTGGCGTCGATGGGGCCGAAGAACGTCGAGATGACCGCCGAGCTGGCCGACGGATGGTTCCCGTTCCTGTTCATCCCCGAGCGGGCACGCGCCGTGTGGGGCTCCGCCCTCGACGCCGGGTCGGCCCGGCGGTCGCCGGACCTGGGCCCCCTCGAGATCGCCGCCGGTGGCCTGGTCGCGATCGGCGAGGGACTCGAGCACCTGCGCGAGCTGGCTCGTCCCATGACCGCCCTGTACGTCGGCGGCATGGGCGCCCGGGGCCGCAATTTCTACAACGCCCTGACCCGCCGCTACGGCTTCGAGGCCGAGGCGACCCGGATCCAGGACCTCTACCTGAGCGGGAAGAAGGAGCAGGCCGCTGCAGCCGTACCCGACGAGCTCCTCGAGCTCACGTCGCTCATCGGGAGTCCCGGCTACGTGAAAGAGCGCATCGCTGCGTACCGAGAGGCCGGGGTCAGCGTGCTGAACGTCACCCTGGTCGGTCCCGATCCGCTCGCGACCGTCGAGCAGCTCAAGGAGTGGTGCAGTTGACGAACCGTCACATCGTCCTCGCCGAGCGGCCGTCGGGCATGGTGGAGGATGACACCACCCGGCTCGAAGAGGGGCCGGTGCCCGAGCCGGGGCCCGGGGAAGCGCTGGTCTCGGTCCGGTACCTCTCGATCGACCCCACCATCCGCACGTGGATGGACGACGCGCCCGGGTACCTGCCCCCCATCGGGCTCGGCGAGACCGTCCGGGGTGCGGGCGTCGGGGAGGTGGTCACGTCGAACAGCGATCGGTATGCGGTGGGCGACCTCGTGGTGGGCTTCACGGGCTGGCAGGACTATGTGGTCGCCGACGAGGGGCTCGCCTCGATGCAGGTGATCCCGCCGGGGATCGAGCCGACCCTGGTGCTCAGTGTGCTCGGGGTCACGGGGATGACGGCGTACTTCGGCATGATCGACGTGGGGAGGGTCGTAGAGGGTGACACGGTGGTCGTGTCGGGTGCTGCCGGGGCAACCGGGTCCGTCGCCGGACAGATCGCCCGGATCAAAGGTGCCGGCAAGGTGGTCGGCATCGCCGGATCTCCCGAGAAGTGCGCCTGGATCGTCGACGAGCTCGGGTTCGACGCCGCCGTGAACTACAAGACCGACGACGTCGCCGCGGTACTGCGATCGTCGTGCCCCGGCGGGATCGACCTCTACTACGACAACGTCGGCGGGACGATCCTCGACGCGTGCCTCGCCCAGCTGGCGATGCGGGGTCGGGTGGTGCTGTGTGGTGCCATCTCCGTCTACAACGAGGAGAGCCGTCCCCCCGGCCCGCGCAACATCTTCAACCTCATCATCAAGCGGGGACGGATGGAGGGGTTCCTCGTACTGGACTATCTCGACCGGTTCCCCGAAGCGCAGATCGAGATGGTCGGGTGGCTGGCCGAGGGCCGCGTCAAGCACGCCGAGCATCTCGTCGACGGCCTGGAGCACGCGCCCGACGCGCTCAACCTGCTGTTCACCGGGGGCAACACCGGCAAGGTGATCGTCAAGCTGTGAGCGGGGCCGGCGCCACGACGCGGCGGGGCCCGGTCATGTTTCTTCGTCGAACCAGTCCCACCGCCACGGCGTGATCGTCTCCATGGGTCCGGCGAACAGGATCCGCCGCTGCTCCTGGTCGGGCTGGGCGCGTACGAGTGCGCCGGCCTCGGGCGCCGCCGCCAGCGGCTCCGTGTCGAGGTATGCAACCGTGATGGTCTTGTGGCCGGGGTGCCAGCCGTGGCGGTCGAAACGGGCCTCGGTGGAGAAGCTCCAGGTCCCGGCGACGCCCTCGACCTCGAGCAGCGCCGCCGCGAGCGCGACGCCATGGGCGTCGGTGCCCGACAGCGCGGCCGGGATGGCGGCCCCGTCCCGCACGACGACGTACACACCGCGGTTGGGTCGGTAGGGAACGGCCTCAGCCGACACGAGCACCCGGGGCGCGGCGGTCATGGCCGTGACGGCGAAGGGGCCCGAAAGGCGCGACCTCCGGTGCTCGTGGAACCGGCCCGCGGCCCGCAGGGTCCCTCCCAGGACGCGGAATTCCTCGAGCGTGGTGTCGAGGGGCTCGCCCATGAGGTAGAGCGTCATGTAGTGGATCGGAGCCAGGCCCGGTGTGTCGAGCGCCCGGGCCCGGCGACACGCCGGGGTCGAGACCCAGCGCTGTCCGAACACGACCCCCGGGAGCAGGTACTGCTCGGGCATGTGGTCGAGCTGGTGCCACTCGTTGTAGGACCGGTGCTCGGCTGGATCGGTGATCTCGGTGAAGGAGAAGAACCCGATGCGGACCTTGGCCATGGCCAGCAGTCCACCACGGCGGCACCTCACCGCGCCGCCAAGGCGTCCCGGGCGCGGCAAGACTCGCACCATGCCCGCAGCCGCCCGGCCCCGAGGAGCTCTGCTCTCCAAGCTCATCACCGTGGTGACGCTGGCGGCGGTCGCCGGGGCGTGCGGCACGAACCACCCCTCGGCCCGCTCCGGTGCCGAGCACCCCTCGGAGACCTCCACCACGGCGCCGGGCTCGTCCCCGTCGGCCACGGCCACGACGACTCCGGCCTCCGCGGGGTCTTGGCTCACCTACGGCGGAAGCTTCTCCCGCACCTCGCTCGACAGCACCGGTCCCGCCATCGCAGGCGCGCCCACCGCGGCATGGACGTCGCAGCCCGTCGACGGGCCCGTCTACGGGGAGCCTCTCGTCTATGACGGGCAGGTCTTCGTGGCCACGGAGAACGACACCGTCTACGCCCTGTCCGCCTCCACCGGTGCGGTGCAATGGTCCGACCACCTAGCGACGCCGGTCCCCTCCGGCATGCTCCCGTGCGGAGACATCACCCCCACCGTGGGGATCACGTCGACGATGGTCATCGACCCGTCCTCGGGCACGCTGTTCACCTCGGCCGCGCTCGTGTCGGGAACATCGGTGCGGCACACCGTGTACGCCTTCGACATCGCCACCCACCGGCTGCTCTGGAGCCGCGACGTCGATCAACCGGGATGGGACGCCGCCGCACAGCTTCAGCGGGCCGGCCTGGCCCTCTCCGCCGGCCACGTGATCGTCGGATTCGGTGGGAACTACGGCGATTGTGGCGACTACCACGGCTGGGTCGTGGGCGTCCCCGAGTCAGGGAACGGACTGCTGCTCTCCTACCAGGTGCCCACCGCTCGCGAGGGCGCCATCTGGGCACCGGCGGGCGTCACGGTGGACGCGGCGGGCGACGTCTTCGTCGTCACCGGGAACGGGAGCGCCGGAGCCGGGCAGCCCTTCGACCACGGTGACAGCGTGATCGAGCTGTCGCCGGCGCTCACCGAGCTCGGGTACTTCGCACCGTCGAACTGGGCCCAGGACAACGCGGACGACGGCGACCTCGGCTCCACCGCGGTCATGCTCCTCGGCGGGTCGAGAATGTTCATCGTGGGCAAGCAGCACACCGCGTACCTCCTCGACGCCGCGACCCTGGGGGGAATCGGCGGGCAGATGGCGTCGACCGACGTCTGCAACTCCCGGGGAGGCAACGCCTACCTCGCACCCGACGCGTACGTGGTGTGCACCGACGACGGCACCGTCGACCAGGTCCGTGTAGGGCCGGGCTCGACGTTGGCACGCGGCTGGACGTGGATCTCGCCCACCGGGGAGGCGGGCTCGCCCACCATCGCCGGTGGTGTGCTGTGGACCGTCGACATCGGCGCGTCCGTGCTGTACGGGGTCGACCTGTCCACGGGGACGACGCTTTACACGGTGCCTCTCACCACGGGGACGCCCCCGCACTTCGCGGCCCCGAGTGCGGCCGGGGGAATGCTGGTGGTCGCAGGGGCGAGGCGCGTCGAGGCATTTCGCTGAGGCGCGTCGAGTCGTGTGGCTGAGTGACACGCCCGACGACAGTTTGGCGCCGGCGGCAGGGCGCGGTCAGAGACCGAGCGGCTCCTCGACGGGAACGGTCAAAGTCTCGATCTGTGTCGCCGTCGGCCAGCGCACCTTGGTGGCCCAGCCGGCCCGTTCGAAGAGCCCGATGAGCGTGGCCGCCAGGTCAACCTGGTGGGCGAGCACCCCGTGCCGCGCCGACGCCGGGGCGGCGTGGTGGAAGTTGTGCCAGCTTTCCCCGAAGGACACGAGGGCCAGGGACGCCACGTTGGCGCTGTTGTCACCGGTGGTGAAAGGCCTGCGGCCCCACAGGTGGCACACCGAGTTGATGCTCCACGTGACGTGGTGCAGCAGAGCCATACGGATCAGGCCGGCCCAAAGGAACACTCCGAGCGCGCCGGCGAGCGTGCCGGTCACGGCCCAGCCGATCCCGAACGGGATCACGAGCGAGACGACGGCCAGGACCGGGAACAGCCGGTCGATGACGACCAGATCGCGGTCGCGCAGGAGATCGGGGGCGTAGCGCGTCTGGCTGGTGGGGTCGGAGGCGAAGAGCCAACCCACGTGCGCCCACAGGAATCCCCGAGTGGCCGTGGGCGAGCTCGTCCCGTGGTTGACGGGGGAATGCGGGTCCCCGGCGCGGTCGCTGAACACGTGGTGGCGACGGTGTGTCGTCACCCAGCTGATTACCGATCCCTCGAGTGCCATCGTCCCGGCCACGGCCAACACGATCTTGAGCGCGCGATGGGCGCGGAAGCTGTGGTGCGCGAAGAGGCGGTGGAAACCGACGCTGATCCCGAAGCCGGTGAAGACGTAGAACGCCACGGCCAGGCCGAGGCCCCAGATCGTCTTGGTGCCACCCCAACCCAGGGGGATGAACACGGCCAGCGCCACCAACGGTCCTGCCACCAGAAGCGACGTCACGACCCTTGCCGAGGTCTGGGGGCGGGGCGGGGGGCCGTCGAGGACCGGCACCGGTACAGCATCGGCGACCCGAGATTCGGGAAGCCTCTCGAGAAGTGTCTCTGGCACGGCGTCCATTTCTGCCAGGCGCGGCCAAATGACCCCGCCTTTGCGGCTACAGGGTCACCGTGGTCTCGGGCGACACTTTCACCAATGTTACCCGGCGCCGGCCCCGACGCGTACGCGGCCCTTCTCTGTCGATCGAGCCGCAGGCCGGGGGACCTGTCCGGCTCGCGGGCGTCCTTGAACGTCCCGTGGCGCGTGCTTCAGGTCAGGACGTACGGCATCGCACGGTGCGGTCTTCCCAGGCGCATGTGCAGGGCGACGACGCCGCTCGTCACCGCCGCCCACCCGCACCACACCGAGGCGAAGCCGTCCACGGTCAGCTTGGCGATGATGGCCACGGCGACGAGGTTGACCACGCCGAAGACGACGACGTGACGGTACCCCGAGAACAGCAGCGTCCCGCAACACGCCACCACGTAGAGGGTGATCACGACCAGGCCGTGCCCGGGTTTGATGGTGTAGGCGAGGTGGTAGGGACGCACGGCCACACCCACAGGACCGCGCACCATCGCCACCAGCAGCCACGCGGCGACCCCGGCCCCGATCACCACGAACGGGACCATGCACATCCTTCGCCTACTACTCGGTTCGAGCGCGCGCACGGCCAGGGGGACGAAGACCGGCAGCACGACGAACGCGATCAGGAGGTAGATCCACAGCGCCACACGACCGATGGCGGATGGGACATGGCCTTCCTGGCCCCACCAGACGAACGCCTCGTCGAGCTGATGGGCGCCCAAAAGGAGCGGCAGCGCCGCCAGGGCCATGTGGTCCCGGCGGCGGTGCACATGTCGGACCACGTCGACACCGATGGCGCCGATGGCGACGCCGCCCACCAGATCGGCTTGCGGCGAGAAGCACACCCCCGATCCCTAGCGTGGCTCGGCGATGCCGCGGCTACCGGCGACGCCGCGGCTATCGGCGACGCCGCGGCTATCGGCCACGCGAGCCGACAGGAACCGCAGCCTCACGGAGTCGAGCGGGAGCCGGCGGCACCGCGCCCGAGCGGAGGGGCGGAGCGCAGCGCCGCCGAGCTGAGCGATCGGTCCACGATCGAACGGGCCAGCTCGCTCAGCGGAACCCGGCTGCTCCGGGCATAGCCCCTGAGCATCGCAAACGCGTCTTCCATGCTCACCTTTTGCTGTTCTGCGACAACGCCCTTGGCCTGCTCGATCACGATCCGGGAATTCAGCGCTCCCTGCAGGTGCCCGGCGATGTCGGTCTGCTGCCGGACGCTGCGTTCCTGGAGGATGCCGATGGTGGCGGCATCCGCCAACGCCTGGCTCAGATTCACCTGCCGCGCCGTCAACTCCCGCGGCTCGGTGTCGAAGATGTTCATGGCGCCGATGATGTCCTGGCGGAGCCGCAACGGCAGGGCGTGCGCCATCCTGAAACCCGCCTCCCGGGCCATGGGGCCGAATCGCGGCCAGCGGTCGTCGGCCGAGTCGAGAGGCTCGTTAAGGATCTGCTGGCCTCCCTGCTGACAGTCGAAGCAGGGGCCCTCCTCGTGCTGGACCTCGAACAGCTCGGCCACGCGCATGCGCTCGGTGGACGACGCCATCACCTGCAGCCCACCGTGGCGGTCCAGGAGGACCAGACCGACTTCCACCGTTTCGAGCAGCTCCACGCATCGCTCGGCCAGGGTGGACAGAAAGTCCACGACGTCATAATCGGCGACGAGCGTGTCAGCCAGCTCGACGAACGTGCGCGCTAGCCACTCCTCTCGCCTGTCCACCGTCGACCCACCTCCTTACGCCATGCTGGCCCGGACGTCCCCGGGGCGCCCTCGCCATCGCCAGAGGTCCGGTGGACACCCATTGTCCCACCGCGGGCCATCCGTGTCGCCCCCATTCGCCGAGCCGGTCCGTCACCGGTCGTCGAACCGGAGTCTGCCCGTGATGACGTCCTCGGCCACGTCGCGGATCGGGCGGTCGGCGGCGAAAGAGTGTGCCCGCAGGCGGACGAGGGCCTCGTCGACGTCGGAGTCGATCTGGACGGCGATCATCCCGGTGGCCTGGTGGACCGCGGCGCGGTGGTCCGAGACGTCCAACGCCCACGCCACCGACTCGGTGGCCGCTTCGGACTGCATGACGAGCACCAGCTGTGTGACCAGGTCGGCGACCTCGAGGGCGTCGGCAAGCTGGTTCTCCTCGAGAGCCCCCGCCTCGTCCCGGTACAGCACGAGGACGCCGATGCTCGCCGCCGTCGTGAGCAGTGGCATGGCGAAGACGGCCTCGACGCCCATGGCGGCCACCGCCGCGCTGAATTGCGGCCACCGGCTTGCCCGGTTCCGGACGTCGGGCACCAGGACGGGCATGCCCTGCGCGTACGCGTCCATCGCCGGCCCCTCCCCCAGGGTGAACTCCAGGTCCTGGAGGGCCCGGGTTCTCCCGTCGAAGGCGCTGGCCACGCTCTGAGGGTGGGAGTGGGCCATGAGCGAGATGGCCGCCCCACTCACCGGGAGCAGGGCGACACACCCCCGGCACAACGTCGCCAGCGACGGCCGCTCGTGGTCGGCGGCCCCCGACAGCACGGCCCAGAAGCGCTTCGGGTCCCGGGCGTTCACCGGGAGCGCTCCTGGGCGGCCGGCACGGGGCCGGGATCGGGGACGCGGAAGGTGTCGGGCGCGGGGCCCACGATCCGGAGCGCGACCCTCGAGGTTCGCCGGGCGCGCTCGTGGTCGCACGCGGGACACAGCCAGCGCGCCACGAGGTCCACGAAGAGGACCGACGGGTGCCGGGCGAAGGTCCGCCGGCAACGTCGGCACGTCCGGGACGAGCCGGAAACTTCCTCGTTCCCGTCATCGGGGCCGGGAAGGGAAGGGCGCACTACCACGAGCGGGGGCCGGACGGGAGGGACGACAGGCATCACGGTCCTTTGCGATTCCCCAGAAGAGGCGTCGAGCCTGTCCGGGGCGACAACCCAACACGGTCGTCCGGCCCAAACCAAGCGTCACTCCCAAGGGCGAGCCCTCCAGACGCTACACGGGGGACTCGGGGGGGGTCGACGAGGGGCCCCAGGTGTCGGACTCGCGCCGTGGGCGACAGAATGTGGGCCATGGCCGCTTCCCCCTCAGCCGACAGCTTCTCCACCCGCGCCACGATCGCCGTGGGCGACCGGAGCTTCGAGGTGCATCGACTCGACGCCCTGGCCGGACGCTTCGACATCGCCCGCCTGCCCTATGCCATGAAGGTGCTCCTCGAAAACCTGCTGCGCCACGAGGACGGGCGTCAGGTCCACGCCGCGGACATCGAGGCGGTGGCCGGGTGGGCGGGCCGCCAGAAGGCCGGGGTGGCGTCGGCCACGGAGATTGCCTTCACGCCCGAGCGCGTCCTCATGCAGGACTTCACCGGGGTCCCGGCCGTGGTCGACCTCGCCGCCATGCGCGACGCGCTGGCCGAGACGGGTGGCGACCCCGCCGCCATCAACCCCCTCGTCCCGGTGGAGCTCGTCATCGACCACTCCGTGATCGCCGAGTCGTCGGGCCTCGCCTCGTCCTTCGCCACCAACGTCGATGTCGAGTACGGGCGCAACATCGAGCGGTACCAACTCCTGCGCTGGGCCCAGCAGGCCTTCGACGGCTTCCGCGTGGTACCGCCGGGCACCGGCATCTGCCATCAGGTCAATCTGGAGTACCTGGCGCGCGTGGTGTTCGCCACCGACGACGGGCAGGCGTTCCCGGACACGCTCGTGGGGACCGACTCCCACACGACGATGGTCAACGGGCTCGGTGTCCTCGGGTGGGGCGTCGGCGGCATCGAGGCCGAGGCGGCCATGCTCGGCCAGCCGCTCACGATGCTCGTACCGCCCGTCGTCGGACTTCGGCTCACGGGGGAGCTCCCCGAGGGGACCACCGCCACCGACCTGGTGCTCACCATCGCCCAGCTGCTGCGCAAGCACGGGGTGGTGGGCAAGTTCGTCGAGGTCCACGGACCCGGGCTCGCCCAGCTCCCGCTCGAGAACCGGGCCACCATCGGCAACATGGCACCCGAGTACGGGGCCACGTGCGTGATCTTCCCGATCGACGACGTCACCGTGCGCTATCTCCGCTTCACCGGACGAGATGAGTCCCACGTGGCCCTGGTCGAGGCCTACGCCAAGGAGCAGGGCCTGTTCCACCGGCCCGGGGACCCCGAACCGGTCTTCTCCGAGGTGGCGACGCTCGACCTCTCCACGGTGGAGCCAAGCCTGGCGGGCCCCTCCCGGCCCCAGGACCGCGTGTCGCTCGCCGACACCAAGTCGGGCTTCCGACGCGCCCTGGCATCGGCCACCGAGGACGACGGGGCCGGCACGACCCTGCGGAGCGCCACGGCGAGCGGCGGCGACGCGCCGCTCGAGATCGCCGACGGCCACGTCGTGATCGCGGCCATCACCAGCTGCACGAACACGTCCAATCCCCAAGTGATGCTGGCAGCCGGGCTGCTGGCCAAGAAGGCGGTCGAGCGCGGACTTCGCTCCAAGCCGTGGGTCAAGACGTCGCTCGCCCCCGGATCACGGGTCGTCATGGACTACTACGAGCGCGCCGGTTTGCTCGACCCGCTCGAGGCGCTCGGGTTCCAGCTCGTCGGCTTCGGGTGCACCACCTGCATCGGCAATTCGGGGCCCCTCCTTCCCGGCGTCTCCGATGCGGTGCACGACGGGGACCTGTCGGTCGCCGCCGTGTTGTCGGGGAACCGGAACTTCGAAGGACGCATCCACCCCGACGTCCGCCTCAATTACCTGGCGTCGCCGCCGCTGGTCGTGGCGTACGCGTTGGCAGGCACGCTCGACCTCGACCTCACCTCCGAACCGCTCGGCACCGACGGCGACGGCCGTGCCGTGTACCTGCGCGACCTCTGGCCCACACCGGCCGAGGTCTCCGACGCCATCGAACAGGCCGTGACCTCGGAGATGTTCCGCACCCGCTACGAGTCGGTCTTCGAGGGCGACCGGCGATGGAAGGGCATCGACTCCAGTGGCGGTGAGACCTTCCGTTGGGATTCTCGCTCCACCTACGTCCTGCGGCCGCCGTTCTTCGAGCAGTTCAGCGCCGAACCCGACGCGGTGGCCGACATCGTCGGGGCGCGAGTGCTCGCCGTGCTCGGCGACAGCGTCACCACGGACCACATCTCCCCGGCCGGGTCGATCCGGCCCAGCTCGCCGGCCGGCGTGTATCTCAGCGAGCACGGCGTGGAGCCGTCGGAGTTCAACTCCTACGGGGCACGGCGGGGCAACCACGAGGTCATGATGCGGGGGACGTTCGCCAACGTAAGGCTCCGCAACCTGCTGGCGCCGGGCACCGAGGGTGGCGTCACCCGCCTGTTGCCCGGCGGCGAGCAGTTGAGCATCTACGACGCCGCCATGCGGTACCGGGACCAGGGTGTCCCGCTGGTGGTGCTGGCGGGGAGGGAGTACGGATCCGGCTCGTCGCGGGACTGGGCGGCCAAGGGCCCGGCACTGCTCGGCGTGCGGGCCGTCATCGCCGAGAGCTTCGAGCGGATCCACCGCTCGAACCTGCTGGGAATGGGGATCCTGCCCCTGCAGTTCGCCGAAGGCACGTCGCTGGCGAGCCTCGGCATCACCGGGGAGGAGACCTTCGACATCGCCGGGCTCGACGCCCTGCGCGCCGGTGACGTGCCCAAGGAGCTGGTCGTCCGGGCCGGAGCAGTCGAGTTCAACGCGCGTGTCCGCATCGACACGCCCATGGAGGCGGAGTACTTCCGTCACGGTGGCATCCTGGCGTACGTCCTGCGCCAACTCGCCCGCTGACGACGCGCGCAGCGAGGACCGGCGCCGCCTCCGATGCGCTCCATCTCACCCCGGTCGCGGCGCGCCCGGATGGCTCTTGCCACAGTTGGGGCGCTCGTCCTGACCGTGTCGGGCTTCGGAGTCCGGCCGGCAGGAGCGCAGGCGGCGCCCCGGACGTCACTCGACGTCGACGCCCCCGTGTACGACGCGGATGCCCCCGACCCCGACGTGATCCGGGTGGGGACGCTGTACTACGCGTACACGACGGGGAGTGACCTCGTGAACATCCCGGTGCTCATCTCGACCGATCTCCAGAGCTGGCAGCCGGCGGGCGACGCCCTGCCGGTGCTGCCGTCATGGTCCACGCCCTACCGCACCTGGTCACCGGGGGTCGTCGTCCTCGGCGGCCGGTATGTCATGTACTACGCCACCGAGGTGGCGGCCACCGGCCAGGAGTGCATCTCCATCGCCACCTCCCTCGTCCCGACCGGTCCCTTCGTCGACACGTCTTCGGCGCCCTTTATCTGCCAGCCGGACCTGGGCGGATCGATCGACCCCCAACCGTTCGTCGGCGCCGACGGCACGCCGTATCTGTACTGGAAGTCCAATGCAGGCCAGTCGGCCGCGCCGGCCGACATCTGGGCGGCCGCACTCTCTCCCGACGGCTTGTCGCTGGCGTCGGGCCCCCAGGCCGTGCTCACCCAGGACCAGCCGTGGGAATCCACGGTGGAGGCGCCGGACATGGTCGACGCGTCGGGCTCCTATGTCCTTTTCTTTTCCGGGGGCGCGTGGGCCAGCGCAGGCTACGGCGTGGGCTACGCGGAGTGCGCCGGCCCGCTCGGGCCCTGTGCCGAGCCCACCGACTCCCCCATCGTCCACTCCGACTCGGTCCGGCTCGGGCCCGGCGGCGAGTCGCTGTTCCAGGACCCCTCGGGAAACTGGTGGATGGCGTACCACGCGTGGGACGGCCCGGCGAGCGACTACTCCTACGCCGAAGGCGACTTCCGCAGCATGTGGATCGCGCCCGTGACCTTCTCGGGTGGCACGCCCTCCGTGGCGGACGGCGCGGCGCCCGAGGGCTATCACCTCTACGCCGGGGACGGCGGGGTGTTCGCGTTCGGCGCGGCCGCGTTCGCGGGGTCGGCGGGGGCGGTCGCCCTCCGTGCACCGGTGGTGGGAGGGGCCGGCGACCCTGCCACGGGGGGGTACTGGGAGGTCGGCGCGGACGGCGGGGTCTTCGCCTTCGACGCGGGCTTCGCCGGGTCCATGGGCGGCGCGCACCTCGCCGCGCCCGTGGTCGGGATGGCGGCGACTCCCGACGGCGGCGGTTACTGGCTCGTGGCCTCCGACGGCGGGGTGTTCGCGTTCGGCGACGCCCCGTTCTTCGGGTCCATGGGCGCCACGCACCTCGCCGCCCCCGTGGTCGGGATGGCGGCGACTCCCGACGGCGGCGGTTACTGGCTCGTGGCCTCCGACGGCGGGGTGTTCGCGTTCGGCGACGCCCCGTTCTTCGGGTCCATGGGCGCCACGCACCTCGCCGCGCCCGTGGTCGGGATGGCGGCGATGCCTCAGGGTGGCGGCTATTGGCTGGTGGCGTCCGACGGCGGGGTGTTCGCGTTCGGCAACGCACAGTTCTTCGGGTCCATGGGCGGACAACGGATCAGCCGGCCGATGGTGGCCATCGTCGCCGGGCCGGGCAGCGGCGGCTACTGGTTGGTGGCCTCCGACGGAGGGGTGTTCTCCTTCGGGGACGCCGACTTCGCGGGATCCATGGGTGGCACGCGCCTCGTGGATCGGGTCGTGGGCGGATCCTCGGCCTGAGCGCACCCCGTGGGGCTCAGCGACCCGCCAGGATCACCACCGGCTCCTCGGTGACGACGAATGCGAGGCGCTCGACGTCGAGGAATTTTGGGAGGTCCGCCCACACCTCGGCGAAGTCCTTCTCCGCGATGTGCGCCTGGTATTCCTCCATCGACGCGAACCACTGCTCGGTGACCCCGTCGTACTGGCCGTCGTCCTCGGGCCCGTAGTCGGCCAGTGGGCGGTGGTGCTGCTCATAGCGCAGGACATGGCTGCCGCTGCGCGTCGACACCACGAGCGGCCCGTGGTGGTCGCGCCAGTACGCGTGGAACTCCTCGGGCGACATCCCGTCCTTGCGGCGGACGAGGCAGGTGAGCTTGACCATGGTGACGCCCTCCGTGGTTGCCGTTCCCCGGTCCCGGGGGTCCTCACCTCCCGGTGCGCAGCAGGTTGCCACGTGCGTGCGTGCCGGGGCGAACCCCCGGGCACCTGCGCCCGCGGGCGCCGCCAGCCGGCGGCGTCAGCCCGGGCCCGCGCCCGCGCCCCCGGTTCCCGGGTCGTCGAGAACGACGCCCAGCGTGATCTCGTCGGCCCCCCGGACCACGAGCACCTCGACCGGCGCGTGGGGATCGGTGCCCTCGAGCGTGGCGGCGAGCTCGTCGACCGTCGTGACGTCGGTCCCCGCCACGCGCACGATCAGATCACCCTGGCGGATCCCGGCGCGCGCCGCGGGGCCTCCCTCCTCCACGGCATGGACGAGCAACCCCTCACGCTCGGGGAGCCCGACGGACTGCCGCAGCCGGCGCGCCACACGCGGGGGGGCGACCGCGATCCCGAGTCGCCGGCGCTGCGGCACCTCGCCCCGCGCCAGCGCGTCGACACGCGCCCGGAACTCTGCTCCCGCCGGCAACGCCAGGTAGAAGCCGTCGCCCACGCGATGCGTGTCGATGCCGACCAGCCGTCCGGTGACGTCGACCACCGGCCCGCCCGAGGATCCGCGCGCCAGCGGCGCGGTGTGCTCGATGGCTCCGGTGACCCGTCGGCCGCCGGGCCCACGGAAGCTCACGTCGGTCGCCGACACGTTGCCCACGCTCACCGCGCGGCGCGCCCCCTGGGTTGGCCAGGGCCAGGACGGCGTCTCCCCTGCGGACCGCCGCGCCGGCCAGGGGGAGGGCCGGGGCGTCCCCGGTGTCCACCGAGACCACCGCCAGGTCGCCGTCCACGTCGACCCCGGCGGGGCGACCTTCGGCCCGGCGGCCGTCGGCGAAGGTCACGACCACCTCCTCGCGCCGGATGTTGTGGGCGTTGGTCACCACCAGCCCCATGTCCACCACGACACCGCTGCCTCCGGCCCCGATGCCCACGACCGACGGGACCACCCTGGCCGCCACGTCCGCCACCGACTTCGAGAGATCCTCTGCCACTGTTGCCATCGCCCGACCTCCACATTGCCTGTGACCTGCACTTCTCCGTGCCCGGTCCTAACCACTAGTGACTTGCAACTTGCAAGTTACCATGGGTGGGTGCGCCGGGAACGGGCGGGCGCGGCCCCGCATGCGAGGATCGGCGACGTGAGCTCGGGACTCGACGCCGCCATGGCCGCCGTGGGCGACCGGTGGACCCTCCTCGTGGTCGACGCCCTCCTCGACGGACCGCGGCGGTTCTCCGAGCTCCAGGCGGCGATCCCGCGGGTGGCCCCCAACGTGCTGAGCGCCCGGCTGCGGCGCCTCGAGGAACAGGGGCTCGTCGTGGGGCGCGCTACTCGGACCGGCCGCCGCGCGTGGAGTACCGCGTCACCGAAGCCGGACACGACCTCGCCGGCGCGTTGCGGCTGCTCAGCCGGTGGGGGGCACGCGACGCCGGGGGCGATGTCGAGGGCCCGCATCACCGTTCGTGCGGCACGCCCCTCGAGGCACGCTGGTACTGCCCGACCTGCGCCCGCGTCACCGAGCAGGTCGACGACGACGACCTACGCTGGGTCTGAACACACACGCGCCTCTCGCCGCGGGTGGGCCCTGTGCCGACCGCGGTGGCCGCAACGGACTCAGGGGCGGCGCGCCACCTCGACGAACCTCGCCAGCACGCGCCGTCCCACCGCTTCGACCGCACGGCGGTCGTCGCGGGCCAGGTTGACGTCCCGTGGCAGATCCGGCGCCCAGGCCTCGGCCATGTGGTCGTCCACCTCGACGTGAAATTGCAGTCCGTACACCCGGTGCCCGTACCGGAAGGCCTGGTTCGCGTAGCGCGCCCCTGTCGCCAGGAGCACGGCACCGTCGGGGATCTCGAAGGTGTCGCCGTGCCAGTGGATGACCGGCACGCGCGCGCCCTCGGGCCCGAGGACGGGGTCGGCCCTCCCCTCGGCGGTGAGCTCCACTTCTCCCACGCCGACCTCGGGCGACGGGCCCGTCGTCACCTCCGCCCCCAGGGCCGCCGCCAGGAGCTGCGCGCCCAGGCACACGCCCAACACGGGGACGCCGGAGCCCACGGTGTCGGCGATCCACCGGCGCTCGGTCTCCAGCCACGGGAATTCGGCCGTGTCGTGGACCCCCATGGCACCTCCCAGGACGACGACACCGCCCATCTCGCCGGGCCCGGGAAGCCGCTCTCCGAGGTCGAGCCGCACCACGTGCGCGTCCAGCCCGGCGGCGCACAACACCCCGGCCAGGAGTCCGGGGCCCTCGTGCGGGGCGTGCTGGACCACGACCCAGCGACGCGCCCGCGGCGCGCCCCCATGCGGGCCCGACGCCGCGCCCGGAGGCGCGCCGGTGGGGCGTCGAAGGTCGGGCGGCACGGGGCCGTCAGGGGGTGGCGACGACCCGGAACAGCTCGGCCAGCCGGCCCTCTCCCAGACCGGCCTGGCGCCCGCCGGCTTCGACCCAGGTGCGGATCCGCCCGTCGAGCCACTCGCCCTCGCCCACCTGGCTCCGGTGCCGGCGCAGCGCGGCGATCTTGCGGTCGAAGGTGTCGGTGATCTCCACGGCGCGGTTCGGCTCCGGCGCGGCCATCATCCAGATCTCGGGGACGGTGTGAGGCTCGAGGCCCTCGGCGAGGAGCTCGGGGTGGGCGAAGGGGTTGCGGGCGTCGGGATACACCGCGCACACCGACGCCTCACCCGCCGCCAGGTGGTCCGGATGGCTGGCCGGGATACGGTCCCAGAGCCGCTCGGGCGACTGGCACACGAGGCGCTGCGGGCGCACGAGGCGGATCTGCCTGCTGATGTCACGCCGCAGCTCGATGCTCGGCGTCAACCGCCCGTCGGGGTAGCCGAGGAACGTGACGTCGCGCACCCCCACCTCGGCCGCCGCGGCCCGCTGTTCCTCGCGTCGGGTCACGGCCATGTCGGGACGAGAGACCGAACGGTCCGATCCACCCGCATCCCCGTCGGTGACGATGCAGTAGCCGACGTCGATGCCCGCCTTCACCCAGGTCGCCACCGAGCCCGCCACACCGAAGTCGACATCGTCGGGGTGGGCGCACACCACCAGGATCCTCTCGACGTCCTCGAGGTCGTCGAGAGCGAGCGCGGCCGAGTCGTGCCCCTGGATCGCCATGGCGGCGATTCTACCGGGGGTCCCGACAGCCGATCCGGCCGCAGACCCACCTGCGGACTCCTCGCACCGAGCCCTCCGCCGGCATCTCCGACCCTGGGGGTCCCCGAGCTCAGGCCGTCGTGCCGATGCCGTGTCGGGCCAGCGTGTCGAGCGCGCCGAGCACCTGCCGGTCGGCGTCGGTGGCGAAGGCCTGCCACCGGAGCGGATCGGCGTCGAGGGTGTCGGCTTCGTCCCACAGCGCCGCCTCGACCGGGCCCAGCATGGCACGCACGGCGCCGAGCGTCGCCGCGTCGGCCTCAGCGGCGCGGCCGAGCGCGGCGAAACGCCGAGCCGAGGTGGCGCGCCCGCACGAGCCCGGCACCGGCGCGTGCGGTGACGCCGGCGAGGGGGCGAGCGCGGGGACGAACACCGACGCGCACGGGCTGCCCACGGCCACCCAGGCGCGCCCGGGGCTCGCGGAGTCGGCCGGGATCTCGGCCACCATCGAAGCCGTCGTGGCCTCGAAGTCCCGGACGTGCATGCACACGGTGACCCCGGCGCCGTCGGCCCGGACCTCGGTGGGCGCGGCGACGACGCGGCCGTCGCTTCCGGGCGCGCCCCACGCCCCGCTGCCGTGGTCGCGCAGATGCGCCACCGCGGCGCGCGCCGCTGCGGACGGGATTGCCGACGCAGGCGAGGCGATGCACCGCTGCACGAAGGCCCGGCTGGCGGCAAGGCGGCCGTCGGCGAAACCCGTCGGCGTTGCCGGGTCCCGCCACGTGTCGATGTCCGTCCCGGGCGCGATCCCTGCCGACGCGCGCGTCCAGTCGCGCCGCAGCGTCAGGCGGTTGGAGATGGCGCCGCCCCTGTCGACCGGGCGTGCCGCCCACTTCCGCCCCGAGGTCTCGAGCACCCACGCCGAGGCACGGTCACAGAGGAGGAACGAGGACCAGTAGGCGATGTCGTTGACTGAGTCGCCGACACCGCCCTGACCGTGTCGCTCGAGGAGGCCGGTCATGACGTCGAGGGCGTCCTCGGCGCTCTCGGCGCGCTCGAGGCCGAGGCGGACCAGGTCCATACCGAGCAGGGCGGCCGGCGCGGCACGGGGGTCGTCTCTGGTGTTGACCATCTCGTTGCCGATGGCGACGCCGTGCTCGTTGATCCCGTGCTCGGCGCCCCACAGCCACACCGGGCGCGACAGGAGCGTGGCGGCGGCACCGCTGTCGTGCAGCTCGAGGTACTGGGTGCGGAGCCGGCCCCCGCCGGCGCGGCGTCCGTGGGCTTCGACCACCTGCACCTCGCGCACGGGTCGGTCGGAGTTCTTGGCGAAGAGCGTGCCGTGCTGGCCGAGCACGCACAGGGTGTCACACACGACGGCCGGGTACCGCCTGGCGCTACCGGGTCCCCGACGGGTGGGGCTCAGGCCGCGCCCTGGTCCGGCTGCCAGGCAGCCAGGTCCGCGAGGCGAGGGTCGTTGGAGAAGATCTCCACGATCGGCGCCCGCAGGCTGAGGCGCTTCTGGATCCGCTCGACGTCGAGGATCTCGTTCCACAGCACGAGGGTGGCCACCACACCCGAGCCCCCGGCGCGTGCGGTGCGGCCCGAGCGGTGCAGGTACGCCTTGTGGTCCTCGGGTGGGTCGTAGTGCACGACCACGTCCACGTCGTCGATGTCCAGGCCACGCGCGGCGACGTCGGTGGCGACCAGGACGTGCAGACGCCCGGCGGTGAAGTCCTCGAGCGCCTTCTCGCGGCTGGACTGGCGCAGGTCGCCGTGGATGGCGGCCGCCCGCACCCGCTCACGCCCGAGCTGCTCGACCAGGCGGTCCGCACCGCGCTTGGTCCGCACGAAGACGAGCGCCTTGGTGGCACCGCGGCAGATCGACGCCACCACCTTCACCTTGTCCATCTGGTGGACCTGCAGGAAGCGGTGCTCCATGGACTCGACCGTCGCCGTCACCGAGGCGACCTCGTGGCGCACGGGGTCGTGCAGATGGCGCTTCACCACGCGGTCCACGTCGCCGTCGAGGGTGGCCGAGAACAACATGGTCTGGTGCCGACCCTCGATCCGGCGCAGCACCCACTCCACCTGGGGCAGGAACCCCATGTCGGCCATGCGGTCGGCCTCGTCGAGCACGACCACCTCGATCTTGGCCAGCGACACGGCCCGCCGGTCGGTCAGGTCGATCAACCGTCCCGGCGTGGCGATCACTACGTCGACACCCTTGTGGAGCTTTTTGATCTGGCGCTCGATGTCGGCGCCGCCGTAGACCACCACGACGCGCCGCCCGGCCGCCTTGCCCAGGGGCTCGAGCACGTCGGCCACCTGAACGGCGAGCTCTCTCGTGGGGACGAGTACGAGAGCGCGCGGGCTGTCGGGGCCGCCGGTACCCCCCCGCATGAGCAGGGGGAGCCCGAAGGCCAGGGTCTTGCCCGAGCCGGTCTTGGCCTTGCCGCACACGTCGCGTCCGGCGATGCCGTCGGGGATCGTGAGCGCCTGCACCGGGAACGGGGCGGTGATGCCCTGAGAACGGAGCACCGCCACGAGCTCGGGGGCCACGCCCAGCTCCTCGAAGGTGGTGGGGACGGGGACGGGCACATCGAGCTCGGGATCGGAGCTGTCCAGCTCCGCCGGGCCCCTGGAGGTCACTGTCATCTGTGGTGTCGCTCGCTTGTCTTCGCTGACGGCCGCCCATCGGCCGCGGGGGCGGGCCCGCCTCGATGACTCCGCCCCGGCCGCTTCTGTGGCGGCCATCGAAGAACCGGTGAGGAAGACCCCGGTGCACGCGGCGGATCGCCGCGGCTTACGAAACCCAGTGTAGCGGTCAGGGCCCCGAACTCGACGTTTCTGACCCCGCACCTGGTCAGACGCCCCGAGGTGCGCGCCGAGCCGGACGCCCGAAGTGCGCGCCGAGCCGGGCGCCCGGTGCGCCCCGTCGGATTCAGGGGGCGGCCGGTGCGCGGTAGATCTCGGCCCCCGAGGAGCGGAACTCCACCGCCTTGGCCTGCATGCCCAGCGCGAGCGCCTCCTCGGGGGACACCCCCTCGGAGTCCGCCAGCGCCCGGACGTCGTGGCTGATGCGCATGGAGCAGAACTTGGGTCCGCACATCGAGCAGAAGTGCGCCGTCTTGGCCGGCGCGGCCGGCAGCGTGGCGTCGTGGTAGCGGCGCGCCGTGCCGGGGTCGAGCGACAGGTTGAACTGGTCCTCCCACCGGAACTCGAAGCGCGCCGCCGACAACGCGTCGTCCCACGCCTGGGCGCCGGGGTGGCCTTTGGCCACGTCCGCGGCGTGGGCCGCGATCTTGTAGGCGATCATCCCCGCCTTCACGTCGTCGCGATCGGGAAGGCCCAGGTGCTCTTTGGGCGTGACGTAGCAGAGCATGGCGGTGCCGTGCATGCCGATGACGGCGGCGCCGATGGCGGACGTGATGTGGTCGTAGCCCGGCGCCACGTCGGTGGTGAGCGGGCCCAACGTGTAGAAGGGGGCCTCGTGGCACACCTCCTGCTGCAGCGTCACGTTCTCGGCGATGCGGTGCAGGGGCACGTGCCCGGGACCCTCGATCATCACCTGGACGTCGTGGCGCCACGCCACTTCGGTGAGCTCGCCGAGCGTGCGCAGCTCCGCGAACTGCGCCTCGTCGTTGGCGTCCGCGACCGAGCCCGGCCGCAACCCGTCGCCGAGCGAGAAGGCCACATCGTAGGAGGCGAGGATCTCGCACAGCTCCTCGAAGCGGGTGTAGAGGAAGTTCTCCTCGTGGTGCGCCAGGCACCACGCCGCCATGATCGAGCCGCCCCGGCTCACGATGCCCGTGACCCTGCGGGCGGTGAGCGGGACGTAGCGCAGGAGCACGCCGGCGTGGACCGTGAAGTAGTCGACCCCCTGCTCGGCCTGCTCGATGACGGTGTCGCGGTAGATGTCCCAGGTGAGCTCCTCGGGACGACCGTCCACTTTCTCGAGTGCCTGGTAGATGGGCACGGTGCCGATGGGCACCGGCGAGTTGCGCACGATCCACTCGCGCGTGGTGTGGATGTCGGGCCCCGTGGACAGGTCCATGACGGTGTCCGCGCCCCAATGCGTCGCCCAGGTCAGCTTCTCGACCTCCTCCGCCACTGAGGAGGTCACTGCCGAGTTCCCGATGTTGGCGTTCACCTTCACCAGGAACGCCCGCCCGATGGCCATGGGCTCGGACTCGGGATGGTTGACGTTGGCCGGGATGATGGCGCGGCCCGCGGCCAACTCGTCGCGCACGGTGGAGGGGTCCATCTGTTCGCGCACCGCCACGAACTCCATCTCGGGGGTGATCTCACCGCGCCAGCGCGTAGTGCAGCTGCGTCACGGGCTCGGGCCCCCGGGCCACGAGTGGGCGCCGGCGTGACCCGGGGAACGCCTCGGGCGCCCCGCGGCGCGTGGCGCCACGCCCGTCGTCGCGCAGGGTGGCGGCGCGCCCGTCGTGCTCCACCACGTCCCCGCGCCCCGAGATCCAACCGAGCCGCATCGGCGTCAATCCGCCGCGGGGGTCCGATCCGGGACCCGAGGTGTCGTAGAGGAGGACCGGCGCGTTGGGCGTCGCCCCGGGTCCGGGCGTGGGAGACAGCGACACCTCGACGAACGGGACGCGCACCCCCGGGGCCGTGCCCTGGCGGTACACCTTGCGGCGGTTGAACGCCGCTTCGTCGATGGCGGGCGCGTCCGTCCCCGCCTCGTTGGTCCCCGCCTCGTTGGTCCCCGCCTCGTTGGTCCCCGCCTCGTTGGTCCCCGCGTCGCGCGCCGGGGTGACGTCGGTGATGCGCATCTCGGTCCTCCCTCCGCCGGCATTACCCGGATCAGGTCGACGGTCGGCGCCGGCGAGGCGCCCTCTCAGCCCGGTACCTCCGAGCTCCCGCGCCCCGAGTCTCGCGCGAGAACCACCGGCCCGCGCCGCCGGGCCGGTGACCTGCGGGCTGTGCCATGGTGGGGCCCGCACTAAAGGAGGAGCTCCCCATGGCAGACGACGCAGACGGAGACGACACAGGGGGCAGGACGCGCCTCGGCCCCGGCGACAAGGCCCCGGCCTTTACGCTGCCGGACCAGGACGCCACCAAGGTGTCGCTGCGCGACTTCGCCGGCAAGCCTGTGGTCGTGTACTTCTACCCGGCGGACGACACGCCGGGGTGCACGAAAGAGGCGTGCCAGTTCAACGACAACCTCCGGGCCTTCTCCCAGGCGGGGGTGGCGGTGCTCGGCATCTCCCCCGACGGCGCCGACAAGCATGTGGCGTTTCGCAAGAAGTACGGGTTGCGCTTCCCGCTGTTGAGCGACGCGGGCCACGGCGTCATGGAGCGCTACGGCGCCTGGGGCGAGAAGACCCTGTACGGCAAGAAGTCGGTGGGCGTGATCCGCTCGACCTTCCTCGTCGGGCCCGACGGCAAGGTCCGGCGCGCCTGGTACCACGTCAAGGCCGACGGCCACGCACAGAAGGTCCTCGCCGAGCTCGGCGACTGAGCCCGTCGGGGTCAGCGCTGGTGACGGGGGCACCACCAGCTCGTGCGCCCTCCCACCGTCGACCGGACGAGCTCGGTCCCGTCGCGTGGGCATCGACCGCCCAGCACCCGCTCGGGCATGAGGTCGCCGAGGTGTGATCCGCCCCGCTCCATGAGCGTCTCCAAGGTCCCCACCAGATGACGGTGGAGGCGGCGGTGTTCCGCCGGGGTCAGTGAGCCGGAACGTCGGTGGGGGGCGAGCGAGGCGCGCCACAGCACCTCGTCGGCGATGAGGTTGCCCACCCCCGCCACGCGGTGCTGGTCCATGAGCCGGGCCTTGACCGCCACCACGCTGTGCTCGAGCGCTCGGCGCAGCTCGGTCGCGGTGATCCCGAGGGCGTCGGGCCCGAGCAGGGACTCGTCGGGGTCGAGCTCCACCCCGCCCAGGAGGCGGGGGTCGCGCACCACCATGCGGCCCCCGTCCGCGAAGCGCACGGAAAAGCGGTCCCACGCCGTGTCGTCGCGCTCGCTCGAGTAGGCGAGCCGGTCGACCCCGGCGTGCCCGTCGAGCAGGAGCCGTCCCGTCATGCCGAAGCGGAGCCCGAGGCTCCGGCCCTCGCCCGCATCCCCTGTCGCGTCCGCGCCGCCCAACTCCAGCACCAGCAGCTTGCCGTGGCGCCGGGCACGGGTGAACCAAGCGCCGGCCAGCGCGGCGAGGAGGTGGCGCGGTGACGACCTGCCGCGCACGAAGCGGCCGTCCCCGAGCTCGGCGCGCTCGATGGGCCGGTCGACGGCCCCTTCGGCCAACCTGCGATAGGCCTCCACCTCGGGCAACTCAGGCACGACCGCCGACGCTACTGTGGGCGCCGTGCCTCCCGAGAAACCGCATTGGGCCGATCTCTACAAAGAAGTCGTGACCTCCGGACTGTGCACCGGGTGCGCGGGCTGCATCATCGCTTGCCCCCACGACGTCTTGAAGTACGACGACGAGGGCGGGGTCTACCGCCCCTGGAAGGTCGACGAGGACGGCGGCCCCACCGACTGCACCCATGGCGTGAAGGGGTGCACGATGTGCACCCGGGCGTGCCCGCGCTTTCGCAACTGGGAGACCGACATCGACTCGTTCCTCTTCGGGCGCGAGCGGACGGCCGACGAGGTGGCGGGGATCTCCGGGGACATCGTCCTGGCCCGCGCCACGGACCCTGACGTGCTGGACTCGGGCCAGGACGGCGGGCTCGTGTCGGCCATCCTCATCTGGGCGCTCGAGCACGACGTCATCGACGCCGCCCTGGTGTCGGCCCTCGAGGGCGAGGGGACGTGGAAGGCGGTTCCAGCGGTGGCCCGCAACCGGGCCGAGGTCCTGGCCACGGCGGGCTCGCGCTACACCTACTCGGCCAACACCCTCGCCTATCCCCAGGCCGTCGCGGCCGGCGCCGAGCGCATCGCCCTGGTGGGGATGAGCTGCCAGGCCTCGGTCCCCGCCGTGATGAAGGCCCGCAAGACGGGCAAGGTGGCCCGGCGCCTGGCCCTGTCGATCGGCCTGCTGTGCTCGAAGACCTTCGACGACGCCATCTTCCCGGACCTCTTCGAGGCCAAGTACGGCCTGGAGCGGGCCGAGATCACCAAGATCAACATCAAGGGCGTGTTCCAGATCTGGACGCGCGACGGCGGGTACCACGAGGTGCCCCTCAAAGAGGGCCATGCCTGGACCCGCGAGGGCTGCACGTCGTGCCCCGACTTCGCCGCCGAGCACGCCGACATCTCCACGGGTGGGATCGGCGCCTTCAGCGACTGGACCCTCACCATCGTGCGCACCGACCAGGGGCGAGACATCCTGGCCGGCATGGTCGCCGACGGCGTGATCGAGACACGCCCCGGAGACGACGATCCCGGCGCGCTGGAGCTGCTGCACAAGCTCGCCCGCGTGAGCAGGCGGCGGTGGCCGCAGACCGCGGCGCAGGGACCGGGCCTCGCTCCTGCCCCGGCCTGAGCGGGCCGGTCACGTTCTCCGGCGACCCGAGGGCGCGCCGTCACACCGGCCGCGAGCCTGAGCCCGAGGCGCGGCCCGACAGGCCCGACAGGGCGCGGGCCCGGTCGAACACGGCATCGAGCATGGGCTCGGTGAGCCTCCCGGTGAAGGTGTTCTGCTGGCTCGGGTGGTACGAGCACAGCACCGTGGGGCCGCCCGCGGTGAGCGCCTCGACCCCGTGGCCGAATTTCGGCCGGGGCCGCAGGTCGAGCTCTTCGGCCACCACCTGGTAGGCGAACTGGCCCAGGGCGACCACCACCCGCAGCTCGCCGAGCAGCCCGAGCTCGCGATGGAGGAACGGCCGACACTCGTCGCGCTCGGCCGGTGTCGGCTTGTTCTGGGGCGGGGCGCAGCGCACGGCGGCGAGCACGTAGGCACCCCGTAGCTCGAGGCCGTCGTCGACGGCCACGCTCTCGGGCTGGTTGGCGAGCCCGGCGCGCCACAGCGCCGCGAACAGCCAGTCCCCGGACCGGTCGCCGGTGAAGACGCGCCCCGTCCTGTTCCCGCCGTGCGCGGCGGGGGCGAGCCCCACCACGGCCACGCGGGCCCGGGGATCACCGAAGCCCGGGACGGGCCGGCCCCAGTACTCCTGGCCGGCGAAGGACGCCCGGCGCTCACGCGCCACCTGCTCGCGCCACGCCACCAGGCGAGGGCAGCGCCGGCACCGTATGATCTCGCTGGTCAGCTCGTCGAGCGGTGAGACGTGCACGGCCGACAGCGTACGATGGCGCGCCGTGCCCACCCGCCGAAATCCGGCCCCTGCCGTCGCGCTCCTCGTCCGGCACGGGCGCACGCCCACCACCGGGTCCGTGCTCCCCGGGCGGGCCCCGGGCCTGCACCTGTCGGAGGAAGGCAGGGCCCAGGCCGAACAGGCCGCCGAGCGCATCGCCGCCCTCGGAAAGCCCCCCGCCGCGGTGTACGCGTCGCCCCTGGAGCGAGCCATGGAGACGGCCAAGCCGATCGCCCGGCGACTCGGCCTGCGGGTACGCGTCGAGCGGGGCCTGCTCGAGTGCGACTTCGGCACCTGGACGGGGGCCAAGCTCGGGGCTCTGCGCAGGCGGCGTGAGTGGCGCACGGTGCAGGCCTTCCCGAGCGCGTTCCGCTTCCCCGACGGGGAGTCCTTCGTCGAGATGCAGGCCCGCATGCTGAGCGCCCTGGACCGGCTCGCGGAGCGCCACCGGGGGGAAACCTTCGTGGCTGTGTCGCACGCGGATCCCATCAAGGCGGCCGTCGCCGCTACCGCCGGCGTCCCCCTCGACCTCTTCCAGAGGCTGGCGGTGTCGCCGTGCTCGGTCACCGCGCTCGTGCGCGGCGAAACCGGCTCCTATGTGCTGTGCGTCAACGCCACCGCGTCACTGTCAGAGTTGGCGGTGTCATGAGCCCGGCCCTCGACCTTGGAGACCTCGACCGCTTCACGGTCGGCACGGAGGGCGAGGTCGGCCAGCGCGTGTTCCTGCTGCAGTGCCGCAGCGGGCTGACCGTCGTCACCTTGAAGGCGGAGAAGCAACAGGTGTCGGTGCTGGCGGAGTACCTCGGGCGCCTGCTCGCCGATCTCGACCGGCCCGAGGACCTCCCTGTCGACCTCGAGCTCGAGGAGCCCGCCGACCCCCACTGGGTGATCGGCACCCTCGGGGTGAGCTACGACGACGCGCTCGACCGGATCGTCCTCGTGGCCGAGGAGCTGGTGGCCGAGGACGAGGAGGGCGACATGGCCCGTTTCACGATCACGCGCGCCCAGGCCGCCGCCTTCGCCATCCGCGCCACCACCATCGTCGAAGCGGGGCGTCCGCCGTGCCCGCTGTGCGGCGGCCCCCTCGACCCGTCCGGACACGAGTGCCCGAGGACCAACGGCCACCGGCCGCCCGCCACTTGAGGCTCCTGACCGAGGGCGACATCGAAGTCGTCGGCCGGCTGCCGTGGAGCTCGAACCACACCTTCCTCACCACGTGCGTGCTGGGGGAGGAGGAGGCGGGCGCGGTGTACAAGCCCGGGCGCGGCGAGCGTCACCTGTGGGACTTCCCCGAGGCGATCTACCGGCGCGAGGTCGCCGCCTACGAGTTGTCGCGCGCCCTGGGGTGGGACCTGGTCCCTGAGACCGTGGAGCGCGACGACGCGCCGCTCGGCCCCGGCTCCCTGCAGCTGTTCATCCCCGCCGACTTCTCCCAGCACCATTTCACCCTGGTGGAGCAGGAGGAGCATCACGACCGGCTGCGGGCCATCTGCGCCTTCGACGTGGTGGCCAACAACGCGGATCGCAAGAGCGGGCACTGCATCCTGGGCGAGGACGGGAAGGTGTGGGCCATCGACAACGGCCTGTGCTTCCACACCGAGCCCAAGCTGCGCACCGTCATCTGGGAGTTCGCCGGTGAGCCCCTGCCCGCCGGCCTCGTCGACGACCTCGCCCGGGTGGCCGAGTGCCCGCCCGAGGCGCTGGGCCCCCTGCTCTCGGCCCGCGAGGTGGCCGCCGTGAGCCGGCGCGCCGGGGCATTGCTCGAGGCGGGCCGGTTCCCGGTGCCCGATCCCGACACCTACCACTACCCCTGGCCGCTGGTCTGATCGCGACGGCCACGGTGTCGTGCGGCGAGCTTCTCGTGGATCCCCAGCGCCTGGGTGAAATGGGACTCCATCTTCGTACCGGCCGAGCACGGTGGCGAGGGTCCCGAGGCTGTGCGCGACGACCTCGACGACCTCGACCGACCGCGGGCCGCCCGAGCGCCGTTCGTGCCAGCCGGCGCGTCAGCGGGGGGGAGTGCGGAGATCGAGCAGCGTGCCGGTCCCCAGCGACAGCTGCGCCCAGGTGGGTGTCGCCACCGTCACCACCGCCAGGGCGGCGGTGGGGAACCCCTGCTCGAGCCGGACGCGTTCCGGGTCCTCGGGGTCGACGAGGAGCAGGGCGAACTCGTGCAGCGTCGGGTTGTGACCCACCACGAGCACCGACCGCTCCTCTGGTCCACGCTCACGGAGCAGCTCGGCGACGTCGTCGGCATCGGCATCGTACAGCCTGCGTTCGACCACGAGCTCCACGCGCGAGGGCATCTGCGCCATCACGAGCTCGGCGGTCTGCAGCGCACGCCGCGCCGACGAGGACAGCACGACCTCGGGGACCGGTCCATCGGCGACGGGCGCGCCGGCGAGGTAGCGCCCCACGTCGGTGGCCTGGCGCGTTCCCCGCTCCGTGAGCGGACGGCTGTGGTCGTCGGGACCCTGCGATGCCGCCTTGGCATGACGCAGCACCCACACGGACCGTCCGGCTACAGGACGAGTCCCCACTCGTGGTCCATGAACGAGATGGCGGCTTGGGACAGGCGCTGCGCGCCGGGCTCAGCGAGGTGTGTGCCGTCGGGGTCCCTGATCTGCACCTCGTTCCCCGAGGCGTTCGGCAAGAAGGCGGCGTAGTGACCCTGGGGGTCCGACAACACAGGCCACGAGGCGAAGTAGGTGACTCCGTGGTGCAGCGCCGCCTGGCTCTGGTAGATGCTGTTGAGGTCCTCCATCTTGGCGTTGAGCACGGGATCGGCCATGGGTGGCATGCCGACCCACAGCACCCGGGCCCCGCTGCTCACGGCCGCCTGCATGAACGCCCCGACCCGTTGGGCGTACGCGGCGTTCCACGCCGCCGTGCCGTAGCCGAGCGCGGTGCCGTTGTCGACGAAGTTCTGGGGGTCGTTGGCGCCGATGAACACCACCACGGCCTGCGGCTGGTACTTCGCGAGGTCGCTCTGGAGTTCGGTCTGCCAGTCGAAGTAGTCGGGCCGCGACAACCCCGTGTCGATGTGACCGTCGAGCACCGCGCTCACGACGTCGGTGGCGGCCAGGTCGTTCACGAGCGGCTGTCCGAAGTCGATCCCGAGGGAGTCACCCACCACCAGCAGGCGCAGGGGCGCCGACGGCGTGGGGGTCCCCAGCGGTGCCAGTCCGTCGGGAGCGGTGACCGGGGTGGTGGGGCTCGACGCGGGCGTCGGGGCGGGGACGACGTGCGGGTGCGGAGGGGGAGGCCGGTGCGTGTGGGCCGGGGGTCCCTCGACCTGCAGCACGCCGCTCCCGCTTCCGGTGTTCCCGGTGCGCCCGATGGCGCGGTTGGCCCCCCCGACGACATGGGACAGACCGAGCGCGTTCGAGACGTCGGCTATGGGTCGCAGCACGGTCATGGCGACGCTGCGGCGGGTCCCGATCGGTGAGTCCTGAGCCGAGTGCAGGAGCGTCGGCGCGTCGAGAAGCAGCCACACCGCGAAGCACATCAGGCCCGCCGCCAGAGCGTGGCGCCACGTGACGTGGACCCTCCCCGGCACGGGACGCTCGTTCGACTCGGCCACGTCTGGGACACGCACCGGCCCGCCGGTTCCGTTGCCGGCCGTGTCGCGGTGGCCGCCGTCAGCGGCCGTGTCGCGGTGGCCGCCGTCAGCGGCCGTGTCGCGGTGGCCGCCGTCAGCGGCCGTGTCGCGGTGGCCGCCGTCAGCGGCCGTCGCCACGGGACCGGGGGATCGGCCCCGGGCCCCGTTCGTGAGGTCAGCGGGGGTTTCGGTCATGTGGTCCGCGTGTGCACGTGCATGCTCGGAACCGCCCCCCGGGAACTCGATGACGACTCAGCGCCCCGATCTCGGAGGCGGCCCTAGAACTTGTAGTAGATGAACGGTGCGACACCCTGTGGCCCGAGCGTCGTGATGACCAGAAGGACGGCCCCCAGTATGGCCCCTTGGACCGCCCAGGGTTGACGGGCGAACTCACGCTGCACCCGGCCACCGAGGGAAGTGGGCATGTACTGGAGCGCCACCGTGCCCACGACCGTGATCACCACCAGGGGTGTCACCAGAGGGGCCCGGCCCCAGGCCGTGAACAGCCGGCCGATCAGGGTGCCCGCCGTCGAGATGGAGTCGGCGTTGAAGAAGATCCAGCCCAGGCACACGACGTGGAAGGTGACGACGCGTTGCACGATCACCCGGAGCCTGCCGTCGGGCAGCGGGTCGACACCCTCGGCCAGCCGGCGTGACCGGCGGACATGCCCCACGACCTGGCCCGTGCCGTGGAGGGCGCCCCAGGCGACGAAGGTCCACCCCGCCCCGTGCCAGAGTCCCCCCAGGATCATCGTGATCATGATGTTCCTGGCCACCGTCCACTGCGGACTTCGGCCTCCACCTAGCGGGATGTAGAGGTAGTCGCGCAGCCACCGGGACAGCGTCATGTGCCAGCGTCGCCAGAAGTCCTGGAGATTGCGGGCGGTGTAGGGCCGGTCGAAGTTCTGCGGGAAGCGGATGCCGAGGAACATGGCCAGGCCGATGGCGATGTCGGTGTACCCGCTGAAGTCCGCGTAGATCTCGACGGCGTAGCCGTACGCGGCGAAGAGGATCTCGAGGGCCGAATGCTGGTGCGGCGCCGAGAAGACCGGGGTCACGATGGCCGAGTCGACGTACGAGGAGATCACGACCTTCTTGAACAGGCCGGCGGCGACGAGCCAGGCGGCGCGTCCGAAGTCGATCCTGGCCGGGTCGCGCCGGCGGCGGATCTGGGGAAGAAGCTCCTCGCCCCTCACGATGGGACCGGCCACGAGATGGGGGAAGAACGACAGGTAGACGGCGGCGTCGAGAGCGCGAGCTGGTTCGAGCTTCCGGCGGTAGACGTCGATCACGTAGCTGAGGGCCATGAAGGTGAAGAACGACACCCCGACCGGAAGCGTCACCGAGAGCAGCGGGAGGAGCTGCCCGGCCCCGAGGGCGTGGAAGAGGTTGTCCACGTTCACGGCCACGAAGCCGTAGTACTTGAACCATCCCAGGACTCCGAGCAGGGCGGTGACGCTCGCAATCATGGCGATCCGCCTGGAGCGCTCTTCCTCGCACCGCTGCACCACCACTGCTCCGACCTGCGCGATGGCCGTCACCGCCGCCAGGAGGAACACGAAGCGCCAGTCCCACCAGCTGTAGAAGACGTAGCTGGCCACCACCATCGCGAGCTTCCACAGACGCGGGTAGGGGTTCAGCAGCCAGTTCACCGTGAAGGCCACGGCGAAGAAGATGGCGAAGTCGGTCGTCGGGAACAGCATGCGTGCGAATCACCCGTTGCTCAGAGGGAGCGCACCCCCGGGGTTACGCGGCGTACCGGACCTCGCACGCTACAGCACGAACCCCCTGCGGATCATGACGCAGGCGGCGCGGCGCGTGTCGGCCGTCGTCGAGCCTGGGGCGCCGTCGCCGGCGCCCCGGTCAGCTGCGCGCCTTGAGGGCCTCGATCAGCTTCGGCACGACCTTGTGGACGTCACCGACGATACCGAGGTCGGCCACCGAGAAGATGGGGGCGTCCTGGTCCTTGTTGATGGCGACGATGTTCTTCGAGCCCTTCATGCCCACGAGGTGCTGGGTCGCGCCCGAGATCCCGCAGGCGATGTACACCGTGGGCTTCACGGTCTTGCCCGTCTGGCCCACCTGGTGCGAGTACGGCACCCAGCCGGCGTCGACGATGGCACGGCTGGCCCCGGGGGCGCCCCGCAGCAACTTGGCCAGCTCCTCGATCATGGCGTAGTGCTCGGCGGCCCCGAGACCCCGGCCCCCCGACACCACGACTTCGGCCTCGTCGAGCTTGGGCCCGGTGCGCTCCTCGGCGTGACGGGCGAGGACCTTGGTGCCGTCGGTGGCACCGAGCTCGGGGACAGGGGCCGCCACGACTTGGGGGGCGCCCCCGCCGGCCGGATCGGCCGCGAAGGACTTGGCTCGCACGACGAAGACCCACGGGCGCTCGCCGGTGAACCGGGCCGAGGCCACCTGGGCGCCGCCGAACAGCCCGTGCTGAGAGCGCACGTCGTCCCCGTCGGCGGTCAGATCCACGACGTTGGTGATCACCGGCGCGTCGAGCCGCACCGAGAGGCGACCGGCGATGTCACGGCCGTCGTAGCTGGCGGGGATGAGGATGACGTCGGGGCGGTTGCCCGACCCGACGAGCGAGGCGATGGCGCCCGCCACCGGAGCACCGGGGAGTGAGTCCCCGAGATCGCCCACGTCGTAGACGGTCGTGGCACCGTAGTTGCCGAGCTCGGCCGCCACCGAGGCGGTGTCCGCCCCCCACGCCACGGCCTCCGTGGTGGTGCCCATCGTGCGGGCGTGCGTGAGCAGCTCGAGGGTGGTGCTCGTGGGGTTGCCCTCGGCCGACTCGGCGAGGACCCAAATCTTGTCGATCGACATGCTCTTCTCCTGGGGGTGCGTGCGAGGACGGGGCGGCCGCGGCCGGCGTCAGACGAGCTTGAGCTGCTCGAGGAACCGGACGACGTGCTCGTAACCGTCGCCCTCGTCGACGACGATCTCGCCGGCCTTGCGCTCCTCGGCCGCGCTGACGTCGGTGACCTCCTGGCGCGAGCCCGCCGCGCCGACCTGGCCTGCGTCGAGGCCGAGGTCGGCCACCGTCAGCTGGTCCACCGGCTTGGACTTCGCCGCCATGATTCCCTTGAACGACGGGTAGCGCGGGCTCGACCACGCCTGCGGTGACGGTCACCACGGCGGGAAGGGGGCAGTCGACCTCGTCGTAGCCGGCCTCGGTCTGGCGTTCGACATGGACCCGGCCGTCGCCCACCGACACCTTCTTGGCGAAGGTGACCGACGGGAAGCCCAGCAGCTCGGCCACCTGGACCGGCGTCGTCCCGGTGTACCCGTCGGTCGACTCCGTCGCCGCGATGACGAGGTCGGGTTGCGCCCGCTCGATGGCCTTGGCCAGGACCTTGGCCGTCGACAGCGCGTCGGACCCCTTGAGGGCGTCGTCGCTCACGAGGATGGCCTTCGCCGCTCCCATGGCGAGGGCCGTGCGCAGGCCCGACGTCTCCCCTGCCGGTGCCATCGAGACCAGGGTGACCTCGCCGCCGCCCGCCGCCTCGGCCAGCTGCAGACCCATCTCGACGCCGTAGGCGTCGGAGTCGTCCATGATGAGCTTCCCCTCCCTGACCAGGGTGTGGGTCTGGGGGTCGAGGGCCTGGGGCGCGGCCGGATCGGGGATCTGTTTCACGCAGACGACGACGTTCATGGCATCGATTGTTCCCGAGAACGGGCGCCTCGGACCAATCCGCTCGGTCGAGCCCCCGGCGCGCCCGGCCAGCTCCGGCCCGGGACCGCTCAGAGCCGTCCCAGGTGGCCGAGGGTGTCGTGGACCGAATCGGTGATCACGGCGTCCACCCCTGCTTCGACGACGGCATCGAGGTCGCCGGGGCTGTTCACGGTCCAGGCGACGACGGCGAGGCCGAGGTCGTGCGCCCGCCTCACGAGCTCGGCGCCCACCTGCGAATGATGGGGGTGCAGCGCCACGCAGCGGAGGCTCAGCGCCGTGTCGAGCGCCGACGCCGCGTCGAGGGCGGGGTGCACGAGGAGCCCGAGCGCTGCCGCGTCGTCCCCGGCGACCACCGCGGCCAGGGTGTCGGGCCAGAACGAGGACACCAGGACGTGGGAGGGCCACGGCCCTGCGCCGGCGGCGCCGCGCCCCAGGACCGACGTGACGTCGCGTACCACCTGGTGTGCCGGGTCGTAGCCGGGGTCGGTGGGGACGTTCTTGATCTCCACGTTGACGACCGCCCCCGAGCAGGCGGCGAGGGCGTCCTCGAGGGTGGGCACCCACGCCGGCAGCTCTCGGCGCGCGTGCTCGTGGACGAACCCCGACCCGGTGACCTCGGCGTCGTGGTGCACGACCAATTCCCCGTCCACGCACCGCCGCACGTCGAGCTCCACGCCGTCCGCACCGGCGTGCAGGGCGGCGGCGAAGGCCTCGAGGCTGTTCTCGGGCCAGGGCCCGGACCCGCCCCGGTGTGCCAGGACCGCCACCGGGCCGCCCAGGGGTCGCCTCGGCCACGGGCCCGACGTGACAAGCGGACGGTCCCCTCCACGTGCCACGGTCGCGAACGTTACTGCCGAGCGGCCTCCCTGCCGGCCTCCCTGCCGGCCTCCCTGCCCGTGGCTTTGCCGGTGTTCTCCACAGGAAGATCCGAGGTTGTGCCCAGCGAATTCTCAGAATGCGTCGGCCGTCATGCGGCGGGCACACGGCGGGCCGCAGCCACAAGGCTCATTTCATTCCTTTCCGGGCCTTTCCCGTGTCCGTGGATGCCGTCGAGTCTCCTCCGCGCTTGCAGGGGTGAGCGCTTGGGAGTAGCTTCACGTTCACCGTTTCCCGTGGCGTTTATGCCCTGTGGCCAGCCAAGTGAACGGGATCACAAGGGAACGACGCCCAGGATCGCCCCGAACTGCTGGGTACCGGAGGAGGTAATCGTGGCACTCATGTGGAACCGCTCGGTCGAATGGGATGCCGACGACTGGCGCAAGGTGGCAGCGTGCCGGCACACCGAGCCGGACCTCTTCTTCCCGGTGGGGACGACCGGTCCGGCGATCGAGCAGATCGAGGCGGCCAAGAGGGTCTGCCGGGCCTGTGAGGCGATCGAGCCCTGTCTCGAGTTCGCCCTGGCCACCAACCAGGAATCGGGTATCTGGGGCGGAACCTCCGAGGAGGAGCGGCGCAAGCTGCGCAAGGCCTGGCTCGCAGCCCGGCGTCGCGCTTCGTAGCAGCCCTTCCCGCACGAGCCCCACCCACCGATCGGCCCCGGAGTCACTCCGGGGCCGTTGCGCGTCAAGAAGGGGGACCCAGGCGTCGATATCCTCGACTGACGGGGAGCGCGCAGGTCTTGCCTTTCTCCACCTCCTCTCGGTGAGAGCTGCCGCTTCTCGGTGAGAGGTGCCGCAGATGAGTGACGCGTCGGAAAGGCAACGGCTCGGCACCAGGTGGGTCGACCGGCCCCTGAGAGCCAAGGGCCTCGTGGTCATCGCCGTGCCGATCGCCATCCTCGTGGTGGTGCTGGGTTCGACATTCTGGTTCACCCACGTCGACAATCAGGCCCAGGGTGTGGCGGGAAATTCCCGACAGATCGTGGACGCCGCCACGATGCTCGAGAACAGCCTCCTCTCGGCTCAGGCCAACCTCGGGGGCTACCTGCTCACGGGAGACACGTCGTTCCAGAAGTCCTACACGCAGGCCGAGCAGTCCGTGCCCGGCCATCTCGGGCGGCTCGAGGCGCTGACCCTCGGCACTCCGGAGCGCCGGACATGGGGCCCGGCCATCCAGCGCGACACTCTCGGCCTCCTCTCCGAGCTGCACCGGCTCCACCAGCATCGACCCTCACCGGCGCCGCCGGCGGCGGTCCTCACCCTGCTGCGTTCGGTGCAGGCCGAGACGGGCAAGCTCCGTGCCGACGTCTCGTCGCTGTCGAGCCAGGAGGCAGCGATCATCGCCGGCCAGCAGTCCGCCATCCACACCTCCAACGTCGTCCTGCCCCTCATCGCCATCGCGGCGGTGGTGCTGGCCGTGGCCGGAGGCGTCGTCGTCTCGCAGTTGTTCACCTCCGGCGTCGTCACGAGGCTGCGTCGTCTCGAGCGGGCCACCGAGGCGGTGGAGCGGGGTGAGGCCCCCATCGAGGTTCCGAGCGGACGCGACGAGATCGGGCGCCTCTCGGCGCGGCTGCTCGACACCACTTCGCAATTGAAAGAGCGGGCCGAAGAGCGCGACCGCGCCCGTGGCGAGCTCGAGAACATCCTCACGGCCAGTCCGGTGGTGTCGTTGCGCTACGACGTCGCCACACGGCGCTTCTCGTACGCGAGCCCCAACATCGAACGGCTCCTCGGGATCTCCGCCGAGGTGGCCATGGCCGAGCCCGGCCTCGTCATGGAGCACTTCCATCCGGACTCGGCGCGCCAGCTGCGCGACGCGCTGGTCGGGGGGGCGGGGCGCCAGGGGGAACGGCTCGAGCTCCTCCTTCGCTTCCGGCGGGAGCGCTCCTCGGAGGACTGGCACGAAGCCGAGGCCGTCTACACGGTGGACTCGGGCCCCGACGGCGAGCTCCGGGGGCTCGTGGCCTACCTCGTGGACGTTTCCGAACGCCATCTCGCGCAACGCGCCGCCGACGAACGGCGGTTCCTCCTCGAGTCGATCTTCCATGCGTCTCCGGACACCATCGTCGTGCGCGACATCTCGGGGCAGGTGGTCCTGGCCAGCTCTTCGTTGTCGGAAGTGATCGGGACGACGGACACCGCGCCGACCGAATCACCCCGGTCGTCGACGAGGTCGAACGGCTCGGCACGACGGGACGTGGCGTCTGACGAGGATCGCGCCGTCCTCGACGAACTCATCGCCCGCTGTGTGGCCGGCGAGCAGCGCCCCGATCCCGTGGTGAGCACGGGTCGCCTCGAGGACGGCGACCTCCGCACCTACGAGACCCGGGCCCGACCCGTCTTCGACCAGGCGGGATGCGTGACGGGTACCGTCACCATCTCCCGTGACATCACCCAGCGGATGCACCTCGAGCAGTCCCTCCGCCACGCGTCGGTGGGCGCCGAAAGGGCGAGCCAGGCCAAGAGCGAGTTCCTGTCGCGCATGAGCCACGAATTGCGTACGCCGCTCAACGCCATCCTCGGTTTCGCCCAGCTGCTCGAGCTCGACGAGCTCCCCGCCGACCAGGCGTCGAGCGTCGACCAGATCCAGGTGGCCGGCCGCCATCTCCTGTCGCTGATCAACGAGGTGCTCGACATCTCGCGCATCGAAGCCGGCCGCGTGAGCCTCTCCACCGAGCCCGTCGAGGTGGGTGACGTCCTCGACGAGGTGGCCACCCTGCTCGCTCCCGTCGCCGAGGCCTCGGGGATCGAGCTGTCGGTGGACACGGACGCGGCGCGCGTGCTGCGCGTGCACGCCGATCGCCAGAGGCTGGTGCAGGTGCTACTCAACCTGGGATCGAATGCCGTCAAGTACAACAGTCAGGGCGGCTCGGTGGCCTTCCGCACCGGCACCGGGGACAACGGCCGGATCCGTATCGAGGTCCGTGACACCGGACCTGGGATCGCGCACGAACAGCAGGACCAGCTGTTCGTGCCGTTCTCGAGGCTGGGGGCCGAGCGCTCCGGGGTCGAGGGCACCGGTGTCGGCCTCGCCCTTTCGAAACAGCTCGTCGAGGTGATGGGAGGGGCCATCGGCGTTGACTCCGTGCCCGGGTACGGATCGACGTTCTGGATCGAGCTCCTGCCCGTCGAGCCCGCAGTCAGCCGGGGACGCCCGCCTTCGGGCCCCGCCGCCCGCCGGGCGTCGGGGCCGGTTCCGACCGCCCCGGCGGGACCAGCCGCCCCCGGGACGTCCCGTCGCGCCGAGTCCAACGGAAGCGGCGCCCCCCGGGGGCAGGGCCGAGGTGTCGTGGTGCTCCAGATCGAGGACAACCCCTCGAACGCCGCCCTGGTGGGACAGGTGCTCGCCAAGCGTCCCGGCGTCCGGCTCGTGTCGGCCGTCGAGGGGCTTTCCGGGCTCCAACTGGCCCGCCAGCATCGCCCCGACCTGGTCCTTCTCGATCTCCACCTGCCGGATCTGGCCGGTGACGAGCTGCTGCACCGGCTCAAGGCGGTGCCTGAGTTGGCCGACACCAAAGTGGTCGTGGTGAGTGCAGACGCCACACCGAGCAGGATCAGGGAGATGCTCGACCTCGGGGTCGAGGGCTACCTGACGAAACCGGTGGACGTCGAAGCTCTCCTCCGGCTCGTGGACTACGAGATAGGAGCCAAGCAGGGTGGACAGCGGTGAAGGGACGTCGCGAGGTGCACAGGTGCTCGTCGGGGACGACCGGCGCCCGTTCGCCGCGGACGACGGTCCCGCCGCCGGAGTTGTGGCCGGTCGTGGGGGGGGACCCCGACCAGGGGAACGGCAAGACGTGCGACCGGAGGTAGACCTGTGACTGTGACGCTGACCGAAGAGGACCACATGGTCCTGGTCGCGGAGGACGATACGGCGAGCCGGACGGCCACCAGGATGTTCCTCCAGCGGGTGGGCTACCGCGTGGGCGAGGCGGCCGACGGGCCCGGCACGTTGCGGGAGGCGAGCCTCGGCAGCTACGACCTGGTGGTGCTCGACCTCGGGCTTCCGGGACTCGACGGTGAAGAGGTGCTCACCCGTCTGCGGCGCGACGGCGAGCTTCCGGTCATCGTGCTCACCGGTCGCTCCGAGGAGTCCGAACGCGTCCGGGTGCTCAACCTCGGGGCCGACGACTACGTCGTGAAGCCGTGCTCGCTCCCCGAGCTCGACGCGCGCATCCGGGCGGTCCTGCGCCGCGGCCAGCCGACGCAGTCGGCGAGCCAGATCGAGCACGAAGGCCTCATGATCGACCGGGCCGCGCACAGGGTGCTGGTCAGCGGCACCGCCATCGACCTCACGCCCAAGGAGTTCGACCTCCTGGCTTTCCTGGCCGCGACACCGGACCAGGTGTTCACCCGCGAGGAGCTGCTCGAGCACGTGTGGGGCTCGACACAGGAGTGGCAGGACCCCGCCACGGTCACCGAGCACGTCCGCCGCCTCCGGCTGAAGCTCGAGCCCGATGCCACCGGCCCGCGCTGGCTGCACACCGTGCGCGGCATCGGCTACCGCTTCTCCGTGGTGACCGAAGACTGACCCTGCGTGGGCCGGTGACCGGCCCGAGGGCGCAACCTCGCCCAAGGGGGCGTCTCGAGCGCGAAGCGGCCTCGCTCGAGGGTCTGTGGGCCGGCAGGTTGATCGTCACGACGGTGCCACCGTTGCTGGTCATGGCGATGGAGCCGGCGAGCTGGCTCGTGACGAGGTCGCGCACGATTGACAGCCCGAGACTGGTCGTGTGGTCGATGTCGAACCCCTCGGGCAGGCCGCAGCCGTCGTCGCGGACCTCGAGGGTGAGGTCTTCACCATTGTTGGCGAGCACGAGCTCCACGTGGCCGACCGCCTCGCCGTCGTTGTTGGCGATGAACACGGAATCGCCGCCCAGCGACGGAAAGGCGTGCTCCACGGCGTTTTGCAACAGCTCCGCCAGCACGACCGCCAGCGGCGTGGCGACGTCCGCGGCCACCTCGCCCACGTCGCCCTTCACGTGGATCTCGATGCGCTCGCCGGAGACGACGGAGTCCTCCGCCATCCGGACCAGCGATCCCACGATCTCGTCGAAGGGGACTTCGTCCCCGGGCTCACGCGACAGGATCTCGTGGACGAGCGCGATCGACCGCACCCTCCGTTCCGCCTCGCGCAGCGCCTCCTGGCCCTTGCCGGGCTCGAGGCGACGAGCCTGGAGCCGGAGCAACGACGAGATCGTCTGCAGGTTGTTCTTCACCCTGTGGTGCACCTCGCGGATCGCGGCGTCCTTCGAGAGCAGGAGCCGGTCGAGGCGGCGCAGGTCCGTGACGTCGCGCAGCAGCACCATGGCCCCCGTGACCATGTCCTGCTCGAGCAGGGGCGTGCACTGCATGAGGACGATGACATCGGGCCTGCGCTCCACCTCCTCGGTGACGGGGCAACCCGCCCGCAATGCGGAGCTCACCGCGGTGTCGTCGATCCCGAGCTCCGAGAGGCGCCGTCCCTCCACCACGTCGCTCACTCCCATGCGGTGCAACGCGCTCATGGCGTTGGGAGACGCGTACCGCACGTTCCCACCCGGCTCGACCAGGACGAGTCCGTCACCGACCCGGGGCGAGTCCTCGGTGGTGAAGTCCTCGCCCACGAACGGGAAGTCGCCGACCATGACCATGAGCGCCAGGCGCCGGTAGAGGTCGCGATAGACGCGTTCGAGGCGACCGGGACGCCGGTCCTCGAGTGGCGCCACCCGGACGATGACGGCGACGGGCTCTCCCCCGTGACTCACGGGGACGCACTCGAGCTGTGCGGTGTCGGGGACCGCCGGCACCTCTCCGGTGTCGCGCCCGTCCGGGTCGACCGAAGCCAGCCTCACCCGGACGGGCACGGGGATCACCGCCAGGCCCGACGACACCTTCCCCGACCCGATGGCCTCGGTGACCACCGGCCAATCGGCGCTCTCGACGACCTGGCCCACCAGGTCCACCCGCAGGAGCGTGGCCCACGTGGTGGGCCGGATCTGTCCGAGCACGATCAATTGGGCACCGGCGGTCCCACGCACCGGTGCGACCAGGAGCAGGTCGGAGAACGACAGGTCCGACAGCACCCCCCACGACCCGAGCAGGCGTTGGAGATGGTCGAGGCTGGCGGGATCGAGCCCCGTGTGGGTGGCGGCAAGCTCCGCTGACGTCTTCATCGTCCGAGCACGGCGGTGCCCACGGCGACGTCCACCGGGCGCCGGGCGCGGAAGGCGCGCAGCGAGCCCACCTGCAGGTCGTCGAGCATGCGGGCGAGATCCGCCACCCGGTTCGCCACGTCGGGGAGCCGGTGCGCGTCGGAGGCCGTCGTCAGCGGGACGCCGGCCGAGACCAAGCGCGACAGCAGCCCGGGTGCGGGGTAGGCCTCCTCCGCGGGCTTGCGCCATCCGGCGGAGGAGAGCTCCGCCGCCATTTCGGAACGCAGCGCCGCCTCCACCAGGCGGTCCCAGCATTCCTCGGGCGCCACGGGCCGATGACCGGCCGCCTTCACCAGGTCCGGATGGGCCAGCACATCGCACGTCGAAGTGGCGGCGAGCTCCTCGATGGCCGTGACGTAGTCGCTCCACGCCGCGTCGACGTCGCGCGTCGACCACTGCGCCATCGACACGGCGTCGCCGATGTCGTCGAACCGCCATGCCCCGAGCCAGTGGACCGATCCCAACAGGACGTCGAACGGGTACCCAGCGAGAAGGGTGGCGACGTCGTCCATCCGCCCCCGGTAGTAGTCGACCTCCAGTCCGAGCACGACGGGCAGGCCCGCGTCCTTGGCGGCCAACGCGCACTCCACATAGGCGTCGAGATCAGCGCGGGCGTGCTCGTCCCAGTAGCTCTCCATCGACGCCCGCAGCGCGGTGTCCGGCTCGTCGTCCCAGAAGCCGCGCAGCAACCGGTCGGCCTGTGCGAAGCGGAAAAGGTGCTCGGTCAGGGCGATCTCGTGGACGCCGGCCGCCGCGGCGCGTTCGCAGTAGGCGGCCACCTGGTCGAGCGTGGGAGCCGTGTCACGCTGGCCATGGGGCCAGAGGTGCAAGTGGTAGTCGAGCATCGGAGCGCGATCGATCTCCCTCTGCCCTCACCGGCCGCCTGTGGCGCCGGGGCGAGACGGCCGGATGAGGGTGACCCCGTCGCGCACCGGCAGTTGCACGCACACCACGCGGGAGTCCGACACCACGGCGTCGTTGAAGGCGCGGATGGCCCTGGTGTCGTCGGACTGGTCGATTTCCTCGACCACCCTTCCGCTCCACAGCGTGTTGTCGGCCGCGATCAGCCCGCCCCCCGCCAGCTTGGGCAGGACGGCTTCGTAGTACGCGAGGTAGTTCGTCTTGTCGGCGTCGATGAACACGAAGTCGAACGGCCCTTCGAGCTTCTGCACGGTTTCGAGCGCGGGGCCCTCGAGCACCTCGATGCGGTCCGCGTACGGGCTGCCGGCGATGTGCTGCCGGGCCGCGGCGGCGTGCACGGGGCTCAACTCGCACGTGGTGATGCGACCACCCCGGGGAAGACCCGCCGCCATCGAGAGCGAGGAGTACCCGCTGAAGGTGCCGATCTCGAGCACCCATTGCGGAGCCAGTGCGTAGACGAGCATCTCGAGGAAGCGGCCCTCGAGCGCTCCGACCATCATCTGCGGAGCGCTCAGCGTGGCCCGGGTCTCCTCGGCCAGAGCCAGCAGGTGATCGGCCGGGCCTGTCGTGTGCGCTTCCGCGTAGGCCTCGAGCACGGGATCTGTGATGTCGGTCATGTGCGTGGTCCCTCCGCCCGCATCGTAGGCGGCGGAGCCCGGCATCCGGACCCGCCGGAAGGGCGGCCTACGAGGCGACCAGCGGCCGGACGAGGCGCATGACCCGATCGAGGGCGCGCATGTAGGCCCGGTGGGCGCCAGGCGTGCCGTCACGGGCCGCCACCGCGTACGTCGCGTGGAGCCAGCGGTGTGCGTCAGCCCCGTCCTCGTCCCCCGCGAGCCCCTCGTCGTGGTCGATCTCGCACAGGAGCCGGTACAACCCGACGGCGTCGAGATCGGCGAAGTCCCGCACCAGGCGCTCGAAGTGCCGTTTCCCGTCGTTGAACTGCTCGGCGCCGCGAGGCCCGCCGGGCCAGGTGGGGTGGCCGTTGTGCGAAGGGTTGGGGTGGCTGTGGTGCGAGGCGTTGTGTCTCCCGTTGTGCGAAGGGTTGCGGTGGCCGTCGTGTGAGGCGTTGCGGTCACCGGGCACGGATCCGTCCGGCCCGAGATCATGTGCCCGCCCCCGCTCCTCGTACCCTAGGACGAGCAGTGCACCGACCCTCCCGAACCGCTGGATGACCGCGGCACGGGCCGCCGGCGAAGCGTCGGCTCCTCCGAGCAGCGCCAGGGCGGTCCGGCAATCGGCGAGGACGTGTTCGGCACGGAGCCCGAACTCGTCCGCGTCCTCACTCGCCATCGCCTGTCTGAGCAGCTCCGTGGCACGACGCACGCGGCTCGGCGAGGGTCGGGACCTCGTTTCCTGAGGAACGAACGCCGGTGGCGCGTCGCAGCGATCGGGAGCTGGTTCGAATTCGTCGTCGGGGAAAGCGGCCGGCGCACACGGATGGCCGGCGCGGCACCACGGGACGCCGTCGGCCACGTGGTTGGCACACGGCCGGCCCGTCGTCGTGAACACGAAACCACAGGTCCTCGTCGTCATCACCGCGCCCGCGCCGGATCAGGCATCCTTCGCCCCCTGCGGCGGCCGATTCCTCATGCGTTGGTGTCGGCATCCCGGGGACCTTTCTTCATCCAGGGCAACACAACCCCTGACCGAGTGTCCGACCCCGAACGTGCGGCGCACTCCCCGGTGATGCAGCATCGGCGCGCACGAGTCAGGGGCGCTCGTGATCGACGGCCCGGCGCCCGCTCGCAGAAAGCTCGCCGAAGGAGACGGCATCAAGGGCACGCAGCCCCCGGGGCACCCGGTCACACCGAGGCCCGGTTCCCGGTCTCCTCGATCCGTCCCTCGAGCCTGAGCGGAGGAGGAATGGGGCCGGGCGGGGCCGACAGGACGCCGCCCCCGTGCCCCGAGCGGGGCATCGGGGCATACCCGGGCTAAGGCCGGGGGCCGCGCCGGCCGATGGAGTCGTGGTGATCGAATCGCGCGGCCTCCTCGACGTTGCCGTCTGGCTCCCTGACGCCGTTGTCGTGGTCGATGCCTCGGCCCGGCTGATCTGGGCCAACGACGCTGCGGAACGCCTGTTCGGGGTGGACAGCGCCCGGATGGCAGGAGTCGACGGCCTGGGCTTCCTGCACCCCGACGACCAGGAGGTCGCCGCGGTGGCGTTGACGAGCATCCAGGGCAAGACCGTGGGGACGCCGATCGAGCTGCGGGTTCGGGCCGCGGACGGCTGGAGGCTCGTCGAGGTCATCGGCGCCAACCTCCTCGACAGGCCGGCGGTCAACGGCCTGGTGCTGTGCCTGCGTGACCTGACCGAACGACGACGGTGGGAGATCGCCTCCGACGAGGTCGGCAAGTTCAGGGCCATCGTGCACAACGCCGCTAGCGTCACCATGCTGTTGGACGCGGGTGGGCGCATCCAGTCGGTCTCCGCCGCCATCACGAGGTTGCTCGGGCACGACCAGGAGCTCGTCGAGGGCAGGCCGCTGGTCGAGTTCGCGGCGCCACACGATCAGGGCAGCCTGGCCGCGGCGTTGTCCCGATCGGTCGACGTGCCCTCGTTCAGCCGGGCCCCCACCGTCGTCGAGGTCGACCTGATGCGCCGCGGCGGGAACGAGTCCGTCCCCTTCGAGCTGAGCATCGTCAACCTCCTCGACGACCCCACGGTGAGGGGCCTCGTCGTGTCGGGCCACGACATCACCCAGTTGCGCGCCACCCGCGAGGCGCTCGAGGAGCTCACCACGTTCGACCCTCTCACAGGCCTGGCCAACCGGGTGACGCTGCGCGCCCACGTCGAGCGGTGTCTCGGCAACCCGACGACCGCGGTGGTGTTCATCGACCTCAACGGGTTCCGCCCCATCAACGACCAGTACGGGCGGACCACCGGCGACGAGCTCCTGAGGCGGGTGGCGGCGCGCCTCGAGTCGTCGGTGCGCAAAGGTGACGTGGTGGCGCGCTACGGGGGTGACGAGTTCGTGGTGGTGGCCGCCATCCGCGACCCCGAAGAGCTCAGGGCGCTGGCGGCCCGTCTCGCCGAGGGCATCCAGCGACCGATCGAGCTGCCCGAGGGCACCTTCCGCCTGACCGCCAGCGTCGGCCTCGCCCACCCCGGGCCCGGCGACACGGCGGCGACGCTCCTCGGCCGCGCCGACAGCGCCATGTACATCGCGAAACAACACGCCGAAGGCGGAGGAAACTATCCCGCCCAGTAGGTGCGGCTCCGCTCCTCACGGACTCCAGAGCTTGGCGCCGAGGCGCAACAGCCCCTCGAGGTCATAGACGTCGGTGTCGAAATACGGAACGCTCACCAGGGCTTCGGGCACATCGGCCAGCTCCGCCTGTTGCTCGGCCTCGCGCTGGGCCACGACCCGGTAGTCGATGTAGCTCCGGCCCACCTCGACGAGCACGCGACGGATCTGGCCGACGTCGCCGGAGTGCACCTTGGGCCCGAGGGCCTCGGCGAGCTCGTCGGCCCGGTCGCGGAGCTTCTCCGCGACCACCTCCCCCGACGGATCGCGCAGGTAGGCGGGGAGCACCTTGTTGAGGACGATGGCACCCAGATGCAGCCGGCGGTCCTTGAGGGCCTGCGCGAAGAATTCGGCTTCGCGCAGGGGGACGGCCTCGAGGGTCGACACCACGATGAACGAGGTGCGACGGTCCGCCATCAGGCGGTGGACCGCCTTCGCCCGCTCCACGAACCCGTCGTACATCGACTGGAAGAGGATGAAGAACTGCGCCACGTCCTCGAGGAACTGGGTTCCGAGGATCCTGTCGGCGACCTGGTAGAAGGGCTTGGAGGCGAAGTTCACGAGCTTGGAGCGATACGGGACGATGAGCCAGCGCAGCAGCCGGCTCGAGAAGAACTCCGCCATGCGCTCGGGGGCGTCCAGGAAGTCGAGCGCGTTGCGCGTCGGGGGCGTGTCCACCACGATGAGGTCGTATTTGCCGTCTGTGTGGATCTCGAAGAGGCGCTCCATGGCGATGTAGTCGTGGCTCTGGACGAAGCGCCCGGAGATGTTCCGGTACAGGGGATTGGACAGGATCTCGTCGCGGGTGCGCGCGTCGGGCGCATGCAGCCGCACCAGCGAGTCCCAAGACTCCTTGGTGTCGAGCATGGCGGCCCACAGCTCACCCATCGGTTTCACCCCTGCCTCGCGGAAGGTGGCGTCGGGCACCCGCCGCTCGGTGTTCCCGATCCCTTCGAGGCCCAACGCGTCGGCCAGGCGACGGGCGGGGTCGACGGTGAGCACGAGCACCTTCCCGCCGAGGCGAGCCGCGGCCATGGCGCCGGCGGCGGCGGCGGTCGTCGTCTTGCCCACCCCTCCGGGCCCGCACGCCACGACGATCTCCTTCGACGCCAGCAGGCCGTCGAGCGTCGCCCCGCGTGCCTCGGGGCGCGGCGGGCTCCGCCTGGCCATCAGGGGGCCAGCTCCTCGCCGAGGGAAACGGCCACCTGGCGCAGCGTGCGCAGACCGTGCAGCCGCGTGAAGAGGAACGGCAGGTACATCATGGGCACGACGGGGTCGACCCCGGCGCGCAGGCGCTCGAGATGCCCCGCCCGGGTGCGGCGCAAGGTGACAGCCAGACGAGCCGCGTCGAGGACCGGCGTCGGGTCGTCTCGCACCAGTCTCTTGAGCTCGGCGGACACCCCGGGGCGGCACAACTCGTTGAAGACCTCCTCCTCGCTGCGCCCGAACAGCTCGGGCAGCACGCGGTTCACGATCACCGCCGCCAGCTCGACCGACGTCTCGGTGGCGACTCTCGACGCCAGCTCGATGGTCTCGTTGACCGGCATCTCCTCGGGAGTGGTGACGATCACGAGGCCGGTCGTGGCGGCATCGGAGAGGATGTCGAGGATCCAGTCCGTCTGCGACCGGATGAGGCCCACCTTCACGAGGTCGTTGATCGCCTGGGGTGCGGCCAGCTGCCCGACGATGTGTCCCGTGGCGGACGCGTCCACCACCACGAGGTCGTAGTGACGCTCGCGCACCTCGTAACAGAACTTCCCGACCGTGAGGATCTCGCGGACACCGGGGGCGGCGGTGGCCACGAAGTCGAACACCTTTGCCAGCGGCCCGATCCGACCCACCACGGGGATCCGGAGATTGAGCTTCAGGTACTCCCGCAGCGAGGCCTCGGTGTCCATCGACATGGCCCACAGCGACGGGAATACCTCGCGCGCCGCGAAGTCCGTGGGCCCGGTCTCGAAGTAGGCGGCCACGTCCCCCTTGGCGTCCATCTCGCACAGCAGGGTGCGCCGGTCGTGCTCGGCCGCGTACAGGGCCAACCCGGCGGCCACCGTCGTCTTGCCGACGCCACCTTTCCCGGTGACGAAGAGCAGGCGGCGGTCGAGCAGCCCCACCATCTTGCGGTCGGCGGCGCTCACGGGCGGGACAACCGACCGCTCGAGTCAGGGGGCGCCGAAACCGACCCGGCGCTCGTGGGTGGGTGCACCCACCTCGACATAGGCGACCTTCGCCACCGGAATGGCGACGCGCCGGCCCTTGCGGTCGGTGAGCCACAACACCCCTGCCTCTTGGCCCAGGGAGGACTCGATCTCGGCGATGACCGCCTCGCGATCCGCGTCTTCACCCAGTTCGACCTCGAGCTCCTTGGGGCTCTGCACGATCCCGATGCGCACGTCCACCTTTGTCCCGCTCCTCCGATCGGACCGTCCCCAGCCGGGCGGTCCACGACCATACAGCCGTGAGCCACACTAAGGCCCATGGAGCCGACCCCCGTCCCGCCGACCGAGCGGAGCCGCCGGTGGGCCGCCACCATGGCGGGGCACGGCGCTCAGGGCCTGCGCACGGCGCATGCCGACTCCTCTGCCGGGCTCGGCACCGACGTCGGGACCGAGCCGCTCGGTCGGCTCGAGCGCGAAGCCGCCGAGGACCAGCTCCTCGCCCCCGGGGCGACCCGGGCCTCCGGCGGCGGCCGGCGCGCCGTCCCCGAGGAGCCCGACACCTGGCGCACCTGCTTCGAACGGGACCGGGACCGCATCCTGCACTCGGCGTCGTTCCGCCGGTTGGCGGGCAAGACCCAGGTCTTCATCTTCCCCGCCGACCACCAGCGGACACGCCTCAGCCACGCGCTCGAGGTCGCACAGGTGGCGACCGGAATCGCCCGGGCGTGCCGGATGAACGTGGCGCTCACCGAGGCCATCGCCCTCGGCCACGACTGCGGACACGGTCCGGGGGGGCACATGAGCGAGGACGCGCTCGGGGTCTTCCTCCCGGGCGGGTTCGACCACGCCGTGTGGGGCGCCGAGGTCTCGCTCGCCGAGCTCAACCTGTGCGAGGAGACGCTCGACGGCATCCGGAACCATTCGTGGTCGCGCCCCGCCCCCGCCACGCCCGAGGGCGAGGTCGTCAGCTGGGCAGACCGGATCGCGTACCTGTGCCACGACTGGGAGGACGCCGTCTCCGCGGGGATCGTGACCCCGGCACTTCTGCCCGACGCGGTGCTCGGCCAGTGCGGCGACACCCGCTCCAGACAGCTGCACACGTTCATCGAGGGAATGGTCCGCACCACGCTCCGGGCAGGCAGGGTGGGGATGGACGAGGAGCACGCCGAGGCACTCGCCGCCTTCCGCCGCGGCAACTACGAGCACATCTACCTGCGCCCCGCGTCGGTGACGCAGGGCGCGTCCGTGGTGGCGGTGCTCCGGGCCCTGGTCACGCACTTCTCCGACCAGCCGAACCTCATCCCCGGGGTGCGCTCCGGCGCCGGTCTCGCCGCGGGCAGCGACGGGGCGGTCTTCGAAGCCGTCGCCTACGTGGCGGGGATGACCGACCGGTTCGCGATGGGGATCGCCGTCTCGGACCTCGGATGGGACCGCGACCGCCTGCCGCGGGGGGTCGACTCCCTCAACGGACGTTGAGCTCCCGCCGGTAGATCCGCGCCGGTCCGAGGTCCTCGAGGCGGCCCGCCAACGCGTCGAACGCCAGCGCCGCCTCCCCGCCGGCGTCGGCCACGCGCACCGGGACGCCCGTGTCCCCGCCGACACGCACGGCCGGGACGAGGGGGATCCGGGCCAGCAGCGGCACCTCGAGGTCGTCGGCCAGCTCCTGGCCGCCGCCGGACCCGAAGAGCTCGTAGCGCGTGCCGTCGTCGCCGGTGAACCACGACAGGTTCTCGACGACGCCCCGCACGGCCAGCTTGAGCTTCTTGGCCGCGTAGGCCGACCGCTGGGCCACGCGCTGCGCGGCGGCCTGCGGTGTCGTGACGACCACGATCTCGGTCCGGGGCAGGTATTGGCCCAACGAGAGCGTGACGTCGCCGGTGCCCGGAGGCATGTCGATGAGGAGGAAGTCGGGCTCTCCCCAGTAGGAGTCGACGAGGAATTGCTCGAGGGCCTTGTGCAACATGGGCCCGCGCCAGATCACGGGCTGCTCGTCGGGCACGAAGAAGCCCATCGACAGGCACCGGACCCCGTGGACCACGGGCGGCACCAGGAGGTCGTCGACGGCAACGGGTCCCCTCGTCACGCCGAGCATCTTGGGCACCGAGAACCCGTAGACGTCGGCGTCGAGCAACCCGACATCGTGGCCCCGTGCTGCGAGGGCCACGGCCAGGTTCACCGTGACCGACGACTTTCCGACGCCGCCTTTGCCCGACGAGATCCCCACCACCCGGGTGCGCGATCCCGGCGCCATGAAGCGGTTGGGCCGGCCCGCCTCGTGCCCGAGAGGCGCCGGCGGACCTCCGGGCCCGTGGGCGTGGGCGTGGCCGCCATCGCCACGGGCGGGCGCCACGGGCTCTCCACCGGCTCCGAGGGCAAGACGGCGGTGCAGCTCCTCACGCTCGTCGGCCGTCATGGTGAGGAGCTCGACCTTCACCTCGCCCACCCCGTCGAGCGCTCCCACACTCCGGACCACCACGGCGGCCAGCTCGTCGGCGGCCGGCCACCCCTCCACGGGCACCGCCACCACCACGGACGCCTGGCGCCGCCCCGACCGCACGGACCGCACCATCCCGAGCTCCCCCAGGCCACGGCGCAGGGTCGGGTCCTCCACGGCCGCGGCCGCGGCGCGCACTTCGGCATCGGTCGGGACCACGGCGCCTCTCTCGGAAAGGGTCCGGCTGGCGCGACCAGGGATTACGCCGCACCCAGCCGGTAGACTACCGGTGTGGAATCCGCCCCCGATCTCGGTGGGAACGCCCCCGCCGACCGCAGGTTCTCCGCGGCGGTGGCCGCGGTGACCTCGGCGTTCGGGGACCCGACGCGACGGGAGATCTACCTCCACGTCCGGTCCCACCCGGGCGCGACCGCCTCGGAGCTGGCGGCGGCGTTCTCGGTGCACCCGAACGTGGCCCGGCACCACCTCGACCGTCTGGCTGCGGGCGGGTACCTCGAGGTGAGCCTCGAACGACCCCCTTCGGCCGGTGCGGGCCGTCCCTCCAAGCGCTACCGGGCCGCCGACGGCCCCGACGGCGACCCCACGCTCGACTTCGTCACCCACCGCGACGACCTGATCGTGGCGTTGCTCGCCGAAGCCCTCGAGCTGCTCGGTCCGGTCGAGGCCGAGCGCATGGCCGAGCGACTGGGGGAGAACTACGGAAAGGTGCTCGCCGAGCGCATGGAGCCGGGCGAAGGACAGCGCTCGGTACGCGCCGCCATGCACGCCATCGCCGACGCCCTCACCGCCCACGGGTTCGCCGCCCACGCCGAGGACCGCGGTGAGTCGACCGCGGTGGTGGCCGAGCACTGTCCCTTCGGCGAGGCCGCCACCCAGCACCCGGTGATCTGTGCCGTGGACCGGGGGATGGTGCGGGGGCTCCTGGCCGGGCTGTGCGGGGCGGGCGCCGAGGAGCCCATCCCGGTCGTGCTGTCCTCGCGTGCGCGCGGCGACGACGCCTGCGCCGCGCTGGTCTGAGCCCTGGCCCGCCACTACCTCGACCACGCCTCCACCTCGCCACCGCGGCCCGAGGTGGTGTCGGCCATGATCCGCTGGCTGGAGTCGGCGCGCCACGACACCGGTGATCCCGGACGCGTCCACACCGAAGGTCGTGTCGTGCGCGCCATGGTCGAGACGGCGCGCGAACAGGTCGCCTCGCTGCTCGGCACGCGGCCGCGCCAGGTCGTCTTCACCTCGGGCGGGACCGAGGCGGTCAACGCGGCGACGTGGGGAGCGACCCGGGCGCGGCCGGGCCCCGTCGTGCTCGCCGCCGTCGAGCACTCCTCGGTCCGGGAGGCCTCCGCCCGTGCCGGCGGCGGCGTCGTGCCCATCGCCGTCGACGACTTCGGGCGCATCGACCCCGCCGAGGTGGAGGACGCCCTCGACAGGGCGGCCCGCGAGGGACGGCCCGCATCCCTGGTGCACTGCCAGATGGCGAACCACGAGGTGGGCACGGTCCAGCCCGTGCGCGAGGTCGTCGACGTGTGCCGACGGCACGACACGCTCGTGCACGTCGACGCGTGTACGAGCGCCGGGCACGTCGAGACGGATTTCGACGAGCTCGGCGCCGACCTCGTGTCGGTGAGCGCGCACAAGCTGGGCGGGCCGCCGGGGACAGGCGCGCTGGTGGTGCGCCGCGGCCTGCGGGTGCCCCCCCTGATCGTCGGGGGCGAACAGGAGCGGGCGCGGCGGGGCGGCTTCGAGAACGTGGCGGGCATCGTGGGGTTCGGGGCCGCGGCCGAGGCGTTGAGCGGGCCCGGCCGGGTCGAGCGCGACGCGGCAGAGGCCCGACGTCGCACCGACGCCATCCTGGCCGCGGCCACGACCGTCGAGGACGTGGTAGTGCTCGGCGATCCCGACCGGCGCGCACCGCACCTGGTGTGCGTGGCGGTGGGCGGGGTCGAAGCCGAGCCGGTCCTGCTCGGTCTCGACCAGCACGGCATCGCCGCGCACTCGGGCTCCTCGTGCTCGTCGGAGTCCCTGGCCCCGTCGCCGGTGCTCGAGGCCATGGGGACCGACGCCGAGCGCTCCCTGCGCCTGTCGGTGGGGTGGTCCACGACCGACCGCGACGTCGAGGCGTTCGCGGCGGCGTTCCCCGTCGTCGTGTCGGAGCTGCGCGCCCTGCGGGCCTGAGCCCGGGACGTCGTTCAGCCCGCGGCCGGCGTCGAGACGGGGTCCTGGATTACGGCGTCGTGGACGGAGGCGCCGTGGTCGGCGCGGACGGCGCGGACGGCGTGGTGGCCGTCACGCCGGGGAGGGCGGGGACGGGCTGGTGCGCGCCGTTGAAAGCCTCGTCGATGAGCTGCTGCGCGGCGCGCACTTCCGCCGTCGGAGGCTTGTCGGCGAGGAACTGGCGGTACTGCACCACGGCGCCGCTGTCGTCACCTTCGGCCAGGAGCATCGACCCCAGGTACAGGTGCGGCGCATAGGCGGCGGGCTCGACGCGCAACGCTGCCTCCTCGAGCTGTTGGGCCTTGGCCAGGACCGCCGAGTCGCGGGACGCCGCCCCCGCCTCGAACTCGAGCCACCCCGACTGGGCGAGGGCGTCGGGCTGCGTGGGGTCCTGAGCGAGCACCTCGTCGTAGAGGCGGACCGCGTCGGCCGCGTCGCCCTCGGACTCGAGCGTCTCGGCCTGTGCCAGGGTCCGGCGCAGCTGCGCGGCGCGGCTCAGGCTGACCGACCCCGACGCGGTCTCCCCCGGAAGCCGGGTGCCGGACTGCGCGGCGACGACCGCGACAGCCACCGCGGCCACGACGGCGAGCAGCCCCACGACCAGGAAGGTGCGCCGGCGCCTCGGGCGCGCGTCGGTGGCGACGACTTCGGATGTCGTCTCGAGACGCGAACCGGCCTGCGCACCTGCCCGCCTCGCGTCCATGCCGTCGCGGTCCGTGTCCGGCGCGATGCCGGTGCCGCCGGTGTCGCCGCCGTCGAGGGCACGAAGCACCTCGGCAGCTCGCCGCGTGTATCGGTCGCGCAGGACCTCGTAGTCGGCGTCGGAGAGGTCTCCCGCGGCCCGCTCGCGCTCGAGGTCCTCGAGCGAGTCCAACAAGAAGGACCGTTCGTCGTCGAGCTCGGCGCGCGTCACGGTGCCCGCACTACCTCGGGGCCGCCGCGGCCCGCGCCGCGGCGCTGCGCCAGCGCCCGCTGGACGAGGGCGCGGTCCTCGGCGGACACCGGCCCCGGCGCGCGGCTCCGGCGTCGCCACAGCACGCTCCCCACACCCACCACTGCGACGGCGAGCACCGCGGGCGGGAGCAGCCACAGCCACGCGGTCCAGCCGTGCACGGGGGGGCGCAACAAGATGTCCGGCCCGTAGCGGCTCACGAGGAACGCGTCGATCTGGCCGTCGGTCTGCCCCGCACGGATGCGGGCGGCCACCGCTTGACGGATCGCCACCGCGGTCGAGGCCGAGGAGTCGGCCACCGAGATGCCGTCGCAGCTCGGGCAGCGCACCAGCGCGTCGATCGCGGCCGCCCGCTGGGCCGGGGTGGCGGGGGGCCCGCCACGGGACGACCCCACGCCGAGGGCCACGCCCACCACGACCACCAACGCCATCCACGGCGCCCACGAGGCCCACCGAGGCCGCCCCCCGGAGCGGCGCGCCGGAGCGGCGGTCACGATCGGCCCCGCTGGGCCAGCGCCAGCCAGTGGTCGAGCGAGGCATCGGTGACGGGCCCGTCCAGGTGCACCACGACGGTGCCGTCGGGAGACACGATGAACGTCTCGGGAGGACCACGCACGCCGTAGTTCAGGGCGATCTGGCCGTCGGGGTCGATCACCGCCGGCCAGGACGCCCCCGTCGAGCGCACGAAATTGTGCGCCGTCGAGGCGGCGTCGTCGAACACCACGCCGACGAGCGCGGCGTCACCCGGCGACCGGTGCGCGTACGCGAACGCGACGAGCTCGGGCTCTTCCTGTTGACACGGGGGGCACCAGCTGGCGAAGAAATTCACGACGACCCATCGACCCCGCAACGCGGAGAGGTCGAAGGAGCCACCCGCCAGTGTGGCGCCGGCGATCCCCGGAGCGGCCTGACCGACAAGGGGCGTGTCGACCTCCGTGGCGGTCTCCTGGGGGCTCGTCGCCAGCAGCGCCACCAGGACGGCACCCACCACCAGCACCACCCCCGCCACCCATCGGGCGGTGTGGCGGTGACGGAGCTCGGGGCGCGCCGGGGCGCCCCCGGTCTGGGTCACGGGGAGCCGGCCGGGACGGGCTCGGGCGCGGGCTCCTCGTGCCCACGCTCTCCGGGTCCGACCGAGCGCGGGCCTGGCGAGACCCCGAGGGCCGGCGGGTGCCCGGCGTCGCCCGACCCGCCCCCGTCATCCCCGGCGTGGCCTCCCGGAAGCGGGGCCGAGACCGGGTCGGTGGGACGACGACGGCGCCGGCCGGGGACGGCGGCCAGGAGGGCGCCGAGCACGAGCAGGGCCCCGCCTCCCCACAGCCAGGCCACGAGGGGCTGGACCGTGACGCCGATGGTGACGGGCCCGCCCGGGTCGGCGGGCAACGCGTCCACCGTCAGGTACACGTCGTCCTCGAAGCTCGAGTCGATGGCCGGCGTCCCGACCGCCTCGGTGTTCGGCCCGAACTGGCTCACCGCGGGCCGCAGCGGCCCGTGTCCGTCGACCGTCACGAGGGCCTCGGTGGCGGTCCGGGAGGGTGTGCTGATGTGGGCGAGGCGGACGAGCTCGATGCGGTGGCCGTCGCTCGTGACGACCTGGCCAGGCCGCAGCGTCACCTCGCCACGGTGGCCGAAAGAGGTGGCGGCCGCCAGTGCGACCGCGATGACCACCACCCCGAGGTGCACGACCATGCCCCCGTTGGCGCGTCCGACGAGCCCGTACCACGCGCCGACCCCGCTCCGGCGGGCGCCTCGGGCCGACAGCACGAGCTGGCGGGCGTTGGCGGCCGCCGCGAACGCGCCGAGCCCGAAGGCGCCTAGCGGGGCGAGGCCCCGCACACCTCCGGCCACGCACCCCACGATCACCAGTGCACCGACCCAGGCCGGGATCGTCAGGCGGTCGCGCAAGGTGCTCACCGTCGTCTTGCGCCACGGCAGGGCGGGGCCGATCGCCATGAGGAACAGGAGAGCCAACCCGATGGGCAGGGTCATGACGTCGAAGTACGGCGCGCCCACGGTGACCTGTTGGCCCCGGAACGCCTCGTAGAGCAGAGGGAACACGGTCCCGAGCAGCACGACGAAGGCGAAGACCACGAAGAGGAGGTTGTTGACGAGGAAGGCGCCCTCCCGGCTCACCGCGGAGTCGATCCCGCCGGGTGATCGCAGGCGGTCCCCACGCCACGCGATCAGGCCCACCCCGGTCACCAGCACGAGCCCGAAGAAGCCGAGCAGCAGCGGGCCGATGTCGGAGTCGGAGAAGGCGTGCACGGACGTGATCACCCCCGACCGGGTGAGGAACGTGCCCAGGATCGTGAGACAGAAGGTGGCGATGACGAGGGACAGGTTCCAGACCCGCAACAGCCCCCGGCGCTCCTGGACCATCACCGAATGGAGGTAGGCGGTGGCGCACAGCCACGGCAGGAACGAGGCGTTCTCGACCGGGTCCCACGCCCAGAAGCCGCCCCACCCCAGCACCTGGTACGACCACCACGCACCGAGCACGATTCCGACGGTGAGGAACCCCCACGCGAAGAGGGTCCAGCGCCGCGTGGCGACCTGCCATCCCTCGCCGATCCGCCCGGTGACGAGGGATGCGACGGCGAAGGCGAACGGGATGGTGAACCCGACGAACCCCAGGTAGAGGAGCGGGGGGTGGAAGGCGACGAGCGGGTTGTCCTGCAACAGCACGTTGGGCCCCAGCCCGTTGGCGGGAACCGGCCCGCTCACGGTGGTGAAGGGGTCGGCCGGGCCCGCCATGAGCCCGAAGAAGAACGCGGCCACGGCCAGGGTCACGAGCGTGGCCCACGCCACCAGTGGATCGGCGGCCTGTCGCCGGAAACGCCACACCATCGCCACGATGTAGCCGGCGAGGATGAGCCCCCACAGCAGGATCGACCCGGCCAGCGCGGACCACATGCCGGTGATGGTGTAGAGCAGCGGGGTGGACCGGCTGTTGTTGGCGGCCACGAAGGCAAGAGAGAAGTCGTGGGTGATCAGCGCCCGTTCCATCGCCACCGTGGCGACGACCGCTCCCAGGAGCACGAGCCCGGCGTACACGCGCCCGGTGCGCGCCAGGTCGGAACGCTCACGGGCCAGGCCGTAGGCGATGACCACCACCCCGGCGACCGATGCCGCCAGGCTGAGCAGGACTCCGCTGTGCCCGAGGGCGGCGTTCACCGGGTGGTCCCGTTGGGGGCCCTGACTCGGTTGGGGTGCTCCTGGACGTACTGGGCGGTGTGGTCGACGATGAGCTGGTCCGAGACGAAGGAGCCCCCCGAGAAGTGCCCCACCACGACGACGGGGATGTCGGGCTGGAAGAGCTGGGGCGGGTTGCCGTGGTTGACCACGTCCACCTTGTCCACGGTGCCGGAGGCGACGAAGGCCACGCCGCCGGGGATGCGGTGCACCGTGCCGGGGACGACCACTCCCTCCAGGCGGAACGTCTGGGTCCCGAGCATCGTCTTGTGCGCGAGGGCTTGGTCGACGGTCTCGAAGTAGTTGAGCGAACTGCCGAGGCCCTCGACGAGGAGGAATGCGAACGCCCCGACGAGCACGGCACCGACCACCCACAGCCGCCAGCGGCCGGGGCGGCGGCGCGGGCCGCCGCGGGCCGGTGCAGCGCCAGGCGTGACAGGCGCGTCGGGGCCGCCGCTGCCGGACGGCGCGGTCGGGGCGGCGAGGATGGTCGGCTCACTCATGGTGCGCGCTGTCCCCGGGGCGCGCCGCGGCGCGCTCGAGGCGTTGCCGCCGGCGCCACAGGATGGCGGCGTACGCGGCCAGCACGCCGAGGGCGATGGCGTATCCGGCGTCGATGTAGCTCATGGCGCGCGCCTCATGCTTGACGCCCGGTCGACGCCAGTGCCCCGCCGGGCTCGGCGGCGATCGGACCGGTCCCTTCCGCCCACCGCTCGTGCAGCGCCACGTCGAGCTCCGAGTCCTGGAGGTGCTCCGAGAGCACTTCGACCCGGTACCGGATGGCGAGCATCCAGGCGAACAGCAGGGTGAAGGCGACGAACCCGAGCAGCAGTGTCCACGCCATCGAGCCGTGGATCGTGGGCGAGAGATTGGCGTTGAGGACCGTGGCCCCCTGGTGCAGCGTGTGCCACCAGTCGACCGAGAAGTGCACGATCGGGACGTCCACCGCCGCCACGAGCGCCACGACCGCGCTGCGCCGCGCCCGCGAGTCGGGGTCGGCCGGGACCCGGCGTACCGCGAGGTATCCGAGGAGCAGCACGAGCAACAACGCCGTCGACGTCAGGCGGGCGTCCCACGCCCACCACACCCCCCACGTCGGCCGGCCCCAGATCGAGCCCGTGATCAACGTGAGCGCGGTGAAGACGGTGCCCACCTCGACGGCGGACACCGCCAGGCGGTCCCAGAACCGGCTTCTCGTCCGGGGCCACAGCCACAGCACGCTCGACACGGCCGCCACGCCGAAGGCGAGGTACAGCGCCACCCATGCGATGGGCGGGTGGACGTAGACGAGGCGGACCAGGTTGTGCTGCACCTGGTCGGGAGGAGTCACCCACAGCCCGAGCCACACCGTCCCGGCCACCGCCACGACCGCGGCCATCCCGAGGCCCCGCACCACCCACGTTGCGGTGCGACCCCAGGGTGCCACCTTCGGGTCGGTGGCGGTCATGACGCCTCCTGCAGGGGCCCGAAGATGACGACGCCCAATGCGAGGTACACCGCCGCGAAGACCAGGAGGAGGCGGATCCACGGGTCGCCGGCGTCACCCACGTTGCCGGCGCTGGCGGAGGTCCCGAGGGCGACCTGCCATGCCCGGGTCCCGGCCAACAGCACGGGGGCGGCCACGGGGAGGAACAGGAACGGCAACAGCGTCTCGCGCACCCGCAGTCCGGCCGCGAGCGCACCGTAGAGGGTCCCCGCCGCGGCCAGGCCGGCGGTCCCGGCGAGCCCGGCGACGACGACCGACCCGTACGAACGGACGTGCGATCCGTACAGCACCACCACCCCCGCGGTGAGGACCACCTCGAGCACGACGAGTTGCACCGCCACGGCCGCCGTCTTGCCCAGGAACACACCGGCAGGGTCTAGCCCCGACAGGCGCAGACCGTCGCGCGCCCCGTCGGAGGCCTCGAGGGCAAAGCTCCGCTGTACGGCGAGGACGCTGGCGAAGAGCACCGCCACCCAGAACAGCCCCGGCGCAGCCTGGGCCATGGGGGCGCGGTCGGGGCCGAGCGCGAACGCGAAGAGGACAAGGACGAGGACGGCGACCGGAACCACCTGGTGCAACACGACCCGCGAGCGAAGCTCGATGCGCAGATCCTTGCCCGCCACCAGGACGGTGTCACGCCACATGGACACCTCCGGGAACGGCGCTGAGCTGCTCGGAGGCACCAGAGCGACACCTCGTGACACGCACGTCGCGCTCCCCGACGACGCGCCCGCCCATCAGGGACACGACCCGGTCGGCCAACGGCCAGGACTCCTCGGGCTCGTGCGAAGCCAGGAGCACGGTGGCGCCGGCGGCCACGGCCTCGGTCACGACCTCCCCGAGCACGGCTCTCGCCGCGGTGTCGAGCCCGGCGTGGGGCTCGTCGAGGAGCCACAGCTCGGGACGCCGGGTCACGAGGAGGGCGAAGGCCACGCGCCGGCGCTGTCCCGCGGAAAGACGCCCGACGGGGGTGCGCCGGACGCGGCCGCCCAGATCCAGGCGGTCGAGCACGGAGTCGACGGTCGACAGGCTGGCACCCGCGGCGCGCACCGCGAACCGGACGTTCTCGAACACGGTCAGGTCGTCGTAGAGGGCGGCGGCATGTCCGAGCATCCCCACCCGACGGCGCACCGCCGTCGCCTCGCGCCGCAGATCGCATCCGAGCACCGTGCCCTCGCCGCCGGAGAGGGGCAGCAGGCCCGCGCACACCCGGAGCACGCTCGTCTTGCCCGCACCGTTGGGCCCTTCGAGGACGACCACTTCACCCTGGGCGACGGCGAGATCGACGCCGGCCAGGGCCGGAAACCGCCCGGTGACGCACACGGCGGTACGGAGGAGGACTGCGGTGGCCATGGCCTGCGGCCCATGCTACGGGGGACCTGCTCCCCGGTTCCAAGCGGGGCCGGCTCCCGGTCCGACGGGCACGCCCTCGGGACCGGGCGCCGGTCCTCGGCTCCCGGTCCTCGGCTCCCGGTCCTCAGCTGACCGTCAGCCGACCGAGGCCCACCGCCTTGAGCACGTCCGCGCTCACCGAGGACAACCAGTGGAGGTCGTTGGTGAGGAGCAGGACCCCGAACACCACGAGGGCGACACCCGACACCGCGTTCACGAGGAGCAGGCGCCGTCGGACGCGGGCGAAGAGCGAGGTGAGTCTTCCGAACGCGAGGCCGGTGGCGAGGAAGGGCACCCCTAGGCCCAGTGAGTAGGCCACGAGCAACGCCACTCCCGAGGCGAGAGTGGCCCGGGCGGCGGCGAGACCGAGGACCCCGCCGAGGACGGGCCCCACACACGGTGTCCACCCGAAGGCGAAGGCCATCCCGAGGATCGGCGGGGCCCACGCACCGAGCCGCGACGGCAGCGGGTGGAAGCGGCGCTCGCGGAGGAACCGACGCGGCGTCCCGATCCCCGCCATCCACACCCCGAAGACGACGACGAGCACCCCGGCGGCCACATCGAGGCCACGTTGATGGTCCAAGAGGAGATGGCCGAGGCCCGACGCGGCGGCACCGAGCGCGGTGAACACGAGCGTGAAACCGGCGACGAAGCCGAGCACCCCCCGCAACAGCGGTGCCACGTCGCGCCGCGCTCCGGCTTCGAGCTCGGTGGCCGACAGGCCCGACACCATCGACACGTAGCCCGGCACGAGGGGCAGCACGCACGGCGAGAGGAAGGACAACATGCCTGCCCCGAACGCCACCAGGACTCCGAGGGGGTCCGCGGAGATGGTGGCGTGCGCGGTGAGTGCAGCCGACATCGTCACCCCCGTCCCGACGGCGTCGCCTCGGGCTCAGCGGTTCTGCACACCGAGGAGCTCCAGGTCGGCATCCACCATCATCGCCACGAGGTCGGCGAAGGTGACGGACTTCTCCCACTTGAGCTCGTTCTTCGCCTTGGTGGCGTCCCCGACGAGGAGATCCACCTCCGCCGGGCGGAGGAACTTGTCGTCGACCACCACGTGCTCGTGCCAATCGAGGTCGACGTGCGCGAAGGCGATCTCGCACAGCTCGCGCACCGAATGGGTCTCACCGGTGGCGACGACGAAGTCGTCCGGCTCGTCGCGCTGCAGCATCAACCACATGGCGCGCACGTAGTCACCGGCAAACCCCCAGTCGCGGTGCGCGTCGAGGTTCCCGAGAAACAGCTTGTCGTCCATCCCCCGTGCGATCCGGGCCACACCGTGGCTCACCTTGCGGGTCACGAACTCGAGTCCTCTCCGGGGGCTCTCGTGGTTGAACAGCATGCCCGACGACGCGTGCAGGCCGTAGCTCTCCCGGTAATTGACGGTGATCCAGTGGCCGTACACCTTGGCCACCCCGTACGGGCTGCGGGGGTAGAAGGGCGTGCTCTCGGTCTGCGGGACCTCCTGCACCTTGCCGAACATCTCCGACGACGACGCCTGGTAGAAGCGGATCTCGGGATCGGCGATCCGGATTGCGTCGAGGACGCGGGTCACGCCGAGCGCGGTCGTCTCGCCGGTGAGGACGGGCTGGGTCCACGAGGTTTGGACGAAGGACTGGGCGGCAAGGTTGTACACCTCGGCCGGGCGGTACTCGCGCAGGATCCCGATGAGCGAGATCTCGTCGAGGAGGTCGCCCGCGACGAGGGAGACCTGGTCCTGGATATGGGCGATGCGCTCGAAGTTGAGGGTCGACGACCGCCGCACCATGCCGATGACCTCGTAGCCCTCCTCGAGCAGGAGCTCGGCCAGGTACGACCCGTCTTGTCCGGTGATACCGGTGATCAGTGCCCGCTTACGCATCTCTTGGCTCTCTTCGTCGGTTCCGCACGGTTTCTCAGCGCCCCTGCCAGCGTGGCGCGCGCTTTTCGAGGAAGGCGGCGATGCCCTCGGCGGCGTCCTCGGTCTGGGCTGTCAGCGAGAGCATGGCATGCAGGTGGGCAAGGGCTTGCGGTGCCGCCATGTCCCACACAGCGTAGAACGCGTCTCGCCCCAGTTTCATGGCAGCCGGCGACTTGGCCGCCAGGGTCCTGGCCAGGTCGGAAACCGCCGCGTCGAGTTCCTCGGGGGGGACGACCCTGGTCACGAAGCCCAGGCGCTGGGCCTCGGCCGCGTCGACCCTGCGCCCGGTGAGCATGAGCTCGAGCGCCTGCTTGGGCGCCATCGAGCGCACCATGGGAACCGTGATCATGTAGGGCCAGAGGCCCACGTTGATCTCGGGGGCCCCGAAGCGCGCCCGGTCGGACGCCACGACGAGATCACAGGCCAGCGCGAGCCCGAAGCCGCCCGCCAGCGCGAAGCCCTGCACGCGCGCCACGGTGGGCTTGCCCAGCCGCCACAGCGAGTCGAACACCTCGGCCAGCACGCCGCGCTCCTCGTGGACCGCGAGCATCCCCGCCTCGGGGTCGTCGGCTCCGGTCATCTTCCCCAGGTCGGCCCCGGCGCAGAATGCCTCGTCGCCCGCGCCGGCCAGGACCACCACCTTGACCTCGGAATCCTCGCCGGCCGCGGCGATGGTGCGCCGTAGGCCTCGCATGACATCCCACGACATGGCGTTGCGGCGCTCGGGCCTGTTGATCGTGATCCGGGCCACGCCCTCGTCGACCTGGTACAGCACCGTCGGGGTGCCCGAGACCCCGTCGTCGCCGGCGGTCGCGTCGCTCACGGGCTCGGGCACGCGTGCGACGGTAGTGCCCGACCTCCGCCCAAGCCCAGCCCGATCCCGGGGCCCGACCGGCGCACGGTAGCGTGGCCGGTCCGTGGCCAGACCCACCGCCGCCATCGTGTCGTTCCGCCTGGGCGGCTCCGACGGGGTGGCCGTCGAGGCGCGCAAGTGGGCCGGCGCCCTCGGGGCCCTCGGCTTCGACGTGAAGACGGTGGCCGGCGAAGGCCCGGTGGACCGCGTCGTCCCGGGCCTGGCCATCGATGCGCCCGAACCGCCCGGTGCGGCCGAGGTCCGGGACGCGCTCGACGAACGCGGAGCTGGTGGTGGTGGAGAACCTCTGCTCGTTGCCGCTCAACGAAGGCGCCTCGACCGTCGTCGCCGAGGTCATCCGGGGCCGTCGCGCCCTGCTGCACCACCACGATCTGCCGTGGCAGCGAGAGAAGTACGCCGGACACCCGCCGCCACCCGACGATCCCGCCTGGGCCCATGTCACGGTGAACGAGAGGAGCCGTCGCGAGCTGGCCCGGGTCGGGATCGCGGCAACCGTCGTGCGCAACGCCTTCGACGTCGACGCCCCGGGAGGCGAACGCGTCCCCACGCGCCGTGCGCTGGGCCTCGAGGCCGGCGAGCGGCTCGTGCTCCAGCCGACACGGGCCATCCCCAGGAAGAACGTGGCCGGCGGCATCGCGCTCGCCGAGTCCCTGGGCGCCACCTTCTGGCTCCTCGGGCCGGCCGAGGACGGGTACGGCCCCGAATTGGACCGCCTCCTGGCCCGGGCGCGGACCCCCTACCTGACCGGCCCGGCCGCCCTGGGGACGCCCTGGCACGTCGCGGACGCCTATGCCGCCTGCGACGTCGTCGTCCTCGGGTCCACGTGGGAAGGCTTCGGGAACCCGGCCGTCGAGTCGGCGGTATACCGACGGCCGCTCGCCATCGGCCCCTACCCCGTCGCCGCCGAGCTCGCCGCGTTCGGCTTCCGGTGGTTCGCCCACGACGACCCCACGGCGGTCGCCGCCTTCCTCGACGCACCCGGGGAGGCGCTGCTCGAGCACAACCACGGCGTCGCCCGCCAGCACTTCGCCCTTCGAGACCTGCCGGGCCGGATCGGCGCGGTCTTCGAGTCCGCCGGGTGGGCGTTCCGCTGACGCCGCGCCGGGGCCGGGGGCGAGCGACCTCCACACGCCACTGAGCACCGGAGTGGGGCGGCGGACGGGGAGAACCTGGTCCGGGTCAACACGTCACGTGCCGGTACGCTTCGGAGATGGCGACCCGTCCCTCTGTCGGCTCGAGCCACACCGCCAAGCGTCTGCCTGCGGACCGGCGCCGGCAGCAGCTCCTCGACGTCGCGCTCAGGCTCTTCGCCCGACAAGGGTTCAACGCCACCACCATGGACGACATCGCCGAGGCCGCCGGCGTCACGAAACCACTGCTCTACCAGCACTTCGCGTCCAAGCGCGCCCTGTACCTGGAGCTCCTCGACTCGGTGTCGCACGCCATGCTCGAGGCCATTGGCAAGGCCATCGCCGCCGCCGGTGGCCCGCGCCAGCAGGTCGAAGGCGGCTTCGCGGCGTACTTCCACCTCGTGGTCAGCCATGCGGACGGCTTTCATCTGCTCTTCGGCAGCGACGTGCCCAACGACCCGGAGCTGTCGAGAGCGGTGCGCAACGTCGAGGACAGCATCGCCGAGTCCATCGACGTCCTCATCGACGCCGGTCTCGACGTGGACCATCGCCGCCTCCTCGCCTTCGCCGTCGTCGGCATGGCCGAAGGGGCGAGCCGGCACTTCCTGGCGGCACGCGACCCGGTCGAGGGGGGCCCCCACGAATCGGAGGCCACCCGCCTGGCGCGGCGGCTGGCCGACCTGGCCTGGGCCGGGCTGCGTTCGGTCCACCCCGACTGAGGCAGGCGCCGGGCCCTGGCACGAAAAGCCGACCTGATGGGTAGACTTTTGACCGTCGCCTCGCACCGAGCGTGGCCAGGTCACGAGGTAGCCGCCCATGTCGAGCCGCATCAGGTCCGTCTTCAGCTTCCCCAACCCCGTCAACGAAGTGGCGGCGCGGCTGGTGGCAGGCGGTGTTTTGGTGCTGAGCGTCCTGGCCATCGCCCTGCGCCAGCAGTGGCTGCTCGTCCCCCTCGCTTACGGGTTCTGGGCGCGGATGCTGACCGGGCCCACGCTGAGCCCGCTCGGCCAGCTGGCCACCCGGGTGGTCGCCCCCGGACTCGGAATTCCCGCCCGCCCCGTGGCGGGACCGCCCAAGCGCTTCGCACAGGCCATCGGAGTGGTGTTCTCGTCGACCGCCCTGGTGCTGTGGTTCGGGGTAGGCGCCCACAGCGCGGCATGGGTCGTGGTCGGGCTCCTGGCGGTGGCGGCGCTGCTCGAGTCGGCCTTCGGCCTGTGCCTCGGCTGCAAGGTGTTCGCCCTGCTCATGCGGGCGGGGGTCATCCCCGAGAGCGTGTGCGAGGCGTGCGCCGACGTCACCGTGCGCCACCCCGAGCTGCGGCGTGAGCCCGCCGGGGTCTGAGAAGCGACTCCCGGCTCCGGCGAGGGCGAGCGGCTCTCAGGCCAGGCGTGGCCCCAGCTCGCCGATCAGTACCGACAGCTCGCGCGCGCAGGCCACATAGTCCTCTTCGTCACCGCCGGCGGGGTCGGCGACGTCGCCCTGCACGCCGGGGTCGAGGTCGGCCAACCCGAGCTCGGCGACACGCTGCGCCAGCGGTGTCGCTCCCCCCGGGAGATGGCGCGCCAGGAAGTGCAGGGTCGCGGTGCGGTCCGCGCTCGCCGGGTGGCGGCGCCGGACGTAGGACACGTGCTCGCCGGCCATTGCCACGACCACGTCGGCGGCGCCCAAGTCGGCCTCGGTGAGCTGACGGCTGCGGTGCAACGTGGCATGCAGGCCCACGATCTCGAGCGCGCGGCGCGTACGGACGCTGACCGGCTGATGCTCGACGACGTGGGTGCCGGCGGTGGCGACGCGGACCGCGAGCCCGCTCGCCTCGAGCATCGCCCCGGCCATGACCGAGCGGGCCGCGTTGCCCGTGCAGAGGAAGAGGACCCGGGGCGTCAGGGGATGTGGATGCCCGAGATGGCCCGGGCGATGATGAGCCGCTGGATCTCGGAGGTTCCCTCGAAGATGGTGTAGATCTTGGAGTCGCGGTGCCAGCGCTCGACGGGGTGCTCGCGGATGTAGCCGTAGCCGCCCATGATCTGGATGGCCTGCTCGGTGACCCACACGGCGGTCTCCCCCGCGTAGAGCTTGGACATCGACCCCTCACCCGCCGAGAACTCCTTACCCGTCCGGCCCATCCACGCGGCGCGCCATACGAGCAGCCGGGAGGCGTCGATGCGCATCTTCATGTCGGCGAGCTTGAAGGCGATGCCCTGGTTCTCGATGATGAGCCGACCGAACGCCTTGCGCTCCTTGGCGTAGTCGAGGGCGTACTCGTAGGCGGCCCGGGAGATGCCGAGTGCCTGGGCGCCCACCGACGGGCGGGATGCCTCGAAGGTGGCCATGGCCGCCTGCGAATTGGACCGCTTCCCCTCGCGGGCCCGGGCCAGCTTCTCGTCGAGCTTCTCCTTGCCCCCGAGCAGGCAGTGCCCCGGGACGCGCACGTCGTCGAGGATCACCTCGCCGGTGTGCGAGGCCCGGATGCCCATCTTCTTGAACTTCTGCCCCGCCGACAGCCCGGGCGTCTTGGGGGGCACGATGAAGCTGGCCTGGCCCCTCGACCCGAGCTCGGGGTCCACGGACGCCACCACCACGTGCAGGTCGGCGATGCCACCGTTGGTGATCCAGGTCTTGGTCCCGTTGATCACCCACTCGTCCTTGGCCTCGTCGTAGACGGCGCGTGGTCCGCAGCGAGCTCACGTCGGAGCCGGCGTCGGGCTCCGACACCGCGAACGCGGCGAGCTGGATGTCGTCGGGGGTGCCGAAGCACTGGGGGCCCCACTCCATGAGCTGCTCGGGCGTCCCGTTGGCGACGATGCCCGCCAGCCCCAGCGAGCTGCCGAAGATGGCGAGCCCGATGCCGGCGTCACCCCATGCCAGTTCCTCGTTGGCGATCGGCAGCAGCAGCCCGGCCGGGTCGAAGAAGCACTGCGTCATGAAGTCGAAGGAGTACAGGCCGATCTTGGCCGCCTCTTCGATGATCGGCCACGGGGTCTCCTCCCGCTCGTCCCACTCGTGGGCGGCGGGCCGGATGACGTGTTCGGCGAAGTCGTGGACCCACTTCTGGATCTGGAGCTGGTCTTCGCTGAGGTCGAGCGAGAACTCTGACATGTCTCCCCCTTGGTCCGAGCACCGATCCGGGCCGCGAGGGTCCTGGTCGGCACGGCGGTGGCGGGCCGGCGACCAGCTACGGCTGGGCAGCCGACCTCGACCTGTCCGTTGTTACTCAACGGTAACCTATGCCCGGCGCCTACGACAACCAATCCCGGGGGAATCTCGCCTTCGACCTTGTGCCCAGGGGGATCCGGGGCCCGGGCGCCCTGGGAACGGACCCCCCCGAGGGTGCAGCCGTGCCCTGCTCAGGCGGTGGCGGGCCGGACGTCGACGGCCTGCAGGCCCTTCGGGCCCTCCTTCAGGTCGAATTCCACCGCCTGCCCCTCCTCGAGGCTGCGATAGCCGTTCATCTGGATGGCGGTGTGGTGGACGAAGACGTCCTCTCCGTCCGGTTGCGCGATGAAGCCGTACCCCTTCTCCGAGTTGAACCACTTGACCGTTCCCGACGGCACTTCATTCTCCCCTCTGTCCTCCTGCATCCCCCCACACGGCCAAGAAGGTAGCAGCGGAGGCGCCCGGCCCGAGGGTTCGGCCCCCACACCCGGGTCGTCAGGAGCCGGGCCGGCGATGCAGGCGCGTCCCTTCGGGCCCGTCCTCGACGACCCAGCCCCGGGCCTCCAGCTCGCGCCGGTCGGCGTCGGCACGCGCATAGTCGCCCGCCGCCCGGGCCGCGGTCGCGATCGGCCACCACGGCGGCGGTCTCGGCGTCCACGCCGGGGTCGGAGCCTCCGAGCCGGAGTCCGAGGGCCCCGCACAGTGTCGCCACGGTGATGGCGAGACGCCGGCCTTCGTCGTGATCACCGGCGTCCAGGGCCGAATGCGCCCGGCGGGCCAGGTCGAAGATCTCGGCCAGCGCGCCGGGCGTGTCGAGATCGTCGTCCATGTGCTCGACGAACGACGCCACGGCGCCGGCGTCGGCCCCCACGCCCGGCGCCGTCTCCGCGGTGACGCCGGACGGCGGCGTCGCCAGGTCGAAGCGGCGCGCCAGGTCGTCGAGCCGGGTGAGCGCCTTCTCGGCCTGGTCCACCGTGGCCGGGGTGACTTCGATGGGCGACCGGTAGTGGGCACGCAGCACGAGCAGGCGGTACGCCCGGGCATCGGCACGAGCGAGCAGGTCCGTCAGTGACGTGAAGTTCCCGAGCGACTTCGACATCTTCTCGCCCTCGACCATCACCCACCCGTTGTGGACCCAGTGGCGGGCGAAGGCGCGGCCGAGCCCCACGGCCTGGGCCCGTTCGTTCTCGTGATGGGGGAAGGCCAGGTCCATCCCCCCGCCGTGGAGGTCGAAGCCCTCGCCCAGGAGGTCGAGCGACATCACCACGCACTCGGTGTGCCAACCGGGACGGCCCGGCCCCCAGGGCGAGTCCCAGGTGGGCTCGCCGGGCCGGGCCTTCTTCCACAACACGAAGTCGAGCGGGGAGCGCTTCTCCTCGCCGGGCTCGACCCGGGCCCCGGAACGCAGCGACTCGAGGCTCTGGCGCGCCAGCAGCCCGTAGCCCTCGATCCGGTCGACCGACAGGTAGACGCCGTCGGTCGTCTCGTAGGCGACGCCGCGGTCGACCAGGGCCCCGATCAGTCCGACCATGTCCGCCACGAAGGCGGTGGCGTGGGGAGTCTCGGTCGGCCGCTTCACCCCGAGGGCGTCCATCGCCTCCCACCACACCGCCTCGTACTCGGCCGCCACCTCGGCCTCGCTCCGACCCTCCTCCGACGCCCGGGTGATGATGTGGTCGTCGATGTCGGTGATGTTCGACACGTAGCGGACCTCGAGGCCCCGGAACTCCAGGTAGCGCCGCAGCACGTCGAAGACGAGGGAGAAACGCCCGTGGCCGAGGTGGGGGACGTCGTAGACGGTGGGACCGCACACGTAGACCGACGCGTGGCCCGCCTCGCGCAGTTCGAGGGGCCGGACCGTGCCCGTCGCGGTGTCGTGAAGGCGCAGCACTCCGAGTACGGTAACCGGACCGTGGACAGGACCGTGGACGTCAGTGTGACGACCCAAGTGCACCCCCCCGACCTCGAGCCGGCGCGACCGCCCGAGGTCCCCGACAAGCCGTCCCTGGAGGGCCTCGAGGCCAAGTGGTCGGCCCGGTGGGAGGAGGGGGGCACCTACGGGTTCGACCGCTCCGCGCCGCGGACGCGGGTCTACGCCATCGACACGCCACCGCCGACGGTGTCGGGATCGCTCCACATGGGTCACATGTTCTCGTACACCCACACCGATGCCGTCGCACGGTTCCGGCGCATGCGCGGTTACGACGTCTTCTACCCGATGGGCTGGGACGACAACGGCCTGCCCACCGAGCGCCGCGTCCAGAACTACTACGGCGTGCGCTGCGACCCGAACCTGCGCTACGACCCGTCCTTCACGCCACCCGAGAAGCCCGGCCGGGACACCGTCGCCGTGTCACGACCCAACTTCATCGAACTGTGCGACCGGCTGGTGGTCGAGGACGAAAAGGCGTTCGAGCACCTGTGGCGCACGCTCGGCCTGTCGGTCGACTGGACCCAGAGCTACGCCACCATCGACACCGCATCGCGGCGGACGTCGCAACACTCGTTCCTCCGGATGCTGCGCGCCGGGCACGCCTACTCGGTGGAGGCGCCCACCCAGTGGGACGTGGACTTCCAGACGGCGGTGTCCCAGGCGGAGATGGAGGACCGGGAGCTCGCCGGCGCCTACCACCGTCTGCGGTTCACTCGGGCCGACAACCACGAAGGGGTCGACATCGAGACGACGCGCCCCGAGCTGCTCGCTGCGTGCGTGGCGCTCGTGGCCCACCCCGAGGACGACCGCTACCTCGACGTCGTCGGCCACGACGTCCTCACGCCGTTGTTCGAGGTCCGGGTGCCCGTCCTCGCCCATCCGCTCGCCGACCCCGACAAGGGATCGGGCATCGCCATGATCTGCACCTTCGGCGACACCACGGACGTGACGTGGTGGCGCGAGCTGTCGCTGCCCACCCGCACCATCGTGGGTCGCAACGGCCGCCTGCGCGCCGTCCCCTGGGGGGAGGAGGGATGGGCCTCGGAGGACCCCGACGCGGCGGCGCGTGCCTACGGTGAGCTCGAGGGTCGCACCGTCTCCCAGGCGAGGACGCGCATCGTGGAGATGCTCGGAGAGGCGGGGGCACTCGTCGGCGAGCCCAAGGCGGTCCGGCATCCGGTCAAGTTCTACGAACGCGGGGAACGTCCCCTCGAGATCGTGTCCAGCCGTCAGTGGTATGTGCGAACGCTCGCCCTGCGCGAGCGCCTGCTCGAGCGGGGCCGCGAGCTGCGCTGGCACCCGCCGCACATGCGGCACCGGTACGAGGCGTGGGTGGAAGGCCTCAACGCGGACTGGAACATCTCCCGGCAGAGATTCTTCGGGGTGCCGTTCCCGGTCTGGTATCCCGTCGACGACGAAGGCTCGGTCGACCACGACCATCCGCTGCTGCCTTCCGACGACCGCATCCCGGTGGACCCCTCGAGCGATATCCCCGAGGGGTACCGAGAGGACCAACGGGGCCGGCCCGGCGGGTTCGTGGGCGACCCCGACGTCATGGACACGTGGGCCACCTCGTCGCTCACCCCCCAGATCGCAGGACGCCGGGAGGACGACCCCGACCTGTTCTCCCGGGTGTTCCCCATGGACCTCCGTCCCCAGGCCCACGAGATCATCCGGACATGGCTGTTCAGCACGATCGTGCGCACCGAGCTCGAGCACGGTTGCCTGCCCTGGACCGACGCGGCCATCTCGGGCTGGGTCCTCGACCCCGAACGCAAGAAGATGTCGAAGTCGCGCGGCAACGTCATCACACCCCTGCCACTCCTGGAGTCCCACGGCGCTGACGGCATCCGGTACTGGGCGACGAGCGGCCGCCCCGGCGTCGACACGGCGGTGGACGAGGGCCAGATGAAGGTGGGCCGGCGTCTGGCCATCAAGATCCTGAATGCGTCCCGTTTCGCCCTGGCCCGTGTCGGCACGGACGCGGCGACCGGCACCGCGGCGGTGACCGCACCGATCGACCTCGCCATGTTGCGCCGGCTTGCCGACGTCGTGGTGGAGGCCACCGCGGCGTTCGAGTCCTACGACTACGCGCGGGCGCTCGAGCGGACCGAGACGTTCTTCTGGGCGTTCTGCGACGACTACCTCGAGCTCGTGAAGGCACGCGCCTACGAGGACTCCGCCGCGCCGGGCCCGGCATCGGCGCGTGCCGCGCTGGCCATCGCCCTGTCGGTGCTGCTGCGCCTGTTCGCCCCCTTCGTGCCCTTCGTCACCGAGGAGGTGTGGTCGTGGTGGCACGACGGCTCGGTCCACCGCTCGCCGTGGCCCGACGCCGATGAGCTGGCCCCGGCGCAGCGCCGGGGAGATGTCGCGGTGCTCGACACCGCGGCCTATGTGCTCGGCGAGGTCCGACGGGCCAAGACCACGGCACACGTGTCGATGCGTGCGCCGGTGGCGAGGTTGACCGTCGTCGACGACGCGCCGCGCCTGGCCCTGCTGGCCGAAGCGGAGGGCGACCTGCGCGAGGCGGGCGGCGTCATCGAGTTGGTCACGCGTCCGGGACCGGCCGAGGTCGTCGTCGAGCTGGCCGTCGAGGACACGGGACAGGGGTAGTGGAAGCTGACGGCCGGGAGGCTGTCGAGGAGTCGCGGGTCGAGCTCGACACCGTGCTGGCCGGGTGCCGGTCGTCACACGGCGCTCTGCTCAGCACGGCGAGCGATCTCGACGAGGCCGCCGTGCGGGGGCCCAGCCGCCTGGAGGGCTGGACCGTCGGGCACGTGCTCACCCACCTCGCTCGCAACGCCGACTCCCACACCCGCATGCTGAGGGCGGCAATGCACGGCGACGCCGTCGAGCAGTACGCCGGCGGCCGGGCGGAGAGGGCCGGCGCCATCGAGTCCGGCTCGGGCCGCAACTCCGAGGTGCTGGTCGACGACATGCGACGCTCGATCACGGACCTCGAGGCGGCCTGGTCGGCGATGACGCCCGAGGCATGGGACGGCCACGGGCTTTCGCGTGGGCGCCCGTGGCCGTGCCGGTTGATGCCCTACTTCCGTTGGCGCGAGGTGGAGATCCACCACGTCGACATGGGCACGGGGTACGAGCCCGAGGACTGGCCCGAGGAATACGTGCGCCGCGAGCTCGGCGCCCTCCTCGCCACGGTTCCGGGTCGGCTCGGCGAGGCCGAGCAGCGGCGGCGCCTGCTGGCATGGCTGACGGGGCGGTCCTCGTCGCCGGGCCCGCTCGACCTCGCCAGATGGGAGTCCGATCCGGGGAACTACTTCAAGGGCCTGGCGGACTGAACCGGGAGACCGCCGGATCCGGGAGGCCGCCCCGAACGTGTGCGGACTTCACTCGTCGAGCTTGAACACGCGCATGGCGTTGTCGCGTAGGAACTTCGGCCACACATGGTCGCGCAGGGGGACGTCGGCCAGCTCCGAGAAGATGCGTTCGAGGGTGAGCGCCATCGGGAAGTACCCGGCGTACAGGATCTTGTCGGCTCCACGGGTGTTGGCGTAGTCGATGATCGCCTTCGGGTAGTACTTGGGAGCGAAGGCGCTCGTCATGTAATAGAGGCCCGGCCACTTGAGCATCAGCTTCACGGCAAGCTCCTCCCAGGGCTCGGCTCCGTGGCGCATGACGATGCGGAGTTCGGGGAAGTCGTAGCAGACCTGGTCGAAGTGCATGACGTCCTGACAGGCCGACGGCACCCGCGGCCCGGCGATTCCGGCGTTCACGACGATGGGCAGGTCCAGGTCGATGCACGTCTGGTACACGGGGTAGTAGCGCCGGTCGCTCACCGGCACCTGGGGGTTGCACCCTGCCGGGAAGGTGGTGACCGCCTTGATGCCACGCTCGGCGTGCGCGTCGCGGATGCGCCGGACGGCCCCGGTGATGTCATTGGGGTCGAGGGCCTCGAGGTTCGCCGCGAACCTGTCGGGGTGCTCGGCCAGGGCGCGGTCCACGACGGACCCCGCCAGCCCGACGAGCCCGATGGCGATCCCGAAGCGGTCCATCTCCGCCAGGGTGACCGCCACCGGATCGTCCTCCTCGCCGACGCGATTGGGGTCGTCGTCCTTGAACATGTAGGAGATCGGCGACGACGACGCCGTGCTCTGCTCGTCGCGGAGCTGCGGCTTGAGGAAGTCGAAGCGACGGGCGGCCCGCCGGCTCGGGAACCCGATCATGCAATCGACCACCCCGATGTCGGTTGGCATCGGCACGGCCCGCCACCGTACAGGGGGACGGGGTCGGCGACACGACGTTGAGGTCCTGCCCGGGCACGGACGTGTGCCACGACGGGCGGCCCGGCGGACCGGGTGGCAACCTAAGGGCTGCCCCTGGCGGGCGTGGGCCGGCTCACCGGCACGACAGCGGAGGTTGAGATCGATGGACGTCGCCGACATGTCCGGCAAGACGGTGGTCATCACCGGAGGGAATTCGGGGATCGGCCTCGAGACGGCTGTCGCCCTCGCCCAGGCCGGGGCCAAGACGCTGATCACCGCCCGGGACCGGGCCCGGGGGGAAACCGCGTTGGCCGACATCCGGTCCCGATCGGGGCGCGACGACGTCGACCTCGTCGTCTTCGACCTCGCCAGCTTGGCCTCGGTCCGCGAGGGGGCGGCTGCCATCTTGCAGCGCTGCGACCGCATCGACGTCTTGGTGAACAACGCCGGGCTCGTCCTGACGCAGCGACGCGAGACCGCCGACGGCTTCGAGGCGACCTTCGCCATCAACCACCTCGGGCACTTCCTCCTCACCGAATTGCTGCTCGACAGGATCAAGAGCAGTGCCCCGGCCCGCATCGTGAACGTGGCCTCCACGGCGCACAAGGGTGCCCGCAAAGGCCTCGACTTCGACGATCTGCAGTCCACCCGCTCCTACGGCGGGATGCAGGTCTACTCCAAGTCGAAGCTGGCCAACATCTACTTCACAACCGAGCTGGCCCGAAGACTCGAGGGCACCGGCGTCACGGTGAACTGCCTGCATCCGGGGACCGTGGCCACCGGGTACGCCCGGGACGGCGACGCCACGGGGTTGCTCGCCTTCGGGGTGAAGGTGATCAAGCCCTTCGTCCTCACCGCGGCGCAGGGCGCCCGCACGTCGATCTATCTGGCGTCGTCACCCGAGGTGGCAGGTGTCACGGGCCGGTACTTCGTGAAGTGCCGGGCCCGGAAGCCCTCCGCCGTGGCCCGCGACGACGAGGCCGCCCGCCGGTTGTGGAAGCAGAGCGAGGAGCTCGTGGCCGACAAGGGCTGAGACCCCGCCGCGCGCCGGGCTGAGACCCCGCCCGGGACCGCGCGTCAGCCCGCCTCGCCCATGTACGCGCTCAGCAGGTGCTCACCGACCTCGGCCGGCGTCCCCGTGTGCACCAGCCGGCCATTGACCATGATCCCGGCTTGGTCGGCGATGGCGAGCGCGGTCTGGGCGAACTGCTCGACGAGCAGGATCGTGATGTGGTCCTGGGCGACGGCCTGTGCCACGAGCTCGTAGAGCTCGGCCACGACCAGCGGGGCGAGGCCCATCGAGATCTCGTCGAGCAGCAGCAGCCGGGGGTTGGTGAACAGGGCGCGGGCCAGGGCCAGCATCTGCTGCTCCCCCCCGAGAGCCGACCGGCCAGCTGCCGGCGGCGCTCCCCGAGGACGGGAAACCGAGCGTAACTCTGCTCCTCGAGATCGGAGACCTTGGTGTCCCTGGAGCGGTAGCTGTACATGAGCAGGTTCTCGGCGACCGTCAGGTTCGGGAAGACGGCGCGGCCCTCGGGCACGGCGCACAGGCCCTTCCGGGCCAACCGGTCGGGCACGATGCGGCGGATCTCCTGGCCGTCGAAGGACACGGAGCCCGACGTGGCCGGCATCCTTCCGCTCGCCACCTTGAGCAGCGTGGACTTGCCCGCCCCGTTGGGACCGAGCAACGCGTAGACCGAGCCCTCGGGAACCTCCAGCGACACCCCGTGGACGACCTCGATCCGCCCGTAGGCGGCGCGAACGTCGGTCATCGACAGCATGGGAGTGCCCGGCGCGCCCGATGTGCCCGGCGCGGCCTGAGCCGGGAACGGGATCATGTTGCGGGGCCCGGGGGTGGTGGCCGGGAGGGACCCGGCGCCGCCGGTGCCGATGAACACGGGCGCCGCGCTCGGCGGGGCGGGGTCGTCCTCGACGGCCCCGAGGTACGCCGCCTGGACGGCGGGGTCCGCCTGCACGCTGGCCGGATCGCCGTGGGCGATGACCGCGCCGTAGTCCAGAACGCTCACATGGTCACAGATGTTCATGACGAGGCTCATGTCGTGCTCCACCAGCAAGACCGCCATGCCCCTGGTGGCCAGGTCCACGAGGACCCGGCCCAGCTCCAGGGTCTCCTCCTGGTTCAGCCCCGAGCTCGGCTCGTCGAGCAGCAACACCGAAGGGCCCGTCGCCAGTGCCCGGCCGAGCTCGACGAGGCGGGCCAGACCGGTGGGCAGCAGGTCGGTCGGCTCGTCGGCCACGTGCGACAACCCGATATGGGCGAGGATGATGTCGGCTTCGACATGCGAGCTGGCGCCGGTCGGGCGACGACGCCGGGTCTCGCTCGCCATCTGCACGTTCTCACGCGCCGTCAACGTCCCGAAGAGCTCGAGTCGTTGGAACGTCCGGGCCACACCGAGCCGTGCCCGGTGGTGCGGCGAGAGGCGGGTGATGTCCACGTCCCCGAGCCGCACCCGACCCTGGGTCGGCGGCTGGAGGCCCGTGATCACGTTGAACAGCGTGGTCTTCCCGGCACCGTTGGGCCCGATGAGGCCGTTCACGGCCCCGGCGTGGACCTCCAGGTTGACGTCCTGGAGCGCCTGGAGCCCGCCGAAGCGGACGGAGATCTCCTCGACGGCGAGCTCAGACAACCGAACGCACCCCCGTTTCGATCGTCGCCTCGACCGGAGGGAGGATCGGGCTCAGCTGGTCGACGATCGACGCGTCGCGGCCCTTGCGGCGGCTCCAGAAGTCGTTGATCTCCGCGTACAGCCGGCCGATCCCGTTGGGGTTCCGACCGATGGTCACGACACCGAAGCCGATGAGCAGCTGGGTGAAGTTGGGGACCTGCGGGATGTGCGCGCCGATGACCGGGCCGATCGCCACGAACAACCCGGCCAGCACGGCGCCGGAGAGGAGGCTGACCCCCGAGAGCGTGACGCCGACGAAGATGGCGATGCTGAACAGGAAATCGAACTGGGCGGCGCCCACGCTGGTGTTGAGGCCACCGTAGAGCGCGCCGGCCAGGCCGGCCATACCGGCCGAGAAGGCGAACACCGCCAGCTTCGTGATCGTGAGGCTCAATCCGACCGTGCTGCAGGCGGCAGGCGAGTCGTTCATCCCCACGAGGCGCCGGCCGAAGCGACCCCGCCGCAGTGCTCCCACGCCGATCACGCACAGGCCCAGTACCACGGCGAGGAACACGTCGAAGGCACGATCCGTGGCGAAGTGCATGCCGAAGATGTCGGGGCGACCGACCGCCACCGTGCCGCCGATGCCCATGACCGAGCTCGACTGGAAGAACACGTTGTCCATGAGCACCGCGAACGCCAGCGTGGCCAGGGCCAGGTACAGGCCGCGCAGACGCAGCACCGGCAACGCCAGGACGGCACCGACCACCGCGCACACGCCGATCGCAGCCAGCAGGCCGAGGACCGAGTCCCCCCGTCGACCCAGTGCATCGTCACGGCTCCGATGCCGAGGAACGTGAACTGGCACAACGAGACCTGGCCGGCGTAGCCCGACAACGGGACGAGGCTCAGCGCCAACAGGGCCAAGGCCAAGGCGTTGCCCATCGTGTAGAGGTTGTCCCCGGTCAACACCGCGCCGAGCGCGATGACCAGGACGACGATGACACAAGCACCGACGAACGTCGTCTTCGCGCTGGCCACTCGCGGGGGCCGCACGCGGACCACGCGGCCGATGGCGAGGCGCACCTCGGGGATGAGGAGGAGGGCCAGGAACAGCAGCGCCATGGGCAAGGCGGCGTCCACGTCGTTGCGTATCCCTTCCGGCGCGTAGCCGATGGCCATGGAGTTGGCCACGCCGAGGATCATGGCCCCCAGGAACGTCATGGGGAGGCTGCGCAGACGGCCGACCACGGCCGCGGCATAGCCGTAGATGACGAGCTGGGTGAGCGTCTGGATGTCCATCCCCTGCACGCTGGGGGCGAGCAGGATGCCACCGAGACCGGCGAACATGACTCCGATCATCCACGCGTAGGCCGCGATCCGCCCTGAGGGCGCGCCGGCCAGCGACGCGAGGCCGGGGTCGTCCACGACGGCGCGCATGGCGACGCCCGTGCGGGTGCGGCGGAAGAACACCCTGAGGAAGAGCGCCACCGCGATCGCCACTGCCACCGTGATGAGCTGTTCCCAAGACAGGGTGATCCCGGCCACCGAGACGGGGTTCCCGTTGACGAGCTCAGGCGTGTTGTAGCTGTTGGCGGTCGGGTTCCACACCGCCCCGGCCAGCGCGACCAGCACGAGGAGGAGGCCGAGGGTGACGGCGAGCCGGATACTGGTGGCGGCGCCGTACAGGGGTCGCATGATGACTCGTTCGACGACGATCCCGAGCACGGGCGCCGCCACGAAGAGCGCGATGGCGAGGGACACCAGCTCCGGCAGGCCCCACCCCTGCCACAGTTGCCAGAACACGTACGCCAGCACCATGCCCATGGCGCCGTGGGCGAAATTGAAGATGCCCGTGGTGTTATAGGTGACCACCAGGCCGCTGGCGCTCACCGCGTAGATCGCCCCGAAAACCACCCCGGCGACCAGGAAACTGAGGAATTCGGTCACCGCAGAAGGGGCCTCGGCGAGCTGGCACCCGTTGGTCGGGCCTTACGGCGGTCGTCCATCTGCTCCCCTACGACGTCGGCCGTACCATCTTGGTGTAGCTGGGCTCCTTATAGAAGACGTCGGCGCCGCAGTAGAACCCGGTCTTCGGTGTGGGTGCCACCCGCTTGATCTTGCCGTTCTGGACCTGGGCGAGCAGGAAGCACCCGGAGGGGACGGCCTGGGCGGGGTTGCTCGGAGGGACGAGCCCTCCGGCATCGAAGAACGTGATGTTGTTCAGAGCCCTGATCAACCCCGCCCGGGTGGGCGGGTTGCCGGCATTCTTCAGGGCCTGGGCGAACATCATGGCCGACGCCCAGCCGTAGACCGACTCGATCTCGAAATTGGGTTTCGAATCGACCTTCTTCATCCAGGTGTCGAACAGCCCCACGGCGGGCACGGTCTGGGCGTCCTGGCCGAGGTACAGCGCGTAGCCCTGTTCGATGTACATGTTGTTGGCGGAGCTTCCGGCCAGCGACAGCAGCTGGCTCGAATAGGCGGCACCCTCGATGTTGATGGCCTTGAAGTTCTGCTGCTGGAACTGCTTGGCGAGTGTGGCCGCATAGTTGTCGGGCAGTTCCGTCGAGAAGAACATCTTCACGCCCTTGTTCTTCATGGAGATGATGTCGGGCAGGAAGTTGGTGTCGAATGGCCCGACTCCGTGGTCGTAGACGATCTTCATTCCCGACGCCTTCATGGCGTTCTCGACCGCGGTCTCGGCCGACGTGGTCGAGGCGGTGGCGTTCTCCCAGATGATCCCCACCTTCTTGACCTGCTGCGGGTACGTCTTCACCAGGTACTTGAAGAGGTTGAGCGGGTAATAGCCCTCAGGGTTGGGAAGTGGACTGTAGAGGTAGGGGTCCGACGACAATCCGGGGCTCAGCGAGAACCCCACGTCGGGCACGTGCGCGATGTCGATGAGCGGCTTCTCGGCCGAGTCGAGGAGCGAGAATCCGCCGACGAGGGCGAACTCGGTGCGGATCTGGGTTCCGGTCTCGGTGGCCACCTGGCCGCCTTGGAAGGCGCTGTCCTGAGCGTCGAGGATCAGCTTCCTGCCGTTCACGCCGCCCATGCTGTTGATGTAGGCGAAATACGCCTTGGTACCGTCCTCGGCCCCTTTGAACAACCCGGGGATCGGGGAGGAAAGGTCGTCGACCTGGCCCACCGTCACAGAAGTCCGTGTGACCCCTGGGGACGAGCCCGATCCGCCCGAGGAGCCGGTCCCGCCCGAGGAGCCGGTCCCGCCCGTGGGGGTCGAGGACGGGGTCGTCGACGACCCCGCCGCGCCGCCCTTGGACGAACAGGCGGCGAGGGTCACGACGCACACGGAGAGTAAGATTGCGAGTCCGGAACGTGGCTTGAAAAGGCGGGACCAACCACCTTGGCGCGATCGCATCCGCACCCTCTCTCCGTTCGCGTTCACCAGGCCCCCCTCTGTGTCCCAGTTCCCGAGAGTGCGACCCTCCCCCGGGGGTGCACCCAGCTTGCCATGCCGGCTTTCCGACCTGTCCGCACCCCCGCGTGGCCGGTGCCGTCGCAGGCTGGACCGGCCCCGACGGCACCCCAGGGCCGCCGCGGGAACGCGTTCTAGTAATGGTACGTCAGATGCCGGGTCTATGGGTAGTGGATCGGATGACGACCACCGCGTTACGCAGGACGAAACCCCGGAACGGGCTGAGCAGGGCCCCGGGCCCCACAGCGTCGGTTCACGACGCGGTCGGCGCCTCGGTCTCCTCCGCCCCGACCCCCTCGGCATGGCGGATCCGGGCGCCCTCGAGGAACCGCACCACCGCAGCCACCGCATGGGCGCTGCGCACCGAAGGGAGCACGTCGAAGGCGTGCTGGGTGTACGGGAGCTCGGCGTAGAGCACCGGCGCTTTCGACACCGCCCGGAGCGCGGTCACGAACGCCCGGGCGTCGGCCACCGGCACCAGGGTGTCGTTGGTGCCGTGGACCACGAAGAACGGCGGCGCCCCGGCGTTGACCCGAAAGAGCGGGGACGCAGCCTCGAAGACCGAGGGTTCTTCGGCCAGCCGCCGCTTGAAGACGCGGCGCTCGAGCAGGGCGAGCAGACCCTCGTCGTACACCGACGTGCCGCGTCCGGCGGTCATGTCGTAGACGCCGTAGAAGGGCACGCACGCGTCGACCGAGGCGTCGGCCGTGTCGAACCCCGGTTGGAATGCGACGTCGCCGGGGGTGAGCGCCAACAGGGAGGCGAGGTGAGCCCCTGCCGATCCACCCGACACGGCGACGAACCGTGGGTCACCGCCGTACTCGGCGATGTGCTCTCGCACCCAGGCCACGGCCCGCTTGCAGTCGACGATGTGATCGGGCCAGGTGGCCTTCGGGCTCAGCCGGTAGTTGATCGTGACGGACACCCAGCCACGCCGGGCCAGCTCGTGCAGGAGAGGGAGACCCTGTTCGCGTTTGTCCCCGATCACCCACGCGCCTCCGTGGATGTAGACGAGGACGGGCGCACCCGTGGGAGGGGCGCCGCGACGCCGGATGATGTCGAGCCGGTGCGCCCGGATGCCGTCGCCCGCATAGTCGATGTTGCGGACGGCCTGCACCGAGCGGGCCGGTCGGGGCAGCGGGTAGATGAGCCGGGGGAAGCGCCACATGGTCTCGCCGCCGTGCCGGGGCAGAGCCGCTCCGTCCGGAACCGGTAGCGGCACCTCCTCCTCGGCCATGCTGAAGACGTGACGCGCCCCGCCCGACAGCCGGGCGTGGACCACGAGCCCCGTCCACGAGGCGGCGTTGACGCCCAGGGCCACCCAACCCGGCCAGGATCCGAGGGCACCCTCGAGGGCGAAGGCTACCGTGGCGCCCAACTGCCACACGACGTGCCAGACGGGCATCTCCGCCGTGTACCAGCCCGCGAAGAAGCTCGGGACCCCGAGCAAGGGGTGGCGCGCCGGCCGGAAGGCGTTGGCCACGAGCAACGCGCCCACAAGGCTCACGACCAGGTACACCCACGCCCATGCCATGGCACCATCCTCGCTCATGGCGCGAAGATGGCGCACGCCGTGATGGCAGGTTTCCGAAGGGATTCGGGGGGGAGGACCGACAAGAAGGGCGAGACGACCATGGAACAGCTCACCGGACTGGACGCGACGTTCCTGTACCTGGAGACGCCGAGCCTGCACATGCACGTCTCGATGGCCGCCGTCTTCGACCCGTCGACCGTTCCCGGCGGGTACTCCTTCGACAAGATGCGTGAGCTCGTGAGCTCACGCTTGGAGCTGGCTCCGATCTTCCGCAGACGGCTCGTCGAGGTCCCCTTCCGCCTCGGCCATCCGTATTGGGTCGACGACCCGGCGTTCGACATCGAGTACCACATCCGCCACTCCGCGCTGCCGGCCCCGGGCGGCGTCGACGAATTGGCGCGGTTCGTGGGCGACGTCTGCAGCCGCCAACTGGACCGAGCCAAGCCACTGTGGGAGATGTACATCGTCGAAGGATTGCGCGGGGGACAGATCGCGGTGGTGACGAAGATCCACCACTGCACCATCGACGGGGTCTCGGGCGCCGAATTGCTCGCCCAGCTTTTCGACCTCGAGCCGGCGCCCCCACCCCGCCCCACCCCCGACAACCCGCCCTCGGTGGACGAGCGCATCCCCTCCGAGCTCCGACTTCTGGCGCAGTCACTCGGGACACGCGTGACGCGGCCGCTCGGGATGACGAAGCTGGCATGGCGCACGGGGTGGGCGCTGCTCGACGTCCGGCGGGTGCGCGCACGTGGGCCCGGACGCGCCGCCCTGCCGCTCACCACCCCCCGCACGTCTCTCAACGCGTCCATCACCCCCCATCGGCGGGTGGCGTTCTCGTCGATCGCGTTGGAAGACGCAAAGCGCATCAAGCGGGCCTGTGACACGACGCTCAACGACGTCGTCCTGGCCGTGTGCACAGGCGCCCTACGGCGGTACCTTCTCGACGGGGACGAGCTTCCCGACGATCCGCTCGTGGCGACGGTCCCGGTCTCGACCGCCCCGGGCTCGGGCCCCCAACGTGGCGCCAACAAGGTGTCGGCGATGTTCGTGGCCCTGCCGTGCCAGATCGAGGACCCCGTCGCAAGGCTCCACGCCATCCGGGAGAGCACCAAGGGGGCCAAAGAGGAGCACAACGCGCTCGGGGGCCGACGTGCTGCTCAATTGGGCGGAGCACGCCACCCCCAACGTGTTCTCGACGGCGGCGCGTGCCTACACGCGCCTGAAACTGGCCGACCACCACCGGCCGATCCACAGCTTGGTCATCTCCAATGTCCCGGGGCCGGACTTCCCGCTGTACCTGGCGGGCGCCGAGCTCGTCGCCGGCTTCCCTCTGGGCCCGGTGATGGACGGAGCCGGGCTGAACATCACCGTCATGAGCTACCGGGGCGTACTGAACTGGGGGCTCATGGCCTGTTCCGAGACCGTGCCCCGGCTGTCGGACCTCGCCCGGTACATCCCCGACGCGCTCGACGAGCTCGCCGCGGCCGCCGGGCTCGGGCCCGCCCAGCCTACGGGCGTGGCGCCGGGTCGACCCCGGTCCCGTCCGCGCCAGCGGGCAGACACCGTCGAGCGCGCGCCACAACCCACAGGATGAGGGCAGCGCAGCCCGTCGACGAGGCGGGCGGGACGCCCCGAGCGCTGAGGGTCGGCCTCGTCGGCTGCGGGATGATCGGGCAGATCCACGCCGACGGGCTGCGCAAGATGGCCGAGGATGGCGAGATCGTCACGGTGGCGGCGGCAGACCCCTCCGAGCCGTCGCGGGCGGCGGCGGCGCGCAACTGCCCCTTTGCGTACCTCACCGACGACGCCCGGCGGGTCATCGACGATGCCGACATCGACGCCGTCATGATCACGTCGCCCACCCCGACGCATCGCGAGCTGGTGCTGGCGACCCTCGAGTCGGGCAAGGCCCTCTTCTGTGAGAAACCGCTGGCCCCGACCCTCGCCGTGGTGCGTGAGCTGTGCGCTGCGGTGGCGGCGACGACGCGCCCGGCACAGGTCGGGTTCCACTCGCGATTCCATCCCATCGTCAACCGGATGCACGGACTCGTCGATTCCGGGGATCTCGGCGTCCCCATGGCCTACATGCTGCGCGACGACCAGTACTGGCCCACGGGCGCCGTCGTGCCGGGGCACAGCTCGTGGCGCTCACGGCGAGACCAGGCCGGCGGTGGCGCGCTTCTGGAGCACTCGATCCACGCCGCGGACATCGTGTGCTGGCTGTTCGGACCCGCGGTGCGGGTGTCGGCCAGCACCCGGGCCGTGTTCGGATACGACGTCGAGGACGTGGCCGCGGTCACGGTCGAGCACGCGTCGGGTGTCGTGGGCACCATCCTCAGCGTCTTCAACGGTGTGCGTGGACGCGAGGAGCGCCGGTTCGAGGTCTTCTTCGAGAACGGTGCGGTCGAGGCGACCACGGATTTCATCGTGGGCGCCAGCGAGGACAGCTACCTCGTACAACGATCCGACGCCGCTCCGCAGCGCCCTGACCTGGCGACACTGCGGGAGGAGTTCTTCGCCACCCTCAACCTCCCCCGTCGCGACTTCGTCTTCTACACGTACCCCGCTGACCGCAGCTGGGTGCGCTGCGTGCAGGTCGGTGAGACGGCATCGCCCGGCTTCGACGACGCGCTGCGCGCCCACGAGCTCGTGGACGCCGCCTACCGGTCCGCGGCCACAGGCTCCGCCGTCTCGCTCTGAGGACCATCGACGCGCCCTGGCAGGCGCCCTGGACCCGGTCCCCAACTCGACACGGCGCGCCAAACGGCCCAACGCACACTCCTCGCTGTATGCGTTGGGCCGTGGCGCTCTCCGCCGCCGTCGCGTGGGCGGCAGCGGACAACTGGCTGGCCGCCGGGGCGGCCAGCTGCAGGGCTAGCTCCCGACCTGCAACGTGAAGAGCTGGGTGACGACCTGCTTGGTCTTGCCCTTCCCGAAGGTCGCCGTGATGGTGATCTGGTAGTTGCCCGCTGCCGACTTGTGCTTGGTGGAGGTGGGTGTTCCGGTGATGGTGGCGGACCCGGTCCCCTTCACGAACTTCACGCCCTTGGCCAGCTTGCCCTTCCCCTTGATCTTGGGGGATCCCCCCGTCGTCGTGACGTGGAAGGTGAAGAACTCTCCGACGGTCGCCGTAGTGTGGTTGGCGCTGGTGATCGCCGGGCCGGAGAATCCGATGGTGACGCTCTGGGCGACGGTGGGCGCCGCCGTGTACGCGGCGTTCCCGGCTTGGTTGGCGTCGATCACACAGGTTCCCGCCCCGTTGAAGTGGACGACCCCGGCCGACAGTGTGCAGGCCCCGGCGGTGCTCGAGGCGCCGATGCTGAAGACCACGGGGTTGCCCGAGGCACCCCCAGTGGCGGTCGGGGTGTAGGTGCCGCCCACGTCGGCGGGAGTCGGCGGGTGCGACGTGAAGGTGATGGCCTGTGGAGTCTGAGCCGAGCCGTCCCCGGGGTTGGCTCCCCTGTCACTGGAGTTGGGTGCCACCAAGAACGGCTGCGAGAAGTAGTACGGGGCACCGGCGAAGTTGTTCTGGTCCTCACCGACGAACAGCACGCACTCGCTGGTCAGGTTGCACACCGGAGTGGAGGCCGCCGACTCCCCCAGGCTGACCGAGTCGGGCAGCGCGTAGAGGGTGTAGTCGGTGTAGTCGACTCCGCCGTTGGGGTGGACCAAGACGGTGTCACCCTGGATCGTCTTCCCGTCGCATCCGCTGATGTCGGTCGGCAGGTTCCCGGCCGTGCCGCCCGGGTCCGAGCACTCCAGGATGTTCACCCTGGCGCCCGACTGAAGGTCCGCGTTGGCCGGGATTTTGACCTCGATCGTCTGGCCGCTCGAGAACGGCGAGTGGGGCGTGTAGGTGCCGACGGGCAGAGCCGAGCCGGGGATCTGGGTGCCGTTGGCCGGCGACACCTGGACCGTGACGCTCTGGCTCACCTGCGGGGCCGCCGAGTAGGCGCTGGTTCCCGCCTGGTTGGCGTCGATCACGCATGTCCCGGTACCCGCGAAGCTCACCACGCCCGACGAGACCGAGCAGGCGCCGGCAGTGCTCGAGCCGTCGATGCTGAAGACCACCGGGTTGCCGGAGGCGCCTCCGGTGGCGGTCGGGGTGTAGGTGCCCCCGACGAATCCGGGGCTCGGGGCCGTCGAGGTGAAGGTGATGGCCTGGGGAGTCTGAGCCGACCCGTCGCCGGGGTTCTCACCGCCGTCATCGGAGTTGGGCGCCACGAAGAACGGCTGCGAGAAGTAGTAGGGCGCGCCCGTGAAGTTGTTCTGGTCCTCACCGATGAACAGCACGCACTCGTTGGTCAGGTTGCACACCGGGGTCGAGGTTGGCGATTCCCCCAGGCTGAGTGCGTCGGGCAGGGCGTAGAGGGTGTAGTCGGTGTAGTCGACCGAGCCGTCGGAGTTCACCAGGACGGTGTCGCCCTGGATCGTCCGCCCGTCGCACGAGCTGATGTCCGAGGGCAGATTGGCGACCGTGCCTCCCGGGTCCGAGCACTCCAGGATGTTCACCCTGGCGCCGGGCTGAAGATCACTGTTGGTCGGGATCTTCACCTCGATGGTCTGGCCGCTCGAGAAAGGCGAGTTAGGGGTATGGGTGCCGATCGGCAGGGCGGAACCGGGGACCTGGGTGCCGTTGGCAGGACCGGAGGCGAAGGCAAGAGCTCCGAAGCTCAGTCCAGCACCCGCCAGGGCCGCCGCGACCACGATGGCGGCCACTTTCCCGCGGCCAGTTCGGAACGACATGAAGGAACTCCTTTGGAGTATGGGAAGTTCGGGACGTACCACCGGAGTTCTCACACTTGGAGACGTTCCGTGGCAAGGGCTAACTCGTGATGGCACGGAGAAATAACCGTTCGGTCACGCGCGTCGCGCGCGACCGTTTCCCAACTGACACAGAAACGCGGTCCGTGGTCGTCGGCCACTGACGATGGACACGGTGCACACGACGGAGAACCCTCGTTCGCCGTTCGCTCGACGTCCCGACATGGCACGCGTCGTTGGGGTATCGGTGGGATCCCTCGTCGGCAGGACCCGGTGCAATGTTCGCTCCGAGTTCAGGTGTTGGTCGCGTCGTGTTCATCTTTGCGCCGTATGGTTGACAACATGCAGGCCTTCGCGCGGGGTGGGGTCGGTAGCTCGCGGTTCGGGTCGGAGTGAGCGACGGCATCTCGTCCAATTCCAAGCTTCTGAACCACACCCCGCCCCCGGCCCGGTTGCAGCCACACGCCCGGTCGCGTCGCCCGGGATCGAATACGACGCGCCGGCCGGTGCTGTACGTCAGCGGCGGGGCCGACGACCAGGCCTTCTTCGCGCGCATCGCCCGGCGGTGGGAGACGGTGAAGTTGCTCGTCGCCAGGAGCGGGCGAGCGGGGCTTCAGGCGGTCATGGAGCGGCGACTCGCCCTGGTGGTAGTCGATGCACGCCTGCCGGACCTCGATGCGACGCAACTCGTCGGAGCGCTCCGGCGACGGGCAGTGTCACCCGAGGCGCCCATCGTCGTGCTCGCCGACGATCCTGCGCCCCGGGACGAGGCCCGGTTCATCTGGGCCGGAGCCAGCGCGTTCTTGACGAAGCCGCTGGACGTCGCGCAGATCGACGACACGGTGAGGAGGCTCCTGGAGGTCGCCCCCCTGCGCTGAGCCTCGAGCGTGGAGACGGCCAACCGTTCCCGTCGGTCTCTGAGATTCCCCCGCGACGGCGGCATGATGCTGGGATGACAGACAGCCCCCCCGATCCTGCTCAGCACCTTCACCGTCCCGGAATCGGGAGCTTCGCGTCGGCGGTGTCTCGCTGGGTGGAGCCCGATGACAACCCCTCGGGCGTGATCTACGGGACGATCGCCGTCGGTGCCGTGCTCGCCGCCGAGAGCACCCGTCGTGAGACCTTTGTCGACACCATCGAAGCCACCGTCCTCGTCCTCGTCCTCTACTGGTTCGCCCACACGTACGCCAGGTTGGTCGGAGACCGACTCAAGACCCGAGATGCCTTGTCGGCGGACGCGCTCTGGCGCGCCCTTCTCCGTGAAGGGTCGATCATGAAAGGTGCCCTGATCCCGATCGCGGTGCTCGCCATGCTGTGGGCGGCGGGGGTCTCTCTCGCCACCGGGGTGACCGGAGCCCTGTGGAGCAGTGCGGCGGCCCTTTCCGTCTTCGAGATCATCGCCACCATGCGCAGCCGGGCCACCGGAGCGCAACGCGTCACCCAGATCCTGATCGGGATGCTCTTGGGGGTGGGGGTGCTGCTGGTCCGCGTCGTCCTGCACTGAGTGGGCTGAAGTGGTCGGGGCTTTCCCGGGTGTTCAGGGGTCGCACCCGGAGGACGCCGCGGTGGACCGCCGCACCGTGGAGATGCCCCTCGCAAGGGTGCGGCTCGGCACGACCGCCGGTTCCGCCCTCACGTGTCGAGGCGCCGCGCCGGGAGCCGTCGCAGTGGCGGTGGAGGTGGAAGGGCGCAGAAGGCTGCAGGCCAGTCCGGACGCCGCGGCCATGGAAGCTGCGAACCACCACAGGTGCCGGAAGTCCCCGAGGGCGGCGACGGGCGTGTGCGGCGAGCCGAGGATGACGACGAGCAACGCCACGCCGAATGCGCCTCCCACCTGCCGCGCGGTCTGGTTCACGGCGCTGCCCACGGCGAAACGCTCCGGATGCAGGCTCGACACCGCCGCGGCGCTGAGCACGGGAAAGGTGAGGCCGATCCCCAGACCCGTGATCAGTGTCGCGGGCAGCCACTGCGCGAGGTAGGCCGGGCCCACGCCGATCCGGGTCGCGTACCAGGCGAGCCCGCCGGCGAAGCACGCCGCTCCCACCAGCAGCACACGACGGAACCCGACGCGGGTGGCGAGCCGCCCAGCCGGGCCCGACACCGCCGCCACCACCAGCGGTCCGGGGGTGACGGCGATGCCCGCCCGGAGGATGGAGTAGTGCCACACCGACGTGAGGAACAGGATGTTGCCGAGGAGCATGGCGAAGAACCCCATGGCGTAGAGCAGGGTCGCCGCATTGGCCACGCTGAAGGACCGGGCCGAGAAGAGGCTCATGTCCAGGACAGGTGCCGCATGGTGGGCCGAGCGGTACAGGAATGCCGCTCCGAGGGCGACCGCAGTGATGAGACACGCCACGACGTTGCCACTCGACCAACCCCAGCTCGGTCCCTCCGAGATGGCCAGCACCAACGCGGCCAACGCCGAGCTCACGAGCACGACCCCCAGGTAGTCGGGGCGCGCCCGGGCCTCGTCGGACTTCGAGTCGGCCAGGATCCGACGTCCCAACAACCAGGCCAGGACCCCGACGGGCAGATTGACGTAGAAGGCCCACCGCCAGCCGCCGGCCGAGATGAGTGTCGCTCCGAGCGAGGGGCCCGTGGCCACCGCCAGAGCTCCCACGCCTCCCCACATCGCCACGACCTGGGAACGCCGCTCGCTCGGGAAGGCACCGAGGAGGAGCCCCAACGACGCGGGCAACATGGCTGCGGCGCCGGCGCCCTGGATCAGGCGCCCGGCCACCAGAAGGCTCACCGACGGCGCCAGTCCGCACAGCGCCGATCCCAGGCTGAAGACGGCGAGTCCTGCGAAGAAGACCCGCCGGCGGCCCACGCGGTCGGCCGCGCGTCCGGCGGTGACGAGCAGCGACGCGAAGACGATGCTGTACCCGGTGATCACCCACGCCAGGGCGGCCCTCGAATCGTGGGGGAAGGAGCGCTCGAGGGCCGGGAACGCCACATTGACGATCGAGAGATCGAGTGACGCCATGAAGGCGCCCAGCGCGGTCACGACGAAGGTCGCACGCCGCCGGGCGTCGACCGCGGGTGCCGGACCGGCCGGTGAGGAAGATGGTCCTGTCATGCAACCCACCGTACGCCATTGCGTTTTGTGATGCAACCCACTACCCTGGGAACGTGGAACGGAAGAGCTTCGCCGATATGGACTGCTCGGTCGCCCAGTGCCTCGAGGTCGTGGGCGAGTGGTGGAGCATGCTCATCGTCCGGGACGCCTTCCTGGGCGTCAGCCGCTTCGACGACTTCCAGCGCAGACTCGGGATCTCACGAAACATCCTGCAGCACCGCCTCGGGAAGCTCGTCGACGAGGGCGTCCTCATCCGGGTGCCCTATTCCGAGCACCCGCCGCGCCACGACTACCGGCTGACGGAAAAGGGCCGTGACCTCTGGCCCGTGCTGACCTCGATGCGGCAGTGGGGGGACAAACACGCCGCCCCTGCCGGACCGCCGCTCCAGGTCGTCCACAAGGGATGCGGCTCCGTCGCCGATGCGGTGCTCGTGTGCGGGTCCTGTGGTGAGCGCCTCGGCCCCAGAGACGTCGAAGCCGTGCCCGGACCGGGGCACCGTCCTGGCGGCTCGTGGCCTCCGCCGGTGCGCTCGGCGGCCGTTGCCCCCGGATAGAGAATCCTACTTTCTGCGCATCAGATACCACTACTAGTGGTATCAACTCCCTTGTGACAGCTGCTCCGGTCAAGGCTGATTCCGAAATCGAGGCGATCGGGCCCCGGGAGAGGCCGTGGCGATGAAACAGTCGTCGTCCAGCTCATGAAGGCCGACAGACATCACCGCAGCTTCGCCCGCCTGGAGACGGCTCGTCGTCATGGTCCCGAAACGGATCGACTCCTGAATGATCTTCGCTCGGATCGGGCCGGGTTGATCAGCGGGTCGATCGGGGCATGCCCAACCCGACCATGGCGATGATGTCGCGTTGGATCTCGTTGGTCCCGCCGCCGAACGTGAAGATGGTCTGGCTCCGGGCATTGCGTTCCAGCCAGCCCTGCAACACGGCGCCGGCCGATCCCGCCATCAGGTAGCCGGCCTGGCCCACCACTTCGGTGAGCAGGCGGTAGGCCTCGAGGGCGAGCTCGGTGCCGTACACCTTGGTGGCCGAGGCATCGGCAGGGCTCAACCCCTTGTCGGCCCCCCACGCCACCTTGGCGTTCAAAAGCGCCAGTACCTCGACCTTGGCGTGCACCCTGGCGAGGTGGATGCGGACCCATTCCTGGTCGATCACCCGGCGCCCGTCCGCCGAGGTCTGGTCCTGCGCCCAGCGTCGCACCTCCGTGAGGCTCCGGCGGAGCCCCGACGACGGGCAGATGGCGACGCGTTCGTAGTTGAGCTGGTTGGTGATGAGCTTCCAACCCTGATTCTCGGTCCCGACGAGGTTCTCGACCGGCACCCGGACGTCCTCGTAGAAAGTCGAGCTCGTGATGTCGCCGGCGATGGTGTCCAGCGGAGTCCAGTGGAAGCCGGGGGTGTCAACCGGCACCAGGAAGACGGACAGGCCCTTGTGCTTCGGGGCGTCCGGATCGGTGCGGGCCGCCAGCCAGACGTAGTCGGCGTACTGGATGGCGCTGGTGAAGATCTTCTCGCCGTTGATCACGTACTCGTCGCCATCGCGCACCGCCCGCGTCTTCAACGATGCCAGGTCAGTGCCGGCAGAAGGCTCGGTGTAGCCGATGGAGAAGTGGACCTCCCCGCGGAAGATTGCGGGGAGCAAGCGCCGCTTCTGCTCGTCCGTTCCGAGGGCCATCAGCGTCGGGGCCACGCTGTTGAGGGTCAGCAGGGGAAGCGGTACACCCGCCCAGTGGGACTCCTCCACGAAGATCATCTGGTCGACCGGTCCTCGGCCCTGGCCGCCGTATTCCATGGGCCAACCGAGACCGAGCCAGCCGTCATGGCCCATGCGACGGATGAAGCGCGGGTAGGTCGGCGTCGGGTCCTCGGGGACATCGACCTCGTCGACCAGCCGGACGAAGTAGGCGCGCAGCTCCTCTTGGAGCTCGTGCTGCGCCGGTGTCAATGCCAGATACACCGCGGCCCCATATGCGCTCTACCCAGCGTCAGGGTCGGGCTTCCGCCCGACCCTTGGCAAGTTTCCCGGCCTTCCACACATGGGTGATGTTCGCCGCGTCGACCAGTACCGCGATGTTCACGATTGGATCGCCGTCGACAGCGATCAGGTCGGCGGCCCAGCCACTCTCGAGCACGCCCGCCTTGGGCGCCTGGGGCCCAAGAGTCAGCGGCCCGGTGGCTATCGCGGCCTCGATGGCCTCCAGCGGGCTCAGCCCGACCTCGACGAGATGCACCAATTCCCAGGCGTTCATTCCCCAAGGCACGACCGTGTCCGGACCGCTCGTGGCGATGTCGGTGCCCAGCGCGATGTGCACCCCGGCCTCGTGGGCGATGTGCATGGCCTGGCGATGGTGGTCGGCCACGGCCACCAGCTTCTCGAATGCATAGTCGGGCATGCGGTCTTTGGCCCGAAGCCCTCGTTCCACGATGAACCTTGTAGGCACGAGGACGGCGCCGAGCTCGCACATGGCAGTGGCGGCCTCCTCGTCCAGATAGCTGCCGTGTTCGATGCTGTGCACCCCAGCACGCAGGGCAGCCATGATCCCCGGTTTGCCGTGGCAATGGGCCATCACGACCCGCTCCGCCCTGGCGGCCTCCTCCACGATGGCCCGAAGCTCCTCATCGCTGAACTGTTGATGGATGGGATGGTCGACCTCGGTCAAGACGCCACCCGATGCGCAGATCTTGATCACCTTCGCCCCGAGCCGAAGTTGCGTGCGCACCGCCTTCAGACACTCCGGCACCCCGTCGCACAGCGCCGTCGGGACACCGCGCTCGCACAGGTCGTTCACCCAGGCAGACGGGAAGGCGTGCAGGTCCCCGTGACCACCCGTCTGGCTCAAGATCGCCCCCGGCGCGTAGATCGACGGTCCAGCGAGCAATCCCTCCTCGACGACCCGGGCGAGGTACACACCAAACCCGCCCGCCTCACGGACACTCGTGAAGCCAGCTTGAAGCGCTACTTCAGCATCCTTGGCCGCACGTGCCGCGAGCACGGCGGCCGGGGTCATGGCCAGTTCGTTGAGGTCCATCGATCGTGTGCCCAGGAAGTGCGCGTGGCAGTCCCACAGCCCCGGCATGAGACATGGGACGGAAATCGGACTGGGAACGTCGGGGGCGGCCTGACGGGGGCCGGCATAGGCAATCGACGGTCCATCGACGACGACGGCCGCATCCCTCACCGGTTCGCCCCGTCCCGGGATCAACAGATCCGTGTCGATGCGCTCCACCGGGCATGCACGATACTCGAGACGTGCATGAGCGCCGTCCACGCCCGGCGGCGAGCACGTCGCCCTACACCGCGCCTTGAAGGTCCGAACTTGTGGGCAACGGTGAAGGGAGTCCTCCCAGGGGCTGAGCTCGGTGACGCACACGCAGGTGCTCACGGCTCCACCGCAAACCGGCCGAGGTGAGCAAGGTCGCAGAAACCATCTGAATCGATGCCGAGACCGACGTTGGTGATGTTGTACAGGTGCTCACTGGCGACGAGCCACACGATGTCGGAGATCTCCCGGTCGCTGTAGTAGGCCGCCAAGCGGTTGAACGTGTCGGCACCGATCGCTTTGCCTGTCGTGAGCTCCGTCGCATAGTCGAGAGCGGCGCGCTCGGCGTCGTTGAAGAGTGGGCTCGTTCGGTATTCGGGCAAGGCGTCGAAACGTGCCAGGTTGTCCCTCGATTCCTTCGTGGCGTACCACCGGGCGGCGTCCATGCAGAACAGGCAAGGTGTTGATGCTCGCCACCTGCTCGCGGATCACAAAGGCCGTCTTCGAGGAAAGCTGGAGCTTGTTGTCCAGCCTTCCGAGCTTGCCGTAGAAGTTCCCGAACGCGATCGGCATGCGCGCCGCGAACACGCTGAGCGGCGTAATGGCCGTGCCGGCCTGGCGACGGCTCAACGCGTAGACCAGCTTCATCATGAGACCCTTCGGTCTCTCGACGGGCGGAAGAAGTGGAGCCATGGGGTTGGCCTCCTCTCTGCTCCGGAGATGCTCGAGTATCACCAGTGTTTCGGACGTTGTTCGCACGTCAGCTGGCCCATTGCGCCGTCCATTCCCCCGCTTCCTGACCGGTGATGACATTGAGCCTGTTCCAGGCGTTGATCGCCGCAATCGTGACCACCAGGGCAGCCAGGCCTTTCTCGTCGTAGTACTTGGCCGCCTCGTCGAACAGCGCTCCAGGCACCGGGTCGGCCTGGTCGGCCAGTCGGGTTCCCGCCTCAGCCAAAGCCAGTGCGGCCCGCTCGGCGCCGGAGAAGTACGGGGCGTCCCGCCAGGCGGCCACCGTGAAGAGGCGCTCGTCGGTCTCGCCGCCCTTCTTCGCCCCGCGCGTGTGCATGTCCAAGCAGACGGCACAACCGTTGATCTGGCTGGCGCGCAGACTCACGAGGTCGATCGTCGTCTGCGGCAGGCCAGCCCGGCTCGCCGCTTCAGCGGCCGCCTGGCCGAGCCGTTGGAGAGCGTCGAGGACGCCCGGAACACTGAGGGCGGGGCTGGTCATTCGGGCTTTCATCTCTGCTCCTTGTCGGGTCGGTTGGGTGGTGTCTCACTCTCTCTGACACCGGTCGACAAGAGAATGTGACCGGTACTCGCAAGTCGCGCGTTTACCAGCGCTCTTGGGATCATCCGACTCCCGACCGGAAGCCGCTCGTTGGAGAGCCCCTGCCTGCGGGCTCTGCCCGACCGTTCCTGCCTACGCTGGTAGGCAACTGCATCTTTGGCCGTCGTTGTCACATCGGTGACCGCTGGGGGGTCATCGTGGTGACCTTTGTCGGAGAGGATGTACGTGATGGGCGAGAACGACTGGCTGGCCGAGCGCTTCGAGGAACAGAGGAGCCATCTGCGGGCCGTCGCCTACCGGATGCTGGGCTCACTCACCGAGGCCGACGACGCCGTGCAGGACGTTTGGGTGCGAGTCAGCCGGGCACCGGTGAGCGAAGTCGAGAATCTCGGCGGGTGGTTGACGACGATCGTCGCTCGCGTCTGTCTCAACATGCTGCGGTCGCGCAATATCCGGCGCGAGGAGTCCTTGGAGGCACGTCTCCCCGACCCGGTCATCAGCCCCGACGGCGAGCTTCGACCGGAAGAGGAGGTGCTGCTCGCCGATTCGGTAGGTCTGGCCCTCCAGGTGGTGCTCGATGCTCTGGCTCCTGCCGAGCGCCTGGCCTTCGTTCTCCATGACATGTTCGATCTGCCCTTCGAGGAGATCGCCCCCATGGTGGGCCGATCTCCGGCCGCGGGCCAGACAGCTGGCGAGCAGGGCACGGCGCCGAGTCAAGGGTGCCGAAGTCCCTGCACCGGACCCCGATCTCGCTCGTCAACGCGCCGTGGTCGACGCCTTCTTCCGGGCGGCCCGCAGCGGCGAGTTCGATGTCCTGGTCGCCTTACTCCATCCCGACGTCGTGCTGCGAGCCGACTTCGGCCCGAGGCGTCCGGCGGCATCCACGGTCGTCCACGGCGCGGCCGCAGTCGCCAGGCAAGCGCGCCTGGGCGCCAATCCGGCGGCCGAGATCTACCCCGCGTTGGTGAACGGTGCGGCCGGCGTCGTCATCACGATGGGTGGGCGGCCTCACGTCGTGATGGCCTTTACCGTCGCCACTCTGCTAGTGGCAATGGCGGGATCCACTTGGCGGTCCTGCGGTGCCGAAGTCGTCCGAGTGTCCGGCTTCGAGTCGCGACCACTGGGCGATGGGACGTCCGCCCGGCCATGCTGACACCGGTGGCCAGGCGGGCGAGCCGCCGTTAGACCGCGTGTTGGAGCACTGCTGCGGCCAGCCCGAGGGCGAGTCTTCCCACGGCTCCTGGCGTCCGTACGCGGTGAGGTCCATGAGCGCGTAGCTATAGTCCATCGCCTCTACGCCGCGGCGGGTTGTCCAGTAGCTTTCGAAGACCCGGTCGCCGTCCCGCAGGTAGCACACCAGGTGGAACAGGCCGATCTGGCGCCCGACGAGGAGCGCGTCGAGGGAGTCCTCGGCGGAGTACCACGGCATGTCCCAGCCCATGAAGTCGCGGTAGCGGATGCTTTCGTCGTGGGGACCCTGACTGAAGACCGCGTACGTGATGTCGCGAGAATGAAGGTAGGAAAGCTCCGCCACCTGGGTGGCGACCCACGTGCAGCCTTCACACTGGTCGGCCGCGGGGTGGCCGGTTTGCCACATGAAGTAATAGGCGACGAGCTGGCGGCGTCCTTCGAACGCTTCGAGCAGGGTCAGCGGCCCGTGAGACCCAGTCAGCGCAAGGTTGGCGTCTATCTCGACCATGGGTAGTCGCCGTCGGGCCGCAGCGATCGCGTCGCCTTCCCGGGTGTGCGCCTTCTCCCGAACCCGCAGCCTGCCCAGTTCGGCCTCGAAGGTGGCCCGGTCCACAGCCGCGGGCAGGGTCGAGGCGTTGGTGGCGCCGGTCGGCAGCCAGCCCGGACTTGCTGAGTCATCCTTCATGACCGACTCCCCCTTCTTGTTCTTGTTGTAGGGCAGCACCTGCAAAGGCTGAGTAGGTCCCGAGAAAGCCCCGAGAAACCCATTTCCGAGCACCCGGCTGAACGCGACACCGCTGGTCAGGCGCCTGGGCCCTATGCACGAGACGCGCCGACCAGCGTTTCAATGGTGGGGTGTTCACGGAAGGGTCCTGCCTGGGCCGACACGCCGAGCTCGAGTTCAGTTTCATACGCTGGCTCGCGTTATTCTATACGCCCTTCCAGCGGACGGCCGCCTGAGAACCCCCTGGCCCCACCCAGGGGGCGGCTGGGGTGAGGTCTGCCCCCGATGGGAGTGCCGAAACATACGCCTTTGGGGACGATGCGAGATAGAGGGTCAGACCTGCTCAACTAGACACCCCCTCGACGAGACCAACGAGAAGGACATCGACGCCATGACCCCACCGCGAACCACACCCCCCGGGCCCCGCGCTGGGTGGGTAACAAACCCGGACTGTCGCCATGGCTAAACGAAACTATTTAGTGGAGGGCTTATCTGGTGCCGGTAAATCCTCGGTCTACGAGGAGCTGATCCGGCGCGGCTACAAGGCGATCAGCACCGACCGTGCCTGGGCCTATCATGCCGACCCCGACACCGGCCTCCCGGGTGGGCCCATTCATCACGACCACTGGATGTGGGACCGCCAAAAGGCTGTCAGCGAACTCGAAAGCCCGGAACCAGAAGTGTTGTTCGTCTGTGGGATCAGCCGTAATCGCGACCACTTTCTGCCCTATTTCACCAAGATCTTCAACCTCCGCATCGACGATGACGCCATGCGTCGCCGCCTCCAAGAGCGCACCACTGATGACTGGGAACTCGGGCCCGAGGCAATCGAACTCATGCTCGAGCTGAATCGGAGCGACGAAAAACCGGCCGGAGCGATAGACGTAGACGCTACCCAGCCTCTCAACCAGGTGGTCGACGAATTGCTTCGTTTAGCGAATTGAACAAGCACGCCTGAGCGGCCCATCGAGGCCCTGACGCGCTACCGCGAGTACCCTGACGGCCCCGACGCGCCGCCGGTACACACGAGAAAGTCCCGCACCCTTTCGGATCCGGGACTTCCGCAAACGGGACGGCGTCACTTTCGTGAACACCTGCTCGTGGGGTGTTCACGAAAGGGTCCTGCCTGAGCCGACACGCCTGGACGGGCCTCTGTTTCATACGCCGAGGTGCCTTGTTTCATACGCCCGGCGGGGAACAAAGCCAGGAGCTTCAGGCAGGACGTGACGCCGATTGGTGGACTGTCTGGACTACTTCGAGTGGCCGAAGCGGCGTGCCACCGCGCCGAATGCCTCCTTGGGCTCCCAGGGCATGTCCGGGTAGGCCGTCCCGTGGCGCCCGTCGGGCAGGGACTTCACGAGGGACATCGAGTCCATGTCGAGGTCGTAGCGAGGATCGTCGTCGGTAGGGGCCCCGGGTGTCACGAACGTCGACACCAGGGCCCCGGCCACCCCTGCGCGTTCGAGCTCGTCGAGGGCCTCCCCAAGTTCGCGGGCCTGCATGGCTTCGTCGCGCTGGAAGATCCCCTTCAGGCGGGGCCGAAAGAAGCGTCCGACCACCGGAAGCGCGTGGAGCGCCAACCGGGTGGGGTCGGTGACGCCGAAGCCCAGGGTGCCCGAACTCTCGGCGCCACGGTAGGTGCGCATCCCGGACTCGGTGACGATCACCGGCTTGCCCGTCGCCAGGAAGGGTTGGAGCATCTCCACGTAGCGGTCCTTGGTCCGCGCTTCGCGGTAGTGGTCCACGCCCACGTAGTCGAAGGGCGCCCAGTCCACCTGCTCGAAGGGGAGCGAGGCGTAGGTGAGCGGGCCGTCGAACACAGCACGTAACCTGGGCACCAGGGCAGCCAGGTACCCGTCGAGCTTCCCGTTGCGGAGCAGGGACGGGTCTCCCTTGAAACGTTGCAGGCGCGCGGTCACGCTCTGGCCGGCGATCAGGCCCTGCATGAAGAGCGTAAGCTCGGACCCGGCCACGAAGACCACCTGGCCAGGGTGAGCCGCCTCCAGCGGGGCCACGGCTGAGGCCGCGGCCAACGTCCGGGATGTCGTCTCCTCCGGCGAGTACTCGAAGTAGGCCGGAGAGAACCAGACCTCGAGCCCGAGCCCCAGTGCTGCCTCGGTGATGGCGGTCATCCGTCGGATGTTGCTACCCCCGATGCGCACCGCGTTGGCGTGTAGGTCGTCCCGGATGATCTCGAGCTCGCGGCGCACTACCGACATGTCGAGTGCCGTCCGGCGCGTCGAGATGGCATACCCCGGGCCGCGGAACATCGTCCCAGTGTCGTAGTGGACTCCCTGGTGCTGCACGTCGCCTCGATCCTCGCGCGCCAACGCCCTAAGACGTGCGGATCACGTCGTAGGGCCCCGTCGGCATTGCCCTGATCGTGGGGCGTCCAGCCAACGGGGCACTCACCCTCACCGCCCCCACGCGGGCTCCCCACACGCGAGAAAGTCCCGGACCCTTTCGGATCCGGGACTTCCGCAAACGCAACGGCGTCACTTTCGTGAACACCTCCTCGTGGCGGGGGGAGGATTTGAACCTCCGACCTTCGGGTTATGAGCCCGACGAGCTACCAGACTGCTCCACCCCGCGTCGTTGCCCGCAGGTTAGCAGCCTCTGCGTTCCAGCTGTCCGCCCGAGGCCGAGAACTAGCGGGCCCGGTCCCCTCGCAGGGCAACCCCCTTGGGGGCCGTGGTGGTGGTCGACACGGGCTTCGACGGCTTGGTGGTCGTCGTCGACGTGGGCGAGTTGGCGGTGGAGGAGCCCGACCCGGTCCCCGAAGCCTGCTCGAGCTGCTGGAGCACCGTCTGCAGCGAGGTGATGTCGGTGCCGTAAGCGGCGAAGTTGCCGGCCTTGAGATCGGTCTGCGCCTGGGTGAAGTCCTGGTTGGCCTGGTTGATCAGGTTCTGGACCTTCTGGCTCACCGTTGAGGGGCTCGACGGAGTGGTCGGCGTCGTAGTCGAGGAGGAGGGACCTTGACCCGGCAACGACACGTTGAAGAGGTCGTTCAGCGCCGCCTGCAGCGTGGTGTCGAAGGCGACCTGGCTCTGGCCCTGGGCGCCGGCGTAGACGACGACGTAGTAGTCGAGCTCGGGGAACGGGTTGCGCGAAGACTCGACGTAGAAGGGGCGGAAATACAACATCGAGTCGCCCACCGGCACCACCTGCAATGTGCCCAGCTCGACACTGGAGCCGTTCTGGTTGAGCAGGCTGATCTGAGAAGAGATCTTTTGTGTGGCCGCGATGTCGGCGTCGACGAGGGCTGGGCCGTCGATGGGCGGAGTCTGGAACACCGTCAGCTTTCCGTACTGGCCGGGATCGCTCCCTCCCACCATGAAGGCGGACATGGTCTGGATCTGATCCCCCTTGGAGACCGGGACGAAGGCATCGACAAGGTTGAACGACTGCGTGCTTTGCCCGGGGACCTGGAAGAGCTCGTAGATCGGCGCCATGCGGGCCACCTGGCCGGTGGAGACGATCGCTCCCTGCGCGTTCGTGGTGAAGGTCGTCGGGAGCGCCTGGTTCGGTGACCCGGCACCGGCGCTCTGCGAGACGTTCCAGGCGTTCGTGGCGTTGTAGAAAGCCAGTGGCTGGGTGATGTGGTACCGGCCGTAGGCGGCCGTCTGCACGTTGAGCAGGTCCTCGGGATAGCGCAGGTGCGACCGCAGCGCCGGTGACATCTGCGACACCGGCGTGAACATGCCGGGGAACACCTTCTCCCAGGTCTGGAGGATGGGGTCCCTGGTCCCGTTCAGCGCGGTCACATCGTAGAACTTCATCTGACCCGAGTACGCGTTCACGACGACCTTCACCGAGTTCCGCACGTAGTTGATGTTCTGGTTCAGCCCGCTGTTGGCAGGCAGGTTCGTGGTGTCGATGTTCTGCGCGTAGGGATAGTTGTCGCTCGTGGTGTAGGCGTCGAGGACCCAGTAGATCTGCCCGTCCGCCAGGACGGGGTACGGATCGGAGTCATAGCTCAGGAAGGGCGCGGCCTTCTGCGCCATCTGTGTGATGTCGCGCACGAACATCAGCCGCGAGTGCGAGGTCACGAGATCGGACACGAAGAGGTTGAAGTCTCCGAAACGGATGGCGAAGGCCGCCTTGACGAGGAAGTTCTTGAGCTGCACGCCCCCGGTGGCGTCCTTGCCGGTGTAGGTGCTGTTGACGGGGTTCCCGGTGGCGGAGCCGGCCTGGTAGTCGATCTCGGGCTGACGGGTGTCGGCGAGCACGTAGGCCGCGTCACCGCCATTGGGGTTGCTGAGCCCGAAGTAGACGCGTGGCTGCTTGATCGTGGGTGCCCCCGGAGTGGACTGGGGTGGGACACCCGAGATCGCGAACGCGGGTTGGTTGCCGTTCTGCTGGTTGGAGGGGGCCAGGATCATGGCGTAGCCGTGGGTGTACTGCAGGTGGGTGTTGACCCAGCCCTGGGAGGGGAGGTCGCTGTCGTTCACCTGGCGGACACCTACCACCATGGGAGCCAATTTGCCGTTCACGTCGTAGCGGTCGACGGAGAGCGTATTGAAGGAGTAGTAGGACTTCGTCGCCTGCAGCTTCGTGAAGGCGCTGGCCGTCTGGGTCGGGTCCCACAACTGGACGTTGTTGAACGTGGGCTGGTTGGCCACTACCTGCGCCGGCGTGAGCGTCTGCGTGGCGCTGAACGTCGATTGCTTCACGTGGTTGATGCCCAGAGCGACGCGCGTGGCGTTGATGTTGTCTGTGATGTACGGGCGCTCGAGGTTGTTCTGGGCCGGGTTCACCTTGATGGCCTGGACGATGGCCGGGTAGATGGCGCCCACCACGATGGCCACGAATGCCCACAGACCGACACCGAGGATGGGCAGCGCCCAACCCCGCCTCCGGATGTTGATGAGCAGGATGACCGCCGCGAGCAGCGAGATCCAGATGAGCAGCGTCAGCGCGGGCAGGCGGGCATGGACGTCGGTGTAGCCGGCGCCCTGCACGTAGCCGTTCTGGGACAGATCGAGGTTGTAGCGGGCCAACACGTACCCCGCGGCCTTGACGAGTGCCATGCACGCAAGGAGGACCGAGATGTGCACCTTGACCTGGGGGGCCACGCTGGGCGTTCCCGACTGCACGCGGATCCCGCCGTTGAGGTAGTGGGCGATCAAGGTGAAGATCGCCACCACCACCAGCGTCACGAACGACCAGCTGACGATGAAGGACAGGAACGGGAGCTTGAAGACGAAGAAACCCACGTTCTTGTGGAACTGGGGATCCGTGGCGTCGAAGGAGCCGCCGTTCCTGAAGAGGAGGTAGTTGCGCCACTGTCCCAGGGCGCCGGTGGCCGCGATCAGCGCGATCACGACGGAGACGAGGCTCCGGACCAGGACCGCGCGCGGCGCCACGCGTTGCTGATACCGACGCACCAGTTCGTCTTCGGGCCCCAGGGCGAGCTCGGTCGGGGCCAGGCGGTCCACCACGGCGAGGTTCACCCACATGAGCACGAAGAAGATCAGCGCGAAGCCGAAGAACAGCTCCACTTTGACTTCGAGAAGGCGCCGCCACACCCCGCCGAGTTGCACCGACCCGAACCAGAGGTAGTCCGTGTAGAAGGTCGCCAACGTCCGCAGCGACGCCAGGAGGACGATCACGACGACGACGGCGATGACCAGCCACAATCTCCCCCGACGCACGGCGCGACGGGGCCGACGCGGCAGGTCCTGCGGGGTGCGCACGGCGCGGCAGCCTAGGCGTTCGCCGCGACGAGGAGGCAGCGGCAGCCGGCGTGCGCCGGCGGGTGCGGATGCCCCGTGGGGAAAGCTTCACCCGATCGCACCGGGTCAGCCAACGCGTTGTCGTCGCAGTCGGGGCACTCGGCCACGTCGTCGACCACGATCCAGCGCAACATGGTTCCCTTGGGCACCGCGAACAGCGCGGCCCGGGCGAAGGCGAACACGGCCTTGTCCCCCGCCAGACGCTCGGTACGGGCCCCTTTCCATTCGCGGAAGGCGGCTCCCACCAGCTCCACGAGCGCGGACTCGTCCCCGGCCTCCACCGAGGGGCCCGCTCCCTCGAGCCGACGGCGCAGAGGAGCGACGATGTCCGCGGCCAGCTCGACCGCCACGTCCTCGACACCGGGGGCCTCGTCTGCCTTGCCGCCGGCGAAGGTGGCCCCTGCCCGCGCCGCCTCCATGAGCGGATCGCCGGCGGCCTGGACGTACCGGCGGGCGTGGTCGTCCTCGGACGGCAAGACGCCGGGTGCCCAGCCGCCCTTGGCCCGCAGGCGGTCGAGGATGTCGTTCTGGTCGTCCTGCATGGCGCGCTTGAGCCTGCGAGCCAACGTCGCCACCAGGGGTGTGAGCACCTCGTCGCGTTGAGCCACGACCGGGTCGAGGACGCGGTCCACCTCGTTCCCCTCACCCTCACCCTCGCCTGACGCCTCCGCAGTGGCGTCGGGCCCTGATCGCTGCGCACGGGGACCGGACGGAGCGCCGGTGGGCGTCGAGGGCGATTCGGAGTGCACCCCGGCCGCCGCGTCGAAGCTCGCACGCCCCGGGGGAGCCGCCGTGGTCACGGGGCCGCCCCCGCCCGGCCCCTCCGCCGAGGCTCCCTGCTCACCGGCACCTGCGTCGACACCGGCGCCGGCACCGGCACCTGCGTCGGCACCGCCACCTCCACGGAGTTCTTCAGGGGCGGCCTCGCCGGACACAGCCGGAGATGCCTGGTCGGTGCCCTCGAGCGAGACGGCCTCGGCCCGCAGCCGCGCGAACAACTCGTCCACCGACTGCCTGGTGTCGGAGTCCCCCGCCCCGCGGCGCCGCGCCCTCTCTCGTCAGCCGCAGGTCGGCGGCGGCGGCGTCGATCGACGTGAGGTCTGTGAGCTCCTCCTGCGCGGCGTTGCGTCCGGCCGCCTCCGCCGCCAGTCGGGCTTCGTCCTCGGCCCGGAAGAGCTCGTCGGTGATCTGGTCGACAGCGTGACGGACGTCGCCGATCGTCTCGGCCAGACGCTCGCGCCCCGCTCGCAGTTGCTCGATCTGGCTGTGCAGCACCCGACGGCGGCGTGCCAGGTCGGCGAGTACCCGCGCCCGCAACTCCTGCGCCTCTTGCACCATGGCGCGACACTCGGCACGGGCTTGGGTCACCAACGACTCGGCCTCGAGCTTCGCCCCGTCGAGCCTCGCCGTCGCTTCTTCGTGGGCGCGCCGACGGGTCTCGGCGGCCGCGGCCTCGGCCTGCGCCGACCGATCGTGCGCGCTCTGCTGGCTGCTGCGCGCGAGGTCTTCGGCCTCCTCCTGGGCCTGCGCCCGGAGGCGGGCTGCGTCGTTCTCCGCCCGGGCCATCAGCTCCGCGGACGCCTCGTGTGCCGATCGCAGCACCCGCGCCGTCTCGAGGCCCAGCGAGGCGGTGAGCGTCGCTTCGTCGAGCACGGGATTGGCGGCTTGGCGCTCGGCCTCGGCCAGGGCCCGGCGGAGCTCCTGCTCGCGATCGGCGGCGGCGACCAGCTCGCGCGCCACGTGCTCGAGGAAGGAGCGCACCTCGGCGGGATCGAACCCGCGCCGGACCGTTCCGAAGGTATGGCGTGCGACCTCGTCGGGATGCACACGGGCGGATGACGAGATCGTGAGCCGCTCCTCTGGCATGGGCGAGAGCCTACGCGCCGTGCGCGCGCGGGGGTTGCGAGGGCGGGCGGCCGCCGGGTCGAGCGCTCAACTCCACGGCGACTGCTGCCAGTCCGTGGGCACACCGTGGCCGTCAGGGCCCGGAGGCGGTCCCTTGGCGGCGTCGCCCAGCTTCCCGCCCAGGCGCTCGAGGTCCGACAGCGCCTGACTGAGCGATCCCACTGCCATGACCTTGAGGCCCGGGGTCGCCATGGCCCGGGCCGTGGCGAGCTCGGGATCGGGTACGAGGAAGACCGAGGCACCCGCCTCTTCGACGGCGACCGTCTTCTGCTGCACACCGCCCACGTCGCCGACGGTCCCGTCGGGGCGGATCGTCCCGGTGGCAGCGACGATCCGCCCGCCGGTGAGCTCGCCGCCGCCCAGTGCGTTCAGGATCCCGAGAGTCCAGGCCAGACCGGCGGAGGGCCCTCCGATGTCGTCGCTGTTGATGCTGACCGGGAACGGAAAGTCGTAGGCCGGCTGTGTCCCCATGGGCGCGATCTGCGAGGAGGGGTCGCCGATGCCGAGGAACGCCACCTTCTTGTGGTCGACGGTGATCGATCCGAGGCGGACAGAGACGTCATGACCAGGCGTCGGCGCCGTGATGGACCCGACGCGGATCGTCACGGTGTCCCCGGGCTGATGGGCGCGCACTGCGTCCTGTAAGGCCTGGGGGTTGGTGGTCGGCGTGCCGTCGATCGAGGTGACGACGTCGCCCACCTGCAGCGTCCGCCACGCCGGCGACTGCGGGTCGATCACGTAGATCGTCACACCCACGTCGCGCTCGGAGACCGCGTAGCCCAGCTGGCGCAGTGCCACCGACTTCGCCGTCAACTGCGACTCGGCCATGTCCACCGTGCCCTGGAGGTTGAACTCGCTCTCGGGAAGATTGCTCGTGAGAGCGCCCGTGGGGACAACGGTGTTGACCCGGTTCGGGAAGAGCCGGATGTAGAAGTACTGGAGGTACCGCAGGGACTGGACGCCCACGTCGGTGAGCAGGACTTTGCCGCGGATCGGGTGCCCGCGGCCCGGTGGGACGGTGATGAGGCTCGACACGGGCAGGGCGTCACCGGGAACGAGCTCGGTGTAGGGAGCCGTGGTGAGCGAAGACACGGCGACGAACCCCGCCACCAGGACCAGCACCACGACGAGCACCACCGGCCAGCGGCGGCGTCGCCGGGAGGTCGGGGAGGTGGTGGGCGGTAGCGTGGATTGGGAGGTCGACATGGGGACGGGCGTTTCGAAAAACCACGAGGACGCGTCGGGAGATCCCCAGCCTGCCACGATTCACCCTTCTCTCTTGGGCGCCCCCGTACGCGATGCGGTCGTCGCGGGCCACCGGGGGGACCGGCGCAGCGCCTCGAGGCTCCTGGGCCACCCCGAACCGGCGGTGCGCGCCGGCGCGCTGGGGGCGCTGTTCCGCATGGGCGCAGTCGACACCCCCGTGCTCGCCGAAGCCCTCGGGGACCGCGACGCCGCGGTGCGGCGCCGTGCGTGCGTGCTGGCCGGCCGCGCCCTCGGGGCCGGCGGGGGCGACGTCTCGCTCGTCGAAGCGTTGACGGCGACGCTGACAGCGGACCCCGACGCCATGGTCGTGGAATCTGCGGCGTGGGCCCTGGGGGAGGCCGGCTCCAGCTGCGGGCCGGTGACGGTGCAGCGTCTTGGGGAAGTGGCCAGGCACCATGACGACCCGCTGTGTCGCGAGGCGGCGGTCGCCGCGCTCGGGGCCATCGGGGACCCCGGTGCCTTGGACGTCGTCCTGGACGCGCTGGACGACAAGCCAGCGGTCCGCCGACGGGCAGCCATCGCGCTGGCCGCCTTCGACGACCCCCGCGTCGAGATGGCGTGGCGGCGATGCCTCGACGACAGGGACTGGCAGGTGCGCCAGGCGGCCGAAGACCTGTCGGTCCGGCCCTGAGCCGGGGACGGCTGCGCTCAGGCGTCGGCGGCCACGAACAGCCGTCGCAGCGTGTCGAAGGATTCGAGGCACTGCCCCGCACCCAGCGCCACACATTCCAGGGGGGTGTCGACCAGATGCACGGGCACGGCCGTCTCGTTGGCGAGACGTCGGGCCATGCCTCGCAACAATGCCCCGCCCCCCACCAGATGGATGCCCTGGAAGATGATGTCCTGGGCCAGCTCGGGTGGGGCCGCGCCCAGGCAGTCCACAGCGGCGGTGATGATCTGGCGCACCTGGTCCTCGACCGCCCCGCGTAGCTCCCCCGGCGTGAGCACGACGGTCTTGGGCATGCCCGTCATCAGCTCGCGACCGCGCACTTCGGCCTTGACCTCGCTGCTATAGGGCGCGGCGGACCCGATGGCGAGCTTGATCTCCTCCGCGGTGCGTTCGCCGATGGCCACACCGTGCTCGCGGCGCACATACGTCTGGATGGCGGCGTCGATGTCGAACCCGCCGCAGCGGATGGCTTCGGCGGCCACCAGCCCCCCGAGCGAGATGACGGCGGTCTCCGAGGTGCCGCCCCCCACGTCCACGACCATGTTGCCGATGGGCTCGTGGATGGACAACCCCGCACCGATGGCGGCGGCCATGGGCTGCTCGATGAGGTACGCCGCGGACGCACCCGCCCGGTGCGTCGCTTCCTTCACCGCCCGACGCTCGACGCTCGTGATGGCCGAAGGCACACAGATGAGCACGCGTGGACGGTTGAGCCGTGACACGCCGCAGCGCTGCAGCAACAGGCGGATCATCCGCTCGGTGATGTCGAAGTCGGTGATGGCGCCTTGTCGCAACGGGCGCACCGCCACGATGTACCCGGGTGTGCGCCCGATCATCTGCCAGGCGTCCTGGCCCATCGCCAGGACCTCTTGCGTCCGCGTGTTGAGCGCGATGACGGTCGGCTCGTTGAGCACGATGCCCTTGCCCCGGGCATAGACGAGGGTGTTCGCCGTGCCGAGGTCGATGGCGAGGTCCCTAGCCACGTCGTCCCGCTCGCACGGGAACCATGCTACGGGCAACCACCCGGGCCCGCCGCAGGCGTGGCGCGCCGCTGCGCCGCGACGTCCCTAGCGCAGGGCACGACAGTAACCTCGGGCACGATGGAACGAGGGGATCCGTTCACCGGTGGGGACATTCCCGAGGATCCGGAGGGCGCCGGAGACGAGGTGGGAGCCCCCCAGCGCGGGTGGGTGTCACCCGAGGACCGGTTGTGGCGCCACCCGTCGGAGGTCTCGAACCTGGGCCTGCCCCGGTCGGTACCCTCCTTCTTGGGGACGGGCCCGGACCGCTGGCACCGTCGCCGGGCCCACCGGGCGTCACTGGCCGCAGGCGTGGTGGGAGTAGCCGCCATCGCGACGACCCTCGCGGTGGTGCTCGCGTTCGTCGACACCAAGGGGACGGCGTCGAAGTCCGACGCGATCGGCGGATCGGGAGCGGTCTCCGCCGCGGCCACATCGCTGACGTCCATGCCCGTCGTGGGTCACGACGTGATGCGGATGGTCGCATCGGTGCGACCGTCACTGGTCGGCTTGGAGCCCGTCGACGCGAACGGGCCGACGCACATGACCGGAGTCGTCCTTCCCGGAGGCGCGCTGGTGCTGACGGCGGCGTCGGCGGTGTCGGGCGCGTCGGAGCTCGACGTCGTCACCGCCACGGGGAAGCGACTTCGTGGGCGCGTGGTGGGATCCGACGCGCACTCGGGCGTCGCGGTCATCAGCACGGGCGGGCGTTTGCCTGCGGCCACCTTCGCAGACGAGGACGTCCAACCCGACGAAATCGACATCGTGGCCTGTCTCTGCGGCAGCACGGTGACGTCGTCTTCCCCGCAACCGCCCGCCGCGGCGGCGGTGGGAATGGTCGAGGAGGTGGGCAGCGGTGTCACGCTCGACGGCGGCCCCAACCTCGTGAACACCATCGAAGCCGAGATGCCGCTCAGCCCGACCTCGTGGGGTGGGGTGCTCCTCGACAGCCGGGGACGCGTTCTCGGCATCCTCGACGCGCAGATGGACGCCGGCGACGACACCATCGGCGTCTTCGTCCCCGCCTCGCTCGCCGAGGGGGTGGCGCTCGAGCTGGCCAAGACGCATCGCGTCGACCACGGCTGGCTCGGCGTCGTGTGCACCGACCAGGCCGAGCCCGGGGCCGAGGTGACCTCCGTCCTCCCCGGGAGCCCCGCGTCGAAGGCGGGCCTCAAGCCCGGTGATCTGGTGGTGGGCGTCAACGCGCACCCGGTGGCCTCCGTCGCCGACCTCCAAGCGCGCCTCTACACCGTGGCGCCGGGCACGACGGTGCAGCTGGCGGTGGAGCGCGGGCCCGACAGCGCCGTCGTCCCAGTCACGTTGGCCGATTCACCGCAAGGCTGAGGTACCTGGCTCCGGTCCCCGCACCCGGCGGACCGGCGGCGCCGGTGCCCGCCTACGATGCAGAGAGTGGCTTTCCCCGGCCCGGGCGCGGGCGGCAACTTCCTGGAGCAGATTCTCGGAGACCTGCTCCAACTCATGGGCGGGTCGTCGCCGGGCGGTGCCCGCGTCGACCTGGCGCGGACCCTCGCCCAGGGCGTGGCGAGCGGTGGTGAGCCCGAAGGGAACGTCGCCCCCGCGGATCGGATCAAGTTCGAGGAGCTGGCGCACATCGCCGAGCTCCACGTGGCCGAGTTGACGGGCCTGCCCATCACCTCCACAGGAGCGGCCCTCGAGATCGCGGCCGTGGCCCCGGGGACGTGGGCCTGGCAGACCGTGGAGGACTGGCGGTTCCTGCTCGAGGCCATGGTCGAGCCGCCGCCCGACGAGGCCGGGAGCTCCGCAGGTCCCCGCGACCTTCCCGGTCGGGGCACCCCTGAGGTTCCCGACCGAGTCGACCCCGACGCTCCCGGCCCCGCCGGGCCCGGCGCCGGGGGGCCCGGCATCCCGGGTGGATTCGGCTTCGCCGGCGGCACGACGAACCTCGGCGCCACGGGCGGCTCAGGCGACCTCGATCCCGCCTTCGGGCTGGGACCCGAGCCCGGAGAGGAGCCGGGCCCGGCGGACTTCCTGGCGCGCTGGATGGCCACCATGGGCCCCATGCTGGCGGCGATGCAGCTGGGCTCGGCGGTCGGGCACCTGGCCCGGTCCACCATGGGCCCCTACGAGCTCCCGATCCCCCGCACCTCGCCCCGGCTTCTCGTGGTGCCCGCCAACGCGGCGCGCTTCGCCGAGGACTGGAGCCTGGTCCCCGACGAGGTGCGGCTCTGGGTCTGCCTCCGCGAGGTGACGCTGCATGCCGTGCTCGGCCGGCCCCACGTCGCCCAGCGCCTGCGCGAGCTGCTGGTGCGGGTGGTGCAGGGCATGGCCGAGGAGTCCGCCGGACTCGTCGACCGCCTCCAGGGCATCGACCTCACTCATCCCGAGGCTCTGCAGAGCCTCCTCGGCGACCCGACCGCGCTCATGAGCGTCGAACCTTCGCCGGCGCGCCGACGTGCCGCGGACGACCTCTCCGCCGTGGTCGCCGCCCTGCTCGGCTACGTCGAGCACGTCCTCGACCTGGCCGCGGCCAGGCTGCTCGGCGGGCGCGGGGCGATCACCGAGGCGTGGCGGCGGCGTCAGGTCGACCGGGAGAGCTCCGATCGCGCCGCCGAGTTCATGCTCGGTCTCGACCTCGGCCCGGCCCAGATCGACCGCGGCGTGGGCTTCGTCCGCGGGGTGTTCGAACGCGCCGGTGACGAGGGCCTGGCCCGGCTGTGGTCGAGTCCCCACACGCTGCCCACCCCGGCCGAGATCGAAGCCCCCGGGCTGTGGCTCGAGCGGATCGACCTCACCGAGGGCTGAGGGCCTGTGTATGAAACCGAGGGCGACCAGGGGCGGGACAGGCACACCTCGCCTGCAGCCGGACGCGTTCAGGCCGGGGTGGCGGCCTCTTCCTCGGGGATGCCGAGGTCCCATTCGAGCTCGAGGCGCTCGCGCTCGGCGTCACGGACCACGCGCTCGCGGTTACGACGGAACTGGGGGTCGTGCGGGGGCAGCAGCGTCAGGCGCGCCAGGGTCCGGTCCCGGAAGGGGTCGATGAGGGAAGCCTCGCCGTAGGTCGACTGCACCTCCCAGTGGGGCGCCACCGGGCCCAGGTAGACCACCCGGACATGGCCACGCGGCGGCTGGGGCTCTTCCTGCTCCTCGAATTCCTCGACCACTGCGCCTCCTCGTGCTCGACGTCACGCCCACTGTCGTCGCAGGGCGGCGGGGCCAGCCCAGACTAACGGGTGACGGATCCGGCCTCGCCCGCCGTATGCAGGGTCGGCAAGCCACCGCCGAGTGCGTCCCCGGGCCGTCCCCAGGCCACCGGTCGTGCCAACACCGCGACCGGTGGCCCGCCCGGGGTCGCCACAGACCCCGGGGGCGGGCCGTGGGCGAGGGGTCGGGCCAGACACCGCTGGTAGTGTGACCGAGGGCATCGGAGGCGCCATGGACAACGAGTGGATGGCCCGGGGCACGTGCAGGGACATGGACCCCGCGGTGTTCTTCCCGAGCGACGGGATCGGCGTCCAGATCGCCCAGAGGACCTGCTCCGAGTGTCCCGTGAAGGAGCCGTGCCTCGAGTACGCCCTCGAGAACCGGGTGGACCACGGCGTGTGGGGTGGCACCTCCGAGCGGGAGCGTCGCCGGATCCTGCGCCGCCGACGGATCTCGAGCCTGCAGGTCAGCCGCAACTGACGCCCCGGGCGCCGGCACGGTCCGCGCCTTGACGCCCGCGGTGCTCGAATGCGTCGTCAACGTCAGTGAGGGCCGCGACCCCGCGGTCGTGGGTGCCATCGCCGTCGCCGGGGGCCAATCCCTGCTCGACGTGCACAGCGACCCCGACCACAACCGCTCGGTGCTGACCCTGGCCGGCCCGGCACCCGCTCTCGAGGACGCGGTGCGGGCCGTCGCCCGGGCCACGCTCGAGCTGGTCGACGTCCGCCGTCACGAGGGGGTCCACCCGCGCCTCGGGGCCCTCGACGTGGTGCCGTTCGTCCCCGTCGACGCGGGCGGGAGCCCGGCCCGGCCCGGCGACGACCTCACCCCGGCCCTCGAGGCACGCGACCGCTTCGCCGCCTGGGCCGGCCAAGAGCTCTCCCTGCCCTGCTTCTGCTACGGACCGGGCCGCAGCCTGCCCGAGGTCCGGCGGGGTGCCTTCGGGGCGCTCGCCCCCGACACGGGCCCCCCCGCTCGGCACCCCAGCGCCGGGGCGTGCGCGGTCGGGGCCCGGAGCGCGCTGGTGGCGTACAACGTGTGGCTCACGACCCCCGACCTCGCCGTGGCCCGGGCGGTGGCCACCGCCATCCGGGGACCGGCGGTGCGGGCCCTGGGGCTGGCCGTGGGAGGCGTCGCCCAGGTGTCGTGCAATCTCGTCGACCCGTTCGCGTTCGGGCCGGCCCAGACGTACGACGCCGTGCGTCGCCTGGCCGAGGAGGCCGGCACAGGCGTGGCCCGGGCCGAGCTCGTGGGCCTGGCACCGGCGGCCGTCGTCGGAGCCGTTCCCGCGACACGCAGACGCGCCCTGGACCTCGACCCCGACCGCACCGTCGAAGCGCGCCTGTCGGGCACCGGCCCGAGCTGAACGGGGTTGGCGACGCTCGTCGAACGCGCCCGCGCCCGCCGGCGCCCCGGGTCAGGAGGCGGAGGCGGTGGCCGCGGCGCGGCGGCTCATGGCGCGGGCTCGGCGCAGGCGCCGTCGCTCACGTTCGGAAAGCCCTCCCCAGATCCCGAACTTCTCACCGTTGGCGAGCGCGTACTCGAGGCAGTCCTCGCGTACCACGCAACCCCGGCAAACCTCCTTCGCCTCGCGCGTGGATGCACCACGCTCCGGGAAGAACAGGTCGGGATCGACTCCCATGCAGTTGGCCCTCGACTGCCAGTCGCGGTCCTGGCGGCCGTACAACAGTGAAACTGCGTCCACCGGTACGCCTCCCCTCACCATCTAGTGGCATATGTGTAGTGGCACGTTTGTAATTACAACGGTGTGAATTACAGCGGTGTCATCATCGTTGATGGTGCTGTGCGACGCAAGGGGCAATATTCGATCCACGTGCGATCCACGTGCATCCACTTGGATCGACGTTGCACCACGTCGAGCGGCAGGCGTGTCCGCTCCACGCAGCGTGACCGGCGCGCCGTCACGCATCGGGGTGACGGTTGACGCACCGTGGTCTTCTCACCGCGCCCCGCCGAGAAACGGGCGCCTACGTCGTTATCCACAGGGGCGCACCCCCGATCCGACGGCGCAGTGCGACAGCGAGACGGCTATGCGCCGCGACGAGTGGCCGAACGGACCGTTCGGCGGTGCTCCAGGAAGTCGACGAGGACGTAGTCGCCGAGTGTCTCGGGAGTCGTGAAGAAGGCGCGCCCGCGGTTGAGTTTCGTCATCTGCTCCACGAACCCCTGCAGCGAGCGGTTGGCGTCGAGCATGAAGGTGTTGATGGTGATGCCGGCCCGCGTGCAGCGCACCACCTCGGTCAACGTCACGCGCACGGTCTCCGCCGTCGGCGGATAGCTGAACGACACCTCGTAGCTCCCTGCGTGGTCGGGGACGAGATGCGCGGTCGGCTCTCCGTCGGTGATCATGATGATCTGCTTGGTCCCGGCGCGGTGCGCCAGCATGCGGCGGGCGAGCATGAGCCCGTGTTGCATGTTCGTGCCGTAGACGAAGTCCCACGACACCTCGGGAAGGTCCTGTGGCTTGATCTCGCGCGCCACCTCGGAGAACCCCACCAGGCCCAGGAAGTCACGGGGGAACCGGGTCGAGATCAACGTGTGCAACGCGATGGCCACCTTCTTGGCGGCCAGGAAGTTGTCGCGCATCGGCATCGACAGCGACAGGTCGACCATGAGCACCGTCGAGGCGCGCGTCATGTGCTCGGTGCGCGAGATCTCGAAGTCGTCGGGCTCGAGCTGCACCGGGGTGCCGGCACCGGCGCGCGTCACCGCGTTGTGCATGGTGCGCTGGATGTCGAGGGTGAAGGGGTCGCCGAACTCGTAAGGCTTGGTCTGTCCCTCGGGTTCGTGGCCCGTGCCCACGTAGGTGTTGCGGTGCCCACCGAGGCGGTCCTTGGCCAGCTTCGAGAACAGGTCCGTGAGCGCCCGCTGCCCGATGCGCCGGATCCCGAGGGCGGTCAGCTCGTAGCGGCCCTCGCGCTGCTCGATGAGGCCGGCCTCCTCGAGCTGCTTGGCCAGGCGGGCGAGGCGCTCCAGTGAACGGGCCCCGTCGTCGCCGAGGTACTTCGCCACCTCGTCCAGGTCGACCTCGGCCAGCGCGCCGGGGGAGGTCGCCGAGCGCAGGAACTGCTCGAGCTGGTCCATCTCGCCCAGGCGCCGGGCCGAGGCCGCCGCGTCGGCCAGGCCCATGGGGTCCGATCCGCTGAACTGATAACGCCGTCCCCAGCCCGCTCCGGGCACGGCCTTGCGCAGGTTCTCGGCCAGGCGGTCCATCTGCCAGCGCAGGTCGAGGTCCTCGAACAGCGACTGCGCCAGGGCCTGGAGCTGGGCGCGTTGCTCGGGGGACATGGAGTCGAGGGCGGCCTGCACGGCGGCCATCTGCGCCGCGAACTGCTCGAGCAGCTCGTCGAGGGTCTGCGGGTTGCCGGGGAAGAACTCCCCGAAGGACTCCATGAACGACTCGAAGGACGGGTCGAGCGGCTCCCCCTGCTCGCGCTGCTCGATCATGCGGTTGAGGGCGTCGAGCATCTGCCGCACCCGCTCGAGCTGCTCGGGGTCGGGGTTGGTCATCGCCTCGGACATCTGGTCGAAGAAGCTCTTGGCGAGCTCCTCGCGCAGTTTCTCGAGCAGCTGCTCGAAGTGCTCACGCGCCTCGGAGGAGACGAAGTCGTAATTCTGCAGGCCGCGCACCCGCCCGGCGAGGTCCGGGGGCAGCAGGTCGAGCTCGACGTTGCGCTCGGCCACGACGTCGTCGGTGACCTCCTGGCGGCGCTGGTCACCCGACTGGCGGGCGTCGTCGGCGAGCGACTGCAGCCCGGCGCGCTCTTCGGCCACCACGTCCTCGAGCTCCTGCGCGATCTCGTGGAACGCCCCCCCGAGATCGCCGCTCTCGAGCTCCTCCTGGCGCCTTTGGCGCAGGCGCTCCATGAGCTCACGCAGTCCCTGGACCTGCTCGCCGTCGGGCCGGCGGAAGCCGGAGGTGAGCAGGCGGCGCAGCGCCGCGTCGGGATCGCCGTGGTAGAGCAGGTCGTCGGCGAGCTCGGAGAACAGGGCGTCGACCTCGTCTTCGAAGCCGGGCTGGGTGCCGTCCCAGCGTCGGTAGTCCCAGCGGCGCGTCATCCCCGGCCCCGGTAGGTCGCCTTGGTGCCGGCCGCCTCCTTGTTGAGGCGCTTGGTGAGGTGGAGGCCCTCGAGGATGAACTCCGCCGCCGCCGCCACCGCACCGGGGGTCTCCCCTCCCGCCAGCGCCATCACCGGGCCCTCCAGGGCGGGGACCTGGGCCAGGACCTCGGCGTAGGCGGAGGCCGGCAGGTCGTCGCCGGCGTGGACGACGCGGGCCTCGTCGAAGGCGGTCACGATCGGCCCGAGCTGTTCGGTCGGGCACCGGCGGCGGAACACGGCCAGCACCGCCGCCGACAGCAGTCCCTGGAGGATGCGCTCCTCGCGCCCCTCCTCGAGCGCCTCGATCTCGATCTTGCCGTGGGTCGAGGCCACCAGGGCGCCGAGGTCGCTGATGCGGGGCACGGCGTCGGCCTCGCCGAGGCGCAGCGAGCGGCGCACCGCGTTGGCCGCCAGGGTCTCGTAGTTCGAGATGCTGAGGCGCACCGAGACCCCCGACCGCTGGTTCACGTGCGGGCTCTGGCGGGCCAGCTGGGACAATTCGGCCACGATCTCGGCCATGAAGTCGGGGATCTCCACGCGCGGGCCGCCTTCGGCGCTCATGGGAGGGCGCGCCTCTTGGTGGACGATGGCGAGCTCGGTGTCGGTGTCCTCGGGGTAGTGGGTGCGGATCTGCGCCCCGAAGCGGTCCTTGAGCGGGGTGATGATGCGGCCCCGGTTGGTGTAGTCCTCGGGGTTGGCCGTCGCCACCAGGACGACGTCGAGGGGGAGCCGCACGGTGAAGCCGCGGATCTGCACGTCGCGCTCCTCGAGCACGTTGAGGAGGCCCACCTGGATCCGCTCGGCGAGGTCGGGGAGCTCGTTGATGGCGAAGATCCCCCGGTTGGACCTCGGCACCAGGCCGTAGTGGAGCGTGAGCTCGTCGGAGAGGTACCTGCCCTCGGCGATCTTGATGGGGTCCACCTCGCCGATGAGGTCCGCGATCGAGGTGTCGGGCGTGGCCAGCTTCTCCGAGAACCGCAGCTCGCGATGCACCCAGGTCAGCGGGGTGGCGTCGCCCTTCTCGGCCACGAGGTCACGGGCGTGGCGCGACACCGGGAAGTAGGGGTCGTCGCGGATCTCGGACCCCGCCACCACCGGGAGCCATTCGTCGAGGAGCGCGGTGAGCGACCGCACGATGCGGGTCTTGGCCTGGCCCCGCTCACCCAGGAGGATGATGTCGTGGCCGGCCAGGAGGGCGTTCTCGAGCTGGGGCAGCACCGTGTCGTCGAACCCCAGCACCCCTTCCATGAGGGGCGCCCCCCCGGCGATCCGGAGCGCGGCGTTGCGGCGCAGCTCCTCGTGGACGGGCGTCGACTCCCATCCCGAGGCCCGGAGCTCGCCGAGCGTGGAGGGGAGGTCGGACGGGGGGTCGGGAGGGATGGTGGCGCTCATGGGGCCGAGCCTAGGCCCGCCCGCCGCGGCCTCTGCCCGCGCCCGCTCCCCCCCACGACGGGGGCCTCGCGCCGCAGGGCTCTCGTCGGTGAGGGTGGCCGGGTCGGTGAGGGTAGCCGGATCGGTGAGGGTCGGCGCGTCGACCGCACCCCGGCGCGCCCGGGGACCGTGCGCACGAGGGGTTTCTGGTGCAAAGCCCCTCCGAAGTGGAAAGATGATGAGCCGTCAGAGCCCGGCGGCGCCGTCACCCCCATGGGCCGCATCTCCCACGGGGCTGCGTCGACAGCCGGGCCGGTGCGAAGTGTCAGGGGTGGCCGCGCGCGCCGTCACACGGAAGTCGGCAGATGGGAAGCCGTCAGATGGGATGGAGGACCACGAGCGCGTGAGCACGACACTCCAGGATCTCAAGCCCGTGCCCGTCGAGCTGGGCGGGGTGCGGGGCGGGCCCGATGTCCGCACCTTGCGCCGCGACGGCTGGTGGCGGAGCCCGGCGGCCACGGTGGCGTTCCTGACCGTGGTGGTGGTCTACGCCACGTGGGCGGTCTTCCAGAACGCGCACTACTACGTGGGGGCCGCGCAGCACCGGGACCTGATCTCCCCGCTGTACTCCCCGTGCCTCACCGGCAGCTGCGTGCCCGGCGCCGGCGGGAGCTTCGCCCTGAAATTGGTGGCACATCTCCCCGGGGCTGCTGGCGCTTATCATCCCGGGCGGGTTCCGGGCGACCTGCTACTACTACCGCAAGGCCTACTACCGGGGCTTCTGGCAGTCGCCGCCGGGGTGCGCGGTGGCCGACGGCCACGGTCGCTACACGGGCGAGACCCGGTTCCCGCTCATCCTGCAGAACCTCCACCGCTACTTCTTCGTGCTCGCCCTGATCCTGAACGTGATCCTCACCGTCGACGCCGTGATGGCCTTCCGCCTTCCCGGTGACGGCGGGATCGGCGTCACCGTGGGCACGCTCGTCCTGGTCGCCAACGCCACCTTGCTGTGGCTCTACACGGCGTCGTGCCACGCCTGTCGCCATCTATGCGGCGGGCACGTCAACCAGTTCTCGAAGCACCCCGTCCGCTACCGGCTGTGGAAGATCGCCACCCCGCTCAACGCTCGGCACATGCAGATCGCGTGGGCGAGCCTGGCCATGGTGGCCCTGGCGGACCTCTACGTGCGGTTGGTGTCGAGCGGCGTGTTCACCGACCCGAAGATCTTCTGAGCCGTCTGGTGCCTGACAACCCAGTGCCAGACAGCCCGGCGCTCGACCACGCGGTGCAGGACCACGAGAGTCACGACTACGACGTCGTGGTCATCGGCGCCGGGGGTGCCGGTCTCCGGGCCGCCATCGAGGCCCGCGAGCTCGGGCAGCGCACGGCCTTGGTGTGCAAGTCGCTCCTCGGCAAGGCCCACACCGTCATGGCCGAGGGTGGGGCGGCCGCCGCCATGGGCAACGTGTGGCCCGAGGACAACTGGAAGGTGCACTTCCGCGACACCATGCGCGGCGGCAAGATGCTCAACAACTGGCGCATGGCCCAGCTCCACGCCCAGGAGGCGCCGGACCGCATCTACGAGCTCGAGCGGTGGGGGGCCCTGTTCGACCGCACCAAGGACGGGCGCATCCTCCAGCGTGACTTCGGCGGCCACCGCTATGCCCGCCTCGCCCATGTCGGCGACCGCACCGGGCTCGAGCTGATCCGGACCCTGCAGCAGCGCGCCATCACGCTCGACATCGATGTCTTCATGGAGTGCAAGGTCCTGCGGCTGCTCAAGGACGCCGAGGGCACGGTGAGCGCCGCCGTCGGGTACTGGCGACCCACCGGGGCGTTCGTGACCTTCACGGCCAAGGCCTTCGTGCTCGCCACGGGCAGCATCGGCAAGTCGTGGCTCTACACGTCGAATTCCTGGGAGTCCACCGGGGACGGCCACGCCATGGCGGCGTGGGCGGGCGCGGACCTCATCGACATGGAGTGCGTGCAATTCCACCCCACCGGCATGGTGTGGCCGCTGTCGGTGCGCGGCATCCTCGTGACCGAGGGCGTGCGCGGTGACGGCGGGGTGCTTCGCAACACCGAGGGCAAGCGGTTCATGTTCGACTACATCCCCCCGATGTTCGCGGCCGAGACCGCGGACACCGAGGAGGAGGCGGACCGCTGGTACGACGACCACATCAACAACCGCCGCCCGCCCGAGCTCCTGCCGCGCGACGAGGTGGCGCGCTCGATCAACTCCGAGGTGAAGGGGGGCCGGGGTGGTCCCCACGGCGGGGTCTTCCTCGACATCGCCACCCGCCGCAGCGCCGATGAGATCCGCCGGCGGCTGCCCTCGATGTACCACCAGTTCAAGGAGCTCGCCGGCGTCGACATCACGGCCCAGCCCATGGAGGTGGGCCCGACCTGCCACTACATGATGGGGGGCGTGCGCGTCGACGCCGAGACCGAGCGGTCGACGGTGCCGGGACTCTTCGCCGCGGGCGAGGTGGCCGGGGGCATGCACGGCGCCAACCGGCTCGGGGGCAACTCGCTCTCTGACCTCCTCGTCTTCGGGCGCCGGGCAGGAATGGCCGCCGCCGAGTTCGCCCAGGGACGCACCGGGACGCCGACCGCGGACAGGGCCGAGGTCGCCGCGGTGATATCCGAGGCGGAGGCCCCCTTCGGCCGGGAGCGCGGGGAGAGCCCCTACGAGCTGCAGCACTCGCTGCAGCAGATGATGCAGGACCTCGTGGGCATCATCCGCACCGAGGACGAGCTGCGCAAGGCCCTCGACGAGCTCGACACGCTGAGCGAGCGCCTGCAGAACGTGTCGGTGTCGGGCGGGCGCGCCTACAACCCAGGGTGGAACCTCGCCACGGACCTGCCCGCCATGCTGACGGTTTCGCGCATGGTGGCCAGAGGCGCCCTGGAGCGGCGAGAGAGCAGGGGGGGCCACACCAGGGAGGACTACCCCGCACCCGATCCCGAGCTCGGCAAGGTCAACCTGGTGCAGAGCATCGACGACGACGGGCAGTACACGCTGGTGCCCGAGGCGCTGCCGGAGATGCCGGCGGAGCTGAAGGAGCTCTTCGAGGAGGGGCCGCACTGATGGCCGACGTGACGATGCGGGTGTGGCGCGGCGACGTGGAGGGGGGCAAGTTCACCGAGTACGTCATGCCCCAGGTGGAAGGTGAGGTCGTCCTCGACGTGATCCACCGCATCCAGGCCGGGCCTGCGCCCGACCTCGCCTGCCGGTGGAACTGCAAGGCGGGCAAGTGCGGGTCGTGCTCGGCGGAGATCAACGGCCTGCCCAAGTTGATGTGCATGACCCGCATGGACGTGCTACCCGAGGGTGAGCCCGTCGTGGTGGCGCCCATGCGCACGTTCCCCATCATCCGCGACCTCGTCACCGACGTGTCGTTCAACTACGTCATGGCGAGGCAGGTGCCTCCCCTCAAACCCCGGGAGCCGGAGGCCGACGGCACCTACCGCATGATGCAGGTCGACATCGAGCGCGGCCAGGAATTCCGCAAGTGCATCGAGTGCTTCATGTGCCAGGACGTGTGCCACGTCATCCGGGACCACGAGGACAACAAAGCCGGCTACGCCGGGCCCCGCATGTTCATCCGCTTCATGGAGCTCGAGTCCCATCCCCTCGACACCGACGACCGGCGCGAGCTGTTGCGCCAGCGCATGGGCCTGGGCATGTGCAACATCACCAAGTGCTGCACCGAGGTGTGCCCCGAGCACATCAAGATCACCGACAACGCCATCATCCCCCTCAAAGAGCGCGTGGTCGATGCCGCCTACGACCCCGTCGCCTGGCTCGGGCGCAAGATCCTGCGCCGCACCAAGCGCTCCGCGCTCGATGCCGCCCTCGAGGCGCCCGGACAACGCACCCCCACCCGCCAGGAGCAGCCGTCGGTCCCCTCGGTCACGCCACAGCGGTGATCCGGTTCCTCGGCCCCGAGTGGGTCGTCGCCTTCAACCAGGCCCTCCTCGACGTGTCGGTGGCTCCTCCGGGCCCCGATGCCGGCCTGGCGGTGCGCGACGGGCGGTTCAGCATGTCCCAAGTCGTGACCGGCGGCCCCGACGGCGACGTGGCGACCACCCTGCGGGTGGAGGACGGGCGGGTCACCATGGAGGTCGGAGACCCCGGGGACGCGGCGGTGACCATCCGCCTGACCTGGGACGACGCCGTGGCGATGGCGACCGGCGAGCTCAGCGCCGGCGAGGCCATCGCGGCCGGACGGGTCCGCGTCCGCGGGGACCTGTCGGTCCTGGCCGAGGCGCAGGCCGTGCTGGGTGCCGTGGCCCCGAACCTCCAGAAGCTGCGCGATCTCACCGAGTACTGAGCGCTCGACGGGGATAGAGTCGGAGCAGAGGACGGCTCCCGAAAGGGAGTCGACGAGGGGAGGTTCCATGACCGTGCCCGGCGTGCTGGACGACCAGGCCCTCCGTCGCTACCGCGAGCTGCTCGACGCGGAAGACGCCGCATTCGACGAGTTGGAGCATGCCTACGAGGAGGGCGACAGGGCCCACTTCGAAGCCGACCTCTCGGCCTGGCGTCAGTCCCTGGCACGGAAGGTCGCCTTCCTGCAGCGCATGGGGATCGACATCCCGCAACCGGCGGTCTCCCTGACCGTCTGAGCCCGGCCCTCCCTGGCGGGAGGGCCGAATCATTCCTACCGCGCGCCGAGGCGTGGGCGCGCGTCCGCGGTGGCGCTCAGCCGAGGAGGTCGCGCACGGCCGAGCGCTCGGACTCGAGCTCCTCGGTCGTCACGCGGATGCGGTCCAGCGCGAAGTCACTGTGCGCGAGGCCCTCCACGACGTGCCACTCGGCGCCGTCGGACCGGACCGGGAACCCGAAGACGAGGCCTTCGGGAGCGCCGTACTCGCCGTGGGACACCACCGCCAGCGACACGCAGTCGCCGGAGGCGGTCGGGTTCACGATGCTGCGCACCGAGTCGATCACGGCGTTGGCCGCGGAGGCCGCCGAGGAGGCCCCGCGGGCCTCGATGATCTGCGCGCCGCGCTGCTGCACCGTCTTGATGAACTCCCCGCGCAGCCATTCGAGGTCGTCGATCACCTCGGGTGCGGGCGTGCCGTCCACGCGGGCGTTCTCGAAGTCGGGGTACTGCGTGGAGGAGTGGTTCCCCCAGATGGCCATGCTCGTGACCGACGCCACCGGCACCCCGGCCTTGCGCGCCAGGAGGCTCTGCGCCCGGTTCTGGTCGAGCCGCGTCATGGCGAAGAACCGGTCGTCGGGGATGTCGCGGGCATGGGCCCGGGCGATGAGGCAGTTCGTGTTGCACGGGTTTCCCACCACCAGCACGCGCACGTCCGAGGCGCCGTGCGCGGCGATGGCCTCACCCTGGGGGCCGAAGATCCCGCCGTTCACGGTCAGCAGGTCGTTGCGCTCCATGCCCGCCTTGCGCGGGATCGAGCCCACGAGCAGTGCCCATGACGTCCCGTCGAATGCGGTCTTGGCGTCCGCGGTCGGCTCGATGCCGGCCAGGAGCGGAAAGGCGCAGTCGTCGAGTTCCATCACCACGCCCCCGAGCGCGCCCATGGCCGGCTCGATCTCGAGCAGGCGCAGCACGACGGGCTGGTCGGGGCCGAACATCTGGCCCGACGCGATCCGGAACAGCAGCGAGTAGCCGATCTGCCCGGCAGCGCCGGTGACAGTGACGTGGACGGGAGTCTTCGACGGGGACATGGGGTGCGAGGCTACCGGCTGTCAGAGGCGGTCGACGATGGCGGAGGCGAACTCCGAGCACTTCACCTCGGTGGCTCCGTCCATGAGCCGGGCGAAGTCGTAGGTGACGACCTTGTCGGCGATGGTGGCCTCCAGGGCGCGCACGATGTCGGCGGCGGCATCGTCCCACCCCAGGTGCTCGAACATGAGCACGCCCGACAAGATGACCGAACCGGGGTTGACCTTGTCCTGGCCGGCGTACTTGGGGGCGGTGCCGTGGGTGGCCTCGAACACGCCGTGCCCGGTCACGTAGTTGATGTTCCCCCCGGGGGCGATGCCGATCCCGCCCACCTGGGCGGCCAGGGCGTCTGACAGGTAGTCGCCGTTGAGGTTGGTGGTGGCGATGACGTCGAACTCCTCGGGCCGGGTGAGCACCTGCTGGAGGGTGATGTCGGCGATGGTGTCCTTGACGAGCAGCTTGCCGCCGGGGTCCCCGCCGCAGTCGTCCCACCCCACCGCGACGTCGGCGAACTCCTCCCGGACGAGCTCGTAGCCCCAGTTGCGGAAGGCGCCCTCGGTGAACTTCTGGATGTTGCCCTTGTGCACCAGCGTGACGCTCTTGCGCCCGTGGGCCAGCGCGTACTCGACAGCGGCGCGCACCAGCCGCTTGGAGCCGATCTCGGAGATGGGCTTGATCCCGATGCCCGAGTTCGGGCGGATGTCCCACCCCATCTCCTCGCTCAGGAACGCCGAGAGCCGGTCCGCCTCGGGGGTGCCGGCCTGCACCTCGAGGCCGGCGTACACGTCCTCGGTGTTCTCCCGGAAGATCACCATGTCGACCTTCTCGGGATGCAGCACCGGAGAGGGGACTCCGGTGAACCAGCGCACGGGCCGCAGGCACACGTAGAGGTCGAGGATCTGGCGCAGGGCCACGTTGAGGGAGCGGATCCCGCCGCCGACGGGCGTGGTGAGGGGGCCCTTGATGCCGATGAGGTGCTCCCGGAAGGCCTCGACGGTCTTGTCGGGGAGCCAGTCGCCGGTCTCCTTGAAGGCCTTCTCGCCCGCCAGGACCTCCTTCCAGGCGATCTTGCGCCCGTGCTTGGCGGCCGCGGCGTCGAAGACGAGGCGCGATGCGGGCCAGATGTCGACGCCGGTCCCGTCACCCTCGATGAACGGGATGATGGGCTCGTCGGGAACCTGCAGGACCCCCTCGGGGGTCATGGTGATGCGCTGTGCCATGCGGCGAGCCTAAGCGTTCGCGGACAACCCCAGAGCGGCGTAGATCTCCCGGGTCGCGCTCGAGCGGTTGAGCGTGTAGAAGTGCAGGCCGGGGGCGCCCGCGTCGAGCAGCTTCTCGCACAGCTCGGTCGCCATCGCCACCCCGGCCCGGCGCACCGCTTCGTCCCCGCCCCGTACCGACGCCTCCTCGAGGCGCGACACCGCCCAGGCCGGCAGCGCCGCTCCCATCTGGGCCATGCGCGGCACCGACCGGAGGGCGGTCACGGGCATGATGCCGGGGAGCACCGGCGTGTGCACGCCGCGCTCGGCCAGGTCCTCCATCAGGCCCACGTACTCGTCGACCTCGAAGAAGAATTGCGTGACGCCGAAGTCCGCCAGGCGGAGCTTGGCCGCCAGCTGGTCCCGGTCCGAGCGCATGTCGGGGGAGGAGGGGTGGCCGGCGGGATGGGCGGCGACGCCGATCGAGAACCCCCCGATGGCCCGGGCCAGCTCGACGAGCTCGACGGCGTGGAGCAGCTCGCCGGGCCCCGCCGAGGGGTCGGTCGGGGGGTCGCCCCCCAGGGCCATGAGGTTCTCCACGCCGGCCTTGCGGAACGACACCAGGATCTCGGCCAGCTCCAACCGGGTGTGGGCGACACAGACGAGGTGCGCCATGGGCGTGAGCGTGGTGGTGCGCAACATGGCCGCCACCAGGTCGTGGGTGCGCTGGCGCGACTCCCGGCCGCCGCGGTAGGTGACCGACACGAACGACGGCGCCAGGGGCTCGAGCTCGCGCAGGGTCCGGACCAGCGTGGCCTGCTCGGCGTCGTTCTTGGGCGGGAAGAACTCGAACGAGTAGGTGGCGCCCTGCTTCAGCATGTCCGAGATCAGCGCCATGACCAGGCCATCTTACCGTCGGGCCCCGCGGTAGTCCCTGGCCGGGCCGCGTCTGCGGGTCCCTAGCCGCTGCGCTCGGCGGCCCGCAGCGCGTTGCGCAGGAGCATGGCGCGGGTCATGGGCCCCACGCCGCCGATCCTGGGGGTGATCCATCCCGCCACCTCGGCGACGGACTCCTCGACGTCGGAGAGGAGCCTGCGCCCGTCCCAGCTCGTTCCCGCCCCCACCACCGCGGCCCCCGGCTTCACCATGTCGGGGGTGACGAGCCCGGCCGAGCCGGCCGCCGCCACCACGATGTCGGCTTGGCGCACGTAGGCGGCGAGATCGGGCACACCGGTGTGGACCACGGTGACCGCGGCGTTGCAGCCGGGCCGCTTGAGGGCCAGCAGCAGCGCCAGGGGCCGGCCGATGGTGATCCCCCGACCGATTACGACCACGTGACGCCCCTCGACCGGCACGTCGTAGGCGTGGAGGAGCTCGACGATGCCCGCGGGGGTGCACGGCAGGGGTCCGGGCGTGCCCATCACCAGCCGGCCGAGGTTTACCGGGTGCAGGCCGTCGACGTCCTTGGCGTCGTCCACGGCCAGGAGAGCCGACTCCTCGTCGAGGCCCTTGGGCAGGGGGAGCTGGACGAGATACGCGTGGACGGCGGGATCCGCGTTGAAGCGGCGGATCACCGCCTCGAGCTCTTCCTGGCTCGTCTCCGCCGGCAGGTGCTCGTGCACCGAGGCGATGCCGACCTCCTTGCAGTCGGCGTGCTTCAGCGCCACGTACCGCTCGCTGGCGGGGTCGTCGCCCACCAGGATGGTGCCCAGACCGGGCCGGATGCCTTCGGAGACGAGCCGGGCCACCCGGTCGGTAACCTCGGCCCGCACGCGCGCCGCGAGTGCCTCGCCGTCGAGGATGCGCGGCCGTCACCGGGGCGGCCTCAGTGCCGGAAGTGGCGCTCGCCGGTGAGCACCATGGCCATGCCGTGCTCGTCGGCGGCGGCCACCATCTCGCTGTCCTTGACCGATCCGCCGGGCTGGACGACGGCCGCCACACCGGCCGCGGCGAGGACGTCGATCCCGTCGCGGAACGGGAAGAAGGCGTCGCTGGCCGCCGCCGCCCCCCGGGCGCGGGCCCCCGCCTTCGCCACGGCGATCTGGGCGGCCTCCACCCGGCTCTGCTGGCCCGCACCGACGCCGAGGGCCTGCCCGTCGGCGGCGACCACGATGGCGTTGGACGACGTCCGGGCGCACACCCGCCAGGCCAGCTCGATGTCACGCCACTGGGCGTCGGTGGGGGCGACCTTGGTCGGCACCTGCCAGTCCGAGCGCGTGGTCGTCAGGTGGTCGGCCTCCTGGACGAGGAACCCCGCCCCCAGGCTGCGCAGCTCGAGCGCCGCGCCCGTGTGTGGCGGGGCCTCGAGCAGCCGCGTGGCCTTGCGCCGGGCGGTGAGGGCCTCGAGGGCACCGGCGCCGAAGGAGGGCGCCACCACCACGTCGGCCTGGGGGCCCTCGGCCACGGCCTGGGCCACCTCGAGGGTGCAGGGGCCGCCCAGGGCGACGACGCCGCCGAAGGCCGAGAGCGGATCGCACTCCAGGGCGAGCCGGTAGGCGTCGGCCAGCGTCGGGGCGAGGGCGGCGCCGCACGGGTTGGCGTGCTTGATGATGGCGACGGCGCCCTGGGCGCCCGTGCCGAGCTCGGCCACGAGCCGCCACGCCGCGTCGGCGTCGAAGAGGTTGAGATACGACAGCGCGCTCCCGCCGTGCTGGACCACGCCGTCCCACCACGTCGGGTGGCTCGGGTCGCGGTAGCGGGCGCCGCGCTGGTGGGGGTTCTCGCCGTAACGGAGCTCCTGGGCGCGCTCGAGCGCCAGGTGCAGCGTGGGCGGCAGGAGCTCGCGCCCGCTCCGCCGGGCCCGCCGGCGTCGAACCACTCGACGATGGCGGCGTCGTAGGCGGCGCAGTGGGCGAAGGCGGCGCGCGCCAGGCGCCGGCGGGTGTCGTGCGACAGCGAGCCCGCGGCGCGCAGCTCCTCGAGGACGACCGGGTAGTCGGCGGGATCGACGACGACTCCGACATGCGCGTGGTTCTTGGCGGCGGCGCGCACCATGGTGGGGCCGCCGATGTCGATCAACTCGATCGAGGGGTCCGAGGAGAACGGGTAGAGGTTGCACACCACCAGATCGACCGGTTCGATGTGCTGCGCGGCGAGGTCGGCGACGTGGGCGGGGTTCCCCCTGTCGGCCAGGATTCCCCCGTGCACCTTGGGGTGCAGCGTCTTCACCCTGCCCCCGAGCATCTCAGGAGCGCCGGTGACCTCGGCCACCTCGGTGACGGCGACGCCGGCGTCGGCGAGGGCGGCCGCCGTCTTGCCGCTGGCGACGAGCTCCCACCCGAGCTCCGCCAGCCCCCCGGCCAGCTTGACGAGGCCGGTCTTGTCGTAGAGCGACAGCAGCGCCCTCATCGTCGTCCCTCCCCCTGGGCCCGGCCCGCGGCGACGCCCTCGAGTTCGCCGATCATCTTCTTCACCGTCGCCGGATACAGACGGCGTTCGACCTGCTTGATGCGCTCGTGCAGGGTTTCGACGGTGTCGTCGGCGAGCACGGGGACCTCCTCCTGGGCGAGCACGGGACCGGCGTCGGTGTCGACGGTGGCGAGGTGCACGGTGCAGCCGGTGACCGCCACCCCCGCGGCGAGCGCCTCCTCCACCGCGTGCCACCCGGGGAAGGCGGGGAGGATGGCGGGATGGGTGTTGAGCACCCGGCCCGCGAAGGCGTCGAACAGCGGCCGCGCCAGCACGGTGCCAAATCCCGCCATGGCCACGAGGTCGATGTCGTGGGCGCCGAGCACCTCGGTGACCCGGCGCGTGAAGCCCCAGCGATCGAAGCCTCCGCCGTAGCCGCCGAAGCCCTGGCGGTCGACGAGCTCGATGTCGACGCCGGCCGCGGTGGCGATGTCCAGGGCCCGGCAAGGCCGGTCCGCGACCACCAGCGCGACGGGGACATCCTCGGCGAGCATGGCGTCGAGGATGCTCCCAGTACCCGACACGAGCACCGCCACGCGCACGCCGGCCACGCTACCAGCGCGCAGCGCTCGCCTCGCCGGGGTCAGCCGAAGCTCTTCACGATCTCCACCATGCGCTCCCCGGCCTCGGTCGGGTTGAGCGCGACGGTGGCACCGGCGTCGGCCAGCGCCGCCATCTTGGCCTGGGCCGTGCCCTGGGACCCCGAGATGATGGCGCCGGCATGTCCCATCTTCCGCCCCGGCGGTGCGGTCACCCCGGCGATGTAGCAGACGACCGGCTTGGACATGTTGTCCTTGATGAACTGCGCCGCCTCCTCCTCCGCCGAGCCGCCGATCTCCCCGATCATCATGACGGCACGGGTGTCGGGGTCCTCCTCGAACGCGGCGAGGCAGTCGATGAAGCTCGTCCCGGGGACGGGGTCGCCGCCGATCCCCACGCACGTGGTCTGGCCCACCTTCTGCTGGGACAGCTCGTGCAGGGCCTGGTATGTGAGGGTCCCCGAGCGGCTCACGATGCCCACGGGCCCGCCCGGGAGGGCGATGTCGCCCGAGGTGATGCCGATGTTGCACTTGCCCGGCGAGATGACGCCGGGGCAGTTGGGCCCGAGCAGCCGCACCCCGGGATGGTCCCGGCGCAAGACGTTGTAGAACAGGGCCTCGTCCTGGGCGGGGATGCCCTCGGTGATGCACACGATGAAGCGCACGCCCGAGGACGCCGCCTCGAGGATGGCGGCGGGGGCGCCCTTGGGCGGGACCACCACGAACGAGGCGTCGGCCCCCGAGGCGGTGACCGCGTCGCCGACGGTGTCGTAGATGGGGACGCTGTCGACGTCGGTGCCGCCCTTGCCCGGCGTGACCCCCGCCACCACCTGGGTGCCGTAGTCGCGGTTGCGCAGGCCGTGGAACCGACCCTGGCTCCCCGTCAGGCCCTGCACCACCACCTTGGTGTTCTCGTCGACGAAGATGCTCACTTTGCTCCTCCTGCCAGCGCCACGGCGCGACGTGCGGCGCCCAGCATGGTTTCGTCCACGACCAGGCGGTCCGAGATGTGCGAGGCCAGGATCTCGTGACCGGCCTCTGCGTTCGTGCCGTCGAGGCGCAACACGATGGGCGAACGCAGGTCGACGCGCCCCAGCGCCTCGACGATGCCGTTGGCGACCTCGTCGCAGCGGGTGATGCCCCCGAAGATGTTCACGAAGATCGACCGCACGGCGTCGTCGGTGTTGATCACCTCGAGGGCCGCTGCCATCACATCCGCGTTGGCACCGCCCCCGATGTCGAGGAAGTTGGCGGCCGTGCCGCCGACCTGGGTGACGACGTCGAGCGTGCTCATGGCGAGGCCCGCACCGTTGGCGATGATGCCCACCGACCCCGACAGGCCGATGTAATTGAGCCCCTTCTCCTTGGCCAGCAGCTCGCGCTCGTCGAAGGTCTCGGTCCCCGCGAACTGCTCCCACTCGGGATGGCGGAAGGCGGCGTTGTCGTCGAGCGTCACCTTGGCGTCGAGGGCGTGGACCCGCCCGTCGGTGGTGAGGATGAGGGGGTTGATCTCGGCCAGGTCGCAGTCGCCCTCGACGTAGCACCGGTACAGGGCGACCAGGAGCTCGGCGGCGGGGCCCCGTGCCTCGGCGTCGAGGGCCGCCTCTGCCACCAGGCGCTGCGCCGCGTCCGCCGACAGGCCGTCGACCGGGTCCACGTGCAGTCGGGCGATGGCGTCGGGATCGGTGGCGGCGACCTCCTCGATCTCCACGCCCCCCTTGGCCGACACCATGCAGAGGTGGAGCTTGGCGGCGCGGTCGAGGGTGAAGCTCGCGTAGTACTCGCGCGGCGATGTCCGAGGCGTGCTCGACCCACAGCCGGTGCACCACGTGGCCGTGGATGTCCATGCCGAGGATGGCCGAAGCGTGGGTGCGCACCTCCCCGGCGTCCGACGCCAGCTTGATGCCACCCGCCTTGCCCCGGCCGCCCACCTTCACCTGAGCCTTCACGACGACCGGGTAGCCGGCGTGCTCCGCTTGGACCACGGCCTCGTCCACCGTGTCGGCCACGCCGCCGGGCGAAGTGGGGATGCCGTAGCGGGCGAAGTACTGCTTGCCCTGGTACTCGTAGAGATCCACTGCTGGTCCTTGCTCCTCTCGCGCCGCCTGGGGTGGCTGGCGCATGTCGCGCTGGGTCACGGCTCGTCGGCTCAGCTTCCGGCGGTGGCCTCCTCCCGCCGGTCGAGAGCGTCTGCCAGCCAGTGCACCGTGGTGTCGAGAGACGCTCCGGGCGTGAATACCTCGGCGACACCCAGCTCCTTGAGCGCCGGGATGTCGCCCTCGGGGATGATCCCGCCCACGATCACGAGCACGTCGTCGAGGCCGTGGGCCCGGAGCCCGTCGATCACCCGGGGCACCAGGGTGAGGTGCGCCCCCGAGAGCAGCGACAGGCCCACGGCGTCGGCGTCCTCTTGGACCACCGCCTGGACGACCTGTTCGGGCGTCTGGTGGAGCCCGGTGTAGATGACCTCGAAGCCGCCGTCACGCAGGGCGCGGGCGATGACCTTCGCACCTCTGTCGTGGCCGTCGAGCCCGGGCTTGGCCACCACCACCCGATAGGGACGCTTCATCGGGCACCGAGTGTAGGCACCTCTGCCTGACGCGGCGCCAGACGGGCGCCCGGGGCCGGGGCGCCCGGGGCCCCGGCGGTCACGCCCGGCGGCGGGCCCGGGCGGTCACGCCCGGCGGCGGGCGGAGATGTCGAGGCGCACGTAGTCGATGACAGGCTCGCCCATGGCGGCGGCCACCCTCCCGAGGAACTCGGCCCGCTGCGGGGGCGACATCCCCGCCACGTGCGTGCGCAGGCACACCGTCTCCAGGTAGGTCTCGAGCTCCTCGCCCGCTTCCAGGCGCGTCGGCTCGGGATGGGTCCACACCTCGATGTGGTCGAATCCCGCCCGCTCCAGCCTGGCGCGCGTCTCGTCGGGTGTGGCGTAGAGCCACTTGCCGGCTCGTTCGGTCCCCGTCGACCGCACCGCCTCGAGCAGGCCGGCGATGTTCCCCGCCGCACCGCACTGGACCGCCAGCGACGCCCCGGGCCGCATCACCGCGGCGAGGTTGGCGAAGAGCCGGTCGTGGTCGAGGACCCAGTGGAAGGTGGCCGTGGACAACACCGCATCCACCGGGCAGTCCTCCCCGAGCGCGGCAGGCGAGAGCGCCAGGAGGTCGGCTTCGACGAAGCGAACCCTCCCGGAGAAGCGCGCCAGGCGCCGACGGGCCTCGGCGAGCATCGACGGTGCCGCGTCGAAGGCGACCACCCTGCCCGCCGGCAGCCGCTCGAGCAGCATCTCGGTGACGCGGCCGCTCCCGGCCCCGGCGTCGAGGACCGTCTCCCCCCCGTGCAGCTCCAGGCGCCCCAGCACGTCCGCGCCCCGAGCGCGTCATGGCGTCGGAGATGCGGTCGTAGGTGGTGGCGTCCCAGTCGCGGTCCCTCGACGCGACGTCGTCGCGGGGTCCGCTCGTGTGCGCCGTCACCTCGGGCCCGTGCCGTTGCGCCACTCGGCCATCTTGGGCAGTCGGCTCTTGCGCCCCGGGGCGCGGCTGCCCGGTGTCCCCGAGGCTCCCGTCGTCCGGCGCACCGGTGCCGCGGAGCGGGCCGGGGCGGCGGGTTCGGAGTCGCCCCACGGATCGGGGTCGAAGAAGTCCTGTGCCCACGCATCGGCCGCGTCGGCGGGCGGGGCCGCGTCGTCGGCATGCACCTCGGCGTGTGCCGCCGGCTCGTCGATCCCGTCCCAGTCCTCCGCCGCGGAGCGGCGCGCCATACCGGCGCGCCGGCGCGACCACGACAGCGCCCGCAGCGGGTCGGGGCGCTTGCCCCACGACGAGCCCACGTCGCGCACGAGGTCGGCGGGGAGCTCGGCGAGGAACCGGCTGGGGATGGCGTGGCTCGTGGATCCCCACAAGGTCCGGCTCCATGCGTGGGTCAGGTACAGCTGCCGGCGGGCGCGCGTGATCCCCACGTAACACAGACGACGTTCCTCTTCGAGCTGCAGGGGGTCCTCGAGGGCGCGCAGGTGGGGGAACACGCCGTCTTCGAGGCCCACCAGGAACACGGCGGGGAACTCCAGACCCTTGGCGGTGTGCAGGGTCATGAGCGACACGCGTCGGTCCGCGGCGTCGAGCTCGTCGCTGTCGGACACCAGGGCCACCGACTCCAGGAATTCGTCGAGGCTGTCGTACTCGCCCGCCGCCCCGGCAAGCTCGGCGATGTTCTCGAGCCGGCCATGGGCCTCGAGGGTGTCCTCCGCCTCGAGCGCAGTGCGGTACCCGGTGCGCTCGGCCACGGTCTCGACGATGGCACCGGGGCTCGAACCGGCCTCGGCCATCTGGCGCAGCTGCGCCAGGAGCGCGTGCAGATCGGCCGCACCCCGGAGCGCCTTGCCGGTCACACCCGCCTCTCCGGCGTGCTCGAGAGCGTCGACGAACGAGCGGTCGTGGGTGCGCGCCCACGCGGCCAGGCGGTCCACCGAGGCATCGCCCACGCCCCGGCGCGGCACGTTCACGATGCGCCGCGCCGAGACCTCGTCGGAGGGGTTCCCGAGCAGGCGCACGTAGGCGAGCAGGTCCTTGACCTCCCGCCGGTCGTAGAAGCGGGTGCCGCCCACCACTTTGTAGGGGATGGCGGCGCGCACGAGCTCCTCCTCGAGCGCCCTGCTCTGCGCGTTGGTGCGGTAGAAGACGGCGACGTCGCCGTAGTCGATGCCCTCGAATTCCGCCAGGCGCCCGATCTCGGTCGTCACCCAAGCCGCTTCGTCGTACTCGTCCTCGGCCCGGTATCGGACGATGGGGCCGCCCGCCTCCCCCTCGGTCCACAGCTCCTTGGGCAATCGGGTGGTGTTGTTGGCGATGACAGCGTTGGCTGCGTCGAGGATGGTCTTGGTCGACCGGTAGTTCTGCTCGAGGGGGATCACCGCGGCGTCGGGGAAGGCCTCCTCGAACTCGAAGATGTTGCGGATGTCCGCGCCGCGCCATCCGAAGATCGACTGGTCGCTGTCCCCGACCACGCACACGTTGTGGTGCTCGGCCGCCAGCATGAGCACGATCTCGTTCTGGGCCCGGTTGGTGTCCTGGAACTCGTCCACCAGCACGTGCTTGAAACGCGTGCGGTAGCCGTCGAGGACGTCGGGCGCGGCCTGGAAGAGCCGGACGGTGAGAAGCAGCAGATCGTCGAAGTCCATGGCGGACGCCGCCAGCAGCCGTCGCTCGTATTCCTGGTAGACCTCCGCGATGCGTCGCTCGAACACCGATCGCGCCCCTGCGCGTAGGACTCGCCCGAGGCGAGCTCGGCCTTGGCCCCGGAGATGGCGGCCTGTACGGACCGGGCCGGGAGCTTCTTGGCGTCGATGTTGAGGTCACGGAGGATGTGCTCGACGAGACGGCGCGAGTCGGTGTCGTCGTAGATCGTGAAGGACTTGCGGTACCCCAGCCGGTCCGCATGGGCGCGCAGGATTCGGACGCACGCCGCGTGGAATGTCGACACCCACATGCGCTGCGCCACGGGTCCGATCAATCCCACCAGACGCGTCCGCATCTCGTCGGCGGCCTTGTTGGTGAAGGTGATGGCGAGGATCTCCCACGGCGTGGCGTCCCCAGTGGCGATCAGGTGCGCCACCCGGTGGGTGAGCACCCGGGTCTTGCCCGATCCCGCCCCCGCCACCACGAGCAACGGGCTGCCGCGATGGACCACGGCGCGGCGTTGGGGCCCGTTGAGCCCCTCGAGGAGCGCATCGGGCTCGGGCAGGTCGTCGGTCCAGCGGGCCCGGCGCGCCGCACGTGGGCCGGCACCGGCGGCGGGTGACTCAGGGGGCTGCGGGGTCTCGAACCCTTCGAATTCGTCGACGTCGTCGAAGGAACCGAGCCGGGGCCGGGGCGCACCGGACACGCTCACTCCCATTCAATGGTGCCGGGCGGCTTCGACGTGATGTCGAGGGCCACCCTGTTTACGCCGTCCACCTCGTTGATGATGCGAGACGACAGGCGCTCGAGCAGCTCGTAAGGCAGCCGGGCCCAGTCCGCGGTCATGGCGTCGTCGGAGGTGACGGCGCGGATGACGACGGGGTAGGCGTAGGTGCGCTCGTCCCCCATGACCCCCACCGTGCGGACGGCGGGGAGCACCGCGAAGCTCTGCCACAGTTGGCGGTACAGACCGGCGCGGCGCACCTCCTCGATCACGATGGCGTCCGCGGCACGCAGGATCCCGGCACGCTCGGGCGTGACCTCGCCGATGATGCGGACCGCCAGACCGGGGCCGGGGAAGGGCTGGCGCCACACGATCTCCTCGGGCAGTCCGAGCTCCTCGCCCACGGCGCGCACCTCGTCCTTGAACAGCAGCCGCAGCGGCTCGACTAGCGCGAAGGCCATGTCCTGGGGGAGGCCCCCCACGTTGTGGTGCGATTTGATGGTGGCCGCGTCCCGGGTGCCGGACTCGATGATGTCGGGGTACAACGTGCCCTGGACGAGGAAGCGGGCATCCTCCACGTCGGCCGCCACCTCTTCGAACACGCGGATGAACGTCTCGCCGATGGCCTTGCGCTTGGCCTCGGGGTCGGTGACACCCTGGAGCACGCCGAAGAACCGGTCGGCCGCTTTCACGTGGACGAGGTCCATGTGGAACTGCCGGCGGAACGTCTCCTCGACCTGCTCGGCCTCGCCGGTGCGCATGAGCCCGGTGTCGACGAACACACAGGTGAGCTGGTCGCCGATGGCCCGGTGGACGAGGGCGGCCGCCACCGCCGAGTCGACACCGCCCGACAGCGCGCACAACACGCGGGAGTCCGACACCTGGGACCGCACCGCCTGCAACGCCGACTCGATGATGTTGGTGTGGGTCCAAAGCGGGCGCGCTCCGCACACGTCGAACAGGAAGCGCTCGAGGAGCTCCTGGCCGCGCTCGGTGTGGACGACCTCGGGGTGGAATTGCACCCCGTAGATCCGGCGTTCGGCGTCGCTCAGCACCGCCACGGGCGCTTCGGGCGTCGACCCGTTGGCCACGAAGCCGGGGGGCACCTGTGTGATCGAGTCGGCGTGGCTCATCCAGACGTCGGCGGGGCCCTGGGGGGGCCAGTCGGCGAAGAGGGGGGAGCTGGCCGAGCGGGTGAGCGAGGTGCGCCCGTACTCGCCGCGCCCGGTACGCGACACGACGCCGCCCAGCTGCTGGGTGAGAAGCTGGGCGCCGTAGCAGATGCCGAGGATGGGCACGCCGGCCTCGTACAGCGCGGGGTCGACGGCCGGCGCCCAGTCCGCGTACACGGACTTGGGGCCTCCCGACAGGATGATGCCCTTGGGCCGGCGCTCCAGCAGCTCCGCGGCGGGGGTGTCGAAGCGGACGATCTCCGAGTAGACGCGCGCCTCGCGCACCCGGCGGGCGATCAACTGCGCGTACTGTGCGCCGAAGTCGACGACGAGAACGGTGTCGGGGGCGTCGGTCACGGCGAGGACAGGTCTGGGACGGGCGAGGAAGGGGACTGGCGCGCGCTCAGTGCCCCATCCCCACTCCCTGAGAGCGCTGCAGTGCCTTGCCCTCGGTCTGCAGGGCGGGTGCCACCATCACCTCCGCCTTCTGGAACTCCTTCACCGACTCGTAGCCGCAGGTGGCCATGGCGGTACGCAGGGCACCGAAGAGGTTCATACGCCCGTCGTTCTCGTGCGCGGGCCCCAGGAGGATCTCCGACAGCGTCCCCCGCACGGTGGTCCGCACACGCGCTCCTCGGGGGAGCGTGGGATGGAACGTGGCCATGCCCCAGTGAAATCCCCGGCACGGCGCCTCCTCCGCGGAGGACAGCGGCGAGCCGAGCATCACGGCGTCCGCTCCGCACGCGATGGCCTTGGCGATGTCACCGCCGCGGCTCATGCCACCGTCCGCGATGACATGGACGTACACGCCGGTCTCGTCGAGATGCCGCATCCGCGCCCCGGCCACGTCCGCGATGGCGGTGGCCTGGGGCACACCCAGTCCGAGCACGCCTCGTGTGGTACAGGCGTTTCCCGGGCCCACCCCAACGAGCACGCCGACGGCACCGGTGCGCATGAGGTGCAGGGCGGCCTGGTACGAGGCACAGCCGCCTACGATCACGGGCAGGTCGAAGGCGCGGATGAACTTCTTGAGGTTGAGCGGCTCGACCGTCTTCGACACGTGCTCGGCCGAGACCACCGTCCCCTGGATGACGAGCATGTCCAGCTCGCCGGCGAGGATCGCCGGCGCCATCTCCGTGGTGCGCTGGGGCGTGACCGACGCGCACGACACCACACCTGCCGACTTGATCTCACGGATCCGCTCGGTGACCAGCTCGGGCTTGATGGGCTCGAGGTACATCTGCTGCATCCGGGCGGTGGCCTTGTCGTCGTCGATCCTCGAGATCTCCTCGAGCAGGGGCTCGGGGTCCTCGTAGCGGGTCCACAACCCTTCGAGATTGAGCACGGCCAGGCCCCCCAGACGACCGACGTCGATGGCCGTCCTCGGGCTCACGACGCCGTCCATGGCGGCCGCCATCAGCGGCAGGTCGAAGCGAAAGGCGTCGATCTCCCAGGAGATGTCCACGTCCTCGGGGTCGCGCGTACGGCGGCTGGGCACGATGGCGATGTCGTCGAAGCCGTACGCACGGCGCCCTGACTTGTAGATGCCGATCTCGATCTCAGCCACCTGGCCGCCTCCTGCACGTCGGTCGTCGCACCCGCCTTCGCCCGCGGCGTTCCTCCACGATACCGTCCGCCACCCCGGGCCCCGCGCCGCGTGGGACGTGGCGACAGCGGCGCGCGCGGGGCGACGCCGGCAACGCGAACCGCCAGGTCGTGAGGGTCAGATCCGGGATCAGACGCCGAGGACGAGCCGGAGCAGCTCGACCAGCATGCGGGCGGTGGCCCCCCACACGGTGTCATGGGGCAGCTCGAAGAACCACACCGGGAACGAGCCGTCCTCGCCGGACTCGGCGACGGGCATTCGACGCCCGGGCACGATCCAGCGCTCCTCACGGAACACACCGTCGGCCGCCAGCTCGGCGAGGGACACGTCGAAGACGTGCTCCACTTCGTGGGGGTTGGCCGTCAGCCGGGGAGCGTCGGGAAGGACCCCGACGACCGGCGTGATGGTGGCACTGGAGGAGAAGGTGGAGAGCGGCGTGAGGCGTCCCACCACCTCCACCTGCTCCGGGTCGAGCCCGACCTCCTCGGCGGCCTCCCGCAGGGCCCCCACCTCGGGGCTCTCGCCGGCGTCGAGGCGGCCCCCAGGGAAGCTCACCTCCCCCGTGTGGGTGCGCAGGTGCGCAGCACGGCGGGTGAGGACCACCCTGGTCTCACCGCCCCGCTCGAACAGCGGGACCAGCACGGCGGCGGGGGCCCCGGGGTCGGGAAACCCGTCGAAGGTCACCCGCTCCTCGGCCACGAGGCCGCGATGATGCGCCTCGAGCGTCGGGCGCACCATCGCCAGCCCGAGCCCCCTCCGGCGCTGCGGTGCCAGGGAGGCCCACGGGGGCGGGGCGCCGGCATAGGCCCGGGCCGGACGCGGGATCACTTGGCGCCCCGAGGGCGGAAAGCCCTCGGGGAAGCCCTCGGACGTGCGCTGCGCCCGGTCCTGCGGAGCGTCCCGGTCCGGGTCGTTGTCGGCGGTCTCGGGCATCGGGCTGCACGCTACCGGCGCGGTCACAGACGACAGACAGCCGGGCCACGAGGCCCGGCTGTCTGAAAGAAGACCCTGCCGCCGGGCTCCGGCGGCGGTGCCGACTACATCATCCCCATGCCGCCCATGCCACCCATGCCGCCGCCCATGCCACCCATGGCGGCAGCCGCCGCCGCGGGATCGACCTTCTCGGGCTTGTCGGCCACCACCGCCTCGGTGGTGAGCAGCAGAGCCGCCACCGACGCCGCGTTCTGCAGCGCGGAGCGGGTGACCTTGGCGGGATCGATGACGCCCGCCTTGACGAGGTCCTCGAAGTTCCCGGTGGAGGCGTTGAGCCCCACGGCCCCCGATTCGCTCTCGACCTGGCGCACCGTCACGGCCCCTTCGAGGCCGGCGTTGATGGCGATCCACTTGAGGGGCTCGTCGAGTGCGTGCGCCACGATCCTGGCACCCGTCGCCTCGTCGCCCTCGAGGCTCTTGGCGAGCTTGTCCACCGCGGCCCGGCTGCGGACGAGGGCGACTCCGCCCCCGGCCACGATGCCTTCTTCGATGGCGGCACGCGTGGCGGACAACGCGTCCTCGATGCGGTGCTTCTTCTCCTTGAGCTCGACCTCGGTGGCCGCCCCGACGCGCACCACGGCGACGCCACCCGCCAGCTTGGCCAGGCGCTCCTGGAGCTTCTCGCGGTCCCAGTCCGAATCGGTCTCCTCGATCTCGCGCTTGATCTGGGCGATCCGGCCCTTCACGTCCTCCTCGGCGCCGCCGCCGTCGACGATGGTGGTGTCGTCCTTGGTGACGATCACCCGGCGGGCCTTGCCGAGAAGGTCGATCGTGGCGTTCTCCAGCTTCAGGCCGATCTCCTCGGAGATGACCTGACCACCGCTCAGGATGGCCAGGTCCTGGAGCATGGCCTTGCGGCGGTCACCGAAGCCCGGGGCCTTGACCGCCAGCGAGGTGAAGGTGCCGCGGATCTTGTTGACCACCAGCGTCGCCAGGGCCTCACCCTCGACGTCCTCGGCGATCAGGAGCAGGGGCTTGCCCGTCTGCATGACCTTCTCGAGCACGGGCACCAGGTCGTGCACGGCGCTGATCTTCTGGTTGGCGATCAGGATCAGCGGTTCCTCGAGGATCGCCTCCTGGCGCTCGGGGTCGGTCACGAAGTACGGGGACAGGTAACCCTTGTCGAACTGCATGCCTTCGGTGAACTCGAGCTCGAGGCCGAAGGTGTTGGACTCCTCCACCGTGACGGTGCCGTCCTTGCCGACCTTGTCGATGGCCTCCGCCAGCACCTCGCCGATGGAGGCGTCGGCGGCCGAGATCGATGCGACCTGGGCGATCTCGTGGCGCGAGTCGATCTCCTTGGCCTGCTTCTGGATGGCCCCGACCGCGGCCTCGACCGCCTTCTCGATGCCCCGCTTCAGCGCCATGGGGCTCGCCCCGGCGGCCACGTTGCGCAGGCCCTCGTGGATGAGGGCCTGGGCCAGCACGGTGGCGGTGGTGGTGCCGTCACCGGCGACGTCGTTGGTCTTGGTGGCGACCTCCTTCACCAGCTGGGCACCCATGTTCTCGAACGGGTCCTCGAGCTCCACCTCGCGGGCGATGGTCACGCCGTCGTTGGTGATGGTGGGCGCGCCGAACTTCTTGTCGATGACGACGTTGCGGCCCTTGGGGCCGAGCGTCACCTTCACCGTGTCGGCCAGCCTGTTGACGCCGGCCTCGAGGCCGCGGCGCGCCGCTTCGTCGAACTTCAGGATCTTGGACATGGCGCGGTCGCCCTACTTCTTGCTGATCTTGGCGAGTACGTCACGGCTGGAGAGGATGAGCAGGTCCTCGCCTTCGAAGGTGATCTCGGTCCCGCCGTACTTGGAGTAGACGACGGTGTCACCCACGGCGACGTCCACGGGCACGAGGTCGCCGGTGTTCTCGGCACGGCGGCCGGGGCCGGTGGCGATCACCTCACCTTGCTGGGGCTTCTCCTTGGCGGTGTCGGGGATCACGAGCCCGGAGGCGGTGGTCTCTTCCGACTCGCCGGGGCGGACAACGATCCGGTCCTCGAGGGGGTGGAGCTTCATGGCAGGTGAGCCTCCTGTAGGCACTTAGCACTCGAACCTTGCGAGTGCTAACGATAGCGGGCGCGGGGGGTCCCGGGCAACCGCGGGCGCGCCCGAGCGGCGCCGGGTCGGTACCGGGTCCGTGACCTCAGGAAAGCAGGGGCAGGCGCAGATTGGGATCCGCGCCGGCGTCGAGGGCCGTGGGCCCCACGTGCTCGAGCTGCCACCACCCCGCGGCGGCGATCATGGCCGCGTTGTCCGTGCACATGGCCCGGTTCGGGAGGTAGGTGGGCAGCCCGAGCTGCCCGCCCGACTCGGCGAAGGCGGCCCGCAGGGCGCCGTTGGCCGACACCCCCCCTGCCAGGCACACGCCCCGGGCTCCCGCCGACTCGGCCGCCCTCATGGTCTTGGCCACGAGGACCTCCACCACGGCCTGCTGGAACGACGCGGCGACATCCCGGTCGGAGGCGTCGGGACGGCGGCGCACGGCGTGCACGACCGCCGTCTTGAGCCCGCTGAAGGAGAAGTCGAGCCCCTCACCCACCATGGCCCGGGGGAACGCGAAGGCCGCCGGGTCCCCCCGGCTGCGGCTCCCTCGATGGCGGGGCCTCCGGGGTACCCCAGACCGAGGAACCGGGCCACCTTGTCGAACGCCTCGCCCGCGGCGTCGTCGAGGGTCTGGCCCAGGAGCCGGTACCGGCCCGGGCCCTCCATGGACACGAGCAGGGTGTGTCCTCCCGAGACGAGGAGCACGACGACGGGCCACTCGATGTCGGGGTGGTCGAGCAGGGCGGCGAAGAGATGGCCCTCGAGGTGGTTGACGCCGACGAACGGGACTTCCCACGCCAGCGACAGCGCCTTGGCCTCGCTCACCCCCACGAGCAGCGAGCCGATCAGGCCGGGGCCGGTGGTGGCGGCGACGGCGTGCAGGCCCCGCCCGCCTGCCAGCCCCGCCTGCTCCAGGGCGTCGGCGATGACCGGGGTCAGAAGCTCGAGATGGGCCCGGCCCGCCAGCTCCGGCACGACCCCCCCGTAGCGGGCGTGCAGGTTCCCCTGGCTCGACACCACCGACGACCGCACCTCGCCACCCGCGCCCACCACGGCGGCCGCGGTGTCGTCGCACGAGGTCTCGATGCCGAGCACTAGCGCGCCGGCGTCGGTCATGGAGCGGACCGCAGGCGTTCCTCGATCTCCGCCAGCCGTCGGGCGTATTCGGCGGTGTCGATGTCGCGCGCCCACATGACGATGGCGTCCTCCCCCGTCTCGGGGTAGTAGTTGCGCCTGACGCCGACGGGCGCGAAGCCGAAGCGCCGGTACAGCGCCTGCGCGGCCACGTTCGAGGTCCTGACCTCCAGGGTCAGATGGCGCGCCCCGAGGGTGGAGGCGGCGCGCGCCTGGTCGAGGAGCAGCACCGTCCCGATGCTGCGGCGGTGCCACGACGTGTCCACCGTGAGCGTGGTGATGTGCCCGTCCTCCTCCACCACCATCAAGCCGCAGTAGCCGACCACGAGCGGCCCGATCGTGGCCACGGTGTAGCGCCTGGACCGGCGTTGCGCGATCTCGGACAGGAACACCGTCGACGACCACGGGCGCGGGTAATTCGCCTCCTCGATCTGCACCACGTGCCGCAGGTGCCGGCGGCGAAGCGGCACGATCCGCACTGCGCCCGACACCCGCTCGGGCCTCGCCCCGTCGGCGTCGCCGCCGTCGGGGGACGAGCTCTCGCCGTCCCACGCCCCGGGCACTCAGGGCTCCACGCCGGCGCGCGCCCGCGTCTCCCACTTGATCCGGGTGTCCGCGTCGCGCAGGTAGTGCGGAAGCACGGTGGACGGCGCGTGGAACTCACCTGCAGACGCCTTGCGCACCGCCAGCGAAGCCAGCACTCCGGGCGGGGGGAAGGCGAGGATCTCTCCCACCGATGTGGCGCCGGGCACGGCTCCCAGTATCTCCCGATACCGGCGCGCGCCGTCCCCGGCCAGCACGAAGGGCTCGGCGAGACCCGCGAGCTCGTCGGCGAGCACCTCGGGAGCGCGACGCGCCTCGGGCTCCTCCCACGAGACCCCCTTCGCCGTGGTGCGCAGGCGAGCCACGAAGACCTCGCCCCGCCTGGCGTCGACCACGGGGACCACCAGCGTGCGAAACGCCACACCCGACATCGCCACCGCGTGCGCCAGGACCTCGAGGCTGCCCACGCCGACGAGGGGCCTGTCCAACGCGAACGCCAACGCCTGGGCGGTGCCCACACCGACCCGGAGCCCGGTGAAGAGCCCGGGGCCCACGTCGACGCCCACGGCGTCGAGCTCGGACAGGCCCACCCCGGCGCGGCGGCAGACGAAGTCGACGGCGGGCGCGAGGGACTCGACGTGGTGCCGACCGCGCGACACGGTCGCGGTGGCGAGGACGCCGGCCTCGTCGGCCAGTGCCACCCCCGCCAGCTCGGTGGCCGACTCCACGGCGAGGACCATCATGTCGCCGCCCACCGCGAGAGCAGTTCCACGAGCTCTTCACGACGCGGTCCCCACGACGGCGCCACGCTGAGGGTCACGCAACGCGTGCTGTCGTCGTTATCCGCGTCCTCGTCCTCGTCTACGTCTCGGTCGGGGGCGACGCGCACCGACAGCGCGTCGCGACCGAACACCGGCTCGGCCATGTCGCCCCATTCGACCACGGCCACGGCGTCGTCCTCCACCAATTCGCCTATGGCGAGGTCGACGACCTCGCCGAGGTGCTCGAGCCGGTAGAGATCGGCATGGAGGAACGTGCGCAGTGTCGCGGACCTCCGACGGCCGTGCCCGTCGACAGGGGTCCCGTCGACAGGGGTCCCGTCGACAGGGGCCCCGTCCATCGAGCGCGCCGGGATGGGGTACGAGCGCACCAGCGTGAAGGTCGGGCTCGTGACGTGGTCCGCGACCCCGAGCCCGGCCGCGATCCCCTGGGCGAGCGTCGTCTTCCCCGCCCCGAGGCCTCCGGCGAGCAGCACCACGTCTCCGGGTCGCAGTCCCTGCGCCATGGCGGCGCCCAGGGCCCGCGTGTCGTGGGCGGAGGTGGTCCGGAGCCGCACCGGGGCGCACTCCCCGGCGGGCGGGCTCACGGTGGGTCGCCGATGAGGAGCCGCTTGGCGCGGACGAAGTCGGCGCGCATCTCGGCCACGACCTCGGCCCCGCCCCGCAACCCGGCCGCGGGGTGGTAGGTGGGGACGAGATGACCACCGCGGAACGGGTAGGCGCGCCCGCGCACCCGCCGGATGCCCTCGGTGGTGTCGAGCAGCAGGCGCGTGGCGAAGTTCCCCAAGGTGATCACCACCGTCGGGGCGACCAGCTCCAGCTGGGCATCGAGGAAAGGGCGGCACGACGCGATCTCGTCGGGAAGGGGATCGCGATTGCCCGGAGGACGGCACTTCACGACGTTGGCGATGTAGCACTGGCTCCGCTCGAGGCCGATCTCCTGGTGCAGGAGCTTGTCGAGCAGCTTCCCCGACCGGCCCACGAATGGCTCTCCCGCCAGGTCCTCCTCACGCCCGGGACCTTCGCCCACGAACATGAGCGATGCCGACCCGTCGCCGACGCCGAACACCACCTGGGTCCGGCCGCCGGCCAGCGCGCACCGCGTGCAGGCCTGGGCCGCCGTCTGGAGCTCGGCCAAGGTGCCCACGCCGGCATGGTATCGCCGCCGCGCCCAGGTGCCGCCTGCGGTGTCAGGCGATCTTGGCCGCGAACTCCTCGATCAGCCGGGTGAATTCACGCCGGCGCTCGATCATGGGCATGTGCCCGCAGCGGGGCAGCTCGACGAGCTCGGAGTGGGCCAGCGCGCTCGCCGTGCGCAAGGCGTGACGTGGGGGGGTGAGGCGGTCGTGGGAACCGACCACGACCAGCACGGGGAGCTCGACCGACCCGAGCCATTTCGACAGGTCGAACAGCGCCAGGGACGGAAGGAGGTCGACCACCGTGACCGACGGCGTCGCCAGGTGCAGCCCCTCCACGAAGCGGACCTGGGGTGGCGGTGCGTCGGCCCCGAATCCCAGGCGCGTGAGCCACCAGCGCAGGTCCTGCGACCCCAGCGCGCTCACGCCCAACCGGTCGGCCAGCGACACGGCCCGGGCCGAGACGGGCCGCGCCACGCGCGCCATGCCCCCCAGGCCGGGCAGGCGTGTGAAGGGGCCCGCCGTCGTGGACACGAGTGCCAGTCCCGCCACGCGGCGGTGCAGCTCGTCCTGCCCCATGTCGTGGACGAGCTGGAGGGCCACCATGCCACCCATCGAATGCCCCACCACGAGCGCGTGCTCGACGTCGAGGGTTTCGAGCACGGCGCGTACGTCGGTCGCCATGCGGCGTACGCCCGGAGAGCCCTGCTGGGCCGCGGCCATGCGGGTATCGGCGCGCAGCTCGGCGACAGGACCGGGCGCCGCCACCGAGGAGAACCCGGACGCGCCGGGGATCGAACGGCCGTGCCCGCGCAGATCCGGGACGATCACGCGGTGGTGCTCGGCGAGGTCGCGCAGTTGGTGCGCCCACAGGGCACCGCTCAGCATGAAGCCGTGGAGGAGCACGACGGGAGGGCCCTGGCCGCGCTCGACGACGTGGATGCGCCCCCCGTCGTCCACCTCGACGACGTGCTGCACGCAGTCTTGCGGGACGGTGAGGCCTTCCGACTCGATGTCTTGTGGCGTGGACCGCGTGCGTGCCACGAGCCGGTGCTGGGCGGCCCAGCCCACTGCCAGCGCCGCGCCGGCGCCGGCGGCCGCGCCTTGCACCAGCCGGCTCCTGTACAGAGGTCGCTTCTCGCTCATGAACCGTCCCTCCCGTCGAAGACCACACGGGGCACCCGTGCACCGATGCCGCAGAACACTTCGTGCGCGATCGTGCCCAGCACGTCCGCCCAATCCGACGCCGTGAGCGACCCGGCCCCCTGCTCGCCGATCAGGACCACGTCGTCGCCCACCGCGACCTCCTCCGAGGGGCCGCAGTCCACCACGATCTGGTCCATCGTGACCATCCCGGCCAGCGGGCGGCGCCGGCCGCCCACCAGCACCGTACCGCCGTTGGTGAAATAGCGTCGGGGCACGCCGTCCGCGTAGCCGAGGGGCACGGTGGCCACCGTCGAGCGTTCGCCCAGCGCGTGGAGACGACCGTAGGAGGGACGCTCGGCGGCGTCGAGCCTGCGCACCATGGTCACCTTGGCGCGCAGCGAGAGCACGGGCCGCAGCCCGCCCGCGCCCGTCGACGCCATGACCTGGGTGAGCATGGGATCGACCACGGGGAACGGGGACACCCCGTACAGCGCGATGCCGCACCGCACGAGGTCGAGGCGCGAGGCCGGGTACGCCAGCGCGCCGGCGGAATTGGCAGCGTGGAGCAACGGAGGCCGGTGCCCGGCGCGCACCAGCGCGTCACGGGATTCGCCGAGGCTGCGGATCTGGGCTTCGGTGAAAGAGCGGTCGACGGCGTCGGTGCCGTCGGCCACGGGGAAGTGCGTCCACAAGGCTGCGAAGCGCAGGGACGGCTCCGCAGCCACGGCCCCGACCACCTCCACCAGCTCGGTGCGGTCCGCCCCGACCCGGTGCATGCCCGTGTCCACCTTGACGTGCACGTCGGTGACGACGCCGGCGCGCGCCGAGGCCTCGGCGGCGGCCCGGATGCCGGGGCGCGAATACAACGTCAGGGTGAGCCCGTGGGCGACGAGGTCGGGCATGGCCCCCGCAGGCGGCTCCGACAGCACGAGCACGGGAGCGGTGATGCCCGCGGCGCGCAGCTCCAGTCCTTCTTCGGGAGTCGCCACCGCCAACCACGTCGCACCCCCCTCGAGGGCGGCGCGGGCCACGGGGCCCGCTCCGTGCCCGTAGGCGTCGGCCTTGACCACGGCACACAGCGCAGCCGGCGACGACGCCCGGCGCAGGAGCGACGCGTTGTGGCGGACGGCGCCGAGGTCGATCTCGGCCCACACCGGGCGCAACCTGACCGGTGTCGCTCTCGCACCGACCCCGTCCCGGACGCCGGCGGGGCTCATCCCCGGCGGATCGTCGACAGCCATCGGCCCAGCAGATCGGCGAGGTCCCCCGCCACGAGGCCCTCGCGGGGGCCCAGCTCCGCGGCACGCCCGTGGACGTGGGCGGCCAGTGCGGCGGCGTGCTGCACCTCGACGCCGCGGGCCACGAACGCCCCGATGGCGCCCGACAACACGTCGCCGGTGCCCGCGGTGGCCAGCCGGGGCGACCCCGCCGTGGCCAGCAGCACATTTCCCGCCGGATCGGCGACGACGGTCGTCGGTCCCTTGAGCAGCACCACCGCGCCACAGCGCCGGGCCAACTCGGCGGCGGCGTGGATCCGGTCGGGGCCGGGCGGGGCTCCCGCCAACCGGGCGAACTCCCCGTCGTGGGGTGTGAGCACCGCCCTCCACCCCCCGGCGTCGGCCGCATCCGGTGTCACCGGGCCCAGTGCCGCCGCGACCACGTCGCCCGTGCCGAGCGCGTAGAGGCCGTCGGCGTCCACGACGGCGGGCACCGTCGCCCGGCCGACGAGGTCGCGGACGTCCGCCACGGTCGTGGCGGCCCGACCGAGCCCGGGACCGACGACCAATGCCCGGCACCGCTCGGCCATGACGAGCGCCTCCGAGGACCATCCGTGCACGGGCAAACGGGTGCCGACGGCTTCGCTCACCGGGAGGTCTGCGGGATCCCCCCCGGGGATGCCCAGCCGGACCATCCCCGCGCCGGCGCGGTACGCGGCGCGGGCACACAGACCGGCCGCCCCGGTCATGCCCGGGGATCCCGCCACCACCGCCACCGCCGACTGCCACTTGTGCGCGTTCGCGTGGCCGCGGTGCGAGCAGGGCGGACACGTCGGAGTCCTCGACCACCCACATGGACGCCCGGCTCACGTCGAGGCCGATGTCGGCCACCTCGACCCGACCCGCCAGCAACAGGCCGTCCCCCTGCAACAGGCCGGTCTTGAGCGCTGCGAAGGTGACGGTCAGGTCCGCCCGGAGCGGCTCGCCACAGGCCTCCCCGGTGTCGCCGTCGACACCCGAGGGGATGTCGACGGCGAGAACGGGCACACCCGGTGGGACCGCGGGTGCCCGGTAGGTGCCCCGGAACCCGGTCCCATAGGCGGCGTCGACGAGGAGGTCAACGGTGCCCGGCGGCCCGATGCGGTCGGGAGCGTCACCGGCGTCGACGACGGTCACCCGGGCGCCCCGCCTGCGCAGGCGGGTTGCGGCCACCCGGCCGTCCGCACCGTTGTTCCCCTTGCCGGCCACGACCACGACGTGGCGCCCGTAGGTCCCGCCGAGCATGCGGATCGCCCACGTCGCCACGGCGGTGCCGGCCCGCTCGACGAGCGTCTCCTCGGAGACGGTGGCGAGGGCATCGGCGTCGACGGCCCGCATGTCTGCCACGCGGAGCACGGGCTTCACGGCGTCGGACCGCCGCCTCGGTCCCCCGACTCGTCGCCTCGGTCCCCCGACCCCTCGGCCACGACGGTCGCCACCGCCACGGAGTCGGTGTGGGTCAACGACACGTGCCACCGGCGCACTCCCCGCCCGTCGCTGAGCTGCGCGGCGCGCCCCGACAGCACCAGGCCCGGTCGCCCGTTGTCCGCCCGGACCACCTCGACGTCGCGGAAACCTGCCGCCCCGACGCCGACCCCGAGCGCCTTGAGCACGGCCTCTTTGGCGGCGAAGCGGACGGCCAGGTGGGGGCCCCGGTCGCGACAGCGCTGCGCGTAGGCGCGTTCGTCCTCGGTGAACAGGCGGTCCACGATGCCGGGACGTCGCTCGATGACCTGGCGGAACCTGCCCACGTCGACAGCGTCGACACCGATGCCGCGGACGCCCCCCACGCCGAGGTCGCCGTCGGGCGCCGTCACTCCACCGTGACCGTCTTGGCCAGGTTGCGGGGCCGGTCGACGTCGTGCCCGTGCGCACGCGCGATGTGGTACGCCAGGAGCTGCAGGGGGACGACGTCGATCACGGGCGCGAACAGCGGATGGGTGTGGGGGACCCACAGCACCTCGTCGGCCTGCGCGGCGGTCTCCTCGTCGCCCTCGTTGGCCACCAGGATCACGGTGGCGCCGCGGGCGCGGACCTCGGCCACGTTGCCCATCATCTTCTCCCACAGGTGCGTCCGTGTGGCCACGCCTACCACGACGGTCCCGGGGACGATCAAGGCGATGGGCCCGTGCTTGAGCTCGCCGGCCGGGTAACCCTCGGCCCGCAGGTACGAGATCTCCTTGAGCTTCAGTGCGCCCTCGAGGGCCACGGGGAACCCGACGTGGCGGCCCAGGAAGAAGAAGTCGCGGGTGTCGGTGAACTTCCCGGCGATCTCGGCCACCTCGGCCTCGCGCCCGGGAGCCAGCGCCCGGGCGACGAGCTCGGGGAGCCTGGCCAGGTCGGCGAACAGGACCCGCGCGTCGGCGGGCTCGGCGAACCCCCGCAGCTGGGCGAGGTACAGCGCCAGCAGCTCGAGTGCGACGACCTGGGTCAGATGCGTCTTGGTGGCGGCCACCCCCACCTCGGGGCCCGCCCGCGTGTAGAGCACGCCGTCGGCCTCACGGGCCATCGACGAGTCCACGACGTTGGAGATGACCATGATCTTGGCGTCCCACTGGCGCGCCTCGCGCATGGCTTGCAGGGTGTCGATGGTCTCACCCGATTGGCTGACCCCGACGACGAGCGTCCGGTCGTCGAGCACCGGGTCGCGGTAACGGAATTCCGACGCGATGTCGATCTCGGTGCGGAGGCGGGCCAGGCGCTCGATGGCGTACTTCGCCACCATGCCGGCGTGGTAGCTCGAGCCGCACGCCACCACGAACACCTTGTCGACGTGGCGCAGCTCGTCGTCGGTGATCCGGAACTCGTCGAGCTCGACCGTCCCGTCGGCCAAGAGCCGGCCGAGCAGGGTGTCGGCGATGGCCCGGGGCTGTTCGTGGATCTCCTTGCCCATGAAGTCGGGGTATCCACCTTTCTCGGCGGCTTCGAGGTCCCAGTCGACGTGCAGCTCCTTGGGCTCGACCTCCTTGCCCTGCAGCGTCGTGACACGCATCGAGCCGGGGCGCAGCACCACGATCTGGTCGTCGTCCAAGACCCAGAACCGCCGTGTCCGGCCGAGCAGCGCGGGGATGTCGGAGGCGAGCAGGCCCTCGCCCTCGTCGCCCTCGCCCATGCCGATGATGAGCGGCGACACCCGGCGACCCGCCACGATGGTGCCGGGCTCACCCGCGCACACGACCGCCAGCGCGAACGCGCCCCGTACCTCGCGCAGCGTGGCCCGCACGGCGTCGGCGAGGGACGCCCCGCCGGAGAGCTCCCGCTCGATCAGGTGGGCGAAGACCTCGGTGTCGGTCTCCGACACGAAGACGTGGCCCTCGGCGCGCAGCTGCTCGGCCAGCTCTCGCCAGTTCTCGATGATGCCGTTGTGCACGACAGCCACATGGCCGGTGCAGTCGAGGATGGGATGCGCGTTGGCTTCGGTGGGGTGGCCGTGCGTGGCCCACCGGGTGTGGCCGATGCCGGCCGACACTTCGTTCGGGCCAGCCTCGACGACCTTGCGGAGGTCCTCGAGCGAGCGCGTGCCGGTCGCCGCCCGTGCCCGCCACAGGTTGCCCCCGGACTGCAGGGCCACACCGGCCGAGTCGTACCCGCGGTATTCGAGGCGCTCGAGGCCCTGGAGCAGGACACCGAGCACCTCGCCGCCTCCGGTGGCGCCGATGATGCCGCACATGGGCCCAAGGCTAGGGCGTCTCCGACGTCAGGCGGGGACGTCGCGACCCTGAGGACCTCCGCCCGGGGACGACTCGGGCACGGCCGGCTGGGGCAGGGCCCGCTCCACCACGGCGCAGAGGCGCAGCGCCGCGGCGTGGGCCACCCCCTCGTCCTCGGCCTCGACCATCACCCGGACGAGCGGCTCGGTGCCGCTGGCCCGCAGGAGCACGCGTCCGTGCGCGCCGAGCTCGGCCTCCACCGCGACGACCTCGGCCTGCACGGCAGGCTGCGCCACCGCATCGGCCGGGCGCGGCGCCGCCACGTTGTGCAGGACCTGGGGGAGCCGCTGCATGGACCGGCGCGCCAACTCCGCCAGCGGGGCCCCCGAGCGCCGGACGAGGTCGAGCAGCAACACTCCGGTGAGCACGCCGTCTCCGGTGGTGGCCAGTTCGCGGAACACGATGTGACCGGACTGCTCGCCGCCGAGTGTGAGCCCGTCGCGGTCGAGCGCCTCGAGGACGTAACGGTCGCCCACCTGGGTCTCGTGCACGGTGATGCCCCGCTCGGCCATGGCCAGGCGGAACCCGAGGTTGGTCATCACGGTGACGACGACGGTGTCGCCGGCGAGTTGGCCGCGGCCGGCCAGATCGGTGGCGAAGAGCGACAACAGCTCGTCTCCGGTGGTCAGCGCCCCGGTGTGGTCTACGGCGAGAAGACGGTCGGCATCGCCGTCGAGCGCCAGCCCGACCTGCGCGCCGCGGGCCACGACTTCGGCGGCGAGCGACTCGGGGTGCGTGGACCCGCAGCCGTCGTTGATGTTCACGCCGTCGGGCGTGTTGGCGATGGCCACCACGTCCGCGCCCAGGCGCTCGAGGACTTCGGGCGCCACGACGGAGGCGGCGCCGTTGGCGCAGTCGACCACGACCTTCATGCCCGACAGGTCGCGCCCTTCGAGCACGCCCACCAGATGGTCGACGTATCCGTGCCGGGCCCCGGGCTCGGCCCGAAGGCTCCCGACCCCGTGGCCCACGGGCGGGCGCGACACGGGCCCCGCCGACGCGACGACCCGGTCGAGCTCCTCCTCGACGGCGGCTTCGGCGGCGTCGGGCAGCTTGAGGCCCCCCGAGACGAAGAGCTTGATGCCGTTGTCGGCGAAGAGATTGTGCGAGGCCGAGACGACGGCGGCGGGGCACCCTCGCTCGGCCGACAACCACGCCACGCCGGGCGTCGGGAGCACGCCGAGGTCGACGACGTCGGCTCCCTCGCTCGCCATCCCCGCCGAAAGGGCGGCCTGGAGCAGGGGACCCGACCGCCTGGTGTCGCGGCCCACGAGGAAGCACTCGGCCGGCAGGGCCCGGGCCGCGGCGCGCCCGAGCGCCATGACGAGCTCGGCACCCAACTCGGCGTTGGCGACCCCGCGGATGCCGTCGGTGCCGAAACGCAACCCCACTTCCGACTACCGCTTGGAGTACTGGGGTGCCTTGCGCGCCTTTTTGAGGCCGTACTTCTTGCTCTCTTTTTCGCGGGCGTCGCGGGTGAGCAGTCCGGCCTTCTTGAGGACGGCGCGCAGCTCGGGATTGAGCTCGACGAGCGACCGCGTGATGCCCAGGCGCATGGCGCCGGCCTGGCCCGACACTCCCCCGCCGGCGATGGTGGCGTCGATGTCGTACCCCTCGGTGAGGTTGGTGACCCTCAGCGGCTCGGTGACGACCATGCGGTGGGTGGCGGAGCTGAAGTAGTCGTCGAAGGCACGTCGGTTGATGGTGATCTTGCCCTGGCCCGGCCGGATCCGCACGCGCGCCACCGCCGCCTTGCGTCGGCCCGTCGTCTGGCACAGCGGTGCGGGCAGCTTGACCTTCGTCGTCACGTTCGTGGTTCCTGTCTCTTCGACTCGTCGGGAGTTGTCGTGCCCCGGTGCCTCATGACCGGGCCCGGGCTCCGGGCAGGTCGAGGGGTTGAGGCTGTTGTGCCTGGTGGGGATGCTCCGGGCCCGCGTACACCTTGAGCTTGATGAGCTGCTGGCGGCCGAGACGCGTCCGGGGGAGCATGCCGCGCACCGCCCGGCGCACGAGCTCCTCGGGCCGCTCCGACAAGAGCTCGCCGTACCCCTTCTTCGTGAGCCCGCCGGGGTAGCCGCTGTGGTGGTAGACGAACTTCTTCTCCGCCTTGTCCGCGCTCAGCACCACTTTGGCCGCGTTCACCACCACGACGTGGTCGCCGGTGTCGACGTGGGGGGCGAAGATGGGCTTGTGCTTGCCGCGCAGGCGCGAGGCCACCTCGGTGGCCAGCCTCCCGAGCACCAGGCCATCGGCGTCGATGACGTGCCAGGCCCGGGTGATGTCGTCAGCTTTGGGTGAGAACGTGCGCACGCAGAAATCCTCGTCTTGTGTCCCGGGCCCGGACGGCCGGCACGGCCAGCTCTGGCTCGGGTGCCGACCTGCGGGACCACCCTCGCAGACGGGCAGCTCCTGCATGAAGCCGGCGGACAACGTTAGGCGCTGAGGCCCCACCGGGCAAGCGGCCCCGGGGTTCCCCGAGCACCCGCCGAGCCGTCCTCACGGGCTGTACTCCACCTCGACCAGGCACAGGCCCTGGGGAGGGGCGATCACACCCCCCACCCGGGACCGGTCGCCGCTCTGCAGCATCCAGTTCACGTCCGACGCCCGGCGGCGGCCCCGGCCGACCTCGACGAGGGTCCCCACCACCGACCGGACCATCTGGTGGCAGAACGAGGTCGCCTCGATGTCGAACCGGAGCAGGCGGCCGCCCGGGCCGAGCTCGCCGGGCCGCACCGGGACCTCGGCGAAGCGGGCGTCGAGCACCCGCCTGGGGATGGGGGTTCCGGGGTCGGTGCCGGGCACCCTTCGGCAGAAGGCCCTGAAGTCGTGCTCGCCGAGCAGCGCGTCGGCCGCGCTCGCCATGGCCCGGAGGTCGAGCGGGCCCGGCACGTGCCACGACAGCGGGGCGAGGAGCGGGTCCGGGACTCCGTCCTCGAGGATCAGATAGCGGTAGCGCCGGGAGCGGGCCGAGCGCCGTGCGTCGAATCCCGGCGGGGCTGCTTCGGCCGACCTGACGACGACGGAGGGCTTGAGGAGCGTGTTCACCGAGCGCACCAACCGGGCGATGTCGACGTCCTCGCGTACGTCGACGTGCACCACCTGGCCCTTGGCGTGCACGCCGGCATCGGTGCGCCCCGCGCAGACCAGCTCCACCCGGTGGCCGACCACCACCGCGATGGCGCCGGCCAGTTCGCCGGCCACGGTGCGCTGGCCCGGCTGCGCCGCAAAGCCGCGGAACCCGGCTCCGTCATAGGACAGGGTCAGCCGCAGCCGCGTCGTGACGGTCGGGACCTCGTCCCGAGGTGCCGCGTGCGGCGTCGGGGGCCGCTCGGGGTCCCGGGGTGCCTCGGGGTCCCGGGGTGCCTGGCGGGCCGGGCTCGACCCGCCCCGGGACGACCCCACCTCGGCGGTGGCCCCCTGGGCGCCCGCGAGGTCGGGATCGAACAGGGTCAAACCAGCTCTATGCGCGCCATGGGCGCGCTGTCACCCTGTCGCGGGCCGAGCTTGAGGATGCGGGTGTAGCCGCCGGGCCGTTCCGAATAGCGCGGCGCGATCTCCACGAACAGCTTGTGCGCCATGTCCTTGTCCCTGATCAGGGCGACCACGTGGCGGTGGCGGTGCACGCCACCTTTCACCGCGGCGGTGATGCACTTCTCGGCCACCGGCCGTAACGCCTTGGCCTTGGCCTCGGTCGTCACGAGGGACTCGGCGGCGATGAGCGAAGCCACCAGGTTGCCGAGCATGGCCTTCTGGTGCGCCGCGTCGCCACCCAGTCGCCGGCCCCTGCGGGGTGTGCCGCGCACGGCCGGCTCAGTCCTTGACCCGGAGGGACAGGCCCCGCTCGTCGAGGCGCTGGATCACCTCGTCGAGGGACTTCTGGCCAAAGTTGGTGATGGCCAGAAGATCCTCGGCCGTCCGCTCCACCAGCTCGCCGATGGTGTTGACCTGGGCGCGCTTGAGACAGTTGCGGGGTCGTTCGGACAGGTCGAGGTCCTCGATGGCGAGGTCCAGGTCCGGCGAGCCGCTCGTCGAGGTCCCCACCTCGCCCAGCTCGAGGCCCTGGGGCTCCTCCTCGAGGTCGGCGACCAGCCCCACCAGCGAGCGCAGGGTGTCGCCCGCCGATGCCAGGGCTTCGCGCGGGGTGAGCGAACCGTCGGTTTCGATGTCGAGCACGAGGCGGTCGAAGTCGGTGGACTGCTCGACCCGGACCGGTTCCACCGAGAAGGCCACGCGCCGGACCGGGGAGAAGATCGAGTCGACCGGGATGACCCCGATCGTGCTCGAGCGCTTGTTGCGCTCTGCCGAGGCGTAGCCGCGGCCCCGCTCCACTGTGACGTCGATGGCCAGACGTCCCTTGCCGTTGAGCGTCGCGATGTGGAGTTCGGGGTTGAGGACCTCCACGTCCGCGGTGAGCTGCAGGTCCCCGGCGGTCACGTCCCCCGGGCCCCTCTTGTCGCAGCGCAGGGTGACGGCGTCATCGGCGTGCACGCGCAGGACGACGTCCTTCAAGTTCAAGATGATGTCGGTGACGTCCTCTTTGACGCCGGGCAGGGTCGTGAACTCGTGCAGGGCGTCGTCGAACCTGACCTGGGTCACCGCCGCCCCGGGGATCGAGGACAGCAGCGTCCGGCGGATCGAGTTTCCGAGCGTGTGGCCGAAACCGGGCTCGAGAGGGCTCACCGCGAAACGCTGGCGATTGGCCTCCTCCTCGCCGATGGCCTCGACGGTGGGGCGCTGGATGATGAGCATGCGACTGGCTCCTGGGTGTCGTGGGGGCTGAGTGAGTGGGCTCGGGGTGTGGGACTCGGAGTGGTGGGCCGGGGCTACTTGGAGTAGAGCTCGACGATGAGCGACTCGCGCACCGGCTCGTCGATGTGCTCACGCTCGGGCAGCGCCGTGACGCGTACCTGGGTGCGGTTCTCGCCCGCCTCGAGCCACAGGGGCAGCGGGCGGTCGAGGGTGTCGAGGTTCCTCCGGACGAAGTAGAGCTCACGCGACGACGGCTTGAGCGAGACGACGTCGCCCTGTCGCACCCGGTAGCTCGGGATCGTCACCCGCTTCCCGTTGACCAGGATGTGCCCGTGGCGCACGAGCTGACGGGCTTGGGCCCGGCTGGCACCCCAGGTGGCCCGGAAGGTCACGTTGTCCAGGCGCAGCTCCAGGAGGCGCAGGAGGTTCTCCCCCGTGATCCCCGGCTGCCGGCTGGCCTCGGCGTAGAGGTTGCGGAACTGGCGCTCGAGGAGACCGTAGATCCGGCGGGCCTTCTGCTTCTCACGCAGCTGGGCCAGGTACTCCGATCCCTGGCGCATGCGGTCGCGGCCGTGTTCGCCGGGCGGGTAGGCGCGGCTGTGGCGGTCGGTGACCGCTTCGCTCACGGGACACTTGAGCGAGTAGCAGCGCTCGCCCTTCAGGAACAATTTGGTCCGCTCGCGCCGACACAGGCGGCAGACGGGACCGGTGTAACGCGCCATTGCGGTGGTGCTCCTTCCGTTCCCGCTAGACCCGGCGCCGCTTCTTGGGGCGGCAGCCGTTGTGCGGGATGGGGGTGACGTCTTTGATGCCGGCGACCTCGATGCCGACGGCGGCGAGCGAACGGATGGCGGTCTCGCGACCGGACCCGGGCCCGCGTACCAGCACGTCCACCTTGCGCACGCCGTGCTCCATGGCACGGCGGGCCGCCTGCTCCGCAGCCAGCTGAGCGGCGAAGGGGGTGGACTTACGCGATCCCTTGAACCCGACGTTCCCCGCCGAGGCCCATGCCAGGACGTTCCCCTCGTGGTCGGAGATCGAGATGATGGTGTTGTTGAACGAGCTCTTGATGTGCGCCACCCCGTAGGCGACGTTCTTGCGCTCGCGCTTGCGGGGCCGGCGTACGGCCGCGGACTTGGAGGACTTCGTCGCCTTGGTCGCCTTGGTCGCCTTGGTCGTCTTTGCCATCAGTGCTTCCGCACCTTCTTCTTGCCGGCGACCGTCTTCTTCGGGCCCTTACGGGTGCGGGCGTTGGTGTGGGTCCGCTGGCCGTGGACCGGCAGGCCCTTGCGGTGGCGCACCCCTTCGTAACAGCCGATCTCCATCTTGCGCTTGATGTCCTGGGCGATGTCCCGGCGGAGGTCGCCTTCGACCTTGAAGTTTGCGTCGATGTACGACCGCAGCCGGGCGACCTCCTCGTCGGTGAGGTCGCGTACGCGGGTGTCGGCGTTGAGGTCGGTCCCGGCGATGGTCTGCTGCGCCCGGGTCCGGCCGATGCCGAAGATGTAGGTGAGAGACACCTCCAACCGCTTCTCGCGGGGGATGTCCACACCGGAGATCCTTGCCACTTGTGTTGCCGCTCCTCTCGTCCTGGTCGGTCCGTGCCGGTCGCTCAGCCCTGGCGCTGCTTGTGCCGCGGATTGGCGCAGATCACCATCACCCGGCCGTTGCGGCGGATCACCTTGCACTTCTCACAGATCGCCTTCACACTCGGTCGAACTTTCATCGCTTCTTCCCTGCCTCGAACTCTTCCCTGCCTCGAACCGGGGCTCCACTCGCCCCCACCGGTTACTTGTACCGGTACGTGATCCGCCCGCGGCTCAGGTCGTAGGGCGTGATCTCCACCTGCACCCGGTCGCCCGGGAGGATCCGGATCCGGTGCATGCGCATCTTCCCCGAGCTGTGCGCCAGCACCTTGTGGCCGTTCTCGAGCTCGACACGGAACATGGCGTTCGGGAGCGGCTCGACGACCGTCCCCTCGAGCACGATCGCATCCTCCTTGGGCTTGGGCAGGTCACTCCTCCTCGTTCTCGTCGACTGGCACGCCGCGCTCGGGGAACACACTTAGCCGGGATACCGCCCGGCCGGCCCCGAGGACCCGATTGCGCCGGCGGTGGTTCGGCCCACCGCCGACCGAGACGGGAGGGGGGCCTCCGCTCGGCGAGCCGACCTACCAGCATAGCGCCCGAATCCGCTCCCGGCCAGGGCGTCCTGCCCGCCCGCGACGCCGGGCGGTCGGCGCCGGGGCCCCGCTCTCTCAGGGGAGGGTCAGGACCTCGGGCCCGTCGTCGGTCACGGCGATGGAGTGCTCGAAGTGGGCCGACAGTCTGCCGTCGGCGGTGACGACGCTCCACCCGTCCTCGAGGACCCGGGTGCCGGGGCCCCCGGCGTTGACCATGGGCTCGACCGCAAAGACCATGCCCGACCTGAGCATGGGGCCGCCCTGGCCCGGCCAGTAGTTGGGGACCTGGGGCTCCTCGTGCATGGCGGTCCCGATGGCGTGGCCGACGTACTCCCGCACGACCGAGAACCCGGCCGCCTCGGCCACCCCCTGGACGGCCCGGCCCACCTCGTGGAGGCGGTTCCCGCTGCGCAGCTGGTCGATCCCGGCCCACAGGCTGCGCTCGGTCGTCTCGATGAGGCGGGCCGCTTCGGCCGACACCTCCCCGATCGCCATCGTGAAGGCGGCGTCTCCGTGGTAGCCCTCGATGATGGCGCCGCAGTCGATCGACAGGATGTCGCCCTCTTCCAGGACGTAGGACCCCGGGATGCCGTGGACGATCATGTCGTTGGGGGAGGTGCAGATCACCGCCGGGTACCCGCGGTAGTGCAGGAAGTTGGACCTGGCGTCCCGGCGCGCCAGGACCTCTCGGGCCACGGCGTCGAGCTCGGCGGTGGTCACGCCCGGCTTGGCCGCCTCCCGGGTGACCTGGTGCATCTCCGCCACCACCTGGCCGGCCCGGCGCATCTTGGCGATCTCCTCGGCGGTGCGCCTCATCGGGAGTTACCCCTGCCGCGGCTGTCCTCCACGGCCCGGATGACCCGGCGCAGCACGGCGTCGGGCGAACCCACCCCGCTGACCTTGGCCAGCTGCCCGCGCGACTCGTACCACTCGATGAGCGGTGTGGTCTGGCGCTCGTAGAGCTCGAGGCGGCGGCGGATCGCATCTTCGGTGTCGTCCTGGCGCTGGATCACCTCGCCGCCGCAGACGTCGCACATCCAGTTGACCTTGGGCGGATTCGAGACCGAGTAATTGGCACCGCAGTCGGTGCACACCCTCCGGCTGGCCAGGCGGCGCAGCGCCTGGGCGGTGGGGACCTCGATGTCCACGGTGAGGTCGAGGGACCCCGGCGCCAGCAGGGCGGCCACGGACTCCGCCTGGCGTGTGGTGCGCGGGCAGCCGTCGAGGATGAAGCCCCTCGCCCTGGCGTCGGGCTCGCTGAGGCGGTCGGCGACCATCTCGATGATGATGTCGTCTCCCAGCAGCTCGCCGCGGTCCATCGTCTCGCGCACCTTGAGGCCCAGGGCCGAGCCCGTCTTCACCGCGGCGCGCAGCATGTCGCCCGTGGAGATGTGGGGAACGACGTAGTGGTGCGACAAGCGCACGCACTGGGTTCCTTTGCCGGCCCCCTGTTTGCCGAGGACCACGAGCCTGACGCCGGGTACCACGGTCAGCTACTTGAGGAAACCCTCGTAGTTCCGCATCATGAGCTGGCTGTCGATCTGGCGCATCGTCTCGAGCGATACACCGACGGCGATCAGCAACGTGGTCCCGTAGAACGGGTAGCCCTGGATGTTCCACAACGCCATGAGCAGCGACGGAAGCACGGCCACCACGGCCAGGTACAAGCCTCCGGGAACGGTGATGCGGTTGAGGATGCGCGCCAGATAGCGCTCTGTGGGCGGGCCGGGCCGGATACCCGGGATGTAGCCGCCCTGCTTGCGGATGATGTCGGCCTGTTGGTGCGGGTCGAACGCCACGTACACGTAGAAGAAGGTGAAGGCGAAGATCAAAACGCCGTAGGAGACCACGTACAGCAGGCTCGTCGGCGTGATGTGGTTGTTCACGAAGGTCCGGAACCCGGTCCACGGGATGATGTTGGCCAGCAGCACGGGGATGTAGAGCAGGGAGTTGGCGAAGATGATCGGGATGACCCCGGACTGGTTGACCTTGAGCGGGATGTAGGTGGAGGACCCGCCGTACTGGCGCCTGCCCACCACCCGCTTGGCGAAGGTGACGGGGATGCGCCGCTGGCCCTGCTCCATGAAGACCACCACCACGAGCAGCACCAGGGTCACGGCCACGATGACCCCGAACTTGAGGCTCCCTCCCTGGGTCAGCACGGCGGTGCCGCCCGCGGGAATGCCGGCGGTGACGTTGGCGAAGATGATGATGGACATGCCGTTGCCGATGCCGCGCTGGGTGATGAGCTCGCCGAGCCACATCACGAACGCCGTCCCCGCCGTGAGCGTCAGGCAGATGAAACCCGCCCTCCACAGGGTGAAGTTGGGGATGAGGTCGATGCTCTTGCCGCCGAGGAGGTCGCCGCTGCCGTTGTGGAACACGTAGACCAGCCCGGCCGACTGCAGCAACGCCAGGCCGATGGTGAGGTACCGGGTCGTCTGGGTGATCTTCTTCTGCCCGACCGCCCCCTGGTCACGCCACTCCTCGAGCTTGGGGATCACCGTGGACAGGAGCTGGATGATGATCGAGCTGGTGATGTAAGGCATGATCCCCAGCCCGAACAGGGCCATCCGGAGCAGCCCGCCTCCGGAGAAGAGGTTGAGGAATCCCAGGATGCCCGCCGACTTGGCCTGCGCCTCGAGGGCCTGGACCTGCTTGATGGAGATGAAGGGGACGATGAGGTTCGCCCCGAGCTGGTAGATGCCGATGACGAGCAGGGTGAAGAGGACCTTGTTGCGCAGGTCAGGGACCTTGAAGATGTTCTTCAAGCTCGAGAGCAACGCCCCTCCTCCTCGCCGCCAGCGGTACCCGGGAGTAAGAGGCTACCGGTTGGTGAGCGCGTTGCCCCGCGCCGGCGGGCGCCCGTGACCGAAGGGGAGGGGCAGGATCTCGACGCTCCCCCCGGCGGCCTCGATGGCGGCTCGGGCCGACCCCGACACGGCGTGGACCTGGACCCGGACGGCCCGGTGCAGCTCCCCCCGGCCGAGCACCTTGACCAGGGCGCCCTTGCGGACGCGGCCGGCCGCGCCGAGGGTGGCCGGCGTCACCTCGTCCCCGGTGAAACCCTCGAGCGTGTCGAGGTTGACCACCGCGTACGACACGCGGAACGGGTTGTGGAACCCCTTGAGCTTGGGGACGCGCTGGGCCAGCTGGAGCTGACCTCCCTCGAACCCGGGCTTCACGTTGTCACGGGCGCCGGTGCCCTTGGTGCCCCGGCCCGCCGTCTTGCCGCCCTTGCCGGCGATGCCCCGGCCCACTCGGCGCTTGGGCCGGTTGGCACCCGCGGGCGGGCGCAGGTCGTGGAGTTTCATACCGGCTCCTTGTTGCTGCGACGTGTCCTCTTGGGGGCTGCGGGCGTCTCCTGCGTCGGCGCAACGGCCCCCTCCGAGACGCGCCGGGCCCGGCGCGCCGCTTCGGAGCGCGTCGACTGGTCGGCGGCCTCCTCCGGCCGGGCGGGTTGCACCGTCACGAGGTGAGGGACACGGGCGATCATGCCGCGGACGTCGGGCCGGTCGGGAAGGACCCGGCTGCGGCCTACTCCGCGCAGGCCCAGCGCCCGCAGGGTGCCGCGGTGCTTGGGCTTGGTGCTGATGCCTGATCGCACCTGCGTCACCCGGAGGTGGCTCCCGGGCGCGTCGGCACTGCCCGCCTTGGCGGCGCTCATGTGGGCACCTCCTGGAAGAGATCCGAAGCACGCTGGCGCTCGCGATAGGCACGGAGCACGCCGCGGGGCACCACCTGGTCGGCGGGCAGACCCCGCAGGCGGGCCACGTCCTCGGGCCGCTTGAGCGATTTCAGGCCGGCGATGGTGGCGTGGGCGACGTTGATGCCGTTCGACGAGCCCAGCGACTTGCACAGGATGTCGTGGATGCCCGCCATCTCGAGAATGGCGCGAGCCGCGCCGCCGGCGATGACACCGGTGCCCGGGGAGGCGGGCTTGAGCATGACGCGGCCCGCGCCGGCCACGCCGATCACGGGGTGCGTGATCGTCGAGCCGGCCAGCGGCACGTCGAACATGTTCTTGCGGGCCTCCTCGATGCCCTTTTGCACGGCCAGGCCCGCCTCTTTCGCCTTGCCGTAGCCGAGGCCCACGCGTCCGTTGCCGTCACCCACGACCATGAGCGCGGTGAACGAGAAGCGGCGGCCGCCCTGGACCACCTTGGCCACCCTGTTCACGCGGATGGTGCGCTCTTCGAATTGTCCGTCGAGCATCAGAACTCCAGTCCTCCCTCGCGGGCTGCATCGGCCAATGCCGCCACCCGCCCGTGATAGCGGAAGCCCCCACGGTCGAACACGACACGGGTCACCCCCGCCGACTTGGCCCGGTCGGCCACCAGGCGACCGACAGCCGTCGCCGCGGCGACGTTGCTCCCGGTCGAACCGCGTAGCGCCGCTTCCACCGTGCTGGCCGCGGCCAGGGTGCGCCCGGCGGTGTCGTCGATGACCTGTGCCGAGATGTGGCGCCCCGATCGGAACACGGCCAGCCGGGGGCGGGCGGTGGTCCCCTCGATGTGCTTGCGCACACGCACGTGGCGCCGGATCCGCATGGTGCGCTTGCGCGCAGCTTTCGTGGCCATCGTCACTTGGCCGCCTTGCCGGCTTTGCGGATCACGCGTTCGCCGGCGTACCGGATGCCCTTGCCCTTGTAGGGCTCGGGCTTCCGGAGCTTTCGGATGTCTGCTGCCACCTGACCGACCTTCTCCTTGTCGATGCCCTTGACGACGATACGGGTCTGGGTGGGCACCTCGAAGACGACCCCCTCGGGCGCCTCCACCGTGACCGGGTGTGAGAAGCCCAGAGCGAGCTCGAGCGAGGACGGGCCCTTGGCGATGGCCCGGTACCCGACACCCACGATCTCGAGGTCCTTGGAGAACCCGGCCGTGACCCCGGTGACCATGTTGGCGACGAGCGATCGGGTGAGGCCGTGCAGGGCCCGGTTCTGGCGCTGGTCGTCGGGGCGCTCGACCAGCAAGGTGGAGTCCTCCTGGCGGACCGTGATGGCGCCCGGCAGCGAGCGCGTCAGGCTGCCCTGCGGGCCGGCGACCGTGACGACGCCCTCGTCGACGGTGACGGTGACGCCGCCGGGAACGGCGATGGGAGCACGACCGACGCGGGACATCAGCGCACCTCCCCGCGCGTCGACCAGGGGAGCCTCTCACCACACATAGCAGAGGACCTCCCCACCTACCCGCTTCTGACGGGCTTCGCGGTCGGTCATGAGCCCGTGGCTGGTGGACACGACCGCCACCCCCATGCCGCCGAGCACCCGGGGCAGGCCGTCGGCACGTGCGTAGATGCGCAGCCCGGGCCGTGACACACGGCGCAGGCCGGCGATCGTGCGCGTGCGGTCGGGCGCGTACTTCAGCTGGATCTCGAGCACGCTGCCCGGGCCCGAACCCTCACCCGGCTGTGCCACCTCGAAACCCGCGATGTATCCCTCGCGCTGGAGGATGACCGCCAGGGACTCCTTCAGCTTGGAGCTGGGCATCTTGACGCTGTCGTGCATGGCCGTGTTGGCGTTGCGGATGCGGGTGAGCATGTCGGCAACGGGGTCGGTCATCGTCATGAGCGCGTCCCTCCCCTCACCAGCTCGCCTTGGTGACGCCGGGGATCTCCCCCGAGTGCACCATCACGCGCAGGCAGATGCGACAGAGGCCGAACTTGCGCAACACGGCCCGGGGACGTCCGCAGCGCCGGCACCGGGTGTAGGCCCGGACCTTGAACTTGGGCGTCCGCTGTTGCTTCTCGATCAGTGCCTTCTTGGCCATGGTGCTAGACGGTCTCCTGCTTGAAGGGGAAGCCGAAAGCGACGAGGAAGGCGCGGCCCTCCGTGTCGTTCTGGGCGGTGATGCCGATGGTGATGTCCATGCCTCGGATGTTGTCGACCCGGTCGTAGTCGACCTCGGGGAAGATGAGCTGCTCGGTGACCCCGAAGGTGTAGTTGCCCCGACCGTCGAACGAAGTCGGCGACAGGCCCCGGAAGTCGCGGATCCTGGGGATCGCCACCGAGATCAGCCGGTCGAGGAACTCCCACGCCCTGTCGCCGCGCAGCGTGACCTTGGCGCCGATGGGCATGCCCTCGCGGAGCTTGAAAGCAGCGATGGAGCGGCGGGCCCGGGTCACCACGGGCTTCTGACCCGTGATCACCTCGAGGTCGCGCACCGCACCCTCGATGAGCGACGGCTGCTGGGTGGCCTTGCCCACACCCATGTTGATCACGACCTTCTCCAGCCTAGGCACCTGCATGACGTTGGAGAGCCCGAGGCTCTGCTGGAGCTCGGCACGCAGGGTCTGCTCGTAGCGCTCCTTCAGGCGGGGACGCGCCCGCGTCGGTGCCACGGTCATGACAGCTCGGTCCCGCACTTGCGGCACACGCGGATCTTGCGGCCCGCCTCGTCCTCGCGGATGCCGATACGGGTCGGACCGCACGCCGGGCACACGATGGCGACCGCGGAGACCGGCAACGGCATGTCCTTGTCGATGATCCCGCCCTGCATGGTCGCACCCCGGGGCTTGGTGTGCCGCTTGGCCATGTTGGCGCCGTCGACGATCACCTTGCCCTGCGAAGGGAGCGCCACCATCACCTGGCCGCGCTTTCCCCGGTGCTTTCCCGAGAGCACCTGCACCGTGTCACCCTTGCGAATTCTCATCACAACACCTCCGGAGCCAGAGACACGATCCGCATGAACCTCTTGTCGCGCAGCTCGCGCCCGACAGGGCCGAAGATCCGGGTCCCCCGTGGTTGCTGCTGGTCGTTGATGAGCACCGCAGCGTTCTCGTCGAATTTGATGTAGCTGCCGTCGGGGCGCCGTGTCTCTTTGGCCGTGCGCACCACCACACACCGCACGACCTCCCCCTTCTTGACCGCGGCACCCGGGATGGCGTCTTTGACCGTCGCCACGAACACGTCGCCGATGCCCGCGTACCGACGACGGGACCCCCCGAGCACCTTGATGCACAGGACCACCCGTGCCCCGGAGTTGTCGGCCACCTTGAGGCGCGACTCCTGCTGGATCACCGGGCACGCTCCACCACTTCGGTGACGCGCCAGCGCTTGAGCTTCGACAGAGGCCGCGTCTCGATCACCCGCACCCGGTCACCGACCTTGGCGTCGTTCTCAGAGTCGTGCGCGTAGAGCTTGCGGGTCCGCTGCACGGTCTTGCCGTAGCGCGAGTGGCGGACACGCTCGGTCACCGCCACGACCACGGTGGCCTGCATCTTGTCGGAGACGACGAGGCCTTCGCGCGTCTTGCGACTGCGGCGCGGTGCCTCGGCAGGTGTCTCTTGCTCGGCCATCACTGGTCCTCCTCGTCGCCGTCGCCGTCGTCGTCGGGAACGGCCTCGTCCTCGTCCCCGTCCTCGACCGCGTCGGAGACCTCCTCGACAGTGTCGGCCCGCGCCGCTCTCGAGCGGCGGGGGACGGTCTCCTCCTCGTCGCCGGCGACCTCGAGCTCCTTGTCGGGGCGGCGTCGCACGGGCCGGGTGGCGGGCACCGGTCCCGCGTCGCGACCCTCGGCCAGCGCGATCTCCCGGTCGCGCAGGATCGTGAGCACCCGGGCGACGTCCTTGCGGACGATCGACAGGCGCACCACGTTGTCCAGCTGGCCGGTGGCGAGCTGGAAGCGGAGATTGAGCATCTCGCGGCGGTACTCGGTCAGCCGGTTCTCGAGCTCCTCGATCTCGAGCTCTCGCAGTTCCGAGGCGTTGGGCATGGTCGGCTACACCTCCACCTCGGGCGCCCCGTGGGTGCCCGGGCGGACGACGAATCGGGCCTTGAAGGGAAGCTTCTGGATGGCGCGCTCCATTGCCTCGCGGGCCAGGTCTCGCTCGACACCCGCCAGCTCGAAGAGCACACGACCCGGTCGGACCACGGCCACCCAGTGCTCGGGGTTCCCCTTGCCCGAGCCCATGCGGGTCTCGGCCGGCTTCTGGGTGACGGGCTTGTCGGGGAAGACCCGGATCCACACCTTGCCACCTCGCTTGACGTGGCGGGTCATGGCGATTCGGGCGGCCTCGATCTGGCGCTGGGTGATCCACCCGGGCTCGAGTGCCTGGATCCCGAAGTCGCCGAAGTTGATGGTCATGGCGCCTTTGGCCAGACCGTTGAGCCGACCGCGATGCTGCTTGCGGTGCTTCACCTTGCGCGGCATGAGCATCAGTCGGACTCCTTGCGGAAGTGCGGCGTCTCGTGATGCTCGTTGCGGGTGCGTCGCTCGATCTCTTCTTCCTCGGCCAGCAGGCGCTCGAAGTCGTCGCCGGCGGGGGCGGCGCCGGGGAGCGGTGCGGACGTCGTCTCGACGGCCGAGTCGGAGGCTCCTTCGTCGCCGGGCGCTGTGATCCCGTCTGCGCCCTCAGCAGCCTCGGCCGAGTCCGGAGCGGTGAGCACGCTGCCGGGCTCACCCTGCTCGGCCCGGCGGCGTCCGCCACCGGCGGTGACGAGGCGGCGTGGGCCCGACTGGCCCGAGGTCTCGCCGGCGGCCATGGCGGCCTCACGAGAGATCTTGTCCTCGGACGAGAGCTTGTAGGGCAGGATGTCGCCCTTGTAGATCCACACCTTCACGCCGATGCGCCCGAAGGTCGTGCGCGCCTCGCGGAATCCGTAGTCGATGTCGGCGCGCAACGTGTGCAGGGGGACCCGGCCTTCGCGGTACCCCTCGCGGCGCGCCATCTCGGACCCACCCAGGCGCCCCGCACACTGGACGCGCACTCCGAGGGCGCCGGCCTTGGTCACGGTCTGCATGGCCCGCTTCATCGCCCGCCGGAACGCGACGCGGCGAGTCAACTGGTCGGCGATGCTCTGGGCGATCAGGGCCGCGTCGAGCTCGGGTTGCTTGATCTCCTGGATATTGAGCTGGATACGGTTGCGGAGCCCGGTGATGTCCTCGAGCTTCTTCTTCAGGCGGTCGGCCTCCGAACCGCGGCGCCCGATCACGATGCCGGGCCGGGCCGTGTGGATGTCGACGCGCAGCCGGTCGCGCGTGCGCTCGATCTCGATCCGGCTCACGGCGGCCGACTCGAGCTGCGACATCAGGTAGTCGCGGATCTTCCAGTCCTCGATGACGAAATCCTGGTAGTTACGCTCTTCGAACCAGCGCGACTTCCAGTCGGTGGTCACGCCGAGGCGGAACCCGTAGGGATTGACCTTCTGGCCCATGGCTCAGCCCTTCTCCTCTTCGCCCGCAGCGCCGGCGTCACCGTCGTCGTCCTCGGCGGCCTTGGTGGTGCTCTTCCGGGCGCCGCGCGCCCGGCGCGTCTTGGGTGCGGGGGGTTCTTCCTCCACGAGCTCTTCGTCGGCCTCGGTTCCGGCTCCCTCGTCCGACACGGACTCCCCGGTGTCCACCTCGTCCTCGTCCACCTCGTCCTCGTCGCCCACGACGAGTTCGGCTTCGACCTCGGAGTCCTCGGCGTCGCCCGCGTCGAGATCGTCCACGACGACGTCGGCCGAGGGGGTGTCGAGCTCCTCGGCCTCGGTCCCGGAGACCGTCTCGGACGGCTCTTGGGCGCCTATGGCGCCGTCACGGCCCTCTTCACCGCGCCGCGAGGCCGCCACCCGGCGGGAACGCAGGCCAGTGGTCGCGGCCGACTGACGCGCCCGACGGCGCTCCAACCTGTCCTCGGGCAGCCGGCTCACGATCACCGTGATGTGGCACGTGCGCTTGCGGATCCTGGTGGCGCGGCCGCGGGCCCGTGGCCGCCAGCGCTTGAGCGTGGTTCCCTCATCGGCGTAGCAGGCCGACACGTAGAGCTCGTCGGGGTCGAGTTGCTCGTTGTTGCGGGCGTTGGCCACGGCCGAGGCCAGAACCTTGTGCACCACCCGGGCGGCCTCGCGCGGCGTGGCGTTCAGGATCTCCTCGGCGCGATCGGCGTCCCGTCCGCGGATGAGGTCGAGGACCTGCCGTGCCTTGTACGCCGACATCCGGTAATGGCGCAGCACGGCGCGGGTGCCGGGCACCTCGTTGGTCTTCACGCCGGGCACGTCACCGCCTCGCTTGCCGTTCCTGTCCGGCGTGGTACCGGAAGGTCCGGGTGAGGGCGAACTCGCCGAGCTTGTGCCCCACCATCGACTCGGTGACGTACACGGGGACGTGCTTGCGCCCGTCGTGCACCGCGATGGTGTGCCCGACCATGTCGGGGATGATCGTGGAACGCCGGGACCACGTCTTGATCACGCGCTTCTCGTTGGTGGCGTTCAGGGCGTCCACCTTCTTGAGCAGGTGGTCGTCCACGAAGGGGCCTTTCTTCAGGCTACGAGGCATGGGGCAGTGCTCCTTGGGCTCCGGTCATCGGCGCGCACCACGGCTGCGGCGCCGGCGCACGATCATCTGGTCGGACCGCTTGTGACGGGAACGGGTCCGGCCCTCGGGCTTTCCCCACGGCGACACCGGGTGCCGGCCTCCCGACGACTTGCCCTCCCCACCGCCGAGCGGGTGGTCGACGGGGTTCATGGCCACACCTCGGGTCTGAGGGCGCACGCCCTTCCAGCGGTTGCGGCCGGCCTTGCCCACCGACACCAGCTCCGCCTCGGCGTTGCCCACCTCACCGAGGGTTCCCCGGCAGTCGATGGGCACCCGGCGCATCTCCGTCGACGGCAGCCGCAGGGTGGCGAACTGGCCCTCCTTGGCCACGAGCTGGGCGCTCATCCCCGCCCCCCGGGCGAGCTTGCCGCCTTGCCCGGGGCGCAGCTCCACGTTGTGCACGGTCGAGCCCACCGGGATGTAGCGCAGCGGCAGCGCGTTCCCGGGCCGGATCTCCGAGCCCTGGCCGCTCGCCAGCACGTCACCCACGCTGCACTAATGCCGGGGCGAGGATGTAGCGCTTCTCGCCGTCGTAGTAGTGCAGCAGGGCGATGCGGGCGTTGCGATTGGGGTCGTACTCGATGGCGGCGACCTTGGCGGGGACACCGTCCTTGTCGCGCTTGAAGTCGATGAGGCGGTACTGCTGCTTGTGCCCGCTCCCGCGGTGGCGAGCCGTCTTGCGGCCGTAGCTGTTGCGTCCGCCCGAGCTCGGCTTCGGCACCACGAGCGACCGCTCGGGCTTGGACCGGGTGACCTCGGAGAAGTCCGAGACGGTCTGGAACCGTCGGCCGGCGCTGGTCGGCTTGCGCTTGCGCAGTGGCATCGGAGGCGACCTCTCAGCTCTTCTCGAACAGGTCGATCTTGTCGCCGCCCGCGAGGGTGACGATGGCGCGCTTGGTGTTCGACTTGGTGCCGATGGTGTTGCTCTTGCGGTTGCGGCGGCGCTTGCCCTTGCGGTTGAGCGTGTTGACGCTCTTCACCCGGACACCGAAGGCCTGCTCGACGGCGTAGCGGACGTCGACCTTCGTGGCATCGGGCGCCACCACGAAGATGTAGGTCCCGTCCTCCATGAGGGCGTACGACTTCTCCGACACGACGGGCCGCATGAGGATCTGCTCGGCGTCTTTCATCCGTCGCCCTCCTCGCTGTGTGCTTCGGGCGCTTCGGTGTCGGCGGTCGCGCCGGTCCCAGTGTCGGTGGTCCCAGTGTCGGTGGTCTCGGTGTCGTCGCTCCCGGCGTCGACGTCGGCCTCGGCCGTCGCGGGGGTCGGGGCCCGCCGCGTCCGGCGCGCCGGCGCGGGCTTGTCGGGCACCGAGGTCGTCTCCCCCGGGAGGGTGGCGTCGGTGAACACCACCCAGTCGCTTCTCAGCACGTCGTAGGCATTGAGCTCGGGGCTCTGGATGGTCTGGACGTCGGCGAGGTTGGCGAAGGACCGGTCCGGAATCCCGTCCTCGGGGCCGAGCACCACGAGGACGCGGCCTGCCAGCTCGAGCGCGGCCAGGGCGGCCACGGCGTCCTTGGTCCTGGGCGCAGGGAACGACCACGCGTCGACCACCGCGACCTTGCCCTCGGCGGCGCGGTCCGACAGGGCCGAGAGCAGTGCCAGCCGGATCATCTTCTTGGGGGTTCTCTGGCGGTACGAGCGCGGCTTGGGGCCGAGCGCGACTCCGCCCCCGGACCACTGCGGGGAGCGGATCGAGCCCTGACGGGCACGGCCCGTCCCCTTCTGCCGGAATGGCTTGGTGCCGCCACCGGCAACCTCGGCCCGGGTGCGCGTCGACTGGGTACCTGCACGCGCCCCGGCGAGCTGGGCCGTGATGACCTGGTGGAGCACGGCCGTGTTGGGCACGAGGCCGAAGATGCCGGGGTCGAGCGAGACCGTGTCGATGACGGTCCCGTCGATGCGTCTGCGCTCGACAGTCCGGTGTTCGGGGTCGGGTCGGGTACGGCGCCGTTGGCCCCCGGAGGCGGGTGGAGCGGTCACGGTGCTCATGACGGGTGCACCCCGTTGGTCCCCTTGACCGTGTTGCGCAGCACCACCATGGCGCCACGAGGGCCGGGCACGGCTCCCCGCACCAGGATCAACTCGCGCTCCGCGTCGGCCTGGACCACCTCGAGATTGAGCGTGGTGACCTGGTGCCCGCCCATGCGCCCCGCCATGCGGGTCCCCTTGAAGACGCGGGCCGGGGTGGCGCACGCACCGATGGAGCCGGGCGACCGATGCTTCTTGTGGTTCCCGTGGGCGGCACCCTGACCCTTGAAGTTGTGCCGTTTCATGGCCCCGGTGAACCCCTTGCCCTTGGACACGGCGATGGCGTCGACCCGCTCGCCCGCGCTCATGAGGGCGGCGGTGAGCTGCTGTCCCACCTCGAAGCCACTGGCGTCGTCGATCCGGAGCTCCACGAGGTGCCGGCCCGGCTCGACGCCGGCCGACGCGTAATGGCCCTGCTCGGGCTTGGTGAGGGTGGAGGCGCGGCGGACCCCCCACGTCACCTGCAGCGCCGAGTAGCCCTCGCGTTCGGGCGTCTTGACCTGGACCACCCGCAGAGGCGCGACCTTGAGCACCGTCACCGGCACGGCGCGGTTGTTCTCGTCCCAGACCTGGGTCATGCCGACTTTCTCGCCGACGATCGCCTTGGTCGCCACGGTGGGGGGTTCCCTTCGGTCTTGATGCTTGGTGCGCCCGCCACGAGGCGGCACGCCTGGTTCTGTCCTGCCGCGCCGTCTCCGGCGCCCGGTGTGCATGCCAACGCTCCGCCCGGGAGACCCGAGCGGAGCGCTCGCCAGGTTCTGCCCCGAGGTCCCTGCCCGGCACTGCGGCAGGCGCTCGGAGACGTCGTATCGGCTTTCGGGACCGAAATCGGCCCGACCTGCGACGTTACACCATGGGCCCGGGGGCCTGCCAGCGGAATTCTCGCCCTGGGTCAGGGCGCGCCGGGAGGCTCAGACGTTCTGTATCTTGATCTCGATGTCGACCCCGGCGGGCAGGTCCAGCCGCTGCAGGGAGTCCACGGTCTTCGGGGTGTGCTCGACGATGTCGACCAGACGCTTGTGCACCTGCATCTCGAAGTGCTCGCGGCTGTCCTTGTACTTGTGGGGGGAGCGGATCACGGTGTAGCGGTGCCGCTCGGTCGGCAGCGGTACCGGGCCCTGGACCTTGGCCTGAGTGCGCAGGACCGTCTGCACGATCTTCTCGGTCGACTGGTCCAGGATCTCGTGGTCGTAGGCCTTCAACCGGATGCGGATCTTCTGGCGCGATGCGTCTGCCATGGTGGCTCTCCGATCCCCTTCCCGCCCCGCGCCCTGATCCCTACTTGAGGATCTTGGTGACCCGGCCGGAGCCCACCGTGCGCCCACCCTCGCGGATGGCGAACAGAAGGCCCTCGTCCATGGCGATGGGCTTTTGCAGCTCGACGGTCATCTCGGTGTTGTCACCGGGCATCACCATCTCGGTGCCCTCGGGGAGGGTGATCGAGCCGGTGACGTCGGTCGTCCGGAAGTAGAACTGCGGGCGGTAGTTGTTGAAGAAGGGCTTGTGACGGCCGCCCTCTTCCTTGGTGAGCACGTACACGTTGGCCTCGAAGTTCGTGTGCGGGGTGATCGAGCCCGGCTTGGCGAGCACCTGGCCCCGCTCGACCTCCTCCTTCTTCGTGCCACGCAGCAGGGCGCCGATGTTGTCGCCGGCCCGGCCCTCGTCGAGGAGCTTGCGGAACATCTCCACGCCCGTGACGACGGTCTTCTGCGTCGGTCGCAGCCCGACGATCTCGATCTCCTCGCCCACCTTGACCTGGCCCTGCTCCACCTTGCCGGTCACGACCGTGCCGCGGCCGGTGATGGACATGACGTCCTCGATGGGCATGAGGAAGGGCCTGTCGATGGGGCGCTCGGGCTCGGGGATGTAGTTGTCGACGGCGTCCATGAGCTCGATGATCTTGGGCGTCCACTCGGGGTCTCCCTCGAGGGCCTTCAGGGCACTGACCCGCACCACGGGCACGTCGTCGCCGGGGAAGTCGTACTGGGTGAGCAGCTCACGTACCTCGAGCTCGACGAGGTCGAGCAGCTCCTCGTCGTCGACCATGTCCGCCTTGTTGAGCGCCACCACGATGGTCGGCACACCCACCTGGCGGGCGAGCAGCACGTGCTCACGGGTCTGGGGCATGGGGCCGTCGGCGGCGGACACCACCAGGATGGCGCCGTCCACCTGGGCCGCGCCCGTGATCATGTTCTTGATGTAGTCGGCGTGGCCCGGCATGTCGACGTGCGCGTAGTGGCGCTTGTCGGTCTCGTACTCCACGTGGGCGATCGAGATCGTGATGCCGCGCTGCTTCTCCTCCGGGGCCTTGTCGATCTGGTCGAAGGGGGTGAACGAGACGTTGGGGTTCTTCTCCGACAGGACCTTGGTGATGGCCGCCGTGAGCGTGGTCTTGCCGTGGTCGATGTGCCCCATCGTCCCGATGTTGACGTGAGGCTTCGAGCGCTCGAACTTCTTCTTGGCCATGGCTGTTGCTCCGGCTCCCTGATCTCCGGCGGCTCCCCCTCGGGGGCCGCCTGCTCCTGTGTCGTGATTCTTCGGTACTGCGTGGCGGAACTGCGTTGCCGTGCTGCGAGGCCGTCCTTGGGTGCGAGCGCCGCTACTCGCCGCGTGCCCGAGCCACGATCTCGCGTGCGATCGAGTCGGGGACCTCGTGATATGCGCTGAATTGCATCGTGTACGTGGCCCGGCCCTGGGTCCGCGAACGCAGGTCGGTAGCGTAGCCGAACATGTCGCCCAGCGGCACCAGAGCCCGGACGACGTGGCTGGTGCCCCGCTGTTCCATGCCCTCGACCTTGCCCCGTCGGGCCGACAGGTCCCCGATGACGTCGCCCATGTGCTCCTCGGGAGTGACCACCTCGACCGCCATGACGGGCTCGAGCAGAACCGGGCTGGCCCGCCGGGCGGCCTCCTTCACGGCCATGGACCCGGCGATCTTGAAGGCCATCTCCGAGGAGTCCACGTCGTGGTAGGAGCCGTAGGTGAGCATGACCCGGACGTCGACCATCGGGTACCCGGCCAGGACCCCGTTGGTGAGGGCCTCCTGGATGCCGGCGTCGACGGCCGGGATGTACTCCTTGGGGATCACCCCGCCGGTGATCTTGTCCACGAACTCGTAGCCGCCCCCGGGCCCGGTGGGCTCCAGGCTGATCACGACGTGCCCGTACTGGCCCCGGCCGCCGGTCTGCCGGACGTAGCGGCCCTCCACCTTCTCGACCGGCTTGCGGATGGTCTCGCGGTAGGCCACCTGGGGCTTGCCCACGTTGGCGTCCACCGAGAATTCCCGCAGCATCCGGTCCACGAGGACCTCGAGGTGGAGCTCGCCCATGCCCGAGATCACCGTCTGCCCCGTCTCGTCGTCGGTGCGGACGCGGAAGGTCGGGTCCTCCTCGCTCAGGGCGAAGAGGGCCTTGCCCAGCTTGTCCTGGTCGGCCTTGGTCTTGGGCTCGACGGCCACGTGGATCACGGGCTCGGGGAATTCGAGCGTCTCGAGCAGGATGGGGTGGCCCGGGTCGGTCAGGGTGTCACCGGTCGTGGTGTCCTTGAGCCCCACCGCGGCCACGATGTCGCCGGTGAAGATGGCGTCCTTGTCCTCGCGGTGGTTGGCGTGCATCTGGAGGATCCGGCCCACCCGCTCCTTGCGCCCGCCCTTGGTGGAGTTGACGATGGTGGACCCCTTGGCGAGGGTGCCCGAGTAGACGCGGAGGTAGGTGAGCTTGCCCACGTAGGGGTCCGTCATGATCTTGAAGGCGAGCGCCGCGAAGGGCTCGGCGTCGTCGGCCTTGCGCTCGATGGGCTCGCCGTGCGTCGTCGTCCCGACGGCCGGGGGGACGTCGAGCGGGCTCGGCAGGTAGTCGACCACCGCGTCGAGCAGGGGCTGGACGGCCTTGTTCTTGAAGGCCGAGCCGCAGAGGACGGGCACGACCTCGCTGGCGATGGTGGCCCGGCGCAGCGCCCGGCGCAGGTCGTCGCCGGTGATCTGCTCGTCGCTGACGTACTTCTCCATGACGGTGTCGTCGTAGTTCGACAGGACGTCCACGAGCTGGTGACGCGCCGCGTCGGCCTCGGCGGCAAGGTCGGCGGGGATGTCCTCGGTGCGCCACTTCTCGCCCATGTCGTCGTCCCACACCAGAGCCTGCATGGCGAGGAGGTCGACGACCCCCTGGTAGCCGCCTTCCACGCCGATGGGGAGCTGGACCACCGCCGGCACGGCGTCGAGGCGGTCGCGGATCATGTCCACGGCGCGGTCGAAGTCGGCGCCGATGCGGTCCATCTTGTTGATGAAGCAGATGCGCGGCACGGAGTACTTGTTGGCCTGGCGCCACACGGTCTCGGTCTGCGGCTCGACGCCCGCCACGGCGTCGAACACCGCCACGGCTCCGTCGAGGACGCGCAGGGACCGCTCCACCTCGACGGTGAAGTCCACGTGGCCGGGGGTGTCGATGATGTTGATCCAGCAGTCACGCCACTTACAGGTCGTGGCCGCCGAGGTGATGGTGATGCCCCGCTCCTGCTCCTGGACCATCCAGTCCATGGTGGCGGCGCCTTCGTGGACCTCGCCGATCTTGTAGTTCTTGCCGGTGTAGTAGAGAATCCGCTCGGTCGTCGTGGTCTTGCCCGCGTCGATATGGGCCATGATCCCGATGTTGCGGGTCCGGGCGAGGGGGAACTCTCGAATGGGGCGTGCGTCGGCCATGGTGCTGAGCTTTCAGGTTGTTCGTGGACGGGCCCGGCCGGAGCGGTGGCGCCCGGCGGGCGCCTTGCCCGCTACCAGCGGTAGTGGGCGAAGGCCTTGTTGGATTCGGCCATCTTGTGCATGTCCTCCCGGCGTTTGACCGCGGCACCGGTGGCGTTGGCGGCGTCGAGGACCTCGTTCGCCAGTCGCTCGGCCATCGTCTTCTCGCGTCGCTGGCGGGAGAACCCCACCAGCCACCGGATGGCCAGGGTGGTGGCACGGCGGGGCCTGACCTCGACGGGCACCTGGTAGGTGGCGCCTCCGACCCGGCGGCTCTTCACCTCGAGCTCGGGCCGGGTGTTCTCCACCGCCCGCTTGAGGATCGACACGGGGTCGCCGCCGGTCTTGTCGCGCACGACGTCGAGCGCGTCGTAGACCAGCCGCTCGGCCAGGGTGCGCTTGCCGCGCGAGAGGACCTTGTTCACCACCTGGGTCACGAGCACCGACCGGAAGACCGGGTCGGGAGCGAGCTCGCGACGCGTCGCGGGGCCGTTGCGGGGCACTTCAGGACTCCTTCTTGGCGCCGTAGCGCGAGCGGGCCTGGTTGCGCTCGCGCACACCGGCGGCGTCGAGCGCCCCGCGGATCACCTTGTAGCGCACGCCGGGCAGGTCCTTCACCCGCCCGCCGCGGACCAGGACGATGGAGTGCTCCTGAAGGTTGTGGCCCACCCCGGGGATGTACGCGCTCACTTCGATGCCGCTCGTGAGCCGGACGCGGGCCACCTTGCGCAGCGCCGAATTCGGCTTCTTGGGCGTGGTCGTGAAGACGCGCGTGCACACACCCCGACGCTGGGGCGCGCCTTTGAGCGCCGGCGTCTTGGTCTTGGACTGCTTGGACGCCCGTCCCTTGCGGACGAGCTGTTCGATCGTGGGCACGCGTGACCTCTGGGGGATTTCGGGACTTGCTCGCGGGAACTGCCGTGCGTGGAGTCCAAGGACACCACGCCCACGCGAGCAGGCAATGATAGAGCTTAGGGCGTCTTCAGGGCAATCGCGCCGGGGCCGCTACGACCGCGTCGGGTCAGGCCCCGGCCTCGAGTTGGCCGTTGCCCTCGACGCCGTGGTGGTCGTCGCCCTCCCCGTCGGGAGACACCGGGAAGCCGTCGCCGGTCCCGGCGTCGAGCGCGCCCCACCCCACGGAGCTGCCCCCGGGATCGGCGAACTCCCCGAAGGCGGGCGCGGCGGGCACGGGGCCGCCCGGGACGCCGTCTCCACCCTCGGTCGGACCGCCCACGTCACGCAGCCACGCGGCGAGGTCCTCGGTCTCCTCGTCGAAGCCATAGGTCCGCAGGGAGACGCCGGCCGCGTCGGGCAGGTCGACCACGATGTCGCGGTAGCGGCCCATGCCGGTCCCGGCCGGGATCAGCTTGCCGATGATGATGTTCTCCTTGAGACCGAAGAGCTGGTCGGACTTACCCTCGATGGCGGCCTCGGTGAGCACCCGGGTGGTCTCCTGGAACGACGCCGCCGACAGCCACGAGTCGGTGGCGAGCGACGCCTTGGTGATCCCCATGAGCTCGGGACGGCCCTCGGCCGGGCGATTGCCCTCCTGCACCAGGCTCCGGTTGACCTCGGCGTAGATCTGGTTGTCCACCCGCTCGCCCGGGAGGAACGGGGCGTCCCCGGGCTCGGCCACGAGGACGCGCCGCAGCATCTGGCGGACGATGAGCTCGATGTGCTTGTCGTGGATCGACACACCCTGGTCACGGTAGACCTTCTGGACCTCCTCCACGAGGTACTGCTGGGTCTCGCGGATGCCCTTCACCTCGAGGAGCTCCTTGGGGTCCTTGGGCCCCTCGACGAGGGCGTCGCCGGCCGCCACCTCCTGGCCGGCGCTCACCTCGAGATGGGCCCGGGCCGACACCAGCACCGACTCCTCGGTGCCGTCCTCGGCGACGACGGTGATCCGCCGTCCCCCCTCCTCGTCCTCGATGCGGGCCACGCCCGAGTAGTGGGCGAGGACCGCCGCGCCCTTGGGCGTGCGAGCCTCGAACAATTCGACGACGCGGGGCAGGCCGTGGGTGATGTCCTCCCCGACGACCCCTCCGGTGTGGAAGGTCCGCATGGTCAGCTGGGTCCCGGGCTCGCCGATCGACTGGGCCGCGATGACCCCGACCGCCTCCCCGAGCTCGATCAGCCGTCCGGTGGCGAGGGACTGGCCGTAGCAGGTGACGCACACCCCGTGCTCGGACTCACAGGTGAGCACCGAGCGCACCCGGACCCGGTCGACTGTCTCGTCGTCGCGGATGCGGGCCACCAGGTCGTCGTCGAGCATCGTCCCCTGGGGGATGACCCCGCTGGCCAGGGTGACGTCCTCGGCCAGCACGCGACCGTAGGCGCGGGTCTCGAGGTACGAACGGCGGCCGGCCTCGTCGGGCACCACGCCCTCGAGCCAGATGCCCCGCGAGGTGCCGCAGTCGTCGATGCGGATGATGAGCTCCTGGGCCACGTCGACCAGACGTCGCGTGAGGTACCCCGAGTCGGCGGTGCGCAGCGCGGTGTCGGCCAGGCCCTTGCGGGCTCCGTGGGTGGAGATGAAGTACTCGAGCACCGACAGGCCCTCACGGAACGAGGACTTGATGGGCCGGGGGATCATCTCGCCCCGGGGATTCGACACCAGGCCCTTCATGCCGGCGATCTGGCGGATCTGCTGCGAGTTCCCTCGTGCACCGGAGTCCACCATCATGTCGAGGGGGTTGAAGGCGATGGCCGACAGCGTCTTCTCCATGGCCCGACCGACCTCGGAGGTGGCCGAGGTCCAGATCTCGATCTCCTTCTGGCGTCGCTCGTCGTCGGTGATGATGCCCCGCTTGAACTGGGTCTCGGCCTTCTCCGCCTCGCGTTCGTAGCGGTCGAGGATGGCCGCCTTCTCCGGCGGGGTGCGCACGTCGTCGATGGAGATGGTGAGGCCCGACTGCGCCGCGTACCGGAAGCCGAGTGCCTTGATGCGGTCGAGGCTCTCGGCGACCACGTTCTTGGGCTCGGTGGCCGACACCTCTTCGACGATGCCGCCGATGGGGGTCGACCTCTTGCCCACGACGTCGTTCACATAGCGGAAGCCCTTGGGAAGGGCGCTGTTGAAGAACACCCGGCCCGGGGTGGTGACGATGGACAGGACCTCGTCGGCGCCGGGGACGGCGTCGAGCGCCTTGACCAGCGCGGTGTGCATCGAGGAGCCGGGGTTCGTCCGCAGCACGATCTTGGCGTGCAGGTCGACCTCACCCTCCTCGAAGGCGCGCTCGACCTCGTAGGCGTGGCGGAACACCTGCCCCTCGCCCTTGGCCCCGTCGACCTCGAGGGTGAGGTAGTAGGCACCGAACACCATGTCCTGGGTGGGGACCGTGATGGGGCGACCCGTGGCGGGCGACAGGATGTTGTTGGCCGACAGCATGAGCACGCCGCGCCTCGGCCTGGGCCTCGGCGGACAGCGGGAGGTGGACCGCCATCTGGTCGCCGTCGAAGTCGGCGTTGAAGGCCGTGCACACGAGCGGGTGGACCTGGATGGCCTTGCCCTCCACCAGGACCGGCTCGAAGGCCTGGATGCCGAGGCGGTGCAGCGTGGGCGCCCGGTTGAGCAGCACTGGGTGCTCCTTGATGACGCCCTCGAGGACGTCCCACACCTGCGGCCGGCGGCGCTCGACCATGCGCTTGGCGGACTTGATGTTCTGGGCGAGCTCGAGGTCCACCAGGCGCTTCATGACGAAGGGCTTGAACAGCTCGAGCGCCATCAGCTTGGGCAGGCCGCACTGGTGCAGCTGCAGGGTGGGGCCGATCACGATGACCGACCGGCCCGAGTAGTCGACGCGCTTGCCCAGCAGGTTCTGGCGGAAGCGGCCCTGCTTGCCCTTGAGCATGTCCGACAGGCTCTTGAGGGGCCGGTTGCCCGGGCCCGTCACGGGCCGGCCACGCCGGCCGTTGTCGAACAGGGCGTCGACGGCCTCCTGGAGCATGCGCTTCTCGTTGTTGATGATGATCTCGGGCGCGCCGAGGTCGAGGAGGCGCTTGAGCCGGTTGTTGCGGTTGATGACGCGGCGGTACAGGTCGTTGAGGTCCGAGGTGGCGAACCGGCCCCCGTCGAGCTGCACCATGGGACGCAGGTCGGGCGGGATCACGGGCACGACCTCGAGGATCATGGCGCGCGGGTCGTTGGCGCGACGGCCGTGGTCGTCGCGGCGGTTGAAGGCGGTGACGATCTTGAGCCGCTTGATGGCCTTCTGCCGGCGCTGCGCGGAGAGCGGGCGCCGCCCGTCGGTGGCGTCGATGGCCTCGCGCAGCTTCGTCTCCTCCACGTCGAAGTCGATGCGGTCGATCAACCGGGCGATGGCCTCGGCGCCCATCCCGCCCTCGAAGTAGTCGTCGTAGCGGATCTTGAGCTCACGCCAAAGCAGCTCGTCTTCGATGATCTTGCGAGGGAACAGGTCGCGGAACTCGTCGAAGGCGCGCTTGGCGAGGTCGATGTCGGCCTCGGACCGCTCGCGGACCGAGCCGATCTCCTTCTCCGCCAGGCGCTGGCGGGCCTTGATCTCGGCATCCTTGGCGCCGCCGGCCTCGAGCTCGGCCAGCTCCTTCTCGAGCTCCTTGAAGCGGCGGTCGATCTCGAGGTCGCGCTGGCGCTCGAGCTGGGTCACCTCTTCGGCGAGCTCGCCCTCGAGGGCGGACAGGTCCTCGTGGCGGCGCTCCTCGTCGACCCACGTCACCAGGTTGGCGGCGAAGTAGATGACCTTCTCCAACTGCTTGGCCTTGAGCTCCTCACGGGCTTCGGTGCCCATGAGCAGGTACGCCAGCCAGCTACGGGTCCCGCGCAGGTACCAGATGTGGACTACCGGCGCGGCCAGCTCGATGTGCCCCATGCGCTCGCGCCGCACCTTCGAGCGCGTGACCTCCACGCCGCAGCGCTCGCAGATGATGCCCCGGAACCGGACGCGCTTGTACTTGCCGCAGTAGCACTCCCAGTCCTTGGTGGGGCCGAAGATCTTCTCGCAGAACAGCCCGTCCTTCTCCGGGCGCAGGGTCCGGTAGTTGATGGTCTCGGGCTTCTTGACCTCTCCGTTGGACCAGGACCGGATGGACTCCGCAGTGGCAAGCCCGATACGGAGCTGGTCGAAGTTGTTGACGTCCAGCACGGCTAGAAGCTCCTCTCGGCGGCGCGACGCTCGTCTTCCTCGTCCGACCCACGCTCGGGCCGGCTGATGTCGATGCCGAGCTCCTCGGCCGTCCGGAAGACGTCCTCGTCGAGCTCGCGCATCTCGATCTCCTCACCGGTCGTCGACAGCACCTCGACATTGAGGCACAGCGACTGCATCTCCTTGATGAGCACCTTGAAGCTCTCGGGGATCCCCGGCTCGGGAATGTTCTCGCCCTTGACGATGGCCTCGTACACCTTGACCCGGCCGAGCACGTCGTCGGACTTGATGGTGAGCAGCTCCTGGAGGGCGTAGGCGGCCCCGTAGGCTTCGAGGGCCCACACCTCCATCTCCCCGAAGCGCTGCCCACCGAACTGGGCCTTCCCGCCCAAGGGCTGCTGGGTGATCATCGAGTAGGGCCCCGTCGAGCGGGCGTGGATCTTGTCGTCCACGAGGTGGGCGAGCTTCAAGATGTAGACGTAGCCCACGGAGATGGGGTTGTCGTAGCGCTCGCCCGTCCGGCCGTTGTAGAGCGTGGCCTTCCCGTCGGCGCCGATGAGCCGGGTGCCGTCGGCCGAGTCCGAGTGCAGCAGCTCGAAGAGCCGCTTGATGGTGGGGTGCCGGCCGGCGTCCTCCTCCTCGTCCCAGTGCGCGCCGTCGAAGGCAGGCGTCGACACCCACACGGCGGGGTCGGTCCGCGGCCGGGTCTTGGCCTCGGACCCGTTGCTCGTCGTCTGGTGCGCCTCGGCCCCGTCCCAGCCCCAGCGGGCCGCGTAGCCGAGGTGCGACTCGAGCACCTGGCCCACGTTCATCCGGCTCGGGACGCCCAGGGGGTTCAAGATGATGTCGACGGGGGTCCCGTCGGAGAGGAACGGCATGTCCTCCACCGGCAGGATCTTGGAGATGACGCCCTTGTTGCCGTGGCGCCCGGCGAGCTTGTCGCCCTCGGAGATCTTGCGCTTCTGGGCGACGTACACCCGCACCAGCTGGTTGACCCCGGGAGGCAGCTCGTGGGAGTCCTCGCGTGAGAAGACCCGGACGTCGATGACCTTGCCCGACTCGCCGTGGGGGACCTTGAGCGAGGTGTCGCGCACCTCACGGGCCTTCTCCCCGAAGATGGCCCGCAGGAGACGCTCTTCAGGGGTCTGTTCGGTCTCACCCTTGGGGGTGACCTTCCCCACGAGCACGTCCCCGGGACCGACCTCGGCCCCGATGCGGATGATGCCGCGCTCGTCGAGGTCGGCCAGGATCTCCTCGGACAGGTTGGGGATGTCCCGGGTGATCTCCTCGGCCCCGAGCTTGGTGTCGCGGGCGTCGACCTCGTGCTCCTCGATGTGGATCGAGGTGAGCACGTCGTCACGCACGAGCCGCTCGGAGAGGATGATGGCGTCCTCGAAGTTGTAGCCCTCCCACGGCATGAAGGCGACGAGGAGGTTCTTCCCGAGCGCCAGCTCTCCGTTGTGGGTGGCGGACCCGTCGGCCAGCACGTCGTTGGCCACGACCCTCTGGCCCTCGTCGACGATCACCTTCTGGTTGATCGAGGTGTTCTGGTTCGAGCGGCGGAACTTGGCCAGGGTGTAGCGCCTGCGGCCGAGCTCGTGGCCGAGGCGGTCGCGCTGGCCGGCCCGGTACTCCACGACGATGTGGTCACCCGACACCTCGGCCACGTTGCCCTCTCCCTCGGAGAGCAGCACGTCGCCGGCGTCCTGGGCCGCACGCGCCTCCACGCCGGTGCCGATGTAGGGAGCCTCGGGCACGACGAGCGGTACGGCCTGCTTCTGCATGTTGGCGCCCATCAGGGCGCGGTTGGCGTCGTCGTGCTCGACGAAGGGGATCAGCGCGGTGGACACCGACACGATCTGCTTGGGTGAGACGTCCATCAGGTCGACCTCGGCCGGCGGCACGTAGTCGATCTCGCTGGTGGTGCCGTAGGAGGTGGTGGTGGCACCGACCCGCACCCCCGCCCCCTGGGGCCCGCGTCGCACCAGGACGCGCTCGTCGACGAAGCGGCCGCGCTCGTCGAGCTTGGCGTTCGCCTGCGCGATGACGTGCTCCTCTTCCTCGTCGGCGGCCAGGTAGACGATCTCGTCGCTCACCCGCCCCTCGACCACCTTCCGGTAGGGGGTCTCGATGAAGCCGTACTCGTTGACCCTGGCGTAGGTGGCGAGGGCGCCGATCAGGCCGATGTTGGGGCCTTCGGGAGTCTCGATGGGGCACATGCGCCCGTAGTGGGAGCTGTGCACGTCCCGGACCTCGAAGCCGGCCCGCTCACGGGACAGACCGCCGGGGCCGAGCGCGGAGAGACGGCGCTTGTGGGCCAGACCCGACAGGGGGTTGTTCTGGTCCATGAACTGACTCAGCTGGCTCGTGCCGAAGAACTCCTTGATGGCGGCGACGACGGGGCGGATGTTGATCAGGGTCTGGGGGGTGATCGCCTCGACGTCCTGGGTCGTCATGCGCTCCCGGACCACGCGCTCCATGCGGGAGAGCCCGACCCGCACCTGGTTCTGGATGAGCTCGCCCACCGAGCGGATGCGACGGTTGGCGAAGTGGTCCTGGTCGTCGATGCGGTACCCGGACTCACCGTCGGCGAGGTGCAGCATGTACGTGGCCGTGGCCAGGATCTCCGAGGGGCTCAGCACACCCTGGGTGGGCGAGGGCCGCTCCAGGTCGATGTCGAGGACGCTCGAGATCCGCTCGATCTCGGGCCCCAGCTTCCGATTGAGCTTGTAGCGCCCCACCCGGGTCAGGTCGTAGCGCTTGGGGTTGAAGAAGGCGTTCTCGAAGTAGGCGCGCGCCGCGTCGGCCGACAGCGGCTCGCCCGGGCGTGCCCGCTTGTAGATCTCGAGGAGGGCGTCCTCCCGTGTGGGCGCGAGGTCGCGCTCTTTCTCCCACTGCCCCTCGAGGAAGTCGAAGTGCCGGACGAACCGGTTCAGGAAGCCTTCGTCCTCGTACCCGAGGGCGCGCAGCAGGACGAACAGCGACAACCGGCGCTTGCGGGCGACCCGGGCGCCGGCGGTGACGTCCTTCGACGGCTTGGCCTCGACGTCGAATTCGATCCACTCCCCACGGTAGGGGTGGACGGTGCCGGTCACGATGGTCTTGGTGTCGCGGCCGGGCTGGAAGATCACACCCGGGGACCGGACCAGCTGGCTGACCACCACCCGCTCGGTGCCGTTGATGATGAAGGTCCCCTTGTCCGTCATCATCGGGAAGTCCCCCATGAAGACGGTCTGTTCCTTGATCTCACCCGTCTGCGCGTTCATGAACCGCGCCCGGACGAACACCGGGGCGGCGTAGGTCATGTCCTTCTCCTTGCACTCCTCCTCCTGGAACTTGGGAGGCGGGCGCAGGTCGGGGTCGGACGGGTCGTACTCGAGTTCGAGGCTCAGTTGGCCGGTGAAGTCCTCGATCGGGCTGATGTCGGAGAACGCCTCGGCCAGACCCTTGTCCAGGAACCAGCGGAACGAGTCCCGCTGGATGGCGATGAGGTCGGGCAGTCGCAGGACCTCGTCGAGGTTGGCGAACGAGAAACGCTCCGGGCTCTTGGACCGTGCAGGCAACGGTCGACTCCTCCCAGGTGGGTGGCGGGCAGTGGACGAACGGGCGGATCGGGGGTGGACGGGGCATGTCCCGGGCGGGCCGGGACGGGTTGGCTAGGGGGTGCTGCTCGGGACGGGCGGGACGGGCGCGGGGACGAGGGCGATTAGGCCTGCGCCGCGGGCATAGCGGCGCGCGTCAGCCAGCCGGATTCGGCAAGGGTGGCGCGAAGAAAGGGGCACGGCAACCGCACAGCATACGCGCAGCGCGTTGCAAATGGCAACCCCTTCGACCTGCCACCGACAGGCTACGGACGGACCGTGGTGTCGTCAAGCACTCCGGCCCGCCTCCGGGGCCGTGCTACTTGACCTCGACGGTCGCCCCGGCCTCCTCGAGCTGGCCCTTGGCCTTGTCGGCGTCCTCCTTCGACACCCGCTCGAGCACCGGCTTGGGAGCCGAGTCGACCAGGTCCTTGGCCTCCTTGAGGCCGAGGCTGGTCAGGGCCCGAACCTCCTTGATGACCTGGATCTTCTTGTCGCCGGCGGCGGTGAGGACGACGTCGAACTCGGTCTTCTCCTCCTCGCCGCCCGATGCCTCGCCGCCGCCGGCGGCCGGGGCCGCCGCCACCGCCACGGGTGCCGCCGCGGTGACTCCGAACTTCTCCTCGAACTCCTTCAGCAGCTCGGAGAGCTCGAGGACGCTCAGGTTGGCGATCCCTTCGAGGATGTCGTCTTTGCTGATCTTGGTGGCCATGGTGGCTCTGCTCCTTTGGATGTGCTCGATGGTTCTGGGATCTCGGGGCGGGTGGACCGGTCAGCCCTCGGCGGGGCCGGGCTCGGCCGCCGCTTCGGCCTCGGCGGGGGCCTCGGGGGCGGCTTCCGCGGCCGGGGCTTCGGCGACCGGGGCTTCGGCGGCTTGGACTTCCGCGACCGGGGCTTCCGCGACCGGGGCTTCGGCGGCTTGGACTTCCGCGACCGGGGCTTCGGCGACCGGGGCTTCGGCTTCCGCGGGGGCCTCGGGGGCGGCGGCTTCGGCCGGCGCGCCCCCTGCTGGTCGAGCAGGGCGGACAACCCGTAGGCGAGGTTGCGGGGAAGCGCCTGCAGGAGGCCGGCGAACTGCCGCAGGGGAGCGGCGATGGCCCCGGCCAGCTGGGCCAGCAGCACGTCGCGCGGCGGCAGTTCGGCGAGGACGCCGAGGTCCTGGGCCGACAGGAAGCCCTCCCCGTGCAGCCCTCCCTTGATCACGAGGTTCGGCGAGGTCCGGGCGTAGTCCCGCAGCGCCTTGGCCGCGGCGCTCACCTCGCCCGTCACGAAGGCGATCGCCGTCGGCCCTTCCAGCAGCGGCCCGAGGGCCTCGTGCCTCCCGCCGGCTATGGCCAGCTTGACCAGGGTGTTCTTGTACACCTTGTAGTCGCCGCCGGCATTGCGCAGGACGCGTCGCAACTCGGCCAGCTCGGCGACGGTCAGGCCCCGGTACTCCGTGAGGATGGCGGCCTCGGCGGCATCGAGACGCTCGCGCACCTCGGTCACGACGGCCACCTTCTGCGGCCTGGGTGTCTCCATCTTCGGCTCCCGTGCTCGGAACGGTGCGGCACCGCTCACCCATGCCGTCACCGCATCCACCGAGCAGGGCCGACGCCCCACCGAGTGTCACGTTCGTCGCCTGGTCAGGCGGGCTCGAGAGCCCCTTCGACGCCCGAGGGCGTGACCGGAGGTCTACGGCGACGGCAAGTACTCGATCTGTTTGATTGTCCGGGACCCCCCGGAGGAGGTCGCCGGGAAAACCTACTACGGCCCGGGGAGGTCCCTCTACGCCGAGGCGGCGAGGTCCTCGTCGAGCTCGCGGGCGCGGGCCGGGTCGATGCGCACCCCGGGGCCCATCGTCGACGACAAGGTGACCGCCCGCAGGTACCGGCCCTTGGCGGCCGCCGGCTTCGCCCGCATCAACTCCTCGACGACGGCGTGCACGTTCTGGAGCAGCTGCTCAGGCGTGAACGACACCTTGCCCACCCGGACGTGCACGTTCCCGACCTTGTCGGTGCGGTACTCGACGCGTCCACCCTTGAACTCGGCCACCGCCTTGCCGACGTCGGTGGTCACCGTGCCGGTCTTGGGGTTGGGCATGAGCCCCCGGGGCCCGAGCACCCGGCCCAGCTTGCCGACCTGTCCCATCATGTCCGGGGTGGCGATCGCGACGTCGAAGTCGAGGAACCCGCCTTCGACGCGCGCCACGAGGTCGTCCGCCCCCACCTCGTCCGCGCCTGCGGCACGGGCCTCGGCCGCCCCGTCACCCTGGGCGAACACCACGACCCGGGCCGTGCGCCCGGTGCCCGCCGGGAGGCTCAGCGTCCCCCGCACGATCTGGTCCGCCTTGCGCGGGTCCACGCCGAGCCGGACGGCGAGCTCGGCGGTCTCGTCGAACTTCGCCGGGGCCAGCTCCTTCACGAACGCGACTGCCTCGACGGGCGAGTACAGCTGTTGCCGGTCGAAGTGCTCGAGCGCGGCCCGGTACTTCTTGCCTTTTTGCACGTCGGGCTCCTTCTGTCGTTCTCGGTTGCCGCCGGGCCTCAGCCCTCGACGGCGATCCCCATCGAGCGCGCCGTGCCCGCAACCTGGCGCTTGGCCGCTTCGATGTCGTCGGTGTTGAGGTCGGGCAGCTTCACCGCGGCGATCTGGGCGATCTGGGCGTCGGTGATCGACCCGGCACGCTCGCGTCCCGCGGAGGTTGCGCCCTTCTCGATCCCCACGGCCTCCCGGATCAGGGCCGGCGTCGGAGAGGTCTTGAGCACGAAGGAGAACGAGCGGTCCTCGTAGATGGTGATCTCGACGGGCACGATCGTGCCCCGCTGGTTCTCGGTGGCGGCGTTGTACTGCTTGCAGAACTCCATGGTCTGCACGCCGTGGGGCCCGAGCGCGGTGCCCACCGGCGGCGCGGGCGTGGCGCTCCCGGCCGGGAGCTGGATCTTCACGACGGCGAGGATCTTCTTCTTGGGGGGCATGACGGGGAAGCCTCCTGGGGCGACTAGAGCTTGGCGACCTGGCTGAATTCGAGCTCGACCGGCGTCTCCCGGCCGAAGATGTTGACCAGCACCTTCAGCTTCAGCTGGTCCTCGTTGATCTCGTCGATCTGGCCCGAGAAGTCCGCGAAGGGCCCTTCCTTCACGCGCACCGTCTCGCCCACCTCGTACTCCAGGCGGGGGCGAGTCTTCTTGATCGGCTCGGGGCCACCCTCGACCTTCACCTGGAGGATGCTCTCCACCTCGCGGCGCGACAGGGGGGTGGGCTTGGTGCCGGGACCGACGAACCCGGTAACTCCCGGGGTGTTGCGGATCACCGACCACGAGTCGTCGTCGAGGTCGCAACGGGTGAGGAGATATCCGGGGAACACCTTCTTCTGGACCACGACCTTCTTGCCGTTCTTGAACTCGACGACGTCCTCCATGGGGATCACGACCTCGAAGATCCGGTCCTCCATGTTCATCGAGACGATCCTGCTCTCGAGGTTGGACTTCACCTTGTTCTCGTAGCCGGCGTAGGTGTGCACCACGAACCAGCGCCCGGGCCGGTCGTAGGGGCTCTCCACGACGACGGGGAGCTCCTCGTCGTCCTCGTCCTCGTCGCCGTAGCCCTGCTCGTCGAGGTCCTCTCCGGCCAACCGGCCCTCGACGTGTCCGTTGTCCCCGGCATCCCCCGACAACGCGGCGCCCTCGGGCGCGGGCTCGGCCTCCCCGTCCACGGCGGCGGACACGGGTTCGGGGCCGAGGTCGGCGCCGGGCCCGGGAGCCTCAGCCTCTTGGCGGTCGGCAGACAGCACCGGGGCGTCGGCGGGGCCGGTGAACGGGGGAGCCGCGGCGGCCCCGAGGTCCTCCCCGGGCTCGAGATCGGGATCGCTCATGACTTGTACAGGAAGGCGACGGCGTGCGAGAAGCAATAGTTGAGCAAGAAGATCAGGCTGACCAGCAGCACGAGCGTCAGGAAGACGATGGTGGCGGAGTTCGCCACCTCGTTGCGCGTGGGCCAGGCCACCTGCCGGAGCTCGGAACGCACCTCGCGGAAGAACTCTGCGATGCGGCCGAAGAACGAGGTCTCGGGCTGGGGGACCGGCCGCGATCGGGGGGGCGCCTGACGGCGGGTCGCGGGAGAGCCGTCAGCCTCGAGCTGACCTTGGCGCTGCATCATGCGCTTCATCTCACGGTTCACGGCTTCGCACGCCTTTCGACGGCCAGATGGCAGGGCAGGAGGGACTCGAACCCCCAACCGCCGGTTTTGGAGACCGGTGCTCTACCAATTGAGCTACTGCCCTTCGGCGGCCAGGACGCCGGTCACCGCCCGGGCGGCCAAGGGGGCCGGTCAGCCACGTTATCACCGGCTGCAAGAGCGCTCCCGACGGGCACCGGGGCACGGGGGCCCGGGGGGCCCGCCTCCGGCGGGCCGGGCCGACGGCGGGCGCTCAGCGCGTCTCTTTGTGGAGGGTGTGCTTGCGGTCCCAGCGGCAGAACTTGGTGAGCTCGATCCGCTCCCGGTCGTTCTGCTTGTTCTTCATGGTGATGTAGTTGCGGCGCTTGCAGACCTCGCAGGCCAGTGTCACCTGCACCCTCTTCTCGTTCTTCGCCATGATGTGCTCCTTGTCGAGCCCCCGCACGGGGCGGGGGCCGGTTCCCTCGGGCTGGTAGCGGCGGCGGGACTCGAACCCGCGACAACACGATTATGAGCCGTGTGCTCTGACCAACTGAGCTACGCCGCCAGGGGCGAGCCCCCTGTCGGAATCGAACCGACGACACCAGCCTTACCATGGCTGTGCTCTGCCGACTGAGCTAAGGGGGCGGACACGGCAACTCCGCGCCGGACGAGCATAGTCGCGGCTCCCTCGCACTCCCGTTGGGCCCGGGAAGCCCGCGACGCCCGGGCCGCGTCGAGCACCACCCCGGTACGATCGTCCGATGGAGGTCAGGCTGGCGCGCCACGGGGACGCCGAGGCCATCCGCGCCATCTACAACGCGGAGGTCGTCAGTTCCACCGTCACCTTCGACCTCGAGCCCCGGACGGCCGAGGAGCAGCGCGCCTGGATCACGGGCCACGAGGGGGCGCACCCGGCCGTGGTCGCCGTCGACGGTGCCACCGTCGTCGGGTTCGGGTCGCTGTCCCCGTTCCGCGACCGGGCGGCCTACTCCACCACGGTGGAGGACTCCCTCTACGTCGACGCCGGGCACCGGGGCCAGGGCGTGGGCCGGCTCCTCCTCGAGGAGCTCGTGGCGCTGGCCGCGGCCCGCGGGTTCCACACCGTGATCGCGCGCATCTCGGGAGACAACGAGCCCTCGACGGCGCTGCACCGGGCCTGCGGCTTCACCCTCGTGGGCGTCGAACGCGAGGTGGGCCGCAAATTCGGGCGCTGGATCGACGTGGCGGTCATGCAGCGGATGCTGTGAGTCAGGCCCCCACGTAGTCGAGCGCGGCCACGGGCTCTTCGGGGTCGGGCCGCGAGCCCCTGTCCCCGCGGCGGCGCCACCGGGCCAGCAGGTTCTCGCGGTCGAAGGGCGTGAGGGGCACGGTCAGGATGGCGAGGCACACCAGCAGCGCCCCCGCCACCGTGAGCGGGTCGGCGGTGAAGAGGTCGTGGACGAGCTGGCGCCCGGCGGGGAGCCCGATGAAGGCGGCCACGATCGACGAGCCCACGATGAGGGTGCGGACCTTGCCCGTGGCCACCGGCGCCAGCACCACGAGGCCCCAGGACAGGTACCACGGCTGGACCACCGGCCCGAGGGCCACGATGATGAGCATGGTCAGGCCCATGGCGCGTAGGGCCCCGATCCGGTCCGATTTCAACAACAACCACACCCCGGCTGCGCACGCCACGACCACGCCGAGGGCGCGGGTCATCGACAGCGCCGTGTGCAGGTGCACCCCGATCCCCACCAGATGGGCCAGGTCGGTGCCGAGGATCCCCGCCCCCGTGGCCGGCGCGACCCACGAGCGGACCGTCCCCGGAGTCGAGAGGTTCAACACCCAGCTCCACCCGAGACCGGTCACGACCGACAGCGCGCCCATCACCGCCGTGGCGATCAGCCCGGCGGTCACGACCGGCCGTATCCGGGCGCGCACCGGCAGCCCGGTGCCCATCCAATCCCAGCCGATGTAGATGACACCCAGTGCGGCCGGGACCTTCACGGCCGCGGCCAATGCGCACAACACGATGCCCGCCACCGGTCTCCCCCGGCGCGCCACGGCCAGGCCGCACATGAGCAGGCCGAGCATGAGCGCGTCGTTGTGGGCGCCTCCCACCAGATGGAGGATCGTGACCGGGTTCAACACGGCCACCGTGAAGGCGTAGGACGGATCTCGACCGAGGCTGCGCGCCAGGGACGGGATCGACAGGGCCATGAGGCCGACGCCGAGGACGGCCAGGAGCCGCAGCAGCGCGAGGTCGACGAGCTCGTGGTGCATCGAAACGCTCGTGAGGAGCCCGTCGGTCTCCATGAATAGCGGCCCGTAGGGCACGGGCGTGTTGATCCAGAGGTGGTCGACCAACGCCACGGACGGGGCGGCGCCGAGGACACCGGGGCCGTAGTGGTACGGGCTGATGTGGTGGCTCATCATCTCGCCCTGCGCGGCGTAGCTGTAGATGTCCCGGCTGAACAGCGGCGGTGCCAGCAGCAGGGGGACGATCCACAGGGCGAGGACCATCACGAGCTTGCGGACCGGCACCCCCTTCACCTGCGAGAGGGTCCGGATCAAGCCGTACCACACGCGCATGAACAGGACGAGGCCGCCGTAGGTGGCGACCAGGCCGAGGAAGAGGAATTGGTGCGATGCGGTTGCGCCGACGGAGGGGACGCCGAAGAACCACGCGCCGGGGAGCTTCAACACGAAGGGCGAGCGCTGGGGGATCGACCCCAGGGTGATGGCGGTGACGGCGATGAACCCGAGGACCGCGGGCCGCACGAGCAGGCGCGACCCGTCGCCGTCGACGGCACCGGGCTCGAGGTCGGGACCGACGAGGGCGCTAAAGGGCCAGCGTCGGCGGACCGCCTCGTCCCAGATCGTCAAGCGGTCGAGGACCCGCCCTACGACCGGAACGGCCGAAGGATCGAAGCCGCGCACCGATGCGGCGGTCCTTCCCATCAAACCCATCGTGTCGGCCCTCGCCCCGATTTCTTCCGCACCCGTGCGGGGTGCCCGAACCCGGTGCGCCTCCCCTTCCGCCGGACCGGGAGGATACGCATCGGACACATTCGTAACCGCATTGTAATGAACACCGGCGCCTGGGCAAGTGCGGCTCCGGGGTCCGCAGAACCCGGGGTGGGAGCCCGGGAGGAGGGGGAAGAGTGGGCCGGGAAGGATTCGAACCTTCGTAGGCTGTGCCGGCAGATTTACAGTCTGCTCCCTTTGGCCGCTCGGGCACCGACCCGCGAGGCGCGACCATACCGCGACCTCCTCACGGGCCGAGGCGGGCGCTCGGTGCCGGCCCCGCCCGGTGATCGGCGCCCGGCGCCCCGGTGCCCGGCACGCGCGGCACTAACGTGTCGGCATGCCCACGTTCGACGTGGTCTCGCAGGTCGACATGCAAGAGGTCCGCAACGCCGTCGACCAGGCCAACCGCGAGGCCGGCACCCGCTTCGACTTCAAGGGGACCGACTCGAGCATCGAGCTCGGCGAGAAGGAGCTGGTCCTGCGGTCCTCCACCGAGGACCGCCTGCGCGCACTGCACCAGGTGCTCGAGGAGAAGATCGTGCGGCGCGAGGTGTCGCTCAAGGCGCTCGAGGACGGCAAGGTCGAAGAAGCCACCAAGGGCACGGTCCGCCAACGGATCGCCATCAAGGCCGGGATCTCCGCCGACCACGCCAAGCGGCTCAACAAGTTCATCAAGGACATGAACCTGAAGGGCGTCTCCTCCCAGGCCCAGGGCGAGCAGCTCCGGGTCACGGGCAAAAAGCGCGACGACCTGCAAGGGGTCATCAAGGCGCTCAAGGAGCAGGACTTCGGGATCCCCCTGCAGTTCCAGAACTTCAGGGACTGACGGGCTCAGGCCGACAGGTCCGCCACGGCCCGGCGCACCGGGCTGCATCCACTCACCGGCCCGCTCAGGGCTCGGCCCCCTCCACCTCCACCGCCGCCTCCACGAACAATTCGGCTTCTGCGTGCGCGACCGGGTCGACGTGGAAGAGCCGGTTGAAGACCATGAACTTCACGATCCACAGCAGGGCGAAGGCCCCCGTGTTGGCCCCCTCGACCACCACCGTGCGCCCGAAGTGGTGCAGGTTGTACACGTTGCTGAGGTGATGGGCCAGAGACGCCGTCCCGATCGACATGGCGATCCCGATGGCGGTCATCGTCCAGAACGGGACGACCTCTTTGAAGACGTGCGACCGACCGCTCTTGCCCCACGACCAGGTTCGGTTGAGGTAGTACGCGGGCACGCTCGCCACCAGGTTGGCGAAGACGGTACTCGGGACCTCCGTCCACAGGCGGAACACCCCGAAGACCAGGCCCAGGACGCTGAAGGACACCGCGGTCGAGATCACCGACACCGTGGCGTACCGGAACATCTTCTTCCCGGTGGGGGTGTGGTACAGGCGCCACAGGCGCTTCACGGTGGCGACCATCCGTGCCAATTTAGCCTGAAGCGCCGCCTTGCACCCAGCCGGCTGCGACGGCCGGTGCCGAGGGGAGCGCCCTCAGGGCAGCCCGTTGGCCCGGGCCACACGCCCGAACCACCCGGCGCTGGGCTTGGGACGCCGTTCGAAGGTGTCGTGGTCGACCTCGACCAGGCCGAACGTCGGCCCGTACCCGAGCACCCACTCGAAATTGTCGAGCAGACTCCAGTAGAAGTATCCACGCACGTCGATGCCGTCGTCGAGGCACCGCCGGACGCCGGCCAGGGCTTCGGACACGTACGCGATCCGTTGGCCGTCGTCGGCGGTCCCGATCCCGTTCTCGGTCACCAGGACCGGGGTGCCGCCCGTGAACTCCCAGGCGCGGCGCACCGTGGCCTCGAGCGCCCGGGGCCAGAACTCGTATCCCATCTGGGTGACGGGCACACCCTCCTCGGCCCCGAGCACCCCCTCGGGGCCGACGCGCATCCGCGTGTAGCACTGCACCCCCACGAAGTCGTCGCCCGCCGTGGCCTCGAGGAACACGTCCTCGGTGGGACGCCGGATCCGCTCCAGCCGCTCCTCGCCCCCGGGCAACGCCTGGAAGTCGTGCATGGACAGCGTGAGCCCGACGGGGAAGTGGCCCGGGGCACCCCGCAGGGCCTCGACCCCCAGGACATGGGCGCGGCACAACGCGGCGTTCACGGCCTGGCGCCGCGCCGAGTCGCGCACGGCCGGGGGGAACACCTCCAAGAGGTAGCCCATCGTGGCCACGACGTTGGGCTCGTTGAGGGTGCACGCCCAGCCGACCAGATCCCCCAGGTGCGCGCCGACACGCCCGCAGAACCGGGCGAACCGCTCGGGCGCCGCGTCCCATTCCCACCCGCCGCGCGCCGAGAGCCAGCGGGGAATGGTGAAGTGGTTCAGGGTCACCACCGGGGAGAGGCCCAGTTCGTGGCACCGCGCGCACATGCGGCGGTAGTGCTCCAGGGCGGCCCGGGACCACTCGCCCTCCTCGGGCTCGATCCGGCTCCACTCCACCGAGAACCGGTAGGCGCCGAGCCCGAGGGAGGCCACGAGGTCCAGGTCCTCGGGCCACAGGAGCCAGGAGTCGCACGCGTCGCCACTGGACTCCGAACACGGCGTCCCCTCGGCGTGCTCGAAGGCCCACCAGTCGTTGTTGGTGTTCCCCCCCTCGATCTGGTGGGCGGCGGTGGCGGTCCCCCACAGGAACCCTTCGGGAAAGTCTGTTCTCGGCACATCGCCACGGTAGCGGCGGGGCCTGCCAGGATGTGGTGGTGAGCGACGCTCTGGACTTCCTCGTCAAGCTGCTCGACATCGAGCCCATCGAAGTGAACATCTTCCGCGGCGTGAGCCCCGACGAGCACCGCCAGCGGGTCTTCGGAGGGCAGGTGGCGGCACAGGCGCTCATGGCGGCGGGGCGCACCGTCGAACGCGGCCGCGTCCATTCGCTCCACGCGTACTTCCTGCGTCCCGGGGACCCCAACGTGCCCATCCTCTACGAGGTCGACCGGATCCGCGACGGCCGCTCCTTCACGACCCGCCGCGTGGTGGCCATCCAGCACGGCCAGGCCATCTTCAACCTGGCCACCTCGTTCCACGTCCACGAGGAGGGGGCCTTCGTCCACCAGGTGCCGATGCCCGAGGTGCCCGACCCCGAGACGCTGCCCTCGATGCACGACCGGCTCGAGCCCTTCCGCGACGAGCTCGCCGACTGGTTCGCCCGCCCCCACCCGATCGACCAGCGCCACGTGGGTGAGCTGCCCTGGATGCAGCACGAGGCCCGGGAGCCCGTCCAGCGCGTATGGATCCGGGCCGACGGGACCCTCCCCGACGACCCTCTCCTGCACGCGTGCGTCGCCGCCTACGCGTCGGACATGTCCCTGTTCGACACCATGCTCGCCCCCCACGAGGTGCGGTGGGAGGACGCCGAGTTCATGGGAGCGAGCCTGGACCACTGCATGTGGTTCCACCGGCCCCTCCGGGCCGACGACTGGCTCCTCTACGACATGGACAGCCCCAACGCCTTCGGGGCGCGGGGCCTGGCCCGGGGATTCCTCTTCGCCCGCGACGGCACGCTGGTGGTGTCGATGGTCCAGGAAGGCCTGATGCGCCTGGTCCCCAAACTGTCGACCTGAGCGAGGCGGGGAAGGCACGGGCGACACCGACACCCAGGGCGGCGCCGCGTCCGGCGCCTGCGCTCAGCGCTCGGCGATGGGGACGTACGGGCGCGGCTCGGCGCCGATGTAGAGCTGGCGGGGGCGGGCGATCTTCGAGTCCTGGTCGAGCATCTCCTGCCAGTGCGCCAGCCACCCGGCGGTGCGGGGGATGGCGAAGAGCACGGGGAACATCTCGAGGGGGAACCCCATGGCCTGATAGATGAGGCCGGAGTAGAAGTCGACGTTGGGGTACAGCCGACGCGACGTGAAGTACTCGTCGGAGAGGGCGATCTCCTCGAGCTTGAGGGCGATGTCGAGCAGCGGGTTCTTGCCGGTGATGGCGAACACCTCGTCGGCGGTCTGCTTGATGATCCGGGCCCTCGGGTCGTAGTTCTTGTAGACGCGGTGCCCGAAGCCCTGGAGGCGACCGCCCTCGCCCTGCTTGACAGAGTCGATGAACGCGGGCACGTTCTCGATCGATCCGATGTCGGTGAGCATGCGGATGACCATTTCGTTGGCACCGCCGTGGCGGGGACCGTAGAGCGCGGCACAGGCGGCCGCGCAGCACGAGTACGGATCGGCGTGCGACGACCCCACCACGCGCATGGCCGTGGTGGAGCAGTTCTGCTCGTGGTCGGCGTGGAGGATGAACAGGATGTCAAGGGCCCGGGCCAGCGTGGGATTGGCGTCGAAGCGGGGCTCGGCCACCTTCCACATCATGGACAGGAAGTTGCCGGCGAAATCGAGGGAGTTGTCGGGGTAGACGAAGGGCATACCCACCGAGAAGCGGTGGGCGGCGGCGGCCAGCGTGGGCATCTTGGCGATGAGCCGGATGACCTGGCGGCGCCGGGAGTCGGGGTCGAAGATCTCCTTGGCGTCGAGATAGAACGTCGAGAGCGCCGCCACCGCGGAGACGAGCATCCCCATGGGATGGGCGTCGTAGTGGAACCCCTCGAGGAAGCGCTTCCGTACGTTCTCGTGGATGTAGGTGTGGTACGTGATCTCGTGGCGCCATCCGTCGAACTCGGACGCCGTGGGCAGCTGCCCGTGCAGGAGCAGGTAGGCCACCTCGAGGTAGTTGGAGTACTCGGCGAGCTCGGCGATCTCGTAGCCGCGATAGCGCAGGATCCCGGCGTCCCCGTCCACGAACGACACCGAACTCTCACACGCCGCGGTGGCGACGAACCCCGGGTCGTAGAACCAGATGCCGGGGAGAAGCTTGCTCCACTCGCTCGCCTCCACGCCGCCGTTGCGGATCGGGATCTCGAGCTGGTTGCCCGTCCGGTTGTCGGTGATGGTGATGCTCTCTGCCACGAGGTTCGGCCCCTCCTGTGCGTCCCACCCCGATCCTATGGCGCAGTGGTCTGCTCGGTCACTCCGGGGCGTGGGACGGCTCCCCCGACTCCCCGAAGGGCGGCGCCCGGCGCCGTCAGGGCCCTACCCGGAGCGTGATGGCCGGTGACATCGACCCCGAGTGCTGCGGGTCGCCGGAGTACGCGGCCGTGATGGCGTGGACCCCGGCCGCCGGGTAGGTGACCGAGCACGTGGCCTGCGCGTCGTGGACGGGCCGGGCCCCGCAACCCGGGACGGTGGCGCCGTCGTCGTCGAAGTCCACGGTCCCGGTGGGAGCCCGCGCCCCCGACAGCGACGACGTGAGCTGCGCGACGAGGGTCACGGGGTGGGACGGCACGGCGACGAGCGGCGACGACGTCACCGACGTCAAAGTGGCGACCGGCTGCACCTGGACCTGGATCGAGCGCGTCACGAGCAGCCCGCTGCCCGATACCCGGGGCGACTCCGCCACCACCTCCACCGTGTAGGAGGAGCCGGGAGCCACCGCGAACCCGGGGAGCGACAATGTCGTGGAGCGCCCCGCCGCCAGGTCGACGGTCCGCTGCACGAGCACCGGGCTGGCCGCCGCGCCCTGGGGGGTGGCGACCCCGCCGAGCTCCACGCCCTGCTCGTCCACGTTGCCGCGGTTGGCCACCACGACAAGGGTGACGATGCTCTTGGCGGCGGGCACGACGAGCCCCTGGGCCCCGGCCACGGCGGCGGGGTCCGTCACGACGTCGACGAGGGCGAGGTCGTGTACCGGCGCCAATGTCCGCGACTGCGCCACCCGCGTCACGAAGCGATCGGTGGCGGAGGCATTGAACACCGCCCGGCCGCGCACCCACGCCGACGCGGGAAGGACCGCAGACCCCGGAGCGCGGCGCAGCGCGTAGCGGCACCGTGCCCACGACGCGTCGGCGGACCGCAGGGAGTCGACGGCGCCGGCCGTGGCGGAGGCGGCCGCGCCCTCGTCGACCACGCCGAGCCCGGTCCGGCCACCGAGGACACCCTCGAGCGCGGCGCGCAAGGTCGAGACAGCCGCCGCCCGCGTCGCGAAGGCGGACGCGCAACCGGCGGTCGTCACCGGACCGGGCGGGGTGACGGCGTCATAGCGCCGCGCCAGCGCGGCCGTGTCGGCGACGAGCGCGTCGAGGGTGGCCAAGAACGGGATCCGACCGAGCGAGGCCCCGTCGTGGAGGAACGAGGCCAGCTGCGCGCCCGAGGTGTTCGACGCGGCCACGATCGGCCCGGCGAGCGCGGCGTACCCGCGGTCGACGGTACGGCGGTAGGGGCCCGACGCCGAGCCGATCTGTGCGACGGCGCTCACGGCCAGCACGACGACGACGGCCGACAGCACCATCGGTACGGCGAGGCGCGCCAGGGCACGCGCCCGCGCACGACGTCGCCCGAGCCGACGCCGCTCCCCGGCCATCGGACGACGCCGCTCCCCGACCACGCTGCGACCATACTGGCCTGCCCGCACCGGCGACCCCTCCGAACTGGGCCGACGACAGGCCGAACGTGACGGACGACAGGCCGAACGTGACGGACGACAGGCCGAGCATGCCGAAGTCGACGCAGGTGCCACCACTACACTCGCCTGCCGTGCCCGAAAGCACCCCCCCGGCCCCGCCGCCCGTATTCGGGCGCGCCGACATTCGGAAGAAGAGCCGCAGCCGGGCCACTCGTCGCCTGCTCAGAGTGGGCATCGTGGTGGTCGCGGTGGTCGTCGTCCTCGCCGGCGCCGGTATCGGCTACGTCGCGTACCGCGACCACCAGATCACGCGCGTCAAGGTCGGCGACCTGGTGGCGGTACCGCCCTCGGGGGTCGAGAACGTGGTCCTGGTGGGGTCCACCTCCCGGTGCGCCCTCAAGCAGCAGAACAAGGCGTTCGGCCTGTGCTCGGAGGGTGTCACCGGCGTCAACAGCGACGTGGTGATGATCCTGCACCTCGACCCGAACAACAAGACCGCCGCGATCTTGTCGATCCCGCGTGACCTCTTCGTCCCCAACGCGCGCGCGGACGGGGCCAACAAGATCGATGCCGCCCTCGTCGAGGGCCCCCAGCAGCTGGTCAGCGCCATCCAGGAGGACTTCGGGATCCCCATCCACCATTACGTGGAGCTCAACTTCGACAGCTTCCAGGGCGTGGTCAACGCCCTCGGCGGCGTCAAGATGTACTTCCCCGAGCCCGTCTACGACGCCTACTCGGGGCTCAACGTGCCGACGCCGGGGTGCCACCAGCTCGACGGCTTCCAGGCGCTGGAGGTGGTACGCGCCCGGCACCTGCAGTACAAGGGGCCCGGCGTCACGAGCAAGAACCCCCGGGACTGGCCCCAGGACCCCGAGAGCGACCTGAGCCGGATCCGGCGCGACCACGAGTTCCTGCGCGTGCTGGCGGCTGCGGTGGCCAAGCGGGGACTCGGGAACCCCGTCACCGACAACGACCTGCTCAGCGCGGTGGCCCCGCAGCTGCAGGTGGACTCGAGCTTCTCGCTCGGCTCGATGTTCGGCCTGGTGGTGACGTTCCACGGCGTCAACACGGCCACGACGCCCCAGAAGACGCTGCCGGTGATCGTCCTGTCGAGCCTGAACTACTACTTCCAGGGCTACGACTACGGGAACGTCGAGCTCGCGAGCCAACCCAACGACCTCCAGGCCGTGTCAGGCTTCCTGGGGCTCCCCGCCGGCCGCGACACCATGACCGGGCAGCCGCTTCCCTCGCCGGGGTCGGTGACGGTGTCGGTGCTCAACGGGACGGGTCAGTCGGGCCAGGCGGGGCAGACGGCGTCGGCTCTCAAGGCACTGGGCTTCGACACGGTCGGGCAGGGCGACGCCCAGGCGGGCGCGTCGCCCTCGGCGACGATCGTCTACTACTCCTCGCCCAGCCACCTGGCCGCCGCCGAGCGGGTCATGCAATCGCTGTCGGGGGCCGTGACCATGGGTAAGGGCCCCACGGCCGACGGCGCCGACGTCACGGTCGTGTCCGGCACGAATTTCTCGGTCGCCGCACCCGCGTCGAAGGGTGGGGCGCCATCGACGGGTGCCACCACGCCGAGCTCGTCGACCACCGGGTCCACGGGGGCGGGGTCGTCGGCGTCGTCAGCGACGGCGTCGCTCGGGACACCCACTGCGCCGACCCAGCCCCTGGCTCCCTTCGACCCGAGGTCCTGCACCCCGTCGGGCGGCGAGGGGCCCTGAGGGACTGGGCCTGCTCGGCTCGAACGGCCCGGCTCGAACGGCCCTTTAGTCCGGGCCTCTTCGTGCGGGCCTTTTAGTCCGTGCCGAGGCTCACCGAGGTCGGCAGGGTGCTGGCGGTCTTGCGCCACTGCACGGTGGGGGCGATGGCCTGGAGGTCGACGCGGTCGCGGTGGCGGTCGACGACCGACAGGAGCGAGTGGATGGTGGCCGGACCGAGGAGGTGCGGGACCAGGCCCAGGTCGAGGAGCTTGGTGTGCGCGGCCCGGTAGTAGTGCTCCTCCTTCTCCACCCTGGGGTCCTCGACGTGGTCGATGCGGGTGGCGCCGGGGTAGGCGGCGGCCACCATCTCGGCCATCTCGAGCACCGAGAAGGACTCGGTGAACTGGTTGAAGACCCGGTACTCGCCCTCGGCGGGGGGGTTGAGCAGGGCCAGCTCCACACAGGCCAGGGTGTCTCGGATGTCGAGCATGCCCCGGGTTTGGCCGCCCTTGCCGTAGACCGACAGGGGGTGGCCCACCACGGCCTGGACGCAGAAGCGGTTGAGCACGGTGCCGAACACGGCGTCGTAGTCGAAACGTGTGGCCAGGTCGGGGTGCATGGTGGTCTCGTCGGTCTCCTGGCCGTAGACCACGCCCTGGTTGAGGTCGGTCATGGCCAGGCCCCAGATGCGACAGGCGAAGTGCATGTTGTGGCTGTCGTGGACCTTGGACAGGTGGTAGAAGGACCCCGGCTGCTTGGGATAGGGCAGGACGTCGGTGCGGCCCTTGTGGGTGATCTCGATGAAGCCCTCTTCGATGTCGATGTTGGGGGTGCCGTACTCCCCCATGGTGCCGAGCTTCACCAGGTGGATCGAGCGGTCCCGCTCGGCGATGGCGTAGAGCAGGTTGAGCGTGCCCACCACGTTATTGACCTGGGTGTAGACGGCATGGGCCCGGTCGATCATGGAATACGGGGCGCTGCGCTGCTCGGCGAAGTGCACGATGGCCTGGGGCTCGAAGCGCTCGAGCAGGGTCTCGCAGAAGCGGTGGTCGGTGAGGTCCCCCACGAACGCCTCCACAGACAGCCCCGACACCTCGGCCCAGCGCCGCACCCGGTGCTGGAGATGGGCGATGGGGACGAGGCTGTCCACCCCCATCTCGAAGTCGTACTGCCGACGGCAGAAATTGTCGACCACGCCCACGTCATGGCCACGACGAGACAGGTGCAACGCCGTCGGCCAACCCAGGTATCCGTCGCCCCCCAGCACGAGGATCCGCAATTCCCCCACCCCCTTCTCGGTCCTTCTCCGTCGCCCTACCCATCTGCGACAGCAGTCCCAGGATCCCCGATGAAGCTGGGAGGAGGCTGGGACGGCCTGCAGAAACCTCTGTGAAGCAACCTCTCTGAAGCAACAAGGAGACGTGAGGATACAGGTGCCGGCTCCCCCCTCCAGGCGATGGGACCGGCGCTACCATCGGCCCGTGCCTGGTGCCACCCACCTGCGAGGCACCGCTCGCGCCAAGTTGCGCCGCACCCACCGGTAAAATGCTCGGTGCCGGCACCTGGCAGGGCAACGGGGGTGCGCGGGCACGGGAGGGGGGGCGGTGGCGCGACATCAACCCGGGGCCGGGGTCCGCGAGGCGCGCGCGCGTCCGTGGCGCCCCTGAGACTCGTGCCCCAGGCGACCCTTCCCCCCCCTGTGCTCGACCTGACGGTGGTCGTGCCGTACTACAACCCCGGCCCCGTGCTCCGGTCGACGGTGGAGCGCGCCGTCGAGGTGCTGCGGGAGACCGGGATCTCCTTCGAGGTCGTGACGGTGTCGGACGGCTCCACCGACGGGAGCGACGCCTCGCTCGAGGGGCTCGACCCCGACGTCGTGGTGCAGGTGGTGCTCCCCCACGCCGGCAAGGGCAAGGCGGTGCGAGCCGGGCTGGCGCGAGGCCGCGGGCACTACCTCGGGTTCATCGACGGCGACGGCGATGTCCCGCCCGAGCTGCTGGCCGAATTCGTCCGGGTGGTGCAGAAGGCGCATCCCGACGTGGTGCTCGGCAGCAAGCGCCATCCCGACTCCCAGGTCGTCTACCCCGTCGCCCGCCTCGTGTACTCGTGGGGATATCAGCAGCTGGTGCGGGTGCTGTTCCATCTCGACGTGCGCGACACCCAGGCCGGCATCAAGCTCGTCCGCCGCGACGTCCTGGCCGAGGTCCTCCCCCTCATGGTCGAAGAGGGCTACGCCTTCGACCTCGAGATGCTCGTCATCGCCCGGCGACTCGGCCACCGTGACCTGGTCGAGGCGCCGGTCCGCATCGGACGGCGCTTCTCGAGCACCGTGTCGCGCCGCGTCGTGTTCGCCATGCTGCGCGACACCTTCGCCATCTGGCGCCGGCTGCGCTTCGGCGACGCGTACGGAGCCGCCCGCCGGGACTGAGCGCCGGCACTGAGCGCGGGGCGTGCTCGGCGCGTCCGGCTTCCCCGGTCCCGGGCCACGAACCCCGGCGAGGGTGAGACAACGGGGTCGTAGCATGCCGCGATGGCGCGTGCACCGGACTCCTGGCGGGACGCGCCGGTCGAAGGCGACCGGTTGGTGACCGAGCTCGGCGCGGCGGTGGCGAAGGCCAAGGGGCCCGACCCGCTGGCGCCGGTGACCGTGGTGGCGCCTTCCGCGTACGCGGCGCTGGCGGCACGCCGCAGCCTGGGGGCGGCTCCGGGACCGGACGGGCGCCGGGGCGTCGCCAACGTCAGCTTCACCACGGTGGACAAGCTCGTCCGGCAGCTCGGCGTGCCCGCGCTGGCCGGACGCGGCCTGCGCCTGGCACCGCATCCCGTCGACCTCGAGGCCATCCGCACCGGGGCCCTGGCCGCGCGAGGATGGCCGGCCGAGCTGGTCGGGCACCCTCGCGGCCTTCTCGCGCTGCGCGACGCGCTGACCGAGCTGCGCCGTTGCCCCGCTCCCACGCTCGCGGCCATGGGCCGACGCCTCGGTCGCATCGGCGACCTGGCGCGCCTGTGCAGCAGTGTGCGCACCCATCTGCACGAGCGCGGCTTCGCCGATCCCGTCGACCTCGCCGAGGCGGCCACCGCGGCCGTGGTGGGCGCTCCCGGGGCCCTCGGCGCCCTGGGCCCCGTGCTGTGCTTCGACCCCGGTGCGATGGCACCGTCGGAGCGGGGGATCCTCGACCTCGTGACGGCACGGACCGGCACGAGGCCGATCGTCGCCGGCCCGGGCGACTGCACCTTGAGCGAGGTGCTCGTCTGCGCCGACCCCGACGACGAGGTGCGGGCCGCGGTCCGTGCCGTGGTGGCGTCCGTCGACGCCGGAGCGGCGTCGTGGCGCCAGGCGATCTTCCACCCCCCGGGCCCGGCCTATCCCCGCGCCATCCACCAGGGGCTTCAGGCCGCCGGTGTCGCCACCAACGGGCCCGAGACGCGACGCCTGGACCGGTCGGTGGCGGGGTCCACGCTGCTGGGCCTGCTCGAGCTGGCCGCGTCCGACTGGGCGCGCGACGAGGTGATGGCCTGGCTGTCGACCGCTCCCGTGGTGACGGGGCCCGACCACCGCCGGGTGCCGGCCAGTCGGTGGGACTCGCTGTCGTCGCAGGCGGGCGTGGTGCGGGGCGCCTCGCAGTGGCGCGAGCGGCTGGGGAATCTGGCCGCGCGGGACGCGGGACGAGCTTCGGACGCCGGCGCGCTGGCGGATTTCGTCGAGCACCTCGTGGCAGCCGCCGCCGTTCCGGCGGGATCGTGGGCCACCCACGCGGCCTGGGCGGTAGGGCTCCTCGACCGCTACCTCCACCCCGACCCCGGTTCCTGGCCGGCCCACGAGGCCGCGGCGACACAGCAGGTCCGCGGTGCGGTGCTCGCCCTGGGCGAGCTCGATGCGGTGTCCGACCGCGCCGATCTCGGGGCGTTCCAGCGTGCGGTGCGCACCGTCTTGGAGGAGACGGGCCTCGACACCGCCGAGCTCCCCGACGGTGGGTTCGGAGACGGGGTGTTCGTGGCCCCCTTCGGGCGGGCGCGCGGCCTGCGCTTCGACGGTGCCGTGCTGGTGGGCATGGCCGACTCGCTCGTCCCCGGCGGAGTCGGCGAAGACGCCCTGCTGCCCGAGGACGTCCGACGGCTCGACATCTCGGGGGGGCTGCGCACGCGCCCCGCCAGGCTCGAGGAGCTGCACGACGACGTCCTGGCCGCCATCGGGGCCGGCGACAGGCGCCGCGTGGCCAGCTACCCGCGCGTCGACCCCCGCACGGGAAGGGCCCAGGTGCCGTCGCGGTGGCTGACCCCTCTCACCGCGGTCGGGACCCGATGGCGGGCCGTCGACTCCTTCGCGGCCGGGATCGCCGCCGCCGACCCCCCGTTGTCGGTGCGCGAGCTCGAGCTCCACGACATGGTGCGCTGGGCCGCGGAAGGCCGCGACCCGGCACGCTCCCCGGCGGCACGCACTACCGGCCGGCTCCGCACCGGCATCATCGCCGCGCGGGACCGGATGGGTGCGGGATTCACCCGGTTCGACGGGAATGTCGGGGCGGGAGTGGTCTCCCCGTTCGTCGTCGACGCCCCCATGTCGGCCACGCGGCTCGAGGCATACGCCAAGTGCCCGCGGCGCTTCCTCTACGACCGTGTGCTGCAGGTCTCGAAGCGCACGCTTCCCGAGGAGCTCTGGCAGATGGAACCGGCCGAGCGCGGCACGCTGGTCCACGCCATCCTCGAGGAGTACCTCCTCGAGCGTCTGGCGGGCGCGCCGCGCTCGCTGCCCCGGCTGCTGGCCGTGGCCGAGACGCAGTTCACCGCCGCGGAGGGACGCGGCCTGGTGGGGAAGGCGCTGTTGTGGCGCATGGACAAGGCCGCGCTCCGTCGCGACCTCGTGCGTTTCCACGACGAAGAGGGCGACCTCGAGCCTCTGGCGGCCGAGCTCGAATTCGGCACCGGCGTCGAGGGGGCCGATCCCCCCGTCGCGGTGACCCTGGCCGGAGGACGGGAGGTCCGGTTCAAGGGCAAGGCCGACCGCGTGGACCGGGCACGGTCGGGCGAGCTGGTCGTCTCCGACTACAAGACGGGCCGGCAGCGGATGCTGTCGGACCTCAAGAAGGACCCGGTGGCCGGGGGCAGGCTGCTCCAGCTCCCGATCTATGCGCTGGCCGCGCATGCCCGTTTCGGCGGGGAGAGCGTGCGGGCGAGGTACTGGCTGCTGTCGGAGAAGCGGGTGGCGCCGTGCTACAGCCTCACCATCACCGACCAGGTCCAGGCGCGCTTCGTCGAGGTGCTCGCCCTCATCGCCGACGGGGTCGAGGCGGGGGCCTTTCCGGGCGCCCCCCCCGAGACCAACGGCGACCGGCAGTTCGACGCCTGCCGGACGTGTGACTTCGACGTCGTGTGCCCGGTCACGCGGGACCGGCAATGGGCACGCAAGAGAACCGCCCCCGAGCTCACCCCGGTACTGGCGCTCATGCACGCGGACGTCCCCGACGACCTCGGAGGGGCGGTCGTCGACACTCTCGTCGATGAGATCGAGGTGGGCGGGTGACGACCCTCCACGAAGACGCCCTGGCCCGGGCGTCCATCGCCGGAGAGCTCGACTCGACCCTGGTCGTCGTGGCCGGAGCGGGCACCGGCAAGACGACCGCGCTCGTGGGCCGGATCGTCGAGCTCGTGAGGAGCGGGCGCGCCGCGCTGCGCGAGGTCGCGGCGATCACGTTCACCGAGGCGGCCGCAGCCGAGCTGCGCCAGCGCATCCGGGAGAAGATCGCGGCGGTCGCCGACGAGCACCCCGACGACGCGCGCCTCGCCGCCGCCTGCCCGGAGGTCGACGAGGCGGCGATCTGCACGCTGCACGCCTTCGCGCAACGCATCCTCGTGGAGCATTGCGTGGCGGCCGGCATCCCGCCGGGCTTCGAAGTGCTCGACGAGACCGCGGAGCGCGCCGACTTCGACGCGCGCTTCGAGCGCTTCGCGGACGTGCTCCTGGCGGACCGCGACGCCGAGCCCGCCCTGGTGCGGGGATTTGCGATCGGGTTGTCCCACGACGACATAGCCGAGATCGCCCGAGCCCTGCACCGGCACTGGGACCGACTCGAGGACGGCGGCCTCGAGGCCCTGGAGGAGATGCGGCGAGCGCCGGGGGCCTGGCCCGTGCTCGACCCCGGGCCGGTCCTCGCCGCCATCGACGCCGCCCTGGCCATGCGGGCCTGGTGCACCGAAGACGGGGACAAGCTCAACGAGCACCTCGACACCCTCGCCGCGGTACGCCGGCAGCTGGCATCGTGTGAGGACGAGCAGTCGACCCTGCAATTCCTCGACAGCCTGAGCACCCTGAAGAGCAGGCTGGGGCAGCAGGCGAACTGGGACGGCCATGTCGACGAGGTGCGCGGCGCCTGTGCGGATGCCGAGCAGGCGCGGCTCGACCTGTTGCACGCCATGTGCCAGGCGGTGCTCGCCGAGCTGGGAGCCCGGCTGGCGCGGTTCGTCATGACGGCCGCCAACGAGCGACGGGCCGAGGGCAGGCTCGGGTTCCACGACCTTCTCGTGCACGCCCGGAGGCTCCTGCGCCACGACCGCGCCGCGGCGCAGTCCCTGCGCCGCCGCTACCGGCGCCTGCTCGTCGACGAGTTCCAGGACACCGACCCGATCCAGGTCGAATTGGCTGCCCGCATCGCCGCCACGGTGGACGGCTCGGCCGACCTCCGGCACGCGGCGAAGGGCGGGCTCTTCGTGGTGGGAGACCCCAAGCAGTCGATCTACCGCTTCCGCCGGGCCGACATCGAGTCGTTCTCGCGGGTCGGCCGGCAGATCGGGGAGGAGATCGTGCTCGTCACGAACTTCCGATCGGTCCCGGGGATCCTCCGCTTCGTCAACACCGTCTTCGAGGAGCTCTTCGGCACCGACCCGGTTCCCGGGCAGGCCATGCACCACGAGCTGATCGGCGACCGCGACCCGGTCCCGCTGCGCTTCCGGGGCGCGGCGAAGCCCGCCGGACCACGTGCCGCGCCGATGCCCGCAGCCGGTGCGGTGCAGTTGTCGCTCCTCGGGTTCGAGACGCACGCCGATACCCCCGGAAGCCCCCGGACCCCCGGGGTGGACGGAGCCGCCGGAGCAGCTCCGGCCGGGCCCGGGACGCCCCGCCGACCCAAGCCGGCGACGGGGATGCCCCCGGTTCTCGTGCTGGGAGGGCCGATGAAGGCGAGCATCGCCGGGGTCCGCCGGGCCGCGGCGCGCGACGTCGCCGTCGCCGTCGCCGACATCGTCGGTACCCGCTGGGCGGTCGTCGACGAGGAAGACGGCGCCACCCGGGCGGTGCGCTGGCGCGACGTCGCGGTGCTGCTGCCGGCCCGCACTGCGCTGGCGGCACTCGAAGAAGCCCTCGAAGAGGCCCGCATCCCGTACCGGCTCGAGGGAGTGGCCCTCTTGTGGGGGTCGGACGAGGTGCGCGACTTGCTCGCCGTCCTGCACGCCGCGGACGACCCCGTCGACCGCGTCGCGGTCCTGGGCGCGCTGCGGAGCCCGGGGCTGGCGTGTGGCGACGACGACCTCGTGGCATGGCGCCAGGCCGAGGGCAGTTGGGACCCCCGCGACCCGGCGCCCCCGGGCCTCGAGGCACATCCCGTCGCCCGGGCCATGGCCGTCCTGGCGCGGCTGCACCACGACCGTCTGTGGCACGAGCCCTCCGCCATGGTGGCGCGGGCCTTCGACGAGCTGCGCAGCTTCGAGCTCTGCCTCGCCTATCACCGCCCCCGCGACCACTGGCAACGGCTTCGCTGGTTTGCGGACCAGGCCCGTCTCTTCGACGAGACGGTGGGCGGCTCGTTGCGGTCGTTCCTGCAGTGGGCCGACCTCCAGGCCGAGGACGACCGGCGCAGCGGCGGAGTGGGCCCTCCGGACCCCGACGACGACGCCGTGCGCGTCATGACGATCCACGGGTCAAAAGGGCTCGAGTTCCCCGTCGTGGTGCTGGCGGGGCTCGAGCGCGAGGTTGCGCCCGGACAACGACCACCGGCGGTGCTGTGGCGCGAGGACGGCACCCCGGAGCTGCGGGCATCGGGACGGCTCCGTTCCGCGGGGTTCGACGAGACCAACGAGCGCGAGCGCGAGCTCGACGCGCTCGAGCAGCACCGGCTGTTGTACGTGGGCATGACCAGGGCGCGTGACCACCTGGTGGTGTGCCTGCACCACAAGGAAGCCAACGACGCCTCGAGCGCCCGGCGCACCGAGGCGGCACTGCTGCAGGACATCTGCCTGCGATCCCCGCAGCTGTGGCGGCGCCTGCCCATCTCCACCCCCGCCGAAGCGGACGCCCCCGACCCCTTCGCCTCCCTCGCCGCGCTGGCCGCCACGGCGCCGGGTGCGGGGCCCGACGGCGAACCGGACCCCGGCGACGGTGCCGAGGACCCCGAGATGGCTGCGTGGCGCACGGAGGTCGAGGCCTTCGCGGCCCGGCGCCACGGCGCTCTGGCCTCGACCCGGCGCGCCCCGGTGACGACGGCCACCGCAGTGTCCGACCGCATCGCCGCCACGGCGTCGCCGCGTCCCGGCAGCGCCGCACCCGACCCCGGATCGCCCGACTCCACGGGCGAGCTGTGGCGCGACACCGACACGTCGCTCCAGATCGGGCGCGCCGTGCACAGCGCCCTGGCCGCCGTCGACCTGTCGACGCGCACCGACGATGCCGGGCGCTCCGCCCCGGAGGTGGCCCGGGCACGCGCCGCCGCTCACGGGATGTCGGGTCACGCCGACGCGATCGTCGCCATGGTCGGCGCGGCGTTGGACTCGCCCACGGTGACGACCGGCGCGGCGGCCCGGCACTGGCGCGAGCTCTTCGTGGCCGTGCCCGTCGGCGGGGGCGTCCTCGAGGGCTTCGTCGACCTCGTTCTCGAGGAGGGCGAGGGGCTGGTGGTGGTCGACTACAAGACCGACCGCACCGACGGGCGGGCGGGGGTCGAGCGTGCCGCGGCCCGGTACCGGCCCCAGGTGGCGTGCTACGCGTTGGCTCTCCAGGAGGCGACCGGGCGGCCGGTCCTGCGGTGCGTGCTCGTCTTCGTGGGTGACGGGGAGCCTGTCGAGGACGTCCTCGAAGGCGCGGCGCTGGCCCAGGCGATCACCGCAGCCCGACAGGCCGCGGGTGACCTCCTGCTCAGGTGACGGCCGCGCCGGGGAGCTCGATGTCGTCGCGGCGGGACCCCTCGATGAGCTCGAGCCCGGACTCCCCGGCCAGCCCACGGGGCGAGCCGGCGAGCTCGGGAGCCTGGAGCCCGCGCGCCACGGCGTCGATGTGCTCGAGCTCGGGCATCTCCTTGTCGGCGCCGCCGACCACGCCGAGCTCGTGGAAGCGCCGGGCCTGAGGGAAGACGTTGCGCTCGAGCGACCCCACCGCCTTGTTGTAGGAGTCCACGGCACCGCTCAGGCTGCGTCCGGTGCGCGCCATGTGCTCGCCGAAGGTGGCGAGCCGCTTGTAGAGCTCGCGCCCCATGTCCTGCACCTCACGCGCGTTCTCGGCGAGTGCCTCCTGCTGCCACCCGTAGGCGACGGTGCGCAGCAGGGCGATGAGGGTCGTCGGTGTGGCCAGCAGGACGTGGTGGGAGACGGCGTGCTCGAGGAGCGTGGAGTCGTGCTCGAGGGCGGCCGCCAACAGGGCGTCACCGGGGACGAAGGCCACCACGAACTCGGGCGAGTCCTCGAACTGCTCCCAATACCCCTTCTTCGACAGTGCGTCCACGTGCCCCCGAAGCTGGCGGGCGTGCGCCACGAGGTGGGTCCGCCGGTCGGACTCGTCGGCGGCGTCGTTGGCGTCGAGGAACGCCTGGAGCGGGACCTTGGCGTCCACGACCACGTGCCGGGCGCCGGGGAGGGTCACCACCATGTCGGGCCGCAGCCTGCCGTCGGCCCCCTCGGTGGTCACCTGCTGCTCGAAGTCACAGTGCTCCACCATCCCGGCCATCTCGACCACCCGCCGTAGCTGCATCTCCCCCCAACGGCCCCGGGTGGCCGGGGAGCGCAACGCCGTCACCAGGTTGCGCGTCTCGGACTGGAGCTTGTCCTGCGACGCGGTGAGCGTCCGGACCTGCTCGCTGAGCCCGGTGTACGCCTTCTGGCGCTCGAGCTCCAGGAGCCGGAGCCCCTGCTCGTAGCGGCCGAGCTGCTCGCGTAGGGGGGTGAGCAGCTGCTCGAAGGCCTGGGTGCGCTGGTCGAGATCACCGCGCGCCGCCTGCTGGGAGCGGGCGAGGCGGGCGTCGGCCAACTCCAGGAACTGCGTGTTGTTCTGCTCGAGGGCCTGGCGCGAGAGCTCGGCGAACTCGCCCACGAGCTGGCGCCGCATCTCCTCGGCCGCCACCCGGCGCTCCTCTGCCGCGGCGCGCTCGCCTTCGAGCGTGGCCTGTAGGGAGAGCACCTCGGCCCGCGCCGACCCGAGCGCCTCGGCGTGGCGCTCCCGGTCGGACGCGACCCGGGCCGACGCCCGCGCCGAGGCCAGGATCCAGGCGATCGCCACACCACAGGCGCCGCCGACGACAAGGCCGATCACGAGGCCGACGATCATCGGGTCTCCCTGCTCCGAGGGTGCACGCGTGGGAGCGTAACGCCGGGGTGTATCACTGCCGGGGACCTCCGAAGGGCACCAGTCGGGGACAGCGGGGAGCTAGCGTCGGCAGTGGTGCGCAAGGGCACGGGGGGTCGGAGTGCCGGCGTGAAGGCCCAGGAAGGCCCAGGTGGCACGGCCGGGCGCCGGGCGAACGGCGACGCCGTGGCCGGCGCCGGTCGAGGAGCGCTGCGGGGGTTTCCGGCCTCCGAGCTGGTCGAGGACTTCCGACTGGCCTGTCTCTCCCGGGCGCTCGACGACAGGGAGATCCTGCTGCAGAAGCAGAGCCGGGTGTTCTTCCAGATCTCGGGGGCGGGGCACGAGATCCTGCTGCTGGCTTTGGCCCGTTCCCTGCGCCCCGCCTACGACTGGTTCTTTCCCTACTACCGCGACCGGGCTCTGGTGCTCGCCCTGGGTGTCACGCCCCTCGACATCATGCTCCAGGCGGTGGGGTCGTCCCAGGACCCGGCCTCGGCAGGCCGCCAGATGCCCTGCCACTGGGGCGCGGTGTCACGCAACATCGTCACCCAGTCGAGCCCCACCGGCAGCCAGTGCCTTCCGGCGGTGGGCTGCGCCGAGGCCAGCCGATACATCGCGCGGCGGCCGGGCTTGGCGGGATGTGCGGCACACGGCGACGAGCTCACCTACGTGTCGCTCGGAGAGGGGGCGACGTCGGAAGGGGAGTTCTGGGAGAGCCTCAACACCGCGTGCCGCCTGCACCTGCCGACGCTGTTCGTGGTGGCCGACAACGGGTACGCCATCTCGGTCCGTGCCGCCGACCAGTCACCGGCACCGGTGGCTGAGCTGGTGCGCGGGTTCCGGGGTCTGGCCGTGACCCGGATGGACGGCTGGGACTACGCCTCGTGCCGCAACAAGGGCGCCCGCGCCGTCGCCCGGGTGCGCGCCGGAGAGGGGCCCGGGCTGATCCACGCGCACGTGACCCGTCCCTACTCCCACTCGTCGGCCGACTCGCAGGCCAAGTACCGCGACGCCGGGGAGCTCGCCCAGGAGCAGGCGCACGACCCGATCGACACGCTCGAGCGCCAGCTCGTGCACGCCGGCGTGCTCAGCGAGGACCAGGCCGCGGCGGTGCGCGCCGAGGCGCGCGCGATGGCGGCCGCGGCGGCCGAGGAGGCCCTGGCCGCGCCCCGGCCTGATCCGGCCACCGTGACCGACAACGTGCTGCGGCTGGCACCTGCCCCGGTGGCCGACCCCGACATGGTCGAGGGGGACGGCGACGCGCACCCCGAGCAGGAGCCGGTCGTCATGGCGGAGGCGATCCGCCTGACGCTCCACGAGCTGCTGGCGGGGGACGAGCGCATCCGCGTGTTCGGAGAGGACGTCGCCGACGCCGACGACGAGGTGCTCGACCACGTCGAGGGCAAGGGCGGGGTGTTCGGGGTCACCCGCGGTCTGCAGCGCCGGTTCGGCTCGAGCGCGCTGCTACAACACGCCGCTGGCGGAGTCGAACATCGTCGGCCGCGGCGTCGGGCAGGCTCTGCGGGGGCTGCGGCCGTGCGCCGAGATCCAGTTCTTCGACTACATCTGGCCGGCCATGCAGCAGCTGCGGAGCGAGGCCGCCACCATCCGGTGGCGATCGAACGGCGACTTCACCTGTCCCCTGGTCGTGCGCGTCGCCATCGGCGGCTACCTCACGGGCGGGGCGATCTGGCACTCGCAGAGCGGGGAGTCGATCTTCGCCCACATCCCAGGCCTCATGATCGCCTTCCCGTCACGGGCGCGCGACGCCGTCGGAATGCTGCGCAGCGCATTCGCCGCCGAGGACCCGGTGCTCTTCTTGGAGCACAAGCACCTCTACCGGCAGCACTACGCCGCGGACCCGATCCCCCGGCCCGGATGGACCGTGCCCTTCGGCCGGGGCGCCGTGGCGCGACCGGGGAGGGACCTCACCATCGCCACGTGGGGCGCCACCGTGCAGAAGTCACTGGCCGCGGCCGAGGAGCTGTCGGCCGAAGGGTGTTCGGTGGAGGTGGTCGACCTGCGCAGCATCTCGCCGTGGGACCACGACATCGTGTGCGAGTCGGTGCAGCGAACGGGCCGCCTCCTCGTCGTGCACGAGGACACCCTCACCGCGGGGTTCGGCGCCGAAGTCGCGGCCTGGGTCGCCGAACACTGCTTCTGGGACCTCGACGCGCCCGTCGTCCGTGTCGCCGCCAAGGACACCTTCGTGGGGTACGAGCCGTCCCTGGAGCACGCCATCCTCCCCCAGGTCCAAGACGTCGTCGTCGCGGCGCGCGCCCTGTCGGAGGTCTGACCCACCGGGACAGACGGCGTCCCGGTGGGACGACCGACCGGGGCGTGCCATCCTGAGGGAATGGACCGCGTGGTGGTCATCGGAGCCGGCTTCGCCGGGCTCAGCGCCGCCCGGCACCTCCACGAGCAACCGGTGCAGGTCACCATCGTGGACCGCCACAACTTCCACACCTTCCAACCGCTGCTGTACCAGGTGGCCACGGCCGGCCTCGACCCTGCCGACGTCGCCTATCCCGTCCGCACCATCTTCGGCCGCGAGCCCAACGTCGTGTTCCGCCACGGCCGCGCCGTGTCCGTCGACGTCGAGTCCCGGAGCGTGGCACTGGCGGACGGCACCGCCCTCGAATACGACCGGCTGGTCGTGGCCACGGGCGCCACCACCGGCTACCTCGCCGTCCCCGGGGCCTCCGAGCACTCGTTTCCCCTCTACACGCTGGCCGACGCCCGCCGTCTCAGGAACCACGTCCTGGGCCGCCTCGAAGCAGCCGACGCCCACCCCGAGGACTTCGACGGCGGGGCGCCCACCTTCGTCGTCGTGGGCGGCGGCGCCACCGGCGTGGAGATCTCGGGAGCGCTCCTCGAGCTGCTTTCCGTGTCCGTACGCCGGGACCGCCTGCGCATCGACCCCGAGCGCTCCAAGGTCGTCCTGCTCGAGGCGGGGGAGCGGCTGCTGTCGGGGTTCGAGGAGCAGGCCAGTGCCTACGCGTACCAGACGCTGTCCTCGCGGGGTGTCGACGTCCGGCTCCGGACCCCCGTGGCCGAGGTCAGCGCCGAGGGGGTCCGCCTCGGGACCGGGGAGTGGTTGCCCGCCGCGGCGGTGGTCTGGGCGGGGGGCGTCACCGTCGACGGCACCCTGGCGGCGACGCTGCCCGCGCCTCATGGCCGGGGAGGCCGCGTGACGCTGCAGCCCGACCTGTCGGTGACGGGGCACCCGGAGGTGTTCGTGGTGGGCGACGCCGGCGCGGTGCCGTGGGGACCGGCGCGTCCCGAGCCGTGTCCCCAGGTGGCCCAGGTGGCGATCCAATCCGGGCGCCACGCCGCGTTGCAGATCGGCCGACAGCTCACGGGCCGGCCCACGACCCCCTTCACCTACCACGACAAAGGCCTCATGGCCACCATCGGACGGCACGCGGCGGTGGCCCAGCTGCGCCGCGGCCCCATCCTGCGCGGGACGCTGGGCTGGTACGCGTGGCTGGGACTGCACCTCGTCTACCTGGTGGGTTTCCGCAACCGGATCGTGGTGCTCGTCAACTGGTGGTGGCGCTACCTGGACTGGCCGTCGGGACCCCGGCTCATCGTCGCCGACGTCGACACGGATCCCTGAGGGCCCGGAGACGAGCCCTGCTGCGGACGGGGCTACGGTGGCGACGTGGCAAAACGGGTCGTGGTCGAGCTGGCCGACAGCGACGAGGTCACCGAGAGCCTGGAGCACATCGACCGCGAGGTGATCAAGCTCTTCGCGTTAGTCGGTGAGGGCGTGGCCGGTGCGACGCACTGCCTGCTCGACGGGGACCGCGAGGCGGCGCGTGTGCTGGCCGAGAGCGACGAGACGATCGACGCGCTGTACCGCGAGGTGGAGCAGCTGGCCCAGAGCCAGCTGGCACTGCGGGCCACGGGGCCCGACGAGCTGCGCTACCTGGTGGCCGTGCTGCGCATGCTGCCCGAGCTCGAGCGCAGCGGCGACCTCGCCGAACACGTGTCACGGCGCGCCGTGCGCGGGCTCGGGGTGGAGCTCTCCCCGCGCGCGGGGACTGGTCGAGCAGATGGGGGAGGTGGCGTGCGACATGTGGCGAGCCACCGCCGACGCCTATGCCGATCGCGCCCCGGTGGCCGACGAGGTCGAGGAGCTCGACGACGAGCTCGACGAGCTGCACGTCACGCTGACGGCCGAGATCGCCAGTGGCTCGATGCCACTGCCCGTCGCCATCGAGGCGGCCCTGGTGGCCCGCTTCTACGAACGCTTCGGCGACCACGCCGTCAACCTGGCCCGCCGCATCGCCGTGATGGTCGGGCGCGCCCCCACGGGGGCGACGGAGCGACTCCGGCCGTCGCCGACCTAGCCCGTCGGGGCGGCGGCTCAGGCGGCGCTGTGCCCTGGCGTCAGGCGGCGCTGCGGGCGAGAAGGGCCTCGGCGATCTGCACCGCGTTCAGCGCCGCACCCTTTCTCAGGTTGTCGCCGGAGAGGAACAGCACGAGCCCGTGCGCGGCGGTGTCATCTCGCCGCAGCCTCCCCACCAACACGGGATCGACGCCAGCGGCGGCGAGGGGGGTGGGCACGTCCACGTAGCGCACGCCGGGAGCCTGCTCCAGAAGGGCGCGGGCCCGGTCCACCGTCAGCTCGCGCTCGAACTCGGCGTTGACCGACATGCTGTGGCCCGTGAACACCGGGACGCGCACGCACGTGCCCGACACCGCCAGGTCGGGGAGGCCGAGGATCTTGCGGCTCTCGTCGCGCAGCTTCTGCTCCTCGTTGGTCTCCCCCGTCCCGTCGTCGAGGAACCGGCCGGCATGGGCCAGGACGTTGTAGGCCACGGGGCCGGGGAACACCGTCGGCGGGGGGAAGTCGACGCCGGTGCCGTCGAAGGTGAGACGCGGGGCCTCCCCGACCGTTTTGGCCAGCTGCTCCTCGAGCTCCCGGGCGCCAGCGAGTCCCGCGCCCGACACGGCCTGATAGGTGGAGATCACGAGCCGCCGGAGCCCCGCGTCGCGGTGCAACGGCGCCAGCACGGGCATGGCCACCATGGTCGTGCAGTTGGGGTTGGCCACGATCCCCTTGTCGATGTGGTCGAGGGCGGCGGCGTTGACCTCGGCGACGACGAGGGGCACGGCCGGGTCCATGCGCCACGCCGAGGAATTGTCGATGACCGTCGCCCCCGCCTCGACGATCCGCGGGGAGATCCGCCGCGACGCCTCGGCCCCGACCGACATGAGCGCGATGTCCACGCCCCGGTAGTCGGCTCCCTCGGCGTCCTCGACCTCCACCTCGCCGCCCGCCCAGGGCAGCCGGGTGCCGGCGGAGCGGGCCGACGCGAAGAACCGGATGTCGTCCGCGGGGAACGACCGCTCGGCCAGCACCGACCGCATGACCTTGCCGACCTGGCCGGTGGCACCGAAGACGCCGATCCGCATCCTGCAATCCTACCGGGCCGGGCTCAGCCGCCCGACAGTTCGAACGCGCCGTGCAACAGGCGCACGGCCTCCTCGACGCGATCGGCGCGCACCACGCACGACAGGCGGATCGAGGAGGTCGAGATCATCTCGATGTTGATGCCGGCGTCGGCGAGGACCTCGAACATGGTGGCCGACACGCCGGGGTGGCTGCGCATCCCCGCCCCCACGAGCGACACCTTGGCGATGCCGTCGTCGGCCGTGACCTCGCCCGCGCCGATCTCGGGGGCCAGCGCCCGCGCCACCTGGAGGCTGGCGGCGAGATCGGTCTTGGGGACCGTGAAGGAGATGTCGGTCGTGCCGTGCAACGACGTGTTCTGCACGATGGTGTCCACGTTGACGGCGCGGTCGGCCAGGGCCCGGAACAGTCGGGCCGCGATGCCGGGCCTGTCGGGGACGCCGGTCACGGTCACCTTGGCCTCGGAGGTGTCGTGGGTGACGGCGGTGACGACGGCCTGTTCCATGGACTCATCCTCCTCGACCACCCAGGTGCCGGGCTCCCAGGTGAAGCTGGACCGGACGTGCAGCGGCACGCCGTGGTTGCGGGCGAACTCGACGGAGCGCAGCGCCAGGACGCGCCCTCCGCTCGCTGCGATGTCGAGCATCTCCTCGAAGCTCACCCTTCCCAGCCGGCGCGCCTCGGGGACGATGCGGGGATCGGCGCTGAAAACCCCCGACACGTCGGTGTAGATCTCGCAGGCCTCGGCGCCCAGGGCGGCGGCCAGCGCCACCGCGGTGGTGTCGGAACCACCGCGCCCGAGTGTGGTGACGTCGCGATCGAGCGACACCCCCTGGAACCCGGCCACGACGGGGACGCGGCCCTCTGCCAACGCGTCCCGCAGCCGGTCCGCCTTGACCTCCACGATCTTCGCCTTGAGGTGCGTGGTGTCGGTGATGATGCCGGCCTGGCTCCCGGTGTAGGACACGGCGTCGACACCGAGCTCGGCGAGGGCCATGCACAGCAGCGCCATCGACACCCGCTCGCCCGAGGTCAGGAGCATGTCGAGCTCGCGCGGCGGTTGCACGCTGCTCACGTCGCCCGCCAGCCGGAGCAGGTCGTCGGTGGTCTTGCCCATCGCGCTCACGACCACCACCACATCGTTGCCCTGGCGCCGGGTCCGGGCCACGTGGTCGGCGACGGCGCGCACCCGTTCGGCGTCACTCACCGACGTCCCGCCGAACTTCTGCACCAACAGCGCCACGCATCGAACCTACCGGAGCGTGGGGGCCCCGCCGCCCCCGAGCACCGCCTGGACGCCCACCGCCGACCCGTAGGTGCCGCCCGAGCCCGGGGCCGACCCCGCGAGCACCCACGCCCCGGCTGGCGAGCATGGGTGGGGACCAGCGCCGGATAGGGTGTCGGGCCGTGCCCACTGAGAAACGAGCCCGCAAGCGCTCGGCGCGTGAAGCGAAGATGGCCGCCCTGGCGCGCCAACGACGCCGCCGCGCCAGGGTCCGGCGGGTCATCACGCTCGTCATCGTGGCGGCCGTGATCGTCGGCATCTACTTCCTCGTGAAGCCGGGCAAGACGAAGTTGACGGCCCAGCAGGTCGCCGACAACGCGGCCGTGGCCGGGGGGTGTGCGTCGAGCCCCAGCACCACCTTGCACAAGCCGTCGTGGAGCAAGCCCCCGGCCATGACCATCGACACGGCCAAGGCCTACACGGCAACGGTCAAGACCGACGCCGGCTCCTTCGTCATCACCCTCGACGCCAAGCAGACGCCCATCACCGTCAACAACTTCGTGTTCCTGGCGAAGAAGGACTTCTTCAACTGCGTGACCTTCCACCGCGTGATCCCGAGCTTCATGGACCAGACGGGCGACCCCACCGGGACCGGCAGCGGTGGCCCCGGCTACAAGTTCGCCGACGAGCTGCCGGCCAAAGCGACCCCGCAGTACCCCATCGGCTCCGTGGCCATGGCCAACTCGGGCCCCAACACCAACGGCAGCCAGTTCTTCGTCGTCACCGGAAGCCAAGGCGAGACCCTGGCGCCCAACTACACGCTCTTCGGGCACGTGACGTCGGGGCTCAGCGTGGCCGACAAGATCAACAAGGACGGCAACGCCAACGCATCGGCCAACGGTGTCCCCCCCAAGGTGATCCACCGCATCCTGTCGGTCACCATCTCGAGCACCTGAGCCCGACCGGTCCCATCCGCGGCAAGCCCGCATTCCCCGATACGGTTCTGCGACACCCCACAGGAGGACCAACCATGCCCGTCGAACTGCCCGCCGCCGACGGCTCGAGCCCCCAACGCCGGAAGTTCCCGGACGAGCCCCCTCTGTCCATCGACGGCGCCAAGCGCTACACCGCCACCATGGTCACGTCCAAGGGGACCATGACCATCGTGCTCGACCCGCTCGCCGCACCCCGGACGGTGAACAGCTTCGTGTTCCTCGCCCGCTACCACTACTTCGACGGCATCGTCTTCCACCGCGTCATCCCCGGCTTCGTGCTCCAGGGGGGAGACCCCACCGGGACGGGCACCGGCGGCCCCGGCTACCAGTTCGCCGACGAGCTCCCGGCACCGGGCCGCTACGAGCTGGGATCGCTGGCGATGGCCAATGCCGGGCCCAACACCAACGGGAGCCAGTTCTTCATCATCTCGGGCCCGGACGGGATGCGGCTGCCGCCCAGCTACGCACTGTTCGGCAAGGTGGTGTCGGGCCTCGAGACGGTGGCCGCCATCGACGCCGTGGGGTCGCGCTCGGGCAAGACCACCGAGAAGGTCACCATCGAGTCGGTGACCATCGACGAGGAGGACTGACGCTCTCGCCGCTCGCTCCGAAGCTCAGCGCGGCAGGGCGTCGAGGCCGGCGGGTTTGCCGCTCACGAACACCTCCACCGTTCCCCTCCCTGCCTGTCGCCACCCCCCGTCGGGGTCACGGATCAGCGCGGTGCGCTCGGGCAGCCCCACGACGGGCAGCCCCGGGGCGGCGAGCGCGATGGAGCGGTGGACCTTCTCGGCGTTCTCGTCGCCGAAATGCGGGATCACCGCCAGCTCCTCCACCATGCCGAGCCCGACGGTCAACGCCCCGCCGCGGGGGTCGACCATGGGGTCGGTGAGGACCATGGCCCCGGCCGACGAGCCCGCCACCACGGCCCCGTGGCGCCAGGCGTCGAGCAACGCCTCCCACACCGTCGAGGCCTTGAGCACCGACCGCAGGTGCATGGGTGATCCCCCACCGAGGTACACGAAGCGGCTGGCCCGGACCTCGGCCGCGAATGCCTCGTTCTCGGCGTCGGCGCGACCGAGCACCATGAGGCCACGGGCCCGACCGCCCAGTCCGGCGAACCAGGCCTCGGCGGCCGCCACCGCCTTCTCGGGGTGCTCGTAGGCCGCGGCGGTCGGAAGCACGAGCACCTCGTCCCCGCCCGACGCGGCCAGGAGCTCGGCATCGAAGTCACACCCCTCGCTCCACTCGCCTCCGCCCACCAGAGCCAACGGGCCGCACCGCGCTGTCGCTGCAACCATGGCCGCCACTGTAGGGGGGTGGGCCGCCCCGCTCGGGCCCGGCACCCGGGCCCGAGCCACGCCGCGGGCCTAGGCTCGCCCCGTGCCCGTCGACTCCCACTTCGACACCCACTTCCAGGGAAAGGTGGCCATCATCACCGGGGCGGCGTCAGGGATCGGAAAGGCGCTGTCGGGCGCGTTGGCCCGCCGGGGGGCGACCGTCGTCCTGGCCGACATCGATGAGGCCGGAGCCAAGGCCGCTGCCGACGACATGGCGGCCGGTCCCCCGGGGCGGGCGTCGGGTGTCGGGCTCGACGTCACCGACGCCGAGGCGGTCGCCACGCTCGTCGAGCGCACCGCGCAGGACCACGGGCACCTCGACTTCCTGTTCAACAACGCCGGGGTCGGGATCGTCGGGCAGGTGCGCGAGCTCACCCTGGCGCACTGGAACCGCGCCATCGACGTCAACCTGCGCGGCGTCGTGCACGGAGTGGTGGCGGCTTATCCGATCATGATCCGCCAGGGGAGCGGCCACATCGTGAACACCGCCTCGCTGGCGGGGCTCCTTCCCTCCCCCATGCTCACCCCCTACGGCATGACCAAGCACGGCGTGGTGGGCATGAGCACGAGCCTGCGCATGGAGGCGGCCGCCCACGGTGTGCGGGTGAGCGTGGTCTGCCCCGGGGTGATCGACACCCCTCTGCTCGACAAGGGCAATCCCCCCGACCTCCCCCCAGTGACGAACGTCCCCAGTGCCCGGAGGCTGCTCGAGAAGACGATCGGAGCGGCCTACCCTGCCGCGTCGCTCGCCGAGGACGTCCTCGACGCGGTGGCACGCAACCGGCCCTTGATCGTCGCCCCGCGCCACGCCCGCATCCCGTGGTTCGTGTACCGGCTGTCGCCCCGGCTCGTCATCGAGAGCGGCCCGCGCTTCATGCGCCGGGTGACGTGCCGCATGGGCGGGTAGACGCCTCGGGCGGGCCGCCCAGGTAACCGGCCGGTAACATACGGCCCATGTCGATCAAGCAAGTGGGAATCGTCGGCTCGGGGATCATGGGCTCGGGCATCGCCGAGACCATGGCCGTGCACGGCTTCGAGGTCGTCCTGCGCTCCCGTGCCCAGAGCACGGCCGAGGGCATGGTCGCCGCCATGGAGAAGTCCCTGGCCCGCCAGGTGGACAAGGGCAAGCTGGCCGAAGCCGACCGCGACGCCGCGCTCAGCCGGGTGACGGCGGTGTCGGATCTCGGTGAGCTGGCGGGTTGTGACCTCGTCATCGAGTCGGTGGTCGAGGACCTCGGGGTGAAGAAGCACCTCTTCTCCGAGCTCGACCGGATCTGCCCCGACCACACCATCCTGGCCACCAACACCTCGACGCTCCCGGTGGTGGAGATGGCGATGGAGACGGGCCGTCCCGACCAGGTGTGCGGGATCCACTTCTTCAACCCCGCCCCCGTGATGGCCCTGGTCGAGGTCGTCCGGCCCATCACCGCCTCTGACGACACCGTCGCCGCGGCCAAGGCGCTGGCCGAGGCGTGCGGGAAGACGCCGGTCGAGGTGAAGGACCAGGCCGGCTTCATCGTCAACGCGCTGCTCTTCCCGTACCTCAACAACGCCGTCAGGCTGTTCGAGAACGGCGTCGCCACCCGGGACGACATCGACACCGCCATGAAGGGCGGGTGCGGGTTCCCCATGGGCCCCTTCGCCCTGCTCGACCTGGTGGGCCTGGACACGAGCCTGGCCATCCTCGATGCCCTCTACGAGGAATTCCGCGACCCGAACTACGCGGCCGTCCCGCTGCTGCGGCGGATGGTGGCCGCCGAGCTCTTCGGGCGCAAGTCGGGCAAGGGCTTCTACGACTATCGCAAGTGATCCCGACCGGGCTCGGCGGGTAGGTACCGGCGGTCGCAGGGGGAGAATGGAGAGGTGAGCGACGTGGCGCCTCCGGGCGGCGGCCGGGACAAGCCCTGGATGATGCGCACCTACTCGGGCCACACCTCGGCCCCGGCCTCGAACCGCCTCTACCGGACCAACCTGGCCAAGGGCCAGACCGGGCTGTCGATCGCCTTCGACCTCCCCACCCAGACCGGGTACGACCCCGACGCGCCCGAGGCCGCCGGCGAGGTCGGCAAGGTGGGCGTCCCCGTGGTCCACCGGGGCCACATGGCCGAGCTCCTCCACGACATCCCCCTCGCGGACATGAACACCTCGATGACCATCAACGCCACCGCGGCGTGGCTGCTGGGCCTCTACATCGCCTACGCCGAGGACACCGGGGTCGACCGCCGAGTCCTGCAGGGAACGACGCAGAACGACATCGTGAAGGAATACCTGTCGCGGGGCACCTACATCTTCCCCCCCGCGGCCAGTCGCCGGCTCATCGTCGACATGATCGCCTACACGGTCCGCGAGGTCCCCAAGTGGAACCCGATCAACGTCTGCAGCTACCACCTCCAAGAAGCCGGGGCCACGCCCGTGCAGGAGATCGCCTACGCCCTGGCGACGGCGGTCGGTGTGCTCGACGCCGTGCGCGACTCGGGGAAGGTGGACCCCTCCGAGGTCCCGGCGGTGGTCGGGCGCATCTCGTTCTTCGTGAACGCCGGCATCCGCTTCGTCGAGGAGACCTGCAAGGTCCGCGCCCTCACCCGGATGTGGGACCGGATCTGCCTGGAGCGCTACGGCGTCGAGGACCCGAAGCTGCGTCGGTTCCGCTACGGCGTCCAGGTCAATTCGCTCGGGCTCACCGAGGCGCAACCCGAGAACAACGTGCCCCGCATCGTGCTCGAGGCCCTCGGGGTGACCTTGTCGCGCGACGCCCGGGCCCGGGCCATCCAGCTGCCGGCCTGGAACGAGGCTCTGGGTCTGCCCCGGCCCTGGGACCAGCAGTGGTCCCTGCGGATCCAACAGATCCTGGCCTATGAGACCGACCTCCTCGAGTACGCCGACATCTTCGACGGCTCCACCGTCATCGAGGCGAAGACGGCCGAGCTGACCGAGGCGGCCGGCGAGGAGCTCGAGGACGTGCTCGGCATGGGCGGGGCCTTCGAGGCCGTCGACGAGCTCAAGCGCCGGCTGGTGCGCAGCCAGGCCGAGCGGGTGCGGCGCATCGAGACCGGTGAGCTCCTCGTGGTCGGGGTCAATTCCTTCACCGAGACCGAGCCGTCGCCGCTCGAGATGGCCGACGACGGCGCTTCCACCATCTTGAAGGTGGACCCCGCCGCCGAGGCGCAGCTGCGCGCCGACGTGGCGGCGTGGCGCGCCCGGCGCGACAACGCGGCGGTGCAGGCCGCCCTCGACGAGTTGCGGCGGGTGGCGGCCGACGAGAGCGAGAACCTCATGCCGGCCACCATCGCCCTCGCGCACGTCGGCGGGACCACCGGGGAGTGGGCGGGGGCGCTGCGCGAGGTGTTCGGCGAGTACCGGGCTCCCACGGGCGTGACCGGCGGCATCGGCATGCGCGGCGCCGAGCTCGCCGCCGTGCGCGACCGCGCCCGGCTCCTGGCCGAGCGGGCGGGTGGGCCACCCCGGCTCCTCGTCGCCAAACCCGGCCTCGACGGGCACTCCAACGGGGCGGAGCAGATCGCGGTGGCGGCGCGCGACGCGGGCTTCGAAGTGATCTACCAGGGCATCCGGCTCAGTCCCGAGCAGATCGCGGTGGCGGCGCGCGACGAGGACGTGGACGTGGTGGGCATCTCGATCCTGTCGGGCAGCCATCTCGAGCTCGTGCCCGAGGTCCTCGACCGGCTCCGGGTGGCCGGCAGCGACGCCCAGGTCGTGGTGGGAGGCATCATCCCGTCCGAGGACGCCGAAGTCCTGCGGGGCAAGGGGGTCGCCGCCATCTACACGCCCAAGGACTTCCACCTGGGGCGCATCATGGACGACCTGCTCACCCTGGTCGAACACCGGCGCGGCCCCCACGCCCACAACGGCAACGGCCACTGACCGCGGAGGCTGGCCCCGGTCGGTGGGCCCGGACGGTGGTCCCGGTTCAGTGACCCGGGACCGGGCGGCGGCGGCTCATGGCCACCGGCTGGGTCCACCAGCGACCGCTGAAACGCCACGAGGGAGAGCGGGGTTGCCCCGAGTCGTCCCCCGGGCGCGGGCGGGGCCACGCTTCTTCGACCGCCGCCACGATGGCGGCAAGGACGGCGGGGGCGGGCTCGGGACGGACCGAGACGACGACCGGGGCCGTGCTGCTGCCGGGCGCGCTCACAACGGGACGTTGCCGTGCTTGCGCCGGGGGAGCTCCTCGCGCTTGGAGGCGAGCAGGCGGAGGCTGCGCACCAAGACGCGTCGGGTCTCGGTGGGGTCGATGACGTCGTCGACGTACCCTCGCTCGGCCGCCACGTACGGATTGGCGTAACGCTCGGTGTACTCCTCGACGAGCTCGGCCCGGCGCGCCGCGGGGTCGGCGGCCTCGGCCAGCTCGCGCCGGTAGACGATCTCGACCGCCCCCTGGGGCCCCATCACCGCCAGCTCTGCAGACGGCCACGCGAAGGCGAGGTCGGCACCGATCGACTTGGAGTTCATGACGACGTAGGCCCCGCCGTACGCCTTCCGGGTGATGACCTGGATGCGCGGTACCGTCGCCTCGCAGTACGCGTAGAGCAGCTTGGCGCCGTGGCGGATGATCCCGCCGTATTCCTGGTCGGTCCCGGGCATGAACCCCGGCACGTCCACGAAGGTGACCAGGGGGATGTTGAACGCGTCGCACGTGCGCACGAAGCGCGCCGCCTTCTCCGAGGAGTCGATGTCGAGCACGCCGGCGAGCACCGCGGGCTGGTTGCCGACGATGCCCACCACGCGGCGGTCGATGCGGGCGAATCCGCAGGTGATGTTCATCGCCCAATGGGGGTGGACCTCGAAGTAGTCGCCTTCGTCGACGACCGACGTGATGATGCGTTTCATGTCGTAGGGCTGGGTGGGCAGGTTCGGCATCAGGTCGACGAGCTCGGGGGTGCCGCGGTCGGGGTCGTCGTCGGTGTCGACGAGCGGCGGCTCTTCCAGGTTGTTCGAGGGCAGGAACGACAGCAGGTAGCGCACCTCGTCCAGACACGTCTTCTCGTCGGGGGCGACGAAGGTGGCCACGCCCGACTTGGTGGCGTGGCTCATGGCGCCTCCAAGCTCCTCGAGGGTCACGTCCTCCCCGGTGACGGTCTTCACGACGTCGGGCCCGGTGATGAACATGTGGCTGGACTGGTTGACCATGAAGATGAAGTCCGTCATGGCCGGCGAGTACACCGCGCCGCCCGCGCACGGGCCCAGGATCACGCTGATCTGGGGGATGACCCCCGACGCGGCCACGTTCCGGTGGAAGATCCCGCCGTAGTAATGAAGGGACACCACGCCTTCCTGGATGCGCGCGCCGGCGCCGTCGTTCAGTCCGATCATGGGCACACCGATGGACTCGGCGAGATCCATGACCTTGTGGATCTTCTCGGCGAACACCTCTCCGAGCGCCCCCCCGAAGACAGTGAAGTCCTGGCTGAACACGCACACCCGACGGCCGTCGACCGTGCCGAAGCCGGTGATCACGCCGTCGGTGTAGGGCCGCTTCTCCTCGAGGCCCATGCCGTGCGCCCGGTGCCGGGCGAGCATGTCGAGCTCCTGGAAGGACCCCTCGTCCAGGAGGTACTCGATCCGCTCGCGGGCGGTCATCTTCCCCTTGGCGTGCTGACGCTCCACGGCGTGGGGCGATCCGGCGTGCAGGGCCTCCTCTTTGCGGGCCTTGAGCTCTGCCAGCCGTTGTGACATGGGGTGGTCCATGGCACCCGAGGCTACCGGAGGTGCCTCCGCCGGCGACACAGACGAGGGGCGCCCGGAGGACGCGAACCGGCGGCTCACACCGGCGCACGGCGCGCCGCACGGTGGCGGCGACGACACGGCCGCGCCGGGTACGGCCCCGTCACGACCGCGACGATCACCCCGCGCGGGCCCGCGCCAGACCAGGATGGAGTGGTGGCCCCGACGGGGAATCAGCTCGAGCGCCAGGCCCCGAAGGCCGGCCCGTCTCCGTCCGACACGTCTCCGTCCCACGACGCCGCGGTGCAGACGCGGAACCGCACGCGGGCGCAGACCCCGGGGCCGGGTACGGCCCCGGCGCGCGCCCTCTCCCCGGGTGCCGCGGGGGTCCGCCGTCCCCCCGGAGGACGCCCGCCGCCCAAGATGAGGCTTTCTCGTCGCGGGGTCGGCGTCGTGCTCACCCTCGGCCTCGCCTTCGTCATCGGGGTGGCGGTCATGACCGACATCCTCACCACTCCGACCACGACCGGCGCCGACGGGCCGCCACCGGCGGTCGCCCAGACCGTCATCCGCAGCGAGGCGGCGTCGGTGGCCTTCGGCCCGACCGGGGGGTGGCTGGCCGACGACCACGCCGGGACCCTGCGCCGCTTCGACCCCGCCACGGGCGGCGCTCTCGGCCGTCCGCTGCATCTGGGGGGACGGCCGATCTCGGTGGTGGCGGGGTTCGGCCGGATCTGGGTGGCCGACATCGCCGGGAACCAGGTCTTCGAGGTCGACCCGAAGACCGGGACCGTCGTCGGGGCTCCGATCCCCGTGGCCCAGGGGCCCGTGTCCCTGGCGGCGGGCGACGGCGGGGTGTGGGTGGCGAGCCTCGTGGCCGGCACCGTGAGCCTCATCGACCCCCGCAGCGCCCAGGTGCTGGCCTCGGGGGTCCTGCCCGACGGCGCCGTGCGGCTCGCCATCGGCCCCGACGGGGTGTGGGTGAGCGGTCAGACCAATACGCTCACCCGGGTCGACCCCGACCCGGTCGACGGCTCGCTGCACTGGCGGACGGTCCAGGTGGGCCAGGGCCCCTTCGGTGTCGGCGTGGGAGAGGGCTCGGTGTGGGTGGCGAACGTGAAGTCCGGCTCGGTGTCGCGCGTCGACCCCGCCTCGATGCGCGTGACCGCCACCTACACGGTGAGTGGCGCCGGCGGCGGCGTCCCCGCCAACCCCGAGATGGTCGCCGCGTGGCGCGGCCGGTTGTGGGTGGCCGACGGGCAGCAAGGCGTCGTGGTGGCACTCGACCCCGCCACCGGGCAGCAGGACGGCATGCCGGTTGAGGTCCCGGGCGTCATCCGTCAGCTCGTGCTCGACGACCAGGGCTCGATGTGGGGCACCACCGCCAATCCCGGCACCGTGGTCCGCTTCAGCGGTTGAGCCCCGAGCTCACTCCTGGACGAGCTCGATGAGCGTCCCGAAGGCCCCTTTGGGGTGCACGAAGGCCACCGTTGTCCCCCGTGACCCGGGCCGCGGCGCCTCGTCGATGAGCGCTCCGCCACCGGCGCGTACCGCGGCCAGGGCCGCCGCGCAGTCGTCGACGCGGTAGCCGACGTGGTGCAGGCCTTCGCCCCGACGCTCGAGGAAGCGCGCCACCGGGGAGTCCGGACGCGTCGGGCACAGCAGCTGGATGTAGGAGTCGGCGACGGCGATGAGCGCCTCCTCCACACCGTCGAGCTCGATGCGCTCGCGGTGGGCCACCGTCGCCCCGAAGGTGTCGCGGTAGTAGGCGACGGCCGCGTCGAGGTCGCGCACGGCGATGCCGACGTGGTCGAGCTCGGTGAGCAGGGGAGCCGGGGTGCCGCCCGGGTCGCGCCCGGTCACGCTCCGTGCCTCCTGAACGAGGTGATCCGATCCTCCCCGACGCGGGCCCGGAGCTCGGGGTCGTCGATGCCGAGCCCTTCTCCGGGGGCCAGGCACAGCACCCCGATCTTGCCCTCGTGGAGGTTGTGGTGCACCTGGTACGCGGCATCCCCCACCTCGTCGAGCGGGTAGAGGGCCGACAGCGGGGGGACCACCTTGCCGTCGCACACGAGCTGGTTGGCGTCCCAAGCCTCGCGGTAGTTGGCGAAGTGCGAGCCTTTGATGGTCTTGAGCTTCATCCAGAGGTGGCGGTTGTCGTACTCGATCATGTACCCGGATGTGGCCGCGCACGTGACGATGATGCCGGCCCGCTTGCACACGAACACCGAGGCGCCCATGGTCTGGCGGCCGGGATGCTCGAACACGATGTCGGGCTCCGCCCCCACCAGGGCCCGCACGTCCTTGCCGAAGCGGCGCCACTCCGACTCGTCCTGAGTGTGCTCGTCCTTCCAGAACCGGTAGCCCGCCGCGGCACGGTCGATCACCGCGTCGACGCCCAACTTGTGCAACAGCTCCACCTTGTCGGGCGACGACACCACCGCCACGGGCGTGCCGCCCCCATTCATGACGTGCTGCACGGCGTAGCTCCCGAGGCCTCCGCTGCCGCCCCACACGAGCACGCGGTCACCTTGCTTCATCGACGCACCGTTGTGCGACACGAGCATCCGGTAGGCGGTCGAGTTGCACAGCGCGTTGATGGCGGCCTCTTCCCAACTGAGGTGGCGCGCCTTGGGCATGAGCTGATTGGCCTTCACCACCGCCAGGTCGGCCAGTCCTCCGAAGTTCGACTCGAATCCCCAGATGCGCTGATTGGCGGCCAGCATGGAGTCGTCGTGGGACGAGGGGTCCTGGTCGTCGACGTAGTTGCAGTGCACGACGACCTTGTCGCCGGGCCGCCAGTTCCGCACCGCGGAGCCGACCCTGAGCACCACGCCCGAGGCGTCGGATCCCACCACGTGGTGGTCGAGCGCATGACGCGCCCCCCAGGCGCTCTCCTTGCCCAGGCGGTCCAGGAACCCGAAGGTCGGGAGGGGCTCGAAGATCGAGGTCCACACGGTGTTGAAGTTGATCGAGGACGCCATGACCGCCACGTAGGCCTCGTCGGGGGCAAGCTCCGGCACCGGGACCTCGGCCACGTGGAGGGACTTGCGGGGGTCCTTGTCGGCCGAGTCGACCCCGGCGAACATCTCGACCTCGTCGCGCCGGACATGCGCGGCGCGGTAGGACTCGGGCAGCGGGATGGCCGCCAATTCGTCGCCGTCCACACCCGCCACGATGGCCTCACGGAATGCCTGCATGGGCACGCACCCTACCTGTCCCCCCGGCCTGCTTCCCAGGCCGCGCCCCGACTTGGGCCGGCCCGGCGGGGGCCCCGGATCCTCCCGTAGAATGGTGGTCCGCCCACCATCCGGCCCGTCCGGCTGACACGGTCCCATCGGAGGTCACGTCCATGCCCGGTTCCGTCATCCTCGCGGGAGCCCGCACCCCCATCGGCAAGCTGTCGGGGGCCCTGAGCGGATTCAGCGCCATGGACCTCGGCGGCTTCGCCATCGCCGCCGCGCTCGAGCGCGCCGGCGTGTCGCCCGAAGCCGTCGACTACGTCTTCATGGGCCAGGTGCTCCAGGCCGGGCAGGGCCAGATCACCGCCCGGCAGGCCGCCACCAAGGGCGGGATCCCCATGTCGGTCCCCGCCACCACCGTCAACAAGGTGTGTCTGTCCGGGCTCAACAGCATCTACCTCGCCGACATGCTCATCGCCGCCGGCGAGGCCGACGTGGTGGTGGCCGGCGGCATGGAGTCGATGACCCAGGCCCCCTACCTGCTCCCCGGGGCGCGGGCGGGGTACCGCGCCGGGGACGGCACGCTCGTCGACTCCATGATGCACGACGGCCTGTACTGCCAGTTCGACCACTGCGCCATGGGGCTCGGGACCGAGCAGTACAACCGCGAGGCGAAGATCTCGCGTGCCGCCCAGGACAGTTTCGCGGCGTTGTCGCACGAGCGGGCCGCTTCCGCCATCAAGGACGGCCGCTTCGCGGACGAGATCGTGCCCGTGTCGGTGCCCCAGAGGAAGGGTGACCCTGTCGTGGTGGACACCGACGAGGGCGTGCGGCCCGGCACCACGGCCGAGTCCCTCGCCGGCCTGAAGCCCGCATTCGACAAGGAGGGGACCATCACCGCCGGCAACGCCAGCCAGATCTCCGACGGCGGCGCGGCGGTCGTGGTGACGTCGCGGGCCCGGGCCGAGGCGCTGGGCGTGGCCCCCCTGGGAGAGGTCGTCAGCTACGGGCAGGTGGCGGGCCCCGACGCCTCACTCCTCCTGCAGCCGGCCAACGCGGTCCGCAGCGCGCTCGCCAAGGTGTCGAAGACGCCCTCGGACGTGGACCTGTTCGAGATCAACGAGGCCTTCGCGGTCGTCGGCCTGGCCTCGATGACCGAGCTCGGCATCACCGACGAGGTCACGAACGTGAACGGAGGGGCCATCGCCCTGGGGCACCCTATCGGCATGTCGGGCACACGCCTGGCGCTCACCATGCTCCACGAGCTCCGGCGCCGCGGCGGTGGTCTGGGCGCCGCCAGCCTGTGCGGTGGGGGTGGCCAGGGCGACGCCCTCGTCGTGCGCTCCCTCGCCTGACCGCCACTTCGCGCGGTCCGCTGCCGGGCCGTCACACCCCGGTACTATCAATCAGACGCATGAGCGATCGTCCCGTCGCCCCCTGCGTACACCGGGAGCCATGCCAGTGAGCCGTCGCCGCAGGCCCACATCGACCTCCTCCTTCGGCGTGGGCCGCCGCGAGAGCCACGACGCGAGCGGCTTCTACGACCGCTTCGCCGCCCCGGTGCTCTCCGACGACGACGCGCTCAACAGCTCCCCCATCAAGGACAAGATCGTCACCGGCGACGCCGCGCCAGATGGACGAGGTCGAAGACGCCTCGGTGGCGCTCGTGGTGACCTCGCCGCCGTACTTCGCCGGCAAGGAGTACGAGGAGGCCCTGGGCGAAGGGCACATCCCGGCCAGCTACCTCGACTACCTGGGCATGCTCACCGACGTCTTCGCCGAATGCGTCCGCACCCTCGAGCCCGGCGGCCGCATCGCCGTCAACGTGGCCAACCTGGGCCGCAAGCCGTACCGGTCCCTGTCCGCCGACGTGATCGCCATCCTGCAGGACCGCCTGGGACTGCTCCTGCGCGGCGAGGTGATCTGGCACAAGGCACGGGGGGCGAGCGGGTCCTGCGCGTGGGGCTCGTTCCGCAGCCCTGCCAACCCCGTGCTGCGTGACCTCACCGAGCGGGTGGTCATCGCCAGCAAGGGTCGCTTCGACAGGTCGCTGTCGCGCGCCGTACGCCAACAACGCGGGCTGCCGTCGGGGATCTCCCTGACCAAAGAGGAGTTCATCGAGGCGACCACCGACGTGTGGGAGCTCCCCAGCGAGCGTGCCACGCGCGTCGGGCATCCCGCACCGTTCCCCGTCGAGCTCCCGCTGCGCCTGATCGAGCTCTTCACCTACGAGGGGGACCTCGTCCTCGACCCGTTCATGGGGTCGGGCACCACCGCCGCCGCCGCGGTGCGGAGCCGACGCCACTACGTCGGCTACGACACCGAGTCGGAGTACGTGCGGATCGCCGAGCAGCGGGTGAGCGAGGAACGCGACCGGATCATCGAACGCGAGGAGCGGTCCTTCGAACAAGCCCGGCGCGACGGCTCGGGTGCCCGTGAGCTCGCCGGCGAGCTGCTGCGCCGATGCGGTTTCATCGACGTGGCGCCGAGCAAGCGCCCCGTCGCCGGCGTGGAGATCGCGTACACCGGGCGCGACCGCACCGGTCGGCAGTGGCTCTTCGACATCTCGGGCGCGTTCACGACGACGAATGCGGGACTGCGGCGCTCCGACGCCTTGTGGCGGGCGCTCGGCAAGGCGGCCGTCATCCACGCCGCGTGGCCCGAAGTGCCGTTCGTGCTCCTCACGACGGCAGCTCCCGCACCCGCGAGTGCGGGGGACCGTGCCTGGCGCTCGCTCGGTGAGGCGGCGCCGCCGGGCGAGATCGGGGCCGTCTACGACGTGGTCGAGCTCGGTTCCCCCGAAGGCGAAGCCCGCCTGAGCCGCTACGCGTCGGAAGGCCTTCGACCTGGGCGTGAGACCCCGCGGGCACGGCGCACCGACGTCCCCAAGACCCGGCGCGGCGCTCCCCGTGCCCGATGACCGCACCACGGTCACCGAGCTCGCCACCGCGCTCGGCACGCTCGGCATCGGAGACCTGTCGTCCACCCTGGCACGGCGTCCCGGGCAGCTCGACATCCCCGAGTCCACCTGGCAGCAGCTCGACGCCCTGTACGCCTCGGCCCGATTCGACGCCGAGTTCGCCACCGCGTTCGCCAACGGCCGCGCCTTCCTCGAGGCCGCCGATGCACTGCGGGGACGACGCCCGCGCCTGATCGAGTGGACGGGCGGGCGGCGCCCACCGGGCGACGAGGTCGCGCCGGTGGACCTGCGGATCGACCACGTCTACCTCGTCAGCTGCAAGTACCTCTCGCGCAACATCGCCAACCCCTCCCCGGCCCGCCTGTTCGACGGGCTGCTGGCGACCTCAGGGGAATGGGAGCAGACCGACTGGTACCAGGTCGTCGCGCCCGAGGAGCTGCGTGCGCTGTACGACGCCTGCCGGCGCGCCACGGGCCTCACCGACCTGCCCGACGACCCCGGCGCGCTCGGGACCGAAGAGCGTCAGCGCCTGCGCCGCGCGCTGCCGGGACGGTCGTACCCGCCCGAAGCGCGCCACGCCTACCGGCAGCTGTGCACGCGGGTCAGTGAAGCGTCCGCGCAACGCTGGCTGGCCAACGTCACCGCTGGTGGCGCCGCGGAGCGGATGCTGTGGCGGTTGCTGCGCATCGGCAACGCCGCCTACTTCCTCCTCGGTGCGGACCCCCGCCGGTCCCTGCGGCTCCGCGTGGCGAGCCCGTGGGACTGGCGCCAGGCCTACCGTCTCGTGGGCCTCGACATCCTCGCCGCGCGGTCCGGTCAGCCCCAGGTGAACTGGTCCGCCACCTACGTCGAGCTCGCCACCACGCGACGCCGCACCGTGCAGGGGCACGTCGAGGTCCGCTGGAGCCACGGCCGCTTCGCCCAACCGCCCGAGGCCAAGGTCTATCTCGACACCCCGTCGGACGAGCTCCCGGGCTACTTCCCGCTCGAGCGCGCCACCAGCCAGCCCGAGCTGTGGGACTGAGGTCGCCGGGCGCGCCCCGACCTCACGCGTCGACCTCGCGGCGGCCCTCGAGGGCGCGACCGAGGGTGAGCTCGTCCGCGTACTCGAGGTCCCCGCCGACGGGCAGGCCGCTCGCAATGCGGGTGACGGTGATCCCGAGCGGCTTCAGGAGCCTCGCCAGGTACATGGCGGTGGCCTCGCCCTCGAGGTTCGGGTTGGTGCACAAGATGATCTCGGTGACGGATTCGTCGTCGAGGCGCACGAGCAGTTCCTTGACGCGCAACTGGTCGGGGCCGATCCCCTCGATGGGGTTCAACGCGCCGTGCAGCACGTGGTAGCGACCGCGGAACTCCTGGGTCTTCTCCACCGACACGATGTCGCGGGGGTCCTCCACGACGCACAGGACCGATCCGTCGCGTCGGGGGTCGGCGCAGATGGTGCACAGGTCACCTTCGGCGACGTTGAAGCACCGCGGGCACAACGTGATGCGCTCCTTCACCGCCACGATCGCCTCGGCCAGGCGCATGGCGTCCTCGGAGGGCACCTTCAGCAGATGGAAGGCGATGCGCTGCGCGGATTTCGGGCCGATGCCCGGAAGGCGGCCGAGCTCGTCCACCAGGGCCTGCAGCGGGCCGGTGAACACCCCTACACCTCCTGCGCGCCGGGGAAGGCCTGTTTCAGCCGCTCCTCAGGGGTCAGTCCCGCGCCCGCCGGCTCGGTCTCCGCCGCGAGCACGGCGGGATCGAGGAGGTCAGGCTCCTCCGCGATGACAGGTTCGGCGCCCGGGCCGGCAGCGGTGGTCCGGGCCGCCGCGGTCGCCCCCACCACGATCTGACGTGGAACGGGGGGCTCCCCGGAGGAGCGGGACACACCGCTGACGTCGTCGGTCTCGTCGTCGACGACGAGCCGGATCGGCACCGCCGTGCCGAAGCGGGCGCCGAGGGCGGCTTCGACCTCAGGGCGGACCTCTTCGCAGTAGGAGCGGTGCGTCTCGTTGGGAAGGGCGAACACCGCCGCGTTGGCGTCCACGTCGATGAACCTGCCCACCCGGAACCGGGCCCTCGCCCGGTTCGGCAACTGGGCCAGCAGCCCGTCCCCCCAGACCTGCACGAGCTCGTCACGCGACGGCAGGGTGGCGGTTCCCCGTGCGGTCGCGACCGACGAGGAGCCGGCGGCGGCGGGGCCGGCGGCGGCGGGGGGGGCACCCTGCCCCGGGGTGGTGTTGCCGGGGGAACCTTGGGCACGGGGCCCGGCGGAGGGAGGGGGGCTACCCCCGGGATCGTCGGTGCGCGGGGGTCGCCGACTCGTGCCGCTCTGGCGCCTGACCGCGCCGAGGGTCCGACGGGCGAGTTCGGGCCCGCCCAACGCACCACCGGCCTCGGCTCCGGCGGGCGAGGACGTGCCGGGCGCGTCGGGCCCGACGTCACCGGCTCCGTCCGGCTCCGAGGGCGGCGCAGCCTCGTCCTTCCGGTCGTTGTGATCGTTCTGGGCCCCCGCCGCACCACGGGCGCGGGCCGGCGGCGGACCCGCGGGCGGCGCGGGGGGCGCCTCCAGGGTGCGCGGCGGCGCCTCGACCGAGGCTGCTCCCCGGGGCCCGTCGGCCAGGGCCCGTTCGAGTCGTTCCACCCGCTCGAGGAGGGCGGTGGTGGAGTCGTCCGCCTGGGGGTGGGTCAACTTGATCAGCGCGACCTCGAGGTGCACTCGCTGGTCGGGGATGTCGCGCATGTCGACCTGGGCCCGGCCCAGCTCCTCGAGGGCGCGCACGAGGGCGGGGAGCCCCATCCGACGTGCCGTCTCCTCCACCCGGGAACGCTCCGCGCCCGACAGGTTCACGAGCTCGCCCGCCACGATGGCGAGGAACCCCTGGCGGAGGTACTCGGCGAGGTCGGCGGCCAGGCGCTGGGGGTCGCGGCCGGCCTCGCTCGCGTGCGCCACCGCCACGAGGGCCTGGACGGGGTCGCGCTCGGCCAGGGATTCGGCCAGCTGGGCGAGCACCTCGATGTCGTCGTCGACGACGCCGCCCGCGGCGACCTGGTCGAGCGCCGACAAGGCGTCACGGGCCGATCCCCGCCCGCGGCGGACCGCAGAGTCGAGCGCCTCGTCGGAGAGCGGCAGGCCCGTGGCCTCCCGCACCTGCTGGAGCAGGGCCGACAACGTCTCGGAGCCCAGGAGGCGGAACTCGAAGTGCTGCGTGCGGCTGCGGATCGTGGGCAGCACCTTCTGCGCGTCGGTGGTCGCCAGCACGAAGACCACGTGTCCGGGGGGCTCTTCGAGGGTCTTCAGCAATGCGTTCGACGCTGCGGTCGAGAGCATGTGGACCTCGTCGACGATGTAGACCTTCCACCGGCCCGGAGTGCCCAGGGCGGCATGTGCCACCAGGTCGCGCATGGCGTCCACGCCGTTATTCGAGGCGGCATCGAGCTCGTGCACGTCGAGCGACGCCCCCCGGGCGATCTCGATGCAGGAGTCACAGACCCCGCAGGGCTCGCCGTCTTGGAGCGCCGCACAGTTCAGCGCCTTGGCGAGGATGCGGGCGGTCGAGGTCTTGCCGGTCCCCCGCGGGCCGCTGAAGAGGTACGCGTGCCCGACCCGGCTGTCGCGCACAGCGTTTCTCAGAGCCAGGCTCACGTGCTCCTGCCCGAGCACCTCGTCGAAGCGCTGGGGGCGGAAACGTCGGTAAAGAGACTGGTAGGGAGCAGGATCCTTGTCGCCGGCGTCGGCCACGGGCGCAGCCTACCGGGGCGACCCGGCGCCACCGGACGCCCCGGTCACGGCGCTGGGGGCCTGGTGCGACGGCGGGTACGGCGCCGGTGATCGGTGCGACGGCCAGGTTTGCTACGGCACACGACCGGACCCGCTGAGAGCTGCTGCCTTCCGGCCCTGACTCGGTTCACGGGGGACCGTTGCGCAGGACCCGGCCGTCGCACGGAGCACCGGACAACGCATCGCAGACGATAGCCTCCCTGCTGCTGCGCACCGGCAGCTCCGGAGGAGTGCGAGAGCGGCCGAATCGGCACGACTGGAAATCGTGTGTGGGGAAACTCACCGTGGGTTCAAATCCCACCTCCTCCGCGCTAGTGGGCCGGCGGCGAGGCGGGGAGAAACTCCCGTCTGCCGCCTGCCCTACCGTCTGACCATGGCCGACCATCAGACCCGTGACCCGGCAACGCACCTCGAAGACCAATCGGCCATGCGCCTCGCGTTGGCCGAAGCCGAACTGGCCGTTGCCCACCGCGATGTCCCCGTCGGCGCCGTCGCCGTCGTGGAGGGACAGGTGGTGGCGAGCCGCCACAACGAACGGGAGCTGCGGCTCGATCCCACCGCGCACGCCGAGGTCCTGGCGCTGCGCGACGCGGCGGCCGCCCTCGGAACCTGGAGGCTCGGAGCCGTCACTCTCGTGGTGACGCTCGAGCCCTGTGCCATGTGCGCCGGGGCCCTGATATCGGGTCGCGTGGGAAGGCTGGTGTTCGGCGCCGCCGACCCGAAGGCGGGGGCGTGCGGGTCTCTGTATCAATTGTGTGCCGACCCGCGCCTCAACCATGAATTGCCCGTGACGGGCGGGGTCCTCGCCCCCGAGTGCGGCGGCCACCTGGAGAGGTTCTTCGCCGAGAGGCGTTGAAGGACCCGGCGCCGGAGGGCGTCACCCGGGTTTCGGAAGGGCTCTGGAGCGCGCTTCGTCGTGGGCCAGGCCCAGGCGCGCCAGGGTGGGCAGGATGCCGCGCTGCACGAACAGCCCGCCCGCGATCGAGATGTGGATGCCGTCGGTCGATCGCACCGTGACCCCGTCGATCGTCGACGTGTAGCGCCCGCCGGGGTCGAGGAGACGGTTGAGGTCGACGACGCTGGCCACGCCTCTGTGGGCGACCGCCACCTTGCGGAGCAATGCGTTGTAGGCGTTCACCCGGCTGGGGGAGTTCTCGGGGAAGGGCACACCGTTGGCCGCCTCGGTGGCGGGGTCGACGTACGGCATCGTGAACAGGACCACCTTGGCCCCCCGCGCCGAGAGGATCCTCACGGCTTGGCCGAGCTCGGCCGACAGGTGCGCATCGAAGTCGGCGTTGCCGACGTGGGTCCAGTGACCCTGGTAGAGGCGATCGGAGATCTCCCACCGTCCGAGGAGGACCGTGACGACGTCGGGGTCGTAAGCCTGCACCAGACGCGCCCACTTCTGGCGCCAGTCGACGCAACCCTGGGCGGCTTTGCTCACCATCCCGCCCACGATCACCGTCGAGTCCGGGTCGAGATCGCATCCGAGCTGCACCCCGGCGCCGGAGCCGCTCCCGGTCACGAAACGCAGTCCCCACCGCTGCGATTGCCAGCCGAGTCCCAGGTTGAGGGTCAAAGCGATGGAGTCTCCGGTGGCGAGCGCCACCTCGGGGTGTGCGGCGGTGAACGAGGGGCGGGCCGCGACTGCGGCCTTTGCTGCCACCACCGAGGTCGACGCCGCGGCCGGTACCGTCGTAAAGAGCACCGCCGCTGTCGCCACCGCGCCGGCGCTCACCGCCGCCGCCGGTGCCTTCCACCCCCGCAGGAGGCGCCGCTCCCGGATCGGTCGCTCCCACAGCTCGAAGGACGCCACCGATACGCCGAAGGTGGCGGCGAGGCGCACCGCGAGCAATGGGGTACCGCTCAAGCCGGTGTGCGCGTGGTCGATGGCGAGGAACAGTGGCCAGTGGTACAGGTACAGGCCGTAGGAGATGCGCCCGACGTAGACCAGACCCCGCACTGAGCACACCCTGGTCATCGCCGACCGGGGTAGCGTCACCACCGCCACGATGACCGCGGCCACGGCCAGCGCGACGAGGAGGAACCCACCTTCGTACAGGAACGGGTCCTGGCCGTTGAGGGTCGCACAGGCCCACAGCACGAACACCGCTCCGGCCAACCCGAGGCCCGCCAGCGCGCCGCGCACCGACCTCCTTTCGGCGACCCCGGAGCCCACGACCCGCGACGCGGTCCCCGACGCCATCGCCCCCAGGCACGAACCCACCAACAAGGTCTGGGCACGCGTGTCGGTGCCGTAGTAGAGACGGTCCAGGGACACTCCCGAGGCGTACATGGCCCCCATGGCCAGCGCCGAGGCGAGCGCACCCACACCCGCCACCCACGCCAGCCCCCGACGTCCGAACCGGCGCAGCACGAGGAGCGCGACGAGAGGCCACACGACGTAGTACTGCTCCTCGACCCCCAACGACCACATGTGCAAGAGCGGGGACGGCGCGGCCGCGTGGGCGAAGTACCCCTGGTTCGAGGAGATGAAGTGCCAGTTCGCCACGAACAGCAAGGTCGACAGGGCATCGGCGCGGACCCGACTGAGGTCGAGTTGCCCGGCGTAGACGTGCGCGAACAGTGCGATGCCGAGCAGAAGAATGAACATCGCCGGGAACAGGCGCCGGGACCGGCGTCCCCAGAAGGCCCTGAGACCGATCGTCCTCCGCCCTTCGTGCTCGCGTACCAACAGAGAGGTGATCAAGAAGCCCGAGAGCACGAAGAAGATGTCGACGCCGAGCAGCCCACCCTTGGCCCAGGGGAGCCCGGCATGGAAGGCCAGCACCGCGAGTACCGCGACGGCCCTCACGCCGTCGAGCCCGGCCGCGCGCCGGTGCGTGTCCTTGGAGATCGTCCCGGCGGAGGCCCCCGACTGCGGATCACGCTCCTCCACAGCGGCAGGCATCACCGGACAAGAACGTACCTCCCCTCGGCACGGCGACACGGGGCGGCCGCCGGGCTCGGCCCGGCGGTATTCCGACTTCCGATATAGTGCAAGTCGGACGAAGCGGGAGGAGGGGACGGGCCATGGCCAGCAAGCGCCTCGGTCGGACCCAGGACCCCACCCTGATGGTGCTCACCAGTCTCACCGGGGGCCCGAAACACGGCTACGCGCTCATCCAGGACATCGAAGAGATGACCGGTATCGCCTTCGGGCCGGGCACCTTGTACGGCGTGCTGGCCCGGCTCGAGGAGGAGGGATTGATCGAAGCCCTCCCGGCCGACGACCGTCGTCGGCCGTACCGCATCACCGGGTCGGGCGCGGCGGTGCTCAGAGACCGCCTCGAGACCACGGCCAAGGTCGCGCGGATCGGCCTGCGACGTCTCGGCGCGTTGACGTGAGAAGGCCCCGGCTCCTCGACGCCGCGTTGGCGTGCTATCCCGCGTGGTGGCGGGAACGCTACGGAGAGGAGATGGGTGTCGTCGTCGAGGGACTCACCTCGGAGGGGCGACCGTCGTGGCGGATCACGACCAACCTCTTCGCCGGCGGCGCTGCGGGCGCGGATCCGAGCAACGGGCTCTCCTGCGTCGACGGAGCTGTGGGTCGACAGATCCAAGGCCGCCATCCTGGTGGCCATTGTCCCGATGTTCGTGGTGCTCCCCCTGGGTCTCCTCTTCCTGACCAGCGGCGGGGAACTCGGGCAGGGCCTCGGTGGCCAGCCGGTGGGGCACCCCAGCGGCGCGGGCCGCGCCGCTCTCGACCTGGCCGACCTCATGAGCTGGGCCGTCGTCATCAGTGTCGTCATCGCCTTGTCAGGATGGATCACGCTGCTCCGTGGGGTTCGACCAAGGGCGTCGGCCGGTCCCCGGCGTCGATGGCTGGTCGCCGCGGTGCCCGGCATCGCCCTCGTGGGCGGAGTGGCGCTGCTGGCTGTCAGCGGCATGGCCCAACCGGGCGTGGCGGCCTCTTCTTCGTGTGTCTCCGGCATCGCCCACTCGACCATCCCCTGCACGGCGCACGTCGTGGCTGGTTCGACCCTCGAGGGCACGCTCCTCCGGGTCAGTGGCACGCTCGTGATCGGCGCGGGGTGGCTTTTCGGCCCCTTCGCGCTGGCGTGGGTGATGCGTCGGTCGAAGCTCCCGGTCTCTGTCGTGCGCCGTGGCACCAGAGTGGCCACCGCCCTGGCGGCGGCGGCCGCGGTGATGGCACTAGCCAGTGTGGGGTGGGGAATCGCCCAGGGACTGCAGTCGGCGCCGGTCCCGGGCCGCAGCTACGACCTCGCCGTGTCCAGCCTCGGGTCGTGGTGGATCCCGATGTCACTCGGTTTCGCGGTCTTCGCCACGGTGAGCTGTCTGGGGGCTGCCGTCGCTCGGAAGTCCTACTGGCACGCCACCGGCTTGGCGGATGTCTCGGGGTCCGCTCGAGCATCGGTGATGCCAGACGAAGCTCCCGGAGACGTCGCCGAACTGCTCGCCACCGAGCGCGCCGACTCCTCGCAATGCTGGCCACCGCGGGCGACACCGACTGGGGCAAGCCTCGCCGCACTATTGCAGTGGTCCGTAGGTTCTGTCGATCTCCGCATCCTGCTGCGCGGCGGTGAACGACTCCCCCGTCAGACCGTTCACGTCGGGATTCTTCGTCTTCGCACCAACTGCATCGTCCTCGAAGCCGAGATGCCGGAGCCTTTGGCCCTGGGGCGCATCGCAACTCACGGAGAGGTTCACCTCCTCGGTACGCCACAAGGCATATCGTCCCGGGACGATGACCAGCGGGTCTGCGCCCAGTCGTTCGCAGTAGTCGAGAATTGTCGCGTCGAGATCGTCGACGGCAAGGGCGATATGGAGTCCATCGATGGGCGGATGGTCAAGCCGGGTGTCGGCAGCCTGCAACTGGGCGACGAACTCCGTGAAGTCGGTGATCTGGCGACGCGCGTTGCCGATCTCGTCGGTGAGCAGCGAATGGAGATGACGCTGCACGGGACCGCAACGCTCACCTTCCCAGGTCCTGACGAGGTCGATGATCTCATCGAGAGAACATCCAGCCTCTTGGCCCGGGAGATGAAGGCCAGTCTCCAAGCTGTGATCATCGTAAATCCGGCACCCTGCGCTGCTTCGCCTCGCCGGCTCGAGCAGCCCGATGCGCTCGTAGTACCGCAGCGCCGAGGCGGTGAAGCCGCTGAGTTAGGCGATGCCACCGATGGTGTACGTGTTCATTTCCCCAGCGCAAGGGTTCGACCTGAGTTGAAGGTCAAGCCCGGGACCATCTTGGCGGAGCGGAGGTTCTCGACTGCTTGAGCGTGACCGGCCGTCAGGGCCCCGACACTCCAGGGAGCGGGGTCCCCCAGGGCCACCAGGACCAAAAAATGGGAGGTGCCGCCCCTGTACGATTGATGCTTCGTGTGGCCGCGGCCCACTCTGACGGGACTAGGACATGAACTAGGCCGCAGGGGGTCCGGAGACACGGAAAGTCCAGTTGGAGGAGTGCGAGAGTGGACGAATCGGACGGTCTCGAAAACCGTTGTGGTCGCAAGGCCACCGTGGGTTCGAATCCCACCTCCTCCGCGGCTCCCAGCTGAAAGACCGTCCGGCCTGACCTCCCGCCGGGCGAGACTGACACGACGACCGGCCCAAGGTGCTCCCCGAGGGGCCGCCTGGATCGGGCGGGGTGGTCAAGCCGAGCCCCTGATCGCGTCGTGACGGTGCAGGACGAGGGCTGAACTCTGATCCAACCTGGACGTGTCCTTGGGTACGACACCAGGCTTCCACAGCAGCGATCGCCACCTCTGGACCGTGACTTCCTTACGTCTCAACTCGGCGAGTCGCTTCGACCGCCCCGCACTGACTACTACGTTTTGCTCGTCGCCGGGCTCATCACCTCGCTCGCGTCATCGCCTCCACCCTCCCGATGATCGAACGGATCGCGGGACCAGAAGTGGCCCGGAACGAGAAGTTGGCCCCGCCTATCCGTCGGTCAACGGTTCCTCTCCCATGTCCATGCATCAGGCGACACCACGAAACCTGGGGCACTCCGCAGCCTCCGTCGGACCGGGGCCGGTCCAGAAAGTAGAGTTGCGACATGTCCGGGTCCGATCCGAAGACGCCTGCATCTGCGCGCAGGGGACCGACGGCGGGAGCCGGCAGGGCCGCCACCTACGACCCCGAGGCCGTCCGTTCCAAGTACCTCGCCGAGCGCGACAAGCGGCTGATCCCGGGCCGCTCCGACATACGCGACCTGCAGACCGACGAGTACTTCGCCCGCTACCGCGACGACCCCTTCACACCGGTCGTCGAACGTGACCCGGTCGCCGACGACGTCGATGTCGTGATCGTGGGCGGGGGGATCGCCGGTATCCTGGCCGGCGCCCACCTCCGCAAGGCCGGCCTCGATCGGATCCGCATCATCGACCAGGCGGGCGGCATCGGGGGCACCTGGTACTGGAACCGCTACCCGGGCGTGATGTGCGACATCGAGTCGTACATCTACCTCCCGATGCTCGAAGAGCTCGACTACATCCCCACCCGACGCTACGCGTACGGCGAGGAGATCCTGCACCACCTCGAGGCGGTCGCGGAGCGGTTCGACCTCGTGTCCAACGCCCTGTTCCACACCGGGGTGACCCGCGCCGAGTGGCACGAGGACGCAGCCCGGTGGCACATCCGCACCGACCGTGGCGACGAGGTCCGCTGCCGCTGGTACGTGCTGGCTGTCGGGATCCTCAACCTTCTGAAGCTGCCTGCCATCCCGGGCATGGAGGACTTCGCGGGGCGCTCGTTCCACACGGCGCGGTGGGACTACGGGTACACCGGCGGGGGTCCGCACGAGCCCCTCACCGGCCTGGCGGGCAAGACCGTCGCCCTCTTGGGCACCGGGGCGACCGGCATCCAGTGCCTGCCACCATTGGCGGAGTCGGCAGAACACGTCTACGTATTCCAGCGCACGCCGTCGGCCATCGGCGAGCGGGGCAACCGGCCCACCGAGGCCGCCTTCGCCGACGGGCTCGATCCGGGCTGGCAGCGGGCCCGGATGGACAACTTCCAGGCGATCATGCTGGGCCGGCCTGTCGAGGTCGACCAGGTGGACGACGGGTGGACGCACCACTACGCCGCCGTCCATCACCCCCCGCGAGGCGCGGGCATGACGACGGCCGAGTACCTGCGCAGCGCCGAGGAGTTCGACTACCGGATCATGGACGCGCACCGGCACCGGGTCGAGGAGCTGGTGGCCGACCCGGCCACTGCCGCGATCCTCAAGCCGTACTACCGGTACCTCTGCAAGCGGCCGTGCTTCCACGACGAGTACCTCCAGGCGTTCAACAACCCCAACGTCACGCTGATCGACTGCCCCGCCGGGATCGAGCGGATCACCGAGCAGGGCCCGGTCGTCGACGGGCGCCAATACGAGGTCGACTGCATCATCTACGGGACCGGTTTCGAGGCGGAGCTCACCCCGCTGTTCCGCCGCGCCGGCCACCAGATCGTCGGCCGCGGCAGTGTCACCCTGGCCGACAAGTGGGCCGACGGTGCCGCCAGCCTGTTCGGGATAATGAGCCGCGGATTCCCCAACCTGTTCGTCATGCCGGCACCGGGGCAGCAGGCGGTGGTCACCGTCAACTACACGCAGCTGGCCGTGCTCGGGGCCGAGTTCATCGGGGGCGCCGTCGGGCTGCTCGAGGCGCGGGGTGTGGAGGTGTTCGACGTGAGCGCCGAGGCCGAGGAGGCGTGGACACAGAAGATCGTCGACTCCTTCGTCGACGGGAGTGCCGTCATGTCCGCATGCACGCCGTCGCGCATCAACAACGAGGGCCACCCCGAAGCCATGAACCCCCGCAACGGCAACTACGGCCGCGGCATGGGCGACTGGTTCGGCTACCGCGAGGTGCTCGAGCAGTGGCTCGAGGCGGGCACGTTCGAGGGCCTCGAGCTCGAGGTCCGTTCCACGGCGTCGTGAGCGCGCGTCAGCGGGTGGCCGTCGTGACCGGCGGCGGGGGAGGGATCGGCGCGGCGATCGCCGAGGAGCTCGGCCGTGACGGCTGGTTCGTCGTCACCGTCGATCCCCTCGTGACCCTCGACGGCTCCGAGCGGCTCCCGGAGCCCGAGGAGACCACCGCCGGTCGCATCGTGGCGGCAGGTGGCTCGGCCCGGGCCTCGTCGGCCTCGGTGACCGACGGTGAGGGGGTGCGCGCCCTGTTCAGGGAGCTGGTCGACGAACACGGCGGCCTCGACGCCGTCGTCAACGTCGCCGGCATCACCCGCCACAGCAGCTTCGCCGAGGGCACCGAGGAGGACTGGCTCGCGTTGCTCGCCGTGCACCTCGGGGGATATCTCAACGTGCTCGACGCCGCGCTGCCGCTCATGGCCGCCGCCGGGCACGGCCGCGTCCTCGGCGTCACTTCCGGATCGGGGTGGCGGCCCGCCGACGCGGGCGCGTACGGCTGCGCCAAGCGGGCCGTCGCCGCCCTGACGTGGCAGCTGGGCCGACAGGCGCCGCCAGGCGTGACCGTCAACGCCATGTCGCCCATCGCGGCGACCCGCATGGTCGCCGCTGCCGTCGAGCGCGCTCGTCAGATGGGCGGGGCCTCACGCGGCGGTGGAATGTCGCTTCGGTCGATGCCAGGCCCCGAGGACCTCGGGCCGCTCGGCGCGCACCTCGTCGGTGACGGATTCGGGTGGTGCACCGGCCAAGTCCTCTTCGCCGGTGGCTCGGAGCTGGCGGTCGTGGACGAGCCCCGCCTCCTCGAGGTGGTGCGCAGCGAAAAGGTGGTCTCGCTCGCCGGGGTGCTCGGGGCCGTCATCCCCCGCGCCTTCGCCAAGGCCGAGGCCAGCCAAGCGAGCGACGGTGGCGGCAACCCGCGGTTCGGGCCGATCTTCGACGAGCCGGGCCCCGTCGAGGTCGCACCGGGGCAGGTGCGATCCTGCGTCGTCGTCACCGACCGCCCGCTGTTGGCGGCGTCCCTCACCGCCGCGCTCGAGGCCCGGTCCGTCACCTGTCACCGCGTCGAGGTCGCCCGTGGCTTCCGCCACGCCGCCGACGCGCTGCGCTTCGTCGTCGAAGCCACCGGGCCGATCGACGCCGTCCTCGTCGCGCCCGCCGGCCGGCAGCCGACGGCCGGCTCCAAAGAAGGCTGGGAGCGGGTGCTCGCCGAACACGGCGGGATCGTCGAGGACCTCCACGCCGACGCCGGGTGGGCCCGGGCGGCCTCCGACTACGCCGCCGAAGCGGCCCGCCCGGTCCGGCTGGTGACCCTCACCGACGCCGCCACCACCGGAGGTCGTAGTCGCGCCCAGGCCTCGGTGCAGCTGGCGCGCGCCGCCGCGGGCTCGACACAGGGGCGCATCACGGCCTTCGCGACGAGCATCGAGGCTCCGGAGGGGGCCGCAAGCCAACCGGTCGGTGAGCTCGTCGCCCACCTGCTCAGCCACCCCGAGGCAACTGCGCTCGCCGGTGCGGAGCTGGTGGCAGGCGCGGGCTGGCTCGGCCTTCGCGCTCACCCCCGACCGATCGGCGCCATCACGTTCGGCGGCCCCGCCGTCCCCGATTGGCTCGACGCCACGCTCCGGGAGGTCGTCGGCGCCGACGGCCGTCCACCGCCCACGGAGGCCTGATGACCGCCCCGCCCCCCCGTGTCGTCGACGCGCACGTGCACCTCTGGGACCCCGCCCGCACGGACTGGTACCCCTACCTCGCGCGTACTCCGAAAGACGGTGCCGGTGATGCGTCGAGGATGTACCGCCGCTTCGATATCGACTCCTATCAGGCCGAGACGGCGCGATGGAACGTCGAGAAGTTCGTCAACGTCGCCGCCGCCACCGGTCGTCACTCCGTCGAGGAGACCATCGAGCTCGATACCAACGCCTCTGCCAGTGGCCATCCCGACGCCATCGTCGGCGGCCTCCCGCCGACCGACACGACGGCTGAGGCCGTCGAGCTCATCGACCGGCAGATGACCGCGTCACGCTTCCGTGGGGTCCGCCCCATGGGCGCCAACATGAGCCCGCTCCCCGACGCCGGCGTGCTCCACGCTCTGGCCGAGCGGGACCTGCTGTTCGAGCTGATGACCCATCCCGATCAGCTTCGAGCGGCGGCGGCGCAGCTGGCCGGCTTCGACGGTCTGACCGTCGTCGTCGAGCACACCGGGTGGCCCCGTTCGGACACGGACGAGGAGCGCGCCCTGTGGCGGGCCGGCATGGATGCGCTGGCCGGCGTGGGCGACAACGTCGTGTGCAAGCTCTCGGGCCTGGCGATGCCCCTGGGGTCCATGCGCGTCGATGCCCTCGGCCCGTGGCTCGAGTACGCCATCGAGGTCTTCGGTGTCGACCGCTGCATGTTCGCCAGCAATTTCCCGGTGGACTCGATGCACGGCACCTTCGACGAGCTCTACGCCACGTTCAGCGCCGTGACGGCCGGCCTCGACGGCGAATCCCGTGCCAAGCTCTTCGCCGGCAACGCCGAGCGCGTCTACCGCTGCTGAGTGGAGGGAGGATCGATGTTGCTCAACGGGTTCAACCACGTCGCGCTGCTCACCAACGACACCGACCGGCTCGCCTCGTTCTACCGTGAAGTGTTCGACGCCGAGGTGGACGGCCAGAAGCAGGAGAACCAGCACGTCCGGCTGACCTTCATCCGAGTCGGGCAAGGCGCCGAGCTCAACGTGTTCGAGGTGGACGGGAACACCGAAGCCGAGCGCCAGACCCCCATGTTCGGCCGGGGCCGCATCGACCATCTCGGGTTGCAAGCTGCGTCTCTCGAGGCGTTCGAGGAGATCCGTAACCGCCTGATGGCACGCGGCGCCGCCGACGCCTTCGTCACCGACTTTGGCCCGATCCTCAGTGTGTTCTTCCGAGATCCCGACGGATTGGAAGGCGAGGTGTGCGTGGCCAACCCCGATGCCGTCCCCGGGGTCTCGAACCCGCCCGGCACCGCTGCCGCCCGATACGTGACGGGCTGAGCCGAGCGGGACGCCACCCGAGCTCAGGTGGGGAACGGCACTCCCCGCGCCTGGGCGAGGAGCTCACCGCGGTCGGACCCGAGCAGGAACCCGGAGCCGATGGCCTCGTCCAGGCTGCGCTCGAAGGCAGCGAGGTAGCCCGACCGGTCGCCGTAGAGGCCCACGAGGGTGGCGTCATCGAAGGGCACCGTCGATCCGAACAGCGCGCAGATCCGGCTGGCACCGGGCGCGGCGTCACCGCTGAGCGCGGCGACAGGGACGTCGACGAGCGGGGTCCGGACGCCACCGAGAGCGTTGCCGAGGTGGTCGCGCGCGATCTTCGGGGGGAGCGGGCTCGACAGGTGCAGGGGCGGGGCGCTCGGAGGGGGCGTGCCGTCGGTGATCCAGCGGGTGAGCGCGACAAGCGCCGCTTGCGCCACGAAGTGCTGCGGTCCCTCGTTGACCGGGACCTCGCAGCCCAACAGCGCCGCGAATCTGCCGACCACATACGCGTCGCCGTGCGACGTGCCGGCGACCTCCCAGGTACGGATGCGGTCGCCGTCCGGTTGCCGGGCCGGGACGTAGTCGAGCATGGGGCCGAGGTCGGTCTCGGTCTCGAAGACGAGGACCGGCACCGAGGTGTCGCTGCGGATCTGCAGCCCTCCCGGGACGTCGTCGCCGGCCACGGGGGTCCCGGTCAGCGAAGCCCCGCTGCCACCCCGGCTGTGCACGAAGAACCCGTCGTAGGCGCCCGCCACAGGTTGCACGGCGTCGACATAGGTGGTGAGGAAGAAGGCGGACTGGGACTCGCCCATCGCGACGATCTGTCGGGGACGCAGCGGGCCGAGCGCGGAGATGTCCTTCGGGGCCCGAAGTGCCCGGCCGATCTGGGAGAACATGTCGAAGGCGAACCGGTCCCCGGGGTGGCGCAGCGTCGCGTAGCGTGCCGGCTCGGTGGCGACGAGGCCGCTTCGCGACGCCAGACCCGGGATGCCGATGCGTGCCTCGCCGCCGTCGACGCCGAACGCCTGGGCCGATACGCCCACGTACGCATACCCGTCGGAGACGATCTGGGGGCCGAGGTACGTCCAGTCGGGACCGGCCTCGACACCACTCGTCACGTTGAACCACTCCACGAGGACGGTGCCGTTGAAGCGGTCGGGGTCTCCCGGCCGTCGGACGATGATCCTGGTGCGGTACGGGGCGCTCGTCACCGGACGCACGGACCACCTGCCGTCGGTCCGGAGCGGCCCCGACGCCTCGAACGCCAACGCCGCCCCCGAGACGAAGAACTCCTCCTGGACATATCCCTTCGCGTCCAGGTCGATGGGGACCGCCGAGGTCGGCTCGACCATGCGGCCGGCGGTGACGGGGCCCGACAGCGTCGCGACGGGCCCGCTCGACTCTCCCCCGCTCACGGCATTCCCCTCCTCGTCGCTGTCGTGCTGTGCTCGCCCCAAGTATGTCCCGACCCTGCCGAAGGTCCCCGAGCCGGCCCCGCGGGCGTGCCCGGGCGGGCACGCCGACCCGCTGCGGGGCCGTAGGTTGGTGTCGTGCTGACCGTCTACGGCGTGACCGTCCTGACGTTCATGATGGTGATGTACGCCCTCGAAGGACGCAACAGGCACTTCGTGGCGGCCTTCGCGCTGGGATGTGCGTTGTCGAGCAGCTACGGGTTCGCCAGCGGGGCGTGGCCCTTCGGCGTGATCGAGGCCATCTGGTGCGCGGTGGCCGTCCACCGGTACGTGCGCGGGGCCCCCGCGTCCGCCGACGGCGCCTGAGCCGGGGCACGCGCCGGCGCCCTGGCTACGTCACAGCACGGGGAACGTGTACGGGCTGGTGGCGTTTCCCGACGGCGAGTACACCACGACGGGCCCGCTCGTGGCTCCGACCGGCACGTACGCCTCGACCTTGTTCCTTCCCTTTTTCGCGATGGTGGCGGGGACCCCGTTGAAGGTGACCATCGTCGTGCCCGACAGGCGCCTGCCCCAGATGTTGACCTTCTGGCCCACGAGCCCCGACCCGGGATCGATGCGGCTGATCTCGGGGGCCTTGAGGCTCTGGCCGTGATGGTGGGCCTGGTGCCCCGTCGATCCCGTCGTCGTCGTGCTGGTCGTCAGACCGACCCCGATCGTCGTCGACGTCGTCGTGCCGGCAGCAGTGGTCGACGTCGTGGTGGTCGACGAGGAGCCCAACCCCTCGGTCAGGGGTGCCCTCGGCCGCGGCGCAGTCACGATGGGTGCGCTGACGGGGCCCGCTTCGATGGCGGAGGCGGCGATCTTGAAGTCGGCCTCGGCCTTGCCATGGATCTTCAGCTCCACCGGGGTGGCTGCCAACGGCAACAGGAAGAGCTCGCACCCGGTCTGGGACCCACCGGCCGCCACGGTCTTGAAGGTGGGGTAGACGAGGCACTGGGTCACCTGGTACTTGCCCTCGCGCTTGGCGATGGGGCCCTTGCCGCCCGAGACGACGAGCTTCGAGTCCACGTAGATGGCGGCGAAGTTGGCGGTGGCCGACGCCGGGCTGTGCACGGTGAGGATGACCGCGACCAGCTTCTTTCCGGGAGCGGGGACGGCGAGGGTGGTTCGGGCCAGCGTGGCCGGGGAGATGACCTTCACCAACGTCACAGTGCCGCCCATCGCCGGCAAGGTGGAACCCACCTCTCCGACCGGCGGGGGAGACGAGCATGCCGCGGCCGTGAGCGCCACGGCGGCGAGGAGGGGAGCACAGCGCCCCACGGTGCGCTTGCCCCGGTGCGCCGCGGGCGCCACGGCGGCCGACGAGACTCGGGACGGCCGCGCGTGGCCATAGGGATCCTTCAGATTGCCACCCCGCACGACAGAACACCCCCCACTTGGCAGCCTCGCACCATTGTCTCATCCCCGGGCATGTCTTGGAAACCGCTGGGAAGATCTCTGAACCCGCTGGTCAGATGGTCTTTCCCGACCCACCGCCCTGGCCGGCCCGGGAAGGGGCCCCCTCGGAGGCCAGGGCCGAGCCGCCCCGCGGGTTCGACGCCCGGATGGGGATGTGCTGGGCTTCACGCCCTTGGGGGAGCGCATACGAGGGCGCCACTGGCCCGCCGTCGTCGTGGTGCTGGCGGTCGCCGTCGGCGCCTGCTCCTCGCCGGGTGCCGGCACAGGCTCGGCGACGACACGGGCGGGGGACACCGAGGCGGGCACGGGAGCGCCGGTGCCGAGCTCCGGATGCTCCTCTCCCGGCGCGGCATCGTCGGAGGCCGCCGCGGCGGTGACCGAACAGCGCCAGGACATCACCGTGGACGGTGTGGCGCGGTGGTACCTGCTCACGACACCCCTGCCTCACCCCGACGCCGGGCCGCTCCCCGTCGTCGTCGACCTCCACGGCCTGGCCGAGGGCGCGGTGCTGCACGCGGACACAACCCAGTTCAGCCCCGAGGCGCAACGGGACGGCTTCATCGTCGTGTTCCCCGAAGGCACGGGGTCCCCGGTCAGTTGGGACATCGCCCCCGGCACGAAAGCACACCCGAACCACGACATCGACTTCATGAACGCCATGCTCGACGCGCTGGAGGCGCACCAGTGCGTCGACACGTCGCGGATCTACGCCACGGGGCTCTCCGACGGAGCGCTGTTCACCTCGCTGCTGGCCTGCACGATGGCGGGTCGCTTCGCCGCCTTCGCGCCCGTGGCGGGGGCGGTCATGCCTTCACCGTGTGACCCGGGACGTCGGGTCCCCATCCTGGCCTTCCACGGCACCGCCGACCCGATCCTGTTCTTCAACGGGGGCGTGGGCACCGCCACCCTCAACCACGTCCTCGGACAGGGGCCCGCGCCGACCACCACGACACCGCCTCCGGTCAACCTCCACGGCAAGGGCTACCCGGCGAACGTGAAGGCCTGGGCCCGCAAGGACGGCTGCAGCCTGCGCCCGACCGACACCAAGGTGGCCGCGCACGTGATCCTGCGCCGCTACCGGTGCCCCCCGGGCGCAGCCGTGGAGTTCTACATCGTCCTGGGCGGTGGCCACGCCTGGCCGGGGAGCAAGGTGAGCGCCGCGCTGGCCTCGATCACCGGGCCCTCGACCTTCGAGATCGACGCCACCGACATCATCTGGCAGTTCTTCCGCCAGCACCGTCTGGGCTGACTGTGGGGCCGCCCGGACGCAGTGCCTCAGCGTCCCTCCCAGCGCGGGGCTCGGCGCTCGGCGGCGGCGCGCATGCCCTCGGCGGCGTCCGCAGTAGCGGAGACGACGATGCGCATGGTCTCGCCGAACCGGATGGACTCGAGCGTGGGGAGGTCGCGGGCCCGCGCCGCGACCTCCTTCATGGCCCGCTGCGCCAGCGGAGCCCCGGCGACGAGACGCTGCGCCAGGGCCCGGGCCTCGTCGAGGAGGTCGTCGTGCGCCACGACGCGCCATACGAGCCCCATCCGGCGCGCCCGCGACGCGTCGACGGTCTCCCCCGTGAGCAGCAGCTCCATGGCGTCGGCCCACGCGATGCGCTGCGGCAACCGGATGGCTCCCACGATGGCGGGGATGCCGAGGCGCACCTCGGGATAGCCGAAGGTGGCCCGATCACTCGCCAGGACGAAGTCGCACCACGTCACGAGGGTGAGGCCGTATCCCAGACAGTGGCCGTTGACCGCCGCGATCACGGGCTTGTGGATCTCCCACCCGCTCTCGAACGAATTCAGGGTGGGCTTCTCCCAGAACGTGCCGGCGAACTCGCCCGTCGAGCCGCCGCCGTCGCGCAGGTCGGCCCCGGCGCAAAAGGCGCGCCCCGTGCCGGTGACGATGCCGACCCACGCCTCCTCCTCGTCCCTGAAGCGGGCGAACGCGGCGTTGAGGTCGCGGCGCAGCTCGCCGTTGACCGCGTTGAGGGCGTCGGGGCGGTTGTAGGTGATCGTGGCCACGTGGCCACTTCGCTCGTAGAGGACGGTGTCGGCCATGGCGCACGGTACCGGCCGGGGACGACACGGCGCTGGGGACGGTGCGGCGCCGGTGCCGGGGACGGCGCGGAGTGTGCTACGGCGATGCCGTCCCGGCGTCGAGCACCCGGCGGGGATGGCGCCCGTCGACGTAGCCCATGAACGGGGGGCGGATGTTGTACCCCAGCAGCTCCTGCAGGCGTTCGGGCAGCCGCGCCACGACGTCGCGGGGCACGCCGAGGAAGTGGTTCTCCTGAGGCCGGAGCCATGACGCCACGTACTCGAGGATCACGCCCAGACGCGCCCGGTCGGTGGTGTTGGCCCCACCTCCGTGCCAGACACTCCCCACGTAGAACAGGACCGATCCCGCCCGCATTTCCGCCGGGACGCTGGGCGTGTGCGTGTCGGGCTGCTCGCCCGCCCACCGGTGGCTCCCGGGGATCACGCGTGTGGCGCCGTTGGCCTCGGTGAAGTCGTCGAGGGCCCACATGGTGTTGAGCACGACCTCGGGATGGGGACGGGGCAGGGGGTAGATGGCGTCGTCGTGGTGCAGGACCTGGGCCAGCTCCCCGGGGCCGATCTCGATGCCGGTGGGCGCGCTGAGCTGGCAGTGGCCGAGCACGCGGTCGAGCACCCCGAGGACCAGAGGGTCGAGTGCAGGCGCGTCGAAGGCCCGGGTCTTGGCGAACAGGGCGTACACGCGCTTGGTACGCGCCCCTTCGAAGGGGTTGCGGCCTTCGGGGGTGTGCGCCAGCACGTGTCGCATGTCGTGGCGCGCCGCGGACAGCTCCGGCTCACGCAACATGTCCTCCACCACCGCGTAGCCGTCTTCGTCGAGAGCGGCCACGACCTCGTCGACCGATGTCGTGGCGCTGCGCATGCACCTCAGTCTTCCAGAGTCGTCGGTGAAGGGCTCCGGTCGGTGATCGGCAGGTGGCGACGTCGGCCCGGTGGAGCTTCAGCCGGGCGGCTCAGGTGGTTGGTGGTTCAGCTGGTCGGTGGTTCAGTCTCGGCGCGGGTGTCGAGCCAGCGCCGGAAGCCCGCCGCGTTCGAGTGCACGCCGTTGAGCGTGTCGAGCTTCTCGCGGTGCACGGCGTCGACACCCGAGACGTCGGACGCGAAGGCGGCGTCGAGCGCGGCCGCGATGTCCTCGCCGGCACGCCACGCCTGTTCGGCCACGCTCGCCCACCGCCTCAGGGTGTCCTCCGCCTCGGCCAGCACGGACTCGGGCTCGGCCAGCAACCCGTAGTGCGCCAGGGCGAGGCCGGTGGGACGGCGCGTCGCGAAACGGTGCAGCGAGTGCACCGCCTTGTCGAGGTCGAAGTCGGGCGGCGGCGTCGAGGGCCGAAGCACCCCGGCGTCAGGGAGCCGCACCCCCACCGCGTCCCCGGCGAAGAGGATGCCGCTCGTCGAGTCGTGCAGGGCGAGATGATGTTTGGCATGCCCGGGTGAGTCCACGGTCGTGAGCACGCGGTCGGGTGACACCCGGATCTCCTCGCCGTCGGCGAGCACGTGGATCCGCTCGGCGGGCGTGGCGTCGAGACGGCCGTAGAGCGAGTCGAGGAGCGACCCGTAGACACGCGCCGCGGAGTCGATGAGGCGGGTGGGGTCGACCAGGTGCCGGGCCCCCTTCTCGTGCACGTACACCGTGGCGGCCGGGAACGCCTTCGCCACGTCCCCCACTCCGCCGGCGTGATCGAGATGGATGTGGGTCACCGCCACGCCCGCCAGATCCGCCGGGCTCACGCCGAGCGAGTCCAGCGCGTCGAGCAGCACGCCCACCGAGCTCTGGCTGCCCGTCTCGACCAGCACGGGCGCGTCCCCGTAGACCAGGTACCCGGCGGTCACCTTGTCCCAGCCCCCGAGGAGGGTGTCGATCTCGATGATCCCGGGGGCGATCTCCGAAGTCGTCACGCGCCGACCTCGATCACCACCTTGACGTCGTCGGGCTGCCGGGCCAGCGCGTCCTGCCAGTGATCGAGGGGCACGCGCCTCGTCACGAGCTTGGAGATCCAGTCGCGGTCGGCCTTCATGAGCGCGTCGGCGGCGGCCTGGTAGTGGCGGTGATTGGCGTTCACAGAGCCCACCACGGCCTGGTTCTCGAGGACCATCGACCGGTTGAGCATCGACGCGTCGACCTTCAGGGCGTGGCGGCCCGACGACACCCCGGTGAGACACGCCACCCCGCCGGGGTTCAGGTGCTCCATGGCGTCGAACACCAGCGACGCCACCCCGGTGCACTCGATCACGATGTCGGGGTGCGGGCAGGAGCGCTCGATCCGACCGGTGTGGTACGTGGCCCCGAGCGCCGCGACGAGGTCGGGCTTGGTGCCGGTGGTGACCTGGTCGAAGACGTGCACGTCGAGCCCCCGCTCCATCCCGATCATGGCGGCCAGCAGGCCGATGGGCCCGGCCCCGGTGATGACGACGTTCTGGGGGTCCCAGTGGGCGCGCCCGCCGATGCGGTCGACCTGCTCCCAGGCCTTGGCCACCACGCTGGTCGGCTCCATGAGCACCCCGAGCGCCCCCAGACCGGGGTCGACCTTCACGGCGTACTCCGGATGGATGCGCCAGCGCTCCGAGCCGTACCCGTCATGGCTCTTGATGCCGTGTTCGGTGTACAGGCCGTTATGACAGAAGTCCCATTCCCCCACCGCGCAGTTGCCGCACGGCACGGGGTCGGGGAGCCGGACGATGCCGACGACGAGGTCCCCGGGAGCCACCGGTGCGCCCGCGGGCGCTTCGAGGACGCGGCCCAGTGACTCGTGACCGAGGACGAGGCGGTCGCGTCCGGGAGGCGCCCACCCGTAAGCGCCCGACACGATCTCGATGTCGGTGCCGCACACCCCGAGGGCGAGGCCCGCCACGAGGACCGCACCGTCGGACTCCGGAGGCTCGTCGACGTCGTCGAGCCGGGCCGAGCCCGCCATCAGGGGCTGCACCGTCAGGGCTTTCATCGCGCCCGCCTCCACTTCGTGTTCTTCGTTTCGGGGTCTGGGTCGTGTGGATCTGGGCCTTGATGATCTGCGTCTCGATCGACTACGTCTCGATGAACTGGGTCTCGGGGGTCCGAGCGACGCGCCGGGAGGAAGCCGCGCATGGTCCTCGACCGCCCCCACCGGTGCCCGGTGCCCCTGAGGAGGTGGACGCCGGCCACGATCTGGTCCTCCATGGCGGGATGGCCCGAGAGGTTGAACGCTGCGTTGACGAGCGACACGTGGGAGAACGCCTGCGGGAAGTTGCCGACCTGGCGCTTGGCCGACACGTCGTACTCCTCGGCGAGCAGGCCGAGGTCGTTGCGCAGGCCGACGAGCCGGTCGAACATGGCGTGCGCGTCGTCATAGCGGCCGATCATGTACAGGCAGTCGGCCATCCAGAACGAGCACGCCAGGAACGCGCCCTCGTGCCCGGTGAGCCCGTCGACGCCTCCGCTGTCCTGCGTCCGGTAGCGCAGCACGAAGCCGTCCTCGGTGAGCCCGCGCTCGACGGCTTCGATGGTGGAGCGCACCCGCTCGTCGGTGGCCGGCAGGAACCCCACGAGCGGGATCATGAGGAGGCTGGCGTCGAGGGCGTCGGACCCGTAGTACTGCGTGAAGGCCCCGACATCGGCGTCGTACCCCTTGGTGCACACCTCGTCGTGGATGCGGTCGCGCAGGTCGCGCCAGCGCTCGAGGGGCCCTTCGACCTTGAAGTCCTCGATGGTGCGCACCGCCCGGTCGACGGCGACCCAGGCCATGACCTTGGAGTGCGTGAAGTGCCGGCGCGGTCCGCGGACCTCCCAGATTCCCTCGTCGGGTTCCTCCCAGCTCCGCTCGACGAACTCCACGAGCGCGGTCTGCAGGTCCCAGGCCGAAGAGCTGAGCGGGCTGCCCACTTCGGACGCCTCGAACAGCGCGGACAGCACCTCGCCGTACACGTCCAGCTGGAATTGTCCCGAGGCGGCATTGCCCACCCGCACGGGGGCGGAGTTCTCGTAGCCCGGGAGCCAGTCGACCTCCCACTCGCTGAGCCGGCGCTCGCCGGCCGGCCCGTACATGATCTGCAGCTTGGTCACGTCCCCGGCCACGGCGCGCAACAGCCAGTCGCGCCACGCCAGGGCCTCCTCGTGGAATCCGCCCCGCATGAGCGACTCGAGGGTGAGCGTGGCGTCGCGCAGCCAGCAGTAGCGGTAGTCCCAGTTGCGCTCGCCTCCGAGGGTCTCGGGAAGCGACGTCGTGGCCGCCGCCACGATCCCACCCGTCGGTTGATAGGTGAGGGCCTTCAGGGTGATGAGCGAGCGCATGACGGCATCGCGCCACTCCCCCTCGAACGTACAGGTGGCGGCCCAGTCCTCCCACCACATCTGGGTGTCGTGCACCGCGTAGCTGGCGTCGACGGGACGCGGTGGCGTCTCGTGCGACGGGTACCACGTCAAGACGAACGGGACGTGCTCGGTGCCGGTCACCGTGAAGTCCGCCACAGTGGTCATCGACTCCCCCCGGGTGCGGATGGGCGTCCACAGCGACAGGGCGTCGGGCCCGGCGACGGCGCACAGCAGGCCGTCGGCGCGCCGCACCCAGGGGATCATCGACCCGTAGCCGAAGCGAATGACGAGGTCCATGCGCATGGCGACCTGGCCGGCGGTGGCCTCGACCATCCGCACCACCTGGGGACGATCCTCCCGGATGGGCATGCAGTCGACCACCTTGGCCACGCCGTCCGCCGTCTCGAATTCCGTCTCGAGCACAAGAGTGTCGCCGCGGTAGCGGCGGCGCACCTCGTAGTCGTCCGAAGCCGGCGCGATGCGCCAGTACCCGTGGGAGTCGTCGCCCAGCAGCGCCGCGAAGCACGCGTCGGAGTCGAAGCGCGGTAGGCACAGCCAGTCGATCGACCCGTTACGGCCGACCAGCGCCGCGGCGTGGGTGTCCCCGATGATCCCGTAGTCCTCGATCCGCAGCGCCACGGCCGCCATTCTTACCCCAGAGGTCCATGGGCTCGCGAGGCGGGCTACGAGACGCAGCCCCCGGTGCCCACCGCCGCCGACGTGGCCTGTGCGCGGGCCACGTCGGCGGCGACGGCGGGCATGGCGAGCGCGTAGCCCACGTCGGTGTTGGTGGTCGAGCGCGCGAACACGACGCCGATGACGGTGCCGTCGGCGATGCCCCGGTCGCCCGACGCCACGAGGGGGCCACCCGAATTGCCCGGCTGCACCACCGCTTCGAGCTGGTAGATCTCGCGGGTCGTCTGCGAGTTCCCGTAGATGTCGAGCCCCACGGCTTCGAAGGCGGCGGCGACGCCAGCCTTTCGGGCGGTGAGGGGCCCGCCGCCGGGATACCCCATGACCACACCGGTGGTGCCGCGTGGCACGACCGTGGGGTCGACAGAGAGAACGGGGTCGGCGAGACCGGGCACGCGCAACACGGCGATGTCCAGCTTGGGGTCAAACAGCGCGGCGGTGGCCGGGTGGCGCCCGCTCGAGTCGATGACGCTGGGCGCGGCGATCCCCGCCACGACGTGCGCGTTGGTGACGACGAGTCCGGGGGCCACCACGAAGCCCGAGCCCTCCTGGATCACCCCACAGCCCGAGCCGGCCACCTGCACGGTCGACCCTTCGGCATGCAGGACGGCGGCCCGGGCCGACGCGTCGGTCGGAAGGGACACGGGTCCCGCCGTCTGGGGCGGGATGCCGGCGAAGACCACGGGGAAGCCGCTGTGGGCGAGGAAGCGCTCGACCCGGGCGAACACCGTCGGGATCGGGGGGAGCACGTTGTCGAGGGCGCGCACGATCCGCGACTGCTGCACCGACCGGTCCAGGGCGGTGAACTGGCTCGCCTGCACCAGGGTGGCCAAGAGCCAGGCGACGACGAGCGCGACCACGACGGCAACCACAACACCGAACGCGGAGTCGACAGGGCCCAGCCGCACCCGGTGCAGGAAGCGGCCCGAGTGGGCCCCGAGCAGCCTGCCCAGGCCGCTCACGATGGTGGCCGCGCCGACCAGGACGACGAGGGCAACGATCGCCTTGGCGGTGGCGCCGTGGACCAGCTCGGCGAGCGACGGCGCGACGAGCGCGCCGAGGAACAGGCCGAGGAAGAGGCCCCCGTAGGTCAACACCTGCATGGCGGCGCCCGCCCGCAGCCCGCGGATGCCCGCCAGCGCCACGACGACGAGCAGCGCGTAGTCGACCCAGTTCATCGGCGTAGATCCTTCCCCACCCGAACCATGCCCCATGTTCACCTCCGGTCCGTCCGGACGCCGCGTGCGCCGCCAGCGCGGTCCGGTACGGGCCGGAGGGCGCCCTAGGGTGGAGGAGGACCGAGCAGGAGGCAGTGGTGGCCGAGATCGTCGAGTTGCTCGCCGACGTCGTGGGCGCCGGCAACGTCCTCGCCGGGGACGACGTCTCCCCCGACTACGCCCACGACGAGGCCCTCACCGCCACGCCCAGCGTCCCTCTGGCCGTCGTGCGGCCGGCGTCCACCGCGGAGGTGTCGGCGGTGCTCAAGATCGCCGACGAGCTGCACCTCCCGGTGACCGCCCGGGGCAGCGGTACGGGGCTTTCGGGAGCCGCCATCTCGCCCGGGGACGGGATCCTCGTCTCCTTCGAACGGATGAACGCCATCCTCGAGATCGACCTCGCCAACCACGTGGCGGTGGTCCAGCCCGGCGTCACCCTCGAGGAGCTCAACCGCGCCGCTGCTGAGCACGGGCTCGTCTACCCGGTGTTCCCCGGCGAGGTCACCGCGTCGCTCGGGGGCAACGTGGCCACCAACGCGGGCGGGATGCGGGCCATCAAGTACGGGGTGACACGACATCACGTGCTCGGGCTCGAGGCCGTGCTCGCCAGCGGGGACGTGATCCGCACCGGCGGGAAGTTCGTGAAGACCTCGACCGGCTACGACCTGACCCAGCTCATCGTGGGCTCCGAGGGCACGCTCGCCCTCGTCACCGAGGCCACCCTGAAGCTCCAGCCCCGTCTGGCCCACGCGTCGACGGTGCTGGCCCCCTTCACCACGCTCGAGGAGGTCACCGCGGCGGTTCCCCGGATCGTCGCCCACGGGGTCGGCCCGCTCATCCTGGAGTACGTCGACATGATCACGATGGCCGCCATCACCGCCAATGTGGGCCTCGACCTCGGCATCCCCGAGCAGGTGCGCGAGGCCGCGCTCGCCTACCTCGTGATCGTGCTCGAGAACTCGCACGAGGACCGCCTCGAGCAGGACGTGGAGTCGCTCGGCGAGGTGCTCGTGGAGCTCGGCGCCATGGAGGTCTACGTCCTGCCGGCCCACGCCGCCACCCAGCTCATCAGCGCCAGGGAGAAGGCGTTCTTCGTGGCCAAGGCAGCCGGGGCGGACGACATCGTCGACCTCGTCGTGCCACGGGCCGCCATCCCCCGGTACATGACGGCGGTGGCCGAGGTGGCGGAGCGCCACGGCGCGCTCATCACCGGGTGCGGGCACGTGGGCGACGGCAACGTCCACCTCTCGGTGTTCCAGCCCGACACCGAGCGGCGCACCGAGGTGCTGCGGGCGGTGTTCCGCGCCGGCATGGGCCTGGGCGGGGCGATCTCGGGCGAGCACGGCATCGGCACCGAGAAGAAGAAGTACTTCCTGGAGTTGGAGGACCCTGTGAAGGTGGAGCTCATGCGGGCCGTCAAACGCGCCTTCGACCCTCACGGGATCCTCGGGCCCGGCAACCTGCTCGACTGACTGCTGGACTGCACGTCGTGAACGGCGCCCAGGCACTGATCAGGACCCTCGTCGGCTGCGGGGTGGAGGTGTGCTTCGCCAACCCCGGGACCTCGGAGATGCACTTCGTGGCGGCGCTCGACGACGTCCCCGAGATGCGGGGCGTGCTCGGGCTCTTCGAAGGCGTCGTCACCGGGGCCGCCGACGGGTACGGCCGGATGGCGGGCCGGCCCGCCGCCACCCTGCTGCACCTCGGACCCGGCCTCGGCAACGGCATCGCCAACCTCCACAACGCGCGCCGGGCCCGGACCCCGGTGGTGAACCTGGTCGGCGACCACGCCACCACCCACCTCGCCCACGACCCGCCGCTCACCTCCGACATCGAGAGCCTGGCCCGCCCGGTGTCACGGTGGTTCCGCTCGTCGCGGGCCCCCGATGTCCTGTGCGGGGACGCCGTGGACGCCGTCCAGGGCGCGGTCGGCCCACCCGGGGGCGTGGCGACGCTCGTGGTCCCGGCCGACGTGTCGTGGCAGGAAGCCGGGGAGCCCGCCTCGGGTCCCCCCCGGTCGATCCTCGACACGGTCGGCGAGGACGCCGTGGCCGGGGCGGCCAAGGCCCTGCGCTCGGGAGAGCCCGCCGTGCTGCTCGTGGGAGGGAACGCGCTGCGCAGGCGGGGGCTCACGGCGGCCGCCCGGATCGTGCAGGCCACGGGGGCCAAGCTCCTGTGCGAGACGTTTCCCGCCCGCATCGAGCGCGGCGCGGGGTTGCCGCCCGTCGAGCGGCTCGGCTACCTCGCCGAGTTCACCATCGCCCAGCTCCAGGGGGCGAGGCACCTGGTCCTCGCCGACGCCCTGGCCCCGGTGTCGTTCTTCGCCTATCCCTCCGTCCCCGGCTACCTGGTGCCCGAGGGGTGCGAGGTGCACACCCTCGCCACCGGGTCCGACGACGTGGCCGGGGCGCTCGACGCGCTCGTCGACACGCTGGGGGCACCGCCCCTCGGCCCGGGAACAGCGGGGTCCGCCGCGCCGTCACGCCCGGAACGGCCCACGGGCGCGCTCGACGCCCAGAGCATGGCGGCGGCCATCGGCGCCCTGCTCCCCGAAGGCGCCGTGGTGAGCGACGAGGGGAACACGTCGGGGCTCTTCGTCTCCGGGGCCACGGCCGGAGCAGCCCCCCATGACTGGCTGTGCCTCACCGGCGGGGCGATCGGCCAGGGCCTCCCCGTCGCCACCGGGGCCGCCGTGGCCTGCCCGGACCGGCCCGTGCTGTGCCTGGAGGCCGACGGCAGCGCCATGTACACCCTGCAGTCGCTGTGGACCCAGGTGCGTGAAGGCCTCGACGTGACGACCGTCGTGCTCAACAACGGCTCGTACGCCATCCTCGAGCTGGAGCTCAGCCGGGTGGGGGCCGGGGATGCGGGGCCGCGCGCCCGGAGCATGCTCGACCTCGGACACCCGGACCTCGACTTCGTGGCACTGGCATCAGGGATGGGCGTGCCGGCCTCGCGGGCCACGACCGCGGACGAGTTCACCGGGCAGCTCGAGCGCGCCCTGGCGACACCGGGGCCTGCGCTCGTCGAAGCCGTCCTCCGCTGAGCCGTCCTCGGAGCGGCCTGTGTCGCCGAGCTCTCCAGTGTCGCCGAGCTCTCGGCTACCGACGCCTCCGGCGCCCTCGGTCGATCTGAACGCAGACGTCGGAGAGGGCGCCGACGACGCCCTGCTCTTCGACCTGGTGACGAGCGCCAGCGTGGCCTGCGGCGTGCACGCCGGGGATCCCCGCACCATGCGTCGCACCGTGGAGGCCGCCGCACGGCGAGGGGTCGTCGTCGGCGCCCATCCCTCCTATCCCGACCGAGAGGGGTTCGGCCGCCGCCCCATGGACCTGGCCCCGGCCCAGATCACCGCGGCGGTGCTGGACCAGGTCGAAGCTCTCGACGCCGCGGCGCGCGCGTGTGGGACCCGGGTCCGCTACGTGAAGCCGCACGGCGCCCTCTACCACCGGATGGCGGACGACGAGGAGTGCGCCCGAGCGGTCGCCGAGGCACTCCAACGGGCGGGGGGCCTCGTCCTGCTCGCCCCGGCAGGCTCGCGCGCCGTCGAGGTCGTCGAGTCGGCAGGGGTGCGGGTCGCCACCGAAGGCTTCGCGGATCGCGCCTACCGGCCCGACGGGCGCCTCGCCCCCCGGAGCAGCGCCGGGTCGGTGCTCACCGACCCGGCTTTGGTGGCAAGACAGGCCGTCGACATCGCGCTCCACCGTCACGTGACCGCCGACGACGGGACAACGATCGGCCTGGAAGCGTCGTCGATCTGCGTTCACGGCGACACCCCAGGGGCCGGGGCGCTGGCCCGGCGCGTCCGCCAGGCTCTCGAGGGGGCCGGAGTGACCCTGCTCCCGTTCGTCACGTGAGCCGTCACGTGAGCCTGGAGGGGACTTCGTGATCGGCGCCGCATCGTGAGCGCTCGGGGGGCGGCCCGCGACGTCCGCCCCTTCGGGGACGGGGCGTTGGTGGCGGAAGTCGGCTCGGTCGCCGAAGCCCACGGCTTGGCGGCGGCGGTCTCGGACGCGGGTTGGCAGGGGGTCGAGGACGTCGTGGTCGGGTACCGGTCGGTGACGGTGGTCACCGATCCCGCTGTCACCGACACCAGCGCCCTGGGAGAGGAGCTGGCCCGGATCCCGGGATCGGCACCGGACCCGGCGTCCACGCGGCGGCTCGAGATCCCGGTCGCGTTCGACGGCCCCGATCTCGACGACGTGGCGATGATGGCCGGCATGTCTCGGGACGCCGTGGTCGACCAGCTGGTGGGCAGCGGTCTCGAAGTCGCCTTCATCGGGTTCCTCCCGGGTTTCGCGTACCTCGAGGGCTTGGCGCCCTCCCTGGCGGCCGTCCCCCGTCGGAGCACCCCCCGGAGCTCGGTGGCCGGCGGTTCGGTGGGCATCGGAGGAGGGTTCGCGGGCATCTACCCCCAGGCCTCCCCCGGTGGCTGGCAACTGCTCGGCCGCACCGGGTTCGAGCTCTTCGACCCCGAGGCGCCGCCGTTCGCGGCCCTGCGCCCCGGCGACAGGATCCGGTTCCGGCCCGTGGCCGACCCCGGTGCCCTGACGCCACGGGCCCGCGCCCCGTTGCGCCCGGCCACGGCCCGCACCGCGGAGGTGCAGGCGCCCGGACTGCTGTCGATGGTGCAGGATCTCGGGCGCCTGGGTGTGGCCCGGTTGGGGGTGCCCCATGCCGGGGCCGCCGACCCCTCCGCCCTGCGCGCCGCCAACCGGCTGGTCGGGAACGACGACGGGGCGGCGGCGCTCGAGGTGACCGCGCTCGGGCCCCGGCTGCGCTTCGACCAGACCGCGCACCTCGCCGTGGTGGGCGAGGCCGAGGTGAGCATCGACGGACGGCCCATCGCCGTCGACACGGTGGTCCCGGTCTCCCCGGGCCAGGAGCTCTCGGTGGGGAGGACGCTCGACGACCTGCGGTGTTACGTGGCGGTCTCCGGCGGGCTCGACGTCACGCCCGTCTTCGGCAGCCGGTCCTCGGACGTGCTGACCGGCCTGGGCCCGGGAGCGCTGCGCCCCGGGGACGTCCTGGGCATCGGCCCCTCGGGACGGCCCCGGGGGAGGCTCACCCGCCCGGGCCGGGGGTCGGGCCCCCACCGGGTGCGCGTCATCCCGGGGCCCGACGAATTCGGGCCCGGCGCCTCGAACCGCCTCGCCGCCACCGCGTGGGAGGTGTCGGCCTCGAGCGACCGCATGGGGGTGCGCCTGCACGGAGACGAAGCCCTCGACACCCCCGCTCCGGGTATCGCCTCACGGGGAATGGTGACCGGCGCGGTGCAGGTCCCGCCCGACGGTCAGCCCGTGGTGCTGTTGTGCGACCACGCCACCGTCGGGGGCTACCCGGTCGTGGCCACGGTGGTGCAGGCCGATCTCGGGGTGCTCGGGCGGTGTCGTCCGGGCGACACCGTGTGCTTCGAGCCCGTCGACCGGGCCGAGGCGGACCGGGCGCGGGTCCAGGCCGAGCGGTCCCTCGACGCATCGGTGACGGGGTGGTTCCCGGTCGCGTTCGACTGAGGGCCTCCCGGCGAATTCCGGCGGCAATTCGGCCGGGTGGGGATCGGAGCCGGGACGCAGGTGGAAGGATGGAACGGCGCCGACCCGGTGCACCGAGGAGGTGGACGTGACCCCGAAGACAGACCGGCCCGTGGCCTCGAGCGGAACCTTCACCCTCGGGGACCTGCCCGTCCACCGGATGGGCTTCGGTGCCATGCGGATCACGGGGCCGGGGATCTGGGGACCGCCCGAGGACCACGACGAATGCGTCCGGGTGTTGCGCCGCGCTGTCGAGCTCGGCGTGGATTTCATCGACACCGCCGACTCCTACGGGCCGTATGTGTCCGAGGAGCTCATCTGCGAGGCGCTGCACCCGTATCCCGAAGGGCTCGTCATCGGCACCAAGGCGGGGCTGACCCGAATCGGCCCCGACCCGGCCGACTGGCCACCGGTGGGGCGGCCCGAGTACCTGCGTCAGGAGTGCCTGATGAGCCTGCGCCGGCTGCGGTTGGAATGCATCGATGTCTTCCAGCTGCACCGCATCGACGCCAAGGTCCCGGCCGCCGAGCAATTCGGGGTCCTCAAAGAGCTGCGCGACGAGGGCAAGGTGCGCCACGTCGGCTTGTCCGAGGTCGCCGTGGCAGAGATCGAGGCCGCTCGCCAGGTCGTCCCCATCGTCTCGGTCCAGAACTTGTACAACCTGGCCAACCGGCGGTCCGAGCAGGTGCTCGAGCACTGCGAGGCCGAAGGGATCGGCTTCATCCCGTGGTTCCCGATCGCGGACGGGACGCTGAGCGCGGCGCGCGGTGCGGTGGCGGACGTCGCCCAGGCCGCCGGCGCCACCCCGGCCCAGGTGGCCCTGGCGTGGTTGCTGCGCCGCTCGCCGGCCATGCTCCCCATCCCGGGCACCTCGAAAGTCGCCCATCTCGAGGAGAACTGTGCGGCATCCGCCGTGGTGCTCTCCGACGAGCAGTTCGACGCCCTGAGCCGATCGGGCGCATGAAGCGGCGGGCGCACGCCGGCATCGAGCTCTCGATCGGAAGCCTCCTGCTCCTGGCGGCGATGGCGGGCGGGCTCTACTTCATGGTCCGACCCGGGCCGGCCCTGCTCGACCGGTGGCTCTTCGCAGCCATCCGCCCGGTGCACCACTCGGGGTTCCTCGTGGGCGTGACACGCCTGGGGTCGCCGTTCGTGGTGCTGGCGGGGGCGGCGGCCGGCTTCTTGGCGACCGTCCGGCGCAACCGCCCCCGGGCCGTGGCGCTGCTCGTCGGGCCCGTGCTGGCGGTGGCGGCGTGTGACTGGGTGCTCAAACCGATCGTGGACCGGACCTACGCCGACGTCGTGAGCTTCCCCTCGGGCACGGTGGCGGCGGTGGCGGCCATCGCCACCGTGGGGGTGCTGGCCACGCCCGACCCCTGGCGTGCGATCGTGGCCGCCCTCGGGGGCACGGTCACCGTGCTCGAAGGTGTGTCGGTCCTGGCTCTGCGCTGGCACTATCCCACCGACGCGCTGGCAGGGCTGGCCGTGGGCGTGGGGGTTGTCCTGCTCTGCGACTGCGCGGCGCGTGGGCTGGCAACCGGGCGCGGCCGCCACGCCATCGGTCCGGGATCGGTCGGGGAGCCCGACGCCCTCGGGACACCCGACGCGCCCGACGCGCCCGGGGCGCTGACCCGTCCGGATGCGGAGCAGAGCATCTGGCGCTAGAACCTCGCCATGACGAGCACCGAAGTCGACGTCGTGGTGGTGGGGGCGGGTTTCGCGGGCTTGACTGCCGCCCGGGACCTGACTGCGGCGGGTCGTTCGGTCGTCGTCGTCGAAGCGCGCGACCGTGTGGGCGGTCGGGTCCACAACCGGTCCATCGGTGACGGCAGGGTCGTCGAGGTGGGCGGCCAATGGGTCGGCCCCACCCAGGACCGGGTCCTCGCCCTCGCCAAAGACGTCGGGGTCGAGACCTTCCCCACCTACGACACCGGCCGGCGGGTGCTGCACTTCGGCGGCCGCCGCGGCACCTACAAGGGCACCATCCCCCGCATCAACCCCGTCGTCATCGCGGACGTGGGGCGGGCCCAGGCGCGCCTCGAGTCCCTCGCCAAGAAGGTCCCCCTCGAGGCACCGTGGACCGCAGCGCGCGCCGAGGCCTGGGACGCGGTGACCTTCGAGACCTGGCTGCGTCGCAACACGCTCACGAGCGCGGGGCGGATGCTGCTCGCTCTCGGTGTCGAGGCGGTGTTCGCCTGCGAGCCCGGAGACGTGTCACTCCTCCACGTACTCTTCTACGCCCACTCGGCGGGGTCGTTCCAGATGGCGATCGACACCGGAGGCGGTGCGCAGCAGGACCGCTTCGTCGGCGGCTCCCAGCTCATCTGCGACAGACTGGCCGACGCGCTCGGCACCGACGCGCTGCGCCTCGAGGCACCGGTGCGCCGCATCGGCGTCGTCGGTGACCGGGCGACGGTGGAGTCCGACAACGGGACGTGGACGTGCCGGCGCGTGATCGTGTCGCTGCCCCCGATGCTGGCGGGCCGGATCGACTACGACCCCCTGCTCCCACCGTGGCGTGACCAGCTCACCCAGCGCACCCCGATGGGATCCGTCATCAAGTGCAACGCCATCTACGACGAACCGTTCTGGCGCGCCGAAGGACTGAGCGGACAGGCCACCGGCGACGGTGACGGGGCGCGCGTCGTGTTCGACAACTCGCCGCCCGACGGCACGCCGGGGATCCTGCTCGGGTTCCTCGAAGGCGACGAGGCCCGCCGGTTGGGACGGGCCCGCCCCGAGGTGCGGCGCAAGGCCGTACTCGACTCGTTCGTGCGCTACTTCGGGCCCAAGGCCGCCGACCCGGTCGACTTCGTCGAGCTCGACTGGCAGGCCGAACCCTGGAGCGGTGGGTGCTACGGGACCCTGTTCGGGCCCAACGTGTGGACCCGCTACGGCTCCGCGCTGCGCGAGCCGGTCGGCGTGGTGCACTGGGCGGGCACCGAAACCGCCTCCGTCTGGTCGGGGTACATGGACGGGGCGGTGTCCTCGGGCCAGCGCGCCGCCGCCGAGGTGCTCGCGGCGTTGGGGTGACCGGACTCGTTCAGGCCAGGGACACCGGAGTGCCGCCGGCAGCGGAGGAGCGGTAAGCGGCGTCCACGAGGCGATGCGCCACGACGGCTTCGGCGAAGCTCGGTTGAGGCACGCGCCCGGCCGACACGGCGTCGAGGAACGCCCGGTCGGCCTCGACATAGGCGCTCACGGCCAGACCGATCTCGTCGTCGCCGAGCGCCAGGTCGCGCACCCAGCCGGGCGGCGGGCAGGCCCGGACCTCGGTTCCGCGCGTCGTCTGGATGTGCAGCGGCCCGAGAAAGTCGTTCTCCAGCCAGGCCATTCCCTGTCGGCAGAACACCTCGACCCGCCGGGTCGAGCCGCGGCTCAGGATGTCGTGCCACACGCTCACGAGCTCGGCACAGGCCCCCGACGCGAACTGCAGGGACACCGTGCCCAGGTCCTCGACCCCCTCGTGACCGGAGAAGTCGGCGGTGCGTCCCGTCACCTCCGTGACCTCGCCGAGGCAGAACCGGAGGATGTCGAGATCGTGGATGGAGTGCTCGATGAGACAGCCGCCGCCCGCCACCGCGACGTCCCCGCGCCACGTGGAGCCGTAGACGCCCTGGACCGGGAAGTACTGGTCGTCGCGGAAGATCGCCGTCATGGGCGCACCGAGCTCCCCTGAGGCGAGCACGTCGCGCAGGGCACGGAACACGGGCGCGCTGCGCAACACCAGGCCCACCTGGGCCGGCACCCCCGAGTCGGCCACCGCGGCGGCGAGCGCCTCGGCACCGGCCAGGTCGGGGGCGAGCGGCTTCTCGCAGAACACCGGGAGGCCACGGCCTACGGCCGCTTCGACGACGCCGCGATGCGCTGCCGTCGGCGTGCACACCCACACCATGTCGCAACGCTCGAGCACCTCGGCGACGCTCGACGCCACCGTGGCCCCGTTCACCGCCGCGAAGCCCGCCGCCCGCTCGTCGTCGAGGTCGTGCACGGCCACCAAGGCCGCGTCGAGGACTCCCGCCCGGATCATGGCCTGCAGGCCGATGGCATGGGCCCAAGCGATCACCCCCGTCCCCACGAACCCGATCCGCATCACGGTCCTGCAAACTACGTTGCCGATGATGGACCGCGACGAATTGCTCAGGGCCGGCGACCACAACCTGGCGGCGACGATGCGGCTGTATGCCGCCACCGCCCCCGGCGCAGTCCTCGAGGAGGACGACGGGCTCCTCCTCTTCTCCACCTCCAGGACCTGGCCCAGCCCGTACCACAACGGGGCGATCCGACTCGACCGGGCCCTTCCCCCCGTCGACGTGTTGGAGCGGGCCCAGGCGTTCTTCTCGGACCGCCCCGGGTACTGCGTCTGGATCGCGGCCCACACCGACACCGACCTCGAGCGCGACGCGCTGGGCGCCGGGCTCGCGCAGGTGTCGGCCACCGGCGCACCCCGCCTGGCCATCGATCACCGCATCGACGCCGGCGTCCCGGGCCCGGGGGTAACCCTGGACGAGGTCACCGACGAGGAGGCCAGGCGCGACTACCTGGCCGTCACCGTGGCCGCCTACGCCGAGACGTCGCTCCCGGCCGATGCGGCCGAAGCACAGCTTTCCACCCTGCGCGCCGTGTGCGGGCCCGAGGTGCGCGCCGTGGTGGCGCGGGACCGGGGCCGGCCCGTGGCGGCCGCCACGGTCGTGGCGAGCGGCGCCGTGGCCGGCATCCAGCTGGTGGGCACGGTCCCCGACGCGCGAGGGCGGGGCCTGGCGGAGCTGTGCACGCGCTGGGCGGTCGGCGCGGGATTCGACTTCGGAGCCGGCGCCGTCGTACTCGAGGCGTCGGAGGCGGGCGAGCCCCTGTACCTGCGCCTGGGGTTCGTCGAGGTCTCGCGCTACCGCTGGTGCTTCGGCCCGCCTCCGACGGCACGACGGCGCGCCGCGTCGCCGGGGAGGAGCGGCCATGGGTGACGACGCGTCGGTGAAGGTCCCCGGCCTGGAGCCGACGTTCCGTCACACCGACGACCCCGACGTCGCGTGGCAGCAGGTGAAGGCGATCCGCAATGCCGATGGCTCGGTGTCGTCGGTATGGGAGAAGTGGCTGGCCTTCTCGCCCGACCCCCAGTACCTCTCGCTGTACGCCAAGTGGGACCCCGGGGTCGTGGTCCGGCGCCACGGCCACTACAGCCCGCACGTCCTGTTCGTGATCGAGGGGGACATGTGGTGCGGGGAGCGGTACTGCCCCGCCGGCACGCACATCGAGCTCCCGTTAGGCGCCGCCTTCGGCCCCTTCGTCGCCGGCGAAGCGGGCACGCTGCTGCTCGAGGTCATGATGGGCGACCCGAGGTCGTGGGGCGACGACCCCGACGCGTTCCACCGCGCCCTGGCGGCGCGCGGCGCCCAGGCACTCCCTGACCCCGACATCGAACTGCCCGACTGGCTCGAGGACCTCCGATCGCGGTGGGTGGTGGACGGCCCCGAGCCATGACGGGCACGGGCCGCCCCCTGTCGGAAGGATCGATCTCGCTGCGGCTCTACCCCCACGTCGGACTTCACCCCGAGCAGATGGTGCGCGAGCTGCGCCACCAGGCGGTCCTGGCCACTCGGGCCGGCTTCGACGGGGTGATGACCAGCGAGCACCACGGGGGGTTCGCCGGCTACATGCCCAATCCCGTGCAGCTGGCAGGGTGGCTGCTCGAAGCGATGCCCGCGGGTTGGGCGGCGCCGTGCCCGGTGCTCGTCACACTGCGCCCGCCTGCCCTGGTGACCGAGGAGGTGGCGTGGCTCGCGGCGCGCTTTCCCGGACGCGTGGGGTTGGGTCTGGCCGCGGGCTCCCTCGAAGCCGACTTCGAGGTCGTCGGCCTCACCAAGGACGGTCTCACGCCGCGCTTCGCCGCCGCCCTCGCCCAGGTGGCGAAGGCCCTCGGTGGCACGGAACCGGGACTGCTGGCCGAGGACCCGGCGGTGGCGCGCTGCGCTTCGCACCCTGTACCGGTCCTCAGCGCCGCCATGAGCGAGGCGGCGGCACGGCGGGCCGCCGGCCTCGGTGTCGGCCTGCTGTTCGACTCGCTCTCGACGCCGGAACGGATCCATGCGCTCGTGGACGCGTACCACGACGCCGGAGGGGACCGGCCCTGCGTGCTCGTCCGCCGGGTGTGGCTGGGAGCGCCGCCCATGACGGAGGTCGAACGGCAGGTCGAGCGGTACCGGAGCTACGCGTCTCCCCGGGCCCAGGCGCACTGGCAGGGCGAGCAGCTGGTGGCCGCCGACGACAGCGACGTGCTGGCCCGGAAGCTGGCGACGGTGGCGGTCTCGTCCGGTGTCGACGCGCTCAACCTCCGCATCCATGTCCCCGGCGTGCCACCGGTTGCGGCGCGCCGGCAGATTGCCGCCTTGGGTGATGTCGTGACCACGTTGGAGGGTTGGAAGCGCGTACAGACGGGCCGCACCATTCCCCCGTGAGGCGAATGAGCTGTCCGAAAGCCAGGAATCGTCAATCATGACGATGCGCCACGTGCGCTGAGATGACCTACTTGGCGCCGGGGATAATGAGAGGCGGGTTGCCGACCCGATCACGCGGCGAGGCAGCCCGGCGGAATCTTTGGGGGCCATCATGATCAGCGCGGTGACGCGGCGTCCGACCCTCGTGGCTGCGTTGGCAGCCCTCCTGGGCGTGAGCGCCCTCCTCGTCGTGGTGAGCGCACCCGCCGCCAACGCTCAGATCTCGTGGAGCGCGGTCAATCCCCCCATGCCGGCCAACGCCGTGCCGGGCGGAGGCCTCACCATCGCCTCCACTTCCTGTCCGGTCGACGGGTGGTGCGTCGGTGTCGGGAACTACCTGGCGCTCACCGGCACCACGTACTACTCGGCGGGACTGATCGTCTCCGAATCCGGCGGGACCTGGACCTCGGTGGAGTCGCCACTGCCCTCCAACGCGGCGGTCGATCCGCAGGCCCTCCTGCAGGCGGTGGCGTGCACCGGCGTCGGGTCCTGCGTGGCGGTCGGGCGGTATCTCGACTCGTCGGGCGCGACCCAGGGCCTGGTCGAGCAGTTGTCCAACGGGGTGTGGGCCCCCTCCGAAGTCACCCTCCCCGCCGGCGCCGTCGCCAGCGGCTCGGCCGCGTACGCGCAGCTGTCGGCGGTCGCCTGCCCGTCGGCGGGATGGTGCACCGCCCTCGGCCTCTACAGCCAGGGGACGAACGGGGAGCAGGCCTTCGTCGACACCGACCTGGCCGGTAACTGGAGCGCGGCCACCGCTCCGCTCCCCGCTGCCGCGGCGGGATCGCAGTTCGTCGCACTGGCGTGCCCCGGCATCGGCTCGTGCGACGCCACCGGGACCTATCTCGAGGGCGGGAGCTCCCTGGGCTTCGTCGACTCCCTTTCCGGGGGAACCTGGACGGCGTCGGCCCTCCCCCTCCCGGCGGGCACCTCCTCCGTGGCGTCGATCGCCAACAACGACCTGTCCGTGTCGTGCCCGGCCGTCGGCTCCTGCGTGGTCGCGGGCACGACGTTCGACGGGAATTACGAGGGCCTCCTCGACACGCTTTCCTCCGGGGCGTGGACGGCGGTGGCGGTACCGACACCTGGCGCCCAGCCGTCGACGGACGTCCAGCTCACCTCGGTGGCGTGCACAGACCCCAACACCTGCGTGGCGACCGGCTTCGACACCGTCTCGGGGGTCGAGCAGGGTGTGCTCGAGAGCCTGGCCTCGGGGACGTGGAGCGCGGCCGTGGCTCCGACACCCACGGGACCGCCGGCCGGTGACGTGGAGGTCCTCGACGTGGCGTGCCCGGCCGCCGGCACGTGCGTGGCCGACGGCCAATCCGACGTCAACGGTGCACAGAACGGGCTGTTCTGGAACCTGTCGTCGGGCACGTGGTCCGTCACTCCCACGCCCCTTCCCGCCGATGCCTTGGCCGGTTCGGACCCGTCCTTCTCACCGGTCGCCTGTCCCGGCGCCGGGGTGTGCCTCGCGGTGGGGACCTACCAGGGATCGGGAGGCCGTGAAGGGGTCATCGAGACCGACCCGTCGCTCGCCGTGAGCACCACGACCGTCTCCGCGCAGCGGGTGTCGGCCCAGGCGACCACGTACTCCGCCACGGTGAGCGGGCCGGCAGGCCCCACGGGCAGCGTCGTCTTCTCGTCGGGGCTCGAGCCCCTGTGCACGGCGACGATCTCCAACGGCACCGCCTCCTGCGTCGGGCCCGCGCCCCAGACGCGGGTGGTCCTCGCGTCGTACTCGGGAGACGGCGCCTCGGCTCCGTCGTGGGGGACGGGGGTGAGCCCCGCCACCCCATCGTCGATCATCGTCCTGTCGGGGAGCGGGCAGAGCACATCGCTCAACAGCTGGTTCTCCCGCAACCTCGTGGTGGAGGTCACCGACAGCTCCGGCGTCGGTGTCCCGGGAGTCGTCGTGACGTTCTGGGTGCCCACGTCAGGACCGTCTGCGTACCTGTGGGGGCCGACCACGGCCGTGACGAACGCGGCCGGGATCGCCTCGTCACCGCTCCTGACGGCGAACAACAAGGTGGGCACGTACACCGCCGTGGCCTACCCGAACACGATGTTCGCCTTCGCCCTCTTCACCCTGACGAACCACAGGTAACGCCGTCGACGGGGGCGACGACCCCGCCTGCGGTGCGGGGGCGGCCGGCTACCGGCGGAGCCCGGCGTACTCGACCACCCGCGCCATCGTCGCCTGGTCGGCCTTGTCCCGTGCCCCGGAGTCGAACGGAGGCTGGGGATCGTACTCGATCATGAGCTGTGCGGCCCGGGCGGCGGTGGGGTCGACGAGCAGCGCGACGAGACGCAGCGCCATGTCGATCCCGGCCGACACTCCGGCCGCGGTGACGATGCGCCGGTCGAGGTGTTCCACCACACGTCGGGACACCGGCACCGCCCCGTGCGCCTCGAGCTCTGCGTAGCATGCCCAGTGCGTGGTCGCGCTGAGCCCCGTGAGCAGGCCGGCGGCCCCCAGGACCAGAGATCCGGTGCACACCGACGTCGTGAGCCGGGTCGTGGCGTGGGCATGGCGCACCCAGTCCAGGACGCGCTCGTCGTGTTGCAGGGGACGAGTCCCCGCCCCGCCCGGGAAGACGACCACGTCGGGCTCGGCCAGCTCCTCGAACGTGCCGTCCACGACGAGCCCGAGCATGCCGTTGTCGCTTCGGACCTCACCCCGTCGGTGGCCGATGAAGGTGACGTCGATGCCGGGGATCCGCTGCAGCACTTCGTAGGGCCCGACACCGTCGAGGGCGGTGAAACCGGGGAACATCGGGATCGCGACCTGCAGGGTCGGGGTCGTGTCGGTGGTGCGCTGGCTCATCCCGCTAGCGTGCATCGGCGGTCACACAGCGTCAATGACGCGTCACCCACCGATCGGCCATCCCCGGGGGCCACGCCACAGACCGAGCGGAACGGGTTTCGCCACGAGCTGGACGCGCGCGTCTGCCACCCGGTGAAGCATTCGACCCATGTTCTTTCCAAATCACGAACCGTCCCGAGACCATGGCGACGTCACGCACCGTGACCCCGGCACGTCGTGGACGACCCCGTCGTTGTCGAGCGGCAACTACTGGTTCGAAGTCCAAACCTTCGTAGGCAGCAACTGGGTGAGTGCCCACTCGACCGCAACTTCCGAACGGTCGATCAGCTCGGGGCATTGTTCGTGGCGGCCACTTCAATTCGATGTGCCGGGTGTGCCCGGAAGTGGGGACACGGGAGTGGTGCTGGTCGCGTCGAAGCAGACGAACACCTCATCGGTCCCCGGGAGGACGCTCGGCACGAAACGGCCGTCGACAACCTTGACGCCCGCTCCGCAAAACGGCGGCTTGGGCGGCGCGGCAGTGGAATGTGCGGTCGTCCAGTTCACCGGCGCCATCAGCCCGCCTCCGGTGAACGCCGTCTCGCGGTTGATGGCCGCAACGAGCTTGCTCTGGGTCAGGTCCCGGCCCACCGCCTTCAGGCCGGTCACGAACTGGGCGGCCGAGATCCAGCCGTCGAGAGCCACCTCGTCGTAGGTGAAGGCGGGCTGGTACTTGTGCATCTCTTCGATGTACGTCTCGAGGCCCGGGTAGACGCCAGGGAAGTCGACGGCTGCTTCGAAGGGCACGTGCTGAAGCCCGAAGTACACGCCGTTCATGATCGACCCGTACTGCTTCAAGGTGCTTCGGTCGTAGCCGTCCAACCACAACTGGTCCAGGGTCATGCCGTTCTGACTGATGGCTCGGGCGAACGCCACGTTGCCGTTGAGGTCGAGACACGACAACACCATGTCCACGTGGCGCGCTTTCATCTGCAAGACGTCCGGGGTGGGATCGGCACCGTAGACGAGGCTGAGATCGCTGAATGTGACGTTCAGCCCGAACGAGCGCATGCCCGTGGCAGCAGCCTGGCAGGCCGCTGCGGACTGAGGAACACCGTAGGCGACGACCGCGATGGACTTGGCTCCCAGCTGCTGCGCGACGTAGGACTCACCGGGAACCGCGGTCTGGAAGTCGAGACGCGATCCGTTGGTCCCGAACAGCGTGGGTTTGTTCGCCCAGTTCGTGGAGACCATGTATCCGAACGTCGGGGTGCCGTGCTGGGCGAGATAGTTCGCCCCGGTGAAGAACGGCGTCGCCACGCCGACGACAGCGAACACGTGGTCCTGCGCGACCAACTGCTGGGTGACGCTGAGATCGACCGTCGGGCTCCCCTCGTCGTTCTCCTGCTTGGTCAGCTCGAGCTTGCGCCCGGCCACGCCTCCTTGGCTGTTGACCATCGAGAAATAGGCCTCGACACCGTTCACGAGGGGAGCGAAGTCCGAGGACAGGGGGCCCGAGACGTTGGCGATGCTTCCCACGTCGATCTCGGACGACGACACCCCGGGAGCACCCGTCCCGGTGCCGTTCTTCGTGACCACGTTCGAGCACCCGGCGATCCCGAGCACCAGCGCGGTGCCGGCGGCGGCGGGACCCCAGAGGCGACGGCGCCTCACCGGTCCCCCCTCATCCACGGCTCTCGACGGAAGAAGCTGTGGTGCTCGTCGTAGTCTTCACAGGTCGGCCAATGTAGCCCCGGTCGTCGTCCTCAGGAGACCTCATGCCCCGATGCGTCAGCTCGGATGCATGGCGAGACTTTCAGAGTGAAGACGAGCCAGACGACCAGGGGCTACCTGCCGGTGTCGGCCACCACGTGGGGGGAAAGTGCGAGCCGTCCCTCGCGAAAGAGCCGCAGACAAGCCGTTACCACGTGACGATCGAACAGCGTGCCGCTTCCACTCCGGACCTCGTCGAGGGCGGCCTCGAGCCCTCCGGCTGCACCATCTGGCGGACGTGAAGCGTTGGCCTCGACCATGTCGGCCACCGCGATGATCCGGGCACCGAGAAGGATCTCCTCGCCGCGCAGGCCGGCGGGGTAGCCGCTGCCGTCACACCGTTCGTGGTGTTGGAGCACCATCTCCGCCATGTGCCATCCGAAGGACATCTCGGCCACGATCTCGTAGCCCACCTGGCAATGTGTCTTGATGAGCTCCCACTCCGACAAGGTCAGGCTGCCTTTTCGAGTGAGTACCTCGATCGGAATCGCGACCTTGCCGATGTCGTGGAGCTCGCCAGCGAGCCGGACGTCGCTCACGTCCTCAGCGCCGACCATCAATTCGGTGGCGATTGCCGCGGAGATGTAGGCGACACCATGCTGGTGCCCTGCTGCCGACGGGTCGCGCGCCTCGGCCAGAGCGGCGATCGCAGAGGCTCGAGTGACCATGTCGATAATTGGTTTCATCCTCTTTGATAATCGGCCCGCGATCCGATTGCGAAGAGAGGTCTTTGGACTCTAAATGCAACTGCCGGACCTTGAAGCTCATTCTGGGGGTTGCCCTTTGACACGGGGTCCGTTGGGCAGGCGTGCGACTACGAGGACTGCCCCGGCAGCGGCGACGATGGCGCCCACTGCAAACGAGACCTCCAATCCACTCATAAACGCGACACGCGCGGCACGAGCTAGGAGCGTGCCGGTCTCGCCGCCCGCCGCCCGCGCCACCGTCAGGGCACCACCGAGGGAGCCGAGGATGGCATGGGTAGCAGCGCTCGGTACGTGCCGACCGGTCAGAACCACGGTCATGTGGTCCTGGTACCGGGTCGACAGCACGCTGCCGATCACCGCCACGCCGAGCGCGCCGCCTACCTGCAGGGCGACCGTGTTCGTCGCCGAACCGACTCCGGAGTCGCCCTGGGGAACCGACCCCACCACGGAGTTGGTCGCCGTCGGCAACAGGAGCCCGGCCCCCAGGCCGATGAGAAGCAGACCCGGCACGATATCGACATACGTCGTGATGCCCTCGGCCATGGCCGAGATCTGCCACAATCCGGCAGCGATCGCCGCCAGCCCGCACGCCGCCGCTCCCCTGGCCCCGATGACTCTCGCCAGGGACATGGCCAGAGCTGCGCTCACCACGAGCGTGGCCGCCATGGGCAGTATGCGCAGTCCGGCTTGAAGCGGCGAATACCCGAGATCGAATTGCAGGAATTGCGTCTGCAAGAAGAGCGCCCCGAGCAGCCCGAATACTCCGAGGCACTCGCCGGCTGCGGCCACGGAAAAGCGTCTGTCGCGGAAGAACCCCAACTTCAGCATCGGGTGGCAGCACCGGGCCTCCCATGCGACGAAGGCCGCGATAGCGACGACGCTCGCCAGCCCGGCTCCGACCACGGTCCACGACGTCCACCCATGTGAAGGGGCCTCGATGATGGTCCAAAGCAGCAGACCGAGGCCGACGACCGAGAGCACGACGCCACCTGGATCTGAGCGCTCGGCAGAAGGGTTCTTCGATTCGGGGACGATTACGAGGGCTCCGACCAGCGCTGCGATCACGATGGGCACGTTGACGATGAATACCGAGCCCCACCAGAACCGGGCGAGCAACAGGCCACCGGCGATCGGGCCGATGGCGATGCCAAGTCCGATGGTTCCGGCCCAGACACCGATGGCTCGGGCTCGCTCAGCGGGGTCCCGGAAGACGTCGTTGACGATCGAAAGCGACGCAGGAATGATCAGCGCCGCACCAGCCCCCATGACCCCCCGGAATGCGATCAGTGTGTTCACCGATCCGGAGGCAGCGGCACCGACCGATCCCACGGCGAACACCATCAGGCCCACGACAAACAGTCGCCTACGGCCGAACCGGTCGGCCAGACTCCCCCCGACGAGCAACAGCCCGGCGAATGCCATGGCGTACGAGTCGACGATCCATTGCAGCTGGCTGGACGTCGCATGCAAGTCTCGCACCAGGGTGGGCAGCGCCACGTTGAGGATGGTGTTGTCCAAGTTCACGATCAGTGCCGAGGCGCACACGACGACCAAGACTGCCCGCCGGTGCCCGTGTTGGACTCCGGGGGGCAGCCTGGCCGCGGGAGGTGAGAGGCTCACAGGATCACGAGAGCACAGGTGCTGCCCGGCACGCCAGGGCACAACGGCACGTTGATGCCTCGATCCCGCCGCCCGCCACGGATGTCGAAGCCTCTTGGCGTTAGTGGTGCGCCGACGACACCAGGAGCGAGAGGTCAAGAATGGCAAAGACGGTCGTCGCCAGCATGATCGACCGGACGATCCAGGAAGTCATCCTCCGCGAGGTGACGCTCCTGGAATTAGCGGGTCGCCTCGGGGGGGAGCTCCGGGCGTATGACGGTTCGACGAGCCGGACGGATCCACCGCTCCGTCCAGGCCCGGGGTGGTATCCGGTCACCGGACTAGCGCCTTAGGCCCGCCGCGTCGGCGTCGTCGATGACGATCGACTCACCTCGCGGTCCAACTGCATCGGACATGACATGGGATCCCGCAGCCTGGTCCCACAGCCGCAAGACCTCACGGGAAAGGACAAGAAGGACGAGGACGAACGCCATGACCCAGGACACCGGCTCGATGTGCCGGCCGCGGAGCAACTGCACCGAGGTCACGGCCAGCACCACGAGTACAGGTGCATAAGGAGCCACCAGTGACGCGGTCGACGACTCGTCGTGTTCCCTGTGCCGAGCTGGTGACGTGATCGACCACAGCGCTCCCAGGCCGATCAACAGATAACCGGCCACCCAGCCTGTATCGAGGAAGTTCCCGCTGCCGTAGTTGTTCAGCTCCGTCAGGTAGGTGAACGAGCTGTCCGCTACGGCGAAGGCGATCACCCCCGCCATGACCAGGCCCAGGCTGGCCCAGCTCCGCCGGCCCGCCCGTGCGATCAGGATGATGACCAACGAGACCAACACCACGTCACTCATCGGGTATGCGAGCGAGATCACCTGTTTGAACGCGCCGCCGTGGTGCGATCGGAACAACGGGCCGAGGATCGTGGCCCAACTGGCGAAGAGCAGTGACGTGGCAATGATGCAGCCGTCGAGCAGACCCTGGATCCGATGCGTGGTGCGGTGCGAAGAGCCGGGGAAGCACAACAGCCCGGCGCACGCCAAGGGGACTGCGGCCAGGAACCCGACGTCGGCCAACGAAGGGAAGGGGACCTGGATGCCCCTCACGAGATCGTCATAGCTCCAGAAGGCCTCTCCGAGCCCCCACGCGAAGCTCGATGCGGACAGGAGCGCCCAACTGGTCCTGCCCGTGGGGACCCGGCGCGCCGCCACGCCGCACATGAGGCCGGCGAGCACGGCGGCGAGCAGTTCCCCGAGATCATCGACGCCGTCGGTCACACGCGCGCCGCCGAGGTCGAAGACGATCCACAGCAGGAAGATGAGGGTGATCGTTCCTGCCAACGCGGACCCAAGCAGGAATTGCCGTTTCGCCAAGGCTGTCACGCGAGACTCTCGACGTGCCACTGCATCTAGATCGGCAGGACACGAGGCGGTGAATTAGGGCCGAAGGACCTTAATTCCCTGTCGGATTGCACCCGGGGCCGAGACGGGAGGCGAAGAGCCAGCGGCGCGGGTTGCCGGGCCGATCAGCGTGCAGCGCTCCGGCCGTCGGGCAGGATGGGAGCCATGGCTGACACCGGTGTCTACGACAAGGCCCTCCTCCGCCTCCAGGTGGAGCTGGTCAGGATGCAGCAGTGGGTTCGTGAGGAGGGCAAGCGAGTGGTGATCGTGATCGAGGGGCGTGACGCGGCGGGAAAGGGGGGCGTCATCAAGCGCATCACCGAGTACCTCAACCCTCGTTGGTGCCGGATCGCCGCCCTCCCCGCCCCCAGCGACCGGGAGAAGACCGAATGGTACTTCCAGCGCTACATCGGCCACCTCCCCGCCGGGGGGGAGATCGTCTTGTTCGACCGGAGCTGGTACAACCGGGCCGGAGTCGAGCGGGTCATGGGGCTCTGCACCGACGAGGAGTACCACCGTTTCCTCAGGCAGTGTCCCGCGTTCGAGCGGATGCTCCTCGACGACGGCATCGTCCTGGTGAAGTACTGGTTCTCGGTGAGCGACGAGGAACAGGAGCGCCGGTTCAGGGAACGCCTGAACGCGCCCCTCAAGCGCTGGAAGCTGAGCGAGATGGACATCGAAGGGCGCAACCGCTGGGTCGAGTACTCCAGAGCCAAAGACGAGATGTTCGCCCACTGCGACCTGCCGGACTCGCCCTGGTACGAGGTCGAGGCCGACGACAAGAGGCGGGCGCGACTCAATTGCATCGCCCATCTCCTGTCAGTGATCCCCTACCAGGGCCGCAAGCCCGCCAAGATCAAGTTGCCCCCGAGGCCCCCGGCCGGGAGCTACCAGCGCCCGCCGCGCGACCGGTACCGTCATGTTCCCGACTATGCAGCGACTCTCACCTGATCAAGGGTCGGCCTGCTGGCGCGCAGGGCTGGTGTCGTGCACGGCCTTGGCGGAGCCCTTGTTGGCAGGCTCGCGCTTGACCGAGCTAACACGGTCCGGTGCCATCGTCATCCCGCCCGTGGACACCGGCTCGGGGCGGCCGGCGAGCGCATAGACCTGGGAGCCGTCGACCGTCTCGTTGGCGATGAGCAACTGGACCAGGGCGTCGAGCGCGTCGCGATGCGCCTTCAGCACTTCGACGGCCCGTTGCTCGGCTTCGCGGAGCAAGCGTGCCACCTCGGTGTCGATGGCCGCTTGCGTCCTCTCGGCAAATGGCCGGCTCGAGAACGCCTGGCCTTCACCACCCAGGAAGACCGAGCCCCCCGAGGGGTAGCCCACGGGTCCGACAGTCGCAGAGAGGCCGAACTCCCGTACCATCTTGGTCGCCATATCCGTGGCCTTGGCGAGGTCGTTGGCGGCACCCGTCGAGCCCTGTCCGAGTACGACGAGCTCACTGGCGCGGCCTCCGAGGAGCACCGCCAGCATGTCGTTGAGGTAGTCCTCGCCGTAGAGGTGCCTCTCTACGAGCGGGAGCTGTTCGGTGACACCCAGCGCCTGCCCGGCCGGGAGGATCGTCACCTTGGCGATCGGATCTGCCTTGTCCGAGAACGCGGCGACAAGAGCGTGCCCGGATTCGTGGACTGCGACAGCGTGCTTCTCGTCGGGAAGCAGCACGTTCGAGCCCTCACGCCGGCCCAGGATGATCCGGTCGCGGGCTTCGTCGAAGTCCTTGGCGCGGAGCACCTCACGATCGGCCCGCACCGCCACGATGGCAGCCTCGTTGACCAGGTTCGCAAGGTCTGCCCCTGAGAATCCGGGCGTCCCCCTCGCCACGGTTTCGAGGTCCACGCTCTCGTCGAGCCGCTTGTCCCGGGAGTGCACCTGCAAGATGGCGAGGCGCTCGGACAGCGTCGGCAGCGGTATCGTCACCTGCCGGTCGAATCGTCCGGGCCTGAGCAGCGCCGGGTCGAGGATCTCCGGTCTGTTGGTGGCGGCGAGGACCACGATGCCGGTCGCCGGGTCGAAGCCGTCCATCTCGGCGAGGAGTTGATTCAGTGTCTGCTCGCGCTCGTCGTTCGAGACGACCACGCCCGCTCCGCCCCGACGTTGCCCGATGGCGTCGATCTCGTCGACGAAGATGATCGCCGGGGCCCGCTTGCGGGCCTCCTCGAACAGGTCACGGACGCGGGCCGCGCCCACCCCGACGAACATCTCTACAAAGCTCGACCCGGTGACCGAAAAGAACGGGACGTCTGCCTCGCCTGCCACCGCCCGGGCAAGCAGGGTCTTGCCCGTGCCGGGAGGCCCCACCATCAAGATGCCCCTCGGTGCCATGGCGCCGGCCCGTGCATAGCGCTCGGGGTGCCTGAGGAAGTCCACCACTTCACGGATCTCGAGCTTGGCGCCCTCGTATCCCGCGACATCGGCGAAGGTCGTCTTGGGGCGCTCTTCGTCGAAGACTTTCGCCTTCGACCGGCCGACTCCGAGCGCTCCTTGCATGCGCCCTGCCGCCCCCTTCGAAAGGCGCCACCACAAGTAGCCGAGGATGACGAAGGGAAGGAGCAGGATCAGCCACGACAACACCTCCGTGCCGAAGGAAGTGCCACTGGTCGTGGCGGTGATCTGGACACCGGACTTCTGCAGCTCGCTGAGCAACGCCCCCCCGGCCTGGGCCGGGATCACCGTCGTGTACTGCTTGGAATTGGTCAAGGTGCCGGTCGCGCTGCCGCCCGACTGGATGGTGACCGTCTTCACCTTGTGGGTCGACACGTCGTGCAAGAACTGTGAGTAGTTGAGCGTGACCTGCTGAGAGCCTTGTGTCGTGGGGAGGATGAAGTACAGGACGATGAAGATGGCGATGGCGACGAGCCACAGATAGTGGCGCCACGCTGGAGCTGGCGGAGGCGCGGTCGGTGCACCTTTGTCGCTGGTCGGTGGTGGAGTGGCCTGCTTGGTCATGGTCTTCCTCTGGGCGTCGAACCTCGCCGACATCCCAGCCTGCAACCGAGGCTGACCTCGCGCCGGAGGGGCGTCGTGATGTGCAAGGGTACTTCGGCCACGGCCCGCGCATCGCACGTGCGGCGCGACGTTCCGGGTACCACCTTCGCTGAGCGGTGTCGCGGCGCAGCTGGAGTAGTTTCGCCATGAGCAGGGATCAGGAGGTCACGCCTGATGCGGACCACAGCGATTCGGACCGAGGGGCTGACCAAGCGCTACGGCGACGTCGGTGCCCTCGAGGACCTCAGCCTCGAGATCTTCCCGGGTGAGGTGGTGGGGTATCTCGGCCCGAACGGGGCCGGGAAGACGACCACGATCCGGCTCCTGCTCGGCCTGATCCGACCAACCTCGGGTCGCGGCGAGATCTTTGGGATCGACTGCCAGCAACGACCGGTCGAGGCCCACCGACGTCTCGCCTATGTGGCCGGCGAGGCCAACCTGTGGCCGTCGCTGACCGGAGCCGAAACCCTCCACCTGCTGGGCCGGGTTCAGGGCCAGGTGGACGAGGCATACCGCGAGGAGCTGATCGCGCGCTTCGACCTCGACCCGTCCAAGAAGGTCCGCGCCTACTCCAAGGGAAATCGGCAGAAGATCATCCTGATCGCCGCGCTCATGGCACGCCCGGACCTCCTCGTCCTCGACGAACCGACCGGCGGGCTGGACCCGCTGATGGAGCAGGCGTTCCGTCATTGCATACACGAGGCCAAAGAGCGCGGTCAGACCGTCTTCCTCTCCTCACACATCCTCAGCGAAGTCGAGGCGCTCTGCGACAAGGTGGGGATCCTGCGCGCGGGACGGTTGATAGAGATGGGGACATTGGCCGAGATGCGCCACCTGTCCGCCCTCACCGTGGAAGCAAGATTCGAAGGTCCGATCCCGGACCTTTCCGGCGTACCCGAAGTCTCCGCCATACAAGCCGACGGACACGTCGTTCGCATGCAGGTGCGCGGCAGCGTCCAACCCTTGCTCAAGGCGTTGGCCGCCTCGAGTGTGCACGAGCTCCTGAGCCGAGAGCCGTCGCTGGAGGAGCTCTTCCTGGCCATCTACGACGGCACCGACGCCGCCGAGGTGAGCCCATCGGCCCGTGCGCGCTGATGCAGGCTGATCTGGCCCTGCGTGTCCCGGCTCGGACCCGCTGGTCGGCCGGGACTGTCGTCGTCCGGACCACGGCCCGAAGGGCGGTCCGGTCCGGTGTCCTGTGGGGCTACATCTTCGGCATCTTCGTGGCATCGTCGGCCATCAGCTACACGTCGATCTACAAGACGCATGCGGAACGACAGCACTTGGAGGCGGCGTTCGGCGCCAACAACGCCACGAGCGCGCTGTTCGGTCCCGCCATCCGGCTCCAGAGCGTCGCCGGCTTCACCGTGTTCAAGGTGTCCATGACGCTGATGATCCTCGGCGCCGTCTGGGGTCTGTTGACCAGCACGAGACTCCTGCGCGGTGAGGAGGACTCCGGGAGATGGGAGCTCCTGCTGGCCGGCCAGACCACCCAGGGAGGTGCCGCGGCACAGGCGATCGGCGGCCTCGGAGCCGGGGTCAGCACCTTGTGGGCGATCACCGCCCTCATCACGGCCGTCACCGGGCACAGCTCCAAGATCGGGATCAGCGTCGGCGCGGCCCTGTTCTTCGCGCTCGCCCTCGTGTCGAGCGCGGTCATGTTCCTTGCCGTCGGGGCTCTCACCAGTCAGCTGGCGGCGACGCGTCGCCAGGCGGCCACCTACGCGGCGGCCGTGTTGGGCGTGAGCTACGGGCTTCGGGTGGTCGCCGACTCCGGCATCGGCCTTCACTGGCTGCGCTGGGTCTCTCCTCTCGGGTGGGTCGAGGAACTCGAGCCCCTCACCGCGCCCCGTCCACTGGCCCTGGTGCCGATCCTCGGCCTCAGTGTCGTGGCTTGCACCATTGCCGTACACCTGGCCGGAGCCCGTGATCTCGGGTCGAGCACGCTGCCGGACCGGTCGAGCAGCCCGCCGCACCTGCGCCTGCTCTCGGGGCCTGCGGGCCTCACGGTTCGACTGGTCCGGCCCACCGTCATCGGTTGGGGGGTTGCGATCGCGGCGACGGGCCTGCTCCTCGGACTGGTGGCGAAAGCAGCCGGTGCGACCATCTCGGGGTCGTCGGTCAAACAGGTGTTCTCGCGTCTCGGAGCGTCCGGCACGGGCACCGACGCGTACCTCGGTGTGTCGTTCCTCATGGTGGCCCTCCTGGTCGCCTTCGGCGCAGCAGGGCAGATCGCCGCGGCGCGCGTCGAGGAGGCCGAGGGTCGGCTCGAGCACATCGTCGTCCGGCCGTATTCCCGCACATCGTGGTTCTGCGGGAGGCTCTTGGCGGCCGCCGGCCTCGTCGTGGCAGGTGGCGTGGTGGCAGGGCTCTTCACCTGGCTCGGCTCAGCCAGCGAGCACGCCGGGGTGCGCTTCACGACGTTGCTGAGCGCGGGCCTGAACATCACCCCACCGGCCATCTGCATCCTGGGCATCGGAGCCCTCGTGATGGGAGCATGGCCTCGCGCCGCGTCGATCGCCACCTACGGCATCTTGACATGGTCGTTGCTCGTCGAGATCGTCGGTGGCGTGGGAGCCGTGAATCATTGGGTCCTCGACACATCGGTCTTCCATCAGATGGCGGCTTCGCCCGCGGTGTCCCCGAACTGGGAGACGGGGGGCGTCATGGTCGCCGTCGGGGTGGTCAGCGCCGTCGCAGGCGGCTTCGCCCTCTCACACCGGGACCTGCAAGGCGAATGAGGACCTGCAAGGCGAACGAGGTGCCGGAGCTACGACGCAGGGCCTACGACGGTGACCAAGGTACCGATGGGCGACAACGGCCACACCTTGGCGGCATCTGAGATCCTCATCTCGACACAGCCATTGCTCTGGGGGAAGCCGTAGTTCGCCCGCACGAACCCGTGCAGCGCGTCCCCCCCGTTGAAATAGCTGGCCCAAGGGACGTTCGGGTCGTCGTACTTCGTGCCGTCCGGATTCGTGCCTACCATGCGCGAGCTAGTCACGTGTTCGAACACCGGATAGGTGCCGTCGACGGTGTCGGCACCCGGCGCACCCGTGTTCACAGGGACGTTGGCCAACACCGGAGCCCCGTTCTCGAAGACCGTCAAGGCCTCTGGAAGTTGCTTGGACACAAAGACATAGGTGTAGGGGTCGGCATTCGGCTTGGCCGTGGCGACATCGGTCAGGAGCGCTGACCAGACTCGCGGGCCGGCCAGGCCGTCGACGGTCAGGCCGTTCTGATTCTCGAAGTTCATCACAGCCCCTTTGGTGATGACGTTCTGATAGCCCTCTGTCCACAGCGAGGCAAGCGACGGCGGCGTGTTGGGCCAGCGCCAAGCGAACGAGCCCGATTGCGCAGCCGTCTCCTCTGTCGGGGAGCTCGAGGGTCCGGTCGGGGTGAACGACAGGGGGAGATAGTCCAATTCCGCGAGCAGCTGCTGGAGACGTTCCGTGCTGGCCTGGGCCACCGTGAAGGTGATCGTGACGGGATTGGCGAGCAGCGCCCCCCCTGTGCTGTGTGGTCCCGCCGACCCGGCGGGGATGACGAGCGTTTCCGTGCTGGTGGGCAGGAACGGCGCCGTCGCCTTGAACGCGAGGGACCTGGTGCCGGTCTTGACCCACTGCCCGTCGACGGGCGGATCGAACGTCGGCATGCCGGCAGCGCCGACTACGGGCGCCGAGAGGCGAATGGTGACCACCTGATCGGAGGGCACATCGGTGGCGCCCGTCGCGGGCACGGTGGAAACGACGGCGAGCGGCTTCGCCGCCGTCTCACTCTTCCCCCTGCCGCTGGACTGCGAGAGGTGCCGAGCATCCCGGCTGTGCTTCCAGGCGACGAACGCCCCGGCGGCGGCGGCAAGGACGACGACCGCCACGATCACGGTAGTCCAGGCCTTTCGATGTGGTCTCGGCTGGGGTACGAGGATCCGGTATTCGGGCATGGCTCCTGGTGATCGAGGCAAGGGCCGGTCGGGGCCCGACCACTGGCGTCGCACGGGCGTCGTGTTCAGCGGGACGATGAGAGGGAAGCCGCGCTGTCGAGAGTAGTCACTCCTGGCGCACGAACCGCTTCAGCAACCCAGGACGACCCACATCTGCTGCCGTCGACCTACCCGATCAGGACCTCCGGCCTCGGTCCGAGTGTGCGTTGGCCGGCTCGACGGGCATGGGAGACTTGATTCCCTAGTGGCCTTGCGCTCCAGGGACGACGCCGACCCGACTGCCGTGGTCGCACACCCACCGGTCGAGGAGCTGGACCTGGCCGGCGCGGCGGGTCTCGCTCCCGAGGCGGTGCTCGTGCGCCTGGGGAGTGGCGCGGAGGGCCTGTCGTCCCAGGACGTGGCGCAACGGCTGCAACGGTTCGGGCCGAACACGCTCGGTACCCACCGGGTCCGTGCCACCACCGTCCTCTTCCGTCAGGTCCGGAACCCGATCCTGATTCTCCTGCTCGGCGCGGCTCTCGTGTCGGGGCTGACCGGTGGCGGCACGAATGCCGCCATCATCGCGGTGATCGTCGGCCTGAGCGTGGGGCTGGGCTTCTTCAACGAGTACCGGGCGGAAGCGGCCATGGCTTCTCTGCGCGCCAAGATACGACAGGTTGCCGAGGTTCACAGAGACGGGCGGGAGAGCCGTGTCCCGGTGACCGACCTCGTCCCCGGCGACGTGGTGGCTCTCCGGATCGGCGCCCTCGTACCAGCTGATCTCCGCTTGCTGAGCGTCGACGAACTCGAGTGCGACGAAGGCCTGCTGACCGGGGAGTCCATGCCGGTGGCCAAGGCAGTCGCGCCCGTGGCCGACACTCAGACGCAAGACCGTCCGGGATCCGCGTTCATGGGAACCATCGTCCACCAGGGCTCGGGCCTCGGCGTGGTGGTCGAGACAGGCACCCGAACCGCCTTTGGCGGCATCGCCACCGGGCTGGCCGAGAAACAGGGGCACACCGCCTTCGAGACCGGGCTGTCGCGCTTCTCCCGATTCCTGTTCGCAGTGGCGGCAGTGCTGACGGCATTCATCTTCATCGTCAACGTGGCGTTGTCACGGCCCCTCATCGACGCGCTGCTCTTCTCGCTGGCGATCGCCGTCGGCATCGCCCCCGAGATGATGCCGGCCATTGTGACGGTGAGCCTCTCCGCGGGCTCGAAAGCCCTCGTGGCCAAGAAGGTTCTGGTCAAACGGCTGGTCGCCATCGAGGATCTGGGCAACATCGAGGTGCTCTTCACCGACAAGACAGGCACCCTCACCGCCGGGGTGATCACCTTCGAACGGGCGCTCGACGCAGTCGGGCACGAGAGCGACCGGCCGCTGATGCTCGGGCTCCTCTGCAACGAAGCGGCGGTCACGGCCGGGGGGCCGGTCGGGGGCAACGCGTTGGACCAGGCACTGTGGTCCGCGCCCGCGTCGGCGACGGGCAAGGAGGTCTCCACTGCGGCGGCCGCCTACGAGAGGCTTGCGATCCTTCCCTTCGACCACGAGAGACAGCTGGCCTCGGTGTTGGTGGCCGGACCCGGGGCGGATCCTCTCCTGATCACCAAGGGGGCGCCAGAGGCCGTGCTCAACCGTTGTGCGAAGGTCCCCGACGGTGCTCGACCGGTACTCGAGACGTTGTTCTCCGAAGGGGCTCGCGTGGTGGCGGTGGCCACCCGACACCCCGCGGACGGCATGACCATCACCGCCGCAGAGGAACAAGGGCTGACGTTGGAGGGCTTCCTCACCTTCGCCGACCCGCCCAAGGCCGATGCCGGCTCCTCCATCGCCCAGCTCGAGCGGCTGGGGGTGACCGTCAAGATCATCACGGGTGACAACGGTTTGGTGGCCGCGAAAGTGTGTTCGGAGATCGGCGTTGCGTGCGCGGGGGTGCTGACGGGCACCGAGGTCGAGTCGCTCGATGACGACGCCCTCGAGGCCGCCATCCCGACCACGACGGTGTTCGCGCGGATCAGCCCCGATCAGAAGTCGCGGATCATCAAAGTGGCGCGGCGCACGGGCAAAGACGTGGCCTTCCTTGGAGATGGGGTCAACGACGCGGTGGCGTTGCATCACGCCGATGTCGGGATATCGGTGGACTCGGCAACGGACGTGGCCAAGGAGGCCGCCGATGTGGTGCTGCTCGACAAGGACCTCGGCGTGCTGGCCGAGGGAGTCATGGAGGGGCGGCGCATCTTCGCCAACACCATGAAGTACGTCCTGATGGCCACGTCCTCGAACTTCGGAAACATGTTCAGCGCGGCGGGCGCTTCGGTGTTCTTGTCGTTTCTACCCATGCTGCCTTCGCAGATCCTCCTCAACAACCTGCTGTACAACGCGGGCCAGCTGGTGATCCCGACCGACCGGGTCGATCCCGAGGCTCTCGCCCGGCCGGCGGCTTGGGATATGAAGTTCATCCGACGCTTCATGTCGGTGTTCGGGCCCGTGAGTTCGATCTTCGACTTCCTCACCTTCTGGGTGATGCTCGCCCTGCTCCACGCCGGACACAACGAGTTTCGGACCGGTTGGTTCGTCGAGTCGATCGCCACCCAGACCCTCGTCGTCTACGTGATACGGACGCGAAGGGTGCCGTTCTTCAGGAGCCGGCCCAGCATGGCCATGTTCCTGGTGCCGACCGGCGCGGCCCTGGTGGGTGCGATCCTGCCGTACACGGGATTGGCGAAGCTACTGGGATTCACACCGCTGCCGACGAGCTTCTTCCTCCTCCTCATCGCAATGGTCCTCGTGTACCTGTTGCTGGTCGAGTTGGCGAAATCCCGCTTCTACCGCGTCCACCAACCTCATAGGACGCCACCGCCTTCCACCCACGCTGAGCGGCTCGAGCGGCGGATCCGACGGCGTGCATCTCGCTTCATCCACCATCCCGCACCCGAGTTGCCTCGACTGAGGTCCTCCGAGCCCGCCGAACCCGTTCGACAACCCTGACCTCGGCGGCGCGTGCCGGCGGGCGTGGCTGTCCGGCACAACCTGGTCGAACAGCCGGCCAGCAGGGACCAAAGGCCCTAGGGTCGGCGCACCCGTCATGCGACGCTCGTTGCGTGCGGACCGATGAGCGGCGATTGGGCGGGGTCATCCGGCGCCCACAGGCCTCGCACGTATCATCGCTGTGATGGCGAATGGCCCGACACCGCCATCGCGTGGCGACGGGACAGGACCGGCACCGGCGTCCGAGGTGGCTGATGTCCTTTCCGAATTCCCCGGCCCCGACGCCTCACCCTGGACGCTCGTCGTTTCCGACACCGGTCCGGGCAGGCTTCAGGTCCACGAGAGCCTGCTCACCGTGGCCGACGGAGTCACCGGGACCAGGGGGAGCCTCGAGGAGGAGGGCGTCGACTCCCTTCCCGGCGTCTACATGGCCGGCGTCTACGAACGCCGCGAAGACGGCTCCGAGGCTTTGCTCGCCATCCCCACCTGGACCACATTGCCCCTGCGGGGCTCGATTGCTCCGGGGACGCGCGTGCTCGACCTGCGTTCGGGCGTGCTGTGGCGGATCGTGCATGCGAAGGACGGGGTGGTACTGCGGTCGGCCCGATGGGCTTGCCTCGAACGTCCCGGCACCAGCGTGCTCGTCGCCGAGGGCCGCTCCACGATTTTCGAGCCCATGCCCGAGTCCGTCACCGATCCAAGCACCCCCGGCAACCAGGTGTCCGCGGTCGTGCACACGCGGCGCCAGGCCCAACCGGCCCCGGCAGACGGACCGCGGACCCTCGGAATCGTCCGGGTCGCCTCCTACGTGCGGGCCGCCCCACCGACGGGGGGCACGGCCCGGCCCCGGCCGGTACACCACCGCGCGCCACCGAGGGACGTTCCCAGCCTGCTCGCCGAACAGAAGTCGGCGTGGGCCTCGCGCTGGGCCGACGCAGACGTCGAAGTGGTGGGCGACCTCGAGCTCACCAGGGCGGTCCGGCTGGCGCTGTTCCATCTCATGGCCTCGGTCGGCAACTCCGGGGAATCCGCCGTCGGGCCCCGCGGTCTTACCGGCCCCGCCTACGGAGGGCACGTCTTCTGGGACTCCGACGTCTTCGTACTGCCTGTGTTGGCGGCCACACATCCAGCCTCGGCCCGGGCCATACTCGAGTACCGCATCCGCAGGCTGTCCGCAGCTGCGGACCGGGCGTCCTCACTCGGCATGAGCGGGACGCGCTTTCCCTGGGAATCGGCATCTGTCGGCAACGACGTCACACCCAAGAGCGGGATCGACGACCAAGGTCACGTGATGGCGATCCGCACCGGCGAGCTCGAGGAACACATCACCGCAGACGTGTCGTGGGCCGCGTGGCAGCTTGCCGCCTGGTCCGGCCGCTGGTCGTTTCTGGAGGGCCCCGGTCGGCCCCTTTTGACGGAGACGGCCCGGTACTGGGCGAGCCGGATACGGCTCGACTCGGAAGGCGTGGGACATATCGACGATGTGATCGGCCCCGACGAGTACCACGAGAACGTCGACGACAACGCCTTCACGAACCTGATGGCTGCGTGGAACCTCGAGCGGGCTGCAGAGCTCGTCGAGCGCGACACCCCGGCCGCCGAGCACGTGGAGTCCCAGCGGTGGCGGTCGCTGTCGCGCGCCCTTGTAGACGGGTTCGACCCGGCAACGGGCCGATATGTGCAATTCGCCGGCTACGGCGCCCTGGAACCGCTCCTGATCGACGACATCGGGCCGATACCCGTCCTCGCCGACCTGGTGCTGGGCCACGATCGTGTGGCGGGTTCCCAGATCATCAAGCAGGCCGACGTCCTCATGGCACACCACATGATCCCCGGTGCCCTGCGAAGCGGCACTCTGAAGCGCGACCTGGACTACTACCTGCCGCGCACCGCGCACGGGAGCTCGTTGTCGCCCGCCATACACGCAGGTGCACTGGCCAGGGCGGGGCGTCTCAAGGAGGCGCTCGGCTTCCTCCAGCTCGCGCAGGACATCGATCTCGACGATGTGACCGGGAGCACCGCCGGTGGCCTGCATCTGGCGGATCTCGCCGGATTGTGGCAAGCCCTCGTGTTCGGGTTCGCCGGGGTGCGCGTGACGGGCCCGGACGACAACGCGCTCGTGCTGGACCCTCACATCCCTCCCAGCTGGGACGAGCTGCGCGTCACATTGCGCTGGCACGGCCGCCGGGTGCGCCTACGGTGCCAGAACGACGCCGTCCACGTGGCGTGTGCCTCGACCGCACGCGTACAACTGGGGGATGATGCACCGGTGCTCGTCTCCCCCCCGGGGGCATGGATCGAACGGAACACCCGGGAGGCTCGGGGCAGCGGCCAAGTCCGCGGGGTCGGTCACTGAGCTCGATTTCCCGAGACTTTCGCGTCACACAGCGGCGCGAGACGGCACCGCACTGCGGGGGTCTGGGATCACCCTGTTGACGGTGAATGCGGGGCCGTGGGGTTCGGTCCCCCCTTGCTGTGGCCCTGCCTCTCCGCCGCTTGCTCCTCGGCGCCGGCACCCACGTAGACGAAGAGGCCGATGAGGACCAGCCAGAAGTCGTAGAAGACCCCGCCGACGATCATGACCATGGCCAGGATCCGAGCGATCCTCCCCGCTTGGCGCGTGGCGGTGAGCCGGTCGTGGTCGTGTTCCTCGAGCGCGGCACGAAGGACCCTGCCTCCGTCCATCGGGAGGGCGGGCAGAAGGTTGAACGCCCCCAACAAGATGTTCAGCCATGCCATCCGGGCGAACCATGATCCGGCGAAGAGCGTGGGCGGCCACAGGTGGGCCCCGAACACCAGGCCCCCGGCGATGGCGAGGACGGCAAGTCCGAGACTCGTGAGCGGTCCCACGATGGCGATGGCGAGCTCGTCGGCGGCACGCTCAGGCATCTTCTTGAGCTGGGACAGGCCACCGATGGGAAGGAGCAGGATGTCCTCGACCACCGCCCCACGTCGGCGGGCCACCACACAGTGGGCGTACTCGTGGATCAACACCGAGGAGAAGACCGCGACGATCCACACCAGGCCGGCGGCGACAGTTGCCGAACCGCTGCCGGCGTTCAGCCACACCACGAGAACGACCAGGAGGACGAAGGTCCAGTGCATCCGGATGTCGATACCCCCGATTCGGGCGACCCGGACCGAGCTTCTGGTCTTCCCGTCCTGTGCCATGGGGCTACCTCGTCCTGAAGTCCTAATACGAGGATGTGCGACGGCCCGGTCTGGGCACCAGGGCACTATGGCCCTTCGTCTCCCGCCCGGGCCTCCACCAGGCGGCGGGGGCCCAGCCGCGCCGACGTAAGATCCCCGATTGGCGACACAGACCACGTGCGTCGGGTCAGGGTCTCTGTGTCTCGCAAGGAGGTTGGAGATGGAGCACGCGGACACCGTCGAGGAGCTCGGGCGGGACGAATGCCTCACGCGGATGGCAACACAGCGTCTCGGTCGGTTGGGTGTCGTGGTCGACGGCGTTCCTCTCGTGCTGCCCATGCAGTTCGCGATGGAAGGCGAGACCGTCGTGCTCCAGACGAACCAGGGAGCGAAGACCTTGAACGCACCGCTGAGCTCCGTGAGCTTCGAGGTCGACCAAGTCGACTGGGACGAAGGGGTGGGGTGGAGTGTGCTCCTTCAGGGCTACGGCGCCGACATCTCGTCGGCTCTCGATCAGCGATCCGAAGCCCTCCGTTCGCTCACCATCCAATCGTGGGCGCCCCCGCCGGCAGATCGCTGGCTCAAGATCATCCCCCGCAAGATCACCGGCCGGGTGATCCGGGCAGGTTGAGCGGAGAGACCGTCCGGCCTGACTCCGCGATTGGTGCAGCCACGAACGGGCCGGCACCTGGCCCCGGGGTGCCCGGTGCCGGGGGCCGTGTCCGGCTCGATACCGGATCCCGAAGACCGAATCCTGAATCCTGAATACGGTCGTTGGGCCCTGGTGGAAGCCCACGCGCGGCGCGCACAGTGAGCCCATGGAGCGACTGTCCCAGGACGACACAACGCTCGCCCTCGTCGAATTGGATCGCCAGGAGTGCCTCGAGCTCCTCGGCCGTGCCGGTGTGGGCCGGGTCGTCTTGAGCGTGGACGGCCTTCCGGTTGCGCTCCCCGTCAACGTGTCAGTGGTTGACGGGGACATCGTCTTCGCCACCGACAAGGGCTCCAAACTCGACGCGGCCGTCCGAGGCCAGGTGGTCAGCGTGGAGGCCGATGGTGTCGACACCGTGTACCACACCGGGTGGAGTGTTCTGGTGACGGGGGTCGCGCAGTTGGTGACCGAGGCCCCGGACGTCGAGCGGGCGGCGCCACTGCCCCTGGGGGCGTGGGCACCCGGGCCGCACCCTTTCCTGGTGCGCGTGCCCTCGACCGTGGTCTCGGGACGGCGGATCTCGTGGAGGTCCCCACGACCGTCCTCGACGGAGCCATGACGGGGCATCGTCGGGAGCGGGATTCCCGGGATCGCAGGGATTCCCGGGACCAGGGGGAACACGAGGATTCGGAATCGGGACCGGCCCGGCGCATTCCGGCGCGGGTGCCGGCGCGTGTCGGCGCGCTGGAGAGCCTGCGCACCGTGACCCAGGCCATGGTGGCATCAGGGCTGGGAGCGGTGCTGGTGGAGAGCCCCCTCGGGCCCACGGGGTTCGTGACCGCCAAGGACGTCATCGAGGCGGTGGCGAACGGTGCCGATCCCGATACCGTCTGGGCCGGCGAGATCACGCGCCCGACCCCCCGGACCGTCAGCTGCAACCAACACCCGGCTGACGTCGGCGCAGAGATGGCCGCCTACGAGCTCGAAATTGTCGCCGTGGTCGACGAGGACGCCTCGCTCGGAGTGGCGTCCGCCCTCGACGTGCTGGGCGCCGTGCTCCGACTGGCCAAGGAGTCGACGGAACCACCGCGCTGACCGAGAGGCCTGATCGACCCGGGTGTGTCTCGACCTGGCGCCGTTACGGGACCACGACCACCGGGACATCGGCCTGGTGCACGAGCTGCTGGCTCGTGCTTCCGAGCAGCAGCCCTGGAGGACCGCCCGAGCCCCGACGGCCCACCACGAGGAGATCGGCTCCCTGCTCGTGCGCCGCCCTGAGCACCCCTGTCACGGCGTCCCCGTCGATCACGAGGCAGCGGTACCCCACCGACGCATCGGCAAGCGGACGGCACCACTGCCGTTCGAGCTTGTCGGCCACCTCCTGTCGGTGGCCCGATGACGGCACGACCGAATCGTCACCGAGGTGCGTCAACAGGCCCAGAGCGTGGACGGCGACAATCTCTCCTCCCGACCCCTCCATGAGGGCGGCGGCCCAGCCCAAGGCCCGACCCGAGTCCTCGGAGCCGTCAACTCCCACGACGATGCGGCCCGGGGCAGTCATGTCGGTCCCCGGACCGGCCACGGCCCGCACTCCTGACGGAAGGGTCCGGATCGCGTCATCGGAGGAGCCTCTCCCGTCAACGTCGTCGGCCGTTGCGACCGGTCAGGCCCTCGGTGCTGCGCCGACCTTGGCCGCCAGCTCAGCCAGCCGGTTGGCGTAGCCCCACTCGTTGTCGTACCACCCGAGCACCTTCACCAACCGTCCCTTCACCATGGTGAGCTCGGCGTCGAAGACACACGACGCAGGTGACCCCACGATGTCCGTCGACACCAGAGGTTCGTCGGCGTACTCAAGTCGGCCCTCGAGCGGGGCGGCAGCAGCGGCCTCGCGGTACGCGTCCTGGACATGGGCGACGGTGACCTTCGACGCTACGTTCGCCACGAGGTCGGTGATCGACCCGTCGGGAACCGGCACCCTGAGGGCGAGGCCGTCGAGACGATCCTGCACCGAGGGCAGAACCAGACCGGTCGCCCGGGCAGCCCCGGTGGTGGTGGGCACGATGTTGAGCGCCGCGGCCCGAGCGCGCCTCGGGTCCTTGTGAAGCCCGTCCACGAGCTGCTGATCGCCGGTGTAGGCGTGGACCGTGGTCATGAAGCCTTCCTCGAGGCCGAACGCGTCGTCGAGGACCTTGGCCAGGACCGCCAGGCAATTGGTGGTGCACGAGGCGTTGGAGACCACGACATGGCTCGAAGAGTCGAAGGTGTCGTCGTTGACGCCCATGACGAAGGTCGCGTCGGCACCCTTGGAAGGTGCGGAGACGACGACTCGCGGTGCGCCCGCGTCGAGATGGCCCGCCGCGTCCTCACGGGCGGTGAACCGTCCCGTGGCCTCCACCACGACATCGACCTCGAGCTCGGCCCAGGGCAGGGCCTTCACCTCGCGTTGGGCCGGCAGAAGGATGCGGCGACCACCGACCACCATGACGTTGCCGGAGGTCGTGACCGACTGGTCGAACCGTCCGAAGACCGAGTCTCGGGCCAGGAGACGGGCCAGTGCCTCGGGGGAGCCCAGATCGTTGACGGCCACGACCTCCATGCCGAGTTCGTGGCGCTGGCTTGCCCGGAACAGCGCCCTCCCGGTCCGACCGAAACCGTTGATGCCGACTCGAATGGTCATCGAGACCCCTCCGTGATGTGTGATGCCGATTCACCCTGGGAATCGCTTGATATGCGGGTACATTCCCAGGATGCGCGGGACTTCCGGTGGTCGGGTAGGGCCGATCGGCCCATGCTCTTCGCCGAGATGACCTTTGCCCCTGGCGCTCACCCGGCCCTGATAGGACGCTGGGACCGGTGACGTGAGCGAGCAGGAGGCGACATCATGCGAGTGGCCGTCGTCTACGAGTCGATGTTCGGCAGCACGCGATTTGTCGCGGAGGCGATCGCCAAGGGTCTGACCGCCCGGGCCGACGTGCGTGTCGTGGCGGTGGCCGACGCCGCCGATGTGCCCGATGGCTGCGACCTCGTCGTCGTGGGCGGCCCCACCCATGCATGGGGCATGTCGTGGCCCTCCACCCGCCGAGGAGCCACGCTGCGCCTCAGGCCCGGCAGCGGCTTGGAGCTCGAACCTGGTGCCGACCGCGGCCCCGGCATCAGGGAATGGCTCGCTTCCCTCGGTCGCGGTGGCGCCGAAGCGGCAGCCTTCGACACCCGCATCAAGTCCCCCGTCCTCCTCACCGGTCGAGCGTCCAAGAGCATCAGCCGCCGCCTGGAGCACCTCGGCTTCAGGATCGTGACCCCGCCCGAGAGCTTCCTCGTGGACAACAACAGCCACCTCTTGCCGGGCGAGCTCGGGCGAGCCCAGGCGTGGGGCGCCCGGTTGTCCATGATCGCCGGGAGCGCTCCGACCGGCAGGATCTGACTCAGCTCCGGTCCGCGCCGTCGGGCGCGACGCCGATGATGTCGAGGGCATCAGCCAGAACGACGCCCAGGGGTCGCGCCGTGTCGATGGTCGCTGCCGACGGCCACCGGGCCTCGGCTCGAGCCATCTCCCGGCTGATCCCGACCGTAGCCTCGGAAGGGTCGACCCCATCGTGCAGTCGCGCCGCAATTCGATGCTCGGTCACGGCGGGCGGGGCGGTGCAGTGCAGCTCGGTGAGATCGGCGATCGACTCCTCCGCCAGGCTGCGGGCCGAGCACCTGTGGGAGTCGTCGATCCACGACGCATCGAGGATCACCGACTCACCGAGCGCAAGGTGCTCTCGAGCTGTCGCGATCAAGTTGTCGTAGACCTCCCGCCGTCTCTCCGGCGCGTAGGCCCCGCGGTCGTACGCATTTGCCGGAGGACGCTGCACCTCCGGTCCCGAGCTGCTCCGACGGAGCTCGTCGGATCTGAGGACGGTCGCGCCCAGTGCGTCTCCCAGTACCGCCGCCAGGGTCGACTTCCCCGAGCCGGGCAGTCCCCCCACGAGGACGAGGCGGACGCAGCCCTGGTCGAGATGGGATCGGGCCAGTTCGAGGAGCCGGGCCGCCCCGTCGGCGGCATCGGGGTCGCCCTGGTCGTGGCGGATGCACGCGACCTTCGTCCGCACATACGCACGAAGAGCGACATAGAAGTGCAACAGCGACCGGGGCAGGTGCGTTCCGGCTGCGTTCTCGTACTCGCGCACGAACCGCGCCGCCGCCTCCGTGGCCCCCAGGCGCTCGAGATCCATGACGAGGAACGCCACGTCCGCTGCCACGTCGCCGTACCGAAGGCGGTCGTCGAACTCGAGGCAGTCCAGGATCCTCGGACCATCCTCGAGGCAGTAGATGTCATCGGCCTGCAGATCCCCGTGGCCGTCGCAGACCTGCCCCGCGGTGATGCGAGCCGAGAACAGTGACGAGCGGCCGGCCAGGTAGCGACGGGCGGCGCCGACCACGACGTCGTGCGCGTGCCCGTCGAGGACCGGACCGACGAAGGGGGCCAACGCCGTCACGTTCGCCTCGAACTGACGGGAGACCTCCTGCGCAGTGGCAGCGGCCGAGATCTGGGCGGATCGTTCTGCCCGAGCGTGGAACCCCGCCAAGGTGCGGGCGACGTGCTGCACCTCGGCAAGAGACTCCTCCTCTGCACCCGAGCACACCAGATGAGCCAGAGAGCGCTCGGCAGGGAGCCTACGCATCACGACGAGATGCTCGAGGGTCTCACCGTCCATCGTGAGCTCCGCGACTCCCAGGTAGACGTCTGGAGCCAGCCGACGGTTGAGCTCCACCTCGCGCCGGCAGTCCTCGGCCCGACAAGACAGTGTCGAGAAGTCGGCGAATCCCAAATCGATCGGCTTGCGCAGTTTGAGGACGCGCTCGCCGAGGAACAACAGGATCGAGATGTGCGTCTCGCGTACCATCGGATCACCCGGCGATCCGATCATCGGTCACGCCGGAGGATCGGCTGCTGGTCGGACGCCGAGGAGGTCGCGTCGTCGCGGCGACTTCGAGGGTCCCGGGCGCGATCTCGTCGATCAGCCACAAGAACACCCACCGCCGCGGACCTCCGTTCAACCTCACAGAGAGATCTCTTCTCTCCCATGATCCAGGCTGCCAACCAAGCACAGACAGGGCCGAAAGTCCCGTCTCCCGACAGCGCGGCCGCGTCCGCACCATGGATCCTCGGGTCCACTTGCAGGTCGATTGGGACCTCTGGCCCTTCCGTGGTGGGCGAGGTCGAGGGGACACTGAAGGTATGGAAATGGCCTTCGACTCGGGACCTGATCCGAGCAGAGGGCCGGGCCCACGTAGTGCCGGCGAGACGCGAGGGTAGGAGACGATGTCCATCTACAGCCAACTCCTCAGCGCCGCGCTCGAGCAGACGGACGGGTCCGAAGACGAATCCACGACCGGAGAGGCTCTGACCAAGGTGCTGGCCTGTCGGGGCAAGCTGGAGGCCCAGCCGGCTAAGAGAACCGGTTCAGACTGGGCCGCGGCCGCGCTCGCCGACCAACTGGCCTACGACATCGCGCTGATCGGCCTCGCCCGACGGCTCGGGGTCGACTTCGACCTGGACAGCTTCGACCAGCGGCAACTCGAGCGGACCCGGCTCGAGCGTGCCCTCGAAAATCGAGGTCTCGGCCTGGATCAGCTGATCGAGCTCGAGGAGCTCACCGAACGATCCGAACTGAACTGAGCTGAGGACGGACCCGGGAGACGTGTCTAGGTTCCGGACGCGTCGTCGCGCGTGGATCGCTGCGATCGCTCGTCAAGGCGCGCCGCGTACGTCGCAGCCTGCGTCCGGCGCTCCATGCCGAGCTTGGACAGCACGTTGGAGACGTAGTTCTTGACCGTCTTCTCGGCAAGGTACAGCGCGCCCGCGATCTGACGATTCGTCTGCCCCTCGGCAATGAGGTCCAGGATGCGCCGCTCCTGAGCGGTGAGGCTGGCGAGCCGGGGGTCTTCCTCCGGACCCTTCCGCAGCCGCGCCAGCACCCTCTCGGTGACCGCCGGGTCGAGAAGCGACTGCCCCGCCGCCACACGCCGGACGTCGTCGACCAGGTTGGTGCCCTCGACCTGCTTCAACACGTAGCCGGCCGCACCCGCCATGATGGCGGCGAAGAGCGCTTCGTCATCCGGGTAGGAGGTGAGCATCACACAGGCGATCTCGGGGGTGTGCGATCGAACCTCTCGACACACTTCGACACCGCTCCCGTCGGGGAGCCGGACATCGAGAATGGCAACGTCGGGCCGGGTCGGCGGGATCCGGGCCAACGCCTCCTCGACGGTCCCGGCTTCACCTACGACGACGATGTCGTCGGTCGCCTCGAGCAACGACCGGAGGCCGGTCCGGACGATCTCGTGATCGTCGAGGAGGAACACGCGCAGGCTCACTGATTCATCTTCCCAAGTGGACCGCATCCGGGGCAACCCGTCCCGGGATCCCCGCTGGCTACGCGCTCCGGGGGATTGCCGACTGATGGGCCTGCTCAGCCCGGAGAAACATCATGCCCGCTAGGCTGGACGACCGTGCCATTCCGGGCGATCGAAGACCCCGTCAAGCTTCGCCGGGTGCTCGAGGCGACGCTTCTCCTCGAGGCGGATCTCGAGCTCCCGGTTCTGCTGCGCCACTTGATCCAGGAGGCCCGCTCGATGGCAGGGGCCCGCTACGGCGCGCTGGGGGTCCTCAACGACGAAGGCACCGCGCTCTCCGAGTTCCTGACCGTGGGGCTCGAGCCCGAGGAGGAGGAGCGGATCGGCGCCCGACCCACGGGTCGAGGGGTGCTGGGACTGCTCATCACCCACCCTCAGCCGTTGCGTCTGAGTGACATGGCAACGCACCCCGACAGCTATGGATTTCCCCCCAACCATCCGCCCATGACCTCGTTTCTGGGGGTGCCGATCAAGGTGCGCGACGAGGTCTACGGCAACCTCTATCTCACCGACAAGATCGGCTGGTCCGAGTTCACGCAGGACGACGAGGCGCTGGTCGCGGCGCTTGCCCTCGCCGCCGGGATCGCCATCCAGAACGCGCGGCTTCATCAGCGGGTGCAGGAGGTGGCCGTCTACGAGGATCGCGACCGCGTGGCCAGGGACCTCCACGACACGGTGATCCAACGTCTCTTCGCCGTCACGCTCTCCCTCCAGAGCATGGCAGGAGCCGCTGCGGCGGCGGGGATCTCGGATCGGCTCAAATCGGCGGTGTCGGATCTCGACGCCACGATCCGCCAGGTCCGATCCACCATCTACGAGCTTGGGTCGTCGGGCCTCGATCAAGGTGTCCGGAACACCATCCTGTCTCTCGTCCGCGATCTCAACCCCGTACTGGGCTTCGAGGCCAGGGTGTCGTTCGACGGTCCGGTGGACTCGGCCATACCCGACGAGCTGGCCGAACACCTGTCGGCGGCGGTGCGAGAAGCGGTGACCAACATCGGGCGTCACGCCCAGGCCACCGAAGCCACAGTGGCCTTGCGGGTACGCGACGGGTGGTGCTGGCTGCAGGTCACCGACAACGGGCACGGGCTCGCACCGACGGGAACGACCGACGGAGGGCTGGGCCTCGTCAACCTGCGGCGACGGGCGGAGAAGCTCCATGGGCGATTCGCCGTCGAGAGCCGCGAAGAAGGCGGGACCCTTCTCGTCTGGGAAGTACCGATCACGCCGTAGGTCGCCTCTGCGCGACAACGGAGCGGGGTCCGACGACCTGCGTCGCCTCGAGGAATCCGCCTCGACCCGACACCCCCGACGATGCCGGCACCCCCGACGACCCCATCACCCCCGACGACCCCATCACGGCGGTCGCGAAGACGGCGATGAAGCGATTTCCCTGAGCGGATCCGGTGCCGACCGAGCCCCTCGGGTCCCTGCGTCGTTCCCGGGGGAGCCCCCGGACCTGCCTCATGACAGCCCACCGACGCCTGAACACCGGTCTCCACCAGGGACGTTTGGACCCGGGTCAGGGACCTTCGACTCTGCCGAGCACCCCGCCGGCTCGGGCATCGTGGCCTGAGAGGCCCGGCACGGATGCCGAGTCATTCAACCAAACACCGAATATCGGAAAAGGAGCCAGACATGCGGCGCAAGACGTTCGACATGATCCTCACGGCGGGCGGCGCAGTCCTCGTCGTCATGCTGCTCGCGGCCGGGGGACTTGGTCTGTGGGGCTACAGCTTCGCCAACAGCAACGTCCACAACCAGCTCGCCCAGCAGCAGATCACCTTCCCATCCAGGGCGGCATTCGCCCACGCCAAGGCCGGGACCGAGATCGAGCCCGTCATGATCCCCTACATCGAGAAGTACGCGGGGCAGCCGTTGACGACCGGCCAGCAGGCTGAGGCCTACGCCGATCACTTCATCGCCTACCACCTGCAGGAGATCGGCGGGGGCAAGACCTACTCGCAGTTGAGCGCAGAGTCCATCGCCGACCCGACCAACACCAAGCTGGCGGCTCAGGTGGAGACGGTCTTCAAGGGCACCACACTGCGAGGGCTGCTCCTCGAGGCGTACGCCTTCTGGACCTTCGGCCAGATCGCCCTGGTCGCGTCCATCGTGTCCTTCGTGCTGGCCGGCCTCATGCTCGTGCTGACGCTGTTCGGCGTCCTCCACCTGCGCCGAGTGCCCGAGGACCAGGAGTTCCCCAAGGCACGCACCGTGGACAAGGTCCCGGCGACGGTGTGACGAAAGAGGCGAGCCCGAAAGGGCTGAGCCTGATTGTCCGGCGGGGCGTCGCATGCGACGCCCCGCCGGTGTCATCGGTGACCTCCGCCGCCACGCCGCAGCGATCCGACCGGAAAATTGGCCGCCACACCGCAGCGATCCGACCGTGAAAGGAGATCGATGTGTCGAACACACAAGCAGAGCGCACCCATCGGATCGTCGTCGGCGTCGACGGCTCGGAGTGCTCCCTGGCCGCCCTGAACTGGGCGGCACAGCAGGCGGAGCTGACAGGATCCGCACTCGAGGTGGTCACCACATGGGAGTGGCCCAACACCTACGGGGTCGTTCTCGTGGTCCCCGAGGGATACGACCCGGAGGCCGACGCCCGCGCCGTCCTCGACGATGTCCTCAAGACGGTCCACGATGCCCACCCCGGCCTCGTCGTCCGGCCAGTCGTCGTGCGGCGCCACCCTGCCCCGGCGCTGGTCGAGGCATCACGAGGTGCGGACCTTCTCGTCGTCGGCAGCAGGGGTCACGGGGAGTTCACCGGCATGTTGCTGGGATCCGTGAGCGAACACTGCGTGACCAACGCACACTGCCCCGTGCTCGTGCTCCGCGATCGGAGATGACTCGGCGCCGGCAGGGCCGGTCGGCCGAGCGGCGGCCGACCGGCAGGCCCCAGGGCTCAGAGGCCGCTGCCTTGAGGCACGGCCTCTTCCGGCATCCCGTGCTCCGCCGGCGCCTGTTCGGGTTGGGTCGGTTCCGCCCGGTTGGGCAGCAGGACCAGGACGCCGACGGCGGCCGCCCCGACGACGAATGCTCCGACCGTGACGGCCAGGCCCATCCCGCTCACGAACGACCCCCGAGCCAGTTCGGCCAGTTCGGTGCCCAGATGGCCGCCCAGGCGCTGCGCGACGGCCAGAGCGCCCCCGAGAGAGCCCGTGATCAGGCTCGAGATCGACTCCGGCACCCGGTAGTGGGCGAGGACCGGCGCCATTCGATCCTGGTATCGCGTGTCGAGGAGGCTGCCGAGGACCCCCACCCCGAGCGCTCCACCGATCTGCAGGGCGGCGCTGTTGGTGGCCGAGCCCACCCCGGCTCTCTCCAGAGGCAGGCTGCCCATGACCGACTCCGTGCACGGAGCGAAGGCGAGTCCCGTGCCGAAACCCATGCACAAGAAGGCTGGGAGCACGTCGGTGTACGTGCTCCGCACGGTGGCCAGGGACAGAAGCCCGAGACCGAGCGCGATGAGCCCCATGCCGGTGAAGACGACCGGCTTGCGCCCCACGTACCGGACGAGCACGGTGGAGAGAGGGGCCACGACCAGCAGCACCGCGGCTATGGGCGCCACACGTAAGCCTGTCTGCAACGGGCTGTAGCCGAGCGAGAATTGCAGGTATTGCGTGAGCACGAAGAGCCCACCCATGAGTGCGAAGATCACCAGCCCCATCGCCCCCATGGCAACCGAGAACTGTCGGTGCGCGAAGAACGAGAGCATGAGCATCGGGTGGGTCGAGCGCCGCTCCCAGAGGACGAACAGAACCATCACCACTCCGGCGCCCGCGATGGACCCGAGAACGACCGGAGACGTCCAGGTGCGATCGGGGGCCTCGATGATCCCCCACAGGAGCAGTCCCAGAGCGAGGATGGACAGCACAGCGCCGACGGGGTCGGGTCGTTTGCTCACCGGGTTCTTGGAGTTGGGCACGATCCACATCGTGGCCAACAGCCCGCCGAGGGCGATGGGCACGTTTACCAGGAACACCGATCCCCACCAGTAGTGCGACAGCAGCCATCCACCGGCAACCGGGCCGATGGCGACACCGAGCCCCGTGGTGCCCGACCAGAACCCGATGGCCCGGGCCCGGCTCTCCGCTTCGGTGAACACGTTGGTGAGAATCGACAGTGTCGAAGGCATGATGGCCGCGGCACCGATACCCATGAAGGCCCGCGCCGCGATGAGGCGGTCCGGTGTCTCCGAAAAGGCAGAGGTGGCCGACCCGGCGGCGAAGACGAGCAGGCCCGCCATGAAGACCCATTTGCGTCCCAGGCGGTCCCCGAGGCTGCCGGCGACGAGCAGCAGGCCGGCGAAGACGACGGCGTAGGCGTCGACGATCCACTGCAGCTCGCTCGACGACGCGTGCATACTCCGGACGATCGTGGGCAGCGCCACGTTGAGGATCGTGTTGTCGAGGCTGACGATGAGGAGGCTGACGCACAGCACTGCGAGGACAAGTGCGTGCCGTCGCGACGGCACGCTCCCGGAGGGCGGGGACTGCGCGACTCGTCCACGGGTACCGGTAGCGACAGAGGCGGGAGGATCGGTGCTGCGAGAATCGTTACCCGGCATCGACATTCTCGACGATTCGACCGTCGCGCATGAAGACGGTGCGCTGCGCCGCCTGGGCGACGGAATGGTCGTGAGTCACGAGGAGAATCGTCACACCCCTCGCATGGAGTTGATGGAATACGCCGATCATCCGCTCGACCGACGCGGCATCCAGGTTGCCGGTGGGCTCGTCGGCGAGGAGGAGCCTCGGCTCATTGGCAAGTGCCCGGGCGATTGCGACCCGCTGCCGTTCTCCCCCCGACAGCCTGGTGGGCAGCCTGTCCTGTCGACCTCCCAGGTCCATCTCCCGGACCAGCTCCAGCGCCCGGTCCCGGCGGCTTCGAGGAGACCGCCGGGTCCCGAACATCGCCACCTCGATGTTGGCGCGCACCGACACCTGGGGGAGCAGGTTGTGCAGCTGAAACACGAGGCCGACCTGTTCGCGGCGGAAGCGGCTCACGTCGTGAATGCGATTCAGGTCCTGACCGTCGACGAAGACGGTGCCCGACGTCGGGGTGTCGAGGGCGGCGACCAGGTGCAACAAGGTGGACTTCCCGCAGCCGGAGGGACCGGTGATGGCAACGAACTCCCCCTCTTCGACCGCCAGGTCGACACCGTCAAGGGCTCTGACTCCGCCCTCGTAGACCTTGACGACGTCTCGAAGCTCGATCGCGAATCGTGCCGGAGCCGCTGGGCCGGCCATCGCCGACGGACCGCTCACGGCCGAGGGGTCACTCATAGCTGAGCGCCTTCAGCGGGGACAACAGGGCGGCACGGGTGGCCGGGTAGAGGCCGCCGATCAGCGTCATGCCCAAGGCGGTGTAGAGCGCCCGCCAGAAGGCTCCCGAGGTGTAGTTGGCGTGGAGTATCCCCTTGAGCGCGGGCAATTGCTCGAGGAGGCTCGTCACCACGAAGGCGAGAGCCACCCCGATGATCGCCCCCAACAGCGCCAGGGCCATGTTCTCGCCGAGGAGCAGCCCCACCATGCGTCTTCGGGTCCAACCGATGGCACGCAGGAGCCCGAGCTCGCGGGTCCTCTCGAAGACGGACAACAGCATCGTGTTGCCCACGATGACCGCCCCGATCAGCACGGCCAGGACGGTACTCCCGGTCACAGCGGCCTTCAGATAGACGAGATTCCGGTCAGCGCGCCCGAATTGGGAGGCGGTGCGGATGGTCGTGAGCTCGGGCATGGTCGTGTCGATCCGATGGGCCACCGTGGCAGGGGCCACGCCCTTGGCATCTTTCACGAACACCATCGTCACGAGCCCCGGCAGGCGGTTGTAGCCCTGAATGGCAGGGAGGGGGAACATGGCCCCCGAGTCACCGAAGCTGTTCCCGGTGGAGAAGATCCCGGTGACGGTGTTCCAGGTGCCGTTGGCGTGGAAGCGCGAGCCGACGTGGAGATTGAAGGTGGACGCGGCACGCCAACCGACCATGACCTGATTGGTCGCCGTGGCTCCGTAGGCGTGCCCAGCCACGATCGTCACGCCGAAGGGGGCGAGGTCGGACGGGGCGATCCCGATCTCGATGAACACCGGGGTCGACGCGCTCAGATGCTCGGTCTCCACGAGCACCCCGACCGTCGTCCCCACACCTTGGATCTGCTTCAGACGAGTCATCTCGCCCTGGTCGATCGTGCTGGCGAGGAGGTCGGCGGCACCTTTCTGAGCCACCGTGAAGTCAGCCTTGCCGACCGAGATGATGGCCGCCGCCGATTGTTCGAGGCCGCTGCTCGTGACGGCCAGGGTGACGACGGTCATGACGGCGAAGGCGATAGCCAGGACGAGCCCGAAAGACCTGGCCTTCTTGGACCAGATGTTCCAGAACGCGAACTCGAGGAAGCTCACCGGTTCACCACCCGTGAGGCATCGGCACGACCGCCGGCGGCCATGACGAGGACCGCCGGGCTGGGCGAGATCGTCATGGTCCTCCTTCGGTATGACTCGTCCGACATCGTTCGGCCCCTAGCGTGACCCTCGAGGTCTCCTTGAAGGTTGTCCTCCGTGTCGGTCCTGCGATAGGGCCGAATGGCCGTCTGCAGACGGAATCCCGGCATGATCACCGCCTGGTCGTGGCCAGGCCCCCCTCCCGGACCAGGCAGGAGCCGGGCAGCGCTGCGCGGCGGTGGGCGGTGGGCGGTGGGCGGTGGGCGGTGGGCGGTGGGCGGTGGGCGGTGGGCGGTGGGCGGTGACAGCATGTGGCGATGATCACGAGCACCCATGCCATCGTCTTCGCCGAGGACGCGGACAAGGCTCGGGTTTTTCTCCGGGACGTCCTCGAGCTCCCCTATGTGGATGCCCACGGCGGCTGGCTCATCTTCAAGCTGCCGCCTGCAGAGCTCGGGGTGCACCCTGCCGACCCGAAGACCGGTGCGCCGAGCGGCCACCACGAGATGTACCTGATGTGTGAGGACGTCGAGGCCACGGTGGCGGAGCTCACCGGCAAGGGTGTCGAGTTCACGACACCGATCGAGGACCAGGGTTTCGGTCTCCTCACCCGGCTTCGGGTTCCCGGGGCCGGGGAGATCGGCCTCTACCAGCCCAAGCACGCCACCGCCTACGGCTTGGAAGGCTGACTCCTCATGCGGAGGCGGGCCCGACAGGTGGTTTTCGCACCGCCGGTGGTGCTCTGAATGCACGTCAACGTCGATTTCGGTGATCTCGACGCCTGGCTCTTCGACCTCGACGGGGTGCTGACCGATACCGCACACGTCCACGCGGCAGCGTGGAAGGAGACCTTCGACGAGCTCCTGGCGCGCAGGGCCGCGGGCGGGGCCGAGGCGTTCCGGGCCTTCGACCCCGTCGAGGACTACGAGCGCTACGTCGACGGCAAACCCAGGTACGACGGCGTCCGGGACTTCCTCGCTTCGCGGGGGATCGTCCTTGCCGAAGGCCGACGATCCGATCCTCCCGACCGGGAGACGGTGTACGGGGTGGGCAATCGCAAGAACACGCTGGTGCTCGAGCGTCTCGCCGAGATGGTGATGGTGTTCCCCGGATCGGTGGCGTTGGTCAAGAGGCTTCGTGCCGCCGGACGCCGGACCGCGGTGGTGTCGGCGAGCGAGAATTGCGCAGCTGTGCTGGCGGCGGCACACATCGCCGAGCTCTTCGACGTCGTCGTGGATGGTGGGGTGGCCCGGGAGCAGCACCTTCAGGGGAAACCGGCCCCCGACACGTTCCTCCATGCCGCCGCACAGCTCGGCGCCGCACCGTCCCGAGCCGCAGTCGTCGAGGACGCCCCGGCCGGAGTCATGGCCGGTCATTCGGGTGGTTTCGCGCTGGTCGTCGGAGTGGCCCGGCGAGCCAGTGCCGAGGCGCTCACCCGGTCGGGAGCCGACGTCGTGGTGCGCGACCTCAGCGAACTCCTGGACTCCGCCCCCGCACCCTGACCGGCACGGGCCGGTCGCACGCCACCGGAGGCACCTCGCGGCGTGGAGCTCCAGGGTGTGACCGCCCGTCGTCTCGAGACCTGGATCACGGGCGAGGAGGGACCAAAGGCCCTAGGTACGCCGCACGAGTCGTGCCACGCTTTTCCTATGTGGACCGACCAACGCGGATCAGAGGTTCTCCCCCTCGCCGAATGTGTCCGGTTGCTTGCCACCGCGGCCAAGAGGGGCCTGACCGGGCGCCTGGCCGTCTCCACCGACCAGGCACCGCTCATCCAGCCGGTGAACTTCACCTACCACGATCACCAGATCGTCGTCCGACTCGGGCCGGGCCACCTGACAGAGGTCATCCCCGGCACGCTCGTCGCCTTCGAGGTCGACCATGTGGACCGCGACGCCCGCGAAGCGTGGAGTGTCCTCGTGCGGGGCCTGGCCACCGCTCTGGACGATTCCGGGGCCGAAGCAGACGCGCAGGCCTCCCCGACGCCGCTGGTCCCCGCGCCCGGGGACATGCGGTTCGACGTCCGCCTGGACGTGGTGACGGGCCGGCGCTTCCCGCTGGAACGGGCCGACGACCCGTCTGGTCGCGCCGTCCCCCACCCGGTGCCCGCCACCTCGGTGCCAGGGCTCGGCAACTAGAGGCGCCCGGCAACGAGAGACGCCCGGCAACGAGAGGCGCCCGGCAACTGGAGAGGCTCAGCGCGCCTTCAACTGTTCCATCAAGGCGCCGTACTGCATGAGGTGCTTGTCGCCGACGAAGCTCTCCAGCACATGGCGCCGGGCGTTGCCCCCGAGCCGTGCCACCTCTTCGGGCCGATCGAGGAGGTCCACGAGCGCGTCGCCGAATCCGTCGAGGTCGCGGGGATCCTCGAGGAGCACGCCCGTTCCCGGTGTCACCTGGTCGATGATGCCGCCCACAGCGGAAGCAACGACGGCCTTCGCCTTCCACATGCCCTCGGCCACGGTGAGGCCGAAGCCCTCGGCCAGGCTCTTCTGCACGATGACGGTGGCGTGTCGCTGCAACGCGTTGACCATTGCCGCGTTCTCGTCGCGGTCGTCCATGGGGAGGACCAGGAGTCGGATACGGCGCCGGTGCTCGGGGGGCAGAAGGCTCCATGTCTCGATGCACGCCTCGAGGACCTCGCGACCCTCGGGGTCGTCGCTGACGTGGTCGACGGCGGGGCCCACCAGGGCGAGCTGGGCGTCGCTGCCGGCCGGCACCCGCGCCGCGAATCCCGCCATGACCCCGGCCATGTCCTTCAGGCGGTCCCAGCGCGACACCTGGACGACCAGGGGGGCGTCGGGATCGAGGGGCGCGTCGGCCCAGACCGATGCACGCCGGCCGACGCGGCCCGCCGCGCCGTCGCGGCGAGTGAACGTCGCCGGCCCGGTCGACGTCCCCGCCAGCACCCCCATGGCACCCAGGATCGCGGTCCGCTCCTCCACCGTCAGGTCCTGGTTCTTGGGCGAGAAGGGGTCGATCGAGGGCGGGATGATCGACACTTTCTCCATGGGGATCCAAGCCGGGACGTACTCCCGGCGCGTGAAGACGAAGCCGTCGCACGCCGCCAGGTGCGGACGCAGGAAGGCCCACGCGTCGTCGGTCCAACGGTTCGCCGATTCGGTCCCCACGTGGCAGCGCCACAGCACGGTCGCACCGGTGGCTTTCAACGGCGCCGCAAGTCCGGCGGTCTGAGGGTCGTGCAGGAGGACCACGTCGTCTGGTCGGATGTGCGTGACAATCGCCTCGGCGTTGGCCGCCTGCACCGATTCGTACGCGCCGGCCTCCTCGTCCCCCAGAAGCCCTCCGTCGCCCGGAATGCCGTGGAGGCGGTTGTGGACGCGTTTGGTGATGGCGAAGAACCCGGGATCCCCGGCGATGACGAGCCAGCGGACACCAACCCCGACTCCGAGGATGTACCCGACCAGCACCTGCAGCATCTCCGCTACCCCGCCTCCAGTGGCCGTCGAGCTCACGTTCCACACCGTGGAGCCCCGGAGCGCGACCCGGGTGCGAGCTGCCTCGGCCATCAGGTCCGCGTAGCGCTCTTCCCCGATGAGGGGCCGCAGGCGACCCAGCTGCACGACCGGCACGTCGACCTCGCGGGGCGGAGACAGGGGCTGCACGGGACGATCCTCGCCTCCTCCGCCCTTTCGGGCAACTGACGGGCCCGACGGCGCCGGTGGAGACGTCTCAGGCGTCCTCGGCGTACATGTCCTCGATGAGCCCCCGGTTGGCCTCACACACCACCGCCCGCTTGACCTTGAGCGTCGGGGTGAGCTCACCTGCGGCGACGGTCAACTCATGGGTGAGGATCCGGTGCTTCCTGATCCCTTCGACCCGGGAGCGGCGGGAGTTCACGTCGGCCACGAGAGCGTCGATCTCGTCGCGGAGATCAGGATCCCCGGCCAGGTTCTCGTAATCGGCCACCTTGCCCCGCTCATGGGCCCATGCCGCCAGTGAGTCGGCGTCGAGCATCACCAGCGCGCTCAGGTAGCGCCTGCCCTCACCGATGACCACCGCCTCGGCGACGAGCGGATGGACCTTCAGCTCCATCTCGATGTCCTGCGGCGCGATGTTCTGGCCGGCGGCGGTGATGATGAGGTCCTTCTTCCGGCCCGTGAGGCGGAGGTAGCCGTCGGCATCGAGGGTCCCCAGGTCGCCCGAGTGCATCCAACCCTCGTCGTCGATCAGCGCGGCGGTGCCCTTGGGGTCGTTGAAGTACCCGGCACACACGTTGCCGCCTTGGACGAGGATCTCCCCGTCGTCGGCGATGCGCACTCGCACCCCGGGCAGGGCGCGTCCCACGGTGCCCAGGCGGTTGTCCTCAGGGGGGTTACAGGTTGTGGGCCCACACACCTCGGTCTGGCCGTAGAGCTCGATGACCGGCAGCCCGATGGCGTGCAACCAGCGGACGAGGTCGGGGTGGATCGGGGCGGCCGCAGTGATCAGGATGTGCGCCCGGTCGAGACCGATCTCCTGACGGATCCTCGCCCCCACCGCCACGTCGAGGACAGCGTGGGGCAGCGTCTCCCACAGGGCCGGGCTCCTCCCCGCCTCGCGTTCGGCCTCCAGGTGTCGGCCCAGTCCGACGTAGCCACCCACGACGTGTCTCGTGAGCCAGGGACGGTCTTCCATCTTCGCCAACACCGCACTCTGGAGCTTCTCCCACACCCTGGGCACCGCGAAGAAGACCGTCGGCCGGCAGTCGAGCAAATCCTCGGCCACGGTGGCCAGGCTCCTTGCGAACCAGGTCTCGCCGCCGATGGTGATGGGTGCGAACTCGCTCATGCCACGCTCGGCCACGTGGCTCAGGGGGAGGAACGACAGGAAGCGCTCGCCTGACGCCAGGTGGACCAGCGATGCGGCGCTTCGGATGGTCCACATGATGTTGATGTGAGTCAAGACTGCGGCTTTGGGAGGGCCCGTGGTGCCGCTGGTGTAGACGAGCGTGGCCGGATGCTCGGGGACGATCGCCGATGCCCGCTCCTCGGCGAGCCCCGGCTCCCGTTGCAAGCGGGTGGCCCCGACGGCGCGCAACTCGGCGAAGCTCACCTGGAACGGGTCGTCCAGCCGTTCGCCGTCGTCGAAGATCACCACCCGGTCCAGCTTGGGCAGGTGCTCCCGCACCTCGAGCACCTTGGCCAGCAATTCACCGTTCTCCACGAAGCACAGACGGGCCCCGCAGTGGCCGAGGATGTAGCCCACCTGCTGGGCGGAGCTCGTGGGGTAGACCGGCACCGTCACACCCCCGTTGGCGAGCGCCCCGAGGTCGGCCAGATGCCACTCGACCCGGTTGCCCGACAGGATGGCGACGCGCTCGCCGGGCCCGATGCCGAAGTCCACCAGACCGGCAGTGACCTCGGCCACCGCCTGCCCGTAGTCGGCCCAGGTCAGGGTCTCCCACCCGACACGCGCCCGGCGGCGCATGGCCGGGCGACCCGGGATCGTCCGTACGTTGGCACGGAAGGCGTCGATGACGGTGGCACCTTCGATCACGATGGGCGCTGAGTCGTCCATGACGCGCTCCCTATGCTCCTGATCGACGTGGGTCGTGCACGGCGTTCCTCGGGTTGCGCCGGCCTAGCGCACCCATAGCGCACCGTCTTCTGTACCGGTCGGTGCCAACACCGGAGCCGGAGCCGGAGCCGAGGCCGGGACCGGGGCCGGGGCCGCGGCCGGAGTCGGGACCGGGGCCGGGACAAGGACCGGAACGGGGACCCGATCAACAGATTTGGGTTGCTGTCCTCGCAGCTTGGCGAGCTCGGCCTCCACGAGGCGCTCGTGCTGGTCGAAGTCGGCCTTGGCTGCCCTTGGGCTCCACCGTCCCCGCATGAAGAACACGAGCACGAGGAACACGAGCTGCCCCGCGACGCACACCCACCACCACCGCTTCCACTCATTGCTCGACGCCTTCTGGGCCGGAATCACCTTCTTCTCGACGCTCAGCAGCGTGGCGAGCTGAGGCGAGCTGGCGTGCACCGCCGCGATCTGGGCGTCGGAGACCGGACGCCCGGCCTGGATGTCGGTGGCAAGGGGCGAGAAGGCCAGGAGGCCCTGAACCTGGATCTTGAGCGAGGCGGGCACGGCCGCCATCCCCGCCATGACGTCGTGGGTCTTGCCGTAGGTCTGCAGCAGCGTCGCCAAGGCCTGCCCGGGACCGTAGGGCTGCATCGCCTTGAGCGAGGTGATGACACTTGCCGGCGCGGCCTTCGGATGGAGGTTGCCGGCGGCGGGGACATAGGGCTGGGCGAGCTCGAAGGTCTGCAGGTTCGTGGCGGCGTTCTGGTTGTCCACCAGGGTGGTGGAGGTGGTGATGACCCGGGGGAGGACGATGAACGACAGGGCGACCACGATCCGCAGGACCCAGCCCCAGACCGCCAGCCCGGTGGCGGACAGAGCGGGGTTGTGCGCCTCGACGGCTTCGGTATAGCCCGCCATCCACGGCGTGTAGGTCATCCCGATGAACAGACCCAGCAGCACCACCACGAAGACGTTGGAGTAGTAGCCGGTGGTGGGGTGGTCGATCTGGTGCAGCAGCACGATGGTCATGACGATCGTGCCGGCCGCTCCGATCAGCATGAACGGCTTGCGCACCCTGAACCGGTCCGAGACGACGCCGAATGCCACGAGCATGAGTGACATGCACGCCCAGTACCACATGTTGATGCCGTTGGCGTTGGCGGTGGTGCGGTTGAAGATCACCACCCAGTACAGCGTGAGCACACTGACCGATGCGAAGTAGATGAGCAGGAACACCGAGATGCCCAGGGACGAGGCGATGAGGTCCACGCGCAGCATGGACCTCATCGGGTGCCGCGTGGCTTTCTCCACATCGATGCCTTTGGCGCGTGCATCGACGAGAGCGCGCTCGTTTTCCGACACCATGAGTTGGTCGCGGAGTTGGGGGGAGAGCTCGCGCAGGGAGACGAACGCGATGGCGACCACCACCATGCAGACCAGTCCGGAGATGACGAACTGGTCCTGCCACGGGTGGAGGTGCACCAGGGTGCGGGTGGCGACGACACTGGCCAGCAGGCTGCCCACCGTCGGGCCCAGCGCCCAGAACCCCATGGCCGCTCCCCGGCCCATCTGTGGCGAGAAGTCGCGCATGAGCGCCGGCGTGGAGACGAGGATGATCCCCTCGACGAACCCGATCACGCAATAGGCGAGGGCGAAGCCGAACTCGCTGTGGATGTGGGGCACCGCCACGAGCTGGACGAGCCCCACGGTCAGGGTTCCGTAGATGGTCAGGTTGGCCCGGCCGATCCTGTCGGACAGGCCGCCGATGATGGCGGTGAACGCGCCGATGGCGTTCGACACCACCAACAGGTAGAGGAAGTACAGGAACGACATGTGGTAGTAGGGCAGCAGCAAGGGCGTGATGGCGCCCTCCACGTAGTACAGGTAGTAGAGGACGATCGTCGTGAGCACCACGATGCCGAGGTAGCCCATGCGTGCGGGCCGGTTCGGGTAGCGGGTGAGTTGGCGCTTCCAGAAGGCGTCGTACAGCCGACCGTGGGTACGACTCCTGATCGGCATCGTGGTGATGGACATCGCGATCACCCTCCCCCTCTCCTTCGAGGCCGTCGGTCCTCGACGGGGACTGGCCCGGCCCAGACGGTGAAACCTGAACTCTCTACCGATGCTTGTCGACCCGGGATCGCGCCACTAGGGCCGAAGGCCCCATACTTCGGGTCCGTCGGGTCCGTCGGGTCCGTCGGGTCCGTCGGGTCCGTCGGGTCCGTCGGGTCCGTCGGGTCCGTCGGGTCCGTCGGGTGCATCGGGTGCATCGGCAACGCGGGATCCTTTCGGTGCACGAGAGGTGCGCGTGGCGCACCGGGCACACCGGGCGCGACCCACCCGTCGATCCGGGGCGGTTTTCCGGGCTGTTTCGGGGGCCGGGGACTTTGGCCTCTGGCCGGGACCCATCGGCTGCCGTAAGCAGATGGTGGGCACCCGCCTCCGAGGAGGGAGCATGGCCGGCCGAGTCGATCAATTCATGCGGGAGAGCGATGCGTTCTCCTGGTACATGGAGAGCGACCCCGCCCTTCGGGCCACGGTCGTCGCCGTGGCGTGGCTCGACCGGTCGCCGGACTGGGACACTCTGGTCGACCGCCTCGAGCGTGCCACCCGACTGGTCCCGATCTTCCGCCGGCGCCCCGTGGAACCACCCGGTCGCCTGGCCACCCCCCGTTGGGAGCTCGATCCCGACTTCGATCTCTCCTGGCACCTGCGGCGGGTGGCGACGCCTGTCCCCCACACCTCGGCCACAGTGCTCGAGATGGCCCGGCTCGACGCCATGACGGGGTTCGACACCGCCCATCCGCTGTGGGAGTTCACCCTCGTCGAGGGCCTCGAAGACGGAGGGGCGGCGATGGTGATGAAACTGCACCATTCCCTCACCGACGGGATCGGGGGGATGCAACTCCTGCTCTCTCTCTTCGACACCACGAGCGAGTCTCCGACTCGGGGCATGCTCCCCGTGCTCCCCGGTGAGCCCGCCCACGGCACCGCCGAGCTCGTGGTGGCGTCTCTCCTCCACGAAGGGCGCAAGGCCATTGGGGTGGCGCGCCACCGAGGCGAGCGCGGCGCTGCCGTCAGCGTGGCGAACGGGTCGGCACCCCGTCCGCAGCTCGTTGAGCGCCCTGGAGACGATGTGCTCGGTCGGTCGGACGGTCGCACCCGTCTCCCGCACGCTCTCGCCGGTCATGCGGGCGCGCAGCCTGAGGCGGCGCCTCGGCATGCTCGAGGTCGGGCTCGACGACCTGAAGAAGGCATCGGCGACCGCAGGGGGCTCGGTGAACGACGGGTTCATGGCAGCCGTCACCGGTGGGTTCCGGCGCTACCACGAGCTCCACGGCCGACCTGTCGAGGAGTTGCGCGTCACCCTGCCGATCAGCATCCGCACCGCCGAGGATCCTGCCGGGGGGAACCGCATCACCCTCGAGCGCTTCACCGTACCGGTGGGCCTGGCCGATCCGACGGCTCGGATCCGGGCTATCGGGGAGCGATGCCGCTGCGCCCGCAACGAGCGATCGGTCCCCCACTCCAACACCATCGCCGGCGCGCTCAACCTGCTGCCGCCCGGAGCCGTCGGAAGCATGCTCAAACACGTGGACTTCCTGGCGAGCAACGTGCCGGGCCTTGAGTTCCCCCTCTACCTGGCGGGCGCTCGCATGACGCGGTACGTGCCGTTCGGTCCGACTCTCGGCGCGGCCGCCAACATCACCCTGCTGTCCTACGACCACAAGTGCGGAGTCGGGGTCACGGTCGATGCGGCGGCGGTGCCCGACATCGAGGTGTTCATGGACTGCCTGACCGGAGGGTTCGAGGAGATCCTCGCCCTGGCCGGTTCCGGCACCCCGTGACCACCTGACCTCGGATCCGGCCTGCGACCGCGCTCAGCCGACGAGCCTGCCCGTCGCGGCGCTCAGCCGACGAGCCTGCCCGTCGCGTATCGATCGATGTTGGGACCGGCCCACTTGGCGATCTGGGTCCGACTGGCAGACGCCATGGGCTCCAAGCGCATGACGTAGCGGGTCCAGGCGAGTCCCATGAGTTGTGAGGACACCAGCGACCGCCGCAGACGCTGTGTTGCCTCACTGTCACCGGGCGCGCCGTGCAGCGCGATGCGCTCCGTGAGGAACCGGCGCACGTTGTCCGCCACCTCCGGCGATGCAGCCATCGCCTGAACGAGGCTGACGAACAACGGTGAGCCCGAATCCCTTCCGCGCTCCCATTGAGCGAGGAAGCGCTCGACCAGCCGTTCCCCGCTGAACCCTTGCGCCTCCACCTCCTCTTTGATCTCTCTCGGATCGACCGGCAACGCCATCGTCTCGACGAAGAGGGCCGCCTTGTCGGCGAAGTAGTGGTGGACGAGGGCAGGGTCCACTTCGGCGCGTCGTGCGACGGCACGCATGCTGGCCTCGGCGTAGCCGTGTTCGGAGAAGACGCCCCGGGCGGCCGAGACGATCTCGGCTCTCGTATCGGCGTTGCCCGGCCGGCGTCCTCGACCGACCATCACCGCCGTGGCCCCCGGCGCCACGGGCTTCCCCCGCCCTCGGTCATCGTGGTATAAATCATCAGTGATGAATTATACCGACCCCGACGCCCGGGGGGCCGGTTCACGCTCGCCGAGGCCGTCGACACCCGAGCAGAGCGCTCTCGGGCGGGTGGCGGGGTGGTGCTACGACCACCGACGTCGCGTCCTCATCCTCTGGATCGGCGCCATCGTCGCCATCACCGTCGTGGCCCAGTCGATGGGCAGTCGCTTCCAGGACTCGTTCGGGTCGGGCAATTCCGCTTCGCAACAGGTGCAGAACCTCCTGTCCGCACGCTTCCCCCAGACCGCGGGGACGAGCGCAAACGTGGTCATCGCGACGACCGGGTCGATCGATTCGCCGGGCAACCGGTCGACCACCCGACGTATGGTCGCGACACTGTCGACCCTTCCTCACGTCACCGTGGTGCGGAGCCCGTTCAACCCCGCCGACCATCAGATCTCGGCCAACCGGCGCATCGCCTTCGCTGTGGTGCAGTTCGACCAGGACGTGTCCACCATCCCGAACGCCGCGGTCAAGCGGGTGATCGCCGTCGCGCAGTCCTTCGACCGTCCGGGCTTCCGGATCGCCCTGGGTGGAGGCCCGATCGGCAACGTCGTCACCGCCGCCCCGGGGCCGAGCGAGGGGGCCGGGATCTTCGGTGCCATGATCATCATGCTGATCGCCTTCGGTTCGGTGGTGGCCATGGGCCTGCCCATCCTGACCGCCCTGTTCGGCATCGCCATCGGCTTCGCCCTCGAAGACCTGCTCAGCCACGTGCTGAACGTCCCCGTCTTCGCCCCCGAGATGCTGGCCATGATCGGGTTGGGAGTGGGTATCGACTACGCCCTGTTCATCGTCACCCGGTACCGGCAAGGGCTCTTCGAAGGCCGCGAACCCCGTCAGGCGGTCGCCACCGCACTTGCGACATCGGGCCGGGCCGTCCTCTTCGCCGGGACCACGGTGGTGATCTCGTTGGTCGGCCTCTTCCTGTTGCAGCTGCCCTTCCTCCAGGGCCTCGCCGTCGGCACCATCGCCGCAGTGCTCCTCGTGATGGCGGCGGCGCTCACGCTGCTGCCGTCCATGCTCGGCTTCGCCGGGAGAGCCATCGATCGGATGCACCTTCCCAAGCTGCTTCAGACCGGGGCGACTCCGGCGACCGACAGCTTCTGGTACCGCTGGAGCCGGACCATCCAACGGCGCCCGTGGACCTGGGGGGTCCTCGCCCTGTTGGTGCTTGTGATTCTGGCGGTCCCGCTGTTCTCCATGCGCCTGGCCTTCACCGACGCCGGCAACGACCCGACGTCGTTGACGACGCGTCAGGCCTACGACCTGTTGGCCGAAGGGTTCGGCCCCGGATTCAACGGCCCCCTCGTCGTCGCGGCCCCGCTGTCGTCGGCCGCTGACGCCGCCACCATGACCAGGGTGGACCGGGTGTTGAGGGCGACCCCGGGAATCGCGTTCGCAGCACCGGTCTCGATCAGCGCGGACCGGAGCGCGGCCGTGATCATCGCCTATCCGACCACGGCGCCGCAGGCCGCACAGACCTCCCAACTCGTGACGAACCTGCGGGCCACGGTCATCCCGCGCGCCACCGCCGGGACGGGGTTGAAGGTGTTGGTCGGAGGGGAGACCGCGGCGAGCGTGGACGCCTCGAACTACCTCGCCCACAGGCTGCCATGGGTGATCAGCGCGGTCATCGTGCTCGCGTTCTTGTTGCTGATGGCCGTGTTCCGTTCGGTGGTGATCCCACTCAAGGCCGCGGTGATGAATCTCCTGTCGGTGGGTGCCGCCTACGGCGTGATCGTGGCGGTCTTCCAGTGGGGCTGGGGTGGGTCGCTCATCGGCATCGGCCGCACCGGCCCGATCGACCCCTGGATCCCGCTCATGATGTTCACCATCCTCTTCGGGCTGTCGATGGACTACGAGGTCTTCCTGCTGAGCCGGATGCGTGAGGAGTGGCGCCGGACAGGGGACAACTCCTCGTCCGTGGCCGACGGACTGGCCAAGACGGCGCGGGTCATCACGTCGGCCGCCGCCATCATGATCTGTGTCTTCGGGTCCTTCGTGATCGGTGACCCGCTCCGGATCTTGAAGGTCTTCGGCCTGGGCCTGGCCGCATCCATCCTCATCGACGCCAGCCTCGTGCGCCTGGTCCTCGTCCCGTCGGTGATGGAGCTGCTGGGCCGGTCGAACTGGTTCATGCCCCGCTGGCTCGACAGGATCGTGCCGACCCTCGGCGTGGAGGTCGACGCCCGACCTCCCGACCCCGAGACGGGCTCCTCGGTCGCGCCCCGGCACGAGGAAGTGACGCCGGCCGGGTTCACGGTGCACGGCTCGCGCTGACCGCCCGCGCCCGGGACCTGCCCCATCGGGTCCCGACCGGGTCGCGAGGACGTGCCTGACAGCTCCCCCTGACAGGGCGGCGCGGACCATCGCCGGTGTCCGAGCGGGACTTTCGCCCCTAGTTCCTGCCTGTGTGCTCGTCGGAATATGTCCGGGAAGCGATAGCCCGCCCATCCAGGGGCCTGAGGAAGCAGGTGAGTCGAATGACCATTGCCCGGAGCCCGTCCACCCCGAGCCCGGAAGCGACGACGCCGATGTCGCCGCGCAACCAGGAGAAGGCCCATTCGCTGGGGCTGACCTCGGCGACCGGGCTGGTCATCGGCAGCATCGTCGGAACCGGCGTGTTCACGATGCCGGCCGTGATGGCCGGCGCCGGCACCATGTCGCTCGTCGTCCTGGGCGTCATCGCCGTGGGCGCCCTGCTCCTGGGCGTGCTGTTCGGCCAGCTCACCAAGCGGGTGCCCAACAGCGACGGAGGCCTCTACGCCTACTCGCGCCACGAGTTCGGCGACTTCGCCGGCTACCTCGTCGGCTGGTGCTACTGGATCCAGTCGTGGGCCGGCAACGCCGCCATCGTCTCCTCCTGGGTGTTCTACGTCGACGCCCTGTTCAACATCACCCACCCGTCGGGCATGGAGAACTGGGGCATCGCCCTGGTGGGACTGTGGGTGCCGGCGGTCGTGAACCTGGTCGGGGTGCGCCAGATGGCGTGGTTCCAGAACATCACCGTCGTCTTGAAGTTCCTCCCCCTGCTGTTCGTGGGTGTTGTCGGCTGGTTCTTCGTCCGCTCGGTCAACTTCGGGCACTTCAACGCTTCGGGCGGCAGCCTCTACAGCGGCATCGGGATCGCGGCGGGTGTGGCGCTGTTCTCCTTCATCGGGGTCGAGGCGGCCGCCATCACGGCCAAGCGCGTGAGGAACCCCCGCCGCAACGTCGGTCGCGCCTCGGTGTACGGCACCGCGGCCAGCGCCCTGCTGTACGTGCTCGTGACCGCCGCGGTGTTCGGCCTGGTGCCCCACCACACGCTCGTGAACACCGGATCGCCGTTCGTCAACGCCTTCCAAGGCATCTTCTCCCACGGCACCTGGCCCGGGAAGTTCATCGCCGCTCTGGCCGTCGTCTCGGGTATCGGGGCGCTCAACGGATGGACCTTGATCGTCACGGAGACCTCGCGGGCGATCGCCCAGGACGACCTCTTCCCCCGCCCCTTCGCCTGGAGCGACCGCAAGGGGACGGCCTGGTTCGGCATCCTGGTCGGCACGGCGCTGCCGTCGCTGCTCATGCTGTGGCGCTACAACACCAGCACAGGACTGACGGTGTTCACCTACCTGGTCGACCTGACCGTGGTGACCGTCGCCATCCCCTACTTCATGTCGGCCATCGCCCAGCTCACGTACCTCGTCTCACGCCGCCGGCGTGTGCAGGGCTGGGCCTTGGCCCGTGACCTGTCGGTGGCCGGAGCGAGCGTCCTGTTCTCGATGTGGGTGACCTTCGCCTCGGGCTACCAGGTCGTCTACCAGGCTCTCGTGGTGCTCCTGGCGGGGCTCATCCTGTTCGCCTTCCTGAACGCCCGCCGACAGCGTCTCGGGGAGGCCGGCGAGCCGGTCGACAACCCCCCGGACGAGCCCGTCGCAGTGCTGCCCCGGTCGGCATGAGCCGGTCGGCACGAGCTCGGCGAACCACGACCGCACAGAGCCCACAGGAGGAACAACTATGACGTTTCGTGTCGACTCGGAGGTGGGCCAGCTCCGCGAGGCCATCCTCCACCGGCCGGGTCTGGAGCTGTCCCGTCTCACCCCGCAGAACATCGGCGAGATGCTCTTCGACGACGTGCTGTGGGCCAAGAAGGCCAAGGAGGAACACGACGCCTTCGCCGAGGCACTCCGGGACAAGGGCGTCCACGTCCACTACTTCGGGCAGCTGCTCGGCGGAGGTCCTCGGGATGGACGAGGGTCGCACCTTCGTGCTCGACCGACTGTGCACGCCCGAGATCCTCGGGCCGACGCTCGTCGGCCCCCTGCGCCGCCTCTTCGAGGACCTCGACGGTGACGCGCTCGCCACTTACCTCGTCGGAGGAGTCCTCAAAGGCGACATGCACCCGATCGGAGCCAAGAGCCTCAAGTGGGAGACGCTGCGGGCCGACGACTTCCTCCTGGCGCCGCTGCCGAACCACCTCTTCCAGCGGGACAACTCCTGCTGGATCTACGGCGGCGTTTCGGTCAACCCGATGGCCAAGCTGGCCCGCCAGCGCGAGACGCTGCACAGCCGTGCCATCTACCACTTCCATCCGCTCTTCGCCGACGCCCAGTTCGTGACGTACTACGGGGACGACGACCTGAACCACCTGCCCGCGTCGGTTGAAGGTGGCGACGTCCACGTGATCGGCAACGCCACGGTCATGATCGGCATGGGAGAACGGACGACCCCGATGGGGGCCGAGATCCTCACCCAACGACTGTTCGAGTCCGGCCAGGCGGACAAGGTGATCGCGGTCGAACTGCCCAAGTCGCACTCGATGATGCATCTCGACACGGCCATGACCATGGTCGCCCGCGCCACATTCGTGCTGTACCCCTATTTCGACCGCCACCTCCGTTCCTGGACGATCACCCCTGGAGAGAACGGCGGATTCGACGTCTCGCACAACCACAGTCTGTGGGCCACCCTGGCAGAGGTGTTCGACGTCGACGAGGTGACGGTGCTCAGCACCGACGAGGACATCCGGGCCGCCGAGCGCGAGCAGTGGGACGACGGCACAAACTATCTGGCGGTCGCCCCCGGGGTCGTCTTCGGCTACGACCGCAACGTGGCCACCAACACCATGCTGAGGAAACACGGCATCGAGGTGGTCAGCGTGGCGGGGAGTGAGCTCGGCCGGGGCGCGGTGGGCCCCGATGCATGGTGTGCCCGATCGAGCGCGACCCGGCATAGTGGAGCCCGACCCCATCGACGGCAGAGGGACGGGAATGTGCCGGTAGACCTGCGTGGACGGAGCTTCCTGAAGGAGGCCGACTTCACCAAGGAGGAATTCATCTATCTGATCGATCTCGCCTCGCAGCTGCGTGACGACAAGCGCTCGGGAACCGAGGTGCAGAAGCTCGTAGGGCGCAACATCGCCCTCATCTTCGAGAAGACCTCGACGCGCACGCGATCGGCTTTCGAAGTCGGGGCGCACGACCAGGGTGCGCACGTCACGTACCTCGGACCCGAGGGGTCACACCTTGGGCACAAGGAATCGATGAAGGACACCGCCCGCGTTTTGGGCCGCATGTTCGACGGCATCGAGTACCGGGGCTTCGCCCACGAGAAGGTCGAGGCCCTGGCACGCAACTCCGGCGTACCGGTGTGGAACGGGTTGACCGACCAGTGGCACCCGACCCAGATGCTCGCCGACATGTTGACCATGCGCGACCACTCGACGCGACCGTTCGCCGACCTCGCCTACTGCTATCTCGGGGACGCCCGGAACAACACGGCGAACTCGTTGCTCGTCACGGGTGCACTCCTCGGAGCCGACGTCCGCCTGGCGGCTCCCGAGGCGTTGATGCCCTCACCGGAGGTCCGCGGTGTCGCAGATCGGCTTGCCGAGACATCCGGAGCCCGCCTGACCGTCACAGCCGACCACCGTGAGGCCGTCGCCGGGGTCGACTTCCTCTACACCGACGTCTGGCTCTCGATGGGCGAACCGGAGGCTGACTGGGGTGCGAGGATCGAGCAGCTCCTTCCCTACCAGGTGAACGCCGAGCTTCTGAAGGCAACCGGAAACTCCGGAGTGAAGTTCCTGCACTGCCTCCCCGCCCTGCACAACCGGGAGACCGAGATCGGCGAGACGATCTTCGAGAAATTCGGGCTCGACGCGCTGGAGGTCACCGAAGACGTGTTCGAATCGGAAGCGTCGATCGTCTTCGACCAAGCGGAGAACAGGCTCCACACGATCAAAGCGATCATGATCGCCACCCTGGCGGGCTGACATGCGGATCGTCGCCGCGCTCGGCGGCAACGCACTGCTCGAGCGGGGCGAGACGCCCGACGCGGAGATCCAGGAGCGCCACATCCTGCGCGCCGTCGAAGCGCTGGCACCGCTCAGCAAGGCTCATGATCTCGTGATCACGCACGGCAATGGACCGCAGGTGGGCCTGCTGGCCCTCGAAAGCGACGCAGACCCGGCGCTCACGCGTGCCTATCCACTCGATGCTCTTGGCGCCCAGACCCAGGGGATGATCGGCTACTGGCTCGCCCAGGCCCTCCGTAACGCCGTGCCGGATCGGAGCTTCGCCGCCGTGGTCTGCCAGACCGTGGTGAACCGTGACGATCCCGCATTCGCCCTGCCCTCGAAGTTCGTGGGCCAGGTGTACGACGAGGCACAGGCGCAGTCACTGGCGCGTGGCAGGGGGTGGGAGGTTCGACTCGACGGATCCGGGTGGCGCCGGGTCGTCGCTTCGCCAAAGCCGCGCGAGATCGTGGAGCTTGCGGTGATCGAGCATCTGCTCGACGGAGGCATCGGAGTGATCTGCTCCGGAGGGGGGGGATCCCGGTCGTCAGGGACAAGGGCGGCCGGCTCGTCGGGATCGAGGCTGTCGTCGACAAGGATCGCACGGCTGCGCTCCTGGCACAGCTGCTCCGGGCCGATGCGCTCCTGCTCCTCACGGACGTCCCTGCGGTCGAGGTCGACCATGGCACGCCCTCGGCGCGGGCAATCCGTCACACCTCGGTCGAAGAGCTCCGCGGCTTGCAATTCCCGGAGGGGTCGATGGGCCCGAAGGTCGAAGCCGCATGCGACTTCGCCCGGGCCACCGGCCACACCGCCGCCATCGGCCGACTCGAAGACGCCGAGGCACTGCTCGAGGGCACGGTGGGGACGATCGTCACGGAGCCGGTACAGACGTAGCGCCGGCCCTCGAGCCGGTCCCGGGCCCGGCGTTGGCCTAACCTTCCGGGCGTTCCAGCAGCCGTACTCGGCCCTGACGGGGGATGTGACGATGCGCACGCGCTTGTTTGTCCTGGTTGGTGGTGTTCTCGCCATGACCGGTCTCGGGCTCGGGACGGTGGCCTATGCCACCTCCCACGCCAGCGCCACGATCAGCCCGACCGCCATCCCCCTCGGGGACGGTCACGTATCGAGCCATCCCAAGAAGGGGTACGTGGACTCGTGTAGCACCACCTTCCCTCCTGCCCCGCCGAGCGCAACCCCACCCTGGATCAACACGGGCAACCACACGTGGAACTCGGACGCCAAAGTCGCGGTGCAAGGATCGGTCAGCTGGCCCACCGCCTCGTACTCGCTGACCGTCACCGGTACGACCCGGGAGATGAGGACCAACGACCTCCCGGTCGACCACACCACCGGCATCTTCCCCATCGCCGCCACTGACCCTGCCCACGCGTATGACGCCAACCCCAATCACATCGCCGCCGACCCGATCAGTTGGAATCTCCCGGCCGATCCGGTCGCGGCACGCCACCCTTCGTGCACCAATCTTGGGCCGATCGGTGTGCTCGACGACGGAGTGGTGCTCTACAACGCACTCGACGCCAACGGTCGGGACGCCGCCGCCCACGAAGTCCTCGACAGCTGCGGTGGGCACCCCGATCAGGCCGACCGGTACCACCACCACGACGTCCCGCCCTGCATCCTCGACCAGGCCACCGGTCGATCGACCCTGGTGGGGTATGCCATCGACGGATACGGCATCTACGTGGAGCGAAACACCAACGGGTCGCTGCTGAGAAACGCGAACCTCGACAAGTGCCACGGCAGGACCAGCACGGTGATGTGGAACGGGAAAGAGACCCGCATCTACCACTACGACGCCACGCTCGAGTACCCCTACACCGTCGGCTGCTACCACGGGACCCCCATCTAGTGCGGTGACATTCAAATAGCGCGCGATTGCTTAACGGCCTCAAGGGCGACCCGTCCACGGCGCACCTTGGTGATGATCTGTTTGGCCGTCTTGGTCCAGATGAACGGTGTGGGGTCTTCATTGTTGAGGTCGATATAGCCCTCGATCGCCTCGACGAGCTCGGGGACACTGCCGAAGCTTCCGCGCCGGATCCGCTTGGTCGTGATATCGCCGAACCACCGTTCGATCATGTTCAACCAGGAAGAGCTCGTCGGTGTGAAGTGAAAGTGGAAGCGCTGGTGCTTCTCGAGCCAGGCGACCACATCAGGATGCTTGTGGGTGCCGTAGTTGTCGAGGATGACGTGGACCTCTTTGCCCCTGGGAACCTCGCGGTTGATCAAGCGCAAGAACGCCAGGAACTCCTCGTGGCGGTGGCGGGCGAAGCACCGACCGATGAGCTCACCGGTTAGGACATTGAGGGCGGCGAACAATGTGGTGGTGCCGTGACGCTTGTAGTCATGGGTGATCGTCCCTGAGCGCCCCTGCTTCATCGGCAGGCTCGGCTGGGTGCGGTCCAGGGCCTGGATTTGGGATTTCTCGTCGAAGCTGAACACGATGGCGCCGTCGGGTGGGTTCATATAGAGGCCCACCACGTCGATCAGCTTGGACTCGAAGTTCGGGTCGTTCGAGACTTTGAAGGTCTTGACCAGGTGAGGTTTGATGCCTCGCGCCTTCCACTCCCGCTGGACCGTCGTTCGTGACAACCCACAGTGTTCGGCCATGGTGCGGTTCGACCAGTGGGTGGCGTCAGGAGGTGTCGTGTGCAAGGTGTCGTTGATCATCAGATCGATCTGTTCCTGGCTGATGACCGGCTTTCGTCCCCGGCCTTCGTGCACCTCGCCCACCCAGTCGATCCCGTCGGTTTCGAAGTGGCTCCGCCATTGAAGGACCGTCGACCGCGACACCCCGAGCATCTCGGCGATCTTCGTGTTTGCCACACCATCTCCGGCCATCAACAGGCCTTTGGCCTCGCGCACGGCACGGTGGGGTAACGAGACGCTCCCCGTTATGTCTTCGAGTGACGCTCGTTCCTTCTTGGTGAGGCGCAGCGGTGGAGCAGGTGGGCGGGCCATCGGCACACCCTATACCTAGTGCGCGTCTATTTACGTGTCATGACACTAGCGAGGTCTCGCCCCGGGGCCGTCGGGCCACGGCGAGATCGGAGCACGTTTCCCGGGCCGGTGTGCCTAGTTCCCGGGTGCCCCGTACAGGATCAGGCCTCGCCGGGCGGTCTGCGGTCCCGCATCGGAGCGGTCGCCCGTGTTCCACACGCTCACGGCGACGGGATCCCCGGTCTTCACCTTGCCGCACCCGGTGCCGTAGGAGCCGGTGAAACCGTTGACCACGATCTTCGTGTCGGTCCACGACTGGTACCGGAGGGTCACCGCATCCCCCGGGGCATCACCGAAGTACTTCCCGCCGGCGGTGAACGCCGCACTCGAGCCGCAGTGCGCGCGACCGTCCCAGAAGGAGAACGAGTTGAGGTCGCCGGAATAGGGCAGCGCAGTGGGAGCGGGCCCGAAGCCTTCTCCCTTCACCACGATGCGGAGGTCGGCAGGGGTGCCCAGACTGGAGAATCCCACCGAGCTGATCGTCGGGGTGCCCGAGGTGACGGGCGGGACGTTCCCACCCCACGTCACCCCTCTGCCGGTGATCGCGTTCCACAGGGCGATCACGAGGGCGTCACCGGCACTCGCACCGAGTCCACCGACCTCGACTTCAGACGAAGTCCAGACCAGATAGTGCAAGGTGTGGTCGTCCCCGGTGTAGCCCCACTCTCCCTGCCCCAACTGGGCGTCGTCGCCTATCCGGAAGTTCGACACGTCCCCGGAGAACGGCAGGGCGACGGTGGGACCGCCGAAGCCGTGGCCCTTCACGATGACCGTGTAGTCGCCGCGCGAGCCCGACACGCTCACCGAATGGATCAGCGGACGACATCCCGTGCACGCCGCGTCGGCCACCGAGGGAACCGCACAGACCACCAGTGTGCACACAACGCTGGCGATTGCGACGCCGAGCGTCACCCGCCATATCGCGTTCATTGGCAGCCTGATGACCCTGCCAGCAGTCCGTCAGGGCAGGCCGCACCGGTCCAGGTGACACCCGAAAGGATGGCGCCACCGAGATGGGCGTGGACGAGCGTGGCGTCGGTGAGATTGGCACCGGCGAGGTCGGAGTCGCTCAGGTTGGCCTTGTAGAGCGTGGCCCCGGTGAAGTTGTCGTCGTCGAGATCGGCGCGAATGAGGTGGGCGCCCTCGAGGTGGGCGTCGGTGAGATTGGCACCGGTGAGGTCGGCAGCAACGAGGGTGGAGTCAATGAGCTTGGCACCCATGAGCTTGGCACCCACGAGCTTGGTGTCGCTGAGGTTGGCGCGCAGGACGTTGGCGTCCGTGAGGGTCGCATCCGAGAGGTTGGCGCCGGTGAGATGGGCCTTCACGAGGTCGGCATCGGTGAGGTTGGTGTCGGACACATTGGTGTGGATGAGGTTGGCGCCGGTGAGATTGGCGTTGGTGAGGTTGACCCCGGAGATCGTTGCGCCGGCGAATCTGGCGCCGCTCAGGTTCGTGCCGGCAAGGTCGGCACCGGTCAGGTCGGCGTGGAGGAGCTTGGCGCCCGTCATGTTCGTGCCGGCGAGGTCGGCTCCGATCAGGGAGCATCCCCGGAGATTGACGTTCGGTGCCGGTGCGGCGTGGCAGTTCACAGCCGCGAATGCCGGCGTGGAGGACACCAAGGCGACCGAAGCCGAACTGATGAGCATGATGCCGAGGCCGACGGCGACACGTGCCCACTGCGACCGCAAGCGGTGACTCATCATGTCGTTCTCACGTCCCCCGCATCCCGCCGGATCCCCGGGGCGGATCCGCCTCGTCCCAGGTGCCCAAAGCATGGCAAGGATCAAGGGGCCTTGCAACGGGACGTGCTCCCGGGGGTCGGCGCCTCGGGGGCACCGTGGACCGGGTTGCGGCGTCCGCCGTCCCCAGTTTTGACGATGGCCGTGGCCGTTGTGGCTGGTGACTATGGACTTCCATGACACGACCAGGTTCCTTGCGGCTACGAGCCAGAGGGATCGGGGCACCTGCGACGGGTCGACCTCGAACGTCGATGATCCTCGTCGGCGCCCTGGCCGTGGTGGGGTCGATCCTTTTTGTCGCCCGTCCGGTGGCAGCGGCGGCGACGACCTACGTGGACCCTCGTCCGTGCTCGCCAGCTGTGGACGGCGGGGGATGCATTTCCCAAGTGGGCACCGCATACGAGACCGGGACGGTGACACTGACCATGACCGTCGGCTTGGCGACGAGCCCGGTGACCGATCCGGCGTGGTTCCCCGGACAACCCCAGGCATACGTGGAATGGCTCATCGTTCCCAGTAACGATCCCACCACGGTCTACTACGCCAAAGCGACTGATCTCGGATCCGGCCAACTCTCCGGCTGGGTCACGGAGTCCGGAGTGACCAATGCGGGATGCCTACCCCTTTCGGGCGTCGTCGACCCGTCCTTCAACCTCTCGGCGAACCTCTACAGCTTGACGTTTCCCTCTGCTTGCATCGGGAACACTCCTTCCTTCATGGTCTCCGCCCTCTACAGCGCCAACGGTGGGCCACTCCCCCCAGCGGCGTCTCCGGCAACCGGATTCTGCTGCACCGTCACTGAATCCACAACGCCACCGACCGCAGCACCGACCACGGCACCAACTCCATCTCCATCCGGCTCCGAAGGATACGACGTCGCAGCCGCCGACGGTGGCGTCTTCAGCTTCGGGACGGCTCAGTACGACGGATCCATGGGTGGCACCCACCTGCATGCCTCCGTCGTGGGCCTGGCCGGCGACATCCGAACCGGTGGGTATTGGGAGGTGGCGTCGGACGGCGGGGTCTTCTCCTTCGACGCCCCCTTCTACGGATCGATGGGTGGTACTCCCCTCGATGCACCCATCGTGGGGATGGTGAGCGACAACCTGACGGGCGGGTACTGGATGGTGGCAGCCGACGGGGGCGTCTTCGCGTTCAACGCGCCGTTCTACGGGTCCATGGGTGGATCCCAGCTGGACGAACCGATCGTGGGAATGGCGGCGATGCCCTTCGGGACCGGCTACTGGCTCGTGGCCAAGGACGGCGGCGTCTTCGCGTTCGGTGACGCCCCCTTCTCCGGCTCGATGGGTGCGAGCTCCCTCGACGCCCCTGTCGTCGGCATGGCCGCCGACTTTGCGACGGGGGGCTACTGGCTCGTCGCGTCTGACGGAGCGGTCTTCTCGTTCAATGCACCCTTTTACGGGTCGATGGGCGGGTCCGCCCTCGACGCTCCCATCGTGGGCATGGCCACCGGCCCCGGCGCCGGCGCCGGCGCCGGTGGCTACTGGTTCGTGGGCTCGGACGGAGGGGTGTTCAACTTCGGGGACACCGAATTCGACGGCTCCATGGGTGGCTCCGCTCTCGACGCACCTGTCGTCGGGATGACCACGGCCTTCTGAGCACTCCGACGTCCGGGGGCATCGGTCTCGGTCGGACGGGGAATTCCCTCAGCGCGCTTGGAGGGATTCGAACCCCCGACCTTCTGATCCGTAGCAGGATCAACGTTTGGTCATTGCGTCCGATCACGTCTCACGGCATCGCAAACTGCTGCTCAGTGCCCATTCTCAGCGAGAGGTCTGATAGACGTGACACGTCGTCGAACGGGTTGGGACACGATTGTTGGCTGGCGTGTTGGCTTTTCGTTGAGCGAAAGTAGCGGACTTTCCTGATTTCCCACTTTGCAAATGAACGAACGGTAACAACGTCGTTGCTGGCACGGATTGCGGAGTCGGTGCTGCGGGACTTCGGGCCCCTCGATGAACTCGCGTTAGCTGGTGTCGTTACCGGATGGTCTTCCCGTCCGTTTCCGGGGCGTGGCCCACTCCGGTATCCGGTGTGGCCTCAAGGGGTCAACGCAACACCCTCGCTGATTGGCTGATGCGATGACGCGAGCTGGGAGGTGCGGTGATGACGTGGAGGCCGTTTTCCGAGGCTGAGAGAGCGGAGATCTGGGACTCGATCGAACGGGGCGAGTCATTCCGAGTGATCGGTCGTCGTCTCGGTCGAGCTCACGGCTCGATTCGGACGTTCCTGGTGGACAACGCTGGCCGCCGACCTCGGCCGCCGGGGAGCTCGGACCTGCGTCTCACGCTGGCCGAATGTGAGGAGATCTCGAGGGGCCTGGCCGGCGGCCTTTCGCTGCGTGCCATCGCCGCGGGGATGGGCCGGGCACCGTCGACGGTGTGTCGAGAGGTGAACACGAACGGCGGCCGGGCGAGCTACCGGGCCCTTCAGGCTGACCGCTCCGCCCGGCGCCGGGCCCGGCGGCCCAAGGTGCCCAAGCTGGCCGGCTGTCCCCGTTTGCGTCGGGTGGTCGAAGCCGGCCTCGAGAACTACTGGTCGCCGCAGCAGATCTCGGCGTGGTTGGCTCTCGAGTATCGACACGACCCGGAGATGCAGGTGAGCCACGAGACCATCTACATGTCGTTGTTCGTCCAGGGTCGAGGCGCTTTGCGCCAGGAGCTGCACCAATGCCTGCGGACGGGGCGGGCGCTGCGCCGGCCCAAGGGTCGCACCAAGGGCGGGTTCGGCCAAGGCCAGATCACGAACATGGTCATGATCTCCGAGCGTCCCGCCGAGGCCAAGGACCGGGCCGTGCCCGGGCACTGGGAGGGCGATCTCATCTTTGGCCGGCGCTTGACCACCGTCGGCACCCTGGTGGAGCGCTCGACGCGCTGATGTAATGCTCTTCGCCCTCCCCAACGGCCACAGTGCCGAGGCGGTGCGCACGGCCATGGCCAAGAAGATCCGCTCGCTCCCCACCGAGCTTCGTCGGTCGCTCACCTGGGACCAGGGCAAGGAGATGGCCGAGCACGCCAAGTTCACCATCGACACCAGCATCCAGGTCTACTTCTGCGATCCGAAGTCCCCTTGGCAACGCGGCAGCAATGAGAACACGAACGGTCTGCTTCGTCAGTACCTGCCTAAGAACACCGACATGTCGACGGTGACGCAGTCGCAGCTCAACGCCATCGCTCGATCGCTCAATGGACGGCCTCGACAAACACTTGGCTGGATGTCACCATCTGAGGCGTTCAACGGGGCTGTTGCGATGACCGGCTGAGGCCACAGGCATTCTCGGACGGTACGAACTGAGTTCCGCTCTGCCCGATCGGAGGGCGATTTGTGGCAGCCGAGCTGGGTCTCGACGTTACACGACGTGGCAACCCGGCTAGCGCCTGGCACCCTTGCTAAGGCCCGACAGTCTTGAGAGGCTGCGAGGATGACGGCTAGCGCGACTGGTGGGACCAGCGACGGACAGGATGGCACCCCGCCGGAGGGCCATCGCGCAACGGCGTTGCGCGCTCGTCGACTGGTAGGGAGGGACTTCGAGATCGTCGAGCTGATCGAGCGCATCGCGTTGACACCATTGACCACGGTGACCGGCCCAGGTGGCGTTGGAAAGACGGCGCTGGCGCTGGCCGTAGCGGCCGCCGCGGCGCCCCAGTTTCCTGATGGTGTCTTCGTCGTCTGGCTGGCTTCCGTGCGCTCAACAGAGCACATTGCAGGAGAGGTAGCCGCACAGGTCGGGATGCCAAGGTCAGGCGGTCAGTCCTACGAGGATGCGCTCACCAAATGGCTGGCCGACCGTGATGTCTTGCTCGTGCTCGACAACTGCGAGCACGTCGTGTCCGCCGTGGCCGACCTCGTCGAGGGCCTAACTGCTCGACTCCCACGCCTTCGTGTACTCGCGACGAGTCGAGAGCCGTTGTGGGTCTTGGACGAGTTGAGCTATCGACTCGCACCACTGGCGGTCGTGGGTCCAGACGCAAGCCGTGTGGAGATCGACGCGAACCCTGCGGTGCGCCTGTTCCGAGAGCGAGCCGGCACCAGGACCCGGGCATCGCTCGACACCGATCACGCCGCTCGTCTCCTCGGAGAGATCTGCCGCCGAGTCGATGGCCTCCCGCTCGCCATCGAGCTTGCGGCGGCTCGAGTAGTCGGACTCGACTTGGAGGACATTTCCCTTCACCTCGACGATCTGTTCGACTTGCTCCCACAAGCGGCACGACGGGCCGACGGTGCGACGTCGCTCCGCGCCACAGTGGAGTGGAGCGACGCCCTGCTCACCGAGGAGGAGCGACGCTTCCTGCGTCGGATGGCCATGTTCGCCGGTGGGTTCGACCTGGCGGCGATCAAGGCGGTCTGCGCGAACGACGGCCAGAACGCGGCAAAGGTCGCGGACCTCACTGCCCGGCTCGTTGAGAAATCACTCCTATTGAAGCAAGGAGACAGCGGCCTGTATCAGCTGCTCGAGACCATCCGCCAGTACGCCGCCGAGCAGCTCGTCGTAGTGGGCGAGCTTGACGTCATCCGTGAACGCCATGCCCGGTACTACCTCGATGTCGCCTTACACGAATCCGCTGCCACGCTCACCGGACCGGAGCGGCCGCACCTCGAAGTCCTCCGTCGCATCGAGGACAACACTCGCATCGCGCTCGAGTGCCTCCTAAGAATCGATCCTCAGGCGGCACTCGGACTCGCAGCAAGTCTCAACTTCTTCTGGTGGACCCAAGGCAAGCTTCAAGAGGGCATCGGCTGGCTCGAACGAGGCCGCGAGGCAGCGCCGGATGCGCCGGCCGAGCTCCGGGCGACGAGCCTCTTTTGTGAAGGGTTTCTCGTCGCGCATGACACCGACGACTGGCATGCCGCCGTCAAGCTCGTCGAGGACGGAATCGATGCCGTTGCCGACGCCAGCGAACCTCCGCTGGTCCTCGGCATGCTGCACTGCCTGCGTGGAGAGTGCGACGTCTTCAACGGCGATGCGAAGTCCGGCGTCCTTCGCACCGAGACCGGGCTCGAGATCGCGTCGCTGTACCCAGGGACGTGGGGCCAAGGTTTCTGCTTGTGGAGTGCGGCCCATGCACGGCTCGCGGTCGGGGACGAAGACGCTGCCATCGCGCTCTTCACGGAGGAGATCGAACTAGCGCACACAGGCGGCTACGGCATCGGGGAAATGTGCGGGTGCAGCGTCATGGGTGAGATCTGGGAAGCGCGTGGCGAGCTCGAGGCGTCCCGCGCCTTCTGGGAGCGGGCGCTGCACCTCCGGCGCGAGGTCGGTGCGGTTGCAGTCCCAACCTTGATGACGACTCTGCACGGCGACCATGTGCATGGCGCGATGCCGACGGCGCTACTCGCAGTGGCACGCCTGGCCGACAAGCAGGGGGACCTGGCCACGGCGTCGAAGCTTCTGCGCGAGGGCCTCCCGCTCGCAGAGGAGATGCGCGAGGTCGCGACGGCACAAGAGATGGCCGAGCTCCTGAGGAAGACGTCGCGAGTCGAGCCCACGCAACGCGCCACGCTTCGGCCAGAGGGGGGCGTCTGGCTCATCGACTTCAAGGGCACGAACGTCCACGTGCCGGACCTGAAAGGGCTCTGGCATCTGCGCGAGCTCGTTTCTCGACCGCATGAGTTCGTACCCGCCTTAGCGCTCATCGGAGCATCGAGTGAGGAGCCGATTCCGGGCGGCGACGCTGGACCACTGCTCGATCGCGAAGCGCTCAGAACGTATCGGCGGCGTCTCGCTGAGCTGGACGACGACCTGGACGACGCCGTGGTCCACGGAGATGTCGAGAGGCAGGCGAAGCGAAGCGCCGAGCGCGACGCTCTGATCGCAGAGCTCAAGCGGGCCACGGGACTCGGCGGCAGGCCGCGGCGATCCGGCTCGCCGGCCGAGAAGGCGCGCCTTAACGTGACCAGGACGATCCGCCACGCCATCGCCGACCTCTCGACCAAGGTTCCCGAGCTCGCCGAGCACCTTGACGAGTCGATCGTGACCGGTGTCTCGTGCTGCTACGAGCCGCTGACCAATATCGTCTGGACAACGTGACCTGACGGCCTGGTTCGTTCAGAACGAACCAGGCTGGAGTCGGGAACGAACGCCTAATCCCTTGGGTGGCAAAGGGCTACCCCCAGGAGAACGGACGGTAACCCCATGTTTGTGACGGTCATCCACCGAATTCACGACCCCGAAGGCTTCCAGGGCGCCAAGGCTAAGGCGATGGAAGGTGGGCTTCCTCCCCACGTTGCGTTGCCAATCTATGCCGCTACCAAGGATCACGGACTCGGCATCTGCATCTGGGAAGGCGAATCAGTCGACGCTGTGCGTGAGGTGGTTGAAGACGCGGTCGGACCATGGGCGCAGAACGAGTACTACGAGATGCACGTGGACGGACTTACCCCGCAGCTCGGAAGGTAACCGGCTGATTTCGGCGAACCAAATCTGAAGTCAAGCGCGGATCGCCGGCCGGGGGCCTCGTCCGAGGAGTGCCTGGTCGGCGATCTGCGCTCGGATAGGTATCTCATGACGCCCCGATCGAACGCAGGCATGCGACAGCGTTGACAGCGGGGTAGCGCATAAGTGCCGCTTGCCGCGCCGCGCTTCTGCTCTCTGCTGGGATTGCCGACCGCTCGGTAACGCCGGCGCCGGCCCCGGAGGGCGCTCACCCAATATCAGGGCACCTCGAGGCGAACACAGAACGCCGCAGTTCTATGAAGACTCCAGCGGGGAGCCGCCTCGCCCGATTCGGCGGTCGGGCACGTTTCGGGCGCTCCCGGGAGCAATTGTCGGCCGCCGCTGTTCGACTGGACCTACGGTTAGTTCCTCATCGGTGCTGGGGCTTGGTCGCTGCCCGCCCCCGGGTCTCGGCCTGACCCGGAGGTGCGCCATGACCGCCACCACGCCATCCACGTCGCTTGTTCCTACGGAGCCGACGTTCACCGAGTCCGAGCGCTTGGCTCTGGCCGGCTTTCTCGCCGGCTACAACGGACTTACTCGGGAGGCCTACGCCCTCGACCCACGCCACTGGCCTCGATCGCAACGAGGTAGGCGCTCTCCGCGTGGCCGCCGGACTCGGAGCCGCCTGTGAGCACGCGCTGGTGTCGCTCCTCGCCCTCAACGGGCTGCGGGTCTCCGAGGCCACCGGGGCCGACATCGAAGCGATCGGGCTCGAGCGGGGTCACCGGACCCTCACCATCGTGCGCAAGGGAGGCAAGCTCGTCACCATCCCGCTCGCGCCTCGAACGGCCCGGGCGATCGACCTGGCCATCGGAGAGCGATGCGAGGGCCCCATCTTCCTCGGGACCGACGGGCACCGCCTCGACCGCCACGGCGCGGGGAGGATCGTCCGCCGGGTGGGCGCGCCGGCATAACCAAGTCCGTCGGTCCTCACACCCTCCGGCATGCCTTTATCACCACCGCTCTGGATGCTGGCGTGCCGCTCCGAGACGTCCAGGAGGCCGCGTCGCATGCCGATCCGCGCACGACGATGCGCTACGACCGGGCCCGGGTCTCGCTGGACCGCCACGCCACCTACATCGTGTCGGCCTTCATTGCCGGGGCAGCTCGGTAGGGACCGACGCTGGCGCGTCACGGTCCACAGGTGGCCGGGACTGCGATCGGAAGAAGGGGCGAACCGTCGTTCCGGCGCGCCTAGGGGCCCCTAATTTCGATATTCGGCGTGCGCCTTTCTGCGTGTCTCCGACCGGATCCTCGGCGGTGCACGTCACAGTTGGATATCGCCGCGTGCGTTTGGTGATAGGCGCCGTGCTCAGCCGCCGACGCTGCGTCGCCTCCGCTCAGTTTGGCTCGGCTGCTCGGCGTGTGTCGTAGAGGTGGATGGCCCAGAGGTAGGCCACAACAGCGATGCCGATGCTCCAGGCGATGGCGGCGATAGCGTGATCGCCAACGGCAGCGTTGGTGAGCAGTCCGCGCACGGTGTCGGCGACTGGGGTGAAGGGCTGGTACTCGGCGAACTGACGCAGCCCACCGGGCATCGTTTGGGTCCGCACGAACCCGCTGCTGAGGAAGAGCAGCAGGAGCAGGATCATCGGGGTGTTGCTGGCGGTCTCGACGCTCTTGGCGGCAAGCCCGAGCGCGACGGCCAGCCAAATCAGCGCGACGGCGAACAGGGCCAGTATCCCGATCGCGGCGAACCAGTGCAGCGGCCCGGCGGTGGAGCGGAACCCGATGCCGAAGGCGACGCCGATGAGGATGCCGATGCCGGCGAGGGTTTGGATCAGGCTGCCGAGCACGTGACCGGTGAGGACTGAGGCACGGGCGATGGCCATGGTGCGGAACCGGTCGATGATGCCGCCGGTCATGTCCATGGCGACCATGATCGAGGTGCCCTGGACGACTGAGGCCAGGGTGATCAGCAGCAGCCCTGGCACCACGTAGTCGAGGTAGGCGCTACGACCCTCGTGGGCGCCGAGGCCAGCACCGAGTTGGCCGCCGAAGACGTAAACGAACAGCAGGAGGAGCACGATGGGTAGGCTGACGAGTATCACGGTCATGGAGGGGTAGCGGAGCTGGTGCTTGAGGTTGCGGCGCAGCATGACCCGTGAGTCGCTGAGCGTGTAGGCGAGCGTGGTCATCGTTGCGCTGCTCCTTGCGGTGCGGGGTCCTCATCGGGCCGGCCAGTGACAGGACTGCCCGTGACATGACTGCCGGTCACGGCGAGGAACACGTCATCGAGGTCCGGGGTGTGGATCGAAAGCCGCTCGACGGCGATACGGGCCTCGTGCAACTCGTCGAGGAGCTCACGGAGCGAGTCCCCAGTGCCGTCTGCGGGGACCTGCAGGGCCAACTGGTCCTCGTCGGGAGCAGCCGCCGGGAGGAGTTCGGCCGCCGAGCGCAGTAGGTCGGGACCGGCGAAGTGGAGCCGGACGTGGCCGCCGGGTATGCGGCTCTTCAGCTCGGCCGGGGTTCCTTCGGCGACGATCCGCCCCCGGTCGAGCACCGCGATCCGGTTCGCCAATTGGTCCGCCTCGTCGAGGTTCTGGGTGGTGAGCAGGATGGTGACTCCGGCTGAGACGAGTTCGCGGACGATCTGCCACATCGTGAGGCGACTCCGCGGGTCCAAGTCGTTGGTGGGTTCGTCGAGGAAGATCACCCGGGGCTCACCGACGAGGGTCATCGCCAGGTCGAGCCGCCGTCGCATCCCGCCGGAGTAGGTCGACAGCGGCTTGTCAGCGGCGTCGGTGAGCTCGAACTGCTCCAACAACTCGGTTGCCCGCTGTTGCCCAACCTCGCGGCCGAGGTGGCGAAGATCAGCCATCAACCACAGGTTCTCGGCCCCGGTGAGCAAGTTGTCCACGGCCGAGAACTGGCCGGTGACCCCGATCAGCGCCCGGACCCCATCGGCGTCGGTGACCACGTCGTGACCGGCGATGTGCATGGAGCCGGAGTCGGCCGGTATCAGGGTGGAGAGGATGCGGACGATCGTGGTCTTGCCGGCCCCGTTCGGACCCAGCAGCGCGAGGATCGTGCCCTCCTCCGCGGTCAGGTCGACGTTGTCGAGCACGAGATGGGTGCCGAACGACTTGCATACGTCCCTGGCCACGATCCCCGGCGTACTGGTCTGGCCGGTCATCGTGATCGGCCCTCTCGATGGGGACCCGGCACCTCGGGGAGCTGGCCGGCGGCACGCAGAGCCTCCCGCCGCTCGTTCCACTCCTGTTGCAGCACGGGAAACCGCTCCACCACGAAATCGGCGAACGCCTCCCACTCCAACAAGATCGCTCGCCGTTCGGGCGGGGCGTCGGCCAGCAGGCGCAGACCCTCTCGAGCCAGCTCACCCTGCTCCTGGAAATCGGAGACGTCGAAGCCCATCGCCCGGGGCGACGACACGTCGATGCACACCCGGTCCATCCGCTCGCCTGCAGCCCGGGATCGTCGGATGAGCCCGAGGGTCTCCAGCGTGTTGACCGCGCCGGCGATCGCGCTTCGGCTTGCCAGCAGGGCGTCAGCCAGCTCCGTGATGCTCTGCTCCCGTGGGTTGCAGACCCCCAGGTACCCGATCAACCGGCCCACCACCGGAGCCATCCCGTAGCGTCGGGCGTAGAAGCGTCCAGCGTGGTCGGCGTACGTGAGCTCCTCGTCACTTGGCACGCCGACTACTCTACACATCCTCCTGAGATCACACAACTTCGTGTTATCTCAGGAGGAACAACTCGCCCTCAGTCACCTTCTCAACAGGCACCCCATGCTTCGGGCAGCGTCGACGCTTGGAGGTGTCAGCGCGCTTGGACAACAGCGCGCTTGGAGCGCGCTTGGAGGTGCGCGCTTGGAGGAGCGCGCTTGGAGGGACTCGAACCCCCAACCTTCTGATCCGTAGTCAGATGCTCTATCCAATTGAGCTACAAGCGCCGGTGGCGGCCCGGACCCGGCGACACGGCCGGCTCCTGGCACGGCCGGTCATCCTACCGGACACCCGTCGCCCCCGACCCGGGACCTCCCGGCCGGGAAACTCACGACCCAGGACCCCCCGGCCCCGAAACTCACGACCCGGAGTCCGAGTCGAAGCGCTCGAGTGCGGCCAGGTTCGCAGCCGAGCCCAGGAGCTCGACGAAGGCGGCGTCCTCGCGTTGGCGGGCCGCGGTCACCTCGGCGGACCGGGTCGCGAGCAGAAGCCGCTTGCTGGTCATGATGGCCTCGAGCGGTGCCGCCGCGATCACCCGGGCGATGGCCAGGGTCTCGGCCAGCAGCGACTCCGCGGGGTGCTGCGCCACCGCGATGCCGGCGTCCACGGCCTGCTTGGCCCCCATCCAGGTCCCGGTGAACAGGAGATGGGCGGCGCGCTGCCATCCCATGGTGCGGGGGAAGAGGTAGCTGCTCGCCGCCTCGGGTGGCACACCGAGCTCCGCGAACGGCACGCGCAGCCGGGCGTCGTCCGCCATCAGCACCAGGTCGCAATGGGCAAGCAACGTGAACCCGAGGCCGACCCCCACCCCATTCACCGCCGCCAGCAACGGCTTCTCGAAGCCGCCCACCGCGTCGAGCAGCCCCCGGAATCCCTGGGCCGCCTCGGGAGTGGCCTGCCCGGTCACGATCCGGGCCATCTCCTTCAGGTCCTGGCCGGCGCTGAACGCGGAGCCGGTGCCGGTCAGCACCACCACGTGCACCCCGCCCGCCGTGGCGGCGTCGGTGATCGCCCGGGTGACCGCGTCGTAGAGGGAGGCGTCGAAGGCGTTGCGGGCCTCGGGGCGGTTGAAACGGACGACCCGCACCGCGCTGTCCACGTCGTCCTCGACCACGACGACCGGGGCCGGGCCCGCCGGCGCGTCGGCAGTCACGGGCGCATGACCTGTCCGCCGTCCACGTTGAAGATGTGCCCGGTGACCCACCGGGCGTCGTCCGACAACAAGAACATGCACATCCCGACCAGGTCCTCGGGGGTCCCCTGCCGCTTGAGCGCCAGCGAGCCCACCAGGTCCGCCATGTACGACTCGGGCACCACCGAACGGGCCGCTTCGGTGTCGGTGGGCCCGGGGGCGATGGCGTTGACCCTGATGTTCATCCCGCCGAGCTCGTGCGCGAGTTGCTGGGTGAGGGAATTGACGCCCGCCTTGGCCCAGCCGTAGTAGCCGGCGTACAGATAGGCCGCGGTGGAGGACTGGTTCACGATGGCGCCCCCTCCCCTCGCCGCCATCGACGGGTAGCAGGCCCGGGTGCACACCAGGGCCCCCAGCAGGTTCACCTCGAGGAACCGCTGGAGGTACTCCCAGTCCACGGTGAGGAGGAAGTCCAGCTTCATGCCGCCGAAGATGGCCGCGTTGTTCACGAGGAAGTCGATCCCGCCGAACCGCTCGGTGGCGGCCTCGGCCATGGCGGCCACCGAGTCGCGGTCCGCGATGTCCACCGCGACAGCGGCGGCCCTCCCTCCCGCGGCGACGACGGACTGCGCGGTCTGCTGCGCACCCGCCTCGTCGATGTCCGCCACGAGCACCTCCGCGCCACGCGAGCCGAGACCCTCGGCGTACGCCCTGCCGATGCCCCGTCCCGCTCCCGTCACGACGGCGACCTTGCCGGCGAATTGGCCTACGATCATGCGCCCTCACCGCGGGGCGCGGCGCGACGACGGGCGATGACGCGCTCGGCGGCCTCGCTCACGTCCGTCGCCAGGGGCCAGCCCACGTAGTGGGTGAGGTGGACCACGAGCTCGCGCACCTGGTCCTCGTCGAGCTCGCCGTTGTCGAGCGCGCTCTGGAACTGCACGTCGAGAAGGTCGGTCTTCCCGAGCGTGGCCAGCACCCCGATCGTGACGAGCCGCCGCTCGTACACCGAGAAGCCCGGGCGGCACCACACGTCGCCGAAGAGGTGATCCACGGTGTAGGCCACGAAGTCGCCCGGCACCGCGTCAGGATCGACCGAGAAGTTGTAGACCTCCTGCATCTTGGCCATGCCCTTGGCCCGGTCCGGATGCGGCGGCCTCCTCTCGGGACTCATGCCGGCTCCGCCACGACTTTGGTCTCGAGGTACTCCTCGAAACCGGCCACCCCCATCTCGCGTCCGATCCCGGACTGCTTGTAACCGCCGAAGGGGACGTCGGGGCTGTACCAGACGCCCCCGTTCACGCCGACGGTCCCCGTGCGCATGCACGCCGCGAAGGCCATGGCCCGGTTCCGGTCGCCCGACCACACCGAGCCCGACAGCCCGTAGGGGGAGTCGTTGGCGATGCGCAGGGCGTCCTCGTCCCCGTCGTGGGGAATGACGACGAGGACCGGACCGAAGATCTCTTCTCGTGCCACGGAGGAATCGTTGCCGATCCCGGTGACGAGCGTCGGCTCCACGAAGAACCCCCTGGTCTGCCCGGTGGGCCGGCCGCCCCCGACCACGATGGTCCCCCCCTCGTCGCGCGCCAGGGCCACATACCGGAGGACGCGCTCGCGCTGGCGGGCGTTGATGAGCGGGCCACAGATCGTGCCGGGGTCGGTCGGGTCCCCGGCAGGCAGCTTGGCGAGCGCCGCCGCGGCGGCGTCGACGGCGTCACCGAAGTGCTGTCTCGGGACGACCAGGCGCGTGGTGATCGCACACCCCTGTCCGGCGTGCACGCACACGGTGAAGGCGGCCACCCCGCAGGCGACGGGCAGGTCGGCGTCGTCGAGCACCACGAACGCCGACTTTCCGCCGAGCTCGAGGAACACGCGCTTGAGCGTCCCCGCCGCCTCCGCCATCACCGTGCGCCCGGTGGCGGTCGAACCCGTGAAGGTCACCTGGTCCACCCGGTCGTCGCGCACGAGGCGCGCCCCGAAGGCGGGGTCCGAGGACGGGAGGATGTTGACGACGCCGGCGGGGATGTCGGTCTCCTCGGCGATCAGCCGGCCCAGCGCCGTGGCGCACCACGGCGTGTCGGGGGCGGGCTTGAGCACCACGGTGTTGCCCGCCGCCAGCGCCGGTCCCAGCTTGGCCAGGTTGATCTGGTGGGGGACGTTCCACGGGGTGATGGCGGCCACCACGCCGGCGGCTTCGCGCCGGATCCACCTCTGCGCGGGCATCCCCAGGGGCTCGGCCACACCCAGGTCGGTCGTCCACTCATAGGACTCGGCGAGATCCGCCACCCATCCCAAAGACTCCACGGGGTCGTCGAGCTGGGCCGAACGGGTCATGAACAACGGCGAGCCGGTCTCGGCGATGGTCATGGCGCGCAGCTCCTCGGCGTGCGACACCATCGCGGCCCGGAGCTGGCGCAGACACCGGACCCGCAGCGCGACGTCGGTGGACCACGTCGACTCGTCGAAGGCGCGCCGTGCCGCGCCCAGGGCCCGCTCGGCGTCCTCCTCCGACGCGTCCGCCGCCACCCCCAAGACCTCCTCGGTGGCGGGGTTCACGGTCTCGAACACGGCACCCGTCGAGGCCCGCACCAACCCGCCGTCGACGAGCATGCGCTCCTCGCCGAACGACACCGTCACGACGCCTCCCCGGGCTCGTCAAGCCCGGGAGGTGTGGCGCGTCCGGCAGGTGTGTGGCGCCCTTCGAGCCCGAAGACGGCGTCGCACCGGACGTCGGCCATCAGGGCCAGGGGCAGGTCCACTTCGAGGCTCCGGCCGAGCTCGATGGCGGCACGCAGGTCTTTGTGCGCCAGCGCGGCGCCGGCGGTCATGGCGTCGACGATGACGGGGTGCGTCTCGGGCGGCATGGGGGCGACGGTGTCGCGGAACATGAGCCGGGAGGCCCCGCCGATCAGCTTGTCGCTCTCGCGGATCACCTCGGCCAGCTTGGCCAGCTCGATCCCCGCCGCCTCGGCCAGGACCTGTGCCTCGTAGGCGGCGAGCCACGAGCCGTACTGCACGAGGTTGCGCGCCAGCTTCGCCTTGAGGCCCGCACCGAGCGGGCCCATGTGCACCACCAACGAAGTGAAGGCGTCGAGGACGGGGCGGACCCGCTCGATCACCGCGGCATCCCCGCCGACCATCGCCACGAGCGACCCCGAGGCTGCCGCGGCCGGGCCGCCGCTCACCCCGCAGTCGACGACCTCGATCCCCCGGGCCGCCGCCTTCTCGGCCACGGACGCGATGGTTCGCGGCGACACCGTGCTCAAGATGACCGCCGTCGACCCGCCGGCCATGCCGGCCAGCGCGCCCTCGGCGCCGTCGAGCACGGCGAGGACCTGGCGGTCGTCGACCACGGCCACCACCACGACGTCGCTGGCTGCGCCGAGTGCGGCGGGCGAGGGGGCGACCAGGGCGGTGCTCTCGAAGGGGGCGGTGACCTCGGCCCGGAGGTCACAGACACCCAGCTCGAGCCCGGCACGGAGGACGGCGTCGGCCACGCCTCGGCCGATGTCGCCGAGCCCGATCACCCCCGCCCTTGTCACCGGTGCTGCTGTCACCGGTGGTGCGCCCCTCGAATTCCCACGGATTCCCCTAGCCAGACAAGTGTCTGGAACGTAGTCTGACATCATGGCCGACCGCAATGACTACTCGGGGCCCTTCGACCCGGACTTCCGCTACGAGGACCTGTCCAAGGAGGCCCTCGTCCGCCTGGTGCGCGAGTACGCCCTGATCGTGCACCTTCTCGACCGTTCCATGTGCGCGGCCATCGGGATCCGCTTCGGCCCCGACATGGTCAACGAGCTCGCCATCGAGGAGTGGCGCGGGGCGAGCCCCATCTACGGCGACCGCCTGCGCGAGATCATGGAGGTGGAGGGGGACGGGATCGAGGCGATCTTCAAGGTCCTCCAGCTCGACCCGGGCTTCCCCCACCATTACATGGACGTCCACTACGAGGTCGTCGACGACCACCTCGGGTACTTCGAGCTACGCAGCTGCGGGGCGCTGCTGGACGTGGAGCCCTGGGGCGACCGCATGGTCACCGGGATGTGCCACACCATCGAGGACGGCACCTTCGACGTCACGGTCCAGGCCGTCAACCCGAAGGCAAGGGTGCGCCACGTCCACCGGCCCCCCAGGGTGCCGTCGGACCGGGTGCCGCACTGCCGGTGGGAGGTCGTGATCGACGACGACACCGAGACGCTGCCGGAAGCCGACATCACCGCTATGACCCGTCTGACGGGGGCGGCCACCTTCCGCTTCCCCGCCATGCGCGACGGCACGCCGCACGTCCCGCGCGCGACCACACGGGATACGGGCGCGCAGAACGTGGCCGGCGCCAAGCGCGGGGCGGGCGCGGGGGGGCGGGCATGACCGAAGCGGCGCTGACCGTGGTCGCCGCCGAGGCCTCGCGTCGCCGCCTCACCGTGCGCCAGGCCGCCGTGGTCGAACAACTCCTCGAGGCGGCGGCCGACGAGACGCGCGTGCAGGGGTACGAAGGGGTCACGGTCCGCAACGTGGCCCGTCGTGCCGGGGTGGCGCCCGCCACCGCCTACACGTACTTCGCGTCCAAGGACCACCTGCTGGCCGAGGTCCTGTGGCGCCGCTTCCAGGCCCTGCCGGCACCGTCGGCGACCGGCGACGCGCCTGCGGACACCCTGGCCGACCAGGAAGCGGCCACCGACCGCGTCATCGCCGAGCTGCGGGTGCTGGGCCTGTTCATGGCCGACGACCCCACACTCGCCGCGGCGTGCACCACCGCCCTGTTGGGGCGCGGGCCGGAAGTGCGCGCCCTGCGCGTGCTGTTCGGGACGGCGCTGCACGAACGGCTCGCCGACGCTCTCGGGGACGCAGCCGACGAGGCGGTGCTGCGGAGCCTCGACCTCGCCTACAGCGGGGCGATGCTGTGGGCCGGCATGGGCCACATCCATTTCGAGGACGTCCCCGACGCGCTGGCCGACGCGGCGCGACTGGTCCTCGGGGCGGTGTCGTCATGACCGATACCGGCACGGTGACCCCGCTCCACTACAGCCCGTACGACTACGAGATCCACGAGGACCCCTACCCGACCTACGCCCGGCTACGGACCGAGGCCCCCCTGTACCGCAACGACGAGTTCGATTTCTGGGCCCTGTCGCGCCATGCGGACGTCCTGGCCGCGTTCCGCGATCCGGGACATCTGTCCAACCGCTTCGGGGTGACCCTCGACCCCTCCGCCTACGGGCCTCACGCTCACAAGTCGATGTCGTTCCTGGCCATGGACCCGCCGCGCCACACCCGCATGCGGTCACTCGTGTCGAAGGCTTTCACGGCGCGGCGCGTGGCGGAGCTCGAGCCCGAGATCCGCGCCCTGGCGGCTCGGTACCTCGATGCCGCGGTGGAGGCGGGGACCTTCGACATGATCGCGGACGTGGCCGGGAAGCTCCCCATGGACGTGATCTCGCAAATGATCGGCGTCCCCGAGAACGACCGTGCCGAGGTGCGGCGCCTGGCGGACCTGCTCGTGCACCGCGAAGAGGGCGTCTTCGACGTCCCCCGAGAAGGGATGGAGGCCGCTCTCGTCCTGGCCGGGTACTTCGGCGACATGGTGACCGAGCGTCGCCGCGCTCGGCGGGACGACCTGACCTCGGGCCTGCTCGACGCCGAGCTCGAGGGCGAGCTCGAGGGCGACCGGCTGAGCGACGACGAGATCATCTCGTTCCTCTTCTTGATGGTGGTGGCCGGGAACGAGACGACCACCAAGCTGCTGGCCAACGCCTGGTATTGGGCTTGGCGGTTCCCCGACCAGAAGGCCAAGGCCCTCGCCGACGCGGGCCGCACTGCGCAGTGGGTGGAGGAGACCCTGCGCTACGACACCTCGTCACAGATGCTGCTCCGGGTCACCACGGGAGAGGTCGAGCTCCGCGGCACCGTGCTCCGCGACGGCGAGCGGGTCCTTCTGCTCGTGGGGTCCGCCAACCGCGACCCCGACGCCTTCGCCGACCCCGACCGCTACGACCTCGACCGGGACACGACCGGGCTCATCAGCTTCGGTGGCGGCCGTCACTTCTGCCTGGGCGCTCCCCTGGCGCGCCTCGAAGCCCGCGTGATCCTCGAGGAGCTCGTGGCGCGGGTGCGGGACTACGACATCGACGCGGACCGGGCGCGCCGGGTCCACTCCATCAACGTGCGGGGGTTCGCCATGCTCCCCACCTCCGTCACGACGCGTTGAGCCGAGGGGCCGCGACACGATGCCACGATCCAGCTTCGTCCCCCATCCGCATCGCCGCCCTTCGGTGGTCGCCGGCGCGTCGTCGGGGATCGGCGCGGCGACCGCCGCGGCCCTGGCCGCCGCCGGCCACCCGGTGGTGCTCGGCGCGCGCCGGGTGGAGAAGTGCGAGGAGGTCGCCGCCACCATCCGAGCCGCGGGCGGTGAAGCCCATGTGTGCCGGCTCGATCTGGCCGAGGCGGCCTCGGTGGAGGAATTCGCACGCGCCGCGCAGGAAGCGGTGGGGCCGGTGGACATCATGATGACGAGCGCAGGGCACGCCGCCCCGGGCACCGCGCTCGACACGTCCCCCAAGGACTTCGCCCACACCGTGGAGGTGAACCTGCTGGGCGCCCACCGGCTCGTCGCCGCGCTGGCCCCCGCCATGGTGCACCGGCACCACGGCGACCTCGTGTTCGTGAGCTCCGACATCCTCCGCACCCCCCGGCCCCTCATGGCGGCGTACATGGCGTCGAAGTGGGGGCTCGAGGGTTTCGTGCGGGCGTTGCAGCTCGAGCTCGAGGGAACCGGCGTACGGGCCACCATCGTCCAGCCGGGCCAGACCCTCACCGACATGGGGACCGACTGGGGTCCCGACACCACCGCGGCGGTCCTAACCGAGTGGGTCCGCTTCGGTGCGGCGCGCCACAGCCACTTCCTCCGACCTCCTGCCGTCGCCGCCGCCGTGATGGCCGCGGTCACGACCCCGCCGGGCAGCCACTTCCCCATGATCGAGGTCCAGCCCGAAGCTCCCGTCGCGCCCGACCCCGGCACGCCCGACACCGGCACGCCCGACCCCGGCACGCCCGACACCGGCACGCCCGACCCCGGCACGCCCGACCCAGTCCCGCCCCACACCACCGGCCCAGGAGGCACGCCATGACCGTCGACGTCGGACTTCGCGAACCGCCCCGGGTGTCAGGGGGAGGAGGTGAGCACGGGCATCTCGACGAGCTGCGAGTCGACCCCATCGGGCTCATGCGGCGCGTCAGGGAGGAGTGCGGTGACGTCGGGCAATTCCGGCTCGCCGGCCGCGACGTGGTGCTGCTCACGGGGGCCGAGGCCAACGAGCTGTTCTTCCGCGCCCCCGAGGAGGTGCTCGACCAGGCCGAGGCCTATCCCTTCATGACGCCGATCTTCGGAGAGGGCGTGGTGTTCGACGCACCTCCCGAACGTCGTCGCGAGATGCTGCACAACCAGGCGCTGCGCGACAAATTCATGCGGGGCCATGCGTCGACCATCGCGGACGAGGTCGAGGCCATGGTCGATCCATGGTCGGCCTCCGCGTCGCGGGAGGGGACGATCGACCTTCTCGACTGGTTCGCCGAGCTCACGATCTATACCTCGTCGGCCTGCCTCATCGGGCGCAAGTTCCGCCACGAGCTCGACCGCCGCTTCGCCGAGCTCTACCACGACCTCGAGCAGGGCACCGACGCCATCGCCTACGTCGACCCCTACGCGCCCATCGACAGCTTCCGACGCCGCGACGACGCGCGGCTCGGGTTGGTGGACCTGGTGCAGGGGATCATGGACCGGCGTCGTGCCGGCCCCCCCGCCACCGACGAGGACCGCGACCTCCTCGACGTCCTGATGTCGATCCGGGACGAGGACGGCACGCCGCGTTTTTCGACCGACATGGTGACGGGGATGTTCATCTCCATGATGTTCGCCGGCCACCACACCACGTCGGGCACCGCGGCATGGACGCTCATCGAGCTGCTCCGCCATCCACGTGAGCTCGAGGCGGTGCGGGCCGAGCTCGACGAGCTCTACGCGCACGGTGAGGAGGTGAGCTACCAGGCGCTGCGCGACATGCCGCGCCTGGAGTCCGCCATCAAGGAGGCGCTGCGACTACACCCCCCGCTCATCCTGGTGCTGCGCGTCGCCAAGGAGGAGCTCGAGGTCGAGGGGTTCACCATCGCCCCGGGGAAGCTCGTAGGGGCGAGCCCGGCCGTGTCGAACCGCATCGCCCGGGACTTCCCTGACCCCGACGCCTTCGTGCCCGAGCGCTATCTCGACCCCCGCAACGAGGACCGGGCCAACCCGTGGACCTGGATCCCCTTCGGAGCGGGCCGCCACCGCTGCGTGGGAGCGCCCTTCGCCATGATGCAGCTCAAGGCCATCTTCTCGGTCCTGCTCCGGCACTGGGACTTCGAGCTGGCCCAGCCGAGCGACACCTACCGCAACGACCACTCCAAGATGGTCGTGCAACTGGCTCAGCCGTGCGTGGCCCGGTTCCGGCCACGCGCCGTCCCGGGCGCTGCACCCGGCGCGTCCGCTACACCCGGCGCGTCCGCTGCACCCGCCGATCCCGGCACGGCGCCGTGAGGGTCGTCGTCGACCGCGACCTGTGCCAGGGTCACGGGGTGTGCGAGTCGGAGGCCGCGGCCGTGTTCGCGGTGTCGAAGGAAAGCGTGCTTATGATCCTCGACGAGTCACCGTGCGAGGACCTGCGCGCCCAGGTCGAGGCAGCAGTGAAGTTCTGTCCCACCCACGCCCTACACATCGAGGAGGACTGACGTGGCCGCGTTCGCATACGACGAGCTCGAGGAGATGGTGCAGCGGTGGCTGGATGCCAACCGGCGCGCCCAGGAGGCCGGGGACTGGCGGACCATGGCCGACATGTACACCGAGGACGCCACCTACGGTTGGAACATCGGGCCCAACGAGGAGTTCATGGCCGTGGGGCGTGACGAGATCCGCGACATCGCGTTGGGCCTCGAGATGGGAGGGCTCGATGGCTGGACCTATCCGTATCAGAAGGTGCTCATCGACCCGATGCAGGGCGAGGTCATCGGCCTGTGGAAGCAGATCGCCGACACGCCTCGGCCCGACGGCTCGGAGTATGCGATCGCCGGGCTGGGCGGGAGCTGGTTCCGGTACGCGGGGAACTGGGAGTGGTCGTGGCAGAGGGACTTCTTCGACGTCGGGAACGCCACGGCGCTGTTCATCGAGATGATCAAGGCCGACGCCCTCTCGGACGGGATGCGCCGGCGCATGGAGCGGGCCGCCTCGGGCGAACTGCTCCCAGGGCACTACCCCCTCGGCAAGGCGCCCGCCGACCTCTGGGACTAGTCGAGCTCTGGGACTAGTCGAGCTCTGGGAGGCCGCGAGCTGGGAGGCTGCGATCTGGGACCGGCCGGTCCCGGAGGAGCGGTCGCTGGGGCCGGTCGGGCTACCGGGGCAGCGGAAGGCCGATGGGGTTCGGCACCGGGACCGAACCAGTGGCGGCGATGGCACTCGCAAGCGGTGTGAGCACGGCGCCCAACGCTTCGGTGCCGTCATCGCCGAGGCGCTCCCAGGGCTCCGCGGCGAGGAGGTCGGTGAGGTCCTCGATCTCACGGCGCGCCGCGGCGCCAGAGGTCGTCTGGGTGCCGTCTTCCTCGAGCCAGCCCCGCTCGACGAGCGAGTCGGCCGACACCTCCCAGGCCACGTCGTCCCAACCGCGCGCCGCCTGGAGCATCGCTCTCGGTACCGCGCCGGTGGCGGCCATGGTCACGAGCGCCTGGCGGCCGTCGAGCCCCGCCGCCACCAGGGCCACCACGTGCCCGTCGCCGCGGTGTTCACGGAGAACCGTGGCCGCCTGCCACAAGGCCAGATGCGGTTCCCCGGGCCAGTCCAGCGCCAGGTTGGCTGCGGCCAACGGCCGGCCGTCGACGCTCAGCCCCTCGACCGCGGTGCGGGCCAACGCGGCGGCGCGGGCGATGTCGGCGGCGTCGATGTCGGGGCCGTCCCCGTTCGCGTCCGGGCCCAGGATCCTGCGCAGGACGCGGTCCACCCCGACCAGCCGGGCTTCGAGGACCCGGTCGGGGGCCGCGAACGACCACGCGTCGGGGAGCGCGCGCTTGACCCGGTCCGGGTTGAAGCTGAAGAAGGTGGCGTCTACGACGGCGGGCGCCACGGCACCCATGGGCGCGGAGCGCCCCGCGAAGTAGCCCATCCAGAAGCCCTTCAGCCCCGCCGAGCCGTACTCCTCGATGCACTCCTCGGCGAAATAGGTCACGGCGTGGAGGGGCTCGAAGAGCTTCCACATGGCGCGGGCGGTACGGGGGGCGTCCATGGGGCAATGTTGCCATCGCCCCGAGCAGGTCCTGCACAGCCGGGCCTGACGGGGCGGAAGCGATAGGAGGGCCGATGTTCGAACTACGGAACGCGGTGGCGGTGGTGACCGGCGCGTCGTCGGGTCTCGGGCGTCGGTTCGCCCTGGACATGGCGACCAGCGGTGCGACCGTCGTGGGCATGGCGCGCCGCGAGGACCTGCTGGCGAGCCTGGGCGAGGAGCTGCGACACCTGACGCCGGGCTCGTCCACGGTGACGTGCGACGTGAGCGACACCGAACGCTTCACGACGGTCCTGGCCCGGATCGAGGACGAACAGGGTCGAGTCGACGTGCTCGTCAACAACGCCGGCATGGGGCCGCCCCGAGGTGCCGGCGAGCCCGACGTGGCCGTGCACCGGATGGTCATGGCCACCAACTACTTCGCCCCCGTGGCCGGCACGTTGGCGGTCCTCCCCGGGATGCTCGAACGTCGGCGCGGCGTGGTGGTCAACGTGTCGTCGGACAGCGGTCGGGCCCCCGGACCGCACGAGGCGGCCTACTGCGCGTCGAAGGCTGCGCTGAGCGCGTTCACCGAAAGCCTTTCGTTCGACACCGAGGGACGGGGGGTGCACCTCCACGTGCTGTACCCCGGATGGGTCCCCACCGCCATGGGAAACGAGGCCGTGGACGCCGGCATGCCGATGCCGCCGCGCATGGTCCGGCGATCCGCCCCGCAGGTGTCTCAGCTCCTTCTGGCGCGCATGGGCGGGCCGAAGCTGGACATCGACGCCGCTCCGGTCGCCCGCCTGGCCCCGGTCGGCCGCGCCCTGTTCCCGAGCGCGTACCGCAAGGGGGTCCGCAAGTCGAGCGGATGACCCGTTCCGGCGCCTTCCCCGGTGCCGCTCAGACGACCACCTGCACGCGCGACACGGTGACGGCCTGACCACCGAGCACGACGCGCTCACCGGTGCGCTGCATCCGCACCACCCCGCCCCGTGCCGAAGCCTGTTCCCCCACCAGCTCGTCGCGGCCGAGGCGTTCCCCCCAGTACCCCGCCAGCGTGCAGTGAGCGGAGCCCGTGACGGGATCCTCGGGAATGCCCGCGTTGGGCCCGAACACCCGGCTGACACAGTCGACCCCGGGACGGTCTCCGGCGGCGGTGACGACGACGCAGCGCGACCCGAGCGCGGCGACCGAGGCCTGGTCGGGGCGCACGGCGCGCACCACGTCGGCACCGGCCAGCTCCACCAGGAGATCGGAGCGCCCCCGGGCGAACGCCCTGACCGACGCGGCGTCGACCCGCAACGCGGGTGCGACCGAGGGAGGGATCGCTTCGGGTGCCGGGGGGTCGGCGGGGAAGTCCATCTCGATCCAGCCGTCTGCCGCCAGGCTGCACACCAGCTCCCCGCTGCGGGTGTGGAACCTCCCCGCGCCCCCGAGCACGTGGGCGGCGGCCAGGGTGGCGTGGCCGCACAGGTCCACCTCCACCAGGGGCGTGAACCACCGCAGGTCGAACGAGCCGTCGACACGGGGCACCACGAACGCCGTCTCCGACAGGTTCATCTCGCGCGCCACGGCCTGCATGCGGTCCTCGTCGGGGAAGGCGTCCACCACGGCGACGGCAGCGGGGTTGCCGGCGAAGGGGCGGTCGGTGAAGGAGTCGACGACGGTCAGGTCCATGGTGCGGTCACGATCAGGAATGGTGCGGTCACGATCAGGAGACGAGGTTCGGAGGCGGAGGTCCGGTTCGCCGCCCGAGTGACGCAATCTAGGCCGACGTGCGCCGATCCCCGGACAGCGCTCAGGAGGGAGCCCGGCACGAGCCCGGGGGGCCGGATCTGACGGAGCGTTAGACTGCTCCGATGGCCACCACCAAGACCCGCGTCCCGGCGGTGGAGGGATGGTTCACCACCGACGGGGGCGCACCGGCACTGCTCGGGAGCAGGTGCCGGAGCTGTCGCACCTACGCCTTCCCGCGCGAGACCTTCTTCTGCCGGAATCCCCGGTGCGAGAGCACCGAATTCGACGACGTGCCCCTGAGCAGGCGGGGCAGGGTGTGGTCCTACACCGACGCCCGTTACACGCCCCCGGCGCCGTACGTCGCCGCCGACCCGTACGTGCCCTTCTGCATCGCCGCGGTGGAGCTCGCCGAGGAGAAGATGGTGGTGATGGGCCAGATGGTGCCCGAGGTCACGGTGGACGACCTGGCGGTGGGCACCGAGGTCGAGCTCGTGGTGGACGTGCTCTACGAGGACGAGGAGCACGAGTACCTGGTGTGGAAATGGCGGCCGGTGACCGGCGGATCGGGGGGGTCTCGTGCCTGACGACCGCGACGTGGCCGTCCTCGGGGTGGGCATGCACCCATGGGGGAAGTGGGGCCGCAACTTCGTCGAGTACGGGCTGGCCGCGGCGCGCGACGCTCTCGCCGATTCTGGGCTGTCGTGGACCGACATCCAGTTCGTCTCCGGTGCCGACACCATCCGCAACGGCTACCCGGGCTTCATCTCCGGAGCCACCTTCGCCCAGGCGCTGGGCTGGTCGGGCGCCCGCGTGTCGAGTGCCTACGCGGCGTGCGCGTCCGGCGCCACCGCCATCGCGGCGGCGCGGGCGCAGATCCTGGCCGGGCTGTGCGACGTCGCCCTGGTGGTCGGGGCCGACACCACCCCCAAGGGGTTCTTCGCCCCGGTCGGGGGCGAACGGAGGGACGATCCCGACTGGCTGCGCTTCCATCTGCTCGGCGCAACCAACCCCACGTACTTCGCCCTCTACGCCCGCCGGCGCATGGAGCTCTTCGGCGCCACCGAAGACGACTTCGCCGCCGTGAAGGTCAAGAACGCGCGCGCCGGGGCCGCCAACCCCAATGCCCGCTACCGCCAGGAGGTGAGTACCGCGGAGGTGCTGGCGTCGCCCATGGTGGCCGACCCGCTGCGCCTGCTCGAGATCTGCGCCACCTCCGACGGGGGCGCGGCCCTGGTGCTGTCCAGCATGGACTTCGCCCGCCGCCACGGCACGGGTGCCACTCCGGTGTCGATCCCGGCAGTGTCCACGGTCACACCGCGCTTTCCCCAGACGATCATCGAGATGCCGAACTTCGCCACCGACTCGGCCGTCGCGGCCGGATCCGCCGACACGGCGGTGGTGGACGGGCCCGCATTCCGCCGGTCCATCGCCTTCGCCGCCTACGAGGAGGCCGGCGTCGGCCCCGAGGACGTGGACGTGGCCGAGGTGTACGACCTGTCGTCGGCCCTGGAGCTCGACTGGTACGAGGACGTGGGGCTGTGCAAGGAAGGCGAGGCGGAGCGGCTCCTGCGCGACGGGGACACCGCCCTCGGCGGTCGCATCCCGGTGAACCCGAGCGGCGGGCTGTCGAGCTTCGGCGAGGCCATCCCCGCCCAGGCCATCGCCCAGGTGTGCGAGCTTGTCTGGCAGCTGCGGGGCCAGGCCGCCGGGCGCCAGGTCGAGGGGGCCCGGGTGGGGGTCACCGCCAACCAGGGGCTCTTCGGCCACGGGTCGAGCGTCATCGTCACCAGCTGAAAGACGCGACGCACCGTCTCGCCGTGCCCGACGTCGCGCTCCTCGAAGTGGCCGACGGGGTCGCCCTGGTCACGCTCAACCGGCCGGAGGCGCGCAACGCCCTGTCGAGCGAGCTCATCCGGACCCTGGCGCGACTGGTGCGCGAGGCCGACGCCCGCGACGACGTCCACGTGCTCATCCTTACCGGTGCCGATCCCGGCTTCTGTGCCGGGCTCGACCTGAAGGAGCTCGGCCACGACGGCGGCCCGCTCAAGCGGGAGCCGGGAGCCGGGGGCTCGAGCAGCACCGGGGGCTCGGACAGCGCCGGGGGCACTGACGGCACTGCGGGCAACGAGGACGTCCCCCCACGTCGGGGCCGGGGGACGACACTTCCGACGTCGAAGCCGATCATCGGGGCGATCAACGGCGTGGCGGTGACCGGCGGCCTCGAGCTGGCGCTCAACTGCGACTTCCTTGTCGCCTCCGAGCGCGCCCGCTTCGCCGACACCCACGCCCGCGTCGGTGTGCACCCCTTGTGGGGACTGACCGTGCTCCTCCCCCAGGCGGTGGGCATCCGGCGCGCCCGGGAGATGAGCGCCACGGGGAATTTCGTCGACGCCGGGACCGCTCTGGAGTGGGGCCTCGTGAACCACGTCGTCGCCCACGAAGCGCTTATTCCCACGGCGCTTCGGCTAGCGGCCGACATCGTCTCGAGTGACCAGCGGGCCGTGCGCGCCATCCTCGCCACCTACGAAGAGGCGAGCCGGGTCCCCGGAGGCGAGGCGTGGGACGTCGAGGCCCGGGCCGCGGCGGAGTTCCAGCGTGGCGGCGTCGATCCCGAGGACATCGAACGCCGGCGCCGCGGCGTGGTCGACCGGGGCCGATCCCAGGTCTGAGGGCACAACCCGGGGTGACGGCACTCACCGACCGGGGACGAGAACGATCTTTCCCAGCTTGCCGCCCTGGCCGAAGCGTGCGTAGGCCTCGTCGGCGCGGTCCATCGGCATCGTGGCCTCGATCGGCACACGCACGTCGCGCGCTTCGAGGAGCGGCACCACGTGGCGTTCGATCTCGGAGGCCACGACCGCTTTCTCGACGAGGGAGCGGGCGCGCAAGGTAGAACCGGTGATCTGCAGCCGGCGCTGCATGACAGCCAAGAGGTCGACCTCGGCCCGCGCCCCGCCGCCGACGCCGATCACCGCGATGCGCCCGGAGAGCGCCATGGCACCGAGCACCCCGGGCAGGCTCGACGCCCCGACCAGCTCGAGGACCACGTCGAAGGGACCAAGGTCGAGGGCCTCGCCGGGTGCGGCGGCCGTCGCCCCCAGGGCTGCGACCGAGTCGCGGCAGGTGCGCGTGACGCACCGACGCCACGCAACGGGCCCCGGTGGCCGTGGCCAACTGCACCCCGGCAGTCCCCACCCCGCCGGCCGCGCCGGTGACGAGGACGCGCTCGCCGAGGGCGAGCCCACACTGGGTGAAGAGGGCGTCGTAGGCGGTGGAGAACGCCTCGGGGAACCCGCCCGCCTCGGGCCAGACCAGACCGGGCGGCACGGCCATGGCACACCGCTCGTCCACCACGGCCAGCTCGGCCTGGGCACCTCCGCCCACGACGGCCATGACGCGGTCGCCGGCGGAGAAACGCGTCGTCCGCCTCCCCGTGGCGACGACCTCGCCGGCCAGCTCCATGCCGGGGATGTCGGGGGGAGCGCCGGGCGGTGCGGGGTAGAACCCGCGCCGCTGCATCAGGTCGGCGTTGTTGATCCCGGCCCCTTGGACGGCGACGAGCAGCTCGGTGTCACCGGGCTCGGGATCGGGGTGCTCCTGGAAGCGGAGGTCCCCGTCGACGATCGTCACAGCCCGCACGGCCGCAACCTAATAGGGATCGACCGACCCGATCGTCTGCCGCTCCCCCCGTCTGTCACGCTTCCCGGCTGGGCCCGCCCACGGGCCCCCCGCTGCGCGCCCAACAGCCCGTCAGCTCGCCTACTTCGCCCGGCGGGCCGCCTTCTCGGCCTTCCTGCGCCGGCGCCTGGCCCTGCGCTCGGGCACGCCCAGGACGTAGCCGAGCACGGTCCCCGCCACGAGGCAGGTGAGCACCAGCCAGATGAGGTGGACCTTGCGGGTGAAGAACCAGAAATGCACCGTCACGAGTTGCGAGTTCTGGACGACGAACGCGACCACCAGGACGACGAGGGCCAGGATGAGCACGCCCCGCGCCGCCCGCCGTCGGCGCCGGCGCAGCACATGGTCCATCTCGGCGTGCTCGGGAACCGGTCCCTGTGACTCGGTCACGGCACGACACCTCCTGCGCTCGGATCGTCGGGCCGTGCGGCGCGACGCGCTACACGGCTATGTGCGACTCGTCCCACAGCCTGATCCCTCCGAGGATGCCGGCGGTGTTGTCCACCAGGGATACGTCGGATCCGAGGGTGCCGTGGATCTTCTTGGCGTTGCCGCCCCCGATGTAGCAGTGGTCGAAGAACGACAGGTTCCGGAACGTGGTGACGGCCTTGCGCACCCTCTTGTTCCAACGCTGGTTGCCGATCTCCTTCCGCGCTGCGTCGCCGATCTGCTCGTTGTAGGTGTCGCCTTTCAAGAAGGGGTGGTGTGCGAACTCCAGGTGCGGCAGGAGCCGTCCGTCGTAGAAGAAGGCGGTCCCCACACCGGTACCGAGCGTGATCACGAGCTCGAGCCCCTTGCCCTTGACCACGGCGGCGCCCTGGATGTCGGCGTCGTTGGCCACCCGGGTCGGCTTGCCCAGCCGCGCCGTGAGCGCCGCCGGCGAGGTCGAAGGCCGCCCACTGCTTCACCAAGCCCGGGTCGATGGTGGTGCCCGGGCCGTGCAGGGTCACGAAATGCGGCGCCGAGAGCACCAGGCCGTTGCGGACCATCCCGGGAAACCCCGCCGACACTCGATCGGCGGGGGGAGCGGTGCGACCAGCTCGGCGAGGTCGTCGACCATCTTCGACGGCGGGCACGGGTACGTGGTCTTCACCACCACACGGTCGGCCACCATGGCGCCGGTGGCGTCGAGCAAAGACGCCTTGAGCCCGGTCCCTCCGATGTCGATGGCCAACGTGTACGGCGCCTGTGGTGAATGGCCGGGAGCGGCGGGGGCTCTAGCCGGGACGGATGGGGCTGCGGGTGTGGCTGCGGCCGTGTGTGCGGCCTTGGCGGGCGCGCGCGTGGCGCCGGAGGTGGGCTTGGCGGGACCGGTGTCGCTCATGGCTCAGACCTTTCCGACGCAGTGGCGCCGTTGACGACGGCCGGACCTACTGCTCGGCTCCGGGCAGCCGTGTTGATCACGTCTGGATCGCGGCGATCCCAGTGGTCGAGGTGCAGTGCCTCCTCGAGGGGCAGCCGTGTCCGCCAACCGGCGCGCTCGAGGTCGGGCGTGTCCTGAAGGGTGCTCACCGGGCCGACACAGAGCCACGCCAGGGGCCGGATGCCGTCGGGGATGCCGAGGAGCTCGCGCAGGAACGCCTCCCGGTAGAACGACACCCAACCCATCCCCCAACCTTCGGCTGTGCACGCCAACCACATGTTCTCGATGGCGAGGCACACCGAGTAGAGGCCGGCGTCGGCGATGGCATGGCGCCCGAGGACACCTGGCGCGCCGCGGGCGGGGTCGTAGGTGACCACCACCGAGAGGCTCGCCTCGAGGACGCCGTCGATCTTGATGCCGGCGAAGCGCTGCGCGCGCTCTCCTTCGAGCGTGGCCGCGAACTCACTGCGCTCCTCCTGGACATGGGACCAGAACGCGCGGCGGACCTTTTCGTCGGACACGAGGATGAAGTCCCACGGCTGGGAGAGACCGACGCTGGGCGCGCTGTGCGCGGCGTCGAGCACGCGCCAGAGGACCTTCTCGTCGACAGGCTCGCCACTGAACTCGGCCCGCACGTCGCGGCGGCGGTGGATCACCTCGTAGAAGCCCGGGAGCACGTTCGCACCTTACAAGCGCAGCGACGGCACACCCGGCCAGCCGGTCCTAGGTGGTGGCATTCGGGCTCCGTGCGGCTCCGAGGGCGGGCCCCGGGGGACGGCACTAGCCTCCTTGGGATGGCGAACGAGGCCTGGACCGGGGATGCGTGCTCACTGGTCGACTCCTTCCGCAAGGGTGAGATCACCCCGCCCGAGGCCCTTCAACTGTCTCTGACCGCCATCGAAGCCTCGGCGCTGAACGCCTTCAGCTACGTCGACACCGAAGCGGCACGCCGGGCCGCTGAGCACGCCGACGTGACGCTGCCCTTCGGAGGGGTCCCCCTCGGGATCAAGGAGCTCGAGTCGGTCGAGGGTTGGCCTCTCACCGAGGGATCGCTCGTCTACGCGCAGCGGGTGGGGAGCTACACCTCGACGCAGGTGCGCCGGTTGCTCGGTGCGGGCGCTGTCCTCGCCGGCCAGACGACGGCGAGCGAGTTCGGTGGGATCAACGTGACCTCCACGCGCCTGCACGGCACCACGCGCAATCCCTGGAACCTCGAGCGCACCCCGGGAGGGTCCTCGGGGGGAACAGCCGCCGCGGTGGCGGGGGGCCTCGTCCCCATCGCGTCGGGAGGAGACGGCGGTGGGTCCATCCGGATCCCGGCCGGCTTCACGGGCATGTTCGGTCTGAAGTCCAACTACGGGCGCATTCCCAAGGGCCCTTTCGTGCACCAGACCCCCCACACGGTCACCATCGGCTGCATCAGCAGGTCCGTGCGCGACACGGCGCGTTGGTACGACGTGTGCAACGGGTACGACCCACACGACACTCACAGCCTGCCCCGCGTCGAAGGATGGGAGGCGGGCCTCGGGAGCCACCGTGAGGAGCTGCGCGGCAAGCGGGCCGTGATCTCGGTGGACCTCGGTGTGGCCGTGGTGCACCCGGACGTGGCGGCGCTCGTGACCGCCGGCGCGGAAGCGCTCATCGCCGACGCGGGTTTGGCGCGAGTCGACGTGGCGGTGAGCTTCCCACCCGCACTGTTCGAATGGGCGATGTCGAACCTGGTGACGCTGGCAGCCGACCTGGGTGACAAGTACCCGGAGTGCGAACCCGACCTGACCCCCGAGATCATGCTGGGCATCAACATCGCCTCCCACCACTACGACCTGGCCATGGCGGCCACGGCGGAGCGCTTCCGCGTGAACGCGCACGAAGTGATGGCAGACCTCCTCGACCAAGTCGACTTCATCTTCTGCTCGACCAACCCCGACATCGCCTTCGGAGCCGAGGGCCCCCTCCCCACCACGGTGGGAGACGTCGACCTCATGGAGAAGTTCGGCGACATCGTGCGCGTGGGTGCCAACCAGGGAAACTTGACGTTTCCCGCCAACTTCGCCGGCAACCCGGCGGTGTCGATCCCGATGGGCACGTTCGACGGCTTGCCCGTAGGGATGCAGATCATCGGTCGACACCACCAGGAAGAGCTCCTCCTCGACCTCTCGCTCATCGCGGAGAGCGAGAGGCCCTGGTCCCTGGTGGCCCCGGGATCGCCTCACTGACGCCCGGGCTCGGGCCTGGTCGCGCCGTCACACAGCCGCTGTGTGCGCCGAGGAGGCGGCCTCGGATTCAGGCCGAGACGCGAACGGGAAGGCTCTCGAGGCCCCGGAGCACGATGTTCTGTTTGTAAGAGAGCTCGTCGGTCGTACGTTCGAGACGGCGCGTCCGGCGCAGCAAGGCCGGCAAAGCGATCTGCGCCTCCAGCCGGGCCAACGGCGCGCCCAGGCAGTGATGGATGCCGAAGCCGAAGCCCAGATGGTTGTTGTCGGCCCGCGTCACGTCGAAGGTGTCGGGGTCGTCGAAGGCGTCGGGGTCGCGGTTGGCCGATGCGATGAGCAGCATCGAGAACTCGCCAGCGGCGATGGTCGCGCCACCCACCTCCATCTCCTCGAGTGCGACGTGCCCGGTCAGCTGGACCGGGCACACGAAGCGGAGCATCTCCTCCACGCCGCTGCGGACGACCGCGGGGTCGTCGCGCAACAGTGCCAACTGGTCGGGCCTCTCCAACAGGGCCAACGCCCCACCCGAGATGAGGTTCACCGTCGTCTCGTGCCCGGCCACGAGAAGCAGGATGCACGTGGACAGCAGCTCGCCCTGGGTGAGCACGTCACCTTGCTCCTCGGCCTGGATCAGCCGGGAGAGAAGGTCTTCGCCGGGCTCCTGGCGCCGCGCCTCGATAAGAGACGCGAAGTACTGCACGAAGGACAAGATGGCCCCCAGGCGTTGCTGCACCGCCTCGGGGGGCAGGAGGAAATCGGGATCGAGCCCGCGCGCCAGGGCGTGGGACCACACCCGGAACTGCTCGTGGTCCTCGGCGGGCACCCCCAGCATCTCCACGATGATCTGCACCGGCAGCGGATAGGCATAGTCGGCCACGAGGTCGATCTCACCCCGCTCGAGAGCTGTGTCGAGCAACCCTTCGCAGATCTCTTCGAGCCGCGGCCGCAGTCCCTCGACGACCCTGGGCGTGAACGCCTTCTGCACGAGCCCGCGCAGGCGCGTGTGGTCGGGCGGGTCGCGGAACAGGAACGGGGCCATCTCGGCCAGCATGGCTTCGGGGCCCTGCTGCAGGGGGAGGTCGACGGCACGCACCTCACGGAACGTGGTGGCGTCGGCGTTGCGGCCGTCGCTGCTCGAGCGTTTGTCACGCATGATCGCCAGACAGTCGGCGTGACGGGTGAAGACCCAGAACCCGAGCGCGTTGCGATGCACTGGGTTGCTCCGGCGCAGCTCGGCGTAGACGCCATAGGGATCCTCGACCCACGCCGGGTCATAGGGGTCCCACACCAGGGTTCCCGCCGCGGCGGCCTCGTCGCGCACGGCACGCGCCGCCTCGTTGTACTCCGCGGTGCGCCGGGCCACGAACCGGGCGATCTCGGGGTCCGGGACCCCGGTCGGCGCCGAGCTCGTCATGGTCCCACCGTACCCATCGGACGACGGGCCCACCATCTCGACGACGGCGCGTCGAGCCCGGTCTCGGCGCGGGCGCGCAGCGACCGGTCGTCCTGCCAGGCACGCAGTCGCAGCCGGATCGGCGCCAGGTGCCCGGACACCACCACGGCGTCTCCGGGTGGGATCCGCCGCAGGCTGTCGGCCGGCGCCAGGCGGCGCAGGGAGGGGGAATCGGTGAGCGACGTGGCGCCGTACCCGTCGACCGTCGTCGTCCACGACCGCAGCTCGGTCTCGCCGATGAGCGTGCTGGCGTGATCGAGAGTGCCCGGGTCGGCGATCCCCGACAGGAACACCTTCACGCGGTGGTTGTTGACCACGCTGCCCGCCCGCGTGCCGTAGCGCGCCTGAAGCTGGGCGAGGTCCTGCCACACCGTCACGAGTTGTACACCGTGGCCGGCGGCAGTCGACGCCAGCACGTCGAGCTCGGCCAGGGGTGCCACGTTGGCGGCCTCGTCGAGCACGACGAGCAGAGGTGGGTCGAGTGGTTCGCCCCTGCGCCCGGCCCGTTCGTAGGCGGCCTCGACGACCTGGGTCACGAGCGTGGCGAAGAGCGGTCGCAGGCGGCGCTGGTCATGGGCTGGCGCGCACAGGTACAGGGTGTCACTGCCGTCGAGCAGCCGGACCGGGTCGATACGGTCCTCGAGGCCCGCGCTCGAGGCCGTCGACTCGCTGGCGGCCACCGCAGGGTCGGCGAAGACCTCCACCACCGTTTCGGCTGTGGTGTAGACCGCGCTTCGCTGGCGCTCGTCGCGCCCCCACGCCGCATGCATGGCCTGCAGAGCGGTCTGGGCACCGGCCGCACTGAGCGCGTCGAAAACCTCTTCGACCTCTTGGACGTCCACCCACCGGACGACGTCGGCCATGGTCCCGCCGGACGTGGCCGCCGCCAACAGCAGGGGGGCGAGCAGCTTGGCGGCGGTGGCGTACCAGAAGTCGCCGTCGGTGAGCGATGCCGGCGACGACCGTGCAACCTCGGTCAGCGAGGCTGCGGTGCGGCGCGCACCTTCCCATGTCCGCGAGGACTGCAGCGGCGACCACGACGCAGGGTCGAGCCCTGTGGACGCGGAGGGGTCGTAGACCCACACCCGGCCCTGGCCTCGGCGCCAGGTCAGGGTGTGTCTGGCCAGGTCGGACTTCACCGACGCGGCGATGACCGGGCCCTGCCACTCGAGGATGGCCGGTACGGCGAATCCGCTCGTCTTGCGACTCTGGGTGGGCCCCACCACCAACACGGAATGGCCCCGCTCGGCGGCGAGCATGTGACCCCGTGCCGTGCCGAGCGTCAGCCGACCGGCGCGCGGCGCGTCCACGAGGAGCGCGCGCACGTCACGTCGGGTCGCCCAGCGGGCCGGTTCCACCTCGGCGGCGGCACGCGCCAGGGGGGCGCCCGGTCGACCCGCGCCCGGGAGGCCGACGCCGTAGCGCAGGCCGTAACGGAGAGGGGAAGTCCCGCCTGCCCGGGGCCCGCCTGCCGGGGGCCCGCCTGCCCAGGGCCCGCCTGCCCGGGGCCCGCCTGCCCGGGGCCGCACGCTCGGGAACACGACTGTGCCCCCGCGGGCGCCAGGGCGCGACCCTGGTCCGTTGAACGTACGCCACCCGACCGCCGCGGCGGTCGCCATGACGACGGCGACGGGCACGAGCGTGCTCATGATGGGTCCGGGCTCATGGGCGCCTCCCGGCGCGGCGCCCGGCGATCCATACGACCGTCGGTGTCGGCGATGGCCACCTCGAGCGGCGACAGGCAATGCTGGACCAGGAACGACCGGGCGCCGACCTTCCACAGGGCGACGCCCCGTCGCAACTGCGAGACCACCTCCGCCTCGGTCGGCGAGAGCCCCAGCAGATTCGCCGCTCTTCCCACCTCGCCCGGCGGTTGCGCGTACACGACGCGCGTCTCGGAGTCCGCCAGCAGGCCACGGGCCAATCCGACCTGCTCCGACCCTGCCGAGCCCGTCGTGTCGAGGTCGGACAACCGGTGGAGCACGGCCACGTTCGACACTCCCCTGGCTCGCGACAGCTTCCACGACGACTGCAACCAGCGCGCCACTCCCAAGTTGGCCAGGATCGCCCACGCCTCGTCGACGACGACGACCACCCCGTCTCCGCCCGCGCCGTCGACGGCACCGAGGCTCGCCTGCAACCACGCCGTCGCGCAGGTCATAAGGATCCCCAGTGCCGCCGAGTGGTAGACGGCAGAGAGGTCGAGGACCACGAGAGGGGCGTCGAGCCGGATGCCGCGCGTCGTCGGCCCGTCGAACATCCCCCGCAAGTCACCAGCCACAAGGCGTCGAAGCTCCAACGCCACGTTGCGGCCGTCGGCGGCAAGGCCCGCCACGTCGGTGCCCACCGCACGAGCCGAGTGCGCCGACGGCCGCAGAAGCGCGTCCACGACGGTCGGCAACGTGGGCACGGGAGCCTGCCCCTCGTGGTGGTCTCCCGGGGACACCGGGGACGCGTCGGCCACCGCCAGATCCAGGGCGCTTCGCTCCGTGGGAAGTAGCGCTCGTCCCAGGCTGGCAGCCGACAACGACGCCAGGAGCTCGCAACGCGAGCGCGCGCAATGTCCTCGGCGTCGGTCATGTCGGCGGTCACTGCACCGGCCACGGCACCGGCCACGGCACCGGTCGAGGCGCCGGTCGCAGACGGCACCGCGTCGAGCGGGTTCAGCCGGATGGTCCCTCCCGGGCGCAACGCCACGGGCTCCACGCCCCAGGCGCGCGCCAACGCGCCGTACTCGCCTTTGGGGTCCACCACCCAGGCCCGACGCCCGAACACGGCCAGTCGCCACAGGTAGGTCTTCACGAACGCGCTCTTGCCCCGACCGATCTGCCCGATCACGACCATGTTGGGGTTCGTGAGCACCCCCCGTCGGTAGAGCTCGAAAGGGTCGTACGCGAACGTGGCGCCCAGCAGGTCGCGCCCCACCAGGACCCCCCCACCACCGACGCCACCGCCACCGCGTCCCAGGCCGGGCTCGGACAGAAAGGGGTAGAGAGCCCCGAGATGACGGGTCGTCGCCTCGTGCGCGGGGTTGCCCATGTGCGCGGCCCGGCTTCAGGACAGGCCGCGGCCGAGGGGAAGAGTGCTCATGAAGGCGTTGGCCTGGTCCCCGTAGCAACGACGGAGCTCGAGGCCGGCCTGGCCCGCCGCCTGCTCGACGCGCCCGCATGCCTCCTCGAGTTGGTCGGGGTCGGCGGCACTCACGGTCACGTACCCTGAGAAGCGGTACTGCGCGTGACCGTCGGCCAGCTCGACCTCGCGCCGGACGAGGATCTCCTCCTCCCGGCGCCGCCTCGCCGTCGCCAGGAACCCACCGCGCCGGCGGAGCTCGGCGTCGGCGATGTCCGCCGTGCGCGCCTGCTCGACCTTGCGCGCCGCGGCGATCGGCCCGAGAGGCTCCATGACGACAGCCATGGAGCGGCGGACCTCGGACGGCAACAGGATGGGACCCAGGAAGTCGGGGGCGGTGTCGGTGCGCGGCCACTCCGCCACCCAGTACGTGGCGTGCCATGTGCCGTCTGCCCGGAACCGGCTCCATTCCGCCGCCACCCCCATGGGCCACGGCCAAGCCCCGTCGTGGACGCGACGCACGGCGTGCCCGTCGAACGCACCCCGCATCACCGCCCTGAGCTCGCCAGGGGCGAGGACGGCGCCGACGTCGATCGACGCATCGGTCAGTCGTCGACGCAAGCCGGCGACCTCCCGGAGCAGGACCGCACACGCTCCCGCGTCACCTCCACCCGCCGCCTTCACGGCACGGGCGGCGCGCCCCGCGTGGACGGTGACCGCCAAGAGCACCTCGTGGCGCAGCGGTGCATCTGCCTCGGCCGCCAACAATGCGTCGTACGACGCACGGGCGGCGTCGTATCCGGGGCCCTGGGCCACCGTGTCCGGTCGGTAGGCGAAGGACGCATCGTCGCCCGGCACCACACGCTCCACCCACTGCACGCGGTGCACCGCCGACCCGTCTCGTGCCAAGGAGGCCAGGACTCCCGACCACGCGCTCACGCGCTGCGCCTTGTCCTCCTCCCCCAGGAGCACGAATCCGGGGTCCCATGCTCTGAGCACAGCCGTGAACGTCCGGCGGGAGCGGTCGTGGAGGACCCCGAGCCGGATGCCCGAGCCCTCGGCGCCCGGGTCGACCTCGACGAGGTGCACGCCGGCGAACGGGCTCGTCCGGTCCCGGGACCGGCGGCCCCGTGCGGCGACGTGACGCAGCGCGTCGGGGGCCCACTCCTCTGCCGTCCTGCCCGAGATCGGCCACGTGGCCACCCCGACGCCGACGGCCAGCGCGACCACGGCGAGGACCACGCCCACGGGTGAGGGCAAGGCTCGCAACACCCCGACACCGACCACCAGCGCGACGGCGACCGCGCCGATCTGTCCTCCGCGCCACCCTGCCACGAGGCCGCGTCGCTCGAGTGGCCCGAAGCGGTACCGGGTCGGAGTCGTCTCACTCACCGGCGGGGCCCGTTTCTTCGCCCGCCGCCGGCGCGCCCGTGGCGCGGGCCGCGTCACCGGGAGGTACGACGGTGTTCCCGGTGTCCGCTCCTGACGATCCTCGGCGGTCACCCGCGGTCGACGAACCGGCGCTGGAGTCACCCGCGGACGTGCCCGCGCCGGGTCGACGAGTGGTCGGCGGGTCGGCGGCCCGCAGGCCCTCGAAGACCTCCGCCATGCCGGGGTCGCCCAGAACCAACGCGGTGGCCACCCCCGCGCCGCCGCCCCGGCCTGCGCCGCCCGCGCCTGCGCCACGCCAACCTGCGCCGCCGCCGCCGGAACCGTGCTCCGGATGGGCCGAGTCGTCGCCGTCGCCGACGCCGACGCTGCTCTCCCCGCCTTCGGATCCACCTGCCCCGACCGTGCCGGCGAAGTTGGCCAACGCGGACTTGGCCTTCCCCGCGGCTTTGTTCATCTGTTCGACGGCGAGGTTCTTGCCGGCACGTACGGGGACCGCCCCGACGCTCTGCAGGCGGTGACGGGCCGACTCCAGATGCGCCACCGCCCCCGCCTCCACCGCCGGCACCAACCGCAGCAACGTGAACGGCGACAGGATGGCGATGATCAGCAGGGCGATGCCCGTCACCACCGAGGCGAAGCCCCCGCCGCCCCCGCTGGCCGACAACCCCACCCCGCCCGCGATCGCACTGGCGGCCAACGACAACACCGCCGCCACCACGAGCTTCGACAGCACCAGGGCGACCAGGGTGTCGGCAAGCCGCTTGCACCAGTGGGACACCGAGGGCCACACGAGCGCCGCCAACGACAACGGGAGGAAGAGCACCGCCACCGAGACCGCCGCGGCGCGCACCACGAGCTCGAGCCACAACACGAACGCCGCTGCCGCTACGACCAGGCCGCCGACGAGGACGACGAAGCCGGGGACGATGCCCGCCGTCACCAAGCCGACGGGGGTGAGGAACACGAAGAGCCCGGTGAGCAGGTTCGTCGTGTCGACACCGCCGCTCGACAGGACCATGGCCGACATGGCGTCGGTCGCGGCCAACGCCATGCGCACGAGGGTCACCGCCACCCCCGTGAGCAGCAACGACAGGGGCAGGTTCACGAGGAACGTGCGCATGAGCATGGACGCGCTCTGCCGGTAGACGGCCTGGATGGCGGCGCAGCACGCCATGGGCACGACGACCGCCGCCGCCAGGCTCGCCATGACGGCTTCGTGGACACGGAACCATCCCGCGTCCAGGTCGATCGAGGTGCTGGCCGACATCGCCCCACCCACCTGGGCGATCAACCACACCGCACCCTCCGCCACCCACCGGGCGGCCTCCGAGAAGATGGCGTTCACCCCGGCGCTGGCGACGCTGCCGGCCACACCGGACACGACGCTGCACGTCGCGCCCCCCACCGGAAGCGATCCCGGGCAGAGCGGGAGCGCTTCGAGCACGTCAGTGCACCCCCTGCCCGGCATGGAAGAAGAAGTTGACGATCGCCGGCGCCGCCCCGATCAGCAGGGCGGCCAACGCGGACACGAGCACGGTCCGGCGCCCGTTGAACGACTGGTGGTAGTTCTGCGAATGGGCGCCGAGGGCCCAGGCCGCGGCGCCGATCACGAGGCCGACCAGCGCCATGATCAGCGCCCAGCCCCCGAGGCCGTCCGTGAGCTGCTGGAGCACGGCGCCACCAGGGAGGTTGCTCGGGTCGGGGTTGAGCGTGACCGTCGAAACCGCCTCGTGCACTGCCCGCACTGCCGCCAGCACCATGACGGTCCCCTTTCCACTGTCGAGCCCCCGATGGCGGACGCCGGTCGGACGGTGCGCACCGAGGGTAGAGGGAATGACAGGGCGATTCAAGCTATGTCATGTCTTTTTATATTCTTTCGGTACGCAACTCACCGGGCCGGGGCGGGGCCGCTCAGGCCCGGGCGGGTGCACCGACGCGGCCGGCTCGGGGCCGGGCGGCGGGCAACCGACACGGCCGGCGCGGGCCGGGCGGGGGCGGGCCGGTGGCCGGGGGAGGGGGCCGACGCCAGGGCCCGGAGGACGGCGCGGGACGGCGCGGGAGGGCCCAGGGGGAACCGGCCCGGCCTCGTCCACGCCTGTCATGCTTGTGCCGTGGTGGGTACCAGCAGCGTGTCTTCGAACGTGGTCATCGCCGGCTTCGCCGCGCTCGCCGGGGTAGCCGTCGTCGGGATTGTGGTGGCGACGATCCTCGGACGCCGCTCCGGCCGCCAGTCGCTCGAGCAACGATTGTCGGCACTGGCGTCGCGCCTCGGTGTCGACGCGCCTGTCGAAGAGCGCGGCACGGGGATCGAGCCCGCGCTGCACCACCTCGAGCTCGTCACCGATCGCGCCACGGAGGCCGTGGCCGAGTCGTCGGCGGACGCCATACGCCTTCGGCGCGCGCTCGACACGCTCCCGCAGGGTGTCATCGTGTGCGACGAGAACGGAACGGTCGTGTTCCGCAACGCCCGTGCCGTGGGGCTCATGGGCGGCCGGCACGGCGACGCACTCGCCGCCCAGGCGGTGGTCGACCTTCTCGCCGACGCCTGGAAGCAGGGCTCGGCGTACAAGACGCTCGACCTCTACGGCCCGCCGCGCCGTACCCTCGCCGTGTCCACACAGCTCATCGACGACGGCCGGCGCACCCTCGGGGTCATTGCCGCCATCGACGACGTGTCCGAGCGGCGGCGCCTCGAGGAAATTCGGCGTGATTTCGTCGCCAACGTGAGCCACGAGCTCAAGACCCCTATGGGCGCGCTGGGCCTGTTGGCCGAGACCCTCGTGTCGGAGACCGACCCCACCGTCGCCCAGCGTCTCGCCAGCCGCATCCACACCGAGGCCTTCCGGGTGAGCCGCATCATCGACGACCTTCTCGACCTGTCGCGCATCGAGGCGGAGGAGGCTCCGCCGCGTGAGCCCGTGCTCGTGAACCTGATCATGGCCGAGGCCGTCGAGCGCATGCGCGCCGCAGCCGACCAGCGTGACGTGAAGATCGAGCTCGAAGAGCCCACCCCCCCGGTCACCGTGCTCGGGGACCGTCGGCAACTGGTGTCCGCCCTGTACAACCTGCTCGAGAACGCGGTGAAGTTCTCCTACGACGGGAGCTCGGTGCGCTTCGCCGGTAGGGTCGCCGACGGGCAGGTCCGCCTCGACGTCGAGGACCACGGCGTGGGCATCCCCGCCCGCGACCTCGACCGCATCTTCGAACGCTTCTACCGGGTCGACCAGGGCCGCAGCCGTGACAGCGGGGGGACCGGTCTGGGCTTGTCTATCGTCCGCCACGTGGCCGCCAACCATCAAGGACACGTCGAGGTCGACTCGCGCGAGGGGGAGGGGTCCACCTTCCGGCTCATCCTCCCCACCCACTCAGAGGTCCTGTGAGTCATGCGCTGCACGGCGGATGGCGAAGCAGCGAGCAGGACGGCGAGGACCATTCCGTGAGCAGGGCCGCGAGGACCAATCCGAGGATCAGCGCGAGGATCGGGTCGTGAGCAGCACCGCCGGCGCGCACTCGACCCATCCGCGCGCCCCGCACCGGGGGGGACGGGCCGAGCGCCCCGGGGACGCACCCGAGCGCGGACTCGACAGCGCGCGGGCGGTCACGGTCCTCGTGGCCGAGGACGAGGAGTCGTTCGTCGACGCACTGGTGATCGGGCTCGGGCGCGAGGGCTTCGACGTTTCGGTGGCCCGGGACGGCCCCGAGGCCCTGGCGCTGTTCGACGCCATCGACCCCGATCTCGTCCTGCTCGACATCATGCTGCCCAAGATGTCGGGGGTCGACGTGTGCCGGGCGATCCGGACCCGTTCCCACGTCCCCATCATCATGGTGACCGCCAAGGGAACCGAGATCGACACGGTCGTGGGCCTCGAGGTCGGCGCCGACGACTACGTCACGAAGCCCTACCGCCTGCGCGAGCTCGTGGCCCGAATGCGCGCCGTGCTGCGCCGCGCCCCCCTCGCCGCGCCGGGATCGCAACCCGCCGCGGAGGAGACCGTCGAGCGGGGAGCCGTCTCCGAGGTGGGAGGGGTCAGGGTCGACCCCGACCGCCACCGCGTCTTCGTGCGCGGGCAGGAGGTCCACCTGCGGCGCAAGGAATTCGAGCTTCTCGTCCTTCTCGTCGAGAACGCGGGCCGGGTCCTCACCCGCGACACCCTCATCGACAGGGTGTGGGGCGCCGACTACGTCGGCGATACGAAGACCCTCGACGTCCACATCAAACGCCTCCGGACGCACATCGAGGCCGACCCTTCGTCGCCCGCCATCATCACCACGGTCCGGGGTGTGGGATACCGGTTCGAGATCCCTGCCGACGCGTGACCGTCGGCGCGCAAGCCGGCGCGCAAGCCGGCGCCCGGGCCGCAGCCCGGGCCGGGGCGCGGCCCACACCGTTCGAGCCTGCCCGACTGGGGCCGCTCACCCTGCGGAACCGCTTCATCAAGGCGGCCACGTTCGAGGGCTCGTCGCCCCGGGGTCAGGTCACCGACGCGCTCGTCGACTTCCACCGCCGCGTGGGGGCTGGGGGTGCGGCCATGACGACGGTCGCATACCTGGCGGTGTCGCCCGAAGGACGCACCGACCGCCATTGCCTCTACGTGCACGACGACGTGCTCCCGGGCCTGCGCCGGCTCACCGAGGCCGTCCATGACACCGGCGCGGCCGTCGCGGCGCAGCTCGGCCATGCCGGCCCGGTGGCCAACCCCCGGTCCAACCGCGCCCCGGCGCTGGCACCCTGTCGCCATGTGAGCCCGCTCGGGACCATCAGCCGCGAGATCACCGAGACGGACATCGCCCGGGTGACCGCCGACTACGGGCGCGCCGCGCACGCCGTGGTGGACGCCGGCTTCGACAGCATCGAGGTCCACCTGGGCCACAACTACCTGTTGAGCGCGTTCTTGAGCCCGAAGCTCAACCGCCGGCGCGACCGGTGGGGAGGGAGCGTGGAGAACCGCGCCCGCTTCGCCCGTCAGGTGCTCCGCGCCGTGCGCGAGGCGGTGGGGGACCGCGCCGCGGTGACGGCCAAGCTCAACATGGCCGACGGGGTCCCGGGCGGCCTGTGGCTCGACGACAGCGTCGAGGTCGCCAGGCTGCTCCAGGCGGACGGGGCGCTCGACGCGCTCACGCTCACCGGTGGGAGCTCGCTCGCCAACCCCATGTACCTCTTCCGGGGTGAGGCCCCCCGCCGGGAATTCGCCGCCACCCTCCCTCGCGCGCTGCGCCTCGGGTTCAGTGTGGTGGGACGCCGGTTCATGCCCGACTACCCCTTCGAGGAGGCCTTCTTCCTCCCCTACGCCCGGCAGTTCCGGGCCGCGCTCGACATGCCTCTCGTCCTCCTGGGCGGGATCAACGAGCTCGACACCGTCGAACAGGCGCTGTCGGAGGGGTTCTCCTTCGTCGCCATGGCGCGCGCGCTTCTCCGAGAGCCCGATCTCGTGTCGAAGATGCAGGCGGGCACCTCGAGCGCGTCGCTGTGTGTCCACTGCAACAAGTGCATGCCCACCATCTACAGCGGTACCCGCTGCGTCCTGGTCGACCAGAAACCCGCCTGAGGACCGCACTACGGTCCGGGCATGCCCCTGCACAAGCACGAGACCGACAGTGCGACGGACCAGCTGCTGGTCCGCCCCCAATTCACCCAGCTGGGCGAGGTCAGCGAGGTTCCAAAACTCAGGTTGGCACCGAGCGGGATGCCGGCGGACACCGCCTACGAGATCGTCCACGACGAGCTGCTCCTGGACGGCAACGCCCGGCTCAACCTGGCCACCTTCGTCACCACCTGGATGGAACAGGACGCCGAGCGGCTGATGGCCGAATGCTCGGCCAAGAACATGATCGACAAGGACGAGTACCCGCAGACCGCCGAGCTCGAGCGGCGCTGCGTCAATATCCTCGCCGACCTCTGGCACGCGGGGGACGAAGGTGGGGCGACCGGATGCTCGACGACCGGCTCGAGCGAAGCGTGCATGTTGGGGGGGCTGGCGCTCAAGTTCCTGTGGCGCCAGCGCCGCCAGGCCGCCGGCAAGAATGCCGCCCGGCCCAACCTCGTCATGGGGGCCAACGTGCAGGTCTGCTGGGAGAAGTTCTGTCGCTACTGGGACGTCGAAGCCCGCCTCGTACCCGTCGGCCCGACCGCCACGTGCCTGACGGCGGAGGCGGCGGCCGCGCATTGCGACGAGAACACCATCGGGGTCGTCGCCGTGATGGGATCGACCTACGACGGCGTCTACGAACCCGTCGCCGCCATCGCCGCCGCGCTCGACGACCTCGCCGCGTCGAGTGGCGTGGACGTGCCCGTCCATGTCGACGGCGCGTCGGGCGGCTTCATCGCCCCCTTCCTCGACCCCCATGTGGAGTGGGACTTCCGGCTGCCGCGCGTCCATTCCATCAACACCTCGGGCCACAAGTACGGGCTCGTGTACCCGGGGGTAGGGTGGATCATCTGGCGCGACCGGGCCGCGCTCCCCGACGAGCTGGTCTTCGACGTCGACTACCTCGGGGGGCAGATGCCCACCTTCGCCCTCAATTTCTCACGGCCCGGCGCGCAGGTCGTCGCCCAGTACTTCAACTTCCTGCGGCTCGGCGCGCACGGGTTCCGCGAGGTGCAACACGCCAGCCGGGAGACGGCGCGCTGGCTGGCACAGGAGATCGCCAAGTTGGCGCCGTTCGAGCTCGTCTCCAACGGCGACGGCATCCCCGCCTTCGCCTTCAAGATCCGCGACGCGCCCTACACCGTCTACGACGTCTCCGACGGGCTGCGCGTCCGGGGCTGGCTCGTCCCCGCGTACACCATGCCGCCCGCCCTCGACGACGTGTCGGTGCTGCGCATCGTGGTGCGCAACGGGTTCAGCCGGGACCTCGCCGGCATGTTGGTCGAGGACCTGAAGCGCATCGACGAGCGACTGCGCAGCGCGCACCCGGGGCGCGCCGACAGCGGCTTCCACCACTGAGCAGCCGCTGGCGTCAACAGCGCGGGCGTCAACCGCGCGGGCGTGACCGAGGGTGCGTCAACGCCGGCGGTAGCGCACCGGACACGGGCCCGCGGCGCGCGCCACACCGCCGATCTGGGCGCGCACCGGTCGGGGTCGGTCCACCCAGCCCTGTTCCAGTTCGAACTCGGCGAGGAGCCGGCAAGCGGCCGCAGTCATCGTCGACAGCGAGAACGGCTGCGCGGGACAGGTGTGGCGTCCGTGCCCGAACACCGTCACCAACTCGAGCGCGGCGAGCGCCGAGGCGTCCGCCAGGCGCCGCCGCTTCCAGCGATCGGGCTCCCACGACCGCAGCCCGGGCGCCGCGCTCGTGTTCGTGAGAGGCAGGAGGGTGGCGACCGTGGCGCCGGCCGAGACCTCGTAGACGGCCTCGCCGGCGTCGACGGTCAACGGCGCCAACACGTAGCGGGCCATGATCGACCGTTGCGCCAGCCGGGTCGACTCCAGGGCGCACACCTCGGCTCGGGCGCGGTCCCCGTCCCGGACCCGTGCCAGCTCGTCGGGATGCGTCAAGAGGTCGACGAGCATCCAGCCGAGCGCGGCGAAGAGGTTGGACATGGACGCCACGTGGATCAGGGCGACGTCCATGGCGACACCGCGGGCGCCCTCGTCGCGCGCTTGTCCCGCCCATGCCGCCGCCACCCGGGAGAAGAGCGCGTGCTCGGGCTCGTGGCCGGGAAGCTCGTGCAACGCGGCGCCGATCTCGCGGGTGACGACCTCCAGCGCGGCGCGCTCGGCCGCCTTCCCGGACGCGGCCACGGCCGCCATCGAGTCCGGATGGACGAAGGACTCGGCGCCGTCGAGCGTGTCGAACGCCTCGGCCAGCCGGGCGAATCGTGCCCCGGAGGCCGCCCCGGGACCGCCCCAGGACGCCAGGCCCGTCCGGTGCCCGAGTCGCCGGGTGAAGTCGAACACGTCGAGTACTCCGGCCGGGCCGAGCTCCTCGAAGGCCGCGTCCAGTGCTTCGTCGACATGGACGAGATAGTCGGCGACGTCGTCACGGCCGAAGAGCTGGTGCGGCAGCGTGCGCCGGCCGGCGAAGATCTCGTCGGGAAGCTTGCGGCGCAGCATCCGCCAGTCGGCGACGGCCTTGCTGGCCCGCTCCTCGGCCAGCGCGTAGAAGGCGGCGACCCCGCTCGGCGAGAAGGTGAACAGGAAGCGGTCCTCACCGCTGTCGACCACGAACGTGTCCCCGAGGCGGCGCCGCGCCTCGGCCAGTGCCGCCACCGGGTCCTCGACTTCGACGTCCCAGGGCATCCCGACGGTGGCGGCGATCGGAGGCAACGGGGAGATGGCGGGGACGTCCACAGGTCGCATTCTTCCCGGTCCGGCCCTGTCGGTCCGAGACTCTCGGGCCCCTGGGGCCGGGCCACTCGTGCCAGGGCACTCGGGCCGGGGATCGGGCCGGGGAGTGCCCGGTTGGTCAACCGTTGACGCGGAATTGTCCACGTCGTGAGAGTGGTCGCGCATAATCCGACGCAGGAGCGCCGACAAGATCACCGGGCAACGACGCCAGGCAAAGACGCCAAGAGGATTTCCGACCATGAACCAGATGCTGGTGCGCGAACCGGATGAGAGCCTGACCGACGGGATCGTGACCTACATCACGAGGGAGCCCGTCGACTACCCGCGTGCGCGCCGGCAATGGGTCGAGTACGTGAAGACGGTCACCGAGAACGGCTGGCGGACGATCGTGGTCCCCCAGACCGAACCGTGCCCCGACGGCGTGTTCATCGAGGACCCCGTGGTCGTGTACAAGAACCTCGCCATCGTGACACGCCCGTCGGTGCCGTCGCGTCAGCCCGAGGTGGTGGGCGTCGGGGAGCTCGTCGAGTCGCTGGGCTACTCGGTCCACACCATAGAAGCCCCGGGCACACTCGAGGGCGGCGACGTCCTCATCGTCCGCGACGACGTCTACGTGGGCCAGGGCGGTCGGAGCAACGTCGAGGGGATCGAGCAGCTGCGCGCCATCGTGGAGCCCGAAGGCGCCAAGGTGACCCCGGTCCCCATGGGCCAGGCGCTGCACCTCAAGTCGGCGGTGACCGCGCTTCCCGACGGCACCTTCATCGGACACTGGCCCGCATTGGCGGACCCCGGGGTCTTCCCGAGGTTCCGGGCCGTCCCCGAATTGCAGGGATCGAACGTCGTGCTCCTGGGAGGGAACAAGGTCCTGATGGCGGCGAACTGCCCCAAGAGCGCGGGCCTGGTCGCCGACCTCGGCTACGAGGTCGTCCCCGTCGACATCAGCGAATTCCAAAAGCGCGAGGGAGACGTGACCTGCCTGTCGGTCCGTCTTCCCGATTCGAACTAGCAACCGAGCCCGGAACGGCGCGCCACGCCGATCGGGCACGGCGCCGTGAGGCACCGGCGCGGACCCCTCAGGACGCGGGTGCCTCGATGACGGTACGGCCTCCGAGGTAGGGGGCGAGCGCGGAGGGCAGCACGACCGAGCCGTCGGGTTGGCGACCGTTCTCCACGAGCGCCGCCCACACCCGGGCCCAGGCGATGGCCGAGCCGTTGAGGGTGTGGACGAACATGGTCGAGCCCGAGCCGCCCGAGCCGACCCGGTAGCGGATATTGGCCCGCCGGGCCTGGTAGTCGGTGCACCAGCTCACCGACGACACCTCGAGCCACATGTCGCACCCCGGGGCGTAGACCTCGATGTCGAAGGTGCGCGCCGCCGCGTTGCCGAGCTCGCCCGTGCACAGGTCGACGACCCGGTACTCGAGGTCGAGCTCCGCCAGCAGCGCCTCGGCGCGCCCCACCATGGCCAGGTGCTCGGCGGGCGACTGCTCGGCGGTGGCGTAGGCGAACAGCTCGACCTTGTCGAACTCGTGCACGCGCAGCAGGCCCCGGGTGTCGCGACCCGCGGAGCCCGCCTCGCGCCGGTAGCAGGCGGTGCCGGCGGTCAACCGGATCGGGAGGTCGGCCTCGTCGAGGATCTCGTCGCGGTACATGGACGTGAGCGGCACCTCGGCGGTGGGGATGGCCCACAGGTCGTCGCGCTCGAGGTGGTACGCGTCGTCGGAGAACTTGGGCAGGTGTCCGGTCGACACCATGGTCTCGGTGCGCACCAGCGTGGGCGGCCGGATCTCCTCGTAGAGCGGCGCGTGGTGGTCGAGGGCGAAGGCGGTGAGCCCACGGATCAGCCGCGCCCCCGCCCCCCGGTACAGCGGGAACATCGAGCCCGACAGCTTGGCGCCGCGCTCGAGGTCGAGAATGCCGAGCGCCGCGCCCACGTCCCAGTGGGGCACGCGCTGATGCTCGGCGTAGCTCCGCGCCGTCTCGGGACAGCGCCGCACCACGAGGTTGTCGCCGTCGTCCTCCCCGTCCGGCGCCTCTGGCGACGGGAGGTTGGGCAGCATAAGGAGCATCTCCCGCACCTCGGTCTGGGCCGCGGTGGCCTGCGCGTCGAGGGCGCCTTCCTCCTCGCCCACGGCACGGCTCTCCTCGGCCGCTTCGGCGGCGCGCGTCCCGTCGCCGGTGCGGCGGGCCTCGCCCACCTGGCGCGACAACTCCTTCACCCTCGAGCGCAGCTCGTCGCGCCGCGCCATCGCCTGGCGGGCCCGGCGATCGGCGTCGAGCAGGCGCTGCACCTCGGCGGGGTCGACCCCCTTGCGGGCCAGGGCGGCCGTCACCATCTCGGGGTTCTCCCTGGCCAGGCGGATGTCGATCATGGTGCGCAACGGTAGCCTCGCCGCGATGTCCCCTCCGGCTGGCTCCGACGCGGCGGGCTCCGACGCGGCAGCGGCTCCCGACGCGGCAGCGGCCCCCTACACGACCGGGCCGGACACGGTCCGGACCGACGTGGCCGTCGAATGCCGCGACCTCGTCGTGCGCTACGGCGCGCTCAGCGCCGTGGACGGACTGTCGCTCACCGCGGCGCGCGGAAAGGTCCTGGCGCTGCTGGGGCCGAACGGCGCGGGCAAGACCTCGACCGTCGAGACCCTAGAGGGATACCGGCGCGCTGCCGCGGGCTCGGTGCGGGTGCTGGGTCTCGACCCCGACTCGGACCATCGCCGGCTGGTCCCCCGCATCGGCGTCATGCTCCAGCGCGGCGGGGTCTACCCGGTCATGGGAGCGCGGCGCGTGCTGCGGCTCTTCGCCGACTACTACGACGACCCCGAGGACCCCGAGGAGCTGCTGGACCTGGTGGGCCTGCGCGCCGTGGCCCGCACGCCGTGGCGGCGGCTGTCGGGGGGCGAGCAGCAGCGGCTGTCGCTGGCGCTGGCCGTCGTGGGCCGGCCCGAGGTGGTCTTTCTCGACGAGCCCACCGCCGGGGTCGACCCCGAGGGGCGCATCGCGGTGCGGCGCGTCATCACCGAACTGCGCGAGCGGGGGGCGTGCGTCGTCCTCACCACGCACGAGCTGCCCGAAGCCGAGCGGTTGGCCGACGACGTCGTCATCATCGCCCGCGGCCGGGCGGTGGCGAGCGGCACCGTCGCCGAGCTGGCCGCGGCGGGGGGCGAGGGCGGCATCCGCTTCGAGGGCCCCGCCGCGCTCGACGTGGCCGCGCTCGAGGCCGCGCTTGGGGCCGAGGCCGGCGCCGTGACCGAGGAGCGCCCCGGCGAGTACCGGGTGGCCGGTGCCGCCACCGCCACCCGACTGGCCCTGCTCGCAACGTGGATGCACGACCACGACCTGCCCCTCACCGAGCTGCGCGCCGGGCGCCGTTCGCTCGAGGAGGTCTACCTGCGCGTGACCCGGGGGGAAGGGGACGCCGGCGCGCCGGAGCACCGTGAAGACGTGCGTGAGGCCGGGGGCCGGCGATGAGCGCCACCCCACCGCCCCGGCAACAGCCGCCGGCACGTCCGGCGTTGCGCCGGCTGGCAGCACGTCCGGCGTTGCGCCGGCTGGCAGCACGTCCGGCGTTGCGCCGGCTGGCAGCACAGTGCGCCGCCGAGGTGGGCATGACCCTGCGGCGAGGCGAGTCGCTGCTGCTCACCATCGGCATCCCCGTCGTCCTTCTCGTCTTCTTCTCCGAGGTGCACCTCCTTCCCACGGGAACCGCCCACCCGGTCACGTTCCTGGCCCCAGGCATCCTGGCCCTGGCCGTCATGGGCACCGCACTCGTGAACCTGAGCATCGCCACCGGGTTCGAGCGCGGCTACGGCGTGCTCAAGCGGCTGGGGGCCACGCCCCTGGGCCGGCCGGCGCTGCTCGGAGCCAAGATCGCCGCCGTCCTCGTCGTCGAGGTCATCCAGGCTGCGGTGCTCGTCCCCGTGGCGCTCGGGCTCGGCTGGCACCCCACGGCCGGCGGCGCGGGCCGGGCCGTCGTCGTCGTGGTCCTGGCCACCGCCGGGTTCGGGGGCATCGGCCTGCTCCTGGCGGGCGTGCTGCGCGCCGAGGTCAACCTGGCGGCGGCCAACGGGCTGTGGCTGTTGCTCCTCCTCGTGAGCGGGATGCTGGCCCCCCTCTCCAAGTTGCCGGGAGGGCTGCAGTCCGTGGCCAAGGCGCTTCCCGCCGCTGCGCTCGCGGACGCGCTGCACCGCGCTCTCGGGCTCGGCGCGGCGGTGTCGGCATGGTCGTGGCTCGTCCTCGCGGTGTGGGCGGTGGCGGCCCCCCTGGCGGCGGCGGCCACGTTCCGGTGGGAATGACCGGGAGCGGCCCCCGACATGGCGGAGCCGTGAGCGGAGGCGGAGCCGTGAGCGGAGGCGGAGCCGTGAGCGGAGGCGGAGCCGTGAGCGGAGGCGGAGCCGTGAGCGGAGGCGGAGCCGTGAGCGGAGGCGGAGCCGTGAGGGGGCGGGGGCCCTACATCGCGGTGGTGGGCGCCGGGGGCGACGTGCCCGTGGCGCAACAACGCAGCGCCGAGGCGGTGGGCCGGGCCGTGGCCGAGGCGGGCGCCGTGCTCGTGTGCGGGGGCCTGGGCGGGGTCATGGAGGCGGCGTGTCGCGGGGCGCACGCCGCCGGCGGGCTCACCGTGGGGATCCTGCCGGGGCGCGACCGCGCCGAGGCCAACGCGCATGTCGACGTGGCCGTCCCCACCGGCCTGGGCGAGGCGCGCAACGCCCTCGTGGTGCGCTGTGCAGACGCCGTGGTGGCGCTGGCCGGCGAGTACGGCACCCTGTCGGAGATCGCGCTGGCCCTGCAGGCCGGAATCCCCGTCGTCGGGCTCGACACCTGGGAGCTCGGGCGCGCCGGGGCGCCGGTCCCGGTGGATCCCGTGGTGCGCGCCGGGGACCCGGCCCGGGCGGTGGAGCTGGCCCTCGAGCTGGCGAGGGCGGCGCGCCCCGCGCGCTGACGCCATGATGGGGGCGATGCGACGCCGCCTCCGAGCCGCCGGACCGCCCCCTGTGCATCTGGCCAGCGCGGTGCTCCCGGCCGGCGCGGTGACGTTGGCGGTCGCGGTGTGGATCGCGATGTCGATGGCGGTGGCGCCGGCGGCGCCGGCGGTTTTCACGACCAGTTCCCTCCACCCTCCCGGGGGCGATCACGGCGCCCGTCCGGATCACGCTGCGACCACCACCTCCATGCCCACTTCCAGCGCGCCCGTGGTGAGCGTGGCAGCCGACACCATGACCGGGGGGTACTGGTTGGCGACGTCGAACGGGGCGGTGTTCGGCTTCGGCGCGCCCTCGTTCGGATCGGCCGCCGGCGTGCCCCTGGCCTCGCCCGTGGTGGGGATGGCGGTCACCCCCGACGACGGCGGGTACTGGCTCGTGGCTGCGGACGGCGGGGTGTTCGCCTACGGCGACGCCCGTTTCGCCGGCTCGATGGGGGCCGTGCACCTGACCCAGCCCGTGGTGGGGATGGCCGTCGACCGGACCACCGGCGGGTACTGGCTCGTGGCCGCGGACGGCGGGGTGTTCGCCTTCGGCGCGCCCTTCGCGGGATCGGCCGGCGCGCTCAGGCTGCACGCGCCCGTGGTGGGGATGGCCGCCGCCCGCGACGACGACGGGTACTGGCTCGTGGCCGCGGACGGCGGGGTGTTCGCCTTCGGCGACGCCCGTTTCGCCGGCTCGATGGGGGCCGTGCACCTCGACTACCCGGTGGTGGGGATGGCGGCCGACGGGGCGGGGAGCGGATACTGGCTGGTGGGTGCGGACGGCGGGGTTTTCTCCTTCGGCGCACCGTATGAGGGGTCGACCGGTGCTCTCGTGCTCGACCGGGCCGTGGTGGGGATGGCGGCAACGGCCGACGACAGTGGGTACTGGTTGGTGGGTGCCGACGGCGGCGTGTACGCGCTGGGCGACGCCCTGTACCAGGGATCGGTGGCGGTGCTCCCGCTGGCGGGACTGACCGTCGTGATCGACCCCGGCCACGACGGCGGCAACGGCGCCAACCCGGGGATCATCGACCGGCCCATCGACGGCGGCGGGTTCACCGAGCCGTGCGACACCACCGGGACCGAAACCGACAACGGCTACACCGAGCACGCCTTCAACTTCGACGTGGCGCAGCGGGCCCAGGCGCTCCTGGCCGCCGAGGGGGCCGACGCCGTGCTCACGCGCCCCACCGACACCGGCGTCGGGCCCTGTGTGGACGTGCGCGCCGCCATCGCCAACGAGTTGCACGCCGCGGTGGCGGTGTCGATCCACGCGGACGGGGGTCCGGCCGGCGGCAGCGGCTTCGCGGTGGACACGCCCGTCGGCGTGGTCAGCTCGATCTCGAACAACCTCGCCATCGTGGGGCCCTCCACGGAGCTGGCCCTCGACATGCGCAACGCCTTCGAGTCCGCCACCGGCGAGCCGCCCTCCAACTACACGGGCCAGGACGGGATCGTCTACCGCTCGGACCTCGGCGGGCTCAACCTGTCGACGGTGCCCAAGGTCCTCATCGAGTGCGCCAACATGCGCAACGCGGAGGACGCCGCCGTCGTGCAGGACGCGGCAGTGGCGCCAGCTCGCCGCCCAGGGCATCGCCAACGGGCTCGAGCAGTACCTCGAGGTGGCGGAGCGCACCTGAGCCCCGTATGCGAGGTCCCCGGCGCTACCCGGTCCGGTGGCGGTGCCTACCCGGCGGGCTGGGCGCGCAGCATGGCGGCCATCCCCTTGATAAAGGGGTCGGGGTCGGCGGTCTTGGACTCCACGATGCCGCGCATGTCGGGCACGTAGTGCTCGAAGGTGTCGCCCTCCATGGCCGCCACGATCCCCTCCGCCATCTTCTCGGCCGAGATCTTGGGCCCGGAGTAGAGCGGGTCGTCGTTGCCGGGGAGGTCCCAGATCTCGGTATCGATGGGCCCCGGGTTCACGAGCCGGATCTGGATGCCCGTGTCGTACAGGTCTACGGCGATGGCCTCGCTCCAGCCGCACAGCGCGAACTTGCTCGCCGAGTACGCCGCCTCGTTGGCGTTGCCAAGCCGGCCCGCCACGCTCGACACGTTCACGATCATGCCCTCGCCCCGCGCCGTCATCCGCGGCAGCAGCTCCATGGTCATGTGGGCCGGCGCGAAGAAATTTACCCGCATCACCCATTCCAACGTGGGCTCGTCGAGCTTGGTGGTGTGGCGGCGCATGGGGACCCCGGCGTTGTTCACGAGGCAGTCGAGATGGCCGAAGGCGTCCCACGCCTCGAGCGCCACGCGCCCCGCCACCCCGACGTCGGCGAGGTCCGCCACCCACATCCGCGAGTCGGGAGAGTCGGCGCGGCAATCGGCCAGCACCTCGGCGAGGCGGGCTTCGCGCCGGGCAACCAGGCCCACAGTCGCTCCACGGGCGCCCAGCATCCGGGCCAGGGCGGCGCCGATCCCCGACGACGCCCCGGTCACGAGCACGCGCGAGCCTTCGATCTTCATCGTCATCCTCCTCGGGTCGCGACAAGTACAACATGGGACCACGTTGGGCGCAGGCGGGCGCAGGTGCCGACGGGCGGTGCAAGGGAGCAGAGGAACACGCAGGAGCGCAGGGGAACACCCCTGACGGGCGCAGGGGAACACGCAGACGGGAGCAGAGCACGACGATGGCCATCCTCGACGAGATCCGGACTTTCTGGGACGACGACGCCACCACCTACGACGACACGCCGGGCCATCGGCCCACGAGCGCGGCCGTGCAGGCGGCGTGGACGGCCGCCCTCGACGCGCTGCTGCCCCCCGCCCCGGCACGGGTGCTCGACTGCGGGGCGGGGACCGGGTTCCTGAGCCTCATGGCCGCACGCCTCGGGCATCGCGTCACTGCCCTCGACCTCTCTCCCGGGATGCTCGCCAAGCTGAGTGCGGCGGCGGGAGCCGACGGCCTCGACATCTCGGTCGTCACCGGGCCCGCCGACCAGCCCCCGAACGGGTTCGACGCCGTCATCGAGCGTCACCTGTTGTGGACGCTCCCCGATCCCGTGGCCGCCCTCTCCGCGTGGCGGGCGGCCGCTCCCGGCGGGAGGCTCGTCGCCATCGAGTCGCTGTGGGGCACCGTCGACCCCCTCGAGTCGTTGCGCGCCCACGCCTGGAAAGTCGTTCGACGCTGGCGCGGCACCGCGCCTGATCACCACGGGAGCTATGGCGCCGAGGTCAGGGGTGCCCTGCCTCTCGGGTCGGGCACGCATCCCCGCACCGTGGTCGAAACGGTGGCCGAGGCGGGGTGGTCGAACCCGCGGCTCGTGCGCCTGCGCGACGTGGAGTGGGCGTCGGCGCTCGAGCAGCGCCTCCCCGAGAGGCTGCTCGGCGTGGCCCCGCGGTTCGCCGTCGTCGCCGGCTGAGGATCCTGAGGATCCGGCCTCTTCACGGTCGCACCGGCGCGGCGTGCGCCCGGCCGAGACGTGTCACTTGCGGGACTGGGCCAGGAAGCTTTCGAGGGTGGGGCGGCTCACCGGACCGTGCACGGTCTTGACGATCGTTCCCGACGCGCCGATGAGCACGGTGCCCGGGTAGCCGACCAGCGTGAACTTCGGCGCCAGGGAGCTGGCGGCATCGGCTCCCACGGAGAACGAGACCCCACTGTTGCGGGCGAAGGCCAGGCCGCTCGTCGGGTCGTCGTTGCCGTCGACCCCCACGAAGACCACACCGTCGCCGGCCGCTTCCTCCTGTCGGGCCACGCGGGCGATCATGGGCAGCTCGGCGTGGCACGGCCCGCACCACGACGCGAAGAACGTGAGCACAACCGGTCGGTGCGCGTCCGTCCCGCTCAACGGGTACGACACCGGCGCCCCCCCACCCAGGCGGGGCAACGAGAACGAGGGCGCCCGTTGGGGGCCGGTCCCGTCGCTCACGGTGAGCCCCACCACGAGCCCCGCGGCCACCACGAGCCCGGCGCCGATCGACACCAGGCGGCGGCGACTGCGGTGTGGTGCCTGGGCGGCGATGCTGCCCGTCGTCGGCCCGGTCGTTGCACCGGCCGCCGGCCCGGTCGTTGCACCGGTGGCCGGCTCGGTCGATGCCCCCGCCGCCGGATCCCCCTCCGAATCCGCCGTCGGATCCGTCAATGGAACCGGAGGAGCACGTCGCCCGCCATGGCGACGAAGAGCAACGTCAGGTACGTGATCGAGTAGCGGAACAGGGCCATCGCCGCGCGCGGCGACTGGTCCCGCCGGAGGCGGAGGGCGAACAGGATGAAGAGCGCGCCCAGCACCAGAGCGCCGGCCAGGTACAGAGCCCCCATGTGGCCTACCGCCGCGAACAGCACCGTCACCGCCACGAGCAGCACCGTGTAGACGAGGATCTGCTGCGCGGTGCGGCGGAAGGTCGCGACCACGGGAAGCATGGGGACGTGCGCGGCCGCATAGTCCTCGCGGTAGCGGATGGCGAGGGCCCAGAAGTGTGGCGGGGTCCAGATGACGATCACGGCGAACAGCACGAGGGGCGCCCACCCCAGGCGATCGGTGACCGCCGCCCACCCGACGAGCACGGGCACCGCGCCGGCCGCGCCGCCGATCACGATGTTCTGGCTCGAGGTGCGCTTGAGCCACAAGGTGTAGACGAGGATGTAGAAGGCGGTCGCCGCCACCGCCAGGACCGCGGACAGGAGGTTCACCCACGACCACAGCTCGGCGAAGGCTGCCACCTCGAGGACGACGGCGAAGACCGTGGCGGCGCGGGGCGTGACGGCGCCCGTCACGAGGGGACGGTGCCGGGTCCGGTTCATCACCCGGTCGATGTCCCTGTCGAGGACCATGTTCATCGCGTTCGCCCCTCCGGCGGCCAGCGCCCCGCCCAACAGGGTGGCGAGCATCAAGGTCACCGAGGGGACGCCACGGCGCGCCACCAGCATCGTGGGGAGCGTGGTGACGAGCAGGAGCTCGATGATGCGCGGCTTCGTGAGCGAGACGTAGCTGCGGATCCTGTCGCTGCCGGCGCGAAAGCCGCTGGGCACCGCGGGAGAGAGCGAGGACATCGGGTGGGAGCCTACGGCGGCATGCCGCACCGGACAATGCAGCCCCGTGGCGCACTCCTTGGCTACGCACCGGGCGGTGCCGCCGGATGATGCGGGCCCGGGCCGTGCCGCCGGATGATGCCGCCGGATGATGCCGCCGGATGATGCCGCCGGATGATGCGGGCCCGGCGTGGTGGCCAAGGCCCGTGCCCCGTGCCGAGCGACCCGGGGCGGAGCCCGCCCGAAGGGGCCGTCGGCACCACCGGTACGATGATCCCCCGGTGCAGCTCACCGGCGTCACGCCTCGGACCTTCCTGCGCATCACCCAGGTCACGGTGGTGCTCGTGGTGCTCAACATCGTCACGGGTGCGGCTGTGCGCCTCACGGACTCCGGGCTCGGGTGCCCCGACTGGCCGACGTGCTCCCAGCACCGGATCACGCCCGCTCTCTCGTTCCATCCCGCCGTGGAGTTCGCCAATCGCATGGTCGTCGTCGTCCTGTGCGTGGCCACGGCGGCGACGCTGCTCGCCGCGCTGCGCCGGACGCCGAGGCGTCGGGGACTGGTCTGGCTCTCGGCGGGGCTGCTCGGCGGGGTGCTAGGTGAGGCCGTCCTGGGCGCGGTGGTCGTGTACACCAAGCTGAACCCGTACGCGGTGATGACCCATTTCTTGGTCGGGATCGCCCTCCTGACCGATGCCGTCGTCCTGGCCCTGCGGGCGGGCCAGGTGCCCCGGTGCGGTGCGCTTGTCTCCAAGGTCGGCCGGGGCGAGCGGCGCATCAGCCAGGTCATGTTGGGCCTGCTGGCGCTCGTGGTGGCGGCGGGAACCGCCACCACCGGGGCCGGTCCCCACGCCGGAGGGCCGGGCGCCAAGCGCCTGCCGGTGCCGCTGGCCGACATGGCCCGGCTCCACTCGAGCATCGTGATCTGCCTCGTCGGGCTCACCTTGCTGCTCCTGTACCTCCTCGACCGCAGCGGCGCGCCGTCGTCGGTCCTCGAACGGGCCCGCCTGCTGCTCGGCGCGATGGTGGTCCAGGGTGTCATCGGCTACACGCAGTACTTCAGCCACCTTCCAGCACTTCTCGTGGGCGTGCACGTCCTCGGGGTCACCGTGGTGTGGACGGCCATGCTGTGGTTCTACGACGGGCTCATCCATCGTGTCGTCGAGGGCAGCCCTGCGGCCGGCGCTCCGGTGGGTGCCGGGGCCGATGTTCCGGTGGCCGGCGCGGTGCCGGACGGCGCCGCCGTCCCGGCGGGCGGGGTGCCGACAGGCTCGGCGGACGCGGCCGCTCCGGTCCCCCGATGACGGGGCCGGGCACCGAGGTCCAGCCCGTCGAGGTCGATGCCCCCGAGGGCGGGGAGGACATGCGCCCCGACCGGCCTTGGCTGGTGATCGTGTGGAACGACCCCATCAACTTGATGTCCTACGTGACGTACGTGTTCCAGAAGCTCTTCGGCTACAGCCGGGACAAGGCCAACAAGCTCATGCTCGACGTGCACCACAAGGGCCGGGCCGTCGTGAGCTCAGGACCCCGCGAGCGCGCCGAGCTCGACGTGTTCCGGCTCCACGAGCACGGGCTGTGGGCCACCATGGAGAAGTCCTCGTGATGGGTCGGCGGCGATTCGTGCGCGACCGCCACGGCCGCATCCGGCCCGGACTCGAGGCTCCCGAGCGCGACCTGCTGCGCATCCTGCCCGGGCAGGCCCGCGAGCTCGTCGCCCACGACGATCCGACCGCCCAACGCCTCTTCCCCGTCGCCTACCCCGACGACGCCGCGGCCCAGTCCGACTACCACGAGATGATGGGTGACCAGCTCCTCGAGCACCACCACCGTGCCCTGGACACGATGGTGTCCACCGTCGACGCGGCCACCATCGATGTGGACGAGCTGGCCGGCTGGCTGGGTGCGGTGGAGGTGTTGCGCCTGCTTCTTGGGACCCAACTCGACGTCAGCGAGGACATGACCGAGATCGACCCCTTCGACTCGGACGACCCCTTGGCGGACCAGTTCACCGTTTACCAGTACCTGAGCATGCTCCAGAACGAGATCGTGGAGGCGCTCTCGGCGGCACTGCCCCGGGAGGGGTCGTGAGAGCTGCCATGTCGAATGCGTCGGCCCCGCCGGGTGCGTCGGCCCCCGGGACTGCGTCGATGTCACGAACCTCTAGCCCTCCGTGGACTTCGTGACCCCCCGGCTCCTCACGATCATGGGTTCGGGCGAAACCGCACCCACCATGGTGAAGGTGCACCGCTCGGTGGTCGAGCAACTCGGGCCCGGCGAGGTCCACGGGCTGCTCCTCGACACGCCCTTCGGGTTCCAGACCAATGCGGCCGAGATCGCGGCCCGGGCGGTGACCTACTTCCGCGACAGCGTGGGCGCCACATTGGAGGTGGCCGGCCTGCGAGGCGCCACTGACCTCGAAGGGCCGGCGGGAGACGCCATCGTGGCCAAGCTGGCCGCGGCGCCATTGGTCTTCGCCGGACCCGGGAGCCCCACCTATGCGCTGCGGCAGTGGCAGGGGACCCTCGTCCCGCCGGTACTGGCCGAGAAGCTCGCCCTCGGGGGGGCGCTCACGTTCGCGTCGGCGGCCGCGTTGACGCTGGGAGCGGTGACGGTGCCGGTCTACGAGGTCTACAAGGTGGGCGAGGACCCGCGCTGGGTGCCCGGCCTCGACCTCCTGGCTGCGATCGGCCTCCATGTCGCACTCATCCCCCACTACGACAACGCCGAGGGGGGCACCCACGACACGCGCTTCTGCTACCTGGGTGAGCAGCGGCTGGCCCTGCTCGAGCGTGAGCTTCCCGACGGCGCGTTCGTCCTCGGGGTCGACGAGCACAGCGCGTTGTGCATCGACCTCGACGCCCAGCGCGCTGTGGTGGCCGGCCACGGGGGGGTCACGGTCCGAGTCCGGGGCCGATCCGCCCGCATCGAAGCGGGTGAGACGACCGCCTTGCATCGCATCGTCGAGATCGCCGACGAGCTGGCCTCGGGCCGCACCCGATCGGACCCCACCGGAGCAGGCGGGGTCGGGGGGACCGAGCGGGCCACGGGGGCGGGGGGGACAGGGGACGTCTTCGGGGTCGATGGGGACGCCGGGATCGCCGGAGACCTCGGGATGGCCGGAGACGCCGGGATCGCCGCGAACGACATCGTGGGATCGGGCGGAGGTGGGGCCGGCACGTTCGTGCCCACGGGCGCCGGCGGACCGCCGCTGCTCGGCGCCATCCGTCGGCACGAGGAGTCCTTCCGCACCGCTCGGCGCGCGTCGGACGTCTCCGCCATGGTGGAAGCGGTGCTCGCCCTCGACGACGAGCTCTGGGCCTGGAGCGCGGACACCTTGCAGTCCGACGCCCTCGACCGGGGCCGCGCCAGCCTGCGGGCTATGGTCGCCGAGCTGGGCGAGCTCGCCGAGATCGGGGCACGCGACCCGGCCGGCGTCGTGGGGCCCTTCGTCGAGCTCACCCTCGCCCTTCGAGACACCGCCCGCCGGGAACGGCGATTCGCCGACGCGGACGGGGTGCGGGACGGCCTGATCGCCCTCGGCATCGAGATCAACGACACGCCCGACGGCTCGACATGGCGCCTTCCCGACACCGACACTCCCGGCTGAGGCACGAGAGGGACCCTGCTAACCTGCCAAAGCCCTGATCGGTCCAGCCCCCATCGTCTAGTGGCCGAGGACGCCGCCCTTTCAAGGCGGTAACACGGGTTCGAATCCCGTTGGGGGTGCAGCGAGTGGGGGCAGACGCTGACCGGGGTCCTGTGGTGCAGTTTGGAGTGCACGCCGGCCTGTCAAGCCGGAGGTCGCGGGTTCAAATCCCGTCAGGACCGCCGCCTGGGACATCGTCCCCGGCTATGCGGTCGGGTAGCTCAGTTGGTAGAGCGCGCGCCTGAAAAGCGTGAGGTCACCGGATCGACGCCGGTCCCGACCACGACATCGGGCCTGGGCATCCAGGTCCGGCCGACCAGGCCTGGGGAACCGGGCCGGCCCGATCCGGTCCTCGATCAGAGTCTGGCCGACCCGGTCCGGAGTCCGCGGGTCAGGCTCCCAGGCACGGGATTCCGCGGTCCGGCTGCCCCGGCACGAGGGCCCGAGGTCGGCCAACCCGGGCCGGGGGTCCGCCGTCGGCCAACGGCACGAGGGTCCGAGGTCGGCCCAACCCGGGCCGGGGGTCCGAGGTCGGCCACGAACCCATCGAGCGAGGAATGAGCAACGATGGTCGAACCAGGGACAGGCCTGGAAGACGGCTTGGGGCAGTCCGACTCCGACGTGCGCTTCGAGTGGGGCCCGGTCGGGGCCGCGCATCTGGCCGGCGACGCCGCCTGCCTCGTGGTGGTGGACGTGCTCTCGTTCACCACCGCCGTGACCGTGGCGGTGGGAAGGGGCACCGCCGTCTTCCCCTACCGCTGGGACGACCCCGGCTCCGAGGACTTCGCAGCCAGGCACGACGCCCGGCTCGCCGTGCCGCGCCGGCAGGCCTCCGACGCCCATCCGTGGTCCTTGTCCCCCGCCGCGCTGAGCCGCGCCCCGGTCACCCCCCGCCTGGTCCTGCCGTCGCCCAACGGGTCGACCATCGCCTCGGGCCTCGGCGCCGAGAACACGGTGGTCGCAGCCTGCCTGCGCAACGCCTCCGCCGTCGGGAGCTGGCTTCTCGCACAGGGATATGGGACCTCCGGACGCGCCGCCGTGGTCGTGGCCTCGGGGGAACGATGGCCCGACGGTTCGCTGCGCCCCGCCCTCGAGGACGCCCTCGGGGCGGGTGCGGTCCTCAGGCACCTGCGGGCGGCGGGTTGTGCGCTTTCCGCCGAGGCGGCGTCAATGGCGGCGCTGTTCGAGGCGACCCGTGACATCGATAGCGCCCTCAGGGCGTGTGGTTCGGCCCGGCGTCTGCTGAGCGCGGGCTATGGAGCCGATGTGGACGTGGCGTCGGAGGTCGACTGCGACCGAATCGTCCCCGTGGTGGGGGACGGCGCGTTCGCTCCCTCGCCCTCCCCCTCGTAGCCCGGCGCGAAGTTATCCCCAGGGCACCGCTGTCGACCGAGACCGAATACCACTCGGCATACGCTCGGCACACCGCTCGGTGCCGAGGCCTTTCGCGCCACGGATCCGAATTTCGATGCAGTGGCGCGTGATCGACGAGATTCAGAAAAAGGCGGCTTCACTTGGCGCGGCGGGCCGCGCGTAGAGCACAATAGGCCCCCATGAACAAGAGAGAGCTTGCCAAAGCGGTGGCCGTACACGCGGATGTGGACCTCAAGACGGTGTCCACTGTCCTCGAGGGCTTCACCGACGTCGTGACCGCGGTCGTGTCGCAGGGGGAGCCGGTGGCGATCACCGGATTCGCCAAGTTCGTCAAGGTCAACCGCCCCGCCCGCATGGGCCGGAACCCAGCCACCGGTGAGGCCATCCGCATCAAGGCCTCCAAGAAGGCGCGCATCACTCCGGTCAAGGCGTTCAAGGACGCGGTGATGGCGCCGGCGACGGCACCGCGCCTGAAGCGTGGCGCCTTCCCGACGAGCGACGACGCCGTGCGTGTCGCGGGCAAGACGGTTGCCGCTGCGACTCCGCGTGCACGCAAGGCCGCACCGGCGCGCAAGACGGCGGCCAAGAAGACCGTGCGACGGGCACCAGCCAAGAAGGCCCCCGCTCGTCGTACCACCGCCAAGAAGACGCCCGTCCGTCGCACCGCCAAGAAGACCACCGCCCGCAAGCGGTAACGGCGTGCGAGCTCCGTCGAGAGCTCGTCGACGGCGATGAGAATCGAAGGCGCCAACATTCTCGTGACGGGCGCGTCATCGGGGATCGGTCACGCACTGGCCCCGATGCTGGCCCAACGCGGCGCGACCGTCGGGATCGCGGCGCGGCGCGCCGAGCGGCTCGAAGAGACCCTGGCGTTGTGTCATGAGCATGCTCCCGGGTCACGCTCGTGGGTCGTCGACCTTTCGGACGTGGACGCGGCCGTGCAGCTCGTGCACGACGCGTGGGACGCCTTCGGTGGGCTCGACTGCCTGGTGAACAACGCCGCAGTCGGCAAGCGCAAGCTCGTGACGGACCACACCGCCGAGGACCTCGACGTGGTGATGCGCACGAACTTCATGTCGCCGATCCGGATGAACCTCGCCGTGCTCCCGCTCATGCTCGAGCGCGGCTCGGGGACAATCGTGAACGTCGCCAGTGGCGGCGGGCGGTTCGGGATCGTCCACGAGTCCGCGTACTGCGCGGCGAAGTTCGCCATGACGGGTTGGAGCGAGGTCGCGGCCATGGACCTGGCGGACACGCCGATCGAGGTGAAGCTGATTCAACCCGGCGCCATCGCCACGGAGATCTGGGTGCCCCAGCCCGGTGAGCTCCCCGGGCTTCCCGGCGCGGAGTTCGCCACCGCGCAGGAGTGCGCGGCGGGGATCGTCGACGCACTCGAGACCGACGGCTTCGAATTCTTCGTTCCCGCCGACCTCAAGGCCCACGTGGACCTGAAGAACGGCGACATGCAGGGCTGGATCGACCTCATGGTGGGACTCGGGCACGCCAAGGAAACAACAAGCACCTGAACCCCGAGCCCCGCCACCGCCGGCGCGGGCGAGGGCTGGCGCCGTTCGGGTGGCGCCGTTCAGGTGGCGGTGTTCAGGTGGCGGTGACGAAGCGCCGGCCTGAGACGAGCCCGGGCAGGATGGCGATGACGTGGGAACCGGTCCTCGGGCCCCACAGCGCGGGGCGCGGTCGGCTGCCGAGCCCATGGGGTCGTAGTCCTTCACCTCACGGGCCATCCCCACGACGACCACGCTCCACCCTTCCTTCCACGAGACGTCCACGTGGTCGACCTCGAACGCCACCACCTTGTTGGCCGACGCCTTGTACAGCTTGCCGCCCCCGCCGGCGCGGAAGACGACGTGGCCGTCGACGAGCCGGAAGTCGACGGGAAAGATGGTGGGCACGGCGCGGATCGTCACGGCGATGCGGCCCAGGCGTGTCGTGGCCAGCAATTCCAGGCATTGTTCGGCGGCGAGGACTTCGAGCCCTTCGCCGTCGGTAAGCATCATCGGACCCACCTTGGCGCCACCGGGTCCCCGCCGCCTAGAGGCGAAGTGCCCCGATCACCGGCCGTTGGGACCTGCAGCGGCGCGGGTCGGCCCGGGTCAGAGCGGCTCCAGGCCGGTAGCTTCGGGTCGCGCCACCAGCACGGCGACACAGAACGGCGACACAGAACGGCGACACAGAACGGCGACACAGAGCAGCACGACCGCGGGAGGCGACGTGACCGAGCAGGTCGAGAAGGTGGACGTAGTCGTTCTCGGCATGGGCCCCGGGGGCGAGGAGGTCGCCGGGCGCCTGGCCGAGACCGGCCTCGAGGTGGTGGGCCCCGATCACCGGCCGTTGGGACCTGCAGCGGCGCGGGTCGGCCCGGGTCAGAGCGGCTCCAGGCCGGTAGCTTCGGGTCGCGCCACCAGCACGGCGACACGACGCCACAGAACGGCGACACAGAACGGCGACACAGAGCAGCACGACCGCGGGAGGCGACGTGACCGAGCAGGTCGAGAAGGTGGACGTAGTCGTTCTCGGCATGGGCCCCGGGGGCGAGGAGGTCGCCGGGCGCCTGGCCGAGACCGGCCTCGAGGTGGTGGGGATCGAGGGGAAACTCCTGGGCGGGGAGTGCCCTTACTGGGGATGCGTCCCCTCCAAGATGATGATCCGCGCCGCCAACCTGCTGGCCGAGACCCGGCGGGTGCCGGGCATGGCCGGGGCGTCCACGGTCACCCCCGACTGGGCGCCCGTGGCCCGGCGCATCCGTGACGAAGCCACCGACAACTGGAACGACCAGGTGGCCGTGGACCGCTTCGCGGGCAAGGGCGGGCACTTCGTGCGCGGCTGGGGTCGCCTCGACGGCCCGCGCCGCGTGGTGGTCGGTGACACCGTATACGAGGCGCGCCGGGCCGTGGTCGTGGCCGCCGGGGCCAAGCCGTGGGCACCCCCGATCCCGGGGCTGGCCGAGCTCGAGGGGCGCTACTGGACCAACCGCGGCGCCATCGAGGCCGAGACCCTCCCGTCCTCGCTCGCGGTGCTCGGAGGCGGGGCCATCGGCGTGGAGCTCGGGCAGGTGTTCGCCCGTTTCGGCACCGAGGTGTCGATCGTGGAAGCCGCCGACCGGCTCCTCTCCGTCGAGGAGCCCGAGTCGAGCGCGCTCGTCGCCGAGGTGCTCGCCCGCGATGGCCTCCACATCCACACCTCGGCGCGCATCACGGGAGTGCGCGAGGAAGGGGACAGGTTCGTTCTCGAGCTCGAGGGAGACGCGCCTGTCACCGCGCAGCGGCTGCTCGTGGCCACCGGGCGGCGGCCCGATCTGGCGTCGCTCAACGTGGCCAGCATCGGGGTCGACGACAAGGCGCATGGCCTCCCCGTCGACGGACGGCTGCGCGTCACCGACGGGGTATGGGCCGTGGGGGACGTCACCGGCGTGGGTGCGTTCACCCACGTGTCGATGTACCAGGCCGGCATCGCCATCGCCGACATCCTGGGACAGGACCCGGTGCCCGCCGACTACCGGGCACTGCCGCGCGTGACCTTCACCGATCCTGAGATCGGCTCGGTGGGGCTGAGCGAGGCCGCGGTCGCGCGCCAAGGGCGTGGACGTGCGCGTGGGGACGTACCCGATCCCGAGCTCCACGCGGGGATGGATCCACAAGGTGGGCAACGAGGGGTACATCAAGCTGGTCGAGGACGCCGGGCGCGGCGTGCTCGTGGGCGCCACCTCGGCGGGCCCGACCGGTGGCGAGGTGCTGTCCATGCTCACCCTGGCGATCCACGCCGAGGTTCCCGTGGAGCAGCTCCGGCGCATGATCTACGCCTACCCGACGTTCCACCGGGCGGTGGAGGCGGCGCTCACCGACTTGGTGTCGTGATGGCACGACCATCGACCCAGTGTCGTGATGGCACGACCATCGACCCAGTGTCGTGATGGCACGACCATCGACCCAGTGTCGTGATGGCACGAACATCGACCCAGTGTCGCGATGGCACGAGCATCGTGTGCGCCGGGCGACACCGGACACACCGCGTCACGTGTCGGGCGGCGCGTCGGTTCCGGCCCGTCAGGCTTGCGTCCGCTTGACGACTCGGCACGCGTGACCCGGGTGCCCCGGGGCCGCGGCTCTTCGCTCAGGGCTCGTCGTAGTCGAAGCCGAGGTCCGGCGCCCCGAGCAGCGCCCGGAAGGCGACGCCGTGTCCGGCCAGCAGCTTCTCGGCGGCGCCACCGCGGTCGACCACCGCCAGCGCCAGCACCACCTCGGCGCCGGCGTCGCGCACGGCGTTGACCGCCTCGAGCAGCGACGTGCCGCGGGTGACGGTGTCCTCGGTCACCACCACCTTGTCGCCCACGTCGAGGGCGCCCGCCACGCGGCCGCCGCTCCCGTGGTCCTTGGCCTCCTTGCGGACGCTGAACGCCTTCAGATCGCGGCCCCGGGTGGCGGCCACCCCGGCCGCCACGAAGGCGACGGGATCGGCCCCCATGGTGAGCCCGCCGATGGCGGTGGCCTCCGCGGGCAGCGCCGAGAGCACGGCGTCGGCCACGAGCAGCATGCCGCCGGGGCGGCACACCGTCTGCTTGGAGTCGATGAACCAATTCGACCGGCGACCCGACTTCAACACGAAGTCGCCCCTCTTCACCGAGTGCTCGAGCAGGTGCTGGCGCAGTGCGTCCAGGGTCATGCTGTGCCTCCCGTCCCCGTCCCCGTCCCCGTCCCCGATTGTGTCGCGCTCCGCGTTCCCGCGGCGCGCCCGGAGCGCGTGCCCTCGAGCCGGACGCGCCCGGTCCCCTCGGCGACCCGCCCCATCACGACGGCGGGGCACCCCGACCCGCCGAGGGCGTCGACTACGGCGCTGGCACGGTCGGCGGCGACCACGAGGACCATGCCGACCCCCAGGTTGAACACGCGCGCCATCTCGTCCTCGTCGACGTCGCCGAGCCGGCGGATCTCGTCGAACACCCGGGGCTCGTCCCACGCGCCGCGGTCCACGACGGCGTCGGTGCCGTCGGGGATCACGCGCCCCAGGTTGCCGGGCAGCCCGCCGCCGGTGACGTGCGCGGCGGCGTGCACCGCGTCGGCCCCGAGCGTGCGCAGTGCGCCGAGCACGGCGGGCGCGTAGACCACCGAGGGTGCCAGCAGCTCGTCGGCGAGCGTGTGGTGGGCGCCGGGCCAGGCCGGGTCGTCGAGGCCGAGCCCGGCCCGCTCGAGCAGGACGTGGCGCGCTAGCGTGTACCCGTTGCACCGCAGTCCCGGCGACAGCAGTCCCACGAGGGTGTCGCCGACGAGGACGCGGTCCTCGCCCAGCATCTCGTGGCGCTCGACGACGCCGACGGTGAACCCGGCGAGATCGAACTCACCGGGGGGGAGGGCACCGGGGTGCTCCGCCATCTCGCCGCCGAGGAGGGCACAGCCCGCCGCCCGGCACCCGGCCGCCACGCCGGAAACGAGCTGTTCCATCTGGTCGGGGTCGAGCTTGCCGGTGGTGACGTAGTCGAGGAGGAAGAGCGGCTCCGCCCCCACGCACACGATGTCGTCGACGCACATGGCCACGAGGTCGATGCCGATGGTGTCGTAGCGGCCGGCGGCCGCGGCCACGTACGACTTGGTGCCCACCCCGTCGGTGGAGGAGACGAGCACCGGGGCGCGGTAGCGGGCGGGGTCGAAGGCGAAGCTGCCCCCGAAGCCGCCGATGCCCCCGAGGACCTCGGGGCGTCGGGTCGAAGCCACCAGCTCGCCGATACGGGCCACCGCCGCGTCCCCCGCCGCGATGTCCACCCCGGCGCCGGCGTACGTGGCCCCGCTGCCGCTGCCGCTGTCACTCCCGCTGCCGCTGCCGCTGTCACTCCCGAGGCCGCTGTCTCTGTCCCGGTCGCTGGCGCGGGCGGCGTCGTGGCGCGTGCCACGGGTGTCGGACGTGCCCTCGCCTCCGGGGCCGGCTGGCGTCGGAGGGCTCACCTCAGGTCGAGGCGTAGGGGGAGGTGGTGGCGCCCGCGGATTCCGGGCCGGAGCGTCCGCGGGAGGCACCGGCCAGCTGCACCGGGATGGGTACGGGGTACTCCCCGGTGAGGCAGGCCGAGCAGAAGCCGGCGCCCGGCGCGTCGATGGCGGCCACGAGGTTGGCGAGCGACAGGTACTCGAGCGAGTCGACGTTGAGGAACTCGGCGATCTCGGGCACGGTGTGCTGGGCGGCGGCGAGCTGGTCGCGGTCGGGGATGTCGATGCCGTAGAAGCACGGCCACGACAACGGAGGCGACGAGATCCGCAGGTGCACCTCCAGCGCACCGGCTTCTCGCAGCATCCGGACCACGGCGCGCTGGGTGGTGCCGCGCACGATGGAGTCGTCGACGACGATGATGCGCCGGCCCACGATGTTCTCGCGCAGGGGGTTGAGCTTGCGGCGCACCCCGAGGTCGCGCGCGTCCTGTCCCGGGGTGATGAAGGTGCGGCCGATGTAGCGGTTCTTCACCAGCCCCTGGCCGTGGGGGATCCCGCTGGCGCGCGCGTAGCCTTCGGCGGCCGGCACCCCCGACTCGGGAACGCCCATGACGAGATCCGCGTCGACCGGGGCCTGGGACGCCAGCAGCTCCCCCATGCGGCGCCGGGCGCTGTGCACCTCGCGTCCGTAGAGGCGGCTGTCGGGGCGGGCGAAGTACACGAACTCGAAGATGCACAGGTGCGGGTCGACGCGCTCTGCCGGGAACAGCTGCTCGGACCGCACCCCCTTGGAGTCGACGACCACCATCTCGCCCGGCTCGATCTCGCGCACGAAGGTGGCGCCCACGATGTCGAGGGCGGGGGTCTCGGACCCGAGCACCCAGCCCTCAGGGGCCTCGGGAGGGCCCAGCCGGCCGAGGCATAGCGGCCGCAGCCCGGCGGGGTCGCGTACGCCCACCAGGTGGGTAGCGTCGACGAGGACGAAGGAGAACGCCCCTTCGAGCATGGGGAGCACCTCGCTCAGGGCGTCCTCGAGCGCGTCGTCAGGGGCGTCGAGCCCTTCACCGATGCCGGCAGCCACGGCGAGGTCCCCGTCACTTTCGGCGGAGGCGGAAGCGGCCTCCCATGGCGGTGGGGCCGGGAATCGGAGCGCCAGGAGCTCGGCCACGAGATCGCTGTCGGAGGCGACGACCCCGGGCAGCATGCCGGCCTGCTCGGCGAGGGCAGCGGTGTTGGTGAGGTTGCCGTTGTGCCCGAGGGCGAAGCCGGCGCGGCCGCCGGCGCGGAAGACGGGCTGGGCGTTGCGCCACTCCGAGGCACCGGTGGTTGAGTAGCGGGTGTGGCCGATGGCGAGGGCGCCGGGGAGACAGGAGATGGTGCGCTCGTCGAAGACCGTGGTGACGAGTCCCATGTCGCGGACGACGGTGATGGTCTCGCCGTCGCTCACCGCCATGCCAGCGGACTCCTGGCCACGGTGCTGCAGGGCGAACATGCCGTCGAAGGTGAGCTGGGCGACGGCCTTTCCGGGCGCGTACACACCGAAGACACCGCAGGCTTCTTTCACTCGGCCCTCATCGCGTTGCCCTCACTGCGCCGGACGTTCAGGGGACTCCCCGTTCCCCCGGCGCATCCTCTCGCCGCGTTGACGAGCCTACCCTCCCACATCGTCGCGACGGTTCGTCGGACCGGTCCCGACCAGGGCAACCTGGGCCCGCGGGGTTGCTTCAGGCCCGGGACGGGCGGGGTCGCGGTCCGGGGTCGCGGTCCGGGGTCGCGGTCCGGGGTCGCGGTCCGGGGTCGCGGTCCGGGGTCGCGGTCCGGGGTCGCGGTCCGGGGTCGCGGTCCGGGGTCGCGGTCCGGGGTCGCGGTCCGGGGTCGCGGTCCGGGGTCGCGGTCCGGGGTCGCGGTCCGGGGTCGCGGTCCGGGGTCGCGGTCCGGGGTCGCGGTCCGGGGTCGCGGTCCGGGGTCGCAGGTAGCCTCGGGCGGTGATCGACCTCCACACACACTCCACCGTGTCCGACGGCTCGGAGCCCCCCGGCCGCATCGTCGAGCTGGCGGCGGCGGCAGGGTGCACGGCGCTGGCGCTCACCGACCACGACAGCCTGGCGGGGCTCGATGAGGCCGGAAGGGTGGCGGCCGACCTCGGGGTGCGGCTGGTGCCAGGGTGCGAGGTGTCGTGCCGCAAGCCGACCCCGCCCCCGGGCGCCCCCCGGATCGAAGGCTCGGTGCATGTGCTCGTGTACTTCGTCGAGCCGGGGAAGGGGCCGCTCCAGGACGAGCTCGTCAAGCTCCGGGGGGATCGGGCGGTGCGCAACAGAGAGCTCGCAGCCCGTCTCGTCGAGCTGGGGACGGGGGTGACCTACGAGGACGTCCTGGCCGAGGCGGGCGATGAAGCGGGGATCGGGCGTCCCCACTTCGCCCGGGCGCTGGTCAAGGCGGGGGCGGCCGAGGACATCGACGATGCCTTCGACCGGTGGTTGGCCGACGGGCGTCCCGGCTACGTGCCCAAGGCCCGCCTCGACCCCTCCGACGTGGCCCGCCTTGCTCACCAGTCGGGGGGAGTGGCCGTCATGGCCCATCCGCTCTCCACCGGGCTCGGTCCGAAGCACCTCGAGCGGCTCGTCGCCGAGCTGGCCGCCGGAAGCGGGGGCGGCGTGGGCGACACGAGCGGTGCAGCGGGTGGGAGCCGCTCCGTGGAAGGCAACGGCGCCGCGGGCGGGGGCAGCGAGGGTGGCCGGGCCGGCGAAGGTGGCAGGGCCGGCGAGGGTGGCAGGGCCGGCGAGGGTGGCAGGGCCGGCGAGGGTGGCCGGGCCGGCGAGGGTGGCGGGATCGACGGGATCGACGGGATCGACGGGATCGACGGGATCGACGGGATCGACGGGATCGACGGGATCGAGGCGGTGTACTCCTCCTACACACCCGACCAACGGGCGATGTTGCGCCGCATGGCGACGCGCCACGGCCTCGTGGCGACCGGCGGCTCGGACTTCCACGGTTCGTTCAAACCCGGCCTGTACGTGGGCACCGGTCGGGGCGACCTCAACGTGCCCGACGAAGTGCTCCAGGCGCTGGAGGAACGGCGCCGCTGAGCCGGCGGGGGATGTGCGCACCAGCTTCGGCCGCGCACCGGCGTCCCGGGCGCGGCGATCGCCACCGCGCCCGTGCCAGCTGGTGTCGGTCTCGAACGGTGGTTGGGGCTCGGACGCGCCACCGGTGTCGGAGCGAGTCCCGATCTCCGCCGGTGGCTCGGTTGCGAAGGGGGTGCCGGTCTCGAAGGCCGCACCCCCGGGCGGGGCCCGCAACTCCCAGGCCCCGGGACCACCGCCGAGCTCGTAGCCCTCGTAGCTGATGAGGTCGTGGTGCCACCCACACACCCGGGCCAGGTTGTCGAGGCTGGTGGTCTTGCACACGACGTAGTCCACGTCGAAGTGGTGGTTCTGCAGGCCCTGGGCGACGTCGCACTCGGGCACCACGCAGGTGGGGTCGCGCTCTTCGAGGGCGCTTTGGACATGGGCGGGGACGGTCCTGCCCACGTGGCACACCGACACGACGTCCACGCCGTCGACGACGAGCGCCTTCACGGTGGCGTCCGAGAGCTGGCGACGGGCTACGGCCACCGGCACCGGCCCCACCCCGGGGATGACACAGGTCTCGCCCCCCTCGGCGTGGCCCCGGCGCAGCGCGGCGGCGTCGACCCGGATGCTCACCGTGGCCCGGGGTGATGATGCCTTGGCCCCCCCGGCCGCCACCGCCTCGCCACACACCAGGGCCACCAGGGCGTCGGCCAGATAGGCGGCGGGAGGCTCGGGGTTCTGGGCCTTGCGGGCCCGGTGGAAGCGGGCGTCGGCCTCGGGGCGCAGCACCGAGAGGAGCGTGCCCCCGGCGTCGGGGGTGAGCCGGGCGTCGAGGCGGAAGGCCCCGTCGGGATCGGTCCAGTGCCGCACGGCGCGCGAGGCGCGGATGGCGTTGTAGCGGGCCAGCTCCTCGGCGACAGAATGTGCCCCGGCCCGCACCGAGGCGGCGGTGGCTTTGAGGCCCTTCAAGGAACGGGTGGCGGCCGCGTGGAGCAGCTCGGTCTCGGTGCGCGGGTCTCGGACCGCGGCCGAGGCGATGACTTTGAGCTGGGGGGCCGACAGCTCGCCCCGGCGCAACGCCTCGGAGGTCTCGGGCAAGCACCCCAAGGCGGCCGAGGTCTCGAGGGCCCCGATGGCCTCGCCCATGCCGGTGCCGGTGGTGGCCGCCATCCACGACGCCGCCGAGCGATGCCCGGCGTCGCGCCACACCATGGACTGGGCGGCCCGTTCGGCGTAGAGGACCTTGCCCGACGCCCCCAGGCGCTCGATCTCGGCGAACAGCGCCACGAGCTCGGCGGCCTTGGCGCTCGTGACCCGGTCGGGGTCGGCATCGGCCAGATGGCGGGAGAGCTCCCGGCGGGCGTTGTCCAGAGCGGCGAGCACAACGCCACTCTGCCATGGGGGTGTATCAGTGCCGCTGAGACGGTATCAGTGACATGAGATACACACGGGAGATGTGGGAAGAATGTGGCAGGCGTGGCGAAGCCAGAAGTGTGCGGGTCCGACGGGTCGTCGGCCGAAGTCATGACACTTAACAATGACCTCAGGGGTAACAATGGAAGTGTGACATTTCGCATGTGGTGCTACGTCGCCACCGGTGGTGCCGCCTTGGTGGCTGCGGCCGTGATGGGGGTCCTGATGACGCTGCACGGCCAGGCGCCGACTTTCCCCTGATCCTCTCCGGTTGACGCGGGCGCGCCGGCGAAGTCTCGAGGGCGAGGGCCACTAGGCCCTGGCGCCTGGTGTGCTTCCCGTGCCAGCGTGAGGACCATGACCTTCGCGTCTGAACCCCTGCCGGATCGCCACATCTCCGAGGCATGCAAGGTCGACGATCACGGCAGCTGTGACCGGCGGGTGGTCGTCCCGTGCGTCTGTCCGTGCCATGGGAATCCCGTCGACAGTCTCGAAGAGGACGACGAGGGGTAGACGAGGGCATCGACAAGCCGAGGACGAGGCGGACGACGGGCCGAGGACGAGGCGGACGACGGGCCGACGACTAGGAGTGGTGCTCCCCCGGGTCCTCCTCCCACTCCTCCTCCGGGTGCGGGCCGGTCTCCAGGATGGCTGCCATGGCCTCGTCGGCGGGCTGCTCGAGATGGTCCGTTTCGCCGGGCTCCGACGGGGAGGGGTGGCGCCGGCTCTTGCGCATCACCCCGAGCCTAGGCCTCGGGACCCACTCCCCTCTCCGCGAAGAGACCCCTCCCCTCTCCGCCAAGAGACCCCTCCCTGCCGTCGAAGAGGGACGAGACCCGGGCCGACGGACTTCGACAGGATGGTGCGGTGTCCTGGGACTCCCTCCGCTCCTCTTACGACGCCGTGGCGGCCAAGTACGAAGCGCGCTTCGTGGACGAGCTGCAGCACAAGCCACGCGATCGTGAGCTTCTCGAGGCGTTCGCGGAGTCGGCCGGTGATCCGATCGCCGAGATCGGGTGCGGGCCCGGCCACATCGGTGCGTTCGTCCGCCGGTGCGGGCCACTCAACCGAGCGGGGTCATGCCGACCACCGCGTCGTCGGCGTCGACCTGAGCCCGGCCATGGCCACGCTGGCGAGCCGGCGCCTCGACGCCGCCCTGGTCGCCGACATGCGATCGCTCCCGCTGGCGACCGGTGCATGCGGTGGGCTTCTGGCCTTCTACTCGCTGATCCATCTCCGGCGAGAAGAGCTCGTCCCGACGCTGGCCGAACTCCGGCGGTTGCTCCGACCCGGTGGCCGCGTCCTCTTCAGCGCGCACGAGGGAGAGGACGAATTGGAGCGCGACGAGTTCCTCGAGGGGCCGGTGCCCTTCGCGGCGACACTGTTCGCACTCGACGAGCTCGTCAGCGCCAGTCGACGTGCCGGTCTCGACGTGCTGATGGCGCAGCGGCGCGAGGCGTACCCGTCCGAAGTTGGAACGGTCCGGCTGTGTGTCGAAGCAAAGAAGTCATGCCATGAAGCCGTGACGCAGTGATGCAGCGAACAAGCCCGGAGTAGCTTGACCGCATGGCGATCGCTCCCTACATCAAGCGCCTGCGCGAGCTGGTGGGCAACGAGCTTCTCGTGCTGCCGTCGGCAGGGGTGATCCCGCGCGACGAAGACGGCCGGGTCCTCTTGGTGCGCATCATCGACACGGGGCACTGGGCGGTGATCGGCGGCGCCATCGAGCCCGACGAGTCACCAGAGCACGCCGCATGCCGAGAGGCGGAAGAGGAGGCCGGCGTCACGCTCCGGCTCGGGCCGATCCTGGCCGTGCTCGGGGGTCCGCAGTTCCGCATCACGTACCCAAACGGCGACCAGACCTCGTACGTCTCGACGGTGTTCGACGCCACCGTCGTCGGTGGCTCACCGCGACCCGACGGCGACGAGACGTCCGAGGTCCGGTGGTGGGATCCCGACAAGCTGCCCTACGACGAGATGGGCACGTTCACCCGGGCGCTCCTCACCGCGGTCGGACTGGACGAACCTTCGGCATCCGACTGAGTCCCCCGGGCACCGATCGGCGATGACCGATCGGCGATCAGCAATCGGCGATCAGGAGGGCTGAGACGCGGGCGAAGACTCGCCCTGCACGACGAGCCGAAGTGCCCCTTCGAAGACGTCCTCGTCGCGCCACGTCCCGTAGCGCTCGTCCCACACGCCGGTCTCGAGGTCGGTGCGCAACCGCTCCACGATGCGCGCCTGAACCGCGTCGTCGACGAACCCCCATGCCGACTGGGAGCGCCGCGTCGCCTCGAGGAGGAAGGCTTCGGGCCGCGCGAAGTACGCCTCGGTGAAGCCGTCGAGGCAGTCCCGCGGCACGGGGACGACGCTGACGGTGGCTCCCCCGCCGAGCGCGTCGCCGATAGCGTCGAGCGCCGGGTAGCGCCGGCGCTCGGCCTCCATCAGCTCGGGCGCGTAGTCCGCCAGCCAGAAGCGATCGAGGGCGTCCCCGTCGAACGTCAGCACGACCACCGATCCCCGCGTCACCCGCCGCATCTCCCGCAACCCGGCCCGCAGGTCCGGCCACTGGTGCACCTTGAGCGTGGCCATGGCGGCGTCTAAGGACCGGTCGTCGAAAGGCAGGTGCTCGGCGACCCCTTCCAGAGCCGGGACGGCGTGCGCCGGGCGCTGCGCCCGCATGGCGGGACGGCTCGAGGGCCACGACGTACCGGTCGGTGGGCTCGTACGACCCTGCGCCGGCGCCCACGTTGAGGACCGTGGCGGCCGAGCCCAATGCGTCGTGGACGTAGGCCTCGATGCGGGGATCGGTGCGCCGCAACGCGGCGTAGCCCTGCCCGCCGCGTTCGTAGTCGAAGTCCCCCGCCACGGCCGCGGTCATCGGCCCCCGTGGACGTCGGGCCGCGAACCCACCAGGGCCGAGGTCACCGACCCCCGCTCACGTCGATCAGCGCGCCGGTCACGTAGGAGGCTTCCGGCGAGCACAGCCACGCGATCGTGTGCGCCACCTCCTCGGGCCGCCCGCCTCGCTGCATGGGGATCTCGTGCTCGAGGCGCCGCACCCGGTCGGGCTCGCCGCCGCTGGCGTGGATGTCGGTGTCGATCAGTCCGGGACGTACCGCGTTGACCCGGATACCCTCCTGGGCGACCTCGCGCGCCAGGCCGAGCGTCATGGTGTCGATAGCGCCCTTGGACGCCGCGTAGTCGACGTACTGCCCGGGACTGCCCAGGCGCGACGCCGCCGAGGACACGTTGACGATGGCGCCCCCCGCCCCGCCGTAACGGGTCGACATGCGCCGGACCGCCTCGCCGGCGCAGAGGAACGGCCCCACGGAGTTGACGCTGAACATGCGCTGCAGTCGTTGCGCCGACATCTCGTCGACACGGCTGCGGCGATCTACGATCCCGGCGTTGTTCACGAGCGCGGAGAGCGGGCCCAACGTGTCGGCTGCGACGAAGAACGCCGCCACCGCCTCGGGAGACCCCACGTCGAGCGGGGAGGCCACAGCAGCGGCGCCGGCCTCTTCGCACGCTGCGACGACCCGTTTGGCGGCGTCGGCCGAGGCCCGGTAGCCGACGCACACGGCCCATCCCCGCTGCGCGAGCAGGACCGCGATGGCCGCGCCGATACCCCGGCTCCCGCCCGTGATCACCGCCACCCCGGCCACGGCGGTCAAGCTACCCGGGCAAGAGGCGGGGTCAGGACGCGCTGCGATGCTCGGCGATGAGCTCGGGGGTGACGTCCGCTCGGTCCATGGCCCGGCGTCGCTAGCCCGTGGGCGCGGGCGCCGTCTCTGGCGCGGATGCTGGCACCGACTCGGGCGCGTGCGCCGTCTCTGGCGCGGATGCTGGCACCGACTCGGGCGCGTGCGCCGTCTCTGGCGCCGACGCCGACCCGGACGCCGTCACGCTCCCGGAATCCGGCGCGTGCTGCAGGCCGTCGATCCAGCCGATGACCGCCTTCTCGTAAGCGATGCCGAAGCCCAGGACGGCCGCGGTGTGGGGGTCGGACGCAGCGATGCTCTCGTAGTGCGCCAGGCGCGCTTCGTGCACCCGCCGGTTCGAAGCGAGGAACCCCGCCAGGGTGTCGGGATCGACATGGCGACCGAACCACAGCGTGATGAGCAGCGGGTTGCGGATCTGTTCGGGCCCGGGCTCCTGGGCGATCCATTCCTGGAAGGCCTTCTTGCCCGCGGCGGTGATGGTGAAGGGGCGCCGGTCGCGGATCCCGGTCCGGCCGGCGGTGACGAGCCCGCGGTCCTGCAGGGCGCGCAGCTCCCGGTAGACATGGCTGGGGGTGACGTTCCAGAAGCGCGACAGCCCCCGGTCGATCTCCTGGAGCAGGTCCCAGCCCGTTTTGGGCCCGTCGTAGAGGAACCCGAGCAGCGACCCCTGCGTGGCGTTCAACCCGCCCGGCATCTTGACATTCCCTTCTGGAAGGTGAACCATGGCCCCTGACATTCCCTTAGGGAGGGTTGCATGGCCATCGTAGACGACGTCGTCGCCGCGCTGGACGCCTCGGGGTACGCCACCATCCCCGGCGCCATCACCCAGGAGCAGGTCGAGGCGGCGAGGCGGGACCTCGAAGCGATCCTCGAGGACACCCCGGCCGGGCGCGACGACTTCGAGGGACGCAACACCCGTCGCGTCTACGCGTTGTTCGCCAAGACGCGCGCGCTCGACGCCTTGGCCACGCATCCCGTCGTGCTCGAGGTGCTCGACCGGGTCCTGGGGAACTACCAGCTGAGCGCGCCGGCGGCCATCGCCATCGGCCCCGGAGAGGTCGCCCAGCCGCTGCATCCCGACGACGCCATCTACCCCGTGGCCCGGCCCCATCAGGAACTGGTCGTGAACGTGATGTGGCCGCTCGAGGACTTCACCGCGGCCAACGGCGCCACCCGGATCGTTCCGGGGAGCCACCGCTGGATCGACGAGCGGCCCGACCCGACCACCGGGACCACGACGGTGGAGATGCCGGCCCGTACGGCGCTCGTCCTGGGGAGCGTGTGGCACGGCGGCGGCGCCAACCGGACGGGGCACACCCGCCTCGGCGTCGTGCTGCGTTACGCGGTGGCGTGGCTGCGTCCCGTCGAGAACCACGTGCTGGCCGTACCGCCCGACGCGGCGCGTCACCTCTCGCCGCGCCTGGCGGAGCTGCTGGGCTACAACATCTACCCGCCGTTCATCGGCTACGTCGACGGCCGCCATCCCCGCAAGCTCCTGCACAGCTCCTCCTGACCTGAAGAGCTCCTCCCGAACAGCCAACCGCACGCCATGCCCTGCACAGCCAACCGCACAGCTCCTCCTGCACAGCTCCTCCTGCACAGCTCGTCGTCGCGTCGGCCATGATCGGGTCGTGATCAGCGACTGAAACCCCTTCTTCACCGCACAGGCGGGGGCGTTCGCGGCGTTGACGGGGCTCGTGTTCGTGGCCCTGTCGATCAATCTCAAGGAGATCCTGAGCCAGCCAGGGCTCCCGGGCCGGGCCCGGGGAGGTGGTCATCGTCCTCGTCGCGCCCGTGCTCGTCGGCCTGGCGGGGCTGCTCGCCCACCAGAGCACCCGCAGCCTGGGTGTCGAGCTGCTCGTCATCGGGGTGGCCGGTCGGGGGGCGGTCACCGCCATCCTGGTGCGGGGTCGGGGCGCCTTTGCGGAGCGGCAGCGGATCGAGCTGGCGACGCGCATCGTGGCCGTGGAGAGCGGGACGCTGCTCATCGTCACCGCCGGTGCCCTGCTCACCGCCGGAATGACGTCGCGCCTGTACTGGCAGGCGGCGGGAACAGGGGTGTGCCTGGTAGCGGGGATGGTCGACGCCTGGGTCCTGCTGGTCGAGATCCTGCGCTGACGCCCGGCGGAGCCTGCCCCGTCACGCGTGCCGGCAGGGCGCGTCGGACCGTGCCTCCTATGCGGCCGGGTCGGAGTCCCCGATGAGCAGTAACGGACACGTCGCCTTGTCGGCGAGCTCGCGTGCCACGCGACCCAGTCCGCCGTGACCGGCGCGCTCGTTGCCGTGACGACCGACGACGAGAAGGTCGTATCCGTGCTCGACCAGGTAGTCGGCCAGCGTCTGCGCGGGGTGGTCGGCGGGGACGACGTGCACAGCACATGTCACGCCGCTGGGGGCGGCGGAGAGCTCTTGCTCCGCGATGGCACGAATGGCACGGGCCTCGGCTTCGAACGCGGCCCGGCGGTCCTCGTCGGTTTCGCCGTGCGTGCCGGGGACGGTGATCAACACGGTCGCCTCCCCCGAGATCGACGTCGCGAGGCCGGTGGCGACGCGCAGTGCCACCCGGGAATCGCGTGAACCGTCGAAACCCACGAGGATCCGTCTGAACATCGCATTCCCTCTCGTCCCTTGGGCCCTGTGTCCCTGAGCCCTGTGTCCCTGGTACAAGGGCCCCGTGGGCCGGGGCCCTGTGGCCCCGGCCCAGGCTGCTCAGGTCAGAGCTCGTCTCCGACGACTATCTCATGGCGGCCACGACGGCGAGCAGCACCAGCAGAGCGACCAGCATGTACCCGACGTAGGCGTCGAGCCGGCCCGACTGGAGACGCTTGGCCACGGCCGCCGCCCACAGCCAAGCGGCGCGGGCCGGACGGTACAGGTAGGTCTCCACCGGCTCGATCACGGTGGAGCGCACTTCGACATGAGACTCCGCCATGCCGGAGCCCGGCTCGGGACTCACGCTCGCCACCGCCGATCGTCTCGAGCCGAGGACATTGGCCAGGATGTGACGGAGGACGTTGGCGTAACCGAAGAGGCTGTAACTGTCCGGGCCCGCCACCCCGGCGGTCGCCGACCGCCAGGCCGGGACCCGCCTGATGCGCACGAGCCCGCCCCGGGAGAGCGCCAACGTCGCCAGGGCGACCGCCCCCAACCCGATGGGCATGACGACGAACAGCCACGAAGGGGAGAGGATCGAGAAGTTCGAGAACACAGGTTGGAGTACCCAGGGCGACCTGAGTGCGCCCGTCACGGCACCGGTGGGGACGATGGGCGCGATCCCGTAGGCGATGAACCGGATCACCCAAGGCGCCGCGGCGGCGAGCGCCAGGCAGGACGTGGCCATCACCACGAGCCCGCCCCGACCCACGGCTCCACCGTCGAGCACGGCGCCGACAGGGTCCCGGCGCGCCGAGGACGGGCCGAAGACCACGAACCCGAGGAGCCGGATGAAGCAGAGGGTGGCCACACCGACCGTCAGGGCCACGAGCGCGCCGGCGAGAGCCATGCCGAGCCTGAGGGCGAGAATGTGGATCCGGAATTCCTGGAGGAGCGCTTCGAGCATGAACCATTCCGAGACGAACCCGATGGTGGGGGGCAGCCCGGCCAGGGTGAGTGTGCCCAGCCCGAAGGCGGTCCCGCTCACGCGGTAGCGCCTGCCGAGGCCTCGCAGCGCCTCGAGCCGATCGGTGTCGAGGTCGGACTCGAAGAAGGCGGACGAGGCGAACAACGAGGATTTCGCCACGGCGTGGGCGAGGACCTGCAGGCTGGCCGCCAGGAGTCCGACGGCCATGACGCCGGGCCGATGGGTGGCGGCACCGGCCAGGGCGACCCCGTAGCCGACGAGGATGATCCCGGCGTTCTCGACACTCGAGTACGCGATGACGCGGTTGAGCCCCGATTGCACGGCGGCGAAGACGATGCCGAGGAGGGCGGTGACCCCACCGACGACGAGTACGGCCACGGCCAGCCAGACAGGGGGGTGGCCGAGAACGCCGAGGAACCGCCACAGGCCGTAGAACCCGACGTTGACGGCGAGCCCCGCCATGGCCGCCCGGACCGGTCCGGATGCCGCCGGATACCCGACAGGGAGCCACACCTGCAGCGGGACGATCCCGACCTTGACCCCGAACCCGACGACCAGGAGCGTGAAGCCGGCGTCGTGCAACGCCCCGGGCGCCAGGTGCGACCACGCCGCGAATGTGTCGCTGTGGGCACCGCCGGCGAGCAGCAGGAAGCCGAAGAGCAGCGCCACACCGCTCACCTTGCCGAATCCGAGCGTCACCCAGCTCGATCGCGCCTCGGACTCGTCGCGGCGGCGGATCCCGGTGAGGACGTAGAACGAGACCGTGAGCGTCTCCCAGGCGAAGAGGAAGGTGAAGGCGTCACCGGCGACGAGCACGGTACTGACGGCCCCGAGCAGGAGGAGATAGCCGGCTCCGGTGCCGTGGCCGTTCAACCGACCCGCGGGTCGGGACCAGCTGACGAGGCACGCAGAGATCAGGACTCCGAGACCTCCCGCCAGGGTGAGGAAGAGCCCGGCCAGCGGGTCGAGTCGGACCGAGGTCGTGCCGACCCCGAGGGTGGTACCGAGGTCCACCACCCGGGGCGGCCCCAGCACGGCGCGGACACCCGCCACGACCACGAGTGCGCTGCCGGCCAGCCCGCACACATAGGGCGTCACACGGGCCCAGCGTCTGTCGGCTCCCACGACGAGGTCGAGGGCGGCGCCGACGCTCCAGACGATGATGGCGGCGAGGAGAAGCGCCGGGGTCATGTCGGTGACCTCGGCGACTCTTCGGCGAGCAGGCCGATCCCGACCAGGATGCCGTGCAGCAGGGCGAAGGGACTGGGCGGCGACCCGGGCACCCAAACGTCGACGGGGACGATCGCTCCGACGCCGGGGCCGGTGGCGTAGCCGGGATGCACGAGCCCCCCGCTGACGGCGTCGGTGCCTGCGGCGATCACGATCTTGGGATCGGGCATGGCGTCGAAGGTGCGAACGAGCGGCCCCGCCATACCGGCAGTCCCGACCCCGGTGACGAGAAGGAGGTCGGCGTGACGGGGGGTGGCGGTGAAGAAGATCCCGAGGCGCTGCACGTCGTAGACCGGATTGGTGAGGGCGGCGACCTCCCACTCCTCGGAGCCGTCCGACCCGGCGTCGACGTGCCGGATGTGGATCGAGCGGCGCAGCGCCCGCACCCGCTCGTCCAGCTTCGCTCGGACAACGCCGAGCGCGCCGTCGAGCGCGCCGTCGAGCGCTTCGTCGACCCCGCGGGGGACGACCAGCGCCGCCCGCCCGCGGGTGGCCACCTCCGGGGACGCTTCGAAGGCGAAGAGGTCCGGACGCGCCGCGACGCAACGGCCACAGACGATGCAGCTGCCTCTGTCGACCCTGAGTCGGCCCCTGCTGCGAATGGCCCCCGTCGGGCAGAGACCGGCGAGGTCCTCCCCTCCCGACGGCTGCGCGGCGACAGAGACCGAAGCCCGGTACCCGTCGCCGTATCCGTCGGGCCGCCTCGGATAGCGGGTGGTGACGATGCCCTCGCGCAAGCCCCGCAACACCCACGCCATCAGCCCGACACCCCCGCGATCGACAACCCGAAGCTGGCCTCGATGAACACGAAGTCGGTGAAGATGTCGCCCCGGAAAGCCTGGGAGAACAGGGCGAGGTTGTGGAACGACGCGCATCGTGGCTTGACCCGCACCAGGCGGCCGCGTTCGGCCTCCACCAGGTACAGGAGCTCACCCTGCGGGGCTTCGACCCATCCGAGGCCCACCCCGTCGGGTGATGCGACGTCGTGCCGCCACGGTCCGGGCCGGATCTCGGCCAGCTCGTCGAGCGCCTGGCGGACCAGGTGGAACGATTGACGGATCTCCTCGAGCCGTACCCACTGGCGCGCCAGCGCGTCACCGCCGTCGTATCCGGAGGCGGGTTCGAAACCCAGGAACCGGTACGCCCCGTACGGACGTTGCACCCGGGCGTCGTCGACGAGGCCCGAGCCACGCCCCACCGGCCCGAGTGCCCCGTGCTCGAGGACCACCGGTGGGGGCAGGATCCCGGTGCCACGGAGCCGGTCGAGAAACGAAGCAGTGGCCATCAGCGCCCGGGCGTCGTCGGCGATCGCCCCGCTCACCCGGCGGATTTCGCCCAGGGCTTCGGCCGGCTCCAGCTGCAGTGGCCCCACCACCCCCCCGGGGACGACCACACCACGACCGAAGCGGTGTCCGCACAAGCGGGCCCGCAGGCGCAGGACGCGCTCTTTGTGCAGCGTCATGCGGGCATAGGCGACTGCCTGACCGGCGCCCTCGGTGTGGCGGATGATCGAGTCGAGATGGACCGCGACCCGTTCCAGCTCGGCGTGGACCACTCGCACCAGCTGCGCGCCGCGGGGCGGCTCCGCGTCGGCGAGAGCCTCGAGCACCTGACAGAAGGCGGTGGCGTGTGCCACCGACGCCGTCCCCTCGACGCGTTCGGCCAACAGGACGGCGTCTTCGACCGTCAGGTCGCCGAAGCGCCACTCGAGCCCGCGATGCTTGTGGTACACGCGGGTGCGCAGGTGCGGGATCTCTTCCCCGGGCGTCTCGACCAGGTACTCGACGCTCTCGAACACCCCCGACCGCACCGGCCCGTACGGAATGGTGAACACCCCTTCACCGCTCACGTGTCCCGAAAGCGCGGCCACGTTCGGCTCCAGGCGCGAAGGTTCGGCCGGGTGGCCCGGCCGCGGCCGTGGATCGTCGGCGGCCAGCGGGAGCACGAGCGGGTCGGGACGGGGATGGCCGACCGGTTCGACACCGAACAGGTCGCGGATCTCGCGTTCGTACCAGGCAGCCGGAGGCACGAGCGGCGTCAGGGCCGGATACCGCTTCGTTCCCGGGTCGAGCACGGCCTCGATCGTCGAAAGGCGTCCGGGATGGGCCACCACGGCGCGCAGCACCGTGGAGTCGTCGGCGCGGGCCGTGGCCACCAGGGCGGCGAACCGTCCCCCGGCCGCCACCTCGTCGGCGACCGACTCGGCCAGCCTGCCCGGCGCCACCACCGACGACACCGGCGTGGGCGCGACGCTCATGACCGGGCCCCGAGCTCGGCGGCGGCCCGGCGCAGGAGGTCCGAGAGCTGGCCGGGCGGGTGGACGCCGAGAAGGGTGAGGGCGGCGAGACCGATCACCATCGAGCCCACGATCCAGACGCTGGTTTCGCCGCGCACGGTGCCATGGGGGGACGGGGTGAGCATCGTCTGGCTGGTGAACCACGACAGTCCGAGCATGCCCAGCGTGACCCCGACCACCAGGACCGCGGCCACGGCGTCGCTAGGGTCGGACAGGCCGCCCGAGACGATGAGGAATTCACTGCGGAAGATCCCGAACGGCGGCATGGCCGACAGGCCGAGGACCGCCATGACCAGCATGGGGCCGGACCACGGCAACGCGCCTATCCCGCCGCGGATGCGGCTCATGTCCTTGGTCCCGAACTTGCGCACCACACTGCCCGCGCCGAAGAACGCCGTGCCCTTGGCCGCGGCATGGGCGAGCACGTGCAACAGCACCCCCACCACCGCGATCGGTGCCGAGAAGCTCATGCCGATGGCCAACACCCCCATATGCTCGACGCTCGAATAGGCGAACATTCGTTTCAGGTCGCGTTGGCTAGCCAGATAGAGGGCGGCGAGGACCAAGGAGGCGATACCGAAGGCGAGCAGCACGTTGCGGGGGAACGCCGGGCCGATGGCACGCACGGTCACCTGGTAGAAGCGCAGGATGGCGTAGAAGCTGACGGCCAGGAGCGAGCCCGAGAGCAGGGCGGAGATCGGGGTCGGCGCCTCGCTGTGGGCGTCGGGGAGCCAGGTGTGGACCGGGACGAGCCCCATCTTGGAGCCGTAGCCGAGTACCGCCAGCACGAACGAGAGGCGGACGACCTCGGGGGGGAGGTGGCCGGCCGCACCGATCAGCTTCGGGTAGAAGAGCTCGTAGGAGCTGCCGAACACCGAGCTGCCCGCGTAGTACATGACGATGGTGGCGAAGAGGGCGATGCCGAGCCCCATCGACGCGATGAGCACGTACTTCCACGCCGCCTCGGTGGCGCCGTCGGTGTCCTCGATGGCCACCAGCAGCGCGGACACCACGGTGGTCACCTCGATCGCCACCCACAGCAACGCCAGGCCGTTGACGAGGGGAGCCATGGCCATCGACCAAGCGAACAGGTTCATTCCCGCGAAGAAGCGCCGGTTGTAGCGCGCCACCGATCGGCGGTCACCCGCAGGCCGGACGTAGCCGATGGCGAATATGGCGGTGGCGGCGTAGAGGAACGCCACGGCGACGAGGAAGACGACCGAAAGTGCGTCCACCCGTAGCCATCCCGACAGCGCCGTCGTGATCCGGGTGGGGACGAGCAGCAGCGCGAGCACGAAGGTGAGGATCCCGCTGGCAAGGGTGAGCCCTTGGCAGACCGCGATCGGCGCCCAACAGCAGACCACGCTGACGGCGAAGGGCACGCTCATGATCACGATCAGGTCCCAGCTCATCGCTAGCCTCGCAGCCGATCGAGTGCCTCGGTCGACAGGGTCTGGCCGCGACCGTGGTGCACCCGCATCAGGACCCCGAACACCACCACCGCCACCAGGAGGTCGAAGAGGAAGGCGACCCCGACGAAGAGCGGGAGGCCGGCGGCGACGAGAAGGCTGGCCACTGAAACCCCGTTCTCCAGCGAGAAGAAGCCCGCCGCTTGGGACACCACGTCCGACCGCAGGATCACCAGCAAGAAGGCCACGAGGATCACCGCCATGGCGAGCCCGAAGGCGTGAACGGGCAGCGAACGGGAATGCACCGTGAGGCCGTCGACGACGAAGAAGCCGAACACCGAGATGACGATGGCCATCAGGACCATCGTCGCCACGCCCAAGCGGTTGCTGCCGGCCAGGTCCATCCTGGTGTCGCGGAGTAGCCGGAGCACGATCCGGGGCACGATCACGACCTTGAGCAGGAAAGACACGGCCGCTAAGGCATAGAGCGCGTCGATGTGCTGGTTGGTACCGACGAACACGGCCAGAGCGCTCACGGCCAGCGACTGGACGGCATAGAGCCGGATCTGGGAACGCACCAGTGGTGCGCGCAGCATGGCAAACTCGGTCAACAGCACCAGCAGCGCCATGGCCTCCGTGCCACCGGAGAACGTGGAGGGTACCGGAGGGGTCACAGTTGCATCAGCCTCCACCCAGATAGAGGACGAGCACGGCGAGGATGGCGAGAAGGAACGCGGTGGCCATGAACTCGGTGATCTTGAACAGACGGAGCTTGGAAAAGCTGTTGTCGATCACGGTGAAGATCGCACCCACCGCGAACGCCTTGCCGAGCAGGATCGGGATGGCGAGCAGGACCGCGCCGGCGCTCCTCGATCCCGCCAGCCCCCACGGTGCGGCGAAGACGTTCACCAGGAGCACGTAGAGGATCATCTGCTTCATGGCCGATCCCCACTTGAGCAGGGCGAACAGGGGACCGGAGTGCTCCAGGGTCCGTGCCTCGTCGATCATCCCGAACTCGAGGGTGCTGGCGTGGGTCTCGACCGGGATCCGGCCGGTGTCGTTGAGTACCACCAAGAAGAACGCCAACACCACGAGGATGTGGGCGGGCCGGACCACCTGGCTCAACGATGAGCGGGCCGCCGCGGCCTCGAAGTACGGCAGGTCCGTGGTGGTGATCAATGCCACCGCGAAGGTGATGAAGAGCAGCGACGGCTCGATGAGCGCACCGAAGGTCATGGCCCGGCTGCTGCCCATCTGCGCGTACGGGCCGCCGGTCTCCGCAGCCGCCAGGGCGACGGCGAATCCGCCCAGGGTGAGGATGAAGGCGCCTCCCAGGATGTCGCCCATGTACCCGAGAGGCAGCGGGTACGCCGTCAGCACCGGGATCAGGAGGGGGACGACCAGGTAGCACGTGAAGGCGACCATCGGGCCCGCCACGAACACCCAGCCGGCGTCCTCGGGGACGAGGGTCTCCTTCCGAAACAGCTTGGCCAGGTCGTAATAGGGCTGGAGGATGCGAGGCCCGCGCCGACCCTGGAGGCGGGCTTCGAGATGGGATATCACCCCGCTCAGGAGCGGCGCGAAGACCAGAACCGTCAACACCTGAAGGATCTGGATCTGAGCCGGCGCCAGCTCGATTGTGGCCAATGTCACCTCCACGTCACGAACACATCGTGCGTAGAGGCCATCAGCCCGAGGGCAGTTCGAGCGCCCCCTTCGGGTGCGCCCACCGGAGCCTCATCCGGAGGTTCCTACTATACCCGCGAGGACAGGCGTCAGATGAGGCTCGGCTCCAACAACAACGAGGCAACGCTGGGACCTCGCTGGTGAATGGCCGAATCGGTGAAGGGCCTCCGTCGGTGGAAGATGAGGGCCGAGTCGGTGAAAGGCGTAAGCCGGCGAAAGACCTCAGTCGGTGACGGCCTCGCCCAGCGCACCGGGAAGTGCGGTGCGCCACCTGTCGACGGCATCGGCGACCGACAGCTCGAGCAACCCCGTGACCACCACGCCGTCGCCGCCGGTGACACCGATGACGCGCGCCGGGACGCCGGCGGCCCGGGCCCGGCCCAGCACGTCGTCGGGGCGCGCCGTGCCCAGCACCACGCGCGACGGGGACTCCGACAGCAACTCGGCGTAGCCGGCCACGCCGTCGACGACGCAGCCCACCCCTGAACGCACCGCGCCCTCGGCCAGCGCCAGCGCCAGCCCCCCGCCCGACACGTCGTGCACCGACGTGAGCATCCCCTCTTCGGGCACCAATCCCACCAGCAGATCCAACAGCCGGGCGTGGGCGGCGAGACCGAGGGCGGGCAGCGTCCCCCCGTCGTGCCCGTGGCACTCCACCGCCCACCGGCTGCCGGCCAGCGACGGGTCGGTCTCCCCCAAGAGCACCAGGGTCGACCCCGCCTCGAACCCCGTCCCGGGCGGACGGCGCTCGAGCGAGTCGATGACGCCGAGCACGGCCACCACCGGCGTCGGCTCGATGTCGTTGCCGCCGCTGGCGTTGTAGAGGCTGACGTTGCCACCGATCACCGGGATGTCGAGGGCGCGGCACGCCTCGGCCATGCCGTCGACCGACTCCGACAGCTGCCACATGACCTCGGGGTGCTCGGGGTTGCCGAAGTTGAGGCAGTTCACCAGGGCCACAGGGCGCGCCCCGGCACAGGCCACGTTGAGGGCGGACTCGGCCACCGTCATGGCCGTGCCCAGCCGCGGGTCGAGCGCGCACCAGCGGGGATTGGAGTCGGTGGAGATGGCCAGCCCCCGGCGACTCGCCGGCAGGCCGGGCGCGGCCAGGCGCAGCACGGCGGCGTCCCCGCCCGGTCCCACCACGGTGTTGAGGAAGAGCTGGTGGTCGTACTGGCGGTAGACCCACGAGGCGTCGGCCAGCAGCGCCAGCACGTCGGCGCCGACGCCCTCGGTCGTGAGTCCCGGCACCAGGGCGGGGCCGGGGTCGTCGCCCCGGCGCTCGTCGAGCCCGGCCGGCGCGGCGCGGCGGCGGTCGTAGAGCGGGGCGTCGTCGGAGAGCGAATTGGCGGGGACGTCGGCGAGGACCGTGCCCGCCCCGTCGAGGATGCGCAGGCGCCCGCCGCCGGCACCGGGGAGCGGCGCGGTGACGGTGCCGATCACGGTGGCGCGCACCTCCCAGCGCCGGCACACCTCCTCCACCGCGGCGCGGTCGGTGGGGCGCACGATGGCGAGCATGCGCTCCTGGCTCTCCGACGTCATCACCTCGAAGGGCTCCATGGCCGGCTCGCGCCGGGGCACGACATCCACGTCCACGTCCATGCCCATGCCGCCGCGCGCCGCGGTCTCCGACGTGGCGCACGTGAGCCCGGCGCCGCCGAGGTCCTGGATGCCCACCACCAGGCCGCGGTCGAGCAACTCCAGGCACGCCTCGATGAGCCGCTTCTCCTCGAAGGGATCGCCCACCTGCACGCTGGGACGCTTGGCCGCGTCGGCGTCGGCATCGCCGGCGGCGTCGCCCCCGAAGGCGGCCGAGGCCAGCACGCTCACCCCGCCGATGCCGTCGCGCCCGGTCGTCGAGCCCAGGAGCACGGCCAGGTTGCCCTCGCCCGTCGCCGCGCCGAGCACCAGCCGCTCGGTGGGCATCACCCCCAGGCACAGCACGTTCACCAGCGGATTGCGGGCGTATCCCGGCGCGAAGGTGAGCTCGCCGCCCACGGTGGGCACGCCCACCGAGTTGCCGTAGCCCGAGATGCCGGCCACCACGCCCTCGGTCAGCCACCGGTTGCGGGCGTCGTCGACGGGACCGAAGAACAGCGGGTCCATGAGGGCGACGGGGCGGGCCCCCATGGTGAAGATGTCGCGCAGGATCCCGCCCACACCGGTGGCCGCGCCCTGGTAGGGCTCGACGGCGGACGGGTGGTTGTGGCTCTCGATGCGCAGCGCCACGGCGATGCCGTCGCCGGCGTCGATCACCCCGGCGTTCTCGCCCGGTCCCACCAGCACCTGGGGCCCCTCGGTGGGCAGGCGTTTGAGGTGCAAGCGCGAGGACTTGTAGGAGCAGTGCTCGCTCCACATCACCGCGTACATGGCGAGCTCGAGGTGATTGGGCGGGCGGCCCAGGATCTCCTCGATGCGCGCCGCCTCGTCGTCGGTGAGGCCCAGGGCGCGGTGCAGCTCCATCGCCGTCACCGTACCCGGCGGGCGGGGCCGCAATGGCCCCCGGCCGCTTTGCCCAAATGGCACCGGCCGGAAATGGCTGCGGGCTCAACCAATCGACGCAACAGCCCCGGCGAACGCTTGAGATGGTGACATACCCCCGAGGGTCCGTCGAGGACGTCCGTTGAGCTCTCGTGCCACGGCGTTGAGGTGTGCCTGGGAGTGGCCGGAGAGCTCGGTGCCCCTGGGGAAGTACTGGCGCAACAGCCCATTGGTGTTCTCATTGGAACCGCGTTGCCACGGACTCTTGGGATCGCAGAAGTAGATCTGCACGCCGGTGTCGACGGTGAAGCGAGCGTGCTCGTTCATCTCTTGTCCTTGGTCCCAGGTGATCGAGCGCCGGAGCTCGGTGGGGAGCTTGACGATGGTCTTGGCCAGCGCCTTGCGGACAGCCTCGCCCCCGTGCCCATCGGGGAGGCGCATGAGCATGACGTAGCGGGTGGAGCGCTCGACCAGTGTGCCGATGGCCCGCTGGCCCGTGCCCATGATGAGATCGCCTTCCCAGTGGCCGGGCACAGCCCGGTCCTCGATCTCAGCGGGACGATCCGAGATCATGACCATGTCGCGGATCTTGCCCTGGCCCGTCGCTTGGCGCTTTCCCTGGGGGCGGCGCATGGCCCGGCCCTGGCGCAGGCAGCGAAAGAGCTCCTGGCGCAGGGCTCCTCGACCTTGGACGAACAGCGACATGTAGATGGTCTCGTGGCTCACCCGCATCTCCGGGTCGTGGGGGAACGCTTCGGGCAACCAGTCGGCGATCTGCTGGGGCGACCAGCGTTTCTCCAGTTTGCCCTGGACGACACGGCGCAGCCTCGGGCACTTGGCCAACTTGGCCGGTCTCGGTCGTCGAGCCCGCCGGCGGGCGGACGCTTCGGCCTCGCACGCCCGGTAGCGATGCCGGCCGCCGTTGGCGGCCACCTCCCGGGACACTGTCGATGCAGCCCGTCCCAGGCCCGCCGCCACCTGACGCAGCGACAGCCCGGTGGCGAGCCCACGGGAGATCTCCTCCCGTTCGACCAATGACATCCTGGCGTCGGACCACACCGTCGGAGCGAGTGGACGGATGCCGCCCGTCTTCTGGATCAGGTCATGGACTCCAGTCTGGGACCGGCCGACCGAGCGGGCGATCGACCGCATCGACTCGCCGGCCTCAAACCGGTCCCACACCTCGGACTGCTCTGCAGCAGAGAACCGCATCTGCATCCCACACCTCCAGGTCGGCGACAGCCTCCAATGATCGCCTCAATGGTGCGTGGATGACTTGAGACCGCAGCTCAAACAGGTTGCATTCGGTCCCGCTCCATACCCATAATCCGGACCATGCCGGACACCAGGACGGGCCCCAACCGTCAGCCCATGACGAAGGCGCACAAGGACGCTCTCGCCCAGGGCCGGGACGAGGGGCGGGCCGTGCGCCGCTACCTCGAGGCCATCGAGCGCAGCCGGCCCCGGCGAGGCCGCAAGCGCACCCCCGAGTCGGTGAAGAAGCGCCTCGTCACCGTGGACGAGCTCCTCGAGTCCGCCGATCCGCTGGCACGCCTGCACCTGCTGCAGGAGAAGACCGACCTCCAGGCCGAGCTGGCCCGGGCGCCGTCGAGCAGCGACCTGGGCACCCTGGAGAAGGCGTTCGTCAAGGTGGCCAAGGGCTACGGGCAGCGCAAGGGGATCGAGTACAACGCCTGGCGCGCCGCCGGGGTGAGCGCGTCGGTCCTGCAGCGCGCCGGCATCACCCGCACCAACGGCGACGGCACCGTCAACGGCACGTCCACGGCGAAGGCCGACAAGAGCAGGAAGGGCTGATCAGACCGGCAGGCGGCTGATCAAACCGGCAGGCTGATCAGACCGACAGGCGGGCCTGGCGGGTGGCCGCGGCCACCAGGGACTCGAGCAGGCCCATGCCGTCGGTGCTCCCCGTCAGGGCGTCACTGGCCCGTTCGGGATGCGGCATGAGGCCCACCACGTTGCCCTCCTCGTTGCACACCCCGGCGATGTCGTCGATGGAGCCGTTGGGGTTGGCGGTGTAGCGCAGCACGACGCGGTCCTCGGCCCGCAGGCGCTCGAGGGTGGCGGCGTCGCACGTGAAGTTGCCCTCGAAGTGGTTGATGGGGAGCTCGAGCTCGGTCCCCGGGGCCGTCTCGCCGGTGAGCACGGTGCGCGCCGTGCACACCCGCACCCCTACCGTCGTGCACAGGAAGCGCAGCCCCCGGTTCTTCTGCAGCGCCCCGGGCAGGAGCCCCGCCTCGGTCAGCACCTGGAATCCGTTGCAGATCCCCACCACGGGCCCGCCGTCGGCCGCGTACTTGGCCAGGGCGTCCATCACGGGTGAGAAGCGCGCCAGCGCGCCCGGGCGCAGGTAGTCGCCGTGGGCGAAACCACCGGGGAGGACGACGGCGTCGTAGCCGGCCAGGGAGCGCTCCCCGTGCCACACGAGGTCGGCCTCCACGCGCGCCGGGCCGAACAACCCGAGCGCCTTGACCACGTCGTGCTCGCAGTTGCTGCCCGGGAAGACGACGACGCCGATCCGGGCCGTCATGAGCGCGCCCCGGGCGCGACGTCATCGAGCGCGCCCCCGGGCGCGGCGTCATGCGCGCGCTCCGTTCCCTGCCGGGGTACCGAGCACGGTGACGGTGGAGTCCTCGATGACGGGGTTGGCCAGCAGCCGGTCGGCCATCTCGGTGGCGCGCCGGCGCGCCGCGGGCTCGTCGGGCGCCTCGACCGTCATCCGGAAGGCCTTGCCCACACTCACGCCCTCGACGCCTTCGAAGCCCAGCGCGGGCAACGCCCGTTCGATGGTGGCCCCCTGCGGATCGGCGATCCCGGGGCGCAACCGCACTTCCACGAGCACCTCGTACTTCACGCGCGCCTCACCTCTTGGCACCGTACCAGTCGGCCAGGCGCCGCCCGCTGATCTTTTCGTAGGCGGCGATGTAGCGCTCGCTCGTCTCCTTTACGACCTCGGGCGACAGCGGCGGAGGCGGAGGCAACTTGTCCCATCCGCTCCCCTCGAGCAGGTCCCGCACCGGCTGCTTGTCGAAGGCGGGCGGGTTGGTGCCCGGACGCCACTGGTCCGCGGGCCAGAACCGCGACGAGTCCGGCGTCAACACCTCGTCGCACAGGGCGAGCTCCCCGTCGATGATCCCCAGCTCGAACTTGGTGTCGGCCACGATGATGCCGTTGCGCTCGGCCGCGGCCGCGCGCCCGGCGGTAGGCCTCGACGCACAGGTCGCGCGCTTTTTCGGCCATCTCCTTGCCCACGAGGTCCGCGGCTTCGTCGAAGGAGATGTTGAGGTCGTGTCCCTCGGTGGCCTTGGTCGAGGGCGTGAACATGGGCTCGGGGAGCCGGCTCGGCCTGCTCGAGGCCCGGCGGCAGCGGCGTGCCGTGCAGCGTCCCCGACGCCGAGTACTCCTTCCACCCCGACCCGGCCAGATAGCCGCGGACGATGCACTCGATGGGCAGCATCTCGGCCCGGCGCACGAGCAGGGCCCGCCCCGCCACTCCGGCCAGCCCGGCCTCGCCACCCAGCTCGGCGGCCTCGGCGGGGAGCTCGGCGGGATCGGCGGTGACGAGGTGGCTGGGGGCAAGGTCGGCCAGCTCGTGGAGGAAGTGCACGGTCATGGCCGTGAGCACCCGCCCCTTGTCGGGGATGGGCTCGGCCAGCACCACGTCGAAGCGCCGAGAGCCGGTCCGACGCCACCATGAGCAGCCGGTCGTCGCCGGCGTCGTAGAGCTCGCGGACCTTGCCCGAGCTGTGCACGCAATGTCAGAGCTCACCGCTTCCACCTCCGTCGATCGCGTCGCGTGAACCGTCGACGCTGGCGCAGGGCGCGGTCGAGGTCGAAGGCCCGCGTCGAGCGCGGCGCTCGCTCCAAGGTGACCTCGGCGTCGGCCTCGAGCACGTCGCGGCAGCGGTCGGCGCTCCTCCCAGGCCAGCCGGGCGTCGCGCTGGACGATGCGGTAGGCGTCGTCGCGGGTCATCCCCGACGCCACCAGCGCCAGCAGCACCGACTGGCTGAACACCAGCCCGAAGCGACCCCTTGGTCAGGTTGGCGCGCATCCGATCGGCGTGGACCACCAGGCCCTGCGACCAGCCCGGTCGCCCGGCGCAGCACGTAGTAGGCGAGGCAGGCAGGCGTCGGGCAGGACGACGCGCTCGACCGAGCTGTGCGAGATGTCGCGCTCGTGCCACAGCGCCACGTCCTCGAGCCCCGCGCCGCAGATAGCCGCGCAGCACCCGGGCCAGGCCGCACAGCCGCTCGGACAGGATCGGGTTGCGCTTGTGGGGCATGGCCGAGCTGCCCTTCTGGCCCGGCGCCGAAGGGCTCCTCGACCTCGCCCACCTCGGTGCGGGCCAGGTGGCGGATCTCGGTGGCGATCATCTCGATGGTCGCGCCCGACCGCCGCGCACGCCCACAGGTACTCGGCGTGGCGGTCCCGCGCGATCACCTGGGTGGCGGGCACCGGCTCGAGCCCGAGCGCGCCGCAGACGTAGTCCTCGACGCGCGGGGTCGATGTTGGAGTAGGTGCCGACCGCGCCCGACAGCTTCCCCACCGCGACCTCGTCGCGCGGGCGCGCGCAGGCGGCTCGCGGTCCCGGTCGGCCTGCAGGCACCACAGCGCGAACTTGGCCCCGAAGGTCGTGGGCTCGGCGTGCATGCCGTGGGTCCGGCCCGCCATCGGGCGTGTCGATGACTCGAGGGCCCGGGCCTTGAGCACCGACACCAGCGCGTCGCCGGCGTCGATCAGCAGGTCGGCGGCCTGCGCGAGGGTGGCGCACAGCGCGGTGTCGACCACGTCGGACGAGGTGAGCCCGTAGTGGACCCAGGAGCCCTCGGGCGCGCCGATGCGTCCTGGACCACGTCGACGAAGGCGGCCACGTCGTGGTCGGTGACGCGCTCGCGCTCGTCGACCGCCGCGACGAGCTCGGCGTCGACCTTCGGGGCCCGGGCCCGCACCGCCGCGGCGGCCTCGGCGCGGGACGGCGCCGACCTCGGCCCAGCCCTCGACCGCCAGCAGCTCGACCTCGAGCCAGTCGTCCAGGCGGGCCTCGTCGGTGAACAGCGCCGCCATCTCGGGCAGCGAGTAGCGGGGGATCACGCCGGCACCTCCGAGCGGCGGCACCTCCGTCGCGGCGGCACCTCCGACCCGGCGGCGGCAGCGGCCGCGGCGGCGATGTCGCTGCGGAACTGCATCCCCGGCCAGCTGATGCAGCGCACCGCGGCGTAGGCGCGCCGGCGGGCCTCGGCCAGGTCGGCCCGAGGCGGTGACCCCGAGCACCCGGCCCCCGGCGGTGACGAAGCCGCCCTCGGCGTCGAGCGGCGGTCCCGGCGTGGAGCACGGTCACGCCCTCCACGGCGTCGGCTGGCCGTCGTCCGAGGCCGTCGATCGGGTCGCCGGTGCGCGGCGCGCCGGGGTAGCCCTCCGCGGCCAGCACCACGCACACCGCGGCGTCGGCGGGCGAAGCGCGGCTCGGCGCGCAGCCGGCCCCCGGCCGCCGCGGCGCAGGAGCGCGGTCGAGGTCGCTCGGTGAGCCGGGGCGAGCACGACCTGGGTCTCGGGGTCGCCGAAGCGCACGTTGTACTCGAGCACGCGCGGGCCCGTCGGCGGTGAGCATCAGCCCCGCGTAGAGCACGCCGCGGTAGTCGATGCCGCGCCGGCGCAGCGCGGCCACGAGCGGCTCGACCGCCTCGTCGCATCACGCTCGTCGACGAGCCGGTCGTCGACCAGCGCGCACCGGGGAGTAGGCCCCCATGCCGCCGGTGTTGGGGCCCTCGTCGCCGTCGCCGATGCGCTTGTAGTCCTGGGCCGGCGCGAGCGGCGACCACCCGCGTCCCGTCGCACAGCACGTGCAGCGAGCACTCGCGCCGCCAGTCCCTCCTCGATCACCACGCGGCGGCCGGCGTCGCCGAAGGCCTCGCCCGAGAGCTTGGCGCGCGACGTCGCGCCTCGGCCTCGGCGAGCGAGTCGGTGACGAGCACGCCCTTGCCGGCGGCCAGCCCGTCGGTCTTGACCACGTAGGGCCCGGGCAGCGTGCGCAGGAAGGCCAGGCGGCGCGGATCGTCGTCGAAGACGCCGTAGCGGGCGGTCGGCACGCCGGCCTCGTCGAGCACCTCCTTCATGAAGGCCTTGGAGCCCTCGAGCCGGGCCCCGTCGGCCCCCGGGCCGAACACCAGCCGGCCCTGGCGCGCAGCCGGTCGGCCAGGCCCGTCGACGAGGGGCGCCTCGGGGCCGATCACGAACAGCTCGGCGTCGACCTCCTCGGCGGCGGCGCGGTCGGTGATCGAGGTGATCGCGAGTGGCCGCTCGGCGGCCGACCCCGGCGCATGCCCGGGTTGCCCGGCGTGACCACGACCTCGGCGGTGCGCGCCAGCGACCAGGCCAGCGCGTGCTCGCGCGCCGCCCGAGCCGACGACGCAGACCTTCATGACACGGAGCCGCAGATCCTCACGCCGCGAACGGCACGAACTGCTCGCGCCCGGGGCCCACGCCGACCAGCCTGATCGGCACGCCGATCTGCTCGGCCAGGAAGCGCCACGTAGTCGCGCGCCGCCGGGGCAGGTCGGCGAGCGCGGTCACCCCGGACAGGTCGCGTCTGCCAGCCCGGGAAGCTCCTCGTAGACCGGCGTCACCTGGTGCAGGACCGACTGGTGGTAGGGCGGGTAGTCGTAGCGCTCGCCGTCGGCCTCGTAGGCGACGCAGACCTTGACCTCGTCGAACGTGTCGAGCACGTCGAGCTTGGTGAGGGCCACCTCGGACAGCGAGTTGAGCCGCACCGCCTGGCGGGCCATGACCGCGTCGAACCAGCCGCAGCGCCGGCGCCGCCCGGTGTTGGTGCCGAACTCGTGGCCCCGCTCGACCAGCAGGTCGCCGACCTCGTCGTGGCAGCTCGGTCGGGAACGGGCCCGCCCCGACCCGCGTCACGTAGGCCTTGGCGATGCCGATGACCTCGGTCGATGTCGCGCGGCCCGAGCCCCGAGCCGGTGCAGGCGCCGCCGGCCACCGGGTTGGACGAGGTGACGAAGGGATAGGTGCCGTGGTCGAGGTCGAGGAACGTGGCCTGGGCGCCCTCGAGCAGCACGTTGCGCCCGGCGTCGAGCGCGTCGTGGACGAGGCCGACGGTGTCGGCCGACCATCGGCGCGATGCCGGGGCGCGCTCGTCGAGGTAGCGCCCGGCGATCTCCTCGGCCGACGAGCGGCAGCCGGTTGTAGACCTTGGCCAGGACGGCGTTCTTCTCCTTCAGCGCCACGTCGAGCTTCTGGCGGAAGATCTTCGGTCGAGCAGGTCCTGGACCCGCAGCCCGACCCGGGCCGCCTTGTCGGCGTAGGCGGGGCCGATGCCGCGCTTGGTCGTGCCCAGCGCGTTCTTGCCGAGGTAGCGCTCGGTCACCCGGTCGAGCTCCTGGTGGTACGGCATGATCAGGTGGGCGTTGCCGCTCACGACCAGGCGGCTGGTGTCGACGCCCTTCGGACTCGAGCGTGTCGAGCTCGGCCAGCAGGACGCCGGGGTCGACCACGACGCCGTTGCCGATGACCGGGGTGATGTGGGGGTAGAGGATGCCGCTCGGCACGAGCTGGAGGGCGAAGGCCTCGCCGTCGACGACGATCGGTGTGCCCGGCGTTGTGGCCGCCCTGGTAGCGGACGACGAGGTCCATCTCCCTGGCCAGGAGGTCGGTGAGCTTGCCCTTGCCCTCGTCGCCCCACTGGGTCCCGACGACCACGGTTGCGGGCACGACGCACCTCCGTCGAGACGGCTCCGGATTACGCCGCAGTGTAGTCCGGACCTGGCGACGACGCCCCGAAGCGGCCGCCTCGGTGACAGGGGCCCCGACTCAGCGCGAGCGACGATCGCCCTCGCCGTGCGCCCCGTCGGTCGACGTCGACGGTGACCGTGTCGCCCTCGGTGTACCGCCCTTCGAGCAGCGCGAGGGCCAGGGGGTCCTCGACCGTCGTGCTGGATGCACCCGGCGCAGCGGGCCGGGCGCCGAAGTCGGGGTCGTAGCCGGCGCTGGGCCAGCCAGTCCTCGGCCTCGCGGCGTGACCTCGAGCGACAGCCGCCGCTCGGCCAGGCGGGTGCGCAGCCGGCCGAGCTGGATGCCCACGATGACGGCCGAGGTCCTCCTCGGTCGAGGGGCCGGAAGCGCACGATCTCGTCGATGCGGTTGATGAACTCGGGCTTGAAGAAGTCGCTGGGGTCGCCGGGCAGGTTGGACGTCATGATGAGCACGGTGTTGGTGAAGTCGACCGTGCGGCCCTGGCCGTCGGTGAGGCGGCCGTCGTCGAGCACCTGCAGCAGGACGTTGAAGACGTCGGGGTGGGCCTTCTCGATCTCGTCGAGCAGCACCACCGCGTAGGGCCGGCGGCGCACCGCCTCGGTGAGCTGGCCGCCCTCCTCGTAGCCGACGTAGCCCGGGGGCGCGCCCGACCAGGCGGCACACGGCGTGCTTCTCCATGTACTCGCTCATGTCGATGCGGACCATGGCGCGCTCGTCGTCGAACAGGAACTCGGCCAGCGCCCGGGCCAGCTCGGTCTTGCCCACGCCGGTCGGGCCCGAGGAACAGGAACGAGCCGATCGGGCCGGTTGGGGTCCGACAGGCCGGCCCGGCTGCGCCGGATGGCGTTGGCGACCGCCTCGACGGCCTCGTCCTGGCCGACCACCCGGGCGTGCAGGGCGTCCTCCATGCGCACCAGCTTCGTCGACCTCGCCCTCCAGGAGCCGGCTGACCGGCACGCCGGTCCAGCGGCTCACCACCTCGGCGACGTCCTCGGCGTCGACCTCCTCCTTCAAGCAGCGCCGCCCGGCCTGGAGCTCGGCGAGGCTCGTCGGTGGCCTCCTCGATGCGGCGCTCGAGCTCGGGGACCTCGCCGTAGCGGATCTCGGAGGCGCCGGCGAGGTCGCCGTCGCGCTCGAGGCGCTCGGCCTCGCCCTGCGCGTCCTCGAGCTCCTCCTTGAGCGCCCGGATGCGCGGCGATGGCCGTCCTTCTCGGCCTGCCAGCGCGCGGTCATCGCGTCGGACTGCTCCTTCAGCTCGGCCAGCTCCTCCTCGAGCCGGGCCAGGCGCTCGCTCGAGCGCGCTCGTCGGTCTCCTTGGCCAGGGCCACCCGCTCGATCTCGAGCTGGCGCATGCGGCGGGTGACCACGTCGAGCTCGGTGGGCATCGAGTCGATCTCGATGCGCAGCCGGCTGGCCGCCTCGTCCATCAGGTCGATGGCCTTGTCGGGCAGGAAGCGGCCGGTCATGTAGCGGTCCGACAGCACCGCCGCCGCCACCAGCGCGGCGTCCTGGATGCGCACGCCGTGGTGGACCTCGTAGCGCTCCTTCAGGCCGCGCAGGATGGCGATGGTGTCCTCGACCGAGGGCTCGCCGACGAACACCGGCTGGAAGCGGCGCTCGAGGGCGGCGTCCTTCTCGATGTGCTTGCGGTACTCGTCGAGGGTGGTGGCGCCGATGATGCGCAGCTCGCCGCGGGCCAGCATCGGCTTGATCATGTTGCCGGCGTCCATGGCGCCCTCGGCCGCGCCGGCGCCGACGATGGTGTGCAGCTCGTCGATGAAGGTGATGACCTCGCCCTCGGCGTCGGCGATCTCCTTGAGCACGGCCTTCAGGCGCTCCTCGAACTCGCCGCGGTACTTGGCCCCGGCGACCATCGAGCCGACAGGTCCAGGGCCATGACGCGCTTGTCCCTGCAGGCCCTCGGGCACGTCGCCCTCGACGATGCGCTGGGCCAGGCCCTCGACGATGGCCGTCTTGCCCACGCCGGGCTCGCCGATGAGCACGGGGTTGTTCTTGGTGCGGCGGGAGAGCACCTGGATGACGCGGCGGATCTCCTCGTCGCGGCCGATGACCGGGTCGAGCTTGCCCGTGGCGGGCCGCCTCGGTCAGGTCGCGGCCGTACTTCTCGAGCGCCTGGTACTGCTCCTCGGGGTTCTGGGAGGTGACCCGGTGGCTGCCGCGCACCTCGCGCAGCGCGCTGAGCAGCGTCGTCACGGTCGACACCGAGCGCGTCGGCCATGCCAGCAGGATGTGCTCGACCGAGAGGTACTCGTCGCCGATGTCGCGCGCACTCCGTCGGCCGTCTCGAGGACGGCCTGCGACTCGCGCGACAACGCCGGCCCCTCGCCCCCGTAGCTGTGGGGCAGCTTGGAGAGGGACTCCTCCAGGCGGTTGCGCAGCGGTAAGCTGCCACCCCCACCCGGGTCAGCACCGGCAGCACGGCCGTCCCTTCCTGACCCAGCAATGTCAGCAAGAGATGGTCCGGCGTTACTTCCGGGTTGCTGCGCCCGGGCGAGGGTTACGGCGGCGCTTGCCTCCTGGGTTTTCTGTGTCCAGCGATTTGGGTCGATCGCCAATGTTCTTACCTCCTTCCCCGGCGCGCCGCGTCG
>CAWEMO010000001.1:0-1309237 GCA_963810195.1 uncultured Acidimicrobiales bacterium | reverse complement strand
CAAGTCGGTTGACTCTTTGGTTGTCCAGCTCTAAGCGACGGTCTCGACGTTGTAGATGGTCTCATATTCGATCGGCGTGAGCCTGCCGAGGGCCCGCTGACGACGCCGGCGGTGATACGTGCGCTCGATCCAGTGCACGATCGCCAGGTGCAACTCCTGGCGAGTGGCCCAGGACTTCGGGTCGAGGACGTTCTTCTGAAGCAGAGAGTAGAATGACTCCATGGCCGCGTTGTCGGCGCAGGCGGCCACCCGTCCCATCGATCCGCGAAGCCCGAAGCGCGCCAGCGCCCGCACATATGCGTGAGATCGAAATTGCGATCCCCTGTCGCTGTGAACCACCGTGGCGCCTGGTCCTCGAAGTGCGACGGCGTGATGGAGCGCCCTGACAGCGAGCTGGCTCGTCATACGGGCGTCGGTGGCATAGCCGACGATGCGGTTGGAGAAGACGTCCTTCACGACACAGCAGTAGAGCTTTCCCTCCCGGGTGCGGTGCTCGGTGATGTCGGTGAGCCACAGCTCGTTCGGAGCATCGGCGGTGAAGTCCCGTTCGACGAGGTCGTCGTGGACCGGGGGCCCGGGTCGGTGACCCAGGCCCTGTTTCCTCGAGTGCGCTGACCAAAGTCGCTGCTCGGAGCACAAACGCCACACACGGTTCTCCGAGGCCCGGTGACCGAGGCGCTCGAGCTCATCCGCGATGAAGCGGTAGCCGAAGGCCGGGTCGTCGTGGTTCACGTCGACCGCTGCGTTCGTCAGATAGGCGTTGTCGAGGTCCCTTGGACTGCAGGGCCGAGCGAGCCATCTGAAATAGCTCTGCTTGGAGAACTCGAGCACCCGGCAGGTCACCGCCACGGGAACACCTTCGGCGGCAAGATCACGGACCAGCGGGTATCTCATTTTGGGGAGCTGCCCTGGGATAGATACGCAGCCGCACGGCGCAAGATGTAGTTCTCCTGCTCGAGAACCTTGATCCGCTTGCGTGATTCACGGAGCTCGTTGCGCTCCGCCGCAGTCATGCCGTCGCGGACGCCCTCTTCGACGTCCGCATCCTTCATCCAGCGATGCAGACACGACTCGGAGATGCCAAAGTCCCGCGCCACCTTCGACAGCGGGATCTCCCGGCGTCGGGCAACCGCCACAACATCCCGGCGGAACTGATCGGGGTATGCCTTTGGCACCCTCCACTCCCTTCCAGCGAGCCAATGCTCGCAAGGTTAGGAGTCAACCGAACCTGGGGCAGACCCAACTGACCGTCAATGTCGACATGACCGACATGACCGACATGACCGACATGCTACGACCTGTCGTCGGTCGAACCGCGCCTCTGGTGCGGCCTGTGCTGCTCCCGTGCGGACTCTGCGCCGCGGATCGGTGGGCGCCTACCGGACTGATGGTGTCAACTCACCGCTCCGGTTTTCAGCGCTTGATCGTCCACTCGAAGCTGACCGTGGTGCTCGACGACGAGTCCGACAGCGTCACCGTGGTGTCGGTACGCCCCCGGGCGGCAGGGGTGCCCGAGACCAGGCCCGTCGCCGCATTGATGGCCAACCCCGCCGGGAGGCCCGTTGCGGCGTACCTGAGGGTCTGCCCGCGCAGGTCGAGGGCGCTCATCTGGAGCGTCAACGGTGTTGCGGCGGTGCTCTTCTGCTTGCCCGGGTTGACCGTCAAGATGAGCGCGTGGGCGTTCTCGCAGCCACCTCTCTTGCCGAGGTCGTTGGCCCAGATCCCCTGCATGGCGAAGGTGCCGGTGGCCAGCGTCACGTACCGGGAGCCGCCTTGTTCCCCCCCGAAGAGGTTCTCGCACTTGTCGGCGACCTCGTAGCCGTGACGCCCGGTCCATCCCGATGACGGGAATGGATCAGTGAGCGTCTCGGCGTACTCGTGGGTGATGGTCTCGTTGGCGCCGTCGAGGACTCCGGGGCGCGAGAACGAACTGCACTCGGCGCCGACGTCAGGGACGTAGGGCATGTTGGTGTAGGGGACATTCGGCCCGCTCACCGCGCCGAGCGAGGGGTCCCCGGTGTTGTCGTGATAGGCGCAGTAGCCGTAGCGGGGATCGAGCCACTGGTCGGGGTCGGTTCCGGTGGGGGACACGATCACGTACTGCGCGCCGGGGGGATTCGAGAAGTGCACGGCGGCGTTCGCCGCCTCCTGCGCGATCTGGGTCCCGGTCGCGGCTGCCATGTTGGCCGAGGTGTCCTCCCACACCCCGGCCAGGACCGTGCTGGTCGGGTAGGCGACATGTGCCGACGAGGGCGAGAGGGGGCAGGTCGTCGCTCCGGTCTCCACAGCCTCGCAGTACTGGGTGAGGATGGCGCTCCACTGCTCGTTGTCGGTGCCCAACCCGCTGAAGAGGGCCTGGAGGTCCGGAGCCAGGCCGTCGGGGTCGCCCGAATAGTCCTCGTACCCACCTGCGCCCATGCTCTGGGTGCCCCAGCGCGCTCCCCACAACACGAGGTAGACCTTGGGTGACCCGGTGATGACGGATCCGCCCCCGAAGCTCACCGGGCCCTTTTCTTCGAGTCCCGCCGCCGAGCGCCCCGTCGGTGTCGTCCCGGTGCGGATGCCGGCGGTGTTGTGGAGCGATGTGGCCGACGTGCGCAGCGGGTCGGCGCCATGTCGGTAGGTGTGGCCGGCCGTGGGATCGGACAGGGCGGCCTCGGCCGTGGCCGGTCTTCCCGCCGCAGCGGCGATTCCGGCGGTGCCGAGGGCGAATCCGGCCGTCACCATGGCGCTGAGGCACGCGAGGCCGTAGCGCACAGACTTGGCGCGCCGGGAAGAGGTCTGTGCGCCCTGGTCGAACCGTCCCATGCCCGCCCTCCGAACGCCCGGCCCCACCCGGGCGGTCCCCTCGTCGCCCCCCGCACTGCGCCCGCAGCAATGCGGCGACGATGTCCGTCCGATCGCTCCGGGATCCGAGCACTATAGATCCGGACCCCAGATCGAGCCTGGGTAGCACGTACCCCGGACCCTCGTCTGCCGCCTCGCGTGGCGCCGCGAGGCCCCGGATCAGGTGTCGTGACCTCGTCCTTGGACACGGCATGGGAATCCTGCGAAGGTGCGAAGGTGGGCCATCGGACGGCTCGGCACGCACACCATCCGCACCGGGTCGAAAAGGTGTCACCGCACCTGTCTCGTCGCGGTCCCAGGCATCGGCGCCGACGCTCGGGCCGTCGCGTCGCGTTCGTCTCCACGTGTGTCACGGTCCTCACACTCGGAGTGATCTCACTCTTCGTGTTCACCCCCGCCCTCGCCGGGCGATCGACTCTCGCGCCCGGGCAGGTGATGACGGTGACCACGGTTCCGCATGCGGCTTCCGTCCCGACTTCGGCGCCATCTGCGTTGAGCTCCACGACGCCCGGCCCGCCGGTCACCACGGCAGCGCCCACGACTCGGCCATCGGTGCCCTCCAAGTCGGTCGCCCCACGGATCGCTCCACGGGTGAGACCTGCCCCCGCTCCCAAGGGCCCCCCTGTTACCCGGCCCGTTCCCTCACCGGCGCGGCCCTCGCCGCCGCACATCATGGTCGTCATGATGGAGAACGAGAGCCAGAACGAGCTCATCGGCAGCCCCGACGCTCCTGATACCAACGCGCTGGCCGCTCAGTACGGCGTGGCGACGCAGTCGTACTCCATCGGGCATCCGTCGTTGCCCAATTACCTCGAGTTGCTGTCAGGCACCAACTCCGGCGTCACCGACGACGGCACACCGTCCTCCGAGAACATCCCGGCGAATGTGGTGACACTTCCCGACCAGCTCGAGACGGCAGGGATCTCCTGGAAGGCGTACATGGAGTCCATGCCGTCGGCCGGATACACGGGGGGAAACACCACGTGTTGCGGTGGTCAGTACTACCAGCACCACGACCCTTTCGTGTACTTCCCGTCGGTCACGTCGTTGCCGGATTTCGCCGCCGACGTGGTGCCGTCGACGACCATCGTGAACGATCTCAACTCGCTGGCGCCTCCGGACTTCGTGTGGGTGACCCCGAATGGCGCCGACGACATGCACGACGGGCAGACGAACGCCGACGGGGACGTCGATCCCTCGGTCGGCGACGCGTGGCTGGGGGGCTTCGTCTCCCAGGTGCAGTCGACCGCTTGGTACGCCCAAGGTGGCAGGATCGTCATCGAGTGGGACGAGGGAGCGGACTCCGACGCCTCGGGCGTGGGCAACGCCGGTGAGGGCGGCGGTGGGCATATCATTACGATCGTCGTCGGCGCTGCGCTCAAGTCCGACCCGCGCCAGGATGCGACGCCCGTGAACACCGCCGGCGTGCTGCGATCGATCGAGACCGCATACGGCCTGCCGTACCTCGCTGACGCCGCCGATTCGTCCAACGGCAACATCGACGCTCTGCTCGACGCCACCTGAGCCGGACCAAACCCGCGTCCGTCGGTCCGGGACGCTCCTCTCATCCGTCAGTCGCCGGGGTGGGCGAGCTCCCGGACGAGCTCCTGGGGCGGAGGCGGGGTACCGGGGGCGGCTGCCAGCAATCGGCTGAGTGCCTCTGTGACCTCGACCAGGCGGTCGCGGAAGGCGACGAGCTCGGCCCTGTACACGGTGTTGTCAGTGGCTGCGATCTCATGGCTCAACTCGGGGAGCGACTGTTCGAGCAGCGTCTTAAGCTCCTGTGCCTGGTCCATGGTGAGTTCTAGTTGCATTGTCCGTCCTCCCTTCGTGGATTTACGCTGCGGAGTGGGTGGGGCGCGCCGGCCGCTTCATGCGACGCTCGACCTCGAGCACCTCTCGTGTGGTGGCGACCACCGTGTCGGGGTTGAGGCTCATGGAGTCGATGCCGAGCTCCACGAGGTATTCGGCCATCTCCGGATAGTCCGACGGCGCCTGGCCGCAGAATCCCGAGTGGATCTTGTTCCGGCGGCATCCCTCCACGGCTAGCCGGATCATCTCCTTGACTCCTTCGTCGCGTTCGTCATAGTCGAACGCGACGATCTCGCTGTCCCGGTCGACGCCCAAGGTCAGCTGGGTGAGATCGTTGGACCCGATCGAGAACCCGTCAAAGAGCTCTGCGAAGCGGTCGACGAGGATCACGTTGTTCGGGATCTCGCACATCGCGAAGATCTGAAGCCCGTTCTTGTGCCGCTCGAGCCCAAGCTCTGCCATGCGCTCCAGCACCTGCCTGGCTTCATCGACACGCCGGACGAAGGGAAGCATGATCACGGTGTTGGTCAAGCCCATGTCTTCGCGGACCCGCTTCATGGCTTTGCACTCCAAGGCGAATCCCTCCGCGTAAGCAGGGTGGGCATAACGCGAGGCGCCGCGGAACCCCAACATCGGGTTGGCCTCGTGTGGTTCGAAGTCGGCTCCTCCGACGAGGCTCGCGTACTCGTTGGTCTTGAAGTCCGACATCCGGACCACGACTGGCTTGGGCCAGAATGCGGCGGCGATGGTGCCGATCCCTTCCGACAGGCGCTCGACGAAGAAGTGTTCCCCGTCCGGGTATCCCCGTGTGAGGCGGGCCAACTCCTGACGTGCCTTGGGGTCGGTCACGCGCTCGGGATGCAGCAGGGCGAGGGGATGCGCCTTGATGGACTCGTTGACGATGAACTCCATGCGGGCCAGCCCGACGCCGTCGTTGGGGAGGAACGACGTGATGAAGGCCAGATCGGGGTTGCCGAGGTTGACCATGATCCGGGTGGCAGGACGAGGAAGCTCGTTGGCCTCGGTGCGGTCGACTCGGAAGGAGATGGTCCCTCGGTAGACGTGACCGGTGTCGCCTTCGGCGCACGATACGGTGACCACGTCCCCACTCTGCAAGTGGCCCGTGGCGTCGCCGGTGCCCACGACGGCGGGGATACCGAGCTCTCGGGCCACGATGGCCGCGTGGCACGTGCGGCCGCCCCGGTTGGTGACGATGGCCGATGCCATCTTCATCACGGGCTCCCAGTCCGGAGTGGTGGTGTCGGCGACCAGGACCTCTCCGGGCGAGAACTCCCTGAGCTGCGACACGTTGTCGATGCGTCGGACGGTGCCCGTCGCGATCCGTTCCCCGACGGCCCGGCCTTCGACGAGGACCTCTCCGGTCCCGCCCAGGACATAGCGCTCGATTATGGTGGCCGAGCGCTGCGAGATGCTCGTCTCGGGCCGCGCCTGGACGAGATAGAGCAGTCCGTCGATACCGTCTTTGGCCCACTCCATGTCCATGGGACGGCCGTAGTGGTCCTCGATCGCACAGGCATGGCCGGCGAGCTCGAGCACGTCGGTGTCGCTGAGGCAGTACTGGCGCCGGTCGGCCTTGGGGGTGGGGACGTTGCGTGTGGTGTGCTTGGTCTCCCCCTCGACGAAGACCATCTTGACGGCCTTGTCCCCGAGCAGCCGGCGCAGCACCGCCCGGTGTCCCGCCTTGAACGTCGGCTTGTGGACGAGGAACTCGTCGGGGTCGACCGCTCCCTGCACGACGTTCTCACCGAGCCCGTAAGAGCCTGTGATGAGGACCACGTCGCGAAATCCCGACTCGGTGTCCAGGGAGAACATCACACCGGAGGAGGCCAGGTCGGAGCGCACCATCTTCATGACGCCGATCGACAGGCCCGTCTTGAAGTGGTCGAACCCCTGATCCACCCGGTAATGGATGGCCCGGTCCAGGAACAGGCTGGCGAAGCACTTCCGGCAGGCCTCGAGGAGGCTGGTGTCACCGCTCACGTTGAGGTACGTCTCGTGCTGCCCGGCGAAGCTCGCCGTGGGCAGGTCCTCAGCGGTGCCGGAGCTCCGTACCGCCAGGCTGACATCCTCGTCGTACTGCTCTTGCAGGCCCCGGTACGCGGCGAGGATCTCGAGGGCCAGGTCTTCGGGGATCCCGGCGCCGTAGACGATGTCGCGGGCGCGCCGGCCCCGGCGGGCGAGGTCGACCACATCGGTGATGTCCAGGTCGTCGAGCGCGGCGTGGAGGGGCTCCCAGGCGCCGGCCTTGTCCAGCATGTACCGGTACGCCTCCGAGGTGATGGCGAACCCGTTCGGTACTCGCACGCCCTCGGCGGACAGGTTGCAGTACATCTCGCCCAGCGAGGCGTTCTTCCCACCAACGAGGGGGACGTCCTCGTTCCCGATCTCTCCAAAGGACCTGATGTATCGCGCCGCAGCCATGTCCCCAGGATCAACCCGGGGGGCGGGCCGCAGTAGAGGCCAATTCCCCTAAGACCCTCCTGCGACCACGCCCGCCAGCACGGGACCAAGGGCCCTACCTGGGGGAAGGCGGCCATGTCGGCTCCGGAGACGGCACCTAGCGACCTCCCGGGAGGACCCCCGTCGAGGTGGGAGAGGGCCGCCGGTCAGGCCCCGGCGGCGGCAAGTGGTCTCGGGCACTTGCGGGTGCGCCCGGGAGGGGCGACGGTGAAGGCGTGGACAACGCCGACCGGCCCTCGGCACACGCCGGGGGACGCGCCCGCTCCGACATGGTGCGCCGTCTCGTGGCGGGTGGCGGTCGGTTCTCGACGGAGCTCGGCATCGACGTCGGCGCCGGCGAAGCCGAGGTCGACCGGTGGTTCCTGGCCGCCACCTTGTTCGGGGCGCGGATTCCAACCGCAGTGGCCGAGCGAACCTTCCATGTACTCGACGAGGCGGGGCTCACAGCGTCCACGGCCCGGAACTTTCTGTGGGACGATCTCGTCGCCCTGCTCGATCGGGGCGGCTATGCGCGCTATGACTTCAAGACGGCGACGCGTCTGCACGCGCTGGGCGACATGCTCGTCGATCGCTACGACGGACGGGTGTGCGCCATCCCGGACCGCGTCCGCACACCGCCCGAGCTCGAGGCCGCGCTGGACGAGCTCCCCGGGTGGGGTCCGGTGACCGTCGGGCTGTTCCTGCGCGAGTTGCGCGGCGTGTGGCCGCTCGCGGCACCTGCGCTCGACGCCAAGGCCGAGGCCGGCGCCCGCCACCTCGGCCTCATCGATGAAGGTGCTGGCGACCCACTCGACCGGGTGCGGTCACTCTCCTCGGCGGCTGGTGTCGATGCGCGCGATCTCGAGGGCGCACTGGTCCGCGTCGCCCTGGCTCACCGCGGTGGTCTCGGGTCTTGTCCCGGCGGGCCTGGTTGCACGGTATTGGCCCGGCTCAGTGGAGAAGAGGAGGGGAGAGGGTGAGCGGGGCACTGCTGACCGATCTGTACGAGCTCAACATGGCGGCGAGCTACGTGCGCCGCGAGATGACGGGCGCGGCCACCTTCAGCCTGTTCGTACGACGACTCCCTTCCGAGCGGGGATTTCTGGTGGCGGCCGGGATCGAGGAGTGCCTCGACTTCCTCGAGGCACTCTCGTTCGACCCCGGCGACCTCGACTACCTCGCCACGGTGGGCTTCGACGACGCCACGATTGGGCGCTTCGCGAGTCTGCGCTTCACGGGGGAGGTCCGCGCCGTGCCCGAAGGGAGGATCGTCTTCGCAGGCGAACCGCTGCTCGAGGTGACCGCCCCGATCGCGGAGGCCCAGCTGGTCGAGACGATGCTCTTGAACCAGATGACCTTCCAGACCACGCTGGCGTCCAAGGCGGCGCGGTGCCGGCTCGCCGGGCGCGGACAAGTGGAACTGGTCGAGTTCGGCTTCCGCAGGACCCAGGGCCTCGAAGCCGCGATGGCCGCGGCACGGGGGTCGGCGATGGTCGGCTTCTCTGCCACGAGCAACGTGGAGGCGGCGAAGCGTTACGGTCTGCCTCCGGCGGGCACGATGGCCCACAGCTATGTCGAGGCGTTCGCCACCGAGCGTGATGCGTTCCGGGCGTTCGCCCAGGACTTTCCGGGACGGACCACGTTTCTCGTCGACACCTACGACACCCTCGAGGGCGTCGTCCAGGCCATCGCCGTGATCGAGGAGCTGGGCCTGCGCACCGACGTCGGCGTCCGCCTCGACAGCGGTGACCTCGCCACCCTGGCCAGGTCGACCCGCAGGCTGCTCGACGACGCCGGGCACCCGGAGGCGCGCATCTTCGTCTCGGGCAGTCTCGACGAGCACGACGTCGCCGCCCTGGTGGATCGAGGGGTGCCGGTGGACGCGGTCGGGATCGGGACCCGCATGGGCGTGTCTGCCGATGCGCCGTATCTCGACAGCGCCTACAAACTGGTGTCGTACGAGGGGCGCCCGGTCGCAAAGCTCTCGACGGGCAAGGAGACCTACCCCGGAGCCAAGCAGGTGTTTCGTGCCGAAGGCCTGGTCGACCAGCTGGGATTGGCGGAGGAACCGGCGCCGCCGGGCACCGCCCCTGTCCTCGAGGTCGTCATGAACGGCGGTCGGCGGGTTCACCCCCGCAGCGACCCGGTCGCGGCCCTGGGCGCGGCGCGGGCCCGCTTCGAGGTCGACCTCGCTGCCCTGCCGGGCCCGGCCCGGCGGCTGCGCGATCCCCAGCCGCCGGTCCCGACACTGACGCCTCGGCTTCGCCGGCTCACCGACGATGTCCGTGCCCGGCTCCTTGCTCGAGCCGAGCGCCCCCGTCTGTAGTCAGGTCACTGCGGCGGCATGTGGTCGGTGAACCATCGGCTCGCCGAGGAGGCGGCAGCCTCGAGCGTGCCCGGCTCCTCGAAGAGGTGGGTCGCGCCTGGGACGACCTCGAGGCGGTTCTCGCAGCGCAGCTGCTTCTGGGCTTGGCGATTGAGCTCCAGCACCACGTCGTCGTGACCCCCGACGATCAGGAGGGTGGGTGCGGTGACCTCGGCCAGTCGCCCGCCGGCCAGGTCGGGTCGGCCCCCCCGTGAGACGACGGCGTCGATCCCGGCGTCGGGCTCCGCTGCGGCCCACAGCGCGGCCGCCGCTCCGGTGCTCGCGCCGAAATACCCGACGTGCGAGGACGGGGCGGCGGACTCCTTGCGCAGCCAGCGTGTCACCTCGACCAGCCGTTCCCCGAGCAGGGTGATGTCGAACACATTGGCCCGATCGAGCTCCTCCTCGGGGGAGAGGAGGTCGAAGAGCAACGTGGCGAGGCCGTCGCGGTTGAGCACCGACGCCACGAAGCGGTTCCGGGGGCTGTGCCGGCTACTGCCGCTGCCATGGGCGAAGACGACGACGCCTGTAGAAGCCTCGGGAATCGTCAGGTGCCCCGACAGGCCGCCGGGTCCCACAGGCACCAGCACCTCGGCGTCGCGGGGCGGGGGGTCAGCCCCTCCGGCCACGTGACCCGCACCATTCGTGGTCGAGGCCGTGGCCGCCTGGCGCTGGGCGGCCCGTTCGAGCAGGCCGACAACCTCGCCGTCGCTCGTCTGGCTGAAGTCCTCGTAGAACTGACCGATGGCGAAGAACGACGACGGCATCTCGACGCATATCACCTCGTCGGCATGGCGGCGCAGGGCGGCAACCGTTTCGGGAGGCGCGACGGGGACGGCCAGTACCACCCGAGTCGCGCCGTGAGCCCGAGCGACTTGACACGCGGCCCGGGCCGTCGAACCTGTGGCGATACCGTCGTCGACGATGATGGCGGTGCGCCCCGCAATGGGCTCCGGTGGGCGGCCGCCCCGGAACCGCCGTACCCGCCGTTCGAGCTCGGTCCGTTCGCGCGCCTCCACGGCGGCGAACTCCTCGGCACTCACGCCGGCGGCGCTCTGCACCCGCTTGTCGACGACCCTTACCCCTCCTTCGCCGACGGCACCCATGGCCAGCTCGGGCTGGAAGGGAACACCAAGCTTGCGGACGACGATCACGTCCAGGGGTGCCCCGAGCCCTCGGGCGACCTCGAAGGCCACGGGCACGCCGCCCCGGGGAAGGCCGAGCACGACCACGTCCTGGTCCCGCAGGTGCTCGAGCACCATGGCGAGGCGTCGTCCGGCATCCGCACGATCGATGAAGGGCATGACGATCTCCTGGTGAATCTCTGGGCCGATATCCAGGGTGTCGCGGGCGCTTCTCTCGCACCAGGGTAAATGGTCACTGAATCGGAGGTGGTGCCGATGGGCTCAGACCGTCCTGCTCCCTGCAAGAGGCTCGATATTCCCGACCCAGGACCATTGGCGCTGGAGGGGCGCCTTCCGGCCCTGGCTCCCACGCCTGACGCCCGAGACCATGGATCGAGATGACGACAACGGTAACGACCGGATGCCACCGCGCAGGGAACGGGCGACGGTTCTTGCTCGTGGCGTCGGCCATGGTCGGCCTTTCCTCCGCCGCGTGCGGCGTGGCGAGCAAGAGCGCCCCGTCGGTCACTTCCTCGCCCGCGCCGGGCGCGCCGTCGACCACCGCGCCCACGTCGACCACCGCGCCCACGTCGACCACCGCGCCCACGTCGACCACCGCGCCCACGACGCCCCTCCCGGTCTCGAGCGCACCGCTCAAGCTCGGGCCAGGCTCGAGTGGCTCCGCCGTCCTCGCTCTCCAACAACGCCTGACCTCGCTCGGCTACTGGTTGGGCACCCCGGACGGCAGCTTTGGCGACAGCACGGAGCAGGCCGTGTACGCCCTTCAGAAAGCGGCCGGTATCTCTCGTGACGGCATCGTCGGTCCCGTCACCGCGGCCGCGCTGACCCAAGGTGTAGTTCCTCACCCCCGCGCCACGTCCGGCACCATGATCGAGATCGACCTCGCCGACGACCTGTTGATGTTCGTGAAGGACGGCAGGCTCGCTGCGGTGCTCAACGTCTCGTCCGGCGGGGGATACAGGTATTTCGACCAGGGTGTCGCCGCCGTCGCCGATACCCCGACGGGGATCTTCCACGTCTATCGCCAGGTGGACGGCATGGTCATCGACTCTCTCGGACAGCTGTGGCGGCCCAAGTTCTTCGACGGGGGATTCGCCATCCACGGTGATTCGTACGTGCCGCCGTTTCCCGTCTCCCATGGATGCGTGCGGGTGAGCGACGAGGCAATCGACTGGATCTGGACCCAGGACCTCGCACCGATCGGGAAGACCGTCGGGATCTATTGAGCGTGCGAGGCCGTCAGCGGGGAATCTGAAGCAGCGCATGTTCGCCCGGAGCCCGGCCGTGGGACCCGGTCACCCCGCATCCGCCTTTGGACCCTTTCACCGCTTCCCCGGTTCGTGCACACTGATTTCGTGGAGAGAAGCGATCCCGACGAGGTGGCGCGCACTCACGAAGGCGACGACGAGACCCTCCTGCTGACGATCGTGCGCGACCTGGCGGCCGAGCTCCATCCCGCAGCCGCGCCGACTTCAGTGCGGCCCGACAGCCTGCTTGATGCCGAACTCGGCATCGACAGCCTGGCCCTGGTGGAGCTGCGGGCCCGGGTGGAGGAGGTGTTCGGCATCACCCTCCCCGACCGCGTGCTCGACAGCCCCACCCCCGAGGAGTGGCTGCACGCAGTGCACTCGCTCAGCGGACATCCTCGTCTCCTCGAGGCTCCGGGGCGTAGCGTCCGGCGGGCCAAGACACCCGAGGACGCCGTCGGGTGGCCGCAACACGCGGAAACGCTCGGCGATGTCCTCGACTGGCATACGAACCGCCATCCCCGCCGCGTGCACGCCCGTCTGTTGCACACCTCGGAAGACGAATCTGCCTACGAGGAGATCACCTACTCATCGCTGTCCGCCGACGCGGCACTCGTTGCAGGCGGGCTCCAGGACCAGGGGCTTCGACCCGGTGACACCGTGGCGATCATGCTTCCGACGAGCGTCGACTACTTCGCTGCCTTTCTCGGGGTCGTGATGGCGGGAGGCATCCCAGTACCGATCTACCCGCCGGCCCGACCGGCCGGGCTCGACGACCACCTGCGCCGTCAGGTGCACATCCTCGACAACGCCCTGGCCACCACATTGCTGACTGTCCCCGAAGCCCGCCTGGTCGCCCGGTTGGTGCGCCCACAAGTGCCTTCCTTGCGCTCGGTCCTCTCGGTGGACGATCTGCGCAGCCTTGGTATCTCCACGCCCGCACGACCTGCTGCCCGGACCGACGACACCGTCCTGATCCAGTACACCTCGGGCAGTACCGGGAACCCCAAGGGTGTGGTTCTCGCGCACCGCCATGTGCTGGCCAACATCCGTGCCATGGGTGAGGCCATGGCGGCGACCCCGCAAGACGTGGTGGCGAGCTGGTTGCCGCTCTACCACGACATGGGGCTGATCGGTTCGTGGCTGGCGAGCCTCTACTTCGGCTTCGAGCTGGTGGTCATGGCCCCGACGGCGTTTCTCGCTCGGCCCGTTCGATGGCTTCGAGCGATAGATGCCTACGGTGCGACACTGAGTCCGTCCCCGAACTTCGGCTACGAGCTGTGCCTGCGGCACGTCTCGAACGACGAACTTGGCTCCGTGGACCTGTCATCCTGGCGGATGGCCTTCAACGGGGCCGAGCCGATCAGCCCCGAGACCATCCGACGATTCGCCGAGCGCTTCGGTCCCCACGGGTTCCGTCCCGAAGCGATGACCCCTGTCTACGGCCTGGCAGAGGCGGGCGTCGGGCTCACGTTCCCTCCCCTTGACCGCGGTCCGGTCATCGATACCGTCAATCGACGGAGCTTCGTGGGATCGGGTCGGGCACAACCCGCCGACGTCGGTGCGCCCAACCCGTTGCGATTCGTTGCGTGTGGTCGACCCCTCCCCGGCTATCAGGTCCGTGTTGTCGACGCGTCCGGTAAGGAGCAGGCGCAGCGGCGCGAAGGCCGCATCGAATTCACCGGCCCATCCGCAACACCCGGCTACTTCCGCAACGAGGCGGCCTCTCGGGCATTGCGGCGGGGCGAGTGGGTCGACACCGGTGACCTCGGGTACATGGCAGAGGGGGACCTCTATCTCACGGGCCGGTCCAAGGACATCATCATCCGTGCCGGCCGGAACCTGCACCCCGACGAGCTCGAGGCCGCCGTGGGTACCCTGCCGGGGACGCGTCAGGGCTGTGTCGCCGTCTTCGCCTCCGCCGACACCCGCCTCGGTACCGAACGCCTCGTGGTGCTGGCCGAGTCTCGCCTCGAGGATCCCGAAGCGTTGACCGAGCTGCGCCGCCGGATCACGGCATTGACCGTGGACCTGCTCGGAACACCGCCGGACGACGTCGTCGTGGCCCCACCGGGGACCGTGCTCAAGACCTCGAGCGGCAAGATCCGCCGAGCTGCCTGCCGACAGATCTACGAAGCGGGGGACATCGGGCGTCGTGCGGGCCCTGCCCGATGGCAGATTGTCCGCTTTGCATTGCGCGGCGCGGGCCCGCAGATCCGCAGGGCAGATCAGACGCTCGGCGGATTGCTCTTCGCAGCGTACGCGTGGATCGTCACCCTCGTCATGGGCGTACCGGTCTGGCTGCTCGTCGTCTCCATGCCGACCCTGCGCCTGCGCTGGGCCGCGCTCCGCGGAGCGGGGCGGCTGTTGTGTCGACTTTGCGGCCTCCGTCTGGCCGTCTCCGGAACCGTTCCCTTGCTAGGTCCGTATGTCGTCGTGGCCAACCACGCCAGCTTTGTGGACGGTCTGGTGCTCGTGCTCTGCCTCCCCACCCCGGTCGCGCTCGTGGCTGGCGGTGAACTGGCCACCCAACGTGTGGCGGGGCCGTTCCTCCGAAAGCTCGGGTGCGAATTCGTCGACCAGGAGCACCCCCGGCAGCGAAGCGTGGACGCCTCCCGGATCACCGACGCCCTGCGCGGCGGTCGGAGCTTCGCCTTCTTCCCCGAGGGGTCCCTGGATCGGACCGCCGGACTACGGTCGTTCCGCCTCGGCGCGTTCGCCGCCGCCGTCGACAGCGGGGTACCGATCGTCCCCGTAGGCATTCGCGGGAGCCGCGACATCGTCCGTCCTGGTGGTCGATTCCCCCGACGTGGTGCCCTCGATGTCGCAATCGGCGACCCGCTCCTTGGGTCGGGGACGGGGTGGTCGGCCGTGCTCGAACTGCGCGACCGGGCGAGGGCGGCGGTCTTGGCTCTGTCGGGGGAACCGGAGATGCGGTAGAAGGGCGATCGGGACCATCGCCCCTGGCATCACAGGCACCAGGAGGGGACACTGGCCAGGTGACCTCGACGTTGGACTCAGCGGTGATTGGCGAACACGGTCATACCATTCGAGGCGAGCTCCAGGACTATGACGCGCTGCTCGAGATGGTGGGTGATCGGCGCCTGGTCCTGATCGGGGAGGCCTCACACGGGACGCACGAGTTCTACCGGGAGCGAGCCCGCATAACCCGTCGGCTCATCGACGAGAGGGGATTTACGGCCGTCGCCGTCGAGGCCGACTGGCCCGACGCCTACCGAGTCAACCGGTACGTGATGGGCCTCTCCGATGACGAAGACGCCGATGCGGCGTTGTCGGACTTTCACCGCTTTCCGGCGTGGATGTGGAGAAACCGTGACGTCCTGGCCTTCGTGGAGTGGCTCCGGGCCCGCAACGATGCCCACGGGCACCCTGCGACCAAGGCCCGCTTCTACGGGCTGGATCTCTACAGCCTCCGTGCTTCGATGGAGGCTGTCGTGGCGTATCTGGACCGTGTCGATCCGCATGAGGCGCGCCGGGCCCGTGAGCGGTACTCCTGCTTCGACCAGGTCGGCGGCGAGGGGCAGGCCTACGGCTACGGGCTGGCATTCTCGAATGCGGTTCCGTGTGAGAACGAAGTCGTGGCCCAACTCATCGAGCTGAGGCGACGGGCCGACGCCTATCTGCGCCGCGACGGCTGGATCGCGGACGACGAATTCTTCTTCGCAGAGCAGAATGCGCGCTTGGTCCGCAACGCCGAGGAGTACTACCAGCAGATGTACCGAGCCGAGGTGTCGTCGTGGAACCTCCGTGATCGGCACATGGCGGGCACGCTCGATGCTCTTGTGGAGCACCTCGATCGCCAGGTCCCGCGAGCGAAGGTGGTCGTGTGGGAGCACAACTCGCACGTGGGGGACGCGCGCGCCACCGAGATGGGTGCACGAGGCGAACTCAACGTCGGGCAGCTGGCTCGTCAGCGGTATGGCAATGAATGCGTACTGGTGGGGCTCACGACATTCGACGGTGCCGTCACCGCCGCCACCAACTGGGGTGGCCCCGCCGAGCGCAAGCGGGTGCGACCGTCGTTGACGGACAGTCACGAAGCGTTCCTCCACCAGACGAATATGCCGAGCTTCTGGCTGGACACCACGCAAGCCGCTGTGCACGAGATCTTGGCCACCCCGCGCCTCGAACGGGCGATCGGGGTGATCTACCGACCGGCCACTGAGCGCGCCAGTCATTACTTCGAAGCTCGTCTCGCCGAGCAGTTCGACGCGGTGATCCACCTGGGCCACACCCGAGCCCTCGAGCCGCTCGAACGCACTTCGCTCTGGGACTCGGGCGAGCCGCCCGAGACGTTCCCGAGCGGGATCTGACGCACGCGGTCTTCGAAGCCAGGTAACCCTCGGCGCCGAGGCGTAGGACGGCACGTAGGGCGGCACGTAGGGGCGGGATTGAGAGGACGCCTCGACCCCGTCGGCTCTGCTGAAATCTCGCGACGGGTCCCGGATGTGACGTTCGACCCTTCCCTCGCCTCCCCGGGAGTCGCAGCATGAACGAAAGATCGCGAGCAAGGAACGATGAGATGTGGACCACTCGAAGCCGAGCTTGGGAACGCGAATTCGTGGCCGAATGCGAAGCGTTCCTATCCGGTCACTATGCGCAGTGCCTGGCTGACGAGAACCGTCCGGTCCCCGTGTGGGCCTGGCTCAACGTCCTCGCCCACGGGAGCGAAGACGACCTCACCGCCCTCGCCGCCAGTGATCCACCGGCACGTGGCTCTCAGGGTGCCTCTGCGTGGCGGGGAGCTCTTGGCTTCTTGGCCCAGGAGCTGATGAGCCAGGCGACCAGGCGGGGTTGCTCGCTGGGAGATCTCCAGCGCTCGACGCTGGTACCCCTCGAGCTCGATTTCGCCGGTGGACGGGGACGTGGATCTGCCTCCACCTCGGGGGAGCCTTCCAAGCTGGTCTCCAGCGTCCTGAGCGCGCTGGCTCGGCACCCTACGACTCGCCACCGGTGACCTTGCTGTGACCAGGATCGGCGCGCCCGCTGTCGTTGCCGGGGGACAGAGCACGTGGCTAGGCGAAAGGACCGACGACGACGACGGCGGCTTGGAGCCCCTTGCCCCGTCCCCGGGCGGCAACGGTGCGGGTTTGTGGCGGTCCTGGCCCGGCGGTCCGATGGGGTCCCGTCCTCCGGGTGCACCGAGGGCGCGGAGTCTCCGCGCTGCGACCGTGGTGGTCGTCGTGATCGTCGTGGCGCTGGCCGTCGTCGCCCTCGGCGCCGCCATTCTGGGCCCGGCCGCGACGCCGGCGTCGGGTGTCGCGGCCAAGGTCGACCCCGCTGTCGTCGACATCACCACCAGCCTCGCCTATCGGAACCTCGGTGCGGCGGGTACGGGCGTGGTGCTGAGCCCCTCGGGATTGGTCCTGACCAACAACCACGTCGTCGAGGGAGCCGGCACGATCAGGGTAAGGGACGTGGGAAGCGACCGCGCCTACTCGGCCACGGTCCTCGGCACCGACGTCACACAGGACATCGCCGTGCTTCAGCTCAAGGGAGCGTCGCACCTCAAGACGATCACGGTCGGGGACTCCACCAAGGTGTCCACGGGCGAAGCGGTCGTTGCAATCGGGAACGCCGACGGCGTCGGCGGCACCCCCAGCGTCCTCACCGGGGTGGTCGAGGCCCTGGACAGTTCGATCGTCGCCAGCGACGAGGTCACGGGCGGCTCGGAGCAGCTGACAGGGCTGATCCGGACCAACGCCCCTCTCGAGCCCGGCGACTCCGGGGGCCCCCTTGCCGACCGCTCGGCCCGGGTGATCGGGATCGACACGGCGGGGTCTGCGGGATACCGCTTCCAGTCGGCGACCGGCGAAGGCTTTGCCATCCCCATCAATGCGGCGTTCGCGGTCGTGCACCAGATCGAGTCGGGACGCGGCTCCACCACGGTCCATGTCGGTCCGACGGCGTTCATCGGCGTCGAGGTCGTCGCCTCGCCCTTCGTGTCCGGAGCCGTTGTCACCGGGGTCGTCGCCGGCTCCCCGGCCGCTCGGGCGGGTCTGGCCGACGGCGACGTGATCGTGTCCTTCGCTGAGCAGAGCGTGGACTCTCCGACGGTGCTCACCGGCCTCATGCAGACCATGCGTCCCGGTGACGAGGCGCCGGTGGGGTGGGTCGATCAGCGTGGGGTGCAGCACACGGCAGTCGTGCGCCTCACCACCGGACCCCCCCAATGATGAAGGTCGGCTCGGTGGGCCAGGACGATCGATGCGCCACGCAAAGGACTGGCGCCTCTATGTGCGCTCGCCGCCTCGTGTTAGGCCGGGAACATGAGGCATTGCAAACGTTCCACGGCAGGGCACGAGCTGAGGAGAAATCAGTTGGACACCTCTCTATCTCACGAGGATGGATGCCATGAACACTGAGCGTAGTCATACGGTACTCGCTGCTCTGAATCACACGCCCGCAGTTCACGGCGTCCTCACGGTGGCGCTGGGGATCGCCGAGATGGTCGGCGCGGAGGTCGAGGGTCTCCACGTGTTGGAGGGGAACCGGGAGCCCCACATGGCGCTGAGTGCCACCAAGGCTGCCAGCATCCACTTGAGCCAGAGGTCGGGGCCGGTCGCAGAGACGATCCTCGACGCATTGCAGGGCCCGGACGTGGTCGGGGCGGTCATGGGGACGCGGGCGCTGGGAGGCGGTCCTCGACCGACGGGCGACACCGCCCGTCAGGTGATCGCGGGGATGTCCAAACCGGTCGTGTTCGTCCCGCCCGAGGACGGCCGGTTGCATGCCGACGCTCCCAGGCGCCTGGTCGTCCCCCTGGACGGGAGCGAAGCAGCGTCGGACGCGTTCCTCGAGTTCGAACGACGTCTCCCGGGCGATGCCCGACGGGAGGTCACCGTGCTCCTCACGTTCGAGAGCAACGGCGAGATGCCTCGGATGTTGGACCGGCCCACACGGGATCTCCCGGTTTGGGGTCGTGCATTCGTGGCTCGGCACTGTCCGGGCGAGAACCGGTCGTTCGAGACACGGACGGGGGACCCCGGGAGCGCAGTCATCGAGGTCACCGAAGCCACCCATAGCGACCTCATCGTCCTCTCGTTCAAAGGGGACTTCGGATGGGGGCACGGTTGGGTCATTCGAGAAGTCCTTGCTCGCTCTGTCGTTCCCGTCCTGCTCCTCCCGGTGTCCCGAGCCCGCGTATGCGCCGATACGTCCGACACCGTGGTTGGGTCCGTGCCCGAACTCGGCCATCTGGCTCTCCACTAGCGGAATCGCGACCCGGGGAATCATCGGGCCACGTGAAGGGGGTGAAGGAGATGCGGACTGGGCTCGTCGTCGTGGACATGCTCAACGACTTCGTAGAGGGGGCACTGGCCAACCCTGCCGCCCGGCGCCTCTCCGATCCGATCGCTTCACTGCTCGAGCGGGCGCGTGCGGCCGACGACTGGGTCGTCTTCTTCGCCAACGATGCGCACCTCATGAACGACCTCGAACTGCGGGTCTTCCCTCCCCATGCCATGGCCGGCTCGCCGGGCGCAGCAGTGATCGAAGAACTGAGCCCGGACGCTGCCGACGTGGTCGTCCCGAAACGCTTCTACTCGGCTTTCACGGAGACGGACTTCGATGCACAGCTCCGGGCACATCAAGTCGGCCGCCTCGTCATCGTCGGTCAGCACTCGGATTGCTGTGTCCGCCATACGAGCTACGACGCGTTCGTGAAGGGGTACGAACTCGTGGTCTGCCCCGATGGGACCACCGTGTTCGAGCCCGGGTCGGCGGAAGGAGTCGCCACCCGTCAGGGCCGCGCCCTCGAGTACCTCCGCACGTACTACGGTGCCCAGCTCGAGCCCACCTCGACGGTGCTTTAGCCCCTCGTCGGTCTCCCAAGATGGGTCCTTCGGCCCTCCTCGTCTCGCCCCGATCGCGAGACGATGGAGTGGTGCTGGACTCTGCGCTCGACATCTTCCGGCTGCGGCAGTACTTCAACGTGGCGGTGCGCGCCCGGCAGGTCGAGCAGGGTGTGCGCGACGACGTCGCCTTCCTCGACCTCGTGCGACGGTCCTTGGTCTCCTTGCCCTTCGACCGCCACCGTGTGATCGATGCCCATCCCTTCGCCGGCGCGCACCGGCGCCCGCTGCATGCGCTCAAGGACCAGAGGATCGCGGTGTTGGCCACCGGCGGCAGCGGTGCCCTGGCTTCGGTCGTGGGCGTGGCTCGCGCCCTCGAAGAGTCCGGCCTGCGCCCGGCGGTGCTTTCGTTGTGTTCGGGCTCGGCGCTCTTCGGCTTCCCTATCGCCGCCGGCCTCCCGGCGGCCGACGTCGCCGCGTTCTCGATCTCGCTGCGGCCCGCCGACTACGTCGACATCGACTGGCGCAAGCTTGCCCTGCTCGTGCCGAGCGGGGCTCGGGGATTCGCAGGGTTGCTGCGTGGCGAGCGGCTCGAGCAGACGTATCACGATCTCCTCGGTGACATGCGGTTGGGCGACATGCCCATTGCCGCCTACGCGCCGATCTGGAACATCGAGGAGAACCGCGTCGCCTTCATCGGGCCACGGACGCACCCCGACATGACCGTGGCACGGGCGGTGCGGATGTCGGTGGCGCTGCCCCTGTTCTTCGATCCCGTCGCGCTCGACGGCGCGAGCTGGTGTGACGGCGGCGTCGTCGACATCTTCCCGGTCCACCCTGTGCTGGACATCGAGGCACCTTGCGACCTCGCCATCGCCGTGAACGGGTTCTACCCGCCGGGCTTCGTGGGCGAGGACGTCTCGGGCTGGCGGGAGCGGCCCGCCTCGATCCTCGACGTGGCGTCCCAGATCCGCACCTGCCAGCAGGCACAGCTGGCCCGGGAGAACCTAGCTCGCCTTCAGGCCGCGCTGGAGGTCTCCATGATCGAGCCCGTCCCCTACGAGAAGGTCATGGGTCTGGGCTTCTACCGGCAGTTCCTCACCACCGAGGACTGGCCCGGGTTCATGCGGGCGGGCCGGCAAGAGGCGCTGCGAGTGCTGCACCACGCGGCTTCGCGGCGTGCCGGAGCTGACATGAGCGGCCCGCGCCCCGAATTCGCACACCGGGTCGATGCTCGGCGAAACGACCTGAGAGTCGCCGGTTCCGGTTGAGGCGCAACGCACGCGGCTCGTTCGACGGGCGTGTGCCAGGGGAGGACAAAGCACCTCTTAGCCCGACTCTTCGGGACGAACTGCTCTTTTTCCGTGGCGCCGGCGGCGCTACAACGGCAGTAACGAGGTTCGGAGAGGGCCATGGCCGTGCAGATGGAACACCCGACCGGGGACGCAGACAAGGACCGGGCGCACGGGATCCTCGACCCCGCCATGGGATTGCTCTCGCACCGGATCGCCCAGGAGCGCTCCGAGCCGCTGTTCCAGCGCGACACCGCGCTGATCCGTCGTCGGCTCGGGTCCATGGCTCGCTACACGGGCCTCTTCTCACCCGAGGTGCAAGGACTGGACAACCTCCCTCCCGAGGGGCCGGTCCTGGTGGTCGGCAATCACTCGTGCCTCTTCTACATGCCCGACGCCTGGGTGGTCGGGTTGTCCATGTTGCAGCGACGAGGGCTCGAGCGCCCAACCTATGCCCTCGGGTACGACTTGCTCTTCAGCATTCCCGTGGTCGGCCCCTTCCTGCGACGGATCGGGGTGATCCCCGCCGGCGGGCGTGAGGCGGACCTGGCGCTCGAGCAGGGCGCCGCGGTGCTCGTGTACCCCGGTGGAGACCTCGAGGCCTGCCGCCCCTGGACCCAGCGGGACCGCGTCGATCTCGGAGGGCACAAGGGCTTCGTCCGGCTCGCGCTCCGTCACGGCGTCCCGGTCGTACCCGTCGTCACCCATGGATCGCATCACGCCGTCATCGTGCTGTCGCGCGGCGAGCACCTGGCGCGCGCCCTCGGCCTCGGGCGGATCCGGATCAACGTGTTCCCGATCCTCGTGGGCCCCCCCTTCGGCATCACCACCATCCTGGCGCCACCGCTCCCCATGCCGGCCGAGATCACCGTGGCATTCCTGCCGCCGCTCGACTGGAGTGCGCAGGGGCCCGAGGCGGCCGAGGACGACACCGTCGTCACCGCCTGCTACGGCGAGATCGAAAAGGCGATGCAAGAGGCGCTCGACCGGCTGCGACTCGAGCACCCCCACCCCGTGGCGAGCGGTGTGTCGAAGCTGCTGCGACGCGGACCGACCCCGATGGCGGTGCCGGTCCCATGACCGGGATCATCGACCACACACCGGGCACCGTCGTGGAGTCGGAGCCCCTCTTCGTCACCGTGCCCCTGACGCCTCCTGGGCCCCTCACGCCTCCGGCCAGAGAGCCTCCCGTCGACCACGAGGGACGGCGGCGAAGCTTCCCTCGCAGGCACCGTGTGGCCTTGATCGTCGTCGCCACGGTCGTGCTGGTCATGGCGGGGGGCGTCGGGGTCTTCGCCTACGAATGGAACCACGCCGGGCCCCACGAGCTCTCCGCCTCGACCGCGTACCAGCGGTTCCGCTCCGGTGCGACGGGCCAGTTCACGGACCCGGGCAAGCTGCGGCCGCACGAGGGGGTCTATTCCTATACGGGAACAGCGGCCGAGCGTCTGACGCTCCCACCAAAGTCGCAGGTGGAGGGGCCGCAGATCCCCGGCACCGTGACCTACCGTTCCGACGGCTGCTGGATACTGAGGCTCGACTACAGCGACAGCCATTGGCAGAACTCGACGTACTGCCCCCGTGGCGGGAACCTCGTAGAGGTGGCGCGAGCCGGCTGGTATCGATGGAATCTGGTGGCGCTCTCGATCGCCGACACCGCCACCTACACGTGCAGCCAACCCGAGATCGCCGTCCCGGCCCTGCTCCACGCCGGGGCGCAGTACGCGTTCTCGTGCACGGGCACCAACAAGCCGCTCAAGATGGGGCTCGTCAAGATGGTGGGCACGAACGAGTACATCGGCGTGCAGACGGTCAAGATCGCGGGCACTGACGTCGTGACCCTGCACTTCCACGAGGTGACGCACTTCAGCGGGGGACAGACGGGCTACAACATCGCCGACACGTGGTTCTCCACCGTGAACGGGCTCCCGGTGCGCGGGACGTGGAAGACGGTGGTTACGAGTCCGACCTTCCTGGGGACCTCGACGCTCACCGGGACGGGCGCCTTCAAGCTGGCGTCACTGTCCCCCCGGTCCTGACGCGCCACCGCTCTACCTGACGCGGGCGCCACCGCTTGACCTGAGGGCGCCACCGCTTGACAGGATTTGTACAGCGTATAATGATTCCGAGCAATGATAAAGCCGCTGGCCGTCACCGACTGGCGCGAGGCTCGCCGCCGCTCGGCCCGCGAGGCGATCGTCGACGCTGCCTGGGAGCTCGTCGGCGAAGAGGGGTTGGCCGGCTTGTCATTGCGGGACCTGGCCCGGCGGGTCGGGATTACCACGCCCACGGTGTACGCCTACTTCGAATCGAAGAACGCCATCTACGACGCCATGTTCGGTGAGGCGGCCACGCAATTCGCCGACAGGATGGCCGAGCGCTACGAGTGCGACGACCCGGCCGAGGTCCTCGTGGCGGGGGTGCGGCGGTTCTTCGAGTTCTGCACGAGCGATCCGGCGCGGTACCAATTGCTCTTCCAACGCACGCTCCCCGGATTCGAGCCGTCCGCCGAGTCCTATGCGCCGGCGGTGCGGGCTCTGGCGGAAGAAAAAGACCGCCTGGCCCGCAACGGGATCACTGCGGCGCGCCACCTCGACATGTGGACCGCGCTCGTCACGGGCCTCGTCGACCAGCAGGTCTCCAACGACCCGGGAGGGGCCCGTTGGACCGGGCTCATCGAGGAGTCCGTCGCCATGTTCCTCGCCCACTGCCGGTCGACAGGCGGGCCGCGACGTGCTGCGGCCCGCCGGTCCCGAGTCAAGGGAGGCCAATGAGCACGACGACCATCGACGTCGCCAGCGTCGCACCGCTGACGCACCCCGAGGCGATGCGGTTGCAAGGCGATGAGCTCCAACGCACGCTCACGTTGCTTCGCTCTCTCGACGACGCCATATGGACGGCCCCGACGGATTGCCCGGCGTGGGACGTCCGTGCCATGTACCAGCACGTACTCGGCGCTTGCGAAGCGGGCGCGTCCATGCGGGAGAACATCCATCAGCTGCGCCGGGCCCGTGCGCAGCGCAAGCGGCACGGCGGACCGCTCGAAGCCGCTCTCACGGCCGTGCAGGTGGCCGACCGTTCCGAGCTCAGCCCGGCGCAGGTGGTCGAGAGGCTTGCCGCTGTCGCGCCCAGGACCGTGCGGGGCCGGACCCGCACGCCGGCGGTCGTGCGTGCGCACGGGCGCGTCGCAGTCGACGGGCCGGTGTACGAGACCTGGAAGCTCGGGTACCTCATCGACACCATCTATCTCCGGGACCTGTGGATGCACCGCGTCGACCTGTCCCGTGCCGTGAACGTGGCTCTCGAGCTCAGTGCCGACCATGACGGCCGGATCGTCGCCGATGTCGTGGCCGAATGGGCGCGCCGCCATGGCAAGGCCTTCGTGCTCGACCTCTCGGGCGTGGCCGGCGGCAGCTACGCCCGCGGCCCTAATGTCGCGCAAGCCGAGCACATCTCGCTCGACGCGGTCGAGTTCTGTCGCGCCCTCGCCGGGCGCGCGCAGAGGACCGGTCTGCTGGCCACGGTCGTCCCGTTCTGAGCGATGCTCATGAGTGTGGCCGGTGCGAGACTCGTCATAGGGACCGGGGACGACGGGAGACCCGGTGGCGCGTGAGGCCGAGGAGCCCAGGCGCGTCCTCGGGTTCCCCCTGGGGCACGGTGGCCTGCGCGGCGAGGAGGACCGGCCCCGTGTGCTCGGATTGCCCCGGGACTGAATCAGCCCTGCGGCCATCGACCTCCGCCGCCTGGCCCACCCCGTGCGTTGGTGGCGATGGCGGACACAGGTGCAGCGCCTGGGCCCGTACGCACCCGGTTACGACGAGTTCGGTGACGCTCCCGGGCGGGTTAGGCCTCTGCCCTTCTCCTCAGGCTCCGCATGCCACCGCAGGGCCCGGCCGGGCGAGGGCGTTGACGGCATGAAGGTTGCGCGCCGTGCAGTGCCGCAGCCACCGCAGGGCCTCGGGTGACAATCGGTCGCACACCCAGTCCCAGTGCAGCGACACCGTGTCGCCGGGACGAAGGTCGCTGATGAGGGCGTAGCCGTGGAGGCTGCGCCTGGCCTGTTCGGTCTGCTCGGCTCCGAGCGTCAGGCGCGAGCCGTCGAAGCGCAGCCGTCGGCTGCGTACCGTCACCAGCTCTCCCGTCACGGCTTCGATCCGACCCCAGCGGATGCGGCAGCGGTCGAGGACCTCGAGCGGGGGGCCGTCCATGCCCGCACGCAGGAGCCCGAGCCACGGGTAGACGGCGAAGACATGGAAGTTGTGTTGGGGGACGCCCCTTGGGGCGGCCGACACCACAGGGTCGAGCTGGGGTCCGGCGCGGCGCTCGAAGCGGTCGTCGAGCGACGTCATGAGCGCGGCGGTGGGTACCCGCGTCACCAACGCGTTGCCGGTCCAGTAGGCCTCGACGACCCGGGGGTCGAGTGGATCGGCGATGCCGTTGCAGCCTGCGATCAGCTGCAGGTACGGCCATGCTCCTTCGAACCGCGTCGCCAGCCGGCTCAGCCCCCGGAGCTCTGCACCTTCCGCGGCCATGCCGAGGAGGCTCTCCGGGTCCCCGGGGCCGCAGTAGCCGAGCGCGTTGGGGGGGTAGGCGTAGCGGGCGAAGAGCAGCGGACCGGGCACGTGGCGTCCGTGAGGTGCCCGGCAAACGGCGTCGTCGGGCACCGCTACGGGCCCGGGGTCGACAACGGGGACGGGGCCCCGGTCCCGGCTCATCCGCCCACGGCGTCGCGTTGGTGCAGCGTCTCGCGTCGGAGGCTGGCGACGAGCACCACTCCCGCCCCGGCGACGACCAGGACCAGGCCGAGTGCCTGCGGCGCCAGCGACGCCGTCCCCGCCGCCGCTTGCAACAGGGCTGTGACGAGCGCGCTTGCCACCAGGACGGAGGTGACGTCGACGGCCCGGGCACGCGCCAGCGCGGTCATCCAGGTACCGACGTAGGCCGCCAGCAGCAGGCCGGTCAGCACTGCCCATCCGACCTGCCTGGCGTCGAACGACGCCAGGACGTGGAACGTTCCGGTGGCGATCAGATACGCGACGAGGGCGGTTGCGCCTATTCCCATCCGCACCAGGGCGATGGCGGCTGGGGCCACGTCGCGCAGCAGGATCTTGGCCACGACGACCTCCACCGCCCACAGCAACGTGGCGCCGAGGACGAGGAGCTCGCCCCGGTCGGCGGTGAGGTGTCCGACCCCGCCGGCCATGGAGATCTGCCCTGCCACCAGCACGGCGATGGCCACGACGTTCCACCAGGTCACGCGTTCACGCAGGAACGGCAGGGCGAGCACCGCGACCCACACGACCAGGGTGTCGCGCCAGAACGCAGCAGGCGTGGCGGTGGTGTCGGCGAGACCGTCGAAGAACAGGACGAAGGCGATGCCGCCACCCACGACGCCCACGTAGGCGAGCCCCAGCCAACGGGCCGGTCCCCAGGACCGCATCCCGGTCGCCGCCCCCGCGGGGGATCCCGGAGCGCGGGCGACGGTGACGAAACGAGCCGGCGCCGATCCGCCGCGACGGCTCCGCACGCCCCAGGCCACGAGGACGGCGGCGGCGAGCACGAGCGTCGCCACCAGGTTCTTGGCCGTCGTGTACACCGACGGTGCCGCGATGGAGTGCACGCCGTAGCTGTTGACGAAGACCGACAGCCCGCTGATGAGGGCGGTCATGCCGGCCACGACCACGCCCGGGAGCCCTCGAGCCCCGTCGGCTCCGACGCCGGCCCCGGCGGGCCGGCTCCCGCCGACGTGCCCGACGTCGTCGGGCCTTGCGCTCGCGTGGGGCGTCATGTCCCTTCCTCGCCGCCGGTGCCGCCGGCCGTGGAGGTCGCGCCCAGGCGCAGCTCGCTCGCCACGGCTTCCGCGTCGGCCGAGTCGACACGGTCGATGGCGTACCCGCTGTGGACCACGAGCCACTCCCCGGGCGTGGGGTCGGGGCCGTCGAGAGCCAGCAACGAGACGCGGTGGACGGTCCCGTCCACGCTTTCGACCTCCACCGCACCCGGTCCCGCGTCCCGCAGCACGCGGTGCAACCGGCTCATGCACATGCCTGAGCCTCCTTGATCAGCTCGACGACGCTCGCGACCGCCACCGGGACCGCGGCGTGGACGGCCGGGCTGAGGCCCGTGCCCCTTCCGAAGTCCTCGCCCTCGATCCCCACGACGACCACGCGGGCCGGCGCCTGGTCGAGGGCCTGGGCCAGGCGCAGCACCCCGGGAAGACCGATCCCGTGGGTGCTCGTGGTCCCGGGGCCAGGTCCCCACTGCGTCAGGTCGAGCACCCGGATCGTGCCCGGTGTCGCCCCCGGAGCGCACCGCGTCGACCACGATGGCCAGGTCGGCTCCGTCCCATCGACCCAGCAGGTCGAGGGGGTCGACCACGGGGCCGACGTCGATCGTCGCCGGGGCTTGCTCGGCGCTCCGCGCCGCCACCGCCGGGCCGGCGCCGTCATCGCGGCGGTACTCGTTCCCCATGCCGGCCACCACGACCCGTGGACGGGTGCGGGCCTGGTGCGCCCCGGGGGCCGCGCCCTGCACGTCCGGGCTCACGACGCCACCACCGTCACGTCGAGGAAGTGGGCGGCGCACGAGATGCAGGGATCGTGGTTGCGGACCGACTGCTCGCACCGCCATCGCAGCTCGTCGTCCCCGAGCTCGAGCGCCCCCTGGGCCACCCGGCGCAGGTCCGCCTCGATGGTCAGCTGGTTCTGCGAGGTGGGCGGCACGATGCGGGCCCAGCGGATGGTGCCCTCGCCGTCGATCTCGTACTGGTGGAACAGCAGGCCCCGAGGGGCCTCGGTGGCACCGGTGCCCGAGCCGGGTCGTGGTGCGACGGGGACCGCCGGGCGCTCGGGCGGGTGTAGGCCTGCGACCAGGGACAACGCCTCCTCGCAGGCGAACGCCAGCTCGACCGCACGCACCACGATGCTGCGGAACGGGTTGGTGCACGACCGGGCCCAGCCCCGCGCCTGCCGCGGCCGTCGGCGGCGAGGGGGGAGAGCGCCCCCGCATTGAGCGCGTAGCGGGCCAGGGGCCCGGTGAGGTACGGGTCGCGTCCTCCGAGGCGGGCGTGGAGGGCGGTGGACCGGGCCACGTGCTCCTCGACGACGAGGTCGGCCAGCTCGGCGGGGCTCACGTCGAGGCCCTCGGAGGACGCCGGCCGGCCGCGCTCGATGGCGTAGCGGTCGCCGTCGCGCAGCGCCACGAACCGGTAGTCGCCCGACACGTCCGGGAAGTCGAAGCCCGACACCCACTGCCACCGTGGCCAGCGCGTCGTCCCGGGCGCGGCGCAGGGGCTCGGCGAGGGCGGCCACCGACGCCGGATCGGGCGCCCGGTAGAACCCGCCGACGCGGACGTTGACCGGGTGCACGGCGCGGCCGCCCACGGTCTCCATGACCAGGTTGCCCGTCCGCTTGATCTGCAGGCCCCGCTCCACCGCCGCCCGGTCGCGTCTCGGCCAGCTCGACGGCGTCGGCACAGCCCAGGAAGTCGGGGGCGTGCAGGAGGTAGATGTGCAGGGCGTGGCTCTGGATCCATTCGCCGCAGTAGAGGAGCCGCCGGAGGCGACCGATCGCCTCGTCGACCGTCGACGCCACAGGCGTCCTCCATGGCCGCGCAGGCGCTCATCTGGTAGGCCACCGGGCAGATCCCGCAGATGCGGGCCGTGATGTCGGGAGCCTCGGTGAAGTGGCGCCCCACCAGCAGCGCCTCGAAGTACCGGGGCGGTTCGAAGATCTCGAGGGCGACGTCGGTCACCGTGCCGTCGTGCACCTCCACCCGCAGCGATCCCTCGCCCTCGACGCGCGACAGCCCCTCGACGCCGATGGCGCGCGGTGCATCCGAACCGTGGGTCACGGGTCCTCCGATGCGGCGGTGCGGACCGGGACCGCGCACGGGATCGGGGACGGGAGCCTCCCTGGGCCACGGACTCGTCGAGGAACGCGGGCGCCCCGGCGTTGAACGTGCGGAACAGGCGCGACACGTCCACCGGCGCCATCCCCTGGCGGCGCAGGTGGGCGGCCAGCGACGACGTGTTGGCCGTGTCGGCCGGGCCGAAGCAGCCGAAGCATCCCCGGCCGACCGCGGGGCACAGGGCTCCGCACCCTGTCCGGGTCACCGGGCCCAGGCACGGGATCTCCATCGCTCACGAGCAGGCACACGGTGCCGCGCCCTTTGCACTCCTGGCATACCGAGTGGCCCGGGATCACCGGCCGGCGTCCCGCCAGGGTGGCGATGATCACCTCGAGGAGCTGGTGGCGGTCGATCGGGCAACCGTGGAGCTCGAAGTCCACCTCGACGTGGTCCGCGATCGGCGTGGAGGTGTCGAGGGACGCGATGTACTCGGGATGGGCGTAGACGGTGCCCGCGTACTCGCCCGAGGCGGCGAAGTTGCGGAGCCCCTGGATCCCCCCGGCAGTGGCGCACGCCCCGATCGTGATCAGCAGTCGCGAGTTGTCCCTGACCTTCCTGGATGCGCCGGGCGTCGTCGGGGGTGGTGATCGACCCCTCCACCAGCGACACGTCGTAGGGCCCCGACACCGTGGCGCGCGACATCTCGGTGAAGTGGGCGATGCGGACGGCGTCGGCCAGGCTCAGCAGCTCGTCCTCGCAGTCGAGCAGGCTCAGCTGGCAGCCGTCACAGGAGGCGAACTTCCACACCGCCAGGGTGGGTCGGCGGTCGCTCGCTCATCGTTCGCGCTCGGGTGAGCAGGTGGGACACCACCCCGGCGTAGCGCACGACGGGCCGTCACGGCACAACAGGAGGGGCCCCAGCTGGCAGTGCCCGCACCAGGCCACCCCGCATTGCATGTTGCGTTCCAACGACACCCGTATCCGGTTGGGGTCGACGCCCTCGTCGATCAGCGTGCGGGCCGTGAATCGCATCATGATCTCGGGCCCGCACACGAGCAGCCGTGGTCCGGGCCGGGTCGAAGCCGGCTCCTCCCAGCAGCGAGGTGACCAGCCCCACGTGGCCGGTCCATCCGGGCTCCGAGACGTCGACCGTGACGGCCACCTCCGCGCCGGACCGGGCCCAGGTCTCGAGGTCGTCGGGGAAGATGACCTGCGAGGGCGCACGCGCCCCGACGACGACGAAGACACGCCCTCCCCGGTGCACCCGGCGCTCCACCAGCTCGTACACGGCGCCGCGCAGCGGGGCCAGGCCGATCCCTCCCGCCACCACGACGACGTCGCCCCCCACGTCCGGTGTGTCCCGGTCTCCGGCGCCCCCGTCTCCGGCGTCCGGGTCTCCGGCGTCCGGGTCTCCGGCGTCCCAGTGTGTTCCGAACGGTCCCCGGACGCCGATGACGTCGCCGACCTGCGCCTTGCACAAGGCTCGTGTCACCGACCCCACCTCGCGCACCGTGTGCCGCAGAGGGCCGTCGTCGGTCGGCGCGCTGCTCACCGAGATGGCGGCCTCCCCGACGCCGAACGCGGTGAGCATGTTGAATTGCCCCGATCGGAACGCCATGGAGCCGCCGGCGACGGGGGAGAGCGACAGCGTCGTCACATCCTCGGTCTCGGTACGGCGTCCCACCACCCGATACAGGGCCGGCGTCATGATCCCGCGCTGCGCTGCGCCGTGTCGCCCTGGGCCCGCCTGCACCCCGACGAGGTCAGCGAGCACTGCCAGTCCCGTACAGGTCGAGCAGCCGGATGCGGGTCATCTGCAGCCGCTCGAGGAGCACCCCCGCCACCCGCTTCATGAGCTCGTACCCGAGCGCGGGGTCGGCCTGCGCCTTGTCCCGCAGACAGGCCCCGTCGACGGCGACGGCCCCCACCGCGTCCACGGCGCGGGCGTCGAAATGCCAGCGGTAGGGGGGGACCAGCCAGCTCCAGCCCACGGCGGCACCGGGTCCCAGCGTCTCGATGACGATCGGCCCCGTGCCCGGCGAGTGCACCTCGATGGCGACCCGGCCCCGGCGCAGCAGGTACAGGGTGTTGGCGGGATCGCTTTCGGCCAGGAGCAGGTCCCCGGGGGCGAACGACACGTTCTGCGCACATCCGGCGACGCTGGCGACGGCATCGCCGGGCAGACCCGCCAGGAGCGGATGGGCCGAGACGAGCTCGGCGAGTGACGTCGTCACGAGGCCCGCCCGGGCGGCGCCGCGCCGGCGCGCACCGCTCCGTCGGTGCGCCGGATGTCGGCCACCTCGGCGGTGAGGTCGATGCCGACGGGGCACCAGGCGATGCACCGGCCGCAGCCGATGCAGCCCGAGGTGCCGAACTGGTCCCACCACGTGGAGAGCTTGTGGGTCAGCCATTGCCGGTAGCGCGAGGACGTCGAGGGGCGCACCGGCCCACCGTGGAGGTACGAATGGTCGAGGTCGAAACACGACGACCAGGAGCGCTGGCGGCTGACCTCGCCGGCCAGAGTCGTGGTGTCGCGCACGTCGCTGCAGAAGCACGTCGGACAGACCAGGGTGCAATTCCCACACGCCAGGCACCGGTCCGCCACGTCGTCCCACTGGGGGTGTTCGAGGTTGCGGGCCAGCAGCGCCGCCAGCCCGTCGGTGGGCAGCTCCCGGGTCATGGAGCGCTCGGCGGCCTCGAGCATGGCCTGCCGGGCGGCGAGGTCCGAGTCCGTTGCCTCGACGGTGGGGACGCGCGCCAGGACCTCGGCGCCGAGCTCGGTGCCCACCCGGACGACAAAGCGGTGCCCGTCGCCGTCGTTGATCTCGGCCAGCGCCAGGTCGAACCCGCCCTCGGCGTGGGGTCCCGTCCCCATGGAGGTGCAGAAGCAGGTGTCGGCGGGGGCGCCGCACTCGGCGGTCACGATGAAGGCGCCGTCCCGGCGCGCCACGTAGCGGGGGTCGGGGACGGCACCTGTTCGGAGGACCCGGTCGAGCACGTCCAGGGCGGCGAGCTCGCAGGGTCGCGCCCCGATGATGGCCATGGGCCCCGAGGGTGTCTCGGGCTCCGTGAAGGTCATCTCACCGTGACGCGTGGCGCGCCAGAGCTCCTGGGTGGGCGGGAAGACTTCGGCCTTCCACGAACCGGGGCCGACCGCCCACCCGAAGAGCGTGTCGTCGTCTGTGTGCTCGAGGCGGTACCGGCCCGGGGCCTGGTGGTCGTGGCAGCCGGCGGGCAGCTCGCGCGACGCCGGTCACGTGCCCGGGCATGATCGCCCCGTCCCGGACGACCGGTCCCATCGTGTCGTAGCCGAGGCTCCCCAGCACCGTGATGAGCACGTCGAGGCCACGGGTGTCGATCTCCACGGTGTCCCCGACGTTCACGGTGTCCCCGACCTCACGGTGTCCCGGACGTTCACGGTGTCCCCGACCTCACGGTCGGAATCGTAAGGCGTAGGGAGCCACCGCGTCAGGGGCGCGCGCCAGGGTGGCTTCACCAGGGCAACCGTCGACAGCACCTCGTCGGACCATCGTCAGATGGGGCTCTCGTCGAGCATGGCGTCGGCGACCTTGACGAATCCTGCGATGTTGGCCCCCGCCGCGTAGTTGCCCGCGTGCCCGAAGTCCTCGGCGGTATGGCGGACCGAGTCGTGGATTCGTCTCATGATCGTCTGGAGTCGTTGGTCCACCTCGGCTCGCGTCCACTGCGAGAGCGACATGTCCTGTGCCATCTCCAATCCCGACACCGCCACCCCACCGGCGTTGGCGGCCTTGCTCGGTGCGTAGAGGACTCCGGAGGCGATGAAGCGGTCGATGCCCTCGGGCACCGTCGGCATGTTCGCCCCCTCCACCACGAGGGTCACCCCGTTCCTGACGAGGGTATTGGCGTCCTTGGCGCTGATCTCGTTCTGGGTGGCACACGGGAACGCGCACTGGGCGGGGACTGCCCACAGGGGGTTGTGGTCGCCCCCGCGGGTCGCCTCGTAGGTCGCACGGGGGAATTTCGCGACGTAGTCCCGGATGCGGCCACGACGTTCGTTCTTGAGCTCCTTGACCCACTCGAGCTTGTCGACGTCGATGCCGTCGGGATCGTGGACGAAGCCGTCCGAGTCCGACAGCGTGACCACCCGGCCGCCGAGTTGGATGAGCTTCTCGACCGTGAATTGGGCGACGTTCCCGCTCCCCGAGACGAGGCAGGTCCTGCCCTCGAGGTCCTCGCCGCGCGTCTTGAGCATCTCCCGGGCGAAGTACACCGCCCCGTAGCCCGTGGCCTCCAGGCGGATCTCGGATCCGCCCCATTTGATGCCCTTGCCCGTGATGGCGCCGACGAAGCGTTTGGCGATGCGCTTGTACTGACCGAACAGGTAGCCGATCTCGCGGGCGCCCACGCCGATGTCACCGGCGGGGATATCGGTGAACTCTCCGATGTAGGGGTACAGCTCGGTCATGAAGGACTGGCAGAAGCGGCGGATCTCCGACTCGCTGCGCCCCTTGGGGTCGAAGTCGGAGCCGCCCTTGGCTCCGCCCATGGGCAGGGTCGTCAACGAGTTCTTGAGCGTCTGCTCGAAGCCGAGGAACTTGAGGAGCCCGGCGTACACCGAGGGGTGGAACCGCAGTCCTCCCTTGTAGGGACCGATGGAGCTGCTCATCTGGACGCGGAAACCGCGGTTGACCTGCACCACCCCGTTGTCATCCACCCAGTTGACGCCGAAGCTGATGACCCGGTCCGGCTCGACGAGGCGCTCGAGGATCTTCTCGTCGACGTAGCGCGGGTAGCGCAAGAGCACCGGTCGGAGCGAGACGGCCACCTCGCGCACCGCCTGGTGGAATTCCGGCTCGCCCGGGTTCTTGGTCTCGACCTTGGCCAGAAGGGCGCTGAGGTGCTCCTCGACCCGCGTCGTGGCCTGCTCCGAGGTCCTCGATGTCATATGCCCATTTTTCGATCGGCGCCGGGGGCGCAGTAGTGCCGAAGGTCCTGATCGACTCCCGGCGGGAGGGTGGCCTGTCCGCGAGGACGGCTACTTGGGGGTCCGCTCCTCCATCGCCCACGTCGCCCCGCTCTCGTTGAGCAGGTCGAGGAAGGGATCTGCCGGGAACGCCTCGGGACCGAGCACCCCGGCACCCGACCACGCCTCCGATGCCACGAGCTCGAGGGCCACGATGGGGTTGATGGCGGTCTGCCACACGACGCTCTGGGACCCGTATTCCCTCATGGACCAGGCGTTGTCCACGACGTGGTGGAGGTAGACCTCGCGCCGGCCCCCGTCCTTGCCCGTTCCCGTCACCCAGGTCCCTGCGCACGTCACGCCGTGCATGTTGTCGCCGAGCTCCGCGGGGTCAGGGAGACAGGCGGCCACGACGTCTCGGGGCGACACTTTGGTTCCCTCGACGTCGACCGGGGTCGTCGAGTCGAGGCCGAGCATGTGCAACGTCTTGAGGACGCCGATGAACTCCGCGCCGAGCCCGTACTTGAACGTCACCCGCTTGGGCTGGAGCCACCGCGGGACCAGGAGCACCTCCTCGTGCTCCACGTTCACGCACTCGACGGGGCCGATCCCGGAGGGGAAGTTGAACACCTCGAGCTCGCTGAAGGGCTCGGTGGTGTACCACCCCCGGTCCTTCTCCCAGATGATGGGGGGATTGAGGCATTCCTCTATGGTCGTCCAGATGGAGAAGGTGGGCGCGAAGTCGTAGCCGTCGACGACCAGGTTGGCTCCGTCGCGCACGCCGATCTCGTCGATCGTCGAAAAGAGGTTGTCTGACGCGTACCGCGCGAAGACGTCGGCCAGTCCGGGCTCGACGCCCATGCCCACGATGGCCAGCAGTCCCTGCTTCTCCCACTCCTCTGCCATGGCGAATTGCTCGTCGCCGAGCTTCACGCCCGGTTTGGCATAGGGCTCGGTCGGGTTGGGGTGCGACAGCGACATCGCCATGTCCAGGTAATTGACTCCGGCGGCAAGCGCGCCACGGAACAGCGGCATGACGAACCGGGGGTCGACCGCATTCACGAGCACGTCACACCGCTCGGCGCGCAGGAGCGCGGTCACCGCCTTTTCGTCCGAGGCGTCGAGTGCGACCGCGGTGAAGCGGTCGCTGGCGGACTGCGCCGCCCGTTCGGCTCGGGCCTTGGTGTGATCCGCGATCACGATGTGCTCGAAGGCGCCGCGCCGGGCTGCCGTCCGGGCAAACGCCGTTCCCACTCCACCGGCTCCAACCAGAAGCACACGCATGGGGAACCTCCTGAATCCGCGCTCGCGTCCTTCACCGTACAGGACCTTGTCTTCGACCGAACGTCGTGTCCGGTGGATTCATGTTCCCGCCCCTCGATGCCGCAGCGGTAGGGTCCAAGGTCACTTGCCCGGGGGATCGGCGGATGCGAGTCTGTGGCCGTACCGGCGATCGCGGGAGGCATCAACGTGACAGCTCAACGGCGCGTGCTGCGGAACTTTGTCGGGGGGAGCTACGTCGACACCGTCGAAGGAGTCACCGAGGACGTCGTCGACCCCTCGACGGGGGAGGTGTTCGCGACGATGCCCGTGTCAGGCGCCGCCGACGTGGACCACGCCATGGGGATCGCGCAGGAGGCGTTCGAGCTGTGGCGCGAGACCACGCCGTCGGAGCGGAGCCTGGCCATGTTCCGGATCGCCGACGCCCTCGAGGCCCGGGCCGACGAATTGGTGGACCTCGAATGCCAGGACACGGGCAAGCCCCGCGGGCTCACGAGGTCCGAGGAGATTCCCCCCATGATCGACCAGATCCGGTTCTTCGCCGGCGCGTGCCGGCTCCTCGAGGGCCGTTCGGCCGGTGAGTACATGGCCGGACACACTTCGTTCGTCCGAAGAGAGCCCGTCGGCGTGTGTGCCCAGGTCACGCCGTGGAACTACCCGATGATGATGGCGGTGTGGAAGTTCGCGCCCGCCGTGGCGGCCGGGAACACCGTGGTGTTGAAGCCTGCACACACCACGCCGGTGAGCACGCTCGTGCTCGCCGAGGTGGCTGCCGAGTTCCTCCCGCCGGGCGTGTTCAACGTCGTGTGCGGCAACCGGGAGACCGGGCGCGCCCTGGTAGCCCATCCCGTCCCGCGCATGGTCTCCATCACCGGCAGCGTCCGGGCCGGGCGCGAGGTCGCCATCGCCGCGGCGCAGGACATCAAGCGGGTCCATCTCGAGCTCGGGGGCAAGGCACCAGTCGTGGTGTTCGACGATGCGGACCCGGCGAAGGCGGCCGAGGGAATCGCCATAGCGGGCTACTTCAATGCCGGTCAGGACTGCACCGCGGCCACTCGGGTGCTGGCCGGGCCGAAGGTCCACGACGCCTTCGTCGCCGCCCTGGTGGAACAGGCCCGTGGCCAGACCGTGGCAGGCCCCGATGACGCCGAAGCGGACTTCGGACCGCTCAACAGCCATGATCAGCTCGGCCGTGTCAGCGGCTTCGTGGAGTCGCTCCCCGCCCACGCCTCGGTGCTCACCGGGGGCCATCGCATCGGTGAGCGGGGCTTCTTCTACGAGCCGACGGTCGTGGCGGACGTGCACCAGGACGACCGGATCGTCCAGGAAGAGGTGTTCGGGCCGGTCATCACAGTGCAGCGCTTCACGAGCGAGGACGAAGCCGTCCGGTGGGCGAACGGTGTGGAATACGCGCTGGCCTCGTCGGTGTGGACGCGTGACCACGGTCGAGCCATGCGCATGGCCAAGCGCCTCGACTTCGGATGCGTGTGGATCAACACCCACATCCCGCTGGTGGCGGAGATGCCGCACGGGGGCTTCAAGCACTCGGGCTACGGCAAGGACCTGTCGGTCTACGGGTTCGAGGACTACACGCGTATCAAGCACGTGATGAGCGCCATCGAGCCCTGACCAGGAGCCGCCCGGGGCGGCCCAGGTCAGACGCGTCTGAGCCGGCGGCGGGGTCATCGGCGGCGAGCTCTTGTGCATGGCGGCCACGATCCCCGCGATTTCGGGCCGTTGGACCCTATGGCAGGGGGGCCGCCCATTTTTAGGCTCCTCACTATGGACGAGAAAGAGCCAGACACCGGCACAGGGCGGGACCACCCATGACCGCGCTGCTCCCGCCGCCGGACGCGGTGCCGGACACATCGCTGTCGCCTGAGCAGGCACCTGCCGAAAAGGGGCTCAAGCCCGGCGCCATCGGCCTGATCTCGAGCATCGTCATCGGGGTCGCCTCCACGGCACCTGCCTATTCGCTGGCGGCGACCCTCGGGCTCATCGTCGCCACCGTCGGCCTGGTGTCGCCGCTGGTCGTGTTGCTGGCGTTCATCCCCATGCTGTTCGTCTCCATCGGGTACAGCGAGCTCAACAAGGCGGACCCCGATTGCGGGACCACCTTCACGTGGGGAACCCGGACCTTCGGGCCCACCACCGGTTGGCTCGGCGGGTGGGGGATCATCGCCTCCGACGTGCTCGTCATGGCCAGCCTGGCCCAGGTCACGGGCCAGTACGTGTTCCTGCTCTTCAACGCCAACCGCATCGGCGAGAACGCCACCAGCGGATGGGTGTTGCTGGTGGGGGTGCTCTTCATCGTCGCCATGACCTGGATCTGCTACCAGGGCATCGAGCTCTCGGCGAGGATCCAGCGTGTCCTGTTGTCGACCGAGGTCCTGATCCTGGTGGTCTTCGCCTTGGTCGCGCTGGTGCGGGTCCTCACCGCCCACGCACCCGCCTCGCACATCGACCCCCGGTGGTCGTGGTTCAATCCGGCCGACATCAAGTTCTCGGCGCTCGTGAGCGGTCTGGTGCTCATGCTCTTCATCTACTGGGGATGGGACACGTCGCTGTCGATCAACGAGGAGACGACCGACAAGAAGCGCCTGCCGGGACTGGCCGGGATCTTCTCCACGGTCATCCTGCTCGCGGTCTACTTCGTCGTCACCTTGTCCTCCCAGTCCTTCGCCGGCGTCGGGACCAAGGGCCTCGGCCTGGCCAACCCGAGCAACGTCACCGACGTCTTCGCCGGCCTGGGCCACGCGGTGTTCGGCTCGACGGGTGTCGGGCCCTTCTTCTTCCATCTGCTCATCCTGATGGTCCTGACCTCAGCGGCGGCCTCGACACAGACGACGATCCTCCCCACCGCCCGGACAGCCCTGTCGATGGCGGTCTACAAGTCCATCCCGAGCGCCTTTGCCCGGATGCACACCAAGAACATGATCCCCACGGTGGCCACCGTCGTCATGGGGGCGATCTCGGCGGTGATGTACGCAGTCATGAACTTCATGGCCGGCGGGAACATCATCGCCGACTCGGTCACCGCCATCGGCATCTTCATCGCCTTCTACTACGGCCTGACCGGCTTCACGTGCGTCTGGTACTACCGCAAGGTGCTGACTCGCAGCCGCCGCGACCTGTGGATGAAGGGGATCTTCCCCCTCCTTGGCGGGGTCATGCTCTACGCCGCCATGGGTTACAGCCTCCAGGCCGACTGGAATTTCGGGAGCAACGTCAGCTACACGTCCTGGAAGCTCCCCTTCGCACCCCACTGGATCATCGGTGGCGTGTTCCTGGTCTTCTTCGTCTCGGCGGCCCTCGGCGTCATCCTCATGCTCGTGTGGCGCCTGTTCGGCCGAGACTTCTTCGCCGGGCGGACGCTCAACCGGTCCACGCCCACGCTCGTCCCCGACGTGGACGCGGCGCCCGATGCCCCCGGGGCTAGCCTCGAGGGCGTCCCCATCCGGGATACCGGCACCTGACGTCTGGCGGAGAATCAGCACCTCACATGGAGATCGTGACCGAGCGCGAGCTCGAGAACCGGTTCGGAGCGCTTCCGTGGGCCGAGCCACGTGCCGTGGTGAGTGGGAACTTCTCCACCCCCCGACGGCTGGTCGAGCTCTTCGACGCGGCGGTGGAGAGCTACCGGCTCTTCGCCCTCAACGCCCAGCGAGGGTTGCCCGTCCGCCAGGGTGTCATCCCGGAGTCGCCGTTCGTGGGGCCTGGGATGCGCGATGTCCCCACCCTCGACTACCTGCCCATGCGGCTGTCGCTCGTCCCCCGGCTCTTCGCGGTGGCGCGGCCACCGGACGTGCTGCTCCTGCACACGTCGAGCGAGCACGACGGGAAGGTCTCGCTCGGCACCGAGGTCAACATCCTGCCGGCGGCCATCGAGCGGGCCCGCGCCCGGGGCGGCATCGTCGTCGCACAGGTCAACCCCCACATGCCCTACACCTACGGCGACGGCGAGCTGGACGTCGATGCCGTCGACCTCGGCGTCCAGGTGGAGGAGGAGCTGCCCTCCGTCGCCCGACACGCCGTGAGCGACGTCACCGCCGCCATCGGGACGGGGGTGGCCACCTTGATCGAGGACGGGGCGACCATCCAGGTGGGCATCGGCGAGATCCCCGACGCCGTGCTGGCGGCCCTCACCGGGCTGCGCGGGCTGGGGGTGTGGTCCGAGGCCATCAGCGACGGCGTGCTCGTCCTCGACCGCGCCGGCGCGCTCGAGGCTTCTCGCCCGGTCGTCACGACCTTTCTCTTCGGGACGTCCGAGCTCTACTCGTGGGTCGACCGCAACCCGCGGGTGCGCGTGCTGCGCACCGAGACCGTGAACGACCCCAGCAACATCGCCGCCCATTCCATGATGTTCTCCCTCAACACGGCGCTGCAGGTCGATCTCTGTGCCCAGGCCAACGCCAGCTTCGTCCGGGGTCGCATCTACTCCGGATTCGGTGGACAGCCCGATTTCGTGGTGGGGGCCCTGCATTCCGACGGCGGCCACGCCGTCGTGGCGTTGCCCTCGTGGCACGCCAAGACCGACACCTCGACGATCGTCTCCCGGCTGGTGGAGCCGGCGACGTCGTTCCAGCACTCGGCGGTGGTCTCGGAACAGGGGCGGGCGCTGCTCTTCGGCCGGAGCCAGCGGGCGCAGGCGCGCCTGTTGATCAGCGAGGTCGCCCACCCCGACGCCAGAGCGGGCTTGTGGGAGTCGCTCGGTTGAGCTCCCGGCCTCGCGGCCCTGCTACGGGGCGGTGTCGACCCAGCTGTGCAGCTGCCGCAGCAACGGCGTCTTCTTGCGTTGATGCCCTGACATGCGGCGCAGGATGTCGTCGAGGACGACGATGGCGGTGTCGACGTGAGCCCCTTTGTTCAACATGACGCACTCTGCTCTTTGGGACATGGCCGCATCGGTGACCTCGGCCCGGGACGGCTGTCCGGTGCGCGCCAGCTGGTCGAGCACCTCGGTGGCCCAGATCACCGGCAGGTGAGCCGCCTCGCAGAGCCACAGGATCTCCTCTTGCACCTCGGCGAGGCGTTCGTAGCCGGCTTCGACGGCGAGGTCCCCGCGGGCGATCATGACCCCCACCAGCGGGGAGCGCATGGCGTGCAGGAGGATCTCGGGAAGCCGGGCGAAGGCGGCGGTGGTCTCGATCTTCAGGATCAGGCCGAGGTGCTCCCCCCCGACGCGTCCGAGATAGTCGTGGACCTGGTCGACATCGCGCTCGTGGCGCAGGAACGACACGGCGATCATGTCGGCGTGCGCAGCGGCCACCTCGAGCAGGGGAAGGTCGGCATCGGTCGCGGCGCCCACGGGGAGATCGGTGTCGGGGAGGTTGATCCCCTTCTCGGCCCGAAGGCGCGAACCTCCCGGTGACGCGGTCAGGATCCGGACTCTGAGCCCGTCGGCGGACACGCTCTCGATCACACCTGTCATCTTCCCGTCGTCGAGGATCACCCGCTGGCCGACCTGGGCCGCCTCCAGTGCGGCTGGCAGCGTGCAACCGATTCGAGCCAGTCCGGGCTGGCCGTGTCGCCACGGTGCGGCGGGGTCCAGGTCACCGGTGAGCACGAGGAGGTCGCCGACGCACAGCACGTGGTACTGGGAGACCCGCGACAGCGCTCCCACACGGGTCGCGTCCCCCGCGCAAGCCAGCGTGGACCCTGTCTCCACGAAGGTCGTGTCCCAGACTTCGGCGACCACCCGACTGGGGGTGGCCTCGACCACCCGGAGCTCCCGGAGTGAGCCGCGGGTGTCGACGGTCTCGACCACGTCTCCGGGGTGCCGGCGCTCGAGCCATGACCGGTCCACGCTGAGGGCCCGGTTGGGAGGGTGCGGGGCGGAGTCGGGCACCAAGGTGGCGAAGGCGGGAGCGATGGGCACGCCCCGCAGGTCGCGCTGGGGCCGGAGCTTCACGACCCGTGGCCCCTCGACGAGGGGGCCGGTCCGCATCTTGGGCCCCGGGAGGTCCATCGAGACCTGGCAGTGCCGGTGGAGCTCCTCCGACGCCTTGCGCACGCTGCGTGCCATGCGTTCCCAGCGGTCCGGGTCGTCATGGGCGCCGTTGATACGGGCGACGTCCATGCCCCGGGCGACGAGGTGCCGGACCAGTGCGTAGTCGTCGGCCGCGGCGGTGGGCAGGGTCACCATGACGCGCGTCACCCGGCCCGGGGGGCGCGGGCCGAAGAGGGCGTCGGTGTTGCGGTCGAGGGCGCGACGGCCCTCATCGAAGCTCAACGTGCCCGGCCTGGGGCGCGGCACGTCGCCGTCGACCGTGGCGTGGACGGTCTCGACGGTGGCGAGCACGTGGGGCTCGCAGCGCCCCAGCGACGACAGGCCCCGTTCTCCCAGCTTGCGCTGGAGCCGGCGGACGTCCTCGTGGCGCAGGGCGAGGTAGTGGACGAGGTTCACCGCGTCCTGCAGGTGGTCGGGATGGACTCTGGCGATGTCCGGCGCGTGGAGCGCTTCCAGGTCGTGCATGCGGGCCTCGAGCCCGGCCAACTCCGCACTAATCGCGGCGCGCTCGGGATCTCCCGTCGCTGCGGCGCGCCGCCCGCGCCCGCGCCCGGCTCGGGCCCACGGTACGGCCCAGGGCCCGCGCCGTGTCGGTCATGAGCCGGACGGCTCGGGTGGTCGCCGGTGCCTCATGGCCGGGCCCGGTGGGTGGGCGGCTCAGGACGGACACGTCGCTCCTCCTGACTGCGCGACCGAGTGTGCCCCAACCTCGGCCCGCTCAGATGCCTCTGGACAGATGCCTCTGGCGCTTACGTCCGGGTGACGGGCACCTTCGTCGAGGTCGCCTCGGCCTTCTCCGGGCAGGGGATCCGAACCTCGAGGACCCCGTTGGAGTACGTGGCCTTCACGTCCTCTGCGACGGCACCTGCCGGCAACGCGATCTCGCGCTCGAACTCTCCGTACCGGAACTCAGAGCGGTATCCACGCCGCTCTTTGTGTTCGGCCTTCTGCTCGCGCCGGGCGTGGATTCGTACCACGCCGTTCTCGGTGGTGACGTCCACGTCCTTGTCCGGGTCGACGTCCGGCAGCTCCGCCCGTACCACGAGGGTGTCGCCGTCGTGGAACTCCTCGACCCGGAGCCACTCCTGATCGCCGTCCAGCTCGAACAGACGCCTCCACCGCTGCCAGGGGACGGGGGGCCAGTCCATCACATGATTGTCACGATGTACGAGTGCCATGTTTGCCTCCGTTCGGTGTGGCACGCCAAGGTGCCCTGCCATCATCGTCCGTCGTCCCGCACGGTCGGAGATAGGGCCGAACGTCCCATCTCACCCGCACTCCGGTGGTGTCGCGCCGGCGCCCCTCGGACCGGTCGGTCCGACGGGCACTCCGCTATGCGCCGCGTCTGCGCCAGGGCGGGCTGTGCAGGGGCTCAGGCTGAGCCTGATGCGGCTTCTCGGTGTGCTCGGGCTGTAGGACCGTGCCTTCGCCGCGCAGGACCTCCCGGCACCGGTGGCACAGCCCTTTCCGGACACTGTCGTCGGACCCGCACCGCTCGCACACATCGGCATGGGGGTGCGGATGGATGTGCGGGTGGTGGGCGGACCGTCGCTCGGCGTCGTCGGCTGGGTTGCTGGTTTCGTGCTGTTCGGGCATGTTCACACCTCCAGCGTCACGTGTTCGCCCCCCGCCCACCAGGGCCGAAGGTCCAGAACCCCCGAGGTCCGCGTCCGATTCCCTACGACTGTGGGACGGGTCAGGTGGACGGGCGCCTTTCGCTTGTTCCGATCACGCCACCGGGTAGTGCTCGACCACGGCGTCGTCCCCGGGAAAGTAGACGCCTTCGTGCCCGTCGTCGTTCCAACGCACCCGGTACGGTGGGGCGCCGTCGGCTCCCTCGACGGCCAGGATGACCGCATCGCGATCGGGCTCTCCGACTCGGTGTCCTCGCACCACGATCTTGTCTCCCACGGCAGCTCGCATGTCCGTGCCTCCTCGTGAGGTCGGCGTCGCCGACATCTGGCGCCACGGTACGCCCCTCCTGGGTATCCCCGGAAGGGTCCTTCGCCACTATCGAGCCCTCGCTCCGTCAGGCACCGCAGTCCGGGAGCGGGGGACCTTCGGCTCTACCGGCCGCCTCTCTTTCGGGGCACGGTGGTCGAAGACCTACCTCGGTTCCGGTCCTGGTCGGCTGGTCGAGCGCCGGTCACCAGGTCCGGGTTTCGGCGGTCGCGAGCTCCGAACGGCCAAAGGAGGGCACGCCATGGCGAAGAGTGCGCAACGAGATGATGAGATGGCTGGAGAGGCTCAAGCATTGTCGGACCGGCGGATCGTCGTCGGTGTGGACGCCTCGGAGGAATCGAAGGAGGCGCTGCGGTGGGCGGCACACTATGCCGAGAGCGTCGGAGCGCGTCTCGACGTCGTGCACGCATGGCACGTCTCGGACGAACATGCCTGGCTGCAGAGCCTGCCTCCGCCCGCCAACCCCACCGATGTGGCTCGCAAGGCGCTGGCCGCCGTGGTCGACGAGGTCGTGACCCCCGGCACGGTCCAGGTCCGCAGTGAAGTCGTCGAGGGACACGCCGCCCAAGTCTTGGTGAAGGCGTCTCGAGGTGCCGAGATGCTGGTGGTGGGCGACAGAGGGTTCGGGGGATTCGACGGGTTGCTGCTCGGGTCGGTGAGCGGGCAGTGCGCCATGCACGCGCCGTGCTCGGTCGTCATCATCCGCCCCACCCGATCGGCGAAGTAGCACCACGAGCTCGGTGCCCGCCGTCATGACCTGTGAGCCCCACCACCCGGGAGAGAGCTGCCACGACCTTCAGTCGACCCGCGCCCTCGGCGGGTTCCCACCCGCCGACGTCACGCCATCACCCCGGCGGTATGATGGCGGTGGCGCAACCACGAGGAGGCGCCCATGTGGGTCGTAGCCGGAGTCCTGCTCGGGCTGGTGGTGCTCGCTTCGCTGGTGGGCTTCCACACAGGCCCGCACGCGCACTTCGCCGCCGGGGTGATCGGCGTCTGTGCCGCCGCCTGGCTCGTCTTCATGGCCGTCGACGGCCGGTCCGCCCCCGTGCTCTGGGCACTATTGAGCGCTGACGTCGTGGTTTCGGCGGGTGTGGGGATCATGGCGTGGAACGGCCTGTCGGGTCGTGCCATCGCGGGGCATCACACCACCTCCCTCGAAGGCGTAGAGGGTGTCGCCGTCGGCGATATGACCCCCGAGGGCATCGTGCGTGTCCGTGGCGAGGACTGGTCCGCGGTGTCGGTCAACGGGGACGTGCGGGCGGGCTGTCGCGTGCAGGTCCTCCGGGCGGTGGGAGTGCACCTGGAAGTCTGGGGCGAGGAAGACGAGGCGTTACCCAGGGACAGAAGCCTCAGCCTCGACAAGGCCAAGGAGCGGAACACGTGATTGTCGGCATCATCATCGGGGTGGTGGTCCTCTTCGTGCTCGTCATGTTGGCGTTCTCGGTGAAGATCATCCGTGAGTACCAACGGATCGTGCTGTTCCGGCTCGGTCGAGCGGTGGGTGTCAGGGGCCCCGGGCTCGTGCTCATCAACCCTGTGACCGACAGGACCTCGTGGGTGGACCTGCGCGAGCGATTTCTCGAGATCCCTCACCAGACGGCCATCACCAAGGACAATGCGTCCATCTCGATCGACTTCATCATCTTCTACAAGGTCGTCGACCCTTCGATGACGGTGCTCCAGGTGCAGAACTTCGCTGCCGCGGCACAGAACGTCGCCGCCACCACGCTTCGGAGCGTCGTGGGGGACATGCCCCTCGATGACGTGCTTTCGAAGCGTGAGGAGATGAACGCGTCACTGCGCGTCCGCCTCGACGAGGTCACCGAGCGCTGGGGCGTCAAGGTGACCACGGTGGAGGTGCGCGAGGTCAACCCTCCTGCCGGTGTCCTCGACGCCATGACCCGCCAGATGTCGGCTGAACGCACGAGGCGGGCGGCCATCACCGAGGCCCAGGGCCAGAAGCAGGCGGCCATCACCCTCGCCGAGGGCACGAAGCAGGCCGCCATCCTCGGCGCGGAAGGCGAGCGACAGTCCGCCATCCTCCGGGCCGAGGGGTTGGCAGCCGGGCTCCAGACCATCCTCGTGGTCGGGCGCGGACTCGACCGCAACACCATGCAGCTCCAATACCTCGAGACGCTCAAGCAGGTCGGCACGGCCCCCTCGACGAAGATCGTCGTCCCCATGGAGCTGTTGGGGGGGATCATGAACGGTCTGCGGGGAGTGCTGCCCGGAGAGTCCGCCAACGGCGACGCCTCCGTCGCCGGCGACGGAGCGTCCACGGGGACGGTCTGGGTGGCGGACTCGACCTCTCGAGGCGAGACCGAAGACAACGGGAGCCCCTGACACTTCGACCTCGCACCACGCCAGGGCCACAGTCGGCCACGAGTAGCGTGGCCGACGTTCCACAAGGATGGCCCCCATGGGTGGAAGAACGGTGCGTTGACTCCGCGAGACGTCACGCGGCTGCCAGAGCTGTCGGACGAGCACGCCCGTGCCGGGCCGGTCCGGAGCCGACGCCCGGTCTACGTGGACCTGCTCCCCCCGTGCAACGCAGGCTGTCCGGCCGGTGAGAACATCCAGGCCTGGCTGGCGCACGTCGAAGCCGGCCGTCACCAGGAGGCCTGGCGGGCCCTCGTGGCCGACAACCCGTTCCCGGCCGTCCACGGGCGCGTCTGCTACCACCCGTGCGAGGGGTCGTGCAATCGTGCCGAGCTCGACAGTGCGGTCTCGATCCATTCGGTCGAGCGCTTCCTCGGTGATCTGGCGATGGAGCAGGGGTGGGCGCTCTCCGCGCCACCGGTCCGCACCGGCAAACGCGTCCTGGTCGTCGGCGCCGGACCGAGCGGGTTGTCCGCCGCCTACCACCTCGCCCGTCTGGGCCACGAGGTCGAGATCCGCGACGCCGGGAGCGAGCCCGGTGGGATGATGCGCTACGGCATCCCCGCCTACCGGATGCCCCGCGAGGTCCTCGGCACCGAGATCGAGCGGATCGCGGCCCTCGGTGTGCGGATGACCGGCGGGCACCGGGTCGAGGATCTGGCCGCCGAGCGGCGCGACGGGGGGTTCGACGCCGTCTTCGTGGCGGTGGGGGCGCATCTGTCCAAGCGCGTCGACATCCCGGCCCGCGACGCGGGGCGGATCGTGGACGCGGTGTCGTTCCTGCGCAGCGTGGCGTCGGGCGAACGGCCGTCGATCGGCCGGCGCGTGGCCGTCTACGGCGGGGGGAACACGGCCATGGACGCGGCCCGCACCGCCCGGCGCCTCGGTGCCGACGAGGCGCTCATCGTCTACCGGCGCACCCGGGCCCAGATGCCCGCGCACGAGGAGGAGGCCGAGGACGCCGAGCGCGAGGGGGTGCGCATCAACTGGCTCCGGACCATCACCGCCTTCGACGGGCCCACCCTCACCGTCGAGGCCATGGAGCTGGACGAGAGCGGGTTTCCCCGGCCCACCGGACGCTTCGAAGAGCTCGCCGCCGACACGATCATCCTCGCCGTCGGCCAGGAGACCGACAGCACCTTCCTGAGGACCGTCCCCGGCGTCGAGTTCACCTCGGACGGCACCGTGGTGGTGTCGGGCTCGATGATGACCGGCTGTCCGGGCGTGTTCGCGGGAGGGGACATGGTGCCGGCGGAGCGTACGGTGACAGTGGGTGTGGGGCACGGGAAGAAGGCCGCCCGCCACATCGACGCCTGGCTGGGGGGGATGTGCTGCCCGAGACGTCCAAGCACGCGGTGGCCGCCTTCGACCTGTTGAACCTGTGGTACTTCGGCGACGCCCCCCGCCGCCTGCAGCCCGAGGTCGCGCCCGACGAGCGCGTGGCCGGCTTCGGCGAGGTGCTCGGGGGCCTGTCGGCCGGCGAGGCGAGCTACGAGGCGGCGCGGTGCCTGTCGTGCGGCAACTGCTTCGAGTGCGACGGCTGTCTCGGAGCGTGCCCCGAGGATGCGGTCATCAAGCTCGGCGTCGGCCACCGCTACCGGTTCGACTACGAGCGGTGCACCGGGTGCGCAGCGTGCTTCGAGCAGTGCCCCGTGCACGCCATCGACATGGTGCCGGAGGGCGCCGGTGACATGGTGCCGGAGGGCGCCGGTGACATGGTGCCGGAGGGCGCCGGTGACATGGTGCCGGAGGGCGCCGGTGACATGGTGCCGGAGGGCGCCGGTGACATGGTGCCGGAGGGCACGATCGGCATGGCGTCGGAGGGGGGGTGATGCGGGTCACGCTCGACGGGAACGAGGCGGCGGCGTCGGTCGCCTACCGGCTGAGCGAGGTCTGCTGCATCTACCCGATCACGCCGGCGTCGCCCATGGCCGAGCTGACCGACGAGTGGTCCAGCAAGGGTCGGCCCAACGTCTGGGGCAGCGTGCCCGCCGTGCTGGAGCTGCAGAGCGAGGGCGGGGCGGCCGGGGCGCTGCACGGGTCCCTGCAGGGCGGGGCGCTCTCCACGACGTTCACCGCCTCGCAGGGGTTGTTGCTCATGATCCCGAACATGTACAAGATCGCCGGTGAGCTCACGCCGACGGTGTTCCACGTCGCGGCCCGCGCCCTGGCCACCCAGGCGCTGTCGATCTTCGGCGACCATTCCGACGTCATGGCCATCAGGCAGACGGGTTTCGCCATCCTGTCGTCGTCCTCGGTCCAAGAAGCGCACGACCTGGCCGCCGTGAGCCACGCCGCCACGATCTCGAGCAGGATCCCGTTCGTCCACTTCTTCGACGGCTTCCGGACGTCGCACGAGCTCAACACGATCGAGATGCTCTCCGACGACGACCTGCGTGCGCTCGTCCCCGAGGAGCTGGTCCGCGCCCATCGCGGGCGCGCCCTGTCGCCGGAGCACCCCTTCATCCGGGGCACGGCGCAGAACCCCGACGTCTACTTCCAGGCGCGCGAGACTACCAACCCCTTCTACGCCCGCACTCCGGGGCTTGTCGAGGACGCCATGGACCGTCTGGCGCAACGGACCGGCCGTCGCTACCACCTCGTGGACTACACGGGGCACCCCGAAGCCGAGCGCGTCGTCGTGGTCATGGGATCGGGCGCCGAGACGACCCGGGAGACCGTCGAATACCTCTGCGGGCGCGGTGAGCGCGTGGGGGCGCTGACGGTCCGGCTCTTCCGGCCGTTCCCGGCCGAGGCGATCCTGGCCGCGCTGCCCCCGACCGTGTCACGGGTGAGCGTGCTCGACCGGACCAAGGAGCCGGGCTCGCTGGGGGAGCCGCTCTTGCTCGACGTGGTCTGCGCCCTGGCCGAGGCGCACGCCGGCGCCGGGGGCGGGGTCATGCCGATCGTCACCGGTGGTCGGTACGGGCTGGCGTCCAAGGAGCTCTCACCGGCCATGGTGGCGGGGGTGTTCGACGAGCTCGGAAAGGAGCGACCGCGGCGGAGGTTCACCGTCGGCATCACCGACGACGTCTCGGGTCTGAGCCTCTCCCACGAGGCGTCGCTCGACATCGAGCCCGCCGAGACGCTGCGGGCGGTCTTCTACGGGCTCGGCTCGGACGGGACCGTCGGCGCCAACAAGAACACGGTCAAGATCCTCGGCGCCGAGGCCCATCTGTACTGCCAGGGCTACTTCGTCTACGACTCCAAGAAGTCCGGGGCGCAGACCGCTTCGCACCTGCGCTTCGGGCCCTACCCCATCCGGGCGCCGTACCTGGTCGAGCAGGCGGGCTTCATCGGCTGCCACCATTTCGGGCTGCTGGCCCAGGCCGAGGTCCTCGACCGCGCCGCGCCCGCGTCCACGCTGCTGCTGAACTTCGGGCGTCCTGCCGCCGAGCTCTGGGATGCGCTCTCACGTCCGATCCAGGAGCAGATCGTCGCCAAGGGGATCGAGCTGTACGTCATCGACGCCGGCCGGATCGCACGCGAGGCGGGACTGGACGGGCGCATCAACACCATCCTGCAGACCTGCTTCTTCGCCATCTCCGGGGTGCTCGAGCGGGACGAGGCCATCACGCGGGTGAAGGCGGCCATCGCCAAGAGCTACGAGCGGCGCGGCAGCGAGGTGGTCGAGGCGAACCTCCGGGCGGTCGATCGCGCCGTCGAAGGCCTCGTGCGGGTCGGGGTGCCCCGGGCCGCGACCTCGACGCTCGAGCCGGTGCCGCTGGTCCCGGCGGGCGCACCGGCGTTCGTGCGCGATGTCACCGCCGCGTTGATGGCCGGCCGGGGCGACGAGCTGCCGGTGAGCGCCCTGCCGGCGGACGGGACGTGGCCGGTCGGGACGGCGGCCTATGAGAAGCGCAAGATCTCGGAGCTCGTCGCCCTGTGGGACCCCGATCTGTGCATTCAGTGCGGGAATTGCAGCTTCGTCTGCCCGCACAGCGTCATCCGTTCGAAGTACTACGGCCGATCGCAGCTGGACTCCGCCCCGCCCGCCTTCCGTTCCGCGCCGCTGCGGGCTCGGGGGCTCCCCGACACCGGATACACGTTGCAGGTCTACGTGGACGACTGCACGGGCTGCGGGCTCTGCGTCGAGGCCTGTCCGGCCCTGGCGCCCGACGACCCATCTCGCAAGGCCATCAACCTCACCTCCCTGGAGTCGCTCACCCCGGCCGAACAGGACAACATCGCGTTCTTCGAGACACTGCCGGTCGCCGAGCGCACCCGGGTGGACTTCGGCACGGTACGCGGCACCCAGTTCCTGCAGCCGCTGTTCGAGTTCTCCGGTGCCTGCGCGGGTTGTGGCGAGACGCCGTACCTGAAGCTCCTGTCCCAGCTCTTCGGCGACCGGGCGGTGATCGCCAACGCCACCGGCTGCTCGTCGATCTACGGTGGCAACCTCCCCACCACGCCGTGGACCACCGACGGCGAGGGGCGCGGCCCGGCGTGGTCGAACTCGCTGTTCGAGGACAACGCCGAGTTCGGCCTCGGCCTGCGTCTGGCGGCTGACCGCCACCTCGAGCTCGCCCGGACACGGCTCGAGGAGCTGCGCGACGTGCTCGGCGCAGAGCTCGTCGACGCCGTCCTCGGCGCGCCGCAGCTCTCGGAGTCCGACCTGCACGCCCAGCGGCTCCGCGTGGCAGAGCTCGAGCGCCGGCTCGCCGCCTTGGACGGCCCCGCCGCGCTCGATCTGGCGAGCGTCGTCGACCACCTCGTGCGACGGAGCGTGTGGATCGTGGGCGGTGACGGCTGGGCCTATGACATCGGCTTCGGCGGGCTCGACCACGTCCTCGCCAGCGGCCACAACGTGAACGTGCTCGTGCTCGACACGGAGGTGTATTCGAACACCGGCGGTCAGATGTCCAAGTCGACGCCTCTGGGTGCGGTCGCCAAATTCGCCGCCGCCGGCAAGACGGTGGAGAAGAAGGATCTCGCCCTGCAGGCGATCGCGTACGGAAGTGTCTACGTGGCCCGGGTCGCCATGGGGGCTGACCCCGAGCAGACCCTGCGGGCGTTTCGCGAGGCCGAGGCCTACGACGGCCCGTCGCTCGTCATCGCCTACAGCCACTGCATCGCGCACGGCATCGAGATGCGCGACGGGCTCGACCAGCAGTACCGCGCCGTGGCCAGTGGCTACTGGCCGCTCGTCCGCTACAACCCCGTGGTGCGCGCCGAGGGAGGCAATCCCTTCATGCTCGACTCGCCCCGACCACGCCTGGCGCTCAACGAGTACCGGCGCCGCGAGCTGCGCTTCGCATCGCTGGCGAACTCCGATCCCGCCGAGGCCGAACGACTGGGTGACCTGGCTCAGGCGGCGGTCAGGCAGCGCTGGGAGACCTACGAGGAGATGGCGACCCGGCCCGCGCACCGTTTCCCGGCCGACGCCCGCAGGGAGCACTGATGGACCTGTCCACGAAGTACATGGGACTGGCGCTGCGCAATCCGCTCGTCGCCTCGGCGTCCCCACTGTCGCACACCCTCGAGGGGGTCCGACGGCTCGCCGACGCCGGCGTCGGCGCCGTGGTGCTGTACTCGCTGTTCGAGGAGGAGCTGACCGAGGAGGCGGCCCGCAGCGCGCGCCTGGCGGAGGCCGGCACCGAGAGCTTCGCCGAGTCGCTGTCCTACTTCCCCGAGGCGGCCGGGGAAGTGTCCGGTCCCCGCCGGTACCTCAGCCTGGTCGAGCGGGCCGCGGCCGCGGTCGAGATCCCTGTGATCGGGAGCCTCAACGGCGTGACCCCGGGCGGCTGGACCACGTTCGCGCGGGCCATCGAGGACGCCGGTGCCGTCGCCATCGAGCTCAACGTGTATTACGTCCCCGGTGATTCGAGTGTGTCGGGGCGCGAGGTCGAGGTGCGCCATCGTCGAGATCCTCCAGCGCGTCAAGGACGCGGTGAGCGTGCCGGTGGCGGTCAAGTTGAGCCCGCACTTCAGCTCGACCGGGGACATGGCCCGGCAGCTCGATGCGGCCGGGGCCGACGGCCTCGTGCTCTTCAACCGCATCCTGCAGCCCGACATCGACCCCGAATCGCTCGCCGTCGTGCCCGGCGTCGGTCTTTCCGGCCCGGCCGAAGCCCGGGTCCCGCGCACCTGGATCGCGCTGCTCCACGGACGTCTGCGCGCGTCGCTCGCCGCTTCGACCGGGGTCGAGGGCCCTGAGGACGTGGCCAAGTACCTGCTGGCCGGAGCGGACGTCGTCATGACCACCTCGTCGCTGCTGCGCCACGGCCCCTCGCACGCCGCGACCCTGTTGGACGGCCTGACCGACTGGATGGCGCGCAAGGGGTTCGCCGCCGTGGGCGACGTGCGCGGGAAGCTGGCCGTCGCCCCCGAAGAGGACGGCACGGCCTACGAGCGCACGGGCTACGTGCGCGCCCTGCGTTCCGCCAACGCCAGTACGTACGGCCCGTGGTGAGGACCTCTTCCCCGCGAGCCCGGGGGGCACTCGCCGCCGCCGGCGCTGTGGTGCTGATGACGGCGGGGCTCTTGCTCGTGGAGTCGACGCCGGCCAGCGCGCAGGCGGGCACCATGAGCGTGTCCCCGACCGCGGGCCCGGTGGGAACCGTCGTACGGCTTAGTGGAGACGTCGGTCCGGGCTGCGCGGCGCAGGCCGCCGGGTTGAGCGGCGCGACGTTGGAGCTCGCGTTCCAGAAGGGACATGGGTCCGGCCAGGCCAACGAGTGGATCAACGTGCCCGTCTCCTCGGACGGCACCTGGTCGGCCAGCTTCGTGATCCCCGCCTTCGTGGGGGGACAGGCCATGACCCAGGGCAGCCTCGGCGCCGACGTGAGCCCGGGCACCTGGCAGTTCGGCGGGCCCGCGTGTGATGCACCGGCGCGGATCGTGGACTTCGACGTGACCGGGACCGCGCCCGTCGCGTCGCGCTTCGTGGGGATGGCCTCCACCCCCGACGGCAATGGCTACTGGCTGGCCCAGGCGGGAGGCGGGGTGTACGGCTACGGCGACGCCGGGTTCTTCGGTTCGCTGCCCGGGCTGGGTGTCGCGCCCGCCGCGCCCGTCACCGCCATCGCGTCGACACCCGACGGCAGGGGCTACTGGCTGGCGGGAGCCGACGGCGGGGTCTTCGCATTCGGCGATGCCGGGTTCTTCGGCTCGCTGCGCACCGCGGGCGTCACCCCCGCCGGGGTGATCGTGGGCATCACCCCGACACCTGACGGCAAGGGCTACTGGTTGGTGGGAGCCGACGGCGGGGTCTTCGCATTGGGCGACGCCAGGTACTTGGGTGCCGCCCGGGACGGGGTGGCCAAGGTCGCCCTGCTGCTTTCGCCCGGCGGCACGGGCTACGTCATCCCGACCGCGACAGGCCTCCAGGCCGACGCGCTGGGCGATGCCTCCGCACCGTCCCACGCGCCGATCGCGCTCGCCACCCTCGTCTCCGGTGCCGCCATCTCCGCCGACGGCGGGGGTCACTGGGAGGTCGGCACGGACGGGGGCATCTTCGGATTCGGCGACGCACCGTTCTACGGCTCGTTGCCCGCACTGGGCGTGGTTCCGGCGGCTCCGATCGTCGGCATGGCACGCACGCCCGACGGGCTCGGCTACTGGCTGGTGGGCGCCGACGGGGGCATCTTCGCCTTCGGCGACGCCCGCTTTCACGGGTCGGCGGCGGGTTCGGGCCTTCCCTGGTAGAGAAGTGATCGAGGCGTGGGCGCCGGTCCGCATCTGTGACAACGGCGGGTGGACCGACACCTGGTTCGGCGGGCCGGGCCGGGTTCTCAACATCGCCGTGGCCCCCGGGGTGGAGGTCTCCATCCGCACCACGGTGGGACCGGACCCCGTGGTGCTCGACGTGGCGAACTTCGGCCATCGCTACCCGGTCGTCCCCGGCGCGTCCCGGGCCGCCCGCCACCCCCTGTTGGAGGCGGCCATCGACGCGTTCCCACCCCCCGCGGACCTCACGGTGGAGGTCGGCGTCCGTTCCGCTGTCCCGGCCGGGTGCGGCACCGGGACGTCCGCAGCGGTGGCGGTTGCCCTCGTGGGCGCGTTGTGGGCGACGCGTTCCGAGGAGGTGCCGCCACGCGAGGTCGCCTACGCGGCCCATCGCCTCGAAGTCGACGTCCTCGGTGCCCAGAGCGGGATCCAGGACCAGTTGAGCGCGGCCTTCGGCGGGATCAACTACCTGGAGATCGAACCGTACCCGGAGGCCGTCGTGCACGCCCTGGGAGTGTGGGAGGACCTGGGCGCCCGGTTGACGCTGGTCTTGTTGGGTCGCGCCCACGACTCCTCGGGCGTGCATCAGCGGGTGATCGAGGACCTGGCGTCGCGGACGTCGACGGCGTTCTCGCACCTGCGCGAGGCGGCAGAGGCGGCGCGCGATGCCGTCGTGGCCAGGGACCTGCGCGCCTTCGGTCGGGCCATGATCGCCAACACCGAGGCCCAGAGGTCCTTGCACGCCGAGCTGGTGGGCGTCGATGCATCGAGGGTGATCGACGTCGCGGCGGCACACGGTGCCATCGGCTGGAAGGTCAACGGGGCGGGAGGAGACGGCGGATCGCTCACGGTCTTGAGCGCCACTCCCGGGCACAAACAAGCACTCGACCAGGTTGTGGCCGCGGCAGACGGGAGCTGGCGGGTGCTCCCCGTCCGCATCAGCGCCGTGGGAGTCCAGGTCCGGGGCGCCATCGCGCCCTCGTGAAACCGGTCGGCCCGGCGCGCGACGGTGCGCGCCCGGGGCGGGCCCTTCCCGTATGGCTCAGTCTTCGGGGTCGCCGCCCGGCGGAGTGCCGCTGCGCGTGTTCCAGTCACGCCAGATGAGACGGTGGACGGGGACGAGGCGGGGGATGTCGCGCAGCCCCGGCAGGAAGGGCACGGCGAGGAGGAGGATGGTGGCGACGCCGGTGAGGTAGATGGCGATGAGGTCGACGTTGGGGGAATTGACGAAGCCGGGCACCTGGTACCACAGGGTGTACAGCCACAGCCAGGGCTGGCCGGGGTAGCTGCCGGTCTCGTTCATGACACCCCACTGCGCGCCAGTGAGGTGCTGGGCGGTGGCGACGTTGGTGAAGTACTGGCCGTCCTCGAGGAACAGCAGCGGCTTGGTGAAGTCGGTGCCGTAGAAGGCGTGGTTGGCGAGGAGGTCCGCGTCGATGGCGCCGCTGCGGGCCAGGGTGACCTCGGCGGCCAGCATGGTCGGAATCGGCCCGTCGGCCGCCGCGGGCACGACCGGGTTGCCGTTGCGGAACGTCACATGGGTGACGGCTTTCGCGTAGGCGGTGTTCCAGCCGGCCTGGGTCGACGAGGACGCACTCTGGTACCGGGCGAGGGCGGCGGCCAGGGTGGGATCGGTGGGAGCGACCTTCGACAGCGGCGCCAGCACGAAGGTCTGGGCGGCGTCGATCGGCTGGCGGATCCCGACGATGGTGGCGGGGGAGAAGAGGATGCTCTGGGCAGCCCCGCTCGTGTGGGTGTACGGCGGTCCGTAGGTGGCCGTCTCGCTCGTGCCGGCCAGTTCGCTGGCCGCAGTGGCGATGAAGTCGGCCGGCGCGATCTGGGCCCAGGACGCGACCGTGACGGGGGGGACGTCCGGAGAGGAGAGCAGCCCGGCCAGGGCGACCACCAGGATCAGGGCGACGAGGGTGGCCACGGTGGCTTCCTTCACGATGTCGTAGCGGCGTTTGGGCCCTCGCCACTCGGCCGCGTCCGCCGCCGCCGCCGCCCGGCGGGCGGCCCGGCCCCGGGCCGGACGGGCGGGGAGGGGGTGCACGACGCCTCGCACCCGTACCGCCAGGATGTGCGCACCGACGAGGGCGATGAGGATGATCGGGATCAGCACCACGTGCCAGAGCAGCATCTGGCCCACGTTCATCAGGTTGAAGAACGCGCCCACGCCCACGGCGTCGAAGGCGTCCTTGCCGCTCGTGGAGATCCACTGGGAGTCGAAGTTCTGCTGTGACAGGTAGCCGGTGAAGCATTCGACCACCGACGCTACGAAGGCGACGACGCCGGTGACCCAGGTGAGCGCCCGCCGGCCACGCCAGGCCGCCATCCAGAATTTGCCCCACAGGTGGATGACCAAGAAGGCCATGAACGCCTCGACGCTCCACAGGTGGAGGCTGTTGAAGAAATGCCCGACCGGGTCGGTGTGCCACCAGTCGGTGCCACCGAGGGCGATGGCGAAGCCCGAGACGATGGCCAGGGCCAGGGTGGCCAGGCTGGCGACGCCGAAGACGTAGACCCACGATGCCACATAGGCGGGTTGGCGGTCGGGGAGCAGCTTGCCCGGCGGTAGAGCGCGCAGGGCGCGGCGGCGCAGCCGCGAGGTCCACATGCCGGCGTCGGCGTCGTCGCCGAGGTCGTCCGTCGAGGTTCGCGCCTGGGCGGGGCCCGATGGCGTGGTGTCACTGTCGGCGGAGTCGTCGGGCGTCGCCGACCCTGCATCTCGTCTGTGGCCCGGGAAGGGGATGGCCAGTGCGGCGCCGAAGATCACGACCATCACCGCGATCAGGACCAGGTTGGCCACTGAGACCGTGAAGATCGACCAGGTGACGTACCGGCCGGGGCTGTCGAGATTCCCCAGGGCGGCGAACAAGGTATGGGTGACCATAACGGCGACCCTCCTCGGATCTCGAGCCGCAGCCTAACCCGGTGGGGCCGGCCCGCCCCGGACCCTGCCCACGTCGTGTCGTCGGGCCTCGCCGATGCCACCATGGACGAGGTGGATGGACCTCTCAATTGGGAGCCGCCCCCGGAAGTCAGGGACGCGTTCTGCTTCCGCGGTGCCCTGCTCGGGGCGGAGCCGCTGGCCGTCGGCCATGTTCACCGCAATTTCCTGATCAGCTGCTCGAGTGGGCGCCATGTCCTGCAACGGGTCAACGACCGGGCGTTCGCAGACGTGGACACCTTGTGGTCGAACGTGGAACGGGTGGCGGCGCATCTGCGGGGGCATGGCCGGCACGGACGGGATCTGGTCGCCACCCATGACGGCGCCTTGTCGTTTCGGGCGGCCGACGCATCGCGCTGGCGCGCGTTCCATTATCTCGAGACGACGGTGGGGCTCGACGCCCCCGGCGGTCCCGCCGACGCGTTCGAGGCGGGGCGCGCCTTCGCCGACTACCTGGTGGTGATGGCGGACCTCCCGGGGCTACCGCTGAGGGCGACCATCGAGCGGTTCCACGATCTTCCCAGCCGGACCGACGCCCTCGACCGGGCCCGGCGGCTCGCCCGGCAGGTCGCCGACGAGCTCGCCTCCGTCGCGCGTCCACCCGTGCACGTCGTCCACAACGACGCCAAGCTGTCGAATGTGCGATTCGACGCCGAGACCGGCCGGGCAGCCTGCGTGATCGATCTCGACACCACGATGCCGGGTCACATCGTGTACGACGTGGGTGAGCTCGTCCGCACCGCCGCCACGCATGCCCCCGAGGACGCTCGGGACGTCTCGGCGGTCGACTTCGACCTGGAGCTTGTGGACGCGCTGGCCTCGGGCTACCTCGCCGCCGGTCCCCCCGTGACGCGGGCGGAGATCGACGCCATGGCACTGGGGGGACCACAGATGGCCGTCGAGAATGCGCTGCGCTTCCTGGCCGACCACGTCGCCGGTGACCGGTACTTCGCCACCTCCCGCGTCGGCCAGAACCTGGACCGGTGCCGGACCCAGCTCCGGCTCACGGCGCTCATGCTCGAAGTCCACGCCGAATCCCGAGCGTGTTTCGCCCGAGCCTTTCGCGCCGACCGCGCCGACCGCGCCGACCGCGCCGCAGACGACCAACCCGCCGGTGACAGCGGACCTCCCGGGCCCGGGCGGGAGAAGAGCTCATGAGCATCGAATTGCCCGTCGTGGGCCCGGAGGCTCTCGACGAGATCGCGCGGATCTGTGCCCGCTCCATGCCCGACGCGCCCTCGGCGCTCGAGCTGGAGCGCACCCTCTTCGCGCCCGATCAGCCGGCGGTGGTGCGGTGCGCCCCCGGGGTCGGCGTCGTCGCCGTCGTGCGCGACCAGACCGACGGGTACATCCGGTTGTTGGTGCTCGACCCCGCCCACCGGGGACGAGGTCTGGGCCACGCCCTGCTCCGGGCGGCCGAGGACGACCTCGAGGGCGTGTCGGTGATCACGGTCGGAGCTGATCCGCCCTACTTCTTGTTCCCCGGGGTGCCCGTGGAGGAGACGGAGTTGTGCTGTCTGCTCGAGCGACACCACTACTGGCGCGAGGAGACCAATTACAACATCGACCTCGAGCTGACCGGACTGCCCCCCGACCCCGGGCTCGCCGTCGAGCCCGGGACCGAGGACCGGGTCGAGATCGAACAGTGGATGGCCCGGCACTGGCCGAATTGGAGGGGTGAGGCGATGCGTGCCTTCGACCAGGGCTCGCTGGTGCTACGCCGCGACGAAGACGACATCACCGCGTTCTGCGCCTACGACGTCAACCGGGTGGGCACGTTGGGGCCCGTCGCCTCACGTCCGGACCTGATCGGAAAGGGAGTGGGCGCACCGCTTCTCGTGGGGACGCTGCACCGCCTGCGGGCCATGGGCCGTGACCGCGTCGAGGTGCTCTGGGTGGGCCCCATGGTTCCCTACGCCAGACTCGGTGGTCAGGTGGGTCGGCTGTTCTTCGTGTACCGCACTCGCAGGAATTCGACACCTCGTGCGGGGTCGTAGCTCCGGACCGGGGTTTCCAACCCCCCGTGGACGTGCGGTTCCGCGCCAGGAGGATTGCGATGAGCATCAGGCAGGCATGCCATCCCGGCAGGGCGGTGTGTCACGACTTCTGTGCGTTGGCGTCATGATCGGTGGCGCCCAAGCCCGCTGCTCGTCACCATTGACGTCGATTGGCATCGTGCCGCATGTTTCAATGGCTAGTGCCGGGCGCCGGGGATGGCACGAGAGCGGGTCGTGCTGATGCCGTTGGCGCCGAGCTCCCACGTGTCGAAAGGGAGGACCACCATGGGACTTCGTAGAATCCTGATGGGCCTTGCCGCACTCACCATTCCGATCGGCACCGTGAGCGTCTGACTCAGTCGGCCTTCGCGGGAGCAGGCGCCAACCCGATCAGCTGCAGCGGCCTCAACGGCTCGTTGACCTTCGGACCGGCGCTCTCCAACGCAGGGGCGCCGACCTCGGCCAGGAAGGGTGACCCCGTCTCGGTCAGTGCCGGAAGCTTTACGTGTGGAGGGTTGCCCGCCGGCGACAGTTCGTTCATCACGAGCGGCGGAAAGAACGCCAGGCTGCCCACGACGGATCCCCGCTCCAGCAAGACGGCGAAGTACATCACGGCGAGCCAGAGCGAGGTCCTCACGGGGTACTGGGTGATTCCGAAGAGGACGACCATCAAGTTCACGATCAACGGATACCTCGGACTGTTCTCGGTCAAGAGCGTGTCCGCTGGTTCCGTTGCCGGGTGTTCGGGCGAGTTCGGTCTCCTCCTCGGCGGCAGGTACACGGGTTATTACACCGACAAGGCGGCCCGCGTCACGTTGTGCCTGGGTGGCGACAGCGGACGAAATACGACGGACGATTTCAAGGTCGACCTGGCCAACCCTGCTCCGTACATGCAAATCGACACGGCCGTGATCGATCCGGGTCGTAGCGCGGCCACGCTCTGACGAGCCTCCCCGTGGTGGCTGTTGACCGCGCCCAGGGGGAGTCGGCACCCAAGGCCTGGTCGTCTTCAGGGGATCGTCGCGGGCTCGGAGGGGTTTCGTGTTGCTCGCCGGCGTCGCCGCCAGAACGGGGCGTCGAGGAGCGTCAGGAGCACGAGGGCGACGCCCGCCGCGCTGAGGACGTACCAGGGCCACGGACCCAGCACGCGTAGCAGCGTCCATTCCCCAGGGGGCGAGCGCAGGAACATGTAGTTGGCTCCGGTGAGCGCGTCCACGATCCCGACCAGGGCGGTGTAGCCGAGGGTGATGGTGAAGACCCGGACCACCGCTCGTCTCCGCGGTGCGATCCCCATCCCGACCACGAGGAACAGCGCGCCGACCACGATCCCGACGTGCCCGACCAGGTACTCGAAGAAGACGAGATGAGGGAACCCCACGTTGAGGTCGGGGGTGATCACGGCCTGCAGGGTGCCGGCCAGACCCCAGAAGTAGGTCAGTTCGACCAGGAGGGTGACGCGCCACCAGCAGGCCGCGGAGGCCACCAGCACGCCGACGTCGCACAGCGCCAGGGGCAGCGACGTCTTGGGTGACCACGTCCCCTGCACGGCCAGCCCCACGCTGTAGCTGACCGCGTCCGCCAGGAGCAGGAGCGAGATGACCCGGGCCGTCACGATCCGCCACGGGCCCGGGCGCCGCCGGCCCACCGCGCACAGCACGGCACAGCCGCCGCCGGCCACGGCCACCGTCGACCAGTAGGCGAGGGGTGAGACCGTCGCCAGCTCCGGGAGGTACTCCACCGCGTAATCGAAGCAGGAGACGGGTCGTCGTGTCTGGACGGCGAGTGACATGGCACAGTCTTCGAGGCACACCCGAACCGGGAGGGAGCGATGCAGGCGGTCGACGAGAAGTGGGCTCGGGCGGTGGCGATCGTGGCGCACCCGGACGATCTGGAGTACGGCGCCGCCAGTGCGGTGGCCCGGTGGACCGCGCAGGGCAAGGAGGTGTCCTACGTGCTGGCCACGAGGGGGGAGGCTGGCATCGACGCCCTGGCTCCCGAGCGGGCCGGTCCCCTCCGCGAGGAGGAGCAGCGGCGCAGCGCGGCACGGGTCGGCGTCGGCCACGTCGAATTCCTGGGGCATGCCGACGGGAGCGTCGAGCTTGGTTTGGCGCTGCGTCGTGACCTGGCCGGGGCCCTGCGGAGGCTGCGTCCCGAGGTCGTGCTCACCATGAATTTCGAGCTCACCTGGGGTGAGGGCGGCGGCGTCAACCACTCCGATCACCGGGCTGTCGGGTTGGCGACGCTCGACGCCTGCCGGGACGCCGCCAACCGTTGGATGTTCCCGGAGCTCGGTGACCCCTGGCAGGGGATCAAGGCCCTCTACGTGGTGGGCATGTCGACACCCACGCACTTCGTCGACGTGACGGCGACGATCGACGACGGCGTGGCCTCGTTGCGCGAGCATCAGGCCTACATCGACGGGCTGGGCACCGGCTTCGATCCTGATGAGTTCCTGCGCAACATCGCGGGGTACGGGGGCATGGCCGCGGGGTGCGAGTACGCCGTGCTCCTCCAGGAGTTCCGGGTCTGACGCCGGTTGGGGTGCGCGGGGCCGAGGCGCACCGCGCGGGGCGGGTTGGTCAGGGCCGGCGGACGCGCCCTCGCAGGGCCAACAGCGCCAGCGACAAGGAGATGGCCCCGAAGGCTCCGATGGCGAGGACGGCCTGGCCCAGGTAGGCCGCGTTCCAGGCCGGCTCGGGGCCCGGCACACCCCCGCCACCGATGATGAGCGACCGGAGCCCCTGGAGGATGTAGGTCATCGGGTTGTAGTTGGCCACCGCGCCCAGCCATCCCTGCAGGTACGGCTTGGCCACGAAGGTCGTGCTCAGAAAGGTGATGGGGAAGAAGAGGATGAAGCTGGCGTTGACGGCGCCGGGGTTCCCCGTCTTGAGCGCGATGGCATAGGGGAGCCCCGTGAACACGAGGCCCCAGATCCCCGACAGGACCACGAACACGACGATGCCGAGGATGCCGCCGTGGAAGCGCACGCCGAGGGCGAGGCCGATGATGACCACCGGCACGGCCAGGGCCATCACCAGGGTGAGGTCCGCGGTCATGAGGCCGAGCAGGAGGGGGAGGCGGCGCACCGGTGTGATCACCAGCCGGTCGAAGTAGCCGTTCTGGATGTCGGTGACGAGAGCCGACGCCCGTGACACGCCCGTGACGGCGAAGACCACGGCCACGGGGAGCTCGAAGGACTTGAAGCTGAAGTGCGCGGCGTCGTGGGTGATCTTGGACAGGGCGCCGATGTTGAGGACGTAGAAGAAGATGGGGACGATCAGGGCGGGGATCACGGCCTCGGGCTCGCGCGGGATCTGCCGGATGGCGCGGCGGGCGACTGAGGCGACGTCGACGAAGAAGCCCGCCGGGCGCGCTTGGACCCGCAACGCCGTCGTGGGCGCACCGGCGGTCACGACCATCAGGCCCGTGCTCCCTTGGCGGCGGCCGCGGACGCCCGACCGTCGTCCTCTGCGGAACCGCTGGGGGCGTCTTCGTCATGGCCGTGGTGGTCCGGGCGCTGCGCACCATCCGAAGCTGCGTCACCTTGCAGATGGGAACCGGTGAGCTGGAGGAAGACGTCGTCGAGGGTGGGTGTACGCAATGTCAGGCTCACCACGGACGTGCCCGCCGAGTGCAGGGCGATGGCGACCGGGCTCATCACGGTGGCGCCGTTGTCTGCGTGCACGGTGATCTCGTCGTGCGAGGACTGCACCTGGTCCACGCCGGGGACTGCCCGTAGCGCCTGGAGCGTGGCATCGCTCAGGCTCTCCACCCGGGCGACGATCACGTCCGTGCCCACGGTCCGCTTGAGCTCGTCGGGCGTGCCCTCGGCGACCAGGCGTCCCCGGGAGATGATGCCGACCCGGTCGGCCAGTTCGTCGGCCTCCTCGAGGTACTGCGTCGTGAGGAAGATAGTCGTGCCGTGCTGCTCGTTGAGGCTGCGCACCTCGTCCCACACCGCGGCGCGGCTCTCGGGGTCGAGGCCGGTGGTCGGTTCGTCGAGGAAGAGGATGTCCGGGTCGTGGATCAAAGCGGCGGCCAGGTCGAGGCGCCGCTTCATCCCGCCCGAGTACGTCTTGATCTGGCGGTCGATGGCGGTGCCGATGTCGACGAGCCGGAGTACCTGCGCCATCCGCACCGACCGCTCCTCGCGCCGTAACCCGTAGAGCCTGCCCTGAAGGTCGAGTAACTCGCGCCCGGTCTGGCGGTCGTCGAGGGCGGCGTCTTGGAGGGCGACGCCGATCTGCAACCGGACGAGCTCTGGCTCCCGGGCCACGTCGTGGCCGGCCACGATCCCCCGGCCCCGTGACGGCCGCAGCAGGGTGCACAGCATGCGGACCAGCGTGGACTTGCCCGCGCCGTTGGGCCCCAGGAACCCGTAGATCTCGCCCGGAGCGATCTCGAGGTCCACGCCCGCGACGGCCCAGAAGTCGCCGAACTGCCGCGCGATGTCCTCGGTGGCGATGGCCGGTCCGGTCACGGGCGCTCACGCTACCGGCCGCGGCGGGACCGCCGTGACGACCGGCAAGGCGGCGCCGGGTGGGGTGCCCGGTCCTATGGTGGGCGGATGCCACTGGCCGACTACGCAGACTTCGAGCACCTGACCTTTGACCGCGGAGCCGACGGGGTCGTCCTCGTGACCCTGGACCGACCCGAGGTCCTGAACGCCGCCAATGTCCGCATGCATCGGGAGATGGCGGAGGTGTGGGCCGTCATCGACGCCGATCCCGGCGCCCGTGTGTCGGTCGTCACCGGCGCCGGCCGTGCTTTTTCCGCCGGAGGCGACCTGGACATGATCGCCGAGATCACCGAGGACTATGCGGCCCTTCTCGAGCAGTGGCGCGACGCGCGCGGGATCGTGGAGTGCATGCTGCGGGCCGACAAGCCCGTGGTGTCGGCCATCAACGGGGTGGCGGTGGGCGCCGGGTTGGCCGTCGCGCTCATGGCCGACGTCAGCATCATGGGGGAATCAGCCCGCGTGTCCGACGGGCACGCGCGGCTCGGGGTGGCCGCCGGCGACCACGCTGCCTTGCTGTGGCCGCTCCTTTGCGGCATGGCCAAGGCAAAGTACTACCTGCTCACCGCGGATTTCGTGGACGGCCCCGAAGCCGAGCGCATCGGGTTGGTGACGAGGTGCGTCCCCGACGACGACGTCCTTCCCGAGGCGCTGGCCGTCGCCCGGCGCCTGGCGGCGGGAAGTGCCACGGCGGTGCAGTGGACGCGGCGGGTCATGAACCACTGGCTGTCCCAGGCCCTGCCCGCCTTCGGCGAGTCGGTCGCGCTCGAGATGCTCGGGTTCTTGGGGCCCGATGCCCGAGAGGGACTGGCCGCGGTGCGCGAGCGTCGGGACCCGAGGTTCCCTTCGGCACCCGCGCCGTAGTGCGGTGGCGGGGCGGGAGCGCCGACCCGTGGCGGGGAGCGGGCTACTCGACGGTGACGAGGGTGCCGATGGGCGTGTACGGGTACACGACGGCGGCGTTGGTGGGGGGCATCTCCACGCACCCGAGGCTCTGGGGGTAGCCGTATCCCGGCCGGATGAAGCCGTGGAGCGCGTCTCCGCCGTGGAAGTAGCTGACCCATGGCACCCCGGGGTCCGCGTAGGGGGTGCCGTCGGGGTTCGTCCCCCGCATCGTGGTGGACACGTAGCGCGCGTACACCGGGTACGTGCCCAGCTCGGTGGGTGCAGCCTCGATACCGGTGTTGGCGCGGGTCGTGTAGACGAGTTGGCCGTCACGCCATACGTTGACGTGCTCGGGAAGTGCAGTGGACACGTCCACCCAGTCGTAGTGCCCGTACGCGTCCGTCTGGTTGGTGGCGACGGCCTGGAGGAGGGCCTCGAACACCTTGGGGCCCGCGATGCCGTCGGTGGTCATGTGCTCCTGGCTCTCGAACGCCATGACCGCGCCCGCGGTGATCGTGTTGGGCTCACCGGGCGACCACAACGCGCTGAAGTAGCTCGGCATGGCCCACCGCCACGCGAACGAGCCCACCTGGGGGGTGGCTGCCTCGACCGGGTCAGCGCTCGCCGGGCCGGCAGGGGTGAACGACAGCGGGAGGTAGCCGAGCGTGGCGAGCAGCTGCTGGACGCGCAAGGTGGACAGCGGTGCCACCGTGAATTTGGTGGTGAGCGGGTCGGCGAGGCGTTGTCCCTGGCTTCCCTCGACGCCGTCGGGGCCGGCCGGGACCGCCACCGACACGGTCGCCCCCGGCGGGAGCGGCGCGGTGGCGTCGAAGGCGAGCGTGTCGGCAGAAGTCTGCACCCAAGAGCCGGGGACGGCCGGTTCGAGCGTCGGCATGGGGGTGTCGGGAGCCAGCGGCACCGTGAAGGTGACGCCCACGCTGGCGTCGGAGGGCACATTCGTGGCGTTGGGAGCCGGCATGCTGGTGACCACGGAGAGGCGGCCAGGCGCCGCGGTCGGTGTGGCTGACGCGGATGGGGGTCGGACGCGGGTCGCGACCAAAGCGGTCGAGGCGGCTGCGAGCGCGCAGAGCGCGACGACGACCACGGCGATCATCCAATGATGCCGGGCGTTGCTCCTCCGGCGTCGGTGTGCGGCTTCCGGCATGGCATGCGCTCCGATGCAATTGTACCCGTAGCCAAGGGATCCCCATGGTCGGTGGCGGGCATTTCTTCGTCACCGACCCGACTTTTCTCTCACGTGGGCGACGCCGGACGCGTTGTCGAAGCGTTGATCGCATGCACCACACCGTCTCTGATCGCCTCGATCCGCTCGCGGCCCGTCACCTTGCCGCCCGTCTCGGTGTCGCGGACGTAGAAGGCGTCGACGACCTCGTGGCCGGTGGTCGACACCCTGGCGGCCACGACGTCGAGGTCGAGGGCGAAGAGGGTGGCCGTGATCCTGTGCAGCAGCCCGACGTCGTCCTCGGCCCTGATCTCCACCACCGACGAGCCGGAGGAGGCGGCGTTGTCGATGGTGACAGTGACTTCTACGGGGCGCGACGACACCGATCGCCGTCCGTCCGCATAGGCGCGGACCTGCTCGGCCAGCCGTTCCTCGAGTGGGAACGTGCCGCGCAGGACCGCGTCGAGCTCGTCGGCCACGCGTTCGAAGTCCGGCCACCGGCCGCGCGACGGCTCGACCACGAACGTCTCCACTGCGAAGCCTCCTTCGCCGGCGACGTCGGCCGAGCGGACGTCGAGACCCCGTAGGGCGAACACGCCGGCGACCGACGACAGCAGTCCGGGCCGGTCCCGTGCCACCACCGTGACGTTGGGTACATCGGCGGCGACGACCGAGCGACCGAGGCGCTCGACCTGGCGCATCAAGGCGCGGTGGCGGTCTGAGAGCAGCGGTGTCGCCCGGCGCAGCTCACCACCCTCGAGGTAGGCCTTCACGCGGCGCACGAGGTCGGCGACGAGCCCTGCCTTCCACTGGCCCCATGCGGCGGGCCCGGTCGCTTTGCTGTCGGCTTCGGTGAGCGCGGCGAGCAGCTCCAGCTGCGTCCGGTCCTGCACGGCCGCGGCCACGACCTCGACGGTGGCGGGGTCGTCGAGGTCCCGCCGGGTGGCGACTTCGGAAAGGAGGAGATGGTTGCGCACCAGCCCCGTCAGGACCGCCACGTCCTCGGGTGCGAAGCCCATCCTGCGTCCCATCTCGCCGACGATCCGCACCCCCGCGTCGGTGTGGTCCCCGGGGAAGCCCTTTCCGATGTCGTGCAGCAGCGCCCCCACGAGCAGGAGGTCGCGGCGGTCCACACCGTCGGTGAGGGCCGCCGCCTGGGCGGCCGCCTCGAGGAGGTGCCGGTCGACGGTGAAGCGGTGGTACGCGTTGCGTTGGGGTCGGTTGCGCACGGCTGCCCACTCCGGGATCAGTCCGACCAGCAAGCCGCGCTGGTCCAGCGCCTCGAGGGCCGGGATGGCGGCCGGGCCCGTGGCGAGCACACGGACCAGCGTGTCCCGGAGCGCACTCGGCCACGGGTCCGGCGGGCGGACCGACGCTGCCGCCAAGGCCTCGAGCGAGCCCCGTCCGATGGGGAGCTCGCGTTCGGCGGCCACGGCGGCCACCCGTAGCGCGACCGTCGGGTCGTCTCCGGGATCGGTCCCCGGGTCGAGGACGATGCCCCCCGATCCGTCGCGTCCCTCGACCTGCTCGACGGCGATTCCCGCCTCGACGGGGACGAGGACGGCGGTGGCGTCGGTATGGGCGGTGGCGGCGCCACGGGTGGGCCACATGCGCCGACGTGGACGTGGGTTCGCCCACGTCGAGCGGCGGCGCCAGACGTCGTCGGTGACCCAGGCGACGGTTCGGCCCGCTTCCGCGATCGACGCCATGAGCGCATCGGCGTCCCGGTACCGGAGTGCCGAAGCCACCTGGTCCTGTTCCTGCAGGAGCAAGCGGTCCGTGGCGCGGCCGGTCGACCGGTGCAGCTCCACACGCGCCGCGGTCAGCGTGGAGCGCGGCCCGGACAAAGATTCCAGGTCGACCTGCTCCGCCACGCTGTCGACGGCCAGGGACGCAGCGTGCACGGCGGCCACGTCGCGCAAGCCCCCGTGCGCTTCTTTGAGGTCCGGCTCGAGCAGGAACGCCACGTCACCGTGCGCGCGGTGGCGTTCGTCGACCTGGGCGGCGAGTACGGGGAGCCATTGGGCGGCCCGATCCCGCCACTGGGTGCGTGCCGACGCCAGCATGGGCTCGGCCACGGCCGTGTCACCGGCCACGACGCGGCCGTCGAGGAGTCCGAGTTGGGCCCGCAGGTCCTCCCTCGCCACCGCCAGGACCTCCGACGGTCGGCGCACGGAGTGGTCGAGGCGGATGCCTTCGTCCCAGACCGGGTACCAGACGGCGTCGGCGACTCGACGGATGTCGCGTCGCCCGTTGTGGACGAGCACGACGTCCAGGTCGCTGTAGGGGCAGAGCTCGCCGCGTCCGTATCCACCGACGGCCACCAGTGCGACGCCGCGGGGCTTGCCGTCGGTCGCCCGCTCGAGCAGGCCCTTCAGCCACAGGTCGGCGCCGGCGGAGAAAGCGCGGCAGAATTCGTCGCCCTGGAGGTCTGATCGCGCCAGCAACTCCTGGCGCAACGAGCGGAGAGACACGGGCGACGGTAGCACCGCTGTGCCCGGTCCCATCGGACCCGCCCGCGCGCCCGGCTGCCGGCGCGCCGGGGAATCGACGGCCCCCCGGGGCCTAACCGGGGAGCCGGCGGGGCCGGCGGCGTCGCTTTCGAGCGGGTAGGGCGTAGCGTGGTGCGTGGCGCGCCGGGTAGCCGGAGCCGACGGAGGGTCACATGAGCGACAACGAGACAAAGGGTTCCGGGCTGAGCGTGCTCGACACCGCCCTTGTGGTGGCAGCGGTGATCGGGGGGATCTTCGTCGTGCTCTGGATCGCTCACGCCGTCTTGGGGGCGGTCCTCTTCGCCTTCAAGATCGTCATCGTGGTCGTGGTGGTGGTCGTGATCGCGCGGGTCATCCACGCCTTCAGCCGTCGAGGGAGCTGAGGCGCGCCCGGGGCTGAGGTTGGTTCAACCGCCGCCGCTCAGCGGCGGACCAGCTCCCGGTACAGCTCGACGTGGTCGGCGACCATCCGCTGTGTCGAGAAGTACCCTTCCACCGCGGCCCGGCAGTCGGCCCGCGAGAGCTGGTCGATCCTTCCCAAGGCCTCGGCCATGGCCGTCTCGTCCTCGCACAGGAAGCCGGTCTTGCCGTCCTCTACGACCTCCGGGACTGCCCCTTCGGGGAACGCCAGCACAGGGGTACCGCACGCCATGGACTCGAGCATCACCATCCCGAACGGCTCGTTCCACCGGATGGGGAAGAGCAGGGCGCGGGCCTGCGACAGCAGCCGCAGCTTGTGTTCGTGGGGGACCTCGCCCAGATAGACGGCGTCAGGCCCCAGCAACGGGGCGACCTGCTCGTCGAAGTACGAGCGCTCCCATTGCTCGCGCATCTTCGCCGCCAGCAGGACCCGCATCCCCGCCTTGCGTGCCACCTCGATGGCGCGGTGCGCACCCTTGTCCGGCGCCATCCGCCCCAGGAAGAGGCAGAACTCGCCGTCGTCGTCACCTGTCCCGTTCCCGAACGGAAAGGCGGACGCGTCCAGGCCGTGGTGGATCACCCGCGCGATCGGGACGTCGGGGGCCGCCCGGTGTTGGGCGTGGGAGATACAGACGATGGGCACACGCGGCGCCAGCACCCGGTAGAGGTCGGTGAGCTCGTCGTTGAAGGGGCCGTGGATGGTCGTGACGACGGGAAGGTCGGGATAGCGTTCGGCGTAGAATGGACCCATTACCGTGTGGTCGTGGACCACGTCGAAGTCGGACACCGCTTCGTAGGCGTGGACCACGTGCCGGAGTTCGGGCACGGCCATGCCGATCCGCATGCCCTCGGCGTGCTCGAGCGCCCAGCGCTTGGGCACCGGGCACGTCGAGTCCCCGGTGGTGAACAACGTGATGTCCTGGCCCGCCGCCAGCAGCCCCCGGGCCATCTGGTCGACCACGAGCTCGATCCCCCCGTACAAAGGGGGTGGGATCGGCGTCCACGGGGGGGCGATGAGCGCGATCCGCATGGACCCGATTCAACCACTTCGACGGCCCTGCCCCACGCATCTGCCCACCACGGAGGTGTGGCGACGGCGGATGGGCTCGCCGCACTCGTCGAAAGGCTCCTTTCGGGACGACCGATGCGAGCGGATAGGCTCGCCGCACGGTGCGGCGGCGTGGCCGAGTGGTTTAGGCAGGGGCCTGCAAAGCCCCGTACGGCGGTTCGATTCCGCCCGCCGCCTCTGGTGACCGGGTCGTGTCGATCGGCACCATGAAGACAAGGAGATGGAATGGCCGTAGTGGGAGACCGGGTGGAAGTGCCTTCCAAGCGGGTGGGCCAGCTACCCCGAGAAGGGGTCGTGACCGGCGTCAGCGGCGGCCTGTTGCGAGTGAAGTGGTCCACTGGGGAGGAGTCCACGATTACGCCCGCGTTGGGTTCCTTGATGGTGGTGGGGAGGGTGAAGGCCGGCGAGCCGCTCGCCAAGAAGGCAGCGAAGGGACCCGCGAAGAAATCGGCCAAACAGTCCGCCAAGCAGACGGCGACGCCGCCTGAGAAGCAATCCGCGAAGGCAAAGGGAGCCGGGGCCTCCAAGACCACGTCCAAACGGTCGGGGGCGCACAAGCGAGGCAGGTGATCACCCGGCCCCGCGCCGGCGCGGATCCGGCCGGTCAGGCCTCGGAGCCCTTGGCGTAGTCCCACACCAGGGAGGAGTCCTCCTCGGTGCCGAGCATGATCTTTCCGGGATGCTGCTTGTCGATGTGGCCGATGAGCCCGTTGTAGATCGAGAAGCCGCACAGCTCCTGCAGGCGTCGGGGGAACCGCCGCACGGTGTCGAGCGGGATGCCGAGCTGTTGGTTCTCCTGCTGGCGCAGGTACCCGGCGCAGTAGTTCATGGCGATCCCGACACGGCATGCCCCGGTGGTGTTGGCTCCGCCCCCGTGCCACAGGCTGCCGACCCAGACCAGGACACCACCTTTGGGCATCTCGGCCGGGATGGAGTCGTAGTGCTCCAGTGGGTTGGGGGAGTGGTCGGCAAGGTGCGTGCCGGGACACAGACGGGTGGCCCCGTTCTCCTCGGTGAAGTCGGTGATGGCCCACATCGTGTTGCAGATGAGCGGAGGATGGGGCTTGGGCAGGGGGATGAGCTGGTCGTCGGAATGGATGGGCTGGGCGTCCTCGTCGGATCCGATCGCGATGGACGACAGCGACGAGATGAGGAGGCCTGGGTCGAGGACTTGCTCGACCACGGGGAGGACGTTGGGGTGGACGGGGATCCTCTCGTAGAGAGGACCGTGGACCAACAGGTTGTAGATGCGCGTCGTCCGGCGGCCTTCGAAGAGGTTGTCGGCCGAGACGATTCCGAGATCCCGCTCGAGGCGGAGGAGGTCCTCGGAGATGGCGTCGGCGAGGTCGGGCGCGATGGCGTTCTCGATGACCGACCAGCCTTGGGTACGCACCCGTTCGGCGTGTGCCGCGACGTCGATGTCGCCCAGGGTGCGTCGGTCTGGTGCGACCGGGGCTGCAGCTCTGTCCATGATCGCTCCCGCAGGTTGGCTGAACGGGCAGGATCAATGGTGCCACGCTGCCGGCGGAGCCGCTGCGTCGGGGGGTGCTCGCCGGGGGCGGTGGTAGGGTCGTGCCCGCGGGCCGTTGGCGCAGTTGGTAGCGCACTTGCATGACGCGCAAGGGGTCAGAGGTTCGAGTCCTCTACGGCCCACCCTTGTGATGTCGCGAGACATCGGAGACAGCGTTTTCCAGATGTCGCGAGACATCGTAGACACCAGAAACGCCCTGGTCAGGGCAACCTCTGGTAGTCCTTTGTGGGGTCGATTCTGAGCCGGCGGATGGGCGACCCGTCGAGGCCCAAGATCCGCACTTCGCGACCGGCGACGAGCATGATCACTCGCCGCCCGATGAAGGCGCCTCCCACTTTGATGTGACGCAACTTGCCTCGATAGCGAAGCGTCACCTGCCCCGACTTGTCCACCTTGTCCCGACGCACCCGGTAGCCCTCGCAGTCGATCTTCGGTCCGATGGGATGCGCCTTGGTCCGTCTCCGAAATGCCTGGAGCGGTGTCTTGCGATCGAGCGCCCGGTGGGGACGGATCTCGTTGTAATAGACCACGAAACGGTCGAGGTCGCGCTGGAGCTGCTTCTTGTTGGCGATCGACTCCTGGACGGCCAGGAACTTCTTGAGCGTCTGATGGAACCTCTCGACCTTTCCACAGGTCTGCGGATGGTAGGGCCTGGAGTGCTTCACGGTGATGCCGAGGCTCAGCAGCTCCGCCTCCATGGCGGCGACGCCGTCCAGCGTTCGCACCACGTCGGGCGAACGCGTGGTCACGAACGCCCTGGAGGTCACGCACAACCGGGAATGGTCGTCGATGATGTTCAACACCTCGAAGACCGATCCGTTGTCGATGGTGACATGGGTCACATCCGCCTGCCAGCATTCGTTGGGGAGGTCGGCCACGAAGCGGGTGTAGGAGCTCTTCGGCCGCTTGTGCGGCTGCGGGGTGACGAAGCCTCGGGCGCTGAGCACCCTCCAGATAGTCGACACCGAAGGGACCTTCCGGTGGCGCTTGGCCAAGTGGAATTGGATCGTCTGGGCCCCGGCGTCGAAACCAGCGTCGAGGAGCTCCTTGCGCAAGGCCACGATCTCGTCCCTCGTAGAGATCGGCGATGCGCGTGGGCGAGTGCTGCGGCCGGCGCGACCGGGCCTCGACGCCAGCCCATCCCTCTCGGCGGTAGCGGGCCAGCAGCTTGTAGATCCAGCTGCGGCTCACCCCGTGGGCCGCCGCCAGCTCGGCCACCGGTCGGCCCTCTTTTAGGTGTGACTCGACCAGAAAGCGCCCCAGATCCATAGGAGACCCTCCACCTCGGCTGTCTCCTATGTCTTGACACAGCCACGACCCCCACGCCGGGCCGCCGGGGGTCGAGGGCGCTTGACCGGCTCTGATCTAACCGGTCGCGGCGGGGTTCGGTCTCGTAATCGGTTGGCTGGCAGCACCGCTCCTCACCAACCCTGGCGCGCCCGGCGCGCCCGGCGCACCCACCCTCGATCTGTCGACGATCGGGACGGCGATTGGCGCGGCAATCGCCGTGGCGGTGGTGGCGACTCTCGTTTCGGCGGTGCGCGCTTCGCGGACGAGCACGGTCAGCGCCCTCGCCGACGCGGCCCGACCGCCGCGGCGCGCCCGGTGGACGCTCGCGCTCTCCTCCTGGCTTCCTGTTCCGATCCTCGTCGGCATGCGGCTCGCCGGCCGTGGCTCTGGTGCTCTTTGCGCTCGTGAACGCCGTCCTCGTCACGTGGGCGACCGTGCAGGACGCGAGGCATGCCTCGGCCATCGAGCACGCCCTCGGCGCGTCGCCGGACCAGGTCGGCATGGCCCTCGTGGTGGCGCAGTTGTTCTCCGCGGTACCAGGGGCAATTCGCGGTGTCCCCGTGGGCGTCGGGCTCTATGTAGCGGTAGGCAGGCATGGTTCCGCCGTGCCTTTCGCACCGACGCTCGTTGCAGTGCTCCTCGTCACGCTCATCGTGGTGGCGCTGCTCACGGCCGTTCCTGCCCGCATCGGTGTCCGTTGGCCCGTAGCGGAGATCCTTCAATCAGAGCTGGCGTGAGGATCGCCTCCTCGGCGATCGGTCTGCCACTGGGTCAGGCGCGTTCCATGACGCGTCGCCTGAGGAGCTCGGCCTTGACCGGCCCGATCACCGCGGCGGCCTCGGCGGCTGCCATGACGCTGCGGGCCCTCTCCGCCGCCGCCGTGAGCTGCTCACACCGGGGGCACCGGGCGTCGGGCAGCGTCTGGTCCCAGGTCCGATGAGCCTCGAGCGCGCTCACGAAACCACAAAGCGTTTCGATAGGTGCGGGGCACCAATCCGCCACCGTGTGCCACTCCGCCAGTCTGCTTCGACGCCGTAGCGAAGCCCACATGCTCTGGCGCGGCAATTCCGGGACCGCGAGGTAGGTCATGGCATGGACCCCCCTTCCACCCCGGTGATTTTAGTTATGGCAGGGCTCCATGAGAGTGGGCCCTGAGACCCAATTCCTGCCGTTGGGCGCCGCGCTGGCCCAGGCTCACGACGCTTGCATCATCAGGCTCTGGATCTCCTGCACCTCGGCGGAAGTGAGGCCGGCGGTCGAGCACGACTGCACGACCGGCGCGTCAGCGTGCCAGAGACCCCCGGCCAGATCTTGGTCGAGCCCTGCGTATGCGAAGCACGTCGCATACTGCTCTTCTGCGGTCTCCAGCTCGGTCGCCTGGTTCTGGACCGCCACCACGGGCGTCCAGGCCACGACCACCGCGGGGGTGGGCGCGCTCGGGACCAGAGGCGTGGGCATGACGGGCACGCCCCGGGGCGCGGCCGACGTCGCAGCGCCGCATGCGGACAGGGCGAGACCGGCAGCGAGCAGCAGGCCCAGCGCGGGCGGACGGCGCATGAGAGGGAATCGGCACATACCCCCTCGACCTTGACCCCCCCGACCTTGACCGCCGTCTCATGTCGGACCCCCACGACACGGTTCGCATTAACCGGTGGACACGGCCCTGGTGCGGGGCAAGGATCCACGGCGAGTGCTCACGGGGGGTGCTCATCGGCGGGTTCCCTCTCCGGAAGTGGTGTGACCGACACCGAGGCGGAGTATCAGCTCGCGGGCATGTGCGACTCGTCGAGGCCAACGGCGCGACCAATGCGCGCAGTTTCCAACTGAGCCTTGCCGGTCTCGGGACGGGAACGCTTCTCACCTCGTGGGAGCTTCCCACCTTGCGGGCATGGGGGGAAGCCGGCGACGCGTGGCTGACGGAAGCCGAGGGACAGAGTATCGGCATCGAATCGACCGGCGCCGCTTCGCCCGTGGCTCACGTGTTCGTCACGGTGTACTCCGAGATTCCCGTCTGAAGACCGCCCGTCCGGTGGTCATCCGGGCCAGGGTCCAACAGGTTGCAGCGCCACGGTGGATGGTGGCCCCCGCCCGGGGGCCACCATCGCGCACGCGATCGTTTCTTCGCATTGCTCTGGCGCGACCTGCCAGAATCGGCCGATGCGCCTGTGGCGGAAGGCAGCTTTGACGACGCTGAGCCTGTGGGCGGGAGCGGCCTTGCTCGCCGGTTGCGGGGGAAGCTCGAACACCACCACCCTAACCACCGGCAGCGGGCCGGCGAAGGAGTACGACTGCACGTACAACATGAACACCTCCGCCTTCACCGGCGCCTACGCCACCGCGTCGGAGATCGGGTGGGAGGGCAACGGCCAGGGGGTGGTCACCTGCCTGGGCGGGACCTTCTACGTCCAGGACGACATCAACAGGGACTTCGGCTTCGGCATCTACACGGGGACCCCGACCACGTGGGCCGATGCGGACGGGTACCTGCCCGCGCAGATCACCACCTTCCGGCACTCCGGGGCAGTGGTCTCGATCACGGAGCTCGCAGACAGGCTGGTGCTCGGCGGCGACGCCTATGTCGCCGTCTACAGCCGTGTCGCCGTCCGGAACCCGACCGACGCCGTCGTCGTGGCGAACCCCGACGCCTCGTCGGGCATGGTGGCGCTCAACAGCGCCCCTGATGCCGTGAAGCCCCATGCGTCGGTCGTGCACGACTACGTGGTGGCCGTCGACCGGTTCGGGAACTACTACCCGTGGCCCAGTGCGCAGGCGTTGGCCGGGGCCGGGGGCTTCGATCGGCACTATGCACACATGGAGAGCTTCTGGAACGCGCAGCTGGCCGGGATCGCCGGGATCAGCGTTCCCGACTCCTCGCTCGACGACGCGTATCGGAGCGGGTTCATCTACACCCAGATCGCCCGGAGCGGCGACGCCCTGAATACCGGGGTGAACGGCTACGAGTCCGAGTACGATCACGACGTCATCGGGATCCTGGTGAATCTCTTCACCCAGGGATATTTCACCGACGCGCACGCCCTCCTCCTCGAGGAGCGCGATGTCGCAGGGTCACAGGCCGGCGAGTACCCGGACGGCGTCTGGACCTACGCCTGGCCGTGGGCCGTCTACCTGATGAAGACGGGCGACCTCAGCTTCGTCAAGAAGTACTTCTCCGCCGAAGGGCCCAACGGGCGGACCCAGCCGAGCATCAAGGACACCGCTCACGTCATCGCCGCCGACCGGACCGGACCGGGCGGGATCATGCAGTCCACCGACGACATCGACACCACGGGCTATTGGACCACGGACGACTATTCGGCCCTTCTGGGCCTGGCCGCCTACGACTACCTCGCCAACCGGGTCGGAGACGCGTCCGAGGCCACCTGGGCCACCCAGGAGTACGACAGGCTGCTCGCCGCGACCAACCAGACGCTCGCCGCCACCATCAGCCGCTATGGCCTGGACTACCTACCCTGCTCGATCCTCGCTCCCAACACCGCCAACAGGTGCTCCAACCCCGAGGACGCCAACTGGGCGTCGCCACTCGCCCGCTGGGGCTGGGACGGGTACCTCCTGGGCGCGAACCTCAGTGGTCCGGGCTTCTCCATGATCGACGCCACCTACGCCTACGGTTTCGGGCGCCTCGAGGGCGTGCTTCCACCCAACACCTTCGGCGGGTTCCCCGACGACTACTACACCTCGGGCTACAACGCGGGCTACGGGAGCGCTGCGTTGGCCGGCAGCGCGTACCGCGATCAGGGGATCTCGAGTTACGAGTTCATGATCGAGAACGACCAGAGCGGGCCCTACTCGTGGTGGGAGAGCTCGGCGTCACCTTCCGCCGCCACCCCGTGGACGGGGAATCACCCCACGGCGGGGCAAGGTGCGTCTCCCCACGCCTGGGGAATGTCCCAGGCGAACAAGGTGTTGCTGGACTCGTTGGTGGCTCAACGTTCGGACGGAACCGTGATCGTGGGCCGGGGCGTCCCGCCTCAGTGGGTCGACGACGGCTCCACGATCTCGGTCACCAATTTCCCCACCACCGACGGCAGGAGGTTGGGGCTGCGGATCTCGTCCCGTGGGCGGTCGGTCTCCCTGGCGCTGAACGGCCGGCTGCCGCCGGGGCAGGTGCTGTTCCAGCTTCCGTCGTTCGTCGGTGACATCGCCGCGACGTCAGCGGGCACCGTCGACCAGGCGACCGGGACGGTGACGTTGGCGCCCGGGACCAGAAGCGTCACCGTCGAGCTGGGCGCCGCCCCCGCACCCTGAGGGCCTCAGGGAGTCGCGTTCAGCCTCGCGACCGTGCTCGTGTCCCGGAGGGTGGCGCAGCGCATGCGGACCAGGAGCCGGATGCACCACCACCCCGGGTCGACCTCGCCCCTCGCCAGGCTGAACCGGCTCGACGTGGTGGCCGCGTGGTGGTTGTTGTGCAGGCCCTCGCCCACCACGAGCCACGCCAGCCACTGGTTGTTCGTGGCCAGGTTGTCGAAGGGCCGTCGTCCCCATCGATGGCCGATGGCGTTGATGGCTCCTCCGCCCAGCAGGTAGTAGACGGCGTGGACCGCCGCCGCCACGAGGGCGAGCTCCCAACCGAACAACACGACGAAGATGCCCACTCCGAGGCCCAGGCCGACAACCGCGTGGTCGAAGAGGAGGCGGTCCCATCGGTCGGCGGGAAGGTCCCGGGCGTAGCGCGACACCGCCGCCTGGTCGCGGGCCACCTTCCGGTACAGCAGGGCGTTGGCGAACTGGACCCGCGGGAAGCCCAGGATAATGGGGGAGTGGGGGTCGCGTTCGGTGTCGGTGAAGGCGTGGTGCTTGCGGTGGACCGCCACCCACTGCCGTGGCCGCATCCCGGTGCTCACCCAGATGAGCACCCGGCACGCCGCCTGGACACCGGGGGAGAGTCGCAGCGCACGGTGCGACAGGCACCGGTGGAGGTATACCGTCGACACCAGCAGGGCGACTTGGGACACGAGCAGCCCGGCAAGGACGGCGCCAATGACGAGCAGCATTGGCGAGAAGGTTAGCGCCCCCGTCCTCGGCCCGGGAAAACGTCACTGCGCCGCGGCCGCCAGGCGTGTCGCGAAGCCGTGCACCATGCGTCGGAAGAGAAACGACGTCAACCGTCCCGTGCCCGGCAGCAGGGGGACGACGGTCCCGGTCCATTCGATGAGCGTGCCCGGGGCCGCGCTCGTCGGTGTGCTGTTTCGGGCCGGGCTCGTGGCCGTCGCGGGATCGGTGATCCGGGAGATGTGGACCTCGGCACGGTAGGAGCGGACCGGTTGGCCGCTCAGCAGCCGGTAGGCGTGATGGTGCGGGGGGTCTGCCGCGGTGATCTCCTCGCGGACCATGAAGGGGGGCCGGCCCAGACGGCGCCTGCCGCCGGTGCCGCCGGCGTCGGGTTCGACCTCCCATCGGGAACGGGTCACGAGCGGCCCGGCCCAGTCCCTCCACGACGTGGCCTCGGCGAGCAGCCGGTACACCGCGTCGGGGGATCCCCTCGTGACCACGCGCGTCCCGAAGTCGTAGGACTTCGCCAAGGGTCGCCCTCGCTGCCGGGTCAGGCGTTGACCCGGTCGAGGTGATCGAGCACGGCCGGGAAGGTGTCGCGCGCTGCGTCGGCTCCGATCATGACGTCCTGATGCCCGTAGGCGTCGAACACCTCCCTCCGGAAGAAGTCCTGGCCCAGTTGGTCGCACAGCAACGAGTAGGTGCGTTCGGTCGACTCGGGGAGCCAGACCAGGTTGTGGCGGCCCGACAGGAACGTGATGGGGCGCCGTAGCCGCTCCAGGTGGGGAAAGTAGTCGTCGGAGCCGTCGGCGCTCAGTACGCGCTCCGCCTCGGCCATGCGCGAAAGATGCGCCATCATCGTCATGTCGGTGGGGCCGAACAGCTCGTGCATCGTGGTGTGGGTGAGCTCGTTCACGTTGGGATGATGCACGGCCACGCCGTAGATGAAGGCCAGTCGCCGGCACACGGCCTGATCGCACCGTTCGGCCTTCGGTATCGGGTACACCCGCAGGGCCACGTCGACGAGCCGGGCGCCCACCGACTCGCCCGAGAACGAGTCGGTGGTGAGCATCCCGATCCCGATGTCCTTCATCAGGCCCGCCAGATGGAGCCCGGCCTTGATACGGGTCATCGTCGGTCCCACCGGGTGCAGGGCGACAGACGAGCACAGCAGGGACGTCGGCGCGGCCGTGCCGGCCAAGGTGGCCATCATCCACGTGATGCTGCCCACGCAATGCGACACCACGTGGAAGTCGCTGTTGCCGGTCTGCTCCCGGATCGCCGCCTGCACCGCAGCGTGGTCGTGGTGAGCAACGTCATCCGCGTTGAACTGCGTGCGCGCCGTCGGCAGGAGGGTCGAGCCCCGCCATTCCTGCACCCAGACGTCGAAGCCGTGTCCGACCAGGTACTCGGCGAGGTTCGGCTGGATCGTGTCGAGCATGAACGTGAGCGGGTTCGCGCCCATGCCGTGGACCAGGAGCACCGGGCCCCGGGTCCCGCCGCGGTAGTGCGCCAACCGGAGTGCCACCCCGTCCGCGGTCCGGTACTCCATCTCCTGGCGCGGCGGCAGGTCGAGCGGGCGTCGGCGCCGCGGCGCCGCATGCCGGTTGAACCGGTTGGACGGGTGCACCACCGAGCCGTATTCCTCGTACAGCCGGCCCGCGAACGCCCGGCCGAACCGCCCTTCGAGGTTCAGCCGCTCGAGTGTGCTCACGGGGCCGGTGACCGACATCGTCCGCAACTGCTTGGCGAAGTCCTCGGCCTTGATGCGGAGTATCCCCCGGCCGAGCACGGGGCCCTCGGGACCGTCGCGCCGCAAGGTCACATACAGCGTCGTCGTGGCCGCCCAGACGTCGTCGAGGGTACCGGGTGCGACCGTCTTGAAGCCGGTGAAGTCGAAACGGCGACCGTCAGGGGCGGCGAGGGGGAGCCGGTACCACATGTGCCCGCGTTCGGGATGGAGCGCGTCGTCGGCCACCATGAGCTGGAACTGCCCGTCCTGCACGGTGAGCGGCTCCGGGCTCAGCGCAGGCGCATGCACCGTGCCCACCGCCGACATGGGCCGGGCCAGGTCCGCGATCTCGGCGCGCAGGTCGTCGGTCGTCAGGGTCAACACGAAGGCGAGCGCGGAGCCCGACGCCTCGCCGAGGCTCGACGCCGACGCGTAGTCGGCGACTGCATCGGCCTCGGTGGGCGACCAGTAGCCCGCCATGCGCTCGGTGAATCGCAGGCCGGGCTTGTCGGGCGGGGAGGGCGCCGCCGCCGTGCCGGCGGCCTCGGGGCAACGCCCTCCCGCCTGGTCGAGGCTCCATCCCCTGTCGGCGGCGAGCGCGAAGGCGCCTCGCTCGGCCAGTGCGGAGATCGTGAGGAGCGGGTTGACTCCGAGCGGGCGCGGCACGATCGAGCCGTCCCACACCAGCAGCCCGTCGTGCACCGCGGAGCCGGTTGTCCCGCAGAAGACCTGACCGCGGTCGTCCACCACGCCGTCCTCGGCCCGTTGGGCCATGACGCAGCCTCCGAGCGGGTGGACGGTGATCAGGCTGTGGCGCAGCGCCCGCGACCAGATCGGGTTGTGCATGAACGTCCCGTCGCCGGCCGACGCCACCGTCCCCACGACGACGTTCGCCCGCTCGTAGTACCGGCTGATGCCCGCCCCCGGCCACCGGACCCGCACCCGCTCGCCCTCGAGGACGACCGAGCCTTCGTCGTCGTCGTTGCCCATGACCAGAAGGGTCTGGATGTGCTCGGTCAGGCCGCGCCTGCCTCCGGTGAGCACGCTCAGCAGTGCCCGCATCGGCCCACCGCCGCGCAGGCGGCGCCGCACCCAGGACGCGCCCAGCTGGGGGAGCAGCTGCAGCGGGAGTAGGCCCGCCACCGCCCCGGGGACCACGGCGTCCTCGATGATGATGCCGTCCTCGACCGGGACACCGCCGCGCTTGTCGATGACAGAGGTGATGCACGGGCCGGCGGGACGGTCGTGGTCCGGGGCGCGGTGACCGGCACCGACGGCCCGCACCGGCCGGCCCGGCCGGAAGGAGAAGCCCAGCACGTCGCCGTTCCCGCTGAAGTGGTGCCCGAGCCTGTCCGACACGCCGAGGCCGTGGCGGCGCGACTGCAAGAGGAGTCGGGAGGTGCCGAGCGTGCCGGCCGCCAGGACCACGACGTCGGCGGTGACGGCCAGCGGTGGCGCCTCGAAGTGGTCCCGGCGACCGCCAAGGGGCTGGGCACGCACCACCCACCGCGCCGGTTCTCCGTCGGGCCCGTCGTCTTCCCCGGCTGCCTTCTCCACCCAACGCACGTCGACCTCGGTGAAGATCTGCGCGCCGTGTGCGACGGCGTCGGGGAGGTAATTCATGAGCAGCGTGTTCTTGGCGCCCGTGTTGCAGCCCGTCACGCAGTCCCCGCATCCGGTGCACGCCTCCTGGTGGACCCCGGCGGCGTTGGCGCCGGCCCGGAAGGTGACGTTGACCGGTGTCGGGTACCAGGCCGCACCGCCGGCGGCGTCGCGCAGGGCGCCCATCTTGGCCAGAGGGGGGAACGACGCGGGATAGGCGCTCGGGGTGAGCATCGCCTCGGCACGGGCGAATCCGTCCTCGAGACCCGTCTTGTCCTCTCGCAGCGACCGCGGCCACCGCGGGTCGTCGAAGATCCGCGGGTCGGGGCGCAGGGACACGTTCGCGTTGACGAGCGACGTGCCTCCGAGCCCGCACCCCGAGAACACGTTTATGTCGGTCCCCACATGGAACCAGTACAGGTCGCGAGGATCACCGGTGTCGCCCTCGGGGGTGCTCGCCTGAAGGTTGCGCCTCGCCTCCTCGCTTGTCGCGGGGTACTCGCCCGGAAGGATCTCGCGGCCCCGCTCGAGCAGGGCCACGTTCCGACCGGCACGGCTGAGCCGGGAGGCGGCGATGCTCCCGCCGTATCCGGAGCCCACCACGATGACGTCGTAGTGCTCTCGCAGCTCCGTTAGCGGTCGCGACAGGCGGTCCGTCACGTCCTCCTCTCCTTGGCGGCCGGCGACGCGTGGGGCACCGAGGCGGTGGTCGGCGGCCCTGCGGGGGGCCCTGGAGTCGTCCACAAGGGCCCGTCGGCGCCCGCCCGGCCGTCTTCTCGCCGGCCGTCTTCTCGCCGGCCGTCGTCGTTGCGTCGGGACGTGTCGTGCAGACGGCCATCGAGCTGGACCCGCCGCTCCCGCTCGATCTTCGTGGTGGCGTGGGCCAGGGAGAGCCACGGGTCCCGGGACGGGTCGATCCTGCTCCGCAGGTCGTCGACCAGAGGGTTGGTGGCATCGCCTTCCGGGCCGTCGATTCGGATCCCGTCGTCGAGGTCGGTGCCCTGGAGGTAGCAGCGGAGGATCGCCACGTTCAGCTCCTCGTCGATGAGGACAACCGACGCCCCCTTGTGCGGCTCGGCCGCCGGAGTGTCGACGACCCACCCGCCCGTGTTGATCACGGGGATGTCCCCTGGCAGTCCCGGAGCCTGGCGACAGTCCACAAACGGCTTGTGCGTGTGCCCGAACACGAAGGCGACCTCCTCAGGCCCCCCGATCTCCTCGGCGATCTGGGCCGACACCGGCCCGGAAAGGAAGGCCGTGAGCCCGGCGTCGGCGTTCTTGCTCAGCACCTCGGTGAGGTGCCGTTCGCGGCGGAGCGTGGTCTTCACCGCAGCCACCAGCGCCCCCCCGATGATCACGCTCTCGATGCGCTTGCGCACCCGGGATCCCCGACCCCTCGTGATGGCACGCCGGATCGCCTTGATCTCCGAGTCGATGGCCGCGTCGCTCTGCAACGACTCGTACAGGTCGCGCGACCAACCCGAGACGTCGCCGCTGTCACCCATCGAGGACCAGAAGAAGTCGATCCAGGCGCCGTTCTCCGCCTCGAGACTGTGCACCGTGGGAAGGTCGAATCCACGTTGGAAGACGTCGTCGAGCATCGACATCGCCCGGTACAGGGGCTCGATGAAGTGTCCGTGGGTCAGCACCACCACCCGCTTGCCCGAGGCGTCCACCAGTCCCAGGTTGGGGTAGGTCTGTTCGACCGTGATCGGCGCCGCGGTGTCGGCCCGGGCCGCCATCAGTTCGACGATCCGGTCCCGGACCCGGATTGCGTCGTTGGCGGGCAGCAAGCACGTGGCGTGGGGCTCGGGGCGCAGTGCCTGGCGGAGGGGGACGCTCGCCATGTAGTCCACGTAGCTGTCGCCCCTGGCCCTGCTCCAGAGGTGGTGGTCATGGTTGCCCGGGATGAAGCGGATCACCGGCGCCACCGCCGCGTCGGCCCTCCCCGGTCGCAGGTGCTCCATCAGGTGGGCGAAGGTCGCCGCGGCATCGTCGGTGGAGCACAACGCCAGTTCGAAGAGGTCGCCCAGCACGACCAGCTGCGGTGGGTCCCCCCCCGGGCTCATGGCCCGCAGGGCCTCGCACAGGGCGACCAGGACGGGCGAGACCGAGGACTGGTCGACGCGGTCACCGTCTGGGTGGACCGAGGTGAGGACGCTGTTGAGTGCGCCCAGATGAAGGTCAGAAACACACACCCATCGGATGGTGGGCATCGTTCACGAGTCCTTGATGAGCTCTGAGATGCGCGCCATCGGTCCCCGCCCTACCGTCCACCACGCCCTTCGGTGCACCCGCGATCGACGCCGTAGTCCCGTCGGCCTCGTCGGCACCCTAGACGCGGGGGCGTTCGCGGGTAAAGAGGAAGGGCGCTCGGGCTCACCGCGGGTCGCGCCACATGGCCCACATCGTGGGGCCCTTCGGCACGTGCATCTCCTCGGTCACCACGAAACCGTGGCGGGCGTAGAAGGGAATGTTCTTCTCCTTGGACGCCTCGAGGTAGACGCGCTCGCCGGTCCGGTCGCAACGGTCGAGGATCGGTGCGAGCAGCGACGAGCCGATGCCCTTTCCCTGCCATTCCGGCTCGGTCCCGAGCATCTGCAGGTACCAGTGGGGCTCCTTGGGGTGGTGGCGGTCGAAGTACAAGAGCCCCGAGGCTCGGTCGAGGAGCCGGTGGCGCATAAGCCGCGCCATGGTCCACCCCATCCTCGTGTTGGCCCTCCAACCGAGCGGGAAGGTGCCGGGCGGGTTCCAGAATGCTGCCGCGCGCCGCGACTCGACGGTGTAGACCTCGTCGAGCGGGAGGGCTTCGCGCAGAAGCGCCCGGAACATGCGGGGGAGCCTTTCGAGCCGGCCGCGTGGGTCGGGGAACATCCAGGTCGTGAGGGGGTCGTCGTCGAACGCCCGGGCCAGGATGCGGGCGAGTGTGTCGACGTCGGCCCGGCGCGCCTTGCGGACCTCGTCCCCCCGCCCCGGATCCGGCTGCATGGGCGGTGACGCTACCGGCCTGACGCCGGTATCGCCCGGGCCCGTTCCCCGGTCGCTATCGGCTGTGACGTGGCCCGGGTCGCTCGGGGGTCTTCAAGGACCGGTGCGCGAACAACAGGGTGGGGACACCGACGACGAGGATGCCGAGGAGAAGAGACACCCGCAGGACCGTCAACACCCCGTACCCGATCAGCGTGGCGACCACGACCCCGGCTGTCGCTCCCCACACCAGGCCGAGGGCGACCCCGAGGGCGATGGCCCCGGCCCAGCGGTGCTCGGTCATCCAAAGCGGCCACCGGGAATCGGCGGTGAGCGCCGGTGTGGCGGGCATCCCCCAATCTTGTCGCATCCGACGCTCCCGGGCAGACCGCGCCGGGCGGCGCCGGCGGATCTGCAGCGGCCGGCCCGCCGGGTCCGCCGTGCCCGGGCACTTTCCCTGCGGGCCCGGCCGTGCGATCGTGGGTGGAGGGAGTGGCGGGCGGTTGTCAGGATCGCCGAAGGGGCGGTGATGGGGGGACGACAGCTGGGTCGACGTCGGTCGGAGGTGATGACCGTCGCGGCCGTCGTGGCGCTGGTCTTGGGTTCCTGGTTGGTCTTCGGTTCCACGGCGGGGTCGGCGAGCACGCACGGGGCGAGCGCCCACCGGTCGGGCACCCTCCGGGCGGGCACCCTCCGGGCGGGGACGGCAGCGTCGGTGCGCAGAGGCGCCGGTCACGAGCTGGGCCTCTCGGCACCGGGATCCGGCTCGCCCCCGCGCACCGACGCACCGAGTTCTTCGACCACGCCCTCCACGGCCCCGCCGCCGACGGCACCCCTGAGCACCGTTCCCCCGGCCACGACCAGCCCCACGCCCCCGACGACCAGCCCCACGCCCCCGACGACCAGCGCGTTCGCTGCGGTCCCCGGCGCGGTCCCGGTCACCTTCCCCGCCGGCATCGTCACGGTGCCGCCGTCGCATCGGGCCGCGAGACGGCGCCGCGCCGGGGCGACGGTGCTCGCCCCTGCAGGCGGGACGGCGCGGGCGGCCGCACAATTGATCCGGGCGATCGATCAGCAGACCGGGACGCGAGGCGCCATCCCCGAGACGGCGGACAACGTCGAACTGTTGGGGCGCTGGATGGACAACGAGGGAGGGCTCTGGGCCGACAATCCGCTGAACACCTCGCTCGACGCGGCCTCGTACCCGCACCAGTTCACGGCGAGCGGTCAGGACACCGGCATCCCGATCTTCCCCGATCTCGCGACAGGTCTCGTCGCCACGGCGAAGACGTTGCTGTCGAACCCCTCGTACTCCCGGATCTTGAGGGTGCTCGGATCGGGGTCGGCGTCCTGCATGGCCTTCGCCCGCGTCGTGATCCAGTCGCCGTGGGCGTCGGGCCATTACGACTACAACCCCGCGGGGTTCTGTTCGGGCTCGATCACCCCGGTCCGGCGAGGTCGAAAACCGCACCACGGTGGCTGACGCCGCAGGAGCCCGGGCCCGCGGGCTCGATGCCGTCGCCGTACGGTGGCTGCCGGCGGCACCGAATCCACCGGGGCCGGCGGCGCCGACGACGGGGAGACGCACATGATCACCGGAATCACCATCGTGTCGGTCTGGGTCCTCGACCAGGACTCGGCCAAGGAGTTCTACGTCGAGAAGCTGGGGTGCGAGCTCACCAACGACATCGTCATGGACAACGGCATGCGCTGGCTGACCGTGCGGCGCCGGGGGAGCACGGGACAGGAGCTGTTGTTGACGGACCCGTCGCATTCGATGCTCGACGAGGACACGGCCGCGCAGGTATGGGAGCTCGTGGCCAAAGGTGCATTGAGCCCGGGCGTGATGGCCACGAGCGACTGTCGTTCGGACTACCGGGTGCTCGCCGACCGGGGTGTCGAGTTCACGCAACCCCCGGCGGAACGCCCCTACGGCATCGAAGCGATCCTGCGAGACGACTCGGGGAACTGGTACAGCTTCACGCAGCGCACCGGGTGACGTCCGGCGCGACCGTGCGCCCGAGGAGCCGGGCCCGGGACGCAGCCCGGTACGCGACGGCGATGGAGCCGGCCATCACGGCGAGCCCCACCACGTCGATGGTCCCGGTGTGAAAGAGGTTCCTCGGCCCCGGCCCGCCGTCGAGGATCCAGCTGCAGCACCCGCCGAGGAAGACGAGCATCCCCGAGGTGGCGACACCCGCCAGCCGTCCCTCGAATCGCAGCGTGCGCGGCGACAGCTCGAGGCGACGGACGGTCGTGGTGGCACCCGCGACGAGACCGATCACGGCCAGAGGGCTGATCGCCATCCAGGCGATCTCGCCGGTGGGGAACGACGCCAGGGCACTCGGATGGGCCCAGTACGACGACACGAAGAGGGTCGACGCCCACGAGAACGCCGCCACCCCGCCCGGGACGAGGCCCTGCTGCGCCCAGGCGTGGCCGCCGGTGCCGGGCCAGCCGTTGCCGAAGTGGTGGCTGCCGGCGATCAGCGTCGTGACGCACAGCGCCGCGAGTGCCGCCGGCCGCGCCAGGCCCTGCCCCTGGCGGCGGGCCAGACGCGTGAGGACTCCCCACACGACGGGGACGGCCGCCAGCACGGCCAGGGTCAGGAAGAGCACCACGGCCACAGACATCACCACCATGGCCGTCCTGGTCGCCGTGGTGTCGGGCTCCGACCACTGCCAGCCCACCGTCAGTTGCGACCACATGGCGACGCCGAAGGCGAGGAAGACGGCCAGCGCGCACCCCAGCGACGCCAGGCTCGCTCGCGCCTGTTCGGAGGACTCGAGCGGTCGCGCCCCCAGACCCGCCGCCGACAGCCGGGCCACGAGCCCGTTGCGGGCGACGTCCACGGCGCGCTGCCACGAGCGCGGTCGCTCGATGAGGTCCGAGATCAGCAGCTCGGCGAACTCGTCGCCGTAACGGGCCCGCCAGTCCTTGGGGTACCAGCGCAGCAAGACCTCGGCGCGGCGGACGGTGTCGGGGGAGGGCTCGTCCACGTCAACCCCACGTCCCGGCCAGACGGCGCAGCCCCACGTCGGCCACGCGGCGCTGGGTGTCGAGGTGGGCCCGCAGGGCGGAGGCTCCCACCGCGGTCAGGCGGTAGGGGCGGCGCCGGTCGTCGCTCTCGACGGCTTCGATGAGGCCCTGCCCCTGGAGCCGGCTGAGCGCCTCGTACAGCGTGCCTGGCGCCAGCCGCACCCCGGCGAAGGCCTCGATGTCCTTGGTCAGGGCGTAGCCGTGCTTGGCGCCGTCGGCGAGGCTGGCGAGGATGAGCGTGGCAGGGCCGGCGTAGCGCCCGAAGGTCCCGAGCGACTCGGGATGCTTGGCTTCCGGCTTCCGGCTTCCCTTGGCCACGCCGGGCATCCTATATCGGCCGCCGAGCCATCACAGGCGGGACCGTATGCCCGGGCCGGTTGGAGAGAACCCGGGCCGGTTGGAGAGGAGAGAGGTGGTGCCGGTTCAGCCCACCCAGTCATCGGCGGGGGACCACGGTTCACGCACGTCGCTGAACGGGATCACCTCGGGGAGCACCGCCCCGTCCGAGGTCCGCCTGATCGAGTACCCGTCGAGATGCAGTGCGACCACTTCGAAGCCCGCGCTCCATGTGCCGAGGTACCGGTTGCGGACGGCGACCTTCATGCCCACCGCGGGCGACGGGACGGTCCCGGGACGGCTGGAGGTGATTGCGTCGACGATGCTCACGCGGACACCTCCCGTTGGCGCCGGCCCCGGCCCACACTTTCACGCCCGATCGAGGCCACGTCCTGTTGGGTCGTCACGAACCTCGGGGAACTTGAAGGAATCACTGTCCGTGGTCCCGACGGACACGGTCAGGGAGTGGCGTCGAGCCCGGTGCGTGGTGAGGCCCGTCCCTCGGGCGCACGGCGCGGCGTGCCGTCCCCGGAGGTGTCGGGTGGTTCACCGTTCCGCCTCGACGTGCACCAGCCGCGCCACGGCCATGGATATGACCGTACAACGCCACCGCCCGGCGTTCGCGGACCCGAACACCGCGCCAGAGGCGACGGCGAAGGCGCAGGGGGGTCGCCGGCGCTAGCCGGCTGCGCCCGTGGGCTCGACCGCGGTCCACTCGCCGCCGTGGTGCGCCGAGTGGCGGATGGCGTCGAGCACCTCCATCTGGGCCACGCCGTCGACGAAGGTGGCGGGCTCCGGTCCCGTGACCGGGACCCCCCGGATCCGGTCCCGGAAGGCGGCCGCGAGGCGGGTGTAGGGCCCGTACTCGACCCCGAAGGTGGTCATCTGCTCGTAGGTGGTCGTGACGGCGCCGTCAGGCAGGGGTGGGGCGGGGTCGGAGCGGAGCTCGTCGGGAACAGCCAGCGTGCGCACCCCCGATGCGTCGGCCACCTTGACCGTGGCGCCCACGCCCTCGATCCAGGCGGTGCCGGCGGACCCCGTGACCCGGGTCTCGACCACGATGCCGCGATCCGACGCCGTGCTCTGGAGCACTCCGACGCACCCGTTTCGTAACCGGAAGTGCACGACGAAGCCGTCATCCGCGGTCATCGGGCGGTCCACGACATGGGCGAGCGACGCGCTCACCCCGGCGAAGTCGCCCAGCGTCGCCCGGATCTGGTCGATCAGCTGGGATCCGTGGGCCCCCAGCCATCCTCCGCCGACCGAGGCGTCGGCCCACCACGGCGGGACGAGCGCGTCCGGGTCGGCGAGCATCGGGACGTGCATCAACCACGTCGCCATACGGGGGGCGCCAACGAGGTCGTCCCGGACCGCCCGGGCCAGCAGCGCCTGCCCGGCGTCGTAGCGGAACTCGGTCCCCAGGAGGTGGACGATCCGGGCCTGCTGAGCCGATCGCAGCACGACGCGTCCCTCGTCCGCGTCCCGGGCGAAGGGCTTCTCGCACAGGACGTGCTTCCCGGCCTCGATCGCCTCGAGCGCGAGCTCGGCGTGGGCGTGCGGTGGGGTGGCGACGGTCACGGCGTCCACGCCCGGAAGCGCCAGGGCCTTGGCCAGCGTCGCGCAGGCGCGCGGCACCTCGAACATCCGGGCCCGCTCGGCGGTCTTGTCGGGGTTGTGCCCGACCAGGGCCCGCACCTCGAAGCCGGCGTGACGCAGCGCCCGCACGTGCGAGTAACAGCCGAAGCCGGTTCCCACCACCACCGCGCCGAGCGGCGAGCTCGCGTCGCCCGGCGCGCTCACGACCGCGTCCGCTGTGCCGTGGCGAGGACCTGCCGGGTGGCGCCGGCCGCGGCGCCAGCCGCGGCGTGCGCGCCCGAGGCGTGCAGCGCGTCGGAGAACACCTCCACTCCCGTCGCGGCGCGGACCCCGATGTCGCGCAGGGCGCCGAGGTACCCCGCCAGGTCGAGCTCGCCTTCTCCGGGTAGTGCCCGGTCGTGCAGGGTGGCGTGGAGGAGATCCGCCTCGCCGCGCCGCGGCGCGTCGCTGAGCTGGATGCCGAGCACGCGGTCGCCGGGCAACGCCCGCAGGTCGTCGGTGGTGGTCCCGGTGCGGGCGCAGTGCCAGGTGTCGACGTTGAGTCCGCCGTTGTTCCGCTGGGCCATCCGGACCATCTCCCAGGCCGTCGCCACGTCGGGGATCCGCGACCACGCCAGCCACTCCAGGTGGACGAGCAGGCCGTGCCGGGCGGCGCGGTCGCACAAGGACGCGAAGGCCTCGGCACCTTCCTCGACGGACCACGTCCCCCCGAGGACGTCGACGGCGTTGAGCGAACGGGCCCCCACGGCCTCCGCCATGCGCAGCAGGTCGTCCTCGCCGTGGCAGAACACCTCCATGGTGTCGAGCTCCGCCGGGATGTGGACGTCACCGGCACCGGGCGTCCACCACCAGGCCGGGTCCATCTCGGCGACGACGAGGCCGTGGTCGTCGAGCATGGCGCGCATCTCGGCGTCGCTGTGGCCGTCGCGCCGGGCCCGCGCATAGTCGCGTCCCCACAGCGACACTGCGTCGTACCCGGCGTCCGATGCGGCTTCGAGCCGTGCCCGGAAGCTCGTGTCGCGCGGGATCGTGCCCGAGCACAGTACGAGCGAGTCAGGTCCGAGCGTCATCTCAGACCGTCATCCGTTGCCCATCGCCGCCTCCCCGGGGTGGGGTCAGCCGAAATCAGCGCGGAAGGCGGCGAGGGCGTTGGGGAAACTGCCGTCGGTGATGTCGTTGTCCTGCCCGCCAGTCGTGTCGTTGTACGAGAAGATACACGTGAATGCCACGTTGTTGGCGGTGATCCAGTTGGCGAACTGGTTGATGAAATTGGGATCGTCTCCCAGTCCGTACCCGTCGGTACGAAAGTCGTCGGCCCATTCCGGCAGGGCGATGGACCTTCCCTGCGCGGCGGCGAAGTTGGCCAACCAGTTGAGGCCCCACGTCTGGTTCACCGCGTTGGTCCACGAGGCTTGCGACGTGAACGGCGTCCCCCAGTACTCGTCGTAGACATCGGTGCCGATGTAGTCGACGTACGCCGATCCCGGGTAGGCCAGCTCGAGGTTCCAGCTCGAGGACCCGCCGCCGTTGGGGTTCCACAGGAACTGGAACTGCTGGCCCGGCACCGCCCGCATGGTGTCGACGATCTGGCGCCAGAACGCCGCGAAGTTCTGGGCGTCGGTGTTGCTGGCCACGCTCCACGGGTACCAGGTGCCGTTGAACTCCCACCCGAGCCGCAAGATGGCGTTGGCGGCCCCGTCGTTGACCAGCGTCTGGGCGAGGATGGTGAAGTACTGGTTGTAGGCGCCGGTGGCACCTTCGGCGAGCGTTCCTCCCGAGCCGCCGGGGAGGATGGGAACTCCGAGCACGAGGCGGTATCCGGAGTTGCGCCACTGGTCGAGCATCCAGTCCTCGCTGCCGCCGGCGCCGTCCATGCCGTCCCAGCCGCTCGTCCGCAGGAGGTAGTCCGAGGCGAGCACGGGATGCGTCCCCGTGATCGAGGCGAACTGGGCGAGCGCACTGGGGTCCCCCGAGCCGGCGTAGTCGCCGAGGGGGATGGTCTTGGCCGACCGGGGTTGGTTCACGGCCGCGGCGACCGGGGTCCCGGCACCGGCCGACGCCTTGACCGGAGATTTCGGTGGAGCCTTGGACAGCGCCCTGCCCGGCGCCACCGTGCGGCGGGCCAGCGCCTCGGGCCCGGCGGTGTGGGTCGGCACCAGGTGGGTGGTGGTGCTGGTGGTGCTGGTGGTGCTGGGGGGGGCGGCGATCGTGGTGGTGGGCGCGGCGACGGTCGCCTGGGTGACCTCCGGGAACGACCGCACGGCCTGGTGGGGCTGGGGTGCGGTGGGTTCCGTATTGCTGGCGTCGGACGCGTGGGTCTGGGGTGACGACGTCATGCTCACCGAGTCCATGGCCACCACGGCAGTGGCCGTCACCAGCGGCGCAGCGACGACCTTGGTGGCGGGGTGGCGCACCACGCCGCGCTTTTCCCGTCGGATGGCGTGGCGCGGAGCGGAGAGTCGAATCAAGCTCAACACGGCGGCTCCCTGTGAACGTGTGTCACACGTGCTCCACGTGCATCAACGACGCGCCCTTCCCTCACCCATCACCGTCTCTCTGGCGCGCGCCGAAAAATCCTTTACTGGTTGGGGGTTTTGGGCAAGCGGATCAGCGTTGCCCGTACGTCTTCGACCCTAGCGATCGACTCGCGCCCTGTCGATTCGATGCGGTCCGCGTCGATTCGGTCCCGAGCCCGTCGACCCGGCTCGATGGGCTCCGGAGCTCACCCCTCGACGGAGTCGGTCGACGCCGGGGATGCGGGCTCGTCGTCGGCGTCCCCCGACGTCGTGGTGTCGAGCGGAAGGTGGGGCGCGTCAGGGTCGAGCGACATGGGCACGCGCGCCACGATGACGTCGGTGCGGGTGCGCAGGGCCGCCGACAGCAGCACCTCGACGTGGTTGTGGAGCACGCGGTAGCGCAGTCGGGTGGGGACCACCACGGGGATGAGCACCACGATCTGCTCGTCACGCGTGGCCCGCTCCGCGTCGATGAATTCCACGATCGGTCGCACCACCGACGCGTACTCGGTGCGCAGGACGCGCAGCGGGACTCCCGGGTGCCACGCCTCCCATTGGCGCCGCAGCTCGTCGGCGTGCGCTTGGTCGCCGTCGCTGAACATGACCGTGACCGCCACCACCGCGTGGCCCAGCGACAGCGCCTCGGCCAGGGCGCGAGACGTCAACCTCGAGATGGTGGTCACGGGAACGATGACAAAGGCGCGGGCCGCGGCGCGCGGCCGGGGGGGAGGGTGCCGAACCCGAGGAGCTCGGCCACCCGTGCGTAGTAGCGGTGGACGCGGCGGAACAGGGTGACGAAGACGACCACCGCCACCAGGACGACCCATCCGCCCGAGGTGAACTTGGTGAGGAGGAACACGGCCGTCGACACGCCGGTGGCCAGTGCCCCCACCCCGTTGATCACGGCCCGCCGTCTCCAGCGCGACGGCCGCGTCCTCCACCAGTGCACCACCAGCCCGGTCTGCGACAGCGTGAACCCGGTGAAGACGCCGATGGCGAAGAGCGGGATGAGGCGCTGGGTGTTGCCGCCCACCGCCACGAGCAGGCCGCCCGAGAAGAGGGCCAGCACCACGATGCCGTTGCTGTACATCTGGCGGTCGCCGCGCACCAGGAAGAAGTGCGGGAGGTAATGGTCCCGGGCGAGGAGACTGGCCAGGAGGGGCAGCCCCCCGAACGACGTGTTCGCCGCCAGGGCCAGGGCGGCGGTGATGGCCAGGGACACGACGTAGTAGGCGGCGTGCCTGCCGACGGCCTCCCCCATGATCTGGCTGAGCGCGGTCTGGCCGCTGCGGGGCTCGATGTGGAAACGGACGCTCAGGGTGGCAAGGCCCAGGAGCATGGCCCCCAGGATCAGCCCGAGCAGGGCCTCGGTGTGCTTGGCGCGTGTCTGGCGCGGCTCGCGGAACAGCGGGACGCCGTTGGCGATGGCCTCCACGCCGGTCAAGGCGCTGCACCCGGCGGCGAAAGCCTTCAGGACGAGCAGCACCCCGACGGCCTCGAGCCCGCTGGTGGCGACGCTGCGGTGCCCGAGCTGCGGCGCGTGGAGCGCGAGCGGGTGGACGAGCCCCACCGCGATGATGGCGAGAAGGCCCACGATGAACAGCAGGGTCGGCAGCAAAAAGGCGCGTGCGCTGTCGCCCAGGCCACGCAGGTTGAGCACGGTGATGAGCGCCAGCGCGGCCAGGCACAGCGGCACGGTGGCGGGGGCGAGACCCGGGAAGGCCGAGGTGAGCTGCCCCACACCTGCCGCGATCGACACCGACACCGTGAGGGTGTAGTCGACGACCAGCGAGGCGGCCGCCACGTGGCTGGCGTTGGTACCCAGGTTCGAGCGCGACACCGCGTACGCGCCCCCGCCCGAGGGATAGGCGTCGATGACCTGGCGGTACGACACGACGAGGATGGCGAGCAGCACCACGATCGCCCCCGTGATGGGCAGGATCAGGTGCAGCGAGCCCGCCCCCGCCACCGCCAGGACGACCAGGATGGCCTCGGGCCCGTAGGCCACCGAGGTCAAGGCGTCGAGCGACAGCGCCGAGAGCCCCTGGACCTGGGTGATCTCCTCGTGGGCCATGTGGCTCGAGGGGAGCGGTCGGCCGACGAGCAGGCGCCACACCGACGAGGCCGTGCCGCCCCGCCCCGGGCGCGGTTCGGTCATCGCCCCGGGACCTCGCGCCGGTGGGGCGCCGACGGTGTTGAGGGCCCCCTCCCGCTCCGGTAGACCCTTCCCATGTCCGTGCTCGAAGCCCTCGCCATCGCCGGCGCGGGCCTGGTGGCGGGGACGATCAACACCATCGTCGGCTCGGGATCGCTCATCACCTTTCCGACCCTGCTCGCATTCGGGTTCTCGCCCGTCGTGGCCAACGTGAGCAACACCGTGGGACTCGTACCCGGTTCGCTGAGCGGTGCGGTGGCGTACCGGTCGGAGCTGCGCGGCCAGCGCCCCCGTCTCTTGGTCCTCGGGGCCGGCTCGGTCACCGGGGGCGTCGTCGGCGCCATTCTGCTCCTGGTCCTGCCGGGCAGCGTGTTCCGCCACGTCGTGCCCGCGCTCATCCTGGTGGCCTGCGTGCTCGTGGCACTGCAGCCGCGCCTCTCGGCGCGCCTGGCGCGCGCCCGCGACCGCCACGCCCACGGCGGGCCCGCCCTGCTGGCGTCGGTGTTCCTCGCCGGCGTGTACGGCGGGTACTTCGGAGCGGCCCAGGGCGTGATCCTCGTGTCACTGCTCGGCATCTTCGTCGCCGACCACCTGCAGCGCCTCAACGCGGCGAAGAACGTCCTCGCCCTGCTCGTGAACGGGGCCGCGGCCGTGCTCTTCATGGTCTTCGCCCACGTGGCGTGGGATGCCGCCGGGCTCGTAGCCGCGGGATCGGTGGTGGGGGGCCAGGTCGGCGGCGTGCTGGGCCGGCGCCTGCCGGCCCCGCTGCTGCGCGGCGTCATCATCGCCGTGGGCGTCACCGCCGCCGTGGCCCTGCTCGTCTGATCCGCCCCACCGTGCTCGCGCCCCACAGGGTACGTGTCGGGCGGGCGTGGGGAAGGTCTCTGCGGCAAGGCGGGGGAAACCCGCCATGATGGTCGCCGCCCGGCGGGACGAGGCCGCACCGTGTGGCGGGGAGGGGGTGCGGGTGCGATTGGGCATCGTGACTCCGGTGGTGAACCTCAATCCCCGCTTCGACCCACCGGAGTGGGAGGAGCGCGGCGGGATCGAGGACGTGGTCGAGGTCGCCCGGGCCGCCGAGCGCACGGGTTACGAGTGGGTCTCGTGCCCGGAGCACGTCGCCATCCCGAGCGCCGCCGCCGGCACCCGGGGCGGGCGGTACTGGGACCCGCTCACCACGCTGGCCTACGTCGCCGCCTCGACGCAGTCCATCGGGCTGCTCTCCCACGTCCTGGTGCTCGGCTACCACCATCCCCTCGAGGTCGTGAAGCGCTACGGCACCCTCGACATGGTCAGTGGGGGACGCGTCGTCCTCGGGGTCGGCGTGTGGGTCCCTCGAGGCGGAGTTCGACCTCCTCGGTGTGCCCTTCGCGGGCCGCGGGGACCGCGCCGACGACGCCCTGCGCGCCATCCGGAGCTCGTTCTCCCGGCGCGTCCCGAGCTACTCGGGGACCCACTACGCCTTCGAGGGCTTCGTCGTCGAGCCGAGCGGAGTGCAGCCTCGGGTCCCGCTGTGGGTGGGAGGCCGCACCCGCCGGTCGCTGCGGCGCGCGCTGGAGCTGGGCGACGGCTGGATCCCCTTCGGCCTGCCCCTCGAGGGCCTGCGGGCGCTGCTCGCCGACAACGCCGTCGTCGCCGCCATGGAGGAGCGGGAGGTGCCCCTCGACGTGGTGCTCGCCCCCGAACCGCCCCTCGATCCCGTCGGCGACCCCGACACGGCCGCCGCCACCGTGCGCGCCTATGGCGACGTGGGGGCCACGGCCCTGGCGCTGCGCTTCCGCCACGACGTCGCGCGCCCATTACGTCGAGCAGCTCGAGGCGATGATGGGGGTGACCGCTGTGGCCGACAGTCGGTGAGTTCGAGACAGTCTTTGAGTAAGAGACAGTCATTGAGTACGAGAGAGTCGGTGCACTCCCTACGGTCTACGCTCGCCACCCGACACCGAACCGCCTTCGAACGGGAGCAGACCTCCATGCCCGGCCCAGCTGAAGACCCCCGGACCGCGGCGTACGCCGCCGAGCTGTCGGCCCTGGGGGCGGCCACCGTGGGCGAGTCCGGAGGACGCCCCATGCGGGCCCGGGTCAAAGCGGCGTGGCGGGGGGCGCGGCTGGCCGCGCCGGCCTACCCGGTGCGCTGCACCCCGGGCGACAACCTGGCCGTCCACGTGGCGGTGGTGCGTGCGCCGCGCGGGAAGCGCCCTCGCCGTCGACGTGGGCGACGAGGACGAGCTCGGCTACTGGGGGGAGGTGCTCACCACCGCCGCCGAGGCACGCGGCCTCACCGGCCTCGTGATCGACGGGGGGGTCCGGGACACCGGCGCGCTCGGAGGCCCACGGGTTCCCCGTCTTCTCCACCACCGTCGCCTTCCGCGGGGCGTCCAAGAGCGGCCCGGGGCGGTGGGCCTGCCCGTCGTTGTGGGCGGGGTCCCGGTCGAGGCGGGGGACTGGCTCGTCGGCGACGGCGACGGTGTGGCGGTCGTGCCCGCCGCCGCGCTCGAGGACGTGCTGCGCCGCCGGGCGCGCCCGGGCCGACAAGGAGGACAAGATGTTCGCGTCGCTGCGCCTGGGGGCCACGACCCTCGAGCTGCTGGGCTCGACCCGTCGCCGGTGGAGGGGGCCTGAGGGCGTCAGCGCCCCCGGGTGCGCGATGGCCCTCACACGGTGACGAGGTTCTCGGGCCGCCGCCCGGCGAGCACGGCGCCCACGCCCTGGCACGCCACGCGGGCCATCTGGGTCCGCGTGGCGCGGCTGGCGCTGCCGATGTGGGGGAGCAGCACCGTGCGGGGGGCGCCGAGCAGCCGGGGATGCACCTCGGGCTCGCGCTCGTAGACGTCGAGGCCCGCGGCGAAGAGCGTGCCCGCGTGCAGGGCGTCGGCGAGGGCCGCCTCGTCGACGACCGGTCCCCGGGCGGTGTTCACCAGCACGGCGTGCGGGCGCAGCAGGGCCAGCTCGCGGGCCCCGATGAGGTGCCGGGTGGCGTCGCTCAACGGGACGTGCAGGCTGACGATGTCGGACGCCACGAGAAGGTCGTCGAGCGATGGCCACATACCCCGGCATCTCGGTGGGGTGGCGCGTGTGGTGCAGGACCTGCATGCCGAACCCCGCCGCCCGCCGGGCCACCGCGCCCGCCGATGCGCCCGTAGCCCACGAGCCCCAGCGTGGCCCCGTGCACGTCTCTGGCCGAGGTACTGGGTGATGCCCCAGCCCGGCCAGTGCCCGTCGCGGAGGTCACGCTCGGCCTCCGACGCCAGCCGCGACGCCGCCAGCATCGACAGGAACGCCAGGTCGGCCGTGGTCTCGTCGAGCACGCCCGGGGTGTTGCACACGGCACCCCCAGCTCGGCCGCGGTGGCGACGTCGATGTTGTCGTAGCCGACGGCGACGTTCGCCACCACCCGGAGGCCGCCCGCCGCGCCCGCCCGCAGCACCTCCGCGTCGATGCGATCGGTGAGCAGGCACACCACGGCGTCGACCGTCGAGGCCAGCTCGACGAGCTCCGTCGTGGGTGTAGGGCGTGTCGTCGGCCCGGCTGGACCAGCTCGTGACCGACGCCCACGAGGGGGTCGAGGCCCCCTTCGGGGAGCCGCCGGGTCACGAGGATGCGGGCCACGGGCTGTCGGGATCAGTGGTTGGTGTAGTCGATCGGCCCCGCGTCCTTGACGCCGATGGCGAAGCAGAAGCAGTGGATGGGCGCGTGGTCGCTCACGGGACGGAGGCTGTGCACCTTGTCCGGGGGGATGTGGACCAGGTCGCCCTGGGCCACGGCGCGGTCCTCGCCCTCGATGGTCATGATGCCGCGGCCCGACGTCACGTAATAGAACTCGTGGGTGGGGTGGGAGTGCGGGTCGACGTACCCGCCTCCGGCCACCTCGAACTCGTTGACGAGCTCGAGGAACCCCCCGTCGGTGATCTCCTTCATCTCGCCCGACTGAACAGCCACCACACCGGGACCGTGCCGTTGTGCTCGACCACGGGCTCCACGTCCTCGATGCTGCGGACGTCCATGCCTCGTCCTCCTCGCTCCTGTTCCCGGCGCCGTAGACTGACGGCGCCGTCAGCGTAGATCAGGGGGGTCCGACATGGCCGAAGCCGCAAGGCGCCTCGTCGCCGGGCCGATCGTGCGCCGAGACGTGGGCCCCGTTCGGCTGGATCCCGGTGCCCGACACCGACCCCTCCGACGGGGCCATCCGGCTCGAGTACCAGTGGGGCGACCCCCACGTGAACGTCATCAGCCATGCGCCCGACGAGGTGGAACGCGACGGCGACGGGCTGCGCTGCGACCGCATGTACCGCCACGACACCCACACCCAGGTCCTCCTGGCGCTCAACGGGCCCTCGGTGCTCGCCGTGGCACCGGCGGACGCCGACCTGTCGACGGACGCGGGCCTCGACGGCCGTGCGGGCCTTCCGGCTCGAGACGCTCGACGCCCGTGGTGCTGCACCGGGGCACCTGGCACTGGGGGCCGTTCCCCCTCGGGGACGAGCCCGTGCTCCTCTTCAACGTGCAGGGCCTCGGCTACGCCCAGGACAACGCCTCGGCCGACCTCGGCGAGCGCGGCGTCCATCTCCTGGTGGTGGGGGGCTGATCGCCCGCTTGCCCGATGACCGGGACGGGGACGACCGGCGTCACAATCATCGCCTGATGGCGGATGGCTCGTGTCGCCCGCCGCACGGTCCCGCGACCCGCCGGCGCCGGGCGCCCGCGGTTCTCCCGGCGACGGTTGCTCGCCGCCGCCCCGCTCGCCCTGGCCGCGGCGGGGCTCCCCGGCTGCGCGGCCGAGGAGGAGGACGACGACGACCACCCCGTGGGCCTGGTCGGGGGACCGATCTCTGGGACATCCCCGACGCCGCCTGGCGCCGTGCCCTCGGCAGCCACCCCGCCGGCGCCACGGGGACGGTGTCGCCCCTCGGCACCAACGCCCGCCCCGTGAGCCGCACCAAGCGGGGGATCCCGGTGGGCGGGATCGGGACGGGCGCCTTCATGCTCAACCTGGCGGGATCCTTCGGCCCGTGGCACCTCGACATCGGGGGCGACGACTCGGTCGGCTCGCGCTGGGGGTCGCCCGCCAACAGCGGGTTCGAGGACCGGTACCTGCCCCAGGCCGCGTTCCACTTCTTCAGCTCCTCCGCGGCGGGCCCGTCGGTGTCCGCGCTGGCCACCGAGGACCTCCTTCCCGCCTGGCCCCTGCTCGACCCCGGGACCGGCTTCTACGCGGCGCTGTTCCCCAAGGCCTGGTTCGTCTACGAGCAGCTGCCGTTGCCCGTGGCGCTCAAGCAGCTCACCCCGTTCGTGGCGCGCGACGAACGCCGCTCGTCGCTGCCCGGGGGGCTGTTCCAATTGGCGGTCTCCAATCCCACCGACGCCCCCGTCGACGTGGCCTGCATGCTCAGCTTCCCGAACGCGCCCTTCCGGCTGCCCACCGCCCAGTACCAGTACACGCGCCAGGGGCTCAGGTCGTCGATGGTCAAGAGCGCGACACCGTCGGGGTGCGGCTCCAGGCCGAGGACCCCGACAACGTCCCCGAGACCCAGCGCACCGAGTGGGTCATCGCCGCGCGAGGGCCGAGCGGGTCCCTGGTCACCGCCACCGAGGACTGGGCCGGCGACGGCGACGGGTCCGACCTCCTGACCGCCTTCCGGTCGGGTCGCCTTCCCGACGAGCCGCTCGACCCGCGCCGGCTCGGGCTGGCGGGCGCGGTGTGCGTGTCCTTCTCGCTCGCGCCCGGGGAGCGGCGCGCCGCCACCTTCGCGCTGGCGTGGGACTTCCCCTGGTGCAGTTCCGCGACCCCGTCGACGGGACCATCTGGCGCAAGCGCTACACGCAGTGGTACCCGGGTTCGTACCAGGGATGGGCGATCGCGCGCGACCTCCTCGACGACGTCTCGAGCCTCGAGCGCGGCATCGACTCCTGGTGGTCGGTGGTGGCGAAGGACCCCGACTACCCGCTGTGGCTGCGGAGCGCCGCGCTCAACGAGCTCTACTACGACGTGTTCGGCGGGGTCTTCTGGGAGAACGGCTGCATCACCAAGCCCAAGCGCTTCGGGGCCCGGCCCGGCCAGCACCTCTACTTCACGCTGGAGACCGACGTCTTTCGCGACTGCGAGTCGATGGACGTGCGCCACTACGAGGCCCGGCACCTGCTCGAGCTGTTCCCCACCATCGAGCGCGACGTGCTGTTGGGCTGGGCCGACATGGTGAACGCCGATCCCCTCGGGCGCACCCCGCACGACGCCGGCTCGCCCGTCGACGACCCCTGGTTCGTGGTCAACCAGTACTCGGCCACCCGCCCGGGGGAGGCGCCGGTGCGCGTCGACTGGCTCGACCTCCCCGCCAAGTTCGTCCAGCAGGCCCACGCCTATTGGACCTACACCGGCGACGACACCTTCGGCGCCGAGGTCTATCCGGCGCTGGCCGGACCATGACCCACCTGACTCGCTCGACCTCGACGGCGACGGGATCCCCGACGCGCACGGGTTCTGCACCACCTACGACGCCATCGAGATGGTGGGGGCGGCGAGCTACGTCGCGGCGCTCTTCATCGGCGCGTGCGAGGCCATGGCCGACTTCGCCCGCGTCTTCGACACCGAGGACGCGCAGAGGCAGTGGTCCGACGCCGCCGACGCGCCGCGCCTCGGTGGAATCGGCGTTGTGGAGCGACAGCGGGGGGTACTACCAGCTCGACGACGGCGGCCCTTTCAGCGTCGCGCTCCTCGCCGACGCCCTGTGCGGCCTGCGCTACGCGGCCCGCGACAAGCTGCCCGACGTGCTCGACATGCAGCGGATGGCGTCGCACCTGAGCCGGGCGTTCGCGCTCAACGTGCTGGGGGTGGCCGGCGCCCAGATGGGGGCGTCCAACATGGTCCAGCCCTCGGGCGAGCCCGTGGCCATCCCGCAGGGGAGGGCGGTGTGGCCGGGGGGCACGTACTTCACCGCCGCGCTCATGCACGCCGTCGGGCAGGCCACGGGACGCGCCGACCTCGTGGCGGCCGCGCTCACCACCGGGTACGGCGTGTACCGCACCACCTACGACGACGACCGCACGGCGTTCTGGTTCGACACCCCCGCGCTGTGGCTCCCCGAGTTCCCCTCGCGGTTCCGGGCCGCCGCGTACCAGCGCTGCCGGGCGGCGTGGGAGCTGCTCGTGGCGGTCAAGGACCCGTTCCCCCCGGGCTGGACCCCGGCGCGTGCCACCTTGCCCGGCCGGCCCCGCCGCCGACGGTCGTCACCGGGCGGCCGCGGGCCATGATCGGGTCGTGCCGGGACCTTCCTTCGAGTCGAGCCCGCCGGGAGGCGGCGTCACCGGACGCCTCCTGGTGGCGTCGACGAAGCTCGGGGACCCGAACTTCGAGCGCGCCGTGGTCCTCGTGCTCGACCACGGTGACGACGGGGCGCTCGGGGTCGTGCTCAACCGGCCCACGCACGTGCCCGTGGGGGAGATCCTCCAGCCGTGGAAGGACCAGGCCCGGCTGGCACCCCCGGCGGTGGTGTTCCGCGGCGGCCCGGTCTCCCCCGACGCCGTGATCGGTCTGGCCCGCGCCGCGATGCCCGAGGCGGCCTCCGCGGCGTCATGGCGCGCCGTGGTCTCGTCGGTGGGCACCGTCGACCTGTCCGTCCCGCCCGAGCACCAACCGGTCGACCTGCGCGGGGCGCGGCTCTTCTGGGGGTACTCGGGTGGGCGCCGGATCAGCTCGAGGCCGAGCTGGCCGAGGGCGCCTGGTTCGTGGTCGACGCGCTGGCAGCCGACGTGTTCTGCTCGGAGCCCGACAGGCTGTGGCACGACGTCGTGCGGCGCCAGGGCGGCGATCTCTCGCTGCTGGCCGCGTACCCGTCCCACCCGTCGGTCAACTGACACCGTGGAGTGCAGGACGCACACACGCACGCTCCCGATCGCGCCCATGGCCCGGGTGCGCGCACGTGCGCCGGTACGATGGTCGGCGAAGCGGTCGGGGGCCGGAGGCTGGGTGATGACCCGCATCGAAGGCGAGGACCAGGACTTCGGCGAGGACGCGTCGGCCTCATTGGCGCGTCGGGACCGGCACGTCGTGCGGCGGGTCGCCCCCTCCGACGTGGGGACGCTGGTGGAGGTCCTGGCGCGCGCCTTTGACGACGACCCCGTGCCCCGTGGCTCTTTCGCGGCGACCGCAGGCGCCGGCGTGGGCTGCGCGCCTTCTTCGCCATCCAGTTGCGCCACACGTTTCTCGAGCGCGGCGAGATGTACACGACCGAGGACCTGGCCGGCGCGGCCCTGTGGTCTCCGCCGGGCCGGGCGCGCCCGGGATGGCGGGACCTGGTTCGCCTCGTGCCCGTCGTGCCCTATCTCACCGGCCTCGGGCGCGACGCCCCGAAGCAGCCCGACTGCTCTCCGCCGTCGACGGGCGCGACCCCGGGACCCGCACTGGTATCTGGCCACGCTCGGCACCGACCCTGATCGCCAGCGCACCGGCGTGGGGTCCGCGCTGTTGCGCTCGGTGCTGCACGAGGTCGACGCCGAGGGGCTCCCCGCGTACCTGGAGTCCTCCAAGGAGAGCAACCTCTCCTTCTACAACCAGCACGGGTTCGAGGTCACCGGCGAGATCCGCACCCCGAGGGGCGGGCCCACCTTGTGGTTGATGTGGAGGCAGGCGCGCCCACCCGCCGCCTGACGGCGCGCTCGCCGGTCAGCCGTTCGGCATCCCCACGGCCCGCAAGGACCCTTCGGCGCGTCGCGCTCGGTGCCTGTCATCGAGCGCACGCCGGGGGGGAGGAGGTCGGGCCGATCCATGAGCTCGCGCAGCGTGTCGAGCACGGCCCGGGCCGGGGCCGAGGGCAACCCGCGGCTGCGCTGGGCGATGCCGACGCGCCGGGGGGCAGGCCGTCCACCTCCACGAGCCTGAACCGGTGACGCAGATGGGGCGGCACCGCGGTGGCGGGCAGCACGGCGGGGCCGTAGCCCTCGAAGGTCAACGAGGCAAGCAGGCGCACGCCGTCGAGCTCGACCCGGGGCCGCAGGCGGACCCCCGCCGGCTTCACCGCTGCGTCGATCTCGCCGCGAAACGGAGTGCCCGGCGCCGGGAGCAGCAGCTCGAAGCGTTCCAGGTCGGTGATGTCGATGCGCTCGACTCCGGACAGGGGGTCGTCGTCGACGGGGACCACGAGCACGATCTCCTCCTCGAACAGCGGCTCCGACACCAGGTCGCGACCGGGTACCGGGAACGTGAGCACGGCCAGGTCGAGGCGCCCCGCCGCCAGCTGCGGCTCGAGGCCCAACGTGGTGCCGTCGGCCACCACCAGGTGGAGGCGGGGGTGGGTCTGGGTCAGCTCGGCCAGCAGCGTGGGCACGAGCCAGCGGGCCGTCGTGCCGAGGATGCCCACCCGCACGTTGCCGGCCACCGCCTCGCGCAGGGCACCGACGTCGGCGACCATGGCATCGACCTCACCCATGACCCGGTAGGCCCGGGCCACCACGACCTCGCCGTCGGCGGTCAACCGGCCCGCGGCGCGGTCGACGAGCGTGCTCCCCAGCTCGCGCTCGAGCCTGGCCACGTGGGCGGAGATGTTGGACTGGACGGTGCCCAGGTGGTCGGCGGCCGACGAGAACGAGCCGTGCTCGGCCACCGCCACCAGTGCCTGGAGATGCCGGAGCTCCATCGGTTTTTACGATAGCAGAAATCTGTATTAGCTGTTTGACTGATCACGGCGCATGCTCCACAATGGTGCGCAGAGACCACAGGATCCGGACGCCCCCCTCCGTTCCTGTCGAGTCGGAGCAAAGGGACCGGCTCCCCCTCCGGTCCCTTTGCCGCGTCTGGGCACCGGTCACCCCGGACCCGACGTCCATGTGCGGGCCCGGCAACGGGCCCGCGCCAGCGACACGGCAGCCGGGCCACGGGGCGGCAGCGGTAGGGTCTCGTCCATGGTGACGGCCCGCTCGCCGAAGACCCATCACCTCATCGGGAACGGGTCGACCCCGCGCGACGCGCCGAGCCCTCGTGCTGCGGTGTTCGTGGACCTCGACCGCACGCTGTTGCGCGGACCCAGCGGCCTCGTGCTGAGCGCGGCCATGCATGCCGAGGGGCTCTTCGAGGGGCGGCGGTCGCTGCCCGGCGAGCGCATCTTCTACGGGCTCTACGACCTCATGGGCGAGAGCCTCGCCTTCATGGCGATGGTGCGTGCCGCCCCGCACTTCACCCGGGGATGGGAGGTGGAGGCGGTGTGCCGCGCCGGCGAGCTCGCCGCCCCCGAGCTGGTGGAGCTCGTGCAGCCCTACGCGCCGGGCGTGCTGGCCGAGCACCGCGAGGCCGGTCACCTCGTCGTGCTCACCACCACCACGCCCTCGGACCTCGTCGCCCCGTTCGTGGCCCTGCTCGGGTTCGACCACGTGCTCGCCACCCGCTACGGGCGCGAGGAGGGCCGCTACACGGGGGGTATCGACGGCGAGTTCGTGTGGGCGGCGGGCAAGCTCGCCGCCGTCCGGCGCTGGGCGCAGGAGGAGAAGGTGGACCTGTCGAGGAGCCACGCCTACTCCGACAGCGTGTTCGACCTGCCCCTGCTGGGCGCGGTGGGGCGCCCGCATGCCGTGAACCCCGACCGGCGCCTGCACGCGGTGGCCCGGCTGCGGCGCTGGCCCGTGGAGCGTTGGGACCGGCCGCCGGGGGTGCCCAAGGTGGGCGGCCTCGAGCCCTACGACATGCTGCGACCCCTCGTGCGCCCCGCCATGTTCCCCTACGCCGCGCTTCGACATCGACGGTGTCGCCCGCGTGCCCCGGCGCGGGCCGGTCATCCTCGCCGCCAACCACCGCAGCTACTTCGACGTCGTCGCCTTGGCCCTCGTCGCCGCCAGGCTGGGCCGACCCGTGCGGTTCCTCGCCAAGCGCGAGCTCTTCGACGCGCCGGTCGTCGGGCAATTGGCACGTGCCCTGGGCGGGATCCCGGTCGACCGAGGGAGCCGCTCCGACACGCCGCTGCGCGAGGCCCGGCGGGCGCTCGAGGCCGGCGAGGTGGTCGTCATCCTGCCCCAGGGGACCATCCCGAGAGGCAAGAAGTTCTTCGACACCGAGCTGCGCGGCAAGACCGGCACGGCACGGCTGGCCGCGATGACCGGTGCCCCGGTGCTCCCTGTCGGGCTGTGGGGGACCGAAGCGGTGTGGCCGCGCTCGTCCCGGGTTCCCGACGTCGCCAACCTGCTGCACCCCCCGCCGGTGCGGGTCCGGGTGGGCAAGCCCGTGCACCTGGGTCTGTCGGACGCCACGGCCGACACCGAGGCGATCATGTCGGCGATCATGACCCAGCTCCCCGCCGAGGCCCAGCGCCCGCACGAGCCCACGGCCGAGGAGCTGGCCCGCACCTTTCCACCCGATCACGGCGAGACGTGACGGCGCGGCCCGCGGAGCGCTCGCTGCCGGTGCGGGCGCGCCTGGCCGGGCGCGCCTCCACGGCGGTGAGCGCCGCGTCGCGCCGGCTGCACCTCGGGGGCGGGTCTGTCATCGGGGGGCGCGTAGGGCTCCTCATCGCTCCTGACCTCCTCGGCACCCTGGCCGAGGGACGCCGGGTGGCCCTCGTGACAGGGACCAACGGCAAGACCACGACGACGCGCCTGCTGGCGGCCGCCCTCGGCGGGGCGCCGCGCGTGGCGACCTCGTCGGCGGGGGCCAACCTGCCCCCGGGGTTGGCGACGGCGCTGGCGTCGGCCCCACCGGGCGTGCCGGCGGTGCTCGAGGTGGACGAGGGGTACCTCGGCACCGTGGCCGAAGCCGTGCACCCCGAGGTGGTGGCGCTGCTCAACCTGTCACGCGACCAGCTCGACCGTGTGAGCGAAGTGCGGATGGTGGCGGCGCGTTGGCGCAAGGCGCTCTCCGCGGCCCGGGACACGACCGTGGTCGCCAACGCGGATGACCCGCTCGTGGTGTGGGGGGCACAAGGGGCCGCCCACGTGGTGTGGGTGGCGGCGGGGCAGTTGTGGCGCCAGGACGCCGTGGGTTGTCCCGAATGCACCGGGAGGATCGTCTTCGGCGCTGACGCGGACTGGGCGTGCGGGTGCGGGTTCCACCGTCCTCGCCCCGACGCCGAGCTGCGCGGGGACGTGCTCGTCACCGCCGACGGCAGGGAGCTCGCGGTCCGGCTCGTGCTGCCCGGGCGATGCAACCTCGCCAACGCCGCGGTGGCGGCGGTGGTGGCCGGGGTGCTCGGCGTCGACGAGGCCGCCGCGCTCGTGGCCATGGAATCGGTGTCCGACGTCGAAGGGCGCTTCGCCACCGTGACCTTCGGCGACATTGGTGTGCGCCTCCTGCTCGCCAAGAACCCGGCGGGATGGACCGAGCTCCTCGACCTGCTCGAGGGTGGCACCGACCCGGTGGTGATCGGCATCAACGCCCGCGTCGCCGACGGGCGCGACCCGTCGTGGTTGTGGGACGTCCCCCTCGAGCACCTGGCCGGGCGCTTTGTGGTGGCGACGGGGGAGCGCTGCCGCGACCTTGCCGTGCGCCTCCGGCACGGAGGCGTGGCGCACGTCACGGTCCCCGACGACCTCGAGGCGCTGCGCGCCGCGGGGTCGCCCCGCGTGCAGTACGTCGGCAACTACACCGCGTTCCAGGACATGCGTCGCCGGCTGGCCCAGGCGGCGTCCCGTGGCCCCGTGCTGTCGCGCCCGGAGCCGGGGACGGTCCGCTCCGCCGGGGCCGCGCCGGGCATGCCGGTGTCGGTCACCGTCGCAGGGGGCGGCGGCGACGGGGTCGGCCGCGACGCCACCGGGCGCGGAGCGTGCACCACGAGCAGGCGTCGCGCCGGTCCCCGGGCGTCGGGCCCCTCGGCGCTGCGCGTGGTGGTGGTGCACCCCGACCTGCTCGGCACCTACGGCGACGGCGGGAACGGCCGCGTGTTGGCGGGGCGGGCGGTGTGGCGCGACATCCCCGTCGAGCTCGTCCACGCGCCGTCCGACTCCCCCCTGCCCGCCGGCGCCGACGTCTATTGCCTCGGGGGCGGCGAGGACGGCCCGCAGGTCCAGTCCGCAGAGCGCCTCGGGGGCGGCGCGCTGTCCCGTGCGGTGGAGGCCGGTGCGGTGGTCTTCGCGGTGTGCGCCGGCTACCAGGTGATCGGGCGGTCCTTCCCCGGTGCCGACGGGCGGCCGCATCCCGGAGCAGGTCTGCTCGACGTGGTCACCGTGAAGGGCTCGGGGCGCCGAGCGGTGGGCGAGCTCGCCGCGCAGCCGCTGCCCGTCGGGTCGGGCGACTCGGACCCGGACCCGGTCGCGCTCGAGACCCTGACCGGGTTCGAGAACCACTCCGCGGTGACCCGCCTGGGTGCCGGGGTGCGCCCCCTCGCCCGGGTGCTCACCGGCGTGGGCAACGGGTCCGGTGACGGCAGTGAAGGGGCCCGGTCCGGTCTGGTGCTGGGCACCTACGCGCACGGACCCGCCCTGGCGCGCAACCCGAGCCTCGCCGACCTTCTCCTGGCGTGGGCTACGGGGTCGGTACCCGCCCCGCTCGACGACGTGGAGGAACGGGCCTTGCGGGCCCAGCGCTTGGAAGCGGTCGGTGCCCGGGGTTGGAGGCAGGCCACGTCGGGCCCGGCCCGGTCGGTGCGCCGCATGAGGGAATTGGTGAAGGTGCGCCTGCCCTAGCGCGGCGGAGCCGGTCGCCGGCGGGCTCAGGGTGTACCGGCTCAGTCGTGGGGCAGCGCCCAGCGCGTCTCGTCTCCGGCGTCGCCCGCGTGCGGGTCGGGGCCCAGTGCCCAGGCCCGGCGCCACGCCGACGCGGCCGGCCCCCGCGCCGACGGTGTCTCTCCGGAAGCGGCGCGCCGCCGGGCGCTCCACCAGTCGGTGCGGGCCTCGTCGGCCATGGTGCCGAGCACGCGGTCGATCCGGGCCTCGAGCCTGCGGGAGCTCTCGCCTTCGGCGGCCACGATGGGGGAGCCGAACGTGACGCGTGTGGGGCTGCGGCGCACGCGTGAGCCGCCCCGGGGCCAGATGCGGTAGGTGCCGTCGATGTGCACCGGCACCACCGGCCTGCCCGTGCGCGTGGCCAGATAGGCGGCGCCCCCGTGCATCTCCTGGAACCACCCGTCGTGGGTCCGGCCGCCCTCGGGGTAGATGATGAGGTTCCAGCCCTGGCGCAGCAGCGCTGCGGTGTCCTCGGCGGACTTCCGGTTGACACGGTGACGCTCGATCGGGACCGCGGCGAGGATGACGGACCACAGGTGCGCCTTCCACCGCCGGTCGAAGAAGTGGTCGGCCGCCGCCGCCACCACCGTCTTGTGGCGCACATGCGGGGGCAGGAGCGACAGGACGAGCCCGGTGTCGATGTGGCTGGCGTGGTTGGCCACGTAGATGGCGGGCGCCTCGACGAGCGCGAGCATCTCCTCTCCGCGCACCTCGGGCGATGCCACGAGATGGGCGAGAGGGCGGGTCACGTTGTCGAGGATGACCGCACGCGCCAGGCGGGCGGGGTAGCGACGCGTCCACTCGGTGTCGTAGTCGACGCCGAGGTGGCGTTCGGGCGCGGCGCGCTCGAGGCTCGACGGCCACGTCGGTGCGCGCCACGGGAAGCCCTGGGGGCGCAACCGGCGGGCGCGGCGCGCCAGACCGTCGACCGTGCTCACCGGACGTCCGCCATGAGCAGGGGGGGTGAGTGCAGGTGTGTGATCGACGGGTCGGGACCAACCACGTCCGAGGCCATCTCGAGCGCGTCGGCCATGGAGCTCGCCGGCTTGAAGCCCAGCCGACGCACCGCGGCGCGCTCGCCGCCCACGATGATCACCGCCCCCACGTGCTCGAGTGCGTGCGCGCACCAGTACCACATGTAGAACGGGTGCACGCCGTGGTACGCGTTGCCCGTCCGGTAGAGATGGACGTACCACGGGTCGGTGGCGAAGGACTCCTCGTACTTGCCGATCTCGGCCGGGTCGGTGGTCTCGGCCAGGACCTGTTCGAAGAAGTCGATGTAGCTCGGGTGGTGCCCGGGGTGGAACGCCCACGGCGTGGGATGGCTCATGATCACCACGCCACCGGCGCGCACGAGGGGCTGCCCCCGGTACATGTTGAAGAAGTACCCGAGCCCGAGGCACGCCACCAGGATCGGGTTCATGATCGAGTTGACGTTGTACGGGCAGATGTAGGGCAGTCCCATGGTGAGGATGTCGGTCTGGCCGTCCACCTCGAGCAGCTGCTGGGTGTAGACGTTCTCCGTGGTGCGGGCGTGCACCGCCTCGACCTCTCCGGCTTGGACCGAGCTCATCTTGTGCGGGGCACGAATGGAATGGAAGATGGATCGCGCCACGCGCTCGGGAGTGGCCTGGAGCGCTTTGGACGTGGCCAGGAACCCGGCGCGGTCGCGTGCGCTCCACTCCCATTCGCGGCGCTGCAGGAACCGGAACTGCTCCGGGAAGGTGTCGGTGTTGAGGTTGGTCTCGATCTGGAAGATCTTGACCCCCGATGCCGCGATGAGCCGGCCCATGCGCCAATTCGACGAGTGCAGCTCAGAGTGGTGCTGGTCCATGAAGGACCGGCTTCGCGCCATGGTGTGCGCGTTGTGGTGATGGCGCAGGCTCTTGTAGCTGGCCAGGCCGGTTGCCACCGACTTGTGCCCGCCGTCCATGGCCACCAGGTTGATGTTGACGTAGACGAGCAGGTCCGACGTGGCGGCCCTCTTGTTGATCTCGACGTCCTCGCCCTGGTCGGTGAGCCCGAGGTGCACGAGCTGGTCGGGGTCTTCGGCGTCGTGCTGCCACAACAGGCCGTGGGGGGCGAAGGCGTCGAAGATGCGGTCGCCGAGCGCGTGGCGCAGCTCGGCGTCGGTCATGCGCCGGTGCAGCGCCAGTGCCGCGATCAGCACCACGTCGTCCACGCCGGCCTCGGCGGCCAGCTCGAGCACCTGCTCGATGACGAGTTGGCGGACGTCGGGAGCGCGCATGGGGGGGAGGGGCAACGACACGTCGTCGAAGGCGATGGTGAGGGCCATGCCCGGGCGGAGCTGGGACCGCAGCGGCTCGGCATCGCCCAACGGCTCCTCGAGCGCGCGCCGGATGGCGCTCACGGGGTCGGCCAGGGCGTCGACGGGCTCGGGCGCGTACAGGACCCGGCTCCCTACGGGGAGCTTCTCGAGCCGGTACCCCTCACCGTGCCAGAACAAGGTGGAGGGGGTGGACCGGTCGACCTCGAGCACGAAGCCGGGCCTGGGGCTCATGAGACATGTCCTTTCGTACCGGGAGGCGTGGCTCGGAGGCGGTCCCGGGCGCGCAGGTCGAAGACGACCTTCACCGCGCCCCGGCGCCCGGCCGCCCCGGCGTGGGCGAGGGCCTCCTCGTAGCGATCGAGCGGGTAGCACGCCGACACCAGGCGGCCGAGGCCTTTGGCCGCCACGACCTCGAGGGCCACGTCGAAGGTGCGCCGCAACAAGCCGCCCACGTCCTCGGTCCCGTATGCGTAGGCACCGACGACGGCCACCTCCCGGTGCCACAGCGAGGCCAGGTCGACGGTGACGCGGCCGGGCATCCCCACGAGCACCACGCGGCCCCGGGGCCGGACCATGGACAGCGCCTGGGCCAGAGACTCGTCGCTCCCGACGCAGTCGATCACCGCGTCCGCCCCACTCGTGAGCGTCCCCGACGCCTCGAGCGAGCGTGAGCTGCGCCGCACGGCACGCACCAGTTGGTCGGGGTCGACCGCCGTGTCCGCACCGAGCTCCTCGGCCAGCCGCGCTTGGTGCGCGTAACGCGCCCCCACGAGCAGCTGCCGGGGCCGTGACAGCTGCGCCAGGGCCGCCACGGTGCACAGGCCGAGGGTGCCCGCTCCGAGCACGGCCACCGTGTGGCCGGCGTCGACGCGAGCCCCGAGCGCGGCGTGGACGGCACACGCGGTGGGCTCCACCATCACCGCGTCGTCGTCGGAGAGGTCGTCGGGCACGGCGTGCAGCTGCGCATCGTGGGCCACGAGGCCCCCCGCGGACCATCCGCCGCCGGTGTCGGTGCAGAACCCGATCTGCAGGCCCGGCGCCAGGTGGCCGAAGGCGACACGCTCACAACCCCCGGTCCGGCCCTCGGCACACGCCGCGCACGGCGGGACCACGGCGCGGGCCGCACAGCCGAGGACGGGCTCGATCACCACACGGGCGTCGGTGTCGTCGAGGGTGCCCACCACCTCGTGGCCCGGCACGAAGGGGAAGCTCACGACGTCCTCGAAATAGCGCGAGCTCCGGCCGTCGAGAGTCGACAGGTCCGAGCCGCAGATGCCGGCCAGCAGTGGGCGCACGCGGTGCCACTCCGGGCCCGGCAACTCGGGCGGTTCCACGTCGGTCAGGCGCAGGGGCCCGACGGAGACCCCCCGCCCCGAGCCCCCGATGCTCGACACCATCCGCGACGCGGCGAAGCGCGCCAGGTTGCGTTCGAAGACGAGGCCTTTCACCACCTGCCTCCGCTCGCCGCACCCGAGCGGCGGCCCGACCCCGGGCCCGCCGGCGCGGAGGCGCGCTCCGCGGCGCCTTCGAGGCGCGCCCACCAGCGCGACAGGTGGTGGTCGACGGGGCCGAAGGGGAGGGGGGGCCGGGCCCCGCCTCCGGCCTTGTCCCATTGCTCGACGTGCCATCCCCGGCGGCGGGCGATGGCGGCCAGCCGCGCCTCGGGGTTCACCGCCACGGGGAACCCGACGCACTCGAGCAGCGGCAGGTCCGAAGCCGAGTCCGCGTAGGCCACCGACTCGCCGAGGTCGAGGCCCTGGGCCGCCGCGTACTCGGCGAGCACGAGAGCCCGCGCCTCGCCGGTGGGCGGGAGCCGGTCGAGCCGCCCCGTGAGCCGGCCCTCGGGGTCCTGGCCCAGGCGCGCGCACACGACCTCGTCGAACAACGGGCGCAGGGGCTCGACCACGAAGTCGAGGGCCCCGGTGATGAGGACGGTGCGGTGCCCCAGTGCCTTGTGGGCGCGTACCCGGGCGAATCCGGCCGGGAACGACTTGGTCAGCAACAGGTGGTGGAACATCTCCACGGCGTCGTGGCGCAAGAGTGCCGCCGGCGCGCCGTCGTAGCGCCGGTAGAAGCTGCGCAGGAAGTCCCCCCGGTCGCGCCGGTCGAGAGCGAGCAGCGCCGGCGCTTCGCGCAGGATCCGGGCGGTGAACCGGACGCGTTCGCCCACGGGGAGGTGCCGGCTCGCCAACCAGGCGTAGGACTCCACCACGTTGGAGGCCACCAAGGTGTTCTCGAGGTCGAAGGCGGCCAGGTGGCGCTGGGGCGACAAGATGGCGGCGCGCGCCCGGTCCGAGCGGTTGGCCACCGTCGACCGTCGTGGCGTGGAGCGCACCCGGGCGTGCTCGACCACCGACGGCAGGTGCACGTCGTGGACGTACTCGGCCCATGAGATCACCCCCGGGTCGAAGCAGAAGCGCTCCCGGTCCTCGGGCGACAGGCGGTCCCACAGCGTCAGGAGGCGGTCGACGCGGAAGTGCGCCTCGGTCTCGGTGTAGGCGCCGTAGAGCTCGGTGTACCCGAGGGCGCGCTCGGCCTGGGCCCGGCGTTCTTCGACGCGCGCCGCCAGATCGGCATGCTCGCCCCGCACCGGCAGCGCGCCCAGGACCCGTTCCGCGGTGGTGAGCGCCCGATTGGCCCGTTGCAGTTGGCGCTGCACCCTCCCGCGCCCGGGGAACGACCATTCGGGCACCATGATGGGCTGGCCGTCGGAGTCGTACAGCGGGTGATCGGTGAACCACGAACGCACCAGGTCCACCAGCTCGCCGTAGCGCAGCGGGTTCCGCACGCTCGAGGCCACGTGGTACACGGTCGGCCCGGCGGGGTCGGGCCCGGCGGCGGCAACGGCGATGATGGCGGCCACCACCATGTCGACGGGGATGACGTCCACGACCCCTTCGGGGACCCCGGGGAATTCGCGCAGCAACCCCCGCCCGTAGGAGACGATGATGGGCTCGGCCATCCGGAAGCCCCGGATCCACCCCGGGCGTGGTTCGGCCAGCGCCGACTCGATGATCGACGGTCGCACGATCGTGATGGGCACCCCGGTGCGCGCCCCCACCAGGGCGCGCTCGCCCAAGGCCTTGGTGAAGGCATAGGCGTCGGGCCAGCCGAGTGCCCGGGCGCGGGCCCGTCCGCGCTCGACGAGCTCGGTCCGGACCCACTCGTCGCGCAGCTTCTCGGCTCGTTCTGCCAGCAGGTGCGTCCCGGCCGCGCCGAGCTCGGCGCGTGCCGCCTTGGTCAGCTGGGCCAGGCGTTGCGGCGTCCGCGGACGCGGATTCGAGGTCGTCGCGCAGGCGCCGGGCCGCGGTCACCTCGGCGTCGACGTCGACCTCGGTGGTGACGGTGGTGTGGGTGCGGGCCCGCGCTCCCGACGCCAGCGCCTCGGTGGCGAGGGTCTCGGTGGCGTCCCCCTGGTGCGTGCCGGCCACGTAGGCGGTGGACACCGTGACGAGATGGGTGGGTGGCGCCCCGGGGTGCTCGCGCTGGCGGGTGCCGGCCAGCGACTCGATGGCCGCGGCCACGCGCGACGGGCCCAGCAGGTTGACCTCGACGGCGGTGTCCAGGGGGGCGTCGAAGGCCACTGTGGCGGCCGAGTGGACGACGACGTCGCACGAGGCGAGCACGAGCCGGCCCTCGTCGTCGAGGCCGAGTCCGTCACGCCCGACATCGCCCCCGACGGCCCGGAGCCGGGCGGCCACGGTCTCGTCGAAGCGGTCGCCGAGCTCGTCACGCAGGCGGCTGAAGCAGTCGTTGCGCACCACCTCACGCGCCATGCGGGCCGCGGCATCCGCACGCCGGGTCGGGCGCACGAGCACCACCACCTCGCACCCCGGGACTGCGCGCAGGAGCCGTTCGACGAGGGCGGTGCCGAGGAAGCCGGTGGCTCCCGTGACGAGGATGCGCTTGCCTGACAGGGCCTCGCCGATGACCAGGGGTCCCGGGGGCCCGGCTGTCGTGGGGGTCGTCACCTCGGCCACGATCTCTGTCTACCATATGGTAGGTGGATGGGGGGAGAAGGCCCAGCGGCGTGGCCCGGCGCTCCGAGAGCGGGACCGCCGAACGCATCCTCGACGCCGCCCTGGCCTCCTTCGGGTCACGCGGCTACGAGGCGACGTCCCTCGACGCCCTGGCCGAGGGCCTCGGCGTGCGCAAGCAGTCGATCCTCTACTGGTTCCCGTCCAAAGAGGCGCTGCTCGAGGCGCTGATCGACCGTTCGGCCACGGAGCTCGCAGCGGCACTCGAGCAGTCATTGGCGGGCGCCGGATCGGGCTGGTCGCGTGTGGAGGCGGTGGTGCGCTCGGTCTTTCGCCTCGCGGCGCGGCGTCCGGAGCTCCTCGGCCTGCTGCGCGAGGTCGGTCGCCTGGGGCCCCCGTCGGCGACGCGCCTCATGCTCGTGCTCGAACCGCTCGCGGCGCGGGCTTCGAGCTTTCTCGAGGAGGAGATGGACGCCGGCCACATGCGCCGCCACGAGCCTCGCCTCCTGCTCCTCGCCATCTACTCCACGGTGGTGGGCATGATCACCGAGGTGGAAGTCCTGCGCGCGCTGGGGGAGGAGCCCACCCCACGCTCGCTGGTACGGCGCCGCCAGGAGATCCTGCGGCTGCTGCGCTCCGCGCTCCTCGTCGACGGAGGTCCCGCGACCTCGGGCGCTCAGGCCGGTGGGGCGGGGGGCCGGGGTCGGGTCGGTCGCGGCGGGGTGTAGCGCTTGGACGGGGTCGGCCCGGCGGGCGCGGGCTCCTTGCGGCCGCGTCGGCGCGGGTCCTGGGCGCGCTGGCGCGCCGCGGCCGCGCCGGCGCGCCCCGCGGCGCGGGGGTTGGCCGGGATGCGCCCGCTGCCCGACGTTTTCGCCGACGTCGAGTTCTTGGCGCTGAGAGCCTTCTGGAACTTGAACACCCGCCAGATCAGGTAGCCGCCGAGCGCCCAGAAGGGCAGCGCGAACAGGGGGGCACCCATGGAGGTGCCCAGGAACAGCAGCGCGAAGCCGACGAAGGAACGCCGACGGGTCATGGCGGCGGCCACCACGACGCCCGACAACAGGATGCGGGCCCCGCCTTCGAGATAGATGGTCGACGGGGCCACGTGCTTGGCGTGGCCCGCCGCCGGGTTGAGGTGGATGGTGACCAGGGTGAGACCGACGCCGACGGCGACACCGAGGGGCGCCGCCGACAGGGCGAGGAATCGCTCCCGGTCGTCGAGCTTCTTGATGCGATGGGCGATCTCCTCACGGCTCATGTGCTCGAGCACTTCGGCCGAACGCGTTCTGCCCCTGGCGGACGCGGGCTTCGACGCCGACCCGCGCAGGAGTCCGCCGAGCCCGGTGGCGGTGCCGTTGGCGGCGGCGTCGGAGGATCCCCGGTCGAGGGCGGCGTCGGCCTCTTCGGCACCGTCCCCGGTCGTGGCAGCCGCGTCCGTGGGTCGGCCCGAGCCTGTCTTGGCCCGTGCCGAGGGCTGCGCCCGGGCCGGAGCCGTGGGCGCAGGCTGGCGCTGGAGATTGGGCAGCGCCGTGAGGAGGCGCTGGCTGATCGTCAGCTTGGGCGCGGCGCCGCCGGGGGCGCCGGAGTCGTCGTCGGTCACCGTTCCTCGCTCAACGTGCGCACCAGGCTAATGGTGGTGACGCCACCGGTTGCGCCGGGACGGCTGTGGCTGGTCACGTGCCGTTCCCCGGTGCGGCGCGGATCAGGACCAGTCGCGTGCCGAGGTTGTCCGGGGGCTCGACGACGCGCGCCGGGCCCTCGGTCGGCAGGAGGCCGGGGACGCCGGTCTTCGTGTGGAGGTCGTCGGCACCGGCGGGCCCGGGCCGGGCCGCGCCGTCCTCGCCGGGAGCGAGCGCGAAGACGAGGTGGTGCAGCCGCCCCGAAAGGTCTCCCAGCCACGCCCGGAGCGTCTCTTCGCCAGGTGTCGTGGCGCGGGTGGCGGGGTGGGGCGCCACCAGGCGGAGCGCGGGAGGGCCGGGCCACTCCAGGTCGACGAACTGCCATGTCCGGTCGGGCGCATCCCCGTCGGACACGCGCCTCCCGCCCAGCAGCACCTCGAACAGCGCCAGGCCCGCGTCCAGTTCCGCGACGGCGTGCGTCACCCGGAGCAGGGACGCCGGCGGGTCCCGGCGCGCCATGGGGAACCCTTCGGGCGGTGGCGACTCCCACGCGTAGGCGGCCTGGGCCAGCTGCACCACGATGCCGGTGGCCTGGCGCGGGTGGAGGAACGCCTCCTTCCAGTCGGGACTGTCGAGGTCCACCCCTACCGGCGCGAAGCCCGCGTCACGGGCGATGTCGAGGGCAGCGGCGAGATCGGGCACCTTGAAGGTGAGATGGTGGGGGCCGGGCCCATGGCGGTCGAGGAAGCGGCGCAGGAACGGGTTGTCCTGTGGTCGGTACGGCTGGAGGATCTCGACCCGCCCCGCGTTGGCGTACCGCAGCTGGGCGGGGCCGAAGCCGACGTTGAGTCCCCCCGAGCTCCAGGCCCCCCCGAGCTCGACGGCATAGCGTGGCCACGCGTCGGCCCACCGTTCCACGGCCACCGCCACGTGGTCGAGAGCGGCCCCGTCGATGGTGGAGGGCATCGGCCCAGGTTGCCGTGCGCCGTACCGGCGTGTCCATCTCCTCCCCGGGAGCGACCTGTCCTGCTCCCCCGGGGGCGACCTCCGAACCCCGGTCCGGCGCCGTGCGTCCGGGCGTGCTACGCGAGGGACATGGACTTCCGTCGTGAGACGCTCGCCGACCTGGCGGCCGCGGTGCGGTCGGGCCGGCGACCCGCCCGTGAGCTCGTCACCCATGCGCTCGAGCGCATCGAGGCGCGCAATCCCGCCGTCAACGCGTTCGTCGCGGTCGATGCCGACGGTGCCCTCGAAGCGGCGCAGCGGATCGACGACGCGGTGGCGGCCGGCGAGGACCCCGGCCCGTTGGCCGGCATCCCCGTCGGCGTGAAGGACCTCGACGACGCGGCGGGTTTCGTCACGTCCCAGGGGTCCGCGCTCTTCGCGGGCGGCCCCGTGGCGGTCGCCGACTCCCCCTTCGTGGCACGACTTCGGGCGGCCGGGGGCGTGGTGGTGGGGAAGACCAACACGCCTGAGCTCGGGTGGAAGGCCGACACCGACAACGCCGTGTTCGGGCCGACGTGCAATCCGTGGAACCTGGCCTACAGCCCCGGAGGGTCCTCGGGAGGGGCCGCCGCCGCCGTCGCCTCGGGGATGGTCCCCCTCGCCACCGGGTCCGACGGGGGCGGGTCGATTCGTATCCCCTCTTCGTGTTGCGGGCTGAGTGGCGTCAAGCCTTCCCTGGGGCGGGTGCCCTCGGGCGGGGAGGACGGGTCGGGCTGGCTGGACCTGTCCACCAAGGGGCCGATGGCCAGGCGCGTCGGCGACGTGGTCCTCGCGCTCGACGTCGCCGTCGGTCCCGACCCCACCGACATCCGGTCGCTCCCACGGCCTGAGGCGTCGTGGCTCGCTGCGCTCGACGAGCCGCGACTGCCCGCCAAGGTGGCGTGGTCGCCGACGCTCGGGTACGCACCACTCGACGACGAGGTCCGCGCACTGTGCGAGGACGCCGTGGGGAGGCTCGAGTCCCTCGGGACCGAAGTGATCGAGATCGAGACCGTCTTCGACGAGGACCCCGTGCGCGACTGGCTGACGATGGCGATGTCCTACAACTGGCGGACGCTCGAGCCCTACCGGGGCACGGACCTCTGGGACAAGGTCGACCCGCTCCTGGCCGCGCAGGTCGACTGGGCCGCCGAGCACCTGAGCGCCCTCGACCTCGTGCGGGCGTTGGACGCCTGTCACGACCTGAACCTGCGTCTCGTCGAGCTCTTCCGTGAGGTTCGCCTGCTGCTGACCCCCACATGCGCGGGACCGCCCCCACCGCGCGCGTTGCAAGGCCAGGGCTTGGTCAACGGAGAGCTCGAGGCCAACTGGGCGCGCTTCACCTATCCCTTCAACATGACCCGCTCCCCGGCGGCGTCGGTGTGTGCCGGGCTCACCTCCGAGGGCCTGCCGGTGGGCATCCAGCTCGTCGGTCCCCAGCACGCGGACCTGGTGGTCATCCGCTCGGCCGCCGCGCTCGAGACGGCCATCGGCTTCGACGAGGTCGCGCCGGACTGACGCCGGGGCCTCGGGGACGATGCGGTGACGGTGGCGCAGTACCCCGGCAGGGGGGTAACGTCAGGGCGCTTCGGTGGCCAGCCGGAGTGGTGTAGGCCCAGCGAAGGCCGGTGAGATCCCGGCGCTGTCCCGCAACGGTGATGCCCTCTCGGGGGACGAGCCCGGACGCCTGTCCTGCACCGGCGAAACCTGTCCTCGGAGGAAGGGCGGTTCGTTGGACACCGCCGTCTGGTGTCGCAGCGGGCGCACTTCGTCCTCCGCGACCCGATGGAGGATGACCACATGCTCGAGCGCTCTCGGCGGACGCTCCTTGCGCTGTGCGCCGTGCTCGGTGTGCTGGCTGCGGCGTGCAGCAGCTCCTCGCTCGCTGCGACCGCGACCGGCGCCTCGGCGACCGGCTCGTTCCCGGTCTCCATCCCGGCGGCCAACGGCACGGTGCGGATCCGGGCGCGCCCCGCGCCATCGTGTCGCTGTCGCCGACGGCGACCGAGATGCTGTACGCCATCGGCGCCGGGAGCCAGGTGAAGGCCGTCGACAAGTACTCCGACTATCCCGAGGACGCACCCCGGACGGATCTCGACGAGCTGGCGCCCAACGTCGAGGCCATCGTGTCGTACCGTCCCGACCTCGTGGTCGTGGCGGGCGACAGCACCGGGCTCACCGGGCGGCTCGCGACCTTGGGCATCCCGGTCCTCTCCCTTCCCCCTGCCGAGACGCTCGCCGACGCCTATGCCCAGTACGGCCAGCTCGGAGAGGCCACCGGCCATGTGCAGGCGGCAGAAGCAGAGGCCGCCCGTGTGAGGGCACAGATCGCCGCCATCGTGCAGGACGCGCCCAAGTCCGACGCGGGGCAGACCTACTACTACGAGCTCGAACCGTCGTACTACTCGGTGACGTCGTCCACCTTCATCGGAAAGGTGCTTGGCCTCCTCGGGTTGCACGACATCGCCGACAGCGCCCCGTCGGTCGCATCGAGCGGAGGCTACCCGCAGCTGTCGGCGGAGTTCATCGTGCAGTCGAACCCGGACTGGGTCTTCCTGGCCGACACCATCTGCTGCGGGCAGTCGGCGCACACCGTCGCGCTCCGGCCGGGGTGGTCGACGATGAAGGCCGTCCGCACCGGGCAGGTGGTCGGGCTCGACGACGACATCGCGTCGCGCTGGGGGCCGCGCATCGTCGACCTGTTGCAGACGGTGGAGACCGCCATGAGAAAGCACGCGGCCCGAACGTGAGCACAACCTTGCCGCAGCGGCCGCTGCGCGCCGAGGAACCAGGCACCGCGCTGTGCATGCGCAACCCGTCGCTGCGGCCGGTGTCGGCGCATCGTGCGGTCATCGTCGCCTTGGGCGCCCTGGCCGGCGCGGTGTTGCTCGGCGTGTCGATCGGCCCGGCCGACGTGTCGTTCTCCGCTGCCCTGCGCGTCATGGCGTCGCACCTCCCGTTCGTGCACTTCCACGCGGGGGTGAGCCGCATCGATGCCGACATCCTTTGGCAGATCCGGCTTCCGAGGGTCGTCCTCGGCGGCATGGTCGGCGCCATGCTGGCCGGGGGTGGGGCAGCGTTTCAGGGGGTCTTCCGCAATCCGCTGGCAGACCCGTACCTGCTCGGCGTGGCTGCGGGCGCAGGCCTCGGTGCCACGGTGGTCATCGTGGCAGGGTCGCGGCTCTCCGAGCTCCTGCCGCTGGCGGCCTTCGCCGGGGCCGTGGGCGCGGTCACGCTGACGTACGTGGTCGGCGCGACCGTGGGGCGACAAGGGGCGACGGTGTCGATCGTGCTCGCCGGTGTGGCCGTCGCCGCGCTCCTCACCGCCATCCAGACGTTCCTCCAGCAACAACACGCCCAGGACCTGCAGGCGGTCTACGGGTGGATCCTGGGGAGCCTGACGGTGGCGACATGGTCCGACGTGCTGCTCATCCTCCCGTACGTGGCGCTCAGCGCCGTGGTCCTGATCGCGCACCGACGGCTCCTGGACGTGCTCCGGGTGGGGGAGGACGAGGCCGACAGCCTGGGAGTGCGGTCCTCTCGAGTCCGCCTTATCGTCGTCGCTGCAGCCACGCTCGGCACAGCGGCCGCGGTGGCGGTGAGCGGTCTGATCGGCTTCGTCGGCATCATCGTCCCCCACACGGTGCGCCTGAGCACGAACGCCAGTTACCGCGTGGTGATGCCGGTGTCGATGATCGGCGGAGCGGCCTTTTTGATCCTCGCCGACGTAGCGGCCCGGACCGTGCTGGCGCCCAGCGAGATCCCGATCGGGGTGGTCACCGCCTTCGTGGGTGCGCCTTTCTTCCTGTTCGTGCTGCGGTCCCGGCGTGTGGGCCGGAGCACGTGAAGGGCCCGTCGTGATCGCCCTGGAAGCCGTCACGGTGCGGTACGGCTCGTCCCCGGCCCTCTGCGCCTTGTCCGAGGAGGTCGGGCCGGGGGAATGGGTGGGGCTCATCGGGCCCAACGGGGCGGGCAAGACCACGCTGCTGAGTGCGGTCGCCGGCCTCGTTCCCCACGACGGCGAGATCAGGGTCGACGGCGCCGCGGTGTCCGGGTTGCCACCCAGGCACCTGGCCCGCCTGGTCGCCTACGTCCCCCAACAGCCCGTGCTCCCACCGGACATGACCGTCGGTCAGTACGTGCTCCTGGGGCGCACCCCGCACATCGGGTACTTCGGCTTCGAGACGGCCGCGGACCGACGCGTGTGCGGTTCGCTGCTCGACTCCCTCGATCTCGCCGCCATGGCGGATCGCCGGCTCGCCACCTTGTCGGGTGGAGAGATGCAGCGCCTGGTGCTCGCCCGGGCATTGGCCCAAGAAGCACCGGTCCTGCTCCTCGACGAGCCGACCAGCGCACTCGACCTCGGCCGCCGAGTCGAGGCCCTCGAGCTGGTCGACGCGCTGCGCCGCGAGCGCGAGCTCACGGTGCTCAGTGCCCTGCACGACCTCACGTTGGCCGGGCAGTTCGCCGACCGTCTGATCCTTCTCGCCGATGGTCGTGCTGTGGCCACGGGCAAACCCGACGAGGTGCTCACCGAGGAGACCCTGACAGGGCATTTCGGCGCCCATGTCCGCGTCCTGCGCGCCGACGGCGATCTGGTCGTCGTCCCCCAACGCACCCGATGACGAAGGAGGATCCCATGACCACAGACGGTGCCGAGGTCCACGCGGCCGACGACACGGAGACGGCCACGAGAGCGGCCTCGTTGGTCATCATCAACACGGGGCACGGCAAGGGCAAGTCGTCGTCGGCCTTCGGCGTCATGGGAAGGGGGTGGGCCCGGGGTTGGAAGGTCGGAGTCGTGCAGTTCGTCAAGAGCGGCAAGTGGAAGGTGGGCGAGCGGAAGCTGGCCGACCATCTCGGCATCGAGTGGTCGACGATGGGCGACGGGTTCACGTGGGAGTCCACCGACCTCGACGAGACGGCGGCCAAGGGCCGCCACGCCTGGGAGCTGTCGCGCACCAAGCTGGCGTCGGGTGACTACGACCTGCTCATCCTGGACGAACTGACCTACGCCATCACCTACGGCTGGGTCGACGTCGCCGACGTGGTGGCGGGGATCACCGGCCGCGCCCCGCGGACCAACGTCGTGATTACCGGCCGCGACGCCGCCCCCGAGCTCGTCGAGATCGCCGACACGGTGACCGAGATGCGCAAGGTGAAGCACGCGTATGACCGCGGCATCAAGGCGCGCAAGGGGATCGAGTACTGATCATGGCCGATCGCACGCTCCGCTCCTCGGCGATGGACGTCGAACCCGCGTGCTTCGAGCACGGCGAACCCGCAGACCAGCTGCACATGCTCGTGTGGCGCTTTCCCGAGCGAGTGTCGGTGCTTTCCTCCGCACCGTTCGGGGGCGGGCTCGGACGGCGACGGTGGGTGGTCAATGCCCAGGTGCCCCATTCCTACGCACGGCTCGATCCCGAGGTGCATCTCGCCGAATTGGCATCCGCCGCGGGCTCACCGGTCCCGGGGTGGGAATGCTCACCGCGGTCGACCTGCGTCAGCTCCGACGCGAGGAGGACGGTGGCGCCCGTGTCGACGTCTCCGTCGGCATCACCTTCCCCACGTGGGCGGCCGCGGCCGACGAGCCCGCCGGCGGCTCCGGCGTCGACCGGCGCGACACGGCACCGGCCACCATCAACTCGAGCCCGGCACCGGGCACCATCAACTCGAGCCCGGCACCGGGCACCATCAACTCGAGCCCGGCACCGGGCACCATCAACATCGTCGCCATCGTCCCCGAGCGGCTTTCGCCCGCCGCCATGGTGAACGCAGTCATGAGCGTGACGGAGGCCAAGGCGCAGGCCCTGTGGGACGCGGGGGTTCCCGCCACCGGCACCGCCTCCGACGCCGTCTGCATCGTCTGTCCGGACGAGGGCGACGCCCATCGGTTCGGCGGTCCGCGTTCGCAGTGGGGTGCTCGCCTCGCCCGCGCCGTGCACCGCGCCGTGCTGGCGGGTTGTGGTCCCGGAGCCGCCGCGTGATCACGCTCGTGCTCGGTGGGGCCAGGTCCGGGAAGTCGGTCGTGGCCGAGCGCCTGGTGGCCGGGCACGGGTCGCCGGTCACCTATGTCGCCACCCTCGATGTGGGCGACGACGCCGACCTGGCCGCGCGGGTGGAGCGGCACCAGGCCCGCCGGTCCCCCGAGTGGCGCACGGTGCAGGCCGCCGCGGGCCTCCCAGAGGTGCTTCGCACCGTGGCGGGCTCGGTGTTGGTGGACTCGCTCGGTCCGTGGGTGGGAGCCGCCCCCGCCATGGAGGTCGACGCCGAAGCACTGTGCTCGGCGCTCGCCGAGCGCGACGGGGACACCGTGGTGGTGTCCGAGGAGGTCGGGCTCTCGGTCCATCCCTCCACCGCCGAGGGGCGCCGGTTCCGAGACGCGCTGGGCGCGCTCAACCAGGCCGTGGCCGCCCGGGCCGACGAGGTCCTGCTCGTGGTGGCGGGCTGCGCGCTGCGTCTCGAGCGACCCCAGGCCGGCTGATGCGCAGGGCCCTGGCGTTCCTCACTCCTTTCGGCGGCGCGGCCACGCCTTCCCCGGCCACGCTGGACTGGTTCCCCGTCGTGGGCGGCGCCATCGGGCTCGCCGTGGGGGGCCTGTGGTGGTCGGCCGGACGGGTCTGGCCCCCTGCCGCTGCGGCCGGGGTCGCGCTGGCGGCCGACGCCGTTCTGACGGGATACCTCCACCTCGACGGGCTCGCCGACGCCGGGGACGGACTACTGGCGCCGATGTCGCGAGCACGTCGACTCGAGGTGATGGCGGAGCCGGCCGTGGGCGCGTTCGGAGCGATCACCGTGTTCGTCGTCCTCATCCTCCGCTACGGAGCGTTCGCCTCGACGGTCGCCGCTCCCCTCGTCGTCGGTGCTCTGTGGTGTGCATCGCGCGCCGCGATGGCCGTGGTGGCCCGGTGCCTGCCCTACGCGCGCCCCGGTGGCCTCGCCGCCGCCTTCGTCGAGGAGCCGACCGGCGAGCGAGATCAGCCTGCCTCCGACGACGACGGTGCCGAAGGAGTGGCCGTCGCACGCCCCCTCGGCATCGCCGGCGCGCTCGTTCCGGGCCTGGTGGGTGCCGCGCTGGCGGTGGGGATGGCGATCGCCGGCCGGGGGGCGCACGGCCTGGCCGCGCTGGGAGCCGAGCTGGTGGGGATCGTCGCGGTCGTGGTCTTCGCGCAGAGGCGGCTCGGGGGCTTCACCGGGGACGTCCTCGGCGCCGCCGGGGTGGTCGGGGAGACGGTCGGGCTCCTGGTGCTGGCGGCCAAATGGTGAGCCTCGACCGCGACCGCCGTCACACGGGCACGCGCCGGGTGCGTCGGAGGCCGGCGCCGAGAGCGTTGTCGGCGGCCCTCGGTGTCGTGGCCGACGGCATAGCCGGGGAGCCGCCGGCGCGCCTGCACCCCGTCACGCTGTTCGGCCTGTGCATGCAGCGTTTCGAGGGAGAGGCCTATCGCGACAGTCGCGCTGCCGGCGTCGGCCATACAGTGTGCGGGACGGGTCTGGGATTGCTCGCCGGAGCTGTCGTCAGGTCCACGACCCTCGCCACCTACCTCGCCGTGGCCGGCAAGGCGCTGCGCGACGTCGCGGTGTCGATCGGGGAGGCGCTCGAGTCGGCGGACCTCGACCTTGCCCGTTCGCTGTTGCCGAGCCTGGTCGGGCGGGACGTGACGTGCCTCGACGGGTCGGGCATGGCTCGCGCCGTCGTGGAGTCGGTGGCGGAGAACACGGTGGACGCCGTCGTGGCTCCGGCGTGGTGGGCCGCCCTCGCCGGCGCGCCGGGTGTCCTCGGCTACCGCGCCGTCAACACCATGGACGCCATGGTGGGATACCGCCACGACCGCTACCTCCGCTACGGCTGGGCCAGCGCGCGCCTCGACGACGTGGCCGCGTTCGTCCCCGCCCGCCTGACGGCATTCCTCGTCGTCGTGGTGCGGCCGGGAGCTGCAGGAGCGATCTGGCGGGCGGTGCGGGACCAGGCGCCGTCGCATCCCTCCCCGAATTCGGGCGTGGCCGAGGCCGCGTTCGCGGCGGCGTTGGATGTCCGTCTCGGCGGCGAGAACCGGTACGGGGACCGCACGGAGCACCGGCCCGCTCTGGGCACGGGGCGTGCCGTCGAAGCCGGTGACATCGCACGCGCCGTGAGCCTGTCGCGCGACGTGTGCCACGCGCTGGCCCTGTTGTTGGGAGTCGTCGGGCTCCTGGAGATGTGGCGACGGTGACGCCTCGCTCTTCACTGCCCCCTCCCGGCCCGCACGGCGGGGACGCCGTCGCCGTGGCCGCTGCCCTGGGCGTCGACCCCCTCCACGTGCTCGACCTCTCGCAGTCCCTCAACCCCGTGGCGCCGGACCCGGCCCCGGTCCTGCGCCGTCACCTCGAGTCGCTGCGTCGCTACCCCGACCCGGCCCGGGCCACCGCCGTACTCGCCGAGACCATGGGGGTCGACTCGAACCGGCTCCTGCTCACCAACGGGGGGGCCGAGGCCATCCGTCTGGTCGCCGAGGTAATGGGCGGTCACGTGTCGGAGCCCGAATTCTCCCTGCACCCTCGCCGGGCGGGCCCCCTGTGGCGGTCGAACCCCCACAACCCGAGCGGGCTCCTGGCGGGGGAGCACGAGCATGCCGGAGTGTGGGACGAGGCGTTCTACGGCCTGGCCACGGGTCGCTGGACGCGAGGTGATGCCGGTGCGGTCGTGGTGGGCTCGCTCACCAAGCTGTTGGCGTGCCCCGGACTGCGGGTCGGGTACATCCTGGTTCCCGAGGGCGAGACGCCCGTGATCGACCGCTGCCGGCGCCACCAACCCCTGTGGTCGGTCAACGGGCTGGTCGCGTCGGCCCTGCCCGACCTCCTGGCCTCCGTGGAGCTCCCGGCCTGGTCTCGCCGCATCGCGGAGCTGCGTGGCCAGCTGGAGGCAGTGCTCCGTGCGCACGGCCTCGAGCCCCGGGCCTCCGACGCCAACTGGGTGCTCGTCGACGCACCTGGGCTCCGGACGCGCCTCGCTCCTCACGGGATCGTGGTCCGTGACTGCACGAGCTTCGGAATGCCACGGATGGCGCGTATCGCCGTTGCGCCGCCCCGTGGGCTCGAGCGGCTCGACGCAGCATTGTCCTCGACCGACGACGCGAGGTGCGGCGACGCCCTCGACGGCGTCTTCGACAGCCGACCTTCGAGCGGCCTCACCCCGGACGGGGTGGGGCCCGTCGCAAAGAAAGGTGCACCATGACCGGTCACAGTTTCTCCGAAGCCCGCCGGGCCGTGCGGCCCGTCGACAGCGAAGCCGCGTCGGCCGCGGCGCAGTACCAGGACCGCCTGACCAAGCCACGAGGGTCGCTCGGCCGTCTCGAGGAGATCGGCGTCCGCCTGTGCGCCATCGCCGGCACCTGTCCACCGCCGGTCCCCGCGCCTGTCACGGTGGCGGTGTTCGCCGGGGATCATGGCGTGGTCGCCGAAGGGGTGACGCCGTGGCCCCAGGAGGTCACGGCGCAGATGGTGGCCAACTTCTGTGCCGGGGGAGCGGCCATCAACGTCCTCGCTCGCCACACCGGAGCCCAGGTCGTCGTCGTCGACGTGGGTGTGGCGACATCCATTCCCACCGACTCGGAGGCGCTGGTGCGCCGCAAGGTCAGGCCCGGGACGCGGAACCTGGCCGTTGAGGCGGCGATGTCGCCCGACGAGGCCAACGCCGCGCTGGACGTCGGGGTCGACGTGGCGCGACACGCCGTGTCCGAAGGCGCTTGCATGCTCGTCACGGGGGACATGGGCATCGGGAACACCACCTCGGCCGCGGCCCTGATCGCGGCGTGCACGGGTCGGCCCGCATCCGACGTCACCGGACGTGGCACGGGCATCGACGACGCCACGCTGCTCCGCAAGAGGGCGGTCATCGACCAGGCGCTGTCGCGTGTCCCCACTCACTCCGATCCACTGGTCGTGCTCGCCGAGCTCGGGGGCCTCGAGATCGCCGCGCTGAGCGGCTTCGTGGTTGCCGGGGCGTCGAGCCGGGTACCTGTGGTGGTGGACGGCGTCATCGCCGCAGCCGCCGCCCTCGTGGCGGTGGCGTTCGTGCCCGAGGTGGTCGACTACCTCGTGGTCGGGCACCGGTCGAGCGAGCCGGGATCCACGGCGGTCCTCGCGCGAGCTCAACCTGTCGCCTGTTCTCGACCTGGACATGCGACTGGGCGAGGGCACCGGCGCCGCATTGGCGGTGCCCACCGTGCAGGCCGCCGCCAAGATCCTCCGGGAGATGGCGACGTTCGACTCCGCCGGGGTCAGCGACAAAGCGGGCCCTGACAATTGACGGGCACGGTGCTCGTCGCCGGCACGTCGTCGGGCGCCGGAAAGAGCACGTTGGTGGCCGGACTCTGCCGTTGGTGCGCGAGAAGCGGCATCTCTGTCGCTCCGTTCAAGGCGCAGAACATGTCGCTCAATTCGTTCGTGACCCGTGGGGGCGAGGAGATCGGCCGTGCCCAGGCGGCGCAGGCCCAGGCGGCACGCATCGAGCCGGAGGCGGTCATGAACCCGATCCTGCTCAAGCCTGGGACCGACTCCCGAAGCCAGGTGGTCGTGCTCGGACGTCCGGCGGCCGAGATGGACGCCCGCTCGTACTGGAGCGATCGTCGACGCCTCCTCGACCTCGTCGTCGAGTCCTACGAAAACCTGCGAGCCAGGTTCGACGTTGTCATATGTGAAGGAGCGGGAAGCCCCGCCGAGATCAACCTCCGCGCCTTCGACCTCGTCAACCTCGGGTTCGCCCGTGCGGTGGGAGCACCGGTGATCGTGGTCGCCGACATCGACCGGGGAGGGATGTTCGCGTCCCTGGCCGGCACCGTGGCCCTGCTCGACGACGAGGACCAGCGACTCGTCCAAGCCTTCGTCGTCAACCGCTTCCGGGGGGACCGCTCCCTGCTCGAGCCGGGCCTCCAGATGCTGCGGTCACTGACCGGTCGTCCGACCTTGGGAGTGCTGCCGTACGTCGAGGACCTCCGGGTCGACGAGGAGGACCGACCGGATCCGTCGGCGTTCCGAGATCCCGGTGCCGCGCTCGGAGGAGACGTGTTGCGCGTTGCCGTCGTCCGCCTGCCGAGGTCGAGCAACCTCACCGATCTCGATCCCCTCGCCGCCGAGCCCGGTGTGGTCGTCCGATTCGCCTCGCGTCCGGGGGAGATCGTGGACGCGGATCTCGTCATCGTGCCGGGGACACGCGCCACGGTGGAGGACCTGGACTGGCTGCGCAGCCGGGGGATCGACGACGCTCTGGTGCGGCTGGCCGCGGCGGGGCGCCCCATCCTCGGGATCTGCGGCGGGTACCAGATGCTGGGGGTGTCCATCGACGACCCGGTCGAGAGCCGACGCGGGATGGTCCATGGCCTCGGACTGTTGCCGGTGCACACCACGTTCGGAGCCGACAAGGTGCTGCGCCGTCCCCGGCGGGGGCTGTCGGAGGAGACCGTCGTCGAAGGGTACGAGATCCATCATGGTGTCGTGACCAGGTCCGGCGCGTCCCCGCTGTTCGCCGACGAAGGTTGTCGAGCGGGCTCCGTCGCAGGCACGTCGTGGCACGGGTTGTTCGAGAACGACGGCTTCCGCCGGTCGTTTCTCACCGAGACCGCATCGCGAGCCGCGCCGGGACTTCGCCGTCTCTGCCGATATCAGGTTCGCGGATGTCCGTGAGGCGCGATTCGAGAAGTTGGCCGACATGGTCGCCGACCATCTCGACACCGAAGCGCTTCTGCGGATCATCGACGGCCGAACGGAGGAGCACGCCACGTTGCATATCGGGTCGCCGACAGACCCGGACAGGAGCACCCGGATGTGAGGGTCATGGTGACGCGGTACCATCGCTGGCCCGGGCGCATAGCTCAGTTGGTTAGAGCGCAGCCTTCACACGGCTGAGGCCACAGGTTCGAGTCCTGTTGCGCCCACCACCAGCTCCCCCTGGTCAGGGGGCTCTTTTCGGCTCACGCCCTCTGGTCGGCTTCATCGTGTCGTCCGCGGGCGAATCGTGACAGGCGTCCTTGACAAGCGTCCTGGCCCCATCGCCTCGCCGGGCGCTGGCCGCCCGAGACGGTACGCGGGTGCTCGTGCATGCCGAACGCCAGGTCTGTCAGGAGTCACCTCGATTCAGGAGCGTTCGTCGGTAGATAAGATCGGCGAGGTTCGATGGCCAATTGGCAGCCGTCGATGCGGGGAGTCAAAACGATGGCGCCTGGACGAATCACCCACGCCCGCATCCTTGTCGTATTCGTCTTATGTGCCTGCGGCATCATTGGGATTGCGCAACGAAGTCAGGCGGCAAGCCATGCGTCGGTGCGAACGGGGTCCGCATCGGAGAGTCTCGGTTTGTGGAGCACGTCTTCCCCGAAGTCGCTGAGTCTCGTGATGGGTCAAGGCGTCCGTCGGCTCGATCTGCAAGGCGATAGTCCCAGCATTTCGACGAGACCGGGCCCGGCACCCGCTCACCGGGTGTATGGCTCTCCACCGAACATCGCGGGCGTCACCGCCGGTGCAGAGTCGAGCAACTGGTCAGGCGAGGTCACGACAGGCGCCACGTACACCGCGGTCGGCGGCGACTGGGTGGTGCCGGCCGTACAGCCGTCGGTGAGCGATGTGGCCTCAGCGACATGGGTCGGGATCGATGGCTTTTCCAACACCTCGCTGATTCAGACGGGCACTTCGCAGCAGATCATTGGCGGGACAACCCAATACTTCGCCTGGTACGAGATCCTCCCAGCTGTGTCGGTGGCCTTCGCATCGGTGTCACCTGGCGACGCGATGGAAGCCCTGATCACAGAGCAGTCACTCGATGTGTGGAACATCGCCATCGAGGATGTCACAGCAAACTGGGAGTTCTCTGACGACTTCGATTACTCCGGACCAGGCACCTCGGCTGAGTGGATTGAGGAGGCACCGACGATCAACAACTCGCAAGCGACGCTTGCCGACTTTGGGAGCGTGGAGTTCAGCGACGCGGGGTTTTCCAGTCCCGATGCGGGTTCGGCCGGAGTCACGCCTGTGTCCATGTCCAACGGAGACGGAGTGGTCATCGCCTACCCCGGTGCCATTGACGACTCGACCAACTCGTTCCCCGTCACCTATGGGACGCCGGCACCCGTTGTCGATTCGTTGAGTCCACCGCAGGGAAGCACCAGCGGTGGAACGGCGGTGATGATCAACGGTGACTACCTCACGGGTGCATCGTCGGTCTCCTTTGGCGGCGTTTCCGTGCCTTACGCGGTGAGCGGTCCAGACAACTCGCTCTTGGTAACCGCACCAGCGGCAAGTGCCGGGGTCGCGAACATCACGGTGACGACCCCGGGGGGCACGAGCGCCGTAGGCGTTGACGACGAGTTCACCTATGTCGAGCCTCCGACTGTCACGGCCGTGAGTCCCACTTCAGGGTACGCGACGGGGGGAACGTCAGTCACGATTACCGGCACGAACCTCACTGGGGCCACGGTCGTGGAGTTCGGCCCCAATGCCGCCACCTACACGGTCACCAGCGCCACATCGATCAGCGCCACCGCACCGGCCGGCTCGGGCGTCGTCGACATCACAGTCACTACCCCGGGGGGCCTGAGCGCCACGAGCAGCGCCGACCAGTTCACCTACACCCTCCCGCCCGCTCCCGCCGTTACCGCCCTGAGCCCGACCTCGGGCCCGACCACCGGAGGCACCTCGGTCACCATCACCGGCTCCAATTTCATCGGGGCCAGCGGCGTGGACTTCGGCGCCTCGGGAGCCACCGGTGTCACGGTCTTGTCGTCCACTTCGATCAACGCCACCTCGCCGGCCAGCGAGGTGGGAACGGTTGATGTAGAGGTGGTCACGCCCGGGGGCACGAGTACCCCGACGGGAGTCGACGAGTTCACCTATGTTCAACCACCGATATCGCCGGCATCGCCGACATCGTCGGCCCCGTCGACTCCACCAACCCGGTCCCCGTCGGGCTACGACCTCGTCGGCCGAGACGGGGGAGTGTTCGTGTTCCCCACGGGACAGTCCGGCGGCTACTACGGCTCGCTTCCTGGTCTCGGGGTCCACGTCAACGACATCGTCGGTATGGTGCCGTCCCCCGACGACAAGGGGTACTTCCTCGTCGGTCAGGACGGGGGCGTGTTTGCGTTCGGTGATGCGCCGTATCTGGGTTCACTCCCCGGCCTACGGATCTCGGTGCACGACATCAGAGGCATCGTTCCCACGAGGGACAACCGGGGCTATTTCCTCGTCGGCCAGGATGGTGGTGTGTTCGCCTTCGGCGACGCGGCCTTCTTGGGATCGTTGCCGGGGGAGGGGATTCATCTCGACGACGTGACTGGGATCGCCGCTACCCCGTCCGATCTGGGTTATTGGGTCGTCGCCGGCAATGGGACGGTGTATTCGTTCGGGAACGCGCCCAACTTCGGTTCTGCATCAGGCGCATCCTCGCCCGTCTCAGGGATTGCATCGACTCCCGATGGGGGTGGGTATTGGATCGTGACCCAAAACGGTGGGGTTTCAACCTTCGGCGACGCGGGCTACTTCTTCTCGCTCCCGGCACTGGGCGTGAAGCCGTCTCGTGCGATCATCGGCCTCGTCCCCACGTCTGACGACGGGGGGTACTGGTTGGTCGGTAGCGATGGTGGGATCTTCGCCCTTGGGGATGCCGGCTTCGTGGGTTCGCTACCGGGTCTCGGCGTGCGTGTCACCGACATCGTCGGAGCAGTACCGACGACGTTGTGATCGACCGTTCGGTCAAGGGGCGGGACGAGTGGAGGGCTATCGGTCAGGAGTCAGCTGGTCGGTTCCTTGAAGCTTCTTGGCCTCCACGACACCGGCGGGACTGAGGCAGAGAGGGAACGACGAGACGGTGCCGTTGCCCAGCACCTCTTGGCCGATGCGGACCAGCCCGCAATCGCCGAGCCGTTCGATGGCCCTGGGGAACTTCAACCACACGGCGTCTCTCTCCCGACCGCCGACCATGCCGGCGAGGAGGACTCGCTTCTCTTCTTCTGTGAAGTCCTCCGTGGAGTACGTCATCGAGCGACAGAGCCCCTGCTCTTGTGCCTCGAGCGCGGATCCACGGCGGTTCGTCGTGCCAACCGTTTCGTCATGGGTCTCTTCCCCCTGTCGATCCGCTCGATGGACACTCGGGAGGGGGTATCGGCAGGTCGGCCCCGCATCCTGAGGACCGCGGGTCGGGTCCCGGAGTCGCCTGTGGCGGTTCTTCGAGGTGGCGGGAAACGGGGCGGCGCCGACGCGGGGGGCTGGGACGGAACACTGTCCCGTTCCCCGTCGAACCTCGAGCGCAGGGATGGGCAGGCTGTGAAGGGCGCAGCGGGCGGACGAAAGGGTCCGAAGCCAAGGTACGGCGGGCGAGTCGCGATCGCCAGACGGGAATCCACGGGGGTGGTCCCGGGGGAATCCACCGAGAAGGGGGCTCGTCTCCGACCCCCAGGTGTGTCGCCCCTGTCCAGCGCGCCCGTCGAGCTCCATAGACACGCCTCGTCCCGAGGCGTAGCGTTCCCCGGGGCACTCGGCGGCGGTCCTTATCCCTACGCCTCCGTGGTGGCCAGAGGGGTCGAGCGGGGGCGGGTTCCGGGTTGCCCCCCTTGGTGCCATGGGAACCCACCCCGCCGCCCCTACGCAAGAGCCAACTCCCCGCTAGCTTCTAATTCCGGTGCGGGCAAAGGGTGGCCGATGTCGGATGTGAGTCAAGGGACGGGTTGGTGGCAGGCGAGCGACGGCAAGTGGTACCCACCGGAGTCGCATCCCGGTTACCGTGCCCCTCAACCTCAACCTCAACCTCAACCAGAGCCTCACCCTCTTCGTCAGTCGCAGCCTGAGGTTCAGCCTGAGGCTGAGCCTGAGCCGGGAACCTCGCCGGAGCCGGAGGCCGCGACAGACGTGCGGGACCGCCTGTCGGGCGTGGCCCTTCGGCCATCGCCCCTCGACCGCGAAGGTGCCTTGGCGGTGCTCGCCGAGCTGCAGGAGGTCGAGCGGTCGCTGTGGGCGGTGCGCGACGAGTTGCGGAAGCTACTGGAGGACGACGGCCGGAGCGCCTAGGGCCATCAGCGGGGGACCCGCCCGCGTCACCTCCGGATGTATCCGCGGAGCCGTTCGTACTCCTCGGTGTCGATCTCCCCGCGAGCCAGCCGGACCTTCAGAATCTGCTCCGGGTCCTCGGGGCTCTGACGGTGTGAGCCCGTTCCGCGCAACAGGGCGACGGCACCCCATGCGACCAGGGCCAGGATCGCGAAAAGGACGCCCAGCACCACGAGCTGTCGCAGCCAGACAAGCCCGTTCCCGATGACCTCCGAGAAGAGTCCCATGAATCGACCTCCTGGCTCGATTCGACACTACTCCCTGAGGCGTCGGGCTCCCGCCCCGGTCCTCGGGCCCGGCCGTCGTCGCTACGACGGAGTCGAATCAGCCGTAACGCGGTCGGCGAGCACCGGCTCGGAGATGTCGCTTGCCTCCACGTTGACGTGCGGGATCACCCCGTCGAGCCACTTCGGAAGCCACCAGTTGGGTTTGCCGATGAGGTGCATCAGCGACGGGACCAGGACCGTCCGGATGATGAAGGCGTCGATGATGATGGCACTGGCGAGGCCGATCCCGAACTGCTTGATGACGATGCTTCCGCCGAGCACGAAGGAGGCGAAGACGAGGATCATGATGGCAGCCGCGGCGGTGATCACCCGTCCCGTCTCCGCCTGGCCGAGAGTGACGGCTTGGCAGTTGTCGGCGGTGAGGAGCCACTCCTCGTGCATGCGGCTGACCAGGAACACTTCGTAGTCCATCGATAAGCCGAAGAGGATCGAGAACATCAGGACGGGAACGAACACCTCGACGGGGGCCGTGCCCGAGATGCCGAACAGCGAATGTCCCCACCCCCACGAGAACACCGCGTTGAGGATGCCGAGGGCAGCCCCGACCGACAGGAGGTTCATGATCGACGCGACGAGTGGGATCAGAAGGCTTCGGAACACGGCCATCAACAGCAAGAATGCCAACAGGACCACGACGGCGACGAACAGGGGGAGCTTCGACGACAAGACGTGCGAGAAATCGCTCTGGATGGCCGTGGGCCCTCCCACCAGGACCGTGAGACCGGTGCCGGCCTGCGCACGGGGGATGACGTCGGCACGGAGGCGGGCCAACAACGACGAGGTCTGCGTGGCCTGCGGGCTGGTCGACGGGTAGAGATTCGCGACCGCCACTCGGCCACTGGGGCTGACAACGGGTGCGGTCACTTTCACCACCCCGGGTTGCTGCGACAGCGTGTCCGTCAACGCGGCGAATTTGGACACGCCCGCCGCCGAAGGAAGCTCCGCCACCAGCTGGAAGGGCCCGTTGAACCCCGGCCCGAAACCCTGGGCCAGGAGGTCGTACGCCTGGCGGGTCGTGGTGCTCGACGAATCGCTCCCCGCGTCGTCGAGCCCGAGGTGGAGGCTGAAGAACGGCAGGGCGATCACCACGACGACTGCGAGGGCGACGGCAGCGGGGACCACCGGTCGGCGCTCGATGGCCGTCGCCCAGCGACGCCATCCTCCGGTGACCTGCTCGGCGACAGGCCCGGTCCTCCTCATCTCGGCCCGCTGGCGCCGACTCAGGACCTTCGGCCCCAGGAAGCCGAGCAGTGCAGGGAGCAGGGTCAGCGACGCCAACATCGTCAGCGCCACAGTGATGGCGGCAGAGACGGCGATGCCGTAGAGGAAGGAGATGCCAAGGGCGAACTGGCCGAGCAGTGCGATGCACACGGTGATGCCGGCGAAGAACACCGCCCGGCCCGCAGTGTTGACGGCGTTCACGGCCGCGTCCTCGATGGTGCGTCCACCCTTCACGCCGGTGCGGTGGCGCGTCACGATCAACAAGGCGTAGTCGACCCCGACCCCCAGACCGATCAGAACGCCGAGAATCGTGGAGAAGCTGGCTACGGAGAAGGCATGGCTGAGCAGCCCCGTGATGGAGTACCCGGTGCCGATGGCGATGAGCGCGGTGATCAGCGGGAGGAAGGCGGCAAAGAGCGCTCCGAACGCCACCCCGAGCACGATGAGCGCGAGCACGACGCCCAGCAGCGTGCTCTTGGATCCGGGTTGCGACTCGGCATTCTCGATGTCCTGGCCGCCGAGGGCCACCTGCAGCTGTCCATTTTCCGCCGCCCGCGCGGTGGCGATGACGTGATCTACCGCGGACTTGGGCAATGCCTGGGACTGCTCGTCGAAGGTGACGGTGGCGAAGGCGATGGTGCCGTCCCGGCTGATCTGGGACGCTCCTGCCGAGGTGAAGGGATCCGATACCGAGCGCACGTGGGGCGATACGGCAATCTCATGGAGCGTGCGCAGCACGCTCTCCTTGACCGGCGCGTCGCGGACCGTGCCCGACTTGGCGCGAACCACGATCTGGTCCGAGGTTCCCGAGGCGGCCGGGAAATCCTTCTCTAGCAGGTTCAGGGCCGTGAAGGACTGGGTGTTGGGCAGCTGGAACTTGGTCGAGAAGGCGTTGCCCGCGGCGCGGTCGACCGCGAAGAATCCGACCAACGCCGCCAGCCACAGTGCCAGGACGGCCTTGCGATGTCGGAAGCACCATCTCGCCAGGCCCTTCACGAGCGGGCCGCCGGGTTCAGGGCCGCGCGCGACAGCTCGTCGTGGGCGGAGACGGCTGTGAACGACATGGGTGTTCCTTGCAGGGTCAGCGACAGGTGCGGGAGCCCGCCCCCTCGGGCCGAGGCGTGGCCAGAGGCATTATGACGTCGTTGATCACCTGGTCGGCAAACCGAGAGGCTGGGGCCACGGTGCCGGCCCCGGTCCCACCCGCCGCGTCCGCTTTTCAGTGGGACGGAGTGGTCGTGCCCGGCGCAGAGGCAATGAGCCCGGGCAGTGCGCGCAGGTCGTCAAAGACCACGGCTCCTCCGATCGAGAGCCTCGACCACTCCCGGGACTGGGACGAGCTCGCGTGAGAAAACTGTTCGGTAACGGCTCTCGAACTCGCGTTCCCAATCCAGGTTTCGCCCGATGTGGCGCTCGACCTCCTCCTGCATGTACGCCGCTGACCGTCCGACGAACCGTTCCACGATGTCGGCCTCGGTGAGGGGCCAGCCGAGGCCGGAGAGGATCTCGGCCTCGGTGCGGACGGCAAGGCTCACTGTCGACGAGCACGCCGTCGCAGTCGAAGATGACGAGGTCGAAGGGGCTCACGCCGGGAGCCTATACAGACAGCATCTGCCCGCCGGCCGCCTGTGAGCGTCGCAAGACGGCGCGCAGTCGGAGGTGCTCGACATGCCCCTGGGCCCGGCCTAAGGTCGGGACGTCACTGGACGGAGTGTTCACCGTGGACTGTTCTGACGGGGAAACAAGGTTGACGAAACGTTCGTTCCGCACAGCCGGCCTGCCGTACCGGGTTGGAGCCTCCGGGTGTGGACAATGAGCCACTCGCCGGCGGAGCCGACACTTCAGAGGGCCAAGGAGATGTTGGACGACCTCCACCGCTCTCCCATGGCGCAGCAACTCTCGGAGTCGGGATTCGACATCGATATGGGCGACGCAGACCAGGCCAATGCCTTGGCCATGCACGTCCTTCATCAACTCCAGGTGCTCGAGGCCACCACCCGCATGCTGGCAGGGATGGTGCAGACGCTCCAATCCCAGATCGAGCGCTCGGAACCCCTCTTCCTGTAGGGGGTCAGCCGGTGCCGAGCCTGTGGCGAGCGGCGGCATCATCGGTCGCCGGTCGTGATGGTTGCTATCTGTTGCGGCGTTCCCGCCGCACTCGCAAGATGGCGAGGAGCTTGCGCAGCAGAAAGGACACAGACGAATCGTACTGTCACGGCGACGGTCCGTCGTCGTCGGCGAGATCGCACTGCACCAGAGACGAAGTCGCACTGCGCGACAAGAGGAAGAAGCTAGTGGTGAGAGTCGAGATTGGCTTGAGCCGGAGTGAAGGTGAGGGCACGGCACATCGTGGTCATCAGTCTCGCCCTCGTGGTGGCGGCCTGTTCGAGCACCACGGGGACGACAGCGCCCACGACGACAGCGCCCACGACAGCAGCTCCTGCATCCGCCCCGTCGACGGGGCCCAGGGCCGGCCGCGAGCTATGCAGCTGTGCTGACGACGTTCGACGAAACCGTCGGGCGCGTCGGCGCCTCCGGCGAGGCCGCCACGGACATCTCCCTGCTGATCAAAGCCGACCGGGTGGTCATCGACGACCTCGACTCGGTCGGCACGCAAACGCCGGCCGGCCTTTCGCGATGGGCCGCTCACCTCTCCACCGACGGAGCCAATGCGATCCAGGCGGGCGACGCGGTCCGGGCCGCCCTGGGTCTGCCCCCGAGTTGAGGCGTTTGGCCGAAGGTCTCGACCCGAGCAGATGGCAACCGGACGGCTTACGCTTCGGGCATGAGCGAGCCTCCGGGCGCCGGCGCAGCATCGACCGACGTCGGTGAGGCCGAGAACCGACCCGCGTGGGAAGTGCCCGAGAAGGTCGCGGTAGCACTGCTGGCCAGCGTGGTTGTGCTCGCCATGGGCGGACTTGCGGCAGGAATCGCCCGGTTCGTCGTCTACAACGGGGAGCCCTTTCCCGGCAACCAGGCCGTCTGGAGTGCGATCGAATTCGGTGCCCAGTGGGCCGACGTCTTCGTCGCCGCCGTTCTCCTGGCCGTGCTCGGGTTGTGCTGGTGGCAGCTTCAAGCGTGGGCAGAGGTGATCGAGGATCCCGACGACGCCGGCCAACTCCTCGACGCCGTGGGCCACACCGCACGCGCCTTGCACTTGGCGCGCGGGGGGAGCTGGCCCTGGGCCTCGTCGTCGCCGGCTCTGTGGCCGGGTTCGTCGGCGAGGCCGGGACGGGGGGAACCTCCGAGCTCTGGGTGCTCGACCTCACCTCCGGCGCGCAGATGGTCGCCGTGATCGTGCTCTTCGTCGCGGGGATCCTGGTGGCTCGACAGCTCCGGGGTGCCTTTGGGGGAAGTCCCAGAGACGCAACGCTCGGAGCATGACCGACCAGGAACGCCGTCCCGTCAGCTCGTGCAGCCGTCGGTGTCGTTGCGCGGACGCTCCAGGAACACGTTGAAGGCTTCTTGCCACAGAGCGCCGACCCGGGTCTGGAAGAGGAGCACACGCCCGGCCGGGACCACCGAGATCATCGTCCACCCGTCGGCCAGGAGCTCGGTGAGCCGGTCCTCGGTCTCTGCCTTCAACTCGTCTGCCTTGACGCTCTCCCGCTGGCGGTCGGCGGGGTACGATGTTCCCTCCCACCAATGGGCTCCGCGCAGGTGAAGGCGTCGCCACTCGTTCGAGGTCGAGTGTCTCACCGCGCAAATCCTTCGGCACTCCCGGCTGGACCGTCAAGTGGCTTCGAGACACGGCGCCGAGCCCGCCGGTTGCCGCTGGTCCGTCGGGTTCGTAGGCTCCGGGGCGAAGAACCGCCGTACGGCTCGCGGACCTGAGGAGCTGTTCAATGGCTGTGTCGGAATTCGCTTCAAGACGCACGGTCGCCGATGACTTCGCGGAGTACACCGGCGTCGAAGAGCTCCTCGTCCCACCGGACCCTGTGCACGCCGTGCTGATCGATGAGGTGCGCCAGTTCGTGGCGGAGCGGCGCCTCGGGCGGACCTCGCCGAGGACGACGGTTGCCCATCTTCTTTTGGGGTGGGGGCCCGCCGTCGTCGCCGCGGCCGTCGGCGTCTGGGTCAACGAGATCGCGCTCTGGGTCGTCGTGTGGCTGGTCGTGGGGTGGGCGCTCGTCGGCAACGCCGCGATCGGCCACGAGGCCGTCCACGGCCACCTCTTCGCCTCGAGGAGATGGAACACCGTGATCGGGACGGCGGCGGTGCTCACCATCCTCGGGTCCTATGCCACGTACCGCTGTTACCACCTCGAGCACCACGCCCGAACCGCCCGGGAGGGCGATCCCGAGAGAACGCCGCTCAACTTCTCCACGCGCCGGCTGTACCTGGCGGTGATGGTGTTCGGTGGGCTGCTGGTGCTCTTCGAGAACACCGCCTACACCGTGGTGACCGTGCTCGGCAGGCCCCCGTCGTGGGTGCGCACGCGCCGTCAACGGCGGGCGATCAGGCTCAACGCGCTTTTGCTGCTGGCGGTGATCGGTGCCGTCGTCTGGGGCATGGTCTACGACCCGTGGGCGACGTTGAACGTGTGGGTCATCCCCTATGCGATCGGCGTCTTCGGCGTGCTACCTCTGCTCCTGGTCCCCGAGCACTACGGTGCCACCGGCCGCGGCGACATCCTCGCCAACACACGGACCGTTCGGTCCAACGCCTTCGTGCGCTGGGCGTACTGGAACAACAACTTCCACGCCGCTCACCATCTCGTACCCTCCGTCCCCTACGACAAGATCGAGCAGGTCAACCGCGTGCTCGAGGAGGCGGACACCGTCGAGCACGTCTGGCGGCCGACCTCCTACATCCGTTTCCACTGGGGGACCCTCACCCGACTCGTGTTCAACCGCCCCGTCACCGAAGGCCGCCGGCCCCTCTGACCGCCCGCTGGTCGTCCCCGGTGGTTCTCAGCCCCCGAGTGCTCGGACCGAGCGCTCAGTGGAACGGGAATTGCCCGTAGGTGCTGCACAGCCCGAACGCCTCGATCAGCACAAAGGCGCCGATGATGGCGAGGATGACTGCTTGGCGCCGCCGTCCGCTGTGTCGCGCCATGACCGGCGCCATGTACCACTCCGGGAGTGGTCCGGGGCTGGCCGCCAGATAGGCCGAAAGCGGCACCGCATCAGGGTCGAGGGGTTGATCGGGGTCGGCCGCGAGGGCCAGTGCGGTCAACTCCTCGTCGGAGATGATGCCGAAGACCTCGATCTCCGCGTCCTTGGGAGCGCTCAGGGGGATCTCATCGACTGCAGTCATCGGTGAACCTCCCACCGCCGAGACGACCACTCGGAGTCTACCGGTCACATCTGCTCCGAGCAGACGACATCGGCGAGGACTACCTCGCTTCGTCGCCGGGTTGCCGGCGCCGTCCCGAGGATGACCCCGGCCCCACGCCGGACATGGCGGGAAACCGATCCTGAGGCCCCGGAACCTCGTGGCCGTAGCCGAGCGCAGACAGCTTGGCCGCCAACCGGGCTGCCTCCGGGGTCGAGACGACGGCTCCGTCGAGCTGCCAATTCCGAAGCGACAGCACGAGCACCGGCGTGTCGCGTCCGCGCAGCGCGAAGAGGAACGTCTCGTTGTTGATGCGGCGACGTCCGAACGCCCACCGTCCCGGAACGTTGGGAAGTGTGCGAACACCGCGCCCGGTGCTCGAAAAGACCCGTGTCCGGTCGGGCAACGTGGCCAGCGAGGGGTGGGACGTGGCACCGCTGATCACGCCGATCGGGATCACGGTCTCTGCCAGCCCGGGCCAGGTGAGAAGGCGGTCTCCTGCGCTCACACGAACCAGGATGCCGGGCGGTTCCCACGACACCGAGATCATGTCCGATCCCCGGGACCGTGGCAGGGACACGCCGGGACGCTTGTCGAAATGGGGACCGGCACGGACGATCTCGGCTGGGAGGCGCCGGGCATGGGGTGCACGATGCGACGTGGGGATAAGCGCCCGGCGAGAATGAGCTGTGAGCGTCCTGTGAATTCTCTCCACGGCGTCGGCACCGCCGCGGTGAAGGAACTGCCTGCCCGGTGTGGCCACGACGGCTAGACCTACGGCGTGGGTCGACCGCACGAGACCGTCTACGGAGGGCCTCGAATCGTCGGGGGGCTGACGGCGGGCCTCGCCTACGCGGCGCTCGTGTCGTTCACCCACCCCTTCACCTGGGCCGCCGAAGTCGTGACGGCCGTGCCGCTGGTCGTCGTCGCCGCGGTGACGCTCCGGACCAGGCCCCCCACCGGAAGGCGTCGTGGCGACGCACCGACGGACGCCGGGGCGCACCGGGGGCGGGGCCCGAGCAGACGCGTGTTGGTGTGGATGGCGCCCCTTCTCGCCATCACCGGCTGGGAGCTCTACTGCTTCGTGAGCCTGCCCCGAGTCGAGCACCCCACACTGAGCTCGCTCATCGACCTCCTCGACGCGACGCGGCCGGGCAAGTTCGTGGCCGCCGTGGCATGGCTCGCACTCGGGTGGTTCCTGGTGTCCCGATGACCGACCGGCACGCCACGCTCATCGTCTGGGCGGCGCTCGGGGCCATGGTCGTCGTCGGGCAGGCCCTCGCCGTGCTGAGCAAAGGTCGCCTCCCCGGCCTCGGGAAGTTGGTGGAGTCGCTGAGCACGACCCGTGTGGGGACATACGTGCTCGCACTGGCGTGGATGTGGCTGGGCTGGCATGCCTTCGCCCGGTGAGCCCCCATGAGCCCGGGTGGCTCGGTGACCAGCTTCTCGCGAAAACCGGTCCGGTCCCATTAGGTTGACGTCAATGCACACCCGTCGCGTGAGCCCGGCGTTGGGAGCGGTTGTCGAAGGCGTCCGCCTCTCCCCGGGGATGGACGATGCAACCGTGGCGTGCGTGAGAGCGGCACTTCTGGAGCACAAGGTCCTGTGGTTCAGGGACCAGTCCCTCGACGCGCTGTCACTGACAGCGGTGGCGACGCGATTCGGAACTCCGACCGAGGCACATCCCGTCGAGCCCAGCCTGGAAGGCCACCCCGAGGTCCTGCCGCTCGACTCGGTCGAGGGTGCCCGTGCCGATGTCTGGCACAGCGACCTGACGTTCCAGGAGTGCCCACCGCTCGGCGCGATCCTGCACGCACTGGAGGTGCCGTCGGTCGGGGGTGACACGATCTGGGCGGACATGTCCGGGGCGTACCAGGCGTTGTCGGCACCGCTTCGTGGCTTCGTCGAGGGCCTGACGGCGAGCCATTCGGCCCGGAAGGCCGGCGGGTACTTCGCCGGTCGTGATCCGACCGGTGGGGAGGCGGCAGACCGGACTGCAATGGCATCCGCCCGGCATCCCCTGGTGCGGACGCATCCGGAAACTGGCGTTCGAAGCCTCTTCGTGAACCCGCTTTTCACCGAGAAGGTGGACGGAATGCGCCGACGGGAGAGCGATGCATTGCTCGGATTGCTCTATGAGGTTGCCGTCGAGCCCGAGCGGCTGGTGCGGTGGAAGTGGGAGGAAGGGGACGTGGCGTTCTGGGACAACCGGTGCACGATGCACTACGCCCTGCTGGACTTCGGCACGGACCGTAGGCGGATGCTCAGAGTGGCGCTCCAGGGCGACCGGCCGGTGGGAGTGCGCAACATCTAGTCGCCGCCCGAGTCGTGCAGCGCGTCAACCTTCGCCCGGGCCGGCGGGCGCGGGACTGTTCAGCTCGAAGAGCGGACCGCGAAGATCGTCCCCTGTCCGCCGCTCGCGTTCGAGAAGACGCCCTGGATCTGAAGCTTGCCGTTCTTGCTCGACACGGTGGCGGTGCCGTTGTCGGTGCTCTTGGCGAAGGTGATGGTGTAGGTCATCGTCGAGCCGACCACCGTGCCGTTCATCGTCTCGATGCCGATCGGTGACGTGAGCGCGGCGGAGAACTGCCCCGTCAGCGGGTCCTCGGCGTCGATGTGCAACGCCTCCGTGGAGATCGACGAATCGAAGCCGACGAAGGCGTTCCAGGTGCCGCGGACGTCGAGGTGAGCGCGGGACGCCACCGCTGACCGCGTGGCGGCGCCGGGTGAGGCGCTGAACGGGCCCACGTGGGTGACGGCCAGGCCCGCGGTCACCAACGCGCAGGCGATCACGACGATCCCCACACGCGGGGCCATGCGGGGCCGTGGACGCCGGGGGAGTTCGCCTACCCGGACGAGGGGTTGCTGCTCCTGCGCCGGGGCCTCAGACTGCCCGGGCGTCCCGACCATGGGCCAGAAGGCGGGTTCGGAGTCCCCCGGTCCGTCACCGCCATGGGCGGGGGGAGCCTTGGGCACCGCGTTCGAGGGGATCCGTCGTGGCGCGATCGCAGCGGCGCTCTGCTGCGGTTGGGGCACACCCTGGGGTTCTGGTCCGGAGTGTGCGGGCGACGCCGGCTCGTCCGGGCGCGGTTCGGTCACCGTTGTGACATCGGCGGCCCGCAAATGGGCCTTGAGCTGTCCTCCCAGGCTGCGGCTTCGCGTGCCTGGGGCATCGTGCCGAGGACGGCCACCCGCTGTGCTCGTCGTGTCGGTCCCCGGGCTCCGGGCCCGGAGATGGCGCTCACGGAGCCAGCGACAGGACCATCAGCTGGACGGTGTTGCGCTCGCCCGTGGGCGAGCGGAACCCTGGGGCCGACGTCGGCTGCCCCTGGCGGCGGAAGCCCATCGACTCGAAGAAGGCGATGGCGCCGTGGTTCTCGCCCATGGTCTCGAGATGGCAGCCCGGCACGCCCATCTCCCGGAGCGTGTCCAACCACCTACGCACCAAGGTCGCACCCACGCCGATGCCGCGGACCGACGGCAGCAGGTCGATGTGCAGATGTGCGGGCCAGCGCTCGTCGTACACGCTCACCGGGGGGAGCCGGCGCCGCACGGCGCCGACGATGGCATCGCCGAATGAGCGCCACACCACCCCGGCTGTTCCCGGTCTGAACCCGATGCCCCGTCGCAGGAAGTGCCGTCCGAAGATGCCGGCAGGGTTCCACGCCTTGCGGGAGTCCACACAGCCGAGCAGGTACCCGGCCACGACACCGTCGAGCTCGGCGACGAGCGCCGACTGCGGCTCCGCGTCGGTGTAGTAGGCGGTGAACAGGTCGGCGAAACTCTCGGTGTCGCGCCACAACCAGTCGACGGGCTCGCCCATGTAGCCGGTGACGTGGCAGATGTGTCGCACCTGAGGCCGATCAGACGACTCGTAGGGTCTGACGACGACCTGTGGCGTGGCCTCGTTGCCGGTGGGTGGCCCGGCCGTGGTCACGGGGCGAGCCTCCCACGAATTCCGGTCAGCGGCCCCGCCACGTGCTCGGACGGGCCTGGCGTGACAGCGCGGCGAGGTACGCGTTGTACTCGGCCAGTTCGGGGTCTTCCGCCTCTGCTCGTGCCAGGGCGACCTCACCGGGATCGGGCTCGGCCGGCCCGTGCCGATCGGATTGCGCCCCCTGCTGGGCCGCGGCCTCTTGGAGGCGACGCAGCCCGCGCCGTCCGATCGTGTCAGGGTCGTCGTGCACGAAGTGCCACCAGAAGACGGTCCCGAACACCGCGAAGCACGGCCACATGACCGAGTAGATCCAACCGAGCGAATCGCCTGACAATCCCACTCCCACCTGCCACCAAGAGGCGACGGCACATCCCGGGACCCACACGGCGAGGGCGACGTGGGCCACCAACGCCCGCCTCGTCGACCAGCGACGGCGGTCAGAGGTGTTCGGGGGCTCGAGCGGGGCGGGCACGACGGTCAGGCCTCCTGCGGCGCCGTTCCCGAGCTGTCCGTTCCCAAGTCGGGCCCTGCTACCGGACGGGCCTCGTGTGCCTGCCTCGAATAGACGGACGTCAACTTGCGCTCGGCGATGATCGCTCCGAAGGGCACCGTGCCGGCAAGGAGGACGAGGATGGTGCGGCCCATGGGGATACGGAGCTTCCGGGTGAGCTCGAACGCCACGAAGAGGTACACCAGATAGAGGAACCCGTGGAGGGTCCCCAGGATGTTGACCACACCGGGGTGACCCGCCACCTGCAGCGGGATGCCCACGAAGACGAGGACGATGAGGAGCACGGCGGTGAGATAGGCCATCACCCTGTAGCGCGTGAGCACCGCGTGTTGCACGGGCGCGATTCTACGAGGTCGCCCCGACCCCCTCCGATCGGGTCAGTCGGGGCCCTTCGCTGCGGGGTCCTGGGTGACTCCCGCACCGGGAAATCGCCGGCGAAAAGCCCGGACCGTGTAACCCGTCAGGCGGCAGGGGCTCTTGGCCCGCGCGTACGCACTGCGGGGGAGGTTGAGCACAGGACCGAGCTCACCGAAGTAGTTACCCACACCGACGTCGGCAAGGCGCTCTTCGCCACCGTCCGCCCGAACCTGGTAGATCTCGACCTCGCCCTCCTCGACGACGTACACGAGATCCCCGCGGTCACCCTGCCTGAACAGGATCTCGCCGGCGGAAAGAGACACCTCCTCGGGAGCGCGGTCCGCGGTCGCGAAATGCGGAGCCAGCTCGATCACCCGATCCGCGATGTTGGTGATGCGGTCGTCATGTGTCGACACGAGCACCATGCGGCCCGGCGCGGAGAGTCGGCGCAACAAGCGCAGCACTCCCTCGACCTGGATGTAGTCGAGATGCGCGGTGGGTTCGTCCGCCACCACCAGCGGGGGATCATGGGCCAGGGCCCGGGCGATGGCGACGCGCTGCTGCTGGCCCCCGGACAACTGCCCCGGGCGGTGGCCGGTCCTGTCGGACAGACCCACGATCTCGAGCAGCTCGTCGGCGCGCCGGGCCGCCGTCTTGAAGGGGACGCGCGCGAGCCGGAGAGGGGCCATGACGTTGGCGCGCGCCGAGAGGCTTCGGATCAGGTTGAACGCCTGGAACACCACGCCGACCGTGTACCGGCGGTACTCGCCGAGAGCGGGTCCGGTCAAAGCCCCGACGTTCTTGTCGCGAAACGAGATCGACCCCGACGTGGGGGTCAACAGACCGGCGAGACATGACAGCAGCGTGGTCTTCCCGCATCCGCTCGGTCCCAGGACCACCACCAGCTCGCCGTCGTCGGCGTCGAACGAAAGGCCGCTGAGGGGGCGGACCACGTACCCGCCGGAGGGGAACTCGACGGTGAGGTCCCGCACCTCGAGCTCAGCCTTCACGTGCGGAGTCACCCTGCGAACGCAACTGCCGGGTCCGCCGAGACGGCGCGCCGGAGAGCGGCCAGGCTCGAGAGGATGCCGACCACGAGTGCCGTCACGGGCAGGACCACGAAGGCGCTGGTGGGGATGTCGACGGGTTGGGCGAAGAGCCCTTTCATGAAGTTGGAGACCAGGGCGGCGATGGCGGCGGCGGCCAGCGAGACGAGGACCGCCTGGACGACAAGTCCCGCGAACAACATCGCCGACGAAGCTCCCAGGGCCTTGAGGACCGCGAAGTCTCGCGTCCGCTCCAGTGCGGTGACATAGACGAGGGCGGCCACGATGAAGACTGCGATCACCCACATGAAGGCCCGGGAATTGCCGATGGAGGAGACCACGGGGGCCATCTGGTCGAGGCTGGCTGCCTCGATCTGGCCGTTGGAGTACGCGCTGAGCCCCGGGGGGAGGCGTCTCGGGGTCCCCGAGGTGATCACGGCGCCGATCAGAGGACGCCCTCCGTAGAGGACAGCCTGAGCGTCGTGGAGCGTGACGTAGGCGTCGGGCTGCCCGCCGAGCAAGGTCTGGCCCGACACGGTGCCGACCACGGTGAGCCTGAGTCCCGAGACGCTGAATTGGGTGCCGATGCCGAGGCCGAGGCGGGCGTCGACGACCGCCTCACCGTTACCCCGCACACCTCGGCCGGCGCTGAGCGTGGGACCGCCGAGGCCCCCGTCGCGTTCCCCGATCAGCACCACGCTGTCGGTGTCGGCGCCGATCTGTGTCGCTTCGGGTGCCACCACGATGGGTTGGGCTCGAACGACCCCGGGCTCTGCGGCGACGGCGGACTCCGTCGTCGCCGGCATGGTCGAGAGCGTGTCGATCCTTGCCGATGAGCCGGTGGTCAGGACCCAGGAGTCGGCATGCGCGGCTTCGACGGTCCGGGTGATCTCATTGCCCAGGCCCGCCACCATGCCCGAAAGCAGCAGTCCCATGGCGAACACCAGGCCCGCTCCGACCACCGCGATGAGGAATTGCCGGGCCCGGAAGCGAAGATCCTGCAGGGTGATGGCCAGTATCCCCACGGTCCTCCAGGTCTTGTCGGCAGGTCGAGAGCATAGGAGAAGGGCATCTCGCCGGCCTCGTGCTCGACCGTCGCACCCCGTAGGTACGATCCTGCGGGCGATGAGCAAGACGCCCTTCGGTCAGCAGACCTCGGTGGAGCCGCGTCCCGAGGGCGAGGGCCGCTACCGCGCGCTCATCAGCGACCAGTGGAACGCGCCGGTGCTGCCGCATGGAGGGATCGTCACCGCGATCGCGCTGCGGGCCATGGCCACAGAGCTCGGTCTTCCCGACCAGGCGCTGCGATCGGTGACGACGGTGTTCGCCGCCCAGGTGCCACCGGGCCCTGTCGACGTCGACGTCACGGTGCTTCGCGCCGGGCGGACGATGTCCCAGGCCACCGCGACGGTCCGCCCGACCGGGCAGGACAGCGGGCACACCGCCGTGGCGGTGTTCGGAGGATCGCGCCAGGGGTTCGATTTCACCGATCTGGCCTGTCCGGAGGTGGCGGCGCCCGAGCTGTGCCCGTCCTTTCGCGATCCGCCGCCCGAGGGGGTGACTGCATTCCCGCGGGCGACGTTCTGGGAGCATGTCGAGTCACGTGTGGCCATCGGCCATGCCCCGTGGGACCAGTGGGAGCCTTCGTCGTCGGAGCGGGCGTACTGGTACCGGTTCGACGACCCGCCCGTCGACGACGCCGGCGAGTGGGATCCGCTCGCCCTGGTGACGTTGTGCGACACGATGCCCGGCGCGGTGGGGGAGCGCATGGGCCCCGGTCTGCCCATGTGGTTCGGGCCCAGCGCGGACATGACCGTGCACGTGCTCGGCCGGGCCACGTCGGAGTGGCTGTTGGCCCACAACCGCGCTCGTCACGCCGGGGACGGGTACGCGCGGTGGAGATGGAACTGTGGGACCCGGGGCGCGGGCTCGTCGCCTACGCCACGCAGATGATGTTCTTTAGTTTTCCTACGGAGTAACGTCCTGGTCACAGCGTTATAGAACCTTCGACGTGACGAGATATGACGAGATGTTCGACTAAGGTAGGTGTCCCGGTAACGTCGAGAGGGCACAGCGACCATGGCCAGAACACTTCAGAGCAACAAGGGCGCAGGGACGATCACCGAGGTCGTGCGCGGCAAGAAGTACCGGCTCCGGTTCGTCGGAGCGACCGGCCAGCGGTCAGTGACCTTCGACGGCACTGCTGGTGACGCTCGGGCCGAGCTTGCCAGGCTGGTCGCCGAAGCCCGTCGTTTTCGTGGCCTGGCGCCGGTCGAGGCCGCCAGGGAGACCGAAGCAGCCACCCGAACTGTGGCCGAGGCGTTGGAGGCATGGATCACCGCCAGGGCTGGCAGCTACAAGCCCGAGACCCTGGCGACGTACCGGCTCAACATCAAGGCGTTCACGGCGGCCATCGGCCCGGTAAGGCTGGTCGATCTCGGGGCGAAGGATCTGGACGACCTGTACGCCCGCTGGATGGCCGGAAGAGGCAAGCAACGTCCTCTGGCCGCTACGACGATCCGAAACCGCCACGCCTGCCTGCAGACGGCCCTACGGCAGGCAGAGAAGTGGGGCTGGATCACCCAGAGCCCGGCTCGTGATGTGACCCTTCCGCCCGTCACGGCGCCCAGGGTTGATGCCCTCGATGCTGAGCAGGTCACGCGGCTCGTCACTGCGGCTCAGACGGAGGAACCGGCCCTGTACCTCTTCACGGTGCTGGCAGCCGCCACGGGTTGTCGAAGGGGTGAACTCTGTGGGCTCCGGTGGAGCCGGGTGGACCTGGAAAACGGAAAACTCACCATCGACTCCCAAAGGACCCCGGCAGACGTCAGAGCAGGTGTGCTCGGGACGCCCAAGACTCAGGCTGGGCAACGCCGCATCGACGTGGATGCGCACATCGTCGCCATCCTCACGGACCATAGGGCTAAGCAGGCCGACAAGGCAGCGAAGGCGGGAGTGGCTCTGCTACCCGACCCGTTCGTGATCAGCTACCAGCCCGATGGGCGCGCTGCCTATCCCAACAGCCTGGGGGTGGCGTTCTCGAGGCTCGCCACAAGGTTGGGATTCCCCAAGGGCACACATCAGCACCAGCTGCGGCACAGTGCCGCCACGATCTTGCTCGCCACGGGCAAAGTCGATGTCGGGACGGTGTCGCGCATGTTGGGTCACTCTCACGCCGGGATCACCCATCGGCTCTACGTCCACGGCACCGAGGCAAACCTGACCGAAGCTGCGAGCATTCTCGGGGCGATCGCCTCGCCGCGACCCGCTCTAGAGCGCGGTAAGTCTGCGTAGACAGCAGGCCCGTCACGCCGCCGACCGGTACCGGTGCAACTCCTCGACGGGGATCCTGACCGATCGCCCGAAGTGCTCGGCCCTGATCTCACCCTGGCGTACCAGTCGCCAAATGGTGTGCACGTTCAGCTGCGTGGCGACGGCGAACTCCTCAGCGGTGACGTAGGTCGGGGCGGATGTGGTCTTGCGCATTGTTGAGTGTCCTTGCTCTGCGGGTACATCCGAGAACGCTACAGGTCGCTCCCCGAATCTCGACCCCTAAATCGACCCCTCATTTTTTTCTTGGGCGCCCCCCGGTTGCATGCCGGGGCGTCGTCGCGTCCGTGCCGCAGGTAGGTGGATCTCGTACTGCTTCGTAACTTCTTGGTCAGATCCGCCAGGGGCGCATGGGGCGCAAAGAGAAATCTCTGTGACAAGAAATTAGGTGGTCATTTACCCCCTTGGATCGTGGCATCGGTCCGATAGAGTGGGCTTCCCGGGAGACGAAGGACTCACTCGGGTTCAAGTGGATCGTCCGTGCCGCAGGCACAGACGAGGACGAAGGACGGGTGCCGTTAATAATGTCTGACCAGAACACTGTCGTCGCGCGTGCCAACGATCAGGTGAAAGAGATCAACGAGGTCTACGTCGAAGAGGTCATATCAATGCGGGAGTGGCATCGAGGAGCGATCACCGACTACGGCTGCACCCTTCCCGACGGCAGGTGGATCATCTCGACCCGCATCACGACACTCCGTGAGGCGATCTGGAAAAAGTTCCCAGAAGCCAACATCGTGCAACCCTGGACGAAGAAGCGCGTATGGACACCGCTCGACCGGGATCTCGCCTGTCTACGCGCGGAGGTGAAGCGACTTGCTCAGCAAGCCGCCTGGGAAGCCGATCGACCCCGGCGTGAAGCTGCACGGGCGCGGGAGTGTGCTCCCCGTTGGAATGAATATCTGCCGCGATGGAACGATCCCGAATGGCGGGCGGTGCACCCCAGGGCAAACACACCTACAGAGCAGTGTGGGGGCTGGTCGCCGCCCGGGTTTGTCGAACAGCAGGACCAGCCGTGGCCTTTCGTGGACCTTGCGTCCCTTCCCGATCCCAATGCCGAAGTGCTTACTCTCGGCGCTGCGGCGTGATCGACTTTGGCGCTCTGGCCACAGCGGCGGCAGAAGCCGAACCTCAACAGCTGAAACGGGACGTCAATCTCGCCGCCGTGATCATGGCCGACGGCGTGGAGTTGGGGCAGGTCGGGGATCGCCTTGTCGGGCAGTGCCCGTTTCACGACGACGAGTCACCGTCGTTCGCCGTCTGGCGGTGGGAGGACGGTTGCTGGGCGTACGGGTGCTGGTCGTGCGGTGAGTGCGGCGACCTCTTCGACTACATCCAGGAACGGCACGCCTGCGGGTTCGCAGCGGCGATGCGGATCGCCGTGGCGCTACGGGATGGCGACGACCTGCCCGACATCGTCCCGGGGGATGCATCGCCGAAGGCCTCACAACTTCCGGCCTGGTGGGCGTGGCCGGGTGGGAGCGGTGACGTCGAGTTGGTGACGCGCTTCCTGCGGGATCGGCACATCAAGGTGCCCGCCGACTGGGTCATGCACGAGTTCAGCGTCACGACCCAACGTCGGCGGTGCGTGCAGATCCCGCACTTCGACCCCGCCGGGAAGCTGACGGCGATGAAGGAGCGGGCGCCCGGTGATGGCTGGCAGTCCCGGTCGGTGGCGGGCAGCAAGCTCGACCACCTGTACGGGATATGGCGCCTGAGGGGAGCATCGGGCCGAGATGAACTTGTGGTGTGCGAGGGCGAGAGTGACACCTGGTCGGTGGCCCGGTGGACCGATCACGGGCGCCAGGTGCCCGACGTCGTGGGGCTGCCGTCGGGGGCGGCAGCGACACCTCGAAGCGAGTGGGTGGAGTGGATGCGCGGGCGACGTGTCGTGCTGCTCTTCGATTCCGATGACGCTGGCCGCGCCGCCGGCAAACGGTGGGCGGCCGCCCTCGAGGGCGTGGCGTCTTATGTTCGGATCGCTCGGCTACCCGAGGGGCTCGACGCGACCGAAGCTGGGCCCGTCACCGTGCGTCGGGCGATCGAAAACGCCAGTGGCAGTACTAAGGATGTTGTTAAACCAAACAACGCAGAGGAGCATGATGAAGATGGATAGGAAGATGAGAACTGAAGAGTTGTATGTGTCGGCCATCTGGGTCGATCCCGACACGGAAAGTATCACCATCTGCCGTGGTGCAAACTGGCCTGTTGTGAAATGGAACGGCCTCTTCCTGGATGCCGTGCATGCCGAACTAATAAGCAGGCCGACGCGTATTCACGAACATAGATGATGACAGTGAACCGGTCGAACTCAAGTATGCATCGTAGGGGCCAAGCATAACGGGAAATGGCGCTACAGAAGCGAAGAGGAAATATGAATATGCGAAGATCAGCCACTGACCCTGGTTTGCGGACTATGCGCGGTGGATGGCATGGGATGGAGCCACTGACTAACCGGGATTGGGAGAACGTGAAGCTCATCACTGCGTCCGAAACCAACCCCTACCTGTCATCGAGGCATGGAGATCCGGTTCCACATCCGTGCCATCGCCTGGGAGATCAACGAACTTCGGAAGCTGGCCGACAATGCTCGATGACGTTGCACTCACCCTTGCTACCGACGGCCTTCACCTCACCGATGTGGGGAACAGCAGCCGGTTGATTCGCCTGTCCGAGGGCAACTTGCGATATGTCCGGGCCTGGGGCAAGTGGATGGCGTACGAAAGTGGCCGGTACATCCTCGATGAGAAAGATGCCATTCTTTAAAAAAAAAAAAAAAAAAAAAAAAAAAAAAAAAAAAAAAAAAAAAAAAAAAAAAAAAAAAAAAAAAAAAAAAAAAAAAAAAAAAAAAAAAAAAAAAAAAAAAAAAAAAAAAAAAAAAAAAAAAAAAAAAAAAAAAAAAAAAAAAAAAAAAAAAAAAAAAAAAAAAAAAAAAAAAAAAAAAAAAAAAAAAAAAAAAAAAAAAAAAAAAAAAAAAAAAAAAAAAAAAAAAAAAAAAAAAAAAAAAAAAAAAAAAAAAAAAAAAAAAAAAAAAAAAAAAAAAAAAAAAAAAAAAAAAAAAAAAAAAAAAAAAAAAAAAAAAAAAAAAAAAAAAAAAAAAAAAAAAAAAAAAAAAAAAAAAAAAAAAAAAAAAAAAAAAAAAAAAAAAAAAAAAAAAAAAAAAAAAAAAAAAAAAAAAAAAAAAATCTGGACAGAGTTGGACACCCTGTTCCGGTTTTGCCTCGAGGAGGGCTTGGGGCTCTGGGAGGTGGTGGGGTGGGCGAGCAGGCAGTCCATGGAACACCCGGTGAGGCTGATCGGGAGACAACGGGCAGCTCCAACCAACCATGCTGACCTCTGCAGCAGCACGCATGTCGCCACTATTCTCGCCGCCTCTCGAGGCGGCGATGATTGACGATGTTGCGTCGGGATCCCGAGAATGCGGTGCGTACCGGCTGACCGGGTTGTCGACGATACCATTGAAGACGCCCAATGGGCTCCAAAAACGCAGCAGCACCATGTCAGTGTGTCTGCCCTCCAACGGGCGGCTCCTTCCAGAACAAGTCCCCAGCTGGGCGCCGCCGTTGGGTAGGAAGGACCAGATTCCTCCATTGCATATGAACACGACCTTTGCCGACAGACCCTTAGCCCCATGCATCGTCATTACTGAACTTTTACGGTAGCAGCGATCGTTCGTACCGCTTGGACCCTCGTAAGCTGCCCAGGGGTCAGGACGCCACCGGGGATGTGGCCCTGGTAGAGATCGACGGCGCTGATGTTTGCATTGTGGCACCGGCTAGTGATGTCGAGACAGCCGCTCGGGCCCATACCATGATGAAGCGCCACCAGATTGCGATGCGCAACGAGGTCATTTGGGTCGAGGAGGAGGCGAAGCATCGGAATCCAGCGCGCCCGGCCGTGGTGTTCCTGAACGGCTCCGACTGAACCGGCGAGTGCGGAACGCCCTTAGCTGTCAGTGCGTTTTGAATGGCACTGGCCATGACCCGACTGTTCCCTAGCAGGATCATGATGTCGCCAAATGCAAGGCCGGCGGCATTCAGCTCGAGGCAGGAGTCGGCGAGTGCCGTGGCTTCCGCCTGTGGCGAGTTGAATCGCCACAACTGGGCGTGCCCTTGGACGGCAGGCGTTGCGGTCGCGTAGAGTGACGACAGGTGCTTAGGGATTCGCTGCGGGGGCGAGAATGCAGTGAGCACGCTTAATGCCGGTGCCAGGACGGAAGGCGTAGAGCGGAAGCAGTCCGAGAGCATGTGATCAGCGGAACCGCCAAACCGTTGGGTAAACGTCTGGATACCCAGTGGCGATGCATGACGAAACGAGTACACGCTCTGATCGTCATCACCGGCAACGAACGTGATCACGCCTTGGTTGACAAGGTGATCAATGAACTCGATGTCCATTGGGTTCAGATCCTGGTACTCGTCCACGATCAAGTGATCAATACCGAGCAGTGCTCTCGGATCGATCATGTTGGGTGTCGCATACTGCATGCACTTTCGCAGAATCTCTCCAACCAAGAGGCAGGCATAGAATCCAGTCTGCATATTGTGAAGAGTGACAAAGGCTTGCTGTTCCTGCTGCGACACAGGCGGCGTGGCCGGAATGTAGTTGGCGGGATTCTGTTGCCCGGTACTCCACCAAGCCTCGTGGTACTCACGCACCGCCCTCGCACAGCGAGGCATGATCACGTGCCTAGCAAACTCATTGTCAATCCACTCACGCATCTCCCACTCGTCCAAGACTCGTGGGTCTACCGGATACATTGCTAGCAAGTTCGCCAGTCTCATCACTCGTAGCGCCACTGAATGAAGGGTGCTCACAAAGACATCGGCGCCCTGAGGAAGAGCGATGGTCTCGCAATGCTTGTGTATCCGCGCACGAAGGTCGCCCGCCACGTTGCGCGTGAACGAGATGACTAGGATCTGCTGCGGTGCCACTGGTCGGCGCAAGAGGTCTTCGACGCGGGCTTGGATTGAAAACGACTTACCGGTCCCCGGTCCAGCGACGAGTCGTACTTGAGGTGCTCCATCACTCGCAGCGGCCCCCTGCCGACCAACGGCCTGAGCGTGGGCTTGAGGATCAAACGGCATCGGATTCCTCTCGTCGGCATTTGGAGTCCAATCTCGTCAAGTGTGTATAAAAATAAGGTGTCGGGCAACTTCAAAGCGGTAGGCCGACAACCCCCACAAGGAGCATCACGTTGGTCGAATCACGCTCGTTCCCGATCCTGTTGACTGTCAAAGAAGTAAGCGCCCTGTTGCAATGCTCGGAATCGACCGTCTGGCGGCACAATGGTCGCAAGGGCTTTCCGCTCGGTCGGCACTACGGCGGGAACGTTAAGTGGAACGCTCAGGAAGTTGCCGCCTATGCATTGTCTGGGCGGTCATGACACCGGAGCCCAGACAACACGTGCGGTTGGCCGACGGCACGGTTGGGACGGTGCTGCGTTGCGGTGACTTCAGTCAAGTTCTTGTGCGACTGTCAGAGGACTTAAAGGTTTGGGTCCACGTTCATGACCTTGAGTTGATCGAGTAGTGGACGCAAAAGCTAAACGCGCTGCCTATCCGGGGCGGGCCGATTCGATCAGCCAGGGCCTGTTAAGGATCAAGACCTCATTGGTCGCTTCAAAGTCTGCGGAGCCGACTGCCATGCAGATAGTCACAGTCGGACAACTGACACCATCCAAGTAACTATCGAGCGCCCCTAGACCGTTTGGACTGGGCGTCGCCTTCCACGGAACCCCAGGGCTCAAGGTATCAACGATTGTCGTTGTCACCGAGCCGCCACTGTCCCAACCAACCGCCACGCATGAGTTGACACGAGGGCAGGAGACTCCAAATAGATAGTTGTTTGTTGGCTGGTTGGGGTTTGGGTTAGCGACTGACCAGCCGTTGGCGTTCCGGCTCTCCAACAGCGTTCCCATGGTCTGTCCGACGCCTACACAGAATGATGGACCCTTGCAAGACACCGCTTGAAATATGTTGTCGATGCTGTCTGGATTCGGGCTGGCCTCCTTCGACCACGAATACCTGTGCGACGATTCGGCTAGAGTCATGTCCTGAGGTTCACCATAGTCAGCACCGACAGCGACACACGACTTTGCCGCCCAGCAGGAAACTCCCCATAGGTTCTGAGTTCTCACAGCATTTGATCGTGACACGATAGACCACTGGCCTCTGTTGAATCTCTCGATCAAAGTCTGGTTAGCGGTGCCAACACCGGTTTCACCCACCGCGATGCAGGCATTCCGTCCTGTACACGAGACGGCACTGAGACGTGTCTCGGTGTCGCCAGTGGGAACAGGGGTTGCATCGATCGACCAGGCCCCATCGTCATAGGTCTCAATCAAAGGTTGAAAGGTTGCCCCGTCCGGTGACGAGTAACCTACCGCTACGCAATACAGCCGTCCCCTGCAAGAGACGCCTTCAAGTTGAGTGAACTTTGCTAAGTGGGGATCCGGCGTCAGCAGTATCGACCAGTGGCCTGAGGCGAGGATTTCCGAAAGTGCCTGAGTTGTGCCGGATGCGCTTGCTTCGCCTACGGCCATGCACGTCTTTGCACTCGGACAGGAGATGCCTGCGAGGCTCGCACCCGAGGGCGAAGGACTCGGCATGACCGTCCAGGAGGTTGGAACGGCATAGGCGGCGGTCGAGATCCCGGCCCCACTCATGATGGTAATGATTCCCACAGCCATCGGGACAAGGAGTTTTCGCCGCATCGCTGCGTATCTTCAACCACCGCAGGTGCGATCAGTAGGGCCGTTCGTCCCCTTTCATGAAGGGGCGCCGGATCGAGCTTGCGGTCGAAACCACACATCGGACCGACGGTCAATCGCTAAACCTCCGCTGCCACAGGGGTCGCGCCCAAACGCTTGCGTAAGTCCAGGTCAGCCTCTCGCACACCTGGGTATCCCCACCGAATAGGTGCACAACTGTCCGCGTCCGACGTTCTGAAAGGAACCCCACACATGACGATGACCGCCAACGAAGTCAAGACCCTTTCCAACCGGGTCCACGGCCTGCTCCAAGAACAAGAAGATCGGAAGAGCCCCGAGGACCGCTACGCCCGCCAGCTTTGCAGCGAACTCGTCCGACTCCGGGTCAATCACGCCCTCGCCCTGCGGGCCGGTCGAGTCTCAGCAAGGGGCCGCCTCGAGTTCGACGCCCGCCACATGGCGCTACAGCGGGACCTTCGCAGGATCTACGACGGGAACTCCACCTTCCCCCCATTGGACCGAGGCCTGTCGAAGACCACCCAGGAGACCATCCTCCACCACCTGAAGAAGAAGTTCACCGACACCATCCACCCCACCCGAGAACGGTACGGGGATGAGGCCTACGAGGCCGAGATGGCCCGTGCTCGGAAGGTGCGGTGGGTGCCCGTGGGGCCGCGCTACAGCCCGTGGGTGGCCGGATGACCCTACAAGGGGTACCCCGAAACCGCCGCTGGACGCCGAAGACGCCGACACCACCGGAAAACGAAGCACAGGCCGTCGTTCGTGCTCTCGTTGACGCGGCGACGGAGCTACGTGACGGCAAAGTTCTGGCCGATCGTCATCAGAAGAGCTTGGTGTGTGCGATCGGCGATCTGCGCTCCATCCTGAACGATCACAAAACGCACGTCGCCGGCAAACGCACCCGGTGCGGTTCCCACCAGCTGCGCCAGGACATCGAGGCGATGAGGCGGAACAGCACCACACGACGCCGCCCCATGACGGCGGAAGAGCTTGCGTGGGAGCACCTGCGCGATCAGAGGAGATACAAATGAAGGATCACACCAGAGCCGACGATCACGCCGCCGAGCTAATGGCACAGAGCGGGTACGGACGCACGCACCTCGACCGAATCCTTGACAAGGTCGCCGATCCTGGCGTCGTCTACACCCTGGCCGAGATGCACAAGCGGATCGAACGGTTCTGCCGGATTGACTCCCGTGACCACGCCGCCCGGGACGCCATCCTTTACGCCCTGCTCGACCTCGGTGGGCTGACCTGTGACCCGACCCTCGGTGGAAAGTGGCGCCTCGGCCCGGTCAAGGTGGTGAGGAACCCCAACGCACCGACGGCTCGGGCTCGCCGAGATTCCGAGACCTACGAGGCCGTTGTGGACGAGTGGGGGCAGGTGATGATGGTGCGCCAAGGCCCCGAGGCCGAAGCGGTGAAGGCACGGATCCGCAAGGCCCTCCACGATCGCCGGAAGCAGGAACTGCTTCGGCAGTTAGCCGACCTCGACGCCGACGCCGAGCCCGTGGCCGCATGACGGTCCAGCCGGTGGTCACCAAACAGAAAGAAGGCGAGTGGCTTAGAGGCAACTAAGCGGGGCCTGTCGGAACATTCCCGTATCCCCCGAGTACCGTGCCTCGCACGGTCGCCAGTTCGACCGTCTCGCCTTTCTGTGCTGGCCAAGGCAATCAGCGCTTACTAGCTGAGCAGCCTGGCCTTCTGCGCTGCGAACTCCTCCTCGCTGAGAACGCCCTTGTTCTTGAGGTCCGCCAACTTGGCCAGCTCGTCGGCCATAGACGGCGCCGCCGAGGATGTCCCACCTCCCGGAGAATGTGCCCGAGTAGCGATTGCTTCCTCAATGGCCTCGCGGAGCTTCTGGAAGTCACTTGCCTGTCCTTGATTCACGATCACTGCGTTTTCGTCCTTCGTCGCAGCGGCGATGGTCTGTCTCCCAAAGCCCGCCCTCGTCTCTATGGCGCCAGTGATGGTGAATGCGATGAAGCCATTGACGAATCCGGGCTGCTTCCATTGCACGGCGACGATCTGATTCAAGGGGATGCGTTTCTCGCCCTTGCCGAGCCAGAACCGTCCGATTGGACCTGTCCTTTTGATCGTGACAAAAGTGCCATCGAAGCTCACCGTTCCGTTGACGCCCTTGTACTCCCGCTGTCCGAGGAAATCGTGGTGGCTCGGACTCACTTCGACCCATGTGGACCCGTTCCACCACCGGGTGCGGTCAGCCGAGTAGGCAGGGCACCAGGCCGTCCCGTTCCACCACCACTGACCGTCAGGGCTGTGTTGAGGCGTCATGGATGTCCGCCAGGAACCCGTTCCATTGCACACATTGTGGCAGCGATGGTTCAGACGGGGTAGCGCTATTCGCCGTGCCGGTGAGGGCGACCCAGTGGATTACTGCCCAATGTGCCGGTTCGGGTCGGTATCATCACCTGCTACCGGGCGGGTCAGGGCCTCCTGGGGGCGACAGTTCTTGCGCCCTGTCCGCCAGCTCTTCAGCGAACGAACGCAGCGCTTCGACGTAAGCGGTTGCGTCGAGGCATCTGGGTGGCAGTGCTCGCCACCCACCACTGCGGGCGTGCTGGTCCACGCCCTGCAGACGCTCCCGGCGGGACTCCTGACCCGCCGGTGAGCAGCGGCGGGCGCGCACCCGGTGCCCATCTTCCACCGGGTGCGCTGCCCGTCGCCAAACCGCCCCGACCTAGTTTGGGTCTGAAAGAGTCAGCTTCTTCGGTTCAGGGATCTCCCAGTAGTCAGGGACCTGCAGAGAAAGCCACGCCCGTTCTAGCGGCGTGAATCCCGCCACGAACGCATCAATGAGCGCCTGCCGGATGATCGGGTTCAGTTCCGCCATCTGCTCGTCCGTGAGGTACTTGTGGTGAAACTCCTCCATCTCGTTCCGCACATGCATGGCAACCAGAAGAGCAGACTGCTGCTCCTCGGTCAGCTGGTCGAAGTCTTCCTTTTTCACGGTTCCCCCTCAGCCGACAATTTTCGTCTCTTACTGGGTCGTGACTGCTGTGGCTTCCCCGATGAACGTCGAGATCGCCGCCGAGCCGTTCGTGCAGACCCACTGCACCTCGCCGGTCGCACCAGTGATCTGAGCCAGCGCCGTCATCGCATAGACGGCGGTCCCATCGACCTCGTCGGTGATGATGCCGTTAGTGGCACTCGTTGCACACCCTCCGTCCTGAATCGTCGCTCGGATGAGGTAGGTCCCGAGTGGAAGGGTGAGCGTCTCTGTGCCGGTACTTTCTCCCGCTGGAAGTACTGCAGTCACCGCGGACGACGGCGCGCCTGCGGGTCCTGTCGCTCCTGTGGCGCCCGGCGTTCCCGGTGTGCCAGCCGGTCCCGGCGCTCCCGGTGTCCCCGCTGCTCCGGCTGTGCCAGCTGGCCCAGGCTCACCCTGTGGACCGGTCTGATTCCAGCTGATCGCCGTCGTTCCCCGTGGACACGTCGGTGTCCTCGCCGTGTCGAGCACTCGCAACGTGTGCGGGCTGTCATTGGTGTAGCAGCCGTGGATGACGCCAGCAGCGTCGGGGATCGAGGCGTAGCTCACCCCGCCGACCACGGCAGCGGCCACGACCGCCCCGACGATCGCCGCCCGTACCTTTGTCCCGGGGAGGCGTCTCCTGCGTGCGTGGAGGGGTCTGCTCATGGCCACCATGGTGCCGCTGCCCAATCCCCGACCGAGGGATGCCTGAGTGGCAGTGCACCCTGACATCACGCGCCCTTGAAAACGCCCGCCGCAAGGCTTTGTCGGGGTGGCCTACTTCGCCCCAGGTCGCGACCACCGAGGGGCCACCGCACGGTATCTCCCAGTATGCGCTCGCTGAGCCCTACGTTTCGTTGTGCCCAGACCCCGCCGGGAGCGGGCACATCCGCAAGCATATAATCCTGGAAATGCCTGACTGTGGTGTGACTCGCACGGATTTGGCCAGTCGCCAGGTCCACGCTGTTGAGCATCAGCCGGGAGGCACACGGTGGCGCTCTGCGATGGTGAGCCGATCGGGGCGCTTTTGCCCGGCCGTTTTGATCCGCAGAATCCTCGGTCGTGTCCAAGCGATTCCAGCTTGATGCAGGGAGAGGGTGGTTTGCGTTGACCGGCAGGCCCACAAGGCAGTGTGATGGAGTGCCCTAGCTGTAATCAGCCCGTCACGGCCGATGAACGGTTCTGTGGGGCATGTGGAACGCAAGTCTCCTACGGGGAGTCCGCCGCACCAGTCCCTGCCATGCCCACTGCACCTCTGGCAGGCCCGCGCCGATGCATGAAATGCGGTCACGTCGGCCTCGCAGCGCCCTGTCTGCGTTGCGGCGAAGTCATGCAGTTCATCCCGCGCTCACAACTGGAAGTAGAGGGAGCCCGACGCCAAGTGTGCGTCGAATGTTGCACCTTTGTAGTCGGCAAGCGATTCTGTTCTGCCTGCGGATCCGACATGGCAACCGTTCGCTCGACCATACCAACGGCGAGGGCCCGCATGCTTGCCTCAGGCTTTGAGAGCATCGGATTGCTCGAAACTCTTTCTGATCGGACCGTGCAATCGATTGGACTCTCAAAGGACGAGGTGGTCCTCCTTGCAATAGATCTGGCTGGGACGTCGAAGCACCTAACGAACGTGGTCATCGAGCTGTGTTACAAGACGAGATCGCCGGTCGTCCATATTGTCACGGACGCCATTGTCGTAACCGACCGACGCATTATCGGGCTCGTCTCAAACAAGGAAGCTCTCATCATACGGGCCGCAAACAAGCGAGCAATGAAGAAGGGGCATGGTTACCGGGATTGCCAAGCGGGATATGTATACGAACGCGATTTGCGGACACTTTCCAAAATCGTTTGGGACATGAACAACAATCCCGTAAAGGTCAATTTCGATTGTCAGCAGCCCGGCCTCGATCTCGAGAGTTTCATCATTACGTGGCGGGTGGGGCTGAGCGCCGGTAAGGCCCTTCTGGGTGCGCTAGTGCTGACGAGCCAATCCCACACGATGGCTGATCGGGGGGGAGGCGTATATATGGCTTCGGTGCTTGGTCAACGGTTTGCTAAGCCAGCACCAATGAACCTGAGGCTACTCCTGGAAGAGGTTCAACTTTGGCCGGTCGTTCAGAAATACGGTGCTCCTGAGGATCTTCTTGCAGTGTGAGGCAAGGTGAGTGATGCTTGCATCAGGATCTAGCCGACGAACCATGTGGCACGTAGAACGTCCAACCGTTACTCCGCTTGAGAGAAAACGGTCTGTATGATCTTGTCGGAGGCGGTGTCGGATTCGTGTACCGCTCGACAATGATCGCTAAAGAAGACATGGTGGCGTGCGGATCGTACGACCGCAAAAACACCCGTTACGGGGTGAGCAGTCGGTCTAGCGGACTGTCCCGTAGACGACACACCGGGCTGGCAGGCTCACGCCGTGGAGCCCGACCACCTCGACCGAGAGGACGCGATGGCGCTACTGCGGGCGCTGCAGGACGTCTACCGCCAGCTGCGACGGCTCAGGGCAGGGATCCGGCGCCTGCTGGACGAAGCGGCGTAACCGCGAAGGTCAGGCGGCGTGGTGATCTCGTCAGGATCTCGTCACAGCGCCGCAGGGCAGAAGGATCACTTCAGCTTTTTCAAATGGTCCGGTCCTCCCGCGATCTCAAAGAGGCGACCGTGACGAGATGTGACGAGATGACGAGATGTCTGGGGTTGTTTCGTGTTGTCACCACTGCACAGTAAATATGCGATGACCTGGGGCTAAGCCTCTGACCTGGGCCGCGAAAAAACTTCCAACGTTCGATGTTCTTCAGCTTCCCCAACGGCTGTTGAGGCCGGGAGTGACCACCGGCGAGCCGGCGCGTGAGCGGATGCGGCTCGGGGGGAGCCCGCCTCACACCTCCACTTTCACGGTTTGCGACAGGCGGTCGACGGCCTCGACGTACTCCTCCACGAGCTCGAAGATCACGTCGCGTGACTTGCGGACCCGGGTGGCGCGCCCGATGACCTGCCCGCACGGGTTGAACGCGACGTCCTTGGCCTCTTCGGGGTGGCGGTGCGTGGCGCCCACCGCCTCGATGGCCACCATCATCTGCAACGGCATGGGGAGTGGATCCGGCGTGTCGGGCCGTTCCCAGGCGTCGGTCCAGTCGTTCTTGAGCATGCGACACGGCTTGCCGGTGAAGGACTTCGACCGGACCGTGTCCCGGCTCGTGGCCGCCAGGTAGGCCTCCATCTGACCGGGGGACGTGTTGGCCTCTTCCACCGTCAGCCACAACGTTCCCCCCCACACTCCCTGGGCCCCCATGGCCAGCGCGGCGGCGATCTGCCGACCACTGCCCACGCCGCCTGCGGCCAGAACCGGCAGTGGGGCGACCGCGTCGATGACCTCGGGCCACAACACGACCGACCCGACGTCGCCGGTGTGGCCACCCCCTTCGGTGCCCTGGCACACGATGAAGTCGAGGCCGGCGTTCTTGTGGCTCATGGCGTGCTTGACCGATCCCGCCAGCGCTCCGATGAGCCGGCCCGAGGCCTGCACCTCGGCGATGACATCCGCCGGTGGCGTGCCCAGGGCGTTGGCGATGAGCTTGACCTTGTCGTGGCGCAGCGCCGCGGCCAGCAGGGGCTTGCCGGTGGCCTCGGTCCAGCCCATCATCCCGCTGCGCTTCTGGTCCTCGGCGGGCTCGGGCACCCCGTGCTCGGCCAGCAGCCTCCGGGCGAAGCGCCGGTGGTCGTCGGGCACCATGGACTGCAGCTGGGCTTCGAGCTTCACGGGGTCCATCTCGCCCATGCCCTCGTACTTGCCGGGGATGACGATGTCGACGCCGTAGGGATTGTCGCCCACGTGCTCGTCGAGCCAGACCAGCTCCGTCTCGAGCTCTTCGGGGGAGAACCCGATGGCTCCGAGCACGCCGAACCCGCCGGCGTTGGACACCGCCGCAACGACGTCGCGGCAATGGGTGAAGGCGAAGATGGGGAACTCGATGCCGAGTCGGTCGCAGATCTCGGTGTGCACGGCTGTCTCCTTGGTTGGCTTTGGATTGCGGGTTTGCGGTTCTGAGCGTCAGTGGGCCACGACGGTTGTCATGGACGGCGCGAATCGGTGAGGGAAGCGGTCGGAGTGGCGGCGGGTGTGACTCCGGTCACCATCCCCAGCGCCGCCGCCACCTGGGCGGTGTCGAGGCTTGCGGGGTCGATGCGGTGTTGCGTCTCGAAGCCGATGACCAACGCCCTGAACACCGTTGCCAGGACGTCGGGTGGGGCCACGGGCGCCACGACCCCGTCGGCGATCCAGGCCGCGAATCCCTTCGTGAGCCTTTCGTGTGCTTCGCGAGACCGAGCCTGCATGGCCCGGGCCACTTCGGGGTCGCGCGCGGCGCGCAGCCAGAGCTCGCGCTCGAGCAACAGCAGCCGGCGCGTCTGGTCGCTGGGACTGGTCACCACGTTGGCCGCCACGGCCCGCAGGCGGTCCTCCACGGTGGCCGCCAGCTCGAACTCGGCGGCGATGACGGTCACGAGCGAATGCGCCCATTCGTCGAGGAGGGCCAGGAGGAGCCCCTGCTTCGACCCGAAGTGCGCGTAGACGGACCCCGACGTCCGTCCGGCTTCGTCGGCGACGGCGTCCACCGAGACGGCATCGATGCCGCGCTCCGCGAACAGCGTGGCGGCGGCGTCGAGAAGGCGGGCGCGAGTCTCGGCCTTGCGCTCCTCCTGGGTCCGTGACACCCGGCTCCTTCCCGACCTGGCCATCGGAGGCGATCATCCGATCCGATCCGATCCGATCCGATGGCAACTTAGATAACGAATCCTATCTAAGTTGCCCGCCCGACGGGAGTCGGCGGGGACCGGGGCCGAGGGCGCATGGGATACTCGCCGGCGCGCAGGACGCAGGACGCGGTGGGGCACAGGGAAACGCGAGTGCCGCCCGCCACACGATCGGAGCACCCATGTTCAGGACCTCGCCCGTCGTCGCCGAAGACGAGTGGCATCTCGACTTGTCGGTCGAGGGGCACGTGGCCGTGCTCACCCTCAACCGCCCCGACAAGCTCAACGCCTGGAGCTGGGAGTCCACCCGCCAGCTCGGCGCCCGTGCCGACCAGATCCGCTTCGACGAACGTGTGCGCGCCGTCGTGTTGCGCGGCGAAGGCCGGGCGTTCTGCGCCGGGATCGATCTGGGCATGCCCGAGGACCGGGTCACCGGCCGTTCCCCGGCCGAGAAGGCCCGCAACTATTACGAGGGCATCCGATGGGCCCACGAGCGCTTCAAGGTCTTCGCCGAGCTTCCCCAGCCCGTCGTCGCCGCCGTCCAGGGCTATTGCCTCGGTTTCGGGTTCGAGCTGGTGCTCATGTCCGACATCCGCGTCGCGGCCGAGGACGCCGTCTTCGCGCTGCCCGAGGCACAGGTGGGCGTGGGCATCGACGCCGGGGGGGACCTGCGCCTGGCCCACGAAGCCGGGGCGGGCTGGGCCAAGCTGCTCGCCTTCACCGGACGCCGTCTCGACGCCCGCACGGCCGAGCGCATCGGCGTGGTGCAGCAGGTCACCACCACGGAAGATCTGCTCCCCACCGCGATGGGGATCGCCGAGGAGATCGCCGCCAACGCCCCACTCGCCGTGCAGAGCATCAAGCGCACCGTCGACGGCTTCACCTACCGCGGGTTCACCGAGGCCATGCGGTTCGGGGCCATGAGCTCGGCGATCGAGTTCGTCTCCGACGACATGCCCGCCGGCTACGCCGCCAAGGCCAAGAAGCAGCCCGTCGTCTTCGAGGGCAAGTAGCGCCGTGCCCCTTCCGGAACCCCCGCCTGCGGGCCGGCTCATGCTCCCGCCGCGCACCTTCGAGGGGACCACGGTCGTGGTGACCGGCGGCGGGACAGGCCTGGGCAAGGCGATCGCCGTCGAGTTCGCACGCCTGGGTGCGGCGGTCGGGATCCTCTCGCGCGACGAGGGCCACCGCCTGGCCGGCACCGCCGCGGTCGAGGCGGTCGGGGGCCGGGCCGCCCATGCCGGGGCCGACATCCGCCGCGCCGAGGAGGTGGTGGCTGCGTTCGACGCACTCGAGGACGCGCTCGGGCCGGCGCGGGTCCTCGTCAACAACGCGGCGGCCAACTTCCCCGTTCCCGCCGACGACCTCAGCCCCAACGGCTGGCGCGCCGTGACCCAGATCGTGCTCGACGGCACCTTCTTCTGCTCCCAGGAGCTGTTCCGCCGGGCCAGCCGGGCCGGGGAAGCCGCCGCCATCTGCAACATCCTGGCCACCCAGTCCTTTACGGGCGGGCCGGGCATGGCCCACACCGCCGCGGCCAAAGCGGGCGTGGGCAACCTCACGAAGACCTTGGCGGTGGAGTGGGCGCCGTTCGGCGTGCGGGTCAACGCGCTGGCGCCGGGTCTGTTCCCCCATGAGGACATGCGTGCCGATCTGCAGGCCCTGCGCACCGAGGGCGAGGACGTGGACGCCCGCCGGTCCCCGGCAGGTCGCCTCGGACGGCTCCACGAGCTCGGATGGGCGGCCACGTGGCTGTGCTCGCCCTACGCCGCGTTCGTCTCGGGTCACACCCTCGTGGTCGACGGCGCCAACTGGCTTCGTCGTGACTTCGTCATGCCCGAGTTCCAACCCATCCGGGACCAGATCGCCGCCGTCCTGCCCGAGCGAAGGCGCTGACCCGGCCGGATCGGCGCGTCGGGATGGCCCGTGGCGAGCCCCGTTCGGGGGCGAGCCCCCGTAGGCTCATGGGGATGAGCGGTCCCGACGTGGCCGGACGGGGCGAGCCTTCGCTCGTGTCAGGGCCCGGGACTGCCGATGGCACTGCGGTGAGCGCAGCCGTGCCCCTCCCCGAGATGGCCGACGGAGGCGCCGTGGGCTCTGCCTCGGGCGTCGACCGCATGCGCCTACGCAGCTTCATAGGGCTGACGCTCGGCCTGGTGGGGCCGCGTGCCAACCTGGCGGTGTCGGGGGTGCTGCTCACCCTGCTCGTCTCGGCGCGGGTGTCGAGCGCTCTGGCGATCACCTTCGCCCTCACCGCCAACCGGCTGATCGGCTGGCTCGCCTACCCGCTTTTGGGCCGGGCCAGCGACCGCACCCGCACCGCGGCGGGACGCCGGGCGCCGTACATGGCGGCCGGTCTCCTCATCATGGGCGTGTGCACGTGGTCGTACACCCTCGTGTCGGGGTTCTGGCCCCTGGTCCTGCTCATCGTGCTGGTGAAGACGGCCAGCGTGGTCTTCGGGCTGGCGAACGTGGCGGTCATCCCCGAGACCTTCGGCAAGAGCCGCAGTGTCAAGGCCGCCGCCCTGATCGGACTCCTCGGTGTCCTCGTGAGCCTCGTGATCAAAGGCACGGTCATCGCCACTTGGAAGGCGAACGACCCCGCCACCTGGAACCTGGCCTTCAGGATGGCAGGCGGCTTCATGGTGGGGGTCGCCTTCATCGTGCTCCTGCTCGTGCGCGAGTCGGCGGCGGCGCGCGAGGTCGCCGACCGGGAGCGCCACCGCCGCGCCCGTCCCTGGCGCGACGAGCTCGCCGAGATCTGGAAGGTACCGAACGCCAAGGTGCTCGTCACCGGGATCCTCGTGTTCTGGGCCGGGCTCAGCGCCACCGGGTACCTGGCCATCGTGTACTTCCAGAAGGTGCAGCACGCCGGGGCCAACGCCCAGACCATCGCCGGCTGGGTGAGCGGCGTGCCCGTGGTCATGCTCGGCCTCGCCCTCGGTTACGTGCTCAGCCGCGTCCTCACGCGCAAGCAGATCGCCGTGCTCACTCCGTTGGCCGGCTCGGTCGTCTCACTGGTGCAATTCACCACCACCCACCTCTGGCAGACGGTGGTCCTTGCCTTCGTAGGCGGGCCCCTGCTCGGCGCGTTCGTCATCTCGCTCGCTCCCATGCTCCTGCAGCTGCTGCCGCGCTCGGGTGGGATGGGCGAGCTCCTCGGCAAGCTGGTGGCGCCCTTCAGTCTGTTCGCCGTGGTCTTCTCGTTCCTGGCGGCATGGGTGGTCGACCTCACCGGCGACTACCGCACCATCTGGTTGTGGCCGGCCGCGGCGGGGGTCGTGCAGGCGGTGGTGATGTGCTGGCTCAAGGTCCCGAAGGGCCAGGAGCGCGCCGAAATGGGGGACCTGGTCCAGCGGATGGGCGACTCGATCATGGAGCAGGTGACCGGCCAGGGACGGTCCCTGCTCGGCGGGGTGGTCACCGCCGCGGACGCCGACTCGGCCTCGGTCTTCGACATGGCCCGCCACGTCCTGGGGAATCCCTACGAGCAACGCGCCGACGGTGTCGCAGGCCTCCCCGTGGCCGTCGACGGCGCGACGGAGGCCGTCGAGGGGGCGGCCGGGCGGGACGAGGACGCGACCCCCGGGAGCGGGGATCCGTCCCACGCAGCGGGCGGCCCGGCCGGGCCGGGCGGCGACGCGATGGGGGAAGGGACGCGACCGCCGTTCCGGGAATAGCATCGGAGCCGTCCGCGGTGCGTCGGCCGCACCCGCCCGGGACCGGCCCGGGGGCAAGCCCAGGAGGGGTAGGTCATGGAGGTACGCGACAAGCTCTACATCGGTGGTGCCTGGGTTCCCTCCACGGGCAAGGGCGTCATCGAGGTGTTCAACTCGACGACCGAGGAGGTCATCGGGACGATCCCCGAAGGCACCCCCGAAGATGTGGACCGTGCCGCGCGCGCTGCGGCCGACGCCTTCGCACAATGGTCCACGACGTCGAGGGAGGAGCGGGCCAAGACCCTCGAGCGTGTCCAGGAGGCGCTGACGGCGCGCACCTCGGACATCGCCACGCTCATCTCGCAGGAAGTCGGCATGCCCTTCACGTTGTCCAACCTGATCCAGGTGGGGCTGCCGGTGATGAGCTTCTCGGCCGCTGCGCAGCTCGCCACGGAGTTCCCCTTCGAGGAGGAGGTCGGCAACTCCCTTATCGTCCGGGAGCCGGTCGGGGTGGTGGGAGCCATCACGCCGTGGAATTACCCGCTGCACCAGATCGCGGCCAAGGTCGCCCCGGCACTCGCAGCCGGGTGCACCGTGGTGCTCAAGCCGAGCGAGGTGGCGCCGCTCAACGCCTTCGTCCTGGCCGAGATCCTCGACGACATCGGCCTGCCTCCGGGGGTGTTCAACCTCGTGACCGGTGTCGGCCCCGTCGTAGGCGAGGCCATCGCCTCGCACCCCCTCGTCGACATGGTGTCGTTCACGGGGTCGACCCGGGCCGGCAAGCGCGTCATGCAGCTGGCGTCGGAAGGGGTCAAGCGCGTGGCCCTGGAGCTCGGCGGCAAATCGCCGAACGTGATCCTCGAGGACGCCGATCTCTCCGCCGCGGTGCCGGCGGGGGTGGCCGCCTGCTACATCAACTCGGGCCAGACGTGCTCGGCGCTCACCCGCATGCTCGTGCCGCGGTCGCGCCTGGCAGAGGTCGAAGCGCTGGCCGTGGAGGAAGCCGAGAAATTCAAGCCCGGCGATCCCTTCGACGCCGAGACGCGCCTCGGGCCCCTCGTCTCCAAGACGCAGCTCGAGCGGGTCCGCGGCTACATCAAGAAGGGTGTCGACGAGGGTGCCACCCTCCTCACCGGTGGTGCGGAGTCGCCCGAGGGCCTCGAACGGGGCTACTTCGTCCGGCCCACCGTCTTCTCCAACGTGACGCGCGACATGACCATCGCCCAGGAGGAGATCTTCGGGCCGGTGCTTTCGATCATCCCCTTCGACACCGAGGAGGAGGCGGTCGAGATCGCCAACGACACCGTCTACGGGCTGGCCGGTGGCGTATGGGCCGGTGACAAGGAGCACGCCGAGCGCGTTGCTCGCCGGCTGCGCAGCGGCCAGGTCGAGGTGAACGGGGGCGGGTTCAACCCGCTGGCGCCCTTCGGCGGCTACAAGCAATCGGGCATCGGCCGCGAGCTCGGCAAGTACGGCCTGGAGGAGTACCTGGAGGTCAAGGCGCTCCAGCGCTGAGAGCGCCACGACCGGCCCACCGAGGTCCACGACGGGGGAGTCACGCCACCATTTTTTGGGACTTTCCTCTGCCCATCGGCGACACCCAGGGCGTAGCGTCATGCGTGCAATGGTTAGCCAGGTGCTCCGAATGCTGTGACTCCGATCGGCGGGGTGGGCTCCTCGCCACCCTGCCGGACGGGGGAACCGGTCCGGGGACGGAGCGAGGACACCGGTCCGGGGACGGAGTGGGGGCCTCGGCGGGGTCCGGGCCGACGGGAGCCCCCGGTGTGCAAGCCGCCCTCCGAGGAGGGCGGCGCCCGACGATACCTCCGGCATGGCAGTCACCTCTGACATCTCGGTCCCTCGCCCGTCGGGCGCATGCATGCCCAGCCCGGACGCCGACCCCGGTGCCTTTCGCCGAATGGCCTGGTCAGCACCGATTTCGGCCAGGGGCTGTCAGCCCGGAGTTCATCAAATTCTGGTGATGGCCCAGCCACGCCAGACCGCTCAAATTGGATGGTCGGGATGAGCACGTCCCAGACGGAGAGGGACAGTGGGCACCCAGAAGGTCTCCATGCGGCGCAGGCCGACGGCGTCTGTCGTGTTGGCGGCTGCCCTCGTCGCGGCGTACCTCGGCGTGAGCGCCGGCCCTGCCGTGGCGAGGACGCACAGCTACCGGGGCGCGGCCCCCGGCCAAGTCACCTGCCGACTGGCGGGCACCATCTCGTTCTCGCCCAAGGCCTCGAAGTCCGTCGGAGTGCCGGGCTCGTCACACCTTCGAGGCGAGCTGTCGGACTGTTCGGCGTCGAACCGCGGCGTGACGATCAGCTCGGGCAAGGTGACCGAGCGGTTCTCGTCCAGCCCGCTGAATTGCGCGACGTTGTCGGGCACCGGCGCGCCGGGCACGCTGTCGGTGTCGTGGAAGGGCGCGCTCTTCGGTGAGAGGGCCGTCTTCAGCAACACGACGGGGTCCGACTCCCGTTCGCAGGTGGTGACCAACGCCGGCGGCGACGAGGGATTCGCCGTCCCCGGTGGGGGAGGGCTGGCCACGACCAACGGGTCCTTTGCCTCCACGTCGGGGTCGGGAGCCGACGTCTACACGACCTTCACCCGGGGTGTGCTGGCCGCCATGTGCGCGAGCCGGCAAGGCGTGAGGAAGATGACGGTCCTCGGGACCCTCACCGTCGGCTCGGCGACCTCCCCGGGCACGGGAGGCGGCCAGGGGGGCGTGTCGGCGATTCCACTCGGCGACTATGCGGGGACCGACGACCCCCAAGGGCTCGTGAGCTTCGGTTCCGAAACCGGCACCGACCCGACCTATGCCACCGACTACCTCGACAAGACCGACGGGTGGTCCGCCATGGACGGGGCCGCCATCGCCAAGGGTTGGAAGGGCACGGGATACCGGTTGGTGCTCGGCGTCCCCATCCTGCCCGGCACGGGCACGTTGGCCGACGGCGCGGCGGGCGACTACGACTCGTACTTCACCACCTTGGCCCGGAACCTGGTGAGCGACGGCGAGGCCAACGCCATCTTGCGCCTGGGTTGGGAGTTCAACGGTTCGTGGTACCCCTGGTACGTGGCCAACGCCACCGACGCCGCCAACTTCGTGCAGTACTGGCAGAAGATCGTGACCACCATGCGTGCCGTGTCCGGACAGCAGTTCAAATTCCTGTGGAGCGCCAGCGCCGACACCGGCACGAGCTACACCCCTGCGCAGGTCTATCCCGGCAACGCGTACGTGGACTACGTGGGCACCGACATCTACGACGAGTTCTGGGGAAGTCCCTTCACCCCCGCGGCGTCGTGGTCCAACCAGCTGTCCCAGCAGTGGGGGCTCGATTGGCTGGCCTCGTTCGCGGCCGCCAACGCCAAGCCCATCGCCATCCCGGAGTGGTCGGTGTCGATCCGCTCCGACGGCCACGGGCTCGGGGACGACCCTGGCTTCGTCAACAACCTGTCGGCCTGGTTCGTGGCTCACCACGTGGCCTTCGACGACATCTTCTCGTTCGATTCCGGGGGGACGATGAACGACATCACCGACGGCCACTTCCCCAACTCCCTGGCTGCCTTCCGGGCGGACTTCGGCTGACCGCCCCCGCCGCGCCGGCGGGCCTGGAGCACCCCCGCCGGGGGGTTGCCTTCCGATAGATCACGATATATCATGTCTGTACGAGAACAGTCTGGGACCGAGGGGTTCAGGGCGCAGGGGTCCGGAGCGCGGAGTTCCGGACACACGAGCTCGAAGACGAAGGAGATCGACGATGCACGGACGTATGCGAATGAAAGGGCACCACGGCCGTCCGCCGTGGGCGGGCGAATGGGGCTCGGACCGAGGCAATTGGCGAGGAGGGGGGAGGCGGATGCGCCGCGGCGACATCCGCACCGCCCTGCTCCTGGCGCTCGGCGACGGGCCGGCGCACGGCTACGAGCTGATCGGCCGCCTGGAGGAGAAGAGCGGCGGGACGTGGCGTCCCAGCCCGGGCTCGGTCTACCCCACGCTGCAGCTGTTCGAGGACGAGGGCCTCGTCCGCTCCGAGCAGCAGGACGGCAAACGCGTCTACGAGCTCACCGACGCGGGGCGCACCGAGGCAGCAGAACGCCTCGAGCGCTTCGGGAGCACCCCGTGGGACAACGACTCGGAGTCCGTCACCGAGTTCCAGGGGCTCATGAAGTCGGCGGTGCAGCTGCTGACGGCGGCCAAGCAGATCGCCCGGCAGGGCGACCCGTCACAGATGGAGCGGGCCACCACCGCCATCCGCGCCACGGGCAAGGAGCTCTACCGGATCCTGGCCGAGGACTGACCCCGGGCCGGTGTCCGCCATGGGGGCGATCAGGCCCCCATGGCGTGGACGCCCCCGTCCACGTGCACCATCTCTCCCGTCGTCATGGGGAACCAGTCCGACAGGAGGGCCACGCACGCCCGGGCCACGGGCTCCGAGTCGTTGACGTCCCACCCGAGCGGCGCCCGGTCACCCCAGGTGTCCTCGAAGCCCTTGAAGTTCGGGATCGACTTGGCGGCCATGGTGCGCACGGGGCCGGCCGCGACGAGATTGACCCGGACGCCCTCGGGCCCCAGGTCCCGCGCCAGGTAGCGCGCCAGGGACTCGAGGGCGGCCTTGGCCACGCCCATCCAGTCATAGGCCGGCCACGCCACCCTGGCGTCGAAGTCGAGCGCGACCACCGAGGACCGGCCCGCCGCGGACAACAGCGGCCGCAGCGCACCGACGAGGGCCTTCAACGAGTACGCCGAGACCTCGAGGGCCACAGCCACGTCCTCCCACTCGGCACGCAGGATGTCACCCCCCAGGCAGTCCGGGGGCGCGAAGCCGATGGCATGGAGCACGCCGTCGAGACGGCCCCAGCGCGCCGTGAGGTCCGCAGCCGCGGCCCGCAGGTGCCCGGGGTCGGTCACGTCGATCTCGATGACGTCGACGGGGGTCTCGAGCTTTCGTGCCGTGCGCCGGGTCAGCGACAGGCCCCGTCCCGCGCCCGACAGCACGAGCTCCGCCCCTTCGGCCTGGGCCCGCCGGGCCACACCGAATGCCAGCGATGCGTCGGTGAGCACGCCGGTGACCAGGATCCGCTTTCCCGCCAGGAGCCCGGCACTCGATGACACGCGGGCGACCCTACCCGAGGGACGCGGGCCTGCCGGCTGCCCGCGGCCCGCGGCCCGACGCCCGGCCTTCAACCTGGGTGCGGAGCCGTTGTGCCAGTGTTACCTGATGCACGTCGGGATCCTCGGGGGGACCGGGCCGCTCGGTCGGGGGCTCGGATTGCGGCTGGCCGTCGCCGGGGCGGCGGTGACGATCGGGTCACGCGACGCGTCGCGCGCCGCGGAGGTGGTGGGCGCGCTGCACGACCGGTGGCCACGGTCCCCGGCCATCGTCGGGGCCGCCAACGACGGCGCCGCGGCGTGCGAGCTGGTGGTGGTGGCCACGCCCTGGGACGCCGTGGTCCCCACCGTGCGCCCCCTCGCCTCCCAGCTCCAGGGGAAGGTCGTGGTCTCGGTGGCCAACGCCCTCGTGAAACAGGGACGTGAGATGCACGCGCTGGTCCCGCCCCGGGGGTCGATGGCCGCCGCCGTCCAGGCCGAGCTCCCCTCGGCCCTGGTGGCCGCGGCGGGACACCACCTGCCGGCGTCGGAGCTCGAGAATCTCGACGCGACCCTCGGCTCCGACGTCCTCGTGTGCTCGGACCACCCCGAGGCGACCCGCTCCGCGACAGCGCTGTTCGCCTCGATCCCCGGCCTGCGGCCCCTCGACGCCGGGAGCCTGGCCCAGGCCGCCGCCATCGAGGCCTTCACCGCCGTGCTCGTGACGGTGAACATCCGCCACAAGGCGCACAGCTCGCTGCGGCTCACGGGCCTCGACCACGTATGAGACCGCGAAAGCCCACGGCGACGTCATGATGAAGCTCTACGACACCACGCGCGGCGAGGTCGTCGCTTTCGACCCGCCTCCGGTGGTCTCGATGTACTCGTGCGGCATCACGCCCTATGACGCCGCCCATGTGGGGCACGCCCAGGTGTACCTGACCTTCGACATCCTGCAGCGGCGCCTCGCCGACCTCGGCCACGAGCCCAGGCTCGTGCGCAACGTCACCGACGTGGACGACGACATCCTGCGCAAGGCGCGCGAGCTCGGTGTCCACTATCTCGACCTGGCCGCCGAGGAGATGGCGCGCTTCGACGCCAACATGGCCGCGCTCGGGCTCCTGCCCGTGTACTGCGAGCCCCGGGCCACCTCCGCCATCCCCGACATCCTCTCCCTCATCGGAGCCGTGCTCCAGGCGGGACACGCCTACAGCTCGGGGGGCGCGGTGTACTTCGACGTGTCGTCGTTCCCGAGCTTCGGCCAGGTGAGCCACCTGTCGCGCCCCGAGATGCTCGTCCTGTCGGCCGAACGCGGCGGCCATCCCGAGGATCCCAACAAGCGCGATCCGCTCGACTTCGTGCTCTGGCAGCCCTCGGCACCCGACGAGCCGTCGTGGGAGTCGCGTTGGGGCCGGGGCCGGCCGGGATGGCACATCGAGTGCTCGGCGCTCGCCATCCGCGAGCTCGGGACCACCGTGGACCTCCACGGAGGGGGGACCGACCTCATCTTCCCCCACCACGAGTGCGAGACCGCGCAGTCCGAGTCGGTCACTGGGACGACCTTCTCGCGCCATTGGCTGCACGTCGGGATGGTGGGGCTGGACGGGACCAAGATGTCGAAGTCCCTCGGCAACCTCGTCTTCGTGGCCGACCTCCTCAAGGACTGGGATCCCATGGCCGTGCGCCTCGCCCTGCTGGGCCACCACTACCGCGGCGACTGGGACTGGGACCCCGCCGACCTCGAGCGCGGCGCCGAGCGCCTCGACCGTTGGCGCGCCGCAGCCTCTGGTGCGGGCACTCCGCGCGCTGCGCCCGCCCCTGCGTCGCCCGCGCCCGCCGCCGGCGCCTCGCCCGCGCTCGACGAGGTGCGCCGGTGCCTCGACGACGACCTCCGGGTGCTCGACGCCTTGCTGGTGCTCGACGACGAAGCCGCCGCCGGCCGCGACGTCGGTCCGGGCGCGGCGCTGTTGGGAGTGGAGCTGTGATCACCGTCCGCCTGCCCGACGGGTCGACCAAGGAGCTCGAGGACGGGGCCACGGCACTGACCCTGGCCGAGTCGATCGGCCGGCGCCTCGCCAAAGCGGCCGTGGCCGCCACCGTCGACGGTCACACGGTGGACCTCGAGGCGGCTCTGCCCGACGGCGCCGAGGTGGCGGTGATCACCGAGGACTCCGACGCGGGGCGCGCCGTGCTGCGCCATTCCACCGCGCACGTGCTCGCCCAGGCGGTGCTGGGGCTGTGGCCCGGGGCGCATTACGCCATCGGCCCCGCCATCGCCGACGGCTTCTATTACGACTTCGAGCTCCCCGGCGGGGCGACCTTCAGCGACGACGACCTCGAGCGTATCGAGGAGAAGATGCGCGCCGTGATCGACGCGGACCAACGTTTCGTGCGCGAGGAGCACTCCGTGGAACAGGGCCTGGAGCTCTTCGCCGACCAGCCCTTCAAGCGCGAGATCATCGAGGGTGTCTCGGGCGCCTCGCCCGACACCGAGCTGTCGGCCGAGGCCTCCGCCGACATCGCCCCCGACGCCGCCGAGGTGAGCACGTACCGCAACGTGGGCGGCGACGGCGGACCGGGATTCGTCGACCTGTGCCGCGGTCCCCACGTGCCTTCGACGGGCCGGCTCGGGCACTTCAAGCTCCTGCGCGTGGCCGGTGCGTACTGGCGCGGCGACGAGCACCGCCCCCAGCTGCAGCGCATCTACGGCACCGCCTTCGAGTCCGACAAGGCGCTCGCCGAGCACCTCCATCGCCTCGAGGAGGCCGAGCGGCGCGACCACCGGCGCATCGGGGCGGAGCTCGACCTGTTCTCGTTCCCCACCGAGATCGGCTCGGGGCTGGCCGTCTTCCACCCCAAGGGGGCGACCATCCGCCGCCTCATGGAGGAGTACTCGCGCGAGCGCCACATCGAGGGCGGCTACGACTTCGCGTACACGCCCCACATCACCAAGGCCGAGCTCTTCGAGGTGTCGGGCCACCTCGACTGGTTCGCCGAGGGCGTCTACCCCCCCATGGAGCTCGAGGAGGGACAGCAGTACTACCTCAAGCCCATGAACTGCCCGTTCCACATTCTGGTGTTCAGGAGCCGGCAGCGCTCCTACCGCGAGCTTCCCATCCGCCTCTTCGAGTTCGGCACCGTCTACCGGTACGAGAAGTCGGGCGTGGTGCACGGGCTCACCCGGGTGCGCGGCATGACCCAGGACGACGCCCACATCTTCTGCACGCGCCAACAGATGGACACCGAGCTCTCCGACCTTCTCACCTTCGTGCTCGACCTGCTGCGCGACTTCGGCCTCGAGGACTTCTACCTGGAGCTGTCGACCAAGCCGCCCGGCAAAGCGGTGGGCAGCGACGAGGAGTGGGCCGACGCCACCGAAGCCTTGCGCGCCGTGGCCGGCGGGCGCGGCCTGGATCTCGTGATGGACGAGGGCGGGGGGGCGTTCTACGGCCCCAAGATCTCGGTCCAGGCGCGCGACGCCATCGGGCGGTACTGGCAGGTGTCCACCATCCAGCTCGACTTCCAGCTCCCGCAGCGCTTCGGCCTCGAGTACGTGGGCGCCGACAACGCCCGGCACCGCCCGGTCATGATCCACCGCGCCCTGTTCGGGTCGGTGGAGCGCTTCTTCGCCATCCTCCTCGAGCACTACGCGGGCGCGCTGCCCACGTGGCTCATGCCGGTCCAAGCGGTGGTCCTTCCGGTGCGCGACGGGCACGACGACTACGCCCGGGAGGTGGTCGCCGCGCTGCGGTCCGCCGCCGTGCGCGCCGAGGTCGACACCGCCGACGAGCCGCTCAACGCCCGCATCCGGCGTTGGAAGCTCGAGAAGGTCCCCTACGTGCTCGTGGTGGGCGACGACGACGTGGCGGCGCGGACCGTCGGCGTGAACCGGCGAGGCTCGAACCGTCCCGACCGGGGGGTGCCCGTCGACACCTTCATCGACGCGCTGTCGGCCCAGATCGCGGCCAAGGGCTCGCCCGAGCTCGATGAGTGAGTCGTCGCTCGAGCAGCTGTGGGCGGGGTGGCGGCGCGAGTACGTGGTGTCGGCCACGGCGGCCGAACGCGACGGCGCGGATGAGAGATGCGTCTTCTGCGCCATCGCGGCCTCGGGCCCGCCCAGCGTCGAGAACCTGGTGGTGTGGCGCAGTGACCTCAGCTTCGCGGTGCTCAACGCCTATCCCTACGCCAGCGGCCATCTCTTGGTGATGCCGTTGCGCCACGTCGCCGAGCTCGACACGCTCAGCCCCGAGGAGTCGGCGGACCTCTGGCACGGCACCCGGCTCGCTGTGACCGCGCTCACGGGAGCGTACGACCCCGACGGGGTCAACATGGGAGCCAACCTGGGTCGCGCCGCCGGCGCGGGGATCCCCGGGCACCTGCACCTCCACGTCCTGCCGCGGTGGTCGGGCGACACCAACTTCATGACGACGGTGGCCGGGGTGCGCGTCATGCCGGAGTCGCTCACCGTGGGATGGGAGCGCCTGCACCGGGCCTGGCCCGCACCCTGAGAACCGGGCGCGGGCGCGTCGGTGCGTGTCGATGGCGTCCGTCGGTCAGTCGGCTTTCGCCTTGGCCATGCGCTCGACGAGGTTGGGCGGCATGGCGTCGTAGTGGTCGTGGTGCGCGCTCGAAGCGCCCCCTGCCGCCGGTCAGTGAGCGGAGGTCGACGGCGTAGCGCTGGATCTCGGCGGTGGGGACGAGCGCAGTGATCCGCTGCAGGCCGCCGTCGACGGTGTCGGTCCCCTGGACGCGTCCGCGGCGGGAGTTGAGGTCGCCGAGGACGTCACCTTGCATGGTGGCGGGCACGGTGACCTCGATGAGCGAGATGGGCTCCAACAGCACCGGGCCCGCTTTGACCATGGCCTCCTTGAACGCCAGCGAACCCGCCATCTTGAAGCTCATCTCCGAGGAGTCCACGGGGTGGAACTTGCCGTCGAAGCACGACACCTGTACGTCGACCACGGGGTAGCCGTGCACGCCCCCCAGGCCCATGGCCTCGAGGACACCCTTCTCGACCGCCGGGATGTACTGCTTGGGGATCGCACCCCCCACCACCTGGTCGACGAAGTGGAAGCCTTCGCCGCGCTCGAGGGGCTCGATGCGGATCGAGGCCACCCCGAACTGCCCGTGGCCTCCGGTCTGCTTCTTGTACTTGCCTTCGGCCTCGGCCTGCTGCGTGATGGTCTCACGGAAGGGCACGAGCACGTCCTCGGTGGCCACCTCGACGCCGAACTTGCGCGCCAGGCGCTCGGCCGCCACGGCCAGGTGCGTCTCGCCGGTGCCGCGCAGGATGGTCTGGTGCGTCTCGTCGACGCGCTCGACCACCAGGGCACGGTCCTCCTCCTGCAGACGGTGCAGCCCGGTCATGAGCTTGTCCTCGTCCCCCTTGGACTTGGGGCGGATGGCCACGGACAGGACCACGGGCTCGGGCGGCGCGACGGGCACGACCACAGGGGTGCCCTTCGGGGCCAGGGTGTCACCGGTGGCGGTGTCGGAGAGCTTGGGCACCGCCACGATGTCCCCGGCCTGGGCCGCGTCCACCGGCTGGGCCTCCTTGCCCCGCAGGAGCTGCAGCGTGTGGAGCCTCTGGTCGGAGTGGGTGCGGGGATCGGTGAGCACGGTGTCGGGCTTGATCGTCCCCGACAGGACGCGCAGCAGCGAGATCTTGCCCACATAGGGGTCGGAGATGGTCTTGAACACCTGGGCGAGGGGCTGGCCCCCGGGGTCGCACGCCACTTCCTGGACAGAGTCGCCGGCCCGCACCTCCACCGGTGGGCGCGAGTCGGGGCTGGGGGCGATCTCGGCCAGCAGGGTGGCCAGCCGGTCGATGCCGACGCCGGTGACGGCCGAGCCGCACACCACGGGGAACACCAGGCCCTGGGCGACGCCGTGGGCCAGGGTGGCCTCGAGCTCGGCACCCGAGGGCGTCTCGCCGTCGAGGTACCGCTCCATGAGGGCGTCGTCTCCGACCACGATGCCCTCGACCAGCTGCTCGCGCACCTCGTGCTCGGTGGCGGCGAGGTCGTCGGGGATGGGCCCGCTCTGGGGCTTGCCGCCCTCGTAGGTGATGGCGGTGTCGGTGAGGAGGTCGGCGATGCCCCGGAATCCGGACTCCTCGCCCACAGGGAGCTCGAGGGGGGCGATCCCGGCCCCGAAGCGCTCGCGCAGCGCGCTCAGGGTGCGGTCGAAGCTGGCCCGCTCCCGGTCGAGCTTGTTGATGAACACCAGTCGGGGCAGGCCCAGCTCGGCGGCGAGCTCCCATGCGGCCTCGGTCTGCGCCTCGATGCCCTCGACGGCGCTGACCACCACGACGGCGAGATCCGCCACCGACGCGGCGGCCCGGACCTCGCCGAAGAAGTCGGCGTACCCCGGCGTGTCGAGGATGTTGAGCTTGACGTCGCCGAGCAGGACCGGGGCGACGGCGAGCGACAGGGACATGTGTCGCTTGACCTCTTCGGGCTCGAAGTCGCACACCGTGGAGCCGTCGTCGACCTTGCCCTGCCGGGTCACGGCGCCGGTGGCGAAGAGGAGCGCCTCGGCCAGTGTGGTCTTGCCCGAGCCGTTGTGCCCGACCAGGGCGACGTTGCGGATGCGGGACGGTGGGTAACTCGGCACCCCGCGCACCTCCCTCCCTCGAGATCCTTGCGGCGTGCGGCCGCTGCGGATGGCAGCCTACCGGCGACGCTGCGCCTGGGCAGGGGCGAGTGGGGTCATCGATAGGGGCCCTCGTGCCCGATGGTAGGATCGAGGTGAAACCCCCCCGGAGGAAACCCACGAATGTTCGACGGTCGCTGGCGCCAAACAGTGGACCGAACGACCAAGCCGGTCGGCAGGGCTCTGGTGCGGGTGGGGATCACCGCCGACGTCCTCACCATCTTCGGGCTGACCATGTCGATGGTCACGGCCCTGGCAGTGGGGTCGGGCCACCTCGTGGCGGGGATCCTCCTGCTCTTCCCGACCGGGCTGCCCGACCTCTTCGACGGTCCCGTCGCCAAGGCGTCGGGGCGGGCCTCGGTGCGCGGCGCGTTCTTCGACTCGGTGGCCGACCGGATCTCCGACGCCTTCCTCTTCGGGGGGGTGGCGTGGTACCTCGCCGCGCACCATCACGGCGAAATGGTCCTGCTGCCCTTCGCCATCCTGGCCGTCACTTCCCTCATCTCCTATCAGCGGGCCAAGGCCGAGCTGCTCGGGCTGTCGGCCAAGGGCGGTCTGATGGAGCGGGCCGAGCGCTTCATCTTGCTGGGCCTGTGCTTCATCGCCGGCGTGGTGGATGCCTCGGCGTTGGTTCCCGCCCTGTGGGTGTTCTTCGGCCTGCTGTCGGCCACGGCGGTCGGGAGGTTCGTGAACGTCTGGAAAGAGGCCGAGGGACCGCCCCCGGCGCCGGCCCGGGCCGTGTTCGCCGACGCGGACATCGACGTCACCCGGCGGGCGCTGGCGCGCTGGCACGAAGGACGGGTTGACTCCCGCTGGCGCGCCTGGCGTGAGGAGCGTGCGCATCGCGACGCTGTCGGCGCCCGTGCCGCGGTGCCGCGCCGTGCGGCGCAGCCCTCGGGCCGGTGGAGGGCGCGGCGCGCCGGAGTGCCCTCGAGCCGTTCGGGACGCATCTGGCGGGCGCGACGCGAGGCCCGCCCCGCCACGCGTACCGGCCGGCGTCCCGCGTCGCGCGGGCTTCTGAGCGCGCCGCGCACTGCGATCCGGGATCTCGCCGCGGCCCGAGAAGTGCCCGACGCGTCCGACGACACCGACGCCGGTGGTTCGGAAGCCGCCGCGGCGGCATCCGACGAGGACGCCGCCGCTTCGGGGGGTTCGTGGGTCGCGTACCTCACGTACCGGGCGCTCGGCACCGTCATGCAGCGGCTCCCCGAGCTGGTGGCCGCCGCGGCCGCCGGCATCGTGGCCCTGGTGCTGTCGGCCTTCCCCGGCAAGGCGGGCGCCATGTACGCGCGCAACGCCCGGCGGGTGGTGGGCGCCACGATCAGCGACGCCGAGCTCGCCTCCCTCACGCGCCGGGCGTTCCTGAACTACGGCCGGTACTGGTTCGAGGGCGCCCGTCTCCCCGCGCTCAGCCCGAAGGTCGTGGCCGACCGCATGGCCGTGGAGAGCGGCTGGGAGCACCTCGTAGCCGGCATGGAGGCGGGCAAGGGCGTGATCATGGCGCTCCCCCACATCGGCAGCTGGGAATGGGGCGGCGCGTGGCTGGCGCTGCAGGGCTATCCCATGACGAGCGTGGCCGAGCCGCTCAAGCCAGCCGCCATGTACGACTGGTTCGTCGCCCAGCGCGAGGCCATGGGCCTGACCATCGTGCCCCTCGGTCCTGAGGCCAGCGGCTTCCTGCTGCGCACCCTGAAGTCGGGCAAGCTCGTCGGCCTGCTGTGTGACCGCGACATCGCGGGCAACGGTGTCGAGGTCGAGTTCTTCGGTGAGCGCACCACCATGCCGGCGGGCCCCGCCATGCTGGCATTGCGCACGGGGGCGGTCCTGCTGCCCACGGCCGTCTACAGCGGGCCGGGCATCGACCACACCGCGGTGATCATGCCTCCGGTGCCCGCCGAGCGCACCGGGAAGCTGCGCCAGGACGTGGCCCGGGTCACGCAGCTGATCGCCGCCGACCTCGAGCAGCTCATCCGGCGCGCTCCCGAGCAGTGGCACCTCTTCCAGCCGAACTGGCCCACTGACGTCGCGGCCGGCTCCGCCGGCTGATCGACGGAGCGTGCCGGTGCGCGTCGCCCTGTTGTGCCCCTACAACCTGAGCCGGCCCGGCGGTGTCCAGGGGCAGGTACTCGGCCTGGCCGCGGCCCTGGCCCGCTCCGGGCACGACGCCGTGGTGCTCGCTCCAGCCGACGGCCGCGAAGAGGTGCCCGGCGTCGCGCCGTGGTCCCTGGTGCGCCTGGGCCGGTCCGTGGGGCTTCCCGCCAACGGGTCGGTGGCCCCGGTCGCACTCGGCCCGGGGGCCGCGTGGCGGGCCGTGCGGACGGTGCGGCGGGGGGGCTTCGACGTGCTGCACCTGCACGAGCCGTTGGCGCCGGGGCCCGGGTACGCATGCCTGGTGGCGTGCGGGCTGCCCAAGGTGGGGACGTTCCACCGCGCCGGGAAGAGCGCCGCCTACCGCCTCCTCGGACCCCTGGCGCGCCTCGCCGCCGGGCGCCTGGCGGCGCGCTGCGCCGTGTCGGCGGAAGCCGAAGTCACCGCCCGGGAGGCGCTCGGGGGCTCCTACGACATCATCGGCAACGGCGTGGACCTCGAGCGCTTCGCCGCGGCCGTCGCCCGGCCCGTCACGGGGCCCACGGTGTTGTTCGTGGGACGCCACGAAAAGCGCAAGGGCCTCGAGGTCCTCCTCGAAGCGGCGGCCCGGCTCGGGCCCGTCACCCCGTTGACGGTCTGGGTGGCGGGGCAGGGCCCCGAGACCGAGCGCCTCCAGCGGCGCCATCCGCCGGGCGACCACCTCGTCTGGTTGGGCAGGGTCGACGACGAGGAGCTGGCGTCTCGCCTAGCGGGCGCCCACGTGCTGTGCGCGCCCTCGCTCGGGGGCGAGTCCTTCGGCGTGGTGCTGCTCGAGGCGATGGCGGCCCGCACCGCCGTGGTGGCCAGCGACCTCCCCGGGTACCGGGCTGTGGTCGGGGACCACGGCGTCCTCGTGGAGCCGGGCGACGTGGCCTCCCTGGCGCGGGCCCTGGCGGAACTGGGCGCAGACGCGGCGCGCGGCACGGGCCGGTGCGCGCCCGAAGCGCTCGACGCCGCCTTCGTTCACGCCTCGCAATGGTCGATGTCGGAGGTGGCGGCCAGATACGTCGCGGTCTACGACCGGGTCTGCTCCGCCACGAGATCTGTGGGCTGATCCTGGGCACCGGGGGCGGGGCCGCCGGCGTCGTACACTCCGGGTCCATGGCCGGCACACCCCCTCCTCCGGACCGGCGGCCCCCACGGGCGCGCCCCGCCGGCTCGGGCCCAACGGGGGCCGCCGGTGGCGGGCGCACCGGTGGCGGCGGGTCGGGCGGAGTGCCTCGCGGCTCCGGCGCCAGGCGCGGCGGCTCCGGCACCGGGTCGAGTGGCGGGTCGGGCGGACGCAGCCGATCGGGCGGCGGGTCGGGCGGGTCGGGCGGACGCAGCCGATCGGGCGGCGGCGGTGGTGCCCGCCGGCGCGCGGGCCCGGGGCGCCCCGCGGGGGCCGGAGGATCTCGACAGAGCCGGGGCGGCGACGGCCGGTCAAGCTCGTCCAACCCGGGTGGACGTCCGTCGGGGGATCGGCCGGCCGGGACCGGCGCCGGGCGCGAGCGGGTGCGGGACACGGCACCGGAGGCGGTGCAGGAGCCCGAGGGCGCGTCCGTCGCCATCCTGCCCGGCGCGCGTGGCGACACCGGTGAGTTCCACCACAATCGGCGCCGGGCCCTCCTTATCGCCGCGGTTCCCGGGGTCGTGGTGTTCGCCGTGGTCACGGTGGCGTGCGTCGTCGCCGGGCTCGACGTCGTCGGCGCGGTGGCCGGTGTGGGCGCCGGCCTGGTGGTGTGGTTGACGCTGTGGCGCGGGTCGACACGTATCCTCCTGCGCGCGCTGGGCGCACGTCCCGGCGACGAGACCGAGCTGGCGCGTGCCGAGAACATCGTCGACGGCCTGTGCGCCACCATGGGCGTGGAACCACCCGACATCGTCGTCATCGACGAGTGGGCGCGCCAGGCCATGGCGCTCGGACGCAAGAGCGGGGCCGCCGTGCTCGTGGTGACGTCGGGCCTGTTGCAGTCGCTCGACCCCGTCGCGCTCGAGGGGGTGCTCGCCCATGAGCTCGTGCACGTCAAGCGGGCCGACATCGCGCCCGCCACGATGGCCGCGGCCGTGTTGTTGCCGTGGGCGACATTCTTTCCCGTGTCGGGTCTGGTCCACGGCCTCGCGGGTCGCGGTCGCGAGTTCCGTACCGACCGCCTGGCAGTGGCGGTGACCCGCTTCCCGCCGGGACTGCGCGAGGCGCTCGTGCTCATGGCCGACGGGCCTGCGCCCCGGGCGCCGTCGCCCCTCACGCGACGAGGGGTGGCGCGCACGACGCGCTGGCTGTGGACCGTGGCCCTGCCCGAGACCCCGGGGGGAGACGTCATGCGTTGGGACGTCGTCGGGGAGCTCGACGCGCCGGCCTTGCGTGTGGCGGCCCTCACCGAATGGTGAGGACGGGGCCGGGCCCTGTAGGGCCCGGTGGGGCGGGCGCCCCCCGGGAGTAGACTCACCCCATGGAGGACGCGCCCACCGCACCGTCCGTGTCGCGGCCCGACGCCGGCCGACCCTCGGCGCCGGGACCGGCGTCGAGGGACACCCCACCGGGCACCGCCCGGCACACCGGGACGTTCACGGTGAAACGCGGGCTGGCCGACATGCTGCGCGGCGGGGTCATCATGGACGTGGTCACCGCCGAGCACGCCCGCATCGCCGAAGACGCCGGCGCCGTGTCGGTCATGGCTCTCGAGCGCGTGCCGTCCGACATCCGGGCCCAGGGCGGAGTGGCCCGTATGAGCGACCCGGCGCTGATCGAGGCGATCCAGCGCGCCGTGACCATCCCGGTCATGGCCAAGGCCAGGATCGGCCACTTCGCCGAGGCCCAGATCCTCGAGGCCCTCGGTGTCGACTACATCGACGAGAGTGAAGTGCTGACGCCCGCCGACGAGGCACATCACATCGACAAGCGCGCCTTTCGCGTCCCGTTCGTGTGTGGCGCCACGAACCTGGGCGAGGCACTCCGTCGGATCTCCGAGGGCGCGGCGCTGATCCGTTCCAAGGGCGAGGCGGGGACAGGCAACATCGTCGAGGCCGTGCGCCACCTTCGTTCGATCCTCGGGGACATCGGCAAGCTCACCCAAGCCGATGCAGCTGAGCGCTACGCCTGGGCCAAGCAGCTCGCCGCCCCGATCGACCTGGTGCACGAGGTCGCCGACAGCGCCAAGCTTCCCGTCCCGCTGTTCTGCGCAGGGGGCATCGCCACGCCGGCGGACGCCGCCCTGGTCATGCAGCTGGGTGCCCAGGCCGTCTTCGTGGGCTCGGGGATCTTCAAGAGCGAGGACCCGGCGCGCCGGGCCCGTGCCATCGTCGAGGCCACCACGCATTTCGACGACCCGCAGATCGTCGCCAAGGTCAGCCGCGGCCTGGGCGCGTCGATGCCCGGCCTCGAGGTGGCGGGGCTCGAGCAGCGCCTCGCCGATCGCGGGTGGTAGGGCCGGTGGCCCGAGGTGCGGCCGAGGTGCCCCCAGGTGGACGTCGGCATCCTGGCCCTGCAAGGCGACGTCTCTGAGCATCGCGCCGCGTTGAGCGACCTCGGGGTCGCGTCGTGCCCGGTGCGCCGGCCCGAGGATCTTGCCGGTCTCGACGGTGTCATCCTCCCCGGGGGGGAGTCGACGACGATGTCGATGCTGCTCGACTCGTCGGGCCTGGCCGACCCTCTGGCCAAGGAGCTCGACGCCGGGCTGCCGGCGCTGGGGACGTGTGCGGGGATGATCCTCCTCGCCGCCGAGGCGATCGACGGGCGCCGGGACCAACGCTGTTACGGCGCCATCGACATCACCGTGCGCCGCAACGGCTTCGGCCGTCAGCTCGAGTCCTTCGAGTGCGAGCTCGAGGTGCCCGAGCTGGGTGGCGCCCCTTTGCCCGCTGTCTTCATCCGGGCACCGGTGGTCGAGACGAGCGGCCCGGAGGTCGAGGTCCTCGCCACGTTGGCCCAGCCCGCGCCCTTCCGTGACGGGGACGCCGCCGCATCCTTCGGTGCGCCGCGTGTGGTCCCGGTGCTGTGCCGCCAAGGTGTGGTGCTCGTGGCCGCGTTCCATCCCGAGCTCACATCGGACCGGCGGGTCCACCGGCTGTTCGTGTCGATGATCGACGGTCAGGGGCGCGGGGGAGCGGGACAACTGTTGGGAACCGAGGAAGCGTTGGGAACCGGAGAAGGATGGTAGGAGATGTCAGGCCACTCGAAATGGGCGACGACCAAGCACCGCAAGGCCGCCGTCGACAAGGTCCGGGCGAAGGTGTTCGCCAAGTTGATCAGGCAGCTCGAGGTGGCCGCCCGCGAAGGGGGCGGGGACCCCAACACGAACGCCACCCTGCGCACCATGTTCGAGAAGGCGCGCGCCGCATCGGTGCCCATGGACACCATCGAGCGCGCCATCAAGCGAGGGACGGGCGAGCTCGAGGGGGTCCACTACGAGGAGATCTCCTACGAGGGGTACGCGCCGGGAGGCGTGGCCATCATCGTGGAGTGCCTCACCGACAACCGCAACCGGACCGGGGCCGAGATCCGCAACGTGTTCACCCGGAACGGGGGCTCGATGGCCGAGCCCGGCGCGGTGGGATGGCAGTTCGCGCGCAAGGGTGTGATCGTGCTGCCCCGGTCCCTCGACGAGGTCAGGATCATGGAGGTGGCCGTCGAGGCCGGTGCCGAGGACCTCACCGAGGAGGGTGACGGTTGGGTCGTGACCTGTGCTCCTCACGATCTCGCCGCGGTGCGCGACGCCCTCGACGCGGCCGGCATGGCGCCGGAGTCCTCCGAGATGGCCATGGTGCCCTCGACCACGGTGCCGGTGAACGAGGAGGGCGAGGTCCGACGCGTCCTGCGCCTCCTCGAGGCGCTCGACGACGACGACGACGTGCAGAACGTGTGGTCCAACTTCGACACGCCCGACGAGGTGCTGGCGGCCGCGGCCGCGGAGTGAGCTCGGGGGCCACCTGCGGACCGGGGCCCGATATCCACCTGCGCCGGCCGGGCTCTGGCTAGAGTCGAACGCGTGTTCGTCCTGGGTATCGACCCCGGGCTGTCCCGTTGCGGGTACGGGGTGGTGCGGAAGTACGGGAGCGACCTGGCCGCCACGGCCGGTGGCGTCGTCACGACCGAGCCCGACCTTCCGCTCCAGGAACGTCTGCGCGTCCTGTACACCGAGCTGCGCGGCCTCGTCGCCGAGATCCGGCCCGATGCCGTCGTGGTGGAGCGCGTCTTCTTCCAGACCAACGTGCGCACCGCCATGGCCACCGGGCAGGCCGGCGGTGTGGCGCTGCTCGTGGCCGCACAGGCCGGGTGCGAGGTCGCCCAGTACAGCGCCAACGAGGTCAAGCAGGCGGTCGTGGGGTTCGGTGGTGCCACCAAGGACCAGGTGCAGCGGATGGTGGCGGCGCTGGTGGGGCTGGACGAGCCACCCAAGCCTCCCGACGTCGCCGACGCCCTGGCGTTGGCGGTGTGCCATGTGACGGCACAGCCCCTGCGGCGCGCCATCGAGGCCGCCGGGTCGGGGAGGCGTCGGTGATCGGTTGGCTCCGAGGGGAGCTCGTGGCCCGTAGCCCGGAGGGAGAGCTCATCGTCGACGTGGGCGGGGTCGGATACCGCCTCACCGTGTCCCCCGCACTCCTCGCCGCCGTGGGAGATCGCGGCTCTCCGGTGGAGCTGCACGTGCACACGCACGTGCGCGAGGACGCCATCGTGCTCTACGGCTTCGCCACCGCCGAGGAGCGACGGTGCTTCGAGGCGTTGCTCGGTGCCCACGGCGTGGGCCCCGCCCTGGCCCTCGCCGTGCTGAGCGCGCTGCGGCCGGCGGAGTTGGTGCGCGCCGTGCTCGACGAGGATCTGGGCTCGCTGTGCATCGTGCCCGGCGTCGGCCGCAAGACGGCGGCGCGGCTCGTTCTCGACCTGCGCTCGCGCCTCGAGCTGCCCGAGTTCGCGGGTGACGGGGTGCCCGGAGGGCAAGGTGCGCCGTCCGAAGCACGCGGCGAGGTCCGGGCCGCGCTGACCGAGCTCGGGTACGGCCCCGAGGAGATCCGGCGGGCCCTCGAGAGCGGGGAGGGCGAAGCCACGGTCGAGGAGCTGCTCCGTCAAGCGCTGCGGGAGCTGGCGGGAGCACGGTGAACGGGCGGCGTGAGGTGCTGTCGTCGGCTCCCGACGCGGCGGGGGAGGGCGCCGGACGGGGACCTGGCCCCGACGAACCCGACGGACCCGACGGCGCTCCGGTGCGACCGGTGAACCCGATGCCCGACCCTGCCGAGCTCGCCGACGAGGCCCGCCTGCGGCCCCGGCACCTGGCCGAGTTCAACGGGCAGCCCCAGCTCACCGAGCACCTGGAGATCGTGCTGGAGGCGGCCCGACGCCGGGACCAGCCTGTCGACCACCTGCTGTTCGCGGGTCCCCCCGGTCTGGGCAAGACCTCGCTCGCCGGCATCGTGGCGGCGGAGATGGGTGTCGGGCTCCGCATCACCTCCGGGCCCGCACTCGTGCGCGCCGGTGACCTCGCCGCGCTGCTCACGGACCTGCAGCACGGCGACGTCCTGTTCATCGACGAGGTCCACCGCCTGCCCCGGCCCGTCGAAGAGGTTCTCTATCCGGCCATGGAGGACTTCCAGCTCGACATCCTGATCGGCAAGGGGCCGACGGCGCGCTCGATCCGGCTCGACCTGCCGAGGTTCACCCTGGTGGGAGCGACCACCCGCACGGGGTTGCTCACGAGCCCGTTGCGCGACCGCTTCGGCTTCGTGGGGCGCCTCGACCTGTACAGCGCCGAGGACCTCCAGGGCATCGTGGTGCGCTCGGCGGGGATCCTCGGTGTCGAGATCGAAGCCGACGGCGCCCGCCGCATCGCCTCACGCGCCCGGGGCACCCCCCGGATCGCCAACCGGCTCCTGCGCCGGGTGCGGGACTTCGTGGAGGTGCGCGCCCAGGGTGCCATCACCGCGTCGCTCGCCACCGAGGGGCTGGAGCTCTTCGGTGTGGACGAACTCGGTCTCGACAAGGTCGACCGCGCCATCCTCGACGCGCTGTGCCGTCGTTTCGACGGTCGCCCCGTCGGCCTGGTGACCCTGGCCCACTGCGTGGGGGAGGAGCCCGACACCGTGGAGGACGCCTACGAGCCCTACCTCCTCCAGCAGGGCCTGCTCCAGCGCACGCCGCGGGGGCGGGTGGCCACGCCGAGGGCTTTCGCTCACCTCGGTGAGGTCGGCCCGGGGCAGGGGCCGGGCAACGCACTGCAGGGAGCCGCCCCCACGCTGTGGTGAGGCCGGGGTGGGTCTGCCGGGGACGGCGGGGAGGCCTGGAGTAACATCGGCCGTTCTCAAAACGGGAGCCTCTCATTCCACTCACCATCCTCAGCTTCCCCGCCGTGATCACCGTCCTGGCCCAATCGTCGAGCTCGTCGAAGGCAGCGACGAATACGAGCAACCCCCTGGTCTCGCTGCTGCCGTTGATCCTCATCTTCGGGCTGGCCTACGTGCTGTTCCTGCGCCCCCGGGCCCAGCAGGCGCGACGCCAGCGCGACACGCTCATGGAGCTCTCCGCGGGCGACGAGATCCTCACCGGTGCCGGGATCTTCGGGACCGTGCTCGACGTCGAGGCAGACCGGGTCACGATCGAGACGGCACCGGGCACCCGGATCACGGTGCTGCGCTCGACCATCGCCCGGCGGCTGACGGACCCGGCGCTCGACACACCGAACTGGGACGAGCACGACGAGGACGAGGCCCACGGTGCCTACCACGAGTACGAGCACGACCGGACCGACGACGACGAGCACGACGTGACCGCGGAGCACGACGACGACGACGGTGACGGTGACGGTGAGGGAGACGAGCACCCCGACGACGTGACCGCGGAGCACGACGTGACCGCAGCACGACGGAGCACGACGACGGGCACGACGTGACCGCGGAGCACGACGACGGGCACGACGTGACCGCGGAGCACGACGACGGTGAGGGAGACGAGCACCCCGACGACGTGACCGCGGAGCACGACGTGACCGCGGAGCACGACGTGACCGCGGAGCACGACGACACCGACAGCTCCGAGGGCCACAAGACGTGAAGCGATCCCTGATCATCAGCCTGGTCGTCACGTTGACGATCGCGATCGTCGCCTTCGCGGCCACGCTCGGGGCGGGCTGGTCCCCCAAGCTGGGCCTCGACCTGGCCGGGGGCTCCGAGGTGGTCTACAAGCCGGCGAAGCCGATCTCGAGCGGCGAGATGAACACCACGGTGAACATCATCCGCAACCGCGTGGACAGCGCCGGGGTGTCGGGAGCCAACGTCAACTCGCAGGGCGGCAACGTCGTGGTGCAGTTTCCCGGCGTGAAGGACCCCCAGACCCTGATCAAGCTCATCGGCAAGACGGCCCAGCTCTACTTCCGGCCGGTGCTGTGCGGGGCGCCGGTCTACAGCCCGCCCGCCAAGGGCAAGTCCCCGCCCACGGGCCAGCTCCCCTCGTGCGGCCAGTACGCCACCACGGCGGCCAACCTCAATGTGAACACGAGCAATCAACAGCCCGCCAACAACATCCCCGCCAACCCGGCCTTCGCCCCGTACCCGTCGAGCACCAACGACGATCCGAACGCCACGGTGCTGCTCCCGACCGACCCTGCGGCGGGACCGCAGCAGTATCCGCGTTTCGTCCTGGCCAAGGCCTCGCTGAGGGGCAACGCCATCGCCTCGGCCTCCGCCGTGTTCGACACCCAGGAAAGCCAGTGGGCGGTGAGCTACACCCTGAAGGCGGTGACGCCCTGGGACCAGGTGGCGCAGGCGAACTTCCACCAGTACGTGGCCATCGATCTCGACGGGGTCGTCGAGTCGGCGCCGCTCATCCAACCCGGTCAGGCGACCTTCACCTCGTTCGACGGCAAGGGCGAGATCAGCGGGAACTTCACCCAGACGACGGCCAAGAACCTCGCCCTGGAGCTCAACTACGGTTCGCTGCCCGTGCCCCTGAAGATCCTGACCCAGGAGACGGTGTCGCCCAGCCTGGGCAAGTCGTCGCTCAAAGCCGGGTTGCTGGCCGGGATCGGCGGGCTCCTCCTGGTCCTCATCTACACGATCCTCTACTACCGCGTACTCGGGATCGTGGTGGTGGCCGGCCTCCTCACCACCGCAGCCCTGCTGTGGGCCATCGTCTCCTCCCTGAGCCACTCGGCGCTGAACCTGACCTTGGACCTGTCGGGGGTGACCGGGGTCATCGTGTCGGTGGGGATCACGGTCGACTCCTACATCGTGTACTTCGAACGCCTGAAAGATGAGGCCCGTGCCGGGAGGTCGGTGCGCACGAGCGTCGACCGGAGCTTCCGCGGCGCGTTCCGCACCGTGCTGGCCGCCGACCTGGTGTCGCTGGCCGCCGCCGTGGTGCTCTACATCCTCGCCGTCGGCACCGTCCGGGGATTCGCCTTCTTCCTCGGGCTCTCCACCCTCCTGGACGTGTTCACCACGTTCTTCTTCACGCGACCCCTCGTCATCCTCCTGGGCCGCAGCTCCCGCATCACCGAGGCTCGTGTGATCGGGGTCGCTCGCGGCCTGGCCGTCGGAAGCGAGAGCCCGGCATGACCACGACCGAGTCCGTCCTCGAGGAGCAGGTCTCCCCGCCCAGGCGCGCCAACCCCTTCGTGCGCGTCTACCGGGGCGAGACATCGTTCGACTTCGTGGGACGGCGCCGTTGGTGGTACGCGCTCTCGGGCCTCGTCATCGTGGCCGGCCTGGTGTCGTTCGGGGTCAAGGGCTTCAACTGGGGGATCGACTTCAAGGGGGGGACGTCGTGGGAGATCCCCGCCCACGGTGCAACGTTCAGCCAGGTGCAGAGCGCGGTCGCCGGCGCCGGCGTGCCCGGCGCCACGGTGGAGATCCTCGGCCAGGGCTCTTCGGCCACGGTCCAGGTCCAGGCGGACCTGACCAAGTTGCCCTCCGCCCAGCAGGCCACGGACAAAGCGAACGTGTCGGGGGCCCTGGCCCACATCGCGCACATCGCGCCGCAGTCGGTGTCGCTCACCGACGTGGGCCCCACCTGGGGGAGCCAGATCAGCGAGAAGGCCGTCATCGCCGTCCTCGTCTTCTTCGTCGTCGTCGTGATCTACATCTCGTTCCGCTTCGAGTGGAAGATGGCCATCGCCGCCCTGATCGCCGTGATCCACGACCTGCTCGTGACGGCCGGCGTGTACTCGCTGTTCGGCTTCCAGGTCACCCCCGACACGGTCATCGCCTTGCTCACCATCCTGGGGTATTCGCTCTACGACACGGTCGTGGTGTTCGACCGCGTCAAGGAGAACAGCCGGGGCCTGGGGGCATCGGGCCGGATGACCTATGAGGACGTCGTCAACCTGTCGATGAACCAGACCCTGGCCCGGTCGATCAACACCTCGTTGGTGGCCATCTTGCCCGTGTTGGCCGTCCTCGTCATCGGCGCCCAGATCCTGGGAGCCACGACGCTGCAGTACTTCGGACTGGCCCTGGTCATCGGGCTCACGTCAGGGGCGTACTCGTCGATCTTCATCGCGTCGCCGGTCCTGGCGGTGCTCAAAGAGCGCGAGCCGCGCTACGTCAACATCCGGCGCAAGCTCGCCAACCGCACCGAGGGCTCCGGTCTGCTCACCCCCCGCCAGGCCGCCACGTTGAACGCCGCCGCCTCGCCGACCGGGACCCGGGGGGGACAGGGTGCGGCCGGACGTGGCGCCTCGGCCTCCCGGCGCCAGACCGGCGTGCTGCGCCCGGGCGCGGCGTCTCGGCCGCTGCCGGTCGGTGACGACGGTACGGACCACGACGAGGACGAGGCCGCACCCACCGTGACGGGGGCGGGGTCGTCGAAGAGCCGGTCCAACGGCGGTGCCCCGCTGCCCGCACCGGCGGGTCGACCCCCAACCGGCCGCCACCGCGCCCGCGCAAGGGCAAGGGATCGAAGAAGGGCGGCCGTCGCAGGTAGCGGCGCCCCGCAGGTAACGGCGCCCGGTGCCAGATGCCCGGTGCCCGGTGCCAGCGGCGGCGAGAGCCCGTGGCGGGAGCCGCCCGGAGCGCCCCTGTGGCCCAGCCGGACAGGTACGGTGAGTAGGTGGTCACCGTCGAGCGCCTGGCTGCCCCGTTCCGCCGGCCGGCGATGCTCGACGACCTGGTGGCGGGGGTCCTGGCCGCCTACGACGCCCGCCGGCCCCGGTCCTCGGCGGCGGACCGCAAGCTCATCGTCCGGGCCGGCAAGGTGGCGGAGCAGTCGCACCTCGGGCAGCTGCGCCAGACCGGCGAGCCCTACATCACCCATCCGGTGGCGGTGGCCACCATCGTCGCCGAGCTGGGCCTCGACGCCCGGTCGGTGGCCTCGGCGCTGCTCCACGACGCCGTGGAGGACACCGGGCTCACCCTCGAGCGCGTCACCGAGGAGTTCGGCCCCGAAGTCGGCGCCATCGTCGACGGTGTGACCAAGCTCGACCGCCTGCAGTTCGACTCCAAGGAGGCCCAGCAGGCGGCCACGGTGCGCAAGATGCTCGTGGCCATGGCGAACGACTGGCGGGTGCTCGTCATCAAGCTCGCCGACCGGCTCCACAACATGCGGACCGTGGCGGTGATGCCGGAGTGGAAGCAGCGCCGGACCGCCCAGGAGACCCTCGACATCTACGCGCCGCTGGCGCATCGCCTGGGGATCCAGGAGCTCAAGTGGCAGCTCGAGGACCTGGCGTTCGCCACCCTGCACCCCAAGCGCTACGCCGAGATCGAGCAGATGGTCGCCACGCGTGCGCCCGAACGCGACGAGTACCTCGCCCGGGTGCTGGTGGCGGTGCGCGAGCGGCTGAGCGCGTCGGGGGTCAAGGCGGAGGTGACGGGGCGCCCCAAGCACCTCTGGAGCATCTACGAGAAGATGGTGGTGCGCGGCAAGGAGTTCGCCGAGATCCACGACCTCGTCGGCTTCCGCGTCATCGTCGAGTCCGAAAAGGACTGCTGGGCGGCGCTCGGGTCCATCCACGCCATCTGGAGCCCGGTGCAGGGCCGGTTCAAGGACTACATCAACAGCCCGAAGTTCAACCTCTACCAGTCGCTGCACACCACGGTGATCGGGCTCGAGGGCAAGCCCATCGAGGTCCAGATCCGCACCAACGAGATGCACCGCCGCGCCGAGTACGGGATCGCCGCGCACTGGGGGTACAAAGAGCACTCCAACGCCGGCGCGGCCGCCACCACGGCGGAGATGGCGTGGCTCCAGCGCATCGTGGACTGGCAGCAGGAGACGATCGACCCCCTGGAGTTCCTCGAGACCCTGAAGCTCGACCTCGAACAGGACGAGGTCTACGTGTTCACGCCCAAGGGCAAGGTGATCGCCCTGGCGGCCGGCTCGACGCCGATCGACTTCGCCTATTCCATCCACACCGAGGTCGGCCACCGGTGCATCGGCGCCAAGGTGAACGGCCGCCTGATCCCGCTCGACACCCCGCTGCAGTCGGCCGACACCATCGAGATCATCACCTCCAAGGTCCCCTCGGCGGGCCCGTCGCGCGACTGGCTCCAGATCGTGGCCTCACCCCGGGCCCGCAACAAGATCCGGCAGTGGTTCTCACGCGAGCGGCGCGAGGACGCCATGGAGACCGGGCGCGAGGAGCTCGTCAAGGCCCTGCGGCGCGAAGGGCTGCCCGTACAGAAGCTGGCGGCCTCCAACGCGCTCGAGCGACTGGCCGCCGCCATGAACTACGTGGACCTCGACTCTCTGCACGCGTCGATCGGCGACGGGCACGTCTCGGCGCGGTCGGTGGCCCAGCGCCTGGCGCGCGACCTTCGCGGCGGGGGCGGCGAGGAGCAGCTCCCCACCACCGTGGGCCCCGGGCTGCACAGCCGCACCCGGCGAGGGTCCCCGGTGGGCGTCTACGTCGAGGGGCTCGACGACGTCATGGTGCGGCTGTCGCGCTGTTGCACGCCGGTCCCCGGCGACCAGATCGTCGGCTTCGTGACGCGTGGCCGTGGGGTGAGCGTGCACCGCGCCGATTGCGCCAACGCCACCGCGCTGGCCGCTGCGGGCCAGGAGCGCCTCATCGAGGTGGAGTGGGACCGCGAGGGCACCACGGTGTTCGTCGCCTCCATCGAGGTGCTGGCCTTCGACCGCTCGCGGCTGCTGTCGGACGTAACCCGGGTGGTGTCGGAGCACCACCTGAACATCGTGTCGTCGTCGTCGCAGACCGCACCCGATCGTGTGAGCCGTATGCACTTCGACGTGGAGCTGGCCGACCCCGGGCACCTGGAGTCGCTCATCAGCTCGCTCAAGCACCTCGACGGCGTGTTCGACGCCTTCCGCACCCTCCCCGGCCGGAAGGGCTGAGTCTCCGGTGGCCGACCAGTCGGCGCCGCTGCGCGCCCCTGCGGGCACCCACGACGTCCTGTGGCCCGAGTCCGCCCGGTGGGAGAAGCTGGTGGCGGAGTTCGCGCGCCGGGCGCAATTGGGGGGCTTCGGCCTCGTGGTGAACCCCATGTTCGAGGACGCCAAGCTGTTCCGGCGCGGCATCGGAGGCGAAAGCGACGTCGTGCGCAAGGAGATGTACGAATTCGCCGACCGGGGTGGGCGCGAGGTGGCGCTGCGACCCGAGGGGACGGCGTCGGTGGTCCGGGCCTTCGTCCAGCACCGCCCGCCCGTGCCGTGGAAGGCGTGGTACGTCACCCCCGCGTTCCGCTACGAGCGGCCCCAGGCCGGCCGTTACAAGCAGCACCACCAGCTCGGGGTGGAGGTCCTCGGCACCGACGACGCCGACGTCGACGTCGAGGTCGTGACCCTGGCCGCCGACTTCTATGCGTGGTTGGGACTGCGCCGGGTCGAGCTGGCGCTCAACTCCATGGGTTGTGCGCGGTGTCGGCCCGCGTACCTGGCCGCGCTGACCGCCTATCTCGAGCAGCACCGCGACGAGCTGCGCGACGAGCACCGCGAGCGCTACCGCGTCAACCCGCTGCGTGTGCTCGACTGCAAGAGCCCGGAGTGCCGCGCCGTCACCGAAGGCGCGCCGCGCATCACCGACTACCTCGACGATGATTGCGCCGCCCACCTGGCCCGGGTGCGCCAGGGCCTCGACGAGCTCGCCATCTCCTACCGGCTCGAGCCCCGACTCGTGCGCGGGCTCGACTACTACACGCGCACGACCTTCGAATTCTCCGCCGGCTCGCTCACCTCGGCGCAGAACGCGGTGGGCGGCGGCGGGCGCTACGACGGGCTGGCCGAGGCGGTCGGGGGCCCGCCCACCCCGGGCATCGGCTTCGGCATCGGCATCGAGCGCCTCCTGTTGGCGTGCGACGCCGAGGCCGTCTTCCCGGTGGACCCGCCGCTCCCCGACGCCTTCGTCGTCGACGTGACGGGGGGGACCGCGGCCCGGGCCCTGTGCGGCGAGCTGCGCCGGGCCGGCATGTCGGTGGTGCGCGCCTACGATGGGCGCTCGCTCAAGGCCCAGATCAAGCAGGCGGACCGCTCGGGGGCCCGCTACGCGTTGATCGTGGGACCCGAGGAGCTCGCCGGCGGCGTCGTGACGGCCCGGCCGCTTCGGGTGGAGGGCGCCCAGCAGACGGTGCCATGGGCGTCGGTGGCCCGGTGGTTGGCGGCGCGTCACAGGGGCGACCCGGGCGAGCCGCGGGACTCGAAGGACACGCAAGGACCACGCGACACACAGGAACCGGGACACACAGGACACGAAGTGACGAGGGGCGACCGGTGAAGGCGACGGGCATGCGGACCCATCTGTGCGGCGACCTGCGCCCCGAGCACGCCGGAGCACGCGTGGCGCTGTGCGGGTGGGTGGGGCACCGCCGGGAGCACGGGGAGCACCTGTCGTTCGTCGACCTGCGCGACTACAGCGGCATCGTCCAGTGTGTGGTGGACGGGTCGGTGGACGTGCGCAGCGAGTGGGTGCTGCGCGTGGAGGGCACGGTGCGGCGCCGGCCCGAGGGCACCGACAACCCCGAGCTGGCCACGGGCGAGGTCGAGCTGGCCGACTGCACGGTGGAGGTCCTCTCCGAGGCCGAACCCCCGCCGTTCCCCGTCGACGACCGGGCCGAGGTCGACGAGTCCGTGCGCCTGCGCTACCGGTTCGTGGATCTGCGCCGGCCGCGCATGCAGCGCAACCTCCGGCTGCGGGGGCGGGTGCTCGCCGCCATGCGCGCGGCGATGGTCCGTCAGGGATTCTGCGAGGTGGAGACCCCGCTGCTGTGGACACCGACCCCCGAGGGGGCCCGGGAGTTCGCGGTGCCGTCGCGCCTCGCCCGGGGCAAGTTCTACGTGCTGCCCCAGAGCCCGCAGATCGCCAAGCAGCTGCTCATGGTGGCGGGCATGGACCGGTATTTCCAGATCGCCCGGTGCCTGCGGGACGAGGACCTGCGCGCCGATCGCCAGTTCGAATTCACGCAGCTCGACATCGAGGCGTCGTTCGTCACCGAGCGCGACGTCCAGGACGCGGTGACCGCCGCCGTCGTGGGCGCCACCGAGGCCGCCGTGGGGGAGCCGCCCTCGGCGATCGAGCACATGACCTGGCACCAGGCCATGGACCGCTTCGGTGTGGACAAGCCCGACCTGCGCTTCGGATTGGAGCTCATCGACGTGGGCGAGGTCTTCGCCGGGACCGGGGTACGCGCCTTTGCGGCCCCGTGCGTGAAGGCGGTGCGCGTGCTCGAGGGCTCCTCGCTGGGCCGCAACCGGCTCGACTCGTTGGTGGAGCGGGCCAAGGAGCTCGGGGCCAAGGGCCTGGCCTGGTTCAGGGTCACCTCCGACGCGCCGGTGACCTTGAATTCCCCGCTCGACAAGGTCCTCTCCGACGCCGAGCGCTCCGGGTTGGTGTCGCGCACCGGTGCCGTGGCCGGCGACCTCATGCTGGTGGTGGCCGACGAGTGGCGGACGGTGTGCGACGTGCTCGGGCAACTCCGGCTCGATCTGGGCCGGCTCCCGGTGGGCCAGGGTGAGCGGCGCTTTCTGTGGGTCACGGAGTTCCCGCTCTTCGACGGCACCGACGAGGAGGGAAACCCGCAGGCCGCGCACCATCCGTTCACCATGCCGCACCCCGACGACCTCGACCTGCTCCTGTCCGATCCCATGCGGGTCCGCTCCCAGGCCTACGACCTGGTCCTCAACGGCTGGGAGCTCGGGTCGGGGTCGATCCGTATCCATCGTGAGGACATCCAGCGCCGGGTCTTCGACGCCCTCGGCATCCCGCCCGCCGAGGCCGAAGCGCGCTTCGGGTTCCTGCTCGGTGCCTTCCGGTACGGCGCCCCGCCCCACGGCGGGTTCGCGGTGGGGGTGGACCGCCTCGTGGCCATCTTGTCGGGCGAGGAGAGCCTGCGCGAGGTGATCGCCTATCCCAAGACCCAGTCCGGGACCGACCCCATGACCGGCGCCCCCAAAGCGCTGGCCGAGTCCGCCCTGCGCGAGCTGGGGCTGCGCTTCACGCCTCCGGGCGACTGAGCAGCGGCGTCCGGCGCCCGGGAACAGGGACGAACGATGCCAGGACGCTCCCCCCGTCGTCCGGGTGCCACACCACCGGACCTCTTCGCCCAGGCGGCCACGGACCGGCTGCGCCAGCGTGCCCCACTGGCGGCACGCCTGCGGCCGCGCACCCTCGACGACCTGGTGGGCCAGCGGCACCTCGTCGCGCCCGACGCTCCGCTGCGCGTCCTGATCGAACAGGACCGGCTCACCTCGGCCATCCTGTGGGGGCCGGCAGGGACGGGGAAGACCACCTTGGCGCAGGTCGTGGCGGCCACCACCGCCAAGACCTTCGTGCCCCTCTCGGCGGTCAACGCCGGGGTCGCCGATGTCCGTCAGGCCATCGACGACGCCCGTCGCCTCCTGGGCGAGCAGGGACGGGGCACCATCCTGTTCGTCGACGAGGTCCACCGCTTCAACAAGTCCCAGCAGGACGCGCTGCTCCCGGCGGTGGAGGAAGGGCTCGTCGTCCTGATCGGGGCCACCACCGAGAACCCTTTCTTCTCGGTCAACTCCCCCCTGCTGAGCAGAGCGACGCTGTGGCGGCTGGAGCCCCTCGGCGAGGACGACATCGCCGAGGTGATCCGGCGCGGCCTCGAGGCCGAGGAGGCCCAGGCCGACCCCGATGCCGTCGACGCGCTGGTGTCGGTGGCCGACGGGGACGCCCGGGCCGCGTTGGGTGCTCTCGAGGTGGCCCTCTCCCTGGCCGGGGGGGCGACCGTCACCGCGGAGGTGGTCGAGCGCTCGCGGGCGGGCCGGCTCCTGCACCAGGGCGCCGACGCCCACTACGACCAGGTCAGCGCGCTGATCAAGTCCATCCGGGGGTCGGACCCCGACGCCGCTCTGTACTGGTTCGCCCGCATGCTCGAGGGGGGCGAGGACGCCCGGTTCATCGCCCGGCGGCTGGTGATCCTGGCCAGTGAGGACGTGGGGCTCGCCGACCCGTTGGCCCTGGTGGTGACGGACGCGGCCGCCCGGGCGGTGGAGTTCGTGGGGTTGCCCGAGGCCCAGCTCAACCTGGCCGAAGCCGTGCTCTATCTGGCCACGGCCCCCAAGTCGAACCGCGTGACCACGGCGCTCGGGAGGGCCCGCGCCGATGCCCGGGAGGGCCCGCGGGGCGACGTCCCGGCCCACCTGCGCGACGCCAGCTACCGGGGGGCGCGAGAGCTCGGCCACGGCGAGGGGTACCGGTATCCTCACGACGACCCCCGCGGCTGGGTTGAACAGGACTACCGTCCTGCGCAGGTCGCCGACAGCGTGTACTACGAACCGAGTAGGCACGGCGCCGAGGCGGAGCTCGGCGAGCGCCTGCGCCGGCTCCGGCGCCGTGGCGGCGGCCGACAGGACGGAGAAGACTGAGCCCTTGCCCCTGACCCATACGGCACGTCGGCGGAGGGTCGCCGCGGCGGTCGCCTGCCTGGCGGTGTCGGGTTCAGTGGTCCTCGTGAGCGCGACCGGGGCGCGCGCCGCGCCGGCCCCCGGACCGAGGTTGCGCGCCTGGGTGCGCAACGGTTCGAGCGTGCCCACTCTCCCCGAGGGGAGCAGGGTGCTGCGTCCCGTGGCGGGGACGACGGAGATCCGCGCCAACGTCGTGCTCGAACCGCGTGACCCGTCCGCGTTGGAGGCGTTCGACACCGCGGTGTCCACCCCGGGCTCCCCGTCGTTCCGGCACTATCTCGGCGCCGGCGAATTCGCCAGAGTGTTCGGAGCGCTCCCCGCCACCATCTCGTCGGTGCGGGGATGGCTGGCTTCTCGGGGCCTGGCGGTCGGGCCGACGTCGGGCGACGGCCTGGTCGTACCGGTCTGGGGCAGCGCGGACGAGGTGGGTCAGGCCTTCGACGTGGGGCTCGAGCAGGTCCGCCTGCCTTCGGGCCAGATCGTGCGCGTCCCGGACGCCGAGCCCCTGGTCCCGGGTGACCTGGCCGGCGACCTGGCCGGAGTGTCGGGTCTCGACGATCTGAGCCGCCCCGTGCCGCAGCTGGTCCGTCCCGCCCCGCACGCCGTGGTCCCGCACGCCGTGGTCCCGGGCGCCCCGGTGCCGCACGCCAACGGGCCCGTTCCCACGGCGGGGTGCGAGGACGCCATCGGGTCCAACGGCGCCAACGCCGGCGCGGTCACCGCCGATGACCTGGCCCAGGCCTATTCGTTCTCGGGCCTCTATCCCGGCACGGAGGGGGCGGGGGTGACGGTGGGCGTCTACGAGCTCGAGCCCTTCCTGCCCTCCGACGTGAACACCTTCAAGAATTGCTACTCGCCGGCCATCTCGGCATCGGTGAGTGGGGTCAGCGTGGACGGGGCGAACCCCAACGGTGGTCCGGGACAAGGCGAAGCCGCCCTCGACATCGACATGGTCATCGGCATGGCCCCGAGCGTGAGTCTCAAGGTTTACGTCGGCCCCAACACGGGGACGGGACCGCTCGACACCTACATGCGCATGGTCGACGACGACAGCACGCGGGTCATCTCGACCAGCTGGGGCCAGTGCGAGGCACAGCTGACGGGGGCTGACATCCAGGCCGAGGCGTCGATCTTCGAACAGGCCATCGCCCAGGGGCAGACCGTGGTGGCGGCATCGGGCGACGAGGGGTCCGAGGACTGCTACCTGTTCCCGAGCTCCCAGGACACGCGCCTGGAGGTCGACGACCCCGCCGGCCAGCCCTGGGTCACCAGCGTGGGGGGGACCACGATCAACGCGCTCGGGCCGGCGCCGGTCGAATCCGCATGGAACACCGGGCTGTTCGCCGGGACCGGCGGCGGGGGGATCTCCACGACGTGGACGATGCCGTCGTGGCAGCGCGGCCCGGGGGTGCAGAGCGCGTACACCAAGGCCCAGGACACCTTCACCGGCGCGGCCCCGTGCCCGGTGAGCTCGGGGCCGGGCACGGTGTCGTGTCGCGAGGTGCCCGACGTGTCCTCCGACGCCGATCCCCGCACCGGCTTCGCTGCCTACTGCTCGTGCTTTGGCAGCGGGTGGGCGAAGATCGGGGGCACGAGCATGTCCTCGCCACTGTGGGCTGCGATCGCGGCGCTCGCCGACCAGGGCCAGGCGTCGCCGGTGGGTTTCCTGAACCCGACGCTCTACCAGGCGCAGTGCCAGGCCGGGCCGCCCTTCAACGACGTCACGGTGGGGAACAACCAGCCCCTGGGGTCGTCCCCCGGTGACCCCCCGCACGCGCCGCCGGGGCCGTACTATCCCGCCACGTCCGGGTACGACCTGGCGACCGGCCTCGGGACACCCGTCGCCGATGCCCTGGTGAGCCGGCTGCGGGCCCCGCCGCCGAACGCGTGCCCGGTGGTGACCGGGATCTCGTCGTCCTCGGGCCCCGCCGCGGGCGGCACCGTGGTCACGGTGTCGGGGTCGAACCTGTCGGGGGTCGACGAGGTCGACTTCGGCAACGGCAACCCGGCGGTGATCGACTCGGTGGCCCCGACATCGGTGACGGTCAGCTCCCCCCCCTCCCCGACGCGGGGTTGGGACAGCTCCGAGGTGCTCGTCAAGGCGGGCGACGACGTCCTCGGTTTCGACGGCAGCATGCCCTTCACCTATCTCGGCCCAAGCGGCTACTGGACCGTGGCGTCCGACGGCGGCATCTTCTCCTTCGGGACGACGGGCTTCTACGGGTCGATGGGGGGCAGGCGGCTGGCCCTACCGATCGTGGGCATGGCACCCACTCCGTCTTCGCAGGGGTACTGGCTGGTGGCTTCCGACGGTGGGGTGTTCGCCTTCGGCGACGCCGGATTCCACGGGTCCACCGGCGACATCCACCTGGACAAGCCGGTGGTGGGCATGGCGGCGACCCCCGACGGGGGCGGGTACTGGCTGGTGGCCTCGGACGGGGGGGTGTTCGCCTTCGGCGACGCCGGCTTCTACGGGTCGACGGGCAACATCCACCTGGCCAAGCCGGTGGTGGGCATGGCGGCGACCCCCGACGGGGGCGGGTACTGGCTGGTGGCCTCGGACGGGGGGGTGTTCGCCTTCGGCGACGCCGGCTTCTACGGGTCGACGGGCAACATCCACCTGGCCAAGCCGGTGGTGGGCATGGCGGCGACCCCCGACGGGGGCGGGTACTGGCTGGTGGCCTCGGACGGGGGGGTGTTCGCCTTCGGCGACGCCGGCTTCCACGGGTCCACCGGCGACATCCACCTGGCCAAGCCGGTGGTGGGCATGGCGGCGACCCCCGACGGGGGCGGGTACTGGCTGGTGGCTTCCGACGGCGGCATCTTCGGCTTCGGCGGGCGGTACGGGGGGTTCTACGGCTCCATGGGGGCCACCCCCTTGGCCAAGCCCATGGTGGGGATCGGCGCGCCCTAGAGCGAGCCGGCGCGCCCCGGGGAGGAGCGCGCCGTAGGATGACACGACCATGTCCGCCGACCAAGTCGCCGCGCTGGTCGCCGCTGTGGCGGCGGGTATCGCTTCGCTCGTGCTCGTCGGGGTGGTGGTCGTCCTCGGGAGGCGGGTGCGCGACCTCGGGCGCGCCGTGGAGGAGCTGCGCCGCGAGACGGTGCCCCTTGTCCACGACGCCCGTGTCGTGGTCGACCAGGCGGCCACCGAGATGGTCCGGGTGGGCGACGTCCTCGACTCGGCCGAGGCGGTCTCGGCCACCGTGGACTCGGCATCGCGTCTCGCGTACCGCGCCTTTTCGAACCCGGTGGTGAAGATCCTGGCCTACAGCACGGGCATCGGCAGTGCGCTGCGACGCTTCTTCGGGCGCGGCCCGGCGTCCGAAGGCGGGCCCGCCGCAGCGGCCAACGGACACGCGTCGCGTCCGGACCTGCGCCCCCCCGACGCGCCCCGCGACGCAACACACGCCACGGCGGCTCCGAGACGACGCCGGCGCCGTCCTGCCGGCACGCGGCGATGATGCGTAGGCCACTGTGGCTGGCGGCCGGGGCCGCGCTGGGTGCGGGGAGCACGGTGTGGGCGCAACGCCGACTCCAGCGGCTGACACGGCGCGTCCGGCCCGCGGCGGTGGCGAACGAGCTCGTCTCGCGGGCGGAGCGGACCCGGCGCGGTGCGGCGGACAAGGTGCGCGACGCGCTGGACACGGGACGCTCCGAGGCCCGGCGCCGCCAGGACGACTTGTGGCGCGACCTCGAGTCCCGGCGCGGCGCGCCGCGCTGAGCCGGGGCTGAAATCGCAGGCCGGCGGCCCGATCTGGGCTCCGGAGGGCCCCGAGCCGTCACGCCGCACCGGTAGGATCGTCCGATGATGGACGCCAACCAGCTCCGCACGACGTTCACCGGCTTCTACGCGGAGCGGGGGCACACCGTGGTCCCCTCGGCCAGCCTCGTGCCCCACGACCCCACCGTGCTGTTCACCATCGCGGGCATGGTGCCGTTCAAGCCGTACTTCACGGGCGAGGAGTCCCCGCCATGGCCCCGGGCCACGTCGGTGCAGAAGTGCTTTCGCACCGTGGACATCGACATCATCGGGAGGACCGAGCGCCATTGCACGTTCTTCGAGATGCTCGGCAACTTCAGCTTCGGCGACTACTTCAAGTCCGAGGCCATCCCCCTCGCCTGGGAGCTCATGACCGAGGTCCTCGGGATCGACGCCGGGCGCCTGTGGGTCACCGTGCACGAGTCCGACGACGAGGCCAAAGAGATCTGGCTGGACGCGGCGAGGGTCCCCGTGCAGCGCATCCAGGCCATGGGCGAGGACAACTTCTGGAAGATGGGGGACAGCGGGCTGGGCCCCTGTGGCCCGTCGTCGGAGCTCTTCTACGACCGCGGCCCGACCTACGGCGACGAGGGCGGGCCCGCGCACGGTGGCGAGGAGCGCTACGTCGAGATCTACAACCTCGTGTTCATGCAGTACAACAAGCTGGCCGACGGCACGCTGGCCGACCTCCCGGGCAAGAGCATCGACACCGGGGCCGGGCTCGAGCGCAACCTCCCCATGCTGCAGGGCGTGGAGTCGCTCTTCGAGACCGACGTCTTCCGCCCCGTCCTGGCGGTGGCCGAGGAGATCACCGGCGTCCGCTACGGAGCCGACGCCCACACCGACGTGTCGCTGCGCATCCTGGCGGACCACGCCCGCGCCATGGCCATGGTCGTGGCCGACGGCGTCATGCCATCGAACGAGGGCCGGGGCTACGTCCTGCGCCGCGTCATCCGCCGGGCGGTGCGCCGGGCGTTCCAGCTGGGTGTGCTCGAGCAGGTCACGCCGCGCCTCGTCTCCGCCGTGGCCGGCGCGCTGGGCGGCGCGTACCCGCCTCTCGTCGAGGACCTCGATCGCATCCAGGACACCGTGGAGCGGGAGGAGGGGGCCTTCCGACGCACCCTCGACGCGGGCTCGGTCATCTTGGAGGAGGCGCTGCGTGACGGCACGGGCCGGGTGTCGGGATCGACCGCGTTCCGTTTGCACGACACCCACGGATTTCCCATCGAGCTCACCATGGAGATGGCGGCCGAGGCCGGCGTGGAGGTCGACACCGAGGGCTTCGAGCGCGAGATGGCGGCCCAGCGCGAGCTGGCCCGCGCCGACGCGCGGCGCCGGCGCGAAGCGCTCGGCGACGAGTCCACGTACCGGGAGCTGCTGGCGGAGTCGGGCCCCACGCGATTCACCGGCTACGAGCATTACGAGGAGCCGTCCTCGGTGGTGGCGGTGCTGGCGGGCTCGCAGCCCGGCACGGCCGAGGTCGTGCTGGACCGCACACCCTTCTACGCCGAGTCCGGGGGCCAGGTGGGTGACACCGGGGTCATCACCACCGAGACCGGGCGCGCCCGGGTCCTCGACACCCAGAACGTGCTGCCCGGTCTCATCGTGCACCGCGCCACGATCGAAGGCGAGCTGTTCCCCGGCCAGGACGCGTTGGCGGTGATCGACGCCGGGCGCCGCGAGTCGACGCGCCGGCATCACACCGGTACGCACCTGCTGCACAGCGCGCTGCGCCAGGTCCTCGGTGACCACGTGCGCCAGCAGGGCTCGTTGGTGGCGCCGGACCGGCTGCGCTTCGACTTCTCGCACCCCAAGGCACCGCGTCCCGAGGAGCTGGCCGAGGTGGCGGCCGCCGCCAACGCGGACGTCCTGAGCGACGCCGCCGTGGAGGTCATCGAGACGTCCAAGGCCCAGGCCGAGGCGCTGGGGGCGCTCGCCTTCTTCAAGGACAAGTACGGCGACCGGGTGCGGGTGGTGCGGGCCGGCGTCCACTCGACGGAGCTGTGTGGCGGGACCCACGTCGACGCGCTGGGCATGATCGGTCCCATCACCATCGTGTCGGAAGGGTCGATCGGCTCGAACACGCGGCGCATCGAGGCCGTGACCGGGACGGGCTCGCTCGCCCTTCTCGGCGAGAGCAGGCGCACCGTGGACGAGGCGGCGCGCCTGCTGAAGGTGGAGCCCGGGGGCGTGCTCGAGGCGCTGCAGAAGGTCCTCGACCGCCAACGCGAGACGGAGAAAGAGCTCCAGCGCATGCAGGGGGCGCGCCTGCAGGAAGACGCAGCACACCTGGCGCAGCTCGCCGAGGGCGGCGTCGTCGTGCACCGCCAGGACGGGTTCCCCGCCGACCAACTGCGCGAGCTGGCCCAGGCCGTCCGGCGCCACGGGGCCCGGGTCGTGGTGGTGGCCGGGTCCCCCGACGGGGCCAAGGTGGCCGTGGCGGTGGCGTCGGGGGACGGCGCCGTCGACGCCGGCTCCACCGCCAAGGAGCTGGCCCAGCTGGTCGGCGGTGGTGGTGGGGGCTCGCCCGAACTGGCGGTGGCGGGCGGCTCGGGTCCCGCCAGGATCGACGAGCTGCTGGCGGAGGCGCGGCGCCGGCTCGGGCCCTGAGCCGGGTGCGGGCGGCCCGAGCGCAGTGAGGGTGGTGGGGGTCGACCTCGGGGAGCGGCGCATCGGTGTGGCCGTCTCCGACGGCACCGGCACCCTCGCTTCGCCCCGCTGCACCATCGAGCGCGCCGGCTCCGGGAGGGGCGACGACGACGGCCCCTGGCGGAAGCTGGTGGCCGTGGTCGAGGAGGTGGGGGCCCGGCACGTGGTGGTGGGCATGCCCCTCAGCCTGAACGGCCGTCGCGGCCGGGCCGCCCGGGCCGCCCAGGCCGACGCGGACGCCCTGGCGCAGGTGTTGGCACCGATCGGGGTCACCGTCGAGACCTTCGACGAGCGGCTCACCACGGTGAGCGCGGCTCGGTCGCTGGCCGACGCGGGCCGCCGGGGCCGCGCCCGGAGGACGCGGATCGACGAGGCGGCGGCGGCCGTGATGCTCCAGGCGTGGCTCGACGCACACGCGGACCGTCGCCGTGGCTGAGCGCGAGGGCTCGCCGGTCACGGCGTCGCCGGACTCCTCCGGCGCGCCCGGCGGCGCGAAGTCGCCGGACTCCTCCGGCGCGCCCGGCGGCGCGGCGTCGCCGGAGGGCGGGTCCCGCCGCCCTCGGCGCGGACGGGCGCGGGGGAGGGCGATGGCCCACGCGCGGCCGAGGCCGGAAGTGTTCCGCCGCCGTCGCGCGCTCGTGATCGGCGTGCCGCTCGTGGTGCTCTGCCTCCTGGTGGTGGCGGTCTCGTGGTACGAGAGCGAGTCGAGCGGGGGACAGGGCCCCCAGGAAGTCGTCACGGTGACGTCGGGGTCGTCCATGGGCGCGGTGACGGCCGAGCTCGCCCGTCAGCAGGTGGTGGGTAGCTCGCTCGCGTTTCGCATCTACCTCGCCCTCCACGGGACGCCCACCGTGGCGCCCGGCACGTACCTCCTGCACCGCAACGAGTCCTTCTCCGACGTGCGAGCCAGCCTGGCTGCGGGTCCCGACGTCTTCTCGGTCGACGTCCTGCCCGGTTTCACCATCGGCGAGGTGGCGGCCCAGGTGGGCCAGATCCCCGGTCACGACGGCCCGCACTTCCTGTCCCTGGCCACGTCGGGGGCGATCCGCTCCCCGTATGAGCCGGCAGGCTCGGACAACATCGACGGGCTGCTGGGGACAGGTACCTACCGTGTGCTGCCGCGTGAGTCGGACCAGGCCGTGCTCGGTGCCATGATCGCCAGGTTCGACGCCCTGGCCACCTCGGTGGGGCTCGACAGCGGGGCCTCGGCGCTGGGAGTGACGCCGTACCAGGCCATCACGGTGGCGTCGATCGTGCAGAAGGAGGGCGTGTACCAGGAGAACCTGGGCAAGGTGTCGCGCGTGATCTACAACCGCCTGGCGCACGGCACGCCGCTGCAGATGGACTCCACCGTCTTGTACTCCGAGCATCGCGACGGCGGCAAGGTGACGTCCGCCGACCTCGCCCTCGACACCCCGTACAACACGTATCTGCACGCAGGGCTGACGCCGACGCCCATCTGCTTCCCGTCGAAGGCGTCGTTGCAGGCCGCCCTGGCACCCACGCCGGGGAATTGGCTGTATTTCGTGGTGGTGTCGAACGACGGCACCGAGGCCTTCTCCGACACCTTCGCCGGCCAGCAGGCCAACGAGCGCCTGGCCCAGAGCCGGGGCCTCGGCTAGGCAGGCGCCGTGACGGCCGGGGGAGAGACGACGCGACGTTCGCCGACGTGGCCCTCGGGGGCCTCCTCGGTGGTGGGGGTCATCGGCGACCCCATCGCCCATTCGCTGTCGCCCCTGCTGCACAATGCGGCGTTCGACGCGCTCGGGCTCGACTGGGTGTCGGTGGCGTACCGGGTGCGGGCCGGCGCGGCGGACGCCGCGCTCGACGGGATGCGGGCACTGGGCATCGCCGGGCTGTCGGTCACCATGCCCCACAAGGAACAGGCCTTCGGCGCGGTGGACGACACCACCGAGGTCGCCCGCCGTCTCGAGGCGGTCAACTGTGTCAGCTGGCGCGACGGTGCGCTGCTGGGCGATTCCACCGACGGGGAGGGATTCCTGGCCGCGCTGGCGTGTGCGGTGGGGTTCGACGCGGCCGGGAAGCGGTGCCTGGTGATCGGAGCCGGCGGCGCGGCCCGCGCCGTCATCCTGGCGCTGGCCGAGGCGGGGGCGGCTGAGGTGGCGGTGCAGAACCGGACCGGGGCGCGTGCCGAGAGGGCCGCCGCCTTGGCCGGGGCGGTAGGACGTGTCGGCTCGGCCGCGGACGTGGCCGGGGCCGAGCTCGTCGTGCAGGCGACGCCGGTCGGCATGAACCGTGCGGACGGCGCGGCGAGCGACGAGCTGCCCGTGGACCCGGCGGCGCTGCATGCCGGGCAGGTGGTGGCGGAGCTCGTCTACCACCCGGCCCAGACGCCGATGCTGCGCGCCGCGCAGGCGCGCGGGGCACAGTGCGTCGGAGGGCTCGGAATGCTCGTGCACCAGGCCGCCCTTGCCGTGCAACGGTGGACGGGACGAGCCGTGCCCGTGGAGGCCATGTGGGCTGCGGCCCAGGCTCGGCCCCCGGTGTGACGGCGGTCAGGGCTCCCACAGCCTCGTGCCCAACAGCTCGAACAGGTCCTCGTTGTAGGGGGCGAAGTGGTGGCGCAGGTCCTCGACGACCGCGTCCTCCTCGGGCCGTGCCCTCGGCGCGTCGTTGGTGGCGGGAAACGGTGTGGTCATCGGCGCCAACCCCAACCATGCCAGCGCGCGGGCGGGGCCCTGCGGGTCGTTCCACAGCTCCTCGCTCTCCATCACCAGGAACCGCTCGCGCTCGATGACGTCGAACCACCTCCGGAGCTGCTGGGCGTAGCGGCCCCGGGCCTTGTAGGAGAAGTTGCGGTGGGCGAAGCTCTCTCCACCGGAAGCGACGACCTCGCCCTGCCCGGCCAGGCGCTCGTCCTCGAGCGCGAGGGCGACGGGGAGGGGCTGGTCCTCGGCCCCCAACCGGCACGAGTGCCAGTACTGGGAGATGGCCCGCTGCACCGGGTCGCGCAACAGCACGACGAAGCGCGTCGTGGAGGGGAGGTCCGCCGCTACCCGGCCGGGTGCCGGGGGATAGAACAGCAGGTAGGGGGTGGCCTCCATCGACATGCGGGGGTCCAGTTTCAAGGGGAAGTGGGCGCGGTACCACCGCTCGCCCTCGCCGTAGTGCCGGTCGAAGTAGTGGACCTCCTTGGTGGTCGACGGCGCCACCTTCGGATGGGAGGCGAGCCAGTCGAACAGCGACGTGGTCCCGCCGCGCTGGGTGCCCAGGATCACGACGTCGGGAAGCGTGCGCGCCGGCGCGCTGAGCCGGCGCCACCTGCGCTCCGAAGCCGCCCGCGCCCGTTCGAGGCGCGGGCTCAGGGCCATGTCCGCGCCATCAGGGCTCGTCGCCGGGAGCGGCGGGAAGAGCCGCAGCATCGGGCGAGGTCGCACTGGCGTCCGGGGCGTAGACACCGGCGGCCTGGAGCCGGCGCGCGATCTCTTGGCGCAGGACGCGCGCCACGCCGGCGCGCTCGGTGGTGGCGGTGCGCACCGAGACCCGGCACGTGAGCGTGTCGGCCGCGCTGTCGACGACGCCCCAGAGCCGGGGCGGCTCGAGGCACAGCGCGGCGTAGCGGGCATCGCCCGCCACCGCGTCGGCGGCCGCCTGTATGCATGCCAGCACGGTGTCGACGCCGGCGGCGACCGGGACGGGGACGTCGACCGTCGCCTGGGCCCAGCCGCGTGACTCGTTCGCCAGCTTCCGGATCTCCCCGTTGGGCACGTACCAGACGGTGCCGTCGTCGGCGCGCAGTCGCGTGACGCGTAACGTCAGGTCCTCGACGGTCCCCGTGGTGTCGCCGACCATGATGGTGTCCCCGATGTCGAACTGGCCCTCCACGGTGAGCAAGAGGCCGGCCAACAGGTCTCGCACCATGCTCTGCGCGCCGAAGCCGAGGGTGGCACCGATCACCGTGGCCCCGGCGAGCAGGGGGGTGAGGTTGAGGCCGATGGTGCCCAGGACGACGAAGAACGCGATGGTGCCGATGACGCCGCGCCACACGTTGGCGAGGAGGCTCGTCAGGGTGAGGGCGCGGGCCGAGGCCCGGGGCGAGTCCGCCCGCGCCACCGCTTTGTGCGCGGCCGCTCCTACCCACCGCCGGATGGCGCGGTTGCCGAGCCATCCGATCAGCACCGCCACCAGCAGGACGACGGCGACGGTGACCGGCTTGACGACGACCTGCTGCCAGTGCGCGGAGGTCGGCTCGCTCACTCCGGCCCAGCGCAGGATGTCGTACAGCCAGCCCTGGTCGCCCACGGTGGGTGAGGTGGCGCCTATGGACACGACCGGTATTCTGGTCCGCCGGAGCGCACCGGTTGAGTACCTCTCTCGCACACCGCCCGGCTGCGGGCCGGCCCCTGGCTTTCCGGGTCGACATCGTGCTCGTCCTGACCACGGTCCTGGTGGCCGGGTTGGGGGTCGTCCTCGTCTACTCGGCCACCCGTTCGAAGCTGGCCGCTGCCGACATCAACCCCCATTACTTCCTCACCCGCCAAGCCGCCTACGTCGTGGTGGGGGGCATGTTCATGATCGTGCTGGCGGCCCTCGACTACCGGTGGCTGGAGCACGCCAGCGCGGCGTTGTACGTGGGGATGGTCCTGGCCCTGCTCGCCATGTTCAGCGGCATCGGCTCCAGCGCCCTGGGGGCGACGCGCTGGGTGCAGATCGGGCCGGTTCAGGTCCAGCCCTCCGCCTTCGCCACCCTCGTGCTCATCGTCACCGTCGCCACCTTCTGCGCGGCGACGGCCCGAGGGCCTCGGGCGGGGCGACCTCCTCAAGGTGCTCGCCCTGGCTGCGTTGCCGATCCTGCTCGTGATCAAGCAGCCCGACCTCGGCAGCGGGATCGTCATGTGCGTGGTGCTGCTCGTGATGCTCGTCATCGCCGGGATCCCCAACCGCTATCTGCTGCTCCTCATCGCCCTCGCCGTGACGGGCGCGTTCGCCGTCGTGCACTTCAAGCTCCTCAAGGGGTACCAGCTGACCCGGATCACGTCGTTGTTCCAGATCGGCAAGAACCTGCAGAGCACGGGGTACAACGTCGGCCAGTCGGTGGCCGCCATCGGCTCGGGGGGGCTGTGGGGGACGGGGCTCTTTCACGGGCCGCAGACCAACCTGGCGTACGTGCCCGAGCAGCAGACCGATTTCATCTTCTCGGCCCTGGGGGAGCAGCTCGGCTTCGTGGGCGCGGCGGGGGTCCTCGCTCTTCTGGGCGTGTTGTCGTGGCGACTGCTGCGCAGCGCGCAGCTCGCTCGTGACGCCTTCGGCCGGCTCCTGGCGACGGGATGCTTCACCCTGATCGCATTCAGCGTGTTCGAGAACGCCGGCATGGCCATGCAGATCATGCCGGTGGCGGGGATCCCTCTTCCCTTCTTGTCCTACGGCGGCTCCGCCACCGTGGCCTTCTTCTGCGCGGTCGGCATCGCCTTGTCCGTGCACCTGCGTGCGCAGCAGCGATGACGAGCGATCCCGGCAGCGGCGAGGCCGCCCCCGACCCGGCTCCGACGGAGCTGGCGCGCACCCCGCTCGAGACCCTGGCGCTGTCCCCCGAGGAGTGGCGGATCGTGGCCGTCGCCGGCGTCGAGATGGAGCTGCCCAGCGCCAATCCCGAGATCGTCCTGCACGAGGCGCAGGATCCCTGGCGCGAGCTGCGGATCCCCGTGGGCGTGGCCGAAGGCACGGCCATCGCCTACGCGTTCCGGAGCATCGACACGCCGCGACCGCTCACCCACGAGATGGTCACCGAGATCCTCGACCGCCATGACGTGAGCATCGAAGCCGTGCGCATCACGGTACGGCGCGGCCAGCTGTTCTTCGCCGAGGTCGACACCATGGGCCCCCGGGGACGACGCGTCGTGCCGTGCCGGCCCTCGGACGCCATCGCCCTGGCCCTGCGCCAGAGGCTTCCCACCCCGATCCTCGTGGCCGAGTGGGTGTTCACCGGAGCAGACGCACCGTCCGAACCCGAGGCCACTCCCGACGAAGCCGCGGGCACCGCCGGCACGGCGGTTTGAGAGTCAGGACGCGGAGACCGGCACCGCCGGCACCGGTGGCGGGGCGACGCGCATGGCGGTCGCCTGCTCGGCCACGACGGTGCGCTCCCCCTCGTCGGAGATGCGCATGAGGAGGGCGATGAGCACGTAGTTGGCGACCAGCGAGGACCCCCCGTAGGCCATGAACGGCAGGGTGATGCCGGTCAGCGGCAGCAGGCGGACGATGCCGGCCATGATGAACAGGGCCTGGAACCCGATGATCACGGTGAGGCCGGCCGCCACCATCTGGGCGAACTCCGATCGGGCCGCCTGGGCGGTGCGCAGTCCCGCTCCCACGAGCAGCACGAAGGCGAACACGATGGCGGTGGTGCCGAGCAGTCCCATCTCGGTCCCGAAGGCGGCGAAGATGTAGTCGCTCTGCACGGTGGGGATGCTGAGGATCTGTCCGAACCCCAGGCCCGTGCCGAGCAGGCCCCCCGAGCCCATGCCGTAGAGGCCCGCCGAGATCTGACCGGTGACGATGGGGTGCAGCCACTCCGACACGCGCACGTTCACCTGGGAGAAGAGGCGGTCTGCGGCGAAGGCCCCCCCGACGAAGAGCACGAGGCCCAACAGGAGATAGTTCCACCGGCCCGACGTCAGCCACAGCATCGCCATGAAGAGGACGAAGATGAGGAGCGCGAATCCGATGTCGTCCTCACCGCCCAGCACCAGCATGGTGAACCCCCACGCCACGAGGATGGGGACCAGGGGCCGCGGGTCGAGCATGAGGCGGTTGCCCACCCGCAAGGTGGGCACCGACAGCACCTCGCGCTTCTCCACGAAGTAGGAGGCGAAGAAGATGCACAGCGCCAACTTGGCCAGCTCGATGGGTTGGCCGTTCACGGGCCCGATCCCCACCCACAGGCGCGCATGGTTGCGGTCCTGACCGAAGTGCGGGATGAGCGGTGAGAGCATGAGCGCCACCGCGGCCAGCAGGAGCAGGTAGCGGTAGCGGTCGAGGTCACGTGACCGGCGCACGAGCGCCAGCGTCACGATGTAGGCGCCCACCCCCGCCGCGGTCCATCCCGCCTGTGCCTGGGCCCAGTGCTGGGCGATCCGGGCCAGCATCACGTAGCCGAGGCCGTTCAGCAAGGTGGCGATGGGCAGGATCACCGCACTGGCATCGGGGGCGTAGATCCGGTTGGCGATGTGCGCGGCCAAGCCGAGCCCCAGCACGATCGCCAGGAACGGCCCCAGGTTCGCCGGGATCTTGGACGTGGTGCCCACCGACGCGAGGACATAGGTCGCCACCACGATGAGTGAGCCGAAGACGAGCAGGCCCAGTTCGGTCCGCCGTCTGGGCTTGGGTCGGCGGGCCCGCATTCCCTCGGTGGGCGCGAGGCGACGCAGGAGTCGGGGCACCGGGGCGAGCCTACCGCCGCGACCCCGCCCGGCCTTGGCATCCGGGGCCCTGGTAGGGGGACAGCGGCACTACCCTGGACGTTCGATGCAGGCCTCCGAATCGGCGCCGGGCGCCACCGCAGCCGCTACCGCCGGACCTCCCCCGGGTGAGGTGGCGACCGCCCTCTCCCCGGTCGGGACCGAGGACGCCGTGACGGCGCTGGGCCCCGAGCGCTTCTCCAACCGGGAGCTGTCGTGGCTTGAGTTCGGCGCCCGGCTCCTCGAGCTGGCCGGCGACGACCGCGTGCCGCTGCTCGAGCGGTGCAAATTCCTCGCTATCTTCTCCGAGGGCCTCGACGAGTTCTTCCAGGTCCGGGTGGCCGGGCTCAAGGACCAGGTCGACGCCGGCCTCCGGACCCGGTCCGCCGACGGGCTGCGGCCGAGCGAGGCGTTGCGGGCCATCGGCGCACGGGTGACCGAGCTCGTGCACCGCCAGAGCCGCATCTTCCTCGACTCGGTCGTGCCCGCATTGGCCGAGGCCGGCGTGCGGGTGGCGGACTGGTCGTCGCTCGACGACGCGGACCGCCGGCACCTGACCGAGGCGTTCAATCGCCAGATCTTCCCGGTGCTCACGCCGCTGTCGGTCGACCCCGGGCATCCCTTCCCCTACATCTCCAACCTCTCCCTCAACCTCATCGTCCGGGTGGGCGACCCTGTCTCGGGTGTCGAACGGGTGGCGAGGGTGAAGGTCCCTCCACTGCTTCCGCGCTTCGTGGTCATGCCCGACGGTGAGCGGTTCGTGGCGCTCGAGCAAATCATCGCCGCCCAGCTCGCCACGTTGTTCCCGGACATGGTGATCGGGGAGCACTACGCGTTCCGGGTGACACGCAACGCCGACCTCGTGCTCGAAGAGGACGAGGCCGACGACCTGCTGGCCGCGGTCGAGATGGAGCTGCGCCGCCGCCGCTTCGGTCGGGCGGTGCGCCTCGAGGTCGCCGCCGAGATCTCCGACGACATGCGCGACATGCTGGTGCACGAGCTCGACCTGGGGCCCGAGGACCGCTATGAGATCGCCGCTCCCTTGGACCTCGGGGGGCTGTGGGGTGTCTACGAGCTCGACCGCCCCGACCTCCACGAGCAGGCGTGGGCGCCCATGACACCACCGCGGCTGGCCAACGCCGGCAACGAGCCCGCCGACCTCTTCGCGGTGCTGCGCGAGCGCGACGTCCTGGTGCATCACCCCTATGACTCGTTCACCACGTCCGTCGAGGCGTTCATCGCCCAGGCGGCCGCCGATCCCGACGTGCTCGCCATCAAGCAGACGCTGTACCGCACGTCGGGCGACAGCCCGATCGCGGCGTCGCTCATCGAGGCAGCCGAGGCGGGCAAGCAGGTCGCGGCGGTGGTGGAGCTCAAAGCGCGCTTCGACGAGCAGGCCAACATCTCGTGGGCCCGCGCCCTCGAGGAGGCCGGCGTGCACGTCGTATACGGGCTTGTCGGGCTGAAGACCCACTCCAAGGCCGCCCTGGTGGTGCGGCGCGAGGAGGATGGCATCCGCCGCTACTGCCATGTCGGCACCGGCAACTACAACCCCCGCACGGCCCGGCAGTACGAGGACCTCGGACTTCTCTCCGCCGACCCCGAGCTCGGCGCGGACGTCGGGGACCTCTTCAACTTCCTCACCGGCTACAGCCGCTACGCGCGCTACCGCAAATTGGTCGTCGCCCCCATGGCGTTGCGCCAGCGGATCACCGAGCTCATCGAAGCCGAGGCGCGGGCGGGGCCCGAGGGCCGGATCACCATCAAGGTGAACGGTCTCACCGACCCCGACATCATCGACTCGCTGTACCACGCCTCGGTGGCGGGTGTCCCCGTCGACCTCGTGGTGCGCGGGGTGTGCAACCTCCGTCCCGGCGTCCCGGGCCTCTCCGACACGATCCGGGTCCGGTCCATCGTGGGCCGCTTCCTCGAGCATTCCCGCATCTACCGCTTCGGCGGGACCGGGGGCCGGCCACTGACCCTGCTCATCGGGTCGGCCGACCTCATGGAGCGCAACCTCGACCGCCGGATCGAGGTCCTGACCCCGGTGACCGACCCCGAGCTCCAAGCGCGGGTGCTCGAGGTGCTCGACCTCAACCTCGCCGACGACACCAACTCGTGGGTGCTCGGCCCCAATGGCACCTGGGAGCGGGTGCCCACCGTGGAGGGCGTCGAGCGCGCAGCGCCGGCTCCAGGAGCTCGCCCGGGACCGCGCCCGTCGCCGGCGCGAGGCCGAGACCCTCGGGGCCGGCGCCTGACGTTCGGGGCGGCTCGAGCCTCGCGCGACGGTGGCTCAGCCTTCGGGTGACAGCGCCTCGGTGCCGCGCCGGACGGTGTCGTCGTCGAGGGACACCACCTCGTCGCGCCGCGTGGCGCAAGCGCTGACCCCAGCCCTCACCCGAGAAGCGCAACGACAGATAGGCGATGCCGCCGGCCGGGATGGGCAGCCAGAAGTTCACGAGCCGGTAGCCGAGGACACCGAGAATGGCCGTCCCCTTCGGGACGCCGAAGCCGACCAGGGTGGGGATGAGCACGACCTCGATGACGCCGAGGCCCGAGGGTGTGATGGGGATGACGGCGAGGACCTGCGCCAGGCCGTAGGCGACCAGCAGGTCGATGGGGGAGACGATCTTCCCCAACGCCGCGATGAACACGAACAACGACGCCGCGTCGAGCAGCCAGAACGCCGCCGCCCACCGCACGGCGCGCGTGAGCAGCTGGCGCTCGGCCAGGAACTGGCCGAGAAGCTCGGCCACGCGATGGAGCTGCACGGCCACCTTGTCTCCGTCGACAAAAGGGACGTGCGCCGCCCACCGGCGAATGATCTCGATGGAACGGTTGCGCCCGCGGGTGAGCGCCAGCACCACGCCGGCGAACAGACCCATGAGCACGACCCCGGCCCCGGCGCCCACCGCGTACAGCGGGTTGTAGCCGTGGAGGAACACCGACACGAGCAGCGCCGACCACAGGATGGAGTTGAGGACGAGCGCCGACCCCACGCCCTGCATGGCCAGCGCGAAGCCGGCGTCGGCTCCCGGCACGCCGGACTGGGTGAGCAGGCGGTAGGCGACGGCCGTGCCCGGTGCGGTGCCCCCCGGCATGATGTGGCTCACGGCCAGGCTCGACAGGTTGATCCGCAGCAGCCGGGACCGGCGCGGCCCCTGGTGGTGCAGCACGGTGTGGGTGAGCTGGCTGTAGGACACCAGCGCCGCCGCCTCCAAGACGACACCGGCGACGATGTAGGCGACGTTGATCCGTCCCAGCTGGTTCACGGACCTCCGGGCCCCCGCGAGCTGGGGAAGCACCAGGTACTCGAAGATGAGGACGAGCCCGACCGCGTAGAGACCCCACTTGACCTGCCTGCGTACCCGACGGGCCCGGGGGGCGGCCTCGGCCTTCGCCTCCATCGGCGCCATGCTTCCACGCCGAGGGGCCTGACACGGGCCATATCGCTTCGGCGTCGCTTCGGCGCCGGCACCTTCTCCCCGGGCCCAGGGCCCACCGGACGGGCCCGAAGTGCCGCGGTCGGCGTGACCGCAGCTGCCATGCTGGAGACAGTGTTGGAGGCTCCCCAACCCCCGGTGACGCGGCGCGCCCGGCTCTGGGAGTGGGCCGACGAACGACACGTCCCCCTCCAGGCCATCCTCGTCACGGTGGGTGTCGTCGTGGCCACCCTCATGGCCGGCAAGATCGTCTACAAGCTGCGCGACGTGCTCCTGCTCATCGCCGTGGCCGCGTTCATCGCGCTGCTGCTCAACCCCCTGGTCGTCCTATTGCAACGGGTGGCGGTGTCTCGACGGGGCGTCGCGGTGGGCATCGTCACGGTGTTCGCGGTGCTGGCCTTCGCCGGGCTCGCCTACGCCTTCGGCGCCCCCCTCGCCAACGGGTTGGCCCATCTCATCTCGAAGCTCCCGAGCTACGTGCAGAAGGCGGAGCACGGCAAGGGGTGGATCGGCCACCTCGTGCTCAAGTACCACGTGAAGAGCTGGGTGGACAAGAACCTGCCCAAGCTCGAGAACTATGCCCGGAACCTGTCCAAGCCGGCACTGAAGCTCGGAGCCGGCGCCTTCACGGTGGGCTTCAACCTCTTCGTCGTGTTCATGCTTGTCCTCCTGCTCCTGCTCGAAGGCCCGAAGCTGCGGGTCGGCGTCCTGCGGCTCATCGCACCCGAGCGCGGCGCCCGCATGACCCGGATCGCCGGAGAGGTGACCCGGTCCGTCACCGGCTTCATGCTCGGCAACTTCATCACCTCGGTCATCGCCGGGTTGGTGGTGTTCGTGACGCTCGTGGCGCTGGGGGTGCCCTATGCGGTGCTGTGGGCCTTGTGGGTGGCGCTCTTGGACTTCCTGCCCCTGGTGGGCGGAGCGTTGGCCGGGATCCCCACCGCCCTCTTCGCGCTGGCGCACTCGCTCAGCGCCTTCATCGTGTTCGCGGTGATCTTCCTGGCCTACACCCAGGTCGAGAACCACGTCCTCAACCCCATCGTCATGAGCAGGACGGTGCGCATCAACCCGCTCCTCGTGCTCGTGGCCATCCTGATGGGGGCCAACATCGGGGACCTGGTGGGCGGGTTCTTCGGCGGGTTCGTGGGTACGTTGCTGGCCATCCCCATCGCCGGGTCCATCCAGGTGATCGTGCGGGAGATGTGGCACTCGAGCGCCCCCGAGGCCCAATTGGAGGTCGTGGGGGGCGGCGGATCCCCCACGGCGGTCACCTAGGCTGCCCGCCGTGCGCGTCCTGGTCGTCCTGCCCACGTTCAACGAGGCGGAGAACATCGACCGTGTCCTGCGCCGCATCCGGGCCGCGTTGCCCGACGGCGGGGTCCTCGTCGTCGACGACGGCAGCCCCGACGGGACGGCCGACATGGCCGAGCGCCTGGGCGCCGAACTGGGCGGCATCGAGGTCCTCCGGCGCCGGGCCAAGTCGGGCCTGGGCAGCGCATACCGCGCCGGGTTCGCCTGGGGGCTCGAGCGCGGCTGGGAGGCGTTCGTCGAGATGGACGCCGACCTCTCCCACGAGCCCGAAGCGCTCCCGAGCATCGTGGCGCCGCTTTCGGAGGGAGTCGACCTGGTGGTGGGGTCCCGCTACGTGGCCGGCGGGTCGATCCCGAACTGGCGCTGGCACCGTCGCCTGCTGTCCCAAGGCGGCAACGTCTATGCAGCACTGCTCCTGGGCCTGCACGTCTCGGACTCGACCTCGGGCTTCCGGGCCTACCGGGCCGAGGCCCTGCGCCGCATCGATCTCGATGCCGTGCGGGCCGAGGGGTATGGGTTCCAGATCGAGATGGTCCTCCAGGTGCTCGAGCACGGCGGACACGTGACCGAAGTGCCGATCCGGTTCGTGGACCGGGTGGACGGCAAGTCCAAGATGTCCATGTACATCGTGGTCGAGGCCCTGGCCCTCGTGACGTGGTGGGCCTTCCGGCGTGCCGGGCGTGTCCTGGTGCGGGGGGGTGCCAGCCGCCCCCGGACCGAAGCTGCCGCCTAGCGTCCCCGGGTTGCCGAGGTCGACGGCCCCGTCATCTGAGAACATGGACAGGTGAGCACGCTGACCCGGATCCTGGTGGTCGACGACGAGCCCTATATCACCGACCTGCTCGGCGCCGCGCTGCGCTTCGAGGGTTTCGCTGTGGAGACCGCCGCCAGCGGCAGCGATGCCATGTCGGCGGCCGAGCGCGGACACCACGACCTGGTGCTGCTCGACGTCATGCTGCCCGACGTCGACGGCACCGAGGTGTGCCGGCGGCTCCGGGCCCGGGGCAACCGGACGCCCGTGTTGTTCCTCACCGCGCGCGACGCCACCGAGGACAAGGTCGGGGGCCTCACCGCCGGGGGTGACGACTACGTCACCAAGCCCTTCAGTCTGGACGAGCTCGTTGCCAGGATCCACGCCGTGTTGCGCCGGACCATCCCCTCCCAGGGGAGCGACCGGCTGGCGTTCGCGGACCTGGAGATGGACGACGAGACCCACGAGGTGTGGCGGCAGGGATCCCTGGTCGATCTGACGGCGACGGAGTTCAACCTGTTGCGGTACCTGCTCGAGAACGCCCGCCGCGTGCTGTCGAAGAGCGAGATCCTGGACCGGGTCTGGAACTACGACTTCGACGGCGACCCCAACATCGTCGAGACCTACATCAGCTACCTGCGCAAGAAGATCGATTGTTTGGACCCGCCGTTGATCCACACCATCCGGGGGGTCGGCTACACGCTCCGCCTCCCACGCGACAAGGAGTAGCTCACGTTGCGGCGCGGCTCGGGGCCATCGGCAGGCGTGACCTAGATGTCGCTCAGGCGCCGGCTGGTCGTTGGCATGCTCGTGCTGCTCGTCGCCGGCCTGGTCACGACCGACCTCCTCACCTCGTCGTCGCTTCGGTCGTTCCTGCTCGGGAGGCTCGACGAGCAGATCGACGCGTCCCAGAACCAGGCCTATGCCTACATCTCCCAGGTGTACCGGCGCGACATCTCGGCAGGGGACCGCACCCCCGTGACCGACCCCGGGACGTGGCTCGCGGAGCTGGCCACCAAGCCCACGGGTGGCACCTCCTTCACCGGCCACCGACCCGTAGCCCCCCACCTCAACGCCGCGGCCTTCGCGGCACGAGTGAGCGGCGACTCCTACGTCGAGGTGCTGTCGTCGAGCGGGAAGGTCCTCATCCGGGTCCCTTCGGGCCTGGCCGGCAATCCCGACCCTGCCCCCGCCCTGCCGCGCGAGCTCCCGGTCCAACACGTCCCCTCGCCCCACGTGTTCGGAGGGGACCACGGCCCGTATGCGCCCGAGAGCCCCTCCATCGACGTGCCCTCGACGGGGTCGCGTGGCACCGACTACCGGGTGCACGCGGTGGCGGTACCGGGCGGCACCTTGGTGACCGCCATCTCGCTCGACCCGACCGAGAAGACCCTGGCGTCGTTGACGCACATCGAGCTGTTCGTGTCGGTGGGCGTCATGATCGCGCTGTTGCTGCTGGCGTTGTGGATCGTGCGCATCGGCATGCGTCCGCTCGACGACATGACCGAGACGGCCGGCGCCATCGCGAGCGGGGACCTGACGCGACGGATCCGCCGTACCGACGACCGCAGCGAGGTCGGCCGCCTCGGCACGGCGCTCAACGGCATGCTGAGCCAGATCGAGGCCGCCTTCCGGGAGCGCACGTCGTCCGAGGCGCGCCTGCGCCGCTTCGTCGCCGACGCCTCCCACGAGCTGCGGACACCGTTGACCTCCATCCGGGGCTATGCCGAGCTGTTGCGCAAGGGGGCGTTCGACACCGAGGAGGAACGGCGGCGGGCTGCCGAGCGCATCGAGGGCGAGGCGTCGCGCATGGGCCTGCTCGTCGACGATCTCCTCCTCCTGGCCCGCCTCGACCAGGGCCGGCCTCTCGAGCTCGACGCGGTGGACCTGCGCCGGGTGGTCGCCGACGCGGTGGACGCGGCACGGACCAAGGACAGCGGTCGGCCCGTCACTCTCGGGATGGAGGGCCCGGTGTGGGTGAGGGGCGATGCCGCCCGCCTGCGCCAGATCGTGGACAACCTCCTGCAGAACGCCTCCGTGCACACGCCCGCCGGGACGCCCGTGCATGTCGAGGTGGTGCGCGAGGGGCCCGACGCCGTGGTGCGTGTGGCCGACGAGGGTCCCGGGCTCGACGCCGAACAGGCCGCCCGCGTCTTCGATCGCTTTTACCGCGGCAGCGAGGCCCGCACCGGCGAGGGCACCGGCCTGGGGCTCTCGATCGTGGCCGCGCTCGCCGCCGCCCACGGCGGGGTGGCCCGCGTGGACACGGCCCCGGGTGCCGGGGCCGTGTTCGTCGTGCAGATCCCCGCCGCCGACCCCGGGGGCACCGAGGGCGGGGGAGGGCGTGACGAGGCGGCCGCACTCGGCGGGGAACCGCCGGTGTCGGGTGCCGGCCACGGTGACGAGCGTCTTGCGCCCTCCCTTCGTCGTTGACCGGGGCCGGGGCGCCCCGGTCCTGTTCGTCCACGGGCAGCCCGGCCTGGGCAGCGACTGGAACCAGGTGGCCGAGCGCCTGGCGGATCACCGGGTGCTCGTCGTCGACCGTCCCGGCTACGGCCGCAGCGGGCACGAGACCCTCAGCATCGAGGGCAATGCCGAGGTGCTCGCCGAGCTCGTCGTCGAGCGGGCCGTGGCACCGGTCACCGTGGTGGGCCACAGCTACGGCGGCGGGGTGGCCATCGAGCTGGCCGCGCACCGGCCCGAACTGGTGTCGGGCCTGGTCCTGGTGGGGTCGATCGGTCGGGCCGCCAGCCTGAACGTGTTCGACCGCCTCCTGGCCCTGCCCGGGACGGGAGAGGCTCTGAGCGCGGCGGGGCTCTTCACGTTGGGACGTGTCCTGCCGCACATCCGCCACGCGGTGGGGTCCCAGAACCACGTCGTGGTCGAGTGGCTGCGCGCCACCCTTCCCGACGAGCGATACCTGAAGGTCTCGGCGCGGCGCGGCCGCCAGGTGTGGAGGAGCTTCGTCGCCGAGCAGCGCTCCCTCGTGCGCGAGATCGGTGCCGTCGAGTCCGCGCTCGACTCGGTGCGTGTCCCCACCACGGTCATCTCCGGGGCGTGGGACGTGGTGGTCCCCCCGTCGGTGTCGGCCAGCATCGCGGCGGCGATCCCCGGCAGCGAATTGGTGAGTGTGGCCCGGACGGGGCACTTCGTCCCCCGTGACGCGCCGGAGGTGGTGGCTGCTGCGGTGCGCAGCGTGGAGTCCCGTGCCCGGGACCGCAGGGCGAGACAACCCGAGCACGGCACGCCGACCTGATGGGCCCGGGGTGGGAGACTGCCCGCCATGGCCATCGACTTCACCTTCCCCCCCGACGTCGAGGAGGCCCGCGTCCGTATGCGGGAGTTCGTCGACGCGGACGTGCGCCCTACCGAGGAGCGCCTGGCGTCAGAGGGCTCGGGCCGGGGCGACTGGCGGACCGAGCTCGACCGGTTGCGGGCCCGGGCGCGTGAGCTCGACCTGTGGATGCCGCATATGCCCCGGGAGTGGGGCGGGGTCGGCCTCGGGCCCACAGCCCTGGCCGCGGTGTCGGCCGAGGCGGCCAAGGCGCGCTGGGCCTCCTACGTCGTGAACTGCTACGCCCCCGACGAGGGCAACATGCACACGCTGTTGCACTGGGGCACCGACGACCAGTTGGAGCGCTACCTCAGGCCCATGTGCGAGGGCACCGTCCGGTCGTGCTTCGCCATGACCGAGCCCGAGGTGGCGGGCTCCGACCCCACGCTCATGCGGACCAGGGCCGTGCGCGCAGGCGACGGATGGGTCGTCAACGGTCACAAATGGTTCATCAGCGGGGCGCGCGGCGCCCGGTTCGCCATCCTGCTGGCCCGCACCGAGGACGACCCCGAGGTGCCGCAGGCGGCAACGACCGCCTTCATCGTGGACGTGCCTTCCCCGGGCTGGGAGATCGTGCGGGACGTCGAGACCATGGCCGGGAGCCACAACCATTGCGAGATCCGCATCACCGACCTGCGCGTGCCCGACGCCAATCGGCTGGGTGGGCAGGGCCAGGGCCACCGCCTCGGCCAGTACCGCCTGGGACCGGCGCGTCTCGCCCACTGCATGCGCTGGCTGGGGCAGATCGAGACGGCACTCGACCTGATGGTCGCCCGTGCTACGCAGCGCTACTCACACGGGTCGTACCTGTCGGAGAAGCAAGGGATCCAGTGGCTGGTGAGCGAGTCGGCCATCGAGCTGTACCAGGCCAAGTTGATGGTGCTGCACGCCGCGTACCGGATCGAGCACGGCCTCCCCTTCACGACGGAAGTGTCGATGGCCAAGCATCACGTGGCCAACACGCTGTGGCGGGTGGTCGACCGGGCCGTGCAGGTGCACGGCGCGCTCGGGTACTCGACGGATTCACCGTTGTCGGAGATGCTGCTCCAGGCGCGCTGGAGCCGTTTCGCCGACGGTGCGGACGAGATCCACAAGTGGCGGGTGGCCGAGGCGGTGATCGGTGCCTATGCCGAGCACGGCACGACCCGCTCCGCCACCGGCGACCTGCCCCTTTAGCGGGGGCTCACCAGTAGCGGGGGCTCACCAGTAGCGGGGGCTCACCGGGACCGGGGGCTCACCAGTAGTAGCGGTACACCACCTGGGCGACACAGTTTGGCTTGTCCGCGCCCTCGGTCTCGATGGTGATGTCGAGGACCACCTGGACGCCGTCGGCCCCGACGTCCTCCACGGACCCCACGGCGGCGCCGAGGCGCAGCTTCGAGCCCACCTTGACCGGCGACGGGAAGCGGACCTTGTTACACCCGTAGTTCACGCCGAACTTGAAGCCCTCGACCCGAATCACCTCGTGCAGGATGGCCGGGATGATCGACAGCGTCAGGTACCCGTGGGCGATGGTGGCACCGAAGGGGCCCGACGCGGCGCGCTCCGGGTCGACGTGGATCCACTGGTGGTCGCCGGTTGCGTCGGCGAACAGGTTCACCTGAGCCTGGTCGATCACATGCCAGTCGGACCACCCGAGGTGCCGGCCCGACAGCGTGTGGAGCTCCTCGATGCTCGAAACGGTCGTCGTCATGGCACGACACTATGCCGCGGCCCGGGCCCCCCGTCACCCCTCGGCACGACGGGCGCGCCTACTTGAACCAGATGCGCTGGTACTCGCGGCTCTGCGGATGGAGGAACAAGGCGATGAGCACCGCCATGAAGGCCAGGTTGAGGATGATCCCGCCGAACCCGGTGTCGAAGAGGACGAGGAGGTAGACGAGCGCACTGAGCCCGGCGAGGACGACCCCGAGCCAGTAGCCCCAGTGCCGCTCGTTGGCCACGCCGTACCCGGCGACCCCGAGACCCAGCGAGATCACGAGTGGGTAGGCCCCGAACAGGATGAAAAGGAGACTGATGGCGGCGGTTGCATAACAGAGCATCACCGCACCCTGCAGCGTCTGGGGCTGCGACGGGTCGAACCAGCGTCGGGGCTCGGCCATCGGGTCATTCTTGCAGGTCCGGGTGGCCCGACCGAGCCCGGCCCGGTCTGTAGTCTCGAGGTGGTGAAGGCGACACGCGAGCTCGAGGTCAGGAGCCGGGCGTCCCGGCTGCTGCGCCGTCGGGCATCGGCGGACCACCCCAGCCGCCGCCGCGCCGGGGACACGCACATGTGGGACCACCACCGGGACATCCAGGGCGGGGGGCGCGCGCCGCGGTGTTCGGGGTGAGCGACGGCCTCGTCACCAACGTGTCGCTGATCCTCGGCTTCGCCGGCGCCGACGCCGGCCCCAGCGTGGTGCGCCTGGCCGGGATTTCCCTGCTGATCGCGGGCGCGTTCTCGATGGCATCGGGCGAGTGGAACTCCATGTCGGCACAGCGCGAGCTCCTCGAGCGTGAGCTGGCGATGGAGAAGCACGAGATCCGCAACCGCCCCGAGGGTGAACGGCGCGAGCTCGTGGGGATCTACGTCAAGCGTGGGATCGACCCCTCCGTAGCCCGCACCCTCGCCGACGAGATGATGCGGACGCCCGAGCTGGCGCTCGAGACCCACGCCCGCGAGGAGCTGGGCATCAATCCCAGCTCGCTCGGCCAGCCCCTGCAGGCCGCGGGGTCGTCGTTCGTCACCTTCGCCCTGGGGGCCCTGCTCCCGCTGCTGCCGTGGTTCGTGACGCGGGGGACCGCGGCGGTGCTGGCGTCGGTGGTGCTGAGCGCGCTGGGGGCGGTCGGGGCCGGCGTGGCGTTGGCGGCCTTCACGCAACGCAGCTGGCTGCGGTCCTCGGCGCGTCAGCTCCTGATGACGGCGCTACCCGCCGCGGTGGTCTACGGCGTGGGCGCGCTCGTCGGCATCTCGGTGGTCCACTGAGGGCTCGGCATCTCGGTGGCCCGTCAAGGGCGCCGGATCCACAACGTCTCGCGTGGGGCGGCTCCGGTCGCGGCGCCCCTCGCGCCGCCGGGGCCGCCGGGGGCCGCACCCGGTGCCGAACGTCGCCATGCGGGGGCGAGGTGTGCGAACCGGTGCATGACCCGGCGCGGAGCGTCCACCATCGCCAACAGCGCGAAGCCGAGGACCATGAGCGCGCCGCCCACGACCGCCAACAACTGGGCCAGGCCTCCGAGCCCCGTGAAGGCCAGGGCCCCGGAGTTGACCGCCACCACCGGATCCGACGTTCCCGGCGGGTCGGAGGACCCCGCGGTGCCGGCGGTGACGCCGTTCGGTGCCCCGCTCGTGGACGGGGCAGATGTGGCTGGGGCCGTCGTGGGTGAGGTTCCGCCCGGGGTCGTGGTTGCCGAGGCATCGGGGGTCGAAGCCGGGCTCGTGGTGGCCGAGGTGGGGGCGATGACCGTCGTCGGCGGCGAAGTCGTCGGCGACATCGCAGGGCACCCCGGTGGGGTACCGGTCTCGCCCTCGGCGGTGTAGAAGAGCCCCAGGAGCGTGCACACCGTGTTGGTGGCGACGAGCCACGTGCCGTCGACCGACACGGCGTAGCCCTGGTTGTTGGGCAGCAACGCCGTGCCGCCCGTGCCGAGGATGTCATAGGTCACCTGTGCGCACGGGCTCGTGAGCCCCACCTGGGTACAGCCCGAGCTGTCGGGGAACGTGATGCTGTCCACGCTCGCCCCGGTGGCCGACGAGCTCAGCGACGACGAGAACGCCGTGCTGAACGCGGTCTCGATGGACGCGCCGTTCTGGATGACGGCCACCCTGTCGGCGATCGAGGCGCTCGGGTCGAACAGCGTGTCGAACGCCTGGGTGATGGCGCTCGAGTCGGCGGAAGGCGCCGTCGTCGGCGGCGTGGTGCCGGGGGTCGTCGGCGGCGTGGTGCCGGGGGTCGTGGGCGGGGTCGTGGGCGGCGGGGTCGTGCCGGTGGTCGCGCTGGTGGCGATCACGGGGGAGATGGGCGTGCCCGGTGGAGCGGTGGACACGATCCCGGTGGACGCGGTGTCGTTCAGGTAGGGCTTGCACGTCAGGGTCAGCGTGCTGCCCGACACCACGAGCGACAGCGACACAGCGGGGTCGATGGCGAGGGTCACGTCGTCGCCCGAGGCGGTGAAGGGCCCGACGGTCCCCGGAGACGAGGGCAGCTCGAGCGCGAGCCCGGACGCCGGCACGGGGCTCGGGATGGGCGCGTCGATGGCGAGCTGGCCCGAGGAGACCGACGCCGGTGTGGCGCCGGTCGCGTCCACGTGGACCACCGCGGATCCCGTGATGGCCGAGTTCCCCAGGGCGGCCGCCGCCGAGACGATCGACGACGGGAGCGATACCTGGGTCTGGAAGTTCGAGGCCGAGAACGACTGCCCCGAACTCAGCGCAGCGGGGATCGACGCCGACGTGGTCACGTCGTTGAGGACGATGTTTCCGACCGGGGTCCCCGGGCAGTACAGCTCGTAGGGGCCGGTGAGCTGACCGGGGGGGACGGTGCCAGGGGTGGTCGGAGGCACCGTCGGGGGCGCGGTCGGGGGGGTCGTGGACTGGCCCGCGGTCACGATCACCGGCGAGAACGGCGAGGTGTCGGGCGGGGCAGACGCGATGCCGGTCGGGGCGCTGTCGTCGGGATAGGCGGTGCAATTGAGATTGAGGTTGCTGCCCGACACGACGAGCACCAGGCTCACGTCGGCGTTCTGAGCGATCGTGACGGAACTGCTCGACGCCGTGAACGGGCCCACCGTCTCCGGGGTGGACGGCACCGTCAGTGTCACACCCGACGTGGGCACCTGTTGGGGGAGAGGGACCGAGAAGTCCATCTGGCCGGTCGAGATCGAGGACGGGCTGGCTCCGGCCGCGTCGATCGTCGCCGTGGCGGTCCCGGCCAGCGACGTGTTGCCCAGCGCGGCCGCCGCCGAGGCGATCGACGACGGCAGAGGGACTTGGATCTGATAGCCCGTGACGTTGAACTGGTCTCCCGGGGCCGGGTCCGCCGGCGACAGGGTCGCCGACGTCGTGACGTCGTTGAGGACGATGTTGCCGACCGGGGTTCCGGGGCAGTACAGCTCGTAGGGTCCCTCACCGCCGGGCCCGACCGGCGGGGGCGGCGTGATGGTGGCGTCCCCGGTGACGATCACCGGCTCGATGGGCGACCCCGTCGGCGCGCTGGCGGTGATGCCCGTGGGCTCGCTGTCGTTGGGGTAGGTGGTGCAGAAGAGCCCGAAGCTGTCCCCGAACTCGGTGACGTTCAGGTTGATCTCGCCGACGTCGAAGGCGATCGGCCCGCCCACGGCCGTGAAGGTGCCCAGCGACCCCGCCGGCGGGGAGGCGACGAACTGCACTCCGCTGGCGGGCACCGGGTTGGGAAGCGTGACGTCGAAGGGCAGGTCCACGACATCGCCATAGGGGTTCGGGTATGGGTACGGAAGCTGGATCGGTCCCGACGACGCGGTCGGCAGCGGGATCGGCCCGCCGAATCCGGACACGCCCGTCGTGTCGAGGAACATGGTGGCGTCCCCGGTGATCTGGGTGAGGCCGAGAGCCTCGGCCTCCTGGGCCACGGCCTGGGGGATCGAGAACTGCGTCTGGAGGTCGTTGAGTTGGAATTGCTGGCCCTGCGAGAGGGTGGACGGTGAGATCGTCGCCGTAGTGGCCGTGTCGTTGAGCACGAGGTCTCCGACCGGGCTACCCGGGCAGTACATCTCGTAGGGGCCCGTGGAGGTCACAGGGACACCCGGCGGCAGCGGTGGTGTCGTGGACGTCGTCGGGAAGGTTCCCGACGCCGATGCCGTGGCGATGACGGGGCGGATCGGAGGCCCTTCGGGCGCGGTGCCCGTCGACCCCGAGGTCGGGACACTGTCGTTGGGATACGCGGTGCACGACATCTTGAAGGCCTTGTTCGACAACGCGGCTACTACCAGCGTCGACTGGTCCTGCGCGATCGTGATGGGTCCGCCGTCGGCGGTGAAGGGACCCACCGTGGTGGGCGTGGCGGGAAAGTCGACGCCGAGCCCCGACGCCGGGACGGAGCTCGGGATGGGCACGTCGAATGGCATCGAGCCGGTCGACGCCTGGGTGGTGGTGGCGCCGTACGCATCGACAGAGCTGGCCGCCAGGCCGTCGAAGCTGCTGTTTCCCAGCCCGGCCGCAGCCGACACCAGGCCGGCGGGGAGGGGGATCTGGGTCTGATAGCCCGTCACGTCGAATTGCTCGCCGGCCGACAGGCTCTGCGGAGAGATCGTGGCGGTGGTCACGACGTCGTTGAGGACGAGGTCGCCCACGGGGGTGTGCGGGCAGTACAGCTCGTAGGGCCCGGTCAACGCGTTCGGCGTGGGCGGCGGGGTGGTCTGTCCGGCGGTGGCGACCACCGGCGAGATGGGAAGGCCCGGCGGGGTCTCGTTCGTGAACCCCGACTGCGGCAACGAGTCGTTCGCGTACGACACGCACTGCAGGTCGAGCAATCCGATGCCGTCGCCGTCTTGGAAGGTGGTCTCGGTCTCCGAGCCCGAGCTCAGCGTGATGTTGGCGCTCGTCGCCGTGAACGGGCCCACGGTGGCCGGGGTCGACGGGGCCGCCAGGGTCACGCCCGACGACGGGATCGGATTGGGGATGGGCACGTCGAAGGGCATGGGCCCGGTCGAGATCGAGGGGGGTGTCGCCCCCGTGGCCTCGATCGTGGTGTCGACGGTACCGGTCAACGACGTCAGGCCGGCGGCCTCGGCGGATTGCACGACGCTGGCGGGCAATTGCTCCTGGGTCTGGAGTCCCGTGAGGTTGAATTCCTGACCCGCCGTCGGGCTCGACGGTGACAGCGACCCGGTCAGCGTGACGTCGTTGAGGACGATGTTGCCGGTTGGCGTGTTGGGACAGAACGTCTCGTACGGAGCGGTGTCCGCAAACGCCGAGGAAGTGAGTGCCTGGGTGACGACGCCGGCGACCAATGAGGATCCGACGATCAGTGCGAGCGCGCCGACGATGCTGAGCCGGGTAGCCACGGCTTGGAAGCGTCCCACGATGACCCCCTCCGCCCCGCCGGCTGGGAGATCGAGCCCCCAGTCGGCGGGGGCGAGTATCTAGTGGCAATGGGAGCAGTCAGCGCCCCTGGCCGCATCCCCAAGATTGATGAACCTCTGAGAGTGACGGGGCGTGACAGTGGCGTCACAATTGGTCCCCGTCGGCGGATCTGACTGCCGGTCAGCCGCCGTCGTGGCCACCCCGGTCGACGGCATGCTCAGGACGCGGCGGGCACGTCCGTCACGTAGGCGCGATCGGTGTGGTCGACCTCGAAGCCGAGCTTGCGGTAGAGGTGCACGGCGGGGCCGTTGTCGGCGTCGACGTACAGCATCGCCGTGGTGATGCCCCGGGACGCCAGGGAGTCGAGGCCTGCCAGGACGAGGTCTCGTCCGAGGCCGAGACCCTGGAAGTCGGGGTCCACCGAGATGACGTAGATCTCGCCCAGCGGAGGCGCGGTGTCGTGGTGGATCTTCGTCCAGCACGAGGCGGCCAGCCGCCCGTCGCGCTCGTGGAGGAGGAAGCCGTCGGGGTCGAACCAGGCCTCGGACTCGCGCTCGAGAATCGTGTCGAGGTTCCAGCCGCCCTGTTCGGGGTGCGACGCGAACGCCCGGTTGTTGACCTCGAGCCACGCCGTCTCGTCGATGCCGGGCTCGAAGCGCCGGGTGTCGATCCGAGGGTGGTCGTCGTCGACGGGCAGGGGACGACGCATCTGGTAGAGGTCCCGCCCGCGCCGTAGGCCGCATGTGTCTGCCATGGCGTCGGTCTGGGGCGTCGGCTTCGGGACCCACAGGTGCACGTGCCCGCCGCCCTGGCGCGCCACCTCGCGCAGCGCGGCTGTCAACAGGCTGATGCCGACCTCGCCGTCAGGCCCGCGGTGGTCGGGGCGGATCACCACCTCCACGCCCCAAGTGTCGTGGCCGCGGCTCAATTGGGCGTAGCCGACGAGGGGACCGTTCGCCGGCTCCCGGGCGACGAAGCCGGCGAAGCCCTTGCGGCCCCCGTGCACCAGGTCGAGCCACTTGTGCTCGCCGAGCGGGTAGTGGCCGTCGGCGACCAGCGCGTACTGGAGGAGTTGTGACACCTCGGCGATGTCGGACTCGCCCATCCGGCGTTTCACCTCGACGGGGTGCACGGCCGAAGGCTACCCGCCACGCCCGGAGCGCCTCGTGAGCCGAAGGGCTCAGCAGATGTCTCGGTACTCTGCGAGGCGTGGCACGACCCCGTTCCCTGCGCGGCCGGGCGCGTGAGGTGGTCTCACGCCTCGCCCTCGAGTATCCCGGCACCGCCGCGGACCTGTGCGCGCTGAGGCACGACGGGCCCTTCCAATTGCTCGTGGCGACGATCCTGTCGGCGCAATGCACCGACGAACGGGTGAACATGGTGACGCCGGGCCTGTTCGCGGCCTACCCGACGCCCGCGGCGCTCGCCGGCGCGTCCCCGGAGGACCTCGAGGAGCGGATCCGGTCCACGGGATTCTTCCGATCCAAGGCCAAGAGCCTGGTGGGGATGGCCCAGGGGGTGAACGAGCGTTTCGGTGGGGAGGTGCCGTCGTCGATGGAGGACCTCACCAGCCTGCCCGGAGTGGGGCGCAAGACGGCCAATGTGGTGCGCAGCGTGGCCATGGGACTCCCCGGACTGCCCGTCGACACCCACGTGGGACGCCTGACGCGCCGACTGGGCCTCACGGCGCAGACCGACCCGGTGAAGGTCGAGAGCGAGGTCGACGCCCTCGTCCCCCCCGCGGAGTGGGGGGCGTTGAGCCTGCGCCTCATCCTCCACGGGCGCAGGACGTGTCGGGCACGCTCCCCACGATGCGAAGAGTGCGTCCTGGCCGACATCTGCCCCTCCGCCCGGGTCCCGTTGCGCTGAGGATTTGGGCTGATGTTTTGTGGCCGTGCATGGAAGGTCCTGCCCTCGCGTGGTGTTGTAGAGGAAGCGGAACCGGTTCCCGCCACCTGGTTCCGATGGGCGCGGCCGGGTCCGCCGCCTGGCCCGCTCGGGCGACGGCGCCCGTAAGGGCGCCGTCGCCGCGTTCAGCGGCGCCGACGGGGTGCCGAGGTGATGCGTCCGAGCCGCCGTCCGGCGCCGGTGAGGGCACGTTCCACCGCGAACAGCTCGGAGGCCGTGTCGTCGTCATGGTCCGAGGCAGCTTGATCCGCGATGACGGCGACACGCTGACGCAACTCCTCGAGGGCGGTCGCCAATGACGACAGCTCGGCCAGGGGGGCGGACACGCCCCGATGATGACCGATCCGCGCCGGGGATGCGAAGCGCAGAAGCGGGGCGGTGGGGTCGTCCCGGCACGATGCCGGCATCTCCGGGCCCCTCACCAGGACCGGAGGGCGCTGACGCCCCGAGTACCATCGAGTTCCCGTGTCCCTCGAACGCCTCGACCTGCGTGGTGTGCCCGTCGACGGGCTGGCGCGGCGGCTGCCGCGCCCGCCGCCGGGGCAAGCCTTCCCCACCGAGGCGGTGCGCGCCGTCGTCGACGAGGTGCGGCGCGGGGGTGACGACGCCGTACGGGCGCTGACCAAGCGCTTCGACGGCGTCGACCTGGACACGCTGCGGGTCCCGCCGGCCGAGGTCGCCGCCGCCCTCGCCGGGCTCGATCCCACTCTCCGGGCCGCGCTCGAGGTGGCGTACTCGAGGATCTTGGCCTACCACCGCTACGAGCCCGGACCGCTCCCGGACTTCGAGAACGACGGCGTCGTGATCCGGCATCTGCTGCGCCCGGTGGCGCGCGCCGGCCTGTACGCCCCGGGAGGAAGGGCGCGCTACCCCTCCACCGTGCTCATGTGCGCCGCCCCCGCCCAGGTCGCCGGCGTGGGGGAGCTGGTCCTGTGCGTGCCGCCCGGGCCCGGCGGCGCGGTGGCGTCGGAGACGCTCGCGGCGGCGGCCATCGCCGGGATCGACGAGGTCTACCGGGTGGGTGGCGCCCAGGCCGTGGCGGCCATGGCGTTCGGCACCGAGTCCATCCGGCCGGTCGACGTCATCGCCGGCCCCGGGAACCGCTACGTGGCCGAGGCCAAGCGGCAGGTGTCGGGGATCGTCGGCGTCCCGTCGGCCTTCGCCGGGCCCTCCGAGGTGGTGGTGGTGGCCGACGCCGCCACCCCGGTGGCGTGGGCCGCCATCGACCTGGTGGTCCAGGCCGAGCACGGCCCTGACGGCCTCGCCTGGCTGGTGACGTGGTCGGCCGCCGCCGCCGACGCCATCGATGCCGAGGTCGACCGGTTGGTGGCTGCGTCGCCGAGGCGGGCGGACCTCGAGGCCACGCTGGGCAGCGGGGGGTACGTCGCGTTGGTGGACGGACCGGAGGAGGCGGTCGCGGTCGCCAACGAGGTGGCGCCCGAGCACCTGGAGCTGCTCGTGGAGGGCGCGGCCACCCTGCTCCCGCTGGTGCGCTGCGCCGGGGCGGTGTTCCTCGGGCCGTACGCGCCCGCCAGCGTGGGCGACTACGTCGCCGGGCCCAACCACGTGCTCCCCACCGCGCGCACGGCGCGCTTCGCGTCGGCCCTGCGCGTCGACGACTTCCGCACCCACATCCATGCCGTGTCGATGGACCGCGACGCCTTGGCCCGCCTGGCACCGCACGTGGCCGCCATCGCTCAGGCCGAGGGACTTCCAGCGCACGCCGCGTCCGTGGTCATACGGGGCGAGACGTGATCGGAGGCCCCGTCCCCCTGCGTGCCGATCTCAGCGTGTTGTCGGGATACCACTCTCCCCAGGTCGACGTCGCGGTCCGCCTCAACACCAACGAGTCGCCGCTGCCGCCACCCCCGGAGTGGCTCGACGAGCTGCGCGAGGAGCTCGGGCGCATCGACTTCAACCGCTATCCCGATCGCGACGTCACCGAGCTGCGGCGCGCTCTCGGAGAGTTCCACGGGGTCGACCCGGAGCGGGTGTTCTGTGCCAACGGGTCGAACGAGGTGCTGCAATGCCTGCTCCTCGCGTACGGGGGGGCCGGTCGGGCTGTGGCGTTGTTCGAGCCGACGTACGCGCTGCACAGCCATATCGCGTCGCTCACCGCCACCGCCGTGGTGCGCGCCTGGCGCGGCCCGGACCACCGGGTGGACCTCGACGCCGTGGACCGGCTGCTCGACGAATCACGCCCGGTGATCACGTTCTTGTGCTCGCCCAACAACCCGACAGGGCGGGCGGAGCCGCCCGAGGTCGTGGCGCACGTGCTCGAGCGCGCCCCGGGCCTGGTGGTGGTGGACGAAGCCTACGGACAGTTCGCTCCCCACAGCGCGCTCGACCTTCTGGGCTCCGGCGCGCCGGAGGCGGACCGGCTGGTCGTGGTCCGGACCTTCTCCAAGACGTGGTCCATGGCGGCCTGTCGCCTCGGCTACCTGGTGGCGCACCCCGACGTCGTGGCCGCGTGCGAGGCCGTGGTCCTGCCATACCATCTCGACGCCGTCACCCAGGCCGCAGGGCGCCTGGCGCTGCGACACGTCGGCGCCATGGAGGCGCGCGTGGCTCTCATCACCGAGGAGCGGGGCCGGATCGCCGCGGCCCTTGGTGAGCTGCCCGTGGAGTCCTGGCCCTCGGACGCCAACTTCATCCTGTTGCGACCGACCCGTCGTCCCGCCACCGACGTGTGGCGGGAGCTCCTCGACGCGTCCGTGCTGGTGCGCGACTGCTCGAGCTGGCCCGGCCTCGACAATTGTCTGAGGGTGACGGTGGGGACGCCCGAGGAGAACGACCGCTTCCTGCGTGCCTTGGGTGCGAGCCTCGAAGCGCCACGCCCCTGACCGGTGACCCGGCTGTGCCTGGTCCGGCGGGGCCCGTCCAGCGCGTAACCTTTTGACCTCATGACCGACGCCCTGCGCGCCGCGACGCGCCAGAGAAGGACCAAGGAGACGGCCATCGACGTCGCCCTGGCCCTCGACGGCACCGGTTCCGTGGAGGTGGGGACCGGAATCCCGTTCTTCGACCACATGCTCTCCCAGCTCGGTCGGCACGGGGGCCTGGACCTGAGGGTCAAGGCCAGTGGCGACCTCCACGTCGACGCACACCACACCGTGGAGGACGTGGGAATCGTGCTCGGGGATGCCCTGGCTCAGGCGCTCGGGGACAAGGCCGGCATCCGTCGCTTCGCGTCGATCGCCCTGCCGCTCGACGAGGCGCTGGTGGAGGTGGCCCTCGACATCTCGGGTCGGCCGTATCTCGCCTACGACGTGACCTTCGGGCCCGATGTGGCACCCCTGGGCTCACCGCCTTTCGACCCGCAGCTGGCCGAGGAGTTCTGGCGCGCCTTCGTGACCGCGTCGGGGATCACGTTGCACATTCGCCTCGTGACGGGGAAGAACACCCACCACGTGCTCGAGGCCTCGTTCAAGGGAGTGGCGCGTGCCATGCGCGACGCGTTGCGGGTGGAGGGCGGGGACGTGCCCTCCACCAAGGGCACACTGGGCAACGCCGCCCGGGAGTGACGATGGACGGGGGGATCGCCGTCCTCGACTACGGCATCGGCAACCTCGGCTCGGCGCACAAGGCACTGCTGCACCTGGGGGCCGACGCCCGGCTTGTCTCCGATCCCGCCGACGCGGCGGGCGCGGCGGGGGTGGTGCTCCCCGGAGTGGGCGCCTTCGGCCGGTGCGCCCAGGCTCTGCGCAAAACGGGGCTCGACGCGGCCGTCGGCGACGCCTTGGCGCGTGGTGTGCCGTTCCTCGGGATCTGCGTGGGGTTCCAGCTGCTGTACGAGGGTTCCGAGGAGTCTCCCGGGGAGCCGGGGCTCGCCGTGTTGGGTGGAACGGTGCGGGCCCTTCCGCCGGGAGTGAAGCGGCCGCAGATGCAGTGGAACCAGCTCGTCTTGCGTGGGGGCAACGGGAGCGGGCTCCTCGCCGGGATGCCCCCCGAGCCGTGGGTGTACTTCGTCCACTCCTTCGCACCGGAGATGTCCGACGACGTCGTGGCGACGTGTGACTACGGAGGTGAGGTCGTGGCCGCGGCCGAGCGCGGCCCGGTGTGGGGCGCGCAATTCCACCCCGAGAAGTCCGGCTCGGTCGGCCTTGCCATTCTCGCCAACTTCGTGGCCGTGTGTCGGGACGGGCCCCGGCGCGCGTGAGCCGCATCATGGAGCTCTTCCCGGCCATCGACCTCCACGACCGCGGCGCGGTGCGGCTCGTCCAGGGTGACTTCGGGCGGGTGCGTGGGTACGGCGACCCGGTGGCCCTCGCCCGCTCCTATGTGGACGGCGGCGCCCGGTGGATCCATGTCGTCGACCTCGACGCGGCGCGCACCGGGGAACCGGTGAACCGTGACGTCGTCTTGCAGATCGCCGCCGCCGTCGACGTCGAGGTGCAGGCGGGCGGGGGAGTGCGGGGCACCGCCGACGCTGCGGCGCTGCTCGACCACGGAGTGCAACGGGTGGTCCTCGGGACGGCGGCCCTCGAGACGCCCGAGCTGGTGGAGTCCCTGGCCGAGCGCTACCCCGGTCGGGTGGCGGTCGGCCTCGACCATCGAGGGGCCGGCGCCGAGCTGGCCGTGCGGGGCTGGGAACGACCCAGCGGTGTCACGCTCCGGGCCGCGCTCGATCGCCTCGCCCCGGTGGGCCTGGGGGCGGTGGTGGTCACCGCCATCGACCGCGACGGCATGCTCGGCGGCCCCGACCTCGTGGGCTTGCGCGCTGCGCTCGACCTGAGCGCCCATCCGGTGGTGGCTTCGGGCGGCGTCCGTTCGCCGGCGGACCTGTCCGCCCTGGCGGCGCTCGAGTCCCGGGCGTCGGGAGGCCGGAGACTCGCCGGGGCCATCGTCGGGACCGCTCTGGTCGAGGGTGCCATGACCGTCGAGGAGGCGATCGCCGCGTGCGCGCCGTCCGTGTGATCCCGTGTCTCGACGTCGACGCCGGACGCGTCGTGAAAGGGGTGCGTTTCGTGGACCTCGTGGACGCGGGCGACCCGGTCGCACTGGCGGCGCGCTATGACGCCGAGGGCGCCGACGAGCTCGTCTTCCTCGACATCACGGCCTCGGCCCACGAGCGCGACACGATGGTGGACGTGGTGTCACGCACCGCCGCCGAGGTCTTCATCCCGTTCACGGTGGGAGGTGGGGTGAGGGCGCCCGACGACGCTCGTCGTCTGCTGCGCGCCGGTGCCGACAAGGTCGCGCTCAACACCGCGGCGATCCTGCACCCCGAGCTCATCGCCGAGCTGGCCGACGAGTTCGGTTCGCAGTGCGTGGTGGTCGCCGTCGACGCCCGCGCCCGCACCCCGGGACCGGGATGGGAGGTCTTCACCCACGGTGGACGCAAGGAGACCGGCAAGGACGCCGTGGACTGGGCGGCGCAGTGCGCGGCACTGGGAGCGGGGGAGATCCTCGTGACGTCGATGGACCGCGACGGCACTCGGCAAGGCTTCGACGTGGAGCTCACGCGTCGCCGTCGTCGACACGGTAGGAGTTCCCGTGGTGGCCTCGGGCGGGGTGGGGGGTCTCGAGCACCTCGTGGAGGGGGCCACGGCGGGAGGCGCCGATGCCGTGTTGGCGGCGTCGATCTTCCATCGGCGTGAGCACACCGTGGCCGAGGCCAAGGCGTACCTCGCCGCGCACGGGGTGACGGTGCGGCCCCCGTCTCCCAGGTAAGCGGCGCGCCCGCCGTCGGGCGTGCATCGATGGGGACACAGGCGTCTTGGGCGGCGGGCGGGATCGGCTACGGTGCGGCCGTGGCTGCGGAGCGCAAGGCATCTCGATCCACCTCGCCCTCTCCGTCGCCCAAGCAGCCCATCACGATGCTCGCCGACCGCGTGCTGGCACAGCAGCCGGTCGCCGAGGGTGAGCGCCGCTCGCGCTCGGGCATCCTCATTCCTGCCACTGCGCAGGTGTCGCGTCGGCTGTTGTGGGCGGAAGTGGTCGCGGTGGGGCCCCATGTCCGGTCCATCAAGGTCGGCGACAAGGTCCTGTTCAACCCCGAGGACCGCTTCGAGGTCGAGGTGCAGGGGGACGAGTACGTGATCCTGCGCGAGCGCGACATCCACGCCGTGGCCTCGGAGCGGATCGACAGCGGCACCGGCCTGTACCTGTAGGCCGGGCCGACGCCCTCAGTTAGGGTTGGGATCTCCGAACTGGGGCAACCACAACGCGGCGGAGACCGGTGCCGGAGGGACGTGCAGCCCCGGTGACACCGGTTGCGGCGCTGGCGAGGGCGGGGTGGGGCGCCCGCCGTCGACGTTGCCGTTGTGCTCGACCGTGGCGTCGACGGCCCCGACGTGCGGGGGGTAGCGCTCGTCGAGCGTCAGGTACTGCGGCGGTGGCGCCTTGATGAGCCCGCGCGACACCCAGTTGCGCTGGTCGGCCCAGACGAGGATGGGCGGCAGCACGACAAGCGCGCTCAACAGCGCCACGGTGATGTTGATGGCGACGATGATGCCGAAGTCGCTCAGCAGCGGGAACGACGACAGGCCCAGGGTCGCCACCCCGGCGATGGCGGTCATGCCCGAGACCATGAAGGCCCGGCCCGTACGCCGGGCGGTGGCGTCCATGGCCTGGCGCGGCGTGAGGCCCCGGGCGCGCTCTTCGACGAAACGCAACAGGATGAGCGACGTGAACTCGGTACAGACGGCCACGACGAGCGGCCCTGCCACCGCCGTGACCGGGCTCAGCTTGAGATGGAAGACCACGCCGATGAGCGACACCGCCCCCACCGCCACCAGCACCGGCACCAGTGAGAGCAGCGCCCGGATCAGGCTCCGCAGCCGCAGGGTGAGGAAGGCGCCCACGAACAGGATGGCCAGATACGTGAGCTCCACCCGCGACTTCTCGAGGTTCTGGATCAGCCCCACGCCCACCGTGGCGATGCCTCCGGGTGCCACCGAGATCCCCGGCGGCGGGTTGATCCCACCTTCGAGGTCCTTCACCACCGGCGCCAGCTGGTCGAGCGTGTCGGTGCGTCCCAGGAAGATGACGTTGAGCGCCGCCCCGTTGTCGGCGACCGTCGTCTTCACGATGCCGGGAGGGGCGATGAGGTAGATGGCCTCCATCTCGGCGCCCGTGGGTGGAACTTCCTTCATGCCCTTGACGGTCACGAACTGGTCGATGGTGTTGATGAGCCCCGCCCCGGGGAACAGGGCGTTGGGGTACCTGTGCTCGAGTTGGTGTGAGAAGTTGATGACGTAGTCGACGGTCTGGTTGCTCCAGGGGTGCGTGGTCGAGATGCGCATGGCGATCTCGTTGTCGGACCCGGTGGCGGCCTTCAGCTGCTTGATGTCCTTGATGGCCTGGGAGTGCGGGTTCACCCACGAGATGGGGTCGGTCTGCAGGGCGAGCTTGCCCTCGACGGCTACACCCGACAGCAGGATCACCACGCTGACGAAGGCCAAGGGGATGGCGGCGCGTTGGGGAAGGCTGCCCAGGAACACGGCGATGCGGCTGAGGTGTCCCTGGCTAAAGTCCTTCCCCTTTGTGGGCGACTTGAACTCGCGGATTCCCAGCACCGCCAGGGTGGCGATGATGCTGCACACGCACACGGCGATGATCCCGATCACGAGCAGCGAGCCGAATTCACGGATGGCCGGCGTCCTGGCGAACCACAGCGCCATGAAGGCGAAGACGGCGTCGAAGGTCACGACGAGCAGCGCCGGCCCGAGCCCCCGCGCCGCGGCCTGGATCGGGTGCGCGGAGCGGTCGAGGATCACCTCCTCCTCGATGCGCGAATGCATCTGGATCGCATAGTCCATGCCCACCCCCAACAGCACCGGGAGCGCGGCGATGGTGGCCAGGGTGAGCGGGACACCGAAGTAGCCCACCAGGCCGAAGCCCCAGACGAGGCCGACCGCCACGATGGCGAAGGCCAGCAGCCGCCACCGCACCGTGAACGACAGGATGAGGATCGTCATCATGATCACGCCGGCGGCCAGGGCCAGCACGATGATGCCGTGCTTGAGGTAGTCGTTGATGGTCTTGAGCAGCGCGGGGACGCCGGTGGTGATCGCCGTGACGTTCTGGAAGTGCGCGGAGTCGATGATCTTGGTGACCGAGGACGCTGCCGTGGTCTCCTGGTTGATGTTGAGGTTGCCCTGCAGGTACACCGCCAGCAGGGCGTGGTGGTTGTCGTGGACGAAGGTCTTGAGCGACTGGCGGATGCTGCCGTCTTGCTCGTGGATTACAAAGTCCATCCACTTGGAATTGGACAGGATCTGGTCCGCCGGCGGCGTCTTGGCGAGCTGAATGCCCTCTTGGGTCAGATAGTGGGCCCGGATCTGCTTGTCGGCGGGATCGGTGTCACGGGAGATGGCCCCCTGGAGCAAGCTGAACGCGGGGCTGTCGAGCGGGCTGCCGGTGGGACTGCTCAAAAGCTTCTGCGCGAACTGCAGGGCGTCCATGGGGGTGACCGCGCTGAACACCCAGGGGTCTTTGGCCAACTCGGAGGAGATCTTCTTGAAGGCGGCCTGGTTCTTCTTGGTCAGGAGGTTGTCGACGGTCGTCCCCGGCTTCATGGTGAAGAGGACGGCCATGGGGTCGCCGCCGAAGACCTTCTCGTAGTTGACGTTGTTGATCCAGGCCGGGTCGTTGGTGTTGAGGTAGTCGGAGTTGCTCGTGGTGAAGCGGAGCGTGGTGACGCCGAAACCCAGGGCGAGGGTGACGAGCAGGCCGACGATGGCCACCGTCCCGGCGCGCCTGCCCAGGTTGAGGCCCAGCCACTCCCACGTCCGTCTCATTGCGCCCCCCGGCGAGACCCCGCACCACCGGATGGCGACGGAGTTACTGAATAGTAGATGGCGCCAGGGGCGAAGTCCCGATCGGCAACCTGGCGGCACGCCCCGCGCCGGGAGCGTCGGCGAGGGCCCGGCCTCGCCCGGGGTGGCCGGGGTGGCCGGTATCGTGAAGGGACCATGGAACGCGTCGCATCCCCCGTCGATTTCACCGAGGACGAGCTCGCCCTGGTCCGCTTCGGAGCCGACGGCCTGGTCCCCGCGATCGTCCAGGACGCCGGGGACGGGACTGTCCTGATGCTCGGCTATATGGACGACGAGGCCCTGCGCCGCACGCTGCGGACCGGCAGGTCGTGGTTCTGGAGCCGCAGCCGGGGCGAGTACTGGTGCAAGGGAGAGACCTCGGGGGACCGCCAGTGGGTCCGGGACGTCCGCTACGACTGTGACGGTGACACCATCTTGTTGGTGGTGGACCAGGACGGGAACGGGGCGTGCCACACCGGGGCGCGGTCGTGCTTCTACCGGTCGTTCGGGTCCGGTGGGCCGAGCGCAACGGCCGGGGAACCTCTGGCGCAGGGGTGAGCGCCGCGGGGTCGCGACCGGACCGGCCGGGGCGCGACGTCTTCGCCGAGCTGTGCCGTCACCACCGCATCGTCCCCGTCTGGCGCGAGTTGGTGGCCGACACCCTCACGCCCGTGAGCGCGTTCATGCTCGTCGTGGGCGATCGCGTGGGGTTCCTCCTCGAGTCGGTGGAAGGGGGGGAACGATGGGGCCGGTACTCCTTCGTGGGCCGCAACCCGCTCGCCACCATCGTCGCCCGAGGAGCTGTGGTCACGATGGACGGGGCCCTCGAGCCTCCTCCGGAGGTCCGGGCCCGCTCGGGGAAAGGGGTCCTGGCCACCGTCGACGCCATGCTCGGTGCCTACCGTTCACCGGTTCTCGCCGACCTGCCCCCGCTGCACGGCGGGCTCGTCGGGTACCTGGGATACGACGTCGTACGAGAAGTGGAGCACCTACCCGACGTGCCGCGCGACGAGTCTGGCCTTCCCGACGCCGTGCTCCATGTGATCGGGCAGCTGTGCGCCTTCGACCACTGGCGACAGCGCGTGGTCCTGGTGGAGAACGTGATCGTGGGCGAGGACTGGGGTGAGGCCGAGGCCTCGGACGCGTTCGACGCCGCCGGGGCGCGCCTCGACGCGCTCGCCGCCGACCTGGCGCGGCCGTTGGGCGGGCCTCCCCTCGAGGCTCCGCGACCCGACGACGTCGCTCCCGAGGTGACCGCCAACATGTCCTCGGAGGACTACCAGCGCGCCGTGCTCGCCGCCAAGGAGTACATCCGGGCCGGGGACATCTTCCAGGTCGTGCTGTCACAAAGATTCGACCTGGACCTCGGTGCCGATCCGTTCACCATGTACCGCGTGTTGCGACTGGTGAACCCGAGCCCCTATCTGTACTTCCTGCGCACCAGGGACTGCACCGTCGTCGGGGCCACGCCCGAGCCACTGGTGCGGCTGCGCGACGAGGTCGTCGTGTCACGCCCGATCGCGGGACGCGGCGACGCGGCGAGACGGAAGCCGAGGACGAGCGCCTGGCCGGAGAGCTCGCCGAGCACCCCAAGGAGGTGGCCGAGCACGTCATGCTGGTGGACCTGGCCCGCAACGATGTCGGCCGGGTGGTGAGCTTCGGGACCGAACAGGTCGACGAGTTCAAGACGGTGGAGCGCTACAGCCACGTGATGCACCTCACGTCCCAGGTGTCGGGACGCCTGGCCCCGGGCAAGGGGCCCATCGACGTCCTGCGGGCCACGATCCCGGCCGGGACGCTTTCGGGCGCCCCCAAGGTCCGCGCCATGCAGATCATCGACGAGCTCGAGCCGACCAAGCGCGGGGTCTACGGCGGCGTCGTGGGGTACGTCGACTTCTCGGGCAACCTCGACACGGCCATCGCCATCCGCACGATGGTCGTGACTCCTGACGGACGGGCCTCGGTGCAGGCGGGGGCCGGGATCGTGGCGGACAGCGATCCGGTCGAAGAGGACCTCGAGTGCCAGAACAAGGCGGCCGCCCTCCTGGCCGCAGTGCCCGCCGCACGGCGCGCCGGCGGCGGGCCCGGGCGATGAGCGAAGCGACCGGGCCGCCACGCGTCGCGGGCTTCGACGAGGACTACCGATCCCTGCGATCGGGCGTGGGGCTCGTGCCGATCGGGCGCGACGTGCTGCGCGTGTGGGGTGCCGACGCCGTCGAGTTCGTCCAGGGCCAGCTGTCCCAGGACGTCGCCGCCATCGGCGTGGGGGGATCGGCGGACTCGCTGATCCTCACACCCCAGGGCAAGCTCGATGCGCTGGTCCGGGTGTCTCGGACCGGCGACGACGAGCTGGTCATCGACGTCGACCAAGGGTTCGGTGCGGTGGTGGCCGCCCGCCTGGCCCGCTTCAAGCTGCGGGTCAAGGTCGCCATCGAGCCCCTGGCTTGGCGTGTCGTCGCCCTGCGGGGACCGCTGGCCGCCTCCGTCGCGACGACGGCCCGTGACGGCGCAGGGACCGCACTTTCCCCCGCCTTCTCGTGGAACGGCGTGTCGGGGGTGGACCTCCTGGGAGAGTCGCCCGCGGTCGGGGACGAGGTGCGGGTGTGCTCGGACCGGGCGTGGGAGTCGGTGCGGGTCGAGGCGGGGATCCCCGTCATGGGTGCGGAGCTCGACGACCGCACCATCCCGGCCGAGGCCGAACTCCTCGAGCGCGCCGTGAGCTTCACCAAAGGGTGCTACACGGGCCAGGAGCTCGTGGCCCGGCTCGACTCCCGGGGAAACCGGGTGGCCCGTCACCTGCGGGGCCTGGTGGTCGGGCCCCCGACCCACGGCGATGTGGGGTCGCCCGAACTTCCGACGGTGGCGCCGGGGTCGGAGATCGTCTTCGACGGCAAGGTCGTCGGGACTGTGACGTCCTCGGCGTGGTCGCCGGGGCTGGGATCTCCTGTCGCCCTGGGCTTCGTGCACCGCAGCGTCGAGCCGTCGAGCGCCGTCGAGGTCCACGTGCCCGGCCCCGTGCCCGGGCGCCAACCCGGTGCCGGGGGTGCAAGAGACGCTCCGGGCGCGACGGTGTGCCGCGCCGAGGTGCGCGCCCTTCCCGCTCGTCTGACCGTTGTCCGGGTACCCCTGACGAGGCGACTCAGGAGTGCAGCGCGTCGAGGATGTCGCCGGAGAGCTCGGGCCTGCACACGAGCAGGTCGGGGAGCCAGGGATCGGGTTGGTTGTAGAGCAACGTCGAGCCGTCGAGGCGCGCCGCGTACGCCCCGTAGGCATGTGCCACCGCGACCGGGGCGGCCGAATCCCACTCGTACTGCCCGCCCGAGTGCACGTAGGCGTCGACGGTTCCCCGGAGCACCGCGGCGGTCTTGGCGCCGGCCGATCCCATGGGCACCAGCTGCGGCGCCGAGCCGCGCCGCCACGCGCCGCGCTTCGACGGGGGGTCGGGTGCGGCTGACGACGATGCGAAGCGGCCCCTCCTGGCGTGACGCCAGCGCACGTGGCCCGGAGCCCCGGACCCCGGTGACCGAGGACGAGACCCTGTCCGGGGAGCGCCACCGCACCGACCATGGGCAGGCCGTCGACGACGAGTGCGACGTGGACGGCGAAGTCGTCGCGCCCTTCGGAGTACTCCCTTGTCCCGTCGAGGGGGTCCACCACCCAGACCCTGCTGGCGCCGGTCCGGACCGGCGCCCCGGGCCCGTCGTCACCCTCCTCGGAGAGCACGGCGTCACGGGGGCGGGCGTCGCGCAGGGTCGCCATGATGCGCTCGTTGGACAGCCGGTCGCCCTCTCGGCCGAGCGCCCGGGGGTCGTCGAGGCCCATGTCGTGGCGAAGACCCATGAGCACCTGCCCGGCCTCGTCGGCGATGCGGGCGGCCAGCTCGTCGTCGTCGGTCGTCGCCAAATCTCGCACCTGAACGGGGTCGGAGCCGGGAGGTTACGCGTGTCGACCGTACCGGAAAGGGCCCGGGCCCAGCTATTCTCGTTGACCTATGGGGGGACGTGCGGGGGCCGGTCACTACCAGCTCTCCCATCTCGAGGCGCTCGAGGCGCAGTCGGTCCACATCATGCGTGAGGTGGTGGCCGAGTTCGAGCGCCCGGTGCTGCTGTTCTCCGGGGGCAAGGATTCGGTGGTCATGCTCAGGCTGGCCGAGAAGGCGTTCTGGCCCGCACGCCTGCCCTTCCCGGTCATGCACGTGGACACCGGCCACAACTTCCCCGAGGTCATCGAATTCCGCGATCGCCGGGTGGCCGAGCTCGACGCCCAGCTGAAGGTGGCTTCCGTCCAGGAGTCGATCGACAGCGGGCGCTCCGTCGAGGATCCGGGACCCAACCCCTCGCGCAACCGCCTCCAGACCCGGACGCTGCTCGACGCCATCACCGAGCACCGCTTCGACGCCGTCTTCGGGGGAGCCCGCCGCGACGAGGAGAAAGCGCGGGCCAAAGAGCGGGTGTTCTCGTTCCGCGACGAGTTCGGGCAGTGGGACCCCAAGAACCAGCGCCCGGAGCTGTGGGGCCTGTACAACGGGCGGCACCGCAGCGGTGAGCACATCCGGGTGTTCCCCCTGTCGGACTGGACCGAGCTCGATGTCTGGCAGTACATCGCGCAGGAGGACATCGCGGTCCCCTCCATCTACTTCTCGCACCGGCGCACCGTGTTCCGGCGCGACGGGATGCTCCTCGCCGTGAACCCGTTCGTGACGGTCCTCGACGAGGAGGAGACCTTCGAGACCACCGTGCGCTACCGCACCGTCGGGGACATGACCTGTACCGGCGCGGTGGAGTCCAACGCGGTCACCGTCGAGGAGATCATCGCCGAGACGGCGGTCTCCCGGCTGACCGAGCGCGGTGCGACCCGCGCCGACGACCGGTTCAGCGAGGCGTCGATGGAGGACCGCAAGCGCGAGGGGTACTTCTAGCGATGGAGCTCCTCCGCTTCGCCACCGCCGGATCGGTCGACGACGGCAAGAGCACGCTCATCGGCAGGCTCCTCTACGACTCCAAGGCCATCTTCGAGGACCAGCTCGAGGCGGTCGAGCGACTGAGCCGCCAGCGTGGGGACGAGTACACGGACCTCGCCCTTCTCACCGACGGGTTGCGGGCCGAGCGCGAGCAGGGCATCACGATCGACGTCGCCTACCGCTACTTCGCCACGCCGTTGCGCAAGTTCATCATCGCCGACACTCCGGGGCACATCCAGTACACGCGCAACATGGTGACGGGGAATTCGACCGCGGACCTCACCCTCGTGCTCGTCGACGCCCGCAAGGGGATCGTGGAGCAGACGAGGCGCCACGCCTTCCTGGCCTCGCTGCTGCGGGTGCCGCATCTGTTGGTGTGCGTCAACAAGATGGACCTGGTGGACTACGACGAGGAGGTGTTCTCGCGCATCCGCGAGGAATTCAAGGCCTTCGCCACGCGCCTCGAGGTCACCGACCTCGCCTTCATCCCCATCTCGGCCCTCCACGGCGACAACGTGGTGCAGCGGTCGCTCAACATGACGTGGTTCGAAGGTCCCTCGCTCCTGCACCACCTCGAACAGGTGTACATCGCGTCCGACCGCAACCTGATCGACCCGCGTCTGCCCGTGCAATGGGTGGTGCGGCCCACCGCCTCCACGGTCCCGGACTTCCGCGGCTACGCCGGGCGGGTGGCGGGTGGGGTGTTCCGCCCCGGGGACGAGGTCATGGTCCTGCCCTCGGGGCTCACCACCACGATCGCCGCCATCGACACCTTCGACGGCCCGGTGGACGAGGCCTTCGCGCCGATGTCGGTGATGGTGAGGCTGGCCGAGGACCTCGACGTCTCGCGTGGCGACCTGTTGTGCCGGCCGCACAACCAGCCGACGGTGGGCCAGGACATCGACGCCATGATGTGCTGGATGACCGACCGCCCACTGGCCGAGGGCGATGTGGTCGCCCTGAAGCACACCACGCGGTGGGTGCGGGCCCAGGTGCGGCACGTGCACTACGGCCTCGACGTCAACACGCTGCACCGCGACGACTCGACGAGCTCGCTGCGGCTCAACGACGTGGGCCGGGTGAGCCTACGGGTGACCCAGCCCCTCTTCTACGACAGCTACCGGCGCAACCGCTTCACGGGGTCGTTCGTCGTGGCGGCCGAGGACACCAACGCCACCGTCGGCGCCGGCATGATCCTCGGGGCCGACTGAGCCCATGGCGCCGGCTTCGGATCTCGTGTGGTCCGTGGGCCGTCTCACGCGGGCGCAACGGTGGGACACCCTGGGCACCCGGGGAGCGACGATCTGGTTCACGGGACTGTCGGGGTCGGGGAAGTCGACCTTGGCCGCCGCCGTCGAAGAACGCCTCGTGGCGTCGGGGCGCCCCGCCTACCGGCTCGACGGCGACAACATCCGGTCCGGGCTCAACGTCGACCTCGGCTTCAGCCCTGAAGGCCGCGAGGAGAACGTCCGGCGCGTGGCCGAGGTCGCGCTGTTGTTCGCCGACGCCGGGCTCGTCGCCCTGGCCGCGCTGATCAGCCCGTACGCCAAGGGCCGCCGCCGGGCGCGCACACTGCACGAGGAGGCCGGGATCCCCTTCGTCGAGGTCTACGTGGCCACTCCGCTCTCGGTGTGCGCCGAGCGCGACCCCAAGGGCTTCTACGCCCGAGCCTCGGTGGGGGAGATCTCGTCCTTCACCGGTTTCGACCACCCCTACGAGGCACCCGAGGCGCCGGACGTGGTCGTGGGCCACCATCTCCCGTTGGCGGAAGCCGCCGACCGGGTGCTGGCCGCGCTGGGATCCGAGGACCCGGTGCGATCGCGCCACTCGTGATAGGATTACCACAGAGGGTGGTGTTTTCCCTGGGTATGCCGCACCATTCCCGGACGACGGACGTGCCGGCGTTGACTTCGCGCGAGGAGTGGTGAAATGCTTGGTTGTTACCGAACGCCGGGTAGCGGCCGACCTGGGGACGGGTGATCGTCAAGTGAACGGCCGTGGGTCGATCATCACTGTAAGGCGTGCCCGGGCGGCGGCGATCGTCGTCCCAGGACGACCTGGAGCTTGTAGGGGGGCCTTCCGTTGTCTGCGTTCCAACCCAGCGTGCTAGAGGACTCGGTTCTGGTCGTCGACGACGACCAGGCCACCAGGGAGAGTCTGGCTTCTGTGCTCAAGGGCGCGGGCATCGAGGTCTTCGTGGCGTCGGACCCGACCGAAGCACTGACGCTGTACGGACTGCAGCGCCCCGCCGCGGTCGTGGTCGACCATCAGCTCGCCGAGCACACCGGGGTGGAGCTGGCTCAGCGGCTCAAGGAGGAGGACCCCGACACCCCCGTGCTGCTCCTCACGGGTCTGGCCTCGCTCGACAGCGCCCTGGCGGCGTCGTCACAGCTCGACGGGCTCCTGGTGAAGCCGCTCGTGCCCCAGGCCTTCGTGCAGACGGTCCGCAACGCCCTCACGCAGCGGGCGTTGGCGGTCGAGAACCACCGCCTCGGCCGGGTCATCGAGGAGATGAGCGCACAGGCCCAGTCGGCGCCGCCCCCTGCGCAAGCACCGGCACCGGCACAGGCGCCGGCGCCTGCCCCCGTTGCGGTCCCCGACTTCGTGGACCAGGTGCTCGCCGAGCCACCGAACCGGGCCCTGCTCGAAGACCAGCTGGAGAAGGCGCTGGCGGCCGCAGAGCGTGCCGGCAGCGCACTGGCCGTCCTCTTCGTGGAGCTCGACGGCTGGCAGGACGTGAACCAGCAGTTCGGGGCGGGAGCCGCCGAGCAGGTGGCACGCGAGGTGGCGAGCCGGCTGTCCGTGGCCCGCCGCAAGACCGACATCGTGACCCGCGCCGCCAACGACAAGTTCGTGGTGGCGTGCGCGGACGTGCATTCGGACTCCGATGCGCTGCGCATCGCCAGCCTGATCCTCGACGGGGTCGCCCGGCCTGTGGTGGTGAACGGGGTGGAGCACAGGCTCCGGCCCACCGTCGGGATCGTGCTCACCGACCCGAACCTTCCGGCCGAGTCCGCGGACAACGTGCTCGAGAACGCCGAGCTGGCCATGTACTGGGCCCGCGACGAGGGCCGGGCCTCGCGGATGTTCGACCCTTCGATGCGCGACCGCGTGGTGTCGCGCTACGAGATCGAGCACGGGCTGCAGAACGCCATGGACAACGGCGAGCTGGCCCTCTTCTACCAGCCCGTGGTGGACCTCCACAGCGGACAGGTCGTCGGCGCCGAGGCACTGCTGCGGTGGCAGCGGCCCGACCAGGGCCTGCTCCTGCCCGGCGAATTCCTGGACGTCGCGGGCGAGGTCGGGATGGCCGAGGCACTCGGCCGCTGGACCCTCGACCGGGCGCTCACAGAGCTGGTGCTGTGGCGCGATTCCGAGAACCTCCCCGAGCACTTCCGCCTCACCATCAACGTGTCGGCGCGTGAGCTCGCCGACCCCCAGTTCGCGCAGACCTTCGAGGAGCTGACACGCAAGCACGGTGTGGCGCCCACGATGCTCAGCGTCGACCTGTCCCAGGACGCGGCGCGTGCCGCAGCGGAGTCGCCCGCTGCGGTCGGCCAGTTGAGCCAGATGGGCGTGCGCTTCAACCTCGACGACTTCGGCACGCGGGAATGGGACCTCTCCTGGCTGCAACAGCTTCCGATCACCTCGCTGAAGATCGCTCCGGAATTCGTGGCCGCGCTCGACTCGACGAGCAACCGCAACGGAGCGGTCATGGTCCGGGCGATGATCGCGTTCGCGCACGAGCTGCGGCTCTCGCTCATCGCGGAGGGGGTCGAGACCCCCGCCCAGGCGGCCGCCCTGCGGGTGGTCGGCTGCGAGTTCGCGCAGGGGTACCACCTCGGCCACCCGGGGCCGCGTGAGCAGGTGTGGGCGGCGCCTGAGGCGTAGCGGCACCCGGCGCGAAGACTCGGCACGAGCTCACCACACGTGAGCCGTATCGTCGCGCCCGGGCACGTATTTCTCCAGGTCACAGTGGATAAATGGCATGCCAGAAATCGTCAATCGTGATGATGCCGGGGGCGGCGTGACTCCGTAACGTTCTGGGGAGGTGTTGCGAGCGGACGCCTTCGCGCGTCATGGTGCCCAACGAGTGGGGCCATGCGAGCGGGGCACCACAGCCGCTCCGGGCGACCGGGGAGGAGCGTGACACACATGGATGCGAACGTGCCGCCGAATAGGGGGGGAATGATGGGAAGGTCGAGCCGCAGAGGACGCGCTGTCGCGGCCGTCGTCACCGGGTTGGTCGCCGGCAGTGGAGGCGTCTTTGCGATGTTCGCCGCCACCGCGGCGCCTGCGTTCGCCGACTCCTCCGCCTACGAGCTGTACTGCCCGGGCACGCCGGTCGGCAACATCGTGCTCAACAACGTGGTGACGACGGGGACCATCACGCCGGCGTCACCGGCGTCGGGCTCGCAGTTCAACCTCACCAACTACCAGTCCACCGTGTCGCTGCCCAGCTCGATCGTGTCGGCGGCCGCCGCCCTCGGGAACTCCGCCATCGTGGGGAGCGCCACGCTCAAGGTCGACGCCACCGGCGCCACCCCGGCCTCGGTCGCGGCTCCGCCCATCACCATCAACTCGCCCATCCCGAGTCCGGTGCCCTCGACGGGCCTGTCGCTCGTCCTGCCTTCCACGGCGGGGTCGGTCGGGCCCTTCACCGCCAGCGGCGGGACCATCAGCCTCACGGTCGACCCCGCGGTCTCCCTGGGCCTGACCGTGTCGGGGAGCACGCTCAGCTTGACCTGCACGCCGTACCCGAACAACAGCGCGGCGACCGGCATCGTGTCGACGGCACCGAGCGCGGCCAAGGCGTCGCCGGTGATCGCCACCGTGAGCGCCGGCGCAGCCACGCCCACGACCGCACCCCCGGCAGCCACGCCCACGACTGCACCCCCGGCAGCCACGCCCACGACGGCGGCTCCGGCGACCTCGTCTCTGGCCACCACCGGCCCCGGACCGCACCTGTGGTTGGTGGCCGTGATCGGGTTCATCGTGTTGTACCTCGGTTCGGTGGTGCTGGCTCTGGTGGAGCGGCCCCGCAGCCTGCTGCGACGGGTCCTGCACCTCGCGCCACGCATGGCTACGACGACAGCCGGCCCCATGGAGATGGCCGAGGTAGCCCCGCTCCCGGATCGCAGCGTGTGGTCGCACGAGCCTCCGAGTGTGAAGCCCGCCTATCCGAGGGCGGGAGGATCGCCAGGCTTGTGGTTCGACGGCTGGGAGCCGCAGGACCGCAACCGGGGCTGACGCCGAGAGCGCTCCCCCTACACGGGGGGGTGTAGGGGGAGCGCGGGCGTCGGTGCCACAGCTGGTCCCGCGGCCGGCCCGGCGTGCCCGTCGGGGGCGGGGCGGGCGTGGAGCCACAGCACCATGCGGGCGCCGTGTCCGCCGTCGACCGGCGACTGGGCGTCGACCGCCGCACCCATGGCCGAGGCCAGCTCCGCCACGATCGCCAGTCCGAGCCCTGCTCCCACTTTGCGGGCCGGGACCCGGTCCGAGGTGTAGTGGCGCTCGAAGATGTGGGGGAGGTCGCCGGGGCCGACGCCGGGGCCGTCGTCGGCGACCCACGCCGCGATCCACTCACCGACCCGGTCCGTGCCTACCTCGACCCGGGTGGTGGCGAACTTCAGCGCATTCTCGATGAGGTTGGCGATCACCTGACTCACCCGGTCGGGATCGGCGTCGGCCCAGAGCCCGCTCGGCGCCCCCGTCGTGATCAGCTCCACCCCAACCGCGTCGGCTTCGGGCTGGAACCCTTCGGTGACGGACCGGGACAGCGCGGCGCAGTCGATCCGTTGGGTGTGGAGCGAGAACTGACGCGCTTGGAGCCGGGCGAGGTCGAGCAGGTCCTGGACGAGGCGTTCGAGACGGCGCGCCTCGGCCCCGATGATGGCGAGCGCGCCCGGGACGTCGTCGGTGGCGCCGTCGGTGATGGCGTCGGCGTATCCCCGGATCGACGTCAAGGGGGTGCGCAGCTCGTGGGAGACCGACAGCAGGAACTCCCGCTCGAGCCCCTGGGCGCGACTGAGGTTCTGGCCCATGGTGTTGATCGCCTCGGCCAGCTCGGCCAGCTCCGGGTACTCCCCCCGGTTCACCGGGACCGTGGCCTCGAGTTTGCCGCCGGCGATCTCCCTGGTGGCATGGACGGCACGGACGATCGGTGCGCTGATGCGGCGGGCGAGCACGGCCGCCACGACGACACCTGCGACCAGCACCACACCTGCCACGAGGACGAAGTAATCGACGCCGTTCACCGGGCTGGCCACGTGGCGCGTGCCCACCAGGACGGGCACGTCGGAGGCGGGCAGGCCGTCGTCGAGGGTGAGGCGTTGGCGCTCTTCGAGGTTGAGCGGCTGTGCCACGAACACGACGTGGCCCACGTTGCCCACCACGGTGTCGCCCGCCGCCAGCGCGGGCACGTTCATGATCGGGGACCCGAGGGGCGCGGGCAGGCCGGAGAGCGAGCCCGCCGGGTCCAGCCCCACCAGCGTCAGGTGGTCGAAGGCCCCGACGCGGCGCAGGGCATCGACGTCGGCGACCTGGGTGAACACCGGGTGCGACGACATGAGCGCGCCGATGGCCTGGGCTTCGGACGTGATCTCGTTCTCCGCGGTCGAGATCGCCGCCCGGTGCACGAGCAGAAGGCTTCCGACCACGGTGAGGACGAGTGTCCCGATGACCACGCCGAGGATGGCGACGGTGATGCGGCGACGCATGGACGGGTGCCGTCAGCCGAGTCGGTATCCGACCCCCCACACCGTGGTGAGGGGCAGGGCGTCGCCGAGCTTCTTGCGCAGTTGCCGGACGTGGACGTCGACGGTGCGCTCGTCGCCGTACCAGCCCTCACCCCACACGCCGTCGAGCAGCTGCCGCCGGGACAGTGCCAGGCCCCGGTTCAGCGCCAGGTAGGCGAGCAGGTCGAATTCGCGGCTGGTGAGCGCCACCACCGCCTCGCCCCGGCGCACCTCGCGGCGTCCGGTGTCGATGACGATGGCACCCACCTCGAGCACCGAGGGCTCGGCGCCCTTGGGTGCGCCGGCGCGGCGAAGGATGGCGCGCACCCGGGCCACGAGCTCGCGCGGCGAGAACGGCTTGGTGACGTAGTCGTCCGCGCCGAGCTCGAGCCCGATCACGCGGTCCACCTCGTCGTCGCGCGCCGTCAGCATGACGACGGGCACGTCGCCGGTCGAACGCAGGCGGCGGCACACGTCGAGGCCGTCGAGCTCGCCCGGGAGTCCGATGTCGACCACGACGAGCTTGGGCCGGTCGCGGTCGACGTAGGCGAGGCCCTTCTCGGCGTCCTCGGCCTGCAGCACCCGGAACCCCTCTCGGCGGAGGTACAGCGCCACCAGGTCGGAGATGTTCCTGTCGTCCTCGATGACGACGATGGTCTCCCCGTCCGCTGTCACCGGCACAAGCCTGCCACCGGGGGGGTGCGGCGCACGGGGACCCCTGGGCGTGGGCATGGCGCCCATGAGACGACGCTGTGGTCACCGTTCGATGAAGCGTCCGTGAGGAAAGTGTGAGGGACGGTTCGGTGGGGGCGGGGCCCGGGGGTGGCGCGCCTGCCGGGGTGGGCGCCGGCGCGGCCCCGAAGGGCGCCGGTGCGCCGTGCCCAGCCCCTAGGCTGGCGTCGGTGCCGCCCGACACCTACCTCACGGGGATCCTGGCCTCGCACCGCGCCCGCGGGCGCGGATGACCGGTCCCTCGACGCGCTGGTGGCCGAGGCCCAGTCCACTCCCGCCCCGCGTCCGTTCGCGGCGAAGCTCTCGGTCTCGACCGGGGGTGAGCTCGCCGTCATCGCCGAGGTGAAGCGCCGCTCACCGTCCAAAGGGGTGCTCGACGCGGAGCTCGACCCCGCAGGGGTGGCCTCCGACTACGAGGCAGGGGGTGCGGCCTGCCTGTCGGTGCTCACCGACGGGGAGTTCTTCTCCGGCTCCGCGCTCGACCTGCGCGCCGCGCGCGCCGCGTGCACGCTCCCAGTCCTGCGCAAGGACTTCACCGTGTGTGGCGCCGATGTCTGTGACGCCCGCCTCATGGGTGCCGACGCGGTGCTGCTCATCGTCTCCGCGCTGTCGGACGAGGAGCTCGTGAGCTTCCTGAGCCTGGCCCAGGAGCTCTCGCTCGACGCCCTCGTCGAGGTGCACGACGAGGGCGAGTTGGAGCGGGCCCTCGACGCGGGGGCTGAGCTCGTGGGCGTCAACCAACGCGACCTGACGACGTTCTCGGTGGACCACGAGCGCGCCGTGCGCCTGGTGGGGTCGATGCCACCCGAGGTCGTGGCGGTGGCCGAGTCGGGCATCGGCGGAGCCGACGACGTCCGCCGGTTGGCCGACGTCGGATACCAGGCCGTGCTCGTCGGCGAGTCGCTCGTGCGGGCCCCCGACCGGCGAGCCGCGGTCCGGGCGCTGTCGGGGCACCTGGTCGGACCCCGTGCCGGCGCGCGCGAAGCCGGAGCGAGGCGGCGGTGACCCCGTGCTCGTGAAGATCTGCGGGATCACCTCGGAGGCCGACGCCCTGCTCGCCGTGGGGCTCGGGGCCGACGCCATCGGGTTCGTGTTCGCGCCCTCCCCCCGTCAGGTGGCGCCGCAGGCCGTGCGGCGCATCATCGAGCGCGTCCCCCCCGAGATCCTGACGGTGGGGGTGTTCCGCAACGAGTCACGGTCACGCGTGGTGGAGATCGTCAACGGCATCGGGCTGCGCGGCGCGCAGCTCCATGGTGACGAGACAGCCGAGGACACCCGTTGGGTGGCCGAGCGCGTCGCATTCACGATCAAGGCTTTTCCGGCCGGGCACCGCAACATCGCCCGCATCGACGACTACGGGGTCGGCACGGTCCTCGTGGACGCCCAGTCGCCGGGCTCGGGGAAGGTGTTCGACTGGCGCCTGGCCGAAGGTGTGGTGGACCCGGCGCGACTCATCGTGTCGGGCGGCCTCCACGCCGGCAATGTGGCCGACGCCATCGGCCATCTGCATCCGTTCGGCGTGGACGTGTCGTCGGGAGTCGAGTCCGAGCCCGGCCGCAAGGACCCGCGCAAGGTGCGTGCCTTCGTGATGGCCGCGCGCGCCGCGGCAGGCGAGACGGTCGACGCCGACGACCGCACCGGCGCGCCCGAGGACGGCGAGGAGCTCGACGCGCCCTTCGACTGGCAGGAGGAGGGGTGAGCACCCCCGGCGCCGTACCCACAGGTGGCGTACCCGCAGACAGCGTGCCCGCAGGTGGCGTACCCGCAGACGGGGGGAAGCCTGCACCGTCGAGCTTGATGGGCGAGCCCTCGGCGAGCGGTCGCTTCGGGGAATTCGGCGGCCGCTTCGTCCCCGAGTCCCTTGTCCCGGCGTGCCTGGAGCTCGAAGACGCGTTCCGCGCCGCCTGGGCGGACCCGGGCTTCCACGCCGAGCTCGGTGCCGTCCTGCGCGACTACGGCGGGCGACCCACCCCGGTCACCGAGTGTCACCGGCTTTCGGACCGGCTCGGTGTGCGGGTCCTGCTCAAGCGCGAGGACCTGACCCACACCGGGTCGCACAAGCTGAACAACACGATCGGCCAGGCCCTGCTGGCCCGGCGCATGGGCAAGGGCCGTCTCATCGCCGAGACCGGCGCCGGACAGCACGGGGTCGCCAGCGCCACCACCGCGGCCCTGTTCGGCATGGAGTGTGTCGTGTACATGGGCGAGGTCGACATCGAGCGCCAGGAACTCAACGTGTTCCGCATGGAGCTGCTCGGCGCCGAGGTCCGGCCGGTGCTGGCGGGAAGCCGCACGCTCAAGGACGCCGTCAACGAGGCGCTGCGGGACTGGGTGGCGAACGTGGCGAACACCCACTACTGCATCGGGTCGGTGATGGGGCCCCATCCCTACCCGTGGATGGTGCGCGAGCTGCAACGGGTGGTGGGGGACGAGGCCCGGGAGCAGTGCCGGGCCCTCCTGGGTGGCGCCGACCCCGACTGGGTGGTGGCCTGCATCGGAGGCGGGTCGAACGCGGCGGGGACCTTCGCGGGGTTCGTCGACACCTCCGCCAAGCTCGTGGGGGTCGAAGCCGCCGGTGGCGCCGCCGTCGGTCGGGGCGTGCCCGGGGTGGTGCACGGTATGCGGTCCTACTTCATGCAGGACGAGGTGGGGCAGATCGCCGAGGCCCATTCGATCTCGGCGGGCCTGGACTATCCCGGCATCGGGCCCGAGCACGCACACCTGTCGGCCACGGGTCGGACGCGCTACGAGCAGGCCGATGACGACGAGGTCCTGGTCGCGTTCCGGCTGCTTGCGGAGACCGAGGGCATCCTCCCCGCGCTCGAGCCCGCGCACGCCCTGGCCTGGCTGGCGCGCGAGGCGGGCCGGTCGGTGCCGGCGGGTGCCACCGTGCTCGTGACGCTGTCGGGTCGCGGCGACAAGGACGTCGCCCAGGTCCGCGAGTTGCTGCGATGACCCCGCCCGGGTCGGGGGGGCCGGCGGCGGCGCGCCGGGAGGGGACGGGGACGCTCGAATCCCACCTGCGATCCCGGCGCGACGCGGGACGGAAGCTGCTCGTCCCCTACGTGACCGGGGGGATGGCGCCCGACTGGATCGAAGCGGTCCACGCCGTGGCCGAGTCCGGCGCCGACGCCGTCGAGATCGGCATCCCCTTTTCCGATCCCATGATCGACGGTCCGGTCGTCCAGGAGGCATCGCTGCGGGCACTGCAACGGGGGACGACACCGTCGTCGGTCCTCGACTCATTGGCGCGCGCCGATCTTGCCGTGCCGTTGTGCGTGATGACCTATTACAACATCGTGTTCCGCGCCGGCCTGCGACGGTTCGCGCGGTCTTTGGCGGACTCCGGGGTGTCGGGGGCCATCATTCCCGACCTTCCCCTCGAGGAAGCCGGCGAATGGTGTGCCGAGGCCGACGACGCCGGGGTGGCCACGGTGCTCCTCGTCGCCCCCGCCACTCCACCGGCACGGGCCCGGGCCATTTGCGACCGTTCACGCGGCTTCGTCTACGGCGTGGGCGTCATGGGGGTGACGGGGGAGCGGGCGACGCTGGCGTCGAGCGCGGGGGACGTGGCCAGGATGCTGCGCCCGCTCACCGACCGTCCCGTGTGTATCGGCATCGGCGTGTCGACTCCCGACCAGGCGACACAGGCGTGTGCCGACGCCGACGGCGTGGTGGTGGGATCGGCGATCGTGCGCAGGCTCCTCGACGGGGCCGGCCCCGGAGGCGCGGGCGAGTTCGTGGCCTCACTACGCGCCGCTGTCGACGCCGCTTCCTGAGCGCCGCGGCCAGTCCCCGTTGCAGCTCCTTGATGGGGGCGTGGATGGCGCCGCCGGTCAGCGACCGAGGAGCCACGATCCGGCCCGCGTGGCGGCACGCGCCGTGGAGGGTCGCCGTCTCCCGGCGCCCACCGCCGCCAGCAAGCCCAGGCTCAGGGCGATCAGCGCCGCGCCCACGATCGCCATCCAGAACAGCGCAGGGCCGGGGCCCGTGAAGGCGAGCGCGGCGGGGGCGCCGGAGGGGGCTGGGCTCGAGGATCCGGACGCCGGGCCGGCTGCCGACGCCGACGCAGGCGCCGCCGGGGCGCCGACGGGGGCGGGTGCGGTCTCGGCCGGGTTCGTGCCGGCTCCGTTCGAGGGCGCCGCGGTCGGTGTGGTGGAGGAGGGCGGGCCGGGCGTGTTCGTCGGCGTGGTCGGCGCCGGTGACGAGGTCGGCGTGGTCGTCGCCGCCGGTGACGAGGTCGGCGTGGTCGGGGCGGCCGCCACCTCGACGACGGAGAACCCGCCCACACCGTTGCCCGTCACCTGGCCCGGAGCGGGGTCGGTCAAGAACGTGTAGAGCGGCGAGCCGTTGTAGGTGACCTGGTAGGTGCCGTCGGCCTGGAGCACCGCGGCCACCGTGCCGGTCACCCCGGGGCCCGCGGTGGGGGTGGTGCCGGCCGGGACCGTCAGCGCCGGCCACACCGTGGCGCACGAGCCCGTGCAACTGCTCACGCCGCCGTGGTCCATCGAGAACGTGTAGAGGGCGAAGCCCTGCGCGTCGGTGAGGATCGAGCCGAAGCCGCCGCTCGTGGCGACGTCCACGGTCGACCCCGCCGCCGAGGCGGCCGGCGTCCAGCCCAATACCGCCACAGCACTCACGACCACTGCAGCAGCCACAGCAGCCACAGCAGCCACAGCAGCCACGGGGCCGGGGAGCCGGTGCACGAATCCCACGCCGGGGCCGGTGCCCGATGCCGGTGCGTCGCCAAGGGGGGCGGGCCGGCTCGGTGCCGTCCCGGGCTGGTGGGTGTCGTGGGGCTCGTGCATGGCGGGAGCCGTCCTCTCCTCGGTCGGCGTGGGCCGACGTCCGGGACTACGGCCGCCCTCCCCCGATCGTTCATGAACGTTCCCTCGTCCACAGTTTGACCACAGGATGAAGGCGTACCGTGACGCTCCGAGCGCCCCCTTTGCCGATGCGAGACGGAGAGGCTGAGAGATGAGCGACAGCGACATGCCGGTGACGCCGCCCCCGACCCAGACACCCTGGGCCCCCGAACCCGATCCGGGCCCCCGACGCCGGGGGAGGCGCATGCTCAAGTTGGCCGTGGGCGTCGGTGCCGCCGCCGGGGTGGCGGTGGGCGCCACCGCGCTGGCCCAGGCCGCCACCTCCTCGGGAGCGCCCCGGGCCAGCGCGGCCGCGGTCACGGCGTCGGGCTCCTCGACGACCACGACCAACCCGGTCCGGCCCCACGGGTTCGGCGGGCCCGGGCGCCGTGCGGGCGGCTTCGGCGGCCAGGGAGGCTTCGGCGCCCTGGGCGGCCCCGGCATCGGAGGAGGGTCGTTCCTCTACGGCCAGTTCACCGTGCAGGGCCCCAACGGCTACGAGACCATTTCCGAGCGCAGCGGCACCGTCTCCGATGTCACCGACACCTCGGGGAGCACGTGGTCCTTGACGGTCAAGAGCGCCGACGGCACGACAGGGACCTTCACTGTTGACACGGGCACGAGCGTCAACGGCGGCGAGATGGGTATCGGGAGCGTCAAGACCGGTGACTCGGTGCGCGTGACGGCCGTCGTCTCGAGGGGGACCGCGACCGCCAAGCAGGTCACGGACGAGACCGTGCTCAAGGCCAACGGCGGGTCCTGGCAGCCCATGCGACCCCCGACGGGCTCGACCGGGAGCTCCGGGACCGGTTCGGTGACCCCCTCGGCGCAAACCGCAGCCCCGCCGGTGTAGCGGGACCGGGGGAGCCCGTCAGCTCCGCCCCTCGGGCGAGGGGCGGAGGCGGCGACGGGCCCAGGTCCGGGCCCGCCCGCGCCCCGGCCGCCACCAGGGCCGCGCTGATGCTGCTCGAGGCGTTTGCGGATGAGCTCGCGTCGCTCCTGGAGCTCGCGATACGTCATGGCGTCGACGGCCTCGGTGACACCCAGAGAGGCGCGGATGCCGGCGACGTCGACGGCGGGAATGGTCCCCGGCTCGACACCCATCTCCCGGGCGATGCGCTCGCCGTGGCGCTCGTGGAAGTACATGACGACCTTGACGATCTCGCCGATGACGTCCACGTTGGGGGCCATCACGGCGAGCGCACCGTCGAGGAAGAGCATGTCCTTCACGTACAGCATGAGCTCCTTGGGCATGCGCGCGCCGTAGCCGAGAAGCCCTTTGGTGAGGTTGCGGATCTCGGCGGTGAGCTCCTCGGCCGTGAGGGTGGTGGGATCGATCGGCGGGCGGTCGAGCCCGAGGTCCCGGATCACGGCGTCGATGTCGACGTCGCGCGGCAGCGCTCCGAGGTCGCGCATCGCCGCGATCTGCGCCGGGACGTCGTTGGCGGAAGCCGCCATCACGAGGCGGAGGAACGCCAGGCGCCTGGGCTCGTCGAACCGGCCCGTGATCCCGAAATCCAGGAGGGCGACGCGCCCGTCGAACTGGACGAGCAGGTTCCCTCCGTGCAGGTCGCCGTGGAACACCCCGTAGAGCAGGGCGCCCTCGAGGAAGGCGATGAGCGCGGCGTGCAGGACCGCCTCGGTGTCGATCCCCGAGGCGCGCATCGCCTCCGCGTCCCCCCACGCGAAGCCCTCGAGCCGCTCCATGACCAGCACCCGCCGCGTCACCAACGACGGATGGGGGCGCGGTACCACGATGGCGCGCTGGCCCGTTTCGGCGAGGACGCGCGCCACGTCGAGCATGTTCTGGGCCTCGAGCCGGAAGTCGAGCTCCTCCACGATCGTCTCCGCGAACAGCTCGACAAGAGCGGGGGGGTTGGCGAGGGCGGTGACCGGGATGCGGCCCACCAGGAGAGGCGCCAGCCAGCTCATCGCCGCCAGGTCGCGCCGCACCAGCCTCGCCACGTCGGGACGCTGCACCTTCACGACCACGGCTTCGCCGCTCTTGAGGCGAGCCGCGTGGACCTGGGCCACCGACGCGGCAGCCACGGGGGTGCGCTCGAACTCGCTGAACTGCTGTTCGAGGGGTACGCCCAGGTCGGCCTCCACGATGCGGCGGACCATGGCGAAGGGCTCGGCGGGGACCTGGTCACGGCACAGGCGGAACTCGGCGACGAGCTCCTCGGGGAACAGGCCCTCTCCCGAGGAGAGGATCTGGCCCAGCTTGATGTAGGTGGGCCCGAGGTGTTCGAAGGCACGGCGCAGGCGACGGGACAACCCGGCGCGCGACTCGTGCACCGTACGTCGGCGGTCGCCGGCGTACCAGGCGAGCAGGGCCGTGCCGAGCAGGGCCGCCACCCGGAGGACCCGTGAGCCCGGGGGGAGCCGTCGCCGCCGGGTCAGGCGGGGGGCTTCGGCGCGGGTCCGGGCCCGCAGCCCGTCGATGCCGGCGCTCCAGGCGAGGTGGTCGAGGTCGAGGACCCAGGGGGGATGTGAGGAGAACGCGCCGAAGGCGAGGTCCGCGGGGTCCGGCCCCACGGTCGGCCCGCCGTCGGGAATGGTCATCGTGTCGACCGTACCGTGCGCCGCCGGGCCACGGTGCGGGGTCGCCCGGTGACCGAGGCGGTTCTCCGCGTTCAGCCGGGAGGAGGACCGAGCACGAGGCAGCCGTTGTGGCCGCCGAAGCCGAAGGAGTTCGACAGGGCCGGGGCCGGATCCCAGGCCCGGGCCTCGCCGTGGACGACGTCGAGGTGGATCTCGGGGTCGGGCTGCTCGTAGCCGGCGGTGGGCGGGATGCGCCCGCGGTCGATGCTGAGCGTGGTGGCGACGGCTTCGATGGCGCCAGCCCCACCCAGGGCGTGCCCCGTGACCCCCTTGACCGAGGTGACCGGAGGGGACGGCGATCCGAAGACCTTCTCGATGGCCTGGGCCTCGGCGAGGTCGTTGAGCGGGGTCGAGGTCCCGTGCGCGTTGATGTGCCCGACCTCGCCTGTGCTCACCCCGGCGTCGGCGAGGGCGAGCTCCATGCACGCCGCCGCCCCGTTGCCTCCGGGGGCGGGTGCGGTGATGTGATGGGCGTCTGCGGTGGACCCCGCGCCCAGCAGCTCGGCGTAGATGCGCGCACCCCGGCGTCGGGCGTGATCGAGGTCCTCGAGGACGAGCGCAGCCCCGCCCTCGGCGCACACGAACCCGTCGCGCCTGACGTCGAAGGGCCGGGACTTCCCTTCGCTCGACAGCGCCGTCATGTTGGTGAAGGCGGCCAGGCCGATCCCGACCATGGCGGCCTCCGCTCCGCCTCCGATCGTGACGTCACACCGGCCCGTCGCCACCAGGCGGCCGGCCGCGGCGATGGCGTGGGTGCCCGCCGCGCACGCGGTGGCGATGGTCTCGCAGGGCCCGTGCCATCCGGCGCGCATGGACACCTGCGCCGCGCCGGCGTTGGCCATCATCATGGGGATGAGGAACGGGGACACCCGACGCGGCCCCTTGTCGTAGAACACGCCTATCTGTTCCTGCAGCGTCTCGAGCCCACCCACGCCGGTGGCGAAGACCACGCCCGAGCGGTCGGGATCGGCACCGATCTCACCCGCGTCGATGAGCGCCATGTCGGCGGCGGCCACGGAGAACTGTGCGAAGCGGTCGACGCGGCGCACCTCCTTGGGCCCGAACCAGGCTGTTGGGTCGAAGTCCGCCACCCTGCGCTCGCCCTCGGGTGCGGGCCTGAGGAGGCCGGCCCAGAAGGCGTCGAGGCCGATACCGCAGCACGAGACGATGCCCATGCCGGTGATCACGACGCGTCGGCCTCCGACAGGCCCGTCCGGCCCGACGCCCAGGAGCATCAGAGCTTGGCCGAGATGAGGTCGTAGGCCTGGCCGACGGTCTCGATCCCCTCGAGCTCGGACTCGTCGACGGTCACGTCGAAGGCCTCCTCGAGCGCCATCACCAACTCGACGAGGTCGAGGCTGTCGGCGTCGAGGTCGTCACCGAAGCGGGCCTCGGGCACGACCTTGTCCGCCGGCACCTGCAACACGTCGATCGCGCACGCCTTGAACTTGTCGAAGCTGGCGTCGTCGCTCACTGCTTCCTCCTTGTCCGTTCTGGTCCGTTCTGGTCCGTTCTGGTCCGGTCTGGTCCGTTCTGGTCCGATGTGTGTCCCGGTCACATCCCCATGGCCAGGCCGCCGTCGACCGGAAGGACCGCGCCCGTGATGTACGCGGCGTCGGCCGAAGCGAGAAAGCCCACCGCCCCCGCGATGTCGGCGGGGCTGGCCTTCCGGCCCAGCGGCACCATGGCCAGGAGCTGCTGCACGCGCTGTTCTCCCAGGCTGGCGATCATATCCGTGTCCACCACGCCGGGCGCGACCACGTTCACCGTGATGCCCCGGCTGCCCACCTCACGCGCCAGGGAGCGGGCCAGGCCCACGAGGCCGGCCTTGGCGGCGCCGTAGTTGACCTGTCCCGGGGACCCCAGGAAGGCGACCACCGAGGACACGAGCACGATGCGCCCCCGGTGCGCCCGCACCATGGGCCCGAGCCCGCGGCGCACCACGCGGTAGACACCGGAGAGGTCGGTGTCGAGGACCTCGTTCCACGCCTCCTCGCCCATGCGCAGCAGGAGCATGTCCTTGGTGACGCCGGCGTTGGCCACGAGGACCTCGACGGGGCCGAAGGCCTGCTCGACGGTGGCGAACGCCGCCTCGACTTCGTCGGGGCGGCGGACGTCGCACGGCACGGGGAGCAGGTCTGTTGCGTGCGGGCCCTCCCCACCCTGCTCGGAGGGAGCCGCGGTCCGGTACGTGACGGCCACCTTGTCGCCGAGGGACTGGAAGTGACGGGCACACGCGAGGCCGATGCCGCGCGACCCGCCCGTGACCAGCACCACCCGCCCCCCCGGGCCGGCCTCCTCTGCGGCGGTGCTCACGGCGCGCCCCCCGTGGACGGGCTCCGTGGCCCTGCGCCGGGGGCCGCGGTCGTGTCCACAGCCCAGCGCATCACGGCACTGGCCCACGACATGCCGGCCCCGAATCCCGACATCAGGACATGGTCGCCGGGTCGCAGACGGCCTGCGTCGGCAGCGTCGGCGAGCGCCAGGGGGACCGAGGCGCTCGAGGTGTTCCCCATCCGGTCGACGACGACCGCCACGCGGTTCATGGGGATGCCGAGACGGCCGGCGGCGGCTTCGATGATGCGCAGGTTGGCTTGATGGGGGACGAACAGGGCGATGTCGCCCGCCGCCATCTTGGCCCGCTCCAGGGCGTTGGAGGCGGACTCGACCGTGACCCGCACGGCCCTCCGGAAGACCTCTTTGCCCTCCATGACCATGTACCCGCCGTGGGCGCAGGTGAGGAGGTCGTGTGCGCTGCCGTCCACGCCGAGGTCGACGGCGAGCAGGCCGTCGTCGTCGTCGGCCTCGAGGAGGACCGCACCGGCCCCGTCGGCGAAGAGCACCGCCGTGGCGCGGTCGTCGGGGTCGGTGAGGCGCGACACGCAATCGGCGCCGATGAGCAGCACGCGCCGCGCCGCGCCGGTCGTGACAGCGCCGTGGGCGGCGACGAGCGTGTAGACGAACCCGGAGCAGGCCGCGTTGACGTCGAAGGCGCCTCCCGACAGCCCCAGCGCATGGTGCACGGACGCAGAGGTGGCCGGCACGGCCAGGTCGGGAGTGCAGGTGGCGAGCACGAGGAGGTCGACCTGGGCCGGCGGCACGCCGGCGCGCTCGAGGGCGCGCCGTCCGGCGTCGGTCGCCAGCGAGGACACGGTGCCTCCGATGCGCCGCTCGCGGATTCCCGAGCGCGTCACGATCCACTCGTCGGTGGTGTCGAGGCGCGCCTCGAGGTCGGCGTTGGTGACGACGTTGTCGGGTAGCGCGCTGCCCCACCCCGTGATCACGGCTCCCGCTGTCACTTCGACGGTTCGCCCCGGCGCGCTCGGCGTGTCGTCCCGGCCCGGCTCACGCGCCGTCGGCCTGCACGCGCAACCAGGCGACGGGCTCGCCGGCGGCGACGCGCTCGCCGGGATGGGCCAGGAATCCCACGATGATGCCGGCGAAGGGGGTGCGGACCTCGGCCGCTCCGACCGTGCCCAGGAGGTCGCCCACCGCCACCGGCGTACCCTCGCCTTGGGGGAGGTCCGCGCCCTGGGGGGACAGTCCACCGGGGCCTGGCGCGGCGAGCCCCGCCACGGGCTCGAACACACCCGCCGAAGGGGAGATCACGACGCGCTCGGAGGTGTAGAGGTGTTCACCCTGGTGCGCGGCGGCATAGGAGTGCAGCGTCTCGCTCCCGGCGATGGCGTTCACGAGCGTGTCGAGGTCGTCGGGGGTCGCCACCGCGCTGGCCAGGGCGTCGGGCACGGTGCGCCGGGCGAGGCCGGTGAGGACCCCACCTGGCCCGATCTCGACGAACCGGGTGGCGCCCATCCCCGCCAGGGTCTCGAGGCTCTGGCGCCAACGGACGGGGCTGCACAGCTGGGCCGAGAGCAGCCCGGGCCAGTCCGCGGCGGCGCGGTGGGCGCGGCCGTCCACGTTGGCGACCACGGGGATCTCGGGCTCGCTGAAGGGGGTGTTCGAGAGCGACTTGCGCAGCCACACCCGGGCCGGGGCCATGAGCGAGGTGTGGAAGGCGCCCGCCACGGGGATCGGGATCACCTTGCGGGCGCCGAGCTCCTTGGCGATGGCGGACGCCCGGGTCACGGCTTCGGCCGTCCCGGCGATGACGGTCTGGCCCGGCGCGTTGTAGTTGGCGACCCACACCTCACCTTCGGCGCGTTGGCAGGCGGCGTCGACGGTGTCGTCGTCCGCGCCCATCACCGCTGCCATCGTCCCGGGATGCTCCTCCGCCGCGTTGTGCATCGCCTCGCCTCGTTCGACCACCAGCCGCACGCCCTCGTCGAAGCCGAGGGCGCCGCTGGCGGCGAGCGCCGTGTACTCACCCAGGCTGTGGCCCGCGCACAAGGTCGGCTCGATGCCGACGCGCTCGACGGCGTCGAGGACGACGAGGCTGAGGACGAACGTCGCCAGCTGGGCGTTGGCGCTGAGGGTGAGCTCCTCCTGGTCGACGTCCAGCAGCAGGCGTGCGACGTCCCGGCCCGCCACCGACGTGGCCTCCTCGACGACCTCCCAGGAGGGGTGGTCCAGCCAGGCGCGGCCCATGCCGGGTCGCTGGGATCCCTGACCCGGGAAGGTGAACGCCAGCACTCGGACTCCTCTTCTTTCCTCGCCGATCGATCGGGGTCACCCCAGGGTTACACGATCGGGAGGTCGGGGTCACGTTACCGGCAGGTCATGAAGACCCTGCCTGGGAACGTTGGGAGGTCCGAGTCCTGCGCTGGTGCCCGGAGCGGGATTCGAACCCGCACGCCCCGAAGGACAAAGGCTTTTGAGGCCTTCACGTCTGCCATTCCGTCACCCGGGCGAGTTCTTGGCGAGCCTAACCGGGGCCGCAACCGACCCTGGGAACTGTGCGTAGAATTCGCCTGCATGCGCCGCTCCCTGGTCGAACGGTCCCTCAGGGACGTCCACGGACGCCTGGTGCGGGTGCGCGAGGAATTGGCGGTGCTCGACGAACAGCTGGTGATGCTCAACGACGCGGCCGAGGACGCCCGCATCCGCTCGCTCGTGTCGGAGACCCCCCTGGCGGGCCACGAGTACGCGGACGCCCAACGGTCCGCCGACGCCGCCAACCGGGGCCGTGCCGCCCTGCTTGCCATGATCAGCGATCTGGAGCGCCGCCAGGACGAGCTCCTCGGCAAGCTGGCTGTCGAGCCCAGGTAAATCGGGCCCCAGGCCCCGGACAAGGAAAGAGGCCCGCCGCATGGGCAAGCGCGTCGTGATCGCCGAGGACGAGGCCATCATCCGTCTCGACCTCAAGGAGATCCTCGAGGCCGAAGGGTACGAGGTCGTGGGCGAGACCGGCCGCGGGGACGAGGCCGTGGAGCTGGTCTCGCGGCACAAGCCCGACATCGTCATCCTCGACATCAAGATGCCCGGCATCGACGGCATCGAGGCGGCTCGCCGCATCTCAGCCGACCACCGCGTGGCGGTGCTGATCCTCACCGCCTTCAGCCAGCGGAACCTCATCGAAGAGGCGCGCGACGCCGGCGTCGCCGCCTATCTGGTGAAGCCGTTCCAGAGTGGCGAGCTCGTGCCGGCCATCGCAGTGGCGACCGCACGCTTCGAGGAATTCCGCGCCATCGAGGACGAGCACACCCGGCTGGCCGAGGACGTGCCCACCCACGAGGACAAGCTCAAGACCCGGCAGATGGTGGATCATGCCAAGGCGGTCCTCATGGACAGCTACGGCATGGCCGAAGACGTGGCCTTCTCCTTCATCCAGCGCACCGCCATGGACCGCCGCACCCGCATGCAGACGGTGGCCCAGGAGATCATCGACGGGACCCTCACCCCCGAGGACCCGTCTCCCTGACCGGCCCGTCTCCCTGACCGGCCCGTCTCCCTGGGGCGGGTCCCCCGGGGCCCGATGGCGCCGCGCCGGCGACACGTAGGATTCCGGCAGTGCCAACCCCCAAGGCCGACGCGGGCGACCTGTACCTGCTCGACGGCAACTCCCTCGTCTTCCGCGCCTTCTTCGCCCTTCCCATCGACCTGGCCACCAAGGCGGGCCAGGTGACCAACGCCGTGCACGGCTTCACGTCGATGCTGGTGATGCTGTTGCGCGACAACGAGCCCGGTGGCATGGCGGTGGCGTTCGACCGCCCCGAACCGACGTTTCGCGACGAGATCGTCGAGGAGTACAAGGGCAACCGGCCCGAGACGCCCGACCTGCTCGTGCCGCAGTTCTCCATGGTGCGCGAGGTGCTCGGGTCCCTGGGCATCGTCATGGTGGAGAAGGCGGGGTACGAGGCCGACGACATCCTCGCCACCCTCGCCACCCGGGCGCGCGACGCGGGGCGCAACGTGGTGGTGGTGAGCGGCGACCGCGACACGTTCCAGCTCGTCGAGGACCCCTACGTCAAGGTCATGTACACGCGCCGGGGCCTTTCCGACACCGTGGTCTACGACGAGGCGGGGATCGTCGAGCGCCACGGGGTGCCCCCGAAGGCCTACCCCGTCCTGGCCGCGCTGCGGGGGGACACGTCCGACAACCTGCCCGGGGTGCCCGGGGTGGGGGAGAAGACCGCGTCGAGGCTCGTGAGCACCTACGGGGACCTCGACGAAATCTTCAGCCACGTCGGGGAGCAGACACCGAAGCTCCGCCAGAGCCTGGCCGAGCACGAGGACCAGGTGCGCCGGAACGCCGAGGTGATCCCTCTCGTGCGCGACGTGGAGCTCGACGTGACCCTCGAGGACCTCTCCCTCGGGAAGTGGGACGCGGCCGAGGTCAAGCGGGTCTTCGGCGAGCTGGAGCTGCGTTCCGCGTGGCAGCGCCTGGCGCCGCTGCTCGGCGGGGACGCCGAGGAGTCGTTGCCGCGCGCCGTGGGCGCGCCGGCGGTGCCGAGCGTCGACTTCGCCGCGGTCGTGGCCGCGGTGCCCGCCGGCGCCAAGGAGGCGGTCCGGTCGCTGCGGGCGGCGGCGCAGGCCAAGGCGCCCATGGCCCTCGCCGCGGTGTGGTCCGGTGACGCGGGCCGGAGCCCGCTCGTCGGCATGGCGGTGGCGGCCGCCCCCACCGACGCGGCAGGCGAAGCAGGTGAAGCACCAGGCACAACCCCGACCGACACCGCATCCCCGCCGATGTGGCTCGACGGGGGATTGCTCGCCGACCGTGGCGTGCTCGGTGCCATCGGCGCCCTGGTGGGGCCGGGCGGTGCCCCCATCGTGTCCCACGGCTCCAAGGAGCTGATGCGCAGCCTCCTTCCCTTGGGGATCGACATCACCGGCCTCGCACTCGACACCGCCGTGGCCGCCTATCTGCTCGACCCGTCGTCGGGCCGGTACCGCCTCGAGGACGTGGTGGAGGTGCAGCTGGGGGTGGCGCTCGACGCCGAGGTCGAGGCCCACGCGGCGGGGCAGTTGGCGCTGGAGGGCGGGGCCGAGGTGGAGCTGTCCACCCTCGCGGCGCGCAACGCGCTGGCCTTGGGCCTGCTGTACGCGCCCATGCGCGACGCGCTCGTGCGGGCCGGGCTCGAGCGCCTGCACGACGAGGTCGAGCGTCCCCTCGTGCGCGTGCTCGCCCGCATGGAGGTGGCGGGCATCCGCGTCGACACCGTGGAGCTGCGGCGCATCGCCGACGGGCTCGTCGCCGAGTGTGCCCGGCTCGAGGCGCTCGTCCACGAGCTGGCGGGGGAGAAGTTCAACGTCAATTCGACGCCACAGCTGCGCGCCGTGCTCTACGACAAGCTCGGGCTCACACCGGGGCGCAAGACCAAGACGGGGTTCTCCACCGACGCGTCCACGCTCGAGAAGCTGCGCGGCCAGCACCCCGTCGTCGACGCGCTGCTCAGCTACCGCGAGGTGGAGAAGCTGCGCTCCACCTACGGCGAGTCGCTGCTGGCCGAGGTCGCCGACGACGGGCGCATCCACGCCACCTTCGGTCAGACCGTGGCCCGCACCGGGCGGCTGTCGTCGGACCGCCCCAACCTCCACAACATCCCCGTGCGCAGCGAGGAGGGGCGGCGCCTGCGCCGGGCATTCATCCCCGCCGACGGGTGCCGGCTGCTCGTGGCCGACTACGACCAGATCGAGCTGCGCGTCATCGCGCACCTCTCGCACGACCCCGGGCTCGTGGCCGCGTTCGCCGAGGGACGCGACATCCACCGCACCACGGCGGCGAGCGTGTTCGGCGTGGCCCCCGAGGACGTCACCACGGCCCAGCGCAGCCGCGCCAAGATGGTCTCCTACGGGCTGGCCTACGGCATGGAGGCCTACGGGCTCGCCCAGCGCCTGTCGATCGAGCCGGCCGAGGCCCAGCAGATCCTCGACGCGTACTTCGCCGCTTTCCCGGCGGTTCGTGCCTACATGGACCGGACCGTGGTCGAGGCCCGCTCCCGTGGCTACACCGAGACGCTCTTCGGCCGCCGCCGTCCGCTCCCCGACCTGCATTCGCCCAACCGCAACCTGCGCATGGCGGCCGAGCGCCAGGCCATGAACGCCGGGATCCAGGGCCTCGCCGCCGATCTCTTCAAGGTGGCGCTGGTGCGCCTCGACACCGCCCTCGAGGACAAGCAGCTGGCGTCGCGGGTGGTGCTGCAGGTCCACGACGAGGTCCTCGTGGAGGTGCCGGGCAACGAGGAAGCGGTCACGGGCGATCTCGTCCCCTCCGTGATGGCGAGCGTGGCCGATGCCGTGGACCTCGCCGTGCCCCTGGAGGTCTCCGCGGCTTGGGGCGACACGTGGGCGGACGCCAAGGGCTGATTCCCGTCGCCGAGGTCCGAGCCCCGTCGCCGAGGTCCGAGCCGCCGGGAACGTGGCATCCCGTGGGCCCGGGGAGCCCGGACCTGCTCTTTGCTAGGCTTGTGGACTGGCCGCCACCGGCGACCGCCCTCCGTGCTCTCGACACGTGGGGTGTCCCTGTCCCGAAAGCGAGTTCCGAAGTTCATGCCCGACGAAGCTGCCGGTTCCTCCGGCGTAGCTGACCCGGCGGCTGGTCCCGCCGCGGCGGCCGGTGAGGTTCCCGGCGCCATCGCCCTGCTGTCCGACGCCCCCATGGGTTCGTTCGACGAAACGGGGAAGTACGTCCCCCGTCCCATCGTCGAGGACGACCTCGGTGGGGCCTCGCTCGAAGAGGCCATCGACGCAACCATCGTGGAATTCGACGACGGTGACATCGTCGAGGGCAAGGTGGTGAAGATCGACAAGGACGAGGTCCTTCTCGACATCGGCTTCAAGTCCGAGGGCGTGATCCCCTCGCGCGAGCTCTCCATCCGCAACGACATCGACCCCTCGGAGATCGTGAGCCTCGGGGACCACATCGAGGCGCTCGTGCTCCAGAAGGAGGACAAAGAGGGACGCCTCGTCCTGTCCAAGAAGCGGGCGCAGTACGAGCGCGCCTGGGGCACGATCGAAAAGATCAAGGACTCCGACGGCATCGTGAAGGGCCCGGTCATAGAAGTCGTGAAGGGCGGCCTCATCGTCGACATCGGGCTGCGCGGCTTCCTCCCCGCGTCGCTGGTCGAGCTGCGCCGTGTGCGCGAGCTGCAGCCGTACGTGGGCCGCAGCATCGAGGCCAAGATCATCGAGCTCGACCGTAACCGCAACAACGTCGTCCTGTCGCGCCGGGCCTGGCTCGAGGAGACCCAGAAGGAGCAGCGCGGCGAGTTCCTGGTGAACCTGAAGCCCGGGGAGCGCCGGCGCGGCGTCGTGTCCTCGGTGGTGAACTTCGGCGCCTTCGTCGACCTCGGCGGCATGGACGGGCTCATCCACGTGTCGGAGCTGTCGTGGAAGCACGTGGACCATCCCTCCTCGGTGGTGTCGGTGGGGGACGAGGTCGAGGTCGAGGTGCTCGACGTGGACCTCGACAAGGAGCGCATCAGCCTGTCGCTCAAGGCGACGCAGACCGACCCCTGGCAGGAATTCGCCAACACCCACCAGGTGGGCGAGCTCGTCTACGGCCGCATCACCAAGCTCGTTCCCTTCGGCTCCTTCGTGCAGGTCGGTGACGGCATCGAGGGCCTGGTGCACATCTCCGAGATGGCGGGCCACCACGTGGACCTGCCCGAGCAGGTCGTCACCCCCGGCGAGGAGCTGTGGGTCAAGATCATCGACATCGACCTGCAGCGGCGGCGCATCAGCCTGTCGATCAAGCAGGCGGCCGAGGGCGGCGAGGTCTCCGAGGAGTACCGAGAGGCGTTCGGGGAGCACGCCTACGACGAGCAGGGCAACTACATCGGCTACGACTACGGCGGCACCGAGTTCACGCCCGAGACCGAGGCCCAGGCGGCGTGGGCGGAGTACGTGGCCGAGCACGGCACCCCGCCCGAGGGTGCCGAAGGTGGCCCTGGTGCGCCCGCCCCGCCGGCGGCGGCACAAGCCCCGGCCGCGGAGTCCCCGGCCGCGGAGTCCCCCACTTCGGAGTCCCCGACTGCGGGCGCCGAGCCCCCGGACCCGGCGCCGAGCCCCGGCAGCTGAACGCGCCGACCCCCCGACGCCACGGCGGCGTCAGGACTGGGGGTCCACCCAGAGCGGGGTGCGCTCGCCCGGTGATGCCGGTTGCGGGGCGGAGGGCGGAGCCGGCGGCGGAGCCGCAGGTGGTGGGGGCGCAGGAGCCGGCGGCGCTGCGGGTGATGGTGCCTGCACCGGTGAGGGGTCGGGTGCCATCACGCTCCACGACGGCGCGCCCTGGTACTGCCAGTCGCCCGCCGGGGCGACCGGCGCCGCGGGTGCCGGCGGTGCGACGGGGCTGTGCACGGTGTCGGCTGCGGCCGACGGAGCCGTGTCGCCGCCGAGCGGGAAGTGGCACGCCACGAAGTGGCCCGGGCCGATGGCGCGCATCTGGGGCTCCTCGTCCGCACACCGCTCCTGCGCGTACGGGCAGCGGGTGCGGAAGCGGCAACCCGACGGCGGGTTGATGGGGGAGGGCAGGTCGCCGGTGAGCGCAGCCAGGGTATCGCGCGCCGCGCCGGGGTCGGGCTCGGGGATCGAGGTGAGCAGCGCCTCGGTGTAGGGGTGTTCGGGGTCGCGGTAGAGCTCCTCGGGCGGGGCCACCTCGCACAGCTTCCCCAGGTACATCACCGCCACCCGGTCGCTCACGTTCTTCACCACGGCGAGGTCGTGCGCGATGAACACCATGGTGAGCCCGCGCTCGCGTTTGAGGTCGTCGAGGAGGTTGAGGATCTGGGCCTGCACCGACACGTCGAGGGCGGAGACGGGCTCGTCGCACACGAGCACGGTTGGGTCGAGCATGAGGGCCCGGGCGATGCTGACGCGCTGGCACTGGCCGCCCGACATCTCGATGGGCCTGCGCCCGCCCGCGTCGTCGGGGTCGATGCCCACCGCGTCGAGGGTGGCGCGGGCCTTCTCCCTGCGCTCGCGCTTGGTGCCGATCCCCCACACCGACATGGGCTCGATCACGGCGTCGAGGACACGCCGGCGCGGATTGAGCGACGAGATCGGGTCCTGGAACACCATTTGGATCTTGGTACGCGCCCTGCGCAGCTCCCCCCGCGCCAATGCGGTCAGCTCGGTGCCCTCGAACTTGACCGAGCCCGAGTCGGGGTGATGGACCAGGGAGACGGCGCGCCCGGTCGTCGACTTCCCGCAGCCGGATTCCCCCACCAGGCCCAGGGTCTCCCCTTTGGCCACGTCGAAGCTCACGTCGGACACGGCCCGCACGCGGGAGTGGCCCGAGCCGAACTCGACCACGAGATGCTCGGCCCGGAGGAGCACGTCGTCGCCGCGCATGTGGGCGGTGCCGCTGCCGGCCATCAGCCGCCCCCGGTGCCGTTGGGCACCGCCATGGCCGCCGCGTCCCGCACGCTCGTTCCGGTGAAGGCCAGGGCGGCGGGAACCATGGCCTTGACGTTTTGGGCCAGGGCCGCATCGCCCTCGGCGGAGCCCACCGGGTACCAGCACCGGAAGACGTGTCCCTGGCCCGCGGCGCGCAGCGGAGGCTCCTCGGCGCGGCAGCGGTCCTGCACGTAGGGGCAGCGTGCCGCGAACCGGCACCCCTGGATCTCCGCGGCCAGGTCCGGCGGGCGTCCCGGGATGGCCCGCAGCCGGGTGTGGGAGGGCTCGGTGAGGCGGGGGATCGAGCGCAACAGCGCCTCGGTGTAGGGCATGCGGGTGTGCGCGAAGAGCTCGGCCGTCGGAGCGTGCTCGACGACGCGGCCCGCGTACATGACGACGATGTCGTCGGTGCGGTTGGCGACCACGCCGAGGTCGTGGGTGACGAGGATCATGCCCATGTGGCGCTCGCGCTGCTGCGCGGCCAGAAGGTCGAGGATCTGGGCCTGCACGGTGACGTCGAGGCCGGTGGTTGGTTCGTCGGCGAGGAGCAGCTTGGGCCCGCACGCCAGGGCGATGGCGATCATGACCCGCTGGCGCATCCCCCCCGACAGCTCGTGGGGATAGGCGCGCAGCCGTCGCGCCGGGTCGGGGATGCCCACCGACGTGAGTAGGGCCACCGCCGTCTCCTGGGCCGCGTTGCGGTCGAGGCCGGCGCGCAGTCGCAACGACTCGGTGATCTGGCGTCCCACCCGTACCACCGGGTTGAGCGCCGTCATGGGGTCCTGGAAGACGAGCGCGATCTGCATCCCCCAGACCTCGCGCAGCTCCGGCAGCGACATGGCGGTGAGGTCGTGGCCCGAGAACCGCACCGTGCCGGAGCGCTCCACGTTGGACCCGGGGAGCAGGCCCATGATGGACCGGCTGAGCACCGTCTTGCCCGAGCCCGACTCGCCCACCACCCCCAGGGTGCGGCCCCGGCCCAGGGTGAGCGAGACGCCGTCCACGGCGCGCACCAGTCCCCGTGCCGTGCGGAACGAGGTGTGCAGGTCCTCCACCTCGAGCAGGGGGCCTTCGATCGACCCCACGTCGGGGAAGCTGAGGCTCGGTCGCCGGCGCCACGGGCTCACAGCTTCACCTCGCGGATGTCGAAGTACGAGCGCAGGCGGTCGGCCATGAGGTTGAGCGCGGTCAGCAGCAAGAAGATGTAGAGCGATGGCCACAGCGCGATATACGGGTTCAGGCTGAGGTTGTTGTTGTTCACGCCGTCGTTGATGATGTTCCCGAGCGACGACGTGGGAAGGCCGATCGACAGCCCCAGATACGCGAGCGAGCCTTCGAGGACGATGGCGATGGCCACGCCGATGAGGGCGAAGGACACCGCCGCGGGCAGCACGTTGGGGAGCAGCTCGCGCAGCAGGATCCGCATGGTCTTCGCGCCCGTGGCGCGTGCCGCCACCACGAACTCTCGGCTGGCGAAGGACAAGGTGGTGGCCCGCATGACGCGGAACAGGAGTGGGGTGGCGACGAAGGAGAAGATCACGACGAGCTTGAGCAACGACGTGGGTTCCCAGAAGAGCTCGACCACCATGATGGCCAGCAGGGCGGGGAACGCCAGGAGCACGAAGGACAGCGCGTTGAGCACGGTGTCCGCCGTTCGACCCCGGTAGCCGGCGAGGAGCCCGGCGATCCCCCCCACCACGAGGGCCACCGCGATGGGGGCGAAGCCGATCACGAGCGACACGCGTGACCCGAAGATGATCCGCGACAGCAGGTCGCGGCCGAGGTCGTCGGTGCCGAGCAGGTCGTGGAAGCTGGGCCCCTGGTTCACCACCGAGTAGTTCTGGAAGTTGGGGGCCTTGAGCGGGAGCACCGAGGCCAGCACGGCCAGCAGGATCATGAGCACGACCCAGGCCGCGCACACCCAGAAGGTCAGGCCGAGCCCGCCTTTCTTGGACAGGAGGCCGCTGGCGGGAAGCCGGGCCGCCATGGCTCCCTTTGTGGCGCCGACGCCGCCCCCTTCGGACCGCTCGGGGCCGGAGGGGTCCGACTCCAGCGCCACCTGGGAGGGGAGCTCAGGCACGGCGCACCCGCGGGTCGAGGATGGTGAGGAGGAAGTCCACCGCGAAGTTCACGACCACGAACGCCACCGCCGCCACCAGGGCCATGCCCTGGACCACCAGGTAGTCACGGGAGTAGATGGCCTGCACGAGCTGGTAGCCGATGCCCGGCAGCTGGAAGAGGATCTCCACGACGAAGGCCCCGGTGAAGAGGGTTCCGATGCTGATGCCGGCCCCGGCCAGCAACGAGAACGACGAGGGGCGCAGCACGTGGCGCAGCAGGATGTAGCGCGTGGACAGGCCCTTCGAGCGCGCCATGGTGACGAAGTCCTCCTGCAAGGTGGCGATGAGGTCGGCGCGCAGCAGCCGGTAGTAGATGGTGATCGACCCGATGGCGAGTGCCACCGACGGCAGGATCACCGACTTGAGGTTGGGGCCCAGGCCCTGGGAGAGGCGGACGAACCCGGTGGCCGGCGCCCAGTGCAGCGTGACCGCGAACACCAGAACGAGGAGCGGGCCCGCCACGAAGGTCGGCAGCGCCAGCATGCCGAACGTGGCCGTGGTGGCGACCCGGTCGAAGGGCCGGTTGGGGCGCAGCGAGGCGATGAGGGCCATGGGGATGGCGATGACGAGGGCGAGGAGCTGCGACACGACGATGAGCTCCAGGTCGATGGGCACGGCCTCGCTCAAGGCGTTGGTCACGGTCTGCTTGGTCAGGAACGACGCCCCCAGGTTGCCGTGGAAGATGTTGGAGATCCAGGTGCCGTACTGCGCCACGAGGCCCTTGTTGAGCCCGAGCTGCTTCAAGAGGATGTGGCGCGCCGCGGGGGTGTCGTTGGGGCCCAGGATCGAAAGGGTGGGGTCGCCGGGGAGGAGGTGGACGAGCAGGAAGGCGAAGACCGAGATGAGGAAGCAGATGACGACCAACTGCACCAGGCGGCTGGCGACGTACCGGGCCATGGGCAGCGCTCAGGCCTTTCGCCACATCGGCGTGGGCTCGAAGGTCCCGTTGGCGAAGCCGAGCGAGCGGGACCCGTCGGGGAAGATGAGGTTGTTGAAGTTCATCACCGAGTCGCTTCCTGTGAGTGACCACGTCGCCAGGGAGATCCAGATGTAGGGGAGATCCTGGGCGAGGCGCTTGTCCACCTCCTGGTAGGCCTGGACCCGTGTCTGCTGTGCCGAGGACGTGCGTCCCTGTTGCAGCGCCGCCTCCAGCTGATCGTCCTTGTTGCGCGCGAAGTTGAGCGCGATGGGCGGGTTGGCGGTGGTGGGGCTCAACCACACGTAATTGAGGTCGGGGTCCGAGGCCCCGAACATCTCGTCGGTGTAGGCCTGGAACTTCCCCGTGACCAGGTTGTCGATGAAGGTGACCTGCTCGATCTGGGTCACCGTGGTCTTGATCCCGGCCTGCCCCCACATGCTGGACACGGCCTGGATCTCTTCGAGCAGGCGGGGGTCGGTGATCGTCGCCAGCGCGATCTCGATGCTGCCCCCGTGGTTGGGTGCCGCCTGGGCCACGAGCGCCTTGGCTTTGTTCAGGTCGTATTGCGGGTAGCCGTTGGCGGTGGGGCGGTAGGGGGACCCGGCGGGGAAGAGGCTGAGGTTGGGCACGGCCACGCCGACCCCGAACAGCTTCACCAGCTCGTCGGCGTCCGTGGCGCAGGCGATGGCCTGGCGCACCAGGGGGTCGTTGGTGGGGTCGACGTCGGTGTTGAGGATGACGAAGTCCATGTCCCCTTGGCCCACCTTGGGGTTCAGCACCTGCTGGTAGCTGGAGTCGTCGCGCAGGTCACGGATGGTGTTGGGATCGCGCGTCACCATCAGGTCGACGGTCCCCGACCGCAGCGACGCCTCCCGTGACTGGTCGTTGGCGATGGGCTTGTAGGTGACGCTGTCGAGGTACGGCAGGCCCGGACGCCAGTAGTCGGGGTTGCGCACGGCGGTCAGGTGGTCGTTGGGCTCCCACGACTGCAGCGAGAAGGGTCCTGTGCCGATGGGCTTGGTCGAGCTCTGGCTCTCGAGCTGGGCCATGCCGATCACGTAGCCGACCTGGGTGGCCAGGTAATGGGGGAAGGCGACGATGGGCTCGGCGCACGACACCAGCACCGCCATGTCGCCCACCTTGCTCACGCTGTCGACCACCCCGCGCAGGGCCTGACCGGTGAGCGCCGAGGTCTGCAGCGCCTGGATGTTGGCCAGGACGACGTCGGCGTCGAGCGCCGACCCGTCGTGGAACTTGATCCCCGGGCGCAGGGTGATCGTCCACTGCGTCATGTCGCGGTTGGGCGTCACCGACTGAGCCAGATAGGGGCGGGCCGTGCCGTCGGCGCCCACCCGGGTCAGCGAGTCGTACAGGGTGTTGGCGTAGGTCAGCCCGGAGTTGTCCCAGTGGCTGGCCGAGGGCAGGAACCCGTCGATCTCCGAGTTCAGGCCGACGGTGATCGTCCCACCGCGCCGGGGTGTCGCCGTGCTCACCCCCGGCGTCGAGACCCGCGGTGTCGCCGAGCCGCCGTTGCTGGTCCCGCACCCCGACAGCAGGGCCGGCAGACCCACCCCCGCCAATCCCACGGCGGCGGCGGTGGAGGCGCCACGCACTAGGAAGGCCCGCCGGTCGTATCGGTCCGCGGAGTCAGCCATCGGTCCCCCTCGCCCTCGCCCTCGCCCTGCTCGGACGCGCAGCCCCCTGGGCGCCGTTGGGGCGCCATGGTAGACGGCACGCCGCCGGACAACCGGGCACTCGGACGGGGGCGGCGACGGGGTCGTCATTACCATGCAGGGATGCGCGCCCCGATGCTGGAACGGCGCGGCCTGCCGGGAGGGAACCAGCTGTCCTGGGCGCTGCGCACCGCGGTGGCACCGTGGCTCGTCGCCCGCGTCGTGGTGGGGGGTGCGCTCGCGGTCGCGCACGAGCTCGTGGACGCGGACCCATCCCCTGGCTTCGGTGGCGGCGCGGGTGCACCAGGGGTTGCTCGGGTGGGACGCCAGCTGGTACGAGTCCATCGCCCGCCACGGCTACGCCGGCGCGGGGCACAGCTCGCTGCGGTTCTTCCCTCTCGTACCACTGCTCACGCGGGCACTGTCGTACGTGCCGGGGGTCGGCTTCGGCACCGCCCTGCTGGTGGTGGCCAACGCTTCGGCTTTCGCCGCCACGGCCCTCCTGGCCCTGCTGGCGCAACGGGAGACGGGCGACGCCGCCCTCGGCCGCCGCGCCGCGTGGCTGTTGTGTCTGGCGCCACCGGCGTTCACTCAGGTCATGGGGTACGCCGAGGGCACGCTGCTGGCCCTGAGCGTGGGCGCGCTGCTCGCACTGCGGGCGCGGTCGTGGTGGTGGGCCGCCGCGCTCGGGCTCGCCGCCGCCGCCACCCGGCCCGTGGGCGTCCTGCTGGTCGTCCCCGCTGCCGTCGAGGGGCTGCGGGGGCTGCGCGACGCGGCCCGACCCCGGCGCGCCGCCCGGACCGCGGCCGTGGTGGGGCCGGTCGTGGGTTTCGCCGCCTTCCTCGGTTGGGTGGGATGGCGCTACGGGGACGTCCTCGCCCCCCTCAAGGTGCAGGAGCAGGGCTCGCATCGGGGAGGCGTGGCCGACCCGTTCCGCACCCTGGCGCACGACGCGTCGCTGCTCGTCCACGACCGGCACCTCGGCGAGGCCCTCCATCTTCCGTGGGTGCTGCTCGCCGTGGCCCTGCTGGTGGTGGCGGTGCGGCGTTGGCCCGCGGCGTACTCCGCCTACGCGGCCGCGGTGCTGGTGGTGGCGCTCACGGCGTCCAACCTCGACGGCTTCGAGCGCTACGCGCTGTCGGCCTTCCCGTTGGTGCTGGCGGGGGCGACCGTGACGTCGTCCCGGCGCGTCGAGCGGGTGGTGCTGCCCGTGGCCGCGGCCGGACTGGGCCTGTACGCCCTTCTGGCCTTCACCAACCTGTACATCCCTTGACCCGGGGTTTCGCGTGCCCCGGGCCGGCCGGCGACCGGCGCCGGGCGCCGCGTCCGAGGCGCGTATGCCAGGGATGAACGCCGCTCCAGCCGGTAGCCTGGGATGGGGCCGGCAGCCGGACGAAGTGGAGCTGGGGGCGAGGTGACACAGACGACGGCGGCACGGCGAGGCGATCGCCCGGTGGTGGTGATCGGCGCCGGGCCGGCGGGGCTCACGGCCGCTTACCAGCTCTCCAAGGCGGGCTGCGACGCCCTGGTGCTCGAGGCCGACGACGTGGTGGGGGGGATCAGCCGCACCGTCGAGCGCGATGGGTGGCGCTTCGACATCGGGGGACACCGCTTCTTCACCAAGGTGGCGCGGGTCGAGGAGCTGTGGCACGAGATCCTGGCCCCGGGGGACTTCCTGCTGCGGCCTCGGATGAGCCGGATCTACTACGAGGGCAAGTTCTACGACTACCCCATCAACGTCCTCAACGCCCTGCGCAACCTGGGTCTGTCCGAGGCCGCGTTGTGCGGGTTGTCGTACCTCAAGGTGCGGGTCGCCCCCCCGAAGGACCAGAGCACCCTGGAGGGCTACGTGGTGGCCAACTACGGGTGGCGGCTCTACGAGCACTTCTTCAAGACCTACAGCGAAAAGGTGTGGGGGGTGCCCCCTTCCGAGGTCTCCGCCGACTGGGGCGCCCAGCGCATCAAGGGGATGTCGCTGTGGAAGGCGGTGTGGGAGCCCCTGCGCGCCCGGCTGATCGGAGGGCAACGGGAGCGCTCCAAGCAGGTCACCAGCCTGATCGAGGAGTTCCAGTACCCCAAGCTCGGCCCGGGCATGATGTGGGAGACGTGCCGGGACCTTCTCGAGAAGGCCGGGGTCGAGGTGCTGCTCCAGAGTCCGGTGACGAGGATCGAGCGCGGCCCCGGCGGGGCCGTGGCGGTGGTCTTCGACCACGCCGGGCAACGGACCCGGGTCGCCACCGACCACGTCGTGAGCTCGATGCCCTTCTCCGAGCTGGTACGGGCCTTGGACCCGCCCCCGCCGCCCGAGGTGCTGGCCGCGGCGGGCGCCCTGCACTACCGCGACTTCCTCACCGTGGCGCTGGTGGTGCCCGAAGGCGGCGGGTTCCCCGACAACTGGATCTACATCCACTCCCCCACGGTGTTGGTGGGGCGCATCCAGAACTTCGGCGCATGGTCGCCGTTCATGGTGCGAGACGGCACCACCTGTCTGGGGATGGAGTACTTCGTCTTCGAGGGCGACGACCTGTGGGACCGCGCCGACGACGAGCTGATCGCCCTGGCCACCGCCGAACTCGCCTCCATCGGGCTGGTGGAGGCGAGCGCCGTCGAAAGGGGCTACGTGGTGCGCATGCCCAAGGCCTACCCCGTCTACGACGACGCCTACCGGGGGGCGGTGGACACCTTGCGCCACTGGCTGGCCGCCGAGGTGCCCAACGTCCACCCCGTGGGCCGCAACGGGATGCACAAGTACAACAACCAGGACCACTCCATGTACACGGCCATGCTCACGGTGGAGAACATCGTGGGGGACGCCGGCCATGACATCTGGTCGGTGAACGTCGACGAGGAGTACCACGAGGAGGGGCCCGGGGCGAGCCCGGAGCACGGCACGGGTCGTGAGGCACCCATCGTGCCCCGGCGCGCCGCCACCGCCACCGTCACCGTCACGGACAACGGCGCGCCGTAGTGCCACCGGCGGCCGCGGACGATCCCGCTGCGCGCGGGGGGCGCCTGTCCCGGACGGGCCGCGTCCCGACGGGTGCATCGGAGATCCGCCACGCCATCCCCCTCGCCATCGCCGCCGCCCTCGTCGGCGTGGTCAGCCTGCTCACGACGGTCTTCGTGGCCCACGTGCTCAGCACGCGCCAATACGGCACCCTGATCGTCCTCCTCGGGCTCTTCCTGGTGGTGTCGCAGCCGGGCACGGCGCTGCTCGTGGGCGTGGTGCGCAGGGTCTCGGCCTGGCGGGTGCGCGGGCTCGGAGACCGGGTACGGCCCTGGGTGGCCCGCACCCATCGCGTCGTCGAGGGCTCGCTGGTCGTGTTCGCGCTCCTCACGTGGCTGATCCGCGTGCCCGTGGCCCACGCGCTCTCCCTGCCGTCGCCGAGCGGGGTGGCGGAGATCCTCACGGCGGGCGGGGTCTGGGTCCTCCTGTCCATCGACCGCGGCCTGCTCCAGGTCAGCCGGGACTACAAGGACCTCTCGATCAACCTCGTCACCGAGGCGGTCATGCGCTGTGCCCTCACGGTGGGACTGGCCGCCGAGTTCAAGGTGGAGGGGGCCGCGCTGGGCCTCTTGGTGGCGGAGCTGGTCACGGCCACCCACGCCCGCATCACCGCCACCCGCGCCGTGGCGCGCACTTCGACCTCGGAGCTGGAGGCCGAGCCCGAGGTGGCGGTCGAGGAGAGCGGCGGAGCCGTGGCCATGTCGGTGCACGGCGGCAAGGTCCTTCTCGCCGACGTGTTCACCGCCCTGGGCAGCCTCCTGCTCCTGGCCGTGCTGCAGAACACCGACGTCATCCTGCTCGGTAGCAAGGCGCCGCATCACTCCGGCGCCTATGCGGCCATCTCGGTCCCGTCCAAGGCCCTCGTGTTCGTCGCCCTGGTGCTCGTCAACTACCTGCTGCCCGAGGCCACCATCCGGCACCAGGAGGGCTCGCACGCGCTACGCCAGCTGGCGCACACCCTGGCGGTCATGGCCATCCCATGCACGGTCCTGCTGGCCATGGCCGTGTTCGCCGCGCACCGGGTCCTGGCCCTGGTCTTCGGGCAGAAGTTCACGGCCGCCGCCCCCGCCTTCTCGACCCTCGTCCTCGCCATGATCCTCATGTCGGTGACCGTTGCCCTGGCCATCTACCTGCTCGGGATCGGGTGGCGGTGGGTGCTGGTCGTCCTGGCGGTGGGCGCCGGTGCCCTGGCGGCCGCCACCGCCGCGGCCGGGGGGCAGTACCTGGGTACGGCCCGTGCCGACCTCGCCGTGCAGGTGGGGTTGTGCGCCACCACGACCGCCTGCTTCGTGATCGTGCACCGTCGCAGCGTCGGTCGCCGGGCTCTGGCCGACAGTGCGTCTTCGGAGGCTTCCGATTCACTAGCGTGACCCGCGTGCCGCTCGTCACCCTCGAACCCTGGCGGTCGCTGCCGCCCCGGCGCCAGGACGACCGGTGACCGAGGTCCGGCAGCGGGCAGGGGAGTGGACGGCGCCGGTCAAGCTCGACGAGGTCGCGGGGCGCGCCCTCGAGCTCGGGATGCGCCGGGTGCAGATGCTCGCCTGGCGCGATCTCGACGATCCCGAGGCGGGGGGCTCCGAGCGGCACGCGCACCACGTGGCGTCGCGTTGGGCCGGGGCCGGCCTCGACGTCACGATGCGCACGTCGGTGGCCAGCGGGCACCGGGCCCGGGCCGAGCGCGACGGGTATCACGTGCTGCGCAAGGGCCAGCGCTACTCCGTCTTCCCCCGCAGCGCGCTGAGCGGGTTGGTGGGCCGGCGGGGGACGCCCGACGGACTGGTCGAGATCTGGAACGGCATGCCCTTCTTCTCGCCGTTGTGGGCACGCTGCCCTCGCATCACCTTCCTGCACCACGTGCACGCCGAGATGTGGCAGATGACGCTGCGACCGTGGCACGCCCGTGCCGGCGCCTTCGTCGAGCGACGGGTGGCTCCGCCGCTGTACCGGGGCACGCGCGTCGTCACGCTGTCGGAGTCGTCGCGCCGCGAGATCGTGGCCATGCTCGGTCTCCGGCCTTCACGGGTGGGCGTCGTCCGTCCCGGCATCGACGACCTGTTCGCGCCGGGCGGGGCGCGCTCGCCGCATCCGTTGGTGGTGGCCGTCGGCCGCCTCGTCCCGGTCAAGCGCTTCGAGTTGCTCGTCGACGCGCTGGCGGAGGTGCGGCGGTCGGTCCCCGACCTGCGGGCCGTGATCGTCGGCGAGGGCTATGAACGCGCCGGGCTCGAGGCGCGCCGGCGCGCCGTCGGCGCCGAGGATTGGCTCGATCTCCCCGGGTTCAAAGAGGACAAGGAGCTGCTCGACGTCTACCGCCGCGCCTGGGTCCTGGCCAGCACGTCCCAGCGCGAGGGGTGGGGCATGACCATCAGCGAGGCGGGAGCGTGCGCCACGCCGGCGGTGGTGTCGCGCATCGCCGGTCACGTCGACGCCGTCGAGGACCACGTGAGCGGGCTGGTGGTGGACGTCGAGCCCGGTCACGGCCGGCACGGTGCGCACGCGCCCGCGCCCGCATTCGCCGACGCGCTCCGGGACGTGCTCACCGACCGCGTGCTGCGGGCGCGCCTGGGCCACGGTGCGCGTACCCGCGCCGACGAGCTCTCCTGGGACGCGACCGCGTCGGGGACCCTCGAAGCTCTGGTGGACGAGGCCGTCGCCGGGAAGCGCCCCCGGCGGTAGCGGCGGTGCTCGCCGTCGGGCTGACCGGAGGCATCGGCTCGGGGAAGTCGTCGGTCGGGGAGCTCCTGGTGCAGCGGGGGGCGGTCCTCATCGACGCCGACCGCATCGCCCGTGAGGTCGTGGTGCCCGGGGGCCCCGCCTTCCAGCCGCTGGTGGACCGGTTCGGGACAGGGATCCTCGCCGCCGACGGGACCGTCGACCGCGCCGCCCTGGCGGCCGTCGCCTTCGCCGACCCCGAGTCGCTGGCGGCCCTCAATGCCATCACCCACCCCGCCATCTCGGTGGTCATGGCCGAGCGCCGGGCCGCCGAGGAGGGGGGCGACCGCGTGGTGGTGCTCGACATCCCCCTGCTCAAGCCCGAGCACCGCGCCGTGCTGGCGCTGGACGTCGTCGTGGTGGTCGATTGCCCCGTCGAGGTCGCCGTCGAGCGCCTGGTGGGCCAACGGGGCTTTTCGCGCCAGGACGCCGAGGCCCGGGTGGCGGCGCAGGCCGGCCGCGAGGAACGCCGCCGCGGCGCCGACTTCGTGATCGACAATTCGGGGGACCGGGCGCAGCTGGTCTCCGAGGTCGACCACGTATGGGCGGCACTCGCCGCACTGTCTCACCCCGAGCGCTGAGGCCCACCCCGAGCGCTGAAGCCCGGCCCGATCGCCGAGGCCCACCCCGAGCGCCGAGGGCCGGCCGGGGGTGACACACCCCCCCGGTACGATCGGGCGGTGCCCCGTTTCGAGGTGGTGACCCCGCTGCGCCCCGCGGGTGACCAGCCGCGGGCGATCGAGTCCCTGAGTGCGGGGATCGCGCGCGGAGCCCGCTACCAGACCCTGCTGGGCATCACCGGCAGCGGGAAGACGGCCACCATCGCCTGGACCATCGAGCAGGCCCAGCGTCCCACCCTGGTCATCGAGCCCAACAAGTCGCTCGCCGCCCAGCTCGCCGCCGAGCTGAGGGAGCTCTATCCCGACAACCGGGTCGAGTACTTCGTCTCGTACTACGACTACTACCAGCCCGAGGCGTACCTGCCGACGTCGGACACCTACATCGAGAAGGACTCGTCGATCAACGACGAGATCGACCGGCTGCGCCACTCCACCACCTCGAGCCTGCTGCTGCGGCGCGACGTCATCGTGGTGGCCTCGGTGTCGTGCATCTACGGGCTCGGCTCGCCCGACGAGTACCGCCAGCGGATCATGGCGCTGCGCCCGGGCGACACGGTGAACCAGCGCGACCTGCTGCGCAAGTTGGTGGAGCTGCATTACGACCGTAACGACGCCGTGCTCACCCGCGGACATTTCCGCGTGCGGGGCGACACCGTGGAGCTGCATCCCGTCTATGAGCAGGAGGCGGTGCGCATCGAGCTCTTCGGGGACGAGGTAGAGCGCATCCGGCGCTTCGACGCGCTGACCGGCGACACCGGGGAGGACATCGACGAGCTCGTGGTGTTCTCGGCCACCCACTACGTGGCCGGCGACGAGACCATGCGCCGCGCCATCGCGTCGATCCAGGCCGAGCTCGGCCAGCGCCTCACCGAGCTGCAGTCGGCGGGGAAGCTTCTCGAGGCCCAGAGGCTCCGGCTCCGCACCGAGCACGACCTCGAGATGCTCGCCGAAGTCGGGGTGTGCAACGGCATCGAGAACTACAGCCGCCATCTCGACGGGCGAGCCGCGGGGGAGCCCTCCCACACACTGCTCGACTTCTTCCCGCCCGACTTCCTCACCGTCATCGACGAGAGCCACGTGACGGTCCCCCAGATCCACGGGCAGTACGAGGGCGACCGCTCGCGCAAGGACACGCTCGTGGAGCACGGGTTCCGCCTCCCCTCGGCGCTCGACAACCGCCCGCTCACCTTCGACGAGTTCACCGACAAGGTGGGCCAGGTCATCTTCTTGTCGGCCACTCCGGGCGTCTACGAGCTCGAGGTGTCGAGCCAGGTCGTGGACCAGGTCATCAGGCCCACCGGCCTCGTCGACCCCGAGGTCGTGGTGCAGCCCACCACCGGGCAGATCGACGACCTCATGGAGCGCATCCACAAGGCGTCGGAGGCGGGGGGCCGCTCCCTCGTGACCACCCTCACCAAGAAGATGGCGGAGGACCTCACCGACTACCTGGTCGAGCTGGGAGTGCGGGTGCGCTACCTGCACTCGGACATCGACACCATCACGCGCATCGAGCTGCTGCGCGACCTGCGACTGGGCGAGTACGACGTGCTGGTGGGCATCAACCTTCTGCGCGAGGGCCTCGACCTCCCCGAGGTGCAGCTCGTCGCCATCCTCGACGCTGACAAGACCGGGTTCCTGCGCTCGGCGTCGTCGTTGATCCAGACCATGGGACGCGCCGCGCGCAACGTGGACGGTCTCGTGGTGCTGTACGCCGACACCATCACCGACGCCATGCGCGCCGCCATCTCCGAGACCCAGCGCCGCCGCTCGCTGCAGCAGGCGTACAACGCCGAGCACGGCATCGACCCCACCACCATCCGCAAGGCGGTGACCGACATCCTGGCCAGCATCCGCCCCGGCGGCCCCGGCACGGGGACGGGGCGGAGCAGGGGCGCTCAGAGGGGACGGGCCCGTCCCGGCACCCCGGTGCGGGCCGGACGCGGGCTGCGGCGCGACGGCGTCGGGGGCCGGCACCTGGCCGGGTCGGGTAGCGCGGGAGACGGGGACGACACCACCGCCGTCGACGAGATGGCCGAGCTCCGAGCCCTCCCCGTCGACGAGCTCCAGCGCCTGGTGGTCCGGCTCGAGCAGGAGATGCGCCTGGCCGCGTCGGAGCTGCGCTACGAGGAGGCGGCCCTCTTGCGCGACGACATCGCCGAGCTCCGTCTGGCCCTGGCCGAGGCGTCGGAGGCGGCGGGCCCGCCCGGCGCGTCCGAGTCCCCGGGTTCCCCCGGCCTGGCCCTGCCCGTTCCCACGGCGTGACGCGCCGCGCCGCGCCCACCCGGCAACCGGCCCCCCGCCCCCCCGGTAGCCTCGCACCGATGGCCGACCGGCTGGTGATCCGCGGAGCACGAGAGCACAACCTGCGCGACGTCTCTCTCGAGCTGCCGCGTGACCGGCTCATCGTGTTCACGGGCCTGTCGGGGTCGGGCAAGTCGTCACTGGCCTTCGACACCATCTACGCCGAGGGCCAGCGCCGGTACGTCGAGTCGCTGTCGTCCTACGCCCGGCAATTCCTGGGGCAGATGGACAAGCCCGACGTCGACTTCATCGAGGGCCTGTCACCCGCCATCTCCATCGACCAGAAGTCAGCCAGCCGCAACCCGCGCTCCACCGTGGGCACGGTCACCGAGATCTACGACTACCTGCGTCTGCTCTATGCGCGCGTGGGCCATCCCCACTGCCCCAACTGCGGCCGCCCTGTCGCCCGCCAGACCCCCCAGCAGATCGTGGACCGCATCCTGGACCTGCCCGACGGGACACGCTTCCAGGTGCTCGCCCCGGTGGTACGGGGGCGCAAGGGGGAGTACGAGGCCTTCCTCGACGACCTGGCCAAGCAGGGCTTCGCGCGGGCCCGGGTCGACGGGGAGGTGGTCGAGCTGTCCGAGCGTGGCGCACTGAACCTGGCCCGCTACGAGCAGCACACCATCGAGGTCGTGGTCGACCGCCTGGTGCGGCGCGACAACATCCGCCAGCGCCTCACCGAGTCCATGGAGACCGCTCTGCGCCTCACCGACGGCGTCGCCGAGATCGCCGTGGTCGCCGAGGACGGGTCCGAGGAGCTCATCACCTTCTCCGAGCACCTGGCGTGCACCTTCTGCGGGCTGTCGTTCGAAGAGCCTGCACCGCGCAACTTCTCGTTCAACTCGCCCTACGGCGCGTGCCCGGCGTGCGACGGGCTCGGCACCCAATTCGAGGTCGACCCCGACCTGGTGGTACCCGACCCCACCAGGTCGCTCTCCGAGGGGGCCGTCTCGCCGTGGACGGGGGGCCACAGCCGCTGGTTCGACCGCATCGTGGAGGCGGTGGCCGACGAGTACGGGTTCTCCACCGACACGCGCTGGGAGAAGTTGCGCGCCAAGGACCGCAAGGTGCTGCTCTACGGCTCGGGCACGCGCCAGGTGCACGTGCGCTACCGCAATCGCTACGGGCGCCAACGGTCGTTCACCTCGCACTTCGAGGGCATCGTGCCGTGGTTGAAGCGCCGCCACCGCGACTCGGACTCCGAGTCGGTCCGGCAGTGGACCGAGACCTTCATGCGCGAGGTGCCGTGCCCGGTGTGCCACGGGGCGCGGCTCAAACCCGAGTCCCTGGCGGTGACGGTGGGGGAGCGCAACATCTTCGAGCTGTGCAGCCTCTCGATCACGCGCGCCGCGGCGGAGGTCGACGCCCTGGAGCTGACCGAGCGCGAGCACCTCATCGCCGACCGCGTGTTGCGGGAGGTGCGGGCCCGGCTGCGCTTCCTGCTCGACGTGGGGCTCGACTACCTCTCCTTGGCCCGGGGCACCTCGACCTTGTCGGGGGGCGAGGCCCAGCGGATCCGCCTGGCCAGCCAGATCGGCTCGGGCCTGGTGGGCGTGCTCTACGTGCTCGACGAGCCCTCCATCGGCCTGCACCAAAGGGACAACCGGCGCTTGCTCGACACCCTGGTGCGCCTGCGCGACCTCGGCAACACCGTCATCGTCGTCGAGCACGACGAGGAGACCATCCGCGAGGCCGACCACGTCGTGGACATCGGGCCCGGCGCCGGTGAGCACGGCGGCGAGGTCGTCTACAGCGGCGACGTGCCCGGCCTGCTGGCAGCGCCGGCGTCGGTGACCGGGCGGTACCTGGTCGGGGAGCGGTCCATTCCCGTTCCCGACAAGCGCCGTCCCGGCTCGGGCGACCAACTGGTGGTGCGCGGCGCGCGGGAGCACAACCTGCAGGCCGTCGACGTGGCCTTCCCGCTGGGGTGCCTGGTGGCGGTGACCGGCGTGTCGGGATCGGGGAAGTCCACGCTCGTCAACGACATCCTGTTGCAGTCGATGCTGGCCCAGGTGCACCGGGCCCGTACCACCCCGGGTCAGCACAAGGGCATCGACGGGGTCAAGCACGTCGACAAGGTCGTGGACATCGACCAGTCGCCCATCGGGCGGACGCCGCGGTCGAACCCGGCCACCTACACCGGGCTCTTCGACCACGTGCGCAAGCTCTTCAGCCAGACCTCCGAGGCGAAGGTGCGCGGCTACCTGCCGGGCCGGTTCTCGTTCAACGTGCGCGGCGGGCGTTGCGAGGCCTGTGCCGGGGACGGGACCATCAAGATCGAGATGCACTTCCTCCCCGACGTGTACGTGCCCTGCGAGGTGTGTGGCGGCGCGCGCTACAACCGCGAGACGCTCGAGGTGACGTTCAAGGGGAAGAACATCGGCGACGTCCTCGACATGTCGTGCGAGGAGGCGCTGTCGTTCTTCGCCAACCAGCCCACCATCGCCCGCCACCTCCAGACCCTCGTCGACGTGGGACTCGGCTACATCCGCCTCGGACAGCCCGCCCCCACGCTTTCGGGCGGTGAGGCCCAGCGCGTCAAGCTGTCGTCGGAGCTCTCGCGGCGGTCGACGGGCCACACGCTCTACGTGCTCGACGAGCCGACCACCGGCCTGCACTTCGACGACGTCCGCAAGCTCCTCGAAGTGCTGTCGCGGTTGGTGGACCAGGGGAACACGGTCATCGTGATCGAGCACAACCTCGACGTCGTCAAGACGGCGGACTGGATCGTCGACCTCGGGCCCGAGGGCGGCGAGCGCGGCGGGCGGGTGGTGGCCGAGGGCACCCCCGAGGACGTGGCCGCCATGCCGCTGAGCTACACCGGCCAGGTCCTCGCACCCGTGCTGGCCCGCGCCGGGGGCGACCGTCGCGAGCGCCTCGGGCCTGCCATGTCCAGCCGGTCGACGGCGAAGCGGGCCACAGGGTCCCCCCCGCCGGCGCGCCGCTCGGGGACGGTGAAGCCGAACGGCACGGTGAAGCCGAACGGCACGGTGAAGCCGAACGGCACGGTGAAGCGGGCCAAGGCCACCACCAAGCGCCCGACCACGGCCCGTGCCGTGAGCACCAAACGCCGTCGAGCCGGCTGATGGCAGTGGTGCGGCGCGACCAGGTCCTGCGCTGGCTCGAGGGCTACGAGGAGGCCTGGCGGACCCCCGGCACGGCCCGGCTGGCCGAGCTGTTCACCCCCGACGTCACCTACGCGCCGTCCCCGTGGGCCGATCCCGTGCGCGGCCTCGACGAGCTCGAGTTGTTCTGGGACGCCGAGCGCGACGGGCCCGACGAGGGCTTCACGATGTCGAGCGAGGTGGTCGCCGTCGACGCGGACACCGCCGTGGTGCGGGTGGGGGTCGAATACGACAACGACCCCGATACCCCCTGGCGTGACCTATGGGTGCTGCGCTTCGCCCCCGGGGGGCGGTGCGCAGCGTTCGAGGAGTGGCCCTTCGCACCCGACAGCGACGACGACGAGGGCTGACGCGCACTGCCCGACGCGCGCCGTCGCCACGGCGCGCGTCGGGGCGTTCAGGTGATCTCGAGCATCCGCTCCAGGGCGCACCGTGCCCATTGCGCCACGTCGGGCTCGACCGTGATCCGGTTCACGACTTCGCCCTCCACGAGCCGTTCGAGCACCCAGCACAGGTGGGCGGCGTCGATACGGAACATGGTCGAGCACGGACACACCAGGGGGTCGAGCGAGACCACGGTCTTGTCGGGGTGCTCGGCGTCGAGGCGCTTCACGAGATGGATCTCGGTGCCCACGCCGATGACCGAGCCGGGGGGCGCCTCGTCGACGACGCGGATGATGGAGTCGGTCGACCCCACCTCGTCGGCCGTGACGACCACGTCGTGGGCGCATTCGGGATGGACCACCACCAGGCCGCCGGGGTGCTCGGCGCGAAAGGCGGCCACGTGCTCGGGCCGGAAGCGCTGGTGCACCGAGCAGTGCCCTTTCCACAGGAGCAAGGTGGCCTCTTTGACGTCGGCGTCGTCGAGGCCCCCCATCTCGAGGAGGGGGTTCCACACCCGCATGTCGGGCTCGCCCCAGCCGAGCTGGAAACCCGTGTTGCGCCCGAGATGCTGGTCGGGGAAGAAGAGGACCTTGTCGCCCCGGGCCGTGCCCGTGCCGGCCGGGTCCAGGGCCCAGGTGAGCACGGCCCGCGCGTTCGACGAGGTGCACACCGTGCCACCGTGGCGGCCGACGAAGGCCTTCAGGGCGGCCGACGAATTCATGTACGTCACGGGGACGATGCGCTCGACGTCGGTGACGGCCGCCAGGGACTCCCAGGCGTCCTCGACGGCGTCGATGTCGGCCATGTCGGCCATCGAGCATCCCGCGTTGAGGTCGGGCAGGATCACCTGCTGCTCCGGCGAGGTGAGGACGTCGGCGGACTCGGCCATGAAGTGCACGCCACAGAAGACGATGTAGTCGGCGTCGTCCCGCTGCGCCGCGGTGCGAGACAGCCCGAAGGAATCGCCCCGCGCGTCGGCCCAGCACATCACCTCGTCGCGTTGGTAGTGGTGCCCGAGGATCAGCACCCGGGGGCCCAGGGTGGCCTTGGCTCGGCCGATCCAGTCCGTGAGCTGGTCGGGTGTCGCGTGGACGTAGCGCTCGGGGAGCGCACGCTGCAACCGGAACATGGTCGGACCCCCTTCGGGGAGCACTCCGAACACGGCCGGCGGGGACAGCCTGGTCGCCCATCCGCGGGGTTGTCGGCCTCGGAGCGGTATGTACGCCGGGGTACCAGGCCGGCGCTTTCGCCAGTCTATGCCCGGTGCACCCGCCCCGTGCACGAGGACCCGTGCGCTCCGCCGGCCGGGGTGGGCGCTCCGCCGGCCGGGGTGGGCGCACCGCCGGACGGCGCCGTACGGCGCCGGACGGCACGGGAATCGGCGCCGTACGGCACAGTAATAGCGTGCGAACCCGTCCGGCCCCGGGAACCATCCCCGACGCTCCCGGCTCCTACCAGTTCCTCGACGGGGCCGGGCGGGTCCTGTACGTGGGCAAGGCCAAGTCGCTGCGGAGCCGGTTGAGCAACTACTTCGCCGACCCCGCCACACTGCCGGCGCGCACCGCCCAGATGGTGTCGCTCGCGGAGCACGTGGAGTGGATCCAGGTCGCCAACGAAGTCGAGGCGATCCTCCTCGAGTACGCCCTCATCAAGCGGCACCGGCCCCGCTTCAACATCCGGCTGGTCGACGACAAGTCCTACCCCTCGCTGGCGGTGACCCTCGCCGACCAGTGGCCCCGGGCGGCGGTGGTGCGGGGCCGGCGCCGGCCCGAGGTGCGCTACTTCGGCCCCTACGCGCACGTGGGCGCCATCCGCGACACCCTCGACCTCCTGCTGCGCACGTTCCAGGTCCGCACCTGCTCCGACAACAAGCTCGACCGGCACACCAAGCTGGGCAAGCCGTGCCTGTTGTTCCACATCGAGCGCTGTTCGGGCCCGTGCATCGGGGCCGTGGACCACGAGCGTTACGGCGCCATGGTGGCCGACCTGATGGCGTTCCTGGCCGGCGACACCGACGACGTGGAACGCCGGCTCAAGGCCGAGATGGAGCGCGCCGCCGAGGACCTCGACTTCGAGCGTGCCGCGCGGCTGCGCGATCGCCTCAACACCCTGCGGATGGCGTGTGAGCGCCAGCAGGTCGTGACCGACAGGCCCGAGGACCTCGACGTGGTGGGCATCGACGAGGACCCCCTCGAGGCGGCGGTGTGCGTCTTCCACGTGCGCCGGGGCCGCATCGTGGGGCGGCGGGCCTTCGTGGTGGACAAGGTGGAGGAGCTGACCAGGCCGCAACTGGTGGGGCGCGTGCTCGAGGAGCTCTACGGCGATGCCGAGCCGGCGGCCGCGCCGGCGCGCCGCAGCGCGCGGGTGCGTGGTGGCGACAGCTCGGGGTGGACCTCGGGCGCGGGGGACCCGGGCTCGTGGGGCACCGAGGGGGGCTCGGCTCCCGGCGTGCCCCGGCAGGTGCTCGTGCCCGACCTCCCCGACGCTCCCGAGGTCTACGAGGCGTTCCTGGCCGACCGGCGCGGGGACCGGGTGGCGCTGCGCGTCCCGCAACGGGGCGGCAAGCGCACGCTGTTGCAGACCGTGACGCGCAACGCCGGCGAGGAGCTGGCCCGCCACCGGCTGCGCCGGGCCTCGGACCATGACAGCCGGGCCCGGGCCCTGGAGTCGCTGCGGGAGGTGCTCGGGCTCCCCCAGGCCCCGTTGCGGATCGAGTGCTACGACATGAGCCACCTGCAGGGCACCGACTACGTGGGGTCGATGGTGGTGCTCGAGGACGGCCTGCCCCGCAAGTCCGAGTACCGCCGCTTCAAGATCCGCGACGTCCCGGGCAACGACGACTACGCGGCGATGGAGGAGGTCCTCACCCGGCGGCTCACCGCCCTCCTCGAGGCCCGCGCCCAGACCGGGGGCGAGGATGCCACCTCCGGCAGCGCCCGGGCCCGGCGCTTCGCCTACCCGCCCCAGCTCCTGCTCCTCGACGGGGGCAAGGGCCAGCTCGGCGTGGGGGTCCGGGTCCTGGAGCGCCTGGGGCTGTCCGAGGAGATCCCCGTGGCCGCCCTGGCCAAGACGTTCGAGGAGGTGTACGTGCCGGGCCGCGCCGACCCGGTTCCGGTGCCGCGGGGGTCCGACGCCCTGTTCCTCCTGCAGCGGGTGCGCGACGAGGCGCACCGGTTCGCCGTGTCCTACCACCGTGACCTGCGGGGACGGCGCATGACCCGCAGCACCCTCGAGGGGGTGCCGGGCCTCGGGCCCGCCCGCCGCACCCGGCTCCTGAGGGAGACCGGGAGCCTGCGGGCGCTGCGGGCCGCGTCGCTCGAGGACCTCCGCGCCCTGCCCTGGCTGCCCGATGCCGTGGCCATGGCCGTGCACGCGCATCTCCATACCCTCCCCCCGCGCCCCCGGGTGCCGGGGTCGGTCACCCGTTTGGGCCCCGCCCTGGGCCAGGATGGGAGCCGGACCCCGACCGGCGCCGGCGACGACGGCGCCGGCGCGGGCGAGCCCGGGGTGAGGACGGACGGCACGTGAGCGACTACCTGGTGATCACCGGCATGTCGGGCGCGGGGAGGTCCACGGCCGCCGCCGCCCTCGAGGACTCGGGGTGGTACGTCATCGACAACATGCCCCCGTCGCTGTTGGGCGAGGTGGCCGAGGTCGTGAGCCGGCCCGGCTCCACGCAGGAGCGGGTGGCCCTGGTGCTGGGCCGGGGCGGGGGCGCCCGCGTCGAGGAGGCGCTCCCCGCCATCGACGCCCTGCGGGCCAAGGGGCATCGGGTGCTGCTCGTCTACCTCGACGCCCCCCAGGACGTCCTGGTGCGCCGGTTCGAGGGCACCAGGCGGCGCCATCCCATCCAAGAACGCCAGGTGGCCGAGGCCATCACCGACGAGCGTCGCCTGCTGGAGCCGGTGCGCGAGCGCGCCGACGTCGTCGTGGACACCGCCGAGCTCAACGTCAACCAGCTGCGCCAGCGGGTCACCGACCTCTTCGGGGACGACTCCGAGATGGGCATGCGGATGTCGGTGGTGTCCTTCGGCTACAAGCACGGCCTGCCCCTCGACGCGGACCTCGTGCTCGACTGCCGGTTCCTGCCCAACCCCCACTGGGTCGAGTCCCTGCGCCCGCTGTCGGGCCTCGACGCGCCCGTGCGCGACTTCGTCCTGGGGCAGCAGGCGACCGGGCCCTTCCTGGACCAGGTGGACGACCTGGTCGGCATGCTGCTCCCCGCCTTCGTCGACGAGGGCAAGCCGTATCTCACCATCGCCCTGGGCTGCACCGGCGGGCGCCACCGTTCGGTCGCCCTCGCCGAGGAGCTCGGTGCCCGGTTGCGGGCCCGGGGCGCCAAGCCCATCGTCATCCACCGGGACATCGACCGGTGAGGAGCCGAAAGGGCCCCAAGGTGGTCGCCGTGGGCGGGGGCCACGGGCTGGCCGCCACCTTGCGGGCGGCCCGGCGCTACGCGGCCGAGCTGACCGCGGTGGTGTCGGTGGCCGACGACGGCGGGTCGTCGGGGCGCCTGCGCCGCCAGCTCGACATCATGCCCCCGGGGGACCTCCGCAAGTGCCTGGTCGCCCTGGCCGAGGAGGGCTCGGCCCTGGCGGCCGCCTTCGAGCAGCGCTTCGAGGCCGAGGAGCTGGTCGGCCACGCCCTGGGCAACCTGGTGATCGCGGGCCTGATGGGCGCCTGCGGGGACCCCCAGAAGGGCCTCGACGAGGCGGCCCGGCTCCTCGGGGCGGTGGGCCGGGTCGTCCCGGCCGCCACCGAGCCGGTGGTCCTCAAGGCCGAGGCGGCCGGAGGGGAGATCCACGGGCAGACCGAGGTCATGCGCACCCGCCACATCCGCCGGGTCTCGTTGGTGCCCACCGACCCGCCTGCGTCCCCGGTGGCCCTCCGGGCGCTGGCCCATGCCGACCAGGTGGTGGTGGGACCGGGCTCGCTGTTCACGAGCGTGCTCGCCGCCGTGGCCGTCCCCGCCCTGGCCGAGGCCATCCGGAGGTCTCCGGGGCGCCGCGTCTACGTCGCCAACCTCCGCCCCGAGGGGAACGAGACCGCCGGCATGGACGTGGCCGACCATGTGGCCGCCCTGGCCGCCCACGGGGTCGAGGTCGACGTGGTGCTGGCCGATCCGGCCGGCATCGCCGTGGGGGAGCTCGTGGTGCCCGTGGTCGAGGCCCCCCTGGCCAAGGCGAACGGACGCGCCCATGATCCGGGAAGACTGGCGGCCGCCCTCGGCGGTCTGGTCGGATAGACCTGATGACGATACGGGTGGGGATCAACGGCTTCGGGCGCATCGGCAGGAATTTCCTACGTGCGGCGCGGGAGCAGGGAGCCGACGTCGAGGTGGTGGCGCTCAACGACCTCACCGATGCCGCCACCAACGCCCACCTGCTGGCCTACGACACGACCCACGGTCGCTTCGGCGCCGAGGTGCGGGCCGACGGGGACGACATCGTGGTGGCCGGGCGCAGGATCCGGGTGCTGGCCGAACGCGAGCCCAAGGCCCTTCCCTGGCGCGAGCTCGGCGTGGAGGTGGTGGTGGAGTCGACCGGGCGCTTCACGGGGCGCAGCGACGCGGCCGCCCACCTCGAAGGCGGCGCCGGGCGCGTGGTGATCTCGGGGCCCTCGAAGGACGCGGACGCCACGTTCGTGATGGGCGTCAACGACGACTCCTTCGACCCCGCGCACCACGTGGTGGTGTCGAACGCCTCGTGCACCACCAACTGCCTCGTGCCCATGGTGCAGGTACTCGACGACGCCTTCGGGGTGCGCAACGGGCTCATGACCACGGTGCACGCCTACACCAACGACCAGAACCTGCTCGACCTGCCCCACAAGGACCTGCGCCGGGCCCGGGCGGCGGCCCAGAACATCGTCCCGGCCTCGTCGGGCGCCGCCAGCGCCACGGGGCTCGTGCTCCGGTCCATGCAGGGTCGCCTCGACGGCGCCGCGCTGCGGGTGCCGGTGGTGGACGGGTCCATCACCGACTTCACAGCGCTCGTGGCCCGCGCCGTCACGGCCGACGAGGTGAACGAGGCGTTCCGCCTCGCTGCGTCGCGCGGCCGGCTCGCCGCCGTGCTCGACTACACCGAGGAGCCCATCGTGTCGTCGGACATCGTGGGCAATGCCGCCTCGTGCACGTTCGACGCCGGCCTCACCATGGTGATGCCGGTCGACGACGACACCACGCTCGTCAAGGTGCAGGGCTGGTACGACAACGAGTGGGGATACGCCAACAGGCTCGTCGACCTGGTCGTGCTGGTCGGCGCGGCCGGGCCGCCGCCGTCCTGAGCGCGACGCGGCATCACGCACCGACCATGCGCGACACGTCCCATGCCTGACACCACGCGGCCCCGCGCCGGCCCCCTCGCCGGGCTCCCCCTGCTCGAAGACCTTCCCGAGCTGGGTGGCTGCCGGGTCCTCGTGCGCGTGGACTTCAACGTGCCGTTGGGCCCGGACCCCGGCGGAGGCGACGGCAAGGTGGTGACCGACGACTTCCGCATCCGCTCCGCCCTCCCCACCCTGTCGTGGCTCAACGAACGGGGGGCCGAGGTCACCGCCTGCACCCACCTCGGCAGGCCCAAGGGCACCGTCGACCCCCGCTTCGACGTCGCCCCGGTCCGGGACCGTCTGGCCGAGCTCGCCCCCGGGGTGGGGCTGCTCGAGAACCTCCGTTTCGACCCGGGGGAGGAGGAGAACGACCCCGCCTTCGTCGACCGGCTCGTGGAGGGGTTCGACGCCTATGTGAACGACGCCTTCGGTGCCTCGCATCGCTCCCACGCCTCGATCGTGGGGCCCCCGACACGCCTGCCGTCGGCGGCGGGGCGCCTCCTGGCGCGTGAGGTCGAGGTCCTCGGGGGGCTGCTGGTGGCCCCGGCCCGCCCCTTCGTGACGCTCGTGGGTGGTTCCAAGGTGGGCGACAAGCTCGGGGTGCTGCAGGCCCTGCTGGAGCTGGTCGACCACCTGGCCGTGGGGGGAGGGATGGCGTTCACCTTCCTGGCCGCCCGGGGCCACACCGTCGGCGCCTCCCTGCTCGATGCGGGCCGCATCGACAGCTGCGCCCGGCTCCTCGAGCAGGCCGGCGGACGGATCATGCTCCCCACCGACATCGTGGCCCTCGGCCCGGGTGGCTCCGTCGGACAGCACAGTGCCGGGAGCGGCGAGGTAAAGATGATCGGGACCGACGTCCCCCGAGGGTGGCGGGGGGTCGACATCGGGCCCGAGACCGCCGGCGCCTTCGCCGACGTGGTGGCCGGGGCGGGCACGGTGTTCTGGAACGGGCCGATGGGGGTGTTCGAGGACGAGCGCTTCGCGGCCGGGACGCGCACCGTGGCCAGGGCCGTGGCCGACTCCCGGGCCTTCACGGTGGTGGGAGGAGGCGACTCGGTGGCCGCGTTGGACGAGCTCGACCTGGCGTCCCAGGTGGGTTACGTGTCGACGGGGGGCGGCGCCTCCCTCGAGCTCCTCGAGCACGGGGACCTGCCCGGCCTCGAGGCGCTGCGCCACGCGCCCAACGCCCCGAAGGCAGGTGCCTAACGTGGCGAAGGCGGGCGGGGCCGGGCCCGTGCACCGGCGGCCGATCGTGAGCGGCAACTGGAAGATGCACCACGACCACCTCCAGTCGATCCGCACCGTCCAGGACCTCGGCCTGCGCCTGGGGGCCGCCGACGTGGCCTCGCTCGACGTCTCCGTGCACCCGCCGTTCACCAGCCTGCGCTCGGTGCAGACGGTCATCGAGGACCGTGCCATCCCCGTGCTGCTGGGCGCCCAGCACTGCCACCACGACGACCAGGGTGCCTTCACCGGCGAGGTCGCCCCTCCCATGCTGGCGCGCCTGGGCGTGTCGCTCGTGATCGTGGGTCACTCCGAGCGCCGGCAGTTCTTCGGCCAGACCGACGAGGTCGTGGCCCTCACCGTGCGGGCGATCCTGCGCCACGCCATGATCCCCATCCTGTGTGTCGGGGAGACAGAGGAGGAGCGCGAGGACGGGGAGACCGAGGCGCGCCTCACCACCCAGATCACCACCGCCCTCAAGGGGCTCTCCGCCGAACAGGTGGCGGGGCTCGTGATCGCCTACGAGCCCATCTGGGCCATCGGCACGGGGCGCACGGCGACCGCCGGGGACGCCCAGTCCGCGTGCGCCCACATCCGGGGGGTGGTGGGGGACGTGGCCGGGGTCGAGGGGGCCGAGGCCGTCCGGATCCAGTACGGGGGGTCGGTGCGCCCCGAGAACGCGGCCGAGCTGGTCGGGCAGCCTGACGTGGACGGGGCCCTGGTCGGAGGGGCCAGCCTCGAAGCGGCCATCTTCGCCGCCATCGTGCAGGCGGCGGCCTCGGTCGTCCCCGGGGGGCGCTGAGGGCGAGCCGGCCCCCGGCCCTCGCCGAGCCATGTGGGGACGACCGGGCGGCGCGAGAGCCCGGGACCCTGCCAGCCGGGGACACGTCGGCGTTTGGTAGCGTTGCCGGGACCGCGGACCACCCCGGGAGGACTCGGTGCTGACGATTGCCATCGTGGTGCTTCACCTCATGGTGTCGCTGGCGCTCATCTTCCTGATCCTCATGCACTCGGGGAAGGGTGGCGGGCTCTCGGACATGTTCGGCGGCTCGGTGGGCCAGGCGGCGGCCGGCTCCACCGTGGTCGAGAAGAACCTCGACCGCATCACGATCACCGTGGCGATCATCTTCACCTTCACGACCGTGACCTTGGCCCTGCGCCTGCAGTGACCGCCGGCGGTGCCGGTGGTAGGGGGCGAGCCCCGGCGCCGGTGACCGCTCCCCGTCGGTCCCGGGCACTGCCCCCCGGGGCCCCGGGCGGCCTCGGCGTCCTCGCCCTCCTCGCCGCGCTGGCTGTGCTGGCCGGTGCCTGCGGCGCCCCGGGCGCGACGCCGGATGCGGCCCCCCGGAGCACGACCACGGGGGCCAACGCCGCGCCCCAGCTGGTCCCGGTCGAGGGGGGCACGGCGACCGTCGCGCTCGACGACGTGCCCACCACGCTGAACGACCACACCCTGGCAGGCGACACTCCGGTTGGCCGCATGCTGGCCAGTGCGGTGTGGGCCCAGGTGTTCCGGGTCGGGCCCGGCCTGATGCCGCAGCTCGACACCAACGTGGTGGACAGCGCCGAGGTCGTGAGCCTCCAGCCTCAGACCGTGGTGTACCAGATCGACCCTCGTGCGGTGTGGTCCGACGGGGTCCCCATCAGCGCCGCGGACTTCACCTACGCGTGGCAGTCCCAGAAGGGCGGCGCCGTCGACGTGGACGGCACCCCGGACTCCGTGGTGTCGACGCTCGGCTACCGCGACATCGACTCGCTCACCGCCTCCAACGGCGGGAAGACCGTCACCGTCGTGTTCCACACGCCGTTCGCGGACTGGGCGTCGCTGTTCGACGACCTGCTCCCGGCGCACATCGCCGAGGTGGTGGGGTGGAACCACGGGTTCGACCGGTTCAACCCCGCCGTGCTGGTGTCGGGCGGGCCCTGGCAGGTGGTGTCGTGGGTGCCGGGCTCCGAGATCGTCCTGGGGCGCAACCCGCGGTGGTGGGGGAGCCCCCCGACCCTGGACCGGATCGTGGTGCGGGCCGTCTCGGGGGACTCGGCCCTGGCGTCGGCCCTGGGGGGCGGCCAGGTGCAGGTCGCGTACCCGAGCGGGTTCGACCAGTCGCTCATGGCCCAGGCCTCTTCCTCGCCGGTGCTCCAGTCTCAGGTGCAGTTGGGGACGACCATGCTCCAGCTCGAGTTCAACGTCCGCCGCGCGCCCCTGAACGTGGCGACGGTCCGTCAGGGCATCGCGCACGCCATCGATCGCGCCGCGCTCGTCGAGAGCGTGGGCCAGCCCGAGGACGAGTCGGTGTGGGAGGACAATCACCACCTCTTCGCCAACGGCCAGCCCGGGTACGTCGACGACGCCGCAGGCTACGAGCAGGCGGATCCGGCCGCGTCGGCACGCCTGCTCCAACAAAGTGGATTCGTCCCCGACGCGCACGGGAGTTGGACGAAAGACGGAAAGCCGGTGTCGTTGAAGATCGTGTGGGCGGCCGATGACCCCTGGTCGGCCGCGGTCGGCCCCGTCGTGGTGGCGCAGCTCGTCGCGGCGGGTTTCGACGTGGTGGCCACACCGATGCCGACGGCGCAGCTGTACGGGACTGCGCTGCCGACAGGTGCGTTCGACCTGGCGGTCGTCCCGGTGCAGGAGAGCGCATATCCCAGTGCGCTCGCCAACGTCTTCTCGACGTCGCCATCGTTGACAGGCGGAGCCCAGACCGAGGACTGGTCGGGCTTCGACGACCCGAAGGTCGACACGCTCTTCGCGCAGGCCGTCCAGGACCTCGCGCCGCCGAGCGCCCAACTCATCTACCAACAGATCGACAAGGCACTGTGGACGGCCATGCCCACGTTGCCGCTGTTCGCCGAGCCCACCATGTTGGTGTGGTCGTCGTCGCTGTCGGGGGTCGGCGACGACCCCGGGGGCCTCGGCCCGTTGTGGAATCTCCGGTTGTGGGGCTACCGGGCGGCCGCCCCCGTGCGCCGCGCCAAGAGCCCGGGCAGCCCCGCCGGCGCCTAGGGGTCCAGGGCGCTCGCGCTAGAGTGCTCGATGCGCCGGAGGCCGGCGCACACTCGTCGGAGTGGCGGAATAGGCAGACGCGCTAGCTTGAGGGGCTAGTGCCCGCAAGGGCGTAGGGGTTCAAGTCCCCTCTCCGACACGCTCCTTTCCGTACCACTCTCCCGTAGTCCGACCTCCGCCAGCGTCACGATCAGCGGGGGAGCGCCGGCCACGTGCACCTCCAGATGGTCCGGAAACACCGTGACAGCATCGATCAGCTCCTCAACAAGTATCCGGCGCTCTGCGGGTGTTCCCGCCTCCCAGACGGCCTTTACGTCGATCTGAGCGAGCAACTGCTCGACCTCCGAGAAACGTGCCGCCAGCTCGTCACGCCGTGACCGCTCGGCCTCGACCTCTGCCTCCTCGGACCGGAGCGACTCGATCTGCGTGGTAAGCCGCCGCTCCTCCTCCTCGAACGCACTGGCCGTGATCTCGTCGTCATAGTGGAGCTGGAGAAGCTTGTGCCGCTTGGCGACAAGGGCCGAGATCGTCGCCTGCCTGGTCGCACCGGACCGTTCGGTGTCCCGCTGGAGGTGTCGAGCCAGCTCCTCCCGAATCGCCGCTTGTAGCTCGGAGTTATCGCCCAGCTCCCGCAGTCCGACCACCACCGCCCGGTGTAGCCCATTGGCCGACCGTCCCGGCTGCCGGCACCCCTTCCCTCGGTGCCAACAGCGGTAAAGCATCTGGCCCCGCTCGTTGGTGTCGGGGCTGATCCGGCGCCCACACAGTCCACAGCGCACCCGGCCTGACAGCACGTCCCGGCCCCGGCGCCGGCCGGGCACATGCGCTCGGTGGGCGGCATCGAACTCGTCCCTCGTCACCAGAGCCTCGTGATTGCCCGGGAACCACTGGTCCCGCAGTCGCACCTCCCCCAGGTACACCCGGTTGTGCACGATCTGCCGTGCCGTCGAGTAACAGATCCCCACATCGGCCTGGATGGCGGCATAGCCGAGCCCGCACGCCCGCAGAGCGAAGATCCGCCGGACCAGAGGGGCCACCTCGTTCGGGACCAGCTCTCCGTTCACCATGTCGTAGCCCGTCGGTGCCCGATTCAGCCAGCGCCCCTTTCGAGCCGCTTGCTCCATACCCATCTTCACGTTCTCCACCAGCTGCTCCCGGTAGTACTGCGCCAGCACGCCGTGGAAGCCGACATGCAAGCGGCCTGACGCCGTAGCGAGATCGATCACACCGTCGTTGACCGAGTGCAGCCGCACGCCGTGCGCCGCAAACAGCCGCACCAGGTAGCTCTGGTCCCCGGTGTCTCGGGAGAGCCGGTCAAGCCGCCACACGATCACGTGTGCCACTCGATCGGCCTCTACCAGCGACAGCACCTCTCGCATGCCCGGTCGCTCGAGGCTGGCGGCGGTGAACCCCGGGTCCGAGATCACCACGACCGGGCCGAGGTCGTGGTGCCGGGCGTACGCCTTGCACTTCGCAGCCTGGGCATCGGGGGAGAAGTCCACTTGATCCTCCGTGGACACCCGGACATAGACCACGGTCAGGCTCATTTCTGTTCCTCCCGTTCATCCTTCGCCTGCGTCAGCCGCAGCCCGATGTTTACCAGCACCTTGGCGACCCGCTTCAGGTCCCGATCCTTACTCGGACCTTCCAGCGGGGCGCCAGACATCACCGTTCGACTCCAGGGATGCCAACCGAGCCCCGATGACACACGTCCGACGGGCACCCCATCAGAACTCCACTGCTTCGTCGTCCGAAAAACTCAATGGAGTCGCCCCACCGGACCGCAGCCACGCCTCCTCGGCGGCCTCCCCCTGCTCTCCCCGAAGCCACCAGCCCTGTTGAGTGAGCCACCACGGCATCGTTCCTTGCAGGGTCTCCAGGGCGGCTCGCACCGCCTCAGGGGTGCCGTCCCCGACCATCTCGGCGAAAACCTCGAACCCCTGGGGATGGAGCACGAGCACGCTCGCCTGTCGAGCGTCCAACTCTGCGAGCACCCGCCACGCCGGCTCCGAAGGCTCACTGACTGCCGAGTCCGGCACGTCGGCACCGACCTGCAGGCGCCGGCGCAGCCCATGCGAGGGCATCAGTGCCCGCCGGCCCTTGGTGCCCCGCTCGTACTCATGCCACACGCCCGCAGCTCCCTCGTCGCCACCGACAGCACGACGAAGCAGGGCAAAAGGTGGCTCAGTCTTATGACTCGACCGCTTCACATCGAGTCGAGTCAGCTCATCGGCCAGACCCTCGACCTTCGACACGTAGTCACCGATCTGGCCGCTGCCGCACCGGATCACAGAGAGGCCGTACTTCTCTGAGGGGCGCCGCCACCCCGACCGCTCCGCAGACCGGCACCACGGTTCGAACATGAGCGTCCACAATTCCTGCGCCTCAGCTCGCTCTAAGGGCCGATCCGTGACAAGCGCCGTATGCAGATGTGGATGCCATCCGTTGACGCCGTGCGTTACCTCGGTCGCCCGCACCCACTCGACGTGATGGTCGCCGAACCACTGACGGACACCGAGATCCGCTCGCACGTCCGCCCAGGCCCTCGTTACCCCGTCGAACAGCGGCACCAACCGGTCCCCTTGATCGTGCGGAATCGTTGACGTCGCGAACACGCAACCACCCCCGCCCGCCAGGTGACGAACTAGCCCGCCCGACAGCTCGACCGCCCGAGCTCGTCGGATCGTGGGGGCGCATAGCGGGCACGCCCACACCGAATGGCAGCGGCAGAACCCCCCGTAACCGACCCGACCCCCGCCGTCACCCCACACCGTCACCTTGTCCCGGTAGCGGACCCGATGACACTTCCGCACGCTCTTCAGGGAGCTTTCCCGCCACAGCCACCGCATCGACCGGTACGGCGTCCCGGCGGCTCTCTCACCAGGCTCCCCACAGTTATTTCCGTAGTTACCGAGGGACCCGCAGCCCGGTGAGCGCCGGACCCGGGCCGAACACCGTCCCGACCTCGGCGGCATTGCAGGAACAAGTGCCATAAAGTGGCACAGTAGTCGGTGCCAGTAACAGGCACTCGTCGCCCACCCTCGGAGCCGACCCTCGGATCCCTCAGGCCCCCGCAGGAGCCCGGGCCGGTCGGGTCCTCCGTCCGGCGCCGGCTCGGGGCCTCACGGCTCCCGAGTCCGTCCCCGGCCGGCGGACCCCGCTTCGGACGGAGCCCCCCGGGTGGCCCTCAGAGGTCAGCCGTGGCCGCTCCAAGCGTGAACGCCATCGGCGCCATCTGCGCCTCGACCCGGCCTCGGTCCTGGAGCCGGCGGTAAAGGTCCTCGAAGCTCCGCTTGAGCCCCGTGACCTCAATCATCCGTAGGGGGGTTGTCTCCGTTGGGTACGCCTGGCGGAACGCCTGCTGGTCCCGGAAGGCCGTCCGCCGGGCTTCCTGCATGACCTGGCAGAACTCGTCTACGGACTCGGGCTCCCGCTTTAGCTCGGCGCAGCAGGCCGCCCAGCGGATAGCGAAGGTGAGTGCCCGGAAGGTTGTCCTCATGCTCCGGGTGTTCATGTAGCCAACCTCGGCCCACGTGGGGGACCGCCCTCTTCTGGCCATCCCCCCATCCTACCGGGAGGATGTGCCCGAAATTGGCACTCGCCAGACGATCCACCTAGCCCGGTAACCCCGAGTGCCGGATAGCTCAGACGCAGGGATTCTCGGCATCGTTCGTCAGATCTGTCATCTTGGTGCCGATGGGCGACCAGACGCATGACACCACGATCGTGGTATCTGGCCACGGCTCAGCCCGCTGGAAGTGTTCGTGCGGAGCATCGAGTGGGGGACGGTGGTACCGATCGGAACAAGAGGCTCAAAAGGCCGCAGATCGTCACCTGGAACGACGGGCATGACGGTATTTCCACACTCGCCGGTTTCACCCCGGACCGAAGCGCCTACTGTCCCAACCGCCCACCCGGTACCCCCGAGTATCGGGTGCCGTAGCCAGGTTGGCTTCGGACGAATACCCCGGCCGGGACCATCGTTTACACGGCAGTCACTCAATCTCGCCCAGGTAGGCAGTCAGACGTTCTCTTGCCTTTTGAGTATCGGGGTCGTTGTCGCCCAGTACTCGTTCACGACTGGCCAGTGAACCCTCCATCAGACCCCGGGCACGGTCTCGCTGCCCCAGCCCTCGGAGCACGTCTGCCAGCATGTCAATGTCGTGCAATGTCCGTCGATCTTCGGGTCCATAGGCACGCGTGGAGAGAGACACGACCTTCTCTCGCAGCCGCAATGCCGCTTCTCGATCTCCCTGCCTCACTAGGACGAAAGCAAGCCATCCACACGCGACACGAGCTTCGGGATTGGAGTCGCCCATGAGTCCGACGGTGTGCTCCAGCACTTCCCGAGCTTCCTGGAACTCTCGTAACTTTATGAGGCTGATGCCCAAGTGAGTTCCAGCGTGTGCTGTCTCGGCTGGCCGTTCCGGCTCCTGGGTGCGCCACCAAGCGGCTACCTCTCGTTGCACCTCAACCGCCCTTGAAAATGCTCCTGCTTTGCGAAGGTCAACACCCAAAGGCTCCATTGCCTGAATCGTCTCCTGCGCCTGGGCTCCGTGGGCCTCACGTTCTAGCTCCAGAATCTGTTCGCGAACGTCAACAGCATCTTGGATTTGTCCGCACCGTTCGTATACGGAAGCAACACCACGAAGGGCGTGAACCGATGATGAGTGTCTGAGGCGACCGGACGCCGCCAGGATGCGAAGCTCGTTGGCGACCCCGAGAGCAGTCGCGGTGTCTCCTCGGTCCAGTAGGATACTGATTGACGTAGCGAGCCCCTTGACTTGAAGCTCGGGGTTCTTGCCGGAGTATCGCATGTCCTCGCTGAGATCCCAGCCAGGCACACGCTTGTAGAGCCCTTTTACGAAGCGGAGCAACAGTGCATTCCACTTCGCTCGTAGCACAGGTCGCCTTGCCGCCACCTCTACATCTTTGCTGATTTGGACCGGCCACTTTGCCGGGACCAGGATTCCAGGTTTGGGCCGCACCCCACGTCCTGGAGGGAGCGCATATCACCCGTTATGAGCGGGGGGAGGGCTCCCAGGAGCCGGCAGGGCCGGCTCCGGCTCCATGGTCCCGCCTCAGCCGCCCGGGCCCGTCAAGGCCCCCTACTGGCGGCCTCCGGCCTGACCTTGACTGGCCCTCGCCTTGCCCGCCGGAGCGTTCGTTCACCAGGGCTCAAGCCGCCAATGCCCCTTGGTACGGGAACGTGCGGATCGGTTCTCCGACACGCTCTGTAGCCCATATTTCGGTCGGCTGGGCCTCGACGAGAACGGTCTGACGATCTGGGTGATAGGTGAGCTTGACGCCAAGTGACGCGTAAAGCGCCGCCTTCGCCGCCGGGTCGGCCTCGGCGAGCAACTTCACCTTGCCCTCGATGGCGTCCACCCGTTGCCTCAACTGATCTGTCGTCAGGGACTCTTGTGGTCGGAGACGTTCAAGGTCTTGCTCGACCGCGCTCCGCTCAGCTTGGGCGGTGGCAATCCATTCGGCAACCAGCTTTGGGTCGGTGCCCTCGTCGAGAAGCATGCGATACCGCGCTATGCGACGGTCACAGTCTTGAAGTGTTTCGTGTGCTCTTCTGAGGCGCGAGTCTTGCTCATGTGCGGTGGCGCTGTCTGACTCGCTCAGGAGGCGACAGGTTTCCTCGATGTTGGTGGGATCGAACAGTTGAGAGAGCCACTTGTCAAGTGCAGGTTCAATGGCGTCCTGCCGGAGGTAGACGTTCCTTGGGTGGTGGATCCGTTCGGAAGCCACATACTCAGATGGAAACCGACAGCGGTAGTGCGGAAGCGAGTTATTCCAGTGGCCCTGCATCTTTCGACCACAGACACCACAGTGGAGTATTCCGCTGAACGTATATGGGCGTGCGGTCGAACGTTGGCGCTGTACGCGGCGATGGGTCTGCCCCCAAGTCGGTTGACTCTTTGGTTGTCCAGCTCTAAGCGACGGTCTCGACGTTGTAGATGGTCTCATATTCGATCGGCGTGAGCCTGCCGAGGGCCCGCTGACGACGCCGGCGGTGATACGTGCGCTCGATCCAGTGCACGATCGCCAGGTGCAACTCCTGGCGAGTGGCCCAGGACTTCGAGTCGAGGACGTTCTTCTGAAGCAGAGAGTAGAATGACTCCATGGCCGCGTTGTCGGCGCAGGCGGCCACCCGTCCCATCGATCCGCGAAGCCCGAAGCGCGCCAGCGCCCGCACATATGCGTGAGATCGAAATTGCGATCCCCTGTCGCTGTGAACCACCGTGGCGCCTGGTCCTCGAAGTGCGACGGCGTGATGGAGCGCCCTGACAGCGAGCTGGCTCGTCATACGGGCGTCGGTGGCATAGCCGACGATGCGGTTGGAGAAGACGTCCTTCACGACACAGCAGTAGAGCTTTCCCTCCCGGGTGCGTGCTCGGTGATGTCGGTGAGCCACAGCTCGTTCGGAGCATCGGCGGTGAAGTCCCGTTCGACGAGGTCGTCGTGGACCGGGGGCCCGGGTCGGTGACCCAGGCCCTGTTTCCTCGAGTGCGCTGACCAAAGTCGCTGCTCGGAGCACAAACGCCACACACGGTTCTCCGAGGCCCGGTGACCGAGGCGCTCGAGCTCATCCGCGATGAAGCGGTAGCCGAAGGCCGGGTCGTCGTGGTTCACGTCGACCGCTGCGTTCGTCAGATAGGCGTTGTCGAGGTCCCTTGGACTGCAGGGCCGAGCGAGCCATCTGAAATAGCTCTGCTTGGAGAACTCGAGCACCCGGCAGGTCACCGCCACGGGAACACCTTCGGCGGCAAGATCACGGACCAGCGGGTATCTCATTTTGGGGAGCTGCCCTGGGATAGATACGCAGCCGCACGGCGCAAGATGTAGTTCTCCTGCTCGAGAACCTTGATCCGCTTGCGTGATTCACGGAGCTCGTTGCGCTCCGCCGCAGTCATGCCGTCGCGGACGCCCTCTTCGACGTCCGCATCCTTCATCCAGCGATGCAGACACGACTCGGAGATGCCAAAGTCCTGCGCCACCTTCGACAGCGGGATCTCCCGGCGTCGGGCAACCGCCACAACATCCCGGCGGAACTGATCGGGGTATGCCTTTGGCACCCTCCACTCCCTTCCAGCGAGCCAATGCTCGCAAGGTTAGGAGTCAACCGAACCTGGGGCAGACCCGATGGCTACCAGCCGATGTCTGAGCTTGCGCTCTCCTGAACGTGTTCATGTCGATGATTGCCGTATGAGCGGGTTCGTCCGAAATGATCCACTCGCTAGGATCGTTCCAACGAAGCCGCGTCGCGTACACTCGGACAACTTGTGAAGGGTCTGCAGGCGAAGAAGGGGCGTTCAAGCTAACCCTGGGCATCGCTTTGGTCGTATGCGTCCCAGGCCCCGCGTGCTGCCTTCTGTGGGTCATAGGTGGGACCTCGTTCGGCATCATCGGCTCTGCGGAGGTCGGCTGCGTCATTTGGTTTGGCGTCGTCTCCGAGTCTGACCGGTGTGACCTTGAACGGCTCATCTGGTGCCGGGTCGTGGCCCTCAACGGTCCCGTCCCGAACCAACGGGGTGGGTATGCCATCAGACATCCACCGGGCCTCATGCAAAGCGTACGGGTCGGTGTACCAACCCTCAAATGGCTCGGCCATGCTCACAGGGCGAGTCGAGACGACCGGTAGGCGGTCTTCAATGCCACTTGCTTCAACCGCGATTTGTAAGGCTTCACTCCAACCCTCTGGTGTATTGGTCTCTCGCGCCTTGATGACGATCTGATCAAGGTGACCCGCTCTAGCCTTGGCCTTGGCTGCCGCCTGGGCCGCGATCTGGGCCGATTCCAAGACTTGCGGAGTTGCCTGCGCGGTTTTCTCAGCCTTCTGCCTCGCATCGGCAGCTATGTCAGCGGCGACCCGGGCTGCTCGTGCTGCCTCCTCAGCGGCCTGGGCCATGTGCTCAGCCCTTCGCATTGCATCATCGATGGTCGCCTGCGCCGTACGGGCCTGGTCCACCGCCTCCTCGGCAGCGCGGGTCGTGTGCTCAGCAATCTGGTGCGCGTGGGTTATCACTCGCATGGTTTGCGCGATTTCCGCCACGACGACAGCGGCTCGCGCCGCGCTCCGCCAGGCATCGGGAGTACCGACTGCCCACGCTATGGCCACCAGCTTGTCGGCCTCTCTGACCCACTGATCTACGGGTTCCTCATGCCCGGCTGACACGTCATTGGTTTTACGTTCGGTTCCTTCGGTCTGAGCATAAGTGTCAGATGTCTCCGACGGGGCCACATCAGGATCGAGGTGTGCAGCGCCTGCTTCGGATGGACCGGTGGGCGCCTCAGCGATCGGCATCGTGGGCGGCGGGACCAGTCTCGTGAGTCTCGTCCATGCGGCTCCGTCCCAGTATCGGAAGCTGGCGGAATCGATTGGATCGGGATACCACGCCGCTGGCACCGCTGCGTTATCCGCGACGAGGGGCATGGGTGGGATTGCGTCTGGCCTCGACAGAACTGCCTTATCCATCGGCTCGACATTTTTGTCAGACGATGTGCCGTCTAAGCCATCCAGAGCCCCGCCCAGCGGATCGTTTTGATCTGCTGCTGAACTGTCGGAGGGCGCCTTCGGATTTAGTGCTCCTGCGTCTTGGCCGGTCGGCAACTGAGAATCTGGTCGGGCCTCATCGGGCATCTCTTGGCCACCGGCGGAAGTCGGCTCCTGTCCAGGTGGATACCACTTTCCGTCCGAGGCTTTCGTCCAACCGGGACCCTCGTATACATCACTCATGGTTCTTGCGCCTCCGACTTGGCGTCGAGACGCTTACCATCGTAACGGCTCGAGAATCTGGTCTCATCGTCAACTTTGTGGAACTCAGCAGCTAGATCGTCAGTTTGTGGCCCGGACATGCTGTTTGGAGCCTGGACTTGGTGGCTGGATGAAGCTCTTGCCGAGTGATAAAGAGTCCGCTCACGAATCGGTTGAGTCCTCCTCGTCCCACGGGTCGCGACGCTTCCCAGTCAAGTGATCGCCGGTCGCGTTGACTCTCATAGGGTTGATGACCCTCAGGAGGGGCATGAAGATAAACCAGAGCAGGGCAACGCCTAGGACGACTCCCCATATCGCGGCGGACATCACGCCTCCCCGCCCTTATTAGCCCGAAATCGGCAGATTTTCCGGCGTTGGCGTTAATCACAGAACGCCTGAGGACGCAATACCTCTTAACAATCGGCATGTCCCGCAGGCCGGTCGATATCACCCTGATGTGCGGGCGGGGGAGCGGCAATTAGGAGCCCGGACCCGGCTCCCGATCCAGGATCCCCACGTCACCGACCGGCCCGTCAAGGCTTCCCCCACGGGCGGCCTTTGGCCGGCCTTGACCGGCCTCCCCATCCTGCCCAGATCTTCCCAAGGACAGCTACGCAGTTTGCGGGTGCTGTGTTACAGGGTCCGCACCCGCCTGTGTCGCCCGCCACGAGCATGGGACCACTTTGACGTGAGTTCCGACAGCAGTATGGGACCACCCTTCCGCCAGTAATGGGACCACCCCCGGGGGTCCACCAGCGCCGGTCCGCCAGCCGGTGCACTCGCCGCCATCGGTCAGCGGACCAAGGAGCGGCGATGGCCTTCCGGGAGGTGCGGATGTTCGAGGTGCGAGAGGTGCTCCGGCTCTGGTTGCGGGGCGAGGGACTGCGGGCGATCGAGCGGCTGGCGGGGATCGACCGCAAGACCGTCCGGCGCTACGTCGAGGCGGCGGTGGACACCGGCCTGGAGCGCGACGGCGGAGAGGACCAGCTCAACGACGTCTTCATGAGCCTGGTGGTGGAGAAGGTGCGGCCCCATCGCACCGATGGCCACGGGCCGGCCTGGCGGAGCCTCGAGCCCCACGCCGAGAAGATCCGGGCGTGGCTCGACGACGAGGACCTGACCGTGGTGAAGGTCCACACCTTGCTCGCCCGCCAAGGGGTCACGGTGCCGGTCCGGACTCTGGAGCGCTTCTGCGCCCAGTTGTGCGGGCCCCGACGGGGCCAGGGGACGACGGTCAGAGTGGCAGACGGCGAGCCCGGGGACGAGCTGCAGGTCGACTTCGGGCGCATGGGGCTGCTGTTCGACTCCGAGACCGAGCGCCGCCGGGTGTGCCACGCGCTCATCTTCACGCCCTGTGTCAGCCGCTACAGCTTCGTGTGGTTGTGCTTCTCCCAGACGATGGCCGACGTCATCGAAGGATGCGAAGCGGCGTGGGCCTTCTATGGCGGGGTGTTTCGCTGTGTGATCCCCGACAACATGTCGCCCATCATCGACAAGGCCAACCCGCTCGATCCCCGACTCAACCAGGCCTTCGTCGAATACGCCCAGGACCGTGGCTTCCTGATCGACGCCACCAGGGTCCGCCATCCGAAGGACAAGCCCCGGGTCGAGCGCACCGTCACCTACGTGCGCCGGTCGTTCTTCGCCGGCGAGACCTTCGTGGACCGGTCCGACGCCCAGCGCCGAGCCGAGTGCTGGTGCAGCACCACCGCTGGGCTGCGGGTGCACGGCACCACGGCCTGTCGACCAGCGGAGCACTTCGCCACCGTGGAGGCACCGGCTCTGTCCCCGGTGCCAAGTGGGGTCTATGACCTGCCCCACTACGCGACCCCCAAGGTGCACCGGGACCACCACATCGAGGTGGCCAAGGCGCTCTACTCGGTGCCCGGCAACCTGATCGGCCGCCACGTGGACGTCCGGGCCGACCGCCAGCTCGTGAAGATCTTCTTCGGTGGCCAGCTGGTGAAGACCCACCCCCGTCAGACTCCCGGTGGCCGCTCCACCCACGCCGAGGACCTGCCATCAGACAAGAGCATCTACGCCCTGCGGGACTTGAACCGCCTTCATTCCCTGGCCGCCGATCACGGGCCGGCTATCGGCGCCTATGCCGCGGTGCTGCTCGATCATCCGTTGCCGTGGACCAAGATGCGCCAGGTCTACGCGTTGCTCGGCCTCGTGAAGAAGTGGGGGCCTGAGCGCGTCAACGATGCCTGTGCCAAGGCAGCCGACGCCGAGGCCTACAGCGTCTCGCTCATCGGCCGCATGCTCGAGCGCGCTACCGAGTCCGGTGTCGAGCCGCCACCCATCCAGGGCACGTTGCTCACCGGCCGCTTCGTCCGGCCGCTCGAGGACTTTCGCATTTCCCCAGCAAAATCGGCGGACCCAGATACCGGGGACGGTGCCGATCGGGCCGCAGACGCCACTACAGCGGGAGGTCTGGCATGACCGCGCCTGTTCCCACTGTCTCCGCCGAGCTCAAGGGCGTGCTGCGCCAAGTGAAGCTCGGTCGTTGCCTCGACACCCTCCCCGAACGCCTGGCCCTGGCGAAGTCCAGGAACATGGGCCACGCCGAGTTCCTGGAGCTCGTGTTGTCCGACGAGGTGACCAGACGAGAGACCACTTCGGCCGCCCTGCGGGCCCGCAGCGCAGGGCTCGATCCCGACATGTGCCTCGAGCACTGGGACGAGACGACCGAAGCCACCTTCGACCGCCAGACTTGGGACGAGCTGTGCTCGCTGCGGTTCATCGACGCCGGCCACAACGTCATGATCATGGGCCCGGTCGGGGTGGGAAAGACCTTCATGGCTTCTGTCCTCGGGCACGTGGCCGTGCGCCGGCGCTACACCGTGACGTTCTGTCGCACCGCCGTGCTCTTGAAGCGCCTGCGGGCCTCTCGCTTGGACAACAGCCACGACGCCGAGATGCGCAAGCTCATGCGCGTCGACCTGCTCATCCTGGACGACTTCGCCCTGCAGCCCTTCGATGCCTTGGACACCGCCGACATCTACGAGCTCGTGGTCGAGCGGCACCGCAGCGCATCCACCCTCGTCACCTCCAACCGCGAACCCGTGGAATGGATCGCCCAGATGACTGACGCCTTGCTCGCCCAGTCCGCCATCGATCGTCTGCAGTCGGCCGCCTACGAGCTGATTCTGGAAGGCGGGTCCTTTCGGCACCACCAAAGCCGGGCTTCGACGTCGGTGGAACCACACCTCGAGCACCTCGTCGACTTCGACGCTCTTGACCGATGCCACACCAACCGTCATCATCGATTCGCCGACGTTGGAATCCCCCGAGAGGCGGTCCCTTCACACTGACGGAAGGGTGGTCCCATCAGCGTGGCGGGCGACATCTGCCCTCGGCATCTCCAACTACAGACGCCAGGCGAGCCTTGCAGCCATCCTCATCGGGGCTTGCTACCCGCTACGCATCCCGGCACCATGATTGGGGAACTAGCCTCCCCCACGAAGCGTCAGAATGAGCATGGTGAGAAACCAGCCCGGTCCGCTTCGATCATCGGACGTGGGATGATGAGGTGGTGACTCGGGCGCTTCCTGTGGCGGCCTTTGTCCTTGCCGTCGGAGTTGCTGTCGCTGGCTGTTCATCCGGGCAAAGCATCCAGGCGACAGTCTCCAATGGTGCCACCCAGGCGAGTGTCTCTGGCGTACGTTGCGCTCCCCACGGCCGGAGTGTCATCGTCACCGGCACTCTGACGGGCCATGGCACCGCCGCAGAGCCAGGGGTGCGAGCCACCATCTACGACTCACGTGGCGATCAAGTCGGAGAACTCACCTCGGGGGAGGCTCTCTACAACGGAGAGTCGCAGGCATTCAGGTTGACGGTGGGAATCAACGGTCCTCCTGCAAGATGTGTCGTGAGTGGGACCGTTGTAGGAGGTAGTACCCAACCCTCCGACTAGCGATCTACCCGAGGTCAACATTCATTGCCACGACCTGAGTCGCCAGTCGGAGATTGAGGACGTCGGCTCTCCGACACTGGGTCGCATTCGATTGGGGTGCAGACCTACGACGCCTTGGACCGGTACTCCTCCACGGCATCAATCGGAACGTGAGCAATCCCGTCGACCATTACGTAACGGATCTTGCGCTCGTATACGAGGCGAAGTAGCTCCTTCGTGGGAATCCCCAATCGCCGAGCTGCCTGAGCCGCCCGGAGTGGCTGCTCGTCACCCATTGCCACCTCCCGGTTCATCGAAGCCCAGTCTACGGCTGAGTAGCTGGATCTGATGCTCAACCTGCGCAACCTCGGCCAGGTGGTCGGTGCCGATCAGGGCGTCACGAGCCTCCTCGAGGGCGGCGAGCAGGTCAAGTGCCTCGTCAAGTTCGTAATGCACACTTGCCGGCGGCTCCTGCTCTGACGGACCTTCCACGGCCGAAGCCTCTCACGGTGGGTTGTATCAACACCTTGCCAGGCCTCAAGCCGCCAATGGTCCTTGGTACGAGAACGTGCGGGTCGGCTCTCCGATACCACCAATGTCAGACACCTTGAGTCCCACTTCCGCCAATGTGACGTTGATTCGAGGAGCGCCGGCCACCTTGACTTCAAGATGATCGGAGAACACCGCAACTTCCTCGACCAACTCGTCCACTAAGAACCGTCGCTCTGATTCTGTGGCCTCCCGCCACATCTGGTCGATATCCAGATCCCTGAGGATCGCTGCGACCGGCTCAAAATGCAGAGACAACGCATCTTCCGTCGTCTGCTCCTGTTGAGCCGTCACCACGTGGTGCATGGTGGGCGAAGGGTCGAAAATTGATGTACCCGATGCCCACCGCATGAACGATTCCCGGGGTAACCCGGAATCACCCCTTTGGACCCACCTCGAGGAGATCGGCTAGTGCCAATGGCCGCCTCCGCCCAGGTAGCCACCACGGCCATCGCCGTAACCGTTACCGTAACCGTAACCGTAACCGTAACCGTAGCCGCCACCTTGGCCGTTGCCGCCACCCTGGCCGTGACCACCGGGAGTACTGAGAAGACACCACACGCTCAACCAGCCCAACCCGGTCGGGCATTGAAGCGGCGGAATGACGATCTCTGCCTCCGCACCTTGCGTGCTTTGGGAGGCACCGTTGAGGGCATCTCCGGAGTAGGAAGCCTGCCAGAAGTAAGTGCCCGGGCCCAGAGTCACTTGGTTCGACGGAGGCACCGAGCCGTCTGTGACATTGACCGTGCCCCCACTGGCCACAGGCTGCCACCACCAGAAGGAGAAGAAACCAAAATGCCCGAAGAACCCGAATGAGAAGCCGAAGATCGAAAGGGTGGAGACGGTGTAGGTGACTGTTCCCCCGCGCTCGAGATGTTGGCTCCGCTCAAGGTGGCCTGATCGGCCACGGCCGTGCCCGACGGCACGGAGATGAGCGCGCCGGACTGTCCGGCCCCGGAAAGCGAGGTAGTCAGCGTGGTCGGCGCTGTCGTGGACGAGCTATAGGTGAACTGGTCGCCCGGTGGGTTGTCCGCTGACGTCTCACCGTTGGCCGTCGCCGTCACGTCCACGGTCCCCGTTCCCGCCGGTGATGTGGCCGTGCAGCTCGTGGCCGATGAGCAGTTCACCGCAGTCGCCGGGTTGCCGGAGCCGAAGTCGAACACGGTGCTGCCCGACCCCGTGGCGAAATTGGTGCCGGTGATGGTCACCGACGTCCCCCCGGCGGCAGCTCCCGAGGTGGGGCTGACGGCGGTGACGGTGGGTGAGGGTGGCGGGACAGTCTCGTACGTGAACTGGTCGCCCGGTGGGTTGTCCGCTGACGTCTCACCGTTGGCCGTCGCCGTCACGTCCACGGTCCCCGTTCCCGCCGGTGATGTGGCCGTGCAGCTCGTGGCCGATGAGCAGTTCACCGCAGTCGCCGGGTTGCCGGAGCCGAAGTCGAACACGGTGCTGCCCGACCCCGTGGCGAAATTGGTGCCGGTGATGGTCACCGACGTCCCCCCGGCGGCAGCTCCCGAGGTGGGGCTGACGGCGGTGACGGTGGGTGAGGGTGGCGGGACAGTCTCGTACGTGAACTGGTCGCCCGGTGGGTTGTCCGCTGACGTCTCACCGTTGGCCGTCGCCGTCACGTCCACGGTCCCCGTTCCCGCCGGTGATGTGGCCGTGCAGCTCGTGGCCGATGAGCAGTTCACCGCAGTCGCCGGGTTGCCGGAGCCGAAGTCGAACACGGTGCTGCCCGACCCCGTGGCGAAATTGGTGCCGGTGATGGTCACCGACGTCCCCCCGGCGGCAGCTCCCGAGGTGGGGCTGACGGCGGTGACGGTGGGTGAGGGTGGCGGGACAGTCTCGTACGTGAACTGGTCGCCCGGTGGGTTGTCCGCTGACGTCTCACCGTTGGCCGTCGCCGTCACGTCCACGGTCCCCGTTCCCGCCGGTGATGTGGCCGTGCAGCTCGTGGCCGATGAGCAGTTCACCGCAGTCGCCGGGTTGCCGGAGCCGAAGTCGAACACGGTGCTGCCCGACCCCGTGGCGAAATTGGTGCCGGTGATGGTCACCGACGTCCCCCCGGCGGCAGCTCCCGAGGTGGGGCTGACGGCGGTGACGGTGGGGGTGGGGGGCGGCGGGCCATTCGAATAGGTCACGAACTTTCCGCTGAGGTCGACAGCCATACAGAAGCTCGTCGACGGGCAGGACACTGCACGTAGAACGCCCGTGTCGATCGGGTCAGGGGGAGTCGACCAGCTGGAGGTGGTGCCATTGTAGATGGAGCTGGTTCCACCGTTGCCCACAGCAACACAGAAGGTCGCCGTCGGACAGGACACCGAGTTCGCAGAGCCGGTAACGACGGGGGTGAATGCGGTCCAGCTGGTGCCGTTGTAGATGGCGGCCCGCCCGGCGTAGTCGCCAGCTGCGCAGAAGTTCGATGACGCGCAGGACACACTGATCAACCAAGTGCTGTCGATGGCGGAAGAAGAACGGGTCCAGCTGGTGCCACCTGTCCACGTGAGGGTGTAGGGCGGATAGGCGTCGTCCACCGCAACACAGAAGGTCGTCGTCGGACAGGACACCGAATTCAGTGGGATGGTGGTGTCTATGGTCTTAGTGGACCAAGTGGAGCTTTGGTAGGTCACCGCGAAGCCAGCGTTGTCCACGGCAACGCAGAAGCTCGTCGTCGGACAGGACACCGAGGTCAGGCCATGGGTGTCGATTTGGCTGGAAAACCAGCTTGTGCCGCCGGTCCAGGTGAGGACGTACCCCACGCTGTCCACGGCAACGCAGAAGCTCGTCGTCGGACAGGACACCGAGGTCAGGCTTCCGTGGGTGTCAGCAGAAGGAACAGACCAGGTGCCGCCGCTCCAGGTCTGGGCGCCCTTCGCTCCAACGGCGGCGCAGAAGGTCGTGGTAGGACAGGACACGCCCTCCAACTGGCCGGCAGAAAGGACGGGGGCGGGGGTAGACCAGCTGCCTGCACCGGAAGCAACAGTGACCGCGGACAGGATGGCAACGGTGCTTCCGGCAATGATGGCTCCGGCAAATAGGCCCCGGATAGCCACACTCCAGCGGGCACGATGGCGGCCTCGCTCTTCGGGTGCGAACTGACCAGAATCAGTATCATCCAACATTTGTCATCCCTCCGCCATGGAACAACCGGTGTCGTGTGTGGTGAATCATGGCCCGAGCGCAGTACAGATACATCGTCAGATTTGAGGGTCCCGGTGACGATGCGAACAGGACATTTCTGACGATGCTCGCATGGACCGCCCGGCGCCTCGCTGGTCTCTGCCACGGCCGAAGTCACGACGGATGGCGATCGCCGTCCCTTCCCAATAGATGGTAGGCCCAGGCCAATCCCGTCCAACCCATGAGGCCCGGTCGTCGGCATTTCATACTTTTGGGTCATGCCAATAGGAGAATTACTTGCTCTGGACCCAGGTGATTGCGAAACCGTCCGCAATTCCTCCCGGCTCCTGGTCCCACTAGCCAGCCGGCCCTCCCGGCGGCCCGTCCCTGCACGGCAGAACGGTTATGAGCGGGGGAGGGGGCACCCAGGAGTCGGCACGGGCGGACTCTAACCCGTTGTCCCCCGAGGATCGCCCGGGCCAGTTCAGCCCCCTATGGACGCCCTCCGTTGCGGCCCTGACTGGCCCACTTCGCCTTCTCCCAAGGCTGGAGTCGCCAGTCAGAGAACGGGGATGTCGGCTCTCGGGCACCCGCTCCGGCCGGGAACAACGCCCGGCAGTGAGCCGGGCCTGTGTATTCATCGATGCAGACGCGCGATCCCCGTGCAACGCCGGGAAGCCACAGGCGCAGAGGGACAGCCAACACTCGGCGTTTCCCGCTGCGAGGGTGTCACTGGTCGCTGCCATCGTGGGTCGCTCATGCGACACAGGGCCGGGGCATACGCTCACCTGCGGGCTCTGGAGGTGAGCGGTGGCGGAGGCTCGCTGTCGAGACTGTGGGACACCCTTTCCCCATGTCGGCCGCTTCAAGTGGCTGTGGCGGCGCCTGTTGATGAAGCGCATGTCATGCGAAGCGTGCAGCGCCGACTTCGAGCGTCGGTGGTTGCTGCCCTGATCGGAAGTCTTGGCGCGGCGGCTCGGATCACGCGCCCTGCGAAACGCGGCGCTTCAGGAGCTCGGCTTTGACCGGCGGTACGGTCGAGACCTCGGGAGTCGACGCCGCAAGCCGTACCGTGTCCGGCGCCGCCATGCGCCCTTCACATTGGGAGCACCGGGCGTCGGGCAGTGTCTGATCCCACGTGCGATGCGCCTCGGAGGCGTACCGGCGCCCACAGAGTGTCTCTCGCGCCGGAGGATCGCGTTCCTCCACGGCATGCCATGTCGCCATCTGGCGTCGACGCCGGATGGCATCCCACAGACCGCGACTGGGCACCTCCGGAACCGCGAGAAACCTCATGGCATGGACCCCCCTTCCATCCAAGACCTGATTCTAGCTGGAGCAGCGACCTACGGACGGCACCGCCCTGAAGTCGACAAGAGCATGGCATTGCGGCGCTATGGAGTCGTCGGCGCGGGGACCATCGTCGCGTTCGCCGGCACCGACACCTCGGCGTCCGACACGTTGGTCGTGTATGCGGTCAATTCGAAGGCGCCGGTCGGGATTTTGATGTAGGTCACGACGCCGTGGTCGTTGATGCAGTACTTCAAGCGCTGACCCGCCTTCGTGTACGAGATGCAGGACGACAGCTGCCCGTCATGGGTCGCCGTCGAATAGCCCACCGCCTGCCCTTCGGCGTTTGCCGCCTGGATGGCGCTGGTCTCCTGTGCCGGGTCGATGAGGCTCAACAGACCCGTCAGTGGTTTGGCACCGGTGTAGCACGACGGCACCCCGCTGCTGGTGTCGCACACCGTGTTGGTGGCGCCATCGCTGTAGTACGACGTGGTGCCGCTCGAGAAGGACGTCTTAGGGCCCCTCTGCGCGAACACGATGGTCGCGGTGTCTCCCTTCGCCTCATACGTAGCCGCGAACGTGGCGTTCATCGCCGTGGAGGCCTTCTGCTGCAGCCGGGGAAGCTGAGCCGAGGCAGAAGTGCCTGTCGATGCCGGACTTGAAGCCGAAGGCGTGGTCGGAATCGAGCTCGTCGTCGTCGTCGTGGTCGTGCTCTTGAGGCTCGTCTTCGCCGGATTCACGCGCACCACCAAAACGACGACCACCACCACGAGGGCGAGTGCGGCCACGACCTCGGCACGATGGACCCACGTTGAGCCGCGGCGAGTCATCCCGGCCCCTCCTTCACCCGACGTTCCGCTCTCGACACGTCACATCACCCATGGTGACGGACCCGATCCCGATCCCGCATTCGACCATGCCGGCCCGCTCCAACGGGGGATGGGAGGAGTGGCCCTGTGGATCGGACCACCCGATGTCGGGCGACGCCCGGCGGACCCGGAGCCGACGGCTCGAAATCATCCCAGACCGCGCTCACGCGGAGCGGTCTACCTACATTCGAAGGGAATTTCGATCGTCTTTCCGGTGATGGCCGGAGAACCCGCCAGTTTCACCGTCGCGGTCACCATGGCCGGGAGGGTGTTGGCGGACGCTTCCAGCTTGCACACCTTGGTGATCGACTCGCCGGAATAGGTGCAGTCGGTGCCGAAGACGTCCGTGGTACAACCCGTCACCGCGTAGGTGGGCGCATTGGCGATGAGAGCCGTGCTGGTCAGTTGCCCGGGGGTCCCGACGTGCGCCGCCCGCGGGGCCTTGCAGAAGACCGTCAGTGTGGTGGGTGGGATGGCGGACTTGGGAGAGTCGGCCACGTAGCTGACCGTCTCCTGGACGCCGCCCGGCGCCGTCGGAGCCAAGCACCAGACGCGCACCGAGTCCTCAGGAGGGCGTGCATCCGAGATGGCGCAGGGGGCGGTGAACTGGTCGGACGAGGTACAGCTAGACAGGCCGAAGGTCTTTCCCGAACCGAGCCCCTTGATCACGGTGTGCCCGACCGCCGTATGGATGTTCGTGCTCGGTGTCCTTGCCGATGCAACCGGGCTGGTGACTACCAAAGCAAGGCCTGCTACCGCCACGGCCCCAAGAATGCTCAACGAGCGTGTTCTCACTGTCGCTCCCCCCGCACGCCTCCTGATGAGGCGCGAAGCTCTTCCCTCGCAGAAGAGTAAAATTTGGAAAGTTCTCATTGCACCACCAAATTTGATGACATTTGGCGGGGCCGCTAGGCCTGTGACCAGCGAGTATGTCAGATATTGGTGACATGATGTCAGGTTCCTCTGCCATATTGGCCGTTGCCGGCTCTCACGTGCCGGGCGCGGACGACCGACCCCGAGGTGTGTGGTGAAGCTCTGGGAACAGGACATGGACGCGGCCAGGGAACGGATCCGGGCCGAGTCCCTGGAGTTCATCGGCCACTTTCCCGCCCGTGGTCCGGACACCGGTTCGGTGCTCGACCGGGCCCGAGCCCGAAGGGCTGCGGAGTCGGGGTTGGTCATCCCCTCGGACAAGGGCACCGACCGGGTGGTCGCCGGGCCCGGCGGGCCCCTGCGTCTCCGGGAGTTCCGCCCGGCGCGGGCGACGGGAGCGATGCTGCACATCCACGGTGGCGGGTGGATGACCGGTGAGCCCGAGCTGACCGACCTGTTGAACGAGGCGCTGAGCGAGCACCTCAACCTGGCCATCGTCAGCGTCGAGTACCGGTTGGCGCCCGAGGCCCCGTATCCGGCCGGACCCGACGACTGCGAGGCCGCAGCTTTGTGGTTGATCGAGAACGCCGCGAACGAATACGCAACCGATCGCCTTCTCATCGGCGGTGAGTCCGCCGGCGCCCACCTGTCGGCGCTCACTCTGCTTCGCTTGCGGGACCGTCATGGTTTGGGAGACCGGTTCTGCGGGGCCAATCTGGTCTTCGGTGCCTACGACCTCGGACATACGCCCAGTGCGCGGGGCATCGGCTCGGACCCCGGGACCGACGTGCTCGATCCCGAGGAGATCCGTTTCATGGTCGAACAATTCACGCCCGGGTTGTCCTCGGAGCAACGGCGCCGACCCGACATCTCGCCTCTGTATGCCGATCTGCGCGGCATGCCTCCCGCACTCTTCATGGTCGGGACCGCGGACCATCTGCTCGACGACACCTTGTTCATGGCCGATCGATGGGTGACCGCAGGCAACTTGGCCGAGGTGCTCGTCTATCCCGACGCTCCGCACGCGTGCATCGGGGTGCCGACGGTATTGAGCCACTGGTGGCCGCGGCTCGAGAGCTTTCTGCGCGCCTGCGTTGAACGCCAGTTCCGCCCGTCGTGACCGCGGGAGTGGATCAGACAGTCAAAGTCCCAACAACCACAACGCAACCTTGCGCAGATCGAGGAAGAACAGCGCAAGTCCGATCAGCACGAGGGCGAAGCCAACCACGGCCAGCAGGGTTCCCGGCTTCCCGAGGCCGGTGAAGGCCAGGCTGCCGGAGCTGGCCCGGACGGTCCCCGGCGCGGTCACCGTCGACGCGCCGCCGCTGTCCGCGGGCCTGATGGCCCCCGACGGTGTGCCCGACGAGGAGCCCGTCCCGGGTTGGGTCGGGGGTTGTGTCGCAGAGGTGGGCACAGCCTGCGTGGTCGAAGGCGTCGACCCGGTCGAGCCCGGGGAACCCGGAGTCGTCGGGGTGGGGGGCGGCGTGGAGCCCGGGGAGGTCTTTCCGGGTGGCCCTGCTCCCAGGAAGGCGATGTTGGTGGACACCGTCTGCCCCGCGCTGTCGACGAAGACGACCGCACAGGTGATGCCCGCGGCCTGCTGTGCCGGCGACGGCGGGCAGGGATAGTTCTGCGCGTCGCCTCTCGGCCCGTTGCCGGCGCTGTCGGGATGCTTGCACGGCCCGAGCACCTGGGGCAGACCGCACGGCGGTCCGAGCGTCCTGCTCTCGTGCAGCTTGATGGTCGAAGACAGCGATCCTTGTGCCGTCGTGTGCACGATGCGCTTGAGGTTCGGCGCACTGCACCCGATCGGGAGCACGACGTCGAAGGGCGGACCGACCGTCACCCTCGGCTCGCCCGGGGCGGCGTTGCATTCGATCAGGTACCCGAACGCGCTGGCAGCCAGCCCGCTACCGGTGACAGCCACCACCTGTGCCTGCTTGAGGCCGGTGGACTGGCTCACGGTTATCGAGCCGGACGCGAACGCCGGGACGGCTGTCGAAAGGACCATGCCGCCGGCCAGGAAACCGATGGCGACCAACCGGTCCACGACATGGTGCTGGCGGAAGTTGCGGAGGACGCCCATCCAGACTCACCACTCGCAGTTCGTCATGAATGAAGACTCTTCTTCCGTCCTCGCCCCCATGGGAAACGGAGGATACAGTGCCATGCCAGTCCTTGAGTACGAACGATAGGGCGTCGCTCCGGCCTCGAGACACCGTCAAATTCTGAGGATCCTGCCTGGTGGTTCGCCCGGAATCGGCCGCCTCGGCGTCCGAAAAGCGGCGAGGCCGGGCTCCGCACGGGACGCCCGACCTGGGTCTCCTCGGCCCCCTCGGACCAACGTGCCGGTCAGCTCCGGGGCTTTCCGGACGGCACCGGGCCCACGGGGCGGGGCCCCACGGGGGCGGCGCCGCTTCTGGGCGCTGTCGGGCACCTCGGGCCTACCGGCCCGTACAGTGACGGAGGCGGCTCCCGTCCACTTCCCGGGCCGGGACCGGCGCCGGGAGGAGAGGCGTTGCTCTTCATCGAATATGACGTGAGCCCACTAGGCGAGATCGAGCTCGTGGCGCTCGTCAACGCCCTCGAAGAGGACGGGGAGGACCCCGACGGGCACGCCTGGCTGGCCTGGCGCGCCACCCACGAGGACGGGGGTATGGGGTGTGCCCCCGTCCTCCCTGCCGATCTCCAGGCCATGGAGTCCGCTCAGGGCCCCGATGAGCTGAGAGCGATCGTCGAGCGCGTCATCCTCGCCGACAGGGCGGGCAAGGAAGAGGTGCGGGCGTGAGCACGTCCCGCTCACAGCTCTACCGTTTCGCCCGAGACCTCGGGAACATCGAAGCCGTCGAGCACGGATACAAGCGCGGTGGGCTTTCGGGCGCGGCGGGAGGTGCCGTGGAGCGCCAGGTGCGACGGACCATCTACCGGCAGGGAAACCGCCAGATCAACAAGTTCGTCCGGGCCATCGGTCTCGGCCCCAGGCGGTGACCCGGGTCGGACCGACGTGAGCATGCCGTCAGAGCCCGGACCCCCACCCGGGGGCGCCGGCCCTCGACCCAACCTCTTTCTGGTGGGAGCCCCGAAGTCCGGGACCACTGCCCTCGCCACCTACCTGGGCGAGCATCCCGACGTGTTCGTGGCCCCCTGGGAGCTCAACTACTTCGGCACCGACCTGAGCTTCCGCACGGCGACAGGAGCACCGTCGCGCATCCGGCTCGCGCACTACCTGTCGACGTTCTCGTCGCACGCCGGGCAGCGCTACCGCGGGGACCACTCGGTCTTCTACCTCTACTCGAGCCAGGCCGCCGGGGAGATCCGCGACTTCGCGCCTGACGCCCGGATCGTCGTCATGCTGCGCAACCCGGTCGACCAGATGTACTCGCAGCACAGCGAGATGCTCTATCAGGGCGACGAGGACATCCGGGATTTCGCCGAGGCACTGGAGGCGGAAGGCGACCGCGCCCTCGGGCGGCGGATCCCCCCCGGTTGTCGCAAGCCGTTTGCCCTGCAGTACCGGGCCGTAGCGCGCTATGCCGACCAGGTCGACCGGTACTTCTCGACTTTCGGTCGTGAGCGCGTCTGCGTGGTCGTGTACGACGACCTGGCCAAAGACACGTCGGGAACCCATCGCCTGGTCCTCGACTTCCTGGGCGTCGACCCGGACCACGAGCCGGAATTCCGGGTGGTGAACCCCAACAAAGCGGTGCGGAGCACGCTGCTCGCGCGACGTCCTGAAGGCGACCGCTCCCGGGTCCAGCCCCACCTTCCGGCGCATCGGGCGGCTGGTGGTCCGCAGCGACAGCGCCAGAAGCCGGCTGCGGGGGTGGTTGCGGACCGCGAACACCAGGGAGCGACCGCGTCCGGCCATGGACCCCGCGTTACGGAGCCGGCTCCAGGAGGAGCTCGCCGACGACGTCCGCGCGCTGGAACGCCTCTTGGATCGCGATCTGGGAGCGTGGCTCGCCGGGCGGAGCTGAGCGCCGGCCCGCTCCCGATGACGGCCCGGACCGGGACACCCTCGACCCCGTCGACTACTCGCCGGTCAGGGCGCCATCCACCGTTGGGCCGCCCGCGGCGCGCCCACCGACGACACGACGCGCCGTCGTCTCCACCCGTTGGCCGAAATTCGAGAAGCGGAGCGCGGAGAGCTCGTGCCACCGGGTCCAGGCGTCCTCTTCCTCTGCGGGCTGCGAGAGACCGAGGCCGATGCGAAGCAGTCTGGCCAGAAGGATCCGGCTCGCCACCAGTTGGGCGCGGTCGTAACGACGCAGCGGCATCGCCATGAGCGCGTTCCACAGCACGAAGGTGACCGGTCGCGGGGCGAGCAGTCGTCCGGGGGACTCGGTTCGTGACAGGAACCGGCGCCACTGATACCAGGGGACGGGCGCGACCCGATGCATCGGCAGGGACTTCCAAGGGAGGTTCCGGGCCAGTCCCCAGCTCACGTCCTGGGCGAGCGCCGAGTACCCCAGGTCGGACCACACACGGCTGCGGTCCAGCACCTCGTCCTGCTTCTGCACCCAGGCATCGACGAACGCGGCTCCGGGGCTGGCTGCGCACAGGTTGGTGAAGCACCTGCCGAGCTCTCGCCCCCAGCAGGCCATGCCCGTGCTGTCGAGCTGGTCGAGCAGCTCCGACAACGGGGACAGCACCACGGTGTCGATGTCGATCCAGATGCCCCCGTAGCGCTGGAGGACTCGGGAGCGGACGTAGTCGGACCGGTAATTGGGAGCGGGAAGCTCGTGCCAACGTTCGACGTCGAGATCGGGGAGCCACGTGCGCGCATCGTCACGTGAAAGGAGGCGCAGCTCCAATGGCGCGACATGGCGCTCGATCGTCTCGAGACAGAGGTCGAGGTACACAGAACGCCGCCCCCGGGGGCCGTCTTCCCAGTAGGCCCACACCGCGGCCGCGGGATCGCCGGTCAACGGGTCGTCCCGGACCGAGCCGGCGGTGCGTGCTCTCCCCGTGCCGAGCCACACGCCCTGGCACGTGCTCCCGTGCGTGCCGTTCGACGCCTGTGCCAGGTACGCAGGGTTCTCGACCTTCTCGGGTGCGCTGGAGTCGCCGGATGGGTCGACGGAATGACCCCCGTTCCCGGCCAGTATCCCACACAGGGCGCTGGAATCGTTCGGGGTCCCGGCTCTCGCTCGGACATGCGAGACGCTCATGGTAGCGCTCTGCGCACACGGTGGGCCCGTTGAATTCGGTTTGCGATGGGAGTAGAGAGGGAACGGATACGACCGTCCTGGATCAATGGGACAGGTGTCCCCGAACGAGGGAGCCGCCATGGTGCCCAACGGTTCTTGGCCGGAAGGACGCGCGAGGTTCACGTCGAGGCTGCTGGTGGCGGTCGGCCTCGTGGCCGTCCTCGCCGGCGCTCCTCTGCTCGCCATGACCATCACCGCCGGCGCGGCCACACCCACGATCACGCTGAAGGTGACCACGGGACCGGGAGCCGTCTGCAGCGGTTCGGTGTGCAGCAAGCTCGCCGGGGGGGACGTCCTCTCCGTGACGGGAACGGGGTTCAGCCCGAACCAGCTGGCGTCGATCCTCGAGTGCAACGACGACCCGAGCCAACCGGTCGTCCTCTACCTCGGCAACTACGTGCCGGTCAGCTGCACCAAGATCGTGATCAGCGCCACCTCGAAGAAGGGGGTGTTCGGACCGTCCCCCTTCACGCTCGTGGAGGGCGTCACCGGGCCACCCGCCACTCCCTACACGCCCACGTGCGTGGAGACGTCGACGGGCAGCACCACCACGACCTCCACCATTCCCAACTGCACGACCTCCGGCAACGAGAACACCGACGCCGCCAACTACCCGTGCCCGCCCTCGGCCGCGCAGATCACCGCCGGTGACACCTGCGTGGTGGCAGTCGGCGACATCCTCGGAGAGCGGGCGGTCGGGACGATCCTCTTCGGCACGGAGACCCTTCCCACCTCGACCACCACGACGACCGGAGGCGGATCCACCAGCACGACCGGCGCCACCACGTCCACCACGGGGACGACGACCACCACGACCTCGCCCACGAGTACCTCGACGGCCACACAGGTGAGCGCCCCGTCGGTGACCCTGGGCCCGTCGGGCACGGTCAGCGACACCGTGACGGTGCGGGGCACCCCGACCAACGGCAGCCCCACCGGCGACGTCAATTTCTACGTCTGTCAGACCGGGACCACCCAGACCCTCACCCCGGCCCCGTGTGCGGCCGGTGCCGCCACGCATCTGTCCACGGCCCGCCTCGGCGCGGTGTCGGGCAACAGCGCCACCGCGTCTTCAGGGACCTTCGTCCCCACCGCCGCGGGGACCTGGTGCTTCTCGGCTGTCTACGGGGGGGACTCGATCTACACGGGGTCGGCCGACAACACGGGGGCCGGCAACCTCGACGCCGACGAGTGCGTACTCGTGGCTCCGGCCGCGTCCACCACGTCCACCTTCATCTCCGCCGTCAACGTCGTCCTGGGGCCCTCGGGCACGGCCACGGACTCGGTGACCGTGACAGGGAACGTGGTGGGGGGCGCGCCCACGGGTGGGGTCAGCTTCTACGTGTGCCACACCAGCACGGCCCTCACCTTGGCCGGAGGGCCCTGTCCCGCCGCCGGGGTCCCCGAGGACAGCGCGGTGCCCCTGGTCCCGGGGGCGGGTGCCTCTTCCTCGGCGACCTCCAAGGCCTTCGACCCCAATTCGGTGGGGACGTGGTGCTTCTCGGCGCTCTACGGGGGCAGCGCGACGTACGCCGAGTCGTCCGACAACACGGCGGCCGCCACCCTCGACGCGAGCGAGTGCCTGCTCGTGGGCCCGCCGCCCGGTGACGCCATCACGAGCGCCCCGAACGCCTCTGGCACCGCCGGGCAGACATTCACCTTCCAGGTCACGACGTCGGGCAGCCCCACACCCAGCCTCAAGAAGAAGGGGCGGCTCCCCAAGGGCGTGCACTTCGTCAACAACCACGACGGCACGGCTTCCATCTCGGGCACCCCCAACCTCAAGAAGGGTGTGGGTGTCTACACCATCACCATCAAGGCCACCTTCGGGAAGGGGAAGGGAAAGGAGCTCGTGTTCCAGACCTTCACCTTGACGGTGGGGTGATGGCGGCTCCGTGACCGCCTGCTAGGCCTTCTCCGCCTTCTTCACTGCCTTCTTCACTGCCTTCGTGACCAGCTTCCCGATCTCGGTGTATCCGGCGGTATTGGCGTGGATGTTGCCCAGCTGGCAGTACCAGGTGAGCTTGCACACCTCCACCACCGCTTTCGGGACCTTGGTCCCGGCCGGGACGTCGGTCACCTTGGCCGATGCCGGCAGCTTGGCCAACTTGGTCAACGGCGTGTAGGCGCCGGTGGCCGTGGTCACGTCCACGAAGAAGCCGTCGGTGACACTCGTGTACGCGCCCTTCAGCGCCGGGTTGATAAGGGCGCTGAAAGCGAGCGTCGACTCGCTCACGAGCGTCTTGTTCGAGCTCGAGGGCGGATAGGTCGGGTACACGTCCAGGCCCAGTAACACGTCGGGGTAGGTGAGCCCGGCGATGGGCACGTTCGATCCGGCCGCGGCGTGCAGGTCGTCGACGGCGGTGACGACGTTGGCCTTGATGGCCGCCACGCCGGCGCTCACGCACGCCACGGCGGAGGTCTGGCCGTTGACGGGGTTCGTGGCCGACGCGGCCGCACACGGGGTGACGTCGTTGCCGCCGATGGAGATGGTGATGAGCCCGATCTGCCCGGGGTGGGCTGCGATGAACGCCTCCGCCGCCTGGATCTGGGTGTCACCGGCGGGGATCGTCCCTGCGTCGGTCGCGGCCGGCGGCCCGTACGAATCAGGCGCCCCGCACACGCCGTTGAAGGTGAGCAATGAAAGTGTGGTCGCCCCCCCACAGCCATAGTTGACCAGCGTCAGCTTGAGCTTGGTGGCGACGTACCCGGTGTACCCGGTGGTCGCGGCGCCGTTCGGCGCCGGCACGGGCTGGTACCCGACCGAGTACGAGTCACCCAGGGACAGGTAGTACTTCGGAGTCGTCGTGGCGCTCGCTGAGCTCACGTTCGGCACGGCCACGACAGCGAGCGTGCTCACGCCGGCTGCGGCCAACAGGATCCGAGCCATGGAAAAGTGCCGTCGCTGTCTCATCTGACCCCCGCTCAGAGATGCCCCCGGTCGTTCATAGCCCCCACAAGGCGAGCGACGCCTCACCAATAATGACGATCAATCCGCCCGTGCGTGCCGGTGCGACGTTAACCGGGGAGCGGACCGGGCGTGGGGATGGACGTGTCCATGTACTTCCATGACCGGCCCGGCCCGGTGCGGCCCTAGGCGTGATGGTCGAGGGAGTCGAGCGCGGTGGCGGTGATCATGTCCACACCGCTGTCGACCTTCACGGGGGAGAGCGACTGGCGCACGGCCCTCCCGGCACCGAGCTGGCCCTTGGTCCCGGCACCCCAAGCGTAGACATTGCCGTCGGTGTCGAGCGCGAGCGAGTGGATCCCTCCGGCCACCGCACTCGTGAAGGTCACACCGGCCGGGACGTCGACCTGGACGGGGGAGAACTCGTTGTGGGTCTGCCCGTCGCCGAGCTGGCCGTTCGAATCGTCACCCCAGGCGTAGACGCTGTGATCGTCGAGCACGGCGATGGTGTGACCGTTGCCGACGGCGTCGCCTCCGGCCGACAGGGAAACGGCGGGGTGGGGAAGCGTGACCTTGGTCGGGGTCGACACGATCGGCTGTGATCCGACACCGATCTGCCCCTGGTGGTTGTACCCCCACATGTAGACGTTGCCGGCACTGTCCAGCGCGCCCGAGGACGTGTTGCCGGCCGTGATCTGCACGACGTGGGACAGGCCGGGAACCGGCACCGGCACCATGCTTCCCTTGTGGGTACCCGTTCCGAGTTGCCCGAACCCGTTCTCACCACAGGCCATGACCTTGCCGTCGGCCCGGAGCCACAGGACATGGTCCTGTCCGCCTTGCACGGCGGTCACGTCGCTCAGGCCGGGAATCTCCACCGGGAGCACCTGCCTGATGGCGTTGCCCAGGCACAGAGAGCCCCTGCCGTTGGCGCCCCATCCCCAACCCTGGCCGGTGGAGTCGACGGCAAAGCCCTCGTTCTTGGCCTCGCCGATGCTCACGATGTGGACCCCGGCGGGGAAGACGACCGGATGCGCGGTGCCCTGCGAATTCGGGAGCACGCCGCCCCCCAGTTGCGCGAGCCCGCCGTCCCCCCAGGCCATCACGACACCGTCGGTCGGGCAGTTACTCATCCCGCCCGCGCACTCCAGGGCGTAGTTGCTGCTGTTGCTGGCGTCGATCGCCACCACGTTGGCGAGGCCGGCGACACCCCCGGGCCTTCTCTGGATGAAGCCCGGTGAACCGAAGTAGTCGCCCCAGCGGGCCACCGAGCCCGCCACGATGGCCGTGGTGGAGACCGTCGGGTCGGCGCCGGCCCGGGCCGCGAGCGGTCCGCCCGTCACGATGAGCAGGGACACCCCTAAAGCGAACGAGGTCCGTCGTCGCACCCTGCGCCGCCTGGCGAGCATCCCCCACGCCCCTTCCCGGGCTCGACCCAACGTTTCCCGGCCGGGGGAGCCGCTCGTGCCATCGAACGCACTCGGGTGACCCCCCCTGTCCCCAGCCCACAATCTATTGCGCGCCAAGGTGCATGGCAACAGACCGGGAATCGATGCTTCGAGCAAAATCCCTGGTCATGGGGTGCGGGTCATGGGGTGCGGGTCATGGGGTGCGGGTCATGGGGTGCGGGTCATGGGGTGCGGGGCCCCGCCTCGGCGGCGGCGCACCGCGGCCACGGTGACGACGGCCAGGAGGCCGAGCACGCCCGCGGCCGCCAGATCGAGGCCGATGTTGAACGCCGGTGGGCGGTACCGCAGCACGACGACGTGGCGGCCGGCGGGGACGCGGGCCTGGAACATCATCTCGAGGTAGCGCTGCAGCGCCAGGGGCCGCCCGTCGATGGTGCCGTGCCAGCCCGGCACGTCGGTGAGATGGAGCCGCAGCACGTGGGGTTGGTTCCCCGTGATCACGAGCCTCCATGCCGCCGGGTCGGGATGGGTCACCGGCACCGGGGTGCCCGGCGCGTCCTCACCGGGAAGGGCGCCGGTCGAGGTGAGAGCGCTCAGCGTGGCCGCGGAGGCTCCCGGGACGCGGTACAGCTTCTCGTCGCCGACCTTCTCGACGAAGACGGCGCCGTCGGGCCCGCGGGCTCGGGCCGGCTCCAGCACGAACTCCACGCCGTAGCGGCGGGCCAGGGTCGCCGAGGTCACCGCCGGGCAGAAGAAGGAGTACGGAACCCCCAGTGAGGTGACGGGGTATGCCGGTTGTCCTGTGGAGGTCTCCCACGAGGTGTTGTAGGTGCGGGGGACGAGCGGGTCGTAGAGCGCGAACTCCTGGACGCCGAGAGCCACGTTCACGTCGGGGACGATCCCGAGCTCGTGGGTGAAGCAGGAGTTGGTCCCGAAGCCCACGATAGAACTGCCCACGGCACGCGCCAGCGTCACCTCGGCCGGGCTGGACGCGAGATAGGTGGGACTCGACGCCAACAGCGGCGCTCCTGCGGTGACGAGGAACCCCGTCTCGCACACGATCAGGGCCACCGCCGCCCACCATCGGGCACGTCTCTGGGCACGTGCGACGGCGCGTGAGGCGGAGGATCCCCGGGCGCCCACCTGGACGAGGATCCCGGCCAGGACCAGGCCGAGCAGCGTCGCCGCCGCCGGCCACAGGAAGCTCCGGGCGCGCATCGACGCTTCGGCGGCGGGGAGCGTCCCCCGGGCGAAGAGCCACAGTGCTCCGAGGACGACGCCGACCGCCGCGAAGGCGGTCCCGACCCATCTCGCCACGGCCCGCCCGGCGTGCGCGCGCACCAGCACGTCGGCCCCCACTCCGGCCAGGGCGGCGATCGAGAACATCATGGGCACCGTCGCCCGCCGCCACAGCACGTTGCCGACGAGGGGCAACCCGTCGAGAAGGGATTCCATGAGCGGGAGATACACGATCAGGCCCATGACGACGCCCGTCGCCGCGAACGCGACGACCTCGGGTCGATGTGTCCCGAGCTTGAAGGCGGCGACGACGGCCAGGACCGCGAGCACCACGGCGATCACCCCCACGTACGTGGTGCTGGGCGTGTACGACGAGGGACCGAACCACCGGCTTCCGGCCACGGGCAGGCCGTCGAAGCCCTGGAAGAGGGCCAACACGATGTTCTGCGCGGGCAGCGCGTTGCTCAGCCCCTTGCCACTGCGCAAGGAGCCCGACACGAGCTGGAGCCCGGGGAGCAGCAGGGGCGCGCTCAGGGCGGCACCCGCAACGGTCGCCACCACCAGATCGACCACGGGTCGCACGATCGGCCCCGAACCACCGGCCCACCGGGCTCGAGTGGCCAGGAGGACGGCAAGGAACACGACGACGGCCGATGCCAGCACCGTGAGCATGTCCGGTTGGCCGGCGTAGACCGCGCACGCCACCGCCACGACCAAGAACACGATGGCGCGCACGCGATGCCGTCCGCGCACGACGAGGATCGCCGCCGCGAACAGCCAGCCCGCCCAGGCGGTGACCGCCGCGATCGGCCAACCCAACCAGCCCACGAACGGGCCACTCAGTTCGTAGACGACCGCCGCCATGACACATCCGAGGACGCCGAGGCGCAGCACGCGTCCGAGTACGTACATGCCCGTGCCTGCGATCACGAGGGTCACGAGGACCTGCACGGTGTAGGCGAGACGCAGCGGGAAGAGGTAGCCCACCAAGGTGGGCACCCCGAACGCCGTCGACTGCCAGTTGAACGCGAGCGGCATCCCGAGGCCGCTGTAGGGGTTCCACAGCGGCAGGTGTCCGTGGTGAACCTGGGTCCAGGCCAGGTTCGTCCACGGGATCATCTCCGAAACCTGGTCGAAGGCGTGGGGGATGGCCGTCGCCACGCCGGCCTGGTTCGACAATCCGTATCCCGACACCCACGCGATGGGACCGAGGTAGATGCCGTGTACGAGCGCGGGGGCCATCATCACGCCTGCCGCGCCGAGGACCCAGAGCAGACCGACGGCGTCGGGCATCCACCGGGCCCGACGTGTCGGGGCCAGGGCGGGGACGACGTCGGGCTCGGGTGGGGCCGTCGGGACCGACGTTCCCGTCACCTCAGGCCGGCTCCCGCGCACCCGGCACGGCGACAGAGCGCGGCCGTCCCCGGGGTCCCCACGACCAGAGATGATATTGACGAAACCGTTGCGGGCGATGGCCGTGCCCACCGGGCCCGGAGAACAGGCGGCGCGGACGACAGGCCGGCTAGCGCGCCGGCGGGCCCGTCACTCGGGGCTCGGCACCCGAGGGGGACGGGCTCAGGTGGGAGTGGGGGTGAGCGTGCCCCGTGCCTGGGTGGGGGCCTTCTGTTTCCGAGGCACCAGGTGGATCGGGTAGGGCCTTCTCTGGGGGTTCGTCTCCAGGATCTGTGAGGCCGTGCACTCGCGCAGTATGGGCTTGGCGTGCACGTTGTCCGACGTGACCGGCAGGGTGGGAGCGGTGGTGTTGGGTGCCCCGGTATGGGGCAACGCCGCGGTCAGGTCACCGGTCACCGAACGACGCCACGAGGACAGGTTGGGGACCGTCGCGCCGAAGAGGGTCTCCAACAGCCGCAGCTGCGACGTGTGGTCGAAGGTGTCGTGGCACACGTACCCGCCCGTGCTGAAGGGGGACACGACGATCATCGGGACCCGCACGCCCAACCCGATCGGACCCGACACGTTTCCGTCCCCGGCCGGGATGCTCGCCGCCGTGATGTACTCGCCGGGGGTGCCCGGAGGTGCGGTCGGGGGAGCCACGTGGTCGAAGAAGCCGTCGTTCTCGTCGTACATGATGAACAGCGCCGTGCTCGCCCACACCGTGGGGTTGGCCAACAAGGTGTCCAGGATCTGCTGCGTGTACCACTCGCCCAGGGCGGGGGGCGCGGGCGGATGCTCGTCGTAGCCGTCGGGGGGGATGAGCCACGACACGGCCGGCAGCTCGTTGTTCATGACGTCCTTGGCGAAGTCGTTGGGCCCGCCGCTGTCGGTGAAGCCCCCGATCACGTCGGGCCCGTAGTAGCCGAAGGCGTTCTTGTACCGCGTGCTCGTGGGGTCGGAGTACTGCTCGAAGTACATGAGGACGTTCTTGCAGACGATCATCGACAACCCGCCGCCGGGGGTGTAGTTGTGACCGTAGGGGTTGTACACCTTCCAGGAGATGCCCTTCGAGTCGAGTACCTCGGGCATGGTCGTCCACGACGTCGTGAATTCCAACGCCTTGTTGGTGTTGGTGACGAGGATGGGGCCGCCCGCTTCCCCGGCGGGGTCGAGGGTGCCGGTCATCTGCAGCATCCGGTTGGGGTGCGTCGGGCCCAGCACCGAACAGTGGTACCCGTCGCAGATGGTGAACTGCTTCGCCAGCTCGTAGTAGAAGGGCAGGTCCGCTTGCTCGTAGTAGCCCATCGTCATCACGCCGTCCTGGGGGCCCTCGAAGGCGGTCGAGGTGTGGGTGGCCACGAAGCGGTCCATGGCCCCGTTGTTCCAAGAGTCGTGCTCGGCCTGCCAGGAGTGGGACAGGTCGTAGGTGCACTCGGCGTGCTGGGTGGCCGGATTCAGGTGGAACGGGAGCAGCGTCGAGGACCTGCCGTCGGGCCACGCCTGGGCGAATGCCGTCGAGCGGTCGTCGAAGCCCCGGACCCCTCCCAGGGTGCCGAAGTAGTGGTCGAAGGACCGGTTCTCGTGCATCAGGAAGATGACGTGTTCGATGGCGCCGAGGTCCTGTGGGGGCCCGCTCATCTCGGTGGCCCGCTTGATCGTCTCGTGGCCGTGGGCCCCGAGATAGCCCGAGGCGGACTTGGCCATCCCGTACGCGAGCGCCGCCCCGACTCCGCCCGCCAAGATCTGCCTGCGACTGTAAAGGTCCCTTGCCATCATCCGATCCTGACCCGAAGACGGGCCGCGATCACCCGTCAATTACTGATGAATCGGCGCACGGACCCATGATCCAGCCCTCGGAGGGACAATCGAACCCCAGGTGATCCGTGTGCGACGCCGGGGGGCGCCGACTCCGGCGCTGACCCCGCCGGTAGTCTCACGCCTGTGAGGCTCGTGCGCGCCATGGCGGTGGTGGTGGGCGTGGCGGCCCTCGTGCTCGTCGCCAGCGCACCGATGGCGATCGCCGGGACGCGAGTCCCGGAAAGCGCTTCCCACAGCACCCTTGGTGGCCAGCTCCCTCAACCTCTTCAGCCCGGGCCGTGCCTCCAGAACGCGGCACGCTGCGGCGGGGCCGGCACGCTGGTGTCGCCCGGTGTCGCGCTCGGAGCATCCCTGCTGTTCGTCTTGGGGTGGGCGGCCGCTCCACTTGTCCCGTCCCGCTTCCTCCGACGCTCCAGGCGAGCCTCGGGAATCCTGCCCGACGGCATTCTCGCCACGGTCCTGCGCCCTCCCCGGTGGTCCCCGGCAGCCATCTGAGTCTCTGAGCCCGCGGCACCGCCGCGCGACGAGAGATCTCCGCCCGTCGCCATCCGCCCCCGGTGCCCGCACCGCACGGGCCGGGCGATAGGCGTCTCGGTCGTATCGACCGGGCAACCCGACCAAACAGTGCACGCCCGCGTGTGCGTGCACCCTGCCGAGGAGATCGGATGACCCATTCCTACAAGTCCAGCGCTCGCCGTCGCGCCAGCGCCACCCCGAAGAGAACCGGAACGTCCCAGCACCGGCCCCTGCACCACTCCGTCTGGTGGACGGCCGTCCCCATCGTGACGGTCGTGCTCGCGGTCCTCACGTTCGTGGCCATCGCGCTGGGGTCGGGTTCGGGGCCCGGGGCCTCCCCGCTGCGCGTCGGCGCAGCGCTCGGGATCAGCTCGGGCGCGGCCGCAGCTCCCGCCCCGGTCCAGCGCGCCGTCGCTTCGGTGGACAGAGCGACGCTGCGCGCGGTGGGAGTGCCGCGGGGGCTGACCGGGCCGACGAGGGTCTCCGACGACCGCATGCCCCTGGCCGGTCCCGACGGCAAGCCCGAGATCCTCTACGTGGGCGCGGAGTACTGCCCCTACTGCGCGGCCGAGCGATGGGCGCTGGTCGTGGCCCTGTCGCAATTCGGTTCGTTCTCGGGACTCGAAGAGACCCACTCGTCGTCGAGCGACGTCTACCCCGACACATCGACGCTGTCGTTCTACGGGTCGACGTTCTCGAGCCCCGACCTCGACTTCAGCTCGGTGGAGCTCGCCACCGATCAGGCCGTGGCAGGGAGGTATCCCTCCCTGCAGGAGCTGACGCCCGGGCAGCAGTCCGTGCTCGACACCTATGACCAGGCTCCGTACACGTCGCAGGCGGGCGCCATCCCCTTCATCGACGTGGACAACCGGTTCGTGATGATCGGCGCCAGCTACGACCCCGCCGTGCTCCAGGGAAAGTCGGTCGCCCAGGTCGCTTCGGCACTGTCCCGGCCGCATTCGCCGATCGCCCAGGCCGTCGACGGCACGGCGAACCTCATCGTGGCGGCCATCTCCCACGCCACCGGGGTGCGACCGAACCGCTGACGAGACAGTCGACGAGGCTGTGAGCCCTGAGCCTGTGGCGCTCGGGCTCACGCCACGAACAAGGTCTTCCGCAGACGTTGCAGGCCGTAGAGCTGGCGCGCCAGCTCGTCCTCGCTGACGCCCTCGCGCCTGCGCAGCCGTTCGCCCAGGGCATCGAGTCTCGCCATCTCGCGGCTGCGCAGCGCCGCCTGCTCAGCGGGGGTGTGGCGTCGCAGGGCGCGGTTGAAGGCGGCGTTGGCTTCGAGGGCGCCCGAGAGGTCCAACACGCGGGCGATCCCGGCGAACGAACGGCCCTGCTCACGAAGGAGCAGGGCCTGTTCGTCGCGATGCACGTCACCGGGCACGGCTTCGTGCCCGTGTCGGACCCGGTAGTCGCCCGACCCTCTACAGCGGACGGACGCGCTTGGCCTGGAGGCCCTTGGGTCCCTGCTCGGACTCGAAATCGACCTTTTGGCCCTCGATGAGCTCGCGATAGCCCGAGCCCTCGATGGACGAGAAGTGTGCGAAGACGTCGGCGGAACCGTCGTCAGGAGTGATGAATCCGAAGCCCTTGGTGGCGTTGAACCACTTCACGGTGCCTGCGGCCATTGGTGTTGCCTCTTTTCTCCACGCTGGGGACACTTGCGGGAGACCTTGTGGCAACCGGCAATGACGTACAGCTCGCGTGAGATCCGGCTGTCCGCGCCCAATACTCTACACGCTGGATCCCGGCCCCGTCGCACTTAGGACGGCCAGACCCGATAAGGTGGGTCATCACCGCTTCCCACAGTCGCCGTTCGGCACTGCGGGCGCTCGACTTCCAAGACGATCCCGAAGGACGCGCCAGCTCCCTGCTGCACATGCCTTCGCCGCGTCTCGTGCTGTGGCACGCCGCACCGGTGGTGCTCGAGAGCGTCGTGGCCCCTGTGGCGGCCTACTACTGCGTCCTCCTGGTGGCGGGGTTCCGGGGCGCGCTGATCGGCGCGCTCGCCTGGTCGTATCTGATCATCGCTCGGAGGCTGCTGCGACGTGAGCGGGTGTCGACCCTCCTGTTGCTCGGCACCGCCCTGTTGACGATGCGGACCGTGATCTCGTTCCTGACCGGAAGCGTCTTCTTGTACTTCATCCAGCCGACGGCGAGCACCTTCCTCGCTTCGCTCGTGTTGGTGGGCTCGGCGTTGCTGGGCCGGCCCTTCACCCAGCGCTTCACGCACGACTTCTGCCCCCTCACCCCGGAGTTGCTGGCCCGGCCGACGGTGCACCGCTTCTTCGTCCGCGTCTCGTTCCTCTGGGCGATCGCCATGTTCCTCAACGGCGCGGTGGTGCTGTGGCTCCTCCTCACGGCCTCGGCGGGCGCGTTCCCCCTCGAGCGCACCGGCATCTCCCTGTCCCTCACGGCCGCAGCCATCTTCTTCTCCGTGCAGTGGTTCACCCGCAGCATGCGCCGCGACGGCGTCACGGTGCGCTTCGGGGGGCCGTCCCCGCTGCCCCCCCTCGTCGCCTCGACCCCCTAGCCACGAGGGCCGGGTCCTCGACGCTCTCCTTGGAAGCTCCTGAGAACCTCCCGTGGCGGCGTGGTTCACAGGGACTTGCCAGGTTCGATTCGTACCATCGGCGCCGTCTTCTGTGAGCACCGGAGGTGCTGATGTTCTCGATTGGCTACGCGTGGAACGAGTTGCGTCGACGGTGGAGCCGCACGGTCGTGACCGCCATCGGGCTGGCCGCAGGGGTCGGGCTCGTCATGGGGATCGTCGGAGTCTCCGACGGGCTCACGCAGGCACAGAACAAGGTGCTCTCACCCCTGTCGTCGGTCGGCACGGACATCATCGTGACCCGCACTGTCGGCGCTACCTCGACGTCGAGCACCGGTTCGACGACCACGACCACCACGACGACACCGGCGGGTGGCTTCGGCGGGGGGGGAGGCCTCGCCGGTGGATCCGGTGGAGCCGGTGGTGGTGGCGGCGGGGGAGGAGGGGGCTTCTTCGGAGCCGGGGCCGGGCGCGGCCGAGGCGGCGCCTCGGCCATTGCGTCGCTGAACGCGTCGGACCAGGCGGCCCTGCTCAATGCCAACTCGTCCGTCCTGACGGACCTGGCCAAGCTCGGTGCGCCCGGGACCCAATTCACCTACGACTTCTTCGTCCCCGGCACCCTCATCACGTTCCCCCAGGCGGCCGTGAGCGACGTCGCCGCCATCAAGGGCGTGGCCTCGGCCGTGCCCGGCCTGTCGTTGCAGGCCCTGCACGAGACCGGGACGGTGCCCAGTGAGACCGACACCGTCACCACGGGGGGCCAGACCATCTCGAGCGTCCAACGCCCGCCGCCGTTGACCGCCGCCCAGGAGGCCTCGGTCCGGGCCTGTCTGGAGGCATCCGGCGCCTTCGGCAGCAGTAGCACGACCGGCACCTCCACCCCCGGCGGGACCACGGCCACGACGGCCCCCGGCGGCCCGACCGGCACCTCCACTCCCGGCGCCGGGGCCGGAGCGGGGGCAGGCGCCACCACCCCCGGCGGGACCACGGCCACGACGGCCCCCAGCGGGAACTCCGGTTCCGGCGCCACCGGAGGAGGGCGTGGCGTCGGCGGCGGCGGGGGCTTCGGGGGCGCGGCTTTCGGAGCAGCCTTCACGAAGTGCCTCCCCGCCTCCTACCAGCAGTACCAGGCCCAGGTGGTGGTGCCCGAACAGACCATCACCCGGGTGCTCAACCCGCCGACCACCAACACCGAGACCAAGAGCTACACGGTCGCCGGCGTGAACCCCGCCGACACCTCCACCGGGCTCATCACCACGGCCCAGGTCGTGTCGGGAAAATGGTTCGGCTCCAAGCCGGCCGACGAGATCCTGGTGAACACGGCCTACGCCAGCACCAACGGCATCAAGGTCGGCCAGCAGCTCACGATCGACAAGACGACGTTCACCGTCGTGGGGCTGGTGAACCCCACCTTGACCGGTGACACCTCCGACATCTACTTCGACCTCTCGACCGTGCAGTCGCTCGCCTCCAACAGCAGTCGGGTCAACGAGGTGCTGGTCAAGGTGACGAAGTCCTCGGACGTCTCCGCCGTCGCCGCTGCCATCCACAAGGAGCTGCCCGGCGCCCAGATCCTGACGTCGAAATCACTGGCGAACTCGGTCACCGGCAGCCTGTCCAACGCCCACACGCTCGCCACCCACCTCGGCGGCGCGTTGGCGGTCATCGTGCTGCTCGCCGCCTTCCTCATCGCCGCGCTGCTCACGCTGTCGAGCATCGCCAAGCGGGTGAGAGAGATCGGCACGCTGCGGGCCATCGGCTGGTCGCGGGGTCGGGTCGTCCGCCAGATCGTGGGGGAGACCGTCGGCATCGGCATCCTGGGTGGCATCCTCGGCGTCCTCGTCGGCGTCGCCGTGTGTGCTCTCATCGGTGCAGTGGGCCCGTCGCTCACCGCCACCAGCTCGGGTGCGGCAGTAGGTGCCTCGAGCGTGGGCGCTATCTTCCACCAGGCGACGACGGCGGCCGCCACGTCCAGCAAGATCCACCTGCGCGCCCCCATCGACGTCGGGATCGTGCTGCTCGGGCTGGGCGCGGCCGTGGTCGGGGGCCTCCTGGCCGGGATCGCCGGCGGCTGGCGGGCGTCGCGCCTGGCGCCTGCGGTGGCACTGCGGGACCTCGGATGAGCACGCCACCAGGAATGAGCACGGCACCAGGAAACGGACAGGACCCGGAAGAGGGAGCGAAGTCCATGGATGACGAAGTGAGCGACGTGACGCCGGAGTCGCCGGCCCAGGACGACGAGGGTCGTGCCACCTTCGTGCCCAACGGCATCCTCTACGAGTTGCGGGGGGTGGAACGCCGTTACCTGCGGGGAAGCACCCCGGTCCTCGCGCTCCACGACGTCGACCTCGACATCCGCCCCGGCGAATTCGTGTCGATCGAGGGCCCGAGCGGCTCCGGCAAGAGCACGCTCCTGCAGCTGCTGGGGGCCCTGGACACGCCGACGAGCGGGACGATCCGCTTCGAGGGGAACGAGATGGGCAGCGCATCGGACTCCAGCCTGACGCGCATCCGGGGACAGGAGATCGGCTTCGTCTTCCAGCAGTTCAACCTGATCCCGACCCTGACCGCCGAAGAGAACGTGGGGATCGCCATGGTCCCCCATGGTCACTCCAAGGCTCAACGCAAGGAGCGTTCGGCCGAGTTGTTGGCCCGTGTGGGTCTGGGGGGGCGTCTCGACCATCTGCCATCACGCATGTCGGGAGGCGAGCAGCAACGCGTGGCCATCGCGCGGGCCTTGGCGAACCGGCCCCGGGTCATCATCGCCGACGAGCCGACGGGCAACCTCGACTCGGCGAGCGCCCATGACGTCATGTCACTGCTGGTGGAACTGCAATCGGGCGAGGACGCCGTGACGATCGTGGTCGCCACCCACGACGACGACGTCGCCCGCCATGCCGGGCGGCGCATCCGCCTCAGGGACGGCGCCCTCGTCTGAGCTCGTAACGACGAGGGCTCGACGTCAGCGCCGGCCCCCGGGACGGGTGTGCGGCCGGCTCAGGGGACCCGCCAGGTGCCGTAGTCACTGGCATTTCCCGCTGCCGGGTAGAACTGCACCTTGGAGACGACCACGCTCGTGCGGAACTGGAACGGGACGCACCCCGTCTTCGACTTGCCCGGCGCCAACTGGATCAGGCCACTGGGGAAGATGCTGCAGCTCGACATGGAGACTCCGCTGGCGGCGGTGTACATATGCCCGGTCGCCCCGATGATGTTCACGTCGGTGTTGGCGTCGGCGTCAAGGGCGTGCGACGCCTTGTTCGTGATGGTGAACTGCACCGCCACGAAGCGCTTGCCCGCCTTGGGCTGCTTCTGTCCGGCAGTCTGCGCGGGATCGATCACCTTGGTGAGGGTGATGGAGAAAGTCCGCCCCGCCCCGGTCTTGAGGTCGAGGGTGTCGCCCACGTGGGCCACGGTCCCCGCTGGGGCACCGGCCGGCCTGGTCACCTCGGTCTGCGAGGACGAGCATGCCGCGGTGAGCAGCGCCAGTCCTCCGATGAGCGCCATGGTCAGGGTCTTTCGCATGCCACCTTCCTTTCGGCCGAACGCACAGTCTACGTCACGACTACCCGGAGCTGAAGATCGCGCCGCGCACGGGGGCCCACGGGCACGCGTGCAGGGCAGGTGACGCACAGGGCCCGGATTCGCTGAGGTGGCGACACGGTCTGCGGTGGCGACGGGATGTCAGGTGGCGGCACCCGATCTCTTCGTCAGCCGCTTCAGCGGTACCCGGGCGCCGATCACCCTGCGTGTTCTTCGGTACGCCCATGTGAGCTTTCGCTCCGCCACGTCGAGTCCGGTGAGGCTTCGAGCTTCGTCCCAGGACCGCCACACCGCTTCGAAACGCCGGCGTCTGGTGACCGGGTCCATGGGCGTGCCCGAGCGGCGGAGCACGAAGCCGAATTCGATCCCGGTGGGGAACTCGTCGGAGGGGAGCGAGCCGTCCACGAAGTCCCACTGCTCGTCCAGGTTCTCGATCCCCCACAGGATCACCTCGAGGAATTCCGGCGCGTCCCAGCAGTGCACGTGGATGGACCGCCTCCGGTGCCGGTCGAGGGAGTGCGCCCGCTCCTCGGACGTGGCCCCGAGCGGCATGCCCCGGTGCTCGAGCCACTCCACGAGATGCGCGTCGCTCACCTCGCAGACCCCCTCCTCGTACTCGGCCACGAGATGGGCGAGCGCCGTGGGGCGCCGGTCACGGTCGCGGGTCCGGTGCCGGTCGGGGAGCAGGATGAGGGCCACGCCCCCGGGACGAAGCACACGGTGGATCTCGGCGACGAATCCGATGGGCTCGGCCAGGTGCTCCAGGACGTGGCTCGCGATCACGAAGTCCTGACTGCAGTCTGCGATCGGGGCCAGCCGGTCCGTGTTGAAGTCGGCCAGCACATCGGGCTCGGTGAAGGTGCTCTGCGCAGCCAGTTGCGGAAACAGCTCGCTGCTCTCTTCGGCCCGCCAGCGGTCGACGTAGCGCACGGACGCGCCCGGCAGTGGGATCTCGAAGGGGTGCTGTCCCGGCCCCACCTCGATGCCCGTTCCGAGCAGATGCCTGGCCAGCAGTAGCCGGGGTGGGACCCGACGCCGCCCCCTGGATGTCACCACGTCGCCCTACTGCCCCCGAGGTCTTTGGTTCCGTGTAAGCCTCACGCTACCGGCCGAATTCGGGCCGAGCCCACCCGGGAGCTCAGCGCCACGTCACGGCCGGCGTGGTGTCGACGGGCGTCGCGCCGGCTGGGGGCGGGCTGCGTGTGGGCGACGAGCAGGTGCTGCTGCGCCCGACGACCGATGCCACGGAGGCCGCGCCCGGTCCCCGCTCGCCCGCACGGCGCGTACGGTCGGAGCCGCCGTGCGTGCCCCTCGGGTCCGCGGCGGGGGCAGGAACCTGAGACTGTGGCGGTACCGGGACCGCCGACCGACCTCCCACACCGCCAGCGCGCCGAGAAGCGCCCACAGCGAGAGCAGCGGGTCAGCCCGCAGCGCCCACACCACGGCCCCCGCCACGACGAGCACGATGACGAGTGCGGCCCACCCTCTTGGACCGTCCATCAGCCCCTCCCTCGACAGGTGACCCACTCGACGCTCGCCCCGGGGCCCCGTGTCGCCGACACCAATCCCGGCATGACGACGTCAATCATCGCTCACGGGGCCGCCCGCCGCCAACATGCCCGCCGTCAACATGCCCGCCGTCAACATGCCCGCCGTCAACATGCCCGCCGTCATCATGGCGGTGTCCGAGCGGCGCTCGTGTACGACGGTACCTGGGCCCGGGCCAGGCCCCCGGTGGTGTCCACCGGGGGCCGCCCGTGGCCTATTGGAGGTTCTGCAGTCCTATGACGGTGTTCGGCCTGTCGACCACCGGCGCCGAGTTCCCGGTCACGGTGAGGGCTCCCAGGATCGCATTGGACTTCACCGTGGTACCTCCGGTGTTCTTCTCGACCGCCACCAGGGCGATGGCCTGACAGTTCTCCACCGTGACCCCGCCACTGTTCGACGTGACCGCCACCGCAGCGAGCATGTCCGCCTTCTGCAGCGAGACGCCCGCCGTGTTGCCGGTCACGGTGACCAGACCTGCGATCTCGTCACCCAGGCACGACGACGTCCCGTCGCCGAGGACCACCGGGTTGGTGGCGAGCGTGGCGTACAGCGCGCCCACGACCGTGGTGCTGCAGAACCGGAGCACGACCCCGCTGTTGAAGCTGACCGCGCCCACCACGATCGCGCCCTCGGCGTCGAGCGAGCTCCCCGTCTCCACGTTGATCGCTCCGATCACCGTGCAGCCCGGTGGGATGAGCACCGACTCCCCGCCGCTCACCACCAGCGACCCGATGTAGTTGCACACCGTCTTCTGGCTGAAGGTCACCGTAAGCGTGCCGGCCACGAAGTTGAAGGTGTAGTTGTGCGCCGCCAGTGTCCCCAACGAGCACGTGATCGGGTACGTCCCACCCGGACTGGTGGTGGTGGCCGTCGTGGTGCACAGGGCCTGGCCCGTCACCCCCGAGGTGGCGAGCGTCTGCCCGTTCACGAAGCCCGAGATGGTGGCGCTGAGCGTGGGCACCGCGGCCCCGAAGGCCTTGGTGACGTTGTTCGCCGTCACCGTCAGCGTGGCGGGGCCCACCGTGACCGAACCCGGGACATAGCTGATGCTGTAGTTGGCGTCAGATGCCCCGCTGCACGACGAGGCGTACGAGCCCACCGCGCTGGCGGCGGTGGCCACCGTGGTGCAGGTCACCCCGCCGCCCAGGACCGACGGGCCCTGGCCGTTCACGAACCCGCTGTAGCTGGGCGTGATCGCCGGCGGCGAGCCACCGTAGGTCATCGTGCCCGACGAGGCCGTGATCGACAGCGGAGCCGGACCGATGGTGACCAGCCCGCTGACGTAGCTGATGGTGTAGTTGGAGTCGGCCGCCCCGGTGCACGAGCTCGAGTAGTTCCCGACCGCAAGCGTCGAGCTGGCCGTGGTGGTACACACCGGCTGCTCGAGAGCGAGCTGGCGGTGTCCCCGTTGACGAAGCCGGAGTACGACGGGGTGATGGTGGGCACCGAGCCCCCGTAGGTCATCGTGCCCGAGGACGCCCTGATCACGAGCACCGCGGAGCCCACGACGGTCGAACCCGGGACGTAGGTGATGGTGTAGTTCGGGTCCGACGCCTGTGAGCACGAGTCGGGGTAGCTGCCCACCGGGCTCGACGACGTCGCCGTGGTGGAGCACGTGGGCGGCGTGGTCAACGACGAGGCGTTGTCGCCGTTCACGAAGCCCGAGTACGAGGCGGTGATGGTGGGCACCGCGCCCCCGTAGGTCATCGTCGGCGACGAGGCCGCGATCGATCAGGGGTGCCATCATGACCTGCACCGAGCCGTCCGCGTAGCTGATCGGTGTAGTTGGCGTCCGAGGCGCCCGAGCACGAGCTGTCGTAGGTTCCCACCGGAACCGAAGACGAGGCCGTCGTGGAGCACGTCGGGGGGCTCGTCAGCGAGGCCGGCGTGTCCCCGTTCACGAAGCCCGAGTACGAGGGGCTGATCGTGGGCACCGAGCCGCCGTAGGTCATGGATCCCGACGAGGCCGAGATGGACAACGGCGCCGGGCCCACCACGATCGACCCGCTCACGTACGTGATGCTGTAGTTGGAGTCGACCGCACCCGAGCACGAGGTCGGGTAGCTGCCCACCGGGCTGGCCGAGGTGGCCGTGGTCGATACAGGCCAGGCCGGCACCGAGGACCGATGCGTCCTCCCCGTTCTGGAGCCCGTCCACGCTGGCCGTGACCGTCGGCACCGAGCCGGCGTAGACCATCGACCCCGAAGAGGCCGTGACCGTGATCGACGCCGGGCCGACCTGCACGGAGCCGTCCATGTAGCTGAAGGTGTAGTTGGGGTCCACCGCGCCCGAGCACGAGCTGTCGTAGGTCCCCACGGGGCTCACCGACGTGACCGCGGTCGTGCACGTCGGGGCCGTGGTGAGCGACGTGGCGTCATCCCCGTTCACGAAGCCGGAGTACGACGCCTGGATGACCGGTGCCGCGCCTCCGTAGGTGATCGAGGCCGACGAGGCCGTCACCGCCAGCGGCGCGGGGCCGACCTGCAGCGAGCCGTCGATGTAGCTGAAGGTGTAGTTGGGGTCCACCGCGCCCGAGCACGAGTGTCGGGTAGCTGCCCACCGGGCTGGCCGACGTGGCCGTGGTCGAGCACGTCGGCTGGGTGGTGAGCGAGGCCGGCGTGTCACCGGCCACGAAGCCGAGGTAGGCCGGAGTGACCGCCGGCACCGGTCGCCGTAGGTGTCGAGGGCCGAGGAGGCCGTGATCGACAGCGTGGCCGGCGTGACCTGCACCGAGCCGCCCACGTAGGTGATGGTGTAGTTGGCGTCCACCGCGCCCGAGCACGAGCTCAGGTACGTGCCGACCGGCGTCGACGGCGTGGCCGTGGTCGAGCACGTCGGCTGGGTGGTGAGCGAGGAGGCCGTGTCGCTGTTCACGAAGCCCGAGTAGGACGCCGTGACGGCCGGGCGCCGAGCCGCCGTAGGTCGAAGGATCCGCGACGAGGCGGTGATCGTCAGCGGGGCCGGGCCGACGGTCACCGTGCCGTCGACGTAGCTGATCGTGTAGTTGGGGTCGACCGCCCCGGTGCACGAGCTCGGGTAGCTGCCGACCGGGCTGGCCGCCGTGGCCGTGGTCGAGCACGTCGGCTGGGTGGTGAGCGAGGCGGCGGTGTCACCGTTGACGAAGCCCGAGTACGACGGCGTGATGGCCGGCACCGACCCGCCGTAGGTCATCGAGCCCGACGAGGCGGTGATCACCAGCGCGGCGCTCCCGACGACGACTGCGCCCGGGACGTAGGTGATCGTGTAGTTGGGGTCCACCGCACCCGAGCACGAGCTCGGGTAGGTCCCCACCGGGCTCGACGCGTTGCCGTCGTCGAGCACGTCGGTGGGGTCGTGAGCGAGGCGGCGTTGTCACCGTTCACGAAGCCCGTGTACAACGGCAGGATCCGGGCGTCGAGCCCCCGTAGGTCATCGAGGCCGACGAGGCGGCGATGGTGAGCGGGGCCGGGTTGACCTGGACCGAGCCGTTCACGTAGCTGAAGGTGTAGTTCGGGTCCGCGCGCCCGAGCACGAGCTGGCGTAGCTGCCCACCGCGCTCGCCGAGGTGGCCGCCGTCGAACAGGTCGGCGCGGTGGTGAGCGAGGCGGCCGTGTCACCGTTCACGAAGCCCGAGTACGAGGGCGTGATGGTCGGCTCGAGCCGCCGTAGGTCATCGTGCCCGACGACGCTGTCACCGTCACCACGACCGTCGCCACCTGCACCGAGCCGTTGAGGTAGCTGATGGTGTAGTTGGGGTCCGACGCGCCCGAGCACGAGCTCGTGTAGCTGCCCACCGGGCTCGACGACGTGGCCGTGGTCGTGCACGTCGGCGGGGTGGTCAGCGACGTCGCGTTGTCGCTGTTGACGAAGCCCGAGTAGGCCGGCGTGATGGCGGGCGGCGAGGTCCGTAGGCGACGGTCGCGGACGAGGCGGTGATCATCAGCGTGGCTGGGTTCACCGTCACGGTGCCGAAGGAGTAGGTGATCGGTAGTTGGCGTCGACCGCACCGGCACGCACTGGCGTAGTGCCCACCGGGTCGAGGGGCCGCCCCGGTCGTGCACGTGAGGTCGGCGCCGAGCACAGTGCCGTCTCCCCGTTCTGGAAGCCCGAGATGATCGGGGTGATCCCGGCACCGCGTCACCGTATGTCATGCTGTTCGAGGACGCGGTGATCGACAGCGCGGCGGGGGTGATGTCGATCGTTCCGCCCACGTAGCTGATCGTGTAGTTGGCGTCGACCGCGCCCGAGCACGAAGTCGCGTAGGTGCCGACCGAGTGGTCGCGGCTGGCCCCCGTGGTGCAGGTCAGGCCGGCGCCGAGCACCGAGACGTTCTCGCCGTTCTGGAGGCCCGACACGTTGGGGCTGACGACCGGGACTGCGCCGCCGTAGGTCATCGTGCCCGACGATGCGGTGATGGTGAGCGGCGCCGGGATCACGGTGGTGTCCCGCCGACGTAGGTGATGTCGTAGTTGGAGTCGACCGCTCCGGAGCACGAGGTGGAGTAGCTGCCGACCGCGCTCGACGACGTGGCCGTGGTGGAGCACGTGAGCCCGGCGCCGAGGACGACCGCTCTCGCCGTTCTGGAGACCGTCCACGAGGGGGACACCGTCGGTGGATTGCCCCCGTAGGACACCATTCCCGACGAGGCGGTGATGGTGAGCGGTGCCGGGGTGACCGAGACGGAACCGTCCTGGTAGGTGATGGAGTAGTTCGGGTCGGCCGCGCCCGAGCAGGTGGTGTCGTAGTTGCCCACCGGGCTCGCCACCCTGGCCGTCGTCGAACACGTCGGCTGCGTCGTGAGCGAGCTGGCCGAGTCAGTGCCGACGAAGCCCGAGTACGAGGGGGTGATCGCGGGGGGCGCGTTCCCATAGGTCGTCGACCCCGAGGAGGCGGTGATCACGAGCGGTGCCGCACCGACGGCCACCATGCCGTTCACGCTCTCGGTGATCGAGTAGTTGGCGTCCGCGGCCGCCCCGGTGCAGCTGCTGGCGTAGTTGCCGACCGGGCTCGACGAGGTGGCGGTGCTCGAGCACGTCGGTTGGGTGCTGAGCGAACCGACGGGTGTCCCCGTTGACGAAGCCCGAGTACGAGGCGGTGATGGCCGGGGCGCTGGCCCCACGTAGGTCATGGTCCCCGACGAGGCCCCCACCACGCTGAGCGGGGCCGGGTCCACGTCGACCGAGCCGGCGGCGTAGGTGATCGAGTAGTTGGGGTCGGCCGCCCCCGAGCACGTGCTCGGGTAGCCGCCGACCGGGCTCGACGAAAGGGCCGTCGTCGTACAGGTGGGCTGGGTGGTGAGCGAGGACGGTGTTGTTCCTGCTTGACGAAGCCCGAGTACGCCGCCGCTATGGCCGGGGCAGACCCATCGCCGTAGGTCATCGAGGCCGACGACGCGGTGACGACCAGCGGCGCCTGGTTGACGTCATCCCCCGACTGGCTGGACGATGCAGCTGGACAGGTCCCCCGGCGTCGCCGCGCGTAGCCGGCGGTCAGGGTGTACGAGCCCGGGGAGGAGCGCCGAGGTGACGCATTGGGCCTGGTAGGTGGATCCGACCAGGGCGAGCGGCTGGCGGCCCCGCACCCCGAGATCGGGTTGCCGCCGTTCAAGAAGGTCACCGACCCACCGCCATCGGTCGGGCTCACCGTGGCCGTGAGGGTGAGCGACTGGCCGTAGGTGGTGGTGGAGGCCGACGTGGCCAGCGTGGTGGCGGTCGCCGCCTTGGCCGGCGCGGTTCCCCGATGGCGATGCTGTCGTTGCTCAGCGAACCGGCGAAGATGGCGGTGGCCGGGAGTTTGGAACTGGCCGGCAGCGAGACCCCCCTCGACCGGGGTGTTGCTTGTCTGGGTGGTCCCGCCGTTGCCGAGTTGACCGTTGGCAGTTGTACCCCCAGGCGTAGACGGCGCCGTTCGAGCCGATGGCCAGGCTATGGTCCCCTCGCCGCCGGCGATCGCCGTCGGGCTGACCCCCGGCGGCCAACGAGATCGCCGCCGGTCCACCTTGAGGTTGACCGCTCCGCCGTTGCCGAGCTGGCCGTACAGGTTGTAGCCCCAGACGTAGAGTTTGCCATCCGAGCCGATGGCCATGGAGTGCTCACTTCCGGGGGCGGCGATCTTGACGGGGGCGAGACCCGGCCGGCAGGTTGAGACCACGACGGGTGTCACCGAGTGGCCGAGCTGGTGTTGTCACCGAGCTGACCCATGTTGTTGTCGCCCCAGGCGTAGAGGTTGCCGTCCGCGAGCCGATGGCCAGGGTGTCCAGAGCCGCCGGAGGCGATGGCGGTGACCGGGAGGGCGCTGACCGGCAGCGCGGCGGCCGTCGGCACCTTGGACTCGTTCATGTTGCCGCTCTCGCCCAGCGCGCCGTTGCTCCCGTCACCCCAGACGTAGACCTGGCCGTTCGAACCGAGGGCCTCGCTGGTGTAGGAGCCGGCGGCGACGGCGGTGGCGGCGACGCCGAGTCCTGGGGACCTTGATCGGTTTCACCGAGCTGTTGGTGGTCTCGAATTGTCGCCGAGCTGGCCGAAACCGTTGTAGCCCCAGGTGTAGACGCTGCCGTCGGACCCGAGGGCCACGCTGTGGTCCTGACCGGCCGCCACGGCGATGGGGTCACCCCGGCCGGGAAGTCCCCACCTTGACCGGGGTCGCCGAGTCGGTGGTCGTGGCGTTGCCCAACTGGCCGTCGGCCCCGTTGCCACCCGCCGCGTAGAGGTTCCCGTCCGATCCGATGATCAGGGTGAAGTCGCCGCCGCCAGCGGCGGCCTTGGTGGCGGTGACTCCGGCGGGCAACGACACCTTCGTCGGTGTCGACGCGTTCGTGGTGGTGCCGTTGCCGAGCTGACCGTCGACGTTGTAGCCCCACGAGTACAACTCTGTCGAAGCCGCGCTCGGCATGGGTCTCCACCAGGACGTTGACCAGAGTCGAAGTCGCCAGGATCGAGGCCGCCGCCGCGATCGGCAGAAAGCGGCGGCGTGTGCCGCCCATGCCCGATCGCACCTTCGCCGTCGTGCTTCTGCCAACAGTGCGCGCTGCCCGCATCGCGCGCTCCTCTCGTGGTCTCGTCCCCGCGTGGGGTGCCCGTCCCGGGCACCCCACCACTCCGACTGGCCAATCTGCCCCTTCCGGGGGCGACAGGAGCGTACGTTTCGACCCCTCGACTGTCTTCGTCAAAAGTGACGAAAGTCACCGCGACCAGGGCGGCGGGCCGGTCTGCCGTTACGTCAGAACATGGTGACACGCGAGAACCCGCCCGCCAGGACGAGTGCCGGCGTCGACCTGTGGTCTCTCGGGCGGCGGAGCAGCCCTTGGAGCTCGACCGTGGCTCAGACAGCTGCCTTCAGACCGCTAGATCAGGAGCCGATGTCGACGCGGGTGCTTCGCCAGGCGAGCTCAGAGCTTCTCGGCAATGACGTAACCGTACTTCCCCTTCTTCTTCGACGTGTTGTTCAGCATGCCCCCGCTCGTCACGCACACGTAGATCTTCACCTTGCCCTTGGCCGCAGGGGTGACGGTCTGGGTTCCGAGCGTTCCCAGCAACTCCCACTCGACGGATCCCGTCGCACACTTGTTCACCAGCGCTTTCGAAACGGTCCCCTGGATGTTGGATTTACCCGGATTTCCGCGGCCGCCCACCCGCCCGGCTTCGGCTTCCCAGGTGATCGTGGCGCTGTAGATCCCGGCCACGCGGGGGAACGGCTTGTTGATCGACGTGGAAAAGCCCCCGGTGATGTAATTCGGACTGCAGTTAAGGAGGTTCCAACTGGTCGCGGTCCCGGTCAGAGTGAGGCACATGACCGCCTTCCTAGGGTTCGCTTTGGCCCACGCCGAGTCCGGAGACGACCGACGTCGACAGCGCCAGGGCAACAGCCAGCGCAGGGACCACGAGCAGCCGAGCTGTAGTGAAGGGACGCATGGACTTCCCCCTTAGGCGTGACCGAGTTCGTCGCCGGCGATCATACGCCCCCTGACCGCCGATTTCTCGGCCTATTTGGGATGGCGTGCGACAAGGGACGATCGCGGCGTCGAAACGGCGACTCGCTCAGGCTCCTCACTTCCTCGTAGGTTTCAAGCTTCTCGAGATTCCTTGCTTCGTCAAACATTGTTAGCAGCAACTCGAGCGTCAAGGGGCTCCCCATGGGTCCGGTACACGAGCTCACCTTCACGTGAGCCGACACCGGAACGACACGACTGGGACCGCCTACCAACTCGAGACATTCGCAACTCGAGACAACGGTCGGTGTCGGTGACCGTCGGCGCCGTCGAGAACACAGCCGTCGGGAACACAAGAGCCATGATGCGTTCGAACCGAGCGCGCCTCGACCAGTGGGTTCTTGGCCGTCGATCTCGCGCGCGTCGCAGGCGACGTGCTCGTGCCGGCGGTGGCGGGAATGTGGGTCTTCGATGCCGCCGTGGGCACGGTGTGAAACGGTACCGTGAGGGATGCCCACAGCGTCGGTGACCACGCGTCGGTCACTGCGGGCTCCGTGGGTCAGAGACGTACTGGGACTGGCATGGGTCCTCGCCGCCGCGGGCGCAGTGATGGCCCCGGCCTTGGCGCACGGCTCGTCCCTGGGTCCCTTCGGTATCTTGGCGCGTGTCGGGCTGTCGCGTACAGCCGGGCGTGTCGGTACACAACCCGCAGACCGCCGATCTCATCACCGAGATGATCCCCTGGACGTCTCTGGCCTGGACGCAGGTTCACCACGGTCAGCTGCCACTGTGGAATCCGTACCGCCCCGTGGGAATGCCCCTGGCTTTCAATTGGCAGTCGGCCACATTCAGCGTGCCCGCGTTGCTCGGGTATCTGGCTCCGCTCCGACTGGCGTACTCGGTCCAGGTCCTCGCCACTCTCTTTTCATCTCGGGAACCGGGGTCTACGTCCTGGGTCGGGTAATGCGTCTGGGCGTTACTGGGGTGCATGACCGCGGCCTCGATCTACGAGCTGAGCGGGCCGTTTATGGGCTTCTTGGGATGGCCCATCCCCCCGGCGTGATGTCCTGGGCCGGCTGGATCTTCGCTGCCGCCATCCTCATCACGAGAGGGCACCGGCGAGTCGGCGCCGTTGCCTTCTTCGCCGTTGTGGCGGCCTTGGCCGTCTATGCCGGGCAACCCGACGCCATGGTTCTGCTCGGCGTGGGGTTGGCGGTGTTCGTGGTCGTCGTCCTGGGGCTGCGAGCCGGGTGGCTCGGCGGTTCTGGGCCCATCATCCGCCCTGCGCTCGACCTGGCCATCGCCGTCGTGGCGGGCGCCGCGCTCGGCGCGCCGTTGTTGCTCCCCGGGCTGCAGCTCACCGCCGGGGGCATCCGGACGGCGAAGACGGGCACGCCGGCATTGCCTCTTCACGACATCGGGGCCCTGGTGTTCCAGGGATTCGACGGGCTCCCGGTGGCGGGCAGCCGCTGGTTCGGTCGCCTCTTCGGGGGACACGAGCTACCTGGAGGCCGCCACCTACGTGGGTGTGATCGCCGTGGTCCTCGCCGTGCTGGCTGTCGCCTTACGCCATCGGCACCCGGAGGTGCTCGCCATGAGCGCCGTCGCCGTGGTCATGGGAGCGATCGCCTTCTTCTCTCCGGTCGTGGGGGTACTCGACATGGTGCCCTACGGGATCCGTTGGCACCGGGGGGCCATCGTCCTGGCGCTCGCGCTGGCGGTGCTGGCCGGAGTGGGTACCGACGTCCTGATCCGCTCGCATCGTGAACGAGCGGTCCGGCGGTGGGCGGGTGGCGGCTTTGCTTGCGTGGCGCTGTTCCTGGGGATGTTGTGGCTCTTCGGCCGGGGAAGCCTTCCGCCCACGTGGACGCGGCGATCCGGAGATCGAGCTTCGTGTGGCCCGCCGGGCAGGCGGTCGTCGGCCTGGCCGTGGTGGGCCTGTTGGCACTCGCGCACAAGCGCGGGTCCGCCCGTTCAGGGGCGGACACCGGCTGGCACCGTGGTCTGACCAAGGGGGCTGGAGCGGCCCTGCTCGCGGTGAAACCGCCTTCCTGGTCACCGCCGGGGCGCCCCTGTGGTCGTCGAGCTCGACCTTCCTGGTTCCCACCCCGGCAGAGACGGCTCTCCAGGACGCGGCGGGATCCTCCGTGGTGGGCTTCGGCGCCCATTCCTGCGAGGTGCCCGGCCAGATCGGGATTCCCCAGAACGTGAACGTCGCCTACGGCGTCCACGAGCTCGACGTCTACGACCCGATCACGCCCAAGGCGCTGTTCCGCTCGTGGGAGGACGCCACGGGGACACCGGGGGGGTTGGGGAACCCGATCTCGGTCTTCTGCCCCGCGGTGACCTCTGCCACAGAGGCCCGGCGCTTCGGCGTTGCCCTGGTGCTCGAGCCGCCCGGCATGCCGGGTCCCACAGGAGCGGTGTTCGACAGGCACGCGTCGGGGACGAGATGCTCTACAGGATCCCGGGTGGAGCCGAGGCGACTTTGGTGTCGGCTCCCGGAAGATCGGTTCCGGGCCCCGACGCTACGGGGAGACCGGTCGAGGTTCGCCACCCCGACCCACGGTCGTGGAAGATCGACACCGACAGCGCCACCGCGGCCGTGTTGCGTCTGCATCTCACCGACGTGCCCGGATGGCACGCCACCATCGACGGCCGGCCCTTGCGACTCGACCAATTCTCAGGGGCGATGCTCCGGAGGCGTGTATCCCCGCGGATGCTACACCTGTAGAGCTCCGCTACTGGCCCGGCGCCTTTTCTGTCGGCCTCGGTCTGGCGCTCGCCGCCACGGCCGGGTTGGCGGCCGCTGTCGGCGTTTCAGCCTGGCGGCGTCGGCAGGCGCGCCGAGGGAGCTGAGAGAGCCGAGCGAGCTGAGACAACAGGCCCGAGGCGCTGCCCGCCACCCTGGGCAGAACCGGACGGTCAGCTGGCGGCCTGGTTGGTCGGGGCCGGGTTGCTCGACGCGGGCTTGGCAGACGAGCGCCGGTCGACGGGCGAAGAGGATCCCGGCCACCACCCACAGCACGACGGCGGCGGCGATGGCCGCCTCGCCCCGGCGCTTGCGGTGGCGCCTGAGGGTGGCGGATGTGGAGGGTGCCCCATGAACGACGGCAGCGAGTGGGCGGGAACGAGCAAAGTAGATGATGGCGGCGACGAGGGCGAGCAGCCCCACCACGCCGAGCACCGCCGCGATCCATTTCATCGGTGTCATCCGGGGCACTCTAGCCAACCGGCTCCGAGGCCGGTCTCCTCGTTTTCGCCCCCCGGACGTCACTCGGCCAGCGCCTGGTCGGGCAGAGGTCCCGAAGGCGAGGGCCACCGCGGCGAGCTGGGAGTTGACGTTGAGCTTGCGCAGGATCGACCGGATGTGGGAGCGGACCGTCGTCAACGACACCACGAGGGTGGTGGCGATCTGGGCCGCGGAGCGGCCCTCCATCATGTGGAACAGGACCCGCCGCTCGCTCGGGGTGAGGTGGACCAGGGCGTCGGTTCGGCGCCGGCAGCTGGCCCGGGCCCCGGGGGTCGTCTCACTCCCTCTGGTTGCCGAGCCCCCGTTGGTGGCGAGGCGCCGCGACGCCTGGCGGGCGAGCTCCTGGGGGAGCAGCTCGGTGTGGAGAGAGGCCGATGGCGCCCTGCTCGACGCACCACCGCCAACGACGCCGCGCTGGCCCCCACGCTCAGGGCGATGACCGGGGTCCCCGCCTCGCGCAGCGCCCGGGTGAGGCGCCCCGGCGCGGTCCCAGCCACCGCTCACGTCGAACCCCGGCCCCCGCGCGTGGCGACGCCTCGGACTGCAGCACCACCACCACCACGTCGGGCTTGGTGAGGTAGAGGTCGAGGAGCATGAGCGTCGATGTCGGCGGCGGGGGAGAGGGCGGGACGGAGCGCCGAGCGGCGGGCCGTCGCCGCCACCGCCTCGAGCATGGGGTTGCGGCTGTGGACTGGATCGGCCTCCAGTGAACGAACAGGAGCCGCCAACGCCGAGTCCCCCGATGACCGCGGGGCCGTCCCCGGCACCGAGCACGCTCCAGCCGTTCGGGGCCAGGACCGGTGCCGGCGTGCCGGCCAAATCATCAGACACGTCGAGACGAGGACAGCGACGGTCGAGGCGCCGGGGGGCTGGCAGCACCGAGCGCCGCCGGCAGAGCATCGGAGGCGGTGTCCGACGCGGGACGAATGCCGGGATGCAGCTCGGCCAGGGCCGGATGGTCTGGGACGTGGGTCACGGCCACGAAGGCCGACGAGAGCCGCCCTGGCCCGGTGCCGTCGCGGGCCTGAGAGTGATGCGGATGGAGGGACATGGCCGCCGCCGCCAGGGCGCTCGGCTCGACGTCGAGTCGTCCCCGCCCCGATGCCGATCGCCACGCGCAGGTCAGAGCCCCGGTGGCCCCCACAAGCCAGGAATCGTAGCCCATGGCGCGCGCCAGCCCTCGTCCCCCAGCACGCTCGGGGTGACCCCCCTCGGCCCCGTTGCCCGAGCACCACCACCACAGCGCGGTCCGCCCCAGCATGCACACCTGGTCCTCCGGGGGCGGTGCAGCGCTCCATGCGCCGCAGGGCCAGGCGCCACAGCAGGTCGTTTCGGGGCGGCTGCCCCGCTGGGGTGGAGTGGTGGGCTGCACGTCGACGCAGGCGATGACGCTGTAGCCGGTGCTTGCTTGACTCCACCCACGGCGCTCGTCGGCACAGAGTCGCCGGGGGCGTCCGGCGGCCGTGTGGAGTCCGTGTCACTGGACCGGCGGTTGCGGGCCGGCCAGCGGGCGGAGTCGGGCGCGGCCGGACGTGGGCATCGGCGCCCTCCCGCCCCCCCTCACCTAGCGTTCAACGAACGCCGTCACCTTGGCATCTCGGCGAACCCCACTCCCCCCGGGCCACACCACGGAGCGTGGCCCCCCAGGCTCAAGATACTTGTTGTGAGGTCGTTGGCCAAGGGAATGGGGCCATGCGAGCAAAATCTGACGAATTTTCTCGGTGGCTACTTCGGCGGTCGGAGCCCGCTCGGCAGCTGAAGCTTCGGGGCAGGGCCAGGCTGACGTGCTGGAAGCAGACGAGCAGGGCCGCCACTGTGAGCGGGACACCCATGCCAAGGCCACCCACGACCAGGGCCGCGCGCCCCCGGCGCCAGCCGACGAGGCCCAGGACGGCCGACAGCGAGGGTGGAGCGCCCCAGAGGGCGGCTGCACGGACCTCGCCGCCGTGGTCACGCCGCCGAGCCCGTCCGGGTGCCGCGGGTGTGGGCCGCCCCTGCGAGGGGGCGGTGTGGTGGTCGGGGTGCTCGACTTCGGGGGACGTGGAACGTCGTGGTGGCGGGGAAGCTGGCCGAGGTGATGCCGGTCTTGAACGTGGCCACCACCACCAGGCGGGTGGAGGCGCTGTAGCGGGGGTTGCAGGTGGTGAGGGTGAGCTCGGGGGTCGACGCCTCGCCAGCACCGTGTCGTTGCGAAGGGGACATTACGTGGGACTGGTGCCACCTGGTAGTCGAACAGGCCCTGGGCGGTCTGGATGTTGATCTGGTCACCGGGTTGGAAGCTGTTGAGGTCGTAGAACGGGGCCCCGTACGTGGTGCGGTGACCGGCGATGGCGGAGTTGCCGGCCTCCCCGGGCAGGGGGGTGCCGACGTAGTGCCCCGGCCCCTGCTGGAGGCTGCTCCTCGTCGGTGCCCTCGACGATGGCCACGCCTTGCATGCCCAGGCGGGGGACGGACCGCAGCCCGAGGGGCGCGCCCGCCTTGGGGTCGGGGACGACCGGGGCGACGTGGTTGACGAGAGCGGGGGACGCGGCGGGGGCGCCCGGGACGGCGAAGGCCGGGTCGGAGGTGGGCGGGGGCGAGGGCAGCTTGCCGGCCAGCTCGTGGCGGAGCTGGTTCTGGGCGCTGTGCTCGTACAGCGCCGTGCCCCAGAGCTGGTAGGCGACGAAGGACAGACACAGCAGTCCCACGGCGATGAGGGTCAGCGCCACACGTTTCAGCACCTGGACCCCCCTCACGGCGCCCAGTTTACGGTTTCGAGGTGCCCTTCGGGGTCGTCGGTACGCAAGGTGATCGACCGCCCACGCAACCCGGTCTGAGAAAGCCCCCGGGAGCGGCAGATCCCCCCAATCGTGATGATGTAGCGCCACCGACCCGAGTCGTATTGTCAGTCACAGCGGCCACAGGCCGTCCGTGGGTCCACGCGTACAGCCGACGGCCGGTGGCCCCTTGAAGAAGAGGCAGGGAAGCACAGCATCGGGGGAAGGGGGATGAGCGGGACCAGGCGGCAGTAGTAGGGCAAGAACCATTCCGGAGGCGTGATAGGGATTCACCACCGTCGACGGACCGTGAGGCGCAGTCGGCGAGATGGCATCGGACAAGAGCCCAACACAAGGAGAAAAAAAGTGAGCATACGAAAGAAAGTGTTGCTGTCGGAGCAGCCGCCGTGGCCCTGCCGCTGACGCTGATCTCGGTCGGGGGCGGCACCGCCTTCGCAGGGGGGACGAAGTTCAGTGGAAACGCACCCGGCACCCTCGCAGCTGCAACCGGCGTCAGATGGCACCGTCAAGTTCAAGCCGACCGCTTACGCTGACGGGTGGCGGGACGTCGGTCAGCGACCGGGGCGTGCTTGATCGAGGGCTGCCACGCTTCCAACCCGGCCGTGTCGAAAGTCACCGACGGCAAGTTCAAGGCCGCCATCACCAGCACCGGCGGCGGGATGCGCAGGACTGGCCGGCGGGACCAAGGACGTCGGAGGTCTTCACCGTCAAGTGGAAGGGTGACTACAACGGCACCAAGGCGAAGTTCCGGGACGGCGAGCACCATCACGATCAAGGGCAGCACCATCGTGACCGCAACGGCGCCGGCGACGAGGGCTTCGAGCTGCCCAACCCGGGCAAAGAGCCCAACGGCGATGCCACAGACAGCCGGCTCGTTCGCCGGGGCTTCGACCTCGGTTGAGACTCCTCGTACCAGCGTACACCACCGAGACCGCCGGGGCCTGTTCAAACTCCGGGGTGTGGGCCCGGCATCAAGTCGGTGACACAGATCGGCAGTGGCTCCATCAACAGCATCTTGGATGTCGTAACGACGGTGGCCGACGAACGTGTCGGGCACCGGCAAGAAGTAGAAGAAAGAAGTAGAAGAAGGAAGTAGAAGGCAGTACCTGAAGGAGCAGTTGCAGGACCTGTATAGGCAACGAGATCCCCGGGGGCGGGGCGACCACCCCGCCCCCGCGGGCTCTCGAACATTGAAACGATGCATTGGGGGGGAATACTGGAAGCCCGACGGGTGAAGGGCTGACCTCGAGACTCGGATTGGTCGGCTCGCTCGCCATCTTGACCGGGGGGCTCCTCCTCGGGACGTCCATGATCGCCGGGGCCGCGGCCACGCCCGCCATCTCCGTCCCCTTCAAGGTGACCACGTCGCCCACCGGAGTGTGCAGTGGTGCGACGTGCAGCAAGCTCGCCAGCGGGGATGTCATCTCCGTGAGCGGGACCGGCTTCAGCGCCAACCAGCTGGCCTCGATCCTCGAGTGCAATGACGACCCCAGCCAGCCCGTCGTCCTCTACCTGGGCAACTACGTCCCGGTCAGCTGCACCAAGATCGTGATCGTCGCCACCTCCAAGACCGGCACGTTCGGCCCCCAGAGCTTCACCATGGTCACCGGGACCACTGGCCCCCCGGCCACTCCCTATACCCCGACGTGCCTCGGAGTCCTCGACGGGCGCCACCACCACCACCTCCTCGATCCCGAGTTGCACCACCTACGGGGAACGAGAACAACCGAGCCGCGACCTACCCGTGCCCGCCCACCGCCGCGCAGCAGGCGGCCGGCGACACCTGTGTGGTCGCCATCGGCGACATCCTTGGGCGAACGCCCCGTCGGGACCGCTCCTCTTCGGCACTGAGGATCAGCCCACCTCCGACCACCACCGGCGCGGCGGCTCGAGCACCAGCGAGGGCCGCCAGGACCAGCGAGGGCCACCACGACCAGCGGGGCCACCACCACGACCGGCGCCACCACCACGACCTCGGGCGGGGCCACCACCACGACCGGGGCCACCACGACGACAACCGGGGCCACTACCACCACGACCGGGGCCACCACCACGACCACGGAGGCGCCCACGACGACCACGACCGAGGCGCCCACCACCACGACCACGGGGCGCCCCGGACGACGACCACGACCGGGGCGCTTCCTTTTTTTTTTTTTTTTTTTTTTTTTTTTTTTTTTTTTTTTTTTTTTTTTTTTTTTTTTTTTTTTTTTTTTTTTTTTTTTTTTTTTTTTTTTTTTTTTTTTTTTTTTTTTTTTTTTTTTTTTTTTTTTTTTTTTTTTTTTTTTTTTTTTTTTTTTTTTTTTTTGGGGGGGGGTGTTTTGTCCACCACCACGACCAGCTCGCCGTTACCCCGGCGTCGACCACGACGACCCACGACAGGGCACCCCGACGACGGTGACGGGCGCCTACGAGCTGTACTGCCCGGGCACCCCGGTGGGCAACGTCGTGCTCAACGACGCCGTGACCTCGGCCACGCTGTCGCCCGCCGAATCCCACCACGGGGCAGTCCTTCAAAGCCTCACGGGCTATCAGACCGTGGTCAACCTCCCCTCCGCACTGGCCGGGAGCGGCAGCGGCGCTGGGCAGCCCCAACCTGGAGGGCTCGGCCACGGCCCAGATCGACGCCAGCGGCGCCACCCCGCCTCCACGCCCCCGGGCCCGCTCGACTTCAACGTGCCCATCCCCGAGCCCGGTGCCGAGCCGCAGGCGTGTCCCTGTCGCTGCCCGTCCACGGCCGCCCACCGTGAGCGGGTTCACGGCCACGAGCAAACCAGATCACGATCCAGGAGGACTCCGCCGCCAGCCTCACCCTCACGGTGTCGGGCGCCCCCCTGTCGCTCACCTGCACGGCGTATCCCAACGACACCGTGACGCCCTCGGGCATCACCACTTCGACGCCCAGCGCCAGCCCCATCGCCCCGGTCATCGCCGTGGCCGGTGGCGGGTCGACGACCACCACCGCTCCTCCCGCCGTCACCACCACCACCAAGGCCCCCGCCGGTGGCGGCACGACGGCTCCCACCGCCAAGCCCGTGACCGCGCCGTCGGGCAGCCTGGCCTTCACGGGGGCCGGGCCGGGGATCGGGATCCTGGGTGTGATCGGAGCCGCTCTCATCGTCCTGGGCTTCGCCCTCCTGGTCCTGGTGGACGCCCCTCGACGGGCGATGGCCCGGCTGGTCTTCCTCGGCCCGTCGGCGGTGCGCCGGGTACGGGCAGGCGACATCGCGGAGAGATTGACTAGTCTCAACCCGATGCGGTGGAAGAGGACGCGCAGCGAGGGCGTCCCGGACACGACGATCACGCCTCCGGCGCAGCCCGATGGTGGCGGCTCCAAGGGTCTCGCCGCCACCCGGGTGCGGGGGATCGGTGACCGGTTCTCCCGGGCTCCCGCGGTGAGCCGCGAGCTGGCCGAGACCACGGCGAAGCACGCGGTGCGCGCCGCGCAGTGGCTCCTGGGGCGCTAACGCCGACACGGAGCGACGAAGCACGCTGACAACGCCGCGCCCTTCGGGGCGCGGCGTTGGCGCGTTCGCCGACGAGGTCGTGGGGACGCCACGGTCACACGGCAGTTGTGTCTGCATTGTTGCTGCGCACCGAGGGGGGACACCGATACCCACCCCAGACGGCGGCACCGATCAGGTCGGGAGCCGGTCGTCGGAGCGGGGGGCCGACGTGGAACGCGTGGTGCGGTGGATCGACGTCGACGCTGCTTCGTCACGCAGCGGTGACGACGGCGCCTACCGGTGGCAGGGAGCGAGTTTGCGACCGACCGGTCTGGTGGTGTTCGCCACCCTCGACCGGCCCCACGCCGAGCCGGTGTGCGGACCTGCGCGGCCCACGGCGTTCGATCCGGCGCGGTCCCGGTCGACCTCGCCCGACCGCGACCCTGCGTCGCAGTGGTTGCGCCAGGCGACCTGGCGCGCGGTGGACTGGCTCCTCGGTCGTTGACTCCCGCGGTCGTTGACTCCCGCGGTCGCGGCCAACGATGTGGCCGCGCTCAGCGCCGTCGGCGCACCCGGCCCACGACCAGCGCGGCAACGAGCGCGACGACGCTCGCTCCGGCCAACGCCACGCCGGCGGTGAACGACGCCGGACGGTACTGCAGCTCCACCACATGGCGTCCGGGTGGAACCCGGGCCTGGAGCATCATCCCGGCGTAGGAGGACAGCGCCAGGGGGCGACCGTCGACGGTGGCGCGCCACCCCGGCGAGTCGGTGAGGTGCAGCCGGAGGACCTGGGGGCTCGCCGCGTCGGTCACGACCTTCCAGGTGGTCGGGGCGGGAGAGGTGACCGGCACCACCGTCCCGGGCGCGTCGGGCGAGGGGAACGCCCCACCGGACCCGACGGGGGTCTCCACCGCCGCCCCCGCGCCCGGCACCCGGTACAGGTCCTCGTCACCGACGCGTCGGACCAAGACCATGCCGCGAGGCGCGGTGGCCCCGCCCGGCACCAGCACGAACTCCACCCCGTAGCGCCGGGCCAGGGTGGCCGTGTCCAGCGCCGGGCAGAACACCAGGGGCGCTCCCGCCGTCGTCGCCCGGCGTCCTGTGAGCTGCTGCCAGGTGCGGAAGTAGGCGCGCGGGACCATGGGGTCGTAGACGGCGAGCTCGTGCACGCCGTAGGCGACGTTGGCGTTGGGGAGGATGCCGAGGGTGGGAGGGGTGTGGCACGCCTGGACCCCGAACCCGACGACCGCGTCCCCCACCACCTGGCGCAGCGCCACCACGGCCGGCGTGGTCGGCAGGAAGGTGGGGCTCGAGGACACGAGGGGGGCACCCGAGCTCACCAGGAAGGCGGTCTCGCACGCGAGCAGGACCGCCGCCACCGCCGCACCGGGCTCGAGAAGCCGTCCCCCGAGGTGACGATGGCGTCCGCGCCCGCTCCGGGCCGCCACCGCCAGGGCTCCGGCCAGGGCCAGCCCGAGGATCGTCTCCAGTGCCGGCCACAAGAAGCTCCTGGACCGGATGACGGCCTCGGCCGGGGGGAGCCGGCCGCGGCCGAGGCCCCACACCGCCGCCAGCACCACCGCCACCACCGCGAACCCTCCCGCCAGCCACCAGCGCACCGGGCGCTCGCGCCAGGCGCGCACGAGCACGTCGGTTCCCACGCCCGCCAGGACCGCCAGCGCGAACGCGGTCTCGATGACGGCTCGGTGCCAGGCCACACTCCGGTTGCCGGCGATGTCGTCGATCACCGACACCACCGGTGCGGCGAACGCCACGACCCCGGTGACCAGGGCCACCGCCCCCAACGCCAGCACCTCGGGCTGCGCCCGGCGGACGAAGAGACCTACGGCCGCCAGCACCAGGGCGATGACGCCGACGTAGGCGGCGGTCTCGGGGTAGATAGAGGGCCCGAACCACCTGTTGCCCGCCACCGGCAGCCCGTCGAAACCCTGGAACACCAGGTGCAGGAGATCGTGCGGTCGCAGCGCCCCGTAGGACTGCACCGCGGCGCCCTCCGAGACCGAGCCCACCTGCAGGCCCGGCAGGGCCAGCGGTGCCGACAGCGCCGCCCCCGCCGCGGTGGCCAGCATCAGGTCGACCAACGGGCGCAGGACCGGGGCGCCGCTGTCGAGGCGTCGGGCGCGCACGAGGACCACTCCGACGAAGACGGCGAAGGCTCCGCCCAGGAGCACCACCGCCTCGGGCTGCCCCGCGTAGACGCAGAAGGCGAGGACCAGGGCGAAGGCGGCCACGGCCCTGGCGCGGTGACCGCCCCGGAGCACGAGCAGGCCGGCGGCGAACACCCACCCCGCCCAGGACATGGCCGACGCGTTGGGCCAGCCCAGCCATCCCATGACCGGGCCGCTCAGCTCGTACACGGTGCCGGCCATGGCGCAGCCCAGCACGCCCAGGCGCAACATCCGACCGAGCACGTACACCCCGGTGCCCGCCACGACCAGCGTGAGCACCATCGCCACCGTGTAGGCCAGGCGCACCGGGAACAGGTAGCCCACCAGCGCCGGGACGCTGAACACCGACGACTGCCAGTTGAACGCGAGCGGGAGCCCGAGCCCGCTGGAGGGGTTCCACAGCGGGAGGTGCCCGTGGTGCACCTGGGTCCACGCCAAGGTCGTCCACGGGATCAGCGCGTCGATCTGGTCCCCGGGGCCCGTGTAGTGAACGCGGACCCCGGGCTGTTGGGTCAGCCCGTAGCGCGACAGCACGTCGAAGGGCCCGAGCGACGCACCGTGGGCGAGCGCAGGAGTGAGCACGGCGCCCGCCGCCAGCAGGACCCACGCCACCCCCACCACGTCGCCCGTCCAGGCCCGGCGGGGAGCCAGACGTGGGGTCATCGGGGAAGATGGACCTGGTCCGGCCTCGAAGGCTTCGGCATGGCAAAGGGTACGTGGAGACCGGCCGTACCTGCAGCCATGGGACCAGCGGGGGAGGGCCTGGGTCGGCCCCGCCGTCAGGGTGCCGACGCGCCCAGGGCGGTGTTGTCGCCCGGGGCCGACGGGACCGGAGGATCGGTGAGGGACCGGCGGAACCAGTCGACGGTGGCCGCCAGCCCCTGCTGCAGCGGCACGGGGTCGATCCCGGGGAACATGGCGCGCAGGAGCGTCTGGTCCGCCTGGGAGTCTCGCACGTCGCCGGGGCGGGCGGGGCCGTGGCGCCGCTCCAGGGAAGCACCCAGCACCGCCTCGAGCGCGGCGACGAGCTCGAGCAGCGACGAGCGGCCCCCGAAGGCGAGGTTCACGGGCCCGGGCGCCCCGGCCCCGGCGCGCAACGCCGCCACCAGGACGCGCACCACGCTCCCCACGTAGGTGAAATCGCGGGTCTGGCCGCCGTCACCGTGCACGGGGAGGGGCTCACCTCCCAGCGCGGCGGAGACGAAGGCGGGGACGACGGCCGCATACGCGTGCCCGGCACGTTGCAGGGGCCCGAACACGTTGAAGAAGCGGAAGACGAGCACGGGAAGCCCGAAGGACCGCGCATGCGCCAGTGCGTAGGCCTCGGCAGCCAGCTTGCTGGCCGCGTAAGGGCTGAGCGGTGCCGGTGCCAGGTCCTCGCGCGCCGGGAGCACCCGGTTGGCGCCGTACACCGAGGACGAGGAGGCCACGATCACGAGAGGCCCGTCGGCATGACGGGCCGCCTCGAGGACCCGCAGCGTCCCGGTGGCGTTCGCCTCGTGGGTGGCGAAGGGGTCCTCGAGCGAACGGGGCACCGAGGCACGGGCCGCCAGGTGGACGACGGCCCCGGCGCCGGCCAAGGCCGCGTCGAGCACGTCGACGTCGAGGATGGACCCCTCGATCACGTCGACGCCGTCGACGCCGGCGAGGTTGTCGGCCCGGCCCGTGGAGAAGTCGTCGACCACCACGATCTGCTCGATCTCGGGCACCTGGCGCAGGGCCCGGCACAGATTCGCGCCGATGAACCCCGCGCCCCCGGTCACGACCACACGGGACGCGGGCACACGGGACGGGGGCACACGAGCCGGCGGGCCGGCCATCTCAGAGGAGCTCGACGTTGGGGCCGGCGATGCGGTTGCGTGTGTCGAGCACGAAACGAGCGTGCTCTCGGACCAGCTCGTAGTCAAAAGCGTCGTGATCGGTGATGAGGGCGACCGCATCGGCACCGGCCAGTTCGGCCGCGGTGGGCTCCACCGCCACGAACGGCAGGTGCTCGGTCCGCACGTGGGGGTCCGACACCCGGACCTCGGCACCCAGGGCCGTGAGCTCCTCGGCGATGGCCATGCCCGGTGAGGTGCGGGCGTCGGAGGTGTTGCGTTTGAAGGCCATGCCCAGCAACAGCACCCTCGAGCCCCGCACCGGCTTGCCCATCCGGTTGAGGGCGTGCACGAGCCGGCGCACCACGTAGTCGGGCATGCCGGCGTTGACGTCGTTGGCGAGCTCGACGAAGCGGAATGGTCGGCCGAGGTTGCGACGGACCGCCCACGACAGGTAACTCGGGTCGATGGGCAGGCAGTGCCCGCCCACGCCCGGCCCGGGAGTGAAGCGCATGAACCCGAAGGGCTTGGTCGAGGCGGCGTCGATGGACTCCCACACGTTGACCCCGAGGTCACCGGCGAACATGGCCAGCTCGTTCACGAGCGCGATGTTGATGTGCCGGAACGTGTTCTCGAGGAGCTTGGTGAGCTCGGCGACCCGCGTGCCCGACACCGGCACGGTCTGCTCGACGATGCGGTCGAAGAAGCCGCGCACAGCCGCCAGTGACGCCTCGTCGACCCCTGATACCACCTTTGGTATGGCCACCAGGTTCCACGTGCCGTTGCCGGGGTCGATGCGCTCGGGGCTGTAGCCGAGGTGGAAGTCGGTCCCTGCCAACAGGCCCGAGCCCTCCTCGAGGATGGGCGCCACGAGCTCCTCGGTGGTCCCGGGGTAGGTCGTCGACTCGAGCACGACGGTGGCACCGGCTCGGAGGTGCTGTGCGAGGATCCGGGCCGCCTCCTCGACGTGGGACAGGTTCGGGTTTCCCTCGGAGAGCGGAGTGGGGACGTCGATCACGGCCACGTCGAACCCGACGCAGCGTGCGGCCTGGTTGGTGGGCTCGTAGCGGCCCGTGGCCAGGGCGGCGCCCAGCACCGCGTCGGGCACGTCCTCCACGTACGAGTCTCCCGCCGCCAGGCGCTTGACCCGCTCCTCGTCCTGGTCGAAGCCCACGACGTCGAAGCCGACCTCGACGGCCCGCATCGCCAGGGCCAGGCCCACGTACCCCTGGCCCACGACGACCACCTTGTCGGGCCGGCCCGCCGGGGATTGCAGGTCGGCGCCCCCGTCCGGTGTCATCGTGCCCGGCAGCTGGCGAGCCGGGTGGGCGCCGTCACGCCGAGACGGGATCCGCGTCGGCCCCTGCGGTCTCCTCGGTGGCGCTCGGCTCGACCTCGTTCGCCGGGGACGCCAGGGAGAACAGCAGCTCCCGGACGAGGGGGGCGTCGCGCCGGGCTGTGGCCTCGCGCATGACGAGGAGGCCCTTGGTCACCTCGTCCTCGGACGTGGCGACCGGCACGAGCCGGCGGATGAACGGATGTGAGGTGGGGAAGGTCCCCTCTTCGGGTGCGCATAGCTCCTCGTGGAGCTTCTCACCCGGCCGGCGGCCGATCATGCGGATGGGGATCTCGGTGCCCTGCTCGAAGCCCGACAGGCGGATCATGCGCTCCGCCAGGTCCAGGATCCGCACCGGCTCGCCCATCTCCAGCATGAAGATCTCCCCGCCGTGGGAGAGCACCGATGCCTGGAGCACGAGCTGCACCGCCTCCTCCACGCTCATGAAGAACCGGGTCATGCGGGGGTCGGTGACGGTGATCGGCCCTCCGGCGGCGATCTGGCGGGCGAAGGTGGGGATGACACTGCCCCGGCTGCCCAGGACGTTTCCGAAGCGGACCACCGAGTAGCACGCGTCGGCCGGAGCGTGCGCCAGGACGACGTGCTCGGCGAGCCGCTTGGACGCGCCCATGACGCTGATGGGCTGGACCGCCTTGTCGCTCGAGATGAGGACGAAGCGCTGCACGCCGGCGGCGATCGCCGCCTCGACGACGTTCAACGTGCCGTAGACGTTGACGTTGACGGCTTCGACGGGGTGGGCTTCGAGGACGGGGACGTGCTTGTGCGCGGCGGCGTGGAACACCACGTCGGGCCGGTAGCGCAGCACCGCCTCGAAGACGGCGGCCCGGTCCGCCACGTCCACCAGCAGCTGCTCGCTCGAGCCGGGCAGGATGACCGCCGTGTCGTGCAGATGGGTCTCGTCGTGGTCGAGCAGCAGGACCTGTGAGGGGTTGAAGTCGGCCACCTGACGGGCGATCTCGGACCCGATCGAACCGCCCGCACCGGTGATGAGGACACGCCGGCCGGCGAGGGACTGGCGCACCGCGTTCAGGTCGGTGCTGACCGTCGTGCGACCCAGGAGGTCCTCGATGCGCGGCTCGCGGGCTTGGCGGATCGGGGCCGAATGCGGCTTGCCGGCCGCCACGTCCTTGACCGACGGCAGGATCCGCATGGCCACACCGGCTTCCTCAGACGCACGCAACGCGCGGTCGACGAGCTCGGGGGCCGGGTTTGGAATGGCCAGCAGCACCTGCTGGATGGTGTAGCGACTGGCGGCGGCGGGGATGTCCTCGATGCCTCCGACCACGGGCACGCCGATGAGCGACAGGCCGTGACGGTGCCCGTCATCGTCGAAGACCGCCACCGGCACGAGGCCGGCGACGGGAGTGCGACGCATCTCCCTGATGGCCTCGGCCCCGGCGTCGCGGCTGCCGATGATCGCCACCCGGAGTCCCACCAGACGCGTGCCGCGCTGCCACGCGAAGAGCCGCGACTGGAAACGCAGGCCCCCCATCGCCATGGTCACGAACGCGCAGCCGACGAACACGACCCGGAGCGGGATCCTCTCGAGGTCGATCATGCGCCACACAGGACGCACCGCCGCGAGCAGGATGACGGCGACGGCGGCCGACAACAGCACCTGCCTGGCCTCCTCGATGCCGGCGTAGCGCCAGATGCGACCGTAGAGGCCGAACACCCAGTTGGCGCCGAGGTGGACCACGAGAGCGAGGATCAGGAACAGGAAGAAGTGCTGCCAGTACTCGGCGGGCGGCCGGTCCCTCAGGTAGGCGACCTCGGCCACGCCGTAGCCGGCCGCGACGGCCAGGACGTCGAGGATCATGAACAGGAGCCGGGCCCGGACGTGGGAGGCCTTGGTGGCGAGCCGGTCCCCCCGGAACGTCAGCCGGCGCAGGGCGACGAGGACGCTCGAGGGTGCCGCCCTGAAACGCTCCCGACGCACTGCCATTGCCATGCGATCTGCCCCCCTGGCTCAGGCCCGTAACGCCGCGCGCGACCGCGGCTCATGGTCCCCCAGGATCACGTTAAGAGAACCGCTTCGGGATTGGCATCGTCAGGATTGACGATTCCCGCCCCGACCATCATCCCAGGTTCTCCGCCTGCGTGAGCACCAACTCGCAGAGTCGCGGTAATGTGGGTGAGCCGGCCGTGGACCAGGAAGAAGGCCGGTCGGGGAAAGATGGGCGCGATGGACCTCAGGGGGGCAGTGCTTCGCGGCTGGCGCCTGGTCCTCTTGCTGGGGTTGCTCGGAGCGGTGGTGGGAGCGTTGACAGCGCCGTCCGCTCCTGCGACTCCCAAGGCAGGGGCAGGGACCGCAGCGTCGTGGAGCGCGACCACGATCATCGGGCCCACTCCCGGCCACGGGCACATCCCGTTGACGACGATCTACATCGACGTCAAGAACCCGGCCGTGGTGGCCGCAGCCGCCGAGAACTCCGGTGCGGGGGTCCCTGCCACAGCACTCGAGCAGGAGATCTCCATCGAGAGCGGGCGAGAGGCTCTCGGACTGGGCAAGCGCGGCAACCACTGGGTCCGCCTGCACGCCATCGGCGTGAGGGTCACGTGGTTCTCCGAGGAGTCGGCCATCGCGCTGGCGAACTCGATGGCCTCGGCCGTATCGGACTACATCAACGCCAGGGCACAGCTGGACTACACCACCGGGACCGCCGTGGTCGCGAAGGCGGTCGCCAACCTCCAGAACCAGCTCTCGGACATCGATTCCCAGCTGGCGGGTTCGAGCGCGCCGACAGGGAGCACCGCATTCCTCGAGATCAAAAAGCGCGTGCTCCAAGGCAGGCTCGCCACCGCGATCCACGAACAGGTCGACCTGTCGGTCTCCGGTCCGAAGCCCCCGGGCTACGAAGTGCTCCAGGCCGCCCACGCCGTGGGCAACGGTGGCGGCGCCAAGGCCACCGTGGCCTCCATCGTCAACCATAAGTGGACGAGAGTACTCGGGGGCCTGGTCGTGGGCGTGCTCATCGCGGTGGGAATCATCGTCGCGGTGGAGGCGCTCGACCGCAGCCTGCGGACCGTGCGCGCCACCGAGGAGGCGTTCGACCTGCCGGTCGTGGCGGAGATCCCCGCCCATGGGACGAGGCGCCAAACGCTGCAACGCGCCCCGGCCGATACACGCCTCGAGGTCATCGACGACCCGGGATCGCAGGTGGCCGAGGCGTACCGCCGGTTGCACACCGCCGTGCTCCTCGAACCGCTCGCGTCGGAGTTGGTGGCCCTCACCAACGGGAACGGCAACGGGTACGCGAACGGGAACGGCAACGGGTACGCGAACGGCAACGGCAACGGGTACGGGGGCCGCGTGGGCGGCGCCGTCCCGGGGTACCCGGTGCGTCCCGGTGGCCCCGAGGACGTGGTGCACGACGAGCCCGGGAACGGTCCCAACGGCTGGGGCCCGAGGCGACAGGTGCTCCTGGTGGTCTCGCCGGGGGTGGAGCCCACCCGCTCCGCGGTCGTCGCCAACCTGGCCGCGGTCTGCGCCGAGGCGGGGGCGAGCGCGCTGGTGGTGAGCGTGGGCAATCTCGAATGGCGCCGCAACGGCAACGGGTCGCCGGCGACCGCACGCGGCGAGGAGATCAGCGCGACCGACCTCGTCCCCTTCGCGGAGCCCTCGGCGGTGGAAGGCGTGTCGCGCCTTCGCTTCGAGCAACTGCTCGAGAGCAGGGGGCAGGTCGTGACCCAGGGCCCGGCCATCATTGCCGCGGCCCGCCAGGTGGCCGACTTCGTGCTGGTGGAGACGCCGTCGCTGCTCATGGCGCACGACGCGGTGGCCCTGCTCCCCGCTGTGGACGTGGTGCTGGTGGTGGCACAGCACGGGCTGACGCGTTCGGACCAAGCGCGCGAGGCGGGCGACGTGCTGCGCCGCTTCCGGGCGCCGGTGCTGGGCGTCGCGCTCACGAACGTCCCGCGCCGGGGCGGGTCGGTGCGGGTGAGCGGGCGCGAGCCCAAGGAACTGTTCGGCACGCCGGTGCCGGAGCACGCCCCCCCCGACCGCACACCGTCGGCGGCATCCGCGTCTTCCGCGTCTTCGGCGTCATCCTCGCAGCTCTGGCTGTAGCGGCGCAGCAGGACACGATCGTCCTCTCAGCCGATGGTCCACTCCAACAAGCCGATCGACTTCCTGGTCGCGATCGTCCTCATCGTCATCACCATCCCGATCGCCCGGAAGGTCTCCGACGTCGAGAAGGACAAGGGTCTCTACGGCCTCCTGATGGCCGCCATGGTGACCCATATCGTGTTCACGATCGCATCGATCTACGTGGTCAACCACGTGTACCACGGCATCACGGACTACACGCGTTACGTCAACCAGGGCGCCATCCTCGGCCGGCACTTCGACAAGTTCGACTTCACCTTGCCCTACAGCATCTCTCACAAGTTGCTCGGGGACGGCTCGGTGAGCATCGCCGCCGGCGTGGTGTTCGCCATCGTGGGCGTCAACAAGATCGCCGGGTTCTTCGTGTTCAGCTGGCTCGCCTTCTTGGCCTCGGTCTGCTTCTACCGGGCCTTCTCCGTCACCTTCCCCGAGGCCAACCGCCGGCGCTACGCGTACCTCGTGTTCTTCCTCCCCTCGTTGCTGTTCTGGACGTCGGCAATCAGCAAAGAAGCGATGATGTTCATCTCGCTCGGGCTCATGGCCTACGGGGCCGCGCTCGTGCTCACCCAGGGCAGGGGTGGAGTCGGGCTCCTCGTGATCGGCACGATCGTCGGGGTGTACGTCCGTCCCCAGGAGTTGCTGCTGTTCCTGGGGGCGTTCGTCATCGCCGGGGTCTTCCGGCGAGCCAACAAGCGGTCACTGCGCGGTATCCGCCGCATCCTGGTCATGGGCCTGCAGGCCGCCTTGCTGATCGCGGCGGTGACGCTGGCCCAGCAGCTGGGTAAGACCGCGCCCGTGTTCAACCTCGAACAGCTCTCCCAGAACAACCGGGGCCAGGCCAGCAGCATCGCGTACCATCCCGGGCCGGCCGGCTACCCGCGCGACATCGAGACCGTCTTGTTCGACCCTCTCCCGTTCAACGCGCACGGCAACACCCAGAAGTTCGCGGCTTTCGAGAACACCATCATCCTCATCCTCATCCTCATCTCGCTGCCCCGGATCAGGCTGGTGGTGCGCACCGCTTTCCTGAGACCGTACGTCCTCCTGGCCGTGCTCTATTCGGCGGCGTGGCCCTATGCCTTTGCCGCGCTCGGGAACCTGGGGCTCATCGACCGGGAGAGGATCATGCTGTTGCCATTCCTCATGATCCCCCTGGCGATCCCAATCGCGCCCAAGGGGAGCCCCAAGTTCGAGTGGGAGCTCAGCTCAGCGCAACGGCGCAAGCGCAAGAAGCCCAACACGCGGTGGTCCGCCACCGTGGGGGCGGGACGCTGACGGCTCACGAGCTCCAGGTGTCCGCCCACGCTTGGTACATGAGGACGTCCCACAGCTCGTACTGACGGTCACGGCGCCCTGAGAGGTGCTGGCGCCACATGTGCCGGACCGGCCCCGGCGACAACACGCCGTCGCGCTCCAGACGGCGTACGTCGAGCAGGTCCTCGGCCCAGGCGCGCAACGGTCCCCGCAGCCAGGAGCCGAGGGGGATCCCGAAGCCCGCCTTGGGGCGTTCGACGAGCGCGGCGGGGACGTACCGGTGCAGGAGCTGTCGCAACGCCCACTTGCCGGTGCCGTCGCGGACCTTCAGCTCGAGGGGGAGCCGCCACGCCAGTGCCGCCACCCGGTGGTCGAGGAACGGCATCCGGCCCTCGAGGCTGGCCGCCATGGTCGCCCGGTCCACCTTGGTCAGGATGTCGTCGGGCAGGTACGTCATGGCATCGAGGTACATCATGCGCTCCACGGGCTCGGCGAGGCTCGGCCACCGTGCCGACTCCGACAACACGGTGGGCGGCTCGGCGCCGCCGCGCACCAGCCGGCCCGGGTGCTGGTCGTGAGAGGCGAGCGCCACGTACGTCTCGTGGAGGTCCGCCGCGGGCAGGACGCGGGCGATCTTCTGGAGTTTGGTCCCCGGTGTCCGCACGTCGAGGGACCGGGGCAGCCGCGGCCCGGCTCGCTCCATGGCCCGGTCGAGCCACGCCGGCGGCACAGCACCCAGTGCGGCTCCCATGACGCGCCGCAGCGGTCGCGGCACCGGCTCGATGCGCCGCCAGAAGCGCTGGCCCCACGCATAGCGGTTGTAGCCCCCGAACAGCTCGTCGCCACCGTCTCCCGACAGCGCCACGGTGACATGGGCACGCGTGAGCCGGGCCAGCACCGCCGTGGGGATCTGCGACGAGTCCGCGAAGGGCTCGTCGTAGATCTCGGGGAGCCGCGGGATCACCTCCAGCGCGTCGGAGGCGGTGACGAACAATTCGTGGTGCTCGGTCCCCAGGTGGTCCGCCACCCGCCGGGCGTCGGCCGCCTCGTCGTAGGCGGCGTCGTCGAAGGCGATGGTGAAGGTCTTCACCTTCGACGTGTGCTGCGCCTGCATGAGCGCCACCACCAGTGACGAGTCGATGCCGCCGGATAGGAACGCCCCCAGGGCCACGTCCGCGTGCATCCGGATGCCGACGGCGTCGCGCAGCAGGGAGTCGAGCTCCTCGAGGACAGCCGCTTCGGGCACCACGTCGGGGGAGCGCTCCCCGTCTTCGGCCACGTCCCGCAGTGACCAGTACGCGACGGGGTCGGGCAGGGTCCCCGGCGCGGTGCGCTCCTCGAACGTCACCACGGTGCCCGGTGCGAGCTTGGCGATTCCCCGGTAGGCGCTGTAGGGGGCGGGCACGCAGTTGTGCCGGAAGTACAGGGCGAGGGCGTCCCTGTCGAGCTCGGGGACGAACGCGCCGTGCGCACGCAGCGCCTTGAGCTCCGAACCGAAGAGCAGGGCGCTGCCCATCCAGCCGTAGTAGAGAGGCTTCTCGCCGAAACGGTCGCGCCCGAGGTGCAGGCGCCGGTCCTTTCGGTCCCAGACGGCGAGAGCGAACATCCCGTTGCACCGCGCCAACGCCTCGTGGACCCCCCAGCGTTGCACGGCGCCCACGAGCACCTCGGTGTCCGAGAAGCCGCGGAAGCGCTCACCGGCGGACTCGAGCTCGGCGCGCAGGTCGACGAAGTTGTAGATCTCGCCGTTGTACGCGACCACGTAGCGGCCCTGTGCCGACGCCATCGGCTGGTGCCCGTGGAGGGAGAGGTCGATGATCGCCAGGCGCCGGGTTCCCAGGCCGAGCCCGGCACCCTCCTCGAGGAACGTCCCGACGTCGTCGGGCCCGCGGTGGCGCAACGTGTCGGTCATGGCGCTCAGGCTCGTCGCCAGCTCCTCGTGGCGACCGGGCCGCCGGTCCCAGAACCCCGCTATCCCGCACATGGTTCGAAGGCCAGCGCCTCCGGTCCTCTCGCCCTCACGGTTTGTAGGATAGGGGTGCAGGTCAGAGCCAGAGGCGGCTCGAGCAGGCCGGGAAGGCCCCGGTGCCACCGGCGGGGAGTTGGGGGGGACGGGTGGAGCAGAGCGCCAGGGTCTCGGTCGCCCCCCGGGGATGCCGGGTGGTGACCACGTCGATGACGGCCAGGTTGCTGCTGGATCATCAGCTGCGGGCGATCGACGAGGTGTCGTGGAGCGTGGTTAGCGGTGACCCGTTCCCGGATCCGCCCCGGGACGTGTCGGTGCAGGTCGTCCCGATCCGGCGCGAATTCGCCTTGTCGGACCTCGCCGCCTTCGTCGGGTTGTGGCGTTGCTTCCGCCGCAACCGGTTCGACTTCGTCCAGACCCACACGCCCAAGGCGTCGTTCCTGGGGCTGCCCGCGGCGCGCCTCAGCGGCACCACGGCCATCTACACGATCCACGGCGCGCTGTACTTCCGGGACAACGGACGGCGCCAGAACCTTCTCGGATGGCTGTTCGAGAAGTGGTGTTGCACCTGGGCCCACGTGGTGCTGGTGCAGAGCACCGAGGACCAGGAGGTCCTGCCCCGGGCCCGGATCTGCCCGGCCGCGAAGATCCGCTACGTCGGCAACGGCGTCGTGCTCGACCGCTTCACCGCGCCGCCGTCGACCACGGTCCCGTCCACGGTCCCGTCCACGGGACCGGAGCGGGCGCGCCCCACGGTCCTCATGGTGAGCCGCCTGGTCCGCGAGAAGGGATGCATGGACTACCTGGCCCTGGCCCGGGCCCTGCACGGGCGCGCCGAGTTCGTCCACGTGGGCCCGGTCGAGCCCGACCAGCGCGATGCGCTGTCGGCGCAGGAGATCGCGGCCGCCTCGGGGGACGTATCGTTCGTCGGTGCGGTGGACGACGTGCGTCCCTACCTGACGGCGGCCGACGTCGTCGTGCTCCCCTCGTACCGGGAGGGGATTCCCCGTGTGGCCATGGAGGCGGCCGCGGCGGGCCGGCCGGTCGTGGCCTACGACGTGCGCGGCGTGCGGGAGGTCCTCGACCCGGCCACGGGGCTCCTCGTGCCCCGGGGCGACACCGCGGCCCTCACCGCGGTCGTGGCGGGGCTCCTCGAGGACCCCGACCGACGTGCCGCGGTCGGGCTGAGGTGCCAGGCTCGCGTGCTCGAACGGTTCTCGGAGGACAACGTCATCGCGCGCCTGCGCGGGGTGTACGCGGAGCTGGCGGGGGCGGCGTGACGAGCCCGGTGTGCGTGACCGTGGACGTGGAGGACTTCTACGACGGCATGGCCGTCCTCGGCCACGCCGTGGCGCGGCCCGAAGAGCCCCGGAGCGGGCTGGGGTCGCTGCTCCAGCGCCTGGAGGCCCAGCCCGGCAAACCCAAGGTCACGCTGTTCGTGGTGGCCAACTACGCACCCGCGGTGCGCGCTGAGCTGGCTGCGTTCGCGGCCGCCGGCCACGAGATCGCCAGCCACGGCCCCGACCACGGCCGGCTGCCGCCCGGGGGGAAGAGGAGTGGTTGCGCAAGGGCCGCGAGATGCTCGAGGACCTCCTGGGCCTCTCGGTGCGCGGGTTCCGCTCCCCGCGCTTCGACATCCCCGAGGACGGAGGGCTCACCCGGTACCGCGACACGTTGGCGGCGGCCGGCTACCACTACGTGTCGGACACCTCGTATCTGGGCACCCCTTCGCCGGTGCGCGAGATGCCGGTGCTGTCGTGGCGCGGACTCAGGGTGGGTGGGGGGAGCTACCAACGGCTCCTCCCCTTCGCAGCCGTGGCAGCGGCGGCCCGGCACTCGCGGGAGCCGGCGGTGCTCTATTACCACTCCTACGACTTCGACGGATCCCTGCCGGGCCTGGGCGCGGTCCGTTCGCCCATGCTGGCCCGCCAGCTTCTGGGCCGCGGCCGGATCGCGCCGATCGTGTGGCGCATCACCGAGATGTACGGGAGCGAGACCTGCGGACATGTCGCCCGCTGAGTTCGACACCTACTTCCACGATCGCGCCTCGCGCTTCGCCGCGTTCTACCGCAGCGAGCCCGTGGCCCGCCTGCTCGGTCGCGGCCCGCTGTTCGACCGTCTGCGCGGGGGCGTCGACATCGTCACCGCGCTAGGGGCGCGGCACGTGCTCGACGTGGGATGTGGGAGCGGCCCGCTGTTCGCGCCCCTTGCGGCCCGGGGCGTGCACGTGACCGGGATCGACCCTGCCCCCGCCATGGTGGCCCTGGCCCGCGCCGAGGCGCAGCGACATCCCGGCTCGGTGACGGTGCAGGAACGGGGATGGGAGACCATCGACGAGCACGACGCCTACGACGCCGCTGTTGCCCTGGGCGTGTTCGACTACGTGGACGACCCGGCCGAGCTGCTCGGGCGGATGGGCCGCGCCGCTCCGCACGTGGTCGCCTCGTTTCCCGCGCCCGGGCTCCGACTGCAATTGCGCAAGGTGCGCTACGGCGCCCGGGGTGTGCACGTGCACGGCTACCGGCCCGACGACCTGCGCCGCCTCGCGTCGACGTCGGGCCTCGTGGCGGACGAGCTCAGGCCCCTGGGGCGCGCCGGGTACCTGGCGCACTTCGCGCGCCCCGGCGCCTGAAACCCCGGGCGAAGAGGGGATCCAGGAACGACAGCCAGCACGCCGCCACCGCGTCGAGGCTGAAGTGCTTCAGACAGCGCCGGCGCGCCGCGTCGCCCATGGCCCGGCGGAGATCCGGCGACAGCACCAGGCGTGCCGTGGCCTCGACCATGGCGTCGAGATCGTCGACGCCGACGACGAACCCGCCGTCGCCGTCGTCGACGACGGAGCGCACCCCCGGCACCGCCGTGGCCACCACCGGCAGCCCGGTCAGACCGGCCTCGATGAGCACCCCGGGCATACCCTCCCCGGTGGGGAGGCTCGGGAACACGAACACGTCGGCTCCCCGGAGCACCTCCGCCACGTCCGAGCGCGTCCCGAGCAGCTCCACCCCGGCGTCGGCGGCGGGGCCCGCCAGGGTGAGCGCGAGAGGACCGTCGCCGCACGCCACGGCGCGCAGCTCGACCCCGCGCCGGCGCAGCTCGGCGACGACCTCCACGAAGCGGTCGGGGCGCTTGCCCGCGGTGAGGGCGCCCACGAACGCCACCACCGGCACGGCGCGAGCGGCGGGGGGCTCGCCGGGGTGGAATTCCCCGGGGTCACGCCCGTTGGGGGCGAGGACCGAGCGCCCGGCGGGGACGCGCAGGAGTCCACGGCACTGCTCGAGCACCTCCTCCCCCTCGGCCGCCACGACGTCGGCCCGGCGGACCAGCGCCCTCCACAGCGCCACACGCCCCGGCCGGGCGGCGTGCTCGAAGGTGCCCGTGGCGTAGTAGGCGAGGGGCCGCCTCGTCCCCGCCACGGCCGGGACGAGGTACTTGAGCGGGTCACCGCCGTGGGCGATCACGACCATGGGGTCGCTGCGCCGGAGCACGGACCGCAGGCGCAGCGCGAGGCGGGGGTCGTACCCCACCGCGGGCGTGTCGCCCCCCGGATGGTCGAGAGCGAGGTCCACGGGGATCTGTGCCGGCCCCGCGAAGAGGCTGAGCAGCCGGTGGTGGCGCACACCGGGCACGTCCAGACGGGTGGCGAGGGCCCGGGCCTCGCGCTGGGCCCCGCGGGCGGTGGCCGTGGGGATGACGTGCAGGACGAGGCGCGCGCCGGCGCCGGGCACGACACCCTCGGGATCCGGCGCGCTCACCGGCGGCGCCTCGCGTCGAGAAGCTCGCCGTACAGCGCCTCGACGGCGCGCGCCGCGCCGCGCACGTCGAAGAGCTCGCTGCGCGCCAGAGACGCGTCGGCCATACGCGACCGCAGTGCCGGGTCCCCCGCCAGGCGCGACAGCGCCTCCGCCAGCAGCTCGGCGCGACCCGGGGGCACGAGGATCCCCTCGATGCCGTCGGTGACCACGTCGGGAACTCCCCCCACCGTGGTGGCGACCACCGGCAACCCCGCGCTCATCGCCTCCATCAGCGCGACGGGGAGACCCTCTTGGTACGAGGGCAGCACGAACAGGTCCGCCCCCGCCATCAGCCGCGGGGTGTCGGTCCGGGTCCCGAGGAAACGGAGGTGGCCGGCGAGGCCGCCCGCGTCGGCCTCCCGCTCCAGGTCGGCCAGGAGAGGGCCGCGGCCCACCGAGAAGAAGCGGACCGGGGCGCCCGCTCCCACAGCCAGGCGGGCCGCCTCGAGGAGGACGTCGTAGCCCTTCTCGCTGCGCAAGTTGGCGACGGTGAGCGCCAGCACCTCGTCGTCGGCCACCCCGAGTTCGGCGCGCACGGCGCGTCGCAGCTCCGAGCGCCGGGTGAGCAACTCGGCGAACCGGGCGCGGTCCACACCGTGCACCACCACGCGCGCTCGCGGGCGCAGGGCGGGGGGCAGGGCGTCGCGCGCCGCCACCGACACCACGATGAGCGCCTGGTCGACACCGACGGTGGCGCGGTTGAACGCCTTGGTCACCACGGCCGCCTTGTTCCACAAGCTGTGCTCGGTGTACACGAGCACCGGCCGGCTCCGGCGGGGCAAGGTGAGCGCCACGAGTCGCCCCAGCGCGGCGGTATAGGGCAGGTGCGAGTGCAGCACGTCGAAACGCCCGTGCACGAGCAGCCGGCGCAGCGCCACCGTCCAGCGCAGGTCCACGCTGGCCGATCCGCCCAGGCTGTGCACGGGAACCCCCGTAGCCCGCATGGCCGGGACGAGGGCGTCTTGCGCGGCGAGGACGTGCGCCACCTCGTAGTCGAAACGCTCGCCGTCCCGGGCGGCCACCACGTCGACGAGCAGGCGCTCGGCGCCTCCGAGGCCGAGGCCCTTGATGAGAAGGAGGACCCGGGGACGCGAAGCGGCCTTGTCGGCGGTGCCGGCGTTGCCGGCGTTGCCGTCGGCGGGCGTTTCCCCTGGTGACACGCGGCGATGGTAGTGGCGAGCGGGGACGTGCTGTCACCACTGCAGGACGGGGCGCACTACTCTCACTGGTCGACTGGCGACTGGGTTTGGGTCAGCAGCGGATCGGAGCCGGGGGAATCGCGTTGGCAACCGCAGGCCCGAGACGTTCAGGCTGTGCCAGGCGCCGATGAGGGTCCTCGTCGACGCCATGGGGAGCCACCCGCTGGCCCGGACCGTCCGCGCTCTGGCCGATCGCCCGGCCGCAACCCACCAGCTGGCGGCCTCACCCGAGGAGGCCGACCTGATCGTCTTGTGCGGCAGCTTCACCCGCGATCGCCACCTGCTGACCGGGCATCCCCTGTACCGGCGATTCCCCCACAAGACGACCGTCTACTCATGCGACGACCACTACTGCCCGCTGGCACCGGGGGTCTACGCCTCCCCACGCCGCGGGCTGAGCACCGTCCTCGGCCGCGTCCAGAGCCATGCCTTCGCGTCGAGCTACGGGCTCCGGGCCAACGCGGCGGTGCTCGGTGCCGGTGCGCACTCGGACCGGGGGGCGCCGACGCCCAAGTCACTACTGTGCAGCTTCGAAGGCTCGTCGACGTCGCGTGTGCGCCGCCGGCTCTTCGCCCTGGAGGTCGACCCCGACGAGGTGCGCATCCGCGACACGTCGTCCTCGTACCGCCATTTCGACCAGGCGCCGTCCGAACAGGGCGCGGGCCAGGAGAGCTATGTGTCGACCATGCTCTCCTCGCAGTTCGCGCTGTGCCCGCGAGGCGTGGGCACCGGCACGCTGCGCCTGTTCGAAGCCATGAGCCTCGGGGTGGCGCCCGTGCTCATCTCGGACCGCTACGTCTTGCCACGCGGCCCCGCCTGGGACTCGTTCCTGGTCCGCATCCCCGAGCGCCGTGCCGCGGACGTCGTCGCCATCCTGCGGCCCCTGGCGCCACAGAGCGCGGCACGCGCCCGGTTGGCGCGCGCCGCGTGGGAGCAGTGGTTCGCCCCCGACGTCATCTTCGACCGGCTCGTGGACGCGGCGGCCTCCGCCCACACCGCAGGCGAGTCGGTCTACGGGCTCTATCGTCTGCTCGGGCCGCCCATGGCCCTCGGGTTCGCCGGGCGCAGTCGGGCGCGACCGGTGGCCGCCGCCGTGTTGGCCCGCGGCCGGCGCGCCGCCCGGTCGATGCGCCCCGCGCGCCCGTGACCGGGCCGCCACCGGTGACCCCGCCCCATGGCATCCTGTTTCTCCGAGCGCTTCTCGAGCCCACCGAAGGGACGCCATGCCCGCATCGACACCGCCGCGATCCCTCCCGGATCGTGTGCGCCGGAAGATCCGCTACGAGCTGAGCCTCCCGTCGCACCTCCGGGCCGTTCGCCGGGCCGAGGGCCTCACGTCGCTCCACGAAGCGACGCTGCTCTACGAACTGGCCCGGAATGTCTCCGACGGGTGCATCGTGGAGGTCGGTTCCTACCGGGGACGCTCCGCGGTGGCCCTGGGCCTGGGGTCCCTCGCAGGACACGAGGTCGACGTGTTCGCCATCGAGCCCCATGAGCCCTTCACCAGTCTCGGTGGTCGCCGCCAGTTCGGCCCCGAGGACCGGGCGGCCTTCTTCCGCGCCATGACCCGTACCGGCGCCTACAAGGTCGTCCACCTCGTGAACCTGCCGAGCGCGCAGGCGGCCGCAGGCTGGGTGCGGCCTATCGGGATGGTCTTCATCGACGGCGACCACAGCTACGACGCCGTGATGAGCGACCTCGACAGCTGGGAGCCCCACGTCGTGAGCGGGGGCATCGTGGTGCTCGACGACGTCACCGAGCCCGGAGGTGGTCCGCACCTGGCCATCGAACGCGCCCTGCTCCCCGCCGGGTACCGACCTCTCAGAGAGGTCGGCAAGGTGGCCGCCTTCCGCAAGCCCTGAGGACTTCCCGAGCAGGCGGTCCCGGCGCGGCGGGTGACGGGCGTTTCCCCTGGTCGCGGAGGGCGAAGGGAACTCCCGACCGGAGCGTTCTGTCGCTATTGCGGTACCGTCCGCACTAGGCTGTGGAGACAGGTTGGCGGAGCGTGGGTGCAGTAGCAGAGCGGAACCGGGGGGAAATCGCGTTGTCAACCACAGTGGAGACGCTCTCCGATGAGGACGGCGGGCTCAAGGTCTTCGATGTCTCGCTCGTGCCTGCCGAGCCGCCCCAGGACCAGCTCTACAAGCACCGGCCCGACATGGCGCGCTCGGCGCGGGAGTTGCTGCGGCGCTGGGACGTCATGTTCACCCTGGCCGAGCGCGACATCCGGGCCCAGTACAAGCAGGCCGTGCTGGGGGTGGCTTGGGCGCTGCTCGTCCCCCTCGTCAGCCTCTTCATCCTCACGGTGCTCGTGGGGCACGTCAAAGGCTTCGAGCCCGGTGGGCACGTCCCGTTCCTGTTGTGGACGTATGTAGGGCTGCTGGCCTGGGGCCTGTTCGGCGGTGCCATCGGCGGGGGCACGAACTCCCTCGTCTCCAACAAGGCGCTCATGGCCAAGAGCCACTTCCCCCGCGAGTGCTTCCCGCTGTCGCAGGTGCTCGAGTCGGCCTTCGGCTCGGCCATCGCCCTCATCCCGCTGATCATCCTGTTCGCCGCCTATGGGGACTGGCCCAAGGCGGACACCGTGTGGGTGCCCCTCTACCTCCTGGTGGAGATCCCCTTCATGGTGGGCCTCGTCTTCTTGGTGTCGTCGGTCATCGTCACCATGCGCGACCTTCAGCAGATCGTGCCCATCCTGATGCCGTTCCTCATGCTCATCACGGTGCTGAAGCCGCTGTCGGTGGAGAAGCACCACGCCCTGCAGGCCAGTTTCATCACGGGCACGCTCCGCCCCCTGTACTGCATCCTCAACCCGCTCGCGCCCGTCCTCGCCAACTTCCGCGACTCGATGTTGCTCGGCTTCGGACCACAGTGGGACATCCTCATCCTGGGGGCGATCGGGTCGATCGCCTACCTGATCGTGGGCTACGTGGTCTTCAAGCGGCTCGAGGTGAATTTTGCCGACCTTACCTAAGGGCACCGTGCGGGTGGACCACGCCTGGAAGCGTTTCCGGGCCGACCGCACGCTCCCGATGTTCCAGGACCAGATCGTCTTGCTGGGGCGCTGGCTGCGCGGATACCGCCGTCCGTACCGCTGGGTCCTGCGCGACGTCAACCTCCACGTCGAACCGGGCAAGACCTACGGGATCATCGGCGTGAACGGGTCGGGCAAGTCGACCCTCCTCAAGATGATCTGCCAGACCACGTTCCCCTCGGCCGGCACCGTCACCGCGGCCGGGCGCGTGGGCGCCCTCCTCGAGGTGCGCAGCGGCATCCACCCCGACCTGTCGGGCCGCCAAAACGTCTATCTCTACGGCAACATCCTGGGCATGTCGCGCACCGATGTGGCGGAGCGCTTCGACGACATCGTCGACTTCGCCGAGATCGGCGACGCCGTGGACCGTCAGGTGAAGTTCTACTCGACGGGCATGGCCATCCGGCTGGGATTCGCCATCGCCGCGTTCCTCGAGCCCGACGTGCTCCTGGTGGACGAGGTCCTCGCCGTGGGCGACGCCCGCTTCCAGCAGAAGTGCCTGGAACGGATCAGCCAGGTGGTGGCCAACGGCACCACCCTCTTCTACGTGTCGCACGACCTGCCCACCGTGGAGGCGGTGTGCGACCGGGCCATGTGGTTGGCCGACAGCTACGTGCGTGCCGACGGCCCGGCGCGCGAGGTGGTGTCGCTGTACCGCCAGTCCGTCGGCGAGCAGGCCGTCCTGGCGGCGGACTCGGACACGGGTGTGCGCCTGCTCAAGGTCGAGATCACGGGTCCCGACGGGGGCCAGGTCCTGTCGGGCGAGGAGGTCAACGTCCGCATCCTCGCCGAGTCCGAGGAGCCCATGTTCGGGGCGTTCCATCTCGGTGTGTCCCAGGGCACGGCCATGCCGGTGTTCGTGATCCGCTACGCCAGCTCGTTCCCCCGGGGGCAATTCGAGCTGCGCTGTCGGATGCAGAACCTGCCGCTACCCAAGGGCCGGTACGCGCTGTGGGGGGCCATGCGGGCCCCGCGTGGCAGCGGGATCTCAGCCCAGCTGCCGTGGCAGCCGCTGGCCTCGTTCGAGGCGTTCGGCCCCAACGTCATCAGAGCGCCCAATGGCGTCATGGTCTTGTCCCCGGTATACGTCCCGACGGAGTGGGAGCTGTCCTGAGCCCGGGCCCCGCCGCGGGTCTCGACGGCGTGACCGCCGTCGTGCTCACCCACCTCCGGCCCCGTCTGGCCGGCGCCACGGTGCGGTCGCTCCTCGAGGTCGAGGGCTTCGCCCCCGACAGGGTCGTGGTGGTCGTGAACGGCGAAGGCGGCCTCGACGACCCCGCGCTCGAGCAATCGGTCCGGATGGTCCGGCTGCCGTCGAACACTGGCCCGGCGGGCGGATTCCGCCGCGGTCTGACCGAGGCGTTCTCAGATCCCTCCACGCGTTGGGCCTACCTGTGCGAGGACGACATGGTGCTGCTGCACCTGCCGGCTCCGCGTGTGGCCGGACTGCTGGCGCGTGTCGAGGAGCGGGGACACACCGGGGACCGCACGGAGGACCGATCGGTGGTCCCGGTGGGCGCGGTGGTGCCCTTCGGTCGGGACTTCGTGGCCCGCTCGGGCCACACGCTGAACGTCGTCCCCCGCCGGGGCCTGCCCGGGGATCTGGCCCGCGTGGAGGTCACCACGTGGGGGGCCTCCCTCGTCAGCCGAGCCGTGTTCGAGGCAGGCGTGCTCCCCGACCCCGAGCTGTTCTTCGGCTTCGAGGACTTCGACTTCTACTGCCGTGTGCGCGAGGCCGGCTTCTCCGTGCTCGTCGACGTGCGATGCGCCCGCCAAGTGGCGCATCGCCAGACGCTGGCGGGACGCGACGCCGCGTTGCGGGACCACCGCCCCGTCGACGCCGACGAGCCCTGGCGGGCGTACTACCTGGCCCGGAACTTCTTCGCCCTGGCGAGGCGCCACGGCCGTCCGAGTTGGTTGGCGTGGCACCTGCTGTACTCGGCGCGGCGCTTCCAGATCGCGCCGGGCGCGTCCGAGCGGATGGCCATTGTGCGTGGCCTGGTGGACGGGGCCAGGGGGCGCCTGGGCATCGAGCCCAGGTACCTGCCGCGAGGTGGGGGAGCGCTCGCTCTCTCCGGCCAGCGCCGACAACGACCTCGCCGACGAGCCCGCGCCCGGGGACGCCGACAGCGACGCGGAGCGCGGAGTGGACGGGGCTGCGGACCGGGCCGGCGAACCGATGCCCACCGCACAGGAGCTCGGGGGCGCCACGGTCGCGCTCGTGCTGTCGCACAACGCACCCCGGGCGCTTCAACGCTGCCTCGACGCCATCGCGGGACAGAGCGTGGCCCCCGCCGCGGTCATCGTGGTCGACAACGCCAGCGAGCCCCCGGTGCGCCCGCCGGGGGCGGCGCCGGGACGGCCTCCGGTGTCGGTGGTCCGCTCCCGGGCCAACCTGGGGCCGGCGGGCGGCTGGGCACTGGCCTTCGAGGAATTCGCCGGCAGCGCCTTCGACCACGCCTGGGTCCTCGACGACGACATCGTCGCCGACCCCGAGTGCCTGGAGGTGCTGCTGACCGAGGCCCGCAAGGACCCCAAGGCGGCGTTCTGCTTCCCCCGTTCGGTACAACCCGACGGCACCGTGGGGGAGTGGGGGTCCTGGTGCGGCTTCGTCGTCTCGCGCCACATCGTCGAGCAGGTAGGCGTGCCCATGGCGGAGTTGTTCTGGTGGGCGGAGGACAACGAGTACTGCCACTGGCGGATCCCGCACGCCGGCTTCGAGCGGCGGATCGTCGACGGTGCCGTCGTCCAGCACGACGCCGTACGCCACGGCCGGCAGCTGCCTCTGTGGAAGTACTACTACGAGGCGCGCAACATGCTGTATCTCCACCTGCACGTCATGCACCGCGTCGGCTGGTACCCGCGCAACGTCACCAAGCTGGTCGGCCGGGCGGTGCTGCGCGAGCGCGGCCGGCGCCTGGTCTGCCTGGCCACCATCGCCCGCGGTCTTGCCGACGGGGCCCGCGGGCGCCTCGGGATCCGCTATGCCGTCGAGCCCATGCGCGAGCAGGCGTCCCCCGGCCGCGACGCCCGCTGATCGGTGGGGGACTGCATCGTGTCGGGCGAGGTCCGGTAGTGGCCGGGATCGTCGTGCTCGGCATGCACCGCAGCGGCACCTCCGCCGTGACGCGCATCTTGAACCTTCTCGGGGCCGACGTCGGGCCCGAGGACGACATCCTCAGCGAGTACGACAACCCGTCGGGCCACTGGGAGAGCAAGACCCTCGTGGCCTGCAACGACCGGATCCTGGCCGCCTTCGGCCGGTCGTGGGACTTCCCGCCCTGGCTCGGCCCGGGATGGGAACACTCGGCACGCGCCGAGAGCCTGATGCCGGACATGGCCGACACCTTCGCCGGCGTGTTCGGCACGGACCTCTGGGTGTGGAAGGACCCCCGCACGTGCCTGACCTTCCCGCTGTGGCGCCGCGTCCTGGGGCCGTCGGTCTACGTGGTGCTGGTGCTGCGGGCACCGGGGGCGGTGGTGTCGTCGGTGAAGCGCCGCGACGGGATCCCCACCGTGTACGGCACCGGTCTGTGGCACCACTACGTGCGCGCCGCGGTGGGGGCCTCGGGGGGGCTTCCGCTGGTGTGCGTGGACTTCGCCGATCTGGTGGCCTCGCCCAGGGGCACCATCGCCCGCGTGGTGGCGGACCTGGCGGCCCTGGGCGTCGACCTGGCCGGCGACGTGGCGGCGGCGGCGGCCTCGGTGCAGGGCCAGCTGGTGCACGACGAGGAGCCCACACCCCTCGTGCGCAGCCTCACGGCGTCCACGGTGGAGGTGCTACGCAGGATTCCGCCCTCGAGCGAGGCGTTCCGGCCGCCTGTCTGGTCCGAGCCACGTTGGGTCCGCCCCACACTGTTCGCGTACCGGGTTCCGTGGGCCTGGCGCGCCCGGCACGGCCATCCGCTCACCCCTGTGCGCGATGCCCCGGCCCAGGAGGGCCGATGACCGGGTCGCCCCGGCTCCGGGCCCCGTGGACGGGTCGCGGGCCCCGGGGGGTCCTCGTCCTCGGCATGCACCGCAGCGGCACCTCGGCCGCCACCCGGCTGGTCAACGCCATGGGCCCGGCGCTGTGCGTTCCCGAGGACATGGTGCGCGGGCCTTGGAATCCGAGCGGGCACTGGGAGAGCCGCTCGCTCATGCACCTCAACGACAACCTGCTGCGCCAGATGGGCCGGACGTGGTGGTACCCGCCGCCGGCCGGCGAGAGCTACCCGCCGCTGCCCGGCGACGCCTATGCGGCGGTGGCCGGCTCCGTGACGACGCGGCCCGCACAGGCCCGCCGCGCCTTCCGGCGCGTGCACCGCGGTGTGCCGTGGGTGTGGAAGGACCCCCGCACCTCGGTGCTGGTGCCCTTCTGGCGCGCCGCGCTCGGCCCCCACCTGGCTGCGGTGGTCGTGTTCCGCAACCCGCTCGACGTGGCCGTGTCCCTCGGCCGGCGCCACGGGGTGCCGGTGTCGTTCGGGGTCGCGCTGTGGGAGCGCTACAACCGGCTCCTCCTCGCCCATGCCGCCGGACTACCCGTGCTCGTCACCCGCTACGACGACCTCGTCGCCGACCCCGCCGGCTGGTCGGCCGCCACCGGGGAGTTCCTGGCGGGGGTGGGGACGAGGTTGCGGGGCAGCGCCGACAGCGCGCTGTCCACCGGTTTCGTGGACCCCGGTCTGCGCCACAGCGCCCACACCCGGAGCCAGATCGCCGAAGGGGCGGAGGTGCCTCCAGGCGCCCTCGCCCTCTACGACGCCCTCGAAGCCGCTTCGGGCCCGAGCGCCGCGTTCGTGTCCCCCGTGCTCGGGCCCGAGCCCGACTCCGTCGAGGCCGAGCTGGCCACGGTGGGGCCGGACCGCAAGCTCGACTGGAGGCCGCCGCCGTGGGCCGTCCCCGGCGACGGCGCGACGTCGGAGGAGCGGGGTGTCGGCGGAGGATGAGATCATCGTCGGTCATGAGGACAGCGCGGCGCGACGGCACATGGGCCGGACCGCAATGACGCCGCAGCGCGCCGGGGGGGGGCGTGGGCCGTGGACCTGATCGAGCGTCCCTACGAATTCACCAGCCGCCATCCCTGGGAGGTGGCTCGCGCCCGGTTCTTCCTGCGCCTCCTCGACCGGCTGGGCTGCATCGGCACCACGGCCCGCTGGCTCGACGTCGGGGCGGGGGACGCCTGGTTCGCCGGCCAACTGCGCGCCGTGCTGCCGAGCTCGGCCACACTCGTGTGTTGGGACGTGCACTACGGCGACGCCGAGCTCGGCGCACCGAGCCCCGGGCCCGGGAACATCGTGTTCACCGCCGAACGCCCCCCGGGGAGCTTTGACGGCGTGATGATGCTGGACGTCATCGAGCACGTCGAGGACGACGTGACCTTCGTGCGCGACGTGGTGTCGCGCTCGCTCACCGACACGGGCTGGGTGCTCGTGAGCGTCCCCGCCTATCAACGGCTCTACTCGGACCACGACCGCGCCCTGAAGCACTACCGGCGCTACTCGCCGAGCGCCCTGCGCCGGACGCTGGAATCGGCCGGCCTCACGGTGGTGGCCCGGGGCGGGCTCTTCCACGCCCTGCTGCCCCTGCGCGCCGCCATCGTCGTGCGCGAGCGTCACCGCGCCGAGCACCTTCCCCAGACCGGCATCGGAGGATGGCAGGGGACCGACCGGCTGTCGCGGGCCCTGGTCTTCGCCCTCGACACCGAGAGCCGGCTGTCGCTGGCCATGGGCACGCGCCATTTTCCCCCCCTGCCCGGCCTGAGCACCTGGGCGCTGTGCCGCCGCGCCGGCACCGGCGCCCAGACCACCGGCGCCCAGACCACCGGGAGACGGCCGTGACCGGCGACGCCATCCCGGTCATCGTGGTGCCCTGCTACAACGAGCAGCGCCGTCTCGACGAGCGGGCCTTCTTGGACATGGCACGAACGGGACACGTGCGCCTCCTGTTCGTCGACGACGGCTCGACCGACGGCACCGCCCTCATCCTGGCCCGGCTGGCCCAGGCATCCGATGCGATCGAGGTGCTCCCCCTGGCCGGCAATCGGGGCAAGGCCGAAGCCGTGCGCCAAGGCCTGCTCGCCGCGGTGCAGCGCGGTGCCGGCGTCGTGGGCTACTACGACGCCGACCTGGCGACCCCACCCGCCGAGCTCGCCCGCCTCACGGCCACGCTGGCGGCCCGTCCCGAGCTCGCCGGCGTCTTCGGGTGCCGGGTGGCACGGTTGGGCAGCTCGATCGAGCGTCGCGCCCTGCGCCACTACCTCGGTCGTGCCTACGCCACGTTGGCGTCGGTTGCCCTCGGCATCACGGTGTACGACACCCAGTGCGGCGCCAAGGTGTTCCGCGTGAACGAGACCTTCGTCGACGCGTTGGCACGCCCCTTCGGCTCGGAGTGGGCACTCGACGTCGAGTTGCTGCACCGCCTGCTGCGCGGAGGCCCGGCGGTGCCGGACCTGCCCGTCACCGCCTTCGCCGAGGTTCCCCTCGAGGTGTGGCTCGACGTCAGTGGCTCGAAGCTCCGGCTCGGTCCCGCGGCGCGGGCGCTGCTCGGGCTGGTCCGCATCGCCCGCAGCCGCCGGGCCCACGAGCGCGCCGGGCAGGCCCCCCCGACTGCGGGCGCAGGGACGCACGGGGGGGACGCGCCGCTCCGACTGGCCCCTCCCGACAGCCGCGTCGAAGGGGCACGGGCTCGGACCGGGACCAAGCGCAAGCACGCGTAGTCCCTGGTGGAGCGGGCGGGATCACCCACCGTCCCGGTCTGCCGTGCCAAGATCCTGCCGGCGCTGTCGTCAATTGTGATGATGGCTTGTGCACTCGGGCGCTCGTTAAGGTTACGGCGGGGGTAAGGATGAGCAACCTCATGGGCCGTCGCAAACGGCGGGCGTTGGGGCCCGTCCTCCGGCCTCGCGCGCGCCGGCATATGTTCGAGTCGGGCGTCGTCGCCGTGCTCGGCGTGGTGTTGGTCAGCTTCTTCGCGGCCGGCGCGGCGATGGCCAACGCCCCGAGCCCTGTCGGCAACCCGCCCATCACCGGCAGCATCGTCACCAACGCCAACGGCAGTGTGACGGTCAACGTGACGGGCCACTGGCTGTGGCCCTTCACCACCTCGCTCAAGGACGTCCAGGGTCTTCATGCCACGGTCACCGACCAGTGCGACCGCCGCTTCGGCGCGGGCTGGGGGATCGTGTGGAACGACCCCAACGACCCCGGGTACCCCGAGACGTACTCCGTGCTCGGCCTCAGCGCCACCGTCGGCCTGGGATCTCGCGGCGTGAACCCCGCCAACCGCGAGACCATGTTGGCGTGGATGCCGAGCGCCCCGTGCGGCCAGTTCATCGAGACCAACACCCCGGTCGCCGGGGCGGGATACGTCACCGGCCCGTGGATGGGCGTGCACATCTATGCCAACGCGGCGGCGGTGCCCAACGCCATCTGCGTGGTGACCTACGACCTCGGCTCCCACAAACCGCCCAAGCGGAAGTGGACGCAGTTCTCCAACGACGACAACTCGGTCATCTGGTCACTGCTCGACACGCGCAGCTGGACCGAGACAGCCAACGGCACCAGCTGCGTGGACCCGCACACCCTCCCCGCTTCGACGGCGCCGCCTCCGACGACGCCGGCCCGGGTGACGTCGGTGACGACCCCCCCGGCCACCGTGCCTCCGGCCAAGACGCCCACCGTCAGCCCCGGCGCCCTCGCCTTCACGGGATTCGGCCCGCTCGGCCAGCTGCTGGCGGTCGGCGGCGGGCTCTTGGTCCTCGGGGGCCTCGTCCTGTACTTCGTCGACGTGCGCAAGGCCGCCGCCTGGCTCCTGGGGCGCCAAACGGACGCGCCGCTCTAGGGTCCCCCGGTCTCAGGGCTCGGGGCCTGCGCCAGGCCCCGGCGACGCCGTCGAGTGCCCACGACCAGCGCCGCGGCCACGAACGCCACGACGACGACCCCCGCCATCACGATCCCGATCGTGAACAGGTCAGGCCAGTAGTGCAGCTCGACCACGTGGCGCCCAGCCGGGACCTCCACCTCGACCATGGCGCCCCGTGACCACGACCCGGTGGCCAGAGGACGGCCGTCGAGCGTCGCCTGCCAACCGGGCACCGCCGTCAGTCGGAGCCGCAACAGGGCCGGACCGCTCGCGTCGGTGACCATCCGCCATGTGCCGTCGGCGGGATGGGTCACTGGCACCGAGGTGCCGGGAGCGTCGAGCGCGACGCGTGCCGTGGAGGAGGTCCTCGGGACCACCGTGGCCTGGGCGGCGCCGGGGACGCGGAACAGCCGTTCCCCGCCGATGACGCGGTCGAAGACCGTGCCGCGCGGTGCAGGCCCATGGCGCGGCGCAAGGATGTAGCGCACCCCGTAGATGCGCGCCTCGCGGGCGTTGGCGATCTGTGGGCAGAAGACCCCGACGCGACGGTCCTTGTTGGAGATGGACTGCCCGCTCAACGCCGACCACGATTCGTAGTAGGTCTTGGTCAGCGGCGGTTCGTAGGCGGCGAACTCGTGCACCCCGTAGGCGATGTTGGCGTCGGGGCGGATCCCCTGCTCCACCGAGTACGGATACGAGAACGGCATGAGCCGGCACGTCCCGATGGCGACCACGGCGTCCCCCACGGTGTGCTGCAGCGTCGCCACCGCCGGGGTGACCGGGAAGTAGCCCGCGCTCAAGGACCAGAACGACACGCCGGTGGCGACGAGGAAGGCCGACTGCACGACGAGCAGGAACCCGCCGGCATGCCGGGCCAGGCGCCGCCGCATCGGGTCCAGGCGCGTGCGTGAACCCTGTCCCCCCAACGCGGCCACCACCACCAGGCCCAGCACCACGATCACGGCGGGCCACACGAAGTGCGCCACCTGAGCGCCTGCCTCGCGGTGGACGCCGAGCGCCACGACCAGCGCGGCCAGCCCCAGCACCACCGCGGCCACACCCAACGCGCCCGCCGCCCAGCGCCGCAGGGTCGGGATGGCCTGGCGCCGGACGAGGGCGTCCAGCCCGAAGCCCGCCAGCACCGAGGTGGCCAGGGCCAGGAGCATCACGCTGCGGTTCCACGTGATGGTCCGGATGCCCGGGGCGGCCTGCAGCACGCCGTAGAGCGGGCTCTGGAAGCTGAGCAGGCCCGTCGCCACCACCATGGCCGCCAGTGCCGCCACCACGGGGCGCCGCCAGAAGAGCCGCACCGCCACGAGGGCCAGCACCACGGTGAGCACGCCGATGTAGGGGGGTGGCACCCGGAAGTCCGACCCCTGCAACGCGGCCAGGACGTCGGGGACGTCGGAGAAGGGATAGGCGCTCGCCCCCAGCGCCGATCCCCGGCCCGACATGGCCGCGGTCTGGAGCCCGGGCAGCAGCAGCGGTGCGCTCAGGGCCATCCCGCACACCCCGGCCACGACGAGGTCGACGACCGGCCGCCGCACCGGGCTGCCCGTCGTCAGGGTCCGCACCACCAGGAACACGACGAAGAAGACGAGGAGGGCGACGGTCATGACGATGAGGCTCTCGGGGTGGCCCCCGTACACCGCCAGTGCGACCGCCACGGCGAGGAGGACGGTGTCGCGGAATCGGTGCGATCCCCGGATCAACAAGATGGCGGCCACCAGGATCCACGCGGCCCAGATCGAGACACCGGTCATGGCCCAGCCGTACCAGTGCAGCATCGGGCCCGAGAGCTCGAAGGTGGTCGCCGCGAAGGCGGCGCCCAGGGGGCGCATCCGGAGCACGCGACAGAGCGTGTAGACGCCGGTACCGGCCACGATCAGCTTCACGAGGACGATGACGGTGTACGCGTAGTGCACGGGGACGAGGTAGCTGATGAGCGCGGGGAGGCTGAACACACCCGACTGCCAGTTGAACGCCAACGGCAGGCCGAGCAGGTTGTAGGGGTTCCAGAGGGGGAGCTGCCCGCTGTGGACCTGATGCCACGCCAGGTTGGTCATGGGGGCGAAGTACAGGACCTGATCGGCGGGGAACACGCTGTGCACGGCGATGCCGGGTTGCTTGGTCAGCCCGATGCGCGACAACAGGTCGAAGGAGCCGAACGAGACGCCGGGGCGCAGCACCGGTGCGAGCGTGCACAGTGCGGCGAGCACCGTCCACGCCAGCCCGAGCACGTCGGGCATCCTCCGGTGCCGCAGGTCCGTCCCGCCCGCGGTGGTGGCGGATGGCGGTGCGGGCGTCGTGGACGTGGGCACCGTCTGCGGGGTCGTCACGGCGCAGACCCCGGTGCGCCTCGGCGCCGGCGCGCCACGACGAGCATCACCACCAGCGCCACCGCGCTGCACGCCGCCAGGAAGATCCCCGCCGTGAAGGCCACAGGCCAATAGTGCAGCTCGACCGTGTGCGTGCCGGCGGGGACGCGGGCCTGGAACATCACGCCGGAGTAACGCTGCAGGACGAGGGGCTTGCCGTCGATGCTGGCGTGCCAGCCGGGGACGTCGGTGAGCCGGAGCCGGAGCTCCGACGCAGTCCGGGCATCGGTCTCGACCTTCCACGACGCGGGGTCGGGATGGGTGACCGGCACCGGCGTCCCCCGGGCACCGGGGTCGGGCAACGCGCCGTCGCCGGGCACCGCGGTGAGCGTGGCCTGCGCCGCCCCGGGGATGCGGTAAAGGGCCTGGTCGCCCACCATGGTGTCGAACACCGCGCCCTTGGGGCCCGGCGCCCCGGCCACCTCGAGAACGAAGGACACCCCGAAGCGGCGGCCGATGGTGGCCGTGGGTACTCCCGGGCAGAACGTCGAGTACTGCAGGTACCCCGCCGCGGCGCGTTTCTCTCCGGTCGACGCCATCCACGTCTGGAAGTACGCACGCGGGATCATGGGGTCATAGACCTCGAACTGGTGCACGCGGTAGGCGACGTTCACGTTCTCCCTGATCCCCAGGACCGAGCAGTCGCCGGATTCCCCGTCCCCGACGATCGACGACCCCACGGCACGTTGGAACTCCGCCATGACCGGCGTCGACGGCAGGTACGTCGGGCTCGAGCTCCACAGCGGGGCGCCGATGGTCGCGAGAAAGGCGGTCTCGCACACGAGCAACGAGAGCGCGGCCCACCGACCGAGGTCGGACCGGCGGTGCCCCGACGGCCCCGTGCGCCCCCGGCGACCGCGCCGCGCCAGGGCCAGAGCACCCACCACCACCAGGCCCAGCGCGATCTCGACCCCGGGCCAGATGAAGCTGGCGGCCCGGTTGGAGTCCGCGATCCCGACGAGGTGCCCGCCTCCCACCACCGCCACCGTGACGAGCCCCGCCCCCGCCAGGAGGAATCCCGCGCCCAGCCACCGCAGCACGGCCCGCTCCCTCCACGAGCGCACCAGGACGTCCATGCCCATCCCGGCCAGCACCGCCAGCGCGAACGACGCGAGCAGGATGGCGCGCGGCCACCGGATCGTCTGTGAGCCTGCGATCGACGCCGCGAACGAGATGACGGGTTGGCTGAAGGTGAGACCAGCCGTGACGACGGCGACGGCGGCGAGGGCGGCGACCGCGGGCCGTCTCCATCGCACGGCGACCGCGCACACGGCCAGCACGACGACGATGGCCCCCATGTAGTACGTGTCGCCGGTCATGGGGAACCCGTTCACACCGGGAAACAGGATGTGATCGGCCGACGACAGCGGCAAGGCGTTGTCCCCGGTGTAGGCGTGGCCACTCACGATCCGCGTCGACAGTCGCGTCAGTTGGTAGCCCGGGAGCGCGAGCGGTGCGGCGAGCGCGATCCCCGCCACCGTGGCCAGGCCCAGGTCGATCACGGGCCGGAAGACCTCTCCCGACCCGCCCCAGCGCGGCACCCGGTGCAGGAAGATCACCACGAGGAACACGGCGAAGGCCGTGGCCAGCACGGTGAGGGCGTCGGGTTGTCCGGCGTAGACGGCGAACGCCACCGCCAACGCCAGGAACAGGATGCCGCGGACGCGGTGCCTGCCCCGGATGATGACGATGGCGGCCGCGAACAACCAGCCCGACCAGGAGATCACCGCCGCCAGGGGCCACCCCAGCCAGAACATGAAAGCCCCGCTGAGCTCGAACACCGTCCCGGCGAAGGCCGACGCGAGGATCCCGCAGCGCAGGACGCGCGCCAGCACGTAGACGCCGGTCCCGGCCAGCACCAGCGTGAGCAGCACCTGCACCGTGTACGCGAGGTGCAGCGGGAAGAGGTAGCCGACGAGGGCCGGCACGCTGAAGGCGGCCGACTGCCAGTTGAACGCGAGCGGCATGCCCAGCGCGCTGTAGGGGTTCCACAGGGGGAGCTGTCCGTGGTGCACCTGCGTCCACACCAGGTTCGTCCACGGGATCATCTGCTCGATCAGGTCGCTGGCCTGCCCACCGTGGAACGCGGCCCCCGGCGCCTGTGAGAACCCGAATCCCGTGAGCAGGTCGTAGGGGCCGAGGGATTGTCCGTGGGCGAGGGCGGGCGCCATGACCGCCCCGGCCGCGCACAGCACCCACAGCACCCCCACGGCCTCGGGGACCCGGTCGCGCCACCGCCCGCGCCGCAGCGCCTTCGACCTGGACGTCGTCGGTCGAGCCATGGCGCTGTGACGCTCCTCCCCCCGCACTCCCACCTCATATCCTCGCATTTCCGACCAGGGAAACCGTCCCCCGGACCCACGTGCGACGGCCCGAGAAGGCGCCGCGACCGTACCGGCCCCTCGGCACCGGACGCGGTGGCTGACGCCTCAGTCCCGCGTCCGATCCCGGAGAGACGACGGGTCCCGAGCGCCTCTCTCGGGCCCCTCCTCGAGGCCCGACATCGACAGCCCCCGCGAGTGGGAGAACACCACGAAGAGCACGATGAAGTTGCTCAGCGCGAGGAAGGACAAGATCACGATGCTGATCAACGACGTCGTGGCCCACCCCGGGATGGCGGCGGTGGTGAACAACCGGACGGCCACGACCACCAGCGATCCGACGACGCCCAGGCCGAAGACGACCGAGAATGCGACCAGGGCCCGCACCGCGATCCGGTCGGTGAACGGCATGAGCATGCGCAGCCCGTGCATGAACAGCCGGAAGGAATTCATCCGCGAGTGCCCTGCGTAGCGCTCGCCCCTTGGACAGGGGACGGGCGTCACCGCGATGTCAAGGCTCACCAACGACGACGAGTAGCAGAGGTCGAAATAGGGGTGGCGGAGCATCCGGCGGGCGAGCCCGCCGCGGTATGCCGCGAAGTTCCCGCTGCGCACGGTCTGACCCGTCAGGACACGGAACAGGAGCCGGAAGAAGAAGTACATCACCTTGAAGCGCAGCGATTCCCGTCGCCGGGTGCGCCGGGCCACGCACAGCATCTGACGCGTGGTGGGAGCCTCAAGCAACGGTGCCAGCAGGCGGGGCAGGTCCTCGGGCCGGTCTTCGCCGTCCGCATCCATCGTGACGACGAGATCGTCGTCGTCGAGCTCGGGCGCGATCGTCCGCAATCCGTACACGAGGGCCCGCTGATGGCCCAGGTTGAACGGCGGAGTGACCACCCTGACGTCGTCGAGGCTGCACAGGTCCTCGACCTCGTCGTCGTTTCCCCCCGTGTCGTCGACCACGACGAAGCGAACGGCTGGATCGAGTCGTTCGCTCTGCACCACTTCGAGGATCCGCTTGCGCAGCATCGTGAACGCCACGACGTCGGTGTAGCTCGGGCACACGATCCACAGCCGTTGGGGGCTCACCCCGAGCTCCCGTCGACGCTCACACCAGCTCCCGGAAGAAATCCGGGTCGCGCTCGATCCGCGCCAGGAGCTCGTCACGCTGGCGTCCGGCTTTGACCGCGGTCCGGGCGTGGAAGCGTTGCGCCCGCGACCGGTTCAGATAGCGCAGTGCCCGGCCCAGGCCCGGGACATGCTTGGCCCTCGTGTGCAGGCGCGGGATGTCGGCGAGGTCCACGCGGCCGACGGCCCAGCGGAAGCCTGCGCCGTGGTGGTAGACGATCCCTCCGTAGACCCCGAACCACAGCGGATGGAGGTCGACGCGATTGCTCCGCAGCAGCGGGGTCCACGTGTCCCCGCTGCGTTCGAGCGCCCGCAGGAGGTTCCCACCGACATCGGTGACCATGCGCCCGTCGGCGGCCTCCCAGCAGTACCCCGGGGACCAGTCGCCATGGAGCCGTTCCCAGTCCCGGACCCGGACGGCACAGAACGACGGGTGGGGCTGGCGGTCGGTGGCGTTCTCGTCCCTGCGCACGGCGACGAGAGCGGAGTTCTCGAGCCCGCCCCGGACGACCGGCATCGGATCGGCGATGGGGAAGGCGTCACCGTCGAGGAAGACGAGGACGTCCTCGGGCCGGGCCACCGCCGCGATCTCGGCCGCCAGCAGGTTCAGCTTGCCGGGGTGCTCGCCCGCCGCGGGGACGACCCGATCGAAGCGGTCCGAGTACTCGCCCGGCACGTCCTCGAGGTTGGCGTAGACCGCGAACGGCTCCGAGATGTTGCGCCGCAGAAAGTCGAGCTGGATGTCGATCCAGCGCGGCGATCCCACGTGCACGGTGGCGAAGTAGATCATCGGCCCCCGCTCGACACGGTACCCACCATAGGTGGGGCGCCGAGGTTGTCGAAGGACGTCCGGTGTGGCAGCCTGACGCCGTGGGCCTCCGGACGGCGCTCGGCCAGGCGCTGCACCGGGCACCGCAGGGCCTGCGCCAAGGGCTCCCGCGCACCGTACGTGACCGCGTCCGCCGCCGGGTCGGCCCCTTCGCCCCCTGGGAGGCGGGCTTCACCCACAGGCCCCCCGCCCCCGGGGACGGCGAGCGGGCCGGGCCCCCCGACTTCGTGGGCATCGGGGTGCAGAAGGCGGGCACCACGTGGTGGTTCGGACTCGTCGTGGACCATCCCGGGGTCTTCCACCGGGCCGAGGTGCACAAGGAACGCCACTACTTCGCCCGGTTCGCCACCGACGCGTTCGGCCCGGACGAGATCGGTGGGTACCACTCGTGGTTTCCCCGCCCGACCGCCACCATCACCGGGGAGTGGACACCTGACTACGTCTACCAGCCCTGGGTGCCCCCGCTCCTCGACGCGGCGGCACCCGACGCTCGGCTGCTGGTCATGGTGCGCGACCCGGTGGAGCGCTTCGTTTCGGGGGTGGCGCACAGCGAGATGGTGCCGGGCTCGCACCGGGGAACGGTGTTGGCCGAGGCGCTGTGGCGCGGCTTCTACGCGAGCTCGCTGCGCCGGTGGGACGCGGCCTTCGAGGCGGGGCGCGTCCTCGTGCTGCAGTACGAGCGGTGCGTGGCCGACCCCGAGGGCCAGTTGGCGCGCACGTACCGGTTCCTGGGGCTCGACGACGCCTACCGACCCGCGGGGCTGCGTCGGGTACAGAGCCCCTCGCGCCAGGACAAGGCCGAGCTCGACGAGGCCGCCCGCCGCCGGCTGGTCGAGATCTACGCCGGCGAGGTGCAGGGACTGACCGAGCTCGTCCCCGACCTCGACCTCGGCCTGTGGCCGAACTTCGGCCCGCGCTAGCGCCGGCACCTCATCAACCTGGGCCCGGCACCGCGCCGGCGCGCCGGGCCGTGCGATCGGGGCCCGCCACGTACAGGCGCGCCAGCCGGCGCGCCGTCTGCCCGGGCGGCCCGCGGCGGGCCAACCCCCGCAGCGCCAGACCCAAGAGCGTGCCGGCCCGGTACAGCGCCCAACCACCTCCCCCGAACCACTTCCGAACGTACCGCTCGAGCGAGGCGTGCAGCCGCAGCTGGAGCCGCACCGGGTCGCTCTCGGTCCCGCCCGATCCGTGCACGGCGGTCGCCTCGGGGCACAGCCGGACGCGCCAGCCCCGGTCGACGGCTCGTCGCTGCCAGTCCTCGTCCTCGCTGTAGAGGAAGAAGCGCTCGTCGAACAGCCCCACGTCGGCCAACGCGGCGCGCCGCAGCAGCAGCACCGCCCCGCCGAGGAAGTAGCGCGGCGAGGCCAGCCGGCGGCGGCTGAGTCCGACGGCCTCGGCCCACGCCCCGCCCGGTGTGTGCCAGGGCCACCGGGCGCGGCTCGGGCCGGCCGAGCCCGGCTGGTACTGGCGCGGTGCCACGCACGCCACGTCCGGGCGCGCCCGCAGTTCCGCGTGCAGGCGATCGAGCTCGGCGGGCGTGATGCGGGCGTCGGGGTTGAGGAGCAGGACGTCCGCCTCGGCGTCGGCCAGGCGCGTCATGGCCAGGTTGACCGCAGCGGCGAAGCCGAGGTTCCGCCCCGGGTCGATGTAGCGGGCCCCCGCGCCCGTGACCGCGTCTCTGGTGGCGGGCGAAGACGCGTTGTCGACCACGACGACCGAGGGGCCCGCCCCGAGCGTCTCGAGGGCCTCGCCCAGGGCGGCGACGGGCCCGTAGGCCACCACGATGACGTTGAGGTCGCGGCCGGTTCCCTCGGGCATGGCGGGTGCCGGCGCCGTCACCCCGCGGCGCGGGACCGGCGCGCCCTTCGTCCCAGCCCCACGGACAGCACGATCGACAACACGAGGGCGACCACCACGACCGCGGCGATCACGAGCCCGTCGCTAAACAGGGGAGGCCAGTAGTGGAGCTCCACCAGGTGCCGGCCCGGAGGGATCCGGGCCTCCAGCATGGCCCCGCTCGCCCAGGGCTCGAGCGCCAGGGGCCGGCCGTCAACGGTGGCGTGCCATCCCGGCACGTTCGTGAGCCGGAGCCGCAGCACCAGGGGCACGCCGCCTTGCACCGCCACCCGCCACGACGCCGGATCGGGGTGCGTGACCGTCACGGGGGTGCCGGTGGCGAACAATGACGGCTCCACTCCGTTGGCGGGGACCGCCAGGACCGTCGCGTCGGCCGCCCCGGGGATCGAGTAGAGCCCTTCGTCGCCGACGAGGCGGACGAAGACGGACCCGTAGGGCCCTTTGCGCCCCGCGGGCTCGAGCACGTACCGGATCCCGTAGAGCCGGGCCTGGTCGACACTGGCGATGCGGGCACAGAAGACGCCGAGCTGTGCCAGCGAATGCGGGGTGGGGGCGCCGCCGGCGGCGGCCCACGACTGCAGGTAGGACTCGGGCAGGATGGGGTCGTAAACAGCCATCTCCCGGATGCGGAACGCTACGTTGGCGTCGGGCCGGATGCCCACCTCCTGCTTCGACGACGTCAGGTACGCCAGGGCGCGGCACGACCCGTAGCCGACGAGCGACGAGCCGACGCTCTGCTGCAGCGCGGTCACCCCCGGGGTCGTGGCGAAGTACGACGGGCTGACCGACCAGAACGACGCCCCCGTGCTCAACAAGAACGCGGACTCCACCCCGAACAGCACCACCGCTGCGGCGCGACCGAGGAGACCGCGCCCGTGCGCGGGGGGGCGGCGCCGGGCGCGCCACCACAGCGCGGCGCCCACCGCCAAGCCGACGAGGGCTTGGGCGGCCGGCCAGAACAGGCTGTGCTGGTGCTTGGAGAGATGGGAGATGCCCACGACCGACCCCGCCAGCAACAACAAGACGGCGCCTCCGCCCACCACGAACGCACCTCCGACCCACAGCGCCAGTCTCCTGGCGGCGTCGACGCTGGTGTCGCGGTCGGCCCGGACGAGGGCGTCGATCCCGAACGCTGCCAGTACCGCCACGGCGAGGGCCAGGATCATGACGGCGCGGTTCCAGGTGATGGTGTGCGCGCCCGGGATGTGGTCCAGCAGCTGGTCGACGGGGGAGAGGAACGTCAATGCGCTGCACACGACGACCAGAGCGGCCAGCGCCCACACTTCGGGACGCCCCCGCCCCGCCCACACGCCGACGGCGGCCAGGGCCAGCGCGATGAGGCCCACGTAGGCCGCCGTCGTGAAGTCGGGGCCCTGCAGCCCGGCGGCGACCAGGTTGGGGAGATGCGTGAGGGGGAACGCGGCGACGCCCGAGCCGTTCTTGCGCACCGAGATGAGCCCGAGCTGGGTCCCCGGCAACAGCAGGGGGGCGCCCAACCCGAGGCCACACACCCCCGCCACGATCACCAGGGAGACCGGGCGCAGCGTCGGGCCCCGCTCCACACGGGCGCGCACCGCCAACCAGACCACCACGAAGACGAGCAGGGCCACGCCCAGCACCACGAGGCTCTCGGGGTGGCCCCCGTAGACCGCCGCCCCCACGATCAGCGCCAGGAGCACGCTGTCTCGCACGCGGTGCCTGCCCCGCACGAGGAGCACGACTGCGGCGATGATCCAACCCGCCCAGCACGTCACCGCGGTGTGGGGCCATCCGGCGTGGTCGACCATGGGGCCCGACAACTCGAAGACGGTGCCGCCGAACGCGGCGCTGAAGGCTCCGAGCCTGAGCACGCGGCACAAGGCGTAGGCACCGGTCCCGGCGATCAGGAGCCGGACCAGCACGATGACGGTGTACGCGTACCGCACGGGGAACAGGTAGCTCAACGCGGTGGGGACGCTGAACACGCTCGACTGCCAGTTGAACGCCAGGGGCATGCCCAGGAGGTTGTAGGAGTTCCACAACGGCAGCTGCCCGTTGTGGACCTGGGACCACGCCAGGTTCGTCCACGGGACCATCTGCTGGATCTGGTCAGCCTGGATGGCGTTGTGCACGGTCGTCCCGGCGCGCTGGGTGAGCCCGAAACGCGACAGAAGGTCGAAGGGGCCGAGAGACACGCCGGGGTGCAGCGCGCGCACCAGGACGAGTGCGGCTGCGAGCACGGTCCATACCACGCCCAGCACGTCCGGAGCCCATCGGCCCGAGCGCGGCGTGCGGCGCTCAGGGATGGCCGGAGCCTCTCCCGGTACGGCTTTCGCCTCGTCCCCCTCCTCTCGCGTCTGCACGTCCGGAGCCTACGCGCGCGCCGCGAGACGCTCGATGACGTCCACGACCCGTTGGAGATCGGCATCGGAGAGCGACGAGCCGCTCGGCAGGCACAGACCCTGCCCGAAGATCCCCTCCGCGACGGCTCCCCCGACCACCGGCGCCTCGGCGAACAGTGGTTGGAGATGCAGGGGCTTCCAGGTGGGGCGGGCCTCGATGTCCTGCGCTTCGAGCGCCACGCGGATGTCCTCGCGCGTGGACCCGAAGGCGCCGGGGTCGACGAGGACGCACGTGAGCCAGCCGTTGGGTTCCCCGTAAGGGGCATGCGGCATGAAGCTGATCCCCGGCGTCGCGCTCAGCGCGTCGCGATATGACCTGTTGATGGCGCGCCGGCGTTCCACGCGTCGATCGAGGCCGCGCAGCTGCGCGACCCCGAGCGCGGCCAACAGGTTGCTCATCCGGTAGTTGAAGCCGAGGTCGACGTGCTCGTAATGGACTTCGGGCTCGCGGGCCTGGGTCGCAAGGTGCCGGGCGCGATCGACGAGCTCCTTGTGGCGCGACACCAGCATCCCGCCCCCGCTCGTGGTGATGATCTTGTTGCCGTTGAACGAGAACACCCCGGCGGAACCAAAGGAACCGGCCGCCGCACCACGATGCGTCGCGCCCAGGGCTTCGGCGGCGTCCTCCACCAGCGGCAGCCCGTACTCCTCGCATAGGGGGACCAGGCGCCCGTAGTCGGCCGTCTGCCCGTAGAGGTCCACCGTCATCACCGCCCGCGGCAGGGTGCCACGCCGGGCCCGGTCCTGAAGCTCCTCGGCCAGAAGGTCCGGGGCGAGCTGCCACGTCTGCGCGTCGCAGTCGACGAGCACCGGCCTGGCGCCTATGTACGTGGCGGCGTTGGCCGTGGCCACGAAGGTGAACGTGGGCATGAGCACGTCGTCACCGGGGCCCACTCCGACCAGGAGCAGGGCCAGGTGGAGCGCGGCGGTGCCGCTCGACATGGCCACGGCGTAGGGCACGCCCACTCGCCGGGCCAGGTCCTGTTCGAACATGTCGACATGCGGCCCGAGCGGTGCCACCCATCCCGAGTCGAGCGCCTCGAGGAGCAGCTTCCGTTCCTCGTCACCGACGTCGGGTGGCGAGAGGTACACGCGGCTCATGCCCGGGCCCCGGGCTCGGGCGACAATGCGCCGCAGGCAAGGGCCACCGCCACCACCAAGGCGCCGCCCACCACGACGGCGGCAACGGGGACGGCGAGGGTGTGCGCCTTGGATGCGCCCACGGCCGCCGCCCCCAGCAACGCCTCGCCCCCGATGTAGGCCAGTGCGGCCGCCCCGCGCGACCACCCCCGCGCCACCACGAGGTCGTAGGGGTGGCGGCGGTCCCCGCTCGTGATCGACTGCCCGGCGCGCAGACGGCGCACCACTGCGCCGGCGACCTCCGCCACGGGGACGGCGACGATGACCAGGCTCGCCACGCCGACCGTGGCGCGCGTCCCCGGCGCCCATGCCGAGGACAGCAGCAGGGTCATGGTGGCACCGAGCAGATAGGCGCCGGCGTCCCCTAGGTAGACGCGCGCCGGTGGGCGGTTGTAGAGGAGGAACCCCGCCAGGGCCGCGGCCCCGGCGACGGCCAGGTCCCTGGCGCCGGCGTGGAGCACCAACGCGAACGCCACACAGGCGACCGCCACCACTCCCCCTGCCAGCGCGTCGAGCCCGTCGAGGAAATTCGTCCCGTTCATGAGCAGGACCGACACCAGCACCACGAGGACGCCACCGCCGATGCCCCCGATCCGCGTGGGGACGGCGAGGGCGATGCCCACGCCCACGGCGACCTGCCCCACCAGGCGCAGCGGTGCGGGCACGTCCAGTCGGTCGTCGAGGACACCGAGGACGACCGCCCCGGCCAGCGGTGCGATCACGACCGGGTGCCCGATCACCGCCCCGACGAGCGCGGCGAGGAACACGGCGACGCCCCCGAGGTACGGCACGGGCACCGCTTGCGGCTTGAGCGGGCCCGGGCGGTCGACGACCCCGGTGCGCGTCGCCACGGCCATGGCGACGGGCGTGAGGACGACGGCCGCGCCGAAGGCCACGGCGATCACCACCGCGATGCGCGTCACGAACGTCGCCGGGGGCTCGGGACCGCTCGCGCCGGGACCTCGACCTGCATCACCAGCGACCGGGTGCCGCGGTGCATCTCGAAGGTGTGCGCCTCGGTGAAGCCGGACCGGCTGTACATGGCGATGGCGGCCTCGTTGCCGGCGCCGACGACCACGTGCGCCGAGCTGATGCCGCGATCGCCGAGCTCTCCGAGGAACGCCTCGACGAGCAGGTGCCCCACGCGTCGGCCCCTCCACTGCGGGTCGACGGCCACCGCCAGCAGCTCACCGCCGTTCGCGGCCTCGTGACCGCTGGAGCGTCCGTGTCGCAACGTCTCGAGGACGCGGGGGAGGGCTGTCACGAGCCGGACGGGAGCGCTCAAGAAGGCTGCTACGCCGTCGCGGGTGAGGAAGCTCCGGTACAGCCGGCCGGTCGCCACCGAGCCTGCGATGAACCCGACGGTCGTCCCCCCGGACTCGGCGATCAGCAGGAAGGATCCGTCCGATCGCGTGATGCGGCCGTAGAGCCGGCCCAGGAAGCGGGGGCCGAGGCTCGACAGGAAGCCCTCGGAGATGAGCCGGGCGTGCAGTGCCGCCGCCGAGGCCGCGTCCGGGGGGCCGCCGACACGCACCACGGCAGGGTCGCCGCCGGGCCCGCCTGCTGCCGGGCCGCCCCCACTGCCACGCATCGTCGCCCCTCTCCCGCGATCCGCGGAGCCAGGTCGCCCCCCGTGCGAGACCGAAGTCTACGTCGGCACCCGCGCCAGCAAGGACGCCATGAGACGCGACTGCAGGCCCGGGTCCCGGCGCCGTCGCCCCGCCCGTACGGCGGCGAAGCTGGCTGCCAGGAGGAAACCGACCCGGGCGGCGTCCCGGGTCGAGCCGCCACCGCCCGGGCTCAGGACGCGCAGCATCCCGGCCCGGCCCTGCTCGTAGCCGGCGAGGACCGTCTCGTGGAAGAGCCGGCACGAGGGGGTCATCGCGGCCGCGTGCTTCACCAGGAAGTTGCGTCTTCCCGTGATCTGCGCCTCGGCCGTCCTCGTGACCCTGCTCCCCCCGTGCTGGGTGTAGAGGTAGCCGACGTGGGGCACGGTGCGCACCAGGCCCTCGTGCGAGCACCGCAGCCACAGGTCCCAGTCCTCGCCGGTGGGGAGGTCGGGATCGAACGAGACGTCGAAGCTGAGCGCGTGGCGGCGCACCACCGCAAAGGGCAGGGCCACGAAGTTCTGCCACAGCAGATGGCCGCTCGGGTACTCGAGCGGGCCACGGAAGACCGCGGCACCTCCGCTGTCGGCGTGGAGCACCACGTGCCACGACGACGCGGCCACGACGTCGGGATGCTCGTCCAGGAAGTCGAGGACCACCCGGCCGACACCGGGGAACCAGGCGTCGTCGTCGTCACAGAACGCGACGAGCTCGCCTCGGGCCACCTCGAGTCCGCGGTTGCGGGCCACGCAGGGCCCGACGGGCTCCGCGGTGCGCACGACGCGCACCCGGCTGTCCTGTGCCGTCAGGCGGTCGAGGACTTGAGCGGTGTCGTCGGACGAGCAATCGTCCACGACGACCAGCTCGAGGGCGCCGACATCCTGCGACAGCACCGACGCCGCGGCCCGCCCGACCTCTCGGGCGCGGTCGTGGGTCGGCATGACCACGCTCAGCAGGACCGACACAACCTGCCCAGCATACCCGCCTTCATTCTTCGACCGACGGTGGGGGCGCCGCCACGCGGTCAGCGGTGGCGTGCAATTCGGTCCCGGACGGCGGCGTAGATCTCACGGGCCCGCCAGAACGGGCTTGCCTGCATCGACGCCACCTGCAGGCGCGCCTTCTCGAGCTCCGCGTTGAGCGCGACCTGTTCGCGTCGCAGCCCCGTGACGAGGTCCGCGATGGCGTCGGGCGGCCCCGCGGTGTCGCCGACGGGACCCCCGGCGGGTGCGGTCTCGCCGAGGCCGGGCGCTTCGCCCCCCGCGGAGCCGTCGATCAACCACGAGCCTATCGACGACAGGTTCGTGTGGATGGGAAGCAGGCTCTCCCACTTGCGCGCCAGGACGCGCTCGCTCTCCCGGTACTTCCAGGGAACGCGCCCCGTCAGGGAGTTGTGGTGGCACAGCGCGTCGACCACGACGGCGCGCAGTCCCCTTGCGCGGGCCTGGAGCGCGAGGTCGGTCCCGTAGAGGTGCCATCCCAGCTCCGCGTCGACGCGCAACGGTGTGCCGCGGGGCACCACCATCAGCAACTCGTCGAGTCCGTCGACGTCGGCGGGGAGGCTCCGATGGGTGAGCAGGCGGTCCCGGTGCACCACGTGGCCGATGGCATCGAACGGGACCCGGCGATCGAGCACCCCGAAGACGCCCCCGACGCCGATGGGCCCTCCTTGGCGCTCGGCGAGGCGCCACTGCGACACCAGGCGCGCCGGCCACCCCGCGGGGAGATAGACGTCCTGGTGGACCAGCACCACCAACTCGTGGCGCGCCTGCTCGATCCCGGCGTTGAGCCCTTCGGCCGCGGTCGCACACCCGCGGAAGACCAACAGCTCGTGGGGGCCCGCTCCGCGCAGGCACGGCGAGCGTCGCAGGTTGGCGTCGAGCTGGGCGTCGTCGTTCACGCACGCCACGAACGTGATCGGGACCTCGTCGCCGCCGTCGAGCTGCGGGAGCGGCGAGCCCCGCACGATGAGGGTCGCCGTCCGCAGGTCACGCTCCGCGTCGCGTGCACCCACACCGAGGAGCTCGAACAGGGGGGCCCCCGCACGCACCATCGGATCGGCTCCCTCGTCCTCGACCCTGCCGGCGGTGTCGGGTGCGAACCCGGCGTCGAGGAGGAGTTGCATGACGCTCGCCGAGGTGAAGAGCCAACGGCCCGACGGCCCGGGCGACGTCGCCTCGGAGTAGTAGGGGGGAACCCCGCGCAGAATCCCCGAGACCACCGCGTGGTGCTGCAGGTTCGGCACCGAGCACGAGATCGTCCCCGACGCCGAGAGCAGAGTGCGGTGGCGGTCGAGCACGGCGAGGGGGTCGGCCAGCCGGGGCAGCACGTCCGCGTACACGATGCAGTCGACCGATCCCCGGTCCAAGGGCACGACGGCGCCGTCGAGGTCGAGCTCGAAGCGACCGTCGAGGCCACCCGCCGCCCCCGCGCCGGGCGCGCCGGGGAAGTCGGCGCCGTAGACGACAGGCGGGGGACGGCGCTGTTTCAGCCACGGCGTGAGCCATCCCTCGCCCGCACCGACCTGGAGGACCATGCGTGCCGTGGTGGGCACCGTCTCGGCCAGGCGCGCGCTCGGCGTCGCCGTGTCGAGGTTCCCCTGGCCCCCCTGGTGCACGTCTTGGACGTTAATGGGGATCGGTGCCGTTCTTTGGTAGCGATCCACCTGAACCGCGCCGGTCGAGCCTGAACCGCCACGGTCGGCCCACTGATCGGGCCCGGTCCTATAGGTTTGGGCGGCGTCGCCGCCGATGTCCCATCGACGTCGAAGGTCGGCGCGCCGTCGAGGAGCAACTGCTGAGAGGGTGCGAGGGCGTTGGCCGACACCGTCGAACGAGGGATCCCTTCGGGACCGTGGGTGCTCGTGGTGGGCATGCACCGCAGCGGCACCTCGGCGCTGGCCGGCGTGCTCGGTCGCCTCGGGCTCATGCTGCCCGCCCCCGACGACCTCGTGGTGGGCCGCTACGACAACCCCGTCCACTACGAGAGCCGGGCCCTCACCGATGTGGACGACGGCATCCTCGCCGCCCTGGGCGGGTCGTGGAGCGCGCCACCCGTCCTCGCTCCCGGTTGGGAACGTTCCGATGCGGTCCGGCGCGTCACCGGTCGCGTCCCGATCGCGGCCCGCCGCGCCTTCCCCGTCGACGGCCCGGTGGTGTGGAAGGACCCACGCCTGTGCCTGCTCCTTCCTCTGTGGCGGTCGCTCCTGCCCCCGCCCGTCGTCACCGTCCTCCTCTGGCGCTCCCCGCTCGCCGTCGCCCGCTCGCTGGGCTTCCGGCAGGGCTTCTCGGTGAGCCTCGGGCTCGCCCTGTGGGAGCGCTACAACCGGGACGCGCTGGCCGCCCTCGCCGACAGCGCGGTCTACGTCATGCGCTACGAGTCGTTGCTCGACGATCCCCTCGCCTCGGTGACCTCCCTGGCTCGATGGCTGACCGCAGACGGGCGCGTGCCGGTGGGAGTCGGGGAGGACGCCGTCTCGGCGGCGGCAGCCTCGGTCTCGGAGGGGTTGGCACGCCACCAGGGCGGCGGCGAGCCGCCCGAGGAACTGCGCTCGGCCGTCGCCACGTTGGCGGAGCTCACCGGTGGCCACGACCGGCTGCCGAACACGCCGGCGCGACAACCCCCGCTGTGGATGGCGGACGCCATCGCGCAACGCCGCGACTACGAGGAGCTCTACGCCCGTTACATGCGCTACGTGCGACTGCGGAGGCGGATCCCCTTGGTGGGGAGAACCCTCCGACGCCCCCGGCGCGGCGGTGACGGGGTCGGCGGCACGGCCGCGCCCTGAGGTCGCCGAAGATCCCGTCTACCGGACGCCGTCACCCCGGGCGTCGACGGCCGGCGTCGAGCACCTCGTCCCAGAGCGCCTCGAACCGTCGCACCATGTCGTCGACGCCGTGTCGCCGCGCCGCCAGCGACGCCCGGGCCCCGAGCGCAGCACGTTCCCCCGCGTCGTCGAGGAGGCGGACCAGGGCGGAGGTGAGCTCCTCCACGTTCCCGGGCTCGACGAGCACGCCGTTCACCCCGTCCTCGATGAGCAGGCGGGGTCCGTCGGTGGCCGCCGCCACCACGGGCTTGCCCGCCGCCATCGCCTCGAGCACCGCCAGGCCGAAGGACTCGGCGTGCGAAGGGTGCACCACGACGTCGGAGGCCGCCACGAGGTCGTCTTTGAGGGGCGGACGCACGTCGCCGGGAATGATGAGCCGTTCGCGCAGCTCGAGGTCACCGACGAGCCCGACGAGTGTGCGCCAGTAGTCCGACTCCTTGTCGGCGGGCCCGCACATCACGCCGTAGAGGTTCGGGTAGCGCGCCACGAGGTTCCCCATGCAGCTCACGAAATCAGCCTGGCCTTTCATCCTCCCGACGCGTGCGAACATCGACAGCACGAGCGCGTCGTCAGGGATCCCGAAGGCCCGTCGGGCACGGGCAGGGTCGCCGCGGCGGCACCGCTCGAGGTCGACGCCGGGCGTCACCACCGACCACGGGACCCCGGGAAACTCGACGCTGCGACGACGCGCCCCGGGCGACGTGAAGACGACATGGGCAGGAGGAACCGCCCTGAGCAGGCGCGCCACCACGCGCTCGGACCGGGTCCTGGGCTGCAACGGCGAGTGGATGTGCCAGATCACGGGCGTACGCCTGATGCGGCCGGCCAGACCGGCGTACAGCAGCGCCGAGTTCTCGCTGGCATGGATGAGGGCGGCCCCTTCCGTGCGCGCCACCCTCCGGAGGCCGAGCACGAGCGTCATGAGGTTGCGCGGCGATCGCAGCCGCGACCTCGGGAAGCTGTAGGCGGCGGTGCCGGTGTTGCGCACCAGCTCCGGCCACCGCCCCGGCGACAGGCAGGCGAGCGCGGGGACGAACCGCGTCCGGTCGACGCGCCTGATGATCTCGTTCAATACGGTGGACGCCCCGCCCAGGTCCTCGTATCCGGAGCTGTCCACCAGCAGGACGTGCACCGGCGCCGGCGGGCTCAACCCCGACCCTCGCCGCTGTCGAGCGCCGGTATCCGGTGCGCCCGAGGCGGGATCAGGCCCCCCTGCAGCGCCACGCGGGCGGGCCCCCGGGCATAGAGGCGGGCCAGCCGCAGCGAAGGGCGGCGCCGGTCGCGGGAGACCGCCGCACGCCGCAGGGCGGTGAGCACGGTCGCCGCCTGATACGAGCGCCAACCGGGCGCACCGTGCCACTTCCTGACGTAGGTCTCGATCCCGGCGTGGAACCGGACCTGGCGCCGGTCGGGGTCGGGGTCCGTGGCCGCCCCGACGTGCACCGCCGATGCCTCGGGGCAGTACGACACGCTCCAGCCGCGCCGCGTGGCGCGCCGTTCCCAGTCGGCCTCCTCCGCGTACAGGAAGAACCCCTCGTCGAGCCCGCCCACGTCGAGGAAGGCCTCGGCGCGCACCAGGAGCACCGAGGCGATGACGTACCCCCACCCGTGGATGAAGCGCCCGAGGCCCACCGCCTCGGCCCATGCCCGGGACGGGGTGGGGAAGGGCCAGCACACCGGGGACGCCTTGTCCGACCCCGGTCGGCGCTGGGCCGGCGCGACACACGCCACGGAGGGGCCGGCGTGCAGGGCGCGCCGCAACCGCTCCAGGTCCTCGATCCCGATGACGGCGTCGGGGTTGAGCAAAAGGACGTCGACACCGGGGCGCGCCACGACCCCCAACCCCAGGTTCACCGCGGCCGCGAACCCGAGGTTCTCCCCGGAATCGAGGTACCTCGCCCCGGCCCGCACCGCCACGGCGCGTGTCTGAGGCGACGACGAGTTGTCCACCACGACCACGGGGTACCCGCCGCCCAGGGCCCCGAGGCAGTCGTCGAGCGCGGCCGGGTCGCCGTAGGCGACCACGAGGACGTGCACAGGTGGCATCGTCGAGACGCCGGGATCGTCGGGTGCTGTGCTCATGCGCCGCTCCTCACCGGTAGCGGCGCATGGCCGCGGCCAGCTGCGGGGCGATGACGGGGACCGAGAAGCAACGCTCGGCGAGGGCGCGGCCGTCGCGGCCCAACGATCGGGCGCGATCGCGGTCGCGGTACAGCGTGAGGAGCGCACCGACCCATTCGTCCTCGGTCGAGGCCGACAGGCCCACGTCGGCCATGGCGAGAACCTGTGCGTTCATGCCCACCGGCGAGACCACGGAGCCGACGCCACAGGCCATGTACTGCAGCATCTTGAACGCGCACTTGCCCTTGGCCCATTCGCCCCCGCCCAGCGGCATCAGGCCGACGTCGAAGCCCTGCACCACCTCCGCCTCGCCTTCCGCACTCCACGGCACGAGCTCGATGCGGTCGAAGGGGATGCCCGGGAGCTCCACGAAGGTGTCGGCCATCACGACCAACCGGGCGTCGGGGGCCTCGGCGAGAAAGCGACCGACGGCCGGGGCGATGGCACTTAGGTATCGGAGGGTCGAGCCCGAGCCCGTCCATCCCACCACGAAGGGGCCGTCGCGGCGCGGCGCCGGCACGAAACGCTGCGTGTCGACAGCCGTCCACACGCGCTCGACCGCGGGCGCGACCGAGTCGAACCAGTCGGCCAGGTAGTCGTTGCCGGCCACGACGCACGCCGCCCGGCGTGCTATGGCACGTGTGGCCCGCTCGTGGCCGGGGGACAGGAGCCAGATGGCGTCGTCGACGTCGAAGAGGATCGGGCGGTGCAGCAGCGGCTCGAGGGTCACATGGCCCGGCAACACCTCGCGCTCGAGCCAGGTCACATCGGCGCGCCATGTGCGCGCCGCCACCGGGAGCCGGGTGCCCAGCTTCGCCCCCTGCAGCGCGATCCCGGCCGCGGCCCTCGCCAGCCGGTGACGCGCCCAACCGGCGGGCACCGACGCGTACTTGGAGATGCGCGGTGGGCGTGCCGAGACCTCGATGCCGAGCCGGCCCAGAGGCGCCACGTGCTGGAGCACACGGAACCGGGTCGAGGCCGAGAGCCGTCCCGACACGACGGCCTCCACGCGTACCGTGTCCATCACGGTCGCGCCGCTCCGGTCGCGTCCCGGCTGGACTCCGCGCAGTGCGCCGGCGGCACAGCATGGGTCACCGAAGGGTTCCCGACGGCACCGCCGATATGCTCGCCCGGTGGAGCTCGGCATCCTGTTCTGGTTCTATCGCGACGTCGCGCTGTGCCAGAACCGTCTGCGGCTGTTGCGTCGCCGGAACCCCGGGACCCCGATCTACGGGCTCTACGGAGGCCCCCGCGGCGATGCGTCGAGCTTCGCCACCGCGCTCGGGCCGCTCCTCGACGACTACTGGTCCTATCCCGGCGACGACGACGAACGGTGGAAGTGGCGCAACGGCGACATCATGCTGGCCCGGTGGTACACCGAGCGCGGTGAGGGCCTCCAGTGGGACTCGTTCTTCCTCGCACAGTGGGACCTCGTCGTCGTGTCGCCTCTGGTGGACGTGCTGCCTCGGCTCGAAGTCGGGGACATGCTCATCTCGGGCGTCCGTCCCGTGCGCGAGGTGGAGTCGTGGTGGCAGTGGGTGCGCGGGGAGCCACGTCGCGAGTACGACGCGTTCATGGCGCACATCGCCTCTCGCTACGGGCCTGTCGAGGACCCGTTGTGCTGCCAGTTCATCGGGCTCGTCGCACCGCGCTCGTTCATGGGGCGCTACGCGGTCATCGACGATCCCGAGCTCGGCTTCCTCGAGTACAAGATCCCCGTCTACGCGCAGGTCTTCGGCACCCCGCTCGTGCCCGACACCTGTTTCCGGCCCTGGTGGCCCGAGGAGCCCGCCACGTCCCGGGCCACGCGCACGCAGACTCTCGTCCACGCATGGCCCACGCCCGTCCGCCTCCCGGTGATGATGGTCGAGTCGAAGCGCCCCCACGGGCGGCGCATGTTCCACCCTTACCACGGCATCTACCCGCACGACGTCGCGTCCCTGGGCGACGCGCTCCGCCGGCGTCGCGACAGCCGGTGACCCCTGCGGGGCGCGGCCTCCACGGCGGCCTCGAGTGCCGACTCGACGGCGTCGATCTCGGAGTCGAGCGACAGGCGTGCCTCGGCCTCGTTCCGGCAGCGCTCGCCGAGGCCGGGATCCGAACGCCGCCACCCGTGTAGGGAGACGATCCGCCCGGCGAGGCCCCCGACGTCGTGGGGCTCCACGAGGTACTCGGCCAGCCACCCGGTCAGGATCTCGGGGTTCCCGCCGACGCGCGTGGCCACGACCGGGACTCCACACGCCAGAGGCTCCATCACCGACCGGGACAGCGGCTCGGGCCAGAGGCTCGGGACCACGGCGACGTCGGCCGCCTGGATGAGGGCGAGGACGTCGTGCTGGGCGGGCAGCCACGTCACGGCGAGGCCGTGGCCGAGCTCGCGCAGCTCGGCCTCGTAACGCGCCGAGTCGACGGGGTCGGCGCCGAGCGACGGGGACCCCACCACGACCAGGTGGCACCCGGGCCGGGCTGCAGCCACCTCGGCGAAGGCCCGCACCAGGACGTCGATACCTTTCTCCCGCCCGATCCGGCCCGCGTAGAGGACGACGAAGGTGTCCTCGCCGACGACACCGAGCCGCCGGCGGGTCTCGGCCCGGGCCTCGGAGGATGCCGGCACGTAGCGCGCCAGGTCGATCCCGGTGAGCACGACGCTGGTGCGCTCGGCGCTCAGGCCCGTCCCCTCCCAGCGCGCCGCAGTGTCGCGCGACACCGACACGGTCCGATCCACACGCCCCAGACAGGGTCGGAGCCAGCGCGGCACCACCTTCGGCGGGGGCAGGCACAGGTGGAGCACGACCGGAGCCCCGAGAAGCGTCCGCAGCGCCACCGCGTACGGGATGTCCCAGTAGCGGTAGACGTAGAGCGCGTCGGGCCGCAGTCGCACCCCGGCGCGCACCGCAGCCGCGACCGAGAGCGCGGAGGCGACCAGATTGCGGCGACGGGGCAGCGTGCCCGCGATCTGCACCATGGCACCGGTGAACCGCTGCCATTCCTCGGCGAAGTCCCCCCGGCTCACGTAGACCAGGTCGACTCGGTGCCCACGGGCGGCCAGTCCTCGGCAGTTCGTCATCTGGGTCCGCTCGAGACCCCCCCGTGCGCCGAGGTGGTTGGCGACCGTGAGGATGCGCACGCACGGTGACACTACAAGGGCGGTTCCCACCGCCCGCCCCCCGGGCCGGGCGCGCCGGGTCTCCGAACAGGTTTTCGCGCCGGGTAGTCTGGCGCCCCGGCGGACGAGGGGGCGCGTGCAGAGGGAGCCGGGGGTGCATCGTCGATTGCTCGAGCTCTTCGCGTGCCCCCGCTGCGGCGACGATCTCGTCATCGAGGACGGCTTCGGCACGGGCCCCGCCGTGTGCGGCCGGGGGCATCGCTTTCCCACCGACCGGGGCTATCTCGACCTGACGGGCGAGCCCGACCCCGACGCGACGACGGCGCGGACCTTCGAGAGCTTCGGCTACGAGTGGAACACCTTCGACGACGTCCGCGAGGAGGACGCCCAGTTCGCGCAGGTGTACTTCCGTGACCTCGACATGCGGACGCTCGAAGGGAAGGTCGGGCTCGACGCCGGCTGCGGCAAGGGCCGCTACACCCGTTTCCTCGCCCCGCACCTCGACGCTCTGGTCGCCCTGGACGGCTCGAGCGCGGTGGAAGCGGCCGCCCGCAACCTCGCGCCCTACGACAACGTCCTCGTGGTGAGGGCCGACCTGCGAACGGTGCCCGTGGCCCCCGGGAGCATCGACATCGTGGTGTGCCTGGGGGTGCTGCACCACCTGGAGGACCCTCAGGACGGGTTCCGGTCCCTGGTTCGGCTGCTGGCACCGGACGGGCGGATCCTCGTCTACCTCTACAGTCGGCCCGCCGCGTTCGGCGCCCGCCGCTTGGCGTTGTCGGCCGCGGCGGCATTCCGGGCCCTCACGGTGCGGACGCCACACCGTCTGCTGCGGCTCTTGAGCGCACCGGTGGCGGCGCTGCTGTACGTGGGCGTCGTCCAGTTGGGCGCCCTGGGACGACGCGCCGGGATCGGCCCTCTCGACCGGCTGCCCATGGCCAGCTACCGGGGCAAGCCGTTCCGCAGCCTGCTCCTTGACACCTTCGATCGGCTGAGCGCCCCCGTCGAGCACCGCTACCTGTGGGAGGAGCTGGCGCCGTGGTTCGAGGAAGAAGGCCTGGTGGTGGAGGCCGCCCGGGAGGAAGCGGGCTGGTTCGTGCTGGCCCATCGCGCCCCTGAGCGGGCCTGACCCCGGCCCCCACGCCTGCCCGGGGGCCACGAGCGCCCCGGCCCCCACGCCTGCTCGGGACCCCTGTCGAACCGGCTGCGGGCCCGCGCTCCCCAATTGTGACGATGTTCGACGCCGCGGACGCATTCCATACTGGGACCTCGGGGGTTCGGTCACATTGGCCACAGCTGTGCTTGGCGCGGCAGGTCGGACCGGACCGTGGCTTGGGGGGGCCGGAGCACCCGTACCCCTCGCGGTGAAGGGGGTGGGGGAATTGCGGATCCTCGTGCTGGGGGGCGACGGATACCTGGGTTGGCCGACGGCGTTGCACCTGTCTCGTCGTGGCCATGACGTGGGCGTGGTCGACAATTTCTGCCGTCGGCAGTACGACTTCGAGATGGGGGTGGACAGCCTCGTCCCCATCGCCCATCTCCAGCACCGGGTGCGGCGCTGGGCCGAGGTGTCGGGGCTGTCTGTGGAGGCGTTCGTGGGGGACCTCACCGACCACCGCTTCTGCGAGACCCTGCTCGAGCGCTTCGAGCCCCAGGCCATCGTGCACTTCGCCGAGCAGCGCAGCGCCCCGTATTCCATGATCGACCGGGCCCATGCCGTCTACACCCAGGTCAATAACGTGGTGGGCACGCTCAACCTGCTCTACGCCATCGCCGAGCGGGACCGCTCGATCCACCTGGTGAAGCTCGGCACCATGGGGGAGTACGGCACCCCCAACATCGACATCGAAGAGGGCTTCATCGAGATCACCCACAAGGGCCGCACCGACGTCCTGCCCTATCCCAAGCAGCCGGGGTCCTTCTACCACCTGTCCAAGGTCCACGACAGCCACAACATGCACTTCGCCTGTCGCATCTGGGGCCTGGCCATGACCGACCTCAACCAGGGCGTGGTCTACGGCCAGGAGACCGACGAGACCACCATGCACCCCGACCTGGCCACGCGTTTCGACTACGACGCCGTGTTCGGCACCGTGCTCAACCGCTTCTGCGTCCAGGCCGTGGTGGGCCACCCCCTGTCGGTCTACGGCAAGGGCGGCCAAACCCGGGGCATGCTCGACATCCGAGACACCCTGGCCTGTGTGGAGCTGGCCCTGCTCAACCCCCCCGCCGAGGGCGAGTACCGGGTCTTCAACCAGTTCACCGAGTCCTTCTCGGTGCTCGAGATGGCCGAGATGGTGGCCGCCGCCTACCCCGGCGCCACCCGCATCGAGCACGTCGAGGACCCCAGGGTGGAGAAGGAGGAGCACTACTACCGGGCCGCGCACACCAAGCTCCTCGACCTGGGCCTGGTCCCGCACCTCCTCGAGGAGCCCACGATCAAGGGCCTTCTCGAGGTCGTCGACCGCCACCGCGACCGCGTCGACCTCCAGGCCATCGCCCCCACCGTGCAGTGGCGCAAGACCGCCAGCACGCTCAAGACCGGTGGGAGCGCGTCCGCTTAGCCCGAGGGGCCTCGAGGGTCGCGTCCGGGGCTGAGCATTCGGCCTGATCACCGGGCCTCCGGCAGTGCCGGCGGCGGCGGTCATCGATCCGGTGGGCGATACCCACCGGCAATACTTTCGACCACATGACCGGGAACCCACTCTCGACGCGCGCCCGGCCACGTCGCTTGTGGGTCGCTGACCTGCTCGGTCTGCTCTGGGTCCTGGTGGCGGCGGGGGCCGTGCTCACGCCGGCGCTGGCACACGGCGCCTCCCTGGGGCCGTTCGACTGGCTGTCGCATTACGGCCTCTCGGCGCAACGCGGTGTCGCCATCCACAACCGCCAGTCCTTCGACCAGATCACGGAGATGATCCCGTGGACGTCCCTGGCGTGGACCCAGGTGCACCACGGTCAGCTTCCCCTGTGGAACCCCTACAGCGCGCTCGGCACGCCGTTAGCGTTCAATTGGCAGGCCGCCACCTTCAGCCTGCCCGCGCTGGTGGGCTACCTGTTTCCCCTGCACCTCGCCTACACGGTCCAGGTCGTGGTGACCCTGGTCGTGGCGGGGACGGGCACCTACGTGCTGTGCCGGCTCCTGGGCCTCGGGGTCCTGGGTTGCACCATGGCCGCCACGGTCTACGAGCTCAGCGGGTCGTTCTTCGGCTGGCTGGGGTGGCCCATGGCGTCGGTCCTGTCATGGGCGGGATGGCTGTTCGCGGCGGCCCTGCTCATCGTGCGGGGCCGCCGGCACTGGAGACCGATCGCCTTCTTCGCCCTGATCGTCGCCATGGCGATCTACGCGGGCCAGCCCGACGCCCTCGTGCTGCTGGGCAGCGCGCTCGCGGTGTTCGTCGCCGCCCTGCTCGTGATGCGAGCCTCGGGCTTCGGCGCCTCGGGTCCCGTCGCCCGCCCCCTCGTCGACCTCGCGGTGGCGAGCGTGACCGGAGCCGCGCTCGGTGCGCCGTTGTTGCTCCCCGGCGCGCAATTGCTGGCCACGTCCCTGCGAGGCGCGAAGGGGGGCAGTCAGGCCCTGCCCCCACGCGACCTCATGTACGTCTTCTTCCAGGGCTTCGACGGCTCCCCCTCTGGGACCTGGTTCGGTCCGTCGTTCTATGTGCGCACCGCCGCCTATGTGGGTGTCATCGGGGTGGTGCTCGCCGTGCTGGCCGTGGCGGCCTCGCTGCGCCGGCGGGGCCGACGGCCCGAGGTCGTCGCCTTCGGTGCGGTGGTCGTGGTCACGGCCGCCCTGGTCCTGTTGCCACCACTCGCCCTGGGATCGGTGCAGTGGCACCGCGCCCTGCTCCCCATGGACTTCGCCATCGCCGTCCTCGCCGGTGTCGGCGCCGACGTCCTGGCCCGCGCCCACACCGAGCGCTTCACCCGGTCCTGGGTGGCGGCATCCTCCGCCGCGGCCCTCGTGCTGCTGGCGTTGATCTTCGGCTTCGGCCGGGGACGGCTTCCCGCCGCCGAAGCCGCCATGCGCGCCCGGAGCTTCATCTGGCCGGCGGTCCAAGGCGTCCTCGGGCTGGTGGTGGTCGCCGTCTTGGTCCTGGTGCGCAGGCGGGCCGGGCACGGTGTGCACACTCGCCGCGGCGAGCACGGCGCGACGACGCGCCCCGACGAGCACGGCGCCCCGACGCGCCCCGACGAGCACGGCGCCCCGACGCGCCCCGACGAGCACGGCGCGGGGTGGTGGGCGGCGACGGCCCTCCTGGTGTGCGAGACGGTGTTCCTCGTGGCCTCGGGCACCTCGTTGTGGTCCTCGAGCCCGGACTACCTCGTCCCCACGCCGGCCGAGACGGCGCTCAAGGCGGTGGTGGGCTCGTCGCTGGTCGGCCTGGGGACGAGCGCGTGCTTCACCCCCGACCAGCTGGGCACGGTGCCCGAGGTCAACGCAGCCTTGGGCTTTCAGGAGTTCGCCGTCTACGACCCGCTGCTCCCGCAGAGCTACGACACGAGCTGGACGGCCCAGACGGCCGAACCGGCGCTGCTGCGTCCCAACGGCGCCATCGTTCCCTTCTCGGTCTTCTGCCCGGCCGTCACGAGCGCGTCGATCGCCCGCCGGTTCGGGATCGGGTTCGTCCTCGAGCCCGCCAAGGTGCCGGCCCCGGCGGGATTCGTCCTCGTCGACAGAATCGCCGGCGAAGACCTCTACCGCGTCCCGGGAGCGGCCGCCGCCACCGTCGTCCCCTCCGGCCCCGGGGGCACCGTGCCCGGCGTCGACGCCGCGGGCACGCCCGTCCCCGTCGGGCACCCCGATCCCGCCACGTGGCGCCTCGTGACCGGCTCGTCGCGCCCGGCGGTCCTGCGCCTGCGCCTCACCGACGTGCCGGGGTGGAGCGCCACGATCGACGGGAAGCCGATGTCCCTGCAGCGGTACGCGGGGGTGATGCTCCAGGCGAAGGTGCCACCGGGGCGCCACACCGTGGAGCTGCGCTACCGGCCGGTCGCGTTCACCGTCGGCGTCGTCCTCGCCGTCGGGGCCGTCGTGGCGCTCGTGGCCGTGCCAGTCGGCGCCGGCATCCGCAGGAGACGCCGGCCCGGTGCGCTCAAGGGCCGGACGTGAACCCCGGGAGCCGCACGGGGTCCTCGACGAGCCCGTGCCGGGGGACCCACCACTCCGAAGGCAGGTTGTGGGTGTCGACCAGGGCCTGCCACGCGGCGCGCAGGGCCTGGTCGTCGCCCGCCCCCAACCCTCTCCAGTGCTTGCCGACCTCGTCGGTGAGGTCGGTGGCGGCCAGGGCGGCACTTCCCTGGCGGACCTTGCGGACGAACTGCTCCTCCGAGCGGTAGGGGAAATGCCTGATCTCGAGGCCGCGCCGGCGCCGTCCCCGCCGGTCCACGCCGTGGTTCCCGTGGTGGAGCCGGGCCCGGCCGTCGGCCCGGAAGACGACCTTGTGCAGCCGGTTGGGCTCGGCCTTGCGCCACCGGAGACGGCGTACGGGGTCGGGCTCCTCAGGATCGTCCCCTGCCGTCGGCACGTGGTTGAAGACCGGCACCTGCACCACGTCCGCGTCGCATTCCCCCAGCCAGGCCGCCACGGTGCCACTGGGCGCCGTCCACACCTCGTCTGCGTCGAACGGGAGCACCCAACCGGCGCCGGCCCGGGCCGCGGCCCGGGCCAGGAGGGTCGTCTTCTCGGCCTGGTAGTGGGCGGCGAGCCGGTCCGAGAGGACGGTGACGGGCAAGGAGCCGGCCAGCCGCTCGAGAACGGACGCCGTGGCGTCGGTCGAAAGGTTGTCCGCGATCACGACCCGCTCCACGCCTTGTGCCAGGAGGTTCCGGATCACGGTCTCGACGATGTCGGCCTCGTCGCGCACGATCCCGACCGCCCAAACCCCGCCCGCTCCGTGCACGTCCTCGGGGACCGGATCGAGGTTCCGCCGGGCCATCGCCGTGTGCCGAAGCCACCCCGGCCCCCGCGTGAGCCTTCTGGGCACACGATGGAGGCTAACCGCCCGGGCCGACGATACGATGCCCCCGGTTCCGTCGGTGGGGGATCGGCGCACCACTGTCCGCCTCGGGGAGCACGCCGGGCTCCCGCCGGTCGTCGGTGAGTGCCGTCATGCCCCTACCCAATCTCTTCGTGATCGGCGCCCCCAAGTGCGGCACGACGTCGCTGCACCAGTACCTGGACCAGCACCCCCGGATCTCGATGTCGGCCGTCAAGGAACCGAAGTTCTTTCTGGCCCAGGGGTCGCGTCCCCACCACCACGGGCCCGGTGACGAGCGCGCCTGTCGGGCCTACGTCGTCGATCGCGACGCGTACGAGGCCTTGTTCACCTATCCGCCGGGCCCGGGGTCCTACGCGGGGGAGTCCTCGCCCTATTACTTGTGGCAACCCGACGCCGCCCCCAGGATCCGCGAGCTCGTCCCCGACGCGCGCCTGGTCGCCGTGCTGCGCGAGCCCACCCTGCGCGCCTATTCCAATTGGGCGGACCTGCGCGAACAGGGCCGGGAAAAGCTCGACTTCGCCTCGGCCATGGCGGCCGAGCAGGAGCGCCAGCAGCTGGACTGGGAGCCCTTCTGGTTCTACCGCCAGCTCGGTCTCTACGGCGAGCAGCTCGCCCGCCTCTTCACCGTCTTCCCACGCGAGCAGGTGTGGGTCCTGCTGGCCGATGACCTGGCTGCTGCGCCCGACCGCGCCGTCGGGGAGGTCTTCGCCTTCCTGGGGCTCGAGCCCTTGGGCCGGCCGCTCGAGGACGAGCGCCTCAACCAGACCATGTACCGCCCGGTGGACCGCAAGAGCCGGATGCTCGAGACCCTGCTCGAGCGGGGCCAGCGGGCACGGCCGGTGGTCCCGCGCCCGGTGCGGCGCCTCGCCCGCGAGGTCGTGCGAAGGGGACTGCGCTCACAGGCGACGAGCGGATCCCACGGCTCGCGTCTGCGGCACCAGTTCGTCGAGACGTTCGCGGCGGACCGCAAGGTCCTCGAGGGCCTGGGGATCGCCGTCTCCCGCTGGGACTCCTAGAGGAGGCGAGGACGCCTTTCACTCCATCAAATTTGAGGAGGTCAGTCGGGACGGCTGACAGTTAGGATGGCCGCCACCAAGTGGCGACGAGTGGGGTCGTCGCCACGTTATCGCAGGTCACGACGGTAACCTAGTCCTACAGGCGTTGGTCATTCTCCGGAGGGGGCACGGTGGTGCGCGAACGCGGGCCTCGGAACGCAGATGTCGTGATGGCGGTGCCATCTGTCTGGCGTCGTTTCCTCGAGTTGCAGCCACCTTCGGGGGCGTTTCGTCGATGACCGCGCCGAAGGTTCCTTCCGGCACGGATCCGCACAACGCGACGCTCCCCTCCGGCAACGGCAACGGCAACGGCAACGGACACGCTGCGCCACGCGACGCTCAGCGGGCCGTGGTCGTGGACTTCGGGCGCCTCGAAACAGAGGTCGAGCAGCTTCGGCAGCGCTACAGCTCCGCCAAGCCGTTCCCGCACGTGGTCCTCGACAACCTCCTCGCGCCGGACACCGCCGCGCGTGCCATCAGCGAGTTCCCCCGCTCGACCCGGCCAAATGGAACAGGTACCTGCACGCCAACGAGCGGAAATTCAGCAACACGGATCCCGAGACGTGGAAGCCGACGTTGCAGTCGGTGCTCGCCGAGCTGCAGTCGCCCAGGTTCGTCACGTTCCTGTCCAGGCTCACCGGCATCGAGGACCTTCTGATCGACGACTCCCTCGAGGGTGGCGGGCTGCACCAGTCGGTGGCGGGCGGGTTCCTCAACATCCACGCGGACTTCACCGTGCACCCGCGCCATCGCAACTGGCGTCGCCGCGTGAACCTCCTGCTGTACCTGAACGAGGAGTGGCGCCCGGAGTACGGAGGAGACCTCGAATTCTGGAGCACCGACATGGCGCGCTGTGAAACCATGGTCGCTCCCGTCGGCAACCGGGCCGTGATCTTCACGACCGACGCCGACTCGTTCCACGGTCACCCCGAGCCCATGCGGTGCCCGCCCGGAGTGGCACGGCAGTCCCTGGCGCTGTACTACTTCACGACCGAGGACCATCCCGTGGTGCGCTCCACCGATTACCGGGCCCGGCCCGGTGACGGCGCCCGCTCCGTCGTCATCTACTTCGACAAGCATGCGCTGCGCACCTACGACTGGGCCAAGCGGCACCTGGGCCTCTCGGACCGCTCGGTCAGCCGGTTCCTCGGACCTGTCGACCGGCTGCGGCTGTGGCGGCACCGCCGTGATCACGAAGACACGGCGCGGGACATCGCCGCCACAGAAGACCACGACCACGACTCCTGAAGGGCGTCAGATCGCCTGAGCCTCAGGGCCGTCCGAACCCTCAGGTCTGCCTGAGCCTCACTTCCCTTTGAGGAGGCTGTGGCAAAGGGACATGTCGGGCAGCAGATTCGCCGACACGTCGACAACGGATACCGCCGCGCTCTGCTGCGGGTGCACCACCACCGGGCCCCTGGTAGACAGCGTGCCGTTGAGGACCACGCGCCGGTTCGAGTCCACATTCAAGCTCTCGAGGTTGACGTCCGCCGAGATCGAGACCCCGAAGGTGTCGCCCACCCGGACCGGGACCGGTGCGCCCACACCGGGATGCTGGGGATCGGCCAGGCGGAAGCGGACCAGGTTGGGGCCGGCCGGCTCCATCCAGATCGTGTCGGTGCCCACGCTCACCACGGGGACGCCCGTCCCCAGGGCGGAGGGACGCTCGTTGAGGGTGATCTTCACCCGGTGCAGGGACCCCGGCGTCGCCACGATCGCCAGCCAGGTCCGGTGCTGTAATTGCTGCTTCGGGATCGTCCCGAAGGTCTGGCCGGTGGAAAGGTAGAAGCCGGCGCAGTTCCCCACGACGAACAATTCGTCCGCCGGTGCCCAGTAGGGCAGGGTCTTGCCCTGGACGACATCGGCGGACACCGAGTGGCCGATCAGGTCGCCGACGGTCTTCTGGAAGTTGACGTAGCGCACGAGCTGGTTCTGCCTGAACTCGGTCGTGGGCGAGGCGGCGATCCCGAAGTTGGCCACCATGCTGAACAGCCCGAGTGCGACGACCGCGCCCACCACCACCGGGCGCAGTCTCGGTCGCCGGCCCTCCACGTAACCCCAGAACTGGACCATGCCCAGGATCCCTCCCAGGATCAGCAGGGGCATGAAGTCCGCCAGGTAGCGGGTGTCGATGTACCCCCACACCAGGGCGATGCACGGCGGCAGGCACATCGCCGCCAGCGGGATGCGAAGGGCCCTGAGCCGGTACGACACCCGCCGGCGGAACACCCCGATCGCCCCGATGAAGGTGAGGATCATGAGCAGCGGCATGGTCGACGTCGCACTGGCGGTGCGATAGGTGCTGTCGAGCAGCACGTTGCCGATCACCGGGGCGGGAGCGGCGGGAAGGGTGATGAAGGGGAAGACGGTACGGAACCGCACGCCGACGGGCTGCAGGTACGCGGACAGCGTGGAAGGCAGGAATTTCAGGCTGTAGTACTTTCCGCCGTTGGCGGCCAGGAATTGGCGCCGGTGCAGGTTGATGGACGTCCACACCTGGTCGGCCATGGGCAGCCCCACGGGCACGCCGAACTTGGCGATGTTGATGGCGCTGCTGAAGGCCAGGGGGATCAGTCCCGTCACGAGCACCGGCAGGGCCCACTTCCGGTGCTCGCCGGTGCTGCGACCGAAGGCGAACCACGCCGCGAGCAGGACGGCACTGAGCACGCAAGCCCAACCGGTGGTCAGCCGGTTGAGGTTGGCCAGCAGCATGATGCCGCCCATGAACAGCACGCGTCGACGCGTCGGGTGCTCCAGGACTCCGAGGAGCGCGAAGAGGCTCCCGAGTGTGAGAGCGATGCTCCACATGAGATCTTCGTGGTACACCCAGGGAGTGGCGCCGAGGAACACCACGACCGACCCGCCCGTGATGGCCGTCAGGAGCACGCCGAACGAAGTCGCCTCGGCACGACCCAGCGGTGCCGCGCCGCGCAACATGACTCTGGTCCGCCAGATGAGCAACGTGCTGAAGAAGCCGATGACCATCCACGCCAGCAGGATGGAGGGGGCACCGAGCTGTCCTTGGAGCCCGGGGAAGAAGATCAGGAAGGGCATGCGCAGAAGAGACGGGAAGACCCCGAAGTACGTGAATTGCCGGCCGCCGTGCACGAACGCCTCGATGCCGAGCTTGCCCTTGGGAATCCAGAGGTGCCCGTGCATCATCGCCAGCGCCTGCAGGTCGTAGATGCGGGCGGCCCCGGCGGTGCGCAGCACGTTGATGCCGCCGGTCCACAGGTCCCAGAGGACCCACAAGAAGGGGACTGCGCCCACCGCCACCGCGACCGCGGCGGTGATCGTGAAGCGATGAAGGTCGGGGTCGGCGACCTTCGCCAGCGGGGGAGGGTGGTCCACGGCAGCGCTCTCGCGCTCGTCCATGGCGACCCCCCGCATCAACGAACATCATAGCCGGGGGGGTCTTCCTCAGTTCCGACGTGCCAGGCACCGCCAGCGTGTTTTTGCAGGTCCCGGCTCCCGATGTCGTGTCGGGACGGGTAATCTGGGGAGGGCGAAAACGCCCGGAAAACGAGACTGGGGCTGGGTGGAGTGCGCCGGTGCCGCCGGTGGCGGTCTGAGGACGGGGGGGCCATGACGACGCTGGTCCGCGACCGCCCGATCGCCTGGCTCCTCGTCCTCGCCCTGTGTCTCGCGGGCTGCTCGCATCCGAGTGCGACACCGACCGCCGCGACGATGGGGAAGGTCGGGAGCACCCTTCAGGCTTCGGGCGTCCAGATCACCTTGGACAACGTGATCCTCGACCCCGCCGGCCAACTGGCGGTGACGGTGCTCACGCTGCACAACACGTCGAGTGCCACGGCCACGTACTCGACGCTCTCGGTCGCGTCCTTGCTGACTGACACGAGCGGCCACACCTTCAGCCCCGACAACAACAGCGGGGCGATCGTCCCCGAGTGCGCGGGGCTCGGCTTGTTCGCACCGGTCGATCCCAATCAGAGCGCGCAGGGTTGCGAGTACTTCCAGGTGCCGACGGGCACGGTCCCGGCGATGCTCGAGATCCTGGTGAAGCCGACGTTGCGTTGGCAGATCGCCAGCACGAACGCCGGGGCGGGCATCTACTCCCCGACTCCGGGGCCGACACAACCGGCGCAATCCAACACGGGCACTGGCACGGGCACCGGCACGGGGACCGGCACGGGGACCGGCACGGGGACCGGCACGGGCACCGGCACCGGCACCGGCACCGGCCCGGGACCGGCACCAGCACCGGGCACCAAGACCCCGTCCGTGACGAAGCACAAGAAGAAGGCGAAGAAGGGCCACCATTCGGGGAAGCACCGCGCCCACAAGGCCAAGAAGCCCGCGTAGGGACCCTCACCCGGGCCCGCTGCCCTCATCCGGTGATGCACACCCCACCTCCGCGGGTTCACGCGGGGCCCGGGCCATGATGACGGTCATGGTGCGCCTCACCGGCTCTCGTCGCGGCCGCCACGCCGAAAGGTCCGGCGCCCATGCCCAACCGGTCGGCCCTGGCGCCGAGCGGCGCGTCGAGCGGGTGACCCCGGCGGTGGTGCTGGGCGCGGTGGTGGCGTGGGGCCTGTGGAGCTGGCGTTCGGAGCTCACGGGCGTCCCGTATCTCGACGACAGCTCCGTGCACGAGCAGATGGTGCGCTTCGCCACGAGGCGTCTGCAGGAAGGGCATCTGCCCCTCACGAGCTGGTTCCCCTATCTGGGCCTGGGATCACCCCAGTTCCTCCACTACCAGAGCTTGCCGTCCATGGTGACCGGGGCCCTCGGGTTGGCGACCGGTGGCAATGCCGCCTTCCGGATCAGCTTGTACCTGCTGCTCTCGCTGTGGCCCCTGTCGGTGTACTGGTCGGCCAGGCTCTTCGACCTCGGCGTGGGAGCATCGCTGCTCACCGCGGCGGCTGCCCCGTTGCTCATGAGCGCGGTCGGTGTCGGCTACGAGCCCAAGGCCTATGTCTGGATCGGGTACGGCGTGTGGGCCCAGCTGTGGGCGTCATGGACACTTCCCCTCGCCTGGGCATGCACGTGGCGTGCCATGTCGTCGCGCCGTGCCGTGCTCCCGGCCGCGGTCTTCGTCGCCCTCACCGTCGCCATGCACTTCGAGACCGGATATCTCGCCCTCATCCCGATCGCCATCTTCCCCTTCCTCACCCCGAGCGCTCTGCGCGCCCGCCTGGCGCGGGCCGCCGGTGTCGCGTTGGGGGCACTGGCGCTGTCCGCGTGGGTGACGTTTCCGGTCGTCGTCAACGGCCGGTGGGCGGCCACCAACGAGATCCTCGCCCACACGCCCCTCGTGAACGGCTACGGGGCCAGGCAGGTGATGACGTGGCTCGTGAGTGGCCAACTCCTCGATGCGCACCGGGCTCCGGTCGTCTCCGTCCTCGCCGGTGCTGGCCTGGTGCTCTGTCTACGCCGTTGGCGCACCGACGGTCCAGGCCGTGCCCTCGTGGCGTTGCTCGTCATGAGCCTCCTGCTGTCCTTCGGCCGCACCACCTTCGGTTCCCTCACCAGGCTCCTCCCCGGGAGCACGGACATCTTCATGCGCCGCTTCATGATGGGGATACAGCTGGCGGGCCTGTACCTGGCCGGGATGGGCGGGGCCGCGCTGGTGCGCGCCGCCTGGCGCGCCATCGCCCGGACATGGCCACGAGCCTCGACACGGGCGAGCGCACCGCGCGGGCGCATCACCCTCGTCGTGCTGTCGTGCGCCGCCGGGGTCGCCGCCCTGGCGCCGGCATGGTCCCAGATCGGTTCCTTCGCGTCGTCCAACGCCCAGGCCATCGCCGACCAGAGTGCGGCCGACCGCACCCAGGGGGCCGAGGTCGACCGCCTCGTCGACTACGTGGAGGGCCACGGGGGTGGGCGCGTGTACGCGGGGATGCCCTCCAACTGGGGCTCCACCTTCAGGGTGGGAGCCGTCCCCGTGTTCAAGTTCCTCGAGAGCCGCGACGTCGACGAGGTGGGCTACACGCTCCGCACGGCGTCGCTCATGACCGACCCCGAGTACTTCTTCGACGAGGACGTCCCCGGCGACTTCGCCCTCTTCGCCGTGCGATACATGGTGTTGCCCGCCGGCCATCCCCCTCCCGTGCCGGCCCGGCTCGTCATGTCTGCCGGCCCCTACCGGCTGTGGGTCCTGCCCGCCAGGGGATACCTGCGGGTGGTCGACACCGTCGGAGTGCTCAGCGCCGATCGGACGAACGTCGGGGTGATGAGCGTCCCGTACCTGCGCTCGGACCTCCCGGAAGAGGGCCGCTACCTGGCCGTCGCCTACGGCACCAGCGCCCCCGCGCCGCTCAGCATCCCCTCGGGCACGGGTGTGTCGGGCCCGGCCGGCACCGTCCGCCAAGAGGACGACGACCTCCCCGACGGCGTGGTCAGCGCGACGGTCGTGGCGCACCGGCGCGCCGTGGTCGCCCTGAGCGCGTCGTTCGATCCGGGGTGGACCGTCCACGTCGACGGCCGTCGGGTGGCGACCCAGATGCTCGCCCCGGCCGTCGTCGGAGTCTCGGTCGGGCCGGGGGTGCACCGGATCGTGTTCAGCTACGTGGGCTTCGCCTACTACCCCGAGCTTCTCGTCGTGCTCATCCTGGCGCTGGCCGCACTGCTGTGGGTCTGCGTTCCGCTTCGCGCCCGACCTCCGAGGCGCAACCCGGGCCGCGTGCCGGTCGTCACCGAGCCGAGCAGCTCAGTGAGCTGACTGGCGGCGGCGGCGCTGCTTGGTTCGGTACATGGCGTGATCCGCCTCGGCCAGGAGGTCGGCGGGAAGCATGTCCGGGTCGCTCGTCATGGCCAGGCCGACGCTCACGCCCACGCTGAGCTCCGCGCCGTCGACCGTCATCGGGACGTCGAAGGCCGTCTCCACCCGCGTCGCCACCGCGGTGGCACCGTCCTCGTCGATGCTCTCGCACAGGACGACGAACTCGTCCCCACCCAGATGGGCGGCGGTGTCCGCCGGCCTGATGACCGCTTCGATACGCCTCGCCGTCTCCATGAGCACCTGGTCCCCGACAGCGTGGCCGAGCCGGTCGTTGATGCCCTTGAGCCCGTCGACGTCGCAGAACAAGACGCCCAGGGTCCTCGGCTCGCGCCGGTCCCTCGCCAGCGCCTGCTTCATGCGGTCGTCGAGCAGGTAGCGGTTGGGAAGCCCGGTGACCGGGTCGTGGGTGGCGCGGAACGCCATCTCGGCGTCGGCCATGGACCGCTCGGTGATGTCGCGGATGAGGGCCAACACGGCCGGTTCGTCGTCCCAGTCGGTGGCCAGCACACGCATGTCGGCCAGGAAGACGTCGTGATCGGGCCGTCGCGACGTCGTGGAGACCACCGGAAAGCTCGCCGCCTTCCCGACCAGGTGCGAGCGGGTCGTCCCCAGCATCACGGCGGCCGCGGTGTTGGCGAAGACCACGATGCCGTCGCGGTTGACCACGATCACCCCGTCGGTGCTGTTGTCGACGACGCCCCGGAAGTGGCCCTCGACGTTGGTCAGGCGGTCGCGCAGCTGCCGGACCTCCTGGCGAAGGTCGTTGCGCTCGTCGTCGGCCCCCAGCTCGCCTTCGTCGGTTGCCAATTGCCTCTCTCAGGCCGTCTCAGACCTCGTGACCCGGACGTTCCCATCCCCGGCGCAGCGCTGTCCGCCGACCGCTGCGCCGCCGCGTCACTCCCAGTCCCCCGTACTTCACTGATTGTGGGCTCTTTGCCCCACTAGTGTCCCAACTTACTCACAACGTTGATCCAATTCCGGCTCGGACGGCCACGGAGCGTCAGAGGATGGCACACCCCCTCCGTCCTTTCCGGCAGGGACGCACCGGGCCCCCACCAGCCCCATCGAGGCATCCTTGGGGATGGCCCCGGAGCGGCGACTTCCCATGTTCCCCGTGTCCACCGTGCTCTTCCCCTACGACCGGCTGCCTCTGCACGTCTTCGAGCCCCGCTACCGCAGTTTGGTGGCGGACTGTCTCGCCGCCGACGGTCGTCTCGGCGTGGTCCTCATCTCCCGGGGCTCGGAGGTCGGGGGCGGGGACGAGCGCAACGACGTGGGGACCGAGGCGTGCATCGAGGTGGCCGAACCGCAACCCGACGGTCGATGGCACCTGGTCGTGCGCGGGCAGGAGCTTCTCCGGGTGACGCGGTGGTTGGACGACAGGCCCTACCCGAGTGCCTACGTCGAGGAGGCGGGGCGCTCGCCTGTCGACGACTGCGACGAGTTGCGCCTCGCGCAGGTCGAGCTGCGGCGCGTCCGCGCCCTGCTGTCGGAGCTCGGCGAGGTGCCGGCCATCCCGGCGGGGCTCTCTCTGGGTGGCTCTCCCGACGAGATCGCCTGGCGGGTGTGCGCGCTGGCGCCGTTCAACGCCTTGGACCGGCAACGACTGCTCGAGACTCCCGGGCCGAGGGATCGGCTGCAACTGCTCCTCGAGCTTCTGCGCGCCCTCGGTGACGACGTTCGCCGCATCCTGGCCGGTGGTTGACGCCGCCCCGCACCCGCACTGCGTCGCCGATAGGGGCGCTTCGGCGTGGGCCCGCCAGCGTCAGTCCAGGGCGTTCAACGCCTGCTGCGCCGCCTGGAGCCGGAGTGCCTTGGCTCGCTCCTCTTCCTCGCGGCGTCTGTGCTCCTGCTCGCGGTGCACGAGCAGCCGGTGGTAGCCCTCGTTGGCGGCCTCCACGCACGTCTTGACGTACTGCACGGCCCCCCGAAGGTCCGCAGCCGGCACCGTCCAGTGGATCGTCCCGCCACTGCGGATGTCAGGTGAAGGCATGTCGACGAAGTGGGGCGAGCCGGTGCGGGGCACGGCGGCACTGCGGAACTCGCGGGCCCAATCGCTGGTGGGCCGTCGGTTGAGCGACCACACCACCTGGACCTCGTCCCCCTCGACGTCGACGGCGTCCTTGCTCGTGATCGCGATCGGCTCCCACGGCACGACCTGCGCCCTCCTCGACTCGATCTCCCCCGAGGTTACCGGAGCAACGTGGCGAATTACCGGAGCTTGTCGGCCCCCGCCAGGCACCAACCGGGCTCGGCCCGGATCACCACGCGCAATACGGCGACCCCGGCGCCGTCCACCAGGCATCATTGACGCCGTGCGGATGTTGCTCGTGCGTCACGGCCACGCCGGGACGAAAGAAGGATGGGCCGGCGACGACCGGCTCCGTCCCCTCGACGACCGGGGGAGGCGCCAGGCCCGGCACCTGGTGGGGGTCATCGTCCCGCTGAAGCCGACGCTCCTCGTGTCGAGCCCGCACACGCGCTGTCTCCAGACGATGGAGCTCATCGCCTCCAAGACGGGGCTCGAGGTGGTGGAGGACGCCGCCCTCACGCCCAATGCAGGACGCCAGGCGCTCGACCGGGTCAGGGACCTCTCCACTTCGGAGTCGCCGGGCCCCGTCGTGCTGTGCACGCACGGCGAAGTCATCGGGGACGTGCTGGCCGCGCTGGCGTCAGAGGACGGCATTCGGCTCAGCCGACGCCCTCCGGGTCTCAAGGGTTGCGTGTGGGTCCTCGACTTCCGAAAGGGCAAGGTCGCGACCGCCCGTTACATCTCCCCGGGACGATGACATCCCACATGCTGATCATCGGGCGCGCGTAAGCTCACGGCGGAACAGCGCGAGACGCCGATCGCGCGCGGGCGCGTGGTAGACAAGCGACCGTGACCACGCTCGAAACCCGGCCGGCCACGCGCGTCAGCGCGGCACCGGTGCATCGGGCACGTCGACAGGGATACCACGCCGAGATCCTGCTCGTGAGCTTTGCCGCCCTGCTCGTCGAGGTCTGTTACACGCGGGTCATCTCCTACAAGCTCTTCTACTACTACACCTACCTCATCATCGGCCTCGCACTCCTCGGCATCGGCACCGGCGGAGTGTTGGTGACGGTCTCCCGGCGACTGCGCCAAGCCCGGACCGACACGGTCCTGTTGTGGAGCCTGTTGCTCGGGGCCTTGAGCATCGTCGCCAGCTACGTCGTGGTGGCCTTCGTATCGCTCAACTCACTGGCCATCTGGAACTACGGCACATGGTCGTCGGCCAAGAGCATGGGAGAGCTCCTCGCCATCTGCCTGTTCCTCTTCGTTCCGTTCGTGGCACCCGGCGTGGTCATCGCCACGCTCTTCGGCCGCAGGCCTGAAGGAGTCGGCAGCCTGTATTTCGCCGATCTCGTGGGAGCCGGGCTCGCCTGCGCTCTCGTGATCTACCTGACCGACTCCATCGGGCCGCCCGCCGCCATCATGCTGGCGGCCGCCGTCCTGTTGCTGGCTGCGGTGATCGTCATGGGACGGACGCGCCCGATGGCGGTTCTCCTCCTCCTCCTTCTGCTCGGCTTCACCTTGGTCTTGGTGGTGGACCCCAACCTGCTGCCCGCACAGCGCCTCGACACCACGAAGGTCAGCTTCAAGACCCACAAGCCCATCTACTCGGCATGGAACGCCATCTTCCGTGTCGACGCCGTACAGGCGGGGCACGACGTGCGAGCGCTGTATCACGACGGGATCATCGGGTCCGCGATCTACCGGTGGAACGGCAACGTGGCGTCGCTCGCCCATTACGACTTCGGTGCCGATCCCCGGTCGATCCCGTTCGCCCTCAGCAAGGCCCCGCCGCAGCGCGAAGCCATCATCGGCGCCGCCGGCGGGCACGAGGTCCTGGCGTCGTTGTGGTTCGGGGCCGGGCACATCGACGCCGTCGAGCTCAATCCCGTGACGTACCAGCTCGTGAAGACCACCTTCGCCGACTTCGACGGGCACCTCGCCCAGGACCCGGCTGTCAACTATGTGAACGCCGACGGGCGCTCGTTCATCGCCCGTAGCCACCGGTCCTACAACATGATCTGGTATCCCGCACCCGACAGCTACGCGGCCACGAACGCCGCCACCGCCAGCGCCTTCGTCCTCTCCGAAAGCTACCTCTACACGACCAACGCCGTGGTCGACAGCCTGAACCACCTCGCCCCCGACGGCATCTTCGTGGCCCAATTCGGCGAGATCAACTACCAGGACAGTCCCTATCGGACCACCCGTTTCGTCGCCACGGCACGTCAAGCCCTGGCCGAGATCGGGATCACCGACCCCGAGGACCACATCCTGGTGGCGAGCTCCCCGGCCCGCTTCTTCGGCTCGTTCACCTTGTCCACCATCATCGTCCAGCGTGCCCCGCTCTCGGCCTCCGAGGTCAACGGCTTCGTCACGTCACTGAAAGCGGTCCCGGGAACCACCTTGCAGTACGCGCCGGACCATCCCGTGAGCAGGAACCCGGTGGACACGGTCGTCTCGAGCACCCCTGCGCAGTTGCGGTCCTTTCTCTCCACATACCGGTACAACGTGGTGCCGACGACCGACAACGACCCGTACTTCTGGCACTTCGCCCGCTTCGGAACCGTCCTGCGCGATTTCTTCCATCCCATCACGGGCTCGGACCGCGAGTACCAGGTGGGTGAGCGCGTCCTCGTGTTCCTCTTCGCCGTGGCCGCCGTGATCTCGGCTGTGTTCCTGTTGTTGCCGTTCGTCGCCATCCGGTCCACGTGGCGACGCTTGCCGCGCAAGCGGAACTCGGCGCTCTTCTTCGCCGCGATCGGTCTCGGGTTCATGTTCTTCGAGGTGACGCTCATGCAGCTGCTCAACCTCTTTCTCGGCTACCCCACCTACGCGCTGACCGTGACACTGATGTCGCTTCTGATCTTCACGGGCGTGGGCGCCCTGCTCAGTCGCACATTCGGGCACCACCGACGCGCCGTCCCCGCCCTTCTGGGCGCGATCACCGGGCTCACCGTGTTCTACGTATTCGGGCTCACGCCCCTCACCGACGGGCTCCTGGGTCTCCCCATGGCCCTGCGGGTGCCGATCGCCTTCGTGCTCCTGGCGCCGCTCGGAGTCTGCCTGGGCATGTTCATGCCGCTCGGCGTCGGAAGCGTCTCGGCCATGAGCGACGCGCCGCGCGAGTACGTGGCCTGGGGTTGGGCCGTGAACGGCTTCGCCTCGGTGATCGGTGCGGTCCTGGCCACCCTCCTGTCGATGGCCTACGGGTTCCACGTGGTGCTGTGGCTCGGGCTCGCGGCCTACCTCCTGGCCCTCGTCGCCTGGAGGAGCCTGGTGCGCAACCCCGCCGGGGCGCGCTCGGTCACGTAGCCGGTGCACGTCGGGGGATCCTCCGGGACACGGCCGTTACCATGTGCCGTCGTGACGACCCCGCGGCGCGTGGCCCCGGCCTCGGTCCGCACTCAGCGCGGGGGAGCGCGCCGGTCGGTGGAGTTGTTCCGGGCCTTTCGCGTCGAGCAGACCGACCCCGACCACTTCTACCGGGTCCAGGCGGCCGACTCGGTGACCCAGCTGCGCCGGTACGCCCCCGTCGACGGCCGGCTCGTCGTCGACGTCGGAGGCGGGGCCGGGTACTTCACCGAAGCCCTCACGGCGGCCGGGGCGCGCTGCGTCCTGGTCGAGCCCGAGGCCGGTGCACCCGACGGCCACGAGCCCGAACCACCCGACGGCCACGAGCCCGAGCCACGTGCCGGCGGGGCCGGGGGCTCGGTACCGAGCGACTCGGAGGCCGCCCGGCGCGAGCACCACCGACGCGCCGTCCGGCCCGGGCGTCTGGCCCCCGGTCACACCATCGCCGGCGACGGCAATCGGCTCCCCCTGGGAGATGGCGTGGCCGACGTGGTGTTCTCCTCCAACGTGCTCGAGCACGTTCCCGAGCCCCGGCGGTTCCTCGACGAGATGGTGCGCGTGACGCGCCCGGGAGGGATCGTCTACCTGTCGTTCACGGCGTGGTACTCGCCGTGGGGAGGGCACGAGACATCTCCGTGGCACTACCTGGGCGGCCACCGTGCCGCAAGGCACTACGAACGTCGCCACGGCCGCCGGCCGGGCAACCGGTTCGGGTCGTCGCTCTTCGCCTGCCATGTGGGCCCCAGCCTGCGGATGGCCCGCGCCCATCCCGGCATCGACGTCGTGGACGCCCTACCGCGGTACTACCCCGACTGGCTGCGCTGGCTCGTCGCCGTCCCCGGGGTACGCGAAGTGGCGACCTGGAACCTGCTCCTGGTGCTGCGCCGGCGGGGGACATGACGACGGCCACCGCGCCACCTGCGCCGGCCGGGGCCGCGGCCGTCCCGGGCACGGCGACAGCCCCGGATCGCCACACCACGCGCCGGTGGTGGCTCTGGCTGGGCCTCATCACCCTCGTCGGGTTCGGGATCCGGCTCGGCACGGTGCTCGGACGCCCGAACCGCCGGCCGGGCGGTGACGCGTTCTACTACCACAACGCCGCCAACCTCCTCGTCGAGGGGTACGGCTTCATCGACCCGTGGCACTTCGCCAAACACCCTCATCAGTTCGTCCAGACCGCCGACTGGCCACCGCTGTTCGTCTTCGTCCTCGCCATGGCGTCGGTGGTGGGACTGAAGTCGTTCTTCGCGCAGCGTGTGTGGTGCTGTGTCATCGGTGCCGCTGCCGTCACCGTGTGCGGCATCACCGGACGCGAGATGGCGGGTCGCCGGGCCGGTCTGATCGCGGCGTTCCTCGTCGCCGTCTACCCCAACATCTGGATGAGCGACGAGCTCGCTCTCTCCGAGAGCCTCTCCCCGCTGCTCGTGGCACTCGTCTTGCTGTGCGCATACCGATTCTGGAAGGAGCCCGGCATGCGTCGCATGCTGGTGCTCGGAGCGGTGGTCGGCGTGGCGATGCTGGGCCGTGACGAGCTGACCCTGCTCATCTTCTTCATCGTGATACCGCTGGCGCTCCTGGCCCGAGTGCGCTGGCGCGCCCGACTGGCCCTGGCGGGCCTCGGGACCCTGGCCGCCCTCACGGTCGTGGCTCCCTGGGTCGGGTACAACATGAGCCGGTTCGAAAAGCCGACGTTCATCAGCACCGGGCTCGGGATCACGCTGGCCTCGGCCAACTGCGACCAGACCTGGTCCGGGCCCTTCGAGGGGTACTGGTCCCTGCCGTGCTCGCTGCAGGCACCGATCGACCCCCACGCCGACAAGTCGGTGCAGTCGGCACAGGCCCAGACCTATGCGATGCACTACATCCGTACCCACGAGCATCGCCTCCTGCGCGTGGAGTTGGCGCGCCTGGGGCGTGCCTTCGGCGCCTTCCATCCCCTGCAGCAGGTGGAGCTCGACTTCTACGTCGAGACGCGTCCGTACCATTGGGCGCTCGTCGGCCTCGGCATGTACTACGCCTTCGTCGCCCTCGGAATCGGCGGGCTCGTCGTGCTGCGACGCCGTCGTGTCCCGGTCTTCCCCTTGCTGGCCATCGGTCTCGACGTCGTGGCCGTGGTCCTCGTGAGCTTCGGCCAGACCCGCTACCGCACCACCTTCGAGGTGTCGCTGGCGCTCCTCTCCGCCGTGGCACTTGACCGCCTCTGGGACCACGTCCGGCGAAACGGGCCTCCTGCCGACGTCGTGCGGGGGACGCCCCGGGCCAGACGTGCCCCGGTGGCGGCGCTCCCCGATCCCACGCCCTCGGCCCCGGGGTAGTCCGGAGCCCCGAGGATCACTCCGCCACGGACGCGGCGTCGGGCCCGTGGACCACCGGCCGGGGGCGCGGCGAGCTGTTCCACCATCCCAGGCGGTCTTTCATCCTCAGGATCGGCCGCTCGACCAGGAGGTAGCTGAGCGCCGCGCTGCCCGCGGCCAGGCTGAGCACGACCGCGAACATCTCCGGCCACGACACCCGGAACAGTGCGCCGGTCCATCGCAGGAACAGCGCGACCCAGGCCTGGTGCCACAGGTACACGCCGTAGGAGACGATGCCGAGCGCGGCGACCGGCCTCCACTGCAGCGCCTTCCGGATGACCCCGCTGCGCTGCGGACCGAAGACGGCGGGAACCAGGAGGAAGAAGGCGAACAACCCGTAGAGGGCCTCCTGTGCCAGCCCGCGGCCGGGGGCCGTGTGTTCGAGGGGGAGTCTCGACACCCCGATGTGGGAGACCGCCCAGAGCATGGCGGCCGCCACCGACCAACTGAGCCACGGCAGGGCGGGACCGAAGAGCCACCGTGGTTGCACGTCGCGGTGCACCATCCAGCTGCTCAGCACGGCGAGGAGCATGCCCAGCGCGAAGAGGTCGAAGCACGCCGGAAGCCACTCGAGGCTGACGTAGGCGAGCGGGGCGTGGAGGTGCAGCAGCCAGAATCGGAGCCCCAGCCCCGTGGCGAACAGTCCGCACAGCGCCACCAGCTCCCGCTGCAGCTGATGGCGGTCCGATCGGCGTCTCATCACCACCAACGCGGCGTACAAGGGCAAGAAGAGGTAAAAGGCGACCTCTGTGCACAACGACCACGCCTGGGTGACCCCCGTGAGCGCCTGGGAGGGGAAGTACACCTGCGCCAGCCCCAGGTACACGACCATGGCGTGCCACCCCGGCCGGATCTTGTTGGCGTGCATGACATAGCTCGTCACGACGAACGCCAGCCAGTAGGCGGGGACGATCCTGAGAAAGCGGCGCACCCAGAACTTCCCCACCGCCGGCGACGCGCCCCCGGCGATGTGCGACGCCGCGAACGGCCGGTACAACAGGAAGCCGGAGATCAAGAAGAACACCGACACTCCGATCTCGAGTCGCGCCGTGTAGATCCCGGCCGACGATCGGAGGGTGAAGCCCGAGGCGAACGACGTATGCACCATGACCACGAGGATCGCCGCGATGGCGCGCAACCCGTCGAAGCACGGGAAGTGCCGGGGGCGTGGCGCGGGCTCACCGGCCTTGTGCCTATGGCGCCCCGTCCGGCGCAGCGCGACACCCGGTGCGTCGTCGACGGCCTCGGGCGCTGGAGCGGGCGCGACGTCGACCATCAACCGGTCGACCGTAGCATGGGACCCCTGCGCCGGGTCACATGCGGCGTACGTGCCTGCCCCGGTGCCGGGCGCGCCGCGAAGGCCGGGGGTCGTCTTGCGCCGTCGCCGCTGCGCCACCGCGTGCGCGGCGTTCGCGTACCTCCTGGACCAGCGCGTCGGCGGCCAGCGCGGCGACCGCCAACCACGCCAGGATGCTCGCCGTCTCGAAATGGGTCGGCCAACCGAACTCGGCCGCGTAGTGGAACTTGGTCTGCGCGGCGGTGACCATCCGGTCCACGGCCACGAGCAGCCCCACCGAGCCGACGGCGAGAAGAGCCCGCCCGTAGGGGCTGACGACGGCGACGAAGGCGGCCAGCGCGACAGGCACACCGGCTGCGGGCTTCACGACAGCCGCCGTCACCGCTCCGGCCAGGACCGGCACCACGACCAGCGCGACCCAACCCGGTCGCGACCCCGACGAGCGGACCGGGGACCCGAGAACGGGCCAGTGCTGGTCCACCCCCGACTCTGGCATGCCCGGCGCCAGGGATGCGGGCTCGACGTCGAACACGTCGGACACGTCGGACACGTCGGACACGTCTGAACGCCGGCGCCGGCGCCGGCGCGGCCAGCACACGAGCCCCAGGCAGAGCGCCAGGGTCACGCCCGTCACCGCGATGGCGTCGTCCACGAGTCTCTGCGGAGTCCAATTCAAGCTGATCACCATGTCGCGTCCGGGCGTCTTGGGCGTGACGAGCCAACCGTTGGCGTAGCCGTCGATCACCTGGGGCGGTCCCAGGTCCTTGCCGGCTACCGTGGCGTGCCAGCCCGCATTCGTGCTCTGGCCGAGCACCATCCAGAACGGCGCCGTGGGGTCGTGGACGACGACCTGTGCCGACGTCGTCGACGACCGGACCACCGTCAGCTTGGGCGCAGGGCCGGAGTCGGCGGCCACCGAACGCCCCGAGGCGGCGGGCGCCAGCGCGGCACCGCCGGGAGCCGAGTCCAGGACCAGGCTGTCGACGTCGAAGTCCACGCCCGGTGTGACCCCGGGCTGGGTCTGCAGCTCGTGGCTGCCCGCCGCCAGCGTGATCCCGCCGGCGGCGCTGGCGCATCCCCTGACCTCGAGCAGGCCTTCGGACGCGGCGCTCGAGGTGGTCCCGGTGACGCTCACGGGGACCGGTGCCCCGTCCACCGTCAGCATGTTGCTGCGACACGTCCCCGCCAGCATGCCGGGCGCGAGCCTCGATTCGGCCACACCGGGGATCGACACCTCGGCGATTCCGAGGGGCAGGCCGATCTGCTTGTTGGAGTACTGGTCGAGGTCGGTCACCGCGCGCACCGCGTCGAATGTGATCCGCAGGTGCGACCCGCTGAGCGCGGGGAATTGCACCGACACGGTCTGCGTCGCCCACGGCTTGGCGTTGTCGGCCAAGGCCGGGAGCGCGACCTTGCGACTCTGCCCGCCGGCGCTGACGGTGATGGACGTGGGCACCGAATGCCGGCCGTCGGTGACGACGGTCATGGCCAGATGATCGAAGGTGACGGGCTTGGCGAGGTTGTACTCGAGCCAGTTGCCGGCCTGCGGCCCGAGGCCGGGGCTCCATATCGTGGCGGGGTTGCCGTCGAGCGTCGAGGATGCACGGTCCTGCAGGTCCCCCGGGAGCCGGCCCGACGAGTAGGCGGCCACCACGCCCGGCACCGTCGTCCCCAGCAAGGTGTCGATCACGTCGTCGGGAATCAGCGGCGAGATGGCGGCCGTGCCGCTCACCGAGAACGTGCGCGCCGTGGGCAGGGTGAAGGCACGGGCCATGTCGACCTCGGGGTCCGTGCGGGGGGGCACCGGCGCCACACGGTCGCGCGTCATGACGAGTGTCAGGCGGTGTGACGCCGAAGACGCCCCGGCGGCACTCAAGAGGTCCTCGGGCATCCGGACGACCTCGTGCACCTGCTGTCCGGCCACCCGGACCTCGGCGAACCCGACGCCCGACTGCCCGCCGTAGGATGCCATCACGCCCGTGTTAGTGGCGTCGATCGTGATCTTCAGGGTCGAGAAGGTCCGCGACGGGAACGAAAGGGTCTGTCCCCCCGACGTCCGCGACGCGCTCGTGAGTGTCTCGGTCACAGGTCGGCCACCGTCAAATCGCAGGGTGACGCGTGTGATCCACCGGTTGCGTGGCCCGTACAACGGCTGTACGACGTTGACCTGGTCCGTGGTGACGGGATGGGACAACGCGATGCGCAGGTACTGGCCCACGGGGTTGTCGAAGGCCGCCACGGTCCACGCCGTGCGCACGTTGCCGTCCATGGCCTGGTCGGGACGGTTCTCGGGCGTGTACGTGATGGGGTTCCCGTAGTTGCTGGCCTCGACGCTCTTGACGCCGTGCTCCAGGGCGACGGTCTTGGTCGCGTTGCCGGCCTGGGGCGGGAACGGGGAAGTCCGCGCGTCACGCCCGTCCGGGTCGAGGGCCGTCTCCCCGGCCATCTCGGTGTACCCGAAGTTGTCGCGTACCGTGCCGACCTGCTCGGCGCGCTTGCGGTTGGTGTCGGTCACGACCAGATCCGCGCCCTCGCCCAGGGCACGTCGCAGACCGCCCGGGTCACCGGCGAAGGACGGCGAATACAAGACCGTGGCCTGTCCGTCGAGGAGGCCGGCGCCGGCGAGGGCCACCAACCCGCTCCCGTCCCCGTCCACCAGCAGCGGCTGGCCGGCCGCTTCGGCGCGCAGGACTGGCCGGGCCCCGGGCACGGGGAACACCGCCACCGGCGGGGGGTTGGGGGCGTCGGGGGGCAGCCCGAGCTCGGTCTCGTCGATCAGCGGGTACTTCACCGGCTTTGCGGCTGTCACCGCCGGGTTCCCGAAGCCGATCGGCGCGCTCAGCCCCGGCGGAGGTGGGTCGAGTGTCTGCCACAGGGCGCGCGGACGCGGGGTGTCGTAGCGCTCGTACTGGAGGTCCGATTGCACCACGACGTCGCCCGCGCTCATGAGACGGGCCATCGGCGCCAGGGCACTGGGGTCCAAGGTGCCTTCTTGGACCTCCTCGTCGAGCGCCGTGAGGAGGTTCGACGACCCGGTCGAGCCGTAGGGGACCACGCCCCGGTCGACCTCGGGTCGTGTCATGAGGCCGGGAAGGATGGGGTCGAGGGTCGTCCCCCATCGGTAATAGGCGAAGTCGATGCCCGGTTCGGTGAGCACCCGGGTCTGCGTCGCGCCCGGTTGTCGGTCGAGGAATTGCGCCGCCTTCGTCCAGTACGCGGGCACCTGCTCCGGGCGCGACAGGCTGGTCGTGACGAACTGGCCGGTCCACAAGGCGGGCAGGTCGGCCGCGATGAGCCCGGCGGCGGCCACGGCCGCAATCGTCCCGGCGATCCTCCATCGCCGCGCCACGGCGGCAACGCCCGCGCCGAGGAGCACGGCCACGCCCAGGACCACGAGCGGCGTGGCGCGGTTGGTGCTCCGCAACGCCAGCCCTGCCGTCGAGTTCGCCGAGCTCGACTTGACGATGCTGCCCAACGGCGAGGGATCCGACAACGGGTGGGCGCCGACGGCCAGGACGGTACCCACCAGGATGAGGCTGACGAAGAAGGCGCGCTCTCGCCACCGGACGAAGAACGCGGCCAGGAAGGCGGTGGCGGGGACGGCGAAGCTCACCGCCAACAACCACACCGAAGTCATGTAGGCACCCGCCGTGGGGAGGTACAAGCCCAGCTTGTCCACGCCGTAGAAGAACCAGTAGCCGAGCCCGCGCAGCGTCTCCGATGCCAGGCTCGAGCGCGCCACGGTGGGGATCGACTCCGTGTCGCGCAGGATGTTGCCGAGATAGGCGCCTTCGACCTCGAGCCCGGCGATCCACCACGCGCACGCCGCCACGGTGAGGACCGCGACTTTCGCCGTCGTGGACAGGGCACGTCGCCACGTGACCCGGCCCGTGACGAGCTCCCACAGCACCCACAGGACGGGCCCGACGCCGACGAAGATCAAGGATGCCGCGTTGGTGCTGCCGACCAGCGCCACCACGAGCGCGAAAAGAGCCGGATACCGCCACCCGCCGCCGCGGAGGGCACGGGCGAGCACCCCGACCATCCACGGCAGGCCCACCCAGGGGAGGAGGAGGACCGATTCGCGCGCCTCGTACTGCAAGACGTAGGGCGACAGCATGTATCCGAGCGCGGCCACCACGGCGCCCAGTCCTCCGACCGTCCCCATGTCGAGCGAGCCCTCGCCGGGGCGTCCGGTCGAAGGTGAGAGCGTGCGCAACAAGAACAGCACCCCCGCCCCCGCGAAGAAGAGAAGGCTCCCCGTCCACAGCCGTTGCGCCACCCAGGTGGGCACGCCGAGCACGTGCGTGAGGGCGAAGTACGGGCCCATGGGGAGCAGGTAGCCGATGTACTCGTGGGTGACCGACCCCATGGCCAGATCGGGGTCCCACATCGAAGCGGACACGTTCAGCCAGCGGGTGGGATCGAGATACAGGTACGCCTTCGTGTCCGCTCCCACGCGACCCGGCGCCGTGAGCAGGAGTGGGACGTAGGCCACGGCGCCCAGAAGGAGATGGGCCGACCAGGTGCCGAAGACGCGCCGACGTCCGGGGCGTGGTGCGTCGGTGTCCTTGGGCGGGCGGATTCGGGTCACGAGACGAAAGGGCTCCGGTGGCCATGACGACCCGAGCTGAGCGCCGGGAGGGCCGGGGGCAGCCTACGAGGTGCCCGCGGGCACGGGCGGGCGCCGTGCCCGAGAGCGTCGACGTCGCGCCCGTGTCCGTGCCCGGGGGCGTGTACCCGAGTAGAACGATCGGATCGCCACCTCGCCACGACCTGAGGATGCCCTCGGACTGCGCTCGTGGTCCGACCCGGCCGTCGTGGCGGTGGCGCTCATGGCGCTCGCCTCGGGATTCGGGCAGTTCGGGGCGGTCGCCGCGCTGGGCGACGTGGCTCGGCATTTCGGGCGGGTCGTGCAGGGGACCTCGATCGCGGATCAGGCCGGCCTCTCGGGCACCGAGCTCGGGGTCGGTCTCGCCATCCTCCGCCTCGCCTCTCTGGGCGGCTTGCCCTTGGCGGCGCTGGCCGACCGGTTCGGCCGCCGCGCCGTGTTGATGGCGACGTGTGCCGTGGGCCTCGCCTTCACCGTCCTGGCGGCGTCCAGTCCCGGGTACTGGTGGTTCGTCGTCATCTTCGCCCTGGGTCGTCCCCTGCTCAGCGCCACCAACGCCGTCGCCCAGGTGTGCGCAGCCGAGGAGACGGGTTCCGCCGAACGCGCCAAAGCCATCGCGCTCATCGCCGCGGGGTACGGCGTGGGGACCGGGCTGACCGCCGTGATCAACGGCCTGTGGAAGGAGACGCTCGGGTTCCGGGGGCTGTTCGCGCTCTCGGTCGTCCCGTTGGCGGCGATCTTCCTTCTCCGGCGTTGGTTGGTCGAACCGGGTCGTTTCGCCGTGGCGGCGGCCGCCGTCGAGCACCCCGTCCCCGTCCTGGGCGCCATCGGCCCGCGCTTTCGCAGGCGTCTGGTCACGGTGTCGTCTCTGGCGTTCGCGGTGGGCATCGTGACCGGCCCGGCCAACAGCTTCATCTTCGTCTACGCGGAGAACGTGCTCCACATGTCGGGCGACGCCACCGCCGCCATGGTGGTGGTGGCGTCGTTGTTCGGCCTGGCGGGACTACTCCTGGGCCGATTTCTCGCCGATCGGGTGGGGCGACGGCCTACGGGGGCGCTGGCCATGCTGGCCATGGCGCTCACGGGCATCCTCACCTACAGCGGATCCAAGACGGCCCTGCTCGTCGGGTACGAGATCGCCGTCTTCTGCGCGTCCACCTTCGCGCCGGCCGCCGGCGCGCTCGCCAACGAGCTGTTCCCCACGTCGGTGCGAGCCTCGGTGGCAGGTTGGAACGTGGCCGCCAGTGTGGTCGGGGCCGTGGTCGGGTTGCTCGCCTTCGGCGCCATCGCCGACGTGGGGAACCGCTTCGCCGTCGGCGCCGCGGTCACGTTCTCCCCGGTGATCCTCGCCACCGCGTTGTTCGCCCTGCTGCCCGAGACCCGCGGGCGCGAACCAGAGGATCTCTGGCCCGACGTCGCGTAGGGGAGTCCGCGGGGGCTACCGTCGGCATCATGGAGCTGATCGACGTGCTGCGCAGCACCGGGGCCGTGCGGGAATTCCTGCCCGCCCCCGTCGGCGACGACGTCGTCTACCGCCTGCTGGACACGGCCCGGTTCGCCCCCAACGGGGGGAACCGTCAAGCGTGGCGGGCCGTGGTCGTCCGTGACCCGGCGCGCAAGGCGGCGCTGCGCGACCTCTACTTGCCGGGCTGGTACGAGTACCTGGCGCAGAGTGCGGCCGGCCTGGTGCCGTGGGCACCCGTCACCGACCGCGAAGCCGAAGCGAGCGCCATCGAGGGCGCCGCAGCTTTCGCCGAGGTGTCCGCGGCGGGCCCGGGAGGATTCGCCGAGCATCTCGATGACGTCCCGGTGCTCATCCTGGTGCTCGCCGATCTGCGCAAGCTGGCCACCGTCGACCGCGACCTCGGTCACTACACGCTCGTGGGCGGGGCGTCGGTGTACCCCTTTGTCTGGAGCCTGCTCCTCGCCGCCCGGGCCGAGGGGTTGGCCGGGGTCGTGACCACGATGGTGGTGCGGCGCGAGGCCGAAGTACGCGCCCTGTTCGACATCCCCGATCATGTCGTCGTCGCGGCGTTGGTGGCCCTCGGCCACCCCGTGCGCCAGCCGAGCCGGCTGACGCGCCGGCCCGTAGAGGAGTTCAGCACCGTCGACGCCTACGACGGGCCGCCCTTGCGCAGGCCGGGCTGAGACGGGCGGGGGCGAGGACCGTGGCGCGCCGGAGGCGGCAGCTGATCGAGTTCCGCATCGAGGACAGTTCGCGCGTGGTCGGGGCCATGGACGAGCTCTCTGCTGCCCACGACGGCTGGGTCAACCTCAATCCTCAGGTCCGGCCCGAGGACGAGCCGCCGCCGCGCGCCGGGTTGACGACCCTGCTGGCGGGGCCGGTCCACGACGTGCCCGTGTGCACCTGGGTGGCGGGGAAGCGCACCCGCCAGGGCGTGCAACCGGACTCGATCGGCATCCAGCATTCCGGCGGTTCCCGGGTGCTCGGCCGGCTGGCCTCGGCCGGGGTGGCCCTGCCCGAGGGCTGGAGGCTCGTCCAGGACCATCCTCGCCGGGGCCTGGTCGTCACCCCCGTTGCCGGCGCGCCGCATCAGGACGTCCTCACCTGGATCTTGGAGGCGGGCGCGGTGCTGAGCGCGGTGCGGCTCACGGGGGAGTGGCTCGCCGAAGTCCACCTGCCTCTCGACGACGGCAGGTTGCCCCAAGCGGGTTGAGCTGTAGCCTGCGTCGATGTCGCCCCTCCGTATCGGTGTGCTCGGCGCGGCCAGGATCGCCCCTGGCGCGGTGATCCGTCCGGCCCGGCACGTGGCGGACGCCGAGGTCGTCGCCGTGGCCGCCCGCGACCGCGCCAGGGCCGCGTCCTTCGCCGCCAAGCACCACATCCCGCGCGTGGTCCCCACGTACGAAGAGCTCGTGTGTGACCCCGACATCGACGCCGTCTACAACCCGCTTCCCAACGGCCTCCACGGCCGGTGGACGATGGCGGCCCTGGCGGCAGGCAAGCACGTCCTGTGTGAGAAGCCCTTCACCGCCAACGCCGACGAAGCGCGCGCCGTAGCCGCGGCGGTCCCGGCCGGCGCGGTCGTGATGGAGGCCTTCCACTATCGGTACCACCCCGTGTTCATGCGGGCCCGCCAGCTGCTCGACGAAGGGGCCGTCGGCGCCGTGCAGCGCATCGAGACGTGGTTGTGCTTCCCGTTGCCCATGTTCAAGGACATCCGCTACCAGCTGGACCTAGCCGGCGGGGCGACCATGGACGCCGGCTGCTACGCCATCCACATGGCCCGTCACCTCGCCGGGACCGAGCCCGAGGTCGTCTCGGCGCGGGCCAAGCTGCACTCGCCCGGCGTCGACCGGGCCATGTCGGCGGAGCTGCGTTTCGGCGCCGGCTGCACGGGCCGGATGACGTGCTCGATGTGGTCGAGGCGGCTCCTCCACATCGGCTTCCGCGTGAGCGGGGACGCCGGTGAGCTGCGCGTGTTCAATCCGGTGGGACCGAACTTCTACCACCGCTTGTCCGTGCGTGGCCGCAGCGGACGTACCGTCGAGCACCTGAGCCGGCGTCCCACCTACGAATTCCAGCTCGAGGCGTTCTGCCGCGCCGTGGGCGGGGGCGAGGCACCGATCACCGGAGTGACCGACGCCATCGCCAACATGGAGGTGATCGACGCCGTCTACCGCAGTGCGGGCCTCGATCCCCGGCTCCCGACCCCCTGACCGGTCCGGGCCCCCGAGCTCAGAAGATCCCGGCCGCGAGCCCCGCCGCCAAGGTCGCCCCGAGCTCGGCGGCGCGCGCCACGTCGGGCTCGCCGATCGCACCCACCACGGTGACCGGGGGCAGCACCCGGCGCCACCGCAGCCCGGTGGCGATCCGCTCGACGCTGGCTACGGCGCCGTCGACGTCGGTGTCGCCCTTGACCAGCAACGCATAGGGGAGCCCCACGGTGTGGTCCAGGCAGGGGTGGTAGATGCGCTCGAAGAAGTCCTTCACGGCCCCCGACATGTAGCCGAAGTTCGCGGGCGTGACCACGAGGCAGCCGTGGGCCCAGAGCACGTCGTCGGGCCCGGCGTCGAATGCCCCGAGGGCCCGGACGGCGATCTCGTCTCCGGCGGCTGCCGCGGCCGCATCCACGGCGGCGTCGCACAGCATCCGGGTGGAACCGCCCCGTGAGTGGAACACCACGAGCAGATGGCGAGAGGGTTCCACGGCCTCCTCAGAACCGACGTCGAGACCGGGGCCCATCGGCTCGATGGTAGGGACACTCGATGATGGGGACAACGGCGTCACGGGTCCGGATCGACCCGTGGCATCATCGGTGGATGGCGGCTCGGAACACGCCCACCGACCGGCACGAGCGCGGATCGGGTCAGGCGCGCCATGTGTCCTCGGGCACCATCCTCGCCCTCGTGTGCGTGGGGCAGTTCATGGTGGTCCTCGACCTGTCGATCGTCAATGTGGCGCTTCCGTCGATGCAGCGAGACCTCGGCTTCTCCACTGCGGGCCTGCAGTGGGTCGTCAACGCCTACGCCCTCGCCTTCGGCGGCTTCCTGCTCCTGGGCGGCCGCGCCGCCGATCTGTTCGGCCGGCGACGCATCTTCATGCTGGGGCTGCTGCTGTTCGCGGGAGCCAGCCTGGTGTGCGCCGTCTCCCAGGACCAGTTCATGCTCGTCGGGGCACGCACCCTGCAGGGCCTGGGCGCAGCCGTGCTGTCCCCGGCCACGTTGACGATCCTCACCATGACCTTCACGGCACCCGCCGAGCGGTCACGGGCCCTCGGGATCTGGAGCGCCATGGCGGCGGTGGGAGGCGCATCAGGCGCACTGCTCGGAGGGATCCTCACCGACCTGCTGTCATGGCGCTGGATCTTCTATATCAACTTGCCGATTGCGGCAGCCACGCTGGTGGCGGCCCGAGTGGTGCTGGCAGAGACGCGCTCCGAAGGGGAGCGGCCGTCGCTCGACGTCCCCGGGGCGATCGCCGTGACCGGCGGGCTCGTGGCGTTGGTGTACGCCGTGGCCGGCACCAACACGCACGCGTGGTCGTCCACGGCGACGGTGGTGCCGCTCGTGATCTCGGGCGCGTGCCTGGCTGCGTTCGTGCTGATCGAGACGAAGGTGGCCCGGGCGCCGCTCATGCCCTTCGACCTGTTCCGGTCCCGCGCTCTGACCGCCGCCAACCTCGCCATGCTGTTCGCGGGCGGCGCCATGTTCTCCATGTGGTTCTTCGTGTCGCTGTACCTCCAGGACGTCCTGCGGTTCTCCCCGCTCGTGACGGGTGTGGGCTTCTTGCCCCAGACCGCCGCCATCGCCATCGGCGCGCAGATCAGTTCGCGCCTCGTCCCGCGTTACGGCCCGCGCCTGCCGCTCCTGTTCGGAGTGCTCATGAGCTCCGCGGGCCTCGAGTGGCTGTCTCGAGCCGGACCAACCGGTTCCTACTGGGGATCGGTGTTCGGGGGGGCGGACCTCGCCACCTTCGGCATGGGCCTCGCCATCACCCCTCTCGCCTTCGCCGCCACGGCCGGGGTGGCGCCCACCCGGGCGGGGCTCGCATCTGGTGTCCTCAACACCAGTCGCCAGATCGGTGCGTCCATCGCCTTGGCGGCCCTCGCCACCGTCGCCGCCGACCGGACCCAGGCGCTGCTGGCCGCGGGGCACGCCGGCGTCCCCACAGCCGCGCACAAGGCCGCCGCCCTGACCGCCGGGTTCTCCCGGGGCTTCACGGGGGCGGCGGCCATCGCCCTGGTCGGAGTGGTCGCCGGGCTCTTCGTCCCCCGTCGCACCGGGCACGCCGACCCCGTCGCCGTCGAACCGCCCTCCATCGCCGTCGGAGTGGCCGATCCCGAAGCCTGACGTGGCGACGGCCGTCGACGGCTAGGTGGCCACCGACGGGTGCGTGGCCGAGGCCGGCCCCGTGCCGAAGAGCGAGAAGACGTTCTCCATCATCCGCCACAGCACCGGCGTGACACCGGGGATGGGGGCGAAGACGATGTTGGTGTCGATGTCCGGCGCGTCGGACAGCCTGCACACGAACATCGCCGACCCCGTGGCGAGCACGCCGCCCCCATCGGGTGCGGTGTAGTAGGTCATGTCCGAGACACGGCCCGGACCACGGTTGACGACGGGGGAGTGGGTCAGGATGGTGACGTTGTCGGGCCCTTCCAGCCCCGGTTGGTGACAGTCGTACTCGCCCTGGACGACCTGGGCGAGATGCTGACCGTCGACGAGGCCCGTGCCGTCGAAGATCCATGCTCCGGCGTCGGCGACGACCATGTCCGCCTTGGCCTCGACATCGGCGTACTGCGAGCCCACGAGCTCCTGCTCCGGTCGGGGCACCGGACCGTCGGGCCAGTTGTAGGTGATCTCGGCGGGGTCGATCCCCGACAGGGGGTCCTCACTGGCGAGGTCGGTCTTGTAGCACACCTCGTGGCGGTCCTCCCCGAGCGGCGAGGGCTCCAGACGGATGTGTCGGTACACGGCATTGGCCCCCAAGAACGCCAGGTTCACGCCCTGGGTCACCGCCTGGGAGGCGCCGGTGCGCATGGTGCTCGACCAGTACTCGTCGTGCCCCAGGCTGAACAGGCACCGATGGCGGGTCAGGTCGTCGGGACGCTGATGGAGATCGATGTCGGTGATGTAGGTGACGTCGAGCCCGAGCTTCTCGGCCAGGAAGATCAGGGGGAACTCGTTGCCCATGAAGTCCGGGGCACCCCAACCCCTCTGGTCGTAGGGGCGGTCGAACGACACGACCCGCGAGCGGTTCGTGCTTCCGGTCTCCCCGACGCGAACCGTCCCCGGGCCGACGTAGAGGCTCCGGCTCCCGTAGGCGTTGTAGGCCTGCCACGTCGTCACCGAATGCATGATTGCGAAGGCGGCGGTGCTGTCGTCGTCGCGCACACAGAATGGGATGTACCCCGCGGTCGTCCCGTTGTCGGTGCCGGTGAGCTTGAACAGGTACGCCCCCGGTGGCCAAGACGGGTCGACGTCGACCCTCATGGTGGGTTGCCACTGGCATTCGACCATGAACGTGCCCGGTGACACCGTGGGAGGCGGTTGGCTGTTCCCGCCGGTGTAGGTCCCGGAACGCCACACGAGGCGGCCGCCGAGGCCGCCGTAGTACCCCATCCGGTAGAGCTCGACGCGGTACGGCACGGGCGGCGGGTCGACGAAGAGGGTCACCACGTCCCCGTGCACGGCGCTCACCTTGTCCGAGTACCCGTAGATCCGGTTCGTCGCGCTCATGACCCAAGCGAGCGTCCCCGGAATCTGGTTCTCCGCCACCACCCAGTCCGCAGAGGGGACCGACACGCCGCTTTCGAGGGTGACCATTCGCACGTCGTCGCGCTCGTGCGCGGTGTCGGGCTTGGTCTTCGGATGTGGCCTCCGGTCCCGACCCGTGCGGAGAACTCCACGCGTCGCGGCCTTCGGGCCTCCCTGCTCGGCGAGCTCCCAGGCGGCCCCGCCCAGGGCAGCCAGGCCGACGCCGGCTCCCGTGGCGCGCAGCAACGCCCGCCGGGTGACGACGGGCTGGCGCGGCGAGCCTGGGCCCCGGGTGTCTCGGGGGCGGCCAGGAGGGGAGGGTTCCGGCGAACCGATGCAAACAGCCTAATAGGGCCCACCGTCGCGCCGTTGGCGGCCCCCGGCGCGTGCCGGGCAACTCGGGAGAAGTGTCCCCAACCCCGGTTGGCATATCGAACATATGTTCGATACAATGAACAGCGATGGGGGAGCCCGTGGCGTTCCGCTGGAGGAGAGCCGACGACGGCGGCGGGCAGCCCATGCTCTTCGCCGAAGAGGAGCTCGTCGACCGGCATGTCGGTCTCGGCGAGTACCGGGGCCTCGAGTTCCTCCACGTCAACGCGCGGCGCGTCATCAACGAGGTGCCGGCCGCGTCGCGGATGCCGTTTCGCTTCACCATCAACGCCTACCGGGGATGCAGTCACGCCTGCGCGTACTGTTTCGCGCGGCCCACCCACGAATACCTCGGGCTCAACCTCGGTGACGACTTCGAGCGCAAGTTGGTGGTAAAGGTGAACGCAGTGGAGCGGGTGCGCGCCGAGCTTCGCTCTGCGCACCGGCACGGCGATCACATCGCCATGGGCACCAACACCGACCCCTACCAACGGGCCGAAGGGCGTTACCACCTCACCCGCGGGATCGTCGAGGTGCTCGGCGAAGCCCGCAATCCCTTCTCCGTCCTCACCAAGTCGACACTCATCCTGCGCGACCTCGACCTCCTCGTCCAGGCTGCGTCACGTACCGAGGTGCACTGCAACCTCTCCATCGGGACGCTCGACGAGGAGGTCTGGAAGGCCACCGAGCCCGGCACCCCCCATCCGAAGCAGCGGGTCGAAGCGGTGCGCCGGCTCAACGAAGCCGGCATTCCCACCGGGGTGCTCATGGCACCGATCATCCCCGGCTGGTCGGACTCCCCGGAGCAGCTCGAGGCTGTCGCCTCAGCCTGCGTCGAGGCAGGCGCCACCTTCGTGACGCCCATCGCGCTGCATCTGCGACGCGGCGTCAAAGAGCATTTCCTTCAGTTCCTGAGACAGCGCCGTCCCGAGCTCCACCGATCCCTGGCGAGCCGCTACGCGCGCTCGGCCTACCTGCCTCGCAACGAGCAACGGGTGATCGAGGAGCGCGTCCACGCCGTCGTTTCCCCCACGCGCCGCCGGCGGAGCACCGCCGACACCTTCGGGCATCCCGCTCAGCTCGACCCGCCGCCATCCTCGGAGACGATCCGCCAGAAGGCGGCGCCGGTCGGACAACTCCCGCTTCTACCGCCGACGTGACCGCGCCCGGGCCCTGACGGGCGCGCCTCGAGGGCCCGGGGCGGGACGCCCGTCAGGCTTCGATGAGCCGGCCGTGGAGGTAGTCGTCGTAGGCGCCCAGGTCCAGGAGCCCGTGGCCCGAGTACGAGAACAAGATGACCTCTTCCTTCCCGGCCTCGCGTGCCGCCAGTGCCTCGTCGATCACGGCGCGGATGGCGTGGGCGGTCTCGGGCGCCGGGATGGGGCCCTCGGTCCGGGCGAACTGCACGGCGGCATCGAAGACCTTGCCCTGGGGATAGGCGGCGGCCCGCATCCGCCCGTTCTTGACCAGGTTGCAGATGATGGGCGCGTCCCCGTGGTAGCGCAGGCCCCCGGCATGGATCGAAGGGGGGACGAAATCGTGTCCCAACGTGTACATGGCGAGCAGGGGTGTCATGCCCGCTGTGTCGCCGAAGTCGTACTCGAACCGACCCTCTGTGAGCGTCGGGCACGACGACGGTTCCACGGCCAGGAGGGCGACCGCGGAGTCGGGAACGAACGGCAGCGCGATCCCTCCCAGGTTCGACCCACCGCCGCACGACCCGATGACGATGTCCGGGCGCTCCTCACCGGCCAGCGCGAGCTGTTCCTTGGCCTCGAGGCCGATCACCGTCTGGTGCAGCAGCACATGGTTGAGCACCGACCCGAGCGAGTAGTGCGAGTCCTCGCGGCCCACGGCGTCGCGCACCGCGTCGCTGATGGCCGACCCCAGAGAGCCGGGGTGTTCGGGCTCGTCGACGGGGGAGGGCTCGACGTCCGCGCCCCACACCTCCATCATCACCCGGCGGTAGGGCTTCTGGTTGTACGAGGCGCGCACCATGTACACCTTGCACTCCAGCCCGAAGAGCGATGTGGCGTAGGCCAGCGCGCTGCCCCACTGGCCCGCTCCGGTCTCGGTGGTGAGGCGCGCCACCCCGGCAGCCTTGTTGTAGAAGGCCTGGGGCACCGCCGTGTTGGGCTTGTGCGACCCTGCCGGCGAGACCGACTCGTCCTTGTAGTAGATGCGGGCCGGCGTCTGCAGCGACTGCTCGAGACGCCGGGCCCGGACCAGGGGTGTCGGCCGCCACGCCCGCAACACGTCGAGCACCTCGCCGGGGACGTCGATCCACGGCTCGGCGCTGACTTCCTGGCCGATGAGCGCCATCGGGAACAGCGGCGCCAGGTCGTCGGGGCCCACGGGCTGGCGCGTCCCCGGGTGCAACGGGGGCTGGAGCGGCTCGGGCAGGTGCGGCACGACGTTGAACCACGCCTGGGGAAGGCGGTCGTCGCTGAGGATGAAACGCATGGAAGCCTCCTCGTGTCCTGGTGTGCCGGTCGGGCCGGCGCCGTGGCCTCGCGGCTCGGCGACCGACTGTACCGGGGTGCGGCGGGCCGGGGCCGGGGGGGCGGACGCGACCGGTCCCGTCGCTCGTCGCTCATTCCCGCGGCCATCTGCGAACATGACCCGGTGCACGACCGGCGAGACGCAAAGGGCACGTGGGTGATCGACCTCGACGGGGTGGTGTGGCTGGCCGAGGAGCCGATCCCGGGCTCGGCCGACGCCGTGGCGCGGTTGCGACAGGCAGGGTTCGGCGTGGTGTTCGCCACCAACAATGCGTCGCCGACCGTTGCCGAGCTCCGCGGGCGCCTGGCCCACGCGGGCATCGAGGCCGAGCCCGACGAGCTGGTGACGTCGGCCCAGGCGGCCGCCTCCATGCTCGAGCCGGGGTCCACGGCGGTGGTCTGCGCCGACGGCGGCGTGCTCGAGGCCCTCTCGGCCCGGGGGGTCACGGTCGTGGCCGAGGGCCCCGCCGACGCGGTGGTGGTCGGATGGACGCGGCGTTTCGACTTCGACCTCCTCGCCACGGCGGCGACGGCGGTGCGCCTGGGGGCCCGGTTCATCGGCACGAACGAGGACCCCACCCACCCCACGCCCGGGCGCTTGCTCCCGGGATCGGGGGCCATCCTCGCCGCGGTGGCGACCGCGGCCCAGGCGACCCCCGAGGTGGCCGGGAAACCCCACCAGCCCCTCGTGGCGCTATTGCGGCAGCATGCCCCTGGCGCCGTGCTCGTCGTGGGGGACCGGCCCTCGACCGACGGAGCGTTGGCGCGCCGGCTCGGGGTCCCCTTCGCATTGGTGCGGACGGGCGTGACCTCGGACGGTCGTGAGCCGATGGTGGTCGAGCCCGACGAAGAGGCCGAGAACCTCGGGGCCCTCGTGGCGCGCCATCTCGACAGCGCGAGCTGACCCCGCTCACGATCGGCGCCGCAAAAGGACTTCCGGCCCCTTGCCGCGTCGCGAGGGGGGTCGTAGCGTGGCGCCATGACCGAGAACGACGGACTGCGACGCTACATCGAAGCCGCGACAGCGCTCACCCAGATCACCCGTTCGCGGGCCGAGGAATTGGTGCGGGAACTGATCAAGGCCGGCGAACTCGAGCGTCACCGTGCCCAGGACTGGGTCGAAGAGCTCGTGAAGGTGAGCCGCGAGCGCTCCGAAGCTCTCGTGGCCACCGTACGCGGCGAGGTGCGTCAGCAGCTCAAGGAGAGTGGCTTCACGAACGTGGACGACCTCGCCAAGAAGGTCGCCGACGTCCTGGCGCGATCGCAGGCCGCGGGGCGCAAGGTCACGCACCGGTCTGCGAAGAAGGCCAAGAAGCCGGGCGCGAAGAAGAGCAGTGCCAAGAAGAGCGGCGCCAAGAAGGCCGCCGCCAAGAAGACCGCTGCCAAGAAGAGCGGCGCCACGAAGACCGCGGCGCGCAAGGCCTCGGGCACCAAGAAGGCCGGCGCGAAGAAGGCGGGCGCCTGACTCCAAGAGGCGTACGCCGCAGGCTCGACACCGAGCTCGTGCGGCGGGGACTGGCCACCTCCCGCGAAGCCGCGCGCGGCCTCGTGCAGGACGGCGCGGTGCTCGTCGGTGGTTCCCTCGCCGACAAGTCGGCGCGGCTCGTGTCGGAGTCCGAGCCCGTGGTCGTCATGGACCCCGCCGCCCGCCGCTTCGCGTCGCGTGGCGGGGAAAAGCTCGATGCCGCACTCGACCGCTTCGCCGTCGACCCCTCGGGCCGCCGCTGCCTCGACGCGGGCGCCTCGACGGGAGGGTTCACCGACTGCCTTCTCCGTCGTGGCGCGTCCGCCGTCGTGGCCGTCGACGTCGGGCACGGCCAGCTCGACGCGTCGCTGCGCCGCGACCCCCGGGTCCAGGTCATGGAGAGGACCAACATCAGGGGCCTCGAGCTGGCGGCCGTGGGGGGCGCACCGTTCGACCTCGTCGTGGCCGACCTCTCCTTCATCTCGCTCGCGACCGTCGCCCCCGTTCTGGCCGGCACGCTGGCCGCCCCCGGCGCCGACGTCGTGGTGCTGGTCAAGCCCCAGTTCGAGGCGGGGCGGGCCGAGGTGAGCCGGGGGAAGGGGGTGATCCGGTCCCCCGGCGTGCGGCGCGCCGCGCTCGACCGGGTGGCCTCCGCCTTCGCGTCGCAGGGAGCCACCATCATGGGGGCCATGGCATCACCCCTCCTGGGCCCCGCCGGCAACGCGGAGTTCCTCCTCCACGCCCGGGCCCACGCCGGCCCCGGGGACCTGGCCCCGCCATCGCCCGATGCGGTGGCGGCCCTGCTCGACGCGGCCGTGCACGGCGCCCCCGACGCATCCCAGCCCGACCTCGACACGCCGACCGTGCCCGAGGCCCGGTAGCCGGCCATGGCTTCCATCGCCTTCGTGGTGCACCCCGAACGCCCCCAGGCCGCCGAGATCGCCGGTCAGGCCGCGGCGTGGATCCGAGGCCGCGGGCACCGCGTCGTGGAGGTGCGCGACACAGCGCCGTCCGGCGACACCCCGACGACAGAGGAGGGTGTCGGGTCACCCGGGGACCGGAGCGGCCCTCGCACGCACCCCGCGCTCGACGACACGATCGATCTGGCCGTCAGCCTCGGGGGGGACGGCACCATGCTCCGGACCGTCGCCCTCACGTGCGCCCACGGCACTCCGGTCCTCGGCGTGAACTTCGGCCGCCTCGGCTACCTCACCGAGATCGAGCCCGACGGCCTCGTGCCGGCGCTGGAGCGCTTCCTCGCCGGCGACTTCGGCGTCGAGGAGCGCATCACCCTCGAGGTGTCGATCGAGCCGGGCGGCGACGGGGACGGGAGCCCCGCCCGCCGCGTCGTCGTGCTCAACGAGGCTGTGGTGGAGAAGACGGTGCCGGGCCACACCATCCGGGTGGCGGCGTCCATCGCGGGACGGCCCTTCGTCACCTATGCCGCCGACGGGATGCTGGTGGCGACACCGACGGGATCGACCGCGTACAACCTGTCGGCACGGGGGCCCATCCTCAGCCCGGGACTGCGCGCCGTGGTGCTCACCCCGGTATCGCCGCACATGCTGTTCGACCGCCCCATCGTGCTCGAGCCCGAGCAGTGGGTCGGTCTAGAGCTGGTGGGCCCGCGCCCCGCCGTGCTCGTGCTCGACGGGCAGGTCGCGGACGCCCTCACGCCCGGCGACAAGGTGGTGTGTCGCGTGGGCCCCTGGCCGGCTCGCCTCGTCACCTTCGGGCCCCGTGACTTCTTCTCGATCCTCCGGGCCAGGTTCCACCTGGCCGACCGGTGAAGGCCGGGGCGCCCATGCTCGTCGAGCTGCGAGTGCGCGACCTGGGCGTCATCGAGTCCGTGGCGCTCGACCTGGGACCCGGGATGACTGCGCTCACCGGCGAGACCGGCGCCGGCAAGACCCTGCTCGTCGAGGCCCTCGAACTGCTCGTCGGCGGGCGCGCCGACCCGGGCCTGGTGCGCCCCGGGGCCAGTGAGGCCCTCGTCGAAGGTCGATTCGCCGTCGATGACGACGAGGTCATCCTGGCGCGCGCCGTCCCCGCCCAAGGGCGCTCACGGGCGTGGATCGACGGCCGCATGGCCCCGGTCTCGGCTCTGGCGGAAGCCGGGGCTCGGCTGCTCGAGCTCCACGGCCAGCACTCCCAGCAGTCGCTGCTCGACGCCGGAGCCCAACGGCGCGCGTTGGACGCCTTCGCCGCCATCGACCTCGGCCCCCTCACCACCGCCCGGGCGCGCCGCCGGACCCTGCACCAGGAGCTCGAAGCGCTCGGCGGAGACGAGCGCGCCCGGGCCCGCCAGGCCGACCTGTTGCGGTACCAGCTCGCCGAGATCGACTCCGCCGGCCTCGCCGATCCCCACGAGGACGACGCGCTACGCGAGGAGGAGGAGCGGCTGGCCGAAGCGGCCGCCCACCGCCACGCGGCCGCCGTGGCGCTCGCCGCACTCGACAGCGGCGACGGTGGCGGGAGGGCGGTCATCGACCTGCTCGGTTCGGCGCGTGGCGCGCTCGACGGGCGCGGCCCCTTGGCGGAGCTCGCGGCGCGCCTGGCGTCGCTGCAGGCCGACGCCTCCGACGTCGCCTCCGATCTGCGCCACGTCGTCGAGACCTGGGACGACGACCCCGAGCGGCTGGAGTCGGTACGGGCCCGCCGGCAGCTTCTGCGAGAGCTCTCGCGCAAGTACGGCGAGGGGCCGGCGGGCGTTCTCGCCTTCGCGGACGAGGCCCGGGGACTCCTCGCCGGGCTCGTGGCGGCCGGGGAACGTGCCGCCGTGCTGGCCGAGGAGCTCCGCAGCGCCGACGCCGAGGTCACCACGGCCGAGGCCGCCGTCGGCCTGGCGCGGCGTCGGGCCGCGCCCGAGCTCGCCCGGGCCGTAGAGGACCGTCTGCGCGTGCTAGCGATGCCCCACGCCCGGGTGGAGGTCACCGTGGCCGAGCCCGACCCCGGTGACGACGTCACCTTCCTGCTCGGGGCGAACCCCGGCGAAGCGGTCCTGCCCCTCGCCAAGGTGGCCTCGGGAGGCGAGCTCGCCCGGGCCATGCTGGCCCTGCGCCTGGTGCTCACCGAAGCACCCCCCACCATGGTCTTCGACGAGGTGGACGCCGGGGTGGGGGGAGAGGCGGCCCAGGCGGTGGGGCGCGCCCTGGCGGAGCTGTCCCGGCGCCACCAGGTCCTGGTCGTGACGCACCTGGCCCAGGTCGCCGCGTGCGCCCGCCAGCAGTTGGGCGTGCGCAAGGAGGTCTCCGGGGACAGGACCGTGGCGCAGGCCACCGTGCTCGAGGACGAGGACCGGGTGGTCGAGCTCGCCCGCATGCTGTCAGGCCGCCCCGGATCGGCCACGGCCCGCAAGCACGCCGAGGAGCTGCTGGCACCGCCGACCCCGACCCGCACCCCGGCGACGCGTCGGGGTCGGTAAGGGCCCCGGTCGGGGACGGCGCGTTCCACCGGTAGATTGCCTCCGTGGTCTACCGTGGAGCGATGCCCGGGAAGCGCCGAGCTTGACCAAGTACGTCTTCGTCACCGGCGGAGTGTCTTCGTCGCTCGGCAAGGGGCTCACCGCTTCGTCACTCGGCCGCCTTCTGAAGTGTCGCGGCCTGCGCGTGACGATGATCAAGCTCGACCCGTACATCAACGTCGACCCGGGGACGATGAACCCCTTCGAGCACGGCGAGGTGTTCGTCACCAACGACGGCGGTGAGACCGACCTCGACCTCGGCCACTACGAGCGCTTCATCGACGTCGAGCTGAAGACGACATCCAACGCCACGACGGGGTCCATCTACTCGGAAGTGATCCGCAAGGAGCGCCACGGCGAGTACCTGGGCAAGACCGTGCAGGTCATCCCGCACATCACCGACGAGATCAAGGCGCGCATCCGGCACCTGGCGTCGGAGGAGATCGACGTGGTGATCGTCGAGGTGGGCGGCACGGTGGGCGACATCGAGATCGTGCCTTTCCTCGAGGCCATCCGGCAGTTCCGCCACGACGTGGGCCGTGACAACGTCTGCTACGTCCACCTCACCCTCGTGCCCTTCCTGGCACCGTCGGGGGAGCAGAAGACCAAGCCCACCCAGCACTCGGTGACCGAGCTGCGCAGCCGTGGGATCCAGCCCGACGTGATCGTGTGCCGCTCCGACCAACCCATCTCCGACGGGCTCAAGCGCAAGATCTCGCTGTTGTGCGACGTCCCCGTCGAGGGAGTCATCTCGGCCGTGGACGCGCCCAGCATCTACGAGATCCCGCTCGTGCTCCACGACGAGGGCCTCGATCGTGTGGTGTGCCACATACTCGCCATCGACGGCGATCTGCACCCCGTCGACCTGTCCGGGTGGGAGAAGGTCGTGTCGCAGGTCTCCGCGTCGGAGCGGCCGGTACGCATCGGCGTGGTGGGCAAGTACGTCAACCTGCCCGACGCCTACCTGTCGGTGGGCGAGGCGCTGCGCCACGCGGGGTTCCACCACGGCGCCAAGGTCGAGGTGGACTGGATCCAGGCCGAGAAGGTCCCCGACCTCCTGGGCACGGACCGCATGCTGCAGCTCGACGGCATGGTCATCCCGGGGGGCTTCGGCGAGCGCGGCATCGAGGGGAAGATCGACGCCGTCGAATTCGCCCGCCGGCGCGAGATCCCGTGCCTGGGACTGTGCCTCGGCCTCCAGGTGATGGTCATCGAAGTCGCCCGCCACCTGGCGGGGCTCGAAGGCGCCAACTCGCGTGAGTTCGACACGCTCACCCCGCACCCGGTGATCGACCTCATGGACGACCAGCACAACGTCGTCGACATGGGCGGCACCATGCGCCTCGGGTCCTACGTCGCGCAGCTCGAAGAGGGCTCCAAGGTGGCCGACGCCTACGGGACCACCGTGGTCTCCGAGCGCCACCGCCATCGGTACGAGGTCAACCCCCGGTACAAGCCCAAGCTCCAAGAGGCGGGGCTGCGTTGCTCGGGATCGTCGGCCGACGGCGTGCTCGTCGAGTTCGTCGAGCTCCCCGAGCACCCCTTCTGGGTGGGCACCCAGGCCCATCCGGAGTTCAAGAGCCGGCCCGACCGCCCCCACCCGTTGTTCCGGGAGCTGCTGGCCGCAGCCTTGCGACGCGCCGACGGGCGCCTGCCGCGCCTCATCACGATCGACACCGACGTCGGTGCCGCCTCCTGAGCAGGGGTTCGTTCACCTCGCCGACGAGCCCCGCCTCCAAGGGTGGAGGATCTCGTTCGAGCGGGCGCAGTTCGAGGCCCCGGACGGCACACGCTTCTGGCGCGACGTAGTCCGCCATCCCGGCGCGGTGGCCGTCGTGCCCGTGACCGAACGCGACACGGTGCTCCTCGTCCGCCAGTACCGGGGGCCCGTCGACCGGGAGCTGCTCGAGATCCCCGCCGGCACGCGCGACGTGGACGGCGAGGCGCCGCAGACCACGGCGCGGCGCGAGCTCGAGGAGGAGGTCGGCGTGCGGGCCCACAGCATCGAGCCTCTGGGCACGATGCTCAACAGTCCCGGCTTCTGCGATCAGGAGACGCTGCTCTATCTCGCTCGCCGTCTCGAGCCTGTGGAGCCCCAGCGCCACAGCGAAGAGGAGCGCTACATCGAGGTCGTCGAGGTCCCCCTGGCCGACATCGGCTCGATGGTCGCGTCCGGCGAGCTCGTCGACGCGCAGACGGTGCTGGGACTGCTGCTGGCACGGGACGCGCTGCGCGCCGGAGCATGACACGCACGGTCTTCGACGTGTCAGAGGACGGCCCCGCGCTGAGCCGTCCCTCCGAGGAATACCTCACCTGGTTGGCGATCGAGCAGGGACGCGCCCGCAACACCATCACGTCGTACCGGCGCGACCTGGTGAACTACGAGGCCTTCCTCGCCGCGCGTGGCCACACGGTCGACGACGCGGACGTCGCCACCGTCGAGGAGCACCTGGCGCAACGACGTGCGGCCGGGCTCGGGCCTGCCTCGGTTTCGCGTGCACTGGCCGCGCTGCGGGGCCTGCACCGCTTCCTCCTCGAAGAGGGGGGCGCCACCACCGATCCCACCGCGGACGTCCGCCCGGTGCGATCGCCCCGGCGCCTCCCCAAGGCGATCGACGAGGACGAGGTCGGCCGGCTCCTCGACACCACGACCGGCAAGGACCCCGTGTCGGTGCGCGACCGCGCCATCCTCGAGGTCCTCTACGGCACCGGGATGCGGGTGTCGGAGCTGGCCGGGCTCAGCTTGTCGGACCTCGGCTCCGACACCGGGCTCGTGCGCGTGCTCGGCAAGGGGGACAAGGAACGGCTGGTGCCGGTGGGCCGATGCGCGCGCCGGGCCATCGACAAATGGCTCGGCCCGCGGGGACGCCCCGAGCTCGAGCCCCGACGCTGGGCCCGGCGCGGGGACTCCGAGGCCGTGTTCTTGAACGCCCGGGGCGGCCGCCTCACCCGGCAGGGAGTGTGGGGTGTGCTCAAGAAGCGGGCGCGCGCCGCGGGCATCGAGGACCGGGTGCACCCGCACGTGCTGCGCCACTCGTGCGCGACCCACATGCTCGCCCACGGAGCCGACATCCGAGTGGTGCAGGAGCTCCTCGGCCATTCCTCGATCGCCACCACCCAGCTCTACACGAAGGTGTCGTTGGAGCACCTCAGAGAGGCCTACGAGCAGGCACATCCGCGCGCCGACCGGGGTAGGGGGCAGTAATCTCCTAGGCGTGCCCCCCGAGGCCTCGACCGTCGATCACCGCGCCCTGCTGGAGGAGGAGCGCACCGAGCTCCTCGCCAAGCTCGCCGAGCTGGGCCTGGGTGGCGCGGGCCTGACCTACGACTCGAACTTCGCCGATTCCAGCCAGGTGACCGCTGAGCGTGGGGAGGTCGAAGCCCTGGCGGCGAGCCTCCGGGAGACCCTCGAGGACGTCGAACGGGCGCTGGGCAAGCTCACCGAGGGGAACTACGGCGTGTGTGAGGACTGCGGGCAGCCCATCGACCCGCTGCGGCTCGAAGCGAAGCCAGCCGCGCGGTACTGCATCAACTGCGCCGCGAAGCACTGACCCGGACAACCCGGTGAGCACCTGGGGACCCCCGCCCGCGTCGGGGCGGCCGCGCCGCCAGACGCTCAGCCCCAGAGCCACGATCTGGATCATCGCCGGGGTGGCGCTCGCCGTATTGCTCTTCCGTACCCACAAGGTCACCACGTTCGACCTGTTGTTCTACGGATCGCTCATCCCCTCGGTGATCCTCCACGAGGTGTCTCACGGTGCGGCCGCACTCGCGTTCGGCGACGACACGGCCAAGCGCGCCGGGCGCCTGACGCTCAATCCTGTCAGCCACATCGACCCCTTCGGCACCATCATCCTGCCGGCACTTCTCCTCCTCAGCGGTCACGGTGCGTTCTCCTACGCCAAGCCGGTGCCCGTGAACGTTTCGCGCCTGCGGAACGCGCGCAACACCGGTTTGGTGGTATCGCTGGTGGGCCCAGGGGTGAACATCGCGCTCGCGGTGCTGTTGGGCCTGTTCTTCAAGGCTTTCGTGGCCGGATCGAACCCTCGTCTCGACGCCGTCATCGGAGTGGGACCGATCTGGGCGCGCCTGCTCTTCGTGGCCGGCTACGCGAACGTGATCCTGGCCGTGTTCAACCTGATCCCGCTCCCCCCGCTGGACGGCTCCGCGGTGCTGGAGCGGGTGCTCCCGAGGAACATGCTCCCGGGGTACTACCGAATCCGGCCCTTCACGATCTTCTTGCCACTGATCATCCTCGTCGTCGACCCCGGTGCGTTCTACAGCCTCTTCAATTGGGCCTATATCCACTACGCCAATGCGGTGATATGACGAGGGTCAGCTGCTGAAGCCGCCCGGCGGGGCGAGCAGCCCCGCGGCGCGCATGGCCCGGTCGAGGGTGGGTGCCGCCAAGGTCCGCGCCTTGGCCGCGCCCTGGGCGAGCACGGACTCCACATAGCCGCGCTCGGCGTGCAGCTCGGCGTAGCGCTCGCGCACGGGTCGCAACAGCTCGATGAGCGCCTCGGTCACGTCGGCCTTGAGCTGTCCGTAGTTGGAGTACCGGCCGGCGAGCCCGGCGGGGTCCCCGCCGGCGCCCGCCGCCAACAGCTCGAGCAGGTTCGACACGCCGGGCTTGTTCACCGGGTCGTAGCGGACCTCCGTCTCGGTATCGGTGACGGCTTTGCGCACCTTGCGGCCGATCTCCTCGGGGGGGTCGAGGACGAGCACGGTGCCGAGCGGCGAGCTGACGGACTTGGACATCTTGCGGGTCGGCTCCTGCAGGTCCATCACGCGCGCCGCCACCTTGGGGACCGCCGCCTGGGGCACCACGAAGGTCTCGCCGTAGCGGTTGTTGAACCGGATGGCCACGTCCCGGGCGAGCTCGAGGTGCTGGCGCTGGTCCTCGCCCACCGGGACCCGGTCGGCGTCGTAGAGCAGGATGTCGGCCGCCATGAGCACGGGGTAGGTGAACACCCCGGCGCGCACCGTCTCCTGCTCCCCGCCCTTGTCCTTGAACTGGGTCATCCGGCGCAGCTCCCCGAAGGTGGCCGTGCACTCGAGGAGCCACGTCAGACGGGTGTGCTCGGCGACGTGGCTCTGCACGAACAGGGTGCAGACCTTCGGATCGAGCCCCACCGCCAGGAGGCTCTCGGCCGTCTCGAGGGTCCTCGGCGCCAGCAGGGCCGGGTCGTAGTCGAGCGTCATGGCGTGCAGGTCGACCACGCAGAACAGGGCGTCGTGGTCGTGCTGGTCGGCCACCCAGTACCGGAAGGCGCCCAGGTAATTGCCCAGGTGGAGATCGCCGCTCGGTTGCACTCCGGACAGCACCCTGGCCATGGCGTGCCATGGTACGGGACGCCTCTCACGCCGCGGTGATGCCCGCGTCGGCCCGCCCGCCCCGGGGCCGGCACCGTCGGTCCTGCTCAGGGGCCATGCGCAGGCGGGCGCAGGGGAGCCGGTAGGGTCAGAAGCGTGGTGGCGCACGTCTCGACGCCCGTCTACGAGGGACCCTTCGACGTGCTGTTGCAGCTCGTGTCGGACCACAAGGTCGACATCTACGACATCCGCGTGTCGGACCTCGTCGACGCCTTCATCGCCGAGATGACCGCCCGCCAGCCCTTCGACGTGCAGACGGCCAGCGAATTCCTCGTCATCGCCGCCATCCTGGTCGAGCTCAAGTCCCGCAAGCTCCTGCCCGGTCCCGACGACGTCGAGGACGACGAGGAGCTCGCCGGGTTCGAAGAGCGCGACCGTCTGCTGGCCCGCCTGCTCGAGCTGCAGGCTTATGCGGCCGCGGCAGACACCTTCGCGCTGCTGATCGACCGGGCTCGGCGCACCCTGCCACGGGTCGCCGGCCTCGACGAGCGCTTCCGCGACCTGGCCCCGGACCTCCTGGCGGGCGTCACGCCTGAGCGCCTGGCGGCCGCCTTCATGGTGGGTACGGTGCCACGGCCCGAGTTCGTGTTGGACCTGTCCCATGTCACGGTGGAGGCCGTCACCGTGTCGGAGGCGGTCGCCGAGCTCGAAGAGCGGCTCCCCAAGGACGGCAGCCTGTCATTTCGCGAGCTGACCTCGCACTGCACCACCCGCATGCAGATCATCGTGCGCTTCCTCGCCCTGCTCGAGTTGTGCAAGCGGGGCTGGGTCACCCTCGACCAGGGTGAGACCTTCGGCGACCTGGTCGTCATCTGGTCCCGGGGCTCGTCCGTGCTGTCCACCGTCGGCGGTGGCGACGCGGTCGAGGAGTACGACGGCTGACGGCCCGGCGGTGGGCCTTCCCGAGGAGTACCGGGCCATCGAGGCCGTCCTGCTCTCGGCGCTCGAGCCGGTGCCGCCGAACATGCTCGCCGAGTTGCTCGAGATGCCCGTCGAACGCGTCGAGTCCGCCTGCGCGGAGCTCGCCGCGGGGTACGAGGAGGAGGGCCGGGGGTTCGTACTGGCCCGCGTGGCGGGCGGGTACCGCTACCAGACCCACCCGGACATGGCACCGTTCGTCGAGCGCTTCGCCATGGAAGGTGTTTCGTCACGCCTGTCCTCGGCTGCCCTCGAGACCCTCGCCATCGTGGCCTACCGCCAGCCGGTGTCACGCGCGCAGATCGCGGCGCTGCGCGGCGTGAACGTCGACGGCGTGGTGCGCCTACTCGAGCAGCGCGGCTACATCAACGCCGTCGGCCACGCGCCCGGGCCCGGACAACCCGTGCTCTACGGGACCACGCCCGCCTTCTTGGAGCGCCTCGGGATCTACGACCTCGGCGAGCTGCCCCCCGTCGAGGAGCTGCTGCCCGGGCCCGAGGTCGTCGAACAGCTCGAGGAGCGCCTGCGCCCCGGCGCCGATGCCTGAGGAGGGCGACCCGCCCCGACACCGCGCCGCCGTGGATGCCGAGCAACCCCGAGGAGAACGGCTCCAGAAGGTGCTCGCCCGGGTCGGACTGGGCAGTCGGCGTGCCTGTGAGGAGCTGATCGCCGCCGGGCGGGTGACGGTCAACGGCCGGCCCGCCACCTTGGGCCAGCGTGTCGACGTCAGCCGCGATGTGGTGGCGCTCGACGGCGTCCCCCTGCCGGTGCTCCCCGGTCTCGTCCACTACCTCCTACACAAGCCGGCCGGCGTCGTCACCACCGCGCACGACCCCTCGGGGCGACCGACGGTGCTCGAGTTGGTGCCCGCCACGCCACGCGTGTTCCCGGTAGGGAGGCTCGACGCCGACAGCGAGGGGCTCCTGGTCCTCACCAACGACGGCGACCTGGCGCAACGCCTGACGCACCCCTCCTTCGGCGTCGACAAGGAGTACCTGGTCGAGACGGAGGGGACGCTCCCGGCCGGCGCACTGAGACGCCTGCGCCGGGGGATCGAGCTCGACGACGGGATGACCGCCCCGGCGACCGTCGGCGTGGTCGCCCCGGGCGTGATCCGCATCGTTATCCACGAAGGGCGCAACCGCCAGATCCGGCGCATGTGCGAGGCCGTCGGCCACCCCGTGCGACGGCTCGTGCGCACCCGGATCGGGCCGATCTCCGACCCGCGCCTCAAAGCGGGGCAGTGGAGGGAGCTCCAACCATCGGAGGTGCGTGCCCTGGCGGGCGCCGGCGCCCGACGCGACGGCCCTGGCCAGCGCCGTGCACCACCGGGTGGGCGCAGCCGGGCTGGGTAGCATCGACGCCATGTCCAGCGTCCGAGCCCTGCGCGGTGCCACCACCGTCGACTCCGACACCCCCGACGAGGTGTCGGCGCGCACCCGGGAGCTGCTCGAGGACCTCTTCGAGCGCAACGCGCTCGGGCACGACGACGTGATCAGCATCGTGTTCACGGCCACCGGCGACGTGGTGTCGATGTTCCCGGCGGCCGCGGCCCGGGCTATGGGACTGGGCGACGTCCCTCTGCTGTGCGCCCGCGAGCTCGACGTCGTGGGATCGACGCCGCGCTGTGTGCGCGTCCTGCTCCACGTGACGACCGAGCGGTCCCGCCAGGACCTCCACCACGTCTACCTCCACGGGGCCCGGGGGCTGCGCGATGACCTCCCCGAGTGAGACGGGCCGGGCCGCCATCGTCGGCACCGGGCTGATCGGCGGGTCGATCGGGCTGGCCCTGCGCGCCCGCGGCTGGCGGGTCACGGGCACCGATGTCGACCCGCTCGGCGCGCAGCGGGCCAAGGCCCTCGGCGCCCTCGACGAGGTCGGGGTCGACCCCGACGCCGAGATCACCTTCGTGGCCACCCCGGTGGTGGCCGTCGTGGACGAAGTCACCGCCGCACTGGCACGGGCGGCGCGACGCGACGCCATCGTGACCGACGTGGCCGGCGTCAAGGCCCCCCTCGCCGCGCGCCTGGCACATCCCCGCTTCGTCGGCGGCCATCCCATGGCGGGATCCGAGCAGGTGGGGATCGACGGGGCCGACCCCGACCTGTTCGTCGGGGCCACCTGGGTCCTCACGCCCACCGGCGACACCGATCCCGACGCCTTCGCCCGCCTCCGGGCCGTGGTGACGAGCCTGGGGGCCGAGGTGGTGGCGCTGTCCCCCGAGCAGCACGACACGCTCGTGGCCACGGTGTCACACGTGCCGCACCTCGCCGCCGCCACGCTCATGAACCTCGCCGATCGTGCCGCCGAGCAGCACAGCGCGCTGCTGCGGCTGGCGGCGGGCGGGTTCCGCGACATGACCAGGATCGCGGCGGGCCAACCCGGCATCTGGCCCGACGTCTGCGTGGCGAACGCGCCCGCCATCGTGGCGTCGCTCGACGTATTGGTCGCCGACCTCTCAGCCATGCGCGACCGCGTGGCGGCCGCGGACCGCGACGGCCTGCTGGCCGTGCTCGAGCATGCCGCCGCGGCCCGGCGTTCCCTTCCGGCGCGCGCCGTGCGGCCCGAGCGCCTGGTCGAACTGCGGGTGCCGATCCCCGACCGCCCCGGCGTGCTGGCCGAGATCACGACGCTCGCCGGCGACCTCGGCGTGAACATCGCCGACCTGGAGATCGCCCACAGTGCCGAGGGGGATCGCGGGGTCCTCGTCCTCGTAGTCGACGGCGACGCCGCCCAGCGCCTCCACGACGCCATGGCCGCACGCGGCTACCGCTCGACGTCCAGGCACCTCGCATGAGCCCGCCGCCGAACCCGCGGGACCCCCAGAACCCGCCGAACGGCCGGGGCGGCGGCGCAGGCGGCGGCACCGTGTTCGACGACACCGTGTTCACGGTGGAGGGCGGGCACCCGCTCGTGGGCCGGCTCAGGGTCCCGGGGGACAAGTCCGTGTCGCACCGCGCCCTTCTCCTCGGCGCGCTCGCGGCGGGGGAGTCGAGGGTTCGCGGTCTCTCCGACGGAGACGACGTGGCACGCACCGCGGCCGCGCTGCGTGCCCTGGGGGCTCGGGTCGAGCGCGTGGCGGCCTCGGGGGACACCGTGATCTCGGGGGGCGCGGCCGCCCTGCACCGGCCGGATCGCCCCCTGGACATGGGTAACTCGGGCACCACCATGCGTCTACTGGCGGGCGTGGTGGCCGGCCTACCCTGGACCACCGAGCTCACGGGGGACGCGTCGCTGTCCCGGCGGCCCATGGACCGCGTGGCCGTGCCCCTGCGCGAGATGGGCGCCGAGGTCCAGGGCCGCACCGGGCGCTGCCTGCCGCCGCTCACGATCCGCGGAGCCGGCCTGCACGGCATCGACTACACCACCCCGGTGGCGAGCGCCCAGGTCAAGTCGTGCGTCCTCCTCGCCGGCCTGGGCGCCCGAGGCGACACCGTCGTGCGGGAGCACGTGCTCACCCGCCGCCACACCGAGGAGCTGCTCGTCCGGTGCGGGGCCGACGTCACGGAGGAGGGCGGTGCCGGCTCGGACCATGTCGTGCGGCTCCGCCCCTCCGAGCTGGCGCCGCTGGAGCTCGACGTCCCCGGAGACCCGTCCCAGGCGGCGTTCTGGATCGTGGCCGCGTGCGTGGTGCCGGACAGCGAGGTCACCGTGGAACACGTCTACGTGGGGCGCGGGCGCCGGGGGTACCTGGACGTGCTCAGGCGCATGGGCGCCGACATCGGCGAGGTGCCCACCACCGGGCCCGGAGACCTCGACGCCACCGCGGACGTGGTGGCGCGCTTCGGACCCCTACGGGGAACGGTGGTCGAGGCGTCGGAGATCACCGGGCTCGACGAGGTGCCGGTCCTGGCGGTGGCGGGCGCGTGCGCGTCAGGGGACACCGTGTTCCGGGCGGTGGGGGAGCTGCGGGTGAAGGAGTCCGACCGCCTGGCCGGTGTGGCCGAGCTCGTTCGGGTCTTCGGGGCCCGCGCCGAGGTCGACGGGGACGACCTCGTGGTGCACGGGGCGGGCCGGCTGGTGCCCGGCGTGGTGGACGCCCGCGGTGACCACCGCATGGCCATGGCCGCCGCGGTGGCCGGGCTGGCGGCAGGGAACGAGCCGACGCGGATCGCGGGATGGGGCGCCGTGGCGACCAGCTATCCCCGTTTCGCCACGGACCTCGTCGCGCTCAGCGGGACACGGTGAACATGGACGCGGTTGAAGGGAGGGTGCGGGTGGTGGCCATCGACGGTCCCGCCGGGGCCGGGAAGTCGACCCTCGCCCAGGCGGTGGCCGAGCATCTCGGGGTCGAAAGGCTCGACACGGGGGCGATGTACCGGGCCGTGGCCTGGTCAGCCCTGCGCCATCACGTGGAGATGACCGACACCGAGGCCGTCGCCCGTCTGGCCCGTGACATCACCATCGAGGTGGGCAGCCGCGTGGTCGTCGATGGGGAGGACGCCACCTTCGCCATCCGCAGCGCGGCGGTGGACGCGGCGGTCTCGGCCGTGGCCGCCAACCCGGCGGTACGGGCCGAGCTCGTGGCACGCCAACGCGCCTGGGTGGCCGAGCGGGGGCGCGGCGTCGTCGAGGGCCGGGACATCGGCACCGTCGTGCTCCCCCACGCCGACCTCAAGATCTACCTGACCGCCGCCACCGAGACCCGCGCCCGGCGCCGGGCCCGCGAGCGCGCCGAGGGCCGCAGCGTCAAGGCGGTCCACGACGACCTGGTGCGGCGGGACCGGCTCGACTCCACCCGGGTCACCTCGCCCCTGCCCTCTCCCGAGGACGTGGCCGCCGACGCCAAAGTCATCGACTCGACCGGCAAGTCGAGCCGGGACGTGCTCGAGGAGGTGCTCGCATGCCTGTGAAACCGCAACTGGACCTCGACACCGGCGCCGGCACGACCCGCCGGCGCGCCGGGGTGCGCGTCCCGGCGTGGGTCTACCGGCTCCTGCGGGTCATCGTGCACCTCATCAACCGCGCCTACTGGCGCGTCGAGGTCGACGGGGCGGACGCCGTGCCGGCCACGGGCCCCGTGATCCTGGCGCCGGTGCACCGCAGCTTCATGGACTTCATCGCCGTGTCCGAGGTGACGAGGCGCAAGATCTTCTACATGACCAAGGAGGAGATGTGGAAGTCGCCCCTCCTCGGTTCGTTCCTCGACGGGGTGGGCGCGTTCCCGGTCCATCGCGAAGGTGCCGACCGCCTCGCCCTGGAGCGGGCCCAGGACGTGCTCGAGCGCGGCGACGTGCTCATCCTGTTCCCCGAGGGGACGCGCCGCGCCGGTCCCGTCGTCAAGGACCTCCACGAGGGTGCCGCCTTCCTCGCGGCGCGCACCGGGGCGCCCATCGTGCCCATCGGCATCGGCGGCACGGCCCAGGCCATGCCCAAGGGATCGAAGTTCGTCCGGCCGGTGAAGGTCCACCTCGTGGTGGGCCCGCCGATCTCCGCTCCGCCACGTTCGGCGCGTGGTCGGGTGCCGCGCACCCAGGTCCATGCACTCACCGAGCAGCTGTGCGCCGAGCTCCAACTCCTCTACGACGACGCTGAAGCAAGGGCCAGCCCACGAGGGCGACGAGCACGATGAAACCAAGGGCCGACACGACGAACCCCTCGAGGACGCGATGGGGACGGTAGGTGAAGTGCACCAGGGACGTCCCGGCGGGAACCGGCACGCCCTGGATCAGGCCCTCGGCGCGCACCGGCACCGCCTGGCGGGTCGTCCGGGCCCCGCTCGCCGTGCGGGTCATGACGGTGGCCTGCCAGCCGGTGGCGAACTGCTCGGATCGCACCAAGGTGGCCGGCCTCGCCGCTGACACCCGGACGGTCTGATCACCCCAGGGCGTGCTCGACACGACGCGGGCGCGGCCCCCCGACCCCCCCTGCACCCAGGCGCGGCCCGCCGCCGAGGCCTCGGTGAAGACGCAGAAGACCCCGATCATCCCGGCGAAGCGCCACCGGGCCGGGGTCACCGAGTCCCGCAGCGAGCCGTCGACACGGTAGGTGCCCTGGCCGGCGGTGCGAAGGACGACGGCGCCGATGCCCAGCGGGCCGGGGGCGCCCATCCCGGCCCCGACCCCGGCCTCAGGCTCGAGGACGACCCCACTGGCGGGGGTGGGGCCCGGCGCCGACACCACGGCGGTGCCGGGACGGCCCGGCCCGAGCGGAGCCGAGCCGATCCAGGTCGTGCGACGCCCGTCGGGAGAGAGCAGGCCCACCCGCAGGCTCGCCCCGGCGCCCGAGGGACCGGACTGCACGGGGACGTCGACCGCCGGTCACCGAGAGCACGGCCCCGAGGTACTGGGTCCGCACCTGTCCGACAGGCAGTGACAGCGTGGCAGCCGGCGGCGGCGCGTACTGGTAGTCGTTGGCCGGCGTGGCCGGCGGGGGGGTGGTGTCGGGGGGAGCCGTGTCCGAGGGCGCCACGGGCGGATAGCGGGTGGCCCCCGCCACCGCGCTGATGGCGGAGCCGGGGGCGGCGGTCACGAGATGCACGAAGTACTCGGGCACGGTGGCCAGGACCCCGAGGTCGAGTTGGGCGAAGCTCCCGTCGGCCAGACCCGACAGGCTCATGTTGAGCTGTTCGTGGGTGGCCGTGGCGCTGTCGTAGTGGGCGTCGACCACCGCGCCGTAGCCCTGCACGCTGTCGAGGTCCCGCAGGATGTTGAGGTCCGGCTCCCCCAACCGTTCGACCTGCACGGAGTAGTAGCGGTCGGGGTCGAACACCGCCATCCGGTGCAGTCCTCCCGCCGCCCCCTGGCCCTGGGCCTCCACCAGCGACGCCAGGGCGTTGGCCGCGGTCGCGCTGGTGGTCGTGGCCCCGACGGGATCCGGCGCCCCCTGGATGAACCCGTTGAACAGCGCCAGGTCCACGATCACCAGGGCGGCCAACAGGCGCGGCATCAGCCGGGCCAGGCGGCGGCGCCGGAGCACCAGCCACGCAGCTCCCATGGCGATAGCGCTGGGCAGGGTCAAGAAGGCGACGAGCGGCCACAGGGTCGAGCGGCTGACCGGACCGGGCACGTGCAGGAAGTGCGGGAACCATGTCCCGCCCGCCAGCAGCACCACCTGCAGCATCACGACGGCCGCCGGGGGGATCAGCGGCAGCACGATGTCCGATCGCCACCCCTCGGGCCCAGGCAGACTCCGCCACCACCCGGCTCGCCCGATCGCCGGGCGTCGCGACGTGCCCACCGCTGCGCGGTGCGCCGCGACCGGTGACGGCGACGGCGACGGGCACAGGAGCATCTGATCGAGCCAGGTCGCGAACAGCACGGCCAATGCCAGGTCGACCTCCAAGAGGTTGCGCGACAGCAGGCGCTGGCGGTTGAACAGCGGCAGGTGGAACAGGACGTGGCCGAAGGGGGTGAACCCACCCCAGCGTCAGCACCAGCCCGATGGCCGCGACGGCGTACCAGATCCACCACCGGTGCGCCTCGGCGCTCCGGCGGTGCCGGCGGGCGAGCAGGCCCACCAGGCCCATGACGGGCATGATCCCGATGTAGCTCGACACCTCGGCCAGGCTGTAGGTGGCGTAGAAGTGCAGCGGGAACAGGCCGCTCGTGCCGAGCAGCAGCGGGTCGAGGCCCAGCACGGTCAACGACTTGTTCATCGACCCCGACACGAAGTACGTGTACTCGTGCACGGCGCGCTGGGACTGGGCCTGGGCGAAGGCACCCGGGATGAGCTGCGCGCCGGCGAGGGCCAGGCCCAGCGCGACGCCCGCCGCCACCGTGAGCAGGAGCGGCAGTCGCCGCGCCGGGGCCCGCCACAACAGCCACAGCGCGTACACCGCCAGCACGACGCCGCCGTCGAGGATGGGCTCGGCCGCCCCCGACAATCCCATCAGCCCGATCGAGGCGCCCAGCATGGCCACCCACGGGCCGGCCGACCGGCCCTCGGGGCGGTTGGCGAGGCGGTCGAGGGCGGCGAAGGCCCAGGGCAGCCACGCACCCGCCTCCACGATGTCGATGTGCACGCTCTGGGCCGCCATGAACCCGCCGTAGGCGAAGGCGACCGCCCCCAGCCCCGACGCCGCCCACGACCGCCCGAGCACCCTCAGCAGCACGACCATCCCCGCCGCCGCCACCACCTCCACCAGCGCCTGGTTGACCACCCACGCCAGGGCGCCGGGCAGGACGCTGAACAGCCACGTGGCGGGGTAGGCGGCGCCGGCGTTGAACGCGGAAAGAAGGGGGGACCCGCTCCACAGGTAGGGGTCCCACACCGGGGCGTGCCCGTGGCGGAGATCGGTCCCCACCAGGACCCGCAGGGGGTAGTTCTGGATGAGGTTGTCGCTCACCAACCACGTCACCCCGACCGCGGCGGGCAGGCCGAAGATCGCGCACGGCACGGCCACGAGCGCCGCCATCATGCGACCACCGGGGCGGCGCCATAGACGCGCCGCGCGAGAGAGCACCGAGACCGCTCCCCGGGGTCAGGTCAGCGGCGGTCGCGCAGCCAGGTGCGCACGATCACACGCGCGTACTGCAGCCCGAAGAAGACGTTGTGTCCCTTCTTCGACTCGCCCGAGGCCCGAAGGTGCCAGACAACGGGGCAGTCGGTGATCCTCCACCCGCGCGTGGCCGCGCTGATGATCAGCTCCGCCGTCTGGTACTGGTCCTGTTCGAGCGTGACGTCCTGCAGTACCTCGATCCTCAGTGCCCGGAACCCGTTCGACGTGTCGGTGATGTGCTGGCGCGTCAGCGCGTTGATGATCGCGGCGAAAAACACCACGCCGGCCATGCGGAACTTGTCCGTCGTCTCGTCGGCACCCAGGCGCCGGCTGCCGATGACGAAGTCGGCGGTGCCGTCGAGCAGGGGGGCGAGGAAGCCGGGGATCTCGGCCGGGTCGTTCTGACCGTCGGCGTCCAGCGTGACCACGTACTTCACCCCGTGGGCGACGGCGAGCTCGTAGCCCAGGCGCAGGGCGACGCCCTGGCCCATGTTCACCGGCAGCACGGCGCAGTAGGCCCCGAGGTCGGCCACGATGTCCTCGGTACCGTCGTCCCCGCCGTCGACCACCACCAGCGTCGACACCGCCAGCCCGTCGACCTCGGTGGGGACGGCCTTGAGCACGTCGCCGATGTTGTCGGCTTCGAGGTACGAGGCGATGAGCACCAGGACCGGCCCGAAGGCGACGGTCGGGTGACGGCGGTGGAAGTCCTGCTGGCCCATCCCCATGATGAGCCGGCGCACCGCGTCCTGGCGGCGTATCTGGCGCGCCTGGGCGCGCGTGCGGGGCTTGATCAGTCTCGAACCCATCAGAACCTATGGGGCTGGGCGAAGACCTCGCGGACGAGCGGCTCGAAGTGCGACAGAGGGAGGGTGGGGTGGTCGGGGTCGAAGCTCGTCTGGTCCCATTCGTCGGCGAAGCGCTCGCCGAGCCCGAACCAGGCCTCGTCCCGGTACTGCTCGCGGGCCTCGGGGTCCCCGCCGAAGTGGTGGTAGTAGTGCCGGCCCTGGAAGTCCTGATGCGTGCGGATGACGTGGAAGACCTCTTCCCGCACGTACGGGCGCAGGATCTCCGCCGCGATGCGGGGGTGGTTGGGCACCGACACGTACTTGCCGATGTCGTGGCACAGCGCGGCGACCACCATCTCCTTGTCGGCCCCCGCCTCCTCGGCCCGCGTCGCGGTCTGCAGCGAGTGCCGGAGCTGGTCGACGGCGAACCCGTCGGTGACGGAACCGAGCGCCTCGAGCATGCCCAGCACCTGGTCGGCCACCCGGGCCTGGCGCTTGGCCGTGAGGGCACCGATCTCCGCCCACTGCTCGGCGCTCGACTCGTCCATCCGCCGGAAGCTCGTCGTGCTGCTCGTGCTGCTCGTGTCGGTGGTGGTGCTCGTGTCAGTGGTGGTGCTCATGACGCCATTCTCGCACCCCAGGCCAGGAGGCGTCGGGAGGGGAAGTACGCGCCCGGCTTTCTCAGTCCTCTCTCAGGTTCGCCCCGTCTCCCTGGTTCGTCGCGCCGGTGCCGAACGCGGCCGGCGCGAGAGAGGTGGCCTCGAGCGGGCAGCACACCGAGAGCCGGGCCCCGCCTCCCGCCCGGGCACGCTGCGCCGGTACGGGGTTTCGCACCCCGACGGCGGCGAGTAGCCCACCGCACGCGGCCGCTGCTCCCGCCACCAGCACGGCGTGGCGGAACCCGGCGGTGAACTCGGCCGGGTGCAGATAGCTGTGGCCGCTGAGCCCCGACAGTGCCGGCAGCAGCGCCACGGCGATCAACCCCCCGGCCCGGGCCACGTCGTTGTTGACGGCCGCGGCCATCCCGGCTTGCTCGACGGGGGCCGACGACAACGCGGCGGAGGTGAGCGGGGCCACCGTGATGGCCAGCCCGAACGCGAGGACGAGCACCCCGGGGAGGACTTCGGTGAGGTAATCGCCGGACGGGCCGAGGAAGCGCAGGAGCGTCATTCCCGCCCCCACCACGACCGGACCGACCGACATCTGCAGGCGAGGCCCGATGCGCGCCGCGAGCGCGCCGGACCGGGCCGACAGGGCGAGGATGACGGCGGTGAGGGGGAGCAGGGACGTGCCCGCCTCGAGCGGGGTGTAGTGCGACACCTGCTGGAGCTGCACCGGAAGGAGGAAGAGGGCGCCCCCGAGGGCGGCGTAGACCACGAAGGTCACGGCGTTGGTCGCGCTGAACTGCCTCGACCTGAAGATGGCCAGGGGCAGCATGGGATGGCGCTCGCGTCGCTCGACGGCGAAGAAAGCCGCGAACGCGGCCACCGCGACGGCGAGCATCCCCATGACCTCGGCCGAGGACCAGCCCCGGTCCGGAGCCTCGATGAGCCCGCCCGCCAGCGCCACGAGGCCGGCGGTGACGAGCACCGCGCCCACCAGGTCGACGGGCCCGACGGCCTCGGGATCACGCGTCTCGGGGACATGGCGGATGGCGATCGCCACCGCCGCGGCCGCCACGGGGAGGTTGATGAGGAAGATCAGGCGCCACGACACCGCGCTGATGAGGAAGCCCCCGGCGAAGGGGCCGACGGCGGTGGCGACACCGCCGAGCCCCGCCCAGGCGCCGACGGCGCGGGGGCGGTCGTCGGGGGTGAACGAGGCCTGCAGGATGGCGAGCGACCCGGGAGTGAGCAGGGCCCCGCCCGCACCCTGGAGGGCGCGGCCCGCGATGAGCACGGCCGCGTCGGGGGCAAGGGCGCACACCAGTGACGACACCGCGAACCACGTCACGCCGACGACGAAGACCCGTCGCCGGCCGTAGCGGTCGCCGAGCACGCCCCCCACCAGGAGCAGGCCGGCGAGAGCGACGAGATAGGAGGACACCACCCACTGCAGGCTCGAAACCGGCAGGGCGAAGTTCCGTCCGATGGCCGGCAGGGCGATCCCCACCACCGTGGAGTCGATGGCGGTGATGGCCGACCCGAGCACCGCCGCCGTCAGCACCCAACGCCCCGGGGCGCTCGAGAGCTCCAGCCCGGCCGCGGGCGCGCCGTCGGACGGCTCGATGCTCACCCCGCCAGGCGCGCCAACACGTCGGCGGCGGAGATCTGGCGGTCGCCGATCACCGCGCCGACGTCGGGGCCCGCCGCGCCCGGAGACGAGGCATCGGCCGGGATGGGGGCGGCCAGGCCCACGGCCAGGGCCGCGGCCAGGCCCCGCAGCAGGTCTCGCAGCTCGGGAGGTGGGGGGAAGTACTCGTCCTCGTCGGTGACGTGGACCTCCTCGACACCTCGCAGCGGCGCCAGCCGGGTGACGACCGCTTCCACCAGCTCATCGGGCGCCGACGCCCCGGCGGTGACGCCCACCGTGCCCGAGAGGTCGTCGGGGAGCTCGTCGGCCTCGTTCACCCGCAGCACCCGGGGGCACCCCGACGCGCCCGCCACCTTCTGCAAGGCGCGGGTGTTGGACGAGTTCACCGAGCCGATCACCACGACGGAGTCCGAGCGCCGGGCGATTACCTTGAGCGCGGCCTGACGGTTGGTGGTGGCGAAGCACAGGTCCGAGCGGTTGGGCATCCACAAGTCGGGGAACCGCTCGCGGGCCCGAGTCATGATGTCGGACCACTCGTCGTGGCTGAGCGTCGTCTGGGCCAGCAACGCCACGGGGGCACCGGGATCGATCTCGGCCGCCGCCCGGTCCACGTCGTCCTCGTCGCGCACGAGGCGAACCGACGCCGGAGCGACCGCCATCGTCCCCACCGCCTCCTCGTGGCCCTCGTGCCCGACGTAGAGGACGGTGTAGCCCTTGCCCGCTCGCACCTTCAGCTCGTGGTGGACCTTGGTCACGAGGGGGCACACGGCGTCGACCACGACTCGCCCGCGGCCGCGGGCGGCGGTCACGACGCCGGGAGCCGAACCGTGCGCGGAGAGCATGAGGGGGGCGCCGTCGGGCACCAGGTCGACGTCGTCGACGAAGACCACGCCGCGGGCCCGGAACTGGTCGACGACGTGCCTGTTGTGGACGATCTCGTGGTAGCAGTAGACGGGCGGCTCGAAGACCCGCACCATCCACGCCAGGGCTTTGATCGCCTTTTCGACTCCTGCGCAGAAGCCGCGGGGCGAGGCCAGCAACACACGCTCGACCGGCACCAGCCCAGGTTATCGGCCCTGCGTGCCCGGACGGCCGGGGCGGAGCGACCCCGACGACCGGGTAGCCTCGAGTGCATGTCGGTGCCCCGGGTGGTCGCGGTGGCGCCCGCCTCCCCGGCACAGCGTGCCGGCCTCCGGGTGAACGACGAGCTGCTCACCGTCGACGGTCGGGTGCCGCGCGACGTGATCGAGTACCGCCTCCTCGTCGACGAGGCCGACCCCGAGCTCGAGATCCGGCGGGGACACGAGGAGCGCACCGTCGTGCTCCGCAAAGGAGCGGGGGAGATACCCGGGATCGAGGTGTCCTCGGCGGTGTTCGACCGAGTCCGCACCTGCGACAACCACTGCGAGTTCTGCTTCATCTACCAGCTCCCCAAAGGGATGCGCCGCAGCCTGTACCTGAAGGACGACGACTACCGCCTGTCCTTCCTCTACGGGAACTTCACCACCCTGACCCGCTTCACCGAGCTCGACCTCGAGCGCGTCCTGACCGAGCGCCTGTCGCCGCTGTTCGTGTCCATCCACAGCACCGACCCCGGGCTCCGGGCCCGGATGCTGCGCAATCCCCGCGGCGCGACCAGCCTGCGGTGGCTCCGGGCCCTGCTCGACGGGGGCATCGAGGTGCACGGGCAGGTCGTGGTGTGCCCCGGGGTGAACGATGCCGACGCGCTCGAGACGACGCTGGCGGGGGTCCTCGACGAGTACAGCGACCTCGCCACCGTGGCGTGCGTGCCTCTCGGGGTGAGCGACCACACCACCGAAGCCTCCATGCGACCCCACACCGCCGCCGAAGCAGGGGCGGTGGTCGACCTCGTCGAGGAGTGGCAGCAGCTGTGCCTGGGCTCGATCGGGCGGCGCCTGGTGTACGCGGCGGACGAGTACTACCTCCTCTCCGGCCGCCCCTTCCCGCCGGCCGACGCATACGACGGCTTCCCCCAGCACGAGAACGGCATCGGCATGGCCCGTGCTTTCGAGGCCGCCTATCACGGCGACGTGACCGCCGCCCATGGCGTGGCCCCCGGGTTCTTCTCGTGGGTCGACGGTGCCCCGGCGGCGGGCTACCGCGCCCCGCGTGCGGAAAAGGGTGGACCGACCCGTCCCCACCGGCCCGGCCCGCCCGGCCCGTCCGGCGATGAGCGGCCCACTGACGACGTGCGCAGCCCGGTCGCCATCCTCACGGGCGAATACGGCGCGGCGGTGCTCGAGCCGTTGCTCGGCGACGACATGGCGCACGTGCGCGTCGTGCCCGTCCGCAACCGCTTCTTCGGCGGCAACATCGCCGTCACCGGGTTGATGACGGGCCCCGACATCGCCCGCGTGCTCCGTGACCAACCCTCCGGCACCCGCTTCCTGCTCCCCGATGTGTGCCTGTCGGAAGGGCGGTTCCTCGACGGCTCGACCGTGGCCGACCTCCCCCGTTGCGTCGAGGTCGTGGCGAGCGACGGGTACTCGTTGCGACAGGCCCTGCACGGAGGGGGAGTGGCGCCCGAGGTCGCCGCGCCGGCGCCGGGTTCGGCCCGGCCCACACCGGTCGCCGTCGCCCTGGGGGGGCCTCGGTGAGCGGCGCCGCCCCGGCGCGCGCCCCCGACGCGCCGCCCCGGGCCCCGGGGCGGGGACGGCCCGCCCTCTGGTCGTGGTGGCCGGCCGTCCCAACGTCGGGAAGTCAACGCTCGTGAACCGGTTCGTGGGCCGCCGGGCCGCGGTCGTGCAGGAGAAGCCCGGCGTCACCCGGGACCGGCTCGAGCTCGACGCGGAATGGAACGGCCGGCCCTTCGTGGTGATGGACACCGGAGGCTGGCTGAGCCGGGGGGACGCCCTCGACGCCAAGGTGACCGAGCAGGCGCAGCGGGCCGTGGCCGCCGCCGACCTGGTCCTCATGGTGGTGGACGCGGCGGTGGGGGTGACCACCGAGGACGGTGACGTGGCCCGGCTCCTGGCGCGGTCGGGCCGGCCCGTGCTCCTCGTCGCCAACAAGGTCGACAACGAACGCCGAGAGGCCGAGGCGTGGGAGCTCGTCTCCCTCGGGTTGGGCGACCCTTGGATGGTGAGCGCGCTGCACGGGCGGGGGACGGGGGACCTCCTCGACGAGGTCGTCCGGCGGTTGCCCGACGAGCCGCCTCCGGTCGCCGCCCGAGACGCGTCCGGGCCCGGCGCGCCAGGGGAGCACGACGGCATCGATTCCGAGGTGGTGCCCACCCGGGTCGCCATCGTGGGCCGGCCCAACGTCGGGAAGTCGACGCTGTTCAACCGGATGCTCGGAGAGGAGCGCTCGGTCGTCCACGATCTGCCCGGCACCACGCGCGACGCCATCGACACGTTGCTCGACACGGCCCAGGGCCCCGTCCGCTTCATCGACACCGCCGGGATGCGGCGCCGGTCGCGCACCGAGGAGGGCACCGAGTACTACGCCATGGTGCGCGCCCTGCAGGCGCTCGACCACGCCGATGTGGTGCTCCTCGTCATCGACGCCACCGATGGGGTGACGCACCAGGACCAGCGCCTGGCCGAGCGGATCGGAGCGTCGGGGAGCCCGGTCGTCGTGGTCCTCAACAAGTGGGAGCTCCTCGGCGCAGAGAACAGGCGCGACGTCCTGGACGCGGTCGAGGACCGTCTCGCCTTCCTGGGGGAGGCGCCGGTGGTGAAAGTGAGCGCCCGCAGCGGCATGGGCGTCCACAAGATCCTTCCCGCCCTGGGCCGGACCGTGGAGGCGTACCACCACCGCATCCCGACGGGCGAGCTCAACCGGGCCATCCGGTCCATCCAGAGCGCGCACGCCGCGCCCGGGGCCCGCATCCGGTACGCGGTCCAGGGCGCGGTCGACCCTCCCACGTTCACGTTGTTCGCCACCAAGCGGTTACCAGCCACTTACCTGCGCTATGTCGAGCGCAAACTGCGCGAGCAGTTCGGGATCGGTCCCACGCCCGTGAAGTTCCGGGTGCGAATCGGGTCGTGAGCGAACCCGGCATGGAGGTCCTCCGCCCGCGGCCCGACGTGAGTGCCCCCGGAGGCTGACCGTGCCGTGGTGCGACACCTGCGACCACATGGTCGAGGACGACGAGCTCACCGACGAGGGCGAGTGCCCCCAGTGCGGTGAGCGACTGGGGCACCGCAAGGTCCCGTGGCACTTCAAGCTCTTGCTCGCGGCCACCACCGTCTACCTGGGCTGGCGGGCGTACCAGGGCATCGGCTGGATCGTTCATCACGCCTGAGCCGGCGCGCCTAGACTGCCGAGTTGCATCAACGGGCTGTGGCGCAGCTTGGTTAGCGCGCTTGACTGGGGGTCAAGAGGTCGCGAGTTCAAATCTCGCCAGCCCGACCACGCGGCCGCCGCACATTTCCGGATCGTTGCCCGGCCTTAGGAGTGACCAGCGACGAGACCCCGAGATCGGCACTCTCGGTGCGGTCGCAACCGGGGCGGCGGCCTGACGTCCCCGAGCAGGACCGCTCCCGGTTGTCGTTCCCGGGCGGCTGCCGGCCGTCTCCGGGAACGAAGGATCGGCACTTTAGGTTCCCGTATACCGCCGCCTCTCGCGTTGCCCCGACGCCGACAGGATGGCCAACGTGATCACGTCGAGGCAGTGATGAACACCGCCACCGCACCGGAGGCGCCGGCGGGGCTCTGCTTGGCCGTGGGCTGCACGGCGGCAGAGACGTTCGTGTTGTAAGTGGCGACATCGGCGTCGGAGGTCGTGGCATAGCTGAAGCCCGAGGTGCTTCCGGCGGCAGCGTTGTTCGCCACAGCTGCGTATCCGAAGTACAGCTCTCCGGTCCCGGTGGGCGTGAGCTTGGGGAAGGTCACCGTGGTCGAGGAGGCGTTGGAGATCCCAGAAGCGGAATCGATGCCCCACACGGTGCCCGAACCCGACGAGGCCGAGAATTCGTGGACGGCCAGACCGGTGTAGGTCGAGGTGACACTGCCCGAAAATGTCACGGTGATCGTGGATGTCCCCGTCGTGCTCACCGTTCCAATCCAGATCTGCAGATCGTTACCGTCTTCGCTGACGTTCGCAGCTCGTGTCCAGGTGCTCGCCCCTCCGCCGGAGACCGACGACGCCGTGATGCTCGACGAGTACACCTTGATCGCCAAGGCGAGGAGGTCGCCCCCGTGCTGGGGCGAAACCGCCACAGTCGTGGCGCCTGTCCCGCTCTTGTTGGCCAACGTGCCAACGGAGGTGATCGTTGGGGCCACCGTGGCCGCGGACGGCGTACCGGTGGCAGCGGTCGACGGTGGCCCGCTTCCATTGACGTTTGAGGCAGAGACAGTGCAGGAGTACTTGGTTCCATTGGTGAGCTGTGACACTGTCGCTGAGGTGGCCGCTCCACTTGCGGAGACGCTTAATGAGCCACAGGTGATCGTGAATGCCGTAAAGGGACTTCCACCGTTGGATCCCGGGGTGAAGTTCACGGTTAACTGACCGTTCCCTGGCACCACGGAGGTGATAGTGGGGGGCCCGGGGACCGTGACGGAAGACGAAGAGGGCGAGGCAGTGATGAACACCGCCACCGCACCGGAGGCGCCGGCGGGGCTCTGCTTGGCCGTGGGCTGCACGGCGGCAGAGACGTTCGTGTTGTAAGTGGCGACATCGGCGTCGGAGGTCGTGGCATAGCTGAAGCCCGAGGTGCTTCCGGCGGCAGCGTTGTTCGCCACAGCTGCGTATCCGAAGTACAGCTCTCCGGTCCCGGTGGGCGTGAGCTTGGGGAAGGTCACCGTGGTCGAGGAGGCGTTGGAGATCCCAGAAGCGGAATCGATGCCCCACACGGTGCCCGAACCCGACGAGGCCGAGAATTCGTGGACGGCCAGACCGGTGTAGGTCGAGGTGACACTGCCCGAAAATGTCACGGTGATCGTGGATGTCCCCGTCGTGCTCACCGTTCCAATCCAGATCTGCAGATCGTTACCGTCTTCGCTGACGTTCGCAGCTCGTGTCCAGGTGTTCGCCCCTCCGCCGGAGACCGACGACGCCGTGATGCTCGACGAGTACACCTTGATCGCCAAGGCGAGGAGGTCGCCCCCGTGCTGGGGCGAAACCGCCACAGTCGTGGCGCCTGTCCCGCTCTTGTTGGCCAACGTGCCGACGGAGGTGAGCCCGACTGCCTGATAGGCCCCGATATTGCAGGGCGTGGGCCGCGTGACCCCTCGCTGGTCGGGGGTTGAACACAGCGTTGAGTTGTTGACGCCACCGATAGCCGAACTCCCAGGTGTCAGTGCGATGGTCTGGGTGGGCCCACCGTTGTTTTGGAGTCCCGCTGGGTTGAGACCTGCAGGTTTGTCAGACGAGGAAGTGCCACTGAAACCACATGAGCCATCGTCATCGAGGTTGTAGCCACCACCGCTGATCACTGTGCCCGACGGAAAGACGCAGTCTTTGACACTGTTGCGACCCACGATGCTATCGGTGACGGAATACGAAGCCGGATTGTCCATCTCTATTCCGACGCCATTGTTGGCAATCGTGCTTGCCGTAATGCTCGCACCTCCGGAGGAGGGGGCGTCGTTGACGCCCACAGTATTGCCGGAGATCGTCGAATCCGTGATGTCAACCGAGCCGCCGACGGCACCTGCAATCACAGCCGTGCTGCTGTTGGTGATTGTGCTATCAGTCACGTTCATATATCCGGCATAGCCACTAACAAGGGCGACACCCGAAAGCCCATTGATAGTGAGATGGTCGAGGGTCAGTCCACCTCGGCCTGATCCGAAGACATAGTCCGTTGGGTTTGCCGACTCCACCGTTGTCGCCGGAGCTGTTCCCGAGCTTGAGCCCTGAATGGTGAGGCTCACACCCTCCGCGTTGGCAACCGTTGCCGCGAACGTCCCCGGCCCAAGGTCGATCGTGTCGCCGTTGAGCGCCTGGGACACGGCGTAGGAGATAGTGGCACACGGCGCCAGAGAGGCCTGGCAATTTCCCGTGTCGTTGCCACCAATGGCAACGTACAAGGTGACCGCGCTCTGAGTCGCTGAAGTCCCTACGGCAATCATCTGTTGGACTTGCGGAGCGGGTAAGGGGAACAGGGAATACCCTGCTTGGTTGGCATCCAACGTGCAAGTGCCAGCGCCAATGAAGGAAACCACATTTCCACTGAGAGAGCAGACTCCCGTACTCTGCGCATCGATCGAGATCACGACGGGGTTACCCGAACCGCCCCCAGTGGCCGTTACCGCATATGTCGGGCCACCCACGACAGCATTTGGGGGAGGGGTCGAGGTGAACACAATGGTTTGAGAGTTCGCGGCCGATGGCACCCATGTGACCGAGAAGCCATTGCCGTTTGTGTTCAAGGGGGAAACAGACGAGTAGTCCGGGGGCGTGTCGTTAGTCTCCGAGATGCTGTAGCTAGTCCACTGCGGGGCGTTCAATGCTCCGGTGGAGCCAGATGAATCGGTGACAGAGGCGCTCGTGTACGCCATGGTCCCGTAATTGGCCAGCGAATACAGCCCCCCAGGGCCCACGGGCGGGAGCGGGTATCCCGGAGCCTCGGTGACGACTTCTGCCGACGCGTTCTCACAGGTGACGTTGGCGGCGCATGTCTGCACTTCTGCGAACCCCTGCGATGTCGTGACGTCCTCAACGGCGATGATGTAGTTGGATGCGTTTGGGTTATAGGTGACAGTGGCTTGAATCACGTCACCGGGCTGTACTTGTTGAGGAAGCGTGACTGCCTGGACGGCGTTCGTCGGCCACATTTCCCACCACAACGAGTACACCGGGGTGGATCCGACGGCGCCGCAGAGCGCATAGGATCCTCCCTGCTCCACCGCATTCGAGTCCCACCCATCCAGCCCGACCCAGAACACTGTCCAGGAATTGGCGGTTTGGCACGTGACGGCCGGTTGCACCCATGTCGCCTTGACCGAAGTGAAGCTTGCTCCAGTCACTGCGTACCCAGCCCAGTTGCCGCTAGTAGCAGAGTATGTCGTGGCAGCGGGCCCCGCCCCCTCCGGGGTTGGCCGAACTACGACGTTCTGTGCGGGTCCGACAAAACAGTCGTTGCAGGCGGCGATGGGTTGGGTGACAGCACCTGCCCCTTGCGTGGCGAGGACGGCGATGCTTGATGCGGCCAACACCACGGCGACGACCAAGAGAATCCGGTTACGGATACTCGAGTGAACAATAGCCACGAACATTTGGAGACCCCCCGCCGTCGCGACTCGACACTGCCCTCAGTCATTGGGTAAGCGTCGTTCAACTAGCCGCAGATTCGCCCGCCGTTATGAGACCACGTGTAGCGTGCCGCCACATCATCAATATTGGGGGTTTGGACTTCCTCCGGTTTTGTCGGACATCCAACATCAGGGGCGCAGCCCGGAAAGGATGCCCGTCATGGAGGCCATGGAACGGAGGAAACCCCGTCCTCGTCCGTCGTTCACCCCGGAGTTCGCGGTTGACACCGTCGAGCATTGCCGAGCCGGCGGCCCAACGATCGGCCAGGTGGCCCGGGACTTCGACCCGACAGAGGCTGGGGTGCGGTTCTGGGTGAACCAGGCTGAGTTCGGCCCACCCCTTCATCGAGGCGGAGAACCTGGCATTCCGCGGCGTGAAGCTCTGCTGTGAGCTGTTCGAGGGCTCCTGTGCCGCCTCCTATGAAGCCTTGATCCCACCCCCCTCGGCCAACAGGCAATCCGATGCCGAGCTGGCCGAGAAGGTCGACGCCATCCACACCGATTCCAAGGGCACTTATGGGTCGCCCCAGGTGCGCAAGGCCCTACGCAAGCGGGGTATCAACTGCGGCAGGCGCCGCGTACGGAGGTTGATGCATTCCTTATGGGTTCGAGTCACGGGCCCGACGCGAAGAACTCGACGGCGATGTTGTCCGGATCACGGAAAGACAATGCCGAACCGTAGGCTGCATCGACGACGCCCCCGTTGGGAATGCCGAGGGAATCCAATCGGACCTTCCACTGTTCGACCTCACCCCTGTCACGACAGGTGAAGGCCAGGTGGTCCAGGCCCAAGCGGTGCTCATCGAATGGGACAGTGTCGGCCCGGTCGAGGAATTGGTGGAAGCCGACGAGGGTTCGACCTTCGACCAGCCAGACCACACGGCGAAATGGGACCGGAGTCTCGTCCCAGGTCATCTTCACTTCGAACAGGCGTTCGTACCAGGGGACCGTGCGGGAGAGATCGCTGACCGTCAGCGTCACGTGGGCGATGGTCGGGGACTCAGGCATGGAATCTCCTTGGCCGAGACATGTCTGCTGGTCGATCCGCCCTGCGCCTGGGACATGCTCGACGCGTCCCATCATGAACGGCGACGGCGCCAGGGTCCAGATGCGGCCGCGCCGACCAGGGGATCGACTGGAGAGTGCCCCGGTGCGAGAACGCGGGCGACGCGCGAAGATCACTCCTGACGCGAGCCAAGGAGGCCTCGATGAGCATGAACGAAACCCGCAGTGACGACGCAACCGTCGGCACGAGCGCTCGGAACGTCGACATGAATCTTGAGGTCGTGGTCATCCCCGTCGCGGATGTCGCCCGCTCGAAGGAGTTCTACGAGAGCCTCGGCTGGAGGCTCGACGCCGAAGTCACCCACGGGGACGATTTCCACCTGGTCCAGTTCACACCTCCGGGCTCCGGGTGCTCGGTCCAGTTCGGCTTGAACCTCACATCGGTCGCGCCCGGTTCGTGCCAGAGCCTGTATCTGATCGTCTCCGACATCGAAGCCGCGCGCGAGGAGCTGGACGCACGCGGTGTGAAGGTGGGCGAGGTGTTCCACGAGGGGGCGCCAGGCGCTCGATTCCACGATGCCGGCCGCGTAACCGGCCCGTCGCCCGATCCCGGCAGCTACCGCTCGTTCGCTTCGTTCAGTGATCCGGACGGCAACAGCTGGCTGCTCCAGGAGGTTACGACGCGGCTGCCCGGCCGTATCGACCCGGAAGCGACGTCCTTTGCGTCGGCGAGCGATTTGGCGAGCGCGCTTCGGCGTGCCGCGGCCGCCCACGGCGAGCACGAGAAGCGGACGGGCAAGGCAGACGCGAACTGGCCCGACTGGTACGCCGACTACATGGTGCGCGAGCGGGCCGGCGACGAACTGCCGTCGTGAGCGACTACTCCTCCGATCGGTCTCGGGCGGACGTTTAGACCTCCGAGATGGGCAGCGGTTCGGGAAAGGTCACAGAGGGTCGACCCGGGAGGTAGTCGGACGGAACGGCAGACACCTCACCGTAAGACCGGACGACGAAGATGTCGGACGCCTTGTCGTTGTCGTCCACGTCGACGCCGCACAGAGCCACGTCCCCGGCCTCATCGAAGGCGGCGGAGGGCCGGAGCTGACCAGCCCGCAAGGCTTCGTAGATCGAGATTGGAGCACGACCCACCAGAGCGTATTGACAGCCGTCGCGCACTGTCCCGACCTTGCGACCCACCATGACGTGGTGGTGTCCGTCGTCGATCAGGTACACGGTGTCATCACCGTTGCCGTAGGCGTCTCGGATCCGCTTCGGGGGAAGGCCCACGATCTCGGACCACTGCACATGACGCCGATCCTTCATGGCCCACAAGGGGCACGAAGGAATCGTTCCCTCCGGTTCGTCCTCCTCCAGTGGCTCGACTGATCGGGCTCGGGGAGAGGCTCTCCGACGCCGATGGGCCCGGGCGAAAAGCCATCGTCCACACCTGGCGGACTCCAGGGCCCCCCCGGGCGCCGCTGCCAGGCGAGTACCCGGATCGGGTTCACCACTGGATCCAAGAGGGGACTCAGGTCGCACGTCGTCCGGCATCTGCGCTCCTACACCTTCGAATTGTCGACGATCTGAGCGATCTGCACATAGTCGATGGTGGGGCGCACGCCGTAGAGACCGGTGGCCCGCTCCCTCAGCTCGTCTGTGAAGAAGCCGTCGGCTGCTTCCCTGGAGTCCCAGACATAGAAGTTCACCGCTCGCTGGTGCTTCTCATCGAAGGTGAAGAACTTGAAGCGCAAGCCGGGCATGCCGTCGAACATGGCACGTGCCTTGTCGGCCACACCCGCCACCCGCTCGACGTCGAAGTCACCGTCGTAGTCGAACGTCACGTTCACTCCGATCACAGCCACTCCCTTCATCTCATCTCACCGGGACCAGGGTCTACCAGCTACCGCCCTGCCCTGCTCGGGGTCACTCTGTCCGCAGGGCTGGCAAGGTGCTGCCGCAGACCCGGTCCGTGGCGCCGGTCGGCGACCGATGCGGCTCCGCAGCAGTCAGTAGATTCCCTGGCGTGCCCGAAGGATCGCCTGACGACTCCGGGTCCGGCGCGCCAGACGGCCGGCCTCCGGTCCAGGTTCCGGTCACGGCGTCCCCCGACATCGAAACGGAGACGTCCGTCCCCGTGTCGCGAGCCGATCGCAGGAGGGCGAAGCGGAACCGAACTTCGAAGCGGCGCAGGCGCGTCATCCTGATCAGCGTCGGAAGCCTCGTGGGCTTCGTCGTTCTCGTGATCGCCGCGGGGGCGGCGTTTCTCTGGTACGAGAACAATCGCATCCACCGCGTGGCCGTGAAGCACCTGGCGACGGTCCAAGCCCGTGGTGCTCAGAAGGACGTGCAGAACATCCTTCTCATCGGCTCGACGACCCGGTGCGGCCTCAAACAGCAGAGCACCGCGTTCGGCCTCTGCGACCAGGGGGTGACCGGCGTCAACAGTGACGTGGTCATGATCCTGCACCTCGACCCCGATCACAACCGCGCGTCGATTCTCTCGATCCCTCGCGACACCTTCGTCCCCAATGCCCACCCCGGAGGGGTCAACAAGATCGACGCCGCCTTGGGGGCACCGGGAGGCCCCGGTCAGCTCATCGCCGCGATCACCGAGGACTTCGGGATTCCCATCCAGCACTACGTGGAGCTCAATTTCGACAGCTTCCAGGGTGTCGTCGATGCCCTGGGCGGGGTGAAGATGTACTTCCCGATGCCCGTCTTCGACCAGGAGTCGTCGTTGTACGAGCCGAAGGCCGGCTGCCAGACCCTCAACGGATTCCAGGCACTGGCCGTGGTGCGGGCCCGGCACCTGCAGTACCAACCGGCGAGCGAGGCCGGCGTCTCGCGATATGACTGGCCCTACGATCCGCAGAGCGACCTCAGTAGGATCCGCCGTGACCACGAGTTCCTGCGTGTGATGGCTTCCGCGGTGGCCAAGCGCGGTCTCGGGAACCTCGTCACCGACCTCAGGCTGATCGACTCACTGTCGGGCAATCTCGAGGTCGACAACGGGTTCTCGGCCGTCGCCATGGCGCATCTCGTCCTGCAGTTCCACAGCATCGATCCCAACGGTGTTCCCCAGTACACGCTCCCGGTCGTGGAGGACGGGCAGGAGTACTACTACCAAGGTGGTGACTACGGCGACGTGGTCTTTCCCGTCCAACCCCAGGACCAGCAAGTCGTGGCCCGGTTCCTAGACAGCACACCGGCCGAGGACACCTCGGGCCGGGCGCTTCCCGCGCCGGGATCGTTCACCGTCGCCGTCGAGAACGGGAGTGGCCGCTACGACGAGGGGCGGACGACAGCAGCAGCCCTAAAGGCCCTCGGCTACGACGTGACCTCGGTCACCGACACCCCGGCGGGCGCCTCGACCACCGAGACGAGCGTCCTGTATGCCAACCCGGGTCAACTCGACGATGCCCTCCGGGTCCAGTCCGCATTCTCCGGCCTCGCCGTCATGGGATACGACCCGGGGTTGATCAAGAGCGCCACCGGGACCGGAGGGGTCGGATCGGGAACCGAGACCACCATCGACGTCGGCTCGACGCTGTCGGCTTCGGACGCCGCCGACGTCGTCGTCGTGATCGGCTCCAACGTCTCGGTGAACACGCCGCCCGGCTCGGCCCCGACCTCCGGTCCCGGCCTCTCTACGACGACGTCCGGAGCGGTGCCGGGCTCGGGGACCACGTCGACCACGACCACCGTGCCGGCACCGTTGGCCGACAACCCTGACCTGTCGGCCCCCTCGGGGGCGACCGAAGCGCTCGAGCAGTGGGACCCGCGCTCGTGCACCCCGAGCGGCGGCGCCGGCCCCTGAGCCGACCCGGTCCCGCACCGACCACTACAGCTTGTCTTTGCCTCCGGTCGGCATCCACATGGTGTAGACCCCACCGGTGGCGGTGGGGGCCTCACAGAACACCATGACCACCTTGGCGCCGACCGACGTCGATCGGTTGGTGTCGGCGGTGACGTGTCCTTTGGCCTTGAACCTGAATCCGTTGGCACAGCCCTTGTCGCCGGCGGTGGCATGCGCGGTGATGGTCACGGTCGTCGCGGTCGCGTTCGCCCACCTGATGGCCATCCGTGTGGCGGAGAGGCTGAAATTCGGGCCTGAGCTGTAGACGCCCGAGCCGGTACCACCCGAGCAGCCCGACAGAGTGCCGACGGTCTGGCCGGCGAGCACGAGGGTTCCGCTGAACCCCGTGCACGTGAACGAGCCCTTGTTCCGGGCCCAGGCCGGCCCGGCCACGACAGTGGTCCCCACCATGGACAGCGACACGACGCCGATCACGGTCAGAGCGACAGAACGAAGACGACGAACCCCGATCCCACCCCGCATCGGCCCTAGCCCCCTGCTCCTCAGGCCGGCGATCGACGCCTTCAGCCCCCGTCGACCACGACCCCGCACACCCCGACATCCGTAGGATAGGCGGAGCCGGGCGTCTGTGCCCAGGGCCCAGGGCTCGGTGCCCACGGCCAGTGCCCACCGTCCCCACCTGGCCGCCCACGGTCATCGGGCAGGGTCGGCTCCCGAAGTGCCGCCGGACGGATATCTGGTCGGCCAGGGCGCGCTCGACCACGCGTACACTCCCAGCGTGGGCCATCCCCTGCATCTTCCGCACGGGACAGCAACAGACGGGCTCGACAAGGTCGTCGTCACGCCTCGATCGGCGGGGTGGAGCTACGCGGGGCTCAGGATCGTGGAGCTTGCTCCGGACGCGTCCCGGACCTTGACGACGGGCTCCGAAGAGCTCGTGGTCCTGCCGCTCGCTGGCTCGTGCGTCGTGGAGTGTGAAGGACGCCGATTCGCATTGACGGGGCGCGAAGACGTCTTCAGCCGTGTCACCGACTTCGCGTATGTCCCGATCGACACCGAAGTCCGCCTCACCAGCGCCGGCGGGGGACGTTTCGCACTCCCGAGCGCCGAGGCCGCGCACCGCCTCGACCCGGCCTACGGACCCGCCGGTGCGGTTCCGGTCGAGGTGCGAGGCTCAGGACACGCCACGCGCCAGCTCAACAACTTCTGTGACCCGCGATCCTTCCCCGCCGACAAGCTCGTGGCCGTCGAATGCATCACGCCGGCGGGGAACTGGTCGAGCTATCCCCCGCACAAGCACGACGAGCTCCGACCGGGCGAGGCCGTGCTCGAGGAGATCTACTACTTCGAGATGGCCCGGACTCCCTTCGTTGGGCGCCGGCAGATGGGGCAGGGATTCGCCATGCACCGCCTCTACACCCCCGACGGAGAGATCGACCTGTGCGAGGAGGTCCATCAGGGTGACGTGATCCTCATTCCTCGCGGCTATCACGGCCCGTCGACGACCGCGCCGGGCTACGACCTCTACTACCTGAACGTCCTGGCGGGTCCGGGGGAGGGCCGGACGATGGCATTCTGCGACGATCCCGCCCACAGCTGGGTGCGCGAGTCATGGAAGGACCAGGTCCCCGATCCCCGCCTTCCGCTGGCGACGGCGTCGGGACCCGCCTGACGCATTCGCGGCCGTCGTGGCCGGCACGCGCCAGACGGCCTGGCTCAGGTCCAGGCGCGGTCGAACCAGCGCCGGATGCGGCTGGAGCCGAACTCGCCCTTCTCCGCCGCGAGGGCGCGTGACGGGCCCTCGAGGAGCCCGGCGGGCGCCTGCCCACTCAGGAAGGTGACCTCGACGCGGGCCACGAGCTCCGAGCCGAACGCCAGGTAGCACACGCCTGTCCCGTCGTAACCGACGGGGATCGTGCTGCCTCGCAGGAGAGCCGCGATCTGCTCGGCGACGACGGAGGCCTGTCCCTCGGCGAAGACCCCGGCCTTGGGCGTCCCGACGCTCGCCACGTCGCCCACCGCGTAGACACCCGGGAACGCCGTCTCGAGGGTGAGCGGGTTCACCGGGACCCAGCCGTCGACCGCCAACCCCGATTCCGCCACCACGGCGGGCACCCGGTGCACCGGGACGCCCAAGAACAGGTCATAGGGCATCTCGGTCCCGTCGCTGAGCATGGCGACCCTGCGGTCCGCGTCGAGCGCACGCACCAATCGCTCGGGATGCCAGCGGATCCCGCGCTCGGCGAAGGCGGCCAACAGCGCCTCCGACGCGGCGGGCGAGGGAGGGATGGGAACCCCGAACGGCATCACGAGTGAGATCTCGGAGGTGTCCCGCAGTCCCCGCTCGCTGAGGTATTCGTGCATCAACAGGGCTGTCTCGCTCGGCGCCGGTGGACACTTGAACGGCGTCGAGGTCACTCCGACGACCACGCGCCCGCCGTCGAAGCTCGCCAACACGTCTCGGAGGGCGAACGCTGCGGCCACTGTGTAGAACTCGTGCCCGCCTTCGACCAGTCCGGGAGTGGCCGAAGGGTCGAGATCCGCCCCCAGCGCCACCACCATGACGTCTCCCTCGAAGACCCCCGCGTCGGTCTCGACGCGCTTGACCACGGGGTCGATCGAGAGGATCGTGCCCTGCACGAACCGCACCCCGGACTTGACCAGATCGCTATAGGGGTGGACCACCGCCGAAGCCGGCGAGTGCCCGAACATGACGTCGAGCTTGGAGAACCCGAACACGAACCCGTCCCCCCGGTCGATCAGCGTCAGATCGAGCTCGTCGCCGAACTCCTCGGAAAGCGTGGTCGACAGCTCCAGGCCGCCGAAGCCGGCACCCAGGACCAGGATCCGCATGGGAGGCGACATTACGTGATTTCCGGCTCTCGACGCAGGGGGTACCGGGGAACTTGTCGGCCCGCACAGGGCGACGATTTCCTCTCCGACGCGTGACGCGCTGGTAGCGTGCACGCGGAAGTATGCCCTCCTGGTCCGGAGTCCTGTTGCCCTGGCAACACGGGTGCCCCTACCCGGAGGGCATATCCGCGCACCTGAAGCGGGCGGATCGGACCGCGCGGGTAGGGTCGGGGGGTGACGGGCGGTGACGACTGGGACCACGGCGTCGGCACGACTCCGTCCCTCCGCTCGACGCACGCGCGCGCGTCCTTGGATGGCGGACCTGCTCGGGGTGCTATGGGTGCTGGCCGCCGCCGGCGCCGTCATGGCCCCGGCCCTGGCCCACGGGTCCTCGCTCGGCCCCTTCGATCTGCTGACCCAGGTCGGCTTGACGAAGCAGTCCGGGGTGGTGGTCCACAACCAACAGACGGGGGACCTCATCCGTCTGTTCATCCCGTGGTCGGCTCTGGCGTGGACCCAGGTGCACCACGGTCAGCTTCCGTTGTGGGATCCCTACAGCGCCCTGGGCATGCCCCTCGCGTTCAACTGGGAGTCCGCGCCTTTCAGCCTTCCCGCCCTGCTCGGCTACCTGGTTCCGCTCCGCTACGCGTACACGGTCGGGGTCCTGGTCACCCTGGTCGTCGCCGGCACCGGGGTGTACGTGCTCGCCCGCGTGCTGCGCCTCGGCGTGCTCGGTTCGGCCCTGGCCGGCACCGTGTTCGAGTTGAGCGGGCAGTTCATGGCCAACCTGGGTTGGCCCCTCTCGTCGGTGATGTCGTGGGCCGGATGGTTGTTCGCGGCCGCCATCCTCGTCGTGCGGGGCCGGCGTCGCTCCCGCGACGTCGTACTCTTCGCCGTCGTCCTGGCCTTCGCCGTGTATGCCGGGTATCCCGAGGCCGTGATCATCCTCGAGCTTGCACTTCTGGTGTTCCTCGTCGTGTTCCTAGCCTTGCGGGCACCTCGGTTGGGGGGATCGGGACCCGTCCTGCGCCCTGTCGGCGACCTCGTGATCGCGACCGTGGCCGGACTTGCCCTCGCCATGCCGCTCGCACTCCCCGGCCTGCAGATCGCGTCCCAGTCGGTTCGCAACGCCACGCTCCCCGTCACCGGAGTGGGCGGCCAGACACTCATCGCCCACGACGTCCTGCATCTCATCCTGCCGGGCTTCGACGGCCTCCCGTGGCAGGGGAGCACGTACTTCGGGCCCATCTTCACGAACTACATGGAGAGCGCCGCCTACGTCGGCGTCATCACCCTCGTCCTCGCCGTCGCGGGCGTGGTGGTCCGCCGACGACGCCACGAAGCACTCGCATTCGGCGCCGTCGCCGTCGTGACCGCGGTGCTCGTGTTCGTCCCCCCCCTGGTATCGGTCATCGGCCGCCTGCCGAGCGCGGGCCGCGTGCGATGGTACGAGTCGTTGGGCCCGATGACCCTGGCGTTGGCCGTCCTGGCGGGCATGGGGATGGATGCCCTCGTCCGCACGTACGGGAAACGGTCCGTCCGCATCGGGACCGGAGTCGGCTTCGCCGTGGCCGGTCTGGCACTGGCGACACTGTGGGCCACGGGCCGTGGCCAGCTCCCGGCGAACGACGAGACCGTCCGGGCCCAGAGCTTCATCTGGCCCGTCGTCGACACGGTGGTGGGGCTGGCGGTGGTGGGCACACTGGCCTTGTTGCACCGGCGCACACGACTGCCACGTGGCTCGGAGCGTCGCTCGAGGCCGGGGGTCGGACGCTGGGCGGGCGGCGCGCTGCTCGCCTGTGAGACCGTCTTCCTCGTGGCCGCGGGCGCGCCGCTGTTCTCCTCGAGCCCCACCTTCCTGACGCCGACGCCGGCGACGCTGGCCCTGCAACGCGCCGTGGGCTCGTCCGTCGTGGGTTTCGGTCCCTGCAGCCCGGATCTCGGGGTCTACTACGACGTCAACGTCGCTTTCGGGATCCAGGAGCTGCCGGTGTACGACCCGGTGATCCCCCAGAGGTACTTCTCGTCCTGGGAGGGGCTCACCGGCCAGCAGCCGAAGACCCCCCTCGACCATTCGTCGGTCTTCTGCCCCAGCGTGACCACGTCCAGCGCGGCACGCCGCTTCGGCGTCGCCTACGTCCTCGAGCCACACGGCGCTCCGGGCCCCCAAGGGGCGGTGTTCGACACGCGGGTGGGCGACGAAGACCTCTACCGCGTTCCCGGGGCCGCGGTCGCGACGCTGAGCCCTCTGTCGTCGACGGACCGGTTCCCCGGCGACGACGCGCCGGGCCGGCCGGTACCGGTCACCCATCGCGACCCCGCCTCGTGGAAGATGGTGACGTCGTCGGCGACGCCCGGGGTCCTGAGGCTCCGGCTCACCGACCTGCCGGGCTGGCACGCCAGCATCGACAAGCGCCCACTCGACCTGCGCCGGTTCTCCGGGGTCATGCTCCAGGCACGCATACCGGCAGGACGACACACGATCGTGCTCACCTACTGGCCGAGGACCTTCACAACCGGCATCGTCCTGGCCGCCTGCAGTGCCGCCGGGCTCGCGGTCGCGCTGTTCGTCGGGCGCAGAGGCCGGAGGCGGCCTCCCACGTCGATCGCGACCGCCGCTTCAGGCCCCACCGGGTCCTGAAGCGGCGTGCTCCTCGACAAATCGCGCCGGGCCGGGTCAGGCCGGGGGACCGGTGGTGAGTTGGACCGACGCCGAGTGGCTGGCGCCCTGGGCGTCGACCCACCCGACCGTGACGGTGTCGCCCGGCTTGTCCTTGAGCAGAGCGTTGGACAGGTCTTGAGCCGTCGAGATGGTCGCGTTGTCGATCGACACGATCGTGTCGCCCGCCGTGATCCCGGCGCCGTCGGCGGCACTCCCGGGCTGCACCTCCTGCACGTAGGCACCAGCTACTCCCGAGCCGCTGCTCCCCGATCCACCGAAGATCCCACCGCCTGACGACGACCCGTCGCTCACCTCGACGCCGAGCAGTGCTCGTGGGCCGATCTGGATGGTGGAGCTGGATTGGCCCTTCTTGATCTGGTCGATGATCGAGATCGCCTGGTTGATGCCGATGGCGTACCCCTGGTTCGTGGTGCCGTCGTCCTCGGCCGCCGCCGTGTTCATGCCGACGACCTTGCCCGACGTGTCGACGAGTGCACCTCCCGAGTCACCGGGCTGGATGTCCGCATTCGTCTCGAGGAGGCCGTTCAGTGTCTCCGACAGCGTCCCGGAGTCTCCGGCCGTGATGGTCTGATCGAGGGCGGTGATCGTTCCTGCCACGGCCGTGGGGGTGCCGCCCGTGCCGCCCGCGTTGCCGATGGCCACGACCGGCTGTCCGACGCTCACGTTCGAGGAGTTGCCGACGTTGATCGTCTTGAGGCCCGAGGCGTTCTGCAGCTGGAGCAACGCCACGTCGTCGGTGACGGAGTACCCCACGACGTGCGCCGTGTAGGTCTGGCCGGTCCCCACGATCTGGACGTTGATCGTCGTGGCGTTCTCGATCACGTGGTTGTTCGTGAGCACGAGGCCCGAGGAGGTGAGGACCATTCCCGTCCCCGCCGCCGCGCCCGTCTGGGCCAGGGTGGTGTCGATGTCGACCAGGGCGGGATCCACCTCGGCCGCGATGGCCTGGGTGTTGACGCCGGCGGGCGAGCCGCTCGCGCCCGACGATCCCGAGCCAGAGCCGGATCCCGAGCCAGAGCCGGATCCCGAGCCAGAGCCGGATCCCGAGCCGGTCGATCCTGTCGAGCCCGGGAACGGGATCGTCCCTGCCGACGGCGATCCGCCGGCCGCGCTGTGGTCCACGGCGTGCTCCACCGCCGCGCCGACCACTCCCGACACCGCGATGAGGACGACCGCGGCAATGGAGGCGATCCCCCAACCGCCCAGGGCTTTGCGTCGCGGCGTGGGGGCGTAATAGGGAGGGACGGCGCCATGCGAGTAGTAGCCGCCGTAGGGGTACTGCGGGGCGGCACCGGGGGGCGTGGTGCCTGGCCCCCAGTAGCCGCCCGGGTGGGACCCGACGGGGCCCGGCGCCCAGGGGGGCGGGGGAGGGGGCGTCACCGGGGGCACGGCTCCCCCTGTCAGAGGGGGAGGAGGCGTCACGGGGATCTCGGCCGTCGTCCCCCCCATGACCGGGAATTCACCGGTGGGCTGGTCAAGGGCGGGGGCGGGGGGCTCGTGCGCCGACGGTGCCCGGTCCCCGGACCCGCCCGGCTGCACGTTGTTTCCAAAGTCGCTGCTCACGGTGCTCCTGTCTCCGAAGGGACCGACCGGTTTCCATCGACACCAGATGTCGATGCCCACGATCTTGGGATACGAACCTGTAGGGCAGCTTGGAGATTCCTTTCGAACGGCCGTGAGGCCACCTCGACCAGGCCCGTTCTGGTCGGCCCGAGCGCACTCCTACGCTGAAGGCGGTGACGGGCACCCCGCCGATCCGGACCGTGGTCTTCGACGTCGGGGGCGTCCTCGTCGACTGGGACCCGCGCTATCTCTATCGCACCATCATCCCTGACGAAGAGGTCATGGAGCGTTTCCTGGCCGAGGTGTGCACCCCGGAGTGGCACGCCCAGCACGATCTCGGGGCCTCGTACGAGGACACGATCCCGCCACTCGTCGCAGCCCACCCCCAGTGGGCGGACGAGGTGCGGGCATGGGACGAGCGTTTCGTCGAGATGTACGGCGGGGCCTTCGATGCAACGGTGGCGCTCCTGGCGGATCTCCGACGCAGGCGCGTGCCGCTCTTCGCCTCCACGAACTGGGGCGCCGAGAGCTGGAGACAGGCCAAGGCCCGCTACCCGTTCCTCGAATGGTTCGACGGCGCCCTCGTGTCGGGCGAGGTGGGCCTGGCCAAGCCCGATCCCGCCTTCTTCGAACTGCTCGTGGAGACCTTCGGCCTGCATCCCCCCGAGACGCTCTACATCGAGGACAATCTCGCCAACCTGCAGGCGGCCGCCGATCGGGGCTTCGTCACACACCGCTTCCTGTCGTCGCAGGACCTGGCGGCCGATCTCCGCCGTCACGGGCTCGTCGACGACGCGACCGCCTGAGCCCCGACGCACTGCGACGGTCAACGTGCAACCGCCGAGAGCTCGAGCTTCTCGGCCAGCACTTGCTCCAGGAAGACCGAGTACACGGCCGTGACGTGGAGCTGGTTGAGGTACGGCTGATACCGCCCGATGACGGCACTGCACTTGCGGGCGCAGAACCAGGGCGTCACGTCGATGTAGCGCCCGCCCACGGCGGTGACGGCTTGCCGTTCGGCTTGGTTGTAGGGCTCATCCCGGGAGAGCGGAACCCCCGAACACTTCTGTACCTGGTCGGGATTCTCGGCGAGACAATCGGCAGGGCTTTCGTCGAGCGCCGGCATGTTCCCGAGGACGACCAATTTGGTGTGCGGGCCTTCGATCCGCTCGAGGGTCCGCTCCATTCCCTGCTTCCACTGTGCTTCTGTGTACGACGCGCCGCCCGGCATGGACTGGACCTCCTGTGTGACGACGACGAGGTCGGGGTCGAGCGTTCTGATCCTCTGCACGGCCAATCGCTGCCACCGACGGCATACCGCGAACGGGAACCCCGCCTGGGACGATCCGGGTGGGTAGGTGTTGGCCATGCAGTAACCCTTTCCGAGGATGACGAGACGCCAATGCGCCTTCGTGGCGATGTCGTCCATCGCCTGGAACCACATCAGGGCGTGGGAGTCACCGAAGAGAACCATGGTGTGGGCTCCGCGCTTGTCGCCGAAGGTGCAGCTCGGCACCTTCACTTGGCCGGTCGCAGGCGTACAGAGCCCGGGAGGCCAGCCACGGTCCTGACCGACCGTCTGCAACGAGGGGGTGAGGTCGGCGGGCAGTCGCTGAATGCGGGTGGAGGCTTCGACCAGCCTCGCCACCTGCTGGTCCGCAGCGGGAACGATCCCGGCCTGCGACGAGGAAGGGGACGTGGGTGTCGCCTCGTCGTGCAGCCACACCGTCGACACGACGAGCGTGAGCGATACCAACCCGACCCCGAGCGCGATGCTCGCCCAGCGTCGACGGGTGGCGAACCTGGCATGGCGGACGGGATCCTCCACCAGCCGGTAGGTGACGGCCGATGCCACGAGCGCGATCCCCACCAACCCGAGGCTCTGGGGGAGGGGCAGGCTGGTCTTTCCCTGTGACTCGGCCGCGACGATCAGGATCGGCCAGTGCCACAGGTACAGCGAGTAGGACAGCTTGCCCATCCAGCCGAAGGGAGCGGTTCCGAGGAGGAGCTCGGCCCCTCGACTCGGCGCGGCGACCCCGCCGGCGATGACGAGGGCGGCGCCGACGACAGGGATGGCGACCAACGAGCCCGGATATGCGGTTCGACTGTCGAAGGCGAGCGCCGCCACCAGGATCGCCCCGAGACCGAGCCACGTGCTGGCGGCCGCCACGCGGGCGGGTACCCGCAACAGCCACGTCGTGCCGACGGCGACGAGGCCTCCCAGAGCCAGCTCCCACGCCCGGGTCCACGGGGAGAAGTACGCCACGGTCGGGTTCGATGCCGTCTGCAGCACCGACCACGTGAACGAGGCGATGATGATCGACCCCAGGCCGACGGCGAGGCGCGCCCGCAGGGAGATGCGGACCCGGGCCGCCGCCAGCAGGAGGAACAACGTGGGGTAGACGAGGTAGAACTGTTCCTCTACCGACAGGGACCAGTAGTTCTGCAGCGGCGAGGGGGGCTGCTGGGAGGCGAGGTAGTTGGTTCCCTGCGAGGCGAAGTGGAAGTTGGCGAGGAACGCCGCTGCCCACCGGCCGTCGAGCGCGGTGCGGTCTCCGGACAGAAAGCCGAGGAACACGTACGACAGGGCGATCGTGACGATGATGACCAAGGTGGCGGCGGGGATGATCCGCCGGCACCGCCTGCCGTAGAAGGCGAGAATCGACGTCCGGCCCGACGACGCCCGTTCGCGCAGCAACACTCCGGTGATGACGAATCCGGAGATGACGAAGAAGACGTCGACGCCGACGTATCCACCTCTGAAAACCGAGCCGCCCGCGTGGTAGAGGACCACGAGCACGACCGCCACGGCCCTGAGCCCCTGCACATCGGGCCGGAATTTCCGGTCCCCGGGTGCGGTACCGGATTCGTCCCCGGATGCAAGAAGACGGGTGGGCGCCGGCCCTCCATCCGGAGACTCATCTCGGACGAAAGCCACCCACCCCCCTTGGTCGGCGCTCGATCAGGCGATCGACTCTACCTGCGGTGCGCATGGGCCTGGTGACGCATGGGCCTGGTGACGCATGGGCCTGGTGAAGGCCGGGACCCTAGGTGGTGGCGAGGATCCTAAGCACGGTGAGAAGCACTTCCTGACGCGCCGGCCGTCGACTCGCGCAACCGGACCACGTCCACGGCCACGTCGAGCCGGTGCGATCCCCCTCCGCCTTCGACAGAGCCCCGCAGAGGCGACACGTCCCAGTAATCGCGTCCCCATGCCGTGGTGACGTACGACTCGGCCACGAACTGGTCGTTGGTGGGGTCGACGTCCACCCAACCCCAGCCCGGCAGGTACACCGACGCCCAGGCGTGCGACGCGTCGGCGCCGACCAGACGCTCCTGACCCGGTGGCGGGACCGTCTCGATGTACCCGCTCACATACCGGGCCGCCAGCCCCAGCGACCGGATGCACCCGATCATCAGGTGGGCGAAGTCCTGGCACACGCCCCGTCGCTCTTCGAACACCTCGAGCAGCGGGGTGGAGATGGAGGTGAACCCGGGCTCGTACACGAACTCGGCATGGATCCGGCCCGACAGGTCGATGACGGACTCCACGAGGGGCCGGCCCGGGCGGAACGACACCTGGGCGTACGCCGCCAGGGAGTTCGCGGTCGGGACCAGACGCGAGGGCGCACGGCACCGGCGGGCGTCGCGGGCCGCGGACTGCCGGTCGATCTCCAACAGGGTCCGGACCGACTCCCACGGCGGCCCCGCGGGCGGCGGAGCCGTGGGCGTGACGATCACGTCACTCGTCGCCGTCACGGACATGTGGGTGAACCCGCCTTGCACCACGAACGTCGCCACCGCGTTCCCGAACGTGTCCACGGACTCGAACCAGGTCCGAGGGGGTGGATCGACCTCGAGGTCGTAGGAGCTGCACCGCTGGAACTCCGTGTCGCGAGGTCGGAGGTGCGCCTCGTTGTACGACTGGTCGACCGGTGCCTCGTAGTCGTACGTCGTCACGTGGGTAACCCGGTAGACCCTCTCCTCGACCACTCCTCCGATTCTGCCGGGCACTGTCCGATCACCGGGGGACCGGAGCGTGCGGGCCGGTGCGAACGCCGGCCCGAGGCGGGTGGAACGGTCCACCACCATGGCTGATCCTGGGCCCACCAGCGAGAAGAACGACGCCTCGATGTGCTCGTTGAGGTTGCCGATGGCCGGGAGCAGTTCGGCCAGAAACGCCCGGAGGCCGGCGGGAGTCGGTTGCGCCAGCGGCGCGTCGGCCACGAGGACCACGGTGTCGGTGCATGCGGTGAGGATCGGCTCGTTGTGGGGCAGGGCCTTCACGAGGTCGCGTAGCTCCCCGATGCATGCGCACACAGCGCGGGGGAACGCTTCGTCTTGGAGCAGGAACCTCAGCGTGGACGCGGCGTCGGGTTGTGCGGGCATGGCCCGCCGAAAGGGCTGGTACGAGGCAAGAGACCGCAGCAGTGCCATCTGGCGCACTTCGTCGTAGACGTCGCGACCCGGCTCGGGCACGGCGCTGTCGGCCCGGACGGAGAGGACCCGGCACGTCATCTCGGCTCGTTCGAGATACTGGCCCATCTGGAAGAAGGCGAGCGCCTCGTCGCGTCGCATGGTGCCCTGCATCACCCCGTTGATGCGCTGGACCTCGTCGATCACGCGCTCGAGCCACAGGACGCGCCTGTCGCGCGCGACGATGACGCTCGAGTCCGAATTCACCGTCAGCCACAGCTCATTGCACAGCTCCCACACCTCGCGCGGGACCACAGGGCGGGCGCGTCGCAGGTTGTCACGGGCAGCCGCGATCGATGCCAGGACCGACGACGGGTTGTCACGGTCCGTCAGGACGAAGGTGACGACCCGCGCCTCGACCGATCCCTTGGACTCGACCGTCGGGGTCCTCGGGCCCGCCCGGCTGATGTGCTCCTGGTACTCGGACCTCGTCCCGGCGATCTCGACGAGCGGGATCCACCCCACGTCCTCCCCGACGGGCAGGTCGATGTGGGTCTCGCCGTGGACCTGGACGATCCTGGCCGTGTCCTCGGCGCGTTCGAGGTAGCGACCGGCCCAGTAGACGGCCTCGGCCATCCGTGCCAACAACATCACTTGCTCCTTCGCGTCCGGCTGGGGGAGTTGTTCTGGGCCGCGTGCTATTGGGCCAGCTCCCGTGCGTGGATTCGATGCCCCTGTTCGGCCCGGTGGGTCGCGGCCGGGCCCGCCACGTGGGGCGGCCGCCGGGTGTCGTGGGCCGGCACCACATCGGCATCGTCGAGGTCCGACAGCGTGGCGTCGACGACCCAGGTGTCCTTGCTGCCGCCGCCCTGCGAGGAGTTCACGATGAGCGAGCCGGCCCTGCGCGCCACCCGGGTGAGCCCACCCGAGGTGACGTAGGCCCCTTCGGGGCCCAGCAGGGCGAACGGCCGCAGGTCCACATGACGGGGCACGACCTCACCGTCACACAGGGTCGGCATGGTCGAGAGCGACAGGACGGGTTGGGCCACCCAATTGGGCGGGTACTGCTCGATGCGCCGCGCCACGACGGCCAGCGCGTCCGCACCGGCGGTGGGGCCGATGACGACCCCGTAGCCGCCCGACTCGTTGGCGGGCTTGACGACCAGGGCATCGAGATGCCCCAGCACGAACTGACAGTCTTCGGGGTCGCCGCAGCGCCACGTGGGCACGTTGGGGAGAACAGGCTCCTCTCCCAGGAAGTAGCGGATGATCTCGGGCACGAAGGCGTACACCGCTTTGTCGTCGGCGATCCCGGCTCCGGGTGCGCTCACGATTGCCACATTGCCCTTGCGCCAGGCGCGCATGAGCCCTGGCACCCCGATGTACGAATCGCGCCGGAACACCTCGGGATCGAGGAACAGCTCGTCGATCCGGCGGTAGAGGACGTCGACCCGCTCGAGGCCACCGACCGTGCGCATGTAGACGGTGTCGTCCTCCAAGACGACCAGGTCGCTGCCTTCGACCAACTCGATACCGAGTTGTTGGGCGAGGAAGGCATGCTCGAAGTAGGCGGAATTGTGCACACCCGGCGTCAAGACGGCCATCGTGGGTTCGCCGGACCCGGGCGACAAGGACGACAGGAGGACGTTCAGCCGGCCGATGTAGGAGTCGACGGGCTCGATGCTGTAGGAACGGAACATCTCCGGGAAGACGCGCTTGGCCACCATCCGGTTCTCCAGCACGTACGACACTCCGGAGGGGACCCGAAGGTTGTCCTCGAGGACGTAGAACGTTCCATCCTCGCCGCGCACGAGGTCGCTGCCGCAGATCTGGGCCCAGACGCCGCCCGGCGGGTCGACGCCCATGCACTCGGGGCGGAAGTTGGGCGAACCCGTGACCAGGTCGGCGGGCACCACCCCGGCGCGCACGGCTCGCTGGTCGTGGTAGACGTCGTCGATGAAGCAGTTGAGGGCCCGAAGTCGCTGGATGAGGCCTTCCCGCACACGGCTCCATTCCGAGGCGGCCAGGACACGGGGAATGACGTCGAAGGGCCACGGACGGTCGAGGACCGCGTCGTCCTCATAGGTCTGGAACGTGACCCCGATGCTTCGGATCTCCCGGTCGGCGGCAGATTGGCGTTCGACGAGAGCCTCGAGGCCCAGCTCCGTCAGATGACGCCAGAGCCCCCGCGCCGTGGGCCGGGGCTGGCCGTCGGGCTCGACCAGTTCGTCGAAGCCCGGCCCCGGTTGGTAGGACGACAACATCTGGACCTTCCGACCTTCTCGTCGCGTCGCGCCTGGTGGACCTACCCGGCCAGAGTACGGACCCAGGGTGAACGGGATGGGTCCTCACGATGACGGCTCTGTTAACGGGCTCGGGGTTAACGGGCTCGGGGTTAACGGGCTCGGGGTTAACGGGCTCGGGGTTAACGGGCTCGGGGTTAACGGGCTCGGGGTTAACGGGCTCGGGGTTAACGGGCTCGGGGTTAACGGGCTCGGGGTTAACGGGCTCGGGGTTAACGGGCTCGGGGTTAACGGGCTCGGGGTTAACGGGCTCGGGGTTAACGGGCTCGGGGTTAACGGGCTTGGGCACCCCTGTCCCGCGACGAGCCTCAGCAGGATCGCTCGAGCACCAGGGCTTTCAAGAGGGCCCCCCATTCGTAGACCACGTCGTAGGGCAGGTGCGACACCGGGTCGCTGACCGGGACCATGTGGAGATGCGCGGAGGTGCAGCGCTCGAACAGCAGCCGGGCGCGTGTCGCCTGGCTGCGCTCGGAGACCACGATGAGCTGGTCCCAATCGTGCCGGCGGGCGAGCGCCGCCACGTACTGGGCCTCGCCCCTGGTGTCCAAGGGGTCCGCTCGGAAACACAGCACCCGGACCTGCGCGCGGTGGCGCGGGCAGGGCACCGGGGGGTTCCCCCCGAGCGAGATCACGGCGACGGGTGCATAGCCCGACTCCACCAGCTTGATCGCCTCGAGCGCACGGCGTTGGCCGGGATCCCCGCCCAGGGCCACGACGGCGTCGACCCGGGTCGGGGCGTCGATGGGCGACCAGATGAACAACCGCGCCGTCGCCGCCGCCAACACGGCGACCAGGACCACACCGGTGGCCAGTACCCGGCCACGAACCGTCGAGGGCACTCTCGCTAGGGCCGCACGACGACCTTCCCGGCGTCGGGATCACGCTCGAGACGGGCGAAGCGGTCGGGGAGCGCATCGAGACCGATCGTCTCGGTCACCATGGGAACGACGTCGAGCCGGTGCCCTTGCAAGGCGTCGATCGTGTCGACGAAGTCCTCGCGCCCGTAGTAGATCGAAAAGCGAAGGTCGAGCTCCTTCGAGAGCCCCCAGAACGGGAAGAACGTGTCGTCCTGGAGGCAGATCCCCACGACCACGATGCGTCCGTCCACCGCTGTCATCTCCAGGGCCTGCTCGATGAGCCCGGGCCGGCCACTGCACTCGAGGACCACCGTCGGCCCTCCTCCCGTCGCTTCGAAGACGCCCGCCGCCACCGGTCCCTCGCCCGGGTCGAGGGTCGCGCTGGCCCCCAGGCGGGCGGCGAGATCGCGCCGCAAGGGCGACGGCTCGCTCACGACCACGGCCTCGACCCCCATCGCCACCGCCCAGGTCACCGCGGCCAGGCCGATGGGGCCCGCGCCCAGCACGGCCACCCGGTCCGACGGCGTCACCGCGCCCCGGCGCAGAGCGTGGCGTACGACGGCCAGGGGCTCGACCAGGGGTTGCTCGTCGGCACGCACCGCAGCGGGGAGCTCGAAGAGCTCCTCGGCCCGCACCGTCACGAACTCGGCGAACCCTCCCGGCCGCTCCAGACCGACGAGCTGGAACTGCGCGCAGTGGTCGGCTCGCCCCCGCACGCAGAACGCACACCGGCCACACCCCGAGAACGGGCGCACCACCACGGCTTTGCCCGTCCGCCAGCGACCGGGGTCGACCTCCTCGCCCACCGACAGCACCTCGCCGGCGATCTCGTGACCGAGCACGGCGCCGGTCGCGGCCAGCTGGCTGGCGAGGTGGAGGTCGCTGCCGCAGATCCCGCAGCCGGTGACCCGCAGCAGCACCTCCCCGGGTGCGGGCACCGGCGTCGGGATGTCGGAGAGCTCGAGCCGGGGGCGGTCCTCGGCGAGGACGACGGCCCGCACGGGGTCAGCCCCCGATGACGACGACGGGGGGATCGCTCATCCCGTGCTGCTCTGCGCAGGCAGCCAGATAGAAGGGCAGGATGGCGTGGGCGTCGATCACGAGCTCGACGTTGCCGTCGGCTCCCAGGTTCAGGTTCGCCCCGTGGATCGCGAACCACACGTCGGTGACGCCTTCGTTGGTGGCGGGGACGTGCAAGGTGTGGATCGAGCCCGCCGGCTCGTAGAGATACGAACCCGTCGTGTTCACCACGTCGGGATATTCCCGGTAGAACCACGAGCCCGTCTGGGTGAAGGCGAGCACGTGCCCGGTGTGCTTGTGGGTCTGGATGGTGGTGTCGGGCGGGAAGTGGTTCCGTACGATCCAGACCCCGTTGGACAGGTCCACCTGCAGCAGCTGGAGGGTCGCCCCGTCCCCGATGTCGACGAAGGGCAGCTCCTTCTCTCCCCGATGGATCGCGGTGGGCGGAAGGTCGGTCATCGTCATGAGGCACCCCTTGTCGTCGGCGGGTCACGCGGACACGCGAGCCATTGAACCGCGCCGTCCCTGCAACGTCCACCTCCACGGGCCTTCTGGGCAGGCGGGCGCCGGAACCGGCTCACCCGGGATGCGGCTGGGACCCGGCTGAGATGACGCTGGACGGGGCCCCCAGGGGCGGGCACGAGACACCCCTCGAGGCTGTGACCAGGGCCGGGGCCCACGCTTTCGTTACTATTGACGATGCCAACCGGGATGGCGGTGCGTAACGTCGCTGGCGGGGGTGCCGGGACGCGCTCGGGGTGCGGCGGCACGCGGCACGGAGTGTACGGTCGGGGACAGGACGGACTGGGGGGCACGTGGCTTCGTCGGCAGGGCAGGCCCACACGCAACTGTCGATGGTCAGCGACGGGGACGGCATGACCGAGTACGAGCACCTTCCGCGCCGGTTCGAACATGCCGGCGCCGAGGAGGTCGTGGCGTGGGCCGTCGAGCACTTCGGTCGTCGCCTGTCGCTCGTGTGCTCCTTCCAGAACTGCGTCATGATCGACCTGGTCACCCGGGTCGACCCCAAGGTCGACGTGATCTTCCTCGACACCGGGGCCCATTTCGCCGAGACGCTCACCTACGTCGAACGGGTGGAGACGCAGTACCAGCTCAAGCTGCGGGTCATCACGCCCGACGCCGAGGCCGACGCCTGGCCATGTGGCTCCGAGCGCTGTTGCGAGCTGCGCAAGACCGCCCCCCTGGCCCGTGCGCTTCAAGGCCAGGAGGCCTGGATGTCAGGGATCAAACGCGCCGACAGCGCGCAGCGCAGTGCCACACCCGTCGTCAGCTGGGACCAGGCCAGGGGAATGGTGAAGGTCAACCCCATCGCCACGTGGACTCATGACGACGTCGCCCACTACGAGGCGGACCGCAAGCTGCCGATCCACCCCCTGTTCCGCAAGGGCTACCTGTCCATCGGGTGCAGCCCCACCACGCGGCCCGTCTCCCGCCTCGAGGACCGGCGGGCCGGTCGTTGGTCCGGCACCGACAAGACGGAGTGCGGGTTGCACCTGTAGAGAGGTTGCCGGCGCGGCCCGCGCCCGGTCACACCGTGAGCCAGCGCGAAGGCACCGGGACCGCGTCGTCGCCTGCGGCGACCTCCGCCACCGGAGGCGCCCCCCGGGCCATCCACCACCGCGGCGAATTCGTCGGGGGGGAGAGGCACCGACCACAGGTATCCCTGGGCGAAGTCACAACCACATCGCACCAGGAACCGTCGTTGCTCCTCTCGGGTCACGCCTTCGGCAACGGCCCGAAGGCCCAACGCATGGGTCATCTCGACGATCGCCATCACGATCGGCCCGCCCTCGGGCTCACAGTTGATCTGGTCCACGAAGGACTTGTCGATCTTGACGAGGCTCACGGGCAATCTCGAGAGGGAGGAAAGCGAGGAGTACCCCGTGCCGAAATCGTCGATGGCCATGCCGACGCCCAGGTCGCGGAGATCCGCCAGCGATCGCCGCGTCACCTCGTTGTCGCTCATGATGACCGACTCGGTGATCTCGATGCTGATCCTTCCGGGGTCGATCCCGTTCGCGCTGAGCGCTTCGTGCACCGTAGGGCACAGCATGGGGTTCGCCAGCTGGTACGCGGACACGTTCACGGCCAGCGTCTCGAGCTTCGGGCCCGCCTCGTCGCAGTCCCACCGGGCACAGTCGGCCGCCGCGGTGCGGAAGACCCATTCTCCGAGCGCCACGATGAGCCCCGATTCTTCGGCCACGGGCACGAACTCATGGGGATCCAGGAGCCCCCGGGTCGGGTGCGCCCATCGCACGAGGGCCTCGGCCCCGAGCGCGGCGCCGGTCGACGGGATCACGAGCGGTTGGTAATACAGGCGGAGCTCCCCTCGTTCGATGCCCTGGCGGAGCTCGGTCTCGATGGTCAGCCGCTCTATCACCTCCAGGCGCTGCTCCTCGTCGAAGATCTCGAAGCGGGCGCGGCCGGATTCCTTGGCCCGGTACATGCCGGCATCCGCGTCGCGCAGCACGGCCGCGGCCTGTGCACCCGGGCCCGGAAGCACGATCCCGATGCTCCCCGACACTCCGACCTGACGCCCTTCGATCTCGATGGGCTCGTCGAGCGCGTGCAGGATCCGCCGGGCCACCATGGCGGCCTTGGTGGCTCCTTCGACGTCGTGGAAGATGAACGTGAACTCGTCCCCCCCGAGTCTCGCCACCGTCTCCCCGGCCCGGATCACGCCGAGCAACCGGGCGGCGACCGCCTTGAGGAGCTGGTCGCCTGCCTGGTGCCCCAGCCCGTCGTTCACGACCTTGAACCTGTCGAGGTCGAGGAACATCACAGCCAGGTCGCTGCGGGTCCGGGCGGCGTGGGAGAGCTCCATCCCGAGACGGTCGAGGAACAGGGCCCGGTTGGGCAGTCCGGTGAGCGAATCGTGCATGGCCTGGAACGCCAGTGCCTCGGTGGCGGCGACCTCCTCCGTCACGTCTTGCACGCTCGCCACGAAGCTCGACGGCCCGTCCGCGTCTCGCTTGACCGGCGATGCCAGCACCCGCACGTTGCGGACGTCACCCGAGGGCCGCAGCAGCCGGAAGTTGACACCGGCGTCCTCCTTCCGCTGGCTCGCCGACAGGGCCACGGACACGACCCTGCTCCGGTCCTCGGGGTGGACGCAGTCGAGCCAGGTGTGGTCACGCCAGAACTCTTCGTCGACTCCGGCGATCTCGTTCAGGCGGGGGTTGAAGTACTGCATGGCCCCGTCTTGGGCCATCTCCAGGATCCCCACCGGCGTGGAGGAGGCGATCGACTGGAATCGACGCTCGCTGGCCATGTACGACCGCGTGGCGCGCAATCGGCCCCGTCCCAGGTCCCAGACGAAGCCGGCGAGGGCGAAGTTGAGCAGCAGGGCCATCACGAACACCAATCCGGGCACTTCCAAGGGGCTGGCCGGTCCCGGGGCACCCGGCAGGGCGCGCAGACGCAGTGTCCACTTCGCCCCGGCGGTGAAGTGCTCGGTCACCGACGGCGTGGCACCTGGCATGAGACCGCTCGGAGAGGAGACCACCAGGTCCTTCGACGACACCCCTGACCCGATGAAGAGCTCGGCACCCAGACGTTGCCCGCCGGGCCCCAGGGCCGCCGACAACAGCTGCTTGCCGTTCACCAGGGCGGACGCCCACCCCGTACGCTGCGCCTGTCGCTGGGCCACGGTGGTCGGGGATCCGCTGTAGACGGGGGCCACCAGGACGAAATTCCCCCGGAAGACGGCCGAGGGTCCGAATGCAGACTCCAACATGGCCTGGTCCTCTCCGCTGGTGGCGGCCAGATCGAGCACAGAAGCGAGTTGCGGGACGGTGCAGAGGTCGTACCCCACGATGTCGATCGTCGTCTTGAGGTTCTGCTCGTCGAACTGACTCGCCAGGCAATACGCGGCGCGTGTGCCGGCGGGCACCACGGTGAAGTCCGGCTCGCCGTTGTCGCGCCACCCGGCCACGAAGCCGGGCAGGTCGGCCGCAGGCACCCAGGAGATGAAACCGAGTCCGTAGATCCCCTTGTACCGCATGTACAGGTTCAGGTACTTCACGTAGTCGTGGAACTCGGCCCGATCGATGAGACCGGGCTGCGTGAACAGCGCCACGGCGCTGGCGACCTGGTCCGCGTACCCGTCGAGCGTCTTCTTCGTCGTCGCCGCGACCTGTGCGGCGGTGGTCTGGAATTGGGCGCGGTTCTCGTCTTTGTCCCTGGTGTACCACGCCCACGTGCCGAGCGTGACCCCGGTCGTCCCCACGATGAGGATGGCGATGGCGGCCACCTGCCACAACCGCACCGGCCTGCGCTCACGCATCTTCACCATGGCCTTCGCCTTCACCGTGCCTGGCTGACCCCGCTGTCGTCCGAGTCCGGTCGCATGGGGCGACCCGTCTCTGGGTCACGTTGCGACCCTCCCTACGCGTATCGACGGGCGGCGCCGTTGTCGGCAGGGACTTTGGTCCCGAAATCCCCGCCTTTGCGCGGGGCCTGTAGGGTCGCCGCCCGTGGCCGTGTACGCATTGGGCGACGTGACGCCGAAGATCCACCCGGACGCCTACGTCCATCCCGACGCCACCGTGATCGGCGACGTCTCGCTCGGGGCCGATGCGACGGTCTGGCCCCACGCGGTGCTGCGCGGCGACTACGGCTCCATCGTGGTCGGGGCGCGTACCTCGATCCAGGACGGCACCGTCATCCACGCCGGGCCGGGGTTCCCCACCACGGTGGGGGACGGCTGTGTGGTGGGCCACCTGGTCCATCTGGAGGGATGCACACTCGAGGACGAGTGCCTCGTCGGCTCGGGCGCCGTCGTGCTCCACCACGCCCTGGTCGGCCGGGGGGCCACGGTCGGTGCCGGCGCCGTCGTCCCCAGGCTCATGCAGGTCCCTCCCGGGGCCCTCGCCCTCGGCGTGCCCGCCACGGTGAAGCCCGGGGCGTCGCGGCTGCACGGCATCAGGGCCGCCGCCGCCGAGTACGTCGACAACGGCCACCGGTACCGGGACGAGCTCCGACGCCTGCCCTCAATCCCCGGGCAACGACCCTCGACCTCACCCTCGAGTTGAGGTCGAGGGTCGGTGGAAGGTCCAGGTGGGGAGCCACGACGGCGGGACCCGTCGACGTGCGTACCCGGGGACGGGCGTCCGGGGGGCCGGCCGTCTCCGGTGAGGACGCGTTTTTCCTTGTGGCACAAGTGACTTCTGGGGCCGGGCGCCACCGGGTCGGTGACGCCCTTCGGCCATCGACCACCCGACCCGGTCCACCATCAGTGACAGATCCGTAACTACCCTGTTGTGACACGACGGGGTAGGATGAACCTGCACCTGAGGTGGAGGAGGGACCCCGATGGTCGACAGAGTGTCGAATGCCGTGCAGCTTCCGGGCATGTCGGACCCGGTACCGGACGTGGACGGTTTCCGTGGGCCACAGGTCTGCGGGCTCATCGGCATCACGTACCGGCAGCTCGACTACTGGGCTCGGACCGGGCTGTTGCGGCCTTCGATCGCCGACGCACGCGGGAGCGGCTCCCAGCGCGTGTACTCCTACACGGACGTCGTCGAGCTCAAGGTCATCAAGCAGCTCCTCGACGCCGGCATCTCGCTGCAGCGGGCGCGACGCGCCGTCGAGTGCCTGCGCGACGGGCTCGGCGTGGACCTGGCTTCTTCGAACCTCGTCCTCGTCGGTAGCGACTCCGTCCTCGCCCACAGCGACGGAGAGGTCGTGGACCTTCTCAAGGGTGGCCAGGGAGTGCTGAACATCGTGCCGCTCTCGGGGGTGCTCGAAGAGCTCGACGCGGCGATCCTGAAGATCGAACGCCACAGGAAACGTGCCGCTGCGCCCCCGCCGGCGCGTCTCGGCACGGCCGTCCGGGAGGCTCGGGGCTGACCGTGGCGGCGCCCGAGGTGTCCCGAGAGTCGACGAAGGTTGTCTTCGCCCACGACTCGGAGAGGCACTTCGCGGAGCTCCTCGACTTCTACGGGGTGCGCTGGGAGTACGAGCCCGTCGAGTTCGTACTCGAATGGCATGGAGACGGCTCCTCGCGCGTCGCGTTCCGTCCCGATTTCTATCTTCCCGACCACGCCTGCTTCATCGAGCTCACGACGCTCAGCCAGAAGCTGGTGACCCGCAAGAACGCCAAGGTGCGCCGGTTGCGCGAATTGCACCCCGAGGTGGAGGTCAAACTCCTCTACCAGCGTGACTATCAGGCCCTGCTGGCCAAGTACCGCTTTACCCGGCCCTCCTCGCCTGCCGCCTAGTCTGGCGGGCGTGGCGCCCTCCGAATCGGCATCGACCTCGGCCGACGCGCCCGGCGGCGTCGTGACGACCACGGAACAGGGCGTCAACCACTCACCCCTCGAAGACGAGCACCGCGCCCTCGGGGCCAAACTCGTGACCTTCGGGGGTTGGCTCATGCCCCTCGCCTACGGGACCGGCACGCTCGCCGAACACATGGCGTGCCGCACCGGAGCGGCCGCCTTCGACGTGAGCCATCTCGGCACGGTTCGCGTCGAGGGAGTTGGCGCGCTGGAGCTCTTGCAGCACGAGCTCAGCAACGACCTGCGCAAGGTCGCTCCCGGTCGTGCCCAGTACACGCACCTCCTCGACCCGACCGACGGATCGGTCCTCGACGACATCATCGTCTGGTGGCTGGCCGAAGACGTCTTCGACGTCATGCCCAACGCGTCGAACACGGTGCGGGTGCGCGACGCCATCGGCGGCGAGGACACCACCGCCACCCGGGCCGTTGTGGCCGTGCAGGGCCCCCTGGCGCGGCACCGGCTCGCCACGGTCTCCGGCGAGGCCGCGGCCGTCCCCCGTTTCCGCGTCACGCGCTTTTCCTTTGCAGGCGCCGAATGCGTCGCCGCAGGGACGGGGTACACGGGGGAGGACGGGGTCGAATGCGCCGTGCCGGTGGAGGCCGCCACCGAGTTCTGGCGGGCGCTTCTCGACGCCGGCGTCTCACCCGCGGGCCTCGGGGCACGCGACACGCTCCGCCTCGAGGCAGGGCTGCCCCTGCACGGACATGAGCTCGGCCCCGGGATCACACCGCTGCAGGCCGGCCTCGGCTGGGTGGTGGGTTGGGACAAGGGCGATTTCCGGGGCCGGCGCCCCCTCGAGCACGAGCGTGCCGGTGGCCCGCGCCGCATGCTGCGCGGCCTCGTGGCCGAGGGCCGGCAGCCGCCGCGCGACGGCGCCACCGTCCTGGCCCTCGAAACCGCCGTCGGCACCGTGACGAGTGGCAACTTCTCTCCCGTGCTGGGCCGGGGGATCGCCATGGCGCTGCTCGACACCGACCGCGGTGTCGCCGTCGCCGTCGGCACGGAGCTCGCCGTCGACGTACGAGGCCGGCACATCGGGGCCCACGTCGTCGAGCTCCCGTTCGTCGGCGCCGGCACGACCCGCGTAGGAACCGGGGGGACGCCGTGAGCGGGTACACGCCCCATACCGACGCGGACATCGCCTCGATGCTGGGCTTCCTCGGGCTCTCGTCGCTCGACGAGCTGTTCGACGTGGTACCCGCCGCCCTGCGACTCGCCGGCGGCCTGGACCTGCCGGCGGGCATGCCCGAGCCCGACGTCTTCTCCCGCATGCAGGACCTCGCCGCGGCCAACCGGCCCTGCGGGCGTGACCTGGTGTGCTTCGCGGGAGGCGGCGCCTATGACCACGAGGTGCCCCCTGTCACCCGCGCCCTGGCGTCGCGTTCGGAGTTCGTGACCTCCTATACCCCGTACCAACCCGAGGTCGCCCAGGGGGTGCTGCAGGCCGTGTTCGAGTTCCAGACCCTCGTGGCCCGGCTGTCGGGCCTGGCGGTCTCCAACGCCTCGCTCTACGACGGAGCGGCGTCCCTGGTGGAGGCGGTCAACCTCGCCTACGGGGCCACGGGCCGCCAGGACGTGTGGGTGTCGCACGGGGTCAATCCGACCTGGCGCGACGTCCTCATGACGTTCGCGGCGGGCACGGGGCACCGGGTCCACGACGTGCCGCTCGCCGCGGGTGCGACGGACTGGGCCGCGACCGCGTTCGAAGGCGGCGACGAACCCGGGGCGGTCGTGGTGTCCTACCCCAATTACCTGGGGTGCCTCGAAGACATCGCCGCGGCCCGCGCCGTCTGTGACCGTACGGGCGCCCTGCTCGTGGTGGCGTTCGACCCCATCTGCGCCGGCATCCTGCGTGCGCCGGGCGACTGGGGGGCCGACGTGGTGGTGGGGGAGGGCCAGGCGCTGGGCATGCCGTTGAGCTTCGGCGGCCCGTACCTGGGGTTGTTCGCCTGCACGAAGGACCACGTGCGGCGTCTGCCGGGACGGCTGGTGGGCGAGACAGTCGATGCCGAGGGGCGCCGCGCCTACGTCACGACCCTGCGCGCCCGCGAGCAGGACATCCGGCGGGAGAAGGCGACCTCCAACGTCTGCACCAACCAGACCCTCATGGCCGTGACCGCCGCGATCCAGCTGGGTTGGCTGGGGACCACGGGAATCGCCGAAGTGGCGCTGCGCTCGGCGCGAGGGGCGCGCTATTGCCTCGACGCGCTGGTGAAGGTGCCGGGGGTCGAGCCTCTCACGACCGCCCCCGTGCTGCGCGAATTCGCCCTCCGTCTCCCCGTCGACGCCGAGATGGTGGTGGAACGCCTGGCCGACGAGGGCTTCCTGGCCGGTGTGGCGCTCGATCCGAGCTACACCCAGGGCCGCACCGACGGGCTTCTCGTGGCGGTGACCGAGCGCCGCACCCGGGCCGAGATCGACGCGTTCACCTCGACCTTCGAAAAGGCGGTGCGGTGATGGTCGACGACCTCATCCCGGCGCCTGCCGCCGGTGGCCGCGCCGCCAGCGCGCCCCTCCTCGGACGCGACACCGAGCCCACCCTCTTCGAGCTGTCGGAGCCGGGGCGGTCCTCGTGGCAGCTGCGGACCACCGGTGTCCCCGAGCTCCCCCTCGACGAGCTCGTCCCCGATGCCCATCGCCGCAGCCTCCCGGTGCAGCTGGCCGAAGTGTCCGAACGCGACCTGGTGGGGCACTTCACCCGCCTGAGCCATCGCCAGTTCTCGGTGGACCTGGGCGCCTACCCGCTGGGCTCGTGCACCATGAAGTACAACCCCAAGATCTGCGACGCCGTGGCCGTGCTCCCCGGCCTGGCCGACGTCCACCCCGCCGCGCCCGCCAATTGCATCCAGGGCTGGCTCGAGCTCCTCGTCGAGCTCGAGGACGTGCTGTGCGAGATCACCGGCATGGCCGCCGCCACCTTGCAGCCGGCGGCCGGTGCGGCCGGCGAGCTGACCGGCCTCCTGCTCATGCGGGCCTGGCACGGTGCCAGGGGCGCCACGCGCCACAAAGTGGTCATCCCCGACTCGGCGCACGGCACGAACCCCGCGTCGGTGACCCTCGGGGGCTTCGACGTGGTGACGGTGCCGAGCGACAGGCGCGGCTGTGTGGACGTCGAGGCGCTGCACGCCGTGCTCGACGAGGACGTGGCGGGGATCATGCTGACCAACCCGAACACCCTCGGACTGTTCGAAGAGGACATCCGGGCCATCGCCGACGCCGTGCACGGCGTGGGCGGGCTCCTCTACTACGACGGCGCCAACCTCAACGCCATCCTGGGGGTCGTGCGCCCCGGCGACATGGGCTTCGACATCGTGCACCTGAACCTGCACAAGACCTTCGCCACCCCCCACGGAGGCGGGGGCCCCGGTGCGGGCCCGGTGGCGGTGTCAGAGCGCCTGGCGCCGTTCCTCCCCGGCCCCCGGCCGGTCCGCCTCGGTGACGCGTCCACTCCCCGGTACGGATGGAGCACGCCCCAACGCTCGATCGGCCGCGTGCACTCGTGGCACGGCAACGCACTGGTGCTCGCCCGCGCCCTCACCTACGTCCTGGTCCACGGCAGCGACGGCCTGCGCGACGTGGCGCGCCTCGCCGTGCTCAACGCCAACTGGCTGCGCAAGCGCCTGTCGGCCACCTTCGACGCCCCCTACGACCGCCCGTGCATGCACGAGTGTGTGCTGTCGGCCTCGTCACTGAAGCGGGCCACGGGCGTGAAGGCCCTCGACGTCGCCAAGCGCCTCCTCGAGGAGGGGTTCCACGCCCCGACCGTGTACTTCCCGCTCATCGTGGACGAGGCCCTCATGATCGAGCCCACCGAGACCGAGAGCCTCCAGACCCTGGAGGCACTGGCCGACGCGCTCGAGCGCATCGTGGCCGGAGCCGCCACGCCCGAGGGGGCCGAAGAAGCCACCGAGGCTCCGCACCGGACACCGGTGCGGCGGGTCGACGAGGCGCGAGCCGCACGACACCTGGTCCCGACCTACGACGCGCGGTCGTCGTAGGTCGTAGCCCGGAACCCGCAGCCCGGGACGGCCTCGGGCTCGGGGCGAGGTGTCAGGACTCGGTCGCCCGCACCTGCCCCTGCTTGGCCTCACGCTCGGCGTGATGGTCCGAGATGGCCTGCATGATGGCGCCGCCCACCGCGCCGATGAACTCGGGGCGGTTCTGGGCGGCCCAGTCCCGCGAGTGCTCGAGCGAGCCGAGGGTCCCCTTGAAGTGCGGCACCACCTCGCGGGAGAACAACTCATAGGAACGCAGCGTCGCCTCGCGGTCCGCCCACTCGTGCGCCATGAGCAGGTACGTGCCGAATCCCCCGGACTGCTCGGCGAGCCGCTCGATCTGGGCGATGGCCATGGCGGGGGTCCCCACCACGGCGAACCCCGTCTCCATGAGCGCGTCCACCATCTTGTCGGGGTCGAGCGTGCCGGGCGCGAGCGGCAGCGCCGCCACACGCTCGAAGTAGTCCACCCACTGCGCCAGCCCGTATTTCACCTCGGACCGGGCCTGGGCCTCGGTCTCGGCGATGTGCATGGGACCGACCAACCGCCACTTGCGGCGGTCGACCACGCTGGCGAATTCGGCGGCACGCTCCTCCATGACCTGCCAGTGCGACCCGAGGACGTCGAAACCGCCGGCCGAGGTGGCACCGATCGACAGCAGCGACAGCCCGAACCGGCCCGCGGCGCGAGGGCCGGCGGGGGAGATCTGTGCAGCCACGGCCACCTCGAAGCGGGGGTGAGTGAATGGCCGCAACTGCAGGCGCGCGTCGCGAAGGGTGAACCACGACGCTTCACGCGTCACGGGCTCGCCGCCGTCGAGAAGGGCGAGGATGGCCTCGAGCGACTCCTCCATCATGTCGCGCTGGTTCATGGGGTCGATGCCCATCATGAACGCGTCCGACGGCAGTGCGCCGGGCCCGACGCCGAACATCACCCTGCCCCGGGTGAGGTGGTCGAGCAGGACCATGCGGTCGGCCAGGATGAACGGGTGGTGGTAGGGGAGTGAGCTCACGCCCGTCCCCAGGCGGATGTTCCGTGTCCGCTGCGACGCCACGCCGATGAACACCTCGGGCGAGGCGATGATCTCGTAGCCGGCGGAGTGGTGCTCGCCGAACCACGCCTCGTCGAAGCCGAGCTGGTCGAGCCGTACCACGAGCTCGAGGTCGCGCTCGAGCGCAAGGGTGGGGTTCTGGCCCACGGGGTGGAAGGGGGCGAGGAAGATGCCGAATTGCAGGGGCCAGTCCATGGGGCCGCATTCTACGAGGAGGCGGTTCGCAGCGCCGCGGGACCTCGACTCGGACGGCCGGGCACACCGTCAGCGAGAGGATCATTCGGGGCGAGCGATCAGACCATGCGCCAAGATGGCGCCCATGCGGCGGCCGTTGGGAATTCTCGGGGTTCTGGCAGCCCTGCTGGCAGCCTGTGGCGGGACCGCACCCACCGCCGCAACGACGACGGCGCCGGCCTCTCGAAGCGGGCTGGGTGTGTCCCTCACCGAAGTGGAGGCGTTCTTCGACGCCCATGGCGCCGGACCTCAGTATTGGAGAGCCGGACAAAGCCTGTCCGCGGCCCAGGGGTGTACCGAGTTCTGTGGGCAGAACAACGAAAGCGGCGGTGCGGGAACGGGATGCGTCATCGGAATTCTCGGCCCCGTCGACAACGTCGGCTCGATCGGGATGACATGCACTCCCGGGTTGCCTCTCAGCACTACCGATGCGACCCCTCTGACCGACCGGGCCGCATCGTCACTTCTCTCCGCCAGCGTGAGGCGGTTCGCTCCTTCTGCCGCTTCGTGTGTCTCGCGTCATCTGCATGCGACCCTGAGCGGGGCAACCACCAGGGGGTTGTGCACGAGCGCTGACGCGACCGTCGAGCTCAGTAGCGGGACCGCTTCACACCATCGGACCGTCAGTCTCACGATTCAGGTTCCCTAGGTGTTGCACTGTCGGGCGCAGCGTCCTTGGACGCCGGTTGCGCCGACACATATCCCATCTGTGGTATAGTTCATCTCTGATATGGCCAGGACGCCGCCACCTGCGGCCCGAGCCACCAAGGCCCGAACCGCGCTCGCGCCCCGCCGGCCCGCTGCTGGTCGGGGCCCCGGTGCCCTGGCCCGTTACGAGCGCACCCGCACGTCGATCATGGTGGGCAGCGCCGTGCGAGCCGCCCGCCGACGCGCCGGGGTCAGCCAGTCCGAGCTGGCCGAGCGGGCCGGGACGAGCCAGCCGTCGATCGCCCGCCTCGAGAAGGGGCAGGTCTCGCCCACGGTGATCACCCTCGACCGCATCGCCCGGGCGCTGGGCACGGACCTCGTCATCGACTTCGAGCCCCAACCCGGGCAGCGCCACAGCACGGTCTCGGCGGGCCGCTAGGCGCCGGGGGAGCGGCTCGCGTCACTGAGCCGATTCCGGCCCCACGCGCGGCCCTCAGCTCCTTCTCAGCCGGAAGTGCGCGTCAGGGAGGAGGGGAGTGAGGCATGCACTACCGTTGATCGGATGCGCAAACTCGTGGCCGTCGTGCTGGGCACGCTCTTCGCCGTGGCGGCGTCGGCGTGCAGCTCCTCGCCGAGCACGCCGGCCTCCACCGCCACTGTCGGCGACCTCGCCGGCAAGACGCCGGCACAGATCCTGAGTGCGGCGACCGCGGCGGCCAAAAAGGCAGGCTCGGCCCACTACGTGCTCACCGCCGTCCAGGGCAAGGAGTCCCAGACCATCACCGGAGACGCCTCTCAGACCGAGGGCCGCCAGTCCGTGATGCAAGGGACCCAGCACATCCAGGTCGTCTACGTCGGCGGCGTCGCCTACGTGCAGGGCGACTCCGGCGGCCTCACCTCGGCGATGGGCATCACGGCCTCGGTGGCCAAGAACTACGCGAACAAGTGGATCGCCGTGCACAGCACCGACAGCCTGTTCAAGTCGATCGTGTCAGCCGTCTCACTGGCCGGCACGCTCGAGCAGCTGGACCCTTCGGGCAAGCTGACGCTCACCGGTGTCACCACCGTGGGGGGCCAGCAGGTCGTCGGCGTCAAAGGCGGGCTGCCCGGCACCCCCCAGTCGGGCGTCACCGGCACCTCCACGCTCTACGTGTCGGCGTCGAAGCCCACCGTCCCTGTGAAGTTCAGCGGCACTGCCAGCGAGGGCACCCAGCACGTGGTGGACACGGGCACGTTCACCAACTGGGGCAAGGCGCTGGGCCTGAGCGCTCCTTCGGGCGCGGTGGCCTACTCCTCGTTGCCGACCAAGTAAACGGGGATTCGTACCGCCTCGGCCATGTGTCCTACCCGGCCACGGCCACCGCAGGCGGAAAGGCGAGGCCGCGTCGGGGGGCGATGATCTCGTCGATGAGGCCGTACTCCATTGCTTCCTCGGCGGTCATGAAGTAGTCGCGGTCGAGATCCTTTTCGACCTGTTCCACCGGGCGCCCCGTGTGGTGTGCGATCACCTCGGCCATGCGCCTGGTCGTGGCGAGCACCTCGCGCAGTTGGATCTCCATGTCGCGCGGTGCGCCGCGTGCCCCGGCCGATCCCTGATGGATCATGATCTTGGCGCTCGGGAGGGCGAGACGCTTCCCCGGAGCGCCACCGCACAGCACCATGGCCGCCGCCGACATCCCCATTCCCACGCACACCGTGGACACGTCAGGCCGGATGTGCTGGATGACGTCGTAGATGGCCATGCCGGCATAGGCGAGCCCGCCGGGGGAGTTGATGTAGAGCGAGACGTCGCGCTCGGGGTCCTCCGCCTCGAGGTAGAGCAGCTCGGCGATGATGAGATTGGCGATCTGGTCGTCCACCTCCTGTCCGAGGAACACGATGCGCTCCCGCAGGAGCATGGAGTAGATGTCGAAGGCGCGCTCGCCACGCGACGACTGCTCGAGCACGGTGGGGATCACCGACTGGTATACGACCACGACCACTTCCTCCTTCTGCCGCCGGGACCGGGGTCCACACCGGCGATGATATCTCAGTTACGAGATATCACATTCGAGGTATGCTCCGGGGCCGACACGGTCCGATCCGAGGAGGCCGGTGACAGCGCGCCGACACGAGACGGTCTTCCCCGGATTCCGGGAGATGGCCCGACGACGCAAGGACCTGAGCGCCGAGCTCGTCAGCCGGCGACTGTCCCTGGGCCTGTCGCAGACCGAGGTGGCGGCGCGCATGGGGACTTCGCAGTCCGCGGTGGCCCGCCTCGAAGCGGGGGAGGCCGACATCCGGTTGTCGACCCTCGAACGCTACGCGGCCGCCGTGGGCATGGAACTCGATTGGCGGCTGGGGGAGCGGGGGCGATGAGCGCCCCGCCCGGCACCGCAGCCGGTCCTCCGGTGGACGGGCCCGACGACGCCCACAGATCGGTACGGGACCGCCTGTTCGACCAACGCGTGGTCTTCCTGTGGGGGCGGCTCGACGATGCCCTCGCCGGGCAGCTGGCGGCTGAGCTCATGACCCTCGACGCAACGGGAGACGACCCCATCCAGCTCCTCGTGGACAGCCCCGGCGGCACCCTCGAGGCCGCGCTGTGCCTCGTCGACGTCATCGACCTCCTCGGGGTGGAGCTGACCGCCACCTGCGTCGGCCAGGCCGTGGGGCCCTCCATTGGCCCTCTGGCGGTCGCAGCGCGCCGCCGGGCCACCCCCCACGCCCGTTTCCGGCTGTCGGAGCCCGTCTTCGAGATGTCGGGGCCGGCCCGCGACATCGACGCCTGGGCGGCCGACCATCGGGCTCGGCTCCGGCGGTTCTGCGAACGCCTGGCCACGGCGCTCAGGACGACACCCGGAGCTCTCGAGGACGACCTGGCGACCGGACGGTTCCTCGACGCCGCACAAGCGCTCGAGTACGGGCTCATCGACGAGATCTGTGGCGGCCCCGATGCGCGCGTCTACCCCCTGCCGGGCCCGCCACTCGGCTTCCGCCCCAGGCCCTGAACGATCGTCCGGGGGGAGCGGCAACCCCGGGCCTCACGGCAAGCGTGCCCGGGAGCGCCCGGACCCTTCGACAGTAACTTTACATAAGATACATTATCGGCGGTTTTTTCCGTTCCGAGACTTGGCCTCCAGGCACGATGCGGCCGGTCCCTCTCGGTCCGGCCACCCCCGGGCCCTCAGCCGGCCCGGTCGGGGCCACCACGGCCACACGCCGAGCCCGGGCCGCGCCGATCGGCGCCCACGGATCGACGCGGACAGCTGACAACGTCCTGCCCAGCGTCCAATCGGCGAATTCCATGGACTCGGTTCGCGCCGAGTCCTACGGTTTCCGTGGGCACCACCCACGACCTCGCTGGCGACCTTTCGCAGGGCCTCGGCGGGGCACGGACATCGGTTCTCACAGCGAGGTCGTGCCCCGTCGGGCCGCCCGCTGACCCCAGGGCTGCGGCGGGCTCAGCCCGAGGCCACGTGCCGCTCGAACCACTCCAGCATGCGCCGCCAGGCGTCTCTGGCCGACGGCTCGTGGTAGCTGTCCCGCATGTCGCAGTTGAACCCGTGCCCCGCGCCGGGGTAACGCACGATCTCGGTCTCCACCTGGGCGGCGGCCGCGGCCGCCCGCAGGGCCTCGACCTCGTCGACGGGGATCCCCTGGTCCTCGTCGCCGTACAGGCCGAGCCACGGCGCCTGGAGCTCGGCGGCCAGGTCGAGCTGTGACGCCATGCCGAACCGCCCCTGGGCGATCCCCCCCCCGTAAAACGTCACACCCGCCCCCAGGGGCCGGCGCACCGACGCCAGGAAGGCCACTGTCCCGCCCATGCAGAACCCCACCACGCCGATACGGGCGGGCGTGAAGCCGGTCTCTGCGAGATAGCCGATGGCGGCGTCGATGTCGTTCAGGATTCCGGCCTCGGAGAGACCGGCGAAGTGCGGCATGATCTTGTCGTAGTCGCCGTAGCCGAGGACGGGGTCACCGGTCCGGTGGAAGAGGTGCGGGGCGACGGCCCGGTACCCGGCCGACGCCAGCCGGCGGGTGACGTCCTCGATGTGCTCGTTCACGCCGAAGGCCTCCTGCGCCACGATGACGGCGGCGCGGGGCTCGTTCTCGGGCTCGGCGTCGTACAGCCTCATGTCTCCGTCGGGCGTCGTGAGTGTCACCGTCTTGGGCACCGGGCCTCCTTGCTCGATGGTCGGCGCTGGTCGTTCACCTTGGGTCCGCCGGGGTCCACGATGCCATCGGACGCCACCGCGAAGCCATCCGGCGCGGAGGCGGGCTCATACCATCTTTGCTATGGGTAGGTGTCCGGGGCTCGTCACCGCCGCCCGTGCCATAACCTGCCCAGGCGATGGCCACCGCGGTGTTCTTCCATGCGCATCCCGACGACGAGGCGATCTCCACCGTGGGCACGATGGCCCGGATGGCGGCCGGCGGCCACCGGGTCGTCCTCGTGACCGCCACACGGGGGGAGCTGGGTGAGGTCCCCGAGGGGCTCCTCTCCCCCGGCGAGGACCTCGCGGCGAGACGCGCCGTCGAGCTGGCGGCCGCGTGCGAGGTGCTCGGCGTGGCTCGCCACGAGTATCTCGGGTACCGCGACTCGGGGATGGCCGGCGAGCCCACCAACGACGACCCGGCGTGCTTCTGGCGAGCCGACGTCGACGAGGCGGCGGCGCGACTGGCCGACATCCTCGTCCAGGAGCAGGCGGAGGTCTTCGCCACCTACGACGAGAACGGCGGCTACGGCCATCCCGACCACATCCAGGTGCACCGCGTAGGGCTGCGGGCCGCGGCGCGCGCCGGGACCGAGCGTGTGTTCATGGCCACGATCAATCGCGACCACATGTTGTCCCTGGCCGATCGCGCCGACGAGTTCGGCCTGGCCATGCCCGACGAACAGCGGTCCATGCTCGACACCCTGGGCATGCCCGCCGAACGGATCACCACGGCCGTGGACGTGAGCGACTTTCTCGACCGCAAGCGGCGCGCCATGCAGGTGCACGCCAGTCAGATCAGCGACACTTCGTTCTTCCTCATGATGCCACCAGTTGCCTTCGCCGCCGTCTGGGGCACGGAGTGGTACATCCGTGTCGGGGCACAGGCCGAGGCCGGCTTCGAGGACTCGCTGCTCGTCCCGTCGGGCTGATGAGCGACGCCGGGGCCGACCACGACGTGCCGGGCGTCGTGTCCGGGGAGAAGGAGACCCTCCTCGCCTTCCTCGGCTACCTGCGCACGAGTGTCGACGGCAAGCTCGAGGGCGTCTCCGACGCCGACGCGCGTCGCCCCCTCGTGGCCTCGGGTACCACCCTCCTCGGGATCGTCAAGCACCTGGCCTTCGTCGAGGTCTACTGGTCCCAGCGCCGCTTCGCCGGTTCGGACGTGGTGCTACGCGGCGACGGCTTCGACCTCGAGCCCGGCGACACCGTGCCGTCCGTGCGCCGGCACTACGTGGACGCGGGCGGGCAGACAGACGAGATCGTGGCCGCCTGCGCGGACCTCGAGCAACCCCTGGCCCGGGGCCGCCACGGCCTCACCCTGCGCTGGATGCTCGCCCATCTGGTCGAGGAGACGGCCCGCCACGCCGGGCACGCCGACATCCTGCGCGAGTTGATCGACGGGTCGTCGGGTCGCTGAGGCGCGTCCGGCCTCGCAGCGTGGCCCTGGCCGGGTGGCGGCCCTCCCCCGCGTGGAAGGCGAGACCCGAGGGGTCAGCTGGCCGGGGCGAGGCCCAGGGTGGCGGAGATCGTGAGCTTCTGCTGGCCCCGGTACAACGTGAGCTGCACGGACGAGCCTGACGGCGATCCCTGGACGTCGTTGGTCAGGCCCTGGGCAGAGGTCACGGCCTTGCCGTTGAAGTCCACGATCACGTCGCCGGTCTTGATGCCGGCGGTGTCGGCCGGTGACCCGCTCACCACGGACACCACCAGTGCGCCCGAGGCGGGCACAAGCCCGTAGGCCGCCTGCTCCTGGGGGGTCTCGTCGGTCACCTCGACGCCGAGGTAGGACTTGGCCTTGCCCGCCGTGCCCCCGGCGCGCAGCGTGGCCACCAACCCCTGGATCGTCGACGACGGGATGGCGAATCCGATGTTCTGGGCTGGGGCGTTGCCCGTGCTCGACGACGCCACCGCCGTGTTCATCCCCACGACCTGTCCGGCCGAGTCCACGAGCGGACCGCCCGAGTTCCCCGAGTTGATGGCGGCGTCGGTCTGGATCATGTTCTCGAGCGTCTCGCCCGCCCCGCCGCCGGCGTCGCCGGCCTGCACGGTCCGGCCCGTGGCCGAGACGATGCCCGAGGTCACCGTGGGCGTTCCCGCCGACAGGCCCAGCGCGTTGCCGATGGCGATGACGGCGTCACCGACCTGGAGCTTGGTCGAGTCCCCGAAGGTCACGGGCTGGAGGTCGGAGGGAGGGGAATTGATCTTGAGCAGTGCCATGTCGCTCGAAGGGTCGGCGCCCACGAGCGTGGCGGGCAACGCCGAGGTCTGCCCGTAGAGGGTCACGGTGATGGTCGTCGCGCCCGAGATGACGTGGTTGTTGGTGATCACCTCTCCGGTGTCGTCGATGATCATCCCGGTGCCCTGGTCCTCGACCGCCCCGCTGAACAGACCGTTGGCGCCTGTCCCCGGCCCTTTGGCGTCGATCGACACCACCTCGGGCAGGACGCTCTTGACGATGGTGGGGATCTGGGCACCACCGGCGAGGGCCGGCCCCGGAGTCTCCTGGCCCACCTTGACCGACGGAGCCGAGCTGGCGCCGTTCCCGGTGCCGACGGCCTCGGCGATCCCGGCGCCGGCGGCACCGCCGACGAGGGCGGCCACCGCGGCGACGACCACCCAGCCACGCCAGCCCCTGGGATTGGCCGGCGACGATGACCGGGGTGCCGGCCCGGGACCCGGTGCCGCCGGGGGTGCGCCGGTCGGGGACCATCCGGGCACGAGGGGCGCCTCGGCGCCTCGCCACACCGGGGCCGTGGGCGCCTGCGGAGCCCGCGTCTCCCATGGTGCGGTACTCGAAGGGGGCGAAGACGGAGGCGGAGGCGGCGAGGCGGGAGGAGGCGCGGATGCCGGCGGAGCTGCCCCTTCCCCCGTAGGCAGGTCCCCCTCCCCCACCGGGGCAGGCGGAGGCCCCGGTGCGTCGCGCCACGGCTGGGGGGCTCCGATCGGCGTGGGCGGCACCGGCGTCGACCCGGCCTCGTCGGCCGCAGGGCTCTGACGCGTCTCGTCCACCGGTTCGCTCCTGTTCCGTCGGGACCGAGATGCCGGTCGGGTGAAACCCGGACCCTGTCAGACTAGAGACCGGACACGGGCCCCGGGCGCGTTTAGGCCGTATTCTCAGGACCTCCACAGACACACCGCGCACGGGCGCCACCACGAGCTGCACGACGTGTTCTCGCCCTGTCGGTGCCGACGGTAGCGTGGTCCGACCCCATGACGCGAAGGATCGACATCGAGCTGACCAGCAGCCGTGACGACGGCACCTGGACTTGGCGCGCCCCCGGGGCCCGCCAGCCGCGCGGCTCGCTCGAGGCCTCTCTGCTCCCCGAGGGCGTGAAGGTCGGGGACATCCTGCGCGCCGAGGCCGAATTCGAGATCGACGGCATCGTGGTGACGTCGGTCCAGGCGCCCAAAGACGCCTCTCGTGTCGACAAGGCGGCGCGCATCGAGATCATCGGGTCCGGCCGCGACAGTGCCCCCGGCGGGGTGTCGGTGGTCCTCGCCCCCGGTGGACGGCGACGTGACTTCGACTCGGAAGGCGCGCGTCCTCGGCGCAGCCCTTCCGGGCGCAGCCCCGCGCCGCGACGCGACGGCGCCCCCGGCACGCCCCAGCGTGACGAGCGCGGCGCACCGCGCGCCGGACACGGGCGCGAGGCCCGGCCGGGTCGCGAGCAACGCTCCCCCCGACCCGAGCGCGCCGCGCCCGGGGAACGCGCCGAACCCACCGCACGTGCGGCCGCGGGCGCACGGCCCGCCCGTCCCGAGCGCACCGAACGCCCCCGCCGGCTCCAGACGGTGTCCACCCATCGCAACGCAGCCCTCGCCGAACTGCGCCCCGAACAGCTCCCCGTGGCCGAGCAGCTGTTGCGGGGCGGCATCCCCGCCGTGCGCAACGCCATCGAAGAGCAAAACGCACGCGCCCGGGCCGAAGGACGCGCCGAGGTGTCGCCCGAGCCGCTGCTCACCTTGGCCGAAGAGCTGCTGCCCCGCATGAACCTGGCGGCGTGGAAGGACCGTGCCGTGGCGGCGCGCAACGCGGGCAAGGACGCCCCACTGCGCGAGGTGCGGTCCGTGGTGGCGTCGGCGTCCACGGTCAACCTCGACGACGAGGGCCGCGAGATGGTGACCGCGTTGCGCGACGCGCTGCAGACGCGGGTGACCGCGCTGCGCGAGTCGTGGTTGGCCCGAATCGTCGCCGCGCTCGACGGCGGCAGGGTCGCCGACGCGCTCCGGGTCTCTTCCCGGCCGCCCGAGCCCGCCGCGCGCGTCCCCGCCGAATTGGCCGTCCGACTGGCCGAGGCCGCCGGCGCCGCCATGGCGCCCGACGTCGCCGAGGCGGAGTGGAAGACGTTGCTCGACGCGGTGGTGGACTCCCCCGTGCGGCGCACGGTCAAGCCCGCCGGCCTCCCCGAGTCGGCCGGGGAGGAGCTGCGATCTTCGGCGCGTCGCGCCGCGGGCCTCGTCCCCGAGCTCGCCCGGCTCCTCGGGCTGCCCATCCCACCGCCGCCCGGCCCGCGCCGGCCGACTCCAACGGGTGCCCGGGGGGCGTGACGCTCGGGGGTGCGACGGCCCCGAGGGTCAGTCGATCACGCCGTGGGACCGGAGGAATTCCTCCAACCCTTCGACGAGGGGAACCGAGGGCACCTGGGACAGCGGGACCCAGGCCACGGCAGCGGCGTCTCCTCCCGCCACCGTGACACCGGGGTCGTCGGGCAGCCACACGGTGAAGTCGAGGATGACGAAGTGATATCCCGGCCCGAGGCGCTCGGCCCAGCCCAGGAACGGGCCGCAGCGCACGCGTAGGCCGGTCTCCTCACCCAGCTCGCGCTCGACGGCCGACGCCAGGGTCTCGCCCGGCTCGACGTGTCCCCCCGGGACCGTCCACCGCCCCGCCTGGGGCTCGGTCCCCCGTCGCACCAGAAGCAGCGCACCGTCGCGCACCGCCACGCCTCCCACGGCCACCACCGGCGCGCCGGGACCGTCGGGCGGCACCCCGGTCACCCCAAGGTGCGGTGCATGGTGATGAGACGCGCCTTGAAGCCCGACGCCTCGAGGAGGTTCTTCGTCTCGCGGTCGCCGGGCAGCGCGCTGACGTCGACGCCGCGGCATCCCGAAGTCTCGAACCACGACACGAGGTCCTCGAGCAGCGCTCCCCCGACGCCCACGCAACGGGCGCCGGGCTCGACGTACCACACGTCGACGATCCCGAGACGGGTCTCCCCCACTTCGTCGATCCGCCCCATGCCCATGCCCACCACCGCGTCGTCAACGGTGCCGACGATCACCCGGCGCCGGTGGTCGGCCAGGAGCCTGTCGAGGCCGCCGGGCCGCAACAGCGCCTTGGCGATCAGCCCCGTCTCGCGCCGGGCGAACAGCGGCCCGCCCCGGGCCCGCTGCAGCTGGTCGAGCGCCTCACGACACAGTTGGCCACACCGCTCGGCGTCCTCGCGATGGGCGGGACGGGTGCCCTCCACGGGCTACGCCCCGAATCCCGTTCCGTGGCCCGTCGGCGCTACGCGTCGCCCCCGCCGGCGAGCAGCTGCTCGACTCGGTGGAGGATCGTGCGTCGTTGCCGATGCGCCGCCTCATGGGCGCGGACCTCTTCGAGCTCGGGCAGAGACAGCCCCTCCAGACGCTGCACCACCTGCGACGCGGAGAGGCTGTCGTAGCCGGGGATGGCCAGGGAAGAGGGCGAGACACTGCCGTTGCCGGCTCCGACGCCGAGCCACACCGACGGCGGGCGGGGCTCCGCGACCGGCTCGGCTTCCGCGCCGGCGGAAGGCCCGGCGCTCGCGGCGCGCACCTCGGGGCCCGGACCCGGTCCCGGCACACCGCTGTCGTCGGCACGGTCGGATTCGTGCTGCGTTTCGTGGTCATCACGACGAGAGGCGAGATGCCCGAGCGACTGCTCGAGTTGCCGACGACCCATCTGGACCGCGAACTGCCCGACGAGGCGCGCCGTGTGGACCTGACCCTCGACGCGATGCCGGCCCTTTTCGACGAGCTTGGGGAATTCCTCGACGATGGTCACCGCCAGACCCGTCGGCCCGAACACCATGAGCTCGAGCAACCGGTCTCCCGGGGACTTGTCTTCGGTCACCTTGCGCCTTCCTCTTCCCGGTGTGGCACGACGGCGTCTCTCACACGCAGTCCCGGCACAGCCCCTTTTCGGGATCGGCCAGCTGACTGGAGTGCTTGACGAGGAAGCACGAGCTGCACACGAACTCGTCGGGTTGTTTGGGGAGGACCCGCTCTGTTCCCTCGGTGCGGTCGTCGGGCTCGACGACCTCCTCGTCCTCGGCTTCCTCCTCCTCGACGACGAGGCGCTCTTTCAGGATCTCGTCCAGGCTGGCCTCGACGTCCTCGTCGTCGACCTCCTCCTCTTCTTCCTCCCCCTCCTCCGCCGTGGTGACCGTCGCGACGGGGACGACGACCACATCGGCGTCCTCCTCCTCGACGACGTCGATTTCGGCGACGACATCGTCATCGTCGTCGGCAAGGGCCTCGTCGAGGTCCTCCTCGTCGAGCACCTCCTCGAGCATCTCGTCGTCGGCTAGGTCCGCGAGCTCCTCGGTGTCGAGCTCTTCGGGTTCTGCCACGTCATCCAGGTCGTCGGCCACTTCTGCCCTTTTAGGTCGTCTGACGGCGCGGAGCATATCGGCTCCAATCCGTCGATCAGACCATCGCGACGCGCCGTGCCGGGATCCCGCCCTCAGGTGTGCGGCGGGCGGCAGGGCCCGGGGACCTTTGGTGCCATCTCCCACCAGACCGGCGCCACCGCCGGGGGTCATGATGGGGACGTTCTCTACTCGGTCCCTCGGGCCACCCTCCGCCTCTCACAGCAATCCCCCCCTCGCCACCCGCTCAGCCGGTGCACCAGCGGAGCAGTAGTAGGGGCGTCTGGGACTGGCCGCACAATACGCGCGACGCTCTCGACGACTCAAGCGAGCGTTGTCCGCACCGACCAGGAACTTCGCCCATCTCCCCTGGTCACGACGGCGACGCTTTTCTGCCCGGGCCCCGTCCCGGCAGGCCCGGAACCGGCGGGCTCAGCTCGGCCCGACTGCGGAACGACGGGCCTCGGCACGTTTCTCGGAGCCGAGGCGCTCGAGGTCGTATGCTGCATGGTCCACAAATCCCATGGCCTCGGCGATGAGCCGGTGCCCGGCGTGCTCGGCGATGAGTCGGTGCATGTCCTGCGCGACGACGCGGTACGCGGGGTGGCCCTGTTCCCCGGACCGCAGCTCCAATACGTGCATGGCCTCGCGGGCGTTCATCTGCATCGCATAGCGAATGCGGAACGCGAGCGCCACGGCATACGACGCCTGCGCGGGACAGATGCGCGCCATGACCTGGTACAGGTCGGCCGACCGGGCCATCGTCCTCTCGTAGCGCTCGGCGAGCCCCGCCTCGGCAACGGTGTCGGGCATCTCGTATCCCAACCCGGGGCCGAGCTCCTGCCATTCGATGGTGAGCATGCGGTGACGCTGCAGGTCCCGGAAGGCCCCGTAGTCCGAGACCACGTCGAACCGGTACTCGGTGCGCTCGAAGGCCCGGCCCGGGCGGTGACGCCGGTTGACGCGATCGCCCACATAGGCGGCCAGGACCGAGCGGCGGTCCTCGGCGCCTAGGGCCCGCACCCGGCGTAGGACCTCCTGGTCCGACCAGGAGGTGCGGGGGTAGCAGATGGCCGCGATGACCTTGTCCTCCCCTTCGGGGTCCCAGTCCACCAGGCGCACGCTCGACGCCTGCTCCGAAGGCGCGCCTCGCGCGTCGGGCCACAGACGCGCCACGACCTCCTCGGTGCCGGCGGCGGTGTCGCCCAGGTACTCGGTCCACACGCCTCCGCGCTCGGGGATATCGACGCGCTGGAGGAACGAGGGGATGACCTTGCGCAGTTCCTCGAGCATGAGCTGCGCGTAGCGCCGCGCCTCGGGGAGCGGATGGGCGCGCATACGCAGCAGCAACATCTCGTACGACTGGCCGGTCCCGTAGATGCCGACGTTCGACAGCGACGCGGCGGGAAGCAGGCCCCTCAGCGCGTCGAGTGCCTTGGCCCGGATCGACTGGCGGTACACGAAGTCCGAGTCACCGGCACGTTGGGGGAAGCGTCGGGTGAGCCACGCCTGGAGCTCCGGCAGCGACGTCGCGTAGGTGTCGAACATGCGGTCCATGTCCCCGACGTAGCGTGCTCCGACCGAGGACTCGAGCACCTCGGGATCGCGGTGGTAACGGTAGTGGCCGGTGCTGAGGCGACTGTCGTAGGGCACGTAGCGGGTGGACTGCTCGAGGTACGCCATGAGGCGGCCCCACTCGAGCACCTTGGTCAGCACGTTCGATGCCTGCTCGCACGCGAGATGCACGCCGCCGAGCTGAGCCACCGAGTCGTCGCCGTACTCGAGGAACACCCGGTCGTAGAGCTCTTCGGCGCGTCGCAGTCCCATGGTGGCGTCCACGCCGGCGTCCCCGCTCACGTCGAGCTCGCCCACGAACTCGTCGATGAACAGGCGCCGGAGGCTCTTGGCCGAACGGGAGTAGCGGGCGAAGAGCGCACCCTTCACGACCTCGGGCAGGTTCACCAGGGCGAATACCGGCCCCTCCACGTTGGTGACGTAACGGCGCAGGACCTCGACCTCGTCCGCGGTGAAGGTCTCCTCGGCGTAGGGGAACATGGCCCCGGCAACACTACGACCGGCCTGGCGCCGGGGTGGCGGACCCCCGGTTACCTGCCCCGAGACCCTCGGTGGCCGCGCCCGGGAGGGGATGGGCCGGCCCCGTGCCCGGCGGGCGCGGCCGGGGCCGACGACTCCGCGGGCGCGGCCGGGGCCGACGACTCCGCGGGCGCGGCCGGGGCCGACGACGCGGCCACCACGCCGTGCTGGAGCCACTCGGCCGCCCGGCGGGCCGCGGCCGCCGTGTCGGGTCGGCCCACCACCGCCAGCTGGCGCAGCAGGTCGACCAGCTGCTTCACGTTGCGGACGAAGTCGCCGGGCGCCAGCTCGGCGCGCTCGAGGACGTGCTCGAGTCGTTGCCCACGCGCCCAGCGCCACGCCACGTCGGCGAAGCCGTCGTCGGGCGCGCGCGTGCGCGGGAGGTTCGACGCCTGCTCGTGGTCCCGCAGGCTCTGCGCCACCTGCGCCAGGGACTCGAGCCTCGGGCGCACCGCCCGGGGAGGGCGCGACGGGCTCGGCGCCCGCCCGGGCCGGGTCTCGAACGTGCACGAAGACACGACGGCCGCCAGCTCCGGTGGGTCGAGCCCGTCGAAGAGCCCCTCGGCAAGCGCCTCGGCGACGAGGAGGTCCGACTCGTGGTAGATGCCGGCCAGGACCGCCCCGCGGGACGTGAGACGCCAGGCGCCGATGTCCACGTACCCGAAGTCCTCGAGCAGAGCGAGCGCCCGGTCGAGGCGCCGCGACAGCGCGTGGTGGTGACGACTGTCGAGGAACTGCGCAAAGGAACGGTCGAGGATGTAGTGCGCCTGATCGGCCCGGTATCGCCTCACCAGGTTGACGGCGAGGTTGTAGGTGGGGCGGAACGACGACCGGAGGTCCGGTGGTGGCGACGTGGCCAGCGCAGCAACGCCCGCCATCGACACCTGCGGGGACCACACCACCACGGCGTGCCCGACCGAGTCGAGCCCCCGCCGGCCGGCCCGGCCGGTCATCTGGGCGTACTCCCCCGACGACAGCCCGCTGCGCCCGTGCTCGCGGATCTTGGTGAGCCTCTCGATCACCACCGTGCGGGCGGGCATGTTGATGCCGAGCGACAGCGTCTCGGTGGCGAACACCACGCGCAACAGGTTGGAAGCGAAGCAATCCTCGACCGCTTCCCGGAAGGCGGGGATGAGCCCGGCGTGGTGCGATCCGAGTCCCGCCTCGAGCCCCGCGGCCCACGGGCCGTAGCCGAGGACGCGCAACTCCTCGTCGGGGAGGCCCTCGGTGTGCTCCTCGCAACGCCTCCGGATCTCGGCCCGCTCCTCCGAACCGGTGAGGCGCATCCCGTCGGACAGGCACTGGGCCACGGCGGCGTCGCACGCCGCTCTCGAGAAGATGAAGACGATCGCCGGCAGCATCGACAGGTCGTCGAGGGCCTCGACGAGCTCGCTGCGACGCGGGCTCGCCAGGCGCGAGTGACGCAGGCCACCGGGGCGCCGGGCCTGGCGCGCCACGCGTTGGTCCAAGGCGAGTGCCCGGGGGTGGAGGCGGCCGTCGTGCAGCAGCGGCACCAGGTCGACGCGCCGGCTCCCCTTTTCGGCGATGGCCACGTGATGGCGCAACGCCACGGGACGGTGCTGCTCCACGATGACCTCGGTGCGACCGCGCACGCTGGTGACCCAGGCGCCGAATTCCCCGGCATTGGACACCGTCGCCGACAGGCACACGAACACGACCTCCGGAGGGGCCAGGATGAGGACCTCCTCCCACACCGACCCGCGGTAGGGGTCCTGGAGGTAGTGCACCTCGTCCAGTACGACCAGGCCGAGTCCGGCCAGCTGCGGGGAGCGGGCGAAGAGCATGTTGCGCAGGACCTCTGTGGTCATGACGACCACCGCCGCGTCGGGCTGGTGCGACACGTCGCCGGTGAGCAGACCCACCCCGTCGGCGCCGTACACCTCGGTGAGCTCCGCAAACTTCTGGTTCGACAGCGCCTTGAGCGGCGTGGTGTAGAAAGCGCGCAGACCGCGACCACGCGCCCGGGCCACCGCGTAGTCGGCGACGACGGTCTTGCCCGAGCCCGTCGGGGCCGACACCAGCACCGAGCATTCGTCGTCGAGGGCGTCGAAGGCCGCTTCCTGGAACGGGTCGAGCGGGAACCCCAACCGCGCCAGCACCCCGGCACGAAGCGCGCCGTCGCCGGCGGGTCCGGCCGTCACCGGGGGCGGTGCCTCAACGGCGCAGGAGCTTGCCGATGACGATCGACACTTCGTAGAAGAGGTACAAGGGCACCGCCAACGCCAGCATGGAGAACGGGTCCCCGCTGGGTGTGATCACGGCGGCGAACACGACGATGAGGACGATGGCCCAGCGCCGCCAGGACGACAGCTTGGCCGGCGAGACCACCCCGACGAGCTCGAGCGACACGAGGATGACCGGGAACTCGAAGGTGAGCCCGAACACGGTCATGAGCGCCACGATGAGGCTCAGGTACTTGTTGGGGTCGTAGATCTCCTTCAGCGTGGGGCCGCCGACGCGGTCCAAGAAGCCCAGGGCGTGCGGGAACGTCAGGTAGGCCAACACCGCACCCAGGCAGAAGAGCAAGAGCGACGAGGCGACGAAGGGGACGGCGTAGCGCTTCTCGTTGGCATGCAGGCCGGGGGTGATGAAGCGCCACAGCTCCCACAAGATGACCGGTGACGCCAGGAAGAGCCCTCCGTAGGCGGCCAGCTTGATACGCAGGGCGAGCGGGTCGAGCGGACTGGTCACATACAACTGGCACTTGCCGCGCCCCACCACCCGGCAGTACGGCTCCTGCAGGAAGTGCAGGATCTGCGGATACACGACGGCCGCCACGGTGGCGCCGACGGCGAAGGCGAGCACACAGATGACGACCCGGCGGCGCAGCTCGGCCAGGTGCTCCCCGAGCGTCATGGCATCGGCCGACGGGCGCGTCGACCGGCTTCGGAACGGGAGTCGGAGGCGGGCGACCATGGCGGGGATCGGGCGTTGCCGGTCAGTTCATGTTGGGGTCGTCGGCCATGGCGGGAAAGCCGCGACGCGCCGACGCGTCCGCATCTCTCCCCGCGGCCGGCGCCCCCGGCGGGTACGCCCCCGCGCCGGACCCGTTGCTCCCTGCCGAACCGTTGCTCCCTGCCGAACCGTTGCCGTCCACCGATCCGTTGCCGTCCACCGATCCGTTGCCGTCCACCGATCCGTTGAGTGCCGACCCGTTTCCGGAGGGCGACGCGGGAGCGGTGCCGGAGGGGCCCGACGCGGCGTCGACGGGAGGGGCCGGCCCGATCGCCTCGGCCCCGGGCTCGGCCGGGGGCACCTCGGCCTGCGCCGCCTCCTCGCTCATGGCCCGCTCGTGCTCGTCGGCCAGGCGGTCGAGGAAGGCCAGGGGCGAGCGCACGACCTGGGCCACCTCGTGGGTCGGGGGGAGGTTCGGGAAGGCACCTCGCACCTCGCTCTCCATACGGCTGCGCCACTGGCGCAGGTCGTGCCACAGGGCGCCCAGCTGCCGCGCCACCTGGGGCAGCTTCTCGGGCCCGAGGACGACGAGCGCGATGATGAGGATAACCAGCAATTTCGCCGGGCTGAGCGACAACATCTCAGGGCAAGTCTACGACGCCGGGGCCCCCGGGAACCGGCCGCCGGTCCCGGGGCGCGCCCCTTGGGGGGCAGGGCGTGGCGCGCCGGGACGGGAACGGGTCAGAAGATGTGAAACGAGCTCAGCGGCCAGATCTTGAGCACCACGCGCCCGACGATGAGCGAGCGGTGGATGGGGCCGAAGAACCGGCTGTCTTGGGAATCGGACCGGTTGTCCCCCATGACGAAGTACTCGTTGGGGGGGATGACCTGGGTGGTGATCCCGGTCGTCACCGTGCCCTTGGGGAGCCACGGCTCCTTGAGCGGCTTGCCGTTGATCACCACCTGTCCCCCGGCCGACGAGATCGTCTCGCCGGGCAGACCGATGACCCGCTTGACCAGGTCCTTCACGTTGGGGCCGGCGTCCTCGCCGGGCGGGGTGGCGAAGACCACGATGTCGCCGCGGCCGATGGCGTGCAGGTGGTAGCTCAGCTTGTCGACCAGGATGCGGTCGCCGATCATGAGCGTGGGCTCCATCGACGCGGAGGGGATGTAGAAGGTCTGGACGACGAAGGTGCGGATGCCGACGGCCACGAGGATCGCCACCACCAGCACGACCGCCCACTCGACGATCCAGCGGCTGTTGCGCCGGACGCGGTCGCCGGCGGGCGGTGCAGCGCCCCTGATGGCGGGCTCCGCGGGCACCCTGGGCCCCCGGAAAGGGGGTGCGACGGTGTCGGGCTCGGCCACGACCGGAGCCGAGGGGGCGGCGACCAACCACGTGTTGCCGGGAGCCAATCCGGGCAGCCACAGCGAGTCGAGCGAGCTCGAGGTGGGCGCCGCTTCCGGCCGGTCAGGGGTCACGAAATTACGAGGCTACCGGACCCCGCCCGGTTATCTGCCCTCGGGGCGGCTCAAAGGCTGGCGATGAGCTTCTCGACGCGCTCGTCGTGGGACCGGAACGGGTCCTTCAGCAGCACCGTCCGCTGAGCCTGGTCGTTGAGCTTGAGGTGCACCCAGTCGACCGTGAAGTCACGACGGCGCTCCTTGGCGCGCCGGATGAATTCGCCCCGCAGCCGTGCCCGGGTGGTCTGGGGAGGGCGGTTCATGGCCTCGGTGATCGACGCCTCCTCCACCAGGCGGTCCATGCGGTCCCGCGCCTCCATCCGGTAATACAGGCCTCGGCTGCGGTTGACGTCGTGGTACTGCAGGTCGAGGAGGGCGACCTTGGGATGCCCCAGGGGGAGCCCGTGCCGTGCCCGGTACCCCTCGATCAGCTGGTGCTTGGCCACCCAGTCGCACTCGCGCCCGAGGGTCAGGGGATCGGATTCGAGGCCCTTCAGGCAGTGCTCCCACATGTCGAGGGCGCGGTCTTCCTGGGGGGAGAGCCCGTGGGTGTCGCGATAGCGCAGTGCCCGGTTGAGGTACTCGGACTGGATGTCGAGGGCGCTCACCTCGCGCCCGTTGGCCAGCCGCACCTTGCGACGGCACGTGAGATCGTGGCTGATCTCGCGGATGGCGCGGATCGGGTTCTCGAGGGTCAGGTCGCGCAGCACGGTGCCGGGGTCCTCGAGCATGCGCAGCAGGATGCTGGTGGACCCCACCTTGAGGTAGGTGGCGTATTCGCTCATGTTGGAGTCGCCCACGATGACGTGCAGCCGGCGGAAGCGCTCGGCATCCGCGTGGGGCTCGTCGCGGGTGTTGATGATCGGGCGGCTCCGGGTAGTCGCCGACGACACCCCCTCCCAGATGTGCTCGGCCCGCTGCGACAGGCAGAACACCGCACCCCTGGCCGTCTGCAGGACCTTGCCGGCACCGGCGAAGATCTGGCGGCTCACGAGGAAGGGGATGAGGACCTCGGTGTAGTGGGCGAAGTCGTCGCGCCGGCTCGTCAGGTAGTTCTCGTGGCAACCGTAGGAGTTACCGGCCGAGTCGGTGTTGTTCTTGAAGAGGTAGATGACACCGCGGATACCCTCCTCGCGCAGGCGCGCCTCGGCCCCCGTGACGAGATGGTCGAGGATGCGCTCCCCCGCCTTGTCGTGGGCCACGAGGTCGGTGATCGAATCGCACTCGGGTGTGGCGTACTCGGGGTGGCTGCCCACGTCGAGGTACAAGCGGGCGCCGTTCTCGAGGAAGACGTTGGAAGAGCGGCCCCAGCTGACGACGCGCCGGAACAGGTAGCGGGCGACCTCGTCGGGGGACAGACGGCGCTGGCCGCGCAGGGTGCAGGTGACGCCGTACTCGTTCTCGAGCCCGAAGATCCGCCTGTCCATGTCTCCCACGGTAGTGCCGGGTGCGCGCGTGCCGGCGTCTCCCCGGGCCCAACGGCGCAACGCGGGTACCCTTGGCCCGTGGCGACGCCGCTCATGGTCCACCTGACGACGGTGGGGTCGATGTTCGAAGCACGCGTGGTCATGGCCCGCCTCGGCGCGGAGGGCATCCTGACCCAGCTGGGAGGGGCAGGCGAGGGGCCCTACCCCCTCCCCGGACCGGTCGAGGTGCTGGTCATCGTCGACCAGGCCGGTGAAGCTCGCGAGCTCCTGCTCGCCGACCAGGTCGAGGCGTTGTTCGACGGCATCGAGGAGGATTCCGCCGGCGACCCGTGAGGGGCCGGCCCGGCGCTACTCCGAGCGCAGAGGCCCTCCGTCCTCGGTGGGGGCGGCGGCCGCGCCGCCTCCCCCGGCCCGGGACGGGCGCGTCCCGGTGCGCCGTTTCCCGCTCAGGAGCTCGGCGAGCTCCTCGTGCCCGAGCCGGCGAAACGCACGACGGCCGTTGGCCCGTGACAGCACGGCCACCTCGAGATCCGCAGGCTCGAGGGTGCGGTCGGGGCCCGCCAGCGCGGCCACCGCGGCCCGCAGGGCGGCGTCGAGGGCCCACCCGTCCCGGTACGACTCCGCCACCCGGTCCGAGATCGTCTCGGTCTCGCCCCCGAGGACGGCGAAACGGTCCTCGTCGGTGATCGTCCCTTCGTAGGCGATGTGGTACAGCTGGTCGGGCTTGCCGTCGGCCCCGAGCTCGGCCACCAGGATCTCGACCTCGAGCGGCTTCATCTCGTGGGTGAAGACCTGGCCCAGGAATTGCGCATAGAGGTTGGCGAGCGACCGGGCGTCGACGTCCTCACGGCTGAAGGCGAAGCCCTTGGTGTCGGCGTGGCGCACCCCCGCCACCCGCAGCTGGTCGAATTCGTTGTACTTGCCGACGCCGGCGAAGGCGATCCGGTCGTAGATCTCGCTCACCTTGTGCAGCGAGCGCGAGGGGTTCTCGGCCACCACCAGGATCCCGTCGTCGTACACGCAGGCCACGAGGGACCGCCCGCGGGCGATGCCCTTCTGGGCGTACTCGGCGCGATCCTTCATCACCTGCTCGGGCGCCACGTAGAAGGGCATGGTCATGGGCCACCACCTGTGATGCCGCGGCCGAGGCTGCGCCGCTCGACGAGGGACGTGAAGCTCTGCGCGACATCCGCGTCGGCCATGCGCTCGTAGCCCTGGGCCGTCACCGTCGCCACGACGGGGAAGATCCCCCGCACCAGGTCGGGCCCGCCGGTGGCCGAGTCCTCGTCGGCCGCCTCGTACAGCGCCCGCACGGCGAGGTCGACCCCCTCGTCATGGCTGAGGTCGGTACGCCACCCGAGCTTGATGGTAGTCCGGGCGTCACGCCCGCCCGACCCCGTCGCGGCGTGGTCGGCCTCCTCGAAGTGCCCGCCGGTGACGTCGTAGGTGAAGATGCGCCCCTCACCGAGTCGCAGGTCGAACCCGGCGAACAGCGGCACGACCACGAGGCCCTGCATGGCCATGGGGAGGTGCTCGCGCACCATCTGGCCGAGCTGGTTGGCCTTGCCCTCGAGGCTCAGCGCCACCCCCTCCACCTTCTCGTAGTGCTCGAGCTGGGTCTGGAAGAGCTTGACCATCTCCACGGCGGGCCCGGCCGCCCCGGCGATGGCGACCGCCGAGTGCCGGTCGGCGGGGAAGACCTTCTCCATGGCGCGATGGGCGATGATGTTGCCCTCGGTGGCGCGACGGTCTCCTGCCATCACCACGCCGTCAGAAAAGCGCAGCGCCACCACGGTGGTGCCGTGAGCCACCATCGGCACCGCTCCCAGACCGGCGTCCACGGAGGGGGGCAACGGCCGGTTCGGGTCGCTTTGGCGGATGAGGGCGGCGAAGCTGGGCCCCGGGTCGTCCCCGGGCGGAAAGAGGGGCAGACCCACCCGGTTACTCCCCGCCCTTCTGCACGTAGTTGCGGACGAACTCCTCGGCGTTCTCCTCGAGGACCTCGTCGATCTCGTCGAGCAGGTCGTCGAGCTCCGCCTTCAGCTTCTCCCCCTGCGGAGACGGCGCGGGGGTCTCGGCCTCCTCGGTCGTCGTCCCCTCACCGCGTGGTCGTCACCGGCCGGCGCTTCTTCTCTTGTTCTGCCATCAACCCACTCCTAGGCGCTCAACCGTGCCAGCAGCTCCGCCGGTGTGGAGCTCCCGTCCAGAAGCTCCTCGACGAATTCCGCCGTACCACGTAGCGGATCCATCATAGGGACGCGTCGGAGGGGATCGGTACCCAGGTCGAACACGAGCGAGTCCCAGTTGGCGCTGGCCACCGACGACGCCCAGCGCTTGAGGCACTGCCCCCGGAAATACGCACGGGTGCGCCGGGGCGGCTCGGTCACCGCGTCGCGCACGTCCTGCTCGCCCACCAGGCGCTCCGTGTCGAGCCGGGCGAAGAGCGACCGTTCCGGGCGCAGGTCGTGGTACTGGAGGTCCACAGCCGCCAGGCGGTGGTCGTCCCAGTCGAGGCCGTGACGCTCGCGGTAGGCCTCCAGGAGCTGGAGCTTGGCCGCCCAGTCGACCCGGTCGGCGACGACACTCGGGTCGGTCTCGAGGCCGTGCAGCACGTCCTCCCAGCGCTGGAGCACCTGCTGGCCCACGGCCTCGTCCCCGAGGCAGGCCAGGCCCCGGTCCTCGGCGTACTTGCGGGCCAGGCCGAAGAGCTCCCACTGCAGCGCCAACGCCGTGGTGGTGCGACCGTCGGCGAGGTCGAGGGGTGCCGACAACGTCAGGTCCAACGACACCTGGCGGATGGCCTTCACGGGGTTGGCCAGGGTCAGCTCGCGCCCGTCGAAGGCATCGTCCTCGATGAGCGCCAGGACCAGCGCGGTGGTCCCCACCTTCAAGAAGGTCGCCACCTCGCACAGGTTGGCGTCGCCCACGATGACGTGCAGGCGCCGGTAGCGCTGTGGATCCGCGTGGGGCTCGTCGCGGGTGTTGACGATGGGACGCTTCAAGGTCGTCTCGAGCCCGATCTCCTCCTCGAAGAATTCGGCGCGCTGCGACAGCTGGAAGCTGATGTCACGGCCGGCGTTCCCCACCGTCTCGCTCCCCACCTTCCCCGCCCCGGCGAAGATCTGGCGGGTGACGAAGTGCGGCGTCACCAGATGGGCGATGCGGGCGAAGGGCACGGCCCGGTCCATGAGGTAGTTCTCGTGCGTGCCGTACGAATTGCCCTTGCCGTCGGAGTTGTTCTTGTAGACGACGATCGACTGGCCCTCGGGGAGCACCCGGCGCACCGCCGCCATGGAGCGCCGCAACACTTCCTCCCCCGCCTTGTCGAACAGCACGACCTCGAGGGGATCGGCGCACTCGGGCGTCGAGAACTCCGGGTGGGCGTGGTCGACGTAGTAGCGAGCCCCGTTGGTCAGCACGGCGTTCACGAGATGCGTCTCCACCTCGGGGGGCAGCGCCCCTTCGCGGGCGAAGCCGCGGGCGTCGTTGCCCGGCGACTCGTCCTCGAAGTCCCACCCCGCCCGCGCCAGGTCCGACACGTACGCGTTGACGAGCAGGGAGGATGACGCGACGGGGTTCCCGTCGCCCCCGACGTGGTGGATTCCGTACTCGGTCTCGATCCCGCACACCTTCGCGACGACCACGAAACCGACCCTAGTGCGTGGAGCCTTGGGCGGCGTGTCCCTCCCCCGTCGGGGGCGGCCGCCCCGGGCCCTCACAGACACCGGCCCTCACAGATACTGGCCGGTACCCACCCGCTCGATGGAACGACCGCCCCGGGTCTCCTCGGTGTCGGCCAGGAGGGTACGCACGTACACGATGCGCTCCCCCTTCTTGCCCGAGATCCGCGCCCAATCGTCGGGGTTGGTGGTGTTGGGCAGGTCCTCGTTCTCCTTGTACTCCCGGCGGATCGACTCCACCAGGTCCGAGGTGCGGACCCCGCCGCCCTCCCCCGCGATGGCCCGCTTGATGGCGAGCTTCTTGGCCCGGCGGACGATGTTCTCGATCATGGCCCCCGACGCGAAGTCGCGGTAGTACAGGACCTCTTTGTCCCCGTTCTGGTAGGTCACCTCGAGGAACTTGTTCTCGTCGTCGGCGCGGTACATCTCCGACACCGTGTCCTCGATCATGGCCTGGACCGACTTCGCCGCGTCACCTCCTCCGAGGCGCTCGACCTCGCGGGCGTCGATGGGCAGGTCCGCGGTGAGGTACCGGGCGAAGATCTGGGCGGCGGCCTCCTCGTTGGGCCGTTCGATCTTGATCTTCACGTCGAGGCGGCCGGGACGGAGGATGGCGGGGTCGATGAGGTCCTCACGGTTCGATGCGCCGATGACGATCACGTCGCGCAACGTCTCCACCCCGTCGATCTCGGCCAGCAGCTGCGGCACGATCGTGGACTCGATGTCGGAGCTGATCCCCGTGCCGCGGGTGCGGAACAACGAGTCCATCTCGTCGAAGAAGACGATGACCGGGACTCCCTCTTCGGCTTTCTCCCGGGCGCGCTGGAACACGAGACGGATCTGGCGCTCGGTTTCCCCGACGTACTTGTTCAACAACTCGGGGCCCTTGATGTTGAGGAAGTAGCTCCGGATGTTGGCGTTGCCCGTGACCTGCGCCACTTTCTTGGCGAGCGAGTTGGCCACCGCCTTTGCGATGAGCGTCTTGCCGCATCCCGGCGGCCCGTAGAGCAGGATGCCCTTGGGCGCCGGCAGCTTGTACTCGTTGAACAGGGCGCGGTGCAGGTAGGGAAGCTCGACGGCGTCGGTGATGGCCTCGATCTGGCTATCGAGCCCGCCCACGTCCGCGTAGGTGACGTCGGGGACCTCTTCGAGGACGAGCTCCTCGACCTCGGGACGGGGCAGTTTCTCCACGAGCAGCTGCGAGCGCGTCTCCATGAGCACCGCGTCGCCGGCGCGCAGGTGCACACCGAGAAGGTCGTGGGAGAGCTCGACGACGCGTTCCTCGTCGGCCCGGGCGTAGACGATGGCACGCCGCCCGTCCTCGAGGAGCTCCTTGAGCGTGACGACCTCACCCGAATCCTCCCCTTCGCGGGCCAGGATCACGTTCAGCGACTCGTTGAGGACGACCTCCTGGCCCCGGCGCAGCTCCACGGCGTCGATCTCGGGATGCACGGCCACGCGCATTTTGCGTCCACCGGAGAACACGTCGACGGTCCCGTCGTCGTTGACGTGCAGGAACGTCCCGTACGCGCTCGGAGGCTGTGTGAGCTTGTCGACCTCCTCGCGCAACGCGGCGATGTGTTCCTTCGCCTGCTGCAGGGTGTAGGTCAGCTTCTCGTTCTGCGACACCGCCTGGGCCAGCTGGCCCTTGGTCTCGAGCAGACGCTCCTCGAGGGACTGGACGCGTCCGGGCCCCTCCGAAAGGCGCCTGCGCAGGACCGCGACCTCCTCGTCGGCCTGGCGGCACCGATCGCGCAGCCGGTCGAACTCCTCGCGCAGCGCCAGCTGTCGTTCCTCTTCCGGCTCGGCCGTTGGAACCACCTCCTGGGCATTTCCGGGCGCCTCTTGGGACCATACACCGGCCCCGGCGCCAAACTGGCGCTTCGGCGCCCCGAGTACGGGCTACGGCCCGGGGCCCCGGTAGACTCGTCCCCGAGTGACAAGGGGTCGGTCCGGCACATCGGGTGGCACTCCCGGTCGCGACCGTGACCGGGTCAATTGACACCTCGAGCGGGGCGTCGTTACGTTCCGAATGCGCCGGTCGGCTGACGGTGGAGAGACGAGAGCGAGCCCATGAAGGTCTGGATCGACCAGGATCTGTGCACCGGCGACGGCCTGTGCGAGGAGATCGCGCCGGCCGTCTTCACGTTGCTCGACGACGGCCTCGCCTACGTCAAGGAGGGGGACCAGGTGAAGAACGAGCCCGGTGGCTCGGCCGGCCTGGCCCTCGTCCCCGACGACCTGGAGGACGCCGTCACCGAGGCGGCCGAGGAGTGCCCCGGAGAGTGCATCTTCATCGAGCAGGGCTGATTTCACCCGGCAGGGCTGATTTCACCCGGCAGGGCTGACGAGGAGCCTCGCCGTCGTGATGAACCCCGTGTGGGCGACCATGCGGTGGTCGGGGCGCACCGATCGCTCCTCGACGTGCCAGGTGCGGCGCAGCACCTCCGAGGTCTCGGCCATGCCGAAGGGCCGTGCCGACATCGCCGCGCGCAGCGTGGCGACCTGGGTGATCGACGGAAGGTAGGACAGCACGATCCCTCCCGGACGGAGCGCGTCGGTGATCGGGCCCAGTGCGCGCCAGGGCTCGGGAAGGTCGAGCACCACCCGGTCGAGCCCGCGTTCCTCGATCCCTTCGTACACGTCGCGCTCTTCGACGCGGTACCTCGCCCCCTCCCCCATCCACGCCGCCACGTTGGCACGCGCCCCGGCTGCGAAGTCGGAGCGGACCTCGTACCCGACCACCTCCGCGCCGGCGCGCAACAGGGCCATCGACAGTGCGCCGGACCCCACGCCTGCCTCGAGCACCCGCATGCCGGGCCCGATGTCGGCCGCGATGAGGATGGCGCCGAGGTCCTTGGGATAGATCACCTGGGCCCCGCGGGGCATCTTCAGGACGACCTCGGCCAGGGTGGGGCGCAGTGCCACGAAGCGCCGTCCCGTGGTGGCGCTGACCGTCGACCCTTCGACGCGCCCGATCACGTCGTCGTGGGCGACGATGCCCGAGTGGGTGTGGAAGGCCGCACCAGGCTGCAGCGTGAGCAGATAGCGCCGCTCTTTGGGGTCGACGAGCAGCACGCGCTCTCCGGCCGACAGCGGGCCACCGGGCGCGTCCGACCCGGACGTCACTCCCCGCCGGAGCTCGACGGTGCGGGCGTGGCGGAGTCACCGACCGAGATCACGAGCCTCTCGCCCGGGCGCACCCGGCCGCTCCAGGCAACCTGGTCGCGGCTGTTGCGGCTGCGCCGGACGAGCCACGCCGCCCCGGCCACGGCCAACCAGATCGGCTCGCCGCCGCGTCCGCGCCGCATGGCCCGCGTCACCAGGACGCGCAGGATCCGGTCCACGGCGCCCGCCTCAGACCTTGCGGATCTCGACGACGGCGGAGCGGGCCCGACCGCGCCGGCGGCCGAGGAGGTAGGCGATCAGCACCACCAGCACCACGCCGGCCGCGGCCGCGGAGATCAGCTTGGGCCGGACCGCCTCGACGGTCTCCTCCACGCCCCCCGACATCTCCCGGAGCTTGGCCTCGAGGTCGTCGCGGGTGATCCTCGCCGTGGTCGCCATCGTCAGCGCCTCCCGTCCTTGTCGCGGCCCGTCCTGGTCGCCGGCCCTTTGTTGATCCGCCAAGCCGCCAGGCCCATGACCGCCAGGGCCCCCACCACGGTGATCAGGTAGGGCAGCCAGCTGAGGTTGCCCGTGAACGTGGACCCGGTCTCGGTCTGCAGCGCCCGCAGCGCGGCCAGCAGGAGCAGGACGACGCCCACGGTGAGGGCGATCGAGCCCGCCACCCCGAAGGCCACGAAGCGGCCCAGGCTCTTGAGGGGGCCGAGGGTTTCCTGCTTGGCGTAGTCGACGACGAGCTGGAGGAAGTCGCCACCGGCGGCGCTCAACCCGCCGCCACGCCCCGACCGCCCACCCTCACGTGCCACCGACCCTCCTCTGAGGCGAGCCATCCTCCCCCGCCCGGGTGAGCTGCTGCAAGCACCGCACCTCGTCAGCCCCGCGCAGTGAGGAGGTAGGTCGAGCTGGCCTTGGCCACGAGCCGTCCCTCGTGGTCTGTCACCTCGGCCTCCACGAACGCGACCCGGCCCCCGCCCGAGACGACCCTGGACGTGCACGTGAGGGTGCCGCCGGGGCGAACGGGCGCCAGGAAGCTCACCTTCATCTCGGCGTTGGCCGAGAAGACCTTCCTCCCCTTCGCCCACGTGACGGTGGCGGCCCCCATGGCCGAGTCGCAGCACGCGGCCAGGAACCCGCCCTGGAGCACCCCGACCGGATTGGTGAAGCGCTCGTCGGCGGGCATCTGCCAGACGGTGGTCCCCGGCACGGTCTTGTCGACGCACACCATGCCCAGCGTGAGGTCGCAGTTGGGTGGCACCTGCACCCGGGGATCGGCCACGCCGAGACGGTACCGTACGACTCCCGTGCCTTCGCCACGACCCGTTCCCTCGCCCTCCGGCCCCGCGCGCACCATCGTGCGGGCGGCCACGGTCGTCTCCCCGTCCGGGCCGGTGGCCGGCGCCGAGGTCGTGGTGGAAGGAGGGCTGATCGCCGCCGTGCGTCAGGCCACGGGCGCCTGCCCCGACATGGTGCTGGTCCCCGGCTTCGTGGACCTCCAGGTGAACGGGATCGGCGGCGTCGACGTGGCCACCGCGGCCGGGGCGGACTGGGACCGGCTCGACCGCTCCCTCCTCGCCCAGGGGGTGACCACATGGTGTCCCACCGTCTTGACCGCACCGCTCGACACCCTCGAAGCCTCCCTGGACGGCGTGGCACGGGCGGCGCGCCGTCCGGGCGGGGCGCCGCGGCCCGAGATCGCCGGGGCACACCTCGAAGGGCCCTTCCTAGCAGTCCGTGGCGCGCACCGCTCCGAGCTCCTGCGCGACGCGGTCGACGCCGCGTGGCTCGACTCCCTGGGGGGCCTGGTGCGCGTCGTCACGCTCGCCCCGGAGCTCCCGGGGGCCCTCGACGCCATCGCCGCACTGAGCGGCCGGGGGGTCCTCGTCGCGCTCGGCCACTCCGCGTGCACCGCCGAGGTCGCCGGTGAGGCCGCGGCGGCGGGGGCCCGGCTCGTCACGCACCTGGGCAACGCCATGGGGGCTCTGCACCACCGCGCCCCGGGACTCCTCGGGGCCGCACTCGCCGACGATCGTCTCTCGGTGTCGGTCATCGCAGACCTCGTGCACACCCACCCGGTCTTCGTGCGCATGGCGTTCAACGCCAAAGGGGCCCGCGGCGTCGCCCTGGTCACCGACGCGGTCGCGGTCACGGTCGCCGGCGCGGGAACGGCGCCCGCCGCCGGCGCGGGGCCGCCGCGGCTCGCCGACGGCACCCTGGCCGGTTCGGTCCTCACCATGGACGGCGCGCTCACCAACGTCGTGCGCCACAGCGAGGTCTCGCTTCCCGACGCGGTGCAGGCGGCCAGCACCACGCCGGCCCGGCTGCTCGGGTTGGACGACCGGGGTGCGATCGCGCCGGGACGGCGCGCTGATCTCGTCGCGCTCGAGCCCACGGGGGACGGCGCATGGCGGGTGCGGACGGTATGGGTGGGTGGAGAGGTCGCATGGCCGCAGTCCTGAGAGCGGGAGGCCGGCGGTAGGGTCGCGGCAATGCCCTTCGCGGCCGCCCTGAGCGAGCACCCGCTCACCGCCCACGCCGTGGGAGAGGTGACCGGCGCCGTGCTCGAGCGCATCGGCGAGCGGCCCGACTTCGCCACCGTGTTCGTCACGCCGCCGCACGCCGGGGCGCTCGAGGACGTCATGCGGACCGTCGAAGAGGTGCTGCATCCCCTGGTGTCGCTCGGGTGCGCGGCGGAGTCGGTGCTGGGCCCGCACCGCGAGGTGGAGCATGGAGCGGCCGTCTCGCTCTTCGCGGGGCACGTCGGTCCCTTGATGCCACTGGCGCTCGACGCCGTGCCGTCGGACTCCGGTGACGGCCTGGTCCTGCGGGGCTGGCCCCCCGAGCTCCCCTTCGCCCCCGAAGCGCTCGTCCTCCTGGGCGACCCCTACAGCTTCCCGGCCGACTCCTTCCTCGACTGGGTCGACGCCAACCACCCCGGCCTCCGGGTGGTGGGCGGCATGGCGTCCGCGGCGCGCGGTCCGGGCGGCAATCGGCTCGCCCTCGGCACCCACGTCGGCACCGGCGGTGCCGTGGGCGCGTTCCTCGGCCCCGGGACCGAGATCGCCACCCTCGTCTCCCAGGGCTGCCGGCCCTTCGGCGACCCCCTCGTCGTGACCAGGGCCGAGCACAACGTCCTCTACGAGCTCGCCGGACGCCCCGCCCTCGAGCAGGTGGTGGCGCAGGCCCGCGACTCGCTCAGCGAGGAAGAGGTGGTGCTGCTCGAGTCCGGTGGCCTGCATCTCGGGCAGGTGATCGACGAGCACCAGGAGCACTTCGGCCGCGGCGACTTCCTGGTCCGCAACGTGCTGGGCACGGACCGCGCCACGGGAGCCATCGCCGTCGGCGACGCCGTCGCACTGGGCACGACCGTGCAATTCCATCTGCGTGACGCCGACTCCGCGGACCAGGACCTCCACGCCATGGTGCGTGCGCGCCGGGCCGACGCCGCTCTCGTCTTCACGTGCAACGGCCGAGGGACGCGGTTGTTCGCAGAGCCCCACCACGACGTGCGCGTCCTGACCGAACACCTGGGCGCGGTCCCGATGGCGGGGTTCTTCGCCGCCGGAGAGCTCGGCCCCGTCGGCGGAAGGAACTTCGTCCACGGGTTCACCGCGTCGGTGGCCCTGTTCACCGATCGCTCCGGAGGCCCCCCGCGCCCGGACGGGGACCCGGGGGCGGCGAGTTGAGGGCTCCGCCGTGCACCTGGTTGCCGGCGTCGACCGAGAGGGTACGGTTCTCACCGTGACCGAAGCGGAGCTCGAACAGCTCGGGATCAACGTCGTGCGCGGCCTCGCCATGGACGCCCCGCAGAAGGCCGACTCCGGGCATCCCGGCACCGCCATGGCCCTGGCGCCGCTGGCTCACGTGCTGTTCACCAGGGTCATGCGCCACGACCCCGCGTACCCTGACTGGCCCGACCGCGACCGCTTCGTCCTCTCCAACGGCCATGCCTCGATCCTGCTGTACTCCTTCCTCTTCCTCACCGGATACGGCCTCACCCTCGACGACATCAAGCAGTTCCGCCAGTGGGGCAGCAAGACGCCGGGGCATCCCGAGGTGCACCTGACCACAGGGGTCGAGGTCACCACGGGCCCCCTCGGCCAGGGGGTCGGCAACGGCGTCGGCATGGGGATCGCCGAGCGGTGGCTGCGGGCCCGCTTCGGGCCCGAGCTCGTCGACCACCACACCTTCGTGTTCTGCGGCGACGGGTGTCTGATGGAGGGGATCAGCCACGAAGCGGCGTCGCTCGCCGGCCATCTCGGGCTGGGCCGGCTCGTCTACGTCTACGACAACAACCACATCACCATCGACGGGCCGACCGAGCTCGCCTACGACGACGACGTGGCCGAGCGTTTCGACGCCTACGGCTGGCACACCGAGGATATCGGCGAGGTGGCCAACGACACCGACGCCCTCGAGGCGGCGCTGCGACGGGCCATGGCGGTCGAGGACAAGCCGTCGATGATCCTCCTGCGCAGCCACATCGGCTGGCCGTCCCCCCATAAGACCGACACCGCCGACGCCCACGGCACTCCGCTCGGCGAGGACGAGATCCGCGAGACCAAGGCCATCCTGGGCCTGCCGCCCGACGAGCAGTTCTGGGTCCCCGACGAGGTGATCGGGCTCTACCGGCGGTGCCTGGCGCGCGGGGAGAAGCTCAGTGGCGCGTGGAGGACGCGCTTCGCCGGGTGGACCGGGGACAAAGCGGCGTGGGAGGCGGCCCAGCGGGGACGGGGCCTCGAAGGCTGGTCCGCCAAGCTCCCGGTGTTCGAGGCCGGCACCAGCCTCGCCACGCGCGTGGCGTTCAACCGCTGCCTCACGGCCACGGCCGAGATGATCCCCGGGTTGGTGGCGGGCGCCGCCGACCTGACGGGAAACACCGGCGTCAAGCTGCAGGGCACCGCCAACCAGTCCGCCCAGGATCCCGAGGGGGACCAGATCCACTACGGGATCCGAGAGCACGCCATGGGTTCGGCCATGACCGGCATGGCGCGCCACGGCGGCGTGCTCCCCGTGGGAGGGACCTTTTTCATCTTCAGTGACTACATGCGCCCCGCGGTCCGCCTCGCCGCCCTGTCGGAGGCCCACGTCGTCTACTCGTGGACGCACGACTCGGTGGGCCTGGGCGAGGACGGCCCCACCCATCAGCCCGTCGAGCAGCTGGCATCGCTGCGCGCCCTGCCGGGCCTGCGCCTCATCCGGCCGGCGGACGCCAACGAGACCGCCCATGCATGGCGCATCGCGGTCGACTCCGACGGGCCCACCGCGTTGGTGCTGACGCGCCAGTCGATCCCGGTGCTCGAGGGCACTGCCGAGGCCGCCGACGGTGTCGCCCGCGGCGGCTACGTCCTGGCGGACCCGGCCGGAGGGCCCGAGATCGTCCTCATCGGCACCGGCTCGGAGGTGTGGGTGTGCGTGGAGGCCGCCCGACTGCTCGCCGCAGCCGGGGAAGGCGACGGCGCGTCGGAGGGGCCCTTCCGGGCCCGGGTGGTATCGCTGCCGTGCTGGGAGCTCTTCGCCATGCAGCCGGAGTCCTACCGCCACGAGGTCCTCCCCCCCGGCTCCGTGCGCCTCGCCGTCGAAGCGGCCGCGTCCTTCGGCTGGGAGCGCTACGCGGACGACGTCGTAGCCATCGACCATTTCGGCGCGTCGGCGCCGGGCCCGGTCGTGCTCGAGCACTTCGGGTACACGCCCGCCAACGTGGCTTCCCGGGCCCGCGCGCTGCTGGCCAGGGCCGGCCCCCCACCGGCGCACTGACACGGACTCACCGCCGGCGGCGCCGCGTCCACGGCGCCGGTCCCGGCCAGAAGGGAGCACCATGACCAAGCTCCACGACCTGTACGAGCAACAGGGCCAGAGCCCTTGGCTCGACAACCTCCGACGCGACTACCTGCACGACGGGCGGCTGGCCGAGCTCGTGGACGAGGGCATCCGTGGAGTGACCTCGAACCCCACGATCTTCGCCAAGGCCATCGAGGGCGGCAGCGACTACGACGAGCAGTTCGGCGACCTGCTGGCCACGCACACCGTCGAGGAGGCGTACTGGGAGCTCGTCGTGACCGACATCCGCGACGCGTTGGCGGTCCTGGCGCCCGTGCACGAGAGCTCCGACGGCGTCGACGGCTACGTCTCGCTGGAGGTGGCCCCCAGCCTGGCCCACGACACCGAGGGCACCATCAAGGCGGCCCGGCACTTCCACGAGCTCATCGCCGAGCCCAACCTCTACGTGAAGATCCCGGCGACGGCCGAGGGCGTGCCCGCCATCCGCGCCATGTTCGGCGAGGGGCGCAGCATCAACATCACCTTGCTGTTCAGCCTGGAGCGCTACGACGAAGTGGTCGAGGCCTACCTGGGAGGCCTCGAGGACCTCGCCGGATCTGGCGTCGCCGACCTGTCGACGGTGCGCAGCGTGGCGTCGTTCTTCGTGAGCAGGGTCGACACCGAGGTCGACCGGCGCCTCGACACCCTGGCCACCCAGGGCGAACCGGCGCGTGCCCGGGAGATCCTGTCGCTGCGGGGCACGGCGGCCGTCGCCCAGGCCAGGCGCGCCTACGCGCTCTTCGCACAGCGCTTCTCCGGGGCGCGGTGGGAGGCGCTGGCAGCCAAAGGGGCCAAGGTGCAACGGCCCCTGTGGGCATCGACCTCCACCAAGAACCCCGCCTATCCCGACCTCGCCTATGTGGACACGCTCATCGGCCCCGACACGGTGAACACGATGCCCGACGAGACCATCGCCGCCTTCCTCGACCACGGGACCCCGGCCCGCACGGTGGACGCCGACCCCGACGCCGCCACCGCAGCGCTGCGGCGCATCGAGGCCGCCGGCGTGGACATGGCCGACGTGGCCCGCACCCTCGAGGACGAAGGGGTGGCGAGCTTCGCCAAGTCCTTCGACGAGCTGATCCAGAAGCTGTCCGACAAGGCCAACGCCCTGTCGGCCGGTGCCTGAAGAGCGGCGCGTGGTCGACGACGCCCGCACCCTCGTGCCCCGGCTGCTCGACCGGGACCCCGGGCTGTGGCCCGCGGGCAACGTGTCGGCCAACCGGCTGGGATGGCTCGACGTCCCGCGCCGCATCGCCGCCGAGGCCGACGACCTGAAGGCGTGGGCGGCCGGCATCGAGCAGTCCACGGTGGTGCTGTTGGGGATGGGGGGCTCCTCGCTCGGGCCGGCGGTGCTCGAGGCGGTGCTCAGCGCCACCGGCACACCGGAGGGGCCCGGACAGGCGCGCCGGCGCCTCGTGGTGTGCGACACCACCCACCCCGTCACGGTCTCCTCGCTCGACCTCTCCGACGCCTTCGTGCTGGTGTCGTCGAAGTCGGGCACCACGCTCGAGCCCAACGCCCTGCTCGGCCACGTCTGGGCGCAGCTCCCCGACCCCACCCGCTACGCGGCCATCACGGACCCCGGCACGCCCCTGGCCACACTGGCGGCCGAGCGCGGCTTTCACCGCTGCTTCGCCAACCCTCCCGACATCGGCGGCCGCTACTCGGTGCTGTCGTACTTCGGGATGGTCCCGGCCGCGCTCATCGGTTACGACGTCGCCGAGCTCTGTGGGCGCGCGCTGAGCACCGATCTCGAGGAGGCCGCCGGGTTGGGGATGGCCATGGGCGAGGACGCCCGGGCCGGGCGCGACAAGGTGACCATCGTCGTGCCGCCCGAGTACGCGTCGTTCGGCCTGTGGGTCGAACAGCTGATCGCCGAGTCCACGGGGAAGCAGGGCACGGGCTGCGTACCGGTCCCCACCACCGAGCCCGAGACCGGCCCCGACCGCCACGTGGTCCCGCTGCATCAGGACGGCCCGGCCGACCTCGGCGAGCAGTTCTACCGCTGGGAGGTCGCCACCGCGCTGTGCGGGCACGTGCTCGGGATCGACCCCTTCGACGAGCCCAACGTGGCGGAGTCGAAGAAGAACACCAACGACGTGCTCGCCAGGCTCCCGCTGCCGGAGGTGCAGACCGGCGCCCCCTCCGAGGTCCTGGCGTGGCTCACCGCCACGGTGCAACCCGGTGACTACGTGTCGCTCCAGGCCTATGTCCCCTTCGGCCAGGACGCCGCCCTGGAGTCGCTGCGGCGCCAGGTGCGCGACCACCTGGGGGGCGTCGCCACCACCGTCGGCTACGGACCGCGCTTTCTGCACTCGACCGGCCAGCTCCACAAGGGTGGACCCGACACCGTCGTGGCCGTGCAGATTGTCGACGACAACCCCATGCCCGAGGTGCCGGTGCCCGGCGCGCCCTACGACTTCGGGACGCTCATCTCGGCCCAGTCCATCGGTGACCACCAGAGCCTGCTCGCGCACGGGCGGCGGGTCCTGCGGGTGGCGACCGGCGACCTCGACGCGATCGGATGACGGCGAGCGGATGACGGCGAGCGGATGACGGCGAAAGGGCGGACGACATGAAGATCGGCATGGTGGGCCTGGGGAAGATGGGGGCGAACATGACCCAGCGGCTCATCGAGAAGGGCCACCAGGTCGTGGCGTTCGACTTGTCCGACGAGGCTCGGGCGGCCGTGGCCGCCAAGGGCGCCGAGACCGCCTCCACCCTGGCCGAGATGGTGGCCAAGCTCGACGCGCCCCGCGTGGCATGGGTGATGGTGCCGGCCGGGCCCCCCACCACCTCCACCATCGACACCCTGAAGGGCCTCATGGAGCGCGGCGACGCCGTCATCGACGGAGGCAACTCCAACTACAAGGAGGCCGCGCCCACCGCCGCTTCGCTGGCCGAGAAGGGCATCGGCTTCGTCGACGCCGGCACCTCGGGCGGGGTGTGGGGCCTCGCCAACGGCTACTGCCTCATGGTGGGCGGCGAGAAGTCGGTCGTGGACATCTGTGAGCCGGCATTCCTGGCGCTGGCACCCGAGGGCGGCTACGCGCACGTGGGGCCCGTGGGCGCCGGGCACTTCGTGAAGATGGTCCACAACGGCATCGAGTACGGACTCATGCAGGCCTACGGCGAGGGCTTCGAGCTCATGCAGAAGGCCGACGAGTTCTCCCTCGACCCCCATGAGATCGCGTCGATCTGGCGGTACGGATCGGTGGTGCGCTCGTGGCTCCTCGAGCTCACCGAGCGCGCCCTGGCCCCGGGGTCGGGCTTCGAGCACGTCGAGGGCGTGGTGGTGGACTCGGGCGAGGGCCGCTGGACCGCGCTCGAGGCGATCGCCCGCGGCGTGCCGGCGCCGGTGATCACGGCGTCGCTCTACCAGCGCTTCGCGTCGCGGGACCAGGACTCGTACTCCAACCGCCTCGTCGCCGCCTTGCGCAACCAGTTCGGGGGACACGCGGTGTTCACCGAGGGCGGGCCCAAGTCGTGACCCCGGACGCCACCGCCGTCATCGAGACCGCCGACATCGACGACCAGCAGCCGGTCCCCGAGGTCGCTCACACCCTCGACGCCGTCGACCCCCCGCCGCCGCTCGTCCTGGTGGTGTTCGGAGCTTCGGGCGACCTGGCGTCACGCAAGCTCCTGCCCGCCATCGCCGCCCTGGCCGAGCACAAGGCACTCCCCGAGGGGTTCACCGTCGTGGGCGTGGCGCGCACGCAGTGGAGCGACGAACAGTTCCGCCAGGTGGCCATCGACGCGGCACCCTTCGCAGGCCACTACTGGCGTGAGATCGTGTCCCGGTTCCGCTACGTGGCAGGCGAGTACGGGCAGAAGCCGACCTTCGACAAGTTGAAGCAGGTGCTCGACGAGGCCGATGCCAAGCTGGGGACCGCGGGCAACCGCGTGTACTACCTGGCCACCATCCCCGCGATGTTCGGCGAAGTGGCCACCGCCCTCGCCGAGCACGGTTGCAACGCCCCGGGCGCCGGGGGCGGCTTCGCCCGGATCGTGGTGGAGAAGCCCTTCGGGCGCGATCTCGACAGCGCCCGGGCGCTCGACGCCACGTTGCACGGCGCGTTCGAAGAGGACCAGATCTTCCGCATCGACCACTACATGGGCAAGGAGACGGTGCAGAATGTCCTGGCCCTGCGTTTCGGCAACGCCATCTTCGAGCCCATCTGGAACCGCCGCTACGTGGACTCCATCCAGATCACGGTGGCCGAGGAGCTCGGGGTCGAGCATCGGGGCGGCTTCTACGAGACGGCCGGCGCGCTGCGCGACATCGTCCAGAACCACGTCATGCAGGTCCTCGCCCTCACGCTCATGGAGCCTCCCGCCACCGTCGACGCCCAGGGGATCCGCGACGAGAAGGTGAAGCTCCTGCGGGCGGTGATGGTCCCCGATGTCGACGAGGCGGTCATCAACTCGGTGCGCGGGCAGTACACCGCCGGCGTGATCAACGGTGACCCCGTCGTCGGCTACCGCGAAGAGGAAGGTGTCGATCCGAGGAGCCGCACCGAGACCTTCGTGGCGCTGCGGCTGGCCGTCGACAACTGGCGGTGGGCGGGGGTTCCCGTCTACATCCGCACCGGAAAGCGCCTCCCCCTGCGCGCCACCGAGGTCGTCCTGCAGTTCCAGCGGGTCCCCCACCTCGCCTTCGGCAGCAAGCTCACCCGTGATTTGCGCCCGAACATGCTGCAACTGCGCATCCAGCCCGACGAAGGGATCTGTCTGCTCTTCGGGGCCAAGGTCCCGGGTGAGGCGTTCCGCCTGCGTTCGGTGGACATGGACTTCAGCTACGCCCAGGCCTTCCCGGGCACGACGGCGGGAGGGTACGAGCGACTGCTCCACGACGTGATGGTGGGCGACGCCACGCTCTTCATCCGGACCGACGAGGTCGAGCGGGCGTGGCAGATCGTGGACCCGCTTCTCGAAGCCTGGAGCCAGGACGGCGTGCCCCTGTCGCAGTACGCCGCCGGAACGTGGGGACCCAAGGAGGCCGATTCGCTGCTGGCACGCGAGTTGCGCCAGTGGCACGAACCGTGAGCGGGCCACCGGGCACCGTCGACGTGGTCTCCGACGTCGCGTCCGCGTTCGCAGAGACCGTCCTGACGTCGTACGCAGCCCGTACCGGGCCGCGCTTCTCCCTGGTGCTGTCGGGGGGCCCCACGGCCCGGCGCTGCTACGAACGTCTGGCCCAGGCGGGATCGGGCCGGGTCGACTGGTCGCTCGTGGACATCTACATGGGTGACGAGCGCTGCGTCGCGCCCGACGACCCCGACGCCAACCAGCGCCTGGTGCGCGAGTCGTTGATCGACCCCGTCGGAGGAGTGGGCGCGTTCCACCCCATGTCCTGCGACGAGGGGCCCGAGGCCTACGAGCGACTCATCACCCCGCTCGCCGCGTTCGACGTCGTCCACCTCGGCCTCGGGCCCGACGGCCACACCGCCTCCCTGTTCCCGGGGTCGACCGCCCTCGACGCCCCCCCGGGGCGTCTCGTGGTCAGCTCGGTGGACCCCAACGACCGCAACCCCCACCAGCGCATGACACTCACCCTGGAAGCCCTGGCGCGCGCGCTCTTGGTGGTGTTCACCGTGTCCGGCCCCTCCAAGCACGAGGCCTTCGCCGCTATCTCCGGCGGCGCGGAGCTCCCCGGGGCCCGCGTGCGGGCTCGCCAGGTCCTGTGGCTCGTCGACCGGGAGGCGGCGGGTCGGACGGGCCCTGCCGACAGCTGAAGGGCGCGACCGGGCGATGGCGCCGAGGGCGACGGGTAAGGTGACCGCCGTGGCCCCCGACGACCTTCTCGAGGCCACCCTGACGGACTTGCAGGCGCAAGCGCGGACGGTTCGGGCACAGGTGCACGGGAACCGGGTCACGTACTCGCCGAAGGTCTTCATCCCGCTCACGATGCTGTGTCGCGACCGGTGCGGCTACTGCACCTTCGCCAAACCACCTGCCCGGGTCCGGACCCCGTACCTGTCGCCCGAGGAGGTGCTGACCGTGGCACGCGCCGGCGCGGCGGCAGGCTGTCACGAGGCCCTGTTCACACTGGGCGAAGCACCCGAGCAGCGTTACCCCGCGGCGCGCGCCTGGCTCGACGAGCAGGGGTACGGATCGACGGTCGAGTACCTGGCGGCCATGTGCGCGCTGGTGCGCGACGAAACGGGCCTGCTCCCCCACGCCAACGCGGGCGCGCTCGGCGAGGACGACCTGGCAAGGCTGCGACCCGTCTCCGCCAGTCAGGGCATGATGCTCGAGTCGCTCGACCCCGACCTGGCGTGTCACCGGGGAGCCCCCGACAAGACCCCCGAGCGACGGCTCTCCACCTTGCACTCGGCGGGCACGCTCGCCATCCCGTTCACGACCGGTGTCCTCGTCGGGATCGGCGAGTCGCGCGCCGAGCGGGTCCGCACCCTCGGCGCCATCGCCGACGCGTACCGCCTCCACGGACACGTCCAGGAGGTCATCGTCCAGAACTTCCTCCCCAAACCGGGGACCGCCATGCACGACCACCCGCCGTGCCCTCCCGAGGAACTGTGGTGGACCGTCGCCGTCGCCCGGCTGGTGCTCCCGTCCGAGGTGCACGTCCAGGCACCGCCGAACCTCTCCGACGACCTGGGCCCGCTGCTGGCCTCGGGGCTCGACGACTGGGGCGGGGTCTCCCCGGTGACCCTCGACCACGTGAACCCCGAACGCGCCTGGCCGGCGCTGGAGGTGCTGCGCGAGGCGACCGAGGCCGCCGGGCTGACACTGGCGGCGCGCCTCACCGTCTATCCCGAGTACGCGCGTGCGTCGGAGCGCTGGCTCGACCCGGCCATGCGGTTCCCCGTCCTCGACCGCCTCGATGCGGAAGGGCTGGGACGCGAGGACCCGTGGTGCTCCGGAGGCGTGGCGCCCCCGCCCACGCTCGTCGGCTCCGCTCCCGGCGTCGCGGGGCGCGGCCACACCGGCGTCGGCGGCGCCGTGGCCGAGGTGCTGGCCGGGGTGAGTCTCGGCCAGGAGGTCGGCGAGGACGAGATCGTCACGCTGTTCTCGGCCCGGGGCCCCGAAGTGCGCGCCGTGGCCGAGGTCGCCGACCAGTTGCGTCGGGACGAGGTCGGTGACGTAGTGACCTGGGTGGCCAACCGCAACATCAACTACACGAACGTGTGCACCTTCAAGTGCCGGTTCTGTGCGTTCTCCAAGGGACCGCTGTCGCTGAACCTCCGCGGCGCCCCCTACCTGCTCGAGCTCAGCGACATCACCGAGCGGGTCGCCGAGGCCGAAGCGGCCGGTGCCACCGAGGTGTGCCTGCAAGGCGGTATCCACCCCCGCTTCGACGGCGACTACTACCTCGAGGTGATCCGAGCCGTCCGAGAGGCGTCGGAGCGCATCCACATCCACGGGTTCACCGCGCTCGAGGTGACCGAGGGGGCCCGACGCCTCGGCGAGCCGCTCGTCGACTACCTGCGGCGACTCAAAGAAGCCGGCCTGGCCACGCTGCCGGGCACCGCCGCGGAGATCCTCGATGACGAGGTCCGCGCCGTGCTGTGCCCCGACAAGATCAACACCGACCAGTGGCTCGAGGCCCACCGGGCGGCACACAGCATCGGACTGCGATCGAACGTCACCATCATGTTCGGCTCCGTGGAACGTCCCCGCTCGTGGGCCCGACACCTGGTGCGGACCCGGGCCCTGCAACGTGAGACGGGCGGCTTCACCGAGTTCGTCCCCCTGCCCTTCGTCCACATGGCCGCCCCCATCTACCTGCAGCACAAGGCGCGCCGGGGCCCGACGTTCCGCGAGACGCTCCTGATGCACGCGGTGGGCCGCATCGCGTATCGCGGCTTCATCTCCAACATCCAGACGAGCTGGGTCAAGATGGGCGCGGCGGGCGCGCTCCAGGCGCTGCAGGCCGGGGTCAACGACCTCGGGGGCACGCTCATGGACGAGAACATCTCGCGGGCGGCGGGGGCGAGCCACGGTCAGCTCATGGACGAGGAGGGGTTCCGGTCCCTCGTGGAACCCCTGGGCCGGCGCCTCGAGCAGCGCACGACGCTCTACGGTCGCGTGCCCGCCCCCTGCTGAGGTGCAGGACGTGAGCGGCCCGGGCCCCGGCGACGGCGACGGCGACGAAGCCACGACGCCAGACGGCCCCGCCCGCGACCTGCCGACGGGCGAACCTGGCGAGGGGATCGGTGTGGGCGGCTCCGACCTGGTGCCACCGCTCGCCGCCGACAGCGCCGGGCTCGAGAGCGTCACCCCCGCCGAGCGTCTCGACGCGGGCGAGCAGAACCTCGTCGACGAGTTGCTGGACTCGGTGGGCGCGACCCATCGGCGCGACCTGTACCGGTCGATCATCGGCACCGTCGTCCACCTGGCCGAGGAGCACACCGACCCGCTCGATCTGAAGTTGGCACGCGCCGCGATGGCCGAGATGGCCGAGGCGTTCCGAGTGTTCCGGCCGTTCCGCCACGAGCAGAAGGTCACGTTCTTCGGCTCGGCCCGCACCCTCCCCGACGACCCGCTCTACCTCCAGGCCAATCTCCTGGCCCAACGCGTGGCCAGCCACGGGTGGATGGTCGTCACCGGTGCCGGTCCCGGCATCATGGCGGCGGCCATGCAGGGCGCGGGAAGGGAACGGTCCCTCGGGGTCAACATCCGACTCCCCCACGAGCAGGGAGCCAACGAGTTCATCGCCCAGGATCCCAAGTTGGTGGAGATGCGGTACTTCTTCACCCGCAAGCTCATGCTCATCAAGGAGTCCGACGGATACGCGGTGCTCCCCGGCGGTTTCGGCACGCTCGACGAGGCCTTCGAGCTCCTCACCCTGCTGCAGACCGGCAAGGCCCAACCCGCTCCCTTGGTGTTGCTCGACGTCCCCGGGGGCACCTACTGGAAGGGTTGGCAGGAATTCCTCGACGCCGAAGTGGCCACGGGGGGCTTGGTGTCGCCCGAGGACCGGTCGCTGTACGTGATCACCTCCGACGTGGACGCCGCCGCCGCCGAGCTGCTCGGCTTCTACCGCAACTACCACTCCTGCCGATGGGTGGGCGACCTGCTCGTGATGCGTTTGCGGGTCGCTCCCTCCCGGGCCCAGCTGGCGGAGCTGAACGAGCGCTTCGCCGACATCGTGGCGAGCGGGTCCATCCGTCCCACCAAGGCGCTCGGCCCGGAACGCTCGAGCAGTGACCACGTGGAGCTGCCTCGCGTGGCCATGCGATTCGACCGCATCCACTACGGGCGGCTCCGCCAGCTCATCGACGCCCTGAACGAGCTCGTCGACTGACGCTCGCGTCCGGCGGCGCGCCGCTAGGGTTCTTCGGGAGCGGGCCCCGGGGTCCGTCGCAGCGTCACCACCGCCTTCTGCACCGAACGTCGTGCCCGGGTGAGGCGCTTCTCCTCGGCGACGAGGGCGGGATCGGGAGCGGCGCCGCGACCCGCCATGCTGCTCGCCTCGCGTAACCGGTCGAAAGCCAGGTCACCGAGCTCCTCGGCGATCGCCTCGAGCCGGTCGGCCACATCGTCGAGATCCACTCCCCCGCCTCGGTGTCAGCGGTCGTGCGCGGGGAGGTCCACGTCGTGGATCTCGAGGGTGCCCTCGGCGGCCTTGGCCCGCAGAACCTTCTTGTCGAACTTCCCCACCGAGGTCTTGGGGATCTCGTCGGCGAACGCCCAGCGCTCGGGGAGCCACCACCGTGCGACACGAGTGGACAGGAACACCAAGATGTCGGCGGGCTCGGGCCGGACACCTTCGGCGGGGACGATCACCACGAGCGGGCGTTCGTCCCAACGCTCGTCGGGCACCCCGATGACCGCCGCCTCGTAGATGTCGGGATGCGCCATCACCTCGTTCTCGAGCTCGACCGAAGAGATCCACTCCCCGCCGGACTTGATGACGTCCTTGGTGCGATCCGAGATCTGCATGAAGCCACGGGAGTCGAGGCTGCCGACGTCGCCCGTACGCAGCCACCCGTCGTGGAAGCGCTCGGGGCTGGGGTCGCCGTAATAGGCGGCGGTGACCCACGGGCCCCGGACCTCGAACTCCCCGACGGAATTGCCGTCGTTGGGGAGCACCTCACCCTCCTCGTCGACCACCCGGAGCTCCACGCCCGCGATGACGCGGCCCGTCTTGGCGCGCCAGTCCATCTCGTGCTCGGGATCCACACCCTTCGGGGCGCGGCCGAAGGCGCACACCGGGCTGGTCTCGGTCATCCCCCAGCCCTGGATCATGGCGATGTCGAAGCGCTCCTGGTAGGCCTCCATGAGCGAGCGCGGCACGGCCGCCCCGCCCGCGGTGAGCAGGCGCAACGACGAGAGGTCCACGTCGTGGGTCTGGGAGTAGTGCAACAGGTCGTTCCAGATGGTGGGGACGCCGAGGGACAAGGTGGGGCGCTGCTGCGCGACGATGCGGGCCAACGGCTCGGCCTGCAAGAAGCGCTCGGGGAAGATCAGGTCGGTCCCGGCGAAGAACGCGGTGTAGGGCATGCCCCACGCGTTGGCGTGGAACATGGGCACGATCACGAGCACGCGGTCCTTCTCGCTGGCGCCCACGCAGTTGGTGTTCATGCCCGCGAAGGCGTGCAACCACGTCGACCGGTGGCTGTAGACGACCCCTTTCGGGTTGCCGGTGGTGCCGCTCGTGTAACACATCGACGCCGCCTGTCGTTCGTCGAGCTCGGGCCACTGGTAGCCTGGCTCCTCGGCGTCGACGAGATCGTGGTACGACAAGGTGTCGCCGAGCCCCGTCGTGTCGCCCTCCCCCACCACGATGACGTGCTCCACCGTTTTGCACTCGTCGCGGACCCGGGCGAACAGCGGTGCGATCGAGCCGTCGACGATCACGACCTTGTCCTCGGCGTGGTTGACCACGTACGCCAGCTGCTCGGGGAACAGGCGGATGTTGAGCGTATGGAGCACGGCGCCCATCGAAGGGACGGCCAGGTACGCCTCGAGATGCTCCTGGTCGTTCCAGGCGAACGTCCCGACCCGGTCGTCGTCGGCGACACCGAGCCGCCGTAGCGCCTTGGCCAGCTTCTCGGCGCGCGCCGCGACCTGCGTGAAGGTCGACTCCCGGTAGCCCTCGGGCTGGGCGGTGACCACCAGGCTGTCGCCGTACACCGCCTGGCCGCGACGGAGGATGCCGCTCACCAGGAGTGGCCCGTCTTGCATCGTGCTCAGCATGCGAGGAGCTTACCGGCGACCCCGCAGCGGGGCGGGGGCCCGTGCCGTAGCCTTCGCGCATGGACCGTGCCCACGCACTGGAATTCATCGCGCAGCACCATCGAGCGGTACTGGCGACCACCCGCGCCGATGGCAACCCTCAGCTCTCCCCCGTGGCCGCGGGCGTGGACGGCGACGTGGTCGTCGTCTCGACCCGGGAGACCGCCCTCAAGACCAAGAACCTGCGCCGCCGGCCCCGGGCGTCGCTCATCGTCTTCACCGACAGCTTCTACGGCGACTGGGTCCAGGTGGAAGGGCCCGTCGAGGTGGTGTCGCTCCCCCGGGCCATGGACGGCCTCGTCGCGTACTACCGCCAGGTGGCGGGCGAGCACCCGGACTGGGAGGACTACCGGTCGGCGATGGAGCGCGAGCGCAGGGTCCTGCTCCGGATCACCGTCGAGCGCGCCGGGCCCGACCGGGCCGGCTGAGGGCCCGGGGACCCACCGCCGCCTGACGAGCACCGGTAGGGTACGTCGCCGACCCGCACACACCGGGGTCGGCGGCCGGGCAGTCCGCAGGCGGAGGGGAGGACCACATGGGGCAGATCGACACGGTGCGCGGCCCGATCGACGCGCAGGACCTCGGCACGACCCTCATGCACGAACACGTCTTCGTGCGCTCGCCCGAGGTGGCCGCCAACTGGCCCACCGGGTGGGACGGCGCCACCCAGGTGGCGCGCGCCGTCGACCGTCTCCAGGAGCTCAAGGCAGCCGGGGTCGACACCATCGTCGACCTCACCGTCGTGGGCCTGGGCCGCGACATCGAGCCGGTGCAGGAAGTGGCCGCCCAGGTCGACCTCCACATCGTCGTCGCCACCGGCCTCTACACCTACAACGAGCTCCCGCATTACTTCGACTACCGAAGCGCCCCGTTCCGGCCGAGCGGTGTGGACATGTTGGACGAGTTCTTCCTCCACGACATCGAGAACGGGATCGCTGGGTCGGGAGTGCGACCGGGGATCCTCAAGTGCGCCACCGACGAGCCCGGGCTCACGCCCGGGGTCGAACGCATCCTGCGCGCCGTGGCCCGGGTCCACCGGCGCACGGGGCTCCCCATCTCCACCCACACGCACACCGGCACCCGGCGAGGGCTCGACCAACAGCGCGTCTTCGCCGACGAGGGAGTCGACCTGTCGCGCGTCGTCATCGGGCACAGCGGCGACAGCACGGACCTGGACTACCTCGGGCAGCTCCTGGCGGGGGGCTCCACCCTGGGCATGGACCGTTTCGGCGTCGACGCCTTCTGCCCCACCGAGAAGCGGGTCGAAACCGTGGCCCGGCTCTGTGAGAGCGGCTGGGCGCAGTACATGGTCCTCTCCCACGACGCCGGTTGCCACATGGACTGGTTCGACGAGGACTTCCTGCACCAAGCCCAGCCCAACTGGAATTTCCTCCACATCAGCAACGTCGTCCTGCCCGCCATGCGCGCCCGGGGGGTGAGCGAGGAGCACATCCGGACGATGCTCGTCGACAACCCGCGTCGCATTCTCGAACACGGACCGGGGTATTGAGGGCGCCCGCCGCCTGAGGGCGGTCGCGCTTCCGCGACCCGAGTCGGCTCGGCACCGGCATCGGACTGCCGGCGCCGAGCCCATGAGCTCGGGTCGTGTCGCCGCTGAACCGCTCGTTCCGACGACATGACGAGTCTGCACAACGGGCATCAACCGCCTCCCATCGGACTCTCAACTTCTGGGCAACGGACGGCGCGCCCGGCCCCGCCCCGCCCGCCATTGGACCGGGGCACTCGGTACGCTCGCCTACACACTCCGCCGCCACAACGAGGAGACGTCTCGTGGCCGAATTCACGTCGTACCCCCCCGGGACACCGGGTGGGGTCGCCGTCCTCAGCGACCCCACCGATGCCGTGTTCGCCGTTATCAAGACGCACGCGGGGTAGCCACGGCGCGCCGGGTCCGCCACGACCGACGAAGAGCCGTCGGGTACCTCCCACTCGGTGCAGCCTTCGCCGTGGCGGGCATGCTCGCGTTGGCGTGCGCCGGATGTGGCGGACAGAGCACGGGGTCGCCGCGCGCCCTCGCCACCGTCAACGTCGGGTCGGTCCCCTTCGGCGTCTACGCGGGCACAGGGGCGCGGCGCGGCGTGGCGCACTTCGCGGCTGTGACCGGGGCCAAGCCCAGCCTGGCCTCGGACTACCTGCCGCGCACCGAGGGCTGGGGCGGGATGGTGCAGGCCAGGCCCCTCGAGCCCACCCTCGGCCCGTGGAGCTCCAGCCGGTACCGCCTCGTGCTCGGCGTTCCCATGATCCCGACGCGCGACGGGCGTGCGGTGGGGACCCTGGCGGCCGGGGCGGCGGGTCGCTACGACGCCGAATTCGCCACGTTGGCCAAGACCCTCGTCTCCTACGGGGAGGGGGACGCCATCTTGCGGCTCGGGTGGGAGTTCAACGGCACCTGGTACCCGTGGGCCGTGACGAACCAGGTCGACGCCGCCGACTTCGCGGCGTACTTCCGCAACATCGTGACCGCGATGCGCATCGTCCCGGGGACCTCGTTCCGATTCGTGTGGAACGCGACGTCGGGGCCGACGCCGATTGCCGCGCAGGACGCCTACCCGGGGGACGCGTACGTCGACTACGTCGGCCTCGACCTCTACGACCAGGTGTGGGGCATCCCGTTGAACCCGGCGCTGGCATGGCCCCGCTACGTCACCGAGGCCAACGGGCTCACGTGGCTGGCGTCGTTCGCCACCGCGCACCACAAGCCGGTGGTCATCCCCGAATGGGGCCTGACGATCCGATCCGACGGGCACGGGCTCGGGGACGACCCGCTGTTCGTGGCCAAGCTGGCGTCATGGGTCTCGAGCCACGACGTGGCCTTCACGAGCTATTTCGCGCTCGATGCGTCCGACGGCCAGCACGACATCCTGGACGGCGCCTTCTCCCGGTCCCTCGTGGTCTTCAAGCGGGCCTTCGCCGCCGACGCGCCCGTCGCACTGTCCACTCCGGCCGGCTAGCCCCGGGCGCTCAGGTCCGGTGGCAGTTGGGGGTACTGGTGGACATGAGCGTGTTGGGTCGATGTTGACGAGCCGTTGGCCGCGTCATGAGGTTGAGCCGTCACGATGAGTCGTAACCAGGACCGTCGAGACAGGGAGAGCTCCGATGCGGAGCCACGAGGGCGAGGGCCCCAAGCAATTCGAAGTCGGCTTCCGCGGCTATCGGCGCGAGCCCGTCGACGAGTACGTCGAGCGCCTCCACGGATGGCTCGTGGATTCCGAGGCCCGGGCCGAGGACGCCGTCGAGGCCGCCACGGTGGCCGTCGGCGAGCGGGCGTCCGACATCCTGCGCGCCGCACTGGCGGTCGGCGAGAAGGCGCGCGCCGAAGCCGACGCGGTCAAGGCCGAGGCGATCGAAAACGCCCAGGCCGAGGCCGACCGCATGATGCGCGACGCCCACCGGCAGATCGAGGAGCTCCAGCAGAGCATCGACAATCTCGTCGTGCGCAGGGCCAACGTCCTGAGCGAGCTCGGCCGTCTCCGGAAGTACCTGGCTGCGGCCGCCCCGGAGGGCGCCCCCGACACCCAGGACGACGAGGAGATCGAAGAGCTCGCCGAGAACGCCATGACGGCCGAGCCCGACCTCGAGGTGGTCTCGAAGAACGGTGACCACCCGGTGGCGGCGTCTTCTTGAGGCCACCCTCCGCCTGACGTCGCCGCCGGGCGACGGCGCTCACCGCAAGGCGAGCTGACCCGGCACCAGCGGGGCCGGCAAGGCGCTGTCACCCATGATCCAGCGGTCGACGCTCGACGCGCACGACCGTCCTTCGGCGATGGCCCACACGATGAGGCTCTGACCGCGGGTCATGTCCCCGCACACGAACACGCCTGCGCGGTTGGTCTGCCAGTCCGCCTCGCATGCCACGCTCCCGCGGGCGTCGAGCTCGAGGCCGAGCTCCTCCACCACTCCCCGACGCTCGGCACCCAGGAAACCCATGGCCAACAGGACGAGCTCGCAGGGCAGCTCGAAGGCGCTTCCGGGCACAGGCTCGAACACCGGGCGACCGCCGTCGCTGCGCATCTCGACACGATGCCCCGACAGGGCGCGCACCGCGCCGTTGCCGTCGTCGACGAAGTGCGTCGTCGTGACGCTGTAGAGCCGGTCCCCGCCCTCCTCGTGTGCGGACGACGTCCTGAGGATGAGGGGCCACGTGGGCCAGGGGTTGTCGTCGGGCCGGGTGTCGGGAGGCCGGGGAAGGATCTCGAGTTGGTGCACCGATGCCGCACCTTGGCGATGGACGGTCCCCAGGCAGTCTGCGCCCGTGTCCCCGCCCCCGATGATGACGACGCGTTTGCCACGAGCCGAGATCGGGGAGGCCTCGAGCGCTCCCTCGCGCACCAGGTTGGAGGGCTTGAGGTAGTCCATCGCCATATGGATCCCGGCCAGGTCCCGGCCCTCCACAGGCAGGTCCCGGGGCAACGTCGCCCCACCAGCAAGCACCACCGCGTCGAATTCGGACGTCAGTGCGTTGGCCGACACCACCTGCACCTCGGGTGCGCACGCGGCACCCGGGCCCCGGCGCTGGCCCGGCTCGGCGTCCACCGCGCCGGGCGCGTCGACGCCGCCGGGCGCGCCCACGGCCGTGGCGCAGCGAAACTCCACGCCTTCGGCCCGCAACTGCGCCAGGCGGCGGTCGAGCACGGCCTTCTCCATCTTGAACTCGGGGATCCCGTAGCGAAGCAGGCCACCCGGGCGCTCGGCCCGCTCGTAGACCACCACCCGGTGCCCGGCCCGTGCCAGCTGTTGGGCGCACGCCAGACCGGCGGGCCCGGACCCCACCACGGCGACGGACTTACCGGTGCGCACCGAGGGGATCTGGGGCGTGACCCAGCCCTCGCCCCAACCCCGCTCCGCGATCTCGTACTCGATGCGCTCGATCGCCACCGGCTCCGCGTTGATGCCGAGCACGCACGCGCCCTCGCACGGCGCAGGGCACAGGCGCCCGGTGAACTCGGGGAAGTTGTTGGTGGCATGGAGCCGTTCGAGGGCCTCGGGCCAGTCGCCGCGGTACACGAGGTCGTTCCACTCCGGGATGAGATTGCCGAGGGGGCATCCTTCGTGGCAGAACGGGATTCCGCAGTCCATGCAGCGCGCACCCTGGCGGACGGCCTCTTCCTCGGGGAAGGGCTCGTAGACCTCACGCCAGTCCCGCAGCCTGACCGGCACGGGGCGGCGCGGCGGGAGCTTCCGGCCGAACTCGACGAACCCGGTGGGCTTTCCCATGACCGATCGCTCCTGCTCGCCCGCGGCTAGGCGCGCGGGGCGGCCATGACCGCCACGTCCACCGACACTCCCTCGTCGACCGCCCGCCGGGTCGCCTCGAGCACCCGTCGGTAGTCCCGTGGCATGACCTTCACGAAGTCCCCGAGGGCGTCCTCCCACGTCGCGAGCAACCGAGCGGCGACGGCAGAGTCGGTCTCGAGGTGGTGGCGGGTGACGGTCTCGAGGAGCCACTGCCGGTCCTCCTCGTCGAGCGGCTCGAGATCGACCATCTCGAAGTTGACACGATCGGCGAAGTCACGGGCGGGGTCGTAGACATAGGCGATCCCCCCCGACATCCCGGCCCCGAAGTTCCTCCCCGTCGGCCCGAGCACGACGACCCTGCCGCCGGTCATGTACTCACAGCCGTGGTCTCCCACCCCTTCCACCACAGCCGTGGCCCCCGAGTTGCGCACGCAGAAGCGCTCCCCCACCTGCCCGCGCACGTGGCACTCGCCGCCGGTGGCCCCGTAGAGGATGACGTTGCCGGCGATGATCTGCTCCTCGGCCGCGAAGGGCGAGGCTTCGTCGGGGCGCAGCACCACGCGCCCACCCGAGAGTCCCTTGGCCAGGTAGTCGTTGGCGTCGCCGATGAGCCGCAGCGTCACGCCCCGCGGGACGAAGGCGCCGAAGCTCTGCCCCGCCGAGCCACGGAAGGTGAGGGTGATGGTGTCGTCGGCAAGGCCCGCACCCCCGTGCCTCGTCGTGATCTCGTAGCCGAGCAGGGTCCCCACCGTGCGGTCGACGTTGGTGATGGGAAGCTCCAGGGCGACCGGCGTGCCGTGGTCGATGGCGGGGCGACACGCGGCGAGGAAACGGTGGTCCAGCGCCCGGTCGAGGCCGTGGTCCTGGGCCCGGCAGCAGTAGCGGTCGGTGGGCGGTCCCGCCTCGGGCTGCGCCAGGATCGGGGACAGGTCGAGGCCCTTGGCCTTGAAGTGCTCCGTCGCCGTCACGGCGTCGAGGAGGTCGACGCGCCCCACGGCTTCCTCGATCGACCGGAGCCCGAGCGCGGCGAGGTGCTCACGAACCTCCTCGGCGATGAATTCGAAGAAGTTCTCCACGAACTCGGGCTGCCCCGTGAAGCGCCTGCGCAGCGCGGGGTTCTGGGTGGCGATCCCGACCGGACAGGTGTCGAGGTGGCAGACGCGCATCATGACGCAACCCGACACCACCAGCGGTGCGGTCGCGAACCCGAACTCCTCGGCTCCGAGCAGAGCGGCGACGATCACGTCACGCCCCGTCTTGAGCTGCCCGTCCACCTGCACCACGATGCGGTCACGCAGGCCGTTGAGGACCAGCGTCTGCTGGGTCTCGGCCAGACCGAGCTCCCAGGGGATCCCGGCGTGCTTGATCGAGGTGAGGGGACTGGCGCCGGTCCCCCCGTCGTGCCCCGAGATGAGCACCACGTCGGACTTGGCCTTGGCCACGCCGGCGGCGACGGTTCCCACCCCGACCTCTGCCACCAGCTTGACGTGGACGCGGGCGGCCGGGTTCGCCGACTTGAGGTCGTGGATGAGCTGGGCGATGTCCTCGATCGAGTAGATGTCGTGGTGCGGGGGTGGCGAGATGAGCCCCACCCCGGGGGTTGAGAACCGGGTCTTGGCGATCCAGGGGTACACCTTGTGCCCCGGCAGCTGTCCACCCTCGCCGGGCTTGGCCCCTTGGGCGATCTTGATCTGGAGGTCGTCCGCGTTCACCAGGTACTCGCTCGTGACTCCGAAGCGGGCCGAGGCGACCTGCTTGATGGCGCTGCGGCGCAGGTCGCCGTTGGCGTCCGGGACGTAGCGCTCGGCGTCTTCGCCCCCTTCCCCGGTGTTGGACTTGCCGCCCAGGCGGTTCATGGCGATGGCGAGCGTCTCGTGCGCCTCGGCGGAGATCGACCCGTACGACATGGCGCCGGTGGCGAAACGCTTGACGATCTCCGAGACAGGCTCGACCTCGTCCACCGGCACCGGGGACTGGACGCCTTCACGCAGGCGGAGCAGGCCGCGCAGCGTCGCCAGGTGCTGCGCCTGGTCGTCCACCAGCTTCGTGTACTCCTTGAAGATGTCGTAGCGCTTGGCCCGGGTGGCGTGCTGGAGCTTGAACACGGTCTTGGGGTTGAAGAGGTGGACCTCACCTTCGCGGCGCCACTGGTACTCGCCACCCACCTCGAGCTCGCGATGCGCACGTTCGCTGCGGCGCTCGAGATGGGCCAGGCGGTGACGCGCCGCGACCTCCTGGGCGAGCACGTCGAGGCCCACACCCCCGATTCGGCTCACCGTGCCCGTGAAGTACTCGTCGACGACCTCGGGGGCGAGACCCACCGCCTCGAAGATCTGGGCCCCGGTGTACGACGCCACCGTCGACACGCCCATCTTGGACATGATCTTGATCACGCCCTTGCACGACGCCTTGATGTAGTTGGTCCGCGCCTGGCGGGGCGAGACCCCTTCGAGGAGGGTCTTGTGGGCGATGACGTCGTCGAGGGTCTCGAAGGCGAGATACGGGTTCACCGCCGAGGCGCCGTACCCGATGAGCAGCGCGATGTGGTGCACCTCCCGGGCGTCACCGCACTCGATCACCAGGCCGACACGCGTGCGCGACTTCTCCCGGACAAGGTGCTCGTGGACGGCCGCGGTGAGGAGCAACGACGGAATGGGGGCCAGGCGCGCGTTGGAGTTGCGGTCGGAGAGGATGATGACGTTCGATCCGAGGGCGATGGCGATGCTCACCCGCCTGCGCACGTCCTCGATGGCCGCCCGCAACGCTTCGCCCCCTCCGGTCGGGTCGAACAGCCCGTCGATGGCGAAGGCCTGGTATCCCGGCGTCTCCCCGTGCTCGTTGACGTACGCCAGCTTGGCCAGCTCGTCGTTGTCGATGACGGGGTACGGCAGGATGATCTGCCGGCACGACGCGGCGTCGGGCTCGAGCAGGTTCCCTTCGGGCCCGAGCTTCGAGCGGCTCGAGGTGACGAGCTCCTCGCGGATGGCGTCGAGCGGAGGATTGGTCACCTGCGCGAACAACTGGGTGAAGTAGTCGAAGATGAGGCGCGGCCGCTCCGACAGCGCAGCGATGGCGGCGTCGTGGCCCATCGACCCCAGCGCCTCGCCACCGGTCATGGCCATGGGAGCCAGGATGAGCCGCAGCTCCTCGTTCGTGTAGCCGAACAGCTCCTGATGGGTCACGACCGACGCGTGTTGCGGGGTGAGCATCGTCCTCGGCGGCAGGTCCCCCAACGTGACCTGCCCGGCTGCCAACCACTGGTCGTAGGGGTGCTCGGCGGCGAGCTGCGCCTTGATCTCGTCGTCGTCGACGATGCGCCCCTGGGCGGTGTCGACCAGGAACATCCGGCCGGGTTGCAGGCGGCCCTTGCGCACCACCCTGGCGGGATCGATGTCGAGGACGCCCACTTCGGAAGCGAGCACCACGAGCCCGTCGTCGGTGACCCAGTACCGGGCCGGACGCAGCCCGTTGCGGTCGAGGACCCCGCCCGCCACCGTGCCGTCGGTGAAGACGACCCCCGCCGGGCCGTCCCACGGCTCCATGAGCGACGCGTGGTACCGGTAGAAGGCCCGGCGCGCCGGGTCCATGGCGGAGTGGTTCTCCCACGCCTCGGGGATCATCATCAGCACGGCGTGGGGCAGGCTCCGCCCGCCCAGATGGAGCAGTTCGAGCACCTCGTCGAACGACGCCGAGTCGCTCCCGTCGGGATCGCAGACGGGGAACAACCGCTCGAGGTCCCCGGGGATCAGGTCGCTCGCCAGCAACGCTTCGCGGGCGCGCATCCAGTTCCGGTTCCCCCGCAAGGTGTTGATCTCGCCGTTGTGGGCCAGGTAGCGGTAGGGGTGGGCGAGAGGCCACGACGGGAAGGTGTTGGTCGAAAAACGCGAGTGCACGAGCGCCAGCCCGCTGTCGAAGATCGGGTCGGAGAGGTCGGGGAAGAACTCCCCCAGCTGGTGCGGGGTGAGCATGCCCTTGTAGACGAGGGTGCGCGCCGACAACGAGGACACGTACACGCCGTGCACCTCGTGCTCGACGCGCTTGCGCAGGCAGAAGGCGAGCCGATCCAGCGCCAGGGCGTCCCCTGCGTCGGGTGCGTGGCCCCGGGCAGAGCCGGTGGGGACCACCACCACCTGGGCCATCGACGGCATGGCCCGGCGCGCCGAGGCACCCAGGCAGCCGGGCTCGACGGGGACCTCGCGCCACCCCAGGACGGCCAGGCCCTCCTCGGCGGCGATCTCCTCGATCTGCCGACGGGCCTTGGCGGCGTCGTCCCCGTCGACGGGCAGGAACACCATGCCCGCCGCGTAGCCACCGGGGTCGGGGAGGTCCAGGCCCAGCGAGCCAGCCAGGAACCGGTGGGGAACCTGCACGAGGATGCCGGCCCCGTCACCCGTGGCCACCTCGGCCCCCGTCGCCCCCCGGTGAGCCAGGTGCTCCAGCGCCGTGAGCGCCTGGCGGACGAGCCCGTGGCTCCTGCGGCCCCGGAGATCGGCCACCAACGCGATGCCGCAGGCGTCGTGCTCGAACGCCGGGTCGTACAAGGGCGCGCCGGGGTGGCGTCGTAGATGCGTCGAGAATGCAGGGTGCTTCGCTGTCGTCACTCGGGTCTCTCCGTGATCGGCCACTCGGAGGTGGGTGGCTGACGCCCGGGACGACACTGGCCCTGCTGCAGCCCCCGTAGGATACCTCGCGTGTACCGGCCACCTGCGCACGGACACCCGTGAAAGCCGCCGGCGAGCCCGCCTCGTCCGAGCCGCCCGCCGGCCGAGGCGACGTCGCAGCCCAGCCCGACGTGGTCGTCGTCGGAGGAGGCGTCATCGGCCTCGCCTCGGCGTGGAGGATCGCGGCCCGGGGCATGGCCGTGGCCGTCGTCGACCCCGCGCCGGGCCAGGGCGCGTCGTGGGCGGCCGCCGGGATGCTCGCCCCGGTGAGCGAGGTGCACCACGGCGAGGAGCCGCTCCTGGCCCTGGCCCTGGCGTCGGCGCGCCGGTGGCCGGCCTTCGCGGGCGAGCTGAGCCGTGCCGTGGGCCGGCCCGTCGGCTACCGCACCTCGGGAACGCTCGTGGTGGCCGCCGACGACGGCGACCGGGCCTGGACGGAGGAGTTGTACGCATTCCAGCGCGAACTCGGACTCGGTGTGGAATGGCTGACGGGCCGCCGGGCGCGACAGGTCGAGCCGAGCATCGCCCCCGGAGTGCGCGCCGCCATCTGGGTGCCGGGCGACCACCAGGTGGACAACCGCCTGCTCGTGGGCGCACTCCTCGATGCGGGAGCGGTCGCGGGTGTGCGCGTCCACCGTGACCGGGCGGTCGCGCTCGACCACTCGGGCGGCTCGGTCACCGGCGTACGCCTGGCCGGCGGTGCCACTCTCCGGGCCGGCGCCGTCGTCCTGGCCGCGGGGTGCTGGTCGGGCCAGCTCGAGGGTCTGCCCGCGGGCGCCGTGCCGGCGGTGCGCCCCGTGAAGGGACAGATCCTGCGCCTGCTGCCGTCCGAGCGGGCTCCCGTGTTGACACGGACCGTGCGCGGCATGGTCCGGGGCAGCTCGGTCTACGTGGTGCCCCGGGAGGACGGCACGGTCGTGGTGGGTGCCACCGTCGAGGAACGGGGCTACGACACCACGGTGACGGCCGGGGCCGTCTACGAACTGCTGCGGGACGCGCACCGGGTGGTGCCCGGCATCACCGAGATGGTCCTCGGGGAGAGCGCCGCGGGCCTGCGGCCCGGCTCCCCCGACAACGCGCCCATCGTGGGGCCGGTGTCGGTCGAGGGCGCCGACGGGCTGGTCGTGGCGACGGGCCACTACCGCCAGGGGGTCCTCCTCGCCCCCCTCACGGCGGAGACGGTGGCCGCCATCGTGTCGGGCGACGAGCCCCCCGACGAGCTGGCGCCGTTCGGCCCCGGCCGGTTCGCCCCCACGCCGGCGCGCGCCGGTACCTGACCGGGGGTGCCATGCTGGCCCCGTGGGTGACACACGTGGGCAGGGAGCCGGTGCCGGTGCCGATGCCGATGCCGGGCCCGGGATCATGGTGAACGGCGCCGCCCGCGTCCTCGCGCCCGGTGCCACGGTCGCCGACCTCGTGTCCTCGTGGTGCACCTCGCCCGACGGCATCGCCGTGGCGCGCAATCGGGAGGTCGTGCCGCGCAGCGAGTGGACCACCACGCCCCTGGCGCCTCGCGACGTCATCGAGATCGTGACGGCGGCGGCAGGAGGCTGACGTGGCCGACGACCCGACCGACTTCGTCATCGCCGGCCGCACCTTGCCGTCGCGCCTCGTGCTCGGCACGGGCGGAATCTCGAGCCCCGAGGTCCTCGGCGACGTCCTCGAGGCCTCGTGCTCGTCGCTGGCCACGGTGGCGCTGCGGAGGGTCGACCCCGCGGCGCGCGGGGGGATCCTCGAGGTCCTGGCCCGGCACCGCGTGGGGGTGCTTCCCAACACCGCGGGCTGCTTCACCGCCGCCGAGGCGGTGCTCACCGCCAAGCTCGCACGCGAGGCCTTCGAGACGGACTGGGTGAAGCTCGAGGTGATCGGGGACGAGGACACCCTGCTCCCCGACGCCGTCGAGCTGCTCGACGCCGCCGAGCAATTGTGCGACCAGGGGTTCGTGGTCCTGCCCTACACCAACGACGACCCCGTGCTCGCCCGTCGCCTCGAGCAGACGGGCTGCGCGGCGGTCATGCCCCTGGGCTCGCCGATCGGCAGCGGCCTCGGGATACGGAACCCGCACAACATCGCCCTCATCGCCCAGCAGTGCTCGGTTCCCGTCGTCCTCGACGCCGGCATCGGGACGGCTTCGGACGCCGCTCTGGCGATGGAGCTCGGGTGCGCGGGCGTCATGGTCGCCACCGCCATCACCCGCGCCCGCCAGCCGGCGCGCATGGCCGGGGCGTTTCGCGCCGCGGTGGAGGCCGGGTACCAGGCGCGGCTGGCCGGTCGCATCCCCCGGCGGTTCCTGGCGCAGGCGTCGAGCCCCGTGGAGGGCATGCCCGACCTCTGACCTACGCTGCGGCTGTGGACCCCGCGTTGGCCATGACGATCGCCGGCTCCGACTCCGGTGGGGGCGCCGGGATCCAGGCCGACCTGAAGACCTTCGCCGCCCACGGAGTGTTCGGCACGAGCGTCGTCACCGCGGTGACCGCCCAGAACAGCGCGGAGGTGCGCGGCGTCCATGTCGTCGATCCCGCCTTCGTCGAGCTGCAGATCGAGACCGTGCTCTGCGACCTTCCCGTGGCGTCGGTGAAGACGGGGATGCTCGCCTCCTCGGCGACTGTCGCCGCGGTGGCACGGTGGGCGGCGCAAGGCCTGCTCCCCAATCTCGTCGTCGACCCGGTCCTCGTCGCCTCGACCGGGCGCCCGTTGCTCGACGAGGGTGCCGTCGCCACCTACCGCCGCTTCCTGCTCCCGCACGCGCTCGTGGTCACGCCCAACATGCGGGAGGCCGCGCTGCTCGCCGACACGCCCGTCACAGACGTCGACGACATGGTGCGCGCCGCGCGCCGCTTGGCCGACACCGGGGTCAGGGCGGTGATCGTGAAGGGAGGCCACCTCTTGGGAGCGCGCGCTCCGGACGTCGTCTTCCACGACGCCACCGTGCACGTCCTCGACGGGCCCCGGGTCAACTCGCCCAACGACCATGGCACGGGCTGCACGCTGTCGGCCGCCACGGCCGCCCTGCTGGCCCTCGGCGCAGACCTGATGGACGCGCTGGCCCGGGCCAAGGAATTCGTGTCCGTCGCCCTGCAGGGGTCGGCGACATGGCGCCTGGGTGCGGGCCACGGCCCGCTCGACCACTTCGGGTGGGGCCCGGAAGGAGACGCGGGGCGACGAGCGGATCGCTCGTCGCCCGCGCCCCCGCAGACGCCCAACAGGTGGGCGAGTCACCCCCCTAGACACAGCGCCCCCGGCCAAGACCTCGGTGGCACTCCCCCCGGGGCCCTGCCGGGCCTCGGTGTCGGGGACACTGTAGGGCGACGACCAAGGGCCGTCAACGCGTTTCGTAGAAGGTGTTTCACTCTGAGGGGTCGGAGACGCCGCCCGAGGCCTACCCGACGTGGTTGGCCCGACACTCCACCGCTACCCCGGGGCCGAGACCCTGCGGGCGGCCCGTGCACACCGACGTCCTACACTTGCCACGCCACCGTGGTGCCGGGCGTGGCATCGCCCGCACAGCGACCCGGTCCCGGCGGCGCCATCCCATGCCGAGCCCCGACGACCTCCCCGGTGCCCCCGACCCGAACGTGCGGGGTGCCGCCTCCACTGCCGTCGACGCCCACAGCAACGGCCACGGGCACACGACCCACGACCCGGTGCCCGCGCCCCGACGCCGGCCCCCCGGTCCGAGCACCAAGCCCGCGCTCGTCGTCCTCGGCCTGACCCTGGTGCTGTTCCTCCTGGGCGTGGGGCTCGAGGTCCTGAGCGGGAGCCAGAGCCGGCCCACCGCCGTCCCGAAGTCCGTCGTCACGGCCCGTGGCGCCGTGCTGCACGCGGTGCCGGCGCGCCCGCTCCTGGGGGCCATCGTCACGGGGGGCCAACCCCCCGACGACCTGCTCGACGCCATCGCGGTGCCCCAGGGCTCCGCCCCGGTGCCGAGCTCGGCGATCAACCAGGGCGTGGAGCTCTACGACCGTTCCTTGCGGTTCGAGGTGCCCGCCACCCAGCAGGACGTGATCTCCTTCTTCCGGGCCCAGCTCGCGTCGGAGCACTGGCAGCGACTCAGTCAGGGGCCCGCCGCCAAGGTGCAGGGCGGCTACCTGATCCTGGAGCAGCACCCCGCCAGCGACGGGCTCGAATGGGACCTCGGCGTCACCGTGGCGCCCACGTTCTTCGGCGCCCAGGCACCGGGCTCGAGCGTGCCCGCATCGAGCGCGGGCACCACGTCGTTCACGCTCCGGCTCTACGCGGTGTCGGACCAGGACTGAGCGGGGCCGGAGGAGAGCGCCCCGCCCCTGCAGAGCCCGACGCCCCCCGAGAGCCCGCTGCCTTGGGGGGACCGGTCAGGGTCCCAGGGCTCGTCGGCCCCGGCGGCCACGGGGACCGGGCGCGGGACGCGTTCGGGCTCCGTCGGCACGGGATCGACGGTGTCCTCGCTGCGCAAGAGCCACGCCCACACGAACAGGTCCACCGGATAGAGGAGGTAGCCCACACGCGTGGCCGGGGCCAGCAGGATCGCCACCGTCATCACCCATGCGACGAGGCGCGACAGCGCCGCCGGGGTCTTCGGCCGGTGCCGGACCAGGACGTAGGCGAGCACCGCCACACCGGCGACGGCCACGGTCACGGTGAAGGCACGGTGGATGCCCGGGAACAGCGACACCACCAGGTGGCCGATCAGCGGGCTGGCGGCGGGTGACTGGACCCCGGCCAGCCCGAGCGGGAAACGGACCACGTTCTCGATGAACGCAGAGAGGTTCTCGGCCGCGGTGGGCAGGACCGCCGGGATCATCACGCCCACGATGCCGGCGGCGACGGCGAGCGACGGCCGGCGCCCCCGGTGCCCGTCCCGGTCCCGGGCCACGAGGAACGCCAGAGCGGCGAGCGGCCAGGCGGTGATCTTCATGGACGCGGCGACGCCGAGGGCGACGCCGGCCCACAGGGGTCGTCGTCGTTGCAACAGCACCAGGCCCAGCAGCAGGAGCGCCGCCACGGGGAGGTCGTCGCCGCCGGTGGCCAGGGGGAGGGCGGCGGTGGGCAGCACCGTCATGCTCTGGAGGGCCAGGACCCGGGGACCGGTCGGGCCCCGGCACAGGGCCATCGCCACCACCACCACCACGATGGTGAACACCGAGAAGGCCACCCGGGCGTCGGTGAGCCGGGGCGACGCGTCGGTGCTGCGTGGGATGCCGAAGAGCGACATGAGCGGCAGGTACGGGTTGTAGACGTCGTATGCCGGCTCACCGGGCGGCGCGGTGACGTGCTGGTGGGGCCCGATGAAGGTGTACGGATCTTTGCCTCTCACCCACGCCTCACCGGAGCGCTCCACCACGGCCGTCTCGGGCTGGACGTGCGCCGTCCCCCCCGTGTCGGTCCGCCACAGCACCTCGAGCGACAGCGGCATGAGGGTGGCGCCGAGGAAGACGACGAGGAAGATGACGGCGCGCGGTGTCGTCCAGTGCCACGCCGTGCTTGGTTGCGCCCGGGCCCCGCCGTCCCCCCGCGACCTGCCGGCCGCAGCCGCCGCCGCGGTGTCGCGCTCTTCACGGTGACGGGCGCGCCGGGCCGCCAAGGCCGAGCACAACGCCCCGAACGCGTACGGACCGACCGCCAGCCTCCCCCACTGCTGGTAGAGACTGATCGACGCGAGCTGCGCCGTGCCGATGGCGAACAGCGCGGATGCGGCGTAGAGCACGGCATCCCGCTCCACGGGGCTCCACGACGCCATCGCCCGGGCACCCCGCCCGAGGAGGCCGGTGGACATGGCTCCATGGTAGGCCGACACCACCGGCGCGGCAGGCACTGCGCAGGGCCGACGACCGACCACTACCCTTCGGCCATGTCGGGTGATGCCGTCACCGGTCCCGTCGAGGCCCCCACCTCCACCACCGGGCGGTTCCCGGCCTTCGTCGTCCACCGCCACGACGAGGAGGTCACGGGCGCCGTCGAGGAGCTCGGTCTCGACGACCTGCCCGAGGGCGAGGTGCTGATCGCGGTCTCGTGGTCGTCGGTCAACTACAAGGACGGCATGGTCACCGTGCCGGGCAATCGTGTCGCCCGCATCTCCCCGCTCGTGCCCGGGGTGGACCTGGCCGGTGTCGTGGTGCGCAGCGACGATCCCGACCTCACGCCCGGGACCGAGGTCCTCGCCCACGGCGGCGACCTCGGCGTCGCCCGCCACGGCGGGTACGCCCGCTACGCGCGGGTCCCGGCGGGGGCCGCCCTCGCGCTCCCCACCGGGCTGACGGCGCGCCAGGCCATGGCCATCGGCACCGCCGGCTTCACCGCCGCCCTGTCTCTGGACCAGCTCGAGCAGCGGGGCCTGCGCCCCGGGGACGGGCCCGTCCTCGTCACGGGGGCTTCGGGCGGCGTGGGGAGCTTCGCCGTCGTCCTGCTGGCCGGGCGCGGCTACGAGGTCGTGGCGAGCACCGGCAAGGTCGACGAGCACGCCTGGCTCGAGCGCCTGGGGGCCGCACGGGTCATCGGGCGCGACGAGCTCGACGAGGCCGGCGGCCGGGTGCTCGGTCCCGAGCACTGGGCGGGGGCCGTGGACTGCGTGGGGGGCGAGACCCTGGCCCGGGTCCTGCAGTCGCTGCGCTACGGGGCGGCCGTCGCCGCCAGCGGGCTCACGGGCGGCACCACCTTGGCGACCACGGTGTACTCCTTCATCACCCGGGGCGTGGCGCTGCTCGGGGTGGACTCGGTCCGCACGCCGACCGGGCGACGCCGCGAGGTGTGGGCACGCCTCGCCACGGACCTCCGTCCCGCCCACCTCGAGGACCTGGTGGCCGGCGAGGTCACCCTCGAGGACGTGGCCGGGGCCCTCTCCGACATCATGGCGGCGCGGGTGCGCGGCCGCCTCCTGGTGCGGGTCGTCGCCGACCCCTGACGACCTGGGACGGGCTCCCCGAGGCCGGCCCCCCGGGCGCTCAGGACTGCGGCGCCGTGGTCTGTGACTCCGGCGAGCCCGAGGCGAACACGGGGGAAACGGTCAGGGTCCCCGCCGAGCACGCCATGACCTGTACCGCCACCACGTCGTGGTCCACCGCATGCGGCGGCGTGATCTCGATCTGCGCGGCGGTGGGGCACGTCGTCTCGGTCCCCGAGGGCACGTCCGAGTAGGCGAGGTTGAAGTACGCGGTGGCCCCCGGCGCGAGCTGCACGGGCGCGGGGGCGAAGTTCGTGAACTGGAGGCTCCCCCCGCTCACCACGTGGGTGGGGAGCTCGGTCCCCGAGGAGTCGAGGAGCTGGGCCGAGGGATACCCGTCCATCGGGCACGGCGAGCTCGAGGAGTCGCGCAGCGCGAAGGTGAGCTCGTTGGTCCCCGCCGCCCCTTGGGACCCCACGAGACTGATCACCAGGTCGCGCGCCGCGCACGCGGTCCCGGCCGCGGCCGACGACGTGGTGGTGGAGGCGATCGACGTGCTCGACGAGCTCCCGGTGGACGTAGTGGCGCCGGTGGTCGCGGTGGAGCTGTTCCCGTTGGACGAGCACGCCGAGAGGGCGAAGGCCCCGAGCACGGCCGCGACGACCGCGGCCGGGCGCGACAAACGCGACGGACGCGACGGACGCGACTGGTGAAGCGTCGAAGTCCTCAGGAGCTGAAGTCCTCGGGGCGGACGGTGTCGAGGAATTGCCGGAACTCCCCCACCAGTTCGTCGGGACTCGAGTCGCCGTCTTCGTCCTCGTCGTCGGAGGGAAGCAGGATCCCCTCGGCGTCCATGAGGTCGTCGGCCACGAACAGCGGGCTCCCCGTGCGCACCGCCAGGGCAACCGCGTCGGAGGGGCGGCTCGACACGTTGAGCGTCCCGGTGCCGCGCTTGAGCTGCAACTCGGCGAAATACGTGGCGGAACGCAACTCCGTGATCACCACGCGCTCGAGGCTTGCGCCGAGCGCGTCGACGATGTCGCGCAACAGGTCGTGGGTCATGGGCCGGGGTGTCGCCACGCCTTGGATGGCGAACGCGATGGCGGTCGCCTCGGGCGCGCCGATGAAGATCGGCAGCGTCCGACCCAGGCCCTCGGCCTCGGTGAGCAGCAGCACGGGCGTGTTCGACTGCAGGTCCACCCGCACCGCGCTCAGCCGCACCTCGACCATGGTTGAAACTTACCGCCCGTAGAGGGCTCCGACATACGCGTCGGGGTCGGATTCGACGGTCCGGGGGTCTCCCGTGGCGACGAAGGGGAGATTGCGGTAGCGGCCCGCCACGTCGAGCCCGTAGCCGAGGAGCAGGTCGTCGGGGGCTTCGAAGCCCGAGAAGCGCACCGTGACGGGGACGATCCGCCGCACCCGGCGGTCGAACAACGTGCACACCTCGAGCGTCTCGGGACCGCGGCGCCTGAGCTCCCCCAGGATGTAGGTGCAGGTGAGACCGGTATCGACGATGTCCTCCACCAGCACCACGTGGCGGCCGTGCACGTCGTGGTCGAGGTCCTTGACGATCCGCACCCGGCCGGTGCCCTCGGTGTAGGTCGAGATCCCCAGGAAGTCGACCTCACAGGGGACCGTGACCCGGCGCGCCAGGTCCGCGACGAACGGGAGGCTCCCCTTGAGGACCGCCACCAGGAGCACACCGTCGGGGTAGGCGGCCGACAGCTCCTCTCCCAGGCGGGCCACCGTCCGAGCCAGCTCGTGCCGGTCGTGCAGGACCCGTGCTCCGCCTCGCTCGGTCACCCGCGGCGCTCGGTCACCCGCGGCGCTCGGTCACCCGCGGCGCTCGGTCACGCGCCGGGACCGGTCACCCGCCGAGCTGTTCGCGCAACGCGGTGCGCAGGAGCACCTCGCGCAGTCCCTGGCCGAGCACGGTCAGCTCGGCCACAGCCTCGTACGCACGTTGACGGGCCTCGGGGTTGCGCTGCTTGAGCAGCGGAAGGACGATCTGCTCGATGAAGCCTGCCTCCCGCTCGGCGGCGAGCTTGTGGAGCCGGAGGTGCCTCGCCTCCACGCCGTAGCGCGCCAGCCCGGCCGCCACGCGCGCCACGGTGAGGGCGTCTTCGTCGTAGTACACGACGCCCCCCACCGTGCGGCCGCACAGCAGTCCGTAGGACTCGAGCTGCTCGACCGCGGCCACGTCCAGGCCACTGGCCCCGATGAGCTCCTCGAGCGTGACGGCGTCGCCCGGCAGGCCGGCAGGCGCCGGCTCCTCGTCCCCGACCCCGACCCCCATGCCGGCGCTCCCGGTGCCCCCGGCCTCCGGGGGCCGCATCGCCGCCACCCCCGCCCTCTTGGCGGGCCCGGGGCCCGCGGCGCCGGGCTCGGCGCCCGCCGACCGCACCGTTCCCCGGGTGCCGCCCGGGCCGGGGCCGGACGCCGCGGGCACGCGGCCCGCTCCCGACGCCACGCCGCCTGTCGAGGACCCACGCCCGACCGGGCCCGCGGCAGTGTCCACGGCGGGCGCGGCGACGGACCTCGCCGCCGTGGAGGCGCCGCCCACCCGGGCCGGGGGGACGGCCGCTGGCACGCCCCGGGGCCTGGTGAGGTCGGGGCGGGCGCTGGGGCCCGCCGTGCGCCCGCGTCTCGCGTCGACCCCTCCCCGGTGGGACTCGGCGGCGGCGGACTCGAATCCCGGCAGCTCGCCCCCGGCCGTGCGGGGCTCGGGGGCGACGCTCGTCCGCCCCACGAGCACGGGCTCCACGCGGTCCGACAGCACCGTCCCTACGGCGAGATCGTGACCGTTGTCGTCGCCGACGTCCGCCCCCTCCTGCTCGAGGCGGCCTTTGATCACCTTGAGGGGAAGGAAGTGTTCGCGCTGCTGACGCAAGACCCAACGAAGGCGTTCCACGTCGTGCTCGTAGAACTTCCGGTATCCCGACGGGGTGCGCTCGGGGTTCACGAGGCCCTGGCTCTCGAGGAAACGGATCTTGGAGATCGTGACGTCGGGGAACTCCTGGCGCAGCAGGGCGAGGACATCCCCGATCGACAGGTACGTTCGGCCGCTCACGGTGTCCTCCCGGAGGCGCTCACTCGTCGGCCGCCGCCAGGTAGACGAGCTTGAACTTGCCGATCTGCACCTCGTCACCCGAGGAGAGCACCGCTTCCTCGATCCGTTCGCGGTTGACGTACGTGCCATTGAGCGATCCCACGTCGCGCACCGTGTACCCGCCGTGGCTCTTGAGGAATTCGGCGTGGCGACGCGACACGGTGATGTCGTCGAGGAAGATGTCGCTCTCGGGGTGGCGCCCGGCGCGGGTGACGTCGGTGACGAGATCGAATCGCGTTCCGGCGTTCGGGCCCCGCTTCACCACCAGGAGCCCGGTGCCGCTCGGGCGGTCGGGCAGTGTCACACTGAGCTCCTCGTCGCCGGCTTCGCCCTGCGCGTCGACGGGGTGCAGGGTCACCGTCGTGTCCGACGCACCCTGGCTGAGCACCGCTCCGCACGACGAGCAGAAGTTGGCGTCAGGCGGGTTGCGATGCCCACAGTTGTTGCAGAACACGCCGTCCACGCTAGTCCGTCCCCCGCGTCCGCCCGTTCGAGCTACTCGGAGATGAGCGCGCGGTATCGCGCTGCGTCGAGGAGTGTGTCGAGCGCGGCCGCGTCGGTGGGAGCGATCTCGGCGATCCACCCGGCCCCGTAGGGGTCGGTGTTGAGGAGCTCAGGGGAGTCGGCCAGGGCCGTGTTGACTGCGGCCACCTCCCCCGCGATCGGCGCGTAGATCTCGGACACGGACTTGGTCGACTCGACCTCGCCGAGCACCCCCCCGGCGTCGAACGTGGCTCCCACCGCGGGCAGGTCCACGTACACGACGTCGCCCAGTGCGTCCTGGGCGTAGTCGGTGATGCCGACCCGCACCGCGTCCTGCGCGCGCAGTACCCATTCGTGGTCGGCGGAGTACCGGCGGTCTTCGGGCACGAGCATGGCCGGGACCATATCGGAAAGACGTTCACGACGTCGGGGTCGCGCCCACGCGCCCGGGGCGTCCGGGCTCAACCCCGAGCGACCCCGTGCGCGCCCGATGCCGGGCCCCGGTCCCGCCCCGAGGTCACTGCATCATCTGGCGGATGCGGATGGCTTGCTCCTGGGCCCGCGTGCGCGCCTCGGCCTCGCTGGGGGCCTCCGCCCACACGTGGGTGACGGGCTCTTCCGGGTCGGGGACCACGAGCGTCCATCCGTCGGGCTCCGGGAGCTTGACGCCGTCGACGAGGACGACGTCGCGCCCGAGGGCGCGCTCCACCGTCGTGCGCATCACCGTGCCCTTCTGCTCCCACGGCGTGACGATCTCCTCGTGGACGATGTGGATGGGCGGCAGCCGGCTCGCCAGCTTCGACAGGCGCTCGTCGGTGCGGGCCAGCATGCCGAGAAGGTGGACGAGCGTCGCCACGCCGTCGAAGGCGGGGAGAAAGCGCGGGAAGATGAACCCCCCCATCTGGCTGGCGGCGAAGGTGACCCCTCCCGTGCTGGCCACCTCCATGAGGTGCGTCGCCGACAGCTTGGTCCACATGATCTCGGCGCCCGCCTCGGTGCAGATGTGCTCGGCTGCCATGGGCGTGGCCACCGGGAGCGCCACCTTGGCATGCCGGGTCCGGGACACCACCAGGCCCAGGAGCAGCAGGAGCGTCTGGTCGTCGGAGAAGACCTTCCCCTCGTCGTCCACGAGCGTGAGGTTCTCGCCCCCCGGGTCGATGACGGCCCCCAGATGGGCTCCCGAGGCCCGGACCAGGTCGGCCACGTGCTCCGCGGCGGCCCGGGGATCGCTGGCCATGACCGCCGCGGTGGCGGCGTAGGGGTTGACCACCAGGACCTCGGCGCCCAGCTTGGCCAGCACGTTGGGCATCACGAAGCTCGCCGTCCCGAAGGAGTAGTCGAGCACCATCTTGAACCCGGCCCGGGCGATGGCGTCCACGTCGACGGTGTCGCTCAGCGCGGCGGTGTAGAGCTCGAGCGCGCGCGGCGCGTAGCCGATGTCGCCGATCTCCGAGGCCAGGGCACGGCGGAACTCCTCTCGGTGGTACAGCCGCTCGATCTTGCGTTGTGCCGGCTCGGCGATGTCGATGCCGTCCTGGTCGAAGAACCGGATCATGACCGACTGCGTGTCCTGCTCGAAGAGGCGGACCGTGATACCCCCGAGGCTCCGCCCCGAACGCACCTGGAACCGGGTGACGGGCACCGTGGCCACCTCGAGGTCCTCGACGTTGACGCCCGCCGCGTTGCACCCCACGATCATCGCCCGCTTGAGCACGCGCGCGGCGCGTGACGTGTCGCGCGAGGCCGTGATGGTGCTCCCCTTTTCGAGGGTGCTGGCCCACGCCATCGACAGCCGCATGACCAGCTCCGGGCTGATGTCGACGTTGGCGAGGCCGGTGACGCCGAGGCGGCCGAAGAGGGTGCGCGCTCCTCGCGACTCCCACACGATCGAGGTGTTGACGGTGGCTCCCGCCTCCACGGTCTTGAAGGGGTACACCTTGACGCCCGACTTGATGACGGCGTGGGCGCCCACGAAGGACTCGTCGCCCAGGACGACGCCCTCCTCGCAGCGCACCCCCTGGCGCAGGTCGCAGGACCGGCCGATGACGCAGCCGTCGAGGCGGCCCCCGGCGCCCAAGAAGAGGTTGTCGTGGACCACCGTGCGCTCGAGCGAGGCGTTGTCCCCGATGCGGGCGTTGGCGCCGATCACGCAGTACTCGCCCAGGACACCCCCCGCCCCGACGTGGCAGTTGTCCCCGATGATGACCGGGCCCCGGACCTCGGCCGTGGGGTCGAGCTCGGCGCCCTTGCCCAGCCAGACGCCGGGTCGCAGCGCGAACCCGCTGATCTGGACGGCGACGTTCTCGTCGAGGATGTCCTGGTGGGACCGGAGATAGGCGTCGAGGGTGCCGACGTCCTCCCAGTAGCCTCCGGCCACGTAGCCGAACAGGGGTTTGCCGGCCTCGAGGACCCCGGGGAAGACCTCCTCGGAGAAGTCGACCGCCCGGCCCTCGGGGATGAAGTCGAAGATCTCGGGCTCGAGGACGTAGATGCCGGTATTGATGGTGTCGCTGAAGACCTGGCCCCAGGTCGGCTTCTCCAGGAAGCGCTCGATCGACCCGTCCTCGCGGGTGATGACGATGCCGAACTCGAGCGGGTTGTCGACCGCCTTGAGGGCGATCGTCGCCAGCGCCCCCTTCGACTCGTGGTGCGCCACCAGCGAGGTCAGGTCGAGGTCGGTGAGGACGTCGCCCGAGATCACGACGAAGCGCTCGTCGAGCTCGTCCCGGGCGTTGCGCACCGACCCGGCCGTGCCGAGCGGCGTCTCCTCGGTGGCGTAGACCATGCGCACGCCGAACTCCGAGCCGTCGTCGAAGTAGCTCCGGATGGCGTTCGCCATGAACGCCACGGTGACCACGATGTCTTCGAAGCCGTGCTGGCGCAGGAGGTTGACGACGTGCTCCATCATGGGCCGGTTGGCCATGGGCAGCATGGGCTTGGGCTGGTTGGACGTGAGGGGACGAAGGCGCGTGCCTTCGCCCCCCGCCATGATCACCGCCTTCATGGGAGCACCATCGGCGACCCTACCCCGCCGCCATCCGGTTCGCGCGGCCCCGGGAGAGGGCGCGGCGCGACAACGGGACGTACGCGGCGGCGGCGATCCACGCCAGGGTGATGGCGGGCACCGCGCTCACCCACGCCACGATCTCGATCGGGTGCTGCCACCCCGCGTGGCCGTGGGCCAGCAGGAAGGTGGGGTACGCGAACATCAGGCCGAAGGTCCCCGCCTTGCCCACCCACAGGACGTCGATCCGCTCCGCGCCGAGGCCCGCCAGCATGAGCACGGCGCCGGACACGAGCACCTCCCGCGTCAGGGTCAGCACGCCGAACCACACCGGCACCGCCCCCGCCACGATCACCGAGATCACCGCCGTCCCCACCAGGATCCGGTCGGCGGCGGGGTCGAGCACCTTGCCGACGGTGGACACCTGGTGCCAGCGCCGGGCGACGAACCCGTCCACCCAGTCGGTGGCGCCGGTCGCGGCCAGCAGCACGGCCGCCGCGGTCTGGCGGTGCGCGCCGAAGAGCAACCACACGAACAGGGGCACGCACGCCAGGCGGAGCACGGTGATGGCGTTGGGCACGGTCAGGATGCGGTCGGCCCCGGGGTCGACTCCCTCCGGCGCGGCGGTCACGCTCCGTATTCTACGAGCCGCGCCGCCCGTCCCCCGGGCCACTTCCCCGGCGCCCCTATGCTTGGCAAGGCCAATGCCCCGATTCCGCCCGTTCGCCGGCCTGCGGTACGACCGGTCCGTCCCCCTCGACAAGGTCATCGCCCCCCCCTACGACGTGGTGGGACCCGACGAGCGCGCGCGCCTGGCGGCCCGGCACACCGCCAACGCCATCCACGTCGAGCTCCCCGTGCAGGACGCGCACTCCGGCCTCGACAAGTACCAGCACGCGGCGCACCTGTTCTCCACCTGGTGCCAGGAGGGCCTGCTCGTGCCCGACGCCCCGGCCTTCTACGCGTACCGCATGACCGTGCCCGGCGGCGGGTTCACCACCGGGGTCATCGGCGCGCTGGGGTGTGAGCCACCGGGGGGGGACATCCTGCCCCACGAGCAGACCATCCCCAAGGACAAGAGCGACCGGCTCGACCTGCTGCGGGCGTGCCGGGCGAACCTCTCCCCCATCTGGGGACTGTCGCTGTCGGCGGGACTGGCCACCGCCTACGCACCGGCGGGGCCGCCGCTCGCCGAGGCCGTCGACGACGACGGGGTGGCCCACGCGCTGTGGGTCCTCGACGCGCCGGAGGTCGTCGACGAGATCACGGCGGCGGTGGAGGCCGCGCCCGTGGTGATCGCCGACGGGCACCACCGCTACGAGACCGCCCTCACGTACCAGGCCGAGCGACGCGCCGCGCACGGTGGCGATCGGGGCGACTACGACCTGGTCATGGCGCTCGTGGTCGAGCTGGCCGAGGGGCAGTTGTCGGTCGGCCCCATCCACCGGACCATCTCCGGCGTCCCCCCCGGGGTCGACCTGGCGGAGGTGTTCGGCCGGTTCTTCGACATTGTGCACGCCGGGCCCGCCGACGACCAGCTCGTGGAATCGGTGGCAGGGTCCGGGGCCCTCGCCCTCGTCACGGGGGGCGAGGTGTCCCTGTTGACCCCGCGCGAGCAGACGTACGCCGAGGCCGGCTCGGACCTCGACTCGAGCCTCGTGGCTCTGGCCCTCGACGCCGTGCCCGGGGCGGAGGTTGCCTATGTCCACGACTGGCGCTCCGCCGTGTCCAAGGTGACGTCGGGGAGCGCGCAGGCCGCCGTGCTGCTGCGGCCCGTCACCGTGGACCAGATCTCCGAATGGGCCCACGCCCGCCGGCGCATGCCGCCCAAGAGCACGTACTTCCACCCCAAGCCCCGCACCGGGATGGTGTTCCGCACCGTGGAGGGCTGACGCTCGTCGACCGGGTCCGGCCGGAGGAACACGGCGCCGCGGCACGCCCCCTGTGTCGCAGCGGGACGGCTGCGATCCGCGCCGCGAGCGCCCTGTTCCATGCCCCCCCGAGGGCTCACGGACCACGTCCCGCCTGGGGTGGTCCGGAGCCGCCCGCTGAGGTATCGGCGCCACGCTGAGCGCGGTTGAGACTGTCGGGGTAGGACCTAGGTCCCGAATCGACCGGCGTTGCGACGGAGTTGTCGGAGTTGTCGGCGTTGGGGTCGCGTTGCGATGCCCGGGGAGCGACCCGGGCCCGGGCGCCGGGCGGTTCAGCCCTCGACGGTCCAGGTCCCGCCCGAGGCGAGAAGCGAGGTGAGGTCACCGGGCCCGCGGCGCTCGTTGGCCTCGAGCAACTGCCGGGTCATGGCGGCGCCGTACTCGGGCCGCTCCACGGCACGGAACACCCCGATGGGCGTGGGCTCGAAGGGGCCGCGCGCCAGCCGGCTCAGCTGGAAGGCCAGCCCCGGCTCGTCCCGGCGCTCGTCGTGGACAAGGAGCGCGTCCTCGCCGACGTCGGCGACCTCGGCGACGCGCAGGCGGCCGTCGGGCTCCATGACCACCCCGAACTGCTGCTCGGTGCCGAAGCGGATGGGCTCGCCGTGCACGAGCGGGATGAGGTTATCGGCGCGCACGTCACGCCCGGTGATCTTCTCGAAGGCGCCGTCGTTGAAGACGTTGCAGTTCTGGTAGATCTCGACGAAGGCCGCCCCGTCGTGGTCATGGGCGCGGCGGAACATCTCCTGCATGTGCTTGCGGTCCATGTCGTGGGTGCGGGCCACGAAGCTGGCCTCGGCCCCGAGCGCCAGGCTGACCGGGTTGAAGGGCGTGTCGAGCGACCCGAAAGGGGTCGACTTGGTGACCTTGCCCTGTTCGGAGGTCGGCGAGTACTGGCCTTTGGTGAGCCCGTAGATCTGGTTGTTGAAGAGCAGGATGGTGATCTTGACGTTACGACGCAGGGCGTGGATGAGGTGGTTACCGCCGATCGACAACGAGTCGCCGTCGCCGGTGATCACCCACACGTCGAGGTCGGGGCGGGTCACGGCCAGCCCGGTGGCGATGGCCGGGGCGCGCCCGTGGATGGAGTGCATGCCGTAGGTGTTCATGTAATACGGCAGGCGGGCCGCGCATCCGATGCCGGACACGAACACGGTGTTCTCGCGCCGCACCCCCAGGTCGGGCATGAGCATCTGCAGCGCGGCCAGGATCGAGTAGTCGCCGCACCCCGGGCACCAGCGGACCTCCTGGTCCGAGGTCCAGTCCTTGCGCGTCGTGACGGGAATCTGGGTGTCGGTCATCAGCTGGCCACGTCCTCCTGCTCGCCGCCCGCGCCCGACGCGGCCCCGGTCATCTCGAGCACGGCCTCCTCGATCTCCGCGGCGCGGAACGGGACGCCCTGGACCTTGCTCAGCGTCTTGGCGTCCACCAGGAACTCGGCGCGCACCAGCTTGGCCAGCTGGCCCAGGTTGGCCTCGGGGACGAGCACCTTGTCATAGGCCCGCACCACGTCTCCGAGGTTGGCCGGGAAGGGGTTGAGGTGCACCAGGTGCGCGTGGGCCACCGACAGCCCCCGGGCCCGCAGGCGGCGCACGCCCGCCGCGATGGCGCCGAAGGTCGACCCCCAGCCGAGGACGAGGACGGGGGCGGCCCCCATCCCGCCCGGGTCGTCCACCTCGAGGGGCGGGATGTCCCGGGCGATGCCGGCGACCTTGGCGGCGCGCAGGTGGACCATGCGCTCGTGGTTCGTCGGGTCGTAGGACACGTTGCCCGAGCCGTCCTGCTTCTCCAGGGCCCCGATGCGGTGCTCGAGCCCGGGCGTGCCGGGCACGGCCCAGGGGCGGGCCAGGGTCTCCTCGTCACGGAGGTAGGGCCAGAACACGGGGGTGCCGTCGTCGTCGGTGTGGTTGGCCTCGGTGGCGAACTCCACGTGGAGGTCCGGCAGGGTCTCGGGGTCAGGCAGCCGCCACGGCTCGGCGCCGTTGGCCAGGTACCCGTCGGAGAGGACGATCACCGGGGTCCGGTACTTGAGCGCGATGCGGGCCGCCTCGATGGCCACGTCGAAGCAGTGCGATGGGGTCATGGGGGCCACGATGGGCACCGGGGCCTCCCCGTGGCGACTGAACATGGCGTGGAGGAGGTCGGACTGCTCGGTCTTGGTGGGAAGGCCGGTAGAGGGCCCGCCCCGCTGGATGTCGATGACCAGGAGGGGGAGCTCGAGGCTCACCGCCATGCCGACGGACTCCGACTTGAGGTCCACGCCGGGGCCACTGGTGGTGGTGACGCCGAGCGATCCCCCGAAGGCGGCCCCGATGGCGGCGCCCACGCCGGCGATCTCGTCCTCGGCCTGCACCGTGCGCACCCCGAAGTGCTTGTGCTTCGACAGCTCGTGGAGGATGTCGGAGGCCGGGGTGATCGGGTAGGAGCCGAGAAAGAGCGGGAGATGGGCCTGGTGGGCCGCGGCGATGAGCCCCCACGCCAGGGCAGTGTTCCCGGTGATGTTGGTGTAGACGCCGGGCTCCAGGGCCGCCGGCCGGACCTGGTAGTTGACCTCGAAGAGCTCGGCGGTCTCCCCGAAGTTGTACCCGGCCTTGAAGGCCCGGGTGTTGGCGTCGAGCACCATGGGGCTGGTGGCGAACCGCTTCTCGATCCAGCCCAGGGTGCCCTCCACCGGCCGGCTGTAGAGCCAGCTCACGAGGCCCAGGGCGAAGAAGTTCTTGGAGCGCTCGGCGTCGCGGGGTTTCACGCCCGCCGCCTTGGCGACCTCCATGGTGAGCGACGTCATGGGCACCTCGTACACCTTGTAGGCGACCAGGCTGCCGTCGGTCAGGGGGTTGGAGGTGTAGTTCGCCTTTTCGAAGGCCCGCTCGTCGAAGGCGTCGACGTTGACGATGAGGGTGCCCCCGGGGGGCACCGCGCCCACGTTGGCCTTGAGAGCGGCGGGGTTCATGGCCACGAGCACGCTGGGGGCGTCCCCGGGGGTGAGGATGTCGTGGTCCGAGATGTGGACCTGGAAGGCCGACACGCCCGCCAGCGTTCCCGCCGGGGCCCGGATCTCCGCCGGGAAGTCGGGAAGGGTGGCGGTGTCGTTCCCGAACGCCGAGCTCACCGAGGTGAATTGGGTGCCCGTCAGCTGCATGCCGTCGCCCGAGTCGCCGGCGAACCGGATCACCACCCGGTCGAGCTCGGTGGTCTGGTGGCGTGTCGCGGTGGACACCGTCGGCCCCCTGTCTCGGGTCCGGCCGACGCCCCCGACCGTCCACCCGGTGCGGGGCGCGCGAGCACCGACCCTTCGACGTCGATCATACCGCCGTCACCGACGCGCTCCGGGCACCGTGCCCCCAGGCCGGCCGCTGCCGGGGATCGCCCCGACGCGGTGAATTCCCGGGGTTCTCGGCGCCCAAATCTCTAGGCGCCCAAGTTTCTAGGCGATGGTGACCGAGTCGTCGAGGAAGACGTCCTGCACGGCGTGGAGCAGCGCCACGCCTTCGTCCGTGGGCCGCTGGAACGCCTTGCGCCCCACGATCAGCCCTGTGCCGCCGGCTCTCTTGTTGATCACCGCGGTGCGCACGGCCTGGGCGAGGTCGTCGGAGCCCTTGGACTCCCCCCCGGAGTTGATGAGCCCGATACGGCCCGCGTAGCAGTTCAGGACCTGCCAGCGGGTGAGGTCGATGGGGTTGTCCGTCGTCAGGTGGTCGTAGACGAGGGGGTCGGTCTTGCCGAAGTTGAGCGCGGTGTAGCCGCCGTTGTTCTCGGGCTGCTTCTGCTTGATGAGATCGGCCTCGAGGGTGACGCCGATGTGGTTGGCCTGGCCGGTGAGATCCGCGGAGACGTGGTAGTCCGCCTCCTTGGTCTTGAAGGCCGCGTTGCGCAGGTAGCACCACAAGACGGTGAACATCCCCAGCTCGTGGGCCTCGGCGAAGGCGGCGCGCACCTCCTGGATCTGGCGGTCGCTCTCCTCGGAGCCGAAGTAGATGGTGGCGCCCACGCCGATGGCGCCGAGGTCGGCCGCCTGGCGGGCCGAGCCGAACATGACCTGGTCGTACTGGCTCGGGTAGTGGAGGAACTCGTTGTGGTTGAGCTTGACGATGAACGGGATGCGGTGCGCGTAGCGCCGGGCCACGGCGCCGAGGCCGCCGAGGGTGGTGGCGATGGCCGAGGACCCCCCCGCCAGCGCCAGCTCCACCAGGTTGGCGGGGTCGAAATAGGCGGGGTTCTTGGAGAAGCTGGCCGCGGCGGAGTGCTCGATGCCCTGGTCGACCGGGAGGATGGAGAGGTACCCGGTCCCTCCCAGCCGGCCGTGCTGGTACAGGGCGGCGAGGTTGCGGACCACCGGGATCGGTCGGTCGGTGCCGATGAAGACGCGGTCGATGTGGTCGGGTCCCGGGAGCGTGAGCTCGTCGGTCGTGACTCCCTTGCACGTGTGGGTGAGAAGGCTGTTGGCCTCGTCGCCCAGGAGCGCCTCGATGTCGATGGACACGGGTGTCGCCTCCTGTCGGAGCCGGCTGAGCTGGCTGAGCCGGCTGGGCTGCCGGGGGATCTGGGTGATCCGGGGTCGAGCCTACCGGTCCTGTTCCGGCTCCTCCCCGAGAGAGGGGGCTAGGGGGCGGCGGCCACGGCCTTGACGGCCCGCTCGAGGCCGGCGTCGTCCACGTCGTGGTGGGTGACGAGGCGCAGGACGCCGGGTGCGATGGTCCCGCCCAGGACCCCGTCGTCGCGGAGATGCTCGACGACGCGCTCGGGGGCCGGGTGCTGGAAGACGACCATGTTGGTGGGGACGCGCTCGGGGTCGCACCCCGAGTCGGGCCAGCGCTCGGCCACGGCGCGGGCCAGGCGGCGCGCCCGGGCGTGATCCTCGGCCAGCCGGTCCACCATGGTGCGCAGGGCCACGAGGCCCGCCGCCGCGATCACGCCGGCTTGGCGCATGGACCCCCCCAGCCGAAGGCGCTCCACGCGCGCCGCTGCCATGGCGTCGACGGGCCCGGCCAGGATCGACCCGACCGGCGCGCACAGGCCTTTGGAGAGACACGACATCACCGTGGTGGAAAGAGCCGCGAAGCGCGCCGCGTCGACGCCCGTGGCCACCTCGGCGTTGAAGAGCCGGGCCCCGTCCATGTGCAGGGGCACGCCCCCTGCCGCGGCCGCGGTGGCCACGGCCTCGAGCGCCTCGAGGCTCCAGGGCACTCCCCCCGAAGGCATGTGGGTCTGCTCCACGCACACGACGCCGGGCGCGGGGTGGTGATGGTGCGCGGCCTCGATGGCCCAGGCGACGTCGGTGACGGAGATGGTGCCGTCGGTGTCGTCGACCGGGTGGATCTGCACGCCGGCGTTGGCGGCCGCGCCGCCGGCCTCGTAGATGACCACGTGCTGGCGCCGACCCGCGATGGCGAGGGAGCCGGGCGGGCACAGCACGCGCAGCGCGACCTGGTTCGCCATCGTCCCCGACGGGACGTACATGGCGGCGGGCTTGCCCACGCGCTCGGCGTACTCCTGCTCGAGGGCGTTGACGGTGGGGTCGTCCCCGTAGCCGTCGTCGCCCACCTCGGCTTCGGCCATGGCGCGGCGCATCTCGGGGATGGGGCGGGTGACGGTGTCGCTACGGAGGTCGACGAAGCCCGACGTCGAGGCGGGCGCGTACGCCGGGGGCATGGTGCCGATGCTAGTGACGGCTGCCTGCGGCACCCCGGCGGGGCCGGCGCCGCGGCGTGCCCAGCGCGGCCAGGCGCAGGGCCGTGTCGGCGAGCTCGGGGTCCACGGCCGCCACGCGGGCGAAGAGCTCCCGGGCGCGGGGCACGTCCCCGGCCCGCTCGTACAGGTCGGCGAGGACGTACCACTGCCGGAGGTGGCGCTCCCCGGGGTTGCGCAGGTTGCGGGCGCCTCCCGCCGTGGCGAGCACCAGGATGGCGTCGTCGAGCTTCCCGGTCTCGGCCAGGTCCTCGGCCAACACCAGCCTGCCTTCGACCAGGACGTCGGCCGACGGGGACGAGGCGCGCAGCTCGTCCCACAGGGCCTCGACGCGGCGGTGGTGCCCCATGGCGCGGTGGCAGTCCATGAGAACGGGGAGCTGGCTGGGGTCACCGCCCGACAGCGCCCGGGACGCCTCGAGGTGACGGACGGCCTCGCGCCACCGGCCGAGGCGGTAACAGACGAGTCCGTGCAGCTCTCGTGCCGCCGCGGACTCGGGCACCTCGTCGGCGAGGGGCCGGGTGATGCGCATCGCCTCGGGATAGCGGTCGCGCTCGTAGGCGCGAGCCGCGGCCGCCAGGCGGTCGGCCACCTTTCCGGCCTTGGCGCGCCCGACCGCGCCGGTCAGCTCATCGACGACGTCGGTGGGGAGGGCCTCGTCGGCTCTCGGCCCCGTCGGTGAAGGGCGCCGGTCGGTGGTGCCGGAGCGGGCGGCGCCGTCGCGGCCGGAGCGTTTCGGGCCGACGGTCGCACCCCTGGCATGCTTGGCGCCGGTGGCGTCGGTCGCGTCGTTCGCCACCCCGTCGAAGACCCAGACCTCTTCGGTCCACGTCGGGCGGGGGTGCCCACGCCCGGAGCGCTCCGCCTCGCGTTGGCGGTCGGCCCCGTGGGCCGGGTCCTCGCCCAGGAGCCGTGCACCCTTACGGGCCACGCTCCCCCACCCTCGGCCCGCCGCGGGTAGCCGAGGGGCGCCCGGCTCATGCGTCGCCGGTCGCGGTGGGCGTGACCCTGACCTGTCGGTCGCGGGGCGCGGTCGTGGTCGTTGTGCGGCCGGGCCCGGGCGTGACCGCTCTGTCGCGGGGCGGGGCCCTGATCGCTGCCCCGAAGCACGCGGCACCGGCCTGTCTGTCGGGCGCGGCCGTGACCTGTCCGCCGGGCCCGGGCGTGACCGCTCTGTCGCGGGGCGGGGCCCTGATCGCTGCCCCGAAGCACGCGGCACCGGCCTGTCTGTCGGGCGCGTTCGTCCGGCCTGGCGCGCCGGCGGGCGCGTTCCGGCCTGGCGCGCCGGCGGGCGCGACCTGCGACGCACGTCACCATCCTCAGCCGCGTGGGCGGGGCGTGCGCGGCGCAGGCCCTTCGTCGCGGCGCGGACGCTGCGTCCGTTCCGCGGGCCTTTCGTCGCGGCGGGGACGGGCACCGGCCGGGCGCCCCGCGCTTCGTCCCTCGGGCCCCGGACGTCGCCGACCTGCACCTTCTTCCCTCGGGCGCCGATCACCGCGGGAAGTTGCTCCCCTTCCGGCGCGGTCGCCTCTTCCGGCGCGCTCGGCTCCCCCGGCGCGGTCGCCTCTTCCGGCGCGCTCAGCTCCCCCGGCCCGGTCACCTCTTCCGGCGCGCTCAGCTCCCCCGGCGCGCCCGCGTCCACCAGCACGTTCACCGCCGGGGGCACCGCGCGGTCGGGGTCTGGGAGCTCCGGGGCGGCCCGAGCTCCGGCTGGGAGCTCCCCTGGTCTCGGGCGCGCCTCTACGGGCACGATCGGTGGCCGGGCGCCCGCTGCGAGGACCGTCAGGTCGGCGGGGACGCCCCGAAGCTGCGTCCCTGGGCACATGACGAGTGTACCGACCTCTGTCAGGGCCCTCCGCATGAGCCCGGCAGCGACGGCGGACGTTAACGTCGCGGCCCATCCCGATGTTCGGACGCGGGGAAGACGAAGGCGCAGGCGACGTGGGTCGACTCAGGCGGGTGACGGCGATCGCGGTCTCGGTGGTCGCGGCCGCCACCGCGCTGGCGGCGTGCGCCGGGTCCTCGACGCCGAGTGCGTCCGGTGCCGGGGCGAAGGAGAAGGGCGGGTCGGCGATCTGGGCCGAGGCTCCCGATACCCGGCCTGACTACATCTTCCCCTTCATGAGCCTCGCCTACTTCACGGTGGCCAACATCAACCAGTTCCAGTACCTCATGTACCGGCCCCTCTACTGGTTCGGCCAGGGCGCACAACCGATGCTCAACCCCTCGCTGTCGCTGGCCCAGAGCCCGGTGTACTCCGAAAAGGACAGCGCGGTCGTCGTGAAGCTCAAGCCCTACAAATGGTCCGACGGCGAGACGGTAACCGTCCAGGACGTCATGTTCTGGATGAACATGTTGCACTCGGACAAGACGGGTTGGGCCGGCTACGTGCCCAAAGCCATCCCCGACGACGTGAAGAGCATCACCGTCGACAGCCCCACCCAGCTCACCTTCACCCTGACGGGCCCGGTGAACCCCCGGTGGTTCACCGACAACGAGCTCTCCCAGATCACGCCGCTCCCCGTGGCGTGGGACGTCACCGCGGCCGGTGCCGCCGCCGGGTCAGGGGGGTGCTCGACGGCCCCCTTCGGCACCGCCGACTCGAAGTGCAACGCGGTGTACGCATTCCTCTCGAAGGAGGCGGGCAACGACCCGGCCCACCCCAACACCACCAACACCGCTTTGCCTACGTACGCCACCAACACGCTGTGGCAGGTCGTGGACGGGCCCTGGAAGTTGGCCTCGTTCGACGCCGCGGGCAACGTCACCTTCGTGCCCAACGCGAGCTACTCGGGATCCCCGAAGCCGACATTGTCCAGGTTCGTCGAGCTGCCCTTCGCCACCGAGGACCAGGAGTACAAAGCCCTGGTGGAAGGCCACGTCGACTTCGGGTACCTGCCGCTCTCCGAGGTCACCAAGCCGACCACGAACCCCGTCGCGGCGGCCGGCAACGGGGCGCATGTCCGGGGATTCTCCCTGGAGCCGCTCTACACCTGGTCCATCGACTACTTCCCCGGGAACTTCAATTCCACCGCAGACCAAGGCAACGCCGGTCACATCTGGAAGCAGCTCTACGTCCGCCAGGCGTTGCAGCACCTCGTGGACCAGCCGCGTCTCATCCGCGACATCGACAAGGGCTACGGGCTGCCCACCTACGGGCCGGTGCCGCTGACACCGGCCAGCCCTTTGGCCTCGAGTCTCGAAGAGAAGAACCCGTACCCCTACAGCGTGTCGAAAGCCAGGGCTCTGCTGTCGGCGCACGGGTGGAAGGTGGTGCCCGGCGGGACCACCACGTGCACGGATCCGGGGACCGGCGCCGGCCAGTGCGGCAGTGCCATCCCCGCCGGGGCGCAGTTGGCGTTCACGTTGGAGTACGCGAGCGGGAACCCGCTGCTCGAACAGACCATGAACGACGACAAGGCGTCGTGGGCCCAAGCCGGGATCGACGTGACGCTCAGCCAGGCACCGTTCGACACCGTGGTGGGCAACGCCACGGCCTGCAGCGCGGGGCCGAATTGCACGTGGGAGCTCGAGAATTGGGGCATCGGCTGGGTGTACGAACCGGACCACTACCCCACCGGTGAGCAGACCTTCTCGACGGGTGCCCCGTCGAATTCGGGGAGCTACAGCGACCCCACCAACGACCGGCTCACGGACCAGACGATCACCACCGACGTCAGCCTCACCAACTGGGAGAACTACCTGTCCCAGCAGCTGCCCGTGGTCTGGCAGCCCAACACGGTCACCGAGATGTCCGAGATCCGCAACGATCTGCGGGGCGCGACCCCGCAGAACCCGTCGTGGAGCATCAACCCCGAGAGCTGGTACTTCGCGAGGAAATGATCGGGTCGTCGGTCACCGGTGCGCAGTCGGTTCGCACATGGAGATGGGCCCCCGCTCGTGCAGGGGCCCATCTCCTTCGAAATATTCCGGCGACGTCCTACTCTCCCAGGGGGTCTCCCCCCAAGTACCATCGGCGCTGGCGAGCTTAACTGCCGTGTTCGGAATGGGAACGGGTGTTGCCCCGCCGCCATGGTCACCGGAAACCGTGCTCGTCTCCGGGACCGAGGCCCGGAGATGGAGCGGCCGTCCGGCCACCCCGTAAGCGTTCCATAGCGAGCACGAGCAAAGTAGCTCTCCAAGCCCTCGGCCGATTAGTACCGGTCGGCTGAACACGTTGCCGTGCGTACACCTCCGGCCTATCAACGTGGTGATCTAGCCACGGGCCTTACCAGGTTGTCCTGTGGGAGACCTCATCTTGGAACGAGCTTCGCGCTTAGATGCTTTCAGCGCTTATCCCATCCGTAGGTCGCTAACCAGCCGTGCCCTTGGCAGGACAACTGGCACACGAGAGCTACGTCCGTCCCGGTCCTCTCGTACTAGGGACAGCCTTCCTCAGGTCTCCTGCGGCTGCATCGGATAGGGACCGAACTGTCTCGCGACGTTCTAAACCCAGCTCGCGTACCGCTTTAATGGGCGAACAGCCCAACCCTTGGGACCGGCTTCAGCCCCAGGATGCGACGAGCCGACATCGAGGTGCCAAACCTTCCCGTCGATATGGACTCTTGGGGAAGATGAGCCTGTTATCCCCGGGGTACCTTTTATCCGTTGAGCAACGGCGCTTCCACAAGCCACCGCTGGATCACTATGCCCTGCTTTCGCACCTGCTCGACTTGTAGGTCTCGCAGTCAAGCTCCCTTGTGCCATTGCACTCGACGGCTGATTGCCAACCAGCCTGAGGGAACCTTTGGGCGCCTCCGTTACAGTTTAGGAGGCGACCGCCCCAGTCAAACTACCCACCTGACGCTGTTCCCGATCCGGATCACGGACCTGGGTTAGGGCCCCGGCACGAAAAGGGTGGTATTTCAAGGTTGCCTCCACCTCGGCTGGCGCCGAAGCTTCAAAGGCTCCCACCTATCCTACACAATCCGTACCAAAGCTCAACATCAAGCTGTAGTAAAGGTCCACGGGGTCTTTCCGTCCTGATGCAGCTAACGAGCATCTTTACTCGTACTTCAATTTCGCCGGGTCTGTGGTTGAGACAGTAGGAAAGTCGTTACGCCATTCGTGCAGGTCGGAACTTACCCGACAAGGAATTTCGCTAAGGGCTGTTACTTGTTGACCTACCGGTCGAGCTTCCGATCGATAGGCGGGCCGTGCGTTTCCGCCGGCCTCCCTACGTCGCCGCAGGGCTCGGACCATCTCATCATCTCGCCATTTCAGGCGAGACGGTCGGCGTATGGCCTCTGAGGATTCCCGGGGCCGGGAAACGACCCCGAGTCTTTCCTGCTGATTTTCCGCACCTCTCACATTGTCACTGCCGTTCACGGGAGAACACTCCAGACAAGCTGGCGCGCTCTGCATGAGTGGCGAGTAGTGGAGGATTCACCGGGTTTTCCAGCATATAGCCGACTGCGCACCGTATCGTCACCGACACGGGGGGCAGCTGCCCCTAGCACTTGGAGTACTAGAGGCTTCCTACCTTAGGACCGTTATAGTTCACGCACTTCCCCCATATCGCTATGGGGCGTGGACCATATCTTCATCCACCTGGCTTCACAGGTGGAGCCTTGCGTATGGCCTCTGAGGATTCCCAGTCCCTCAATACGGCGAGGATGCAACTCTCGTCATAACGGCGCTTGCCGCCTCGGTTCATCGGGCTCCTCAGGATGAGGATGTCACCGATTCCCTCAGTCGACAGGTGCCGACCTGACAGGACGAGCTCGATGATCTCACGGAAGACCGCAAGATCCCTTTGTTTCGGGCTTCGTAGCTGAAACCGGTCGAAGAACGGGAAGACCCGCTCGACCAGCTCCCGGGGTCGCGTCACTTGGAAATAGTGAACACCGTCCCCTCGGTCCCTGACCGTTCCCATACCGAAGACCGATTGCAGGAGCTCTGGGAGCTCCCGACCGATCTGCGACACGTTGAACGACAACGACACTCGCCACGGCAAGCCACGATCGTGCTCTCGACGGATCGGGACGTTGAAGCTTCCCTCTCCATCGACGAATCCGGCGACCCAGTTGCCCAGGTCACACGGAATCTGATCCAGCCAGCTCGAGGAACTAGGCCTTTCCTGCTGATTGTCCGCACTGGACGGATTGTCACTAATCACGCCAGAACCCTACGAACCGGGTGCGACATGAATGAGTACCGCCAGATACACGGGGTTTCCAGCAAATAGCAAGGTTTGTTCCAGTCGGTTACCCAACTGGAGCCGCAACTGGTGTTTACGGCCGCCGTTTACCGGGGCTTAGGTTCAGGGCTTCGCCCGAAGGCTAACCCTTCCCCGTAACCTTCCGGCACCGGGCAGGCGTCAGAGCGTATACATCGTCTTAGGACTTCGCACGCTCCTGTGTTTTTAGTAAACAGTCGCTTTCCCCTGGTTTCTGCGGCCCCCTCAGGCTCAAGGACGCGAAGTCCTATCACCCTATCGAGGCCCTCCTTCTCCCGAAGTTACGGAGGTAATTTGCCGAGTTCCTTAACCACAGTTCTCCCGATCGCCTTGGTATTCTCTACCCGCCCACCTGTGTCGGTTTGGGGTACGGGCACCGTGCCAGCTCGCTAGAGGCTTTTCTCGGCAGCATGGGATCAGTGACTTCACCTAAACGGTTCGGCATCGCGTCTCGGGATTGACGGGGTCCGGATTTGCCTAGACCCCTCCCTACTCGCTTACCCCAGGACAACCAACGCCTGGGCTCACCTACCCTCCTGCGTCCCCTCTTCGCTACCCGCCTCCGAATCGGTCGGTTCGGCCCGAAGGCCAGCCCCTTAGGAGTTCGAAATTGGGTTGGGCGCGGACACGGTGGTGCTGGAATATCAACCAGCTGTGCATCGACTACGCCTCTCGGCCTCGCCTTAGCTCCCGACTCACCCTGGGGGGATTAGCCTTCCCCAGGAACCCTTGGGCTTACGGCGGAGGGGTTTCTCACCCCTCTCTCGCTACTCATACCAGGATTCTCACTCGAACCCGCTCCACGACGGTTCCCACCGGCGCTTCACTGCAGAGTTCGACGCTCCCCTACCACTCCCACCCGTAACTCCCGGAGGGCACCGCAAGCGGCGCGCTCCGGGCGGAATGGAAATCCGCGGCTTCGGCTCTTGACTTGAGCCCCGTTACATTGTCCGCGCAGGACCACTCGACCAGTGAGCTATTACGCACTCTTTCAAGGATGGCTGCTTCTGAGCCAACCTCCTGGCTGTCTTTGCGTTCCCACATCGTTTTCCACTTAGTCAAGAATTTGGGGCCTTAGCCGGCGATCTGGGCTGTTTCCCTTTCGACCAACGAAGCTCATCCCCCGTGGTCTCACTGCCGGGCTCTGGAGCATCGGCATTCGGAGTTTGATTGGGGTCGGTAAGCTTGTAGGCCCCCTAACCCATTCAGTGCTCTACCTCCGATGCTGAACGCCCGACGCTGCACCTAAATGCATTTCGGGGAGAACCAGCTATCACCGAGTTTGCTTGGCCTTTCACCCCTATCCACAGGTCATCCCCCCTGTTTTCAACCAGGGTGGGTTCGGCCCTCCACGGGGTCTTACCCCCGCTTCAGCCTGCCCATGGATAGATCACTCGGCTTCGGGTCTACCACATGCGACTATGCGCCCTATTAAGACTCGCTTTCGCTCCGGCTCCCCCTCTCGGGTTAACCTCGCCACACACGGTAACTCCCTGGCTCATTCTTCAAAAGGCACGCCATCACGGCCGGTCATGTGTCCTACACCGAAGTGCAGGGACCGACGACGCTCTGACTGTTTGTAAGCCAACGGTTTCAGGTACTATTTCACTCCCCTCCCGGGGTACTTTTCACCTTTCCCTCACGGTACTAGTCCGCTATCGGTCGCCTGTGAGTACTTAGCCTTACGAGGTGGTCCTCGCAGATTCACACCGGCTTTCCCGGATCCGGCGCTACTTGGGAAATCCAATCGGAGACCTCTGACCTTTCGCGTACGGGGCTCTTACCCTCTGTGGCGTGGTGTTCCAAACCACTTCTGCTAGGCCGAGGCTTTGTAACTCCGTGAAGGGTCTGGCGCCCCTTCCATTGGCTCCCACAACCCCCAACCGGCAACGCCACCAGGCTTGACACCGGCTCGGTTTGGGCTGATCCCGTTTCGCTCGCCGCTACTAAGGGAGTCGCTGTTGCTTTCCTCTCCTCGGGGTACTGAGATGTTTCAATTCCCCCGGTTCCCTCTCTCGGCCCTATGTGTTCAGACCGGAGTGACACCCCATGACGGGTGCCGGGTTTCCCCATTCGGACATCCACGGATCGAAGCTTGGTCGGCAGCTCCCCGTGGCTTTTCGCAGCCTCCCACGTCCTTCTTAGGCTTCAGGCGCCAAGGCATCCACCGTTGGCTCTTTGTAGCTTGGAGAACAAAGATGCTCGTGCTCGCTATGGAATTCTCAAGGGGCGCGCGGCAGCCGTCGTAGATGTCACCGGCGGCCGGACGAACGACGCGAGCGGTCGACGAGCACAATGCCGTCGACTTCGCGGAAGCAGCGACAATGTCGCTCCCTCAAAACGGAACAGTGAGGTCCGACGATCACGAAGACCCGGATACGGGGCCGGCCGGCCGCTCCCTCGAGGGGAACGTGGTCGGACGGACTGCCGCCGGGAATGCGTGGGCGCCGAGTAACCAGTGATCGACTGGGAGTCCTCGACCGGAACGGTCGAGAAAATGACTCCTTAGAAAGGAGGTGATCCAGCCGCACCTTCCGGTACGGCTACCTTGTTACGACTTCACCCCAATCGCCGACCCCACCTTCGACGGCTCCCTCCCAAAAGGGTTGGGCCACCGGCTTCGGGTGTTGCCGACTTTCGTGGTGTGACGGGCGGTGTGTACAAGGCCCGGGAACGTATTCACCCCGGCGTTGCTGATCCGGGATTACTAGCGACTCCGACTTCATGCAGTCGAGTTGCAGACTGCAATCCGAACTGAGACCGGCTTTTGGGATTGGCTCCCCCTCGCGGGATAGCAGCCCGTTGTACCGGCCATTGTAGCATGTGTGCAGCCCTGGACGTAAGGGGCATGAAGACTTGACGTCATCCCCACCTTCCTCCGAGTTGACCCCGGCAGTCTCCGACGAGTCCCCGGCATAACCCGCTGGTAACATCGGACAAGGGTTGCGCTCGTTGCGGGACTTAACCCAACATCTCACGACACGAGCTGACGACAGCCATGCACCACCTGTTTAGGACCCCGAAGGACACCGTATCTCTACGGCTTTTCCCTAAATGTCAAGCCCAGGTAAGGTTCTTCGCGTTGCCTCGAATTAAGCCACATGCTCCGCCGCTTGTGCGGGCCCCCGTCAATTCCTTTGAGTTTTAGCCTTGCGGCCGTACTCCCCAGGCGGGGCACTTAATGCGTTAGCTGCGGCACGGAACCCGTCGATAGGGTCCCACACCTAGTGCCCAACGTTTACGGCGTGGACTACCAGGGTATCTAATCCTGTTCGCTCCCCACGCTTTCGCTCCTCAGCGTCAGTACCGGCCCAGACCACCGCCTTCGCCACTGGTGTTCCTCCTGATATCTGCGCATTTCACCGCTACACCAGGAATTCCATGGTCCCCTACCGGACTCAAGCCATGGCAGTATCACGTGGCATCGCCAGGTTGAGCCTGGAGATTTCACACGTGACTTGCCAAGCCGCCTACGAGCTCTTTACGCCCAATAATTCCGGACAACGCTCGCCCCCTACGTATTACCGCGGCTGCTGGCACGTAGTTGGCCGGGGCTTCTTCTGCAGGTACCGTCACAATCGTCCCTGCTGAAAGTGGTTTACAACCCAGAAGGCCTTCGTCCCACACGCGGCGTTGCTGCGTCAGGCTTTCGCCCATTGCGCAAGATTCCCCACTGCTGCCTCCCGTAGGAGTCTGGGCCGTGTCTCAGTCCCAGTGTGGCTGATCGTCCTCTCAGACCAGCTACCCGTCGGTGCCATGGTGGGCCGTTACCCCACCATCAAGCTGATAGGCCGCGAGCCCCTCTCAAAGCGGAATCCATTTCCTCACCAGGCCATGCGACCCGGTGGGGGTATCCGGTATTAGCTCCGGTTTCCCGGGGTTATCCCAGTCTTCGAGGCAGGTTGCTCACGTGTTACTCACCCGTTCGCCACTCGGTCTTCACCAGTGTTGCCACCGGATGGACCTCGTTCGACTTGCATGTGTTAGGCACGCCGCCAGCGTTCGTCCTGAGCCAGGATCAAACTCTCCATCGAGACCAACGACGTCGCCCGAAGGCGCCATCGCAGATCGGAGAGCCGATTCGGGGCTGACTGCCCCCTCATCGACCCGGCACAGCACGGTGTGTTGCTGTCCGTGAAGTGCTTGGTTCTGTTACTTAATTCTGTGTGGATCAACCACGGGACGCGCGAAACGCGCCACGCGGTTGCCCGCACTGGCTTTTGGCTCTCACTGTTCCGTTTTCAAGGAGCGACGCGGCACACACCCGAAGGCGTAGGTGCCAGGTCCCCGCGATCAGTCTCCCGACCGGGGGTTCATCATGCTACCGGCGCCGCGCCAGGGTGTCAAAGGCGCCAAACGGGTCACACCGGCCACACGGACCACTCGTCACCCGCGCCCTGCACCTGTCGGAGGACGCCTGTCCCGTCAGGGTACCTGCTGGCTCCGAGGTCCCGGCACCCGGGGCTTCGACACGTTGGGATCTCCCGGCACCCACCACCGCCACGGCTGATCGGCGGCGTGGCGGATGCCGACCCGGCCCGACGATGCGGGGAACGTCGGTGGTGGCACCCCGTCGTCGACCACCCGGATCCCGTCGCTCCCGGTCACCAGATCCGCACCGTCTTCCGCCCGCGTGATGCCCATGGCCTGGCACAACTTGGCCGGACCGCTCGCCAGGTCCTCGTCCTTCACGGCTCCGGGGCGCCCGGCGCGCATGGCGTCGAGACCCGACACCGGGGCCAGCGCCCGGAGCAGGACGGCCTCGGCGGTCCCCTCGGGCATGCACACGGCGTTGGCACAGAAGTGCATGCCGTAGGTGAAGTACACGTACAGCCGTCCCGGCCGCCCGAACATGGTGGCGTTGCGGCGGGTCTCGCCGCCGAACGCGTGCGACGCCGGGTCGTCACTCCCCCGGTACGCCTCCACCTCGACGATGCGGCCTGCCCGTCCGTCGCGCACCAGAAGCTTGTTGAGCAATTGTGGCGCCACCTCGAGCGCACCACGGGCGTAGAACCGCCGCGGCAGCGTCCGCATGGCGCGACGGGGCACGGACCGGCCGCTCACGCCCCGTTCCGGGCGGCGTCCCCGCCGCCGTGGGGCGCCGCGGTCCGGGGCCGGGCCTCGCCACCGCCGGTGGTGGAGCCGACGGGGTGCGGGTCGCCCCCGACGTGGGCGGCGGCGGCGGCGTGGCTCACCCGCTGCCGGTCGAGCTCGAGTCGGTGGCGGAACCGTTCCGCCTGCACCGCCACCGGTCGGGGCCCGGCGCCACCCGGAGACGTGCGGCGCGTCACCGCCACCCCCGGCTCGAGCAGCCCGACCGCGTCGCTCCCGAGATCCGGGTTGGCCTGCACCAGCTCGGCCAGCGGAACGCCGCGCTGGATCGAGTCGCGTACCAGGGACCCCACCACGGCGTGTGCCTGGCGGAACGGCATCCCCCGCTCCACTAGCCACTCGGCCAGGTCGACGGCGGCCGCGGCGGGCCCGTCGGCCGCGGCGCGCATCTTCTCGGTGTCGAAGTGCGCGGTGGCGAGCATCCCCATCACGGCGGGCAGCGCCCGCTTGATCTGGTCGAACGCGTCGAACAGAGGCTCCTTGTCCTCCTGGAGGTCGCGGTTGTAGGCGAGAGGCAACCCCTTCAGCGTGGCCAGCATCCCGGCCACGTGCCCGATCAGCCGGCCCGCCTTGGCGCGCGCCAGCTCCGCCACGTCCGGGTTCTTCTTCTGGGGGAGCATCGAGCTGCCCGTGGCGTACGCGTCATCGAGGACGACGAAGCCGAACTCCTCGCTCGACCACAGCACGAATTCCTCTCCCACGCGCGACAGGTGCACGCCCAGCAGCGCCAGGTCGAAGAGCGACTCGGCGACGAAGTCGCGGTCCGACACGGCGTCGAGCGAGTTCTCGAAGCGGCTCCCGAACCCGAGGTCGTCGGCGACCCCGTCGGGATCGAGCGGGAGCGACGACCCCGCCAGCGCGCCGGCGCCCAGCGGGCTCACGTCCATGCGCACCACGCTGAGCAGCAGCCGGTCGACGTCGCGTGCCAGCGCCCACCCGTGGGCGAGAAGATGGTGCGTGAGCAGGACCGGCTGGGCCCGCTGGAGGTGGGTGTAGCCGGGCAGATAGGCGTCGCCCGCCTCCACGGCGCGGTGCATGAGCGTGTCCTGAAGCTCGATCACCGCGGCGGCCACCGCCAGCAGCTCCCGGCGGGTGTAGAGCCGCAGGTCGGCGGCGACCTGGTCGTTGCGGCTGCGCCCGGTGTGGAGCTTGGCCCCCACGTCGCCGGCGAGCTCCGTGACCCTGCGCTCCACGGCGGTGTGGATGTCCTCGTCCCCGGCCTGGAAGACGAAGATCCCCGAGCTCAGCTCCTCCTCGACCCGGTCCAGCGCGGCCAGCAGGATGGCCGACTCTCCCCCCTCGAGCACCCCGGCGCGCGCCAGGCCCCGCACATGGGCGCGCGAACCCGCCAGGTCGTCCGCAGCCAGCCGCGTGTCGTAGGGCAGGCTGGCGGTGAAGGCCATGACCTCCTCGGCCGTCCCGCCGAGTCGGCCTTCCCACAGGGTCACGGCCGGCCGGACGGACGCGGATTGACGGATTCGGACTCGGCACCCTGACGCGCTGCCCACGTGGCCAGGCTCTGGCCCCACAGGTGCACGAACCCCTCGGCGTCACTGTGGTCGAAGGTGTCCGACGCGTCGTACGTGGCGAGGCCGTGGTCGTAGAGCGACACCGGGCTGCGTCGTCCGGTGACGATGCAGCTGCCGGGCGACAGCGCCAGGCGCACCTCGCCGGTGACGTGACGCTGCGTGCTGGTGAAGAAGGCGTCGAGCGCCTCCTTGAGCGGCGAGAACCACATCCCGTCGTACACGAGTTCGGCCCAGCGCGGCTCGAGTCGGGCCTTCTCCCGCGCCACGTCGCGCTCGAGGGTGAGGTCCTCGAGGTCCGAGTGCGCGAGCAGGATCGCCAGGGCGGCGGGGCACTCGTAGGTCTCGCGGCTCTTGATGCCCACCCGGCGGTTCTCCACCATGTCGATCCGGCCCCAGCCGTAGGCGCCCACGACGGCCGCCACCTCGGCGATGAGCTCGGGCAGCGCGAGTGCCCGGCCGTCGACGGTGACGGGGACGCCCGCCTCGAACCCGAGCACGAGATCACGCGGCTCGGTGGCGGTGGGCCGCGTGAGGGTGAACACGTCGGGCGGCGGCGCGGCCCACGGGTCCTCGAGCGCGCCGCACTCGATGGCCCTGCCCCACAGGTTCTCGTCGATGGAGTAGAGCTTCTCCTTGGTGGCCTCGATCGGAATCCCGTAGCGCTGCGCATACTCCACGCAGTCCTCGCGGGTCATGCCCCACATCCGGGCGGGGGCCAGGATCTCGAGGTCGGGGGCCAAGGTGCGCGTGCCCACCTCGAAGCGCACCTGGTCGTTGCCTTTCGCCGTGCAGCCGTGGGCCACGCCGTCCGCACCGTGACGCCGCGCCTCGGCCACCAGGTGGCGCACGATCACCGGGCGCGACAGCGAGGACACGAGCGGGTACTTGCCCTCGTAGCGGGCGTTGGCGGCGATGGCGGGGACCACGAAGTCCTCGGCCATCTCCGACCGGGCGTCGATCACCACCGACTCGACCGCACCCGCGGCCAGGGCCCTCTGGCGCACCAGACCGAAGTCGCCGCCCTGCCCCACGTCCAGGGCCACCGCGATCACCTCGACCCCGAGCTCCTCCTGGAGCCACCGCACCGCGACGGAGGTGTCAAGACCTCCGCTGTGGGCCAGCACCACTCGCTTCGCCATCACCGTGCTCCGTTCATCTCTGTGCCATTCGTACCCGTGTCGTTCGAGATTGTGTCGTTCGAGACTGTGTCGTTGGTTCCTGCGCCGTTGGTCCCCGCCAGATCGGCGAGCCGCCCGGCCATCACGTCCCCGCCGACGTCCTGCGCCGCCACCACGAGGACCGTATCGTCCCCCGCCACCGTGCCGATCACGCCGTCGAACCCGCTGCGGTCCAGGGCCGAGCCCACGACGTGGGCGCAGCCCGGCGGGGTGCGCAGGACCACGAGGTTGGCCGAATACGCCACCTCCACCACCCATTCACCGAGCACCCGCCGAAGATGGTCTTCGGGCGCCACCTGACGCACCGGCAGCTCGGGCAGCGCATAGACGGTCTCACCCCCGGGGACGCGCACCTTGATGGCGCCGATCTCCTCCAGGTCGCGCGACACCGTCGTCTGGGTGGCTTCGACGCCTTGGTCGGCAAGGAGCCCCACCAGCTGCGCCTGGTTAGACACGGCGTGCGTCTCGAGGAGCTTGGCCACCCGATGCTGGCGCTGCGGCTTGCCGACCTTCATCCCGCACCAACTCCGCCCGGGGCGAGCAGCCACACCAGCAGCCCCCGCACGGCGTGCATGCGGTTGGACGCCTGCCTCCACACCACGCTCCGCGGGCCCTCGAGGACGGCGGCAGTGATCTCCTCTCCCCGGTGCGCGGGCAGGCAGTGCAGGACCACCGCGTCGGGCGCGGCCCGGGCCACGAGGTTCTCGTCGACCGTGAAGCCCGTGAACGCCTTGCGACGCAGCTCCTGCTCGTCCTCCTGTCCCATCGACGTCCACACGTCGGTGTACAGCGCATCGGCGCCGGTCACCGCTTCCACGGGGTCCGTGCTCACCTCGACGTCCCCGCCGAGCCGGGCGATCCGCGCCAGGTCGTCGGCATCGGGCTCGTACCCCTCGGGCGACGCGGTGCGCACCCGGATCCCGGTCATCGCAGCGGCCAACGCCAACGAGCGCCACACGTTGTTGGCATCGCCGATGTAGGCGACCGTGCGGCCCTCGACGTCCCCGAACACCTGGCGCAGGGTCAACAGGTCCGCGATCGCCTGACAGGGGTGGGCCCGGTCCGACAGCAGGTTGACCACCGGCACCGGTGGCGGGATCCGCACGTCGTCACCGTCGTCGAGCACCGCCGGCGATGCCGTCCCCGGCGCGCCGACGGCCGACGGAACCGCGTCCAGTGCGCCCGTCATGCGCACGAGCACCCCATGGTCGAGCACGCGCGCGCACAGCACGGCGTGGAAGCACGCCAGGGTCCGGGCGACATCCTCGGCCGTCTCGCGGTGATCGATGCCCACCTCGACGCCCTGGATGTAGACGGGATGGCCACCGAGGGACAGAACCGCCAGCTCCGTCGAGCTGCGTGTCCGCGCCGAGGGCTTCTCGAAGACGAGTGCGGCTCCCCGTCCCGCGAGCACCTGGGGCGCCTCGGCCACCGGGACCGCGGCCAGCGACAGCACGGAGTCGAGCTCCTCGCACGACAGGTCGTCGACGTCGAGGAAGTGGCGGGTCGCGGTCATGGCGCCGTCGCGCTCCTCGGCGCCGTTGCGGCCACGTCGGCCAGCGCGGCCGCAAGCATCCGCAGCCCTTCGTCGACCTCCTGGTCGCTCACCAGCAGCGAGGGCGCCAGCCGGATCGTGTCCGGACGCGGCGCGTTCACGACCAGACCACGTGCCAACGCCGCCGCCACCACGTCCTTGGCCCGTTCGTGGTCGAGCCCCACACCCAGCAAGAGCCCCGCTCCCCGGACGCCCGCCACCCCGTCGAGCCCGACAAGGCCGGCCCGCAGCCGCGCTCCGGCCCGCTCGGCACGGGCCGGCACGTCCTCGGCCTCCATGACCGAGAGCGTGGCCCGCGCCGCGGCGGCAGCGACAGGCTGGCCTCCGAAGGTGCTGCCGTGGTCGCCCGGCGAGAACGCCGCCGCCACCTCGGCCGTGGCCCAGCACGCGCCGATGGGGACGCCGTTGCCGAGCGCCTTGGCCATCGTCACCACGTCGGGCTCGATGCCCGCGTGCTGGAAGGCGAACCAGCGGCCGGTCCGGCCCAGCCCGGTCTGGATCTCGTCGACCATGAGCAGGATCCCCCGCTCGGTGCACAGCTCGCGCACTCCGCCGAGGTAGTCCGAGGACGGCGCGATCACCCCGGACTCGCCCTGGATCGGCTCGAGGAGCACGGCCGCCACCCGCTTCGGGTCACACATCGCCTCGAGCGCGGCGAGGTCGTCGTACTCGACGTGCTCGAACCCCTCGGGCAGCGGCGCGAAGGGGGCGTGCTTCTCGGCCTGGCCCGTGGCGTGCAGGGTGGCCAGGGTCCGTCCGTGGAAGGCGCCCCATGCGCTCACCACCACATGGCGGCCCGGACCCGCCCACTTGCGGGCCAGCTTCAGCGCACATTCGTTGGCTTCGGCCCCCGAGTTGGTGAAGAACACCTGCCCGCCGGCGCGGCTCTCGCCCCCGCCCACGAGTCGGTCCAGCGTCGCCGCCACCTCGGGGCCAACGACGTTGCCGAACAGGTTCGACACGTGGAGGAGGGTGCGCGCCTGCTCGGCCAGTGCATCGGCTACGACCGGGTGCGCGTGCCCGAGGGAGGTGACCGCCAGCCCCGAGAGGAAGTCCAGGTACCGCTGGCCTTCGGTGTCCCACAGCTCGGACCCCGCGCCGCGGACGAAGGTCACGGGCGGTTCCGCATACGTGTGCATGAGGGCGCTGCGGTCGACTCCACTCATGTGAGCACCTCGCCCTCGCGGAAGATCATCGTGCCGATCCCCTTGTCGCTGAACACCTCAAGCAGCAACGCGTGCGGGACGCGGCCGTCGAGGATGTGGGCCCGGGGGACGCCGGCCCGCACGGCGCGGGCACACGCCTCGACCTTGGGGATCATCCCCGACGACGCCGCGCCCGATGCCACCATGGCGTCGATCTGCTCGACCGAGACCCGTCGCAGCCGCGAGCCCGGGTCGTCGGGATCGGCGCGCAGCCCGGTCACGTCGGTGAGGCATACGAGCTTCTCGGCGTGAAGGGCCGCCGCGATCGCTCCCGCCACCGTGTCGGCGTTGATGTTGTAGGACTGGCCCTTGGCGTCGCCGGCGATGGTCGCCACCACCGGGATCAGGCCCTGGGCCAGCAGGCGCTGCAGGATCGAGGGGTCGACCACCTCGACGTCGCCCACGAAGCCGAGCGCGGCGTCCCGGGCCGTGGCGGTGATCATGTTGGCGTCCTCGCCCGACAGGCCGACCGCCAGTGACCCGTGCACGTTCATAGCCGACACGATCTCCCGGTTGACCTTGCCGATGAGGACCATGCTGGCGATCTCGAGCGTCTCGGCATCGGTCACGCGCATCCCGTCGACGAATTCGGGAACCTTGCCGAGCTTCGCCATGAGCTCACCGATCTGCGGCCCGCCGCCGTGGACGACCACCGGCAGCATGCCGACCGAGCGCATGAGCACCACGTCCTGCGCGAACGACGCCAGTGCTTCGGTCTCCCCCGACTGTTCGCCCACCGTCATGGGCTCACCGTCGACGGGCGTCAGCACGTTGCCTCCGTACTTGATGACGACGACCTTCCCCCAGAAGCGCAGGATGTACGGGAGGGCCTCCACCAGCACCGCGGCGCGATCGGTCGGGGCGAGCTCGGGGCTCACGACGTCGTCCGGTTCTCGTCGATGTAGCCGTAGCCCAGGTCGGTGAACAGCATGGCTCCGGTCCCCGCTCCCAGCCCGAGGTCGCAGTGCAGCTCGATGGACCGGCCCTGCATGTGGTCGCGCACGGCCCTGTCATCGTGCTCGGCCGCTACGCCCTCGCTGCACACCACCACGCCGCCGTAGGCGACCTCCACGCGGTCCAGGTCGAAAGCCACGCCGGCCGACCCCAGCTCGCTCACCACGCGCCCCCAGTAGGGGTCCTCCCCGTTGAGCGAGCACTTGACGAGGGCGGACTCCGCCACCTTGCGCGCGGCGCGATGGGCCTCTTCGTCCGACACCGCGCCGCGCACCACCACGTGCGCCACCTTGGTGGCACCTTCGGCGTCGGCGGCCATCATGCCGGCCAGGTCACTGCAGGCTCGGCCCAGCGCCTCGGTGAGGGCCTCGACTCCGACCGTCGTGCCGCTCTCCCCGTTCGCCAGCACCAGGACGGTGTCGTTGGTCGATGTGCATCCGTCGACGGTCATCCGGTTGAAGCTCGTCTCGACGGCCGCACGCAGAGCACGGGAGGCGGTGGCGGGGTCGCAGCGGGCGTCTGTCGTGAGCACGGCCAACATGGTCGCCATGTTGGGCGCGAGCATGGCCGCGCCCTTGGCCATCGCTCCCACCGTGAACCCTTCCGCCGCGACCACGGCCTCCTTGCAGATCGTGTCGGTGGTCATGATGGCGGTCGCGGCACGCCGGGCGGCCTCCCGGTCGCCGAGGCGCGCTTCGACGAGCACGGGGATGCCGGCCGCGACAGGCGGCAGGGGGAACGGGATGCCGATCAGCCCCGTCTGGCATACGAGGACCTCGTCGGCGCCGACCCCGAGGCCCGCGCCGACGAGGGCGCACATGCGCTCGGCGCCCGCCACGCCGGGCGCGCCCGTCGCCGCGTTGGCATTCCCGCTCGAGAGCACCACCGCAGCGGCACGCCCGGCCGTGGCAGCCAGATGCGCCCGGCTCACCTGCACGGGAGCGGCCGCGGCGAGGTTGGCGGTGAACACCCCGGCGGCGGGAACCGCGCCCGTCGCCGACGCCACCAGCGCCAGGTCGGGGGCACCCGAGGGTTTGATCCCGCACGCCAGCCCCGAGGCGACGAACCCCCGGGGCGCGGTGACGCTCACGGGTACACCCCCACCGCGGACAGCCCCGTGCCCTCGGGAAGGCCCAGGGCGATGTTGGCGCACTGCAGCGCCTGGCCCGACGCTCCTTTGACCAGGTTGTCGAGCGCGCACAATGCGAGCACCCACCCGGTGCGGGGGTCGACGCGAGCCGTCACGTGCGCGCAGTTCGACCCGCTCGTGGCCTTGGTCGAAGGCGAACTCTCGCTCACCACCACGAAGGGCTCACCGCCGTACGCGTCCCGGAGCACGGCCAAGACATCGCCGGTTTCGAGCGGTGTCGTCGGACGCGCGTAACAGGTGGCCAGGATCCCGCGGTTCATGGGAGCCAGGTGCGGCGTGAACAGGACCTGGGCACCGGTGGCCTGTTCGATCTCGGGCGTGTGGCGGTGATCGAGCAGTCCGTAGGCGGTGAAGTCCTCGTCGGCGGTGTTGAACTGAGTCGCGTGCGACAGCTTGCGGCCCGCGCCCGACACGCCACTGGCGGCGTCCACGATGACGCCGGTCGTCTCGAGGACTCCGGCTCGTACCAGCGGGGTGAGTGCCAGCGCCGCCGCAGTCGGATAGCACCCCGGTGCCGCCACCAGCCGGGCCCCCGTGAGCTCGGCGCGGAACAGCTCCGGGAGCCCGTAGACGAACGCACCGAGCAGGTCCGGTGCGCGGTGTTGGTGCCCGTACCACCGCGGATAGGCACCGGGGTCGCGCAGCCGGAAGTCGGCGGACAGGTCCACCAGGACCCCGACCCGGCCGACCAGCCCGGGGGCCAGCTCCTGGGACTCCCCGTGCGGGAGCGCCAGGAAGACCACGTCGAGACCGGCGAGGTCCTCGACCCCGGCCTTCGAGAACTCGAGCGTCGCGTAGGCGGCGGACAACGACGGGTACAGGGAGGAGACCGGCTGGCCCGACTGGGTGTCCGCCCCGGCGACGACCACGTCCAGGTCGGGGTGCCCGGCACACAGCCTCAGCAGCTCCGCCCCGGCGTAGCCCGACGCTCCGGCGATCCCGACCCGCATTCGCAAGAAAATACAATATTCTGCATTGATATGCAACAACGGCGGGGCCCGTCGTCCCGGCCCCGATCGGTGCAGCGTGGCAGCTTTTCGTATCTGCGAGACACCCTTGTTTGACATATTTCATTAAGTTTCATAGCTTTACATTCATGATCAGCCCGGAGATCGCCGTCGTGCTCGAGGCGTCGCCCGGGTTCGTGGACCGCTATCTCGACCTCGTCGAAGCGGCCGACGGCGACCCCGGGCCGGCCGCCACGTTCACCGAGCTGGCCGACTACGTGGCGGGGCTGGCGGCGGAGATCGTGCGCTTCACGCCGATCCTCACCCGCTGCCTGGAGGGCGTCGAGTCGGTGGCGGCCACCTCCGAGGACGCGGCCGAGCTGGTGGCGTGGGCGTTCCTCGACAGCCTGTCCCCCGAGGACCGGCGACGGATCGTGGGCTGGCTCGGCCCCCGCACCCGGGCACTGCTCGACGACGTCGATCCGGATCCCGTCACCGGGCGGTGAGCGGCTGGGGCCGTCGTCTACTCCGACGGCCCCAGGGCGTCGAGGAGCACCGGGGGGAGCTCGCACTTCCCGGACCCGTCGGTGCGGACAGCCACGTACACCGTGCTGGCCTCGGCCACGACACGCGCCCCGCAGAGGACGCCGAACCGGAGGGTGAACGAGGTCCGTCCGATCTTCGACACCGCGACGCGCACGACGGCCGGATCGCCCAGGCCCAGGGGGCCGTGCCAGTCGAGCTCGGTGTGGACGACCTGGACGTCATACCCCGCGGCCAGCATCTCCCCGTAGGGAAGACCGCCTTCGTGCAGAAATGCCGTCATGGCGTCGTCGAGGTACGCCAGGTACCACATGTTGAAGACGACGCCCTGACGATCGACCTCGAGATAGCGCACGTGGACTGCGTGGACGAACGGAACCCGACGGGACATGGGCAGCAGTCTCCCAGGCCGCCTCCCCCCAGGGCTCAGGCATGCGCTTCGACGCGCCCCGTGGGTCGCGGCTATAAGTGTGCGCCATGCCCGGGCCCGTACGCGTCGCCAACCGGGCCGACGCCGGCCCCCTCGCCGCCAGCCTGGCGCGTGCCTTCTTCGACGATCCCGTCATGAGCTTCCTGGTGCCGCACGAGCCCACACGGCGCCGTCGCGTGGCGGAGTACTTCGAGGTGGCGCTGACCATCCAGCATCTGCCTCACGGCGCGTCGTACACCGACACCGACCGGGCCGGCGGAGCCCTGTGGGATCCACCGGGACACTGGAAGTTGGGCTGGGGACAGATCGCGGGGGCTTCGCCGAAGATGATCGCCGCCTTCGGCCTCAACGTCCCGAGAGCCCTGCGCGTGCTGTCGGCCGTCGAGCGCCAACACCCTCGGACCCCGCACTGGTACCTGGCGGTGCTCGGCACGGATCCGATCCACCAGGGGAAGGGCATCGGCTCCGCGCTGCTCGCACCCATCCTGGAGCGCTGCGACCGCGACGGCACGGGGGCGTACCTCGAGTCGTCCAAGGAGAGCAACATCGCGTTCTACCGCCGGCACCGTTTCGAGGTCACCGGGGAGATCGCCCTGCCGGGCGGCCCCAAGGTGTGGCCCATGTGGCGAGATCCCCGGCCACCCGACGAGGGCTGAGGCGCCGCAAGCGGGGACGCGACCGGCGATGGCGCCCGGGCACGCCGACTGGGGTCAGCGTCCGGGTCAGCTCACGCCAGAGCCGGTGCCACCGCGTCGAGGAACGCCGAGGGGGACTCGAGCATCGGGTAGTGCCCGACGTCGTGCAACCAGGTGAGACCGGCGTCGGGCCGCACCCCATGGAGCCGGCTGGCCATGTCCGGCACGGCGATGGGGTCTTCGGTGCCCCACACGATGGCGAGAGGTGAGGGGTGCGACTCGATCGCTCCGGTGAAGCGTGCCTGGTTCCGGCGTCGCTCCTCGATGTAACGGATGGTCCGCGGAAGCAGCAGATGGCCGCCGTCGTGGGCGATGAGCTCCCACTCCCCCGCCAGGTCAGGCTCCCCGGCGCGCGATCGCGCTGAGAAGGTGGCGGCCAGGCTCGCCTGCATGCCCGGGCCGTCGATGCCGGCGGTGTCGGGCAAGCGCTCGTCGGGGAGGCTCAGCAGGAGGAGCTGACCCGGGCTGAGATGCGCCATCTCGATGTAGATGCTGCCGTTGGTGACCACGCGCCGCGTGATCTCGACGGGCCATCTGCCCTCGGCCTGACGCGCCAGCAGCTCGCCTCCGACGGTGTCTCCGAGGTCATGGGTGAGCAGCGCGAGCGTCGACACCCCGGCGTCGGCCACGAACGCCTGGGCGACATCCGCGTGTAGGTCGAGGGTGTAGGCACGGTCGGGCTTGTCGGAGAGCCCGAAGCCGATCATGTCGAAGAGCAGCACGCGACGGTGCTCGGCCATCGTGTCGACCACGCGATGGAAGTCGAAGGAGCTGGTCGGGAACCCGTGCACGACGAGAAGGGGCTCCAGGGTCTCGGACCCCGCGGACGGCACGTCGATCGTGAAGGCCGTGAACGCGCCCAGGGTCCGGTACTTCCCACGGCCTTCCCACGCCGCCACGGAAGGCGACTGCCAGCCCATCGTCAGAGGCCCTGGGCCTCGGTCTGGGCGTCGAGCAGCCGGTCGGCCCGCACCGCTTCACGCTCCTCGAACCTCATCCACTGGTAGACGATCACGGCCATGGCCACGAAGGTGGTGATCTCCCCCATGATCCACAGGATCGACCCGCCGCGCTGGGTGTCGGCCACGGTGTGGAAGAGCGGGGCGATCGAGACCCTGGCACCGGTGAGGCTCACGCCGAGCAAGGCGGTGACGGGGATGCCGACGGCCAGGATCCCCAGCTTGGCCGGGTACGACAACCGCCACCGGGAGGGATCGCGTCCGACCACGAGCCACCAGAACAGGCACCCCGAGACGAGGAAGTGGAGGTGGGTGAAGTCGTGCAGGAGCGGGTGCTCGAGCGAGAAGTTGTAGAAGGGCGTCAGGAAGTACACGATCATCGTGCCGTAGCTCACGATGACCACCACCACGGGGTTCGTCACGAACTCCACGACCGGGTGGTGCAGGATCTTGAGCAGACCCTGTTGCGTCTTGCGGTCCGACGATTGCAAGGCCAGGGTGACAGGCGCACTGAGCGCGAAGAGGATCGGCGCGAAGTTCATGAGCAGCAGGTGCTGGACGACGTGGGCCGCGAACACCTCGTCGTCGTAGGCGGCCAGCCCCGACTGCACAGCCACGACCACCAGGGCGGTCCCCCCGAGGAACGAGGCGATGCGCCACCGCGACCAGCGACGGCCCCGCTTGGCCAGGCGCCGCACCGCCATGACGTACCACAGCGCCAGTCCGAGCTCGATGGCGAGGGTCACCAGGCTCAACCCGTCGGTCTGCCAACCCGTGAGCAGGGTGTGCAGGTGGATGGGCGGGGAGATGACGTCGGCCAGCAGCACGATGACCGGCCTCATCCCGTCCGGTCGGACCGGGGGGCCCCTGCCCGGAGGACGGCGCTGCGGAGCTCCAGGCGGCGGCCGAAGACGACACACCCGTCGGATCGGTCCATCGGGGTCCGACGCTATCCCCCAGCGTCGCGCCACCGCACATCACCGGGCGGCACGAGCCTCACCGGGCGGTACGGGCTTCCCCGGCGATACCAGCCTCTACGGGCGGTACGCCTCCACGCACTCGACGCCGTCATGACCGACGGTGGCACCGTGCTCCACTCCTGGCGCGAGCTCCATCCGGTCCCCCGGCCCCAGCGCGACGTCGCCGGCGTCGGTGTGGAAGACGATCGAACCCGACACGCAGCACAAGACCTTGTGCTGCGTGTGCACGTGACGACCGTAGGAGAAAGCCGCTGCGTGAGCCCAGACACGCGGCGTGAGGCCCTCGGCATGCAAACCGGCCTCAACGTCGCGTCGCGTGGGGGCACGTCCCGGGGTGCGGACCACAGCCACGCCGTGCGGGGGCCGGGCGAGGGGCGGTTGTCCGGGCACGGCCGCATCGGCTCCGGGCACGGCTGCTCAGCTCCGGAGCCGGGCGCCGTGAGCCTTTTCCGCCGCGCCGATACACCGGGCACGCACCTCGGCGACCTCCTCGTCGGTCAGGGTGTGGTCCGGGGCGCACAACCGGAGGCGGTAGGCAAGGCTGCGCGTGCCCGGCGGCGTCCCGACCCCGCGATAGACGTCGAACAGGGCCAACGACTCGAGCACCTCGCCGCCGGCACGGCGCAACGTCTTGTGCAGCGCGGCGGCGGGAACGGTGACGTCCACCACGAAGGCCAGGTCCACATCGCTCGACGGGAACCTGCTCACCGGCCACAGCAGGGGGCTGCGCCTCGACGCCTCGGTGAGGAGCGCGGCGAGATCGACCTCGAGCCATCCCACACGTCGGCGTTCGGCGTCGAGCCCGAAGGCCTCGAGGACACCGGGATCCACCTCACCCACGACCCCGATCGTCCGCCGGGTCCTCCCCTCGCCGTTCGCCGCGACCAGCCAGGCGGATCGCGTCGGGTGCAGACCGGCGGGCACCGAGGCGGCCTCGGGGTCGTCCCCCGCACCGGGGGCGACGACCTCCACGTCATCGATCCCGAAGGCATCGGTGAGCACCCGCCACGCGGCAGCGGCGCTGCGGGCGTCGTCGGCGGTACCGGCGAGAGCCACACCCAACATGTCGTGCTCCGCGATCACCGTGTCCCCCGAGCGCGCCAGGGCCCGGGCCACGCGGTCGGGCTCGGGGGGAGGGAAGACGTGGCCCACCTCGAAGAGCCGGAGCTCGCCTTGACGGCGATCGGCGTTGAAGGCGAGCGCGCTCAGCATGCCGGGCAGCAGGCTCTGGCGGAGCACGACCTCGTCAGGTGTGAGGGGATTCGCCACCCGGACCCCGCCTCCGATCCCCACTCGGGCGTGGTCGTCGGGACCGAGCAACGAAGCGGTCCAGGCCTCGTGGGCACCCAATCCGGCCACCACTTCACGCGCCAGGCGCCGCTCGCGTTGGTAGGAGGTGAGGCGACCCACTTGCGGTGCGAACGGGCGGCGCCGGGGCAGGTTTGCATACCCGTGGTGGCGTGCCACCTCTTCGATGACGTCGATCTCGCGATCGGTGTCGGGCCGGAACGTCGGCACGGTCACCTCGAGGACGCCGCCCGGCTGGCGGTCGCACACGAAGCCGATGGGTTCGAGGTACCCGACCACCTGGTCGTCGTCGAGATCGCTGCCGAGCACGGCGTTGAGCCGCGCCGTGCGCAGCCGCACGTGGGCGGGACCGGGCACGGTGCCGCGCGCGTCGATGACGCCGGCGGCGCTCCGGTAGCGCTCCCCCGCCGTCTCCCCCAGCAGCTGGCACAGACGGCGCGCGGCGCGGTCGATGCCCTCGGGGTCACACCCGCGCTCGAACCGTGCCGAGGCCTCCGATCGCAGGTTGAGGCGCTTGGAGGTGCGGGCGATGGCCATCGGCGTGAAGTACGCGGCCTCGAGGAGCACCCTGGTGGTCGAGGCGGAGATCTCGCTCGTCGCCCCGCCCATGATCCCGCCGATGCCGATGGGGGTGTCCCGGGCATCGCAGATGACGCAGTCGCGCCTGTCGTCTCCTATGCCCACGGATCGCTCACCCATGCGCCGCTGCAGGCCGTCGAGCGTGGTGACGGGCTCGCCGGGCCGTGCCGCCCGCACGCGCAACCCCGCCCCACCCACCAGGTCGAGGTCATACGGGTGCGTGGGCTGGCCCAGCTCGAGCATGACGTAGTTCGACGCGTCGACGACGTTGTTGATGGGACGCATCCCGGCGAGTGTCAGCCGCCGTGCCACCCACTCGGGCGAGGGGCCCACACCGACATCGAGCAGCGCGCGCGCCGTGAAGCGCGGGCACAGGTCCTCATCGAGCACCTCGACGCTCGTCAGGGCATTCACCGGTGCCGTGGTGTCGAGCACGGGGTCGGGAGGATCGGGCAGGGAGAAGGGGATGCGCAACGCTGCCGCCAGGTCTCGGGCGATCCCGGCCACGCACCACGCATCGGGACGGTTCGCCTCCACCGCGATGTCGAACACGGTGTCGGGCCCGATCCCGAGGGCGTCGACCAGTGCGGTTCCCGGCGTCGGCGCTCCGGGCACGTCGACGCCGCCAGGACCGGCGCCAGACGCCGCGCTCCGCACGACGAGGATCCCCTCGTGGTCCTCGGACAGCCCGAGCTCGCGTCCCGAGCACAGCATCCCGTTGGACACGACACCTTTCATCGTGCGCCGCGTGATCTCGAACCCGCCCGGAAGCACCGACCCCACCGGGACGAAGGGCACGATGTCGCCCTCGACGAAGTTCCAGGCTCCGCACACCACTTCCACGGGTTCGCCACCCGCCTCGACCGTGACGCGCCGGATGCGGTCCGCCCCCGGGATGGCGCCGATCTCCAGGACGCGGGCGAGCACGACGTCACCGAGGCCTTCGCCGATGTGTTGGACCTCCTCTACGACGAGGCCCAGGTCGTCGAGGGCGGCCGCCAGCTCTGCCGGATCGCCCTCAAAGGGAGCGAAGTCCACCAGCCACGAAAGGGGGACGCGCACGGGACCGGTTCAGATCTGGCGCAGGACGCGCACGTCGTTGTCGAAGAAGACCCGCATGTCCGGGATCTCGTGGCGCATCTGGGTGCAACGGTCGATGCCGAACCCGAAGGCGAAACCGGTCCACTCGTCCGCGTCGAGCCCGACGGCCTGAAAGACGGCCGGGTCCACCATGCCGCAACCACCGAGCTCGATCCAACCCGTGTGCGAGCAGGTCCGGCACCCGCTCCCCTTGCAGATGGTGCACGTGATCTCGTATTCCGCCGAAGGCTCGGTGAAGGGGAAGTACGAGGGCCGCAGACGGCTGTGGATCTCGGGCCCGAAGTACGCCGTCGTGAACGTCTCGATCGTGCCGGCCAGGTCGGCGAAGCTGATGCCGTGGTCCACCACCAACCCCTCGATCTGGTGGAACGTCGGGATGTGGCGGGAGTCGGGCGTGTCGCGGCGGTAGCACTTTCCCGGCATCACGGCGTAGATGGGTGGGCCCTGGGTCTCCATGAGACGGATCTGCACCGGGGAGGTGTGGGTGCGCAGCATCACGGTCTCGGGCTCTCCGAGCTCGAGGTACAGCGTGTCCCACATCCCCCGCGCCGGATGCGCGGGCGGCATGTTCAGCGCCTCGAAGTTGTACCAGTCGGTCTCGGCCTCGGGGCCTTCGGCGACGACGAACCCCATCCCGACGAAGACGTCCTCGAGCTCGTCGCGCGTGCGCTGCACGACGTGCAGGCGCCCCCGCAGAGGGGGGGCGATGACCTCGGTCAGGTCCAGTCGGTCCGCATCCAGGCGAACGGCGCGCGCTGTGCGCTCGAGCTCGGCGCGCCGTTGCGCCAGGTGGGACTCGATGTTCCGGCGCGCCTCGTTGAGACGCCGCCCGGCTTCGGGGCGTTCCCCGGGATCGAGGGCGGCCAGCGCCTGGTGCGCGCGCGAAGAGGCGACCGCTTTCCGAGCAGGTCGGTCTGCGCCTCCTCGAGCGCGGCCATCGTGGTGGCCGCCTCGAGGACACCGAGAGCCGACGCCACCAGGGCCTCGGGGTCGACGACGGAGGGCCTGGGCTCATCCCCCGCGGCCGGCGCCGGGGTCATGGGGCGTCCTCCATGGCGTGCAGGTTAGAACGCTGTCGTGCGACCTCGAAGCACAACACGGCGGCGGCCGTGGACACGTTGAGGGACTCGGCGCCTCCTCCCATGGGGATGGTGACCCGGGCGTCGAGGCGGTCCTCGAGCTGCGGCGGCAGCCCGTTGGCCTCGTTGCCCAGGACCAGGGCCACGGGCGAGGTCAGGTCGACGTCGGTGTAGGGGGTGCCGCCCCTCGCCAGCGCGGCCAGGCGCCGTAGGCCGTGGCGACCGAGCGCATCGAGGGCCTCACCAGCGTCACCGACCACTGCGATCGGGACGTGGAAGATCGAGCCGGCGGACGCTCGAACGGTCTTCGGGTTGAACGGGTCGACCGTTCCCTCGCAGCACACCACGCCTCCCGCACCCGCGGCGTGCGCCACGCGGATCACCGCACCGGCATTGCCGGGGTCGCGTACGTCCACGCACACCACGACGAAGGTGCTTCCCGTCAGGTCGTCGAGCGACGCGTCGGGCATGCGCAGCACGGCCAGCACGGGCTGAGGCGTGACGGTGTCGGCCACCCGCTCGAGGACGCCCGGCGCCAGGTCGAAGACCCGTGCACCGCCTTGCAGCGCCTCGCCGACGACGGCGGACACCTCGGGCTGCGTACGAGCCGGGGCGTCGACGAAGACCGCCTCCACCGGCGCGCCAGCGCCGAGCGCGCTCCGAAGCAGCTTGACCCCTTCGACGACGAAGGCCCCTTCCGAGCGGCGCACGCTGCGCCGCGCCAACAACCGCCGAAGGCGCTGTACCCGCTGGTGCCGAAAGGCGAGCGCCGTGGTCAGGAGCGGTCCCCGGCCTCCGCCGCGACCGGCGTCGGGGTGCCGTCGGCCAAGGCGGACGCGGCCACGGCCACCAAGCGGGAGAAGGCCTCGGGGTCCGTGACAGCCAGGTCGGCGAGCACCTTCCGGTCCACGTCGACCTCGGCCTGGCGCAACCCGGCGATCAGCCGGCTATAGCTGGTGCCGTTGGCCCGGGCGGCGGCGTTGATGCGCTGGATCCACAGGCGCCGGAAGTCCCCTTTGCGCGCCCGGCGGTCGCGGTACGCGTACTGCAGCGAGTGCATGACCGCTTCGTTGGCGGAACGGAAGCTGCGGCTCCGGTTGCCGTAGTAACCCTGGGCCGACTCGAGAACGGCGCGACGGTGCTTCTTGCCGTTGACGGCGCGCTTCACCCTGGCCATGACCAGCTCCTTTCGTGGACGACATCTGCAAATGCGCGCACCGTGGCCGGTGCGGCGAGACCCGCAGGCGGGCCGGTTGCCCGCCCCGGGGTTACCGACCGAGCAGGCGACGCACCTCGCGGCGGTCCGAGGCGGCGACTTCGACCTCACGCCCCAGCCGGCGCGTGCGGACACTGGACTTCTTCTCGAGCAGATGCGACCGGTTGGCCTGGCGCCGCCGCAGCCGGCCGGTGCCCGTGACCTTGAAGCGCTTGGCGGCGCCCCGGTCCGTCTTCATCTTCGGCATGTCACGTTCCTTCCTGGCGGCCCGATGCTGGGTCGGGAGCCGCTGCTGGCGCCCCGGCAGGCGGTGCGCCGTTGGTCCCGACGGGCCCCAGGCTTTCGCTGCTGACGGGTGTCGCCGGCTCCCCGGTGGGCTGTCCGTGACCGCCTTCGTCGTGCTGGGCGGCCCGGGCGGCCGCTGACTGTTTGGCCCTCTTGTCCGGTGCGAGCACCATCACCATGTTGCGACCGTCGAGCCTCGGTTCGGACTCCACACGCGCCGTGCCGTCGACGTGCTCGGCGACACGATCGAGGATCTTCTTTCCCAGCTCCGGATGGAAGACCTCTCGGCCCCGGAACATGATCGTGACCTTGACCTTGTGGCCTTCGTTCAGGAACTTGAGCACCTGCCGGGTCTTGGTGTCGAAGTCACCAGGACCGATCTTCGGCCGGTACTTCATCTCCTTGATCCCGACGCTGGTGGTCTTGCGCCTGGACTCCTTGGCCTTCTGCGCCTCGTCGAACTTGTACTTGCCGTAGTCCATGATCCGGCAGACCGGCGGGTTGGCCAGCGGAGCGACTTCGACCAGGTCCAGGTCGAGCTGCCGGGCGATGGCCAGGGCTTCGGGCAGCGGACGGATGCCGAGCTGTTGGCCCTCGGGGTCCACCAGGCGCACGTCACGCGCACGGATGCGATCGTTGATCCTGGTCTCGTTGGTCGTCATGGGTGTGGCGATCCGACATCACTCCCGTCGTTGCAGGACTCCGGATCTCCCCGGAGCCGTTATCGGAAGCGCGGTCGCCGCCCTCGGTGTCCCGTCACGGACCCCCGCGAGACCCGACGCACCGTTGCCGGTGGCGGGTGGGGGTGCGCCGACGGCGTGACCCCGCTTTCCCTGTTGCTCAAAGTTCTACGCTACCAGGCGTGAGCAGCCTGTGGACACCTGAGGGCGAGCACCGAGTCAAGCCCGCCGGCGACGACCGGACCGCCCCGGACCCTTCTGGAGCACCGCCGCGCGCGGCCGGCGCGGAGCCGCCGGCCCGAGGCGCGCCGCCGGGCGGCGCGGAGGGGACCGGGCCCGAACAGCTCGAGGATCTCGGGCCCGAGGAGCAGGCCGAGATCGCCGGCCGGCTCGACGAGTTGCGGCGTCAATTGCTGGGCACCCCGGCAGAGGTTGTCGTGGCCAACCATGTCTACGGCTTGTTCGAGCTCGCCGCCATCCACCTTTCGCAACAGCCCCCCGGATTCGACCAGGCCCGACTGGCCGTCGACGCCATGGCCGCGCTCGTGGAAGGTCTCCAGGGAAGGCTGGGGGAAGCCGAGCCCTCGCTGCGCGACGCCCTGGCCCAGATCCGACTGGCCTTCGTGCAGATCAGCGAGTCGCTCAACGCCGCCGACGGAGAGGGCGGCCCCGGCCCCTCCTGAGTTCTGCCCTCGGGCCGGCTCGCGCCGCCGGGCAGACGTGGTCGTCGACAGGAGCGTCGGGGCCTCAGCCGGCGCGAAGGGTCGCCACGGCTCGCGCTTCGTAGCGCCCGCCGTGCCCGGCGGCCACGACGAACACGACGCGAGCCCCGAGGGCCACGTCCCTGGTCCCGTCGGCCAGGGACGTGCAGTGAAAGGGATAGGTGCTTCCGTCATCGGCGCGCACGACCCCGAGCCCCCTCGGCTCGTCGAACGCGGTCACCACGCCGGCCCGTCCTGACCGTGGCCCGCCGCGCGCCTGGGTCATCGTGTCCGCCGGCTCAGTGGACGATCTTCGACAGCGGGAGCTCGATGATGTCGGTGGCGCCGCGGTCTTTGAGCGCGGGGATCAGGACGTTCACCTCCGACTTGGGCACCACCGTCTCGACCGCGTACCCGGCTCCGCCCGACAGCTCCGAGACCGTCGGGGACTTCAAGGCGGGCAGGACCGAGACCACGGCCTCGAGCTTGCCCGCCACGACGTTGAGCTTGAGGAGTACCTTGCCCCGAGCTTCGAGGGCACCTTGCAACAAGGTCATCAGGTGGCCCATGGCGAGGCGCTTGTCGGGGTCCGAGGCCGAGGTGGGGTTGGCGATGAGCTCGGTGCGCGAGACGAGAAGTGTGTCCACGATGCGCAAATTGGCGGCGGCGAGGGCCCGGCCCGTCTCGGTGATCTCCACCACCGCATCGGCGATGTCGGGGATCTTGGCTTCGGTGGCACCGTAGGACATGCGGATCTCGGCGTGGACGCCGTGCTTCTCGAGCACACGCCGGGTGAGCTCGGGGTATTCGGTGGAGACCCGGGCCCCCGGCGCCAGGTCCGCGATCGTCTGCACGGCAGAATCCGCGGCGACGGCCAGCACCACCCGGATGGGCTTCGCCGTAGCCTTGGAGTACGCCAACTCGCCGAGCGACACCACGTCCGCTCCGGTCTCCTCGATCCAGTCGCGACCGGTGATCCCCAGATCGAAGTTGCCCTCGGCCACATACCCGGGGATCTCCTGGGGCCGCAGGATACGGACCTCGTCGACGCGTGGGTCGTCGATGGTGGCGCGGTAGTCGACGTCCGAACCCCGCACCACGGCGAGGTCGGCCGCGGTGAAGAGGTCCAGCGTCGCCTTTTCGAGCGATCCCTTGGGCAGGACGAGTCGCAGCATTCCCGTTCCTCGAGGGCGCGTCAGCGTGCCGGCGACGACGTCGGCGCCGGCAACTTGCGGAGCAGGTCGGCCATCTCGAGCGCAGTGACCGCCGCCTCGTACCCCTTGTTGGCCTCCCCATCACCGCAACGGGCCAGGGCCTGGTCGACGGTGTCGGTGGTGAGGACCCCGAAGACCACCGGGACACCGGTGTCCAGGGCGGCACGAGCCAGCCCCGACGCACACTCCCCGGCCACGTAGTCGAAGTGCGCGGTCTCCCCGCGGATCACCGCTCCGAGCGCGACGACCGCCTCCACCGTTCCCGACTCCGCCAGGCGCGCGGCCGCGAGGGGCAGCTCGAAGGCCCCGGGCACCCACGTCACCGAGGCGGTGGCGGCCTTGGTGCCGTTCGCCTCGAGACCGGCGAGCGCCCCTTCGAGCAGACGTTCGGTGATCCCGCCGTTGAACTTTGCACACACCAGCGCGACCCGGGCATCTGCGGCTGCCGCGTCGCCGACGTGGGAGAAGCCCACGCGTCCGGCTGCCGACTCGATGGCGTCGGCCGACAGGGCTGTGGCGTCAGAGGACGTCATCGAGCCCCTCCAGGATGTGCCCCAGGCGCTCACGTTTGGTCCGCAGGTACTCGATGTTCTCGGGGTTCGAGTGCAGTGTCAGCGGGACGCGCTCGACGATGTCGAGACCGAACCCCTCCAGACCGCCGTACTTCATGGGGTTGTTGGTCATCAGCCGCATGGTGCTGACGCCCAGGTCGACGAGGATCTGCGCGCCGATGCCGTACTCGCGGTTGTCCACGGGTAGTCCGAGCTCCAAGTTGGCGTCGACGGTGTCGTGGCCCTGCTCCTGGAGGTTGTAGGCCCTGAGCTTGTGGGCGAGCCCGATGCCGCGGCCCTCGTGGCCGCGCAGGTATACGACGACACCCGAGCCCTCGTCGGCGATGAGCCGCAACGCCTCCGCCAACTGGGGCCCGCAGTCGCAGCGCAGCGATCCGAAGACGTCACCGGTCAGGCACTCGGAGTGGACCCGGACGAGCACGTTGCTCTTCCCCCTGACGTCACCGCGCACCACGGCGAGGTGGTGCTCTCCATCGAGCTCGGACTCGTAGACGTACCCGGCGAAGTCGCCGAAGTCGCTCGGAATCCGGGCTGGCCCCGCGATGCACCGCACGAGCTTGTCCTTGTGGCGCCGGTAGCGGATCAGATCGGCGATCGACACGAGGAGCAACCCGTGGGCCTGCGCGAACTGCTCGAGCTCTGGAAGCCGGGCCATGCGGGTCTTGTCGGCCGAGACGAGCTCGCACAGCACGCCGGCCGGGTACAGACCCGCCGCGGCGACCAGGTCGATGGTGGCCTCGGTGTGCCCGGCGCGTTTGAGCACGCCCCCCGGTCGGTACCGGAGCGGGAAGATGTGGCCGGGCCGGTTGAGCTCGGCCGGACGCGTATGAGGGTCGATGAGCGCGTGGATCGTGGAAGCCCGGTCCTCGGCGGAGATGCCGGTCGTGGTCCCGTTGCGGTAGTCGACGCTGATCGTGAAGGCGGTGCGCTGGGACTCGGTGTTGTCCCTGACCATCAAGGGGAGCTCGAGCTCATCGGCGCGCTCGGGCAGGACCGGCACGCAGATGACGCCGGAGGTGTGGGCCAGGAAGAAGGCGATCTTCTCCGGTGTGGCAGCCTCCGCCGCCATGATCAGGTCACCCTCGTTCTCCCGGTCCTCGTCGTCCACGACGACCACGATCTCGCCACGTGTGACGGCCGCGATGGCGTCCTCGATGGGGCTGAAGTCCATCACGCCGCCCTCCCCACTCCCGGCACGACCTGTCCCCGGGGGGCGAGCTCGACGCGCACGTCCGAGCCGAGCTGTGTGACCGACACCAGGCGGCCTCGCCACAACTCCTCGACGCGGGGGGCCCCGGGGCCACTGAACATGGGCACGGCGTCATCCCCCCCGAACAGGGCGGGGGCGAGATAGAGGACGTAGCGGTCCACGAGGCCCGCAGCGTGAAACGCGTGGGCAACGCGGGCGCCGCCCTCGACGAGCAATTGGAGGACTCCTTTGGCCCCGAGGTCGTCGAGCACGGCGCCGGGCTCCGCCGACATCTCGAGCGCGGGGTGGACCCGGGCCCCGTCGGGAGCGTGGCCGAGCACGACGCGCAACGGCTGGTGGGCCGGCACGGGGTCGACCCGCACCGTGAGCTCGGGGTCGTCCGCCCGGACCGTTCCCGCCCCGACCAGCACGGCGTCGGAGGCGGCCCGCAACCGGTGCGCGTCGGCGCGCGCCGCGTCCCCAGTGATCCAGCGCGCCGTGCCGTCGGGCGCGGCGATGCGCCCGTCCATGGTGGCGGCCAGCTTGAGCACGACCCAGGGGCGCCCGGTGACGCGGTGCTTGAGGTACGGAGCCAGCAGCTCCGACGCCTCGTCGCCGGCGACTCCCACGTCGACGGTGATCCCGTGACCCTGCAGCTCGGCCACCCCGCGTCCCGATACCTGCGGGTCGGGGTCGAGCGCGGCCACGACCACACGCGCCACCCCTGATGCCACGACCGCCCCGGTGCAGGGGGGCGTCCGTCCGTGGTGGGCGCACGGCTCCAGCGTCGTGTAGAGGGTCGCGCCCCGGGCCCGGTCCCCTGCGGAGCGCAGGGCCACGACCTCGGCATGAGGGCCACCCGGTGGAGCGGTCGCACCCTCGAAGCAGTCACCCCCGGACGTGATCAGCACAGCACCGACCCAGGGATTCGGGGACGTGCGCGTCCGGACCGAGGCCGCCAGCGCCAGCGCCCGACGCATGGCGGCGAGATCCTGGTCCCGGGCGGGCGCCCCGAGTGGCTCCTGGGAGGCCTTGGTCATGGGGACACGAGTCCGTCTTGAGTCATGAGGTCTCCGCGAGTCTACTGGCGTTAAGGCTGGTCAGCTCCGCTGTCCGCCCCGCCGTCTCAGGGCCGGGACCCCCCCTGACCTGGAGATGGACCCTCCGCGGTGCCCGGAGTGTGGCCCGAGGTGGGTGCTGCAGCGGGCGCCGGGCCGGTGCCGGCGCAGTGTCGGCCTGGTCATGAGGCGGCCCGGTCGAGGGTCCGGCACAGGGAGAGCCCGGGCGGGTCCGTTTGGACGATGTGCGTCACCGACGCGGGAGGATCGGCAACTCCCCCGGCGGAGTACCACGAGATGGATCCGGTGTCGGGCAGGTAGACGTCGAGGGCGGCGACAGGGTTGGTGCCGAACGAAACCGTGACCCGGTGCAGCTGCGGATCGGTGACGGCGACGAGCCGGTACGACCGGCCCAAGGTGGCGACAGCCGAAGAACCCAAGCTCGGTGCGCCGGGACTGTCGAGCTCGAACTGGACCCGGATGCGCCCGGGCCCGTCCGCTCCGAGGGACCGCACCACCACCGTGTCCGGGCCGATCCTCACCAGCGGGAGGCTCGTCCCGTCGCTGGACATCGGCGCGTGGAACGTCACGTCGAGCACGTTGCGGTACGCGGATTGCTCGACGGGTATCCACGTCTGATGCTCACGCTGTTGCGAAGGTACCGTCTTCAGGGTTTCGCCGGTGGAGAGGTAGAGGGCCGCGCACTGGTTGGCGACGAACAGCTCCTGGGCCGGCGCCCAGTACGGCAGCACCGAGCCGCGCACGACCTGGCCGGCGAGGCGGCCACCGGTCAGGTCGGCGGCCGACTTCTCCGCGTGCACATAATGCAGCGCCTGGATCGAATCCCACTCGCCATTGGGCGTGACGGCGATCCCGACGTTCGCCACGACGCCATAGACGCCGAGTACCACCATCGAGACCAGGGCCGCCACGCGCACCCGGCGACTGCGGCCCTCGACGCGGCGCCACAGGTCGACGAAGCCCAGCGCAGTGCCCAGGACCAGGAACGGCACGAAGTCGGCGAGGTAGCGCGGAGCGATGTAACCCCACGCGAACAGTGCTCCGCCCCCCAACGCCGCCGCCAACAGCGGGATGCGCGCCAGGCCGGCCCGCCCCGGAGGCCTCCTCCGGAACGACGTCACGACGCCCCAGATGCTGAGGAGCACGAACAACGGCATGGTGGCGGGGACGCTGGCGGTCGGGTACTGGCGGTCGAGAAGCACCCCCACGGCGCACGCCGGCGCGGCGGGCAGCGTCACGAAGGGGAAGACCGACGTCCAGCGGATGCCGGCAGGGTTGAGGTACGCCAGGGCCGCACTCGGCGCGAACTGCAACCCGATCTCGCTGTTGCCGTTGGCGGCCAGGAAGCGCCGCCGGTACGCGTTCACGTGGGTGAAGACCTGCTCGGTCACGGGCACGCCGAAGGGGATGCCGAACCGCGCGTACGTCACGGCACAACCGACCGCCAGGGGGATCAGCCCCGCCCCGAGCATGGGGAGGAACCATCGTCGATTCGTCTTGTCGCTGCGGCTGAAACGGAACCACGCCGCTACGAGCAGAGCGGCGATGACGCAGGCCAAGCCCGTGTTGGGCCGGTCGAGGTTGGCGCACAGGATCAGCACGCCGGCCACCACAATGCGGGCCCGCCCCGGTCGCTCGAGCACACCGAGGAGCGCGAACAGGCTGGCGATGGTGAGTGCCGCGCTCCAGAAGAGGTCCTCGTTGAAGACGAACGGCGACGCGGCCAGATACACCAGAGTCGAACCGGCGCCGATGCTGGCGAGCAGGACGCCGTAGAAAGCGGCCTCCGCCCGGCCGAGCAGGACCGGGCCACGGACGAGGACCCGGACGCGCCAGACGAGCAGCGCGCTGAAGACCGTCGCCGCGAACCACGCCAGCAGCATCGAGGGGGCGCTGAGACGCCCGTCGAGGCTGCTCGTCACGGCGAGGACCGGCATGCGCAACAACGACGGGAACAGGCCGAAGTAGGTGTAGGTGTGGTGGTCGTGGATGAAGCCTTCGATGCCCAACGCGCCGGTCTGCAAATAGAGGTGACCATGGAACAGGGCCCTTGCCTGCTGGTCGTAGAAGTCGCTCTGGTAGGCCTCTTTGCGCAGGAAGTCCACCTTGCCGGTCCACAGGTCCCACAGGACCCAGAGGAACGGCACGCTCGCCACGGCGATGCCCGCCACCGCCGCGACGGTGAAGCGACGGAGGCTCGGATCAGGTCGACGCGGTGGCTCGGTGCCCGGAGGCCCGGCAACTTCGAGCGTCGCCGCGGTCCCGCCCGCGAGGCTCCCCCCCATCATGGAGAAGCCTACCGCTGCGGGCCCTCAAACCGTCGGCCGAGTGCGCGGGCCCGTGCGAATTCCCCGTTCGGATCCCCCGCCGTCCCCACGCGGCAGGGCCGCTTCCCCCGCGAGCCGGAGCCGCCGCGCCGCCTCCCACGGGCGGTCGTCGGCGAAGATGGCCGACCCGGCCACCAGCACCCGGGCCCCGGCACGGACCACCGCGCCGGCGGTGTCCTCGTCGATCCCCCCGTCCACCTCGAGGTCCACGGTGAGCCCCCGGCGGTCGAGCTCGGCGCGGGTGCGGGCGATCTTCGGCAAGACCTCGGCCATGAAGCGCTGACCACCGAAGCCGGGATGGACGGTCATGCACAGGATGAGGTCCACCTCGCCCAGATGGGGGTCGATCGCCTCGTAGGGGGTCTCGGGGTTGACGGCCAGCCCGGCACGCAGCCCCAGCGCCCTCGCCTCGGCCAGCAGCGCGGCGGTGTCCCCCACCTCGACATGGACCGTGCACCCGTCGGCACCGGCGTGCCGGAACGCCTCGAGGAATTCCCCGGGATTGGTCATCATGAGATGGCAGTCGAAGAAGAGCCCCGAGTGCTTGCGCAGCGACTGCACGACCGGCGGGCCGATGGTCAGGTTTGGGACGAAGTGGCCGTCCATGACGTCGACGTGCAGCCAATCGGCTTCGGGGGCCACCTCGCCCACGGCCTCGGCCAGACTCCCGAAGTCCGCCGACAGCAGGGAAGGGGCGATCCGCAACATCCGCGCCGAGCCTACCGGCGTTCCCCCTCGCCCCCGAGCGACTCCCGGGGCTGCGGCCGCACTCCGCGCCACCACGCCGACACCGGCACGGGCCGCTTCCCCGCCGACTGGACCTCGATGAGCTCCAACACGCCGTCTCCGGTGACGACCGAGGTGCCCTTGAGCGTGCCCGGGGGCTCGTCATCGCTCCCGGCCTCGTCCGACAGGGCCGGGGTCGGCCGGGCCACGGCGTCGAGCACCCGGAGGCGCTCCCCTCGGAACGTGGTCCACGCCCGGTCGAGGCGCACCACGCGCTCGAGCTCCGCCGCGGGGCGCGCCCAGTCGAGTCGGAGCTCTTCGGGGAGGAGCTTCGGGGCATAGGTGGGCTCGCCGCGCTGGGGCGTGCCGGCCGGGAGGGCGTCGACGCCCGGGGCGAGCGCGTCGACCAGGAGCTGCGCACCCAGGCCCGCCAGGCGCTCGGTGAGGGCCGACGCGTGTTCGCGCGCACCGATCGGCACGCGCCGCGACTCGAGCACCGGCCCGGTGTCGAGGCCCTCCTCGAGACGCATGAGACACACGCCGGTCTCGGCGTCGCCGGCGAGGATGGCCCGCTCCACCGGCGCGGCGCCGCGCCAGCGCGGCAGGAGGGAGAAGTGCACGTTGACCATGGGAAGCGACGCGAGCAGCGAACCCGGAATGATGCGGCCGTACGCCACCACGACACCGAGCTCGGCCGGGGTCCCCGACACGTCCTCGAGGCGGTCGGTCACCTCGAGGCCGAGATCCAAGGCCACGCGCTTGGTGGGACTCGGCGAATGCGGCGCCCCCCGTCCTCGCCGGGCGTCGGACCGGCTCACCACCAGAGCCACGTCGTGTCCGGCATGCACGACAGCCCGGAGGGCGACCGCGGCGGCCGGGGGTGTCCCCAGGAATACCAGCCGCGCCACCGGGCCGGGGGGTCGCTACAGGCCGGTGTGCCGCGCCGGCGGTTGCTCGCGGGCGAGCGAGCGCAGCCCGTCGGGGTCGGCGTCGGGCAGGTGGAGGGCCCGGGCCCGCAGGATGCGCATGGCCTCCTTGCGCTGGTCTTCGTCGAGCCGTTCGACGAGCAGCACGCCGTCGAGGTGGTCGACCTCGTGCTGGAAGACCCGGGCGAGGAACTCGTCGGCCTCGACCGAGAGCTCGTTGCCGTCGAGGTCGTACCCGGTGAGATGGACCTCCTTCGGGCGGACGATCGGCCACGACAACCCCGGGACCGACAGGCAGCCTTCCTCGTAGGTCCATTCCCCCCGAGCTTCGGAGATCACGGGGTTGACGACGGTGAAGGGCCCCGCTCCGTCGCCGGCGTCGTAGACGAACACGCGCTTTTGCACCCCGACCTGCGGTGCCGCCAGGCCCACCCCCGGGGCCTCGTACATGGTCTGGGTCATGTCGTCGGCGAGCTGCTTGAGCGTGCCGTCGATGGCGTCGACGACGGACGCGCGCTGGCGCAGCACCGGGTCCCCGTACTGGCGGATGGAGTACCTCGACATGCGGGCCATCGTACCGGGGCCGTCCGGGAGCCGATGCCTGGTGGCAGGCCGTCCGGCCAGGTCGGCGCGGGGCGCCCGGGATCGCGCTCAGGCCCGCACCGGGTCGACCTCCACCCGGAGGCGACCCGGCGGGCGCGCCACCGAGGCCAGGAGCCCGCACAGCGCGTCGTGGTCGCGAGCGCGCACCGACCACGCACCATCGACGGGCCCGCTCACCTCGACGCCATCGGGAGCCGCTCGCCGCAGTGCCACCCCGTACGCCTCGGCCTCGGCGCCCGAGACGACCGCCAGCGCGCTGAAGGGGGGAAGCGCCAGGGCTCGGCGCACCGTCGACTCCGCCGCGGCCAGGATCCCGGGATCGGCGGACACCGCGGCCAGGATGGCGGGGTGACGGGGTTGGCGAGTCTGGACGACCATACGCCCCGGGGCGCGGTCCGCAGCGCGCCCGATGCCCGCGCCCCCCACGAGCCGCGCCGCCCGGGCCAGGAGGGCCAGTGCCTCCTCGGCGGCGCGGAACCGGGGGGCGAGGAGCTCCGAGTCGAAGTCCAGGAACGCCACGGTGTCGGCGTCGGGCACGCGGTGCAACGCGGCCTCGGTGCCCACCACGACCCGCGCCCGGCGGACGTGTCCCTCCTCGCGTTCGTCCGAAGCCGCCGGGCCCCACACCTCGGCCACCTCCACACCCGCGAGCGCCTCGAGGTCCTCACGGACGCGCGTGACGCCCAGGCGCAATGCCTTCACCCGTGTGACCCCGCACCGGGCGCACACGACCGGGCGTTCCTGTCCACAGCGCCGGCATCGGAGCAGCGGTGCCGGCCCGGGAGTGCCCGCCGGCGGCCCCGAACGCCGGCCGCGGCCTCGTCCCGTGTCGCCGACCTGCTCGAGGGAGGCACCACAGGTCTCGCAGCGCGCCAGCTCCCCACACGACGCACACGAAAGCAGCCGGACGCGCCCGGTCCGGTTCACGATGCAGACCACCCGGCGACCCGGCGACCCGGCCGCCTCGCGCACGAGCCGCACGAGCCGCTCGGAGAACAGCCCAGTGCGCGGGTCGTCGCTGCGTCGGTCGATCACCTCGACGGCGGGCCAACCCCGGCGCTCGACGTTGCGCGGTGGTTCCACGAGCGCTCCGGCGGCGAGGATCTCGAGCGTGGGACACGGCGACACGAGCGCACACGGCACCCCCTCGCGCCGGGAGCGTTCGGCCACCACCGCCCAGGCCGCCCACGTCGGAGCGCGCTCCTCGTGGTACGCCTCGTCGTGTGCGTCGAGCACGACAGCGGCCGCCAGCCGCGGCAAGGGGGCGAAGGCACCGGCGCGGGCGCCTACGACCACGCACCCACCGGCCCGGGCCCGCGCCCAGTCGCCGGGGAGCAACGCGGTGGCGATGCCCGCCGCCCGCAGCCGGCGTGCCACGTCGCCCGCCGAACGGTGACTCGGTGTCAGCACGAGCACGCCGGCGTCACCGCCGGCACGCTGGCCGCACGCCGCGGCGGCGAGGAGGATCGGCCAGGGGTCGCCCGCCGGCCCGAGCCGGACCACGGTCGTCCCGGGAGCGAGGCCGGGAGCGGGGCTGGGAGCGAGGCCGGGCGGGGCGACGGAGTCGGCCCCGGGGGCGGCACCACCGGCGGGGACAGGGAGCCCGCGCACCGCCACCGGGGAGGAGGCGGTGCGTAGGAGCGCCGGGACCGGACCGGCCCAGCGCCATGCCGCCCACCGGGCTATCTCGAGTACCGGCGGCGGCGGGCCCCAGCCCCGTACGGCCGAGATCGGCCGCAAGACCACCCCCGCGTCCGGCACGACGTGGTCTTGTACCACCCACCCACCCACGCGCCGTGCTCCCAGCGCGATGCGGACCTGCGCGCCGACGCGCACCAGTTCGCCGAGCGCGTCCGGAACGGTGTAGTCGAAGGTCTTGCGCAGCGCGCTCGACATCGGGGAGCACGCGCACGACGCGCTCGGCGTGCACGACGCTCTCGGCGCGCTCGACGCGCGGCGCCGGCATGACGGGAGTCGGGACGCGACGCGGGGTCGGCGGCTCCCGATGCCCGAGCCCTACAGACCCAGCGCGCGCTTGAGGTCGTCCACCCTGGGCGTCGCCTCCCAGGTGAATTCCTTGTCCGAGCGGCCGAAGTGCCCGTAGGCGGCGGTACGGCGGTAGATCGGCCTCTTGAGGTCGAGGTCACGGACGATCGCCGCCGGTCGCAGGTCGAACACCTCGCGCACGGCCTGCTCGATCTTGACCGGGTCCACGGTCTCGGTCCCGAAGGTCTCGACCATGAGCGAGACCGGGCTGGCGACGCCGATGGCATACGCGACCTGGACCTCGCACCGACTCGCGGCACCCGCCGCGACGACGTGCTTGGCGACCCAGCGGGCCGCGTAGGCCGCCGAGCGGTCGACCTTGGAAGGGTCCTTCCCCGAGAAGGCCCCGCCACCGTGGCGCGCCATGCCGCCGTAGGTGTCCACGATGATCTTGCGGCCCGTGAGCCCGGTGTCGGCGTGCGGCCCCCCGAGCTCGAATCGGCCCGTGGGGTTGGCCAGGACGCGCAGCGCCGAGGAGTCGAGGTCGGGCGGGAGCAGTGGATGGATCACGTGCTCCCGGAGGTCGGGGAGCAGCAGCGTCTCGATGTCGACACCGGGTGCGTGCTGGGTGGAGATCAGCACGGTGTCGATGGCGACGGGCCGCCCACTCTCGTAGACGACGCTCACCTGCGTCTTGCCGTCGGGACGGAGGTACGGCAGGACGCCGACCCGCCTGACCTGGGACAGGCGTTGGGCGAGACGGTGCGCCATCCAGATCGGAAGCGGCATCAGGTCGGGGGTCTCGTCGCACGCGTAGCCGAACATCATTCCCTGGTCGCCGGCACCTTGGGCGTTGAGCTGGTCCTCCCCTCCGGAGCCGGTCCGCAGCTCGTGGGCGGCGGTGACGCCCTGGGCGATGTCGGGAGATTGCTCGTCGAGCGCGACCATCACCCCGCAGGTGCGGCCGTTGAACCCGTGCGCGTCGCTGTCGTAGCCGATGTCACACACGACGTCTCGGACCAAGGTGGCGATGTCGATGTAGCACTGCGTGGAGATCTCACCCGCCACGACGACGAGACCGGTGGTGAGCAGAGTCTCGCATGCCACCCTGCCGTTGGGATCGGACTCGAGCACCGCGTCGAGGACCGAGTCGGAGATCTGGTCCGCCATCTTGTCGGGATGTCCTTCGGTCACCGACTCCGATGTGAAGGTGTGGCGCGTGGTCACGAGTCTCTCCTCGGTTTGTCGTCCCCCCCGGAAGCGCCGGCACGCCGGGCGCCCCCACCCGGACGTGGACCGCCCAGGCGATCGATCACACTATCCAAAATGGCGTGGGCGACCTCGAGCTTCGAGGTCAGGGCGATCTCCCGGCACGTCCCGTCGGACCCCAGGATGGTCACGGCGTTCGTGTCGTGGTCGAATCCCACGCCTTGGGCCGAGACGTCGTTGCCCACCATGAGGTCGATGTTCTTGCTCCTGAGCTTGGCGGTCGCCCGGGTCGCCAGGTCGTGGGTCTCGGCCGCGAACCCGACCAGCACCTGCCCGTCGCGCCGGTGTCGACCGAGCTCGGCCAGGATGTCGGGGGTGGGCTCGAGCACGAGCTCGGGCAGGCCGTCGGACTTCGCCAATTTGGTCTCGGCGGGCGTCTTCAACCGGAAGTCGGCCACCGCGGCCGCCATCACCACGACATCGGCACCGTCGGCGCGCTCGAGCACGGCCGCTTCCATCTCGGCGGCCGTCTCCACCGGCACGACCGTGATGCCCGGGGTCACCGCGGTGCGCGCCGTGGTCACGAGGACGACGTCCGCGCCGCGCGCCGCGGCCGCTTCGGCGACGGCGTGGCCCTGCTTGCCCGACGAGCGGTTGGAGATGAATCGCACCGGGTCGATCGGCTCGCGTGTGCCCCCCGCGCTCACCACGACGCGTCGCCCGGCGAGATCCCGGCCATGGATGCCCGCGCCGGCGGCAGATCCGGTCGGGCGCGGCGCTGCGGGCCGCGCCAGCACCGACAGGGCGGCGACGACGATGTCGGCGGGCTCGGCCAGGCGCCCTGCCCCCACGTCACCCCCCGCCAACCGTCCCTCACCCGGTTCGACCACATGCACGGCGCGCCGGCGCAAGGTGGCCAGGTTGTCCTGGACCGCGGGGTGCTCCCACATCTCGGTGTGCATGGCCGGGCACACCATCACCGGCGCACGCGTGGCGAGGACGGTGGCGGTGAGCAACCCGTCGGCGATGCCGTGCGCGTAGCAGGCGAGAAAACGCGCCGTCGCCGGGACCACGAGGACGAGATCGGCGCGCCGGCCCAGATGGGTGTGGGGAATAGGGTCGGCCTCGGCCCAAAGGGTCCTCTGGACGGGCTCAGACGCCAGTGCGGAGAAGGTCACCGCGCCGACGAAGCGCGTGGCGTCCTCGGTGAGGACGGGAACGACATGCGCGCCGGCGTCGACCAGCCGGCGACACACCTCGACCGCCTTGTAGGCCGCGATGCCCCCGGTGACACCGAGGACGATGGTCTTGCCCGTGGCGGGGCCTGCCGTCATGGTCCGGGCTCCCGGGGCAGAGCGCGGGCGGGGACTCCCGCCTGCTACTCGCCGGCCTCCGGCTGTTGCGCGTCGAGGTCGCCGGTGAGCGCGGTGAGCTCCGGCCCTTCGGCGACGACCTCCGCCACCTCGGCACCCTCGAGGTCGGCGGAACCGTCCTCGAGCTCTTCGCCCGGCTCGAGGCGGTGGTACGTGGCCTTTCCGGCCGCCACCTCTTCGAAGGCGATGGTCAGGGGCTTGCCCGAGACCGAGGTCACCTGGGGCGGCACGACGAACCCGAGGCCCTCTCCCAGCTGGTTGTAGTACGAGTTGATCTGCCGGGCACGTTTGGCCGACAGGGCGACCAGGGTGAACTTCGAGTCGACCTTGTCGAGGAGGTCCTCCACGGGTGGGTCCATGAGCGTCGAGCGGCGCTGGGGCAATTCAGGCTCCTCCACGGTGGCCGGTCATCGGTCCGGCGGGAGATTGCGATGAAGGTCCAGTATACCGGCCACCTCGGACACCGCCCGGTCCACCTCGTCATTGACGACCACGAAGGGTGTCAGCTCCCTGCCCAGGCGCATCTCCTCGGCTCCGAGGGCGATGCGCTTGTCGACCTCGTGCACGTCGTCGCCCCGCTGGCGCAGGCGCGCCCGCTGGATCTCCGGCGTTGGAGGCACGAGGAGCACGACCAGGGCGTCGGGGTGGCGCGCCTTGACCTGGCGGGCCCCCTGGAGGTCGATCTCGAGGACCACGTCCTTGCCGGGCGGCGCGTCGGGAAGGGGCGTGCCGTAGAGGTGGCCGAGGAACTCCGCCCACTCGAGGAACCCGCCGGCTGCGATCCTCTCCTCGAAGCGATCGCGGTCGACGAAGGTGTACGCGTCGGCGGCTTCACCGGGACGCCGGGGCCGCGTCGTCCAGGACCGGCTGAGCCACAGCCCCGGGTCCCGCTCGACGAGTCGGGAGACGACCGTGCCCTTCCCCGCCCCGCCGGGGCCGGAGATGACGAGGATCAGGACTTCGAAGTATGTGTCAGCAGAGCGTCGCGTTGATTGGCCCCGAGGCCCTGCAACCGACGGCTCTCACTGATTCCCACCGTCTCCATGAGACGCCGGGCCTTGACCTTGCCGAGACCGGGGAGCGACTCGAGCACCGACAGCACCTTCATCTTGCCGACGGTCTCGTCCTTCTCGGCACGCCGGAGAAGCTCCGAGAGGGTGATGGACCCCATCTTCAGCTTCTCCTTCACCTCGGCCCGCTCGCGGCGGACCTTGGCGGCCTTGTCCAGCGCCGCCTGGCGCTGCTCCGGGGTGAGTGCGGGAGGTTGCGGCATGCGGGCCACCATAGCGCCCTCGTGAGCGGGGGTCATCCTCGAGGCGCGGCCAACGTGGTGGCAACTTCGTCGACGACGGCGGCCGCCATGGCCTCGGGGTCTCCGGCGGCGGTGACGGCGCGACCGATCACCAGAATGTCCGCGCCCGCTCGGATGGCGGCGGCGGGGGTCGCGGCGCGCGCCTGGTCGTCGGCAGGGGTCCCCGAGGGGCGGATTCCGGGGACCACGGTCACGAGCCCGGGGGCGGCACGTCGCGTCACCGCCAGATCCGAGGCTGCGCACACCAGTCCCCCGCAGCCGGCCGAGGCCGCCAACCTCGAACGTGAGGCGAGCGCCTCGGGAGCGGCGTCGGTGTCGCTCGTGAGGACGGTGACCCCGAGCACGCAGGGTGCTGGGGCCCCGGCCGCCGATGCCCCTTCCGCCATGCCCGAGACCGCAGCACGCAACATGGATTCGCCACCCTGCGTGTGGACCGTCGTGAACTCCACGCCCAATCCCCCGAGGACCCGGGCGGCGCGCGCCACCGTGGTCGGGATGTCGTGCAGCTTCAGATCGAGGAAGACGCGATAGCCCTCGACGACGAGTGCCGAGACGGTCTCGGGCCCGGCCGCGCCGAACAATTCGAGTCCCACCTTCGCCACCCCGAACCAGGGCCGGAGCCGGTGCGCCAGACGCAGCGCCACCACGAGGTCGTCCACGTCCAGGGCCAGGGCCAGCCTGTCGCGGGGATCGTCACCGGCCATGGTCGCCCTCCCGCGTCCCCTGGCCTCCCCGAGGTGGGATCGGGGGCAGACGTGACGGGACGTCCGGCCGCGCCACCCCGGGGCGGGGTCTCACCGGAGCAACCGGAGCCGGAGCGGCTGGAGGTGGGGAAGGCGTCGGTGCCGGCGGTGCGGGTGCCGGCGGTGGAGGGGGTGGTGCGGCAGGCGGTGGAGGGGCTGGTGCGGCAGGCGGAGGAGGAGGGGGATCCAGCCGCGCGCCGGCGGGAGGCGCCCAACCCGCCGGCGGCTGTCCGGAACGGGGTTGTGTCACAAGCGGCCTTGCCCCCGGCCTCGGGCCCGTGCCCCGTCCCCGATGCACGGCACCCACCAGGGCGCGCACGTCGCCCACGTCGTGCCACCGGCACCACCGCCGCAGCCCGGCCAGCACCCTCGCCGGGGCGCGCGGATCGCGGAACGTCGCCGTTCCCACCTCGACCGCGTCCGCGCCGGCAAGCATCATCTCCACCACGTCGACACCGCGCGACACCCCTCCGACACCCACGATGCCGGCATCGGGGAACGCGGCGCGACAGTCGTGCACGGCGCGCACGGCCACCGGACGGATGGCCGGCCCCGAGAGGCCGCCGCCGCCCGCGGCCGAGCCGAGCCGGTAGTCGCGACGTCTCACGTCGATCGCCATTCCCAGCACCGTGTTCACGAGCACCAGCGTCTCAGCGCCTGCGTCGAGCGCGGCGGCCGCGATGGAGACGATGTCGGACACGTTGGGACTCAACTTCACCCACAACGGCAGCCCGCACGCCCTCGAGGCCGCCACGGCTTGTGCGGTGGCCTGCGCCGAGTGGGCGAACATCCGGCTCCGGTCGTCGAGGTTGGGACAACTCACGTTGACCTCCACCGCCACGACCCCCGGCGCGCCGACGAGCATGGCCGCGGCCTGCGCGTAGTCCTCCACGCGGCTTCCCCAAACGCTCGCCACCACCCGGGCGCCGCGGTCGTTCAGCGCCGGGAGCTCGTACGCGAGCCACGATTCGATCCCGGGCCCCTGGAGCCCGACCGAGTTGAGCATGCCCGCCGGGGTCTCGTGGACGCGAGGCGGTGGGTTGCCGGCCCACGGCAGGGCGGCCAGCGACTTCACCACGACGGCCCCGAGCGAGGCGAGGTCGACGTAGGCGGCGAGCTCGGCCCCGTGCCCGGCGGTGCCCGAAGCCGTGAGCACCGGGTTGGGCAGCGGCACCGACCCCACGTAGGTTCGCAGGTCGACGCTGCCCCTCATCCGTGCACCTCTTGGAGGCACACCACCGACAGCCCGTGACGCCGCCAGTCGACGATGCCGGCGGCGGCGGCGCGAGCAGCGGCGACCGTGGTCAGACAGGGCACCTGGTGGGCGAGGGCGGCGGAGCGGATGTGCACGCCGTCGGCACGCGGGCCCCGACCCCGCGGCGTGTTCACCACCAGCTGCACCCGCCCGGTGGCGATGAGGTCGACGGCGTCGAACGCGCCCGACTCCCCCACCTTGGCCACCACCGTGGCCACCGCGACGCCGTTGGACTCGAGGAATGCGGCGGTCCCCGAGGTGGCCACGAGCTCGAACCCGAGCTCGTGGAACGTCCGGGCCGCCTCGAGGCCCCCGGCCTTGTCGCGATCGGCGAGCGACAGGAACACCGATCCCTCGGACGGCAGCCGCATGCCGGCGGCGATCTGGCTCTTGGCGAAGGCGAGGCCGAACGTCGAGCCGATCCCCATCACCTCGCCGGTGGAACGCATCTCGGGGCCGAGAAGGGTGTCGACCCCCGGAAAACGGTCGAAGGGCAGCACCGCCTCCTTGACGCTCACCCACCGACCCCCGGTCGGGGCGCGCAGCAGGCCCTCGGCGCGCAGCTCGGACAACGTCGCGCCCATGATCACCCGGGCCGCCACCATGGCCACCGGCACACCGGTCGACTTGGCGACGAAAGGCACGGTCCGACTGGCACGAGGGTTCGCCTCGAGGACGTAGACGGTGCCTTCTTTGACCGCGTACTGCACGTTGATGGGCCCGACCACCTCGAGCGCGGCGGCGATGGCCCGGGTGTGGGCGGTGATGGTGTCCACCACGTCGCTCGACAGGGTCTGCGGAGGAAGCGCGCAGGCCGAGTCCCCCGAATGCACGCCCGCCTCCTCGACGTGCTCCATGACCCCGGCGATCATCAGGTCGCCCGTCCGGTCCCGCACGGCGTCCACGTCGACCTCGACGGCGCCCTCGAGGAACCGGTCGACCAGCACGGGACGCTCTGCCGTCGCCGCGCCCTCACGGGCGAGGGACCCCGCCAATTCGTCGACGACCTGCGCCAGGCGCTTGTCGTCGTAGACGATCTCCATGGCCCGACCCCCGAGCACGTAGCTCGGGCGCACGAGCACCGGATACCCGACCTTGTGGGCCACGGTGAGGGCCTCGTCCACCGACAGGGCGATGCCCCCCGCAGGCTGGGGGATCCCCAGCTGCTCGCACAGGAGGTTCCAACGCTCCCGGTCCTCGGCGAGGTCGATGGAGGCCGGGCTCGTGCCGAGGACCAGCTCGGGCGGCAGGCCGTGGGCCAGCTTGAGCGGTGTCTGACCGCCGAGGCTCACAATCACCCCGGCGACGGGCGCACCCCCGGGCCCCGCGCCCGCCGCGCTCTCGGCGTCGAGCACGTTGGCAACGTCCTCGGCGGTGATGGGCTCGAAATACAGACGATCGGAGGTGTCGTAGTCGGTGGAGACGGTCTCGGGGTTGCAGTTGACCATCACCGTCTCGTACCCCGCCGCCCGCAGGGCCATCGAGGCGTGGACGCAGCAGTAGTCGAACTCGATGCCCTGCCCGATGCGGTTGGGCCCCGACCCCAGGATCACCACGCGTGGGCGCTCGCTCGGGCGGACCTCGTCCTCGTCTTCGTAGGTGGCGTAGTGGTACGGGGTGCGCGCCGCGAACTCGGCTCCACAGGTGTCGACGGTCTTGAACGTGGCACGCACCCCGGCCGCCTGGCGCGCGGCGCGCACCTCGGCCTCGGTGACGGTGCCCGCCCTTCTTGCGGCGCGGGCGCCGGCCCCGCCCGACAGCAGGTAGGCGATCTGGGTGTCGGAGAAGCCGAGTCGCTTGACGGCGCGCCACGTGCGACGGTCGAGCCCCGCGGGCACCTGACCGGATGCGCCCATGGCTTCGAGGCGCGTGCGTGCCTCGCTGATGATGGCCAGCTGGTCCAAGAACCAGGGGTCGACGCCGGTCGCCGCCGCCAGCGCGTCAGGCGTGATGCCCCGGCGCAGCGCGGCCTCGAGCTCGAACACGCGTCCGGGCGTGGGCGAGCAGGCCCGCGCCACGAGCTCCTCGTCGTCGAGGAGCTCGTACGCGGCCTCGGCGGGGTCCCCGTTGAGCCCGGCCCGACCCTGCTCGAGCGAGCGGATGGCCTTCTGCAGCGACTCGGGAAACGTCCGTCCGATAGCCATCACCTCCCCCACCGACTGCATCCGGGTTCCGAGGCGGTCCACCGCCCCGGGCAGCTTCTCGAAGGCCCAGCGCGGGATCTTCGTCACGACGTAGTCGATGGTGGGCTCGAAGCTCGCCGGCGTGGCCCCGGTGATGTCGTTGGTGATCTCGTCGAGCGTGTAGCCAACCGCCAGGCGGGCCGCGATCTTGGCGATGGGGAACCCAGTCGCCTTGGACGCCAGCGCCGACGAGCGCGACACGCGCGGGTTCATCTCGATCACGAGGCGTCTGCCGTCAGTGGGCCTCACTGCGAATTGGATGTTGGATCCCCCCGTCTCGACGCCGACCCGCCGGATGCACGCGAAGGCATCGTCGCGCATCGCCTGGTACTCGACGTCCGACAGCGTCTGTGCGGGAGCGACGGTGATCGAGTCACCGGTGTGCACACCCATGGGGTCGAAGTTCTCGATGGAGCACACCACAACGCAGTTGTCCGCCTTGTCGCGCATGACCTCGAGCTCGAATTCCTTCCACCCCTCGATGGACCGCTCGATGAGGATCTGGTGCACGGGGCTCGCCGCCAGCCCCTCGGCGGCGACCCGGGCGAGCTGGGCGCGGTCTCCCGCCGTGCCCGTGCCCGCTCCCCCCAGGATGAAGCTGGGCCGGATCATGAGGGGGAAGCCGATCCGCTCCCCAAGCGCCATGGCGTCGTCCAGATGGGTGGCGAACCCCGACGGCGGGACCTCCAGGCCGATCTCGCCCATGGCGGTCTTGAAACGGTCCCGGTCCTCTGCGGTGGCGATGGCCTCGGCGCTGGCGCCGATCAATTCCACTCCGAAGGCGTCGAGCACCCCGCGCTCGGACAGGCCGAAGGCCAGGTTCAAGCCGGTCTGCCCACCCATGGTGGGGAGCACCGCGTCGGGCCGCTCGCGTTCGACGACGGCGCTGAGCACGTCGAGGTCGAGGGGCTCGACGTAGGTCCGGTCCGCGATGTCGGGATCGGTCATGATCGTCGCCGGGTTCGAGTTCACGAGCACGACCCGGTAGCCCTCGGCGCGCAGCACCCGACACGCCTGGGTGCCCGAGTAGTCGAACTCGCACGCTTGGCCGATCACGATGGGGCCCGAGCCGATGACGAGGATCGTCTCGATGTCCGTGCGGCGCGGCATCAGGCTCGCACCTCCTCGACCATCTGCCGGAAGCGTTCGAACAGGTACCGGGCGTCGTGCGGGCCGGGGCCGGCCTCGGGGTGGTACTGCACGCTGAAGGCGGCCACCCCCGTGCACCGGAACCCTTCCACCACGCCGTCGTTGAGGTTGACATGGGTGACCTCGGCGGCCAGCGGTCCCGAGGTCGGGAGGGTCGTGGCGTCGACGGCGTAGTTGTGGTTCTGGCTCGTGATCTCGACCTGACCGGTGTCGAGCCGGCGCACCGGATGGTTGCCTCCGTGGTGGCCGAAGGGGAGCTTGTAGGTGCGCGCCCCGATGGCCTCGGCGAGCAGCTGATGGCCGAGGCAGATCCCGAACACCGGGACGCGGCCGAGGAGCTCGCCGATGTTCGCCGCATGGGCGCCGAGCGCGGCGGGATCCCCGGGCCCGTTGGACAGGAAGACCCCGTCGGGCTCGAGCGCCAACGTATCGGCGGCCGGATGCGCGGCGGGCACCACCGTGACGGTCCCCAGCTCGCCCAGGCTGCGCAGCATGGTCTCTTTGACACCGAAGTCGTAGGCGACGATCCGAAGCGGCCCCGAGCCCCGTACGTAGGGCGCCGCCACCGACACGCCGGTCACCAGATCGCGTCCGGTGGTGCCCGGCTCCGACGCCGCTGCTTCGCGTAGCACGGACTCGGGTGCGGTGCCGAAGGCGCAGCCCATGGCCCCGTCCACGCGCAGGTGCCGGGTGAGGCGGCGGGTGTCGACGCCCGTGATGCCGGGCAGCGCACTGCGCAGGAGGAAGTCCTCAAAGGAGGCGGTGGCGCGCCATGAGGACGGGCGCGGCGGGAGGTCGCGCACGACCACGCCGCGACACCACGGGCGCGGCGCCTCGTCGTCCTCGGCCGTCACGCCGTAGTTCCCGATGTGCGGGTACGTGAACGCGACGACCTGGCCGGCGTAGCTCGGATCGGTGACGACCTCCTGATAGCCCGACAGCACCGTGTTGAACACGAGCTCGCCCGTGGACACCCCTCCGGAGGGCGTAGCGCCGATCGCCTCACCCTCGAAGACCTCGCCGTCGGCCAGCACCAGCAGCGAAGGCGCTCTCCCCCCGAACCAGTCGCCGGGGACGGCCGTGACGGCCGGCGCAGCCCGCGGGCTCAACGCTGTGCCTCGGCGTCCACCACGACCGGCTCGCCGCGGTACAGGGTGTGCCGAACCTGTCCGGTCATGGCACGACCGGCCCACGGGGTGTTGCGGCTCCGGCTGGCGAGCCGCACGGGGTCGACCTCCCAGGTCGCCGCCGGGTCGATCACGCAGATGTTGGCGGGCGCACCGGCCTCGATGGGGCCGCCCTGGTCGCCGCCCTGGTCCCGCGCCAAGCCGGCGATGCGCGCCGGGCGCCACGACAGGAGCCCGAGCACCGCTCGAGACGACATCCCCGGCGCGCCGTGGTGAGAGCCCCCGTCGTGAGAGACCCTGTCATGCCCGGCGCCGTTCCCGTGGGGCGCGCCCAGGGCGCCGAGCACGACCGGGAGTGCGGTCTGGAGACCGAGCATGCCGGGGGGCGCGGCGTCGAGGGTGTCGTCCTTGCGTTCGGGCGCATGCGGGGCGTGGTCCGTGGCGACGGCGTCGAGGGTGCCGTCCCCGCACGCGACGCGCAACGCGGCGACGTCCGCCCGGGGGCGCAGAGGCGGGTTCACCTTGAACACGGGGTCGTAGCCGGCCAGCTCGTCGTGGGTCAACGTCAGATGGTGCGGCGTCACCTCCGCCGTCACCGCCAGGCCCTCGGCCTTCGCCGCGGCCATCAGCGCCGCGGACCGCGCCGTGGAGAGATGGAGGAAGTGCATCCGCCCGCCGGTGAGCCGCGTCAGGGCGATGTCGCGCGACAGCATCGTCTCCTCGGCCTCGGCCGGGATCCCCGGCACGCCGAGGCGGCTCGACCACTCCCCCTCGTGCATGTGGCCGCCCCGGGCCAGCGCCTCGTCCTCGCAGTGCTGGGCCAGGGTGACGTCGAAACCGCGGGCGTACTCGAGGGCCCGTCGCATGACCGCCACGTCCTGCACGCCCGTCCCGTCGTCGGTGAAGAGGCGCACCCCCAACGACGCGAGCTCGCCCATGGGGGCGAGCCGCTGTCCGGCGCGTCCCATGGTGATGGCGCCGGCCACCGCCACGAGGCACATGGCACCCTCGCCCAGTGCCAGCACCTCCAGCGCGACGGCGGCACTGTCGATCGGGGGGTCGGTGTTGGGCATGGCCACCACGGCCGTGAACCCCCCCAGGGCGGCCGCCCGCGCCCCGGTCTCCACCGTCTCGGAGTCCTCGGCACCGGGCTGACGGAGATGGGTGTGGAGGTCGACGAGCCCGGGGGACACCAGGCACCCACCGGCGTCGAGCACCGTCGCGCCCCGGGGCACGGACAGCGCGGTCCCCACCTCCGCCACCACGCCCCCCTCGACCACGACGTCGGCGACGCGCTCGCCCGAGGCGTCCACGACGGTGCCTCCCCGGATCACGACTGTCGGTGTGGCCCTGTCCGAGGACCGGCCACCCCGGGGCGACGGTTCAGGCACCGAGGTCGGTCCCCGGAGCCGGTGCGAGGGTCGGCACCAGACTCGGCACGGCGCCCGACCCCACCTGCCCGAGCAACATGAAGAGCACCGCCATGCGGACGGCCACGCCGTTGGACACCTGACGCAGCACGAGCGACTGCGGGAGCGCGGCCACGTCGTCGGCGATCTCGACCCCCCGGTTCATGGGCCCCGGATGCATGACGAGGGCGCCGTCACCCAACAATGCGGCGCGTCGCGACGTCAAGCCGTACCACGCGCTGTACTCGCGCACCGAGGGCAGGAACGCACCGGCCCCGCGCTCGGACTGGAGCCGGAGCAGATAGCAGACGTCGACATGCGGGAGCACGGCATCGAGGTCGTACGACACCTTGGTCACGGGCCAACCCTCGAGCGAAGGCGGCAGCAGGCTCCCCGGCGCCACCAGGGTGACCTCGGCTCCGAGGGCGCCGAGCGCCAGCACCAGCGAGCGCGCCACCCGGCTGTGGCGCACGTCTCCGACGATGGCCACCCGCAGTCCCACGAAACACCCGACCCCGGCCCCCTCCGACGGGCGCCCCGCCCGCTCGGCGAGAACCTGCCGGATCGTGTAGCAGTCGAGGAGGGCCTGGGTGGGGTGCTCGTGCCAGCCGTCGCCGGCGTTGACCACCGACGCGTCGACCCAGCGCGCCACCGCGGCGGGCGCACCGGCCGAGGTGTGGCGGACCACGAATGCGTCCACCCCCATGGCGGCGACCGTCTCCACGGTGTCGCGCAGGGACTCACCCTTCTTCACCGACGACGTGTCGACGGAGAACGACAGCACGTCGGCCGAAAGGCGCTTGGCCGCCGTCTCGAAGGACAGCCGCGTGCGCGTCGACTGCTCCGCGAAGAGGGTGACCACGGTGCGGCCACGTAGCGACGGCACCTTGGGAATCGACCGCCGGCCCACCTCGACGAAGGCGTCGGAAACCTCCAGGATCTCCTCGATGCCGTCGGCACCGAGCTCGGCGACCGACAGCAGGTGGCGCCGGCCGCCCTTGGCGGCGTCGGCGACCGGCACTGCGGCGGGGCTCACGGCCCGCGCGGTGCCCGCCGCCGCCGAAGGGCGCGTCATCGCGGCACCACGTCCCCGAGCACGACGCCGTCGAGGCTGACGTCGACCTGCTCGTCGATCCGGGTCGGCATGTTCTTGCCCACGTAGTCCGGCCGGATGGGCAGCTCCCGGTGCCCCCGGTCGACCATCACGGCCAGCTGCACGGCTCTGGCCCGGCCGTAGTCGCCCAGCGCGTTGAGCGCCGCCCGGACCGTGCGCCCGGTGAACAGGACGTCGTCGACGAGGACGACGAGCTGGCCCGCCAGGTCCCCGGGGATGTCGGTGGCGGCCTCGGGCAGCACGGGGCGGATCCCGATGTCGTCACGGTAGAAGGCCACGTCGAGGAGGCCGACGGGCACGGCGGTCCCCTCCATCTCCTCGAGCACGCTGGCGATGCGGAAGGACAACGGGACCCCGCCGGTCTGGAGACCGACGAGCATCACGTCATCGAGCCCGTGGTTGCGTTCGATGATCTCGTGCGCGATGCGGGTCAGCGCCCGCTGGACGTCCTGGGCGGTGAGGACCTGGACCCGAGGAACGAAGACCCCACCTCGCGGTGGGGTCAGTCTGCGCTCTCGCTCCGCCAATGCTCCTCCACGGTCCGTTTGGGCCTCGCGGGACCCGCTTCACGGTCGTCGGGCAATGCTAGCACCGGCCGGTCGCGGGCGAGGGCGAACGTCGCGGGTGTCGACGAGGGACCACGGGTGCCGGCGAGGGGACCACGGGTGCCGGCGAGGGGTCACCGTGCCCTCAGCCGCGCACCTGGCGGGCGATCGTCGACAGCACGCCGTTGACGAACCCGCCCGAGAACTCGGTCGAGTACTGCTTGGCCAGCTCGACCGCCTCGTCGATCACCACCGCGACCGGGATGTCGGGCTCGGCCATCAACTCGTAGGTGGCGAGGCGCAGGATGCTGCGGTCGAGGACCGGCATGCGCTCGATCTCCCACCCTTTGGCCGCCGCGGCCACTAGGGCGTCGATGCGGTCCTCGTGGGCGGCGACGCCCTCCACCAGCGAGACGGCGAAGGGGTCCGGGGCCACCGACAGCGTCCGGAGCACCTCCGCGGTCCCGATGCGCTTCATCTCCGCCTCGTAGAGCAGGGCGAGCGCCCGTTCGCGGGCTTCGTGACGGGGCCCTTCGGGGGCGCGGCCGGGGCCCTGTCCTCGGGCACGGCAGGGCCGGGCTAGGCCCGGTTGATGTACTCGCCCGAGCGCGTGTCGACCTTGATCCGCTCTCCGGGGTTGACGAACAGCGGGACCTGCACCACCAGCCCCGTCTCGAGCGTGGCCGGCTTGCGAGCCCCCGACACCCGGTCGCCCTGCACACCGGGCTCGGTCTCGGCCACCGTCAGCTCGACGGCAGCAGGCAGGTCCACTCCGACGATCTCCCCCCCGTACATCTGCAACACGGCGTTGTCGCCCTCCTTGACGTACTGGGCCGCGTCGCCGAGCGTGGCGGGCGAGACGTGCATCTGGTCGTACGACGTGACGTCCATGAACACGTAGTCGGTGCCGTCACGGTAGAGCAGCTGCATCTCGCGTTTGTCGACGATGGCCTGCTCCACGCGCTCGTCGGCACGGAACGTCCGCTCCAGGACGGCGCCGGTGCGCACGTTCTTGAGCTTCGTGCGCACGAACGCACCCCCCTTGCCCGGCTTCACGTGTTGGAACTCGACCACCGAGAACAGGCCGTCGGGGAGGTCGAGCGTCATGCCGTTGCGCAGATCGTTGGTCGTGACAGCCATCAGGCAGCAATGTCCTTGGGGAATCGGGTGAGGGTGTGACAGCCGTCCGCGGTGACCACGACGGTGTCCTCGACGCGGACACCGCCGACTCCCGCCAGGTACACGCCGGGCTCGACGGTCACGACGACGTCGGCACCGAGGATAGCAGTCGACCCCGGACCCACCGCCGGGGCCTCGTGGATGTCGAGGCCGACCCCGTGCCCGGTGCCGTGCTCGAAGGCCTCGGCCCAACCGGCGTCCGCGATCAGGTCGCGACACGCCTTGTCGACGTCTCCTGTCGTCACCCCGGCACGCACGGCGGACACCCCGGCGGCCTGGGCGGCCCCCACCACCTCGAAGACCCGCGCCAGGGTGCCGGGCGGTTCGCCGCCGACGCAGAAGGTGCGCGTCATGTCGGACCGGTAGCCGTCGAAGATGGCGCCGAAGTCCACCACGACCGGGTCCCCGGCGACGATGACGCGCGCCGAGGGCCGGGCGTGGGGCTTGGCCGCGTTGGGACCCGAAGCCACGATGGTCTCGAAGGCGCGATCCTCCGCCCCCAGGCGTCGCATGGCGGTGTCGAGGGCGAGTGCCACCTCGTCCTCGCGCCGTCGCGCTCCGAGCAACGGGAGCACCTCGCCGAGGGCGGCGTCGGCGATGGCGGCGGCGCGCTCCATGCGGGCGAGCTCGCCTTGGTCCTTCACCTGCCGCAGCGCCTCCACCACACCGCTCGTGGCCACGGGCACGGCCGGGGCCAGGTCCTCGGCGAAGCGGCGTTGCGCCGACCAGGTGACGTGGTCGGCTTCGAGGCCCAGACGGTGCACCGACGCCGCCTGCGCGCTGGCGGCCAGCGCCCGGCGCTGCGCCTGGATGCCGCCCACCGTCAGCTCGACGGCACCGTCGATGCCGGCGGCGGCCAGTTGCTCGCCGGCCTGGGTCCGGTACCGCCCGTCGGTGACGAGGTGGGCGACGCGGCCGCCGCCCCCGGTGACGAGCAGCACAGCGGCGGAGCCGGTGAAGCCGGTGAGGTAACGGACGTTGGGCAACGCCGTGACCAGCAGGGCGTCGACTTCGGCGGCCTCGAGGCGGGCGCACAGGAGCGTCATCCGTAAGGCGAAGTCCATCGCCGGCGGCGGGTCCCCCGGGACCGGGCGACGGGCGCGCCCGGTGGTGCGAGCTCCGCCGCTCACGACGTTCCCGTCGCCGGCCGGCCCAGCAGCCGGGCCACGGCGCTGACGGCCAGGGGGTAGCCGAGCCCTCCGAAACCGGTGATCGCCCCGTCCGCCACGTCGGCCACCACCGAGGTGTGGCGCCAGGGCTCGCGGGCCGTGGGGTTCGAGAGGTGGAGCTCGACCACGATCCCCTCGAACGCCGCCAGGGCGTCGTGCAACGACCAGGAGTAGTGGGTGAGGGCACCCGCGTTCACGATGAGTGCCGCCGCCCGCCCGCGGGCGTCGTGGACCAGGTCGACGAGCTCTCCCTCGTGGTTGGTCTGGTGGTGCTCGAGGTCGAGGCCGCACCGGGTCGCCTCCTCCACGGCGGCGGCCACGTGATCGGCCAGGCGGGCGCGGCCGTAGACCTCGGGCTCGCGCTCGCCCAGCAGGTCGAGGTTGGGGCCCGACAACAACACCACCAGCGTGCCCGGTCCGCTCACGGTGCGCACCCCATGTCCGCCAGGGTAGCGAGCACGGCGCCCTCGTCCACATGGTGCACGGGCTCCACGCCGTCGGGCCCGTCCAGGACGAAGGTCAGGTCGTGGTGCGCCTTTTTGTCCCGGGCCATGAACCGCACGAGCTCACCGGCCGAAGCCCCGGCGGGAAGCTCCACGTACAGGTCGAACCCGCTCACCACCCGGCGGTGCAACGCCACGCGTTCGTCGTCGATGCGCTGCAGCCTCCGGGCGAGCATGGCCGCGAAGACGAGGCCGATCGCCACGGCCTCACCGTGGCGCAGGTCCCATTTGGCGTTCGGGCCGAAGGCGGACGCCTCCAGGGCGTGCGCCAGGGTGTGCCCGTAATTGAGGACCATGCGGCGCCCCGACTCCCTCTCGTCCTCTGCCACCACCGCGGCCTTGATCGCCACACACCTGGCGACCTGCTCGTCGAGGGGCAGGCTGAGGATCGAGGCGCCCAGGCGACCCTGGTCGGCGGGGCCCTCGCCCAAGAACGCGTACTTGGCCATCTCGCCCCGACCCGACGACCACTCGCGAGCCGGCAGGGATCCGAGCGCCTGGGTGTCGCACAGCACGGCGGCCGGCTGCCAGAAGGCGCCCACCAGGTTCTTGCCCTCGGGCAGGTTGACCCCCGTCTTCCCACCCACTGCCGCGTCGACCTGGGCCAGCAACGTCGTGGCCACGTTGACGTAGGGCACGCCGCGGTGGAAGACGGCCGCCGCGAACCCCGCCACGTCGGTCACCGCCCCGCCTCCGAGCGCCACCACGGCGTCGGTGCGCGACAGACCGCACCGAGCGAAGTCGCGGCACAGCTGCTCCACGGTGGCCAGGGTCTTGGCAGCCTCGCCGTCCGCCACGACGAACGTCTCGGAGGGCACCCCCGGGTCCACGTCCACCTCCACGCCCTCCTGGGTGACGATGGCGACGCGCCGGACACCGGCGGGGAGCACTTCGGAGAGGAGCCGCCGCGCCCCGGCCCCCACGACCACGTCGTAGGACCGCTCGCGGAGGCCGACGGGCACCGTGATCACCCGGGCCCCTCGTCCCTCGGCACGGCGACGTCGAGGACCCGGTCCGCAACGGCGCCGGGACTGAGGTCGTCCACGTCGATCACGACGTCGGCCACCTCCTCGTAGAGCGGTCGGCGCTCGGAGTCGATGCGGGCCAGGGCGGCTTCGGGCCCGTCGGCGGCGGCGACCAGCAGCGGCCGGTTGAGGTGACGACCCACGCGCCGGACGAGCGTGTCGGGACGGGCCCGGAGCCACACGACCGTGCCGCCACCGCGCAGCGCGGCCCGCTGCCGGGGGTCGAGGACGGCGCCTCCCCCGACCGAGATCACCGACGGGACCGCGCCGGCGAGGACCGTGTCCAGCACGCGCGCCTCTTCGGCGCGGAACGCCGGCTCACCGCGCGTCGAGAAGATCTCACCCACCGACGAGCCGACAGCCCGCTCCACCTCCTCATCGGTGTCGACGTGCGGTCGGCCCAGGCGCGGCGCGACGAGCCGAGCCACCGTCGACTTGCCCGCGCCCATCATCCCGACGAGCAACAGGTGCTCAGCCACGGCCGGCCGCGGCGGCCGACGAGGGGGCGTCGTGGAGCGACGACAGGTACCCGTCCCGGTTGCGCACCATCTCGGCCAGCGAGTCCCCCCCGAACTTGCGAAGCGCCTCCGACGCCAACACCAACGCCGTCATCGTCTCGGCCACCACCCCCATGGCGGGAACGGCGGTGACGTCGGTGCGCTCCTTGAACGACACCGTCGGCTCCTTGGTCACGACGTCGACGGTCCCGAGCACCGGCCGGTTCAGCGTGGCGAGCGGCTTCATTCCCACGCGCGCCACGATGAGGCCGCCCGTCGACATCCCCCCCTCGATGCCCCCGGCCCGGTCGGTGTCGCGGCGGTAGGTGCCCGAGCTCTCGTCCCAGCTGATGGCGTCGTGCGCCTCCGAGCCGCGTCGCGACACGGTCTCGGACCCCTCGCCCAGCTCGACGTGCTTGACGGCCTGGATGCTCATGAGCGCCTGGGCGAGCAGGCCGTCGAGACGGCGATCCCAGTGCACGTGGCTGCCGAGCCCCACCGGCACCCCGAAGGCAAGGACCTCCACCACGCCCCCCAGCGAGTCCCCGTCCTTGGCGGCGGCCTTGATCGCCTGCACCATGCCGCGCTTCGACCCCGGGGTCGAAGCACCGCACCGCCGAGGCGTCGACCCGCTCGATGTCGCCCGGGCCCGGGCGGGCCACGCCGTCGGCGCGCACCGGCCCGAGACCGACGACATGGCTCATCACCGACATCCCGAGCCGCGCCAGCAGAGCCTTGGCCAGGCACCCCGCCGCCACACGGGCCGCCGTTTCGCGCGCCGAGGCGCGTTCGAGCACGTCACGCGCATCGTCGAAGCCGTACTTCTGCATGCCGGCGAGATCGGCGTGGCCCGGACGAGGCTTGGTCAGGACCTTGGCGGGTGCCCCGGGGTCGGGCGACATCTCCTCCCGCCATTTGGGCCACTCGGTGTTGGTGATCTCGATCGCCACCGGAGACCCGAGGGTGCGCCCGTGGCGGATTCCGCCGACCAGCGTGATCTCGTCCGCCTCGAACCGCATCCGCGGCCCGCGTCCGTACCCGAGGCGGCGGCGGGCGAGCTCGCCAGCGATCTCGGGCTCGGTCACCGGCAGCCCGGCCGGCAGCCCCTCCACGATCACCACGAGCGCGCGCCCGTGCGACTCTCCCGCGGTGAGGAACCTGATCACCCCGCCAATCTACTTCGGTACCCTCGCGGGCCCGATCGTGCTCAGGTCCCGTGATGGAACAGCGTGCGGGCGAGGGGATCGCCCCACAGCACCGTCAGGACGGCGCCGGCGGCGAGGAAGGGACCGAAGGGGATCCTGGTCTTGCGTCCCGCCCCGGACACCACCATGGCCCCGATGCCGATCAGCGCGCCCAGCACGAAGGCGGCGAAGAAGGCCACGAAGGCGTGGCCGAGCCCGAGCCACCCCGTGGCGAAGCCGATGATGCCGGCGAGGCGGACGTCGCCGAAGCCCATCCCCCGGGGGACCGCCAGATGGACCACGAGGAAGCCGACGAAGGCGGCCGCCCCGGCGATGGCGGCCCGGGCCAGCGACCCCCACCTGCCGTCGACCGCGGAGGCCACCGCGAACAGCGGCACCAACAAGGCGAGCGTGGAGTACACGAGGCGATTGGGGATGATCTGGCGCTCGAGGTCCACCGCGCTCATGGCCACCATCGACAGGCCGAACACCGCGAACGCAGCGAGCACGACGTCGTCGCCGATCCGCGCCGCGAAGGCGCCGAGCACGAGCGCGCTCACCACGCCGAGCGTGACCGGCCGCAGGGGGTGCGAGACGCGCTCGCGACAGGACCGGCACCCGCGCCGCAAGAAGAGCGAATTGACCACGGGCACGAGCCCTTGTCCGCGGTACGGAGTGGCGCACGAAGGGCAGCGCCACCAGGGACGGTCGAAGGGCCGCCGTTCCCCGAGGCGCTCGACGACGATCTCGAGCTCACCGCCGAGGAGAAGGCCGGCCCCCGCGCTGACCCCCGTGACGAGGGCGTGCATGCCGGCACGCTAACCAACGGGCTCCGCCCCTCCGCGGATGGGCGGGCCCCGGCGCGAGGGGGACCGTCGTCCCGGGACTACTTCTTGGCCGGCTCGTAGAACGGGTTGGCGCCGCTGGCGTGGTCCGTGACGTCGACCACCGACACGATCTCGGGGACCGAGTCGCGCAGCGCCACCTCGATGCCCTGTGACAGAGTCACGGACGCGAGGCCGCAGCCCTGGCAGCCGCCGCTCAGGCGCACGTAGACCACACCTTCCTCGACGGCCACGAGATCGGCGTGCCCTCCATGCATGGCGATCGAGGGGTTCACCTGGTCGTCGAGCACGGCGAGGACGCGCTGGGCGAGCTCACTGGTCAGGTCGACCTGGGGGCGCTCGGCGAAGGCCTCGGGCCGAGGCGGCGTATTGGGGTTCACGATGACCAGGCCACCGTCGCCCTCGTCCGACCAGTCGAGCCGGGCGCCGACGAGACGAACGACGCTCGATTCGGGCACCACCACGGTGAGGCCGGCGTCCTCGGAGAAGCTGTCACCGGGGCCGGCGTCGGCGGACGACTGGAAGTAGATGTCGTAGGCGTAGGCGCCGTCGCGGGCGCCGGTCACCTCGACCCAGAGGGCCAGGCGCTCGGAATCGGCTTCCTGAGCGCGGGCGTCGAGCACCACGCCGCGAGCCGTCGCTGTGACGGTCAGCACGGCAGGGACTGCAGGCTCCTCAGCAGGCGCGACGTCCTCGGCCATGGGTGGCAACCTCCTCCCGCCATCATAGGGGGATGGCCCGGGTACTCCTTGTCGTCCCGTCCGCGACCTACCGGGCCCGTGCGTTCCTCGACGCCGCCCGTACCCTGGGGGTCGAGGTGGTCGTCGGCACCGAGGGGGCCGGCGCCCTCGAGGGGCTCATGGGCTCGCGTGCCCTCGAGGTCCCCCTCGACGATCCCGTCGGGGCGGCGGCAGTGATCGTGTCCCAGGACGACCGCACCCCTCTCGACGCCGTGATCGCCGTCGACGACGCGGGCACCCTGGTCGCCGCGCAGGCGTCGGCCCGCCTGGGCCTGGCGCACAACCCGCCCGAAGCCGTGGCCACGGCGCGCGACAAGCTCGCCATGCGTGCCCGGCTGGCCGCCTTCGAGGTACCCCAGCCGGCCTTCGCCGCCCTGGCCCCGGGGGCGGGGCCCCAGGAGGTGGCCGCCGCGATCGGCGCGGTGGGGCTTCCGTGCGTGATCAAGCCCACCTCGTTGTCGGGCAGCCAGGGGGTGCTGCGGGCCGACACGCCCGGCGACGCCGTGGCGGTGGCCGAACGGGTCCGGCGCATCGCCACCGCGGCCGGCGTCGACCCCGGGGCCCCGCTGCTCGTGGAACGGTTCGCGCCGGGACCGGAGGTGGCCGTCGAGGGACTCGTGGTCTCGGGTGAGCTGCGGGTCCTGGCGGTGTTCGACAAGCCCGACCCGCTCGACGGGCCGGCCTTCGAAGAGACCCTGTACGTGACGCCCAGCCGGCTCGCTCCCGGCGACCTCGCCGCGGTCGTGTCGGCCTCGGGGGCGGCCACCGCGGCACTGGGGCTCGTGGACGGCCCCGTCCACGCCGAAGTGCGGGTGCAAGAGGGGCGCGCCTCGGTCATCGAGGTGGCGGCGCGGACGATCGGGGGGCTGTGCTCGCGCGCGCTGTCGTTCTCCACGGGCCGATCGCTCGAAGAGCTCGTGATCGCCCACGCGTTGGGGCTGGAGCTGGGCGACACCGGCGCCCAGGGGGCGTCGGGGGTCCTCATGATCCCGATCCCCCGCGCCGGCACGCTGGTGGGGGTGCACGGTCAGGCCGAAGCCAAGGCGGTGCCCGGGGTGACCGACATCGAGATCACGATCGCGCCCGGTCGCCTCGTCGCCCCGGTGCCCGAGGGCAACCGCTACCTCGGATTCGTCTTCGCGCGCGACCGCGCTCCGGACCGAGTGGAACGGGCGTTGCGCCGGGCCTGGGCCTGTCTCGACGTTCGCATCGAGGACGACCGCCCACCGCAGGCGCACACAGCCTGACGCCGCGCCACGCGCGGGGTCCGGGCACCCACCCGGATGCCGCTACCGTGGGGCCCGTGCGCGTGCTGTTGGTCTCGACCTATGAGCTCGGGCACCAGCCGTTGCACGTGGCGTCACCGGCGAGCGCGTTGGCGCGCGCCGGTCACGAGGTGCGCTGCGCCGATCTCGCCGTGGACCCTCTCGATCCCGGGGCGCTGTCCTGGGCGGAGGCGGTGGCCTGCTCGGTCCCGATGCACACCGCCATGCGTCTGGCCCGCGTGGTGTGCCGGGACATCCGGACACGGTGGCCCGAGGTGGCGATCTGCCTCTACGGGCTGTACGCCGGCCTCGACGGCGCGCGCGGGGCCGCACCGGTCGCCGACCTCGCCATCGCCGGCGAATACGAGCCCCGGCTCGTCGCCTGGGTCGACTCCCTCGGCGCGTCCGGGGAGCCGGCGCCGGGGCCGGCGCACAGTGTCGTCGAGCTCGGGCGGGGCCGCTTCGGCCTGCCGGCGCGGCATCTGCTCCCCGGACTCGACCGCTACGCCCGCCTGGCCCTCGGGTCCGAACGCCGCCTGGCCGGCTACGTGGAAGCGAGCCACGGGTGCGCGCATCGGTGCCGTCATTGTCCGGTGCCCGTCGTGTACGACGGTCGCACCCGCCTGGTCGGCGAGGACGCCGTCGTGGCGGATGTCGCCCAACTCGTGGACATGGGGGCTCGCCACATCACCTTCGGAGATCCCGACTTCCTCAACGGGCCGCACCATGCAGCACGGGTGGTCGACGCCGTCCACGCCGCGTTCCCCGACCTCACCTTCGACGTGACCGTCAAGGTCGAGCACATCCTGCGCCACCGTGACCTGTGGCCGCGCCTGGGCGCGGCGGGCTGCATCTTCGCCGTGTCCGCCTTCGAGTCGGCGAGCGACGAGATCCTCAGGCTCCTCGACAAGGGCCACACCGCGGCGCAAGAGGCGCAAGCCGTCGGCGTGCTGCGGTCGGCGGGGATCGAGCCGCGGCCGTCGCTGCTCCCGTTCACGCCCTGGACGACGCCCGAGGACGTCTTCGCCCTGTTGGACCTGGTGGCGCGGTGCGATCTCGTGGGCAACGTCGACCCGGTGCAGTACGCCATCCGCCTGCTCGTCCCCCCCGGATCCCTGCTGGTCAGCTCCGGGCGGCTCGAGGGACGGCTCGACGCATACGACGCCGAGCACCTCGGGTGGTCGTGGCGCGCGCCCGATCCTCGCCTGGACGCGCTGGCGCAGGAGGTCTCTGGGATCGCCGAGGACGCCGCGGCCGAGCAGTGGCCCGCCGCGGACTCCTACGGCGCGGTGCGCGCCGCGGCGCTGGCCGCGTTCGGGAACGGCACCGCACGCTCGTCGGAGGCGCCCCGGGCCGACAACAGACTGCGTTCGGCGCTGCCCGCCGACGAACGGCCGCGGCTGACCGAGGCGTGGTTCTGCTGTGCCGAGCCGAGCAGCGCCCAGATGGCGACCGTTGGAACGCTGGACCGGACGGCCGAGACGGCCGCCGTGGGAGGAAGATGAGCGAGATGGCAGCAGGTCGAGCAACCACCCAAGGCAGCACCGCCAAGGCGAGAGACCGCTCCGGACCCTGGAGCGGCGCCCCCGAGGGAGCCCACGAATGGGTGAGCTTCCCCGACCCCGAGGAGGAACGGACATGGCAATTCGACGTCACGTTCCTCGAGAGCCGGTGGACCTGCATCTTCGGGAACGGCTGCCAGGGCGTGCTCACAGGCCCGGCACCCGAGTTGGTCCAGGGTTGCTGTTCCTACGGGGCGCACTTCACCGGTGCCAAAGACGCCCGGCGGGTCCAGGCGGCTGCGGCCACGTTGACACCGGAGCAGTGGCAATTCCACGGCAAGGCCCGCCCCAAGAGCGGCACCCGACCGAACGTCATCGTCAAGTCGAAGACGGGCGAGCTCACCACCCGCCTGGTCAAAGACGCCTGCATCTTCCTCAACCGCCCGGACTTCCCCGGTGGCGCGGGGTGCGCCCTGCACCGCGCCGCGCTCGAGCGCGGTGTCGCGCACCTCGAGCTCAAGCCCGACGTGTGCTGGCAACTGCCCTTGCGCCGTGACGACGAGGTCGCCGACGACGGCCACGTGACGTCGGTCATCCGCCAGTGGGACCGACGCGACTGGGGGGAGGGCGGCTTCGAGTTCCACTGGTGGTGCACCGAGTCCCCCGAGGCCTTCGTGGGGGCCCGGCCCGTCTTCGAAGAGCTTGCACCCGAGCTCGTGGCCATGGTCGGCAAGAAGATCTACAAGCGACTGCTGCAGTATCTCCGGGCGCGCGAAGAGGCACTCGGCGAGCCGGCGGTTCTGCCCACGGCGGGAGGGCCGTCCCCGGGCACCACCGTCACCGTGGGCGCGATGCGCAACGGATCCCGGAAGGGCCCGGCGACCGGTGCGGCCACGCTCCCGGTGCCCGTGCCGGTGCGGCTCCCCCATCCTGCCCTGCGGCGCGGCCGCTCTTCCTGACGGACCGACAGCCGGGTGACCCGAGTCGGGGTCGCGGGCGCACGGGCTCGGCCCGAGACGACCCGCACTCCGCTCACTCGGACAGCGGATCGTCCTCCCCGGACACCGATGGGCCGGACGCCGATGGGCCCGGGCCCAGGATGTCCTCGAATTCCGACTCCGCCATGCACCACGACGCGTGCTCGTCGTCGGGCTCGGCACCACACTCCGGACAACGTTTGTTGGCGGTCGCGACCGAGCGCTTCAGGCTGCGGGCCTCCTCGAAGCGGCGATGCCGTCCCTTTTTCACGAGCGACTCCTCCGTCGGCCGGGTGCGTGGATCACGGCGAGGACTCCTGTCGAGTGTACCCGCCGGTCGGGCCGTCCCCGACCCGGGCCTCGTTCTCGCCGCCCTGCTCAGGAACCGCCCCTCGGGCCGCCGGTAGAGTCGGGGCGTGCCCGAGGAGTTCGATCCGACCGCCATGGTGGAGCGTTTCCGTGCCCGTGCCGCCGCCGTCCGGTCCCGTGGACTGCCCCCCATCGAGGGCCCCGAGCGCAAGCGCTTCGTGGAACAGGCACAGCTCGACTTCATGGACTACGCCATGATCGGCGACGCCGAGGCCGCCCTCGAGGACGGGATCCTCACCCTGCGCGTCGACCTCCGACCCCACCCCGAGACGTCGCCGGGTCCCCGCCCGTAGTTCACCCGCCGTAATTCATCCGGGTGTCCTCCATCCGCAGGGGGGACGAGTCGAGGTCGCCGGCATCGGGACCGGACACGGACGCGTCGGTGGCGCCGCCGGCCGAGGCGCCGCAGTCGACCACCTCGCCCACGAAGAGGCTGTGGCTCCCCAGCGCCAGGACGTGGCGGACCTCGCAGTCCAGCCAGGACGTGGCGACGTCGAGGATGGGAGCACCGGTCGTCGCTCCGTGGACAGGCTCTCCCTGCATCGTGCCGACCCCGGAACTGTCGTCGACCGACGACTCGGTGACGGGCTTGACGAAGCGGCGCACGACGGCCCGCTGCGACCGGGGCAGCAGGCTGAGGGCGAACACCGCCCCCTCGTCGAGCAGCCGATGGGTGAGTGCACCCGACTCGACCCCGATGCCGACCAGCTTGGGGGTCGTGGCGACCTGGGTGGCCCAGCTGATGGTCATGAGGTTGCGCCGGCCTGCGGCGCGGGTGCCCACCACGTAGAGCCCCGACGGCATGGACCACAACACCCGACGACGCAGACGGTCGTACTCGTCCGGGTCCCTCCCCGCGGGCACGGGACCGACCACGGCGCCGGGCGCGCTCACGACGACGAACCGCCACCGGTCGCGTCGAGGTCGTCCAGACGTGCCTCGGCCTTCACGTAGCCCGCGGCCGCGCTCTGGAGCTCGGAGGCCGAGCGGGCCAGCAGCGCCCGGTCGCCCCCGGCCCCGTCCAGGCAGTGCCGACCGGCGGCCGAGGCCGACGCATAGGCGGCCGAGAGGATCCTGGTGAGCGTGGCGTCGGGCGAGGGCAGGTTCTGGTTGGCGCTCAACGCGTCGTTCACGAGCACGTCGCAGTCGGTGCGCAGGCCGGCGGGATCGTGCCGGGTCTCGACCACGGTGATGCGTCGGGCGTCACCGCGCAGGGTGCTGAGGCTCCCCGAGAGACCTGTGGTCGAGGCCCACGAATGCACCTGCTGGCCGAGGGTGCTGCCCGGAAACGGGCTCCCGCACGACGCCAGCGCCAGGCCGGCCACGACGAGGAGTGCCCCGCGCCCGCTCACCGGTCTCCGGGACCGAGCCCGGTCGGGGGCCACGAGGGGTCGAGCTGTCGAAGGAAGAGCGCGCAGCGTTCCTCCTCGCCGGTCTCGCCGATGGCGGCGGCAGCGGCCCGCAGCCCGTCGACACACCGGAGGAAGCCGCGGTTGCCCGGGTGCGCCCACCGGACGAACCCGCTTCCCTTCCACCCGGCCCTCCGCAGGGAGTCGAGCCCGCGGTGGTACCCCACGCGGAAGCACGCGTACGCCTCGACGTCGTCGCGGGCCACCTCTCCGAGAGCCGCCCAGGCCTCGGACCACTCGGGGAATGCCCGGACGACGTCAGCCACGGCGTCACGGCGCGCCGCCACCGGGACCTCCAGGGCGCGCGCCAGGCGCGAGGCGGCGGCGGGCGGAGCGGGGTCGAGCGCCGTGTCGGGGGGCGCGGAGCCGAGGTCGATCGGACCGGTCATCTCGAGGACCCCCCGGCGTCTTCGGATTCGGGGACGTAGTGGCGCTGTCCGGCGGGATCGGCCCACACCCGCGTCAGTCGATCGGAGACGGGGTCCTTGAACACCTCGTCGGTGCGCACCCACCCGGGCTCGGCCGGCGACGACCCGCCATGGCGCCGCAGGAACAGGCTCATCGCCGCGGCCGCGAGCACGGCGACGATCACGAGGGCCGCGATGAGCGCGAAAAGCACCGCCGTTACCGCCCGGGTCCCGTGGGCGGCGTCGGACCGCTCACTCGAAACTCACGAGATGGTAGTCCCGCCCCTTGCGCAGGACGAGGAGACGGTTGAAGAGCAGGTCCGATCGTCCGAGTCGCGCGTCGGTGTCTTGCACCCTGTGGTCGTTGACGTACACCCCGCCCTGGGCGACGAGGGTGCGCGCCTCGCGCTTGGAGGAGGCGAGCCCCGTCTCGACGAGGGCGTCGACCAGAGCCGACCCGTCCCCGTCGAGCGCGGAGCGCGCCCAGGTCGAGGCGGGCGTCTCCTTGCGCAGCTCGACGAGCATGTCCTCGTCGAGCGACGCCAGTGTGCCCGAGTACAGCGCCACAGAGGCCGTCTCGGCGCGCGCGCATTCGGCCTCTCCGTGTACGAGCGTGCACACCTCGCGTGCCAGGGCGCGCTGCGCTTCGCGGCGTTCGGGGTGCGCGGCGATCGCCTCGTCGAGGGCCCGGATGGTGTCGTGGTCGAGGAACGTGAAGTAGCGCAGGTACGTACCCACCACGCTGTCCTCGCTCCGGTAGAAGAACTGGTACAGCTGGTACGGGCTCGTCCGGGCGGCGTCGAGCCAGAGCGTCCCGGACTCGGTCTTCCCGAACTTCGTGCCGTCGGCCTTGACGACGAGCGGGGTCGTGAGCCCGTACACCTCCTGTCGGCGCGCTCTGCGGATGAGCTCGATGCCCATGGTGATGTTCCCCCACTGGTCACTGGCCCCGAGCTGCAGCGTGCAGCCCTGTTCGTCGAACAGATGGAGGTAGTCGTACGCCTGCAGGAGCATGTAGCTGAACTCGGTGAAGGAGATCCCTTGGTCGGGACGCTCCAACCTGGCCTTCACCGCCTCGCGGCCGATCATCTGGTTGACGCTGAAGTGCTTGCCGACGTCGCGCAGAAACTCGATCACACCCAGCCGGTTCAGCCACGTGCCGTTGTCGAGCAACAGGGCCCGCGCCGACCCGGCCGCGTCGCCGAAGTCGAGGAAGCGCGCCAGCTGGGCGTGCACGCCGGCGAGGTTGTGGGCGAGCTCGTCGGGCGAGAGCAACGTGCGCTCCTCGGACTTCCCGCCCGGGTCGCCGATCGCCCCCGTGGCCCCGCCGACCACGGCGATGGGCCGGTGCCCCGCCTCTTGGAGCCGCCGCAGCATGAGCACCACGAGCAGGCTGCCGACGTGAAGGCTGTCGGCGGTCGGGTCGAAGCCGATGTAGGCGGTGACACGCTCGTGGTCGAGCCGTGCCGGCAGCGAGGGGTCGGTGACCTGATGCACGAGACCCCGGAACTCGAGGTCCGCGCCCAGTGAGGGTGCGGCGCGCTCAGCGGACACGGGCCCAGCCTCCCACGGCCGTCACACGCCGCCCGAGGGCATGGCGAGCGCGCCGCCGTCGACGACGAGCACGTGCCCGGTGACCCACGAGGCGGCCTCCGACGCCAGGAACAACGCGGCCTTGGCGACGTCGTCGGGCTCGCCCAGCCGCTTGAGGGGAAGGCGCTTGGCCACCGCGTCCCCTCCCCGCTCCCACAGGGCCCGGGCGAAGTCGGTGCGCACCAGGCCCGGCGCCAGCGCGTTGACGCGGACACCCGGGCCGAGCTCGGCGGCGAGCTGACGCGTCAAATGGACGAGGGCGGCCTTGGTGACGTTGTACCACCCGATCCCGGGCTCGACCGACAGCCCCCCTATCGACGACACGTTGATCACCGAGCCACCGTGCTGGGCCATCGACGCGCGCCACGCGCACTGCGTCCACACCAGTGCACCTTGGAGGTTCACCTGCACCGTCTTGTCGGCGCGCGCCAGGTCCAACTCGACCAACGGCCCGAAATGGGGATTGGTGGCGGCATTGTTCACCAACACGTCGAGTGACCCGAAACGCTCGATGGTGGCGTCCACGCAGCGCCGGGCGGCGTCGGGGTCCCCGACGTTGGCGGCATACCAGGCCACGTCGCCGTCGAGGCCCTCCATCGACGCCGCCGCGTCGGCTAGCGCCTCGGCCTTGCGCGACGACAGCATCACGTCGGCCCCGGACTCGGCGAACCGGGTGGCGATGGCCTTGCCGATCCCGCGCGACCCCCCGGTGACCAGCGCCACCTTGCCGTCGAGCCGGAGATCCATGGCGCCACACCCTAGGGCGACCCGCATGGGGCACCGGCCATGGCACCGCCGCTGCTCCTGTGCGCCGGCTCGGGGCACGGGACCTCGGGTGTGCAACGCACGCGCGCCGGGGCCGTAGGCTCGCAGGGATGAACCGACTGGGCTCGGAGACGAGCCCCTATCTTCGCCAGCACGCCCACAATCCGGTCGACTGGTACCCGTGGGGCGACGAGGCCTTCGCCAAGGCCCGCGCCGAGAACCGGCCCGTGTTCTTGTCGGTCGGGTACTCCGCGTGCCACTGGTGCCACGTCATGGCACACGAGTCCTTCGAGGACGACACGACCGCCGACGAGCTCAACGCACGGTTCGTGTCGGTGAAGGTGGACCGCGAGGAGCGGCCCGACGTGGACGCCGTGTACATGGAGGCGGTCCAGGCCATGACCGGTCGCGGAGGGTGGCCCATGACGGTGTTCCTCACGCCCGACGGCCGCCCCTTCTTCGGCGGGACGTACTTCCCCCTTCGCGACCTTCCCGGCGTGCCGAGCTTCCGCCGGGTGCTCGCCGCCGTGGACGACGTCTGGAACAACCGCCGCGACGAGGTCGACCGGCAAGCCGACGCGCTGGCCGACGCCATCGACCGACGCACCCGCCTGCCCCGGGATCTGATGGCGGGGGCACGGGGAGCGGAGCACGACCCCGGCTCTCTGGCTCCCGCCCTGCTGGGGTCCGCCGCGGCCGAGCTCGGCGCGCGTTTCGACCCTGAATGGGGAGGCTTCGGCCCGGCGCCGAAATTCCCCCAGGCCCAACTGGTGGAGCTGTGCCTGCGCCACCATCGCGCCACGGGCGAGGAGTCGTCGCTCACCATGGCCCGCACCACCCTCGGGGCGATGGCCGCCGGCGGGATCTACGACCACCTCGGGGGAGGTTTCGCGCGGTACTCCACCGACGCCACGTGGACGGTGCCGCACTTCGAGAAGATGCTCTACGACCAGGCCGGGCTGGTGCGCTCCTACCTGCACGCCTGGCAGGTCACCGGGGAGCCGGGCTGGATGCAGGTGGTCGAGGAGACCGTGGGCTACGTGTTGGCGGAGCTGGCGGCGCCGGGGGGTGGACTGTGCTGCGCCCAGGACGCCGACTCCGAGGGTGAGGAGGGTCGCTTCTACGTGTGGACCCCGGCCGAGCTGTCCGCGGCCGTGGGCCCCGGGCTGGCCGCGGTCGTGGCCGACTGGTACGGGGTCGGCGAGGGGGGCAACTTCGAGGGCCGCACCATCCTCCGTCGCCCCCTCGGTGCCACCCTGGCCCGGCCTCCGGAGGTGGAAGCAGCCCGGCGCCTTCTGTTCGAAGCACGCACGGCGCGGGTCCATCCCGGTCTCGACGACAAAGTCCTCACCGAGTGGAACGCCATGTTCGGCTCGTCGCTGGCCGAGGCGGCCGCGGTGACCGGACGCGCCGAGTGGGCCGCGGCCGCGCTGGGCATCGGCGAGTTCCTGCTGGCCGAGCTGCGCCAAGGTGGGACCGGTCGGTGGCTGCGCTCGTGGAAGGAGGGCCGGGCGCGACATCTGGCCTACGCCGGCGACTACGCCTGGCTGGTCGACTTCTTCACGCGGTTGGCCGAGCTGACGGGCCGGGCGCGGTGGCTCGACCACGCGCACGAGACCGCACGCGCCATGCTCCCCCTCTTCGGCGACGGAGAGGCCTTGCTCTACACGACGGGGAACGACGCCGAGCGCCTCGTGGTCCGTCCCATGGAGATCCTCGACGGCGCCGTACCCGCTGCCAACGGGGTCGCCGCCGCCGCCTTGCTGCGGCTGGGGGCGCTGCGGGGCGACGACGAGCTGACCGCAGCGGGCGAGTCGTTGCTGGCGGTCTTGTCCGGTGTCGCCCTCGAGCATCCGCTGGCGTGTGCCACCGCCGTCGGCGCCTGCGAGTTGGCGGGTGGCGGCATCACCGAAGTCGTGGTCACCGGCGAACGGCCCGACCTCCTCGCCATGGCGCGAGCCCGCTTCGAGCCCACCATGGTCCTGGCCTGGGGCGAGCGCACGGCGTCCCCGCTGTGGGCCGGCCGCGACGACGGGTTCGGGTACGTGTGCCGGCACTTCGCCTGCCGGGCCCCCGCCTCCAGCCCGGCCGAACTCGGGCTGCGGCTCGACGAGGAGCGTGACGCCGGGCGGGCTCCCGCCGTCACGCCGGGGCGTCCGTGACGGCTCACGCGGAGATCGGCTCCTCCGAGGGCGGCCGGCCCGACGGCCGGCCCCGCCGGGGGCGGTCGCGCCGACGCGAACGCCTGCCTGCACAGGCCCTCGGGACTCATCGTTGCATGGTGCTGGCCTGCACCGTCGAGGACACGACCGCCGTCGACCTCGAGAGCGGAGCCGTGGTCCGGCTGCGCATCGGATGGGACGCGCCAGGCGGGCCCGGTCTGGAGCCGTTCGACGTCGTCGACGTCGAGTGGGCCGACGACCCCGAGCAGGACGACCTGGCCCAGCCCGAGGCGGTCACGGTGCGCGGGATCCCGGCGGCACTGGGCAAGGTGCGCGGCCGCCGGGCCCGGCGCGTGCTGCGCAGCGTCGTGATCCGTGCCGAACCGCACCTGCTGGGCTTTCCGGGTACGTCGGCCCCGTACTGGGAGTTCCGCGGCATGAGGCCGTCGGTGGCAGTGGTGGTCCCGAGCAGGGGGCCGGTGCTCTTCCGCCGCCGCCAGGACGACACGGTGTGGGCGCGCTTCGGCTGGCCCCGGAGCGACAACTGGCTTCCGGTGGAAGACCGTCGTGCCATCGCCGCCCTCGAGAGGGCCCGGCGCGACCGCCTGTCGGGAAAGGACCTCGACGGCGCGCTCGGATTCCGTCCGCAGTTCCTCGTGGTCGCGCTCAGCCGGCCGCGCGAGGGGCACTGCTACAAGATCGTGGCTTCGCTGCTCCCCCGGCCCTGACCGTTTCGCCACTCGTGGCGGGCCGGTGGTCCTCGCCCGGCGCCGGCGTGGGCCGGGCGCGAGGTGGCCGGGTCAGCGGCGGCCGGTCTTGCCCGCGGCGAGGCGCCCCGAGGCGAGGTCCTCGGCCATGGCCCACCCGAAGGCGACCAGACGGTCGTCGCGCTTGAGGTTGAGGCCGGCGAAGAGCGCGATCACCTCGTCGTTGGGGACCCGCACCTTGGGGCCGCCCAGGTCGAGCGCCCCCGCGGTCGAGCCGTCGCCGGCGAGGACGAAGGTGCGGTCGTCGATCCGGCCCTCGGCGCCGAAACGCTTGGCCAGACGCCGTCCCCAGGCTCGCTCCTCGCCCGAGGCCTTGTGGCCCGGGCGCGGCACCACGTCGGCGAGACCGGCGAAGGAGTGGTACCCCTCGCACGACGCCAGACGCGTCCCGACCAGAACGTCCTCGTCGGGAAAGGCGAGCAGCGCCCGGCGATACTGGTCACCTAGCAGCAGACGCATCGCCTGCTCGGCCTTGGCCGTCCGGTCGACGGTGGCCACGCCGACGAGCAGGGACGGGGTCCCGCCGATGCGCTCCAGCGTGGAGAACGAATACCCGCGCAGCTTGCTGCCCTCACGCACCAGGCTGACCAGGACCCACTCCTCGCACTGCTTGGAGAGGAAGCCGATGTCGAATCCCGGCGCCCGGTCGACGCAGAGGTCGGCCATCTCGGCCAGCTCGGCATCGCTCAGCGCTGTGCAGTCCTTGGTCCCGACCTCAAACGGCATGGCCTGCTCCGTGCTCGTCCAGCTGCTCCGACGCCCCTGCGAGCGGCTCGGGCGATGGCTTGGCCAAGGTCCGCGTCGGCTCGGGGGTACCCACCAGGATACGGGACGCGGAGACCACAGGCCCACTCGAGTCCCCACCGCCGCCTACGGGCGCAGGTGGCGAGGCCTTCGACGGCCCGCTCAGGCCACGATCACACTCGGGCCCAGGAGCATCCGCAGCTCCCCGAGCAGGCCCCGGCGGCTGTCCACGTTGAACTCGCCGGGCAGGCGCAGGACCGTCTGGCCCACGTGGAGGAAGACGGGCTCGTCCCCCGGGTGCTCCGAGAGCAGCTGCTTGAGCCGGTCGACGACGGTGTCGGTGAGGACCCCGAGCGGGAGCTCCACCCGCAGCTCCCCCACCCCGTCGGCGGCCAGCTGGGGACGGTGCGCCTCCATGCAGACCAGCTTGACCTGGTCGTCCCTGGTGTCGACCCGGCCCCGCACCACGAACACGGCGTCGTCGGCGAGCAACGCCCCGATCTCGGCCATGACCTTGGGGAACACGAAGACCTCGATCGAGGCCCGGAGGTCCTCGAGCACGAAGGTGGCCATCAGCTCCCCCCGTTTGGTGTAGCGACGCACGAGCCCGGTCACCACCCCGCCGACGGTCCGGACCTGGCCGTCGCGCCCCGAGCCGTCCGACGGTCCGTCGTCGAGCTCCTTCAATTCCGCGATCGAGCAGTCGGTGAGCCGGGAGAGCGCCGCCTCGAAGCCCCGCAGCGGGTGGTCGCTCACGTACAGGCCCAGCATCTCCTTCTCGAAGGCCAGACGCTGGGTCTTGGCGAATTCGGTGTCGGGGATCGGGACCCGGGGGTCCCCGTACCCCACCGACTCGGCCCCGGCGTCGGGCTCGCCGAATCCCTCGAGCGTCGAGAACAAGGTGGAGATCCCGGCCTGCTCCTCGCGGCGGCGCTCGAGGGTCCGGTCGACGATCTCCTCGATCACCAGGCACAGGCCTTGTCGGGGACATCCCAGCGAGTCGAAGGCCCCCGACTTCACCAGCGACTCCATGGTCCGTTTGTTGAGCACCACGGGGTCGACGCGTTGGCAGAAGTCGTAGAGGTCGGTGAACGGGCCGTTCGCCTCGCGCTCGGCCACGATCCGGTCCACGAGGCTCTCCCCCACGTTGCGCACCGCCGCCAGGCCGAACACGATGCGATGGGCACCGTCCTCACCGACCAGAGGGGTGAACTCCCCCGCCGAGCGGTTCACGTCGGGGACGAGCACCTCGGTGCCCATCGTGCGACACTCGCCGAGGTAGATCGCGGTCTTGTCCTTGTCGTCCTTGACCGACGTAAGCAAGGCGGCGAAGTACTCCACCGGATAGTGCGCCTTGAGCCATGCCGTCTGGTACGCCACCAGTCCGTAGCCGTAGGAGTGTGATTTGTTGAAGGCGTAGTCGGCGAAGGGCTCGATGATGTCGAAGAGCTTGGTGCCGAGCGCCTTCTCGTACCCCTGGGTCACACAGCCCGCCACGAATTTCTCGCGCTCGGCCTGGATCAACGCACGGATCTTCTTGCCGCAGGCCTTGCGCAGGTTGTCGGCCTCTTCGAGCGTGTAGCCCGCGAAGCGCTGCGCCACCCGCATCACCGACTCCTGGTAGATCATGAGCCCGTAGGTGTCGCCCAGGATGGGCTCGAGGTCGGGGTGGAGATAGCTCACCGCCTGCCGGTTGTTCTTCCGGTCCGCGTAGTCGCGGTGCATGTTGGCCGCCATGGGGCCGGGCCGGTACAGCGCCACCAGGGCGGCCACGTCGTCGAAGCCCGTCGGCGCGAGCGACCGCATGAGCGAGCGCATGGGGCCGCCCTCGAGCTGGAACACGCCGATGGAGTCCCCGCGCTGCAACATGGCGAAGGTGGCCTCGTCGTCGAGGGGGATGGCGTCGATGTCGGGCCGCCGCCCCTCGGTCTTGGCCACGAGGTCCAGGGCACGTTCGATGACCGAGAGGTTGCGCAGGCCCAGGAAGTCCATCTTCAGCAACCCGAGCTCCTCGACCCCGTGCATCTCGTACTGGGTGACGATGGGTGCCTCGGCGGGATCCTGGCCGCTCTCGGGCTTGCGCTGGATGGGGAGGTACTCGGTGAGCGGTTCCTTGGTGATGACCACGGCCGCGGCATGGATGCCGTCCTGTCGCCGCAGGCCTTCGAGGCCCTTGGCCACATCGATCACTCGGCGGGCCTCTTCGTCGGTGGCGTACATGTCCCGCAACCCCTGCGCAGTGGCGTAGCCGTCGTCGAACCCTTCGATGCGGTCGAGACAGGCCCGCAGCGGGGTGTCGCGGCCCATGATGAGCGGGGGCATGGCCTTGGCGATCCGGTCGCCGACGAGATAGGGGTACCCGAGGACGCGGGCCGTGTCGCGGACCGCGGCCCGTGCCTTGATCGTCGAGAAGGTCACGATCTGCGCCACGCGGTCCGCCCCGTAGCGCTCGGTCGCGTAACGGATCATCTCGCCCCGGTAACGCTCGTCGAAGTCCATGTCGATGTCGGGCATCTGCTTGCGCCCGGGGTTCAGGAACCGCTCGAAGAGCAGGTCGTAACGGATCGGGTCGAGGTCCACGATGCCGAGGCAGTACGCCACGCAACACCCTGCGGCCGAGCCTCGCCCGGGCCCGACCCGGATCCCGCTCTCGCGGGCGTGGCGGATCAGGTCCCAGACCACGAGGAAGTACGCGGAGAACCCCATGCTGGCGATCACGCCGAGCTCGTAGTCGATGCGCTCGGTCACCGGGGAGGGCAGGGGCGCCCCGTACCGGGACTCGGCCCGGGTCAATGTCAGGTGACGAAGATACGCGTCGGCCCGCTGCTCGTAGGTGTCGCCCTTGCACTCGGGTGGCACCGGGAATTCGGGCAGGGCGTTCACACCGAACTCGATCTCGACGTCGGCGCGCTCGGCGATGAGAAGCGTGTTGTCGCAGGCCTCGGGCAGCTCGGCGAACAGGGCCCGCATCTCCGCGCCGGACTTCAGGTAGTGCTCCTCACCCTCGAACTTGAAGCGCTTGGGGTCGTCGATCAGGGCACCGGTCTGCACGCACAGCAGGGCGTCGTGGGCCACCGAGTCCTCGCGGTGCGTGTAGTGGCTGTCGTTCGTGGCGAGCAGCGGGGCGCCGAGCTGGCGGGCGATGCGGACGAGCGCGGGGTTGGTCCTCTTCTGTTGGGGCAGGCCGTGGTCCTGGAGCTCCACGAAGAGGCTGTCGCGCCCGAACACGTCCTGAAGACGTCCCGCCAGCTTGAGGGCGCGCTCTTCCTCGTCGGCCAGGAGTGCCTGGAGCACGACGCCACCGAGGCACCCGGTGGTGGCGATGATGCCCTCGTGGTGTCGTTCGAGGAGCTCCCAGTCGACGCGGGGCTTGTAGTAGTAGCCCTCCAGGTAGGCAGCCGAGGAGAGCTTGAGGAGGTTCCGGTACCCCTCGGTGGTCTCGGCCAGCAACGTCAGGTGGTAGTAGAGCTTCTCCCCTCCTTCGACGTCCCCGCCCGTGTCGTCGACCTTGCCCCGCCGCACGGGACGCTCGTGGCGGGACTCACCCGCCATGTACGCCTCCGTGCCGATGACGGGGTTGATGCCCGCGTTGCGGCACGCGGCGTAGAAGTCGAGCACCCCGTACATGTTCCCGTGGTCGGTGATGCCAAGCGCCGGTTGCCCGTCGGCCACGGCGGCGGCGACGAGGTCCTCGAGCCGGGACGCGCCGTCGAGCATCGAGTACTCGGTGTGGGTGTGCAGATGAGTGAACGATCCCCTGGCGGCCATGAGCCCCCGTCCTCCTCGGCGGCGTCGCGTCTTGTCGTTGGGCGCCCCCTGGAAGCACCTCGCTGCACCACCGGGTATCGAGCCGCACCCGGTGGGGAAATCACAGCGTTGTCATTCGACGATAGCAGCCCCGCCGGACACTCACAGATAGGTGCCGGGGCGCGCCGGGAGGCCGTCCTGGTTCCCCGCGCCCGGGGGAAGCCCCCGTTGCCGCATCTCCTCGAGCTGGGCCCGGGCCGCCATCTGCTGGGCGAGAAGCGTGGCCTGGATGCCGTGGAACAGGCCTTCGAGCCACCCCACGAGCTGGGCCTGGGCTATGCGGAGCTCCCCTTCGCTCGGCACCGAGTCGTCGAAGGGCAACGCCATGCGGTCGAGCTCCGCGGCCAGGTCGGGGCTGAGCGCGCCGGCGAGCTCGCGGACCGACTCCTCGTAGATCTCCCTCAGGCGGGTGCGGCTGGCCTCGTCGAGCGGAGCGGCCCGCACCTCGTCGAGGAGCTGCTTCACCATCGACCCGATCCGCATGACCTTGGCCGGCTGCTGGACCGACTCGGTGACGTCGTCGCCCTCCCCCTCGGCGCCGGTCCGGGCGCCCGCCACGCCCGGGGCACCCCCGGGAGAGACGAGGGTCGACGGGCGCTCGCCGGGCTCCAAGAGCACGGCGTCGCCGGAGTCGGCACCGGCGGGCTGTTCGGTTTCCTGATCCATGAGCCTGATCCTCCCAAACAGGTCGTCGGCCGCCAAACGCAGCCGCCGTCCCCGGGGTCCCGAGGCGTCCGCCCGGGTCAGCCCGGCGCCAAGCCCACGAAGGGGACGGCCATCTCGGCCGCGGTCAGAGACCCGTGCCGGCCCATCAACCGCGTCTCGCCGGTGTCGGCGGGGTCGAGGAACGCCACCGGGGCATGCGCCACGAGTGCGACGTCCCCGAGCCGGGAGGCGACGGGGGCGGTCAACGGACCTCCGAACCACCCGTCGTCGACCATCTGCTCCCGCGTCCGGACCCACGCCTCGTCGCCGTGGGCCTCGTGAGCCACGGCCACGGTGTCGTCGAGTGATCCCGGGCGGACGTGGAGCCACCGGAAACGGCCCTCGCCCGAGAACAGCTCGACCATCTCGAACAGGGCAGGCGCCGGGAGGCGGGTGGCGTTCCCCACCTCGACCTGGCCGTGGTCGGAGGTGACGGCGAGCACCGCGCCCGGCGGCAGGACGTCGAGCAGGTCCGCCACCAACCGGTCGACCGCCTTGAGCTCCTGGCGGTAGTGGTCGCCGAGACCGTGTTCGTGGGCGACCTTGTCGAGACCCTCGTAATACGCGTAGACGAAGGGCTCTCCGGCGCCGAGCAGGCGCCGCACGCTCACGACCAGCACGGAAGGGACGGACCATCCGACGAGACGGACACCGGTCAGGTGGGCGGCCGTGAACCCGGTGGAGGCGAACTCCGAGCGCGTCACCGCCGGGACGGCGCGCCCTGCGAAGGGCGGCACGGGTTGGAACCGGGGTGGGGGGATCACGCGCCGCGCGTCGCCCCGACCGGTACGCCAGCGCAGGACGTTCATCACGTCGCCGGGCCCCTGACCCGGCGAGGGGTCGGCATCGACCCGCACCCGGTAGCCCACGATGCCGTGGACCGCGGGCGGCGAACCGGTGGTGAGCGACGTCAGGGCGGTGGCGGTGGTGGTCGGTGCCACCGAGGTGATCGGGCCGCCGGTCGCGGAGGCCAGCGTCGGTGCCCACGCCCTGGATGCCTGGAGCTGTTCCCAGCCCAACCCGTCGAGGACGAGCAGGACCACCTGCCTCGCACCCCGCACGGGGTCGGGGACCCAGGAGGGCACGGCGGAGTCCCCCGCGAGAGCCGAGAAAAGGGCGGGGACCACCGAGGACAGGCATGCGCCGCCGTAGTCGGGCAACGCCGGGACGGGAGCACCGGGGCCCGCGCCCCCGTGCTCGCCGGCGGCCGCAGCGTCGATCATCTGCGGCACTGTACCCACGCCGGGGGGGACAGCCCCATCCGTCGGCGATGCCCGTGCGGACCGTGCCGTCAGCCGATACACCACGGCCTCACGGGTAGCATCGGAGTGTGAAGGTCTCGACCCGGGGCGACTACGCCAGCCGCGCCCTGCTCTCGTTGGCACTGCACGACGATTCCCAGAGTCCCACGTCGGTGCGCGACATCGCCGAGCGCACCGGGCTCCCCCAGCCCTATCTCGAGCAGATCCTGCTCGCCCTGAAAGGAGCGGGACTGGTTCGCTCCAAGCGAGGCGTCGGTGGCGGGTACGTCCTGGCCCGCCCCCCGGGGGAGATCACGCTCGGACAGATCGTGAGCGCGGTCGACGGGCCGATCGTGGCGGGGGACTTCGGCCGGCCCCACGAGAACGGGGCCTGTGAGCACGAAGGGCAATGCATCTTGCTCACCGTCTGGTCCGACGTGGGAGAGCACATGCGGGGCCACCTGGACTCCTTCACCCTCGAGGACATGGTGTCGCGGGCACGCGGGGCCCCGGCGCCGGCCCGGCGCCTGCACTGACCTCGTCGGTGCGCGTTCCGAGGCGCAGCGCGTCGAGGACGTCTCTCACTCCACGGCGTCGCCCGCCGCGTCGTTCCAGCGGGTGATCACGGCGACCTCGCGCTCCCAGCCGAGGACGCTGATGGAGGCCGGCGACAGCGTGAGCAGAGCCCCGGCGGTGGCGGGAAGCCCCACCCACCGGGCCGCCACGACGCGCAGCACGTGGGCATGGGCGAAGGCGAGGACGTCCCCGTGCTGGGCGCGGACCGCGGCGATGACGCGGTCGGCGCGGCCCCCCACGTCGCGGGCCGTCTCCCCGTCGGGCACCCCGTCGCGCCACAGCGACCACCCGGGTCGGCCGGCTCGGATCTCGTCGGTCGTCCGGCCCTCGAAGTCGCCGTAGTCCCACTCGCGCAGGTCCCCGCACTCCTGGGCCGCGGGGCCGAAGCCGGCGATCTCGCAGGTCTCACGGGCCCGCCGCAGGGGGCTCGTCAGGACGAGGGCGAACCCGTGGCCGGCCAGCCGGCGCCCGAGCTCCTGCGCCTCGCGTCGGCCCTCGTCGAGCAGGGGGAGGTCCGTGCGGCCCGTGTGCCGGCCTGTCCGGCTCCACTCCGTGGCGCCGTGGCGCACGACCACGAAGCGGGCCCCGGCCCCTCCGTCGACCGGGGCGACGGAGTCGTCGGGGCCCGACGCGGCTCCCAGAGGCATCGTGCCAGCCGAGCACGGCACCCGGCAGGCCCGCAACCCGGCTCCCGACGGGCCCAGGACCCCAGGTTTGCAGCTGCGGGACGGAATGTCGGGCACCACAGCGGTGTTATTCGATATGGCATCACGACGAAGAGGAACGATGGCGAACTCGACAAGCACCCACGACGGCATCCGGCTGTTTCTGGACGACCTGGACCGGTACCCCCTGCCGGACCACGAGGAGCAGGTGGAACTGGCCAAGCGCGTCGCCGCCGGCGACGACGAGGCCCGCCGCCAGATGATCGCGGCCAACCTGCGGCTCGTCGTGCACTGGGCGCGTCGTTACCAGGACCGGGGCGTGGACTTCGGCGACCTCGTCCAGGAGGGGACGTTCGGGCTCATGCGCGCCGTGGACAAGTTCGACTGGCAGCGCGGCTTCCGCTTCTCGACCTACGCCACGTGGTGGATCCGCCAAGCCCTGCAGCGGGCCGTCCAGCAGCACGGCAACACCATCCGCGTGCCCATGGAGGTGGCGGAGCAGGCCCAGCGCGCCGATCGGGTGACCTGGGAGCTCGCCGCCGATCTCCAGCGTGACCCCACCGCGGAAGAGGTGGCCGAGGCGAGCGGCGTCGACGAGCGGACGCTCGAGTCGGTCCAGGCCGCGGCGCGCGTCGTGGCCAGTCTCGACCAGCCGGCGGGGACCGACAGCGGCACGGCCCTCGGCGACCTCGTCGGCGCGGAACAGCCCACCTTCGAGGACGACGTCGAACGGCAGATCGTCCTCAGCCGGGTGCGCAACGCCGTGGACAGTCTGGGAGAGCTCGAGCGCGACGTCCTGCGCATCCGCTACGGGCTCGACGACGGGACACCGACCTCCCTGCAGGCCACCGCGTCACGCCTCGGCATCGGCGTGCGCCGGGCCCGCCAGGCAGAGGCACGTGCGCTGCAACAGCTCGCCACCCTGGCGGAGATCGAGGCGGCGCACCAGGCCGCCTGACCCTGACCTTTCTCAGGGCGACAAGCCCGCCAGGACCGCGCCGAGGTCCTCGGGGAGGGCTGCGTCCCAGCTCCTCCGGCCTCCCGCCGGGTGATCCAGCGACAGGCGGAAGGCGTGGAGGAACAGCCGGCCGGGCGCCATGTGAGCCGTGACGGGGCGAGGGCGGGCGGATGACCCTCCGTAGCGATCGTCACCGATGACCGGATGGCCGATGGCGGCCAGGTGCACCCGGACCTGATGGGTCCGCCCCGTGTCCAAGCGGGCTTCGAGCAAGGTGCAGGGAACGGGGCCGGAGAAGCGCCCGACCACCCGGTACTCGGTGCGCGCCTGTCTCCCCCGGGAGGTGACGGCCATGCGCGTCCGCTGTCGCGTCGAGCGCCCGATCGGCGCGTCGATGGTCCCCTCGTCGGACTCCATGGACCCCGCCACGAGCACGAGGTACTCGCGTCCCGCGCTGTGTGACCGGAATTGCCTCGACAGGGCTCGGTACGCGTCGGGCGTGCGGGCCACCACCAGCAGCCCGGACGTGCCCTTGTCCAGGCGGTGCACGATGCCCGGCCGGCTCGGGTCACCGCCTCCGGCTTCGGCCAGGCCGGCGAGATCGGGGAAACGCGCCGCCAGACCGTCGACCAGGGTTCCCCCGCGGTGCCCCGCGCCATGGTGCACCACGAGGCCCGCGGGCTTGTCCACCACCACGATCTCGGTGTCTTCGTACACGACGGCGAAGGCCACCGACGGGTCCGGGCGCGGAGTGTCGGTGTCCGCAGGGTGCATCTCGACCTGCAGGCGTTGACCGCCTCGGACCGTGCGGCTGCGGGTCGTGACGGGGCGGCCGTCGAGCAGCACCCCCCCGATCTCGACCAGCTCCGCCACGGCGCGACGCGGCAGTCCACTGAGGAGCGACACCGCCCGGTCGACGCGGGCACCGGCCAGGGCGGCGGGCACGGTCAGGTCCAGCACGTCCGGAGAGTGCGGAGGCCCGGGCGGCGGTTCCGACCCCGGCGCTGCGCTCACGTGGCCCGTTCCCCTCGCCACAACAGCAACCCGGCGAGGATCCCGCCCACGACGACGCACGAGTCGGCGATGTTGAACGTGGGCCAGAAATGCAGCGCGATGAAGTCGACAACCGCACCGTGATGCGAGCGGAACACCCGGTCGGCCAGGTTGCCGAGCGCTCCTCCCACCACCAAACCGAGCGCCACCGCGATGGGCGTCGACTGGACCCGCCGGATCGCCCCCAGCATCACGAGCACGGCCACGACGGCGAGGCCCCCCAGGACCGGGGCCCAGCCCTGGGCGAAGCTGAAGGCGGCACCAGAGTTGTAGGTGAGCTCGAGGTCGAGCTTCCACACCACGTGGATGGGACCGTGTGAGAGCCGGTCCACGGCCCACGACTTCGTCGCCTGATCGGCGGCCACCACCACGACGGCGACCGCCCCGGCGATGAGCAGGCGCCGGACGGCGTCGCGCCTCGGGGGCTCCCCGTCGTTCAGCGTCGGTGCAGTCCTCCGCTCTTGCACGACACGCACAGCCGGGCATAGGGCAGCGCCCGCAGCCTCGCCTTGGGGATCGGTTGCCCGCAGCTCTCACACGCGCCGTACATCTTGGTCTCGATGGCTTGCAGGGCCATGTCGATCTCCTCGATGGTGGCCAGAGCTTGGGCCGACAACGTCAGGTCACGCTCGCGGTCCACGGCCACGGTCCCGCCCTCGCCGGACTCCTCGTCGAATTGCACGTCCCCCGGCTCGCGCTCGAGGGCCAGGGACTCCGCCTCGGCGCGGAGGTCGGCCGCTTGGTTCTGGTAGACCTCACGCTCCTCGAGAAGCAATTTGCGCTGCTCCTCGAGGAACTTCGGCTCCGAGGCGTAGGGACCCCGGGTGGGTTTGGGGGGTGGCTTGGGAGGGGCCGCCTTGGCGGCCGGGACCGCCTTCCCCCGCGCCACGGCGGCGGGAGCCGTGCTGACAGAGGCGTCCGCCACCACCTTCTTCACTGCGGCCACCTTCTTCACTGCGGCCACCTTCTTGACCGGAGCCGCCACCTTCTTGACCGGAGCCGCCACCTTCTTGACCGGAGCCGCCACCTTCTTGACCGGAGCCGCCTTCTTCTTGGCGGGCGCGGCCTTCTTGGCCGTAGGGGTCTTCTTGGCGGGCGCGGCCTTCTTCTTGAGCGCCACCACCTTCTTCTTGGCCGGAGCCGCCTTCTTCTTGGCGGGCGCGGCCTTCTTGGCCGAGACGGTCTTCTTGGGGCCGGAGCCCTTCTTCTTCGGCGGTGGCGACTTCTTGACCGCGGCCATCAGCAGATTCCCTCCGGCCGCCGAGCGGTGATCGCGATGTCGGTCATCTTTGGCTTCTGTCTGCTCGACGAAGGTGGGCGACCATAGCGTCGCCCGGTCTGGGCGGCAACACCATGTGCACCCGGGGTATTCCGGTCGAGCGCTCCTCGGGGGAGGGTGGCTCCTCCAATACGCTGTGGAGATGCCCAACCCGCCTGGCGGCCAGGCGCCGTACCCGGAAGTCGACCCGCAAGCTGACTACCCCCGCCTCGAGGAGCAGGTCCTCGAGTACTGGGCCAAGGACGGCACCTTCGCGGCGTCGGTGGAGTCCCGGTCGGGCGGCCCCAACGAGTACGTCTTCTACGACGGGCCGCCCTTCGCCAACGGGCTCCCCCACTACGGGCACCTTCTGACCGGGTTCGTCAAGGACGCCGTGCCCCGCTACCAGACGATGCGCGGCAGGCGGGTCGAGCGGCGATTCGGATGGGACTGTCACGGACTTCCCGCCGAGATGGAGGCGGAGAAGGAACTCGAGGTGTCGGGCCGTGCCGGCATCGTCGAGTACGGCATCGACCGGTTCAACGAGTACTGCCGGACCCTCGTCCAGCGGACGACCGACGCCTGGGAGCGGTACGTGACCCGCCAGGCGCGGTGGGTCGACTTCGCCAACGACTACAAGACCATGGACCTCTCCTACATGGAGAGCGTGATGTGGGCATTCAAGACCCTCTGGGAGAAGGGTCTGCTCTATGAGGGGGACCGGGTCCTCCCCTACTGCTGGGAGTGCGAGACGCCGCTCTCGAATTTCGAGACCCGCCAGGACGATGCCTACCGACCGCGCCAGGACCCCGCCGTCACCGTCGTCTTCGAGCTCGACGCCGACGACAGCGGGCGAAGCCCAGCCGGTGCCTCGGGCCCGCTCCGGCTCCTGGCGTGGACGACGACCCCGTGGACGTTGCCGTCCAACCTGGCGTTGGCCGTGGGCCCCGACGTCGAGTACGCGGTCTACGAGCTCCTCGGCGCACGCACCGTGATCGCAGCTGAGCGCGCCGGGGCGTATCCGGAGCTCTTCGGGGACGCCGAGCCGCTGGCCCGGTTCCCGGGTTCGGCCCTGGTCGGTCGTAGCTATCGTCCGCTGTTCCCGTTCTTCGCCGATTGGCCCGGCGCATTCCGGGTGCTCGGTGGCGACTTCGTCGCCACCGACGAAGGCACCGGTGTCGTCCACATGGCCCCCGGCTTCGGAGAGGAGGACTTCGATCTCTGCAACGCGGCCGGCATCGCGGTGGTGTGCCCCGTCGACGACCGCGGCCGCTTCACCGCCGAAGTCCCGCCCTATGCCGGCCAACTCGTGTTCGACGCCAACGACACGATCATCACCGACCTGAAGGCGGCGGGCGCTTTGGTGGAGGCCAAGCCGTACACCCACAGCTACCCACACTGCTGGCGCACCGACACGCCGCTCATCTACAAGGCGGTGCGCTCATGGTTCGTCCAGGTCACCGCCATCAAGGACCGCATGCTCGAGCTCAACCAGCAGATCGAATGGGTCCCCTCTCACATCCGGGACGGCGCGTTCGGCAAGTGGCTCGAAGGGGCGCGCGACTGGTCGATCAGCCGGAACCGGTTCTGGGGATCGCCGATCCCGGTGTGGAAGAGTGACGACCCGGGTCACCCGCGCATCGACGTCTACGGGAGCGTCGAAGAGCTCGAGCGCGACTTCGGCGTCCGGCTCACGGACCTGCACCGTCCCGCCATCGACGCGCTCGTCCGGCCCAATCCCGACGACCCGACCGGGCGCTCGACCATGCGGCGTGTGACCGACGTGCTCGACTGCTGGTTCGAGTCGGGCTCGATGCCCTTCGCCCAGGTCCATTACCCCTTCGAGCGCTCCGTTTGGTTCGAGACGCACTTCCCCGCCGACTTCATCGTGGAGTACGTGAGCCAGACCCGGGGATGGTTCTACACACTGCACGTGCTCGCCACCGCGCTCTTCGACCGGCCGCCGTTCCGTCACTGCGTGGCCCACGGCATCGTGCTCGGCGACGACGGCCGCAAGATGTCGAAACGCCTGGGCAACTACCCCGAGCCCGACATGGTCTTCGACGTGTGGGGAGCCGACGCCATGCGCTGGTTCCTCCTGTCGTCGCCGATCCTGCGCGGCCAGGACCTCGTGGTCCACGCCAAGGGGATCGAAGAGGTGCGGCGCCAGGTCCTGAACCCGATCTGGAACGCCTGGTACTTCCTGTCGCTCTACGCCAACGTGGACGGCATCCGCGGACGAGCCCGGACCGACGCGACCGGCGTCCTCGACCGCTACATCCTGGCCAAGGCGGCATCGCTGGTCGACGACGTCACCGTTTCCATGGACGGCTACGACCTCTTCGCGGCGTGCTCGGCCATCACCCGCTTCCTCGACGCCCTCAACAACTGGTACATCCGGCGCAGCCGGGACCGGTTCTGGCGAGCGCGCGATGGCTCGGACGAGGTCGAGTCCGACAAGGCCGACGCGTACGACACCTTGTCCACCGTCCTCGTGACGCTGTGCAAGGTCTCGGCCCCTCTGCTCCCGATGCTGACCGAGACCGTGTACCGCGGGCTTGCCGGCGAGCGCAGCGTCCACCTGGCACCGTGGCCCGCACCCGGGGAGCTCCCCGCCGATGGCGAGCTGGTCGAGGCCATGGACATCGTGCGCGACGTGTGCTCGGCCGCGCACGCGGTGCGCAAGGCCAACGGCCGGCGCGCCCGCCTGCCGTTGCGGCGGCTGACGGTCGCCACGGCGCGTCCGGAACGGCTGCGTCCCTTCGTCGACCTCATCGAGGACGAGGTCAACGTCAAAGAGGTGGTGCTCACCGACGAGGTGGGCGACGTGGCCGACGAGGTCCTCACTCTCGTCCACGCCGTGCTCGGCCCGCGTCTGGGTCGCGACACCCAACGGGTGACCGCCGCGGTGCGCGCCGGCGACTGGCAACGCCGCGACGACGGCGTCTTCGCCGGTGGAGTGCGCCTCGAGCCGGGCGAGTACGAGCTCGTGCTCAGGCCGCGCAACATCGTCGAGGGCCGCACGCTTCCCGACGATGTGGGGGTCGTGACCCTCGACACCACCGTCGACGACGTCCTCGAGTCCGAGGGCCTGGCCCGCGACGTCGTCCGACTGGTCCAGACCGAACGGCGTGCTGCAGGACTCCACGTCGCGGACTGCATCATCCTGGAGATCGTCGCCCCGGCCGAGACCGCCGCCGTCCTACGCGACCACGAGCAGTACCTGCGCGAGCAGACGTTGGCCGCCGAGGTGCGGGTCACGGTGGGAGACGAGCTGTCCATCGGCGTCACCAAGACGCCGTGCCCTTAGGCGTCACCAAGACGCCGTGCCCTTAGGCGCCTGTCAGGTCGACTCAGCGGGGGCCGATGGCCTGCGACTGCCCGTTGTCCCCCATGGGCATGACGCCTTGGAGGTCGGGATCTGCCGTCGGACCGTCGGCCTCGACGGCACGTGCTCCCCCGGTGACAGCGTTGCCCTGCACGGGGACCGCAGTCATCGCCGAAGGCTCGTGGCCCGCCTTCCCGCCGACGGGGTCGGGTGCGGCGATGGTGGGGATCTCCTCGCCCGGACGCGGTGCGCTCACGGTGGCGGGCGCGTCGTCAGCGGGACGGGCCGTGGGGCGCGGGGCCGGTCGCTGCGCCAGGATCGACCCTGCAGGCTGCACATGCTCGTCGACCCAATTCAACATGTCGCTCAGCGCGCCCCGTAGCCGGTTGCGCTCGTTCTCCATGTGGCGAGCGATCGTCTCCACGTCTCCGGCGAGCTGTGTCCGGATCGTCTCCAGACGCGTGATCTCCTCGCGCAAGTGCCGCTCGGTGTCCTCGGTGACCGACTTGGCGCGCTGCTCGGCCTCACCGAGCACTCTGCGAGCCCGCTCCTCGGCGTCCGCGACGACCACGCGCTGCCTGCGCCTCGGCCTCGGCGTGCGTCTGGTCCACGAACTTCTGGGCGAGCAGCAGCGTGCGCTGCAAGGTGTCGTCGCTCACCTGCGTGCCCGACGACTGGGGCTGGAGCTGCGCCTCCTGCAACATGCCCTCGAGTTGGGCGATTCGCTCGGCCGCCTGCTTGAGTCGTTCTCCGGCTTGGCGCACCTGCTCCTGAAGCGCCTCGGCATCTACCGCCACGCGCTCGAGGTACTCGTCCACGTCGTCGATGTGGTACCCGCGAAGGGTCTGACGAAATTCGACGGTGCGAAGGCTGTCGAGACTCGAGCCCTGGCCGGTCGGCTTTCCACTGTCCATGCGGGAGAATCCTAGCCAAGCGGCCAGCAAGGCGGTAGTGGGTCACCGGGGTGGCCGTCGGGCCCCGCAGCGCAGCGCCACGAGGGGACGGGCACGAAGGGCCACGGGGTCGGGCCCGGCGTGGCCCGGACGAGGCGCCTACAGGACGTTGGAGACGATGGGGATCACGATCAACTGGATTCCGAAGAACACGATGATGAACGACAAGTCGATCCCGAAGCCGCCCGCCCGTACGGGGGGCAGGAGCCGGCGCACGGGACCGAGCACCGGCTCGGTCAGCCGGTACAGCACCGAGTTGATGCTGGCCAACGTGGAGCCCGGCGAAGCCGGAAACCAGCTCAAAAGGGCACGGGGGAACAGGATGCCCCAGAGGTAGATCCACAGGGCATAAAGGACGACGGTGCGGATCACGACTAAGAGGTTACGGGGTCAGCTTGGAGTCGAGGTGTCAGCACTCAGGGTGGTGGCACTCAGGGTCGAAGAAGCCCGTTCTCCTGGAGGCGCTGGCGCTCCTCGGCGGACACCTTGACGTTCGAGGGGGTCACCAGGAACACCTTGTCCGCCACTCGCTCCATCTTGCCGCTCAGCGCGTAGGCGACACCGCTGCAGAAGTCGATCATCCGCCTCATGAGCTCGCGATCTGCGACCTGGAGGTTCACGATCACGGGTTGGTTGGCCATGAGCCGGTCGGCGATCTGCCGGGCATCGCCGAACTGCATGGGCGCCACCACGTGCACGCGCGCCCCGGGCTCGGCGGCGATCGGACGCACGACACTGCGGGGGGTGACCGTCGGCGTCACCGTGGGGAAGTCCTCGCGTGGGAGCGGGCGGATGGTGCTCGTGGCCACAGACGAAGTCGGCTCGTCCTCCTCCTCGCCCGCGAGCGTGACACGCTGACCGAGGCGTTGCCCGACGGCCGGGCGCGGCTCGTAGTCGTCGTAGTCGTCGTACTCGTCGTCGACCAGGCCCAGATACACCATGGCCCTCTTGAAGAATCCAGACGCCATCGCCGCCTCCCGTTCGACAGCGTAGTGCCTCCGACCAGGCCCAGGGGGATGGCGCAGGTCGACGGTGGAGGGCTCCCTCACGGCGGCGGCGGGGGCCGTTCCCCGAACAACGCGCGCCCCACTCGCACCATGGTGCTGCCCTCGGACAAGGCCACCTCGAGATCGTCGGTCATGCCCATCGACAACTCGGGAAGTCCGAGGTCGTGGGCCAGCTGCGCCGTGAGGCGGAATGCCGGGCGGGACCCTTCGGGGGGCCCCGGAGGCCCGACGGTCATGAGACCGCGCACCACGAGCCCTGCGCCGCGAACGACGCCACGAGCGCGGCGACCTCCGACGGGCGACAGCCGTTGCGCCCCGGGATCGCGGTCGTCTCCACCTCCACGAGCACCGCCGCACCGGGCGCGTGCCGGGCGATCGTCTCCCCCTCCGACACGCGAGACAGTGTCTGCCAGCACGACACGACCGGAGCGAGCATGCGCACCCGACGGCGCTGCACGGCACCGAGGTAGTGCCAACGCGTCTCGGGCGCACCGTCATCCGACTCCGACTCCGACTGCGACGACTCCGACTCCGACTGCGACGACTCCGACTCCGACTGCGACGACTCCGACTCCGACTGCGACGACGAGGCGCCCGACTCCGACCGCAACACACCGGAGCCCGTCGGCGCCGCGTCCGGCTCCGACAGCACTGCCACCTTGGCCAGGAATTCGCCGGCGTAGTTCTCCCCGATGTCGTAGAGCCCTGCACCCCGTGCCGCGAGCACCGCACCCGCCGTGAAGCCCTTGGTCACGGCGACGATGCGCACGCCGGCGGGGTCTCTTCCGGCGTCCTCGATCCGACGGCGCAGCGCGACCACGTGTGCCGCGACGATTTCGGCGGGCGGCGGAGGCGCAAGGACCCGCGCTGCCGACGCAGGCCCGGGCGGGCGCGCTACGGGAGACGCCACACGAACAAGGCCTGGCGGGCCTCGTCGCCTCGGCCACGGTGTGAGAAGTATCCCGGTGTGCACATGGTGCACACGTCCGCGGTGGCGAGCGTCGACACCCCGGAGCGTGACAATTCACCACGCACCGCAGCCGGCAGGTCGAGCGAAGGGTGCCCCCAGGTGGTGGTGCCGATCACTTCGGCCCCGCACGACGCGCCCAGCGCGTCGAGGTCGTCGGTGGAGAACTCGTAGCAGCACGAGCCGATGCACGGGCCCAGCGCGCCCACCACCGCGGTGGCACCGTTGGCCCGCATGGCGTCGACCGCACGGGGGACGATCCCCGCCACGAGGCCCCGCCACCCCACGTGGACAGCCCCGTGCACGCCCTCGGGCGAGCCCAGGGCCACGGCCGCACAATCCGCGGTCAAGACCGCCAGGGCGAACCCTCCCCCCGACGCCACCAGCGCGTCCGCCTCCGGAAGCGGATCGTCGCGCCCCGCCTCCCATCGCAGGGCCCGGTTGACGGGGTCGTCGACCACCACGACGCCCGCGGCGTGGACCTGTCTCGGACGGCGCACCACCAGGCCTTCGGGCACCGGCGCAGGAGGGGGCCCCTCCCCGATCACGCGCATGTCGCCGTCGCCGGCGCCCGTCCACAGGGCGCGGACAGGCGTGCCCGCGAGCGGCGAGCCGAGCGCGCTAGCGGAGGAAGGACGGGACGTCGAACTCGTCGTCACCGAGATCGAGGTCGTCCTCGTCGGGCGTGGCGAAGATGTCCTCGTGCACGTTCTCGAAGCCGAGCACCTGGCTGCGGTCCTCGGGCCGCGGCTCGCCGACACGGCCCTCCTCCCAGCGCTCGAAGCCCGCCGCGATCACCGTCACCCGCACGGCGTCGGTCATGGCCTCGTCGATGACATTGCCGAAGATGATGTTGGCGTCGGGGTGGGCCACCCCGTGGATGATCTCCATGGCCTCGTTGACCTCGAACAGCCCGAGGTCGGGACCGCCGGCGATATCGACGAGGATGCCGCGGGCCCCTTCGATGGACGCCTCGAGCAAGGGGCTCGTGATGGCGGCACGAGCGGCGTTGACGGCGCGGCCCTCGCCCGATGCCTGGCCGATCCCCATGATGGCGGTCCCGGCGTCGGCGAGCACCATGCGGACATCGGCGAAGTCGGTGTTGATCTGACCCGGCACGGTGATCAGGTCCGTGATGCCCTGCACTCCCTGCAGCAACACCTCGTCGGCCATCTTGAAGGCGCTGACCATCGAGGTCTTCTCCGTCGACACGGTGAGGAGGCGGTCGTTGGGGATGATGATGATGGCGTCGACCTTGTCCTTGAGGTTCTGGATCCCCGTCTCGGCCTGCACCGAGCGCCGGCGACCTTCGAAGGAGAAGGGACGCGTCACCACTCCGATGGTGAGCGCGCCCACGGACCGGGCGATCTCCGCCACCACGGGGGCGGCACCGGTCCCGGTCCCGCCCCCCTTGCCGGCCGTGATGAACACCATGTCCGCGCCCTTCAGGGCTTCTTCGATCTCTCCCCGGTGCTCTTCGGCCGCCTGCCGGCCGATCTCAGGGTCACTGCCCGCGCCGAGGCCCCGTGTGAGTTGGCGGCCGATGTCGAGCTTCAGATCGGCGTCGCTCATGAGCAGCGCCTGGGAGTCGGTGTTCATGGCGATGAACTCGACCCCTTTGAGACCGGCCTCGATCATTCGGTTCACCGCGTTGACACCACCGCCGCCCACGCCCACCACCTTGATGACAGCGAAGTAGCTGCTCTGCGCTGGACCGGTCATGAACCCTCCTCGCCACGACCCGAACCTCGAGCCTCATCGTGGAACCCCGCCAAGTGTCGGGCTGCACAGGCTCCGAGCACCAGGTGACCTCACCCTCGACCACAGCTTCATTGGGATGCGTTCCGGGGCCTGCCGAGGTGCCCTCACGATACGGCGGCACCGGCGAACGGGTCAAGCAGGGTGATGGTCACTCGCGGTGCCCAAACCCAGGTCACCGGCCTCGTGGCCCGGTTCGCGACACCACCGGCGGCGGCCCTACGGTCGGCTCGTCGGGAACGGTCACGTCGATCATGGCCGGACCCGACACATGTGCGCCGGCGAGCACGCTGGCCACGGCGATGAGCTTGGCCTGGAGATCCTGGGTCGATCCGAGCTTGGCGCTGAGCCTTCCACCGAGCTCCAGCGTGACCATGCCCCGGGCGTCGACCGCCACCTCCTGGACGCGTCCGGCGAACGTCGCAGGGAGCGCGGACGCCACGGCCAACGCAGGGCGGGCCGCGCTCGGCAGAACCGTGCCGGGACGACCCGGGGTCACGGGCGCGGCCAGGACGAGCCCGGGAGCGGCGTCGTCCTGCCAGGCGAGGACGCGTCCGGTGGCGTCGACCAGTGCCACTCCCCCTCCGGGCCGGGCCACGGATCCCAGCGGGACGCGCTCGGTCACCGTGATCTTCACGCTGTCGGGCCAGTCGCGGACGACCACGGCGTGCGCAACCCACGGCAGCCGCTCGACGCGCCTGGCCGTGGCCTTGGGGTCCACGTCGATGAGCGGCGGGTGGTCGACGAGCCCGGCGGCCTGCAACACCGCTTCGGTGCCGGTGTGCTGCGCACCCACCACCGTGGCGTGACGGAGGGCGAGCAGGGGCGTGTGGAGCGCCAGCAGCGCCACGCACGCCGCCACCAGGACCGCGACGCCGCCCATGACCCACCGCAGCCGGCGACGACCCTGGTCACGCAGGACCGCCACCCGTCGCTGCCATAACCGGGGGTGGACCACAGGCTCCCGGTCCGAGTCGGTGCCCGACGCCGCGCCCTCGGGCGTGGAGCCCTCAGGGTCGCCCGTCGTCGCCGGGCCGATGTCCGGGCCGAGCGCGGGGCCCTCGCCGGCCGGATCCCGGCTCGCCGACCCGTCGTCCGAAGCCCCCCCTTGCAGCCCGACACCTGGCGACCCGAAGTACTGCGTTCCCGTCATGACTCTTCACCTCCAGTTGAGGTTGAGGTTGAGGGTTCCGAGGGGACCGCAGCCGCCCCGCCCCCGCCGGCGGCCACCGTGGGCAGGGGCCCGGGGAACCCGACCATGCGAACTTCGGGCACCAGAGCCACGCCCGTACGCGCCGCGACCTCGGACCGGACGTGCTCAACGAGCCGCCACACGTCGTCGGCGAGCCCGCCCTTGTCGGCCTGGATGAAGTTGGCGTGCTTGGCCGACACCTGCGCCGTCCCCATCCGCAGTCCCTTGAGCCCCGCCGACTCGATCAGCCGTCCGGCCGAGTCGCCCACGGGGTTCACGAACACCGAGCCCGCGTTGGACCCTCCGGGCTGGTTGGCGCGTCGCCACGCCACGATGTCGGCCACGGTCCTCTCGGCCCGGGCGCGCTCGCCCGCCTGCAGCGAGAACTCGGCCCACACCACCACCTCCCCGGGCTGCAGCGCCGAGGTGCGGTACCCCGGGGCGAGCCGGCCCGGACCAGCCTCGACGCCTTCCCCGGTACCGAGGTCGAAGCTGCGGTAGCGGACGAGCACCGCCGCCACATCCGAACCGTGGCCACCGGCGTTCATCCGGAGCGCTCCGCCCACCGTTCCCGGGATCCCCACCCCCCACTCCAGGCCGTGCAGCCCGGCCGCGGCCGAACGCCGGGCGACGACGGGAAGCTTCTGCGCCCCCCCGGCCCGTACCACGCACCCGACGATCTCGTCCCACGCGAACCCGGCCCCCAGGCGGACGACGATGCCCGGGAACCCGGCGTCGGCCACGAGGAGATTCGACCCTTCACCCAGTACCAGCAGCGGGACGGGGACGCCGGCGGACACGAGCGCTTCGTGCACGGCCAGAAGATCGTCCTCGGCCTGCGCCTCGACGAGGACGCCGGCGCTCCCACCGACGCGGTAGGTGGTGCGAGCCCCGAGCGGACCGTGGCGCGTGGCGCGCGACCCGAGCTTCGCCGCCATGGCGTCGAGCAGCGCGCCGGGCGCCCCGGCGGACCGGTCGGTGGCGGGGCTCACCACGGCGTGGCCACCTGGAGCTCGTCGGGCAGCGAGGTGAGGTCGCCGGCGCCGAGGGTCAGGCAGAGGTCCCCGGGGGCGAGCAGGCCCGCCACATGGGAACGGAGCTCGCCGCGCCCGGGCACGTAGGTGACGTCGAGCTCCGGGTGCGCGCCACGCACCGCGTCGGCGACGACCCTGCCCGTCACTCCCGGCAGGGGCGCCTCGCCGGCGGGGAAGATGTCGGTGATCACCACCACGTCGGCCCCGGTGAACGAGTCCGCGAACTGCCGGCCCAGGGCCGCGATCCGGCTGTAGCGGTGCGGTTGGAACACCACGACGAGACGACCGGGGGCCGTGTCCCGTGCCGCCTCGATCACGGCGGCCACTTCGGTGGGCAGGTGTGCGTAGTCGTCCACGAAGCGCACCCCGTTCGCCTCCCCGCGCGACTCGAATCGGCGGGCGACTCCCGCGAAGCGGGCCAGGGCGCGCTGGGCGGCCTCGAACGACGCACCCACCCGTAGCGACGCCGCCACCGCCACCGCCGCGTTTCGGGCGATGTTGGCACCGGTCACCGGCAGCGCCACGCGCCCGAGCATCTCCCCCCGGAGCCGCAGCGCGAACGAGGCACCGTCGCCCGTCTCGAGGTCCTCGATGCGGTAGGTGGCTTGCGGAGAGCTCCCCACCAGATCGGCGCCGTGGCGGGCACCCAGGCGCGCCGCGACCGGGTCGTCGACCCCGACGACCGTTCCCGCCCGCGACGTCAAGAAACGGTCGAACGCGTCGACGAGACGGTCGAAGTCGCCGTAGTAGTCGAGGTGGTCCGGCTCGATGTTGGTCACGACCGCGATCTCCGGGTCGAGCTCCAGGAACGTGCCGTCGCTCTCGTCTGCCTCGATGACGATCCACTCGCCGCTGTCCCACACCGCGTTGGTGCCGATCTCGTTGACGTCGCCTCCGATGAGGAAGCTCGGGCACAACCCCGCCTCGATCAGGATCAGGGCCAGCATGGAGGTGGTCGTGGTCTTGCCGTGGGTCCCCGACACCGCGACGCACCGTCGGCACGCCGCGATCGCGGCCAGCGCCTGGGCCCGGCTGAGCAGCACCAGGCCCCGCCGGCGTGCCTCGGTGACCTCGGGATTCGCCTCGGGGACGGCAGTGGACCGCGCCACCACCTCGGCGTCGGCCACGTGGACGGCGTCATGGCCCACGAAGACCCTGACCCCGCTCGCCGCCAATCGCTCGAGCGCGGGCGAGCTCTTGAGGTCGCTGCCCGTGACGCGGTGGCCCATGGCCGCGAGCACCGAGGCGATGGCGCTCATACCCGCGCCGCCGGCCCCCACGACGTGCACCCGTCGGGGCCGGGAAAGGTCCAGGGGGACGCGAGCGGCCGACGCCCCCGGTACGCCCGGCGCGGCCCCCGCGCCCCTTGGGGCGGACGGGTCCCGGTCAGAGGGCATGGGCCGCCTGGGCTCCCCGGTGCGGGGTGCGGGCATGGTCCCGGGCCAGGCCGACCACGGCCGACACGGCGTCGGGGCGCCCCACCGTGCCGGCCGCCAGGCGCATGGCCCCGAGCCGGCCCGGGTCCGACACCAGCGCGTCGATCTCCCGGGCGAGACGCTCCGGGCTGCACTGGGAGTCGGGGACGACCACCGCGGCACCGGCTCGCTCGAGGACCGCCGCGTTGGCGTGCTGATGATCTCCGGGCGCTCCGGGCAGCGGCACGAGAATCGACGGCACCCCGACGACGGCGAGCTCGGCCACCGTATTGGCGCCGGCCCGGGAGACCACGATGTCGGCCGCCTGGTAGAAGAGCGCCATCCGCGTCTCGTAGGGGACCTGCACGTACCACAGCCCTTCGGCCCCCGGCCCGGCCGGCGCCCCGGGAGCGCCGGGTGCCACTCGGGGCGAGGCCTGTGCCGCCCACGACGAGTCGCGCCGGCCCACGACGTGGAACAGGGCCACGTCCGAGCGCGACGCCCACAGCCCGGCCAGCCCGATCACCGCCTCGTTGAGCCGCTTGGACCCCAACGACCCACCCACGGCGCCCACCACGAGGCGGTCCACGGGGAGACCGAGGGCGTGGCGCGCCGAGGAGCGGGCCCCGGGGTCGGGATGAGCGCTGTGGACGATCCCGGCGCGCACCGGCGCGCCCGTCACCACCGACCGCGGCAGCGCGGTGCCGTCGAACGCCACCGCGGCGCAGCGGGCGAAGCGTCCCACCAGGCGGTTGGCGGCGCCGGGCACGGCGTCGACATTCACGAGCACGACGGGGACGCCCGTGACGGCCGCCGCCAGCGCGGTCGGCACGCACGCGTACCCGCCCATCGCCACCACCACCGACGGCCGGCGGCGGGCGACGATCACGAGCGACGCCACGAAGGCGGCGACCAGACCCGCCACCGCGCCCAGGTTCGCCACCAGCGAGCGCGGGTCGAGACGTCGGGAGATGCCGCGACCGGGCAGCAGCGTGGCCGGCACCCCCTCCCCCGCCAGCAGCTCGGCGTCGAGACCCCGGCGTGAGCCCACCACCTCGACGGCGCCGGGCCCCATGCCCTCGCCCAGGGCGTGCGCCACCGCCAGGGCGGGAACGAGATGGCCACCGGTCCCTCCCCCCGCCACCAGCGCGTAGCGCCGGGTACTCACCAGCGGTCGCGGCGACGCTGTGTGTCGACGACCCTGGGCACGCCCCGGCTCGAGCCATTCTGTCCCACCGCGCCCGCCGGGGCCCCGGGTCTCTCGTGCGACGCCACGTTGACGAGTATCCCCGCCGCCACCAGGGTGATGACCAGCGAAGAGCCCCCGAAGCTGATGAACGGCAACGGGATCCCCGTGACGGGCAGGACGCCGATGACCGCCCCGATGTTGATGACCGCCTGGCTGGTGATCCAGCACGTGGCGGCCACCGCCAGCAGCGAGCCGAAACGGTCCGGTGCCCGGTCGGCGGCCCGAAGCCCGTACCAGGCCAGGACGCCGAAGAGGCCGAGGACGATCAGCGTCCCGATCAGTCCCCCCTCCTCGCCGATCACCGAGAAGATGAAGTCGGTGTGGGCGTTGGGCAGCAGCCCCCATTTCTCCCGTCCGCCGCCCAGGCCGAGCCCGTAGAGATGGCCCGAGCCCAGTCCCACCAGGGACTGGACCACCTGGTACCCCGACCCCTTGGCGTGGGCGAAGGGGTCGAGGAACGAGAGCAGCCGCGCCCGGCGATACGGCTCGGCGAGCCCTACCACCAGGCCCACCGCGGACGTCACCCCGAGCGCTTTGAGCACGGGACGGAGGGGGACCCCCCCGGCGTAGAGCGATGCGAAGGTGATGAAGGCCAGCACCATGGCGGTTCCCATGTCGGGCTGCTTCAGCACGAGCAGGCCCGACACGGTGAGCAGGCCCAGCAACGGGACCACGGCCGCGATCGGCTTCTCCAGACGGTCGGCGCGCCGGGCGAGGAGGTCGGCGGCGAAGACGGCCATCGCCAGCTTCATGAGCTCCGAGGGCTGGATGCGTAGGAACCCGACGCCGATCCACCGGCTCGATCCGCCCGCCACCACGCCGATCCCGGGCACGAGCACCGCCACGAGCAGGCCCAGCGTCAGAAGGGGCAGGACCACCCGCAGGCGGCGCCACCGGTCATAGCGCATGCGCAGCGTGACGACGAAGGCGATGACGCCCAGTCCCATCCACAGGACCTGGCGCTCGAAGATGTACCAGACCGAGCCGTAGTACTGCAGCGACGTGTAGGCCGACGCGGAGAGGACCATCACCAACCCGATGGCACACAGGGCGATCACCACGCCGAGGAGGGCGGTGCGCGTCGAGATCGCGTCGCGACGGCCGGCGGCCGGTGCCGGGCCCTGGGGAGCGGCGCTCTCTCCCTCCACCAGCCGCAGGAGCGGGGAGGGAGCCGGTGGTCGGCCGTCCCGACCGGGGCGGGGCGAGGGGGAGGACGTGGCGCCGGGGGTCACCGGGACGCTCCCGGGGCGGGGGCGGTGAAGCCCGGCACGGCGCGCACGCACCGGGCGAAGTCGTCGCCCCGCTCCGCGTAGGACCGGTACCAGTCGAACGACGCGCACGCCGGCGAGAGCACCACCGAGTCACCCGGGCCGGCCACCGAGCGCGCCGCGTCGACGGCGTCTGCCATGGATGGCGCCCGCGAGACCGGCGTGACCCCGGCGAACGCCGCCGCGACCTCGTCGGCCGCCTCGCCGATGGCGACCACGGCGCGGAGGTGGGGAGCCGCAGCGGCCAGGACGGAGAGGTCGAGGCCCTTGTTGCGCCCGCCGGCGATCAGCACGGCGGGGGCACATCCCTCGAGAGCGGCAAGCACGGCACCCGGGGTGGTCGCCTTGGAGTCGTCATAGAACCGCACCCCGTAAGCCTCGCCGATCAGCTCCACGCGATGGGGGAGCCCACGGAACGCCACCAGCGCCTGCCGGCATCCGCGGGGGCTGGCCCCCGCCGCCATGGCGGTCGACGTGGCGCACAATGCGTCGGCCAGGTCGTGCGGCATCCTCCGGGCCAGCTGCTCCACCTCGACCACCGGGGCCCCGTCCGGGCCCACGAGCTCCCCGGCGCGCACGGTGTAGTCCCCCCCGTGCAGGCCGAAGGTGCGCACCTGGGCGCCACGGGCCCGGGGCAGCGCCGAGGCCGCCATGACCACGGGGTCCTCGAGGTTCGCCACCGCCACGTCCCCCGGGCCGGTGTTGGCCCACAGCCTGGTCTTGGCGTCGCGGTAGTCGTCGACCGAGGCGTGCCAGTCCAGGTGGTCCGCTGAGAAGTTGATCCATGCCCCCACCACCGGGTGGAAGGAGGTCGTGAGCGCCAGCTGGAATGACGACACCTCGGCCACCACCACCTCGGCGTCGCCGGCCACGGCGTCGAGCAGCGGCAGGCCGATGTTGCCGGCGGCGACCGCCGTCGTCCCCGACGCCTCGAGCATGGCTTGCACCAACGTGGTGACCGTCGTCTTGCCGTTGGTGCCCGTGACGGCGACGATCGGGACGCGCGCCCGGCGCCACGCCAGCTCGACCTCGCCGACCACGGGAACCGCCGCGTCCAGCGAGAACACGCGGTGACCGGCGGGAACCCCCGGGGTCACGACGATCTCGTCGACGGCGCGCGCCAGCGCCCTGAGCTCGTCGCGGTCGGGGGACGTCACGAGGTCGATGCCCAGTCCCGCCGCACTGCGACGCGGCCCGTCCCCGGCGTCGTCGTCGGCAGCCACCACCTCGTTGCCCTCCGAGAGCAGCGTCGCCGCGGTGGCGCGGCCGCTCACGCCGAGCCCGTAGACGAGGATGCGGTGGGAGGACACGAGCTGCTCAGTGCAGTCCCGTGACCGACAGGAAATCGGCGTAGAAGACGCCGAGCCCGAGCGCGGCGAACAGGCCACCGAGGATCCAGAAACGCACGATCACCGTCGTCTCGGGCCACCCGACCAGCTCGAAGTGGTGGTGGATCGGCGCCATGCGGAACACGCGTCGACCGAAGACGCGAAAGCTCACGACCTGGAACACCACCGAAAGCGTCTCGAGCACGAACAGGCCCCCGATGACGGGCAGGAGCACCTGGAGATTCATCTGCAGACACAGCGCGGCCAGGCCCGAGCCGATGGCGAGCGACCCGGTGTCGCCCATGAAGATGCGCGCCGGCGCCGCGTTCCACCACAAGAACCCCAGGCACGCACCCGCCAGCGCGACCGAGGCCAGAGCTAGGTCCAGTGCCGACGCCACGTGGTAGATCGAGTAGTGGCGGAACTGCCAGTACCCGATCACGGCCAGACACGCGAAGCAGAAGGTGGCGGATCCCGAGGCGAGCCCGTCGAGCCCGTCGGTGAGGTTCACGGCGTTGGCGGTTCCCACGATGATCACCACCGCCCACACGATCCACCCCACCTGCCCGAGGTCCACGCCGAAGGAGTCCCAGCGGGTGAACGACAGATGGGTGTTCACCCCCGCCCAGTGCTCGGCGAGAAGGGCGAACCCGACGCCGATCACCACCTGGGCGGCGAGCTTCGCCCGCTTGTTGAGCCCCAGGCTGCGGCGGTGGCGGACCTTGATCCAGTCGTCGAGGAATCCCACGCCCGCCGCGCACAGCGTCACCAGGGCCACCAGCACCCCGGGACGGCTGAAGGCGACGTGGGTGCCGGCGTGGCCCATCAGGTACCCCACGACGGCGGCAGCCACCAAGGCCACGCCCCCCATCGTGGGCGTCCCCGCCTTGGCCAGGTGCATGAAGGGCCCGTCCTCGCGGATCTGCTGTCCGATCCGCTTGCGCGCCAGCCACCGGATGAGCAACGGCGTCCCCAAGGCGGCGACCCACAGGGCGATGCCGCCCGAGGTCATGAGGCTGATCACCGGCCGTCACCTGAGCCTGCTCCCGCCTTCCCCGCGCGCCGGGACACGGCGTCCGCCGCCACCCGGCGGTCGTCGAAGGGAAGCCGCTCGGCCCCGATCTCGATCTCGGTCTCGTGGCCCTTGCCCGCCACCACCACCACGTCGCCGGGGCCGGCCATGGCGACGACCAGCTCGATGGCCTCGGCGCGGTCGCGCCGGACGATGACCGTGGAACCCGGGGGGACGCCCCTCACGACGTCGGCGATGATGGCATCGGGGTCCTCGTGGCGTGCGTTGTCCGATGTGACGACCGCCACGTCCGCGCCGCGCGCCGCGACGGCACCCATGACGGGGCGCTTGTCGCGGTCACGGTCTCCCCCGCATCCGAAGACGCACAACACCCTGTGCCCGGCGGCCAGCGCCCGGGCGCTGTCGAGCAGGACCTGGAGCCCGTCGGGGGTGTGGGCGTAGTCGACCACGACGGTGAACGGCGCCCCGGTCTCGAGCACCTCGAAGCGCCCGGGCACCGGCTCGGCACGATTGAGGCCCACCTGCACCACGTCGTCGGGCACCCCGAGCGCAGCCGCCGTGGTCGCGGCGGCCAGGGCGTTGGCCACGTGGAACGAACCGGCCAGAGCCAGCTCCACACGGCGCCCCCGCCAGGTGAAGGAGGTGCGCTGCGAAGTGCTCTCGATACCGCTCACGTCCGCCATCGTGAACGCCACCGTGGGGACGCGTGCCGAGTCGACGAGCCGGCGCCCCCGGGGATCGTCCGCGTTGACGACGGCCAGGGACGTGCGTTCCGGGGTGAACAGCGACGCCTTGGCCGCGAAGTAGTCCTCGAGGGTCCCGTGGTAGTCGAGGTGGTCCTGGGACAGATTGGTGAAGACGGCGGCGTCGAAGCGGATCCCGTCCACCCGCGACTGCGCGAGCGCATGTGACGACACCTCCATCGCCACGGCGCGACGGGCGCGGTCGCGTGCCTCGGCCAGCAGGCGCTGCAATACCGGTGCCTCCGGCGTCGTCCGGGCGCCGTCGAGGGTGCCGATGACGGTGGTCGGCCACCGGTGGGCCTCGAAGATCGAGGCCAACAGGTGGGTGACCGTCGTCTTGCCGTTGGTCCCGGTGACCCCCACCGTGAGCAGTGACCGGGCTGGCTGCCCGAAGAACGCGCACGCCACTCGGGCCATGGCCGGACGGGCGGCGCCGGGAGCCACCACGGTCTGGGTCACGTCCAGGGCCAGGCGACGCTCGACGAGGAGGGCCACGGCCCCCCGGGCCACGGCTTGCGCGGCGTGGTCGTGACCATCCCCGTGGCGTCCCGGAAGACAGCAGAACAAGGCCCCGGGTCTGACACGTCGGCTGTCGAACTCGATGGAGGTGACCTCGGTCCTGGCGGGGTCCCCACGTCCCTCGATGACTTCGACCTCCTCGAGCAACCGGTCCATGCGCACAGTGGTGGATCCGCCGGGGCGGTCACAGCCCTTGTGTGGTGTTCCCGGGGGAAGCGACGATCGTAGTCGTCGTGGTGGTGGGGCTCGGGGGGGTGGTGGTGCTCGGGGTGGCGGCCGCGGCGGTCGTCGGAGGCGAGACCTGGGGAAACGGCACGACCAGGGGGCTCCCTCCGGTCGAGCCGCCGCCCGGGGACGTCGGGATGCCGTAGCGGTGCAGCGCGTAGCGCATGATCTGGGAGAACACCGGGGCGGCCACGATGCCGCCGTAGATCGGCGAGGGCCGCTCGAGCACCACGATGGCCGAGAGCTCAGGATCTTCTGCGGGGGCGAAGCCGGCGAAGGTGGCCATGTAGGCACCGGGGATGTAGCCGCCGTGCACGGGATCGGGGATCTGGGCGGTCCCGGTCTTCCCCGCCACCGTGTACCCGGGAACGCCGGCGGTCACCGCCGTGCCGTCCTGGACGACCTGCTCCATCATCGTGGTGAGCTGCGCGGAGACCTCCTGGGAGAGCGCCCGGTGGGTCGCCCCGGCCCGCGTCTTGGTGATCGACCCGTCGGTGGCCACCGTCGCCTGGACGAGCCGGGGCGGGACGAACACCCCTCCTGTGGCCACGGTGTTCACCATGTCGAGCACCTGCTGGGCGGTGACGGCGTCGTCCTGGCCGATCGGGGTGGAACCGATGTCCGAGACCCGCCACGAGGCCGGGTCGCTCTTGACCAACCCCGACGACTCGGCCGGGAAGCCGAGACCGGTGGGGCTCCCGAACCCGAGGGTGGCGATCTGTGCCGCCAGGCGGCCCTCGCCGAGCTGCTGGGCGATCTCGATGGTGCCGATGTTCGACGACTGGGCGAGGATCTGGGTGGCGGTGAGCCGCTCGGTCGGATGGCTCTCGGCGTCGTGGAACACCCATCCGTCGATGGTGAGGGTGTTGGGGACCGTGAACACCTCGTCGGGGGAGATGATCCCGTCTTGGAGCGCGGCCGAGAACGTCACCAGCTTGAACACCGATCCCGGCTCGTACACCCGGGTGAGGGCGAGGTTCTGGGGAGCCTGCACCACGGTGGTGATCGGCGGGGGCAGGGGGGGCGCGGTGGTGGTCGTGGTGGAAGACGGCGTCGAGCCCGCCGGGGCGGGCGGGGCCGCCGGGCTCGCGGCCGGTTTCGGTGCCGGGGGCTGCACCGTCTTGGCGACGAGGTTCGCCATGGAGAGGATGTCGCCGGTTCGGCTGTTCATGACGATGGCGATGCCGCTTTTGGCGTGCGACGCCAGGATCTCGGCACCCAGGGACTGCTCGGTCACGTACTGCAGCGGCTCGTCGATGGTGAGCTCCACACCCCTGCCGGGCACCGCCGGCGAGATCGGGGTCGTCTTGCCCGGCAACGGCACACCGTCGGGCGATTGCTGCTCCTCGACGACGCCACTGCGCCCACCCAGGAGTGCGTTGTACTTGTACTCGAGGCCCGACTGGCCCGCGTTGGCGGCGCCCACCGAACCGATGAGCGGAGCAGCGAGAGATCCCGCCGGGTCGACGCGTTCGGTGGTCGGGAGCACGTTGATGCCCGGGAGCGCCAGCGCGTTCACCTTGTCGGCCTCGGTGTCACCGACCTTCTCGGCGAGCGGTACATATCCCGAGTCCTCCGACAGCTCCGCGTCGAGCGTCCGTTCCGGGACGTGCAGCACCTTGGACAGCGCAGCCGCGACGAGAGCGGGATGCCGGATCAGGAATGGATCGCCCACGATGGTCGAGCGTGGGACCGACAACGCCAGGGGCGTGCCGTTGCGGTCGTAGATGCCGCCGCGCACCGCCGGGTCCACGACCTTGGTATCGACCTCCTTGGCTCCCATCGCCGAGTAGCGCCCACTCGCGAACACCTGCACCCCGACGATGCGCAACGCCAGCGAGGCGAACACCAGGACCACGACCACCCGCATCACGCCGATTCGACGCCGGGGTGCTCCCCCCGTGACCGAGACCGCCTTGCGGGGCCGGCGCGGTGGGGAGGGTGCGATCCGTCGCTCGTAACCGCGCCGGGGCGCCGCGACCCGGCGAGGTGGTGCCGTCGACGCTGGTGCCTGGCGAGCGCCGACCACGGGTCGCTGGTCCGGGCCCGGACGCCTCCCGAAGACCCGACGCCTCCCGAAGACCCGACGCCTCCCGAAGACCGACCGCCCGGCGAGGACTCCCCGCCTGCCGAAGAGCGACCGCCGGCCGGTGAGCGTCCTCTCAGCGAGCCCCGGTCGCCTGCCGGTGGGCGGAGACGTCCCCGCCGGCCACCGTTTGGCAGCAGGCGACCGTTCGGCGGCGGGTGACCGCGTGCGGCCCAACGATCGGGTCCGCGTGACTGCGGCCACGGGTCGTCGCGTGGCTGTGGCTCGGGTCGCGGACGAGCGTGTGCCGCCGGCTCGCGTCGTACCCGACTTCGCACCCGAATTCGTGCCCGGCGCACGCCCCGTGCCGGACCGCGTGCGACGCGGGCGGGGGGCGCCCGGTCGTTGGCCCTTCGGAGTCCGGATCACCGGCCGCCGGTCGACCCGACCGGCGCGGTCCCGGCCGGCGGGGTCGTCGACGTCGTCGACGTCTTCGGCGTGGTGACTGGAGGAAGGTCGGTCTCCTTGGTCGGCGCGCTGAGCCCGTGGAGCTGCGCCCGGGAGACCACGGCGGACGGGTCGGACAGCTGAGCCACTCGTGCCTCGAGGTCGCTGTGCTGGCCGAGTGCGGAGGTCAGCTGCTGCTGCATGCGGGTCAGTCGGACCTGCCCCTGGGTCAGGTACGCGCTGGCGGCGACAACCATGAGCAGGCTGGCCACGACGATGGCCCCGCACACCGCCGCCGTCCGGTGCAGTGACCAGCGAGGCCCGCGCCGACCGGGAGCCTCGACGCCGCGCCGCGCCGGTGGGGACCCGACGGGGACGCGGGCCGGCGAGGCGACGGCTCTGACGCGCTCGGGTGCGGTGGCCTGCGCCATCAGGCCACCCCTCGCTCGAACGCACGGAGCAGGGCGCTCTCGGCCCGGCGGTTGCGCGACACCTCCGACGGTGTCGGCCGGCGCGTCCCCCTGAACACGAGCCGGCCCGATGACACCGCACCGCAGGTGCAGGGAAGTCCGGGGGGGCACGTGCATCCGCCGGTCTCGGCGCGCCTGAAGGCGGCTTTCACGATCCGGTCCTCGCCGGAGTGGTACGAGATGACCACACAGCGGCCGCTCGCTGCGAGCAGGTCGATCGAGCGCGGAAGCGCATCGGCGAGGACTTCGAGCTCTTCGTTCACCGCGACCCGCAGGGCCTGGAAGACCCGGCGCGCCGGATGACCACCCTGGCGGCGCACGGCTGCGGGCAGCGCCGAGCGCACCACATCGGCGAGGGTGCCGGTCGTCGTCACCGGACGCGCTGCGACGACGGCCCGTGCGATACGCGACGCGAACCGTCCCTCGCCGTGGGCGGCGAACAGCCGTGCCAGCTCCGCCTCCGGCATGGTGTTGGCCAGGTCCGCGGCCGTCGGGCCGCCGGCCGGGTCCATCCGCATGTCGAGCGGCGCGTCGGCGCGGTACGAGAACCCCCGCTCGGGCCGGTCGAGCTGGGCGGAGCTCACGCCCAGGTCGAACAGGACACCGCTCGCCGAGCCGGGACCCATACCCATCTCGCCGGCGACGTCGTCGAGGTGGTCGAAACGGGCCTGGCGCACCACGGCCCGCGCACCGAAGCGTGCGAGACGGTCCTTCGCCGCCGCCACCGCGTCAGGGTCGCGATCGACACCGAGCACGCGGCAGGTGGGGATGGGCGACGAGCAACGCCTCGGCGTGGCCGCCACCCCCCACGGTGGCGTCGATGACCAAACCTTCGGGCACCGGGGCGAACAGCGCCACCACCTCGGCGACCATGACCGGCTCGTGGGTGAACACCTGGCGCATCCGCAGCCCCTCGACTGGCGGGATGCCGTCGGGAGGGTTGCTCCTGCGACTCGGTTGGAAGCGGGCGGAGGAGGAGTCTTCCACCGAACCAGCCGAGGGGCTGCGCATGTTCCTGGTGTTCGTGGTATGTCTCGACCGGCTCGACCGATCGTCCTTCGTGATGCTCCTCTCTCCTGTGTCGATCTCTCCTGTGTCGACGCGGCGCTGAGCCCGTGCCCGTGGCGCCCGGAGTGCCGTGTCGTGTTCGGAAGTGCTCAGTCGTCTGCACCCTCGGTGAGCCGCAGCTCCTCGGGCCCGATGTTCACCTGCCAACGAGCCGGGTCCCACAGCTCCACCCGGTCGATCACCCCGACGACGGTCACGTCGCTCTCGAGCGCCGCATACTGCCGCATCCTGGCCGGGAGGACGATGCGCCCCTGACGGTCGAGTTCGAGGTCGTGGGTGTGCGACGCCCACATACGAGCCAGGTTCCGGTCGCTCTTCCCGCTGGCGGCCCGCGCCTGCATCTCCTCCATCTGCCGCTCGAACTCGTCCGGCGTCCACAGCGCCAGGCAGCCGTCCCGGTACTCCGTGAGATACCCGCCGTGTTCGAACGCAGCACGGAACCTCGACGGAAGGATCACACGACCCTTGCTGTCGAGCGAGTGCTCGTACGTCCCGAAAAACCGTGCCACCGAATCGAGCTCCCACGACGCTCCCCCCGCATGATCGGCGGGCTCCTCCCCTTTACTCCACTTTGCGCCACTTTAGCCCCCACTTCCCCACAGGTCAATCCCATTGGGCCCCACCACGCCCCACCGGCGCCACTCGTCGCCCGACGTGCCCGGGGGTCCGGGGCGCCCACTGCGACCCACCACGCCCCACCCCCCGGGCGGGCCGGGCGCGGGGAGACGGAGGGGCGGGGTCGCGCCGCGGGCGCACGATTCTCGACGCGCGCCGGGTCAGGTGGGCGCGACACGCGCCGGGTCTCGGATCACGTGAGAGCCACGGGTGCGACCCATCGGAGCGCGCCGCGCGCCGATGATCACGGCGACGACTTGGAAGGTGGCCGGCGATCAGGTCACGGTAGGGCGGCGATCAACGCATCCTCGACCGCCGTGACAACGACGTCTCGGGGCGCGTCACGCCACGGCGGTGGGAGGATGGCGCGCAGGCCGATCCCCGCGTCACCGAGCGCGTCGCGTGCGCGTCGGGAACGCTCGGGGTCGATCGCCAGCAATTCCAACAGGGCCGCCGGATCCCACGACAGCGGGGCCATGGAGTGCAGACGGGCGCCCTCGCGCGTGCGGCGCTGGGCGACCCCGGCGACCTTCGCCGTCCCCGCCGTCACCTCACCCGGACCGACACCCGCGAAGCACACCACGTCCGACCAGTCGTTGCGCACCGCACGGGAGCGGTGCACCTGCATGCCACCCGCGCCCAGTCCGGCGAGTGCCCGCTCCCAAGTCTCGCCCAGCCACCACGACGACCGGATGACGTCGTCGTCCCACAACCCGTCGTCTCGGGGGAGCCACACCTCGAGCCATACCTGTTCGGCCGGGCCGACAAGCACGGCGCCACCGCCCGAGCCCCGGTGCACGACCTCCACACCGCGTCGTGCCACCCCTTGGAGGTCCACCACGTCCGCGGGCTGTGTGCTCCCCAGCACGACGGCCCCGGGGCCGTGCACCGTGCACAGCGCCACGGCACGGCGTTGGCGCCGTGGCGCTTCGGGCCACGGCTCGTGAAGGGAGCTCGCCGGGCCGGCCCGCCGTTCGATCGACCAGCCGCCGCCGGGGGCGGTCACGCCGTCAGCGACTGCTCACCCAGATACGGCGCCCACTCGTCACGCGCTCCCCCGCCCATGGCGAGGAGCCAGACGCGCTGGCGCGGCGCGGACGGTTGGGTGCGCAGGACCAGGCCCACCTCGTGGGGAAGCCGGTCCTCCTTGCGCGTGTTGCAGCGGCGGCACGCGGCCACCACGTTGTCCCACGCGTGCATGCCACCCCTGCTGCGCGGCATGACATGGTCGATGCTCTCTGCCGCCAGGCCGCAGTACTGGCAACGATGGCTGTCGCGGGCGAAGACGGTCCGCCGGTTCACGGCGACCGTGCGGTCGTGCGGAACCCGGACGTAGCGGGCGAGGCGCACCACCGAAGGCTCGGGGAACGCCCGGCGCTCGGAGCGGAAGAACTGGTCGGTGGAGTGCACGAGCTCCGCCTTGGTGGCGAGGACCAGGAGCAGGGCGCGGCGGGTGGAGACGAGCCCGAGCGGCTCGAACGTGGCGTTGAGCACGAGGGCTCGATTCGCCCCCTTGGCGCCGGCTTCCCTGGCCAACATCACCGACGAGGCTACTCCGGCCGGCGACGCTTGCTCCGACACATGGCCGTGCGGATCACCGTCGGCGCCACCGCCCCATGGTGCTGCACCATCCGACGAACGACGCCACGTCCTCGGCCTCGGGCACGGCGTCACCGGACCCGCCGTAGGCGGTCTCCATCCGGAACCGCCACAGTCCCTCGTCGGGCACCGGGAGCGGCGGCCACCGGTGCCACCAACCGGGCCGTGCCAGGCGCGCCGCCTCGGCGACCGCCGCGGGCCACAACCACGGGCGCCGGAGCAAGGCGGTGGCGACGGCGGTGATCGCCGGCGCCGATGCGGGCCCGCCGCGCCCCTCCGGTGCAGGGCGTGCCGTCACGGGGCCTGCACGAGATCCCGGTCCGCAGCCCGCCAGCCCAGCGCCCCGGCGCCCACGACGGGGCCGCTGTCCCCCAGCCTGCTGGGGACGATGCGCGCCCCGGCCGTGAACGACAGCCGGGCACGGGCGTGCAATTCGGTGTTGGCGGCCGCGAAGAACGGGGCGCCGAAGCCGAGCGCCACCGACCCGCCGATCACGACGAGCTCGATGTCGAGCAGGCTCGCCACCGAGGCCACCGCCCGGCCGACCAGACGACCCGTCCGGGACACGACGTCGGGTGTCGCCTCGACGGGGGGCCGGCCCGTCGCAGCCGCGATGGAGGTACCCGAGGCTTCCGCCTCCAGGCATCCCCGCGCCCCGCACGCGCACAGGCGGCCCTCGGGCTCGACGATGACGTGGCCGATGTGGCCCGCGTTCCCCGACGACCCGTCGAGCAGGCGACCGTCGACCACGACGCCCCCGCCCACGCCGGTGGACACCACCATGGCCAGGAAGTCGCGTCGGCCGCGCGCCGCTCCGATCCAGCCCTCGGCGAGGGCGAACGCCTTGGCGTCGTTGTCCAGTGCCACGCGCACGCCGGTGAGCTCCTCCATTCGGGCGCGCAAGGGGAAGTCGCGCCATGCCGGAATGTTGAGCGGCGACACGGTTCCCCCCCGCAGGTCCATGGGCCCGCCACAGCCGATCCCGCACACCACCACCTCGGCTCCGGCGTGATCGGTCTCCTCAGGTGATGCGGACATGAGCACCTCCCCCACCAGGCCGGCCAGGGCGGCGAAGATCTCCTCGGGGTCGTCGGTGGGCGGCGTGGGGATCCGCCGGGCGTCGACCGCCGCGCCCGAGCCGGTGACGAGACCGGCGGCCAACTTGGTGCCGCCGATGTCGACCGCCAGGCACAGCTCCACTGGGACTCCCGGGTCACGGAGCGGCCCCGTGCCGCCGGCGGCGGTCAAGGTGCCGGGTCGGCGTGTGCCGCTAACGGTTGCGGCGAAAACGGTCGCGCAACCAGCCGCGCGTGTCGTGCAGGGCGTTGCCGATGCCGTCGGTGCGCAGCATCTCCTCCCACCCCGCCTTGCCCATCCGGCGCACGTTCGTCCAGAAGACGACCAGCGAGGCGAACATGATGAGCACGCCCAGGAACCCGATGAACACCGACGTCGTGAAGAAGACGAGCATGACCGCCAGGCCGGCGATGAATCCGAGGAGGGACAGCTTGAGGTATCGACCCGCGTACCGGTAGACGCTCTCGGATCGGACCCGGTCGGCGAACTTCGGGTCCTCCTGGTACAGCGCCTGCTCCAATTCGTGCAGCACACGCTGCTCATGCTCGGAGAGCGGCACGCTCACCCCTTTCCAGGCCCCGTCGCGTCGTCGCGCGCGCGCCTTCCCAATCTTAGGCACGCGCGAAGGGCAAGACAACGGCGCCCGCAACTTCCCACATGCCCGGCGCCGTGTCCCTGTCGCCGGTCGAATCCCTGGTGGACGGCTGAAACCGGGTCACGACGAGCCCCGTGAAACGTGGCCCGTCTGCCGGGGGCGCTCACCGGTCGTCACCGGTCGGCTCAGGGGGTGTGCTCGGGCCCCACTGGGTGTCGCCACGTTCCTTGACGGCCAGCCCGTCCCGCCCGACGAGGGTGGCGGGGCCCACCGACGCATTGCCGTAGCGGGCCCGGATGGCGGACACCGCCGCCTCCACCTCGTGCCAGGCGAGGTGCCGGGCGCCCTGTCCGGCGACACCGGTCCCCGCCACCCCGGCTCCCGCGGCCCCGTGGGCGGCACCGGGGGGCCCGGGGGTGCCCGCGGCCACCCCCGCTCGGCCCGACGCGGCCTCGTCGACCGGGCCCGAGGCGGCGGGAGCCGCCTCGTCGCCGTCGTCGAAAGAGAGTTGCCGGGCCGTCGTGTCGGTGTCGAGGAGCCCCGACACCGACACGCCGAGGAGCCGGATGCCCGGCGACACGTCCACCGCGTCGAGCAGCGCCCCGGCGACGGCCCCGAGCGCACGGGGCGAGTCGAGGGGCGCCCCCACCGTGTGCGATCGCGTGATGGTGGTGCGATCCCCGTAACGGACCTTCACCGTCACCGTCCGCCCCGCCAGCCGCGCCTCGCGCAGACGAGTCCCCACCGCGTCGGCCATGCGCAGCACGTGCCGGTGCAGGCCGTCGTGGGCGGAGATGTCGAGCGCGAAGGTCTCCTCGTGCCCGACGGACTTGACCTCGTGGGCGGCCTCCACTTTGCGGGGGTCCTCGCCCCTGGCCAGCTCCGACAGCAGTCGCCCGTTGGCGGTGCCGAGGGAGCGGCACAACGTGTCCGCCGGGATGCGCGCCAGTTCGCCGACGGTGGTGACGCCCAGGGCGTCGAGCCGCCGGGCGGTGGCGGGTCCCACGCCCCACAGGGCACGGACCGGGAGAGGGTGCAGGAACGACAGCTCTTGGGCGGGCAGGACCACGAAGACGCCAGGGCCCGGCCGCGGTCCCGCCGGCGTCGGGACGGGCTTGGCCGCCCGCGATGCCAGCTTGGCGATCAGCTTGGTCCGGGCCACACCCACGCCGCACTCCATCTGCATGTCGTCGTGCACCGCCTGGCGGATCGACCGCGCCACCTCGGGGGGAGAGCCGAGGAGCCGACGTGCCCCGGACACGTCGACGAACGCCTCGTCGAGCGAGATGCCCTCGACGACCGGTGAGAACCGTCGGAGCACGGCGTGCAGACGCTCGCTCATCTCCGAGTAGCGCGGGAAGCGGCCGGGCAGGAACACCGCGTGCGGGCACCGGCGCCTGGCCTCGACCGAGGGCATGGCGGAGTGGATGCCGAAGGCGCGCGCCTCGTACGTGCACGACGCCACCACGCCACGGGCGCCCGCCCCGCCCACGATCACCGGCAGCCCGGCCAGCGAGGGGTCGTCGAGGACCTCCACCGACGCGAAGAACGAGTCCATGTCCACGTGCAGCACCGTGCAGGCGTCCGCACCGTCCGACCCGGTCACGCCGGGGCCGTCCGTCCCGGCGCCGGCGCGACCGGTCGGGGCGGCACCGGGAGCCGTGCGCGTGTCAACCACCGAGCCGCAGGCGCCGGAATCCCTCCGCATAGCCCACCCCGGCCCGGCGTCCGTCCTCCTGGGCCCGGTCCCGCACCGCCCGGCGGGCCCATTCGCCCCCGTCGGGGAACTGACTCCGGTGGCACGACACCGCCGCCACCTTGTCGTCGATGGTGGCCGTGACGTCCACCCACACGGTGGGCTCGAGGGTGCCCGACAGCAACGCCGTCTGGACCTGGTACGCGGCGCCCGCCTCCGGGAAGTACTGCGGGAGGGCCGCGGCGGGAGACAACGCGTCGAGCAGGGCGAACCCGGTGGTCCGGTGGTCGCGGTGGTTGTAGTAGTCCTCGCCGAAGAACACCGCGGTGGGGTCTGGCCCCAGCACCGTGAGCGGGCGGAGATCGCGCACCCAGCGCACCAAGGTCCCGCGCAAGGCGGCGTCGTCGACGAGCTCGCCGTCGGGGTACCCGAGGAAGTGCTGTCCGGCGACGCCGAGAAGGCGTGCCGCCTCGGCCGCCTCACCCGCACGTCGGCGTGCCAGGACGCCGGGGTCGACGTCGGGGTCGGTCGTGCCCTTGTCGCCGTCGGTGCAGATCAGCACGTGGACCTCGGCCCCGGCGCCGGCCCACAGTGCAAGGGTGCCCCCGCACGAGACGTCGGGGTCGTCCGGATGGGCGTACACCGCGAGCACGCGCTCGGGGACGCCGACGAGCAGGTCCGTCACCGAGGTCAGGCCCTGCGCTTGGGCTCGGTCGTCTTGGTGAGCAACCCCACCTCGCGCTGGAAGTCGCCCGCATCCTCGAATCCCTTGTAGACGGAGGCGAAGCGGAGGTACGCGACGTCGTCGACGTGGCGTAGGCGCTCGAGGACCGCCACCCCGATCTGCTGGCTCGACACCTCGGCACCCTCGCCACGCAACGCCTCTTCCACCTGTTGCGCGATCTCCTCGAGCCGCTCCTCGGTGACGGGCCGGTTCTTCGTGGCGGCCCTCACCCCCGACACGACCTTGGCGCGGTCGAACGGCTCGCGTTGCCCGCCGCGCTTGACCACCCACAGCGGAGCCTCCTCGAGGCGCTCGTACGTGGTGAAGCGGCGGTTGCACGACAGGCATTCACGCCGGCGGCGGATGGCGACGCCGTCCTCGGCCAGGCGCGAGTCGACGACTTTGTCCTCGAGACTTTGACACCACGGACACCGCACCGGTCCAACCGTAGTGCCATGCTCCGAACGCTCAGGGAAGGACCAGTTGCTCCCCGGGAACGACGGTGTCGCCCCCCACTTCCGCCTCGAGCTTCGCCACCACCGGTCGGGGATCGCCGCTGGGGTCGAGCCGGACGGCTATGGACCACAGCGTGTCGCCGGGCCGGACGACGTACGACGCGCCGTGCGCGACGGACTCCCCCGCCAGAGCGGAACCGGGGGTGGCGAGGGAGCCCCCGGTTCCGCTCCACAGCAGGGCGAGGGCGACGAGCAGGCCCGCCGCCACCGTTCCGAGCAGGAACCGCCGGCGCCGCACCGCGACACTGGGACGGGTCGTCCGACCGTCGGTGACGCACCCGGCGCGCGTGGGACGCTCCGGGCCGCACCGACGGTCGGGCTCGGACCTGGGAAAAGGCCGGGAAGGAGCGACCCGGGGCCGGGCGGGCCTCGCCGGCCGGGCCGGGGCCTCCGGGGTCACCAGGCGGAGCGATTCCCGGCGGGGGCGCCGGGCAGGGGGGATCGGCGACAGGACGACGGCCATCAGCCCCCGCCTCCGACGCCCTCAGTCGAACAGATGTTCGCCACGCCGCCATCACAGCACGAACAGGTGTTCGTGTCAAGAGCCACCCTGCTCCTCCGGCACTGCTCGGCGACGGCCACCTCGTCAGACTCCCACCCGGGTGTGACACCGGTTCAGCCCCTGGTGGGGGTGCCCGTGACGAACAGGTGTTTGATCGGCGACCCGCCGGGGGCTACCGTGTCCCGAACAGGTGTTCGCCTCCCCCCGGGGGACGGCGCGCGGGGACCGGACCGGCGGCGGACCGGGACGAGGAGGGTGACATGGCCGAGGCACTGACCGGGAAGAGGCTCGAGATCCTCGAGTACATCGGCGACAGCCTGCGCGAGCGGGGCTACCCCCCCTCCGTCCGGGAGATCGGCGAGGCCGTCGGGCTGACCTCGTCCTCGACGGTCCACGCCCACCTGGCGGTGCTCCAGCGCGAGGGGTACCTGCGTCGCGATCCGACCAAACCCCGTGCCATGGAGGTTCGCTTCGACCCCTCCTCCCGGGCCGCCATGGCGGCGAGCCCGGTCCGCCACGTGCCGCTGCTCGGGGACGTGGCGGCCGGTACCGGGGTGCTCGCCAGCGAGAACGTCGAGGAACTGCTCCCCCTCCCCGAGGACTTCACGGGCCCGGGGTCGGTGTTCATGCTCCGGGTGCGCGGCGAGTCGATGATCGAAGCCGGGATCTTCGACGGCGACTACGTCGTCGTGCGCCAGCAGCCCGACGCCGACAACGGCGACATCGTGGTGGCGGGGATCCCCGGGGACGAAGGGACGGTCAAGACGTTCTCCCGACGTCGGGGGAAGGTGGTGCTGACCCCCGCCAACGCCGCGCTCTCCCCCATGGAGTTCTCTCCCGACGAGGTGACCGTCTACGGCCGCGTGGTGACAGTCCTCCGCCGGCTCTGAGATACGGGTCGGGCTCGGCGCCGGCCCCGTACCTACTGGAACCGGCCGGTCCACGGGCCAGGTTTCGGCCGGACATCCCGATGCTCGGGGCACGGCGGCGGGGAGAATAGGGCACCCGGAGGAAAGGCGGCGCCATGAGCGTCTACACCCACGTCCCGCACCCGCACACCCTGGACCGGCTCGAGCACCGAGACGGGCCGGTCAAGCACGCCGATGTGGTGAAGGAGCAGATCTCCACGCGCTTCAACGCCTGGTTGGCGGTCAAGATCACCGACGGCGTCGGAACCATGTGGTGCGCCTACGCCTTCGCCGTCCTCGCCTTCATCGGGCTGCCCGCGGCGTTGAGGCCCGGTGGGGAGGGGATCATTGCCTGGATCGCCCAAACCTTCCTCCAGCTGGTCCTGCTGTCGATCATCATCGTCGGTCAGAACATCGCGGCGGCATCCTCGGACAAGCGCTCGGAGAACACTTACAAGGACGCCGAAGCGATCCTGAGCGAGGCCATCGAGATCCAGAAGCATCTCCAGGCCCAGGACGAGCAGCTGATCGCGGCGCTCCACGAAGCCGTGTCGAAGCTTCCCGCCACCTAACGACGTTCCCCGGCCCAGGAGATCGGGGTGGTCGACGCTCCGTGCCCGGTCGGTGAGTGGATGTCACTCGGCGAGGAGGACCGTGCCGAGCACGGCGCGTGCATGGTCGAGCTCGTGGCGTGACACGTGCTCGTCGGGGGTGTGGGCCAGCAGCGGGTCACCGGGGCCGAAGTTGGTGGCGGGCACCCCGATGGCGGCGAAGGTCGCCACGTCGGTCCACCCCACCTTGGCCCGCGCCGGAGCGCCCGTGGCCGCCACCAGGCGCGCCAGCAACGGGTGCTCCAGGGCCGGCGGGGCCCCGGGGGCGGCGTCGACGACTTCGAGGCGATCCCCCGCGGACGCGTCGAGCTCGTCACCGAGGAGCTTCACCAGGGCGCGCTCCGCTGACGCCGCGTCGGCGGGCGGCGCGAAGCGGAAATTAATTGTGAGGGCGGCCCGGTCGGGCACCACGTTGCCGGCGACGCCCCCTTCGATCCCCACCGCCTGGAGCTGCTCGGTGTACTCACACCCGTCGACCACGACGCGGCGCGGCTCGTAGCGCCCCAGCGCGGCGAGGATCGGGGCCAGGCGGTGCAGCGCGTTGACCCCCATCCAGGGCCTCGAGGTGTGCGCCCGACGCCCCCCCACCATCACCACCGCCCGCATGGTGCCCTGGCAGCCCGCTTCGACGACACCGCCGGTGGGCTCGCCGAGCACCGCCGCGTCGGCGGCCAGCAGATCGGGCCGTGTCGCCGCCAGTCGGGCCAGCGCGTTGTGCTCCCGCGCCACCTCCTCGCACGCGTAGAAAACGTACGTCACGTCCACGTCCGGCCCCGGGACGGAGGCGGCCAGGTCGAGCAGGACCGCCAGACCCCCTTTCATGTCCACCGCGCCCAGGCCCCACAGCGTGTCATCCTCGACACGGCCCCCCGCGTCGTCGAAGGGCGGCACGGTGTCGAGATGGCCGGCGAGCACGACCCGCCGGGCCCGGCCGAGCTCGGTGCGCGCCACGACCGTGTCGTCGAAGCGCGTCACATCCAGGTGGGCGGCGCGTCGGAGCTCGGCCTCCACCCGGTCGGCCAGGGCGGTCTCGTGGTGGCTGAGCGAGGGGATGGCGACGAGCTCCGCCGTCAACGCCAGCAGGTCGGTCATGTCGTTCGCACCCGACGGGGAGCTCAGACGCCGACCTGGTGCTCGCGCAACGCCGCTTCGAGCTGAGCCTTGTCGTGGCGCTCGCCCGGCTCGAGCCGCTTGATCACGAGCACGCACGGAAGGAAGAACTCGCCGCCGGAGTAGTGGCGCCGGCGCGACGCGCCGATGGCGACGCACCACGGGGGCACCACTCCCCGGCCGAGCTCCTGCCCTGAAGTGGCGTCGATCACGGGGATGCCGGGGTTGAGGATCACACCCTCGGCCAGCACGGACCCCTCCCCCACGCGGGCCCCCTGGGTAAGCATGCAGCGGCTCGAGATGTTGGCGTCGTCTCCCACCATGACCGGCGCCGCGTTGGGCGGCTCGAGCACGCCGCCGATGCCCACGCCTCCGGCGAGATGGACGCGCGCCCGATCTGCGCGCAGGAGCCCACGGTGGCCCAGGTGTCGACCATGGTGTCGGCGCCCACACGCGCCCCGATGTTGACGTAGCTCGGCATGAGGATGACCCCACGGTCGAGGAACGATCCCCAGCGCGCCGACGCACCGGGGACCACGCGCACGCCCGCCGCCGCGTACCCGGTCTTCAGGGGCAGCTTGTCGTGAAACTCGTAGGGACCGACCTCGGTCGTCTCCATGGCGCGCAGCCGGAACAGCAGGAGGATGGCGGTCTTGAGCCAGCTGTGCACGACGACCTCGCCCGAAACGGGGTCGAGCTCCGCCACTCGGGCCTTGCCCCGGTCGAGCAGCTCCACGGCCTGGGTCACGATCCCGAGGGCGTCGGTGTCGGCCGGGCTGAGCTCGGCCACGCGGGACCACAATTCCTCGATCTGGGACGGCAGGTCGGCCATCGTCCCGAGGTTATCGGCCCGCGCCGGCGCCCCCCGAGACCGCCCGGCCGGGCACCGGCGGCGCCTGCCCGAGATGGGGGTGGTCCGACGACGCCAGGCGCGCTGACAGCAGCTCGATGCGTTCGTCGGGTTGGACCGCCGCCACCCGTACGAACCCCGCCGCCTGCTCCCCGTAGAACTCTCCCGGGCTCACGAGCATCCCGGCCGCCTCCGCCAAGGCGGTCGTGAGCACCCACGCCCCCGGACGACCCTCGGCCGCGCCCTGTGCGTCCGCCCACGCCGGGACCGGTACCCACAGGTAGAACCCGCCCGCCGGCAGCTGCACCTCGAGCCCGGATCCCCCCAGGATGGCGGCCAGACGGGCCAGGCGCCGGCGGTACCGCTCGCGCTGCACGGACACGTGCGCGTCGTCCTCCCACGCCACCACGGCGGCGGCCTGCACAGGCCCGGGCACCATGAGCCCGGCGTGCTTGCGCAGCTCGGCCAGGTACTGCACCAGCACGGCGTCGCCGGCGTAGAACCCGACCCGCATCCCCGCCAGGTTCGAACGCTTCGACAGCGAGTGCAGGGCGAGGACGCCGTCGCTCCCGTGCTGGACCACGCTCGCCGGCGCTCCCTGCCAGGTAAATTCGGCGTAGCACTCGTCGGAGAGCACCGGCACGTCGCGCGCCCGGCCCCACGCCGCGGCGGCCCCCAGGTCGGTGAGCGCCCCGGTCGGGTTCGAGGGGCTGTTCACCCACAGGCACAACGCGCGCTCGGCGTCTTCGTCGTCGACCGCCTTCAGGTCGAGCCCCCCATCCCCGGCCACCGGCACCTCCACGACGCGACAGCCCGCCAGGCGAGCCCCCATGGCGTAGGTCGGGTAGGCGAACGCGGGCGCCAGGACGGTGTCGCGCGCGGGAGTACGCAACCGCAAGAGCCACGCCGCGCAGGCCACGAATTCCTTGGTGCCGACGCAGGCGGCCACCTGCGCCGGGTCGATCGACACCCCGAAGCGGCGCCGCATCCAGTCCGCAGACGCGCCCCGGAGCGCGGCGCTGCCGATCGACGCCGGGTAGCCACGTTCGGTCCCCGACGTGCCCAGGGCAGCCACCACCGCCTCGGGCGGCGCGTCGCAAGGAGTACCAACCGACACGTCGACCGCTCCTCCGCGGTGGGCCGCCGCGACCCGAGCCACTGATGCCAGACGGTCGTAGGGATACGGAGGAGGCGAGAATCCCGCCTGAGGCTCCGCCGCGCTCATGACGCCACGAACTCCCGGAACCGGGCGCGCCCCGCGTCGTCGAGCACGACGTGCACGACCGTCGCCCCCTCACTGTGGGACTCGTCGACCACCTCGCCCTCGCGGTGCACCGCGGCCAGCACGTCGCCACGCCCGAAGGGGACGACGAGCTCCACCACCCGGTCGGCGACGCGCAGGCGGTCGCCCATGGTCCGCAGCAACTGCTCGATGCCGTCGCCGGTGCGGGCGGACACCACCACGGCTCCTTCGTGGGCGTTGGCCATCCGAGCCGCGGCGCGTGGGCGCGGTCGGCCTTGTTGATCACGAGAAGCTCGGGCACCCCCGCCGCGTCGATCTCCTCCAGCACGGTGCGGACCGCGTCGATCTGCACGTCGGGTTCGGGGGCCGAGGCGTCGACCACGTGGACCAGGAGATCGGCTTCCCGGACCACCTCGAGCGTGGAGCGGAACGCCTCCACGAGCTGGTGCGGGAGCTTGCGGACGAACCCGACGGTGTCCGAGAGCAGGACCGTCTCGCCCCCGGGAAGGGCCAAGCGGCGTGTGCGGGAGTCGAGCGTCGAGAACAGGCGGTCCTCGACGGGCACACCCGCATCGGTCAGACGATTGAGCAACGTCGACTTCCCGGCGTTGGTGTAGCCCACGAGGCTCACGACCCGTTGGCGCGAACGCCGGCGCGACCGGCTCTGGGTCCGTCGGGTGGCCGACACCTGTTTCAGATCCGCCTCGAGACGCGTCATGCGGCGCAGCAGGCGGCGCCGGTCCACCTCGAGCTGGGTCTCGCCCGGCCCCCGAGTGCCGATGCCACCGGCCTGCTGGGACAGCCCCAGCCCCTTGCCCCGCAGCCGGGGCAGCCGGTAGCGCAACAGGGCCAGTTCGACCTGGGCCTTGCCCTCCTGGGAGCGGGCGTTCTGGGCGAAGATGTCGAGGATCACCGCGGTCCGGTCGATGGCCGTGCGGCCCAAGATCTTCTCGAGGTTGCGCTGCTGGGCGGGCGACAGCTCGTCGTCGAAGACCACGGTGTCGGAGTCGAGGGTCTCCGACAGCTCGTGCAGCTCCTGGGCCTTGCCACGCCCCACGAACGTGGCGGGATCGGGCCGGTCGCGCCGTTGCACGACCCGACCCACCACGATGGCGCCGGCCGTGTCCACCAGGAGGGCGAGCTCGTCGAGATCGGCGTCGACCGAGTCGGACGAGGTCCACGGGAACACCACACCGACGAGCACGATGCGCTCGCGGAAGCTGCGCTCGATGAGCGTCACTGCCGGGTCGCCACCTCGGTCGCGAGGTCGTCGGAGGCTCCGGCACGGGCCGCCACCGGCTCCACCTCGAGCTCCTCGTGGTCGCGCACCAGCCGGGTGAGCACGACGGCGTCGACGGTGACGTCGCCGACCTTCTGGGTCGGGCCCGCCAGCGTGGTCTCGGTGTCGCCGATCTCGACGTCGAGGGCCCCCCCGGGGTTGTGCACCCGGACCCGGGTCCCCACCGCGCCGCGGGCGTGGGCGGCGACCGCCGCCGCGCACGTGCCGGTGCCGCAGGCCAGGGTCTCCCCCACGCCGCGCTCCCACACCCGCAGCGTGAGCTCACCGGCGTGGGGGCCGGGCCACACGAACTCCACGTTGGCCCCGCCGGCGACCGACCGCTCGAAACGGGGCCCCACGCTTCGCACCGTTTCGTCGTCGGCCGGCGCGCCGAACAGCACGACGTGGGGGTTCCCCATGTCCACGCGCTGGCCCCAGCCCACAGCGGCGGGCACGTCCGCACCGAGGTCGGGCCCGAGCGTGGGGCGCCCCATGCCCACCTTGGCGTAGCCGAGCCCGGAGGCGGGACCCGCCGTGTACTCCACCGAGCGCAGTCCACCGAGCGTCTGGACGGCCACCGTCCCGGCCGCCACCATGCCCGCGTCGACGGCGGCCTGCACGAGGCAGCGGATCCCGTTGCCGCTCATCTCGGCGACCCCGCCGTCCGCGTTGTGCAGGTCCATGGACAGCGCGGCCGGCCCACCCACCGCCACGGCGCGTAGGACGCCGTCGGCCCCGATGCCCCGGTGGCGGTCGCACAGGGCGCGCACCTCGGCGGCCGACAACGGCCGCCGGTCGTCGGGGTCGAGCAACACGAGGAAGTCGTTGCCCGCGCCGTGGTGCTTGGTGAGGCGCAGCGCGCCACCGGCGTCCATCGGCCTCAGTCTCCCATCTCCTTGTGCCCGTCGGCGCCGGAGCGAGCGCGGTCGGGCCCTGCCGTGCTCGACGGCGAGGTCGCTGTGGCCGGTCCGGCTCCGTCCCACACCTCGAGGAGCTGGGTGAGGAGGTCCCCCTCCGGGTCGAGCCAGCAGATGCGCGGGTCGCGCCGGAACCACGCCCACTGGCGCCGGGCGAAGGCACGGGTCCGGCGCACGGCTTCGTCCACGGCCCGGTCCAGGGGCACCCCGCCCTCCACGTGCGCCAGCAGCTCGCGGTACCCCAGCGCCTGGCGAGCGGTGCGCGACAACCCCCCCGGACGGCCGGCCAGGGCGCGGACCTCGTCGACGAAGCCGGCCCGGAGCAGCTCCCGGAAGCGTTCCTCGATGCGGGCGTCGTGGACGCCGGCGTCGAAGCGGATACCCACCAGCGTGAAGGGCGTGGGCGGGTAGGCGTCGAGGCCGGGCCCGTACGACGAGAACGGCCGGCCCGAGCCCAGGGTCACCTCGAGGGCGCGCACCACCCGCCGGCGGTTGGTCGGTTCCATGCGGGCGCCGGCCACGGGATCGAGATCCACGAGCCGGGCGTGCAGGCGCTCGGTGCCCCCCGGGGCTCGGGCCTCCTCCTCGAGCGCGCCCGCCACCTCCGGGAACCGGCCCGGGACCGACAGGCGGTCGACCACGGCGCGCAGGTAGAGCCCGGTCCCACCCACGAGCAGCGCCCGGCGCCCTCGCCTCTCGACGTCCTCGAGCACGGCGCGCGCCTCGGCCTGGAACCTGCCCAGCGTGAATTCCTCTTCGGGGTCGACGAGGTCCACCAGGTGGTAGGGAACCTCGGCGCGTTCGGCCGCACTCGGCTTGGCGGTACCGATGTCCATGCCGCGGTACACGCACATCGAGTCGACGGACACCAGCTCGGCTTCCCGGCGCCGGCGCGCCAGTGCCAGCGCCAGCGCGGACTTCCCCGACGCCGTCGGCCCCACCAGCGCGACGTGACCGGGCGCGCCCCGGGCGCGACGTGACCGGGCGCGCCCACCAGCGCGACGTGACCGGGCGCGCCCTCGGGCGCGACGTGACCGGGCGCGCCCTCGGGCGCGACGTGGCCCGCCCCCGGGAGCCTGGGCACCGGCTCTACCGGGCCGAGACGGGAATGCGGATGCGCCGGCGTGCCGTCGCGGTTTCGCGCACCAGCTCGCCGCGCAGGTGGTGCGGCGCGGCGCCGGCCACGCGGACCTCCGCGTACGCACCGGGTGCGGGGGTGCCGGTGGACGGAGGGGCGAAGTGCACGAGCTTGTTCTGACGTGTGCGTCCCGTGAGCATCTCGGGGTCCCGCGTGCTCGGCCCCTCCACGATGACCTCCTCGACGCGGCCGATACGGGCGCGGTGCCGGGCCAGCGCGGAGCGCTCCACCACCACCCGGAGCCGCTCGAAGCGCTCGGCCACCACGTCGTCGGGGACGAAAGCGGCCTTCATCTCCGCCGCCCTGGTCCCCGGTCGCGGCGAGAAGATGAAGGTGTAGGCGCTGTCGTAGCCCGCCTCGGCCGCGACCTCGAGGGTGCGTTCGAAGTCGTCGTCGGTCTCGCCCGGGAACCCCACGATGATGTCGGTGGTGACGGCCAGGTCGGCGACCGCGGCGCGGGCGGCGGAAAGGCGCGCCAGGTAGCGATCGGCGCGGTATCCGCGGCGCATGGCGCTGAGCACGCGGTCGCTCCCCGACTGCAACGGCAGGTGGAGGTGCTCGCACACCGCCGGCGTCTCGGCCATGGCGGCGATGGTCTCGGGCCGGAGGTCCTTGGGGTGCGGGCTCGTGAAGCGCACCCTCCGGATCCCGTCGACGCCACCCACCGCCCGCAGCAACTGTGCGAACAGCGGGCGCCGCCGGGTGAGGTCCCGGCCGTAGGAGTTGACGTTCTGCCCGAGCAGCGTCACCTCGGTGACCCCCCGGGCGCTCAGGCCGGCCACCTCCGCCACGATGTCGTCGACCGGCCTGCTGACCTCGGGGCCGCGCACCTGGGGGACGATGCAGAAGGCGCACGAGTTGTCGCACCCGGTCTGGATGGTCACCCAGGCGGTGTAGGGGAGCTCGCGCGCCGCCGAGAGCGCCAAGGGGAGGCCGCCCGCGTCCTCCGGTGCGGGCGCATCGAGGACCTCGACCACGGGGCCGACCGCGGACGCCTGGCGCAACAGGGCCGGGGCGCGCGTCAGGTTGTGCGTCCCGAACACGACGTCGACGTGCGCCGCGCGCCGCCGGACCGTCTCCCGGTCTTTCTGGGCCAGGCAACCACCCACCGCGATCTGCATCCCGGGCCGGCTGTCGCGCAGGGACTTGAGCCAGCCCAGGTACCCGTAGAGCTTGTTGTCGGCGTTCTCCCGGATACAGCACGTGTTGAGGAGCACGACGTCCGCGTTCTCGACGTCGTCGGTCGGCTCGAGCCCGTCCGCGATGAGGAGGCCGGCCAGGCGCTCGGAGTCGTGCTCGTTCATCTGGCAGCCGAAGGTGCGGATGTGGAAGGTGCGGGTCACGCCCGTGTGCCTTCGATCACGAGCCCCTCGACGTCGGGGCGCAGCAGGAGCGTCCGGCCGGGGACGCCGATCTCCTCCATGGCCTCCTGCGCGGTCGACCGCACCCGCTCGCCGTGCTCTCCGTCGCAGATCCCGAGGAGCGTGGGCCCCGCCCCGGACCAGCACGACGCCAGGGCTCCCGCCTTCACCAGGCGCGACAGCAGCTGGGGCGCTTCGGGGAACAGCGGGCTCCGGTAGTCCTGGTGCAGTCGGTCCTCGGTCGCTTCCCGGATCATGAGGGAGCGGTCCGCCAGCCCGGCCAGGAGCAGCGACAGGCGCCCCAGGTTGAAGGTGGCGTCGGTGCGGCTGACCTCCTGGGGCAGGGCCTGGCGCGCCTTGGTGGTCGGCAGCGACCGGTCGGGCACCATGGCGACGAACACCAGGCCCCCGTCGAGCGGCATGCGCACGGCGCGTACCGCACCCCGGACCAGTGTGGCGGCGACCAGGCCGCCCACCACCGATGCGGCCGCGTTCTCGGGGTGCCCGTCGACACGGGCGGCCACGCCCAACGGGTCTCTCGAGCCCGCCGCCGCGGCGGCGGCCACAGCGAGGGCCGCCGAGGAGCCGAGCCCACGTGCCACCGGGATGGCCGACCGGACGGTGACAGCGAGCCGGTCGTGGCCCACGACGTCTATGGCCACCCGCGCCGCGAGGTGCATCTCGTCTTCCTCGATGTCGGCACCCTCTCCCTCGGAGCGGACCACGAGGCGGGAGGCCGGCTCCACCTCGACCTCCACATAGAGGTCGAGGGCCACCGCCAAGACGTCGAAGCCGGGCCCGAGGTTGGCCGCCGAGGCTGGTGCCCGCGCGCGCATGACCCTCAGGGTAGTGCCCTACCGGCGCAGCCCCCGTGGGTCAGCTCACGAGCGGGCCAGGCGCCAGCGCAGCGACGGGCCCACGATGGCGCCCGCCAACCGCACGGCCACATCGGCCCGCTCGGGCCCCACCACCACCGAAAAGGTCCCCACCCGGGACCGCGCCCGGAGGTCGGGGCGCAGCCGGTGCAGCGTCATGGACACGCTCGGCACCTGGCCGGGCCACGCCAGCATCGACACGCCCGAAGATGCCACGAGGGGCACCCGCCCGTGGGCCCACGGGACCGCCACGCTCGCCACCTCGACCCCGCTCGGCGTGAGGGGCACGGCGCGCACTGCCGACGCCACCGCATCGAGCAGCCGGATGTCCGCCGCGTTGGCGGTGTCGAGGGGGTCGACGCCAGGTTGTCCGGTCACCGCCGCCAGCACGAGCACGGTGTGTCCCGCCACGGTCCGCTGCGCGGCGAGCACGAGGCACCCCATGGCCGCCTGCGTGAATCCCGACTTCACCCCGACGATGCCATCGGCGCCCACCGACTGCACGTAATTGTCGAGCACACCCGCGATGGGCAGCGTCACCGACGGCTGGTCGACGACGGCGGCGAACGTCGGTATCGCCATCGCCGCCTCGGCGACGCGCAACATGTCCCCGGCGGTGCTCGTCGTGCCGGGGTCGAGCCCGCTGGCATCGGCGTAGTGGGTGTGGGTCATCCCCAGAGCTGCCGCAGTGGCGTTCATCTTGGCGACGAACGCCGGCACGGTTCCCGCGTCCCATTGGGCGAGGACGTCGGCGAAGTTGTCCGCCGAGTGCACGAGAAGGCCGTTGAGCACCTGCCGCTCGCTCAACGCCTCCCCTGGCTGCACGGGGACGTTGGTGTCCCCCGCGCCCTCCTCGGCCTCGGCGTCGGCCTGGTCGGCGGCCGTCATGACGAGCGCCGGGCCCTGGGCGGCAGGAGCCAGCGGATGGTCGCGCAACGTGAGGTAGGCCGTCATGATCTTGGTCAGGCTGGCGATGGGGACCGGCGCCTCGGGCCCGGACTGGACGGCGACGCCGAGCTGGGGGACGGCGATGGCCGCCTCCCCGCTGGCGGGCCACGGCAACGCCGGTGCCGCGCCGGCGATCGCCGCGGCCACGGGGACGGTCCGCTTGAGCGCCAGCGCCGGCAAGGGGCGGCTCAGCTGGATCCCGAGGACCACGGACAGCACCACGAGCAGCGTCAGGCCCACCCAGGGCCAGCGGCGTCGGCGCCGGCGGCCCTCGGGCCCCGGCTCGGGCGCCAGGTGCGCCGGCGCGTGGGGCACGGACACGACAGATGACGCGGTGGACGCGATCGTCGTGACGACGGGAGGCGTCACCGACGCCGGCACGGGGTCCGATGCCACCTCCATGATCGCCGCCAGCGTGCCGGACGCCATGGCAGCGGGGGCGACGGCCGAGCCACTGACGCCCACCTCGACCGGTTCCGGCGTGGCGACGGGCACGGCGTCGTCGGTCGTGCTCGTGCTCGTTGCCGCGACCACTTCGTCGAAGGAGCCCGCGTCCGTCGCGTCGGGCCCGGAGCCCACCCCGCGACTGTGCCGGCCTCGGTGATGGACCACAGGGACTACCGGTCGGCGAGTTGCTCGAGCTCTTCGGGTGTCATGAGCACGGCACGGGCCTTCGATCCCTCCGAAGGCCCGACCACCCCCCGGCGCTCGAGGAGGTCCATCAGGCGGCCTGCCCTGGAGAAACCCACCCGGAGCTTGCGCTGCAACATCGACGTGGACCCTAGCTGAGATCGGACGACCAGCTCCATGGCCGCGGGCAGCAGCTCGTCGTCGTCGTCGACGCGCGTCCCCGCCACCCGCGACGCCCTCCACCCCGGCGATCCCCGCCACGTACTCGGCGCTGCGCTGGCGCTGCCAGTGCGCGACGACCGTCCGCACTTCGCTCTCCGCCACCCACGGGCCCTGGATGCGCCGCGCCACCGATGACGACGCGGTGAGCAGGAGCATGTCGCCCTTGCCGATGAGGCGCTCCGCGCCGGGCTGGTCGAGGATGACCCTGCTGTCGGCGAGCGATGACACCGAGAACGCCAGGCGCGACGGGATGTTCGCCTTGATCACGCCCGTGATCACGTCGACCGAGGGACGCTGCGTGGCGAGCACCAGGTGGATGCCCACGGCCCGCGCCATCTGGGCGATGCGGCACACCGACTCCTCGACGTCACGGCGCCGCGACCATCATCAGGTCGTTGAGCTCGTCCACGACGACGAGGATGAACGGCAGACGCTCCCGGCGCACGGTGGGTGTCACCGCGGCGCGCGATTCGGCGACGCGTGCGGCCACCCGCTCCGCCACTTCGGGCTCGATGTCGTCGGGCTCCCCGTCCTCGAGGTCGCCGTCGAGCTCGTCGCCGACTCCCGTGTCGTCGAGCTCACCACGGTCGACCGCGGCGTTGTACCCGGTGATGTCGCGCATGCCGGCCTCGGCGAGCACGTCGTAGCGGCGCTCCATCTCCGTCACCGCCCACGCAAGGGCGTTGGCGGCCTTCTTGGGGTCGACGACGACCTGGGTCAGCAGGTGCGGAAGCCCGTTGTACTGGCCGAGCTCGACCCTCTTGGGGTCGACGAGAATGAGGCGGAGCTCCTCGGGTGTGGCCCGCATCATGATCGAGGTGATCAGCGAGTTGATGCACGAGGACTTGCCGGCCCCGGTGGCGCCCGAGATGAGGATGTGCGGCATGTCGGCGAGGTTCTCGATCACGGGCCGTCCGGCGATGTCGCGCCCGAGCGCGACCTCGAGGGGATGGGTGGCCTTGCGCGCCTCCTCCGTGGCGAGCACGTCGCCGAGCGTGACGAGTTGGCGCAGTCGGTTGGGGACCTCGATGCCGATGGCCGACTTGCCCGGGATCGGCGCCAGGATGCGCACGTCGGGTGACGCCATGGCGTACGCGATGTCCTTGGCCAGGCTCGTGACCCGTGCCACCTTCACCCCGGGGCCGAGCTCGAGCTCGAATCGGGTCACGGTGGGCCCGACGGTATGCCCGAGCAACCGGGTGTCCACCCCGTGCGCGGCCAGCGCGCTGACCAGGGCCCGTCCCGCCGCGCTGATCTCCGCCCGGTCGAGCTCGTGGGCCTTCGACCGCGACAGCAGCTTGGCCGGTGGCAACCGCCATTCTCCGGTGGCGCCCCCCGTGTCCATCGAGAGCGTGCCCTGCGAGGCGGCTCCCGGCGACGCCGCCGCGAACACCTCGGTGGGCGCCGCGTCCACCCGTGTGGCGGGCTCGGGGACGTCGGGCTCGGGGATCTCGGGGGGCTCAGCGGCGACCGGCTCGACGACCGCAAGCTCGGGAGGCAGCACGTCATCGAGATCGAACAGCACAGGACGCTCACCGGCCACGCCTCGTCTTTGGGGGACTGCGCTCCCCACGGCGGGGGGCGCGCTCTCGTCGACGTCGTCCTCGAGGTGATCGGCGGCTTGGTCGTCACCGTGGGGAACCGCCAGCTGCCACAGCTCGGACCCGGCGCGTGCCAACCCACCCAGGGCGGCGCGCAGGGTCACCCCCGTGAACAGCACCAGGGCCAGCGTGACCAGGGCGATGAGGACCACCGACGCCCCCCAGTCCCCGATGCCCGACCGTAACGGGTTTCCCATGGCGGCCCCGATGAGGCCGCCGGCGCCGGCCAGGCGATGCGACGACGCCGTGAAGCGCGGCGCGCCGCCGGCGAGGTCGGCGAGCCCGGCCACCGACACCAGGGCGAGGACCAGCCCCACCCCGGCGCGTCCGGGCTCGTGGCGGGGACGTCCGGCGACGAGCATCACCCCGGCGGCGGCGAACGCCGGGGGGACCAGGAATCGACCGACTCCGAGCACGATGCCCAGGCCCTGGCGAGCCCCGTGGCCCACCGGTCCCAGGGCATTGGCGTACACCGCGAGCGCGGCGAGGATCGCCACCGTGACGAGCGCGATCCCCCAGGCGTCCTCGACGTGCCCGTCGAGGACCGACACGGCGGACGCCACCCAGCTCGAACGGCGCCGGGCCCTCGGCGGTGCCTTGCGGCGACGCCCGGCCGCGGGGCGCTTCGGAGGGCGCCCCCGGCGCGACCGACCTTTGGCTTTGTCCCGGCGCCTGCCGGTCGTCGACCGGGAGGAGGCGCGTGCGCCCGCCGGGCGGCGCTTCGTCGTCACCACAATGGCCCCAACGCTAACAGCCACCCCATGTGCATCCGAGGACCGGGCCACGGCCACGGGCCTCGGCAAGACCGGGGACGGGCCGGGGCCTGCTCAGACGGTCACGACGACGGGCACGATCATGGGGCGGCGCCGGGTCCGCTCCCCCACCAGCTTGCCCAGGGCCTTGCGGGCGTGGCGCCGCAGCGTCTCCTGGTCCACGGCTCCCTCGGCCAGTGCCTTCTCCAGGGCGGCTCTGACCACATCGCTCGCCTCCCCCAACAGCGCCTCGGCCTCGGGGGCGTGGATCCAGCCCCGGGTCACGATCTCCGGCGGGCTCACGACCTCGCCGGCGTGCGGGTCGACGGTAGCCACCACCACCACGACTCCCTCCTCGGCGAGTACCCGCCGGTCGCGCAGCACCCCGTGGCCCACGTCGCCGACGGTGCCGTCGACGTAGAGAAATCCGGCGGGAACCGAGTCACCCGGGTGCAGGCCGGCGTCGTCGAGCACCACCGAGTCGCCGTCCTCGCACAACAGCGCCTTGTCGTGGTCGACCCCCATCCGGGTGGCCAGCCCGATGTGGTTCACGAGATGCCGGTACTCGCCGTGGACGGGGATGAACCATTCGGGGCGGGCCACCGACAGCAGGACCATGAGCTCGTCCTGGCGCGCGTGGCCGCTCACGTGCACGGGCTCGACGCCGGTGTGGATCACCTCCGCCCCGCGCCGGTACAGGCCGTCGATGACCCGGCCGACGGCCCACTCGTTGCCCGGGATGGGGTGCGCGCTGATCACCACCACGTCGTCGGGGCGGAGGTGCAACCACTTGCTCTCACCCTCGGCCATGAGCGACAGCGCCGACAACGGCTCGCCCTGGGAGCCCGTGGACACGACACACACCTTGCCAGGGTCCATGTCGTCGACATGCTCGACGTCGACCACCTGGTCCGGAGGGAGCTCGAGCAGGCCCAGACGCCGGGCCAGCTCGACGTTCTTCGCCATGGACCGACCGAGCGTGGCCACCTTCCTCCCCGTGCCGAGCGCGGCGTCGACGACCTGCTGCACGCGGTGGATGTGGCTGGCGAAACAGGTCACGATCAGGCGCCGCCCGGCGCGGGCCTCGAAGAGCCGTCGCATGGTGACGCCGACCTGGGACTCGGACTCGGTGAACCCGGGCTCTTCGGCATTGGTCGAGTCCGACAGAAGCAGGCGGATCCCGGGACCTTCCGCCAGTGTCCCGATGCGCGCCAGGTCGGTGAGCCGGCCGTCGACGGGCGTGAGGTCGATCTTGAAGTCACCCGAGTGCAGGATCACGCCCTGAGGAGTGTGGAAGGCCGTGGCGAAGCCGTGCGGCACCGAGTGCGTGACGGGGATGAACTCCACCTCGAAGGGGCCGATCTGGCGGCGCTCGCCGTCGACGACCTCGACGAAGCGGGCCCGGTCCCCGAGGCCCGCCTCTTCGACGCGGTTGCGGGCGAGGCCCAGGGTGAGCGCGGAGCCGTACACGGGAACCGACAGGTCCCGCAGCAAGAAGGCAAGGCCCCCGGTGTGGTCCTCGTGACCATGGGTGAGGACCACGGCTTCGACAGCGTCGGCGTGCTCCCGCAGATACGAGAGGTCCGGGAGCACCAGGTCGATGCCGGGCATGTCGGGCTCGGGGAACATGATGCCGCAGTCGAGTACCACGATCCGGCCGCCGAGCTCGAAGCACGCACAGTTGCGGCCGATCTCCCCCAGGCCGCCCAGAAAGATGATGCGGACCGATTCAGGCAAGCGGTCCGCCCGCGCCTGCTGCGACAACGGCGGGCACGGCGCGCCCCAGGTGCGCGAGCACCGTGCGGGCCCGGTCCTCGAGCTCGGGGGGTGCCGCGCCCAGCGGCAGCCGGCACTGGCCGGCAGGCAGGCCCAGGACGCGGCACGCGGCCTTGGCCGGCAACGGATTCGGAAACGCCTCGCTCGACTCGAAATCGTAGGACTCCAACAGCCTGGCGTTCGCCATGCGCGCGCCCTCGACGTCGCCCTTGAACCAGGCCGAGGTGATGTCGCCCATCTCCTCACCGGCCCAGTTCGCGGCCACGCTCACCACACCGACGGCCCCGACCGACAGCAAGGGCAGGGTCAGTGCGTCGTCCCCGCTGTAGAGCTCGAATCCCTCGGGAGCCTCGGCCACGAGCCGCGCCGAGCCCTGCACACTGCCCGCCGCGTCCTTCACCCCGACGATGTTGGGCACGTCGCGGGCCAGGTGCACCATGGTGTCGTGCTCGATCTTCCGCCCCGCGCGCACCGGGATGTCGTAGAGCAGCACGGGGAGCGTGGTGGCGGCGGCCACGGCCCGGAAGTGGGCGGACAACCCGGCCTGCGAGGGCCGCGAGTAGTACGGGGTCACGACGAGCGCTCCGGCCACACCGGCCGCCTCGGCGATCTTGGTGCACTCGATGGTGTGGCGCGTGTCGTTGGTGCCCGTGCCCGCGATCACCGGGACCGTGACGGCGTCGGACACCGCCTGCCAGAGCTGACCGAGCTCGGCATCGGACAGCACCGGCCCCTCGCCCGTGGTGCCCGCCACCACGAGCCCGTCGCTCCCGTGGTCCGAGAGCCAGCGCGCCAGGGTGACGGCTCCGTCGACGTCGAGCGCCCCGGCGTCGTCGAAGGGCGTGATCATGGCGGTGACCACCGCGCCGAATTGCCCGGGCCGGGGAGACGACTTCACAGCGTCAGGCTAGCCCGCCCGCCGGTACCGGGCGGCGGGCTGGGAGCTAGGCGACGGCGCCGCTGGCCGGAGCCGCCTGCAGGCTGTCGTACTCCTCGCCCGTGTCGGTCCAGTCCTCGAAGCCGATCACGCCCAGCTCGGTGAATTTGTCCCGCAGCCAGCCGTCGGCGGCGTCGAGCAGGCCGAGCTTCTTGCAGTTGGGCACGATCTTCGAGAACAGCAACGACTGGAAGACCTGGCGGTCGGGCACCTGCATGAGCAGCGGCACGATCTCCTTGGGGTTGGCGCCCATGCGGTCCCACACCTCTTGCTGGAGGAACCGGTCGCGCATGCGCACGGCCGCCTCGAAGGCGAACTCCTGGCGCTCGCGGATCTCGGCGTTCGACAGCTGCTGGTAGTACTCCTGCAGGCTGAGCACACCGAAGGCGACGTGCCGGGCCTCGTCCGACATCACGTAGCGCAGCAGCTGCTTGAGCAACGGCTCGGTCGTCATCTGGTGCATGAACCCGAAGGCGGCCAACGCCAGGCCCTCGACCATGATCTGCATCCCGAGATAGGTCATGTCCCACCGGCTGTCGGCGATGATGTCATCGAGTAGGAGGCGCAGGTGGGCGTTGATCGGGTAATGGCCCGACAGCTTGTCGTCGAGGTACTTGGCGAAGACCTCGACGTGCCGGGCCTCGTCCATGACCTGTGTCGCCGCGTAGTACTTGGCGTCGATCCACGGTACGGACTCGACGATCTTGGCCGTGCACACGAGGGCGCCCTGCTCGCCGTGCATGAACTGCGACAGCGTCCAGTTCTGGCTCTCCACGCCGAACTGGATCCATTCCTTGTCACCCCAGCGCTCGAGGGAGGTCCCACTCACGTCGATGCCTTCGGTGAAGCCACCGTTGGCGACGGCATTGGCCACCACGAGCTTCTCCTGGTCGACCTCGATCTCCCAGGGGAGATCGGTCTGGCCGTTCCACTGGGTCTTCTTGGCCTTTTCGTAGAGCTTCTCCAGCTTGGGGCGCTGACCCTTTTCGTAGTCCCATGTGAAGATGGTGTCGTAGACCGAATGCACGGCGTGGCGCTCTTCGTCGACGTCGGTGTTCACGACCGAGAGGATCGCCTCGAGATCGTTGATGTCGTCGCGGCCGATGATCTCGACCGTCTCGCGCATCGGCTCAGTCATGATGCTTCCCCCTTGTTGGTGGGCCTTGTTCGGTTGGACTTCGAAGATCGATCGGCGCCGCCGGGTGCGGCATCCGTTGCCACGGCGACTCTCAAGCCCCCCACCGGCCCGCGCAGGGCGTGCACGCCGGGGAGGACGAACATTCGCACGAGGCGTCGCACCTGCCCGACGTCGGTGAGGTCGACGCCATCAGCCGGGCACATCAGGTACGACACGACGATGCGCGCCGCCCACTCGGCGACACGTCTGGACTCGGCCTGGTCGAGCCAGCGCCCCAGGAACGGTGTCGTGAAGGCACATGTCACCGCCAGGACTTCGTCCATGCGGGCGAACGCCAGTTGGGACAGCACCAACTCGGGCTCGTGCGCGAGCAGGTACCGGAGGGCGGGGTGCTCGGCCACCCTGGTGGCGGCCTCGGTCATGGCGCCCACCATCACGTCCTCGACGCTGCCAGCCGCGCCCATGCGCAGCGCCAGCGCGCTGAAGAACCGCGAGACCTCGGTGTCGACGACTGCGCCGAGTACGGCGTCCTTCCCCCCGGGGAAGACGCGGTAGACGGTGGCCCGGCTACACCCTGCGGCGCGGGCCACGTCGTCGAGCGTGGTCCGGGCGACACCTTGCCGGGCGATGCACGCCAGCGCCCCGTCGACCACCCGCACCCGCGCCCCGGTGGCGGAGGCCGCCGACGCCGGGCCCCTGCGGGCCACGGCACGCGGCTCCCGGACCAACTCCAGCGGTGCCACGCTCACAATGAGACATTATGGCTCGAGATGTCTCATTGTCAACGTCCCTTCAGGGTGCGATGGGCCCCTGCTCGGCGACCACGCCCGCCAGCAGCTCCGTCCGCACCAGGGTCGCCACCTGCTCGGGGTCCCCCAGGTCCCAGTGACCGGGAGAGGCGATGTAGGACAGGATCATGCGGGCCAGGAAGTCCGCCGCCTCGTGGATCTCGACACCTTCGGCCATACCGTGCTCGTGCAGGTAGGGCACGAGGAACCCCGCGATGAGCCCCACCGTCCGGTTGGACTCGACGGTGAGCTTGGGCATGAGGACCTCGGGCTCGGTCTCGAGCACCTTCTGGAGCACCTCGTGCTCGAGCAGGGATCGGCGGGCGAAGGCGAGACCCCGGTCGAGCACCTCCTCGAGGGAGGTCGCGCCGTGGACCTCCTCGTAGAGCCGGACGAAGAAGAGCACGTACTGCCACGACACCACCGCGTCGATGAGCTCGTCACGACCACCGGGGAAGTACCGGTACACCGTCGCCCGCGACAACCCGGCCTCGCGCGCCGCGTCCTCGACGGTCGTCTTCGACAAGCCCCAGCGGGCCACGCAAGCGTAGGTCGCCTCGAGGATTCGCTGGCGCGGCCCGTCCACCGCGCCCAGGATATCTCCGGGCTCTCAGAATCCGAGGAGGCTGTCGAGCCCGACGGTCAGCCCGGGCCGGCCGCTCACCGCCTTCACCGCCAGGATCATGCCCGGCATGTACGAGGTGCGGTCGTAGGCGTCGTGGCGGATGGCGAGGCTCTGGCCCACGGCTCCGAAGAGCACCTCCTGGTGCGAGACGACGCCCGGGAGCCGCAGCGAGTGGATGCGAATCCCGCCCGGACCCTCCCCGCCGCGCGCCCCGGGCACCACCTGTGACGCCGTGCGGTCGGCGGGCCACGGCGCAGCCCCGGCGGCCTGCCGCGCCTTGCCGAGGCGCTCGGCGGTGCTGAGCGCCGTGCCCGATGGCGCGTCGAGCTTGCCGCCGTGGTGGATCTCGACGATCTCCACCCCATCCATGAACGGTGCCGCCAATTCGGCCAGGCGCATCATGAGGACGGCGCCGATGGCGAAGTTGGCCGCGATGACGCAATTGGCCGACGACCGGTCGAACAGGGACCGGAGCTCGCCGAGCACACCGTCGCCGATGCCGGTCGTGCCCACCACGGCGTGGATGCCGTGAGCCGCGCACCACCGCATGTGCTCGACGGCCGCGCCCGCCACCGTGAAGTCGACGGCCACCTGTGCGCCGTTGCGTTCGAGGTCGTCGACGTCGCTGGCCACCTGCACTCCCGCCGCGTCGGCGCCGGTCACCTGCCGGAGGTCGATCCCCGCCAACGCGGGGTCGACGGCGGCGGCGAGCTCGAGCTCGGGATCGTCCGCGATCGCCCGGCACACCTCGCGGCCCATCCGCCCACCGGCACCGAGCACCCCGACGCGCATCACGGGCAAACCCTACCGACGCGCCGGGCACCCCGGCGCCGAGCGCCGCCCCGGGTCGGTACGTCTGTCACGGGATGTCGGGGTCGAAGGGGCCGACGACCGACAGCGTCCGCGTCTGCGCCGCAAGGGAGGCCGCCACCGCGGCCACGTCCTGCGCCGTGACGGCGTCCACCTTCGCCAGGAGCTCGTCGACCTCGAGCACCTGGCCGTGGAGCAAGAGGCTCGACCCGATCCTGCTCATGCGCGCCCCCGAGTCCTCGAGCGACAGGAGCGTCTCAGCCCGGAGGTGTCCCTTGGCCACCGCCAGCTCCCGCTCCCTGACCCCGGTCTCGCCCATGCGGTCGAGCTCCCCGTGGACAAGGGCGAGCACCTCCCGGACGTTCTCGGGCGCGGTGCCCACGCTCACGGTCACGGCCCCGACCTCGTCGTAGTGGACCCGTTCGGACCAGATGGAGTAGGCGAGCCCGCGGCGCTCGCGCACCTCCTGGAACAGGCGGCTCGAGATCCCTCCCCCGAGGACGTGGTTGAGCACGGCCAGGGGCCAGCGGTCGGGCGAGTGCCGCCCCGGGCAACGCATGCCCACCACCAGATGGACCTGCTCGGTGGGACGCTCGTGGACCGCCAAGGTCTCCACCGGAATGCCGGGCGGGACCCGCGGCGGCGACGTGCCCCCGGACCGCTGCGCGAAGCGGGCGTCGACCTCCGTGGCAAGTCGCTCGTGGTCGACGTCGCCGGCGGCGGCCACGACGAGGTTCCCGGCGCGGTAGTGGCTGTCGAAGAAGCGACGAATCTCGAGCTGGTCCAAAGACGCCACGCTCTGGGGAGTGCCCAGAACCTCGCGTCCCAGAGGATGGCCGGGGAACATCGCCGCCGTGCACTGCTCGGCCGCGAAGTCCGAAGGCTCGTCCGCGTGCATGAGGATCTCGTCCTGGATGACCTGGCGCTCGGCTTCGATGTCGTCGACCCGGAGCGCGGGGTCGGTCATGATGGCCCCCAGCACGTCGAGGCCCAAGGGGAGGTCCTCGGCGAGCAGGCGGATGTAGAAGGCCGTGTACTCCTTGGTCGTGAAGGCGTTCATGTCGCCGCCGATCTCGTCGACCGACTCGGCGATGTCCGCCGCGCCCCACTTCGGCGTCCCCTTGAACAGCAGGTGCTCCAGGAAGTGCGAGGCGCCCGAACGCTCGTCGTCCTCGTCGCGCGACCCGGTCCCCACCCAGACCCCGACGGTGATCGAGCGGGCGTCGGCCATCGTCTCGGTCACGAGGCGCGCCCCGCAGCCGAGCGACTCGGTGCGGATCACCGCCGTGCTCCTGAGGCCGGGGCCGCCATCTCCATAGTGACGCCGGCCACCGGGCTCAGGAACAGAAGATCAGGATGCAGAGGAGGGACGCGCCCCGCACTCACCGCCGACGGGGACGCCGCGACCCACGATCGCCGCCACGATGGCTGCCGCGCTCGGCCCGGTCGCCTCCGCCTCCGCCTCCGCCGCCGCCCGCGGCCGGCCCGGGGCCGAGGTCACCGAGCTCGCTCACGAGCTCCGCCTCGAAGGCGGCCTCGAACGACGCCACAGGAGCGCCCGTGCCCTGGGCGCCTTCTGACCCACGCGACGAACCCGTCGGACGGGTGGACCCTCCCGAACCGGGACCGCCGGTGGACTCGGAGGAGCCCGCCGAACCGTTTCCGGTGGCAGCGGGGGGCTCACCGGCCAGCGACAGCGAGACCTTGCCCTGAGGGTCGATGTCGTCCACCTTGACCTCGACGTCTTGTCCCAGGGAGAGCACGTCCTCGACCCTGTCGACCCGCTTGCCGCCGCCGACCTTCGAGATGTGCAGGAGTCCGTCGCGTCCGGGGAGGATGTTCACGAACGCCCCGAACTTGGTGATGTTGACGACCTTGCCCGGGTAGACGGCGCCCACCTCGGCATCGGGAGGGTCGACGATCAGGAAGATCCGCCGCCGGGCTTCGGAGACCGCGCCGCCGTCTTTGGCCCCGATCGTCACCACGCCGAAGAGCCCGTCGTCGTCCACCGCGATGTCGGCGCCTGTCTCCGCCTGCAGGGCGTTGATGACCTTGCCCTTGGGGCCGATCACCTCGCCGATGCGGTCCACCGGGATCTGGAACGACACGATCTTGGGGGCGTTCTCCGAGACCTCCGCCCTCGGCTCGGCGATGGCGCCGGCCATGACGTCGAGGATGACGAGCCGGGCGTCACGCGCCTGGTGCAGCGCCTTGCCCAGCACGTCGGCGGGGAGCCCGTCGATCTTGGTGTCGAGCTGCAGCGCCGTCACCGCGTCACGCGTGCCCGCCACCTTGAAGTCCATGTCACCGAAGGCGTCCTCGGCCCCGAGGATGTCGGTCAAGGTGACGTAGGTGCCCTCGTCGTAGACCAGGCCCATGGCGATGCCTGCGACCGGCGCCTTGATGGGGACTCCCGCGTCCATGAGCGACAGCGAGGAACCGCAAACCGAAGCCATGGAGGTCGACCCGTTGGACGACAGCACGTCCGACACCAGCCGGAGCGTGTAGGGGAACTCCTCCTGGGAGGGCACCACGGGCAACAGTGCCCGCTCGGCGAGCAGCCCGTGCCCGATCTCACGGCGCTTGGGGCCACGCATGAACCCCGTCTCGCCGGTGGAGAAGGGCGGGAAGTTGTAATGGTGCATGTAGCGCTTGTGCTCGTGTATCCCGATGGTGTCGAGCAGCTGGTTCATGCGGGGCATACCCAGGGTCGTGACGTTGAGCACCTGCGTCTCGCCCCGCTGGAACAGCGCAGAGCCGTGTGTCGTGGGGAGGATGCCCACCTCGGCCGACAACGGTCGGATGTCCGCGGTGGATCGCCCGTCGATGCGCACACCTTCCTCCACGATCCGCTTGCGCACGATCTTCTTGGTGAGCGAGCGCACCGCCGCCTTGATCTCGCGCTCGCGGTCGGGGAACTCCGGGCCGAGCTGGGCGATGATCGACGTCGTGACCTCGTCGAGCGCGGCGTTGCGTTCTGCCTTTTCGGTGATCGTGTTGGCCTTGGCGACGGCGTCGGTGCCGACGGACACCACCCGCTCGTAGACGTCGTCGTTGTAGTCGGTGAACAGCTCGTAGGGGATGGTGGGCTTGCGCCCGAGCTCGGCCACCAACGAACGCTGCAGCTCGATCGACTCCCGGATCCAGGTCTTGGCCGCCTCGAGCCCTTGCGCCAGCACCTCCTCGGTCACCTTGGGCGCCCCGGCCTCGTAGTACTTCCACGAGTCCTCGGTCCCCCCTGCCTCCACCATCATGATGGCGATCTCGGAACCGGCATCCTCCGACAGCGCCCGCCCGGCGACGACGAGCTCGAAGCACGAGGCGTCACCTTCCTGGTAGCTCGGGTGAGGGACCCAGGTCCCCTCGGTGGACCATGCCATGCGGACGGCGCCGATGGGGCCGTCGAAAGGGATGCCCGACAACATCAGGGCCGCCGACGCCGTGTTGATGGCCAGGACGTCATGCGGGTTGACCTGGTCTGCGGCGAAGATCGTCCCCACCACGTGGACCTCGTTTCGGAACCCCTCGGGGAACGACGGCCGCAGAGGCCGGTCGATCAGGCGGCAGGTGAGAATGGCCTGGTCGGTGGCGCGGCCCTCCCGTCGGAAGAACGAGCCGGGGATCTTCCCGGCCGCGTACATCCGCTCTTCGATGTCCACGGTCAAGGGGAAGAAGTCGGCACCTTCGCGCACGCCGCGCGACGCGGTGGCGGTGACGAGCACCATGGTGTCGCCGATGCGCCCGACGACGGCACCGTCGGCCTGGGGGGCGAGCTTGCCCGCCTCGAATGACAATGTGCGGTCGGTCCCGCTGATCGGGCCCGACACGTTGATGGCTTGCGCCATTGGTCTCCTCATTTCTCGAGGACACCACGCCAGGCCAGTTCCCAGTGGTCGACCACCTCCCGCACGTCGCTCGCCTCCCGACCCGATCGAAGTGATCGGCGTAGGCGCAACACGGCGCAGGTGACCGGCGACTGGCAGCTGGCCTCCGGCCAGGTGCCCTTCGGTCTGTCGGGCGGTTTCCCCGCCCTCTGCCCGGGCGGGACTTCCCACCCGAGGGTGGCTCCCGCTACGGCCGGTCGGCCGTCCCGGGGGCCGGCTGCTTAACGGCGGATTCCGAGCCGGCCGATGATCGACCGGTAACGCTCGACGTCGTTGTCCCGCACGTAGTCCAGGAGCCTGCGCCGCCGGCCGATGATCTTCATCAGGCCCCGCCGGGTGTGATGGTCGCCCTTGTGGACCTTCAGGTGCTCGGTCAGAAGTGCGATGCGCTCGCTCAGGAGCGCGATCTGCACCTCGGGCGAGCCCGTGTCGGTCTCGTGCAGGCGGTGTTCGGCGATCGTCGCGGACTTTTCGGCCATGTTGGGGGGGAACGACCTCGGAGATGCTCGGAGACGGTCGGGCGAAGCCTCGTCCGCCCCGGCCCGGATCCGACCGGGACGGCGTCCCGGCTGGGGACAGACTCTAGCAGGGCCGATCCCCGGAGGCCCACGGTCGACCCCGGCGGTCACCCACCCCGGACGGGGAAGCCCAGGTCGGCTCCCTCAGGACGACGGTCGGTCCGGGACGAGTCCCAGCGCGGCGCGAGCCGCGGCCACGTCGTCGGTCATCTGCCTGACGAGCGCGTCGGTGGAGTCGAAGTGGCGATCGTCGCGCAGGTGGGCGACGAACGACACCCGAGCCGATTCGCCGTAGAGGTCACCGCTGAAGTCCAGGAGGAACACCTCGAGCACCGGGGCCTCGGCCGACGCGTGGAACGTCGGACGGCGTCCCAGGGACGCGGCGGCGGCGTGGACCGACCCGTCGGGCCGCTCGTACCAGCAGGCGTAGATCCCCTCGCCCGGCATGGCCACGCCTTCGGGGACCGCGATGTTGGCCGTCGGGAACCCGAGCTCAGTGGCGCCCCGGCCATCCCCGTGCACCACCACCCCCCGGACCTGGTGCGGGCGGCCCAGCAGTCCCGCGGCGGCGGCGACGTCTCCCGACGCGAGCAGCTGACGGATGCGGGTCGACGACACGACCTCCTCCGACGAATCCTCCTCCAGGGAGAGGCCGAGCACGTCGAATCCGTGCTGTGCGCCCATCTCGGTGAGCAGCGCCACGTTGCCGGCACGCCGGTGTCCGAAGTGGAAGTCCTCCCCCACCACCACCACGCGGGCATCGAGCGCACCGACGAGGACCTCGCGCACGAACTCCTCGGCCGTCTCGTTGGCACGGGCCTCGTCGAAGGGCACCACCAACGTGAGGTCGATGCCGGCGGACGCCAGGAGCTCGAGCTTCTGGTCGCGATCGGTGAGGATGGCGGGCGCCGACTGGGGCCGGACCACGGTCGCGGGGTGACGGTCGAACGTCACCACGACGCTGGCCAGTCGGCGCGCATCGGCTTGCCGCCGCAACTCACGCAGCAGATGACGGTGACCGAGGTGGACACCGTCGTAGGCGCCGATGGTGACGGCGGAGCCGCCGGCGGGCGGCGTGCAGTGCTCGGGGCCGTCGACAACCTCCACGGCGACGAGGTTACCCGTGCCTGTCCGTGGATCTGTGGGTCGAGTCCTTGGTGCCCGACCCCGACGCTCGTGCCTCGCGACCCGTATCACCCGCTCCCGGCCAGCACGCACACCGCCACCATGCGATCCGTGCCGGTCCCTTCGTAGACCGCGAGGAGGTCGCCGTGCCCGTCCAGTAGGGCCCAGGGCCCGTCCCCGGTGGCACCCACCGACACCCTGTCGAGTGCCAGCCCGTGCGACACCGAGCGCGCCATCTCCGCGTCGAGCTCGATCTGCGGCAGGTCTCGCAACGCCTGGGCGGGGGCGAGCACGTGCGCATCGCCGAGCACACCGAGGGTGTGGGCCTCGTCGAGTCCGAACGATCCCACCCGCGTGCGGCGCAGCCCCCGCAGGTGCGCGCCTCCGCCGAGCGCCTCTCCCAGATCTGCCGCCAGCACCCGGACGTAGGTGCCGGTCGAGCAGTCCACCCCTATGCGGAACACCCCGGGTTCGCCGTCGGGGGCCGGGTCTACGTCGAAACGCGTGACGGTGACGGGGCGGGGCGCCCGTTCGACCTCGATGCCGGCCCGGGCCAGCTCGTGGAGCCGGCGTCCGCCGACCTTGCGCGCCGAGACCATCGGCGGGACCTGCTCCACGACTCCCGTGAGCATGGCGGCGGCCCTTCGCACGTCGGTGAGGGTGACACCGGACATGTCCGATGTCGCGGTGACGATTCCCGACGCGTCGAGGGTGCTCGTGGCGCGACCGAGCACCACCTCGCCCTCGTAGGACTTGGGAAGGCCGGTGAGAAAGCGCAGCATGCGCGTGAACCGGCCCAGGCCGACGAGCAGCACGCCGGTGGCGTCGGGATCGAGGGTCCCGGCATGGCCCACGCGTCGCTGCGAGAAGATCCGCCGGCACCGGGCGACGGCGTCGTGGGAGGTCCACCCGGCCTCCTTATCCACCACCACCATGCCGACGGTGTCTCGGGCACCGGGCCCGCTACCCTGCGGGGGCACCGTCACCCTCCGGGGCACCGTCACCCTCCGGGGCACCGTCACCCTCGGCGGAACCACCCTCGGCGGCACCAACGTCCTCCGGGTCACCACCATCCTCCGGGGCAGCCTGGAGATTGCGCAGGATCTCCTCGACGCGCAGCCCGTGGGCCACAGCAGGATCGGGCTCGAACTCCAGAAGCGGGGTGCGCTTCATCCGCACCTGGCGGCCGATGACCCTCTGGATCGACACCCTCTGCTCGACGAGCGCCTCGAGCGCCGGGGAAGGAAGCGAGCTGAGATACACCGTGGCGCGTGACAAGTCGGGTGTGATGTCGACGGCCGTGACGGTCAGAAGGCGCAGCCGGTCGTCGGTGTCGGCCATCCGTTCGAGCGCCTCGGCGACCACCTCGCGCAGGACCTCGTTGACCCGTGCGGTGCGCGGGTAGGCCGCGGGGGACCTCTTCTCGCGCCCGGCGTCCGGGCATGGCCACACCTCCTCTGTGCGCACCGCTCGAGCGCCTCCGTGGAATACCGCTTCATCCGGGGGGCGCACCCGGCAGTGGCCGCCGCCGCGCCAACGAGCCGCAGCCGGGCACCCGGTGCACGGGCCGGCCCGGGCGGGCTCAGGTCCGGGGGATCTCGCGTTCCTCGAAGGTCTCGATGATGTCGCCGGCGTGGAGGTCCTGGAAGTCCGACAGCCCGATGCCGCACTCGAAACCGGACTGCACCTCGCGCACGTCGTCCTTGAAACGACGCAGCGAGTTGATGGTGCCCTTCCAGATCACGACACCTTCACGCAGGAAGCGGACCTTCGATCCTCGGGTGATCACGCCGTCACGGACGTAGCAGCCCGCCACGGCACCCACCCGCGGGACACGGAACACCTCGCGCACCTCGGCCTCCCCGGTGACGACCTCCTCGAATTCGGGGGCGAGCATGCCCACCATGGCCGCTTCGATGTCTTCGAGGAGCTTGTAGATGACCTCGTAGGTGCGGATGCCCACGCCGCGCTCGACGGCCATCTCCCGCGCCCGGCGGTCGGGTCGGACGTTGAAGCCGATGATGGTGGCGTTCGACGCCACCGCCAGCTGCACGTCGTACTCGGTGATCCCGCCCACTCCGCGGTGCACGAAGCTGAGCTTGACGTCGGGTCGCTCGAGCTTGCGCAGACTGTCTGTGATGGCCTCCAGGGTTCCCTGCACATCGCTCTTGAGGATCAAATTGAGGGTGGCGGCCTCGCCCCGCTGGATCTGCTCGAACAGGTCCTCGAGCTTGGCCCCGGGGGCCGTGGGCGACGGTGCGTGGCCCGCGACGCGGTACCGGTGCTCGCGCGTCTCTCCGATGGTCCGGGCCGTCGTCTGGTCCGAGGTGACACGGAACTCGTCGCCCGCTGCGGGCGGCTCGGAGAAGCCGAGGACCTGCACCGGCGTCGACGGTGGGGCCTCTTTCACCTGCTCGCCCCGGTCGTCGATCAGCGCCTTCACCTTGCCCCATGCCGCGCCGGCCACGACCGAGTCCCCCACCCTGAGCGTCCCGCTCTGGACGATCACCGTCGCCACCGGGCCGCGGCCCGACTCCAGGTTCGCCTCGAGCACGACGCCGCGTGCCCGCGCTTCGGGACTGGCCTCGAGCTCGGCGATCTCCGCCACCACGGCCAGCTGCTCGAGGAGCTCGTCGATACCCTGGTTCTGCAGGGCCGAGACCTGGACCACGATCGTGTCCCCACCCCACGCCTCAGGGGTGAGGCCCTGTTCGGAAAGCTGTTGGAGCACCCGGTCCACGTTGGCATCACCGCGGTCGATCTTGTTCAGGGCGACGACGATGGGGACCCCCGCCGCCTTGGCGTGGTCGATGGCCTCCACGGTCTGAGGCATGACGCCGTCGTCGGCGGCCACCACGAGGACCACGATGTCGGTCACCTCTGCTCCGCGGGCGCGCATGGCGGTGAAGGCCTGGTGGCCCGGGGTGTCGATGAAGGTGATCCTGTTGCCGCCCGCCTCGGTCTGGTAGGCGCCGATGTGCTGGGTGATCCCGCCTGCTTCCCCGGCCACGACGTTGGCGTGGCGGATGCGGTCGAGCAGGAGCGTCTTGCCGTGGTCCACGTGACCCATGACGGTCACGACGGGCGGGCGCGGGCGCAGGTCCTCCTCGCGCTCTTCCTCTTCCTCTTCGAAGTATTTTGCCTGGAGCTCGGCCTCCTGCTCCTCGCCCCGGTCGACGAGGCGGATCTGGGCCCCGATCTCGGCGGCGAACAGCTCGATCATGTCGTCGCTCAGCGACTGGGCGGCAGTGACGACCTCACCTTGGAGGAAGAGGAACCGGATCACGTCCCCGGCCGACCGGTTGAGCTTGGGCCCGAGCTCACGCGGCGTCGAGCCGCGCTCCACGATCACCTCGAAGTCCGGCACCGGGGCGTTCGAGGGCGTGTAGGTCGTGAGCTGCGTCGGCTCGAGCTCCTCGAGGTTCCGACGGCGCCGACGGGGACGGCGCTGGGGTGGGCGTCCGCGCCCACCGGGCCCACCGCGCAACCCGGGAGGAGGAGGCCCGCCGCCGGGGCGCCCGCCGAAGCCGCCACCGCCACCGGGGCGCCCGCCGAAGCCGCCACCGCCACCGGGGCCACCGCGGCCAGGGGGACCGCCACCGGGGCGCGATCCCCCCATCCCCGGCCGCCCACCGGCACCCGAACCCCCGCCCGGACGCGGCCCGCCCGCGGGCGGGCGCCGACCCGGCGGCGGCGGGATGGGGCGTCCGGAGTTGGCGACGCGGAGGACCGGGCGGTGGCGGGATGGGTCGGCCCGACGAGCTCATGGGCGGACGCACGCGGGCGGGAGGCGGGGTACCGGGAGCGGGCCGAGGCTGCGCCCCGAGGTCAGGCGGGGCGGCAGCGGCCGAGGCGGCCACCGCGGGCGGTGCGGGCCGCGGGGCGGGAGGCGTCGGGCGCGCCGCGGGCGGGGGCGCGGGGCGCGCCGCCGGCGCCGGCGCGGGGCGCGGGGCGGGCGGGGGCGGAACCGAGACTTCGCTGGCGGGACGACTGGTCACGAGCCGTTGCCGGTCGGGGGTCGGCGCCACTGGCGGCGGCGAAGCCGGGGCCGGGGACGCGGGACCTGTCGACGTCGGGGAGGGGGTTGCGGGCGCACCGGGAGCAGGCGTGGCGGAGCCCGCGACCTTGTCCTCGGGGACGCGTCCCGCTCTTGGTGCGGCGGCCCGGGCCGGCTTCTGCTCGGCCGGCTCCTCGGGCTGCACGGCGCGACGGAGGCCCTCGCTGTCGGCCTTCCGCCGGACGCGGTCGGCCTGGGCGTCCTCGATCGAGGACGAGTGGCTCTTGACCCCGATGCCCAACGACACGCAGAGGTCGAGAGCCTCCTTGTTGGTCAGGCCGAGCTCACGGGCCAGCTCGTAGACGCGTGATCTTCTTCGGCAAGGGCTCCTACGGTCCTTCTTGTTCGTTCGGGGGCGAGCCGGGTAACCGGCCCGACCCACCATCCTCGCACACATGGGCACCGCCTTCGCCGGACGGCGCGCTGCTTCTCACCAGCTTACGGAGGCGTTCGACCGCCTCGGGCCCGACCTCGGCACGCAGCGCCCTCCCCAAGGCCTGGCGATGCTGTGCTCTGTCGAGACACTCAGGCGAGTCCCGGCACAACCACGCACCGCGCCCCGGCCCGGGCCCCAAGACCAGCTCTCCGTCTCCCCGCCGGGACACCCGGATCAACTCCGCGCGGGGCGGCGGCCCGCCGGCAACCCACGCAGGTGCGGCGGGGGCCTATGCCGTGCTCTCAGGCTCGCCCGACCCGTCGGCGTCAGCCGCTTCGTCGGGCTTCTGCTCCGCCACCTCGGGGGCACCGGCCTCCGCCACCTCGGGGGCACCGGCCTCCGCGACCTCGGGGGCACCGGCCTCACCGGCCGGTGCGGCGGGCTTCTCCGGCACCTCGCCCGACGCGACGCGCGACCACTCTGCCGCCGACACGGCCTCGCCACCCTCGGCCGGCTGCCACACCATCTCCCCGGCCTCGTTCTCGACCCACTCGCCTTCGGCCCACTCCTCGCCGTAGCCGGCCTCCTCCTCGGCGAGCTGCGTCTCGCTCTTGATGTCGATCCGCCATCCGGTGAGCCGCGCCGCGAGGCGGGCGTTCTGCCCCTCTTTGCCGATGGCCAGCGAGAGCTGGTAGTCGCTCACCACCACGGTGGCGATCCCCGTCTCGTCGTCGAGCCGGACCTCACGCACGCGTGCCGGCTGGAGCGCGGCCTGGATGAATTCGACGGGGTCGTCCGCGAAGGGGACCACGTCGATGCGCTCCCCGCGCAACTCGTTGGTCACCATCCGGACCCGCGACCCCCTGGCGCCCACGCACGCGCCCACCGGGTCGACGTTGGGGTCGTTGGACCACACGGCGATCTTGGTGCGATGGCCCGGCTCGCGGGCGGCCGCCCTGATCTCCACCACACCCGACGAGATCTCGGGCACCTCGAGTTCGAACAGGCGCTTGACGAGACCGGGATGGCTGCGGCTCACGACGATCTGGGGGCCCTTGGTGGTCTTGCGCACCTCGACGATGTACGCCTTCAACCGGGCGCCGTGCTCGTAGCGCTCGTAGGGCACCTGCTCCGCCTGGGGCAGCAGAGCCTCGACCTTTCCCAGGTCGAGCAGGGTGTAGCGGTTGTCGGTCTGCTGCACGATGCCCGTGACGATGTCGCCTTCGCGCCCGGCGTACTCCTCGTACTTGAGGTCGCGCTCGGCCTCGCGGATGCGCTGCAGGATGACCTGCTTGGCGGTCTGCGCCGCGATCCGACCGAAATCGTCGGGGGTGTCGTCCCATTCGCGGATGACGTTCCCCTCCTCGTCGAGCTCCTGCCCGTAGACGCGGATCTCTCCGGACTCGGGGTCGACGGTGACCACGGCCTCCTCGGCGGCTCCCGGACGACGCTTGTACGCGGCGACGAGCGCGTTGGCCAGCGCGTCGAGGAGTGTCTCGACCGAGATCCCCTTGTCGCGCGCGATCTGGCCCAGGGCGTCGAGGAATTCGAAGTTGGCCTTGCTCATGGCGTCGCCACCTTCTTCCTTCCCGCAGGCTTCCTGGCCGCCGCACGCGGCGAACGGGCGGCCTGGCGCCCTGACCCGCTCCGGCGTGCCGCGGCCGGAGACTGCGATCCCCATTCGAAGACCGTCCGCGCCCGCTCGACCTCGTCGTAGGAGAACCGGCGCTCGCCGTCGGGAAGGTCGTCGGACTCGAGGACAAAGCCGTGCGCGTCGGCGGACGCGAGCCGTCCCGTCACCCGACGCTCACCCTGGCCGCCCGAGACCGTGCGGACGCTCACCTTCTCTCCGACGGCACGTTCGAAGTGGCTCGGCGTGCGCAGCTTGCGCTCCACCCCCGGGCTCGACACCTCGAGGGTGTAGCGATGGCCCGGGAACGGGTCGTGCGCGTCGAGCACCACCGACACGGCGCGGGTGGCCTCGGCGATGGCTTCGAGGTCCACTCCCCCGCTACGGTCGACCACGACGCGCACCAGGGTGGCACGCCGCTCGACCTCGACGAGGTCGAGGCCCAGTGGGGCGACAGTGGACGCGAGCAGGTCGGAGAGCTCGTCGTCCACCTGATCGTCCACCTCCCTCGTCCCTCCGCTGCTCGGCACCTCGCTCTCGGTCGGGCCGGTGAAAGCAGAAGCGTGGGCTGCCGCCCACGCTTCGACGCACCTTCACCCCCCGGACCGATCAGCGCAGCAAGTATATCAGTCGCCCTCCTCGGGCCTCCGGGCGCGGCGACGGTCCGGAGGCGGGATCGGAGTCGGCGCGCGCCCGAAGCGGCCCGGGCCTGAGAATGTGCCCCCTCGGTGCCCGGTTCCGGGGCCCCGCGCCCGCTCGACCCGCAGTGCTCCCCCCTACGCCGTTTCACGGTGGGCCCGGATCGCCGAGGGAGACCGCGTCACCGAGAGTGACCGGGCGTGCGAGAGGGCGACCTTCAGGCCGTAGCATCCTGGGCGACATGGCACGGAAGAGCGTCCTCGCCTCACAAGCCGAGGACTTCCCCCAGTGGTACCAAGACGTCCTCGCCAAGGCGGAGCTGGCCGACAACGGGCCGGTGCGCGGCACCATGGTCATCCGTCCCTACGGCTATTCGATCTGGGAGCGGATGCAGGCCGAGATCGACGCCCGCATCAAGGCGGCGGGCGTCCCCAACGCCTACTTCCCGTTGTTCATCCCCGAGAGCTACCTGAAGCGGGAGGCCGCCCACGTCGAGGGATTCAGCCCCGAGCTCGCCGTGGTGACGCACGGGGGCGGCAAGGAGCTCGACGAGCCCGTGGTGGTGCGCCCGACCAGCGAGACCATCATCAACGCCTACTTCTCCAAGTGGATCCAGAGCTACCGCGACCTGCCCTTCCTGATCAACCAGTGGGCCAACGTCGTGCGATGGGAGCTCCGTCCCCGGCTGTTCCTGCGGACGACGGAATTCCTGTGGCAGGAGGGCCACACCGCGCACGCGACGGAGCCCGAGGCCAGGGAGTTCGCGCTCGGCATCCTGCACGACGTCTACCAGGACTTCATGGTCAACGTCCTCGCCATCCCGGTGCTGGCGGGCCGCAAGACCGAACGCGAGCGGTTCTCGGGCGCCACCACGACCTGGACGTGCGAGGCCATGATGCGCGACGGCAAGGCGTTGCAGATGGGCACCAGCCACGAGCTCGGACAGAACTTCGCGCGGGTGTTCAACACCACCTTCCTCGACGAGTCGGGCCACGAGGAGCACGTCTGGCAGACCTCGTGGGGAGCCTCGTCCCGGCTCATGGGAGCACTGGTGATGGCGCACGGTGACGATGCCGGGATGCGCGTCCCTCCGCTGCTCGCACCGGTGCAGGTCGTCGTGGTCGTGGTGCGCGACGAGGACGGCGCCGGCGACAAGGCCGCCGCCATCGAGGCCGGGCTGTCGGGCGGCGGGCTGCGGACACAGCTCGACGGCCGTACCGACACGTCCTTCGGCCGTCGGGTCGTGGACTGGGAGCTCAAGGGCGTGCCCGTGCGCGTCGAGGTCGGCCCTCGCGAGCTCGACGCCGGGGAGGCCGTGCTCGTCCGCCGCGACTCGGGCACGAAGACCACGGTGGCGCTCGGAGAGCTCGAGACGGCGGTGCGCGCCGCCCTCGACGAAACCCAGGCGGCGCTGCTCGCCGAGGCGCTCGGGCGGCGCGAGGCGGGCACCGTGGAGGTGGGCACGGTCGCCGAGGCGGAAGAGGCGTCCCGTACCGGTTTCGCGGTGCTGCCGCTGCGGGCCCTCGGTGCCGACGGCGAGACCCGGCTCAACCAGGCCGGCGCGTCGGTCCGTCTGTTGACGAGGCCCGACGGCTCGCTTCCCGCACCGGACGAGGACGGCCCGGATTCCGACCTCCTCGCCGTGGTGGCGCGCGCCTACTGAACGCGCGCCTTCGTCCCGAACGCTATTCGGGTCGGTCGGTGGCCGGACCGGCGGCCCCGTGGACGTCGTCGATCGTCTTGCGGATGAGCTCGACCTTCTGGGCGCTGTGGTTGGCGTCTTCGCCCTTGGCCTCGAGAAGCATGCGGCGGTCGGCCTCCGCCTCGGCCTCCGCCCCGGCGTCGGCGGCGGCGAGACGTGCGTCGACCCCTTCGGCCACGAGCTTCTCCGCTTCCTCCACGAGGGCCGCCACCATCTCGTCCTCGGGAACGACCCGGACGATCTTCCCCTTGATGAAGAGATGGCCGCGCCGGCGGCCCGCGGCGATGCCCAGGTCCGCCTGGCGCGCCTCGCCCGGGCCGTTCACCACGCACCCCATGACCGCGACCTGGATGGGCAGCTGTCGCGACTCGAGGGCCTCCTGGACCGCCCGGGCCACCCCGATCACGTCGATCTCGGCGCGCCCGCACGACGGGCAGGCGATGAGGTCGACCGACTTGCGCTCACGGAGCCCCATGGCCTCGAGGAGTTGGCGCCCCGCCCGCACCTCTTCCACCGGGTCTGCGGTCAGCGAGTAGCGGATCGTGTCGCCGATGCCCTCGGCGAGCAGGGTGCCGATGCCGGCGGTGCCCTTGATCAGCCCCGCGGGCGGCGGCCCCGCCTCGGTCACGCCGAGGTGCAGCGGATGGTCGAAGGTCTCCGACGCCAGACGGTACGCGTCGATCATGAGCGGGACCGACGAGGCCTTGACCGAGATCTTGACGTCGTGGAAGTCGACCTCGGCGAAGTACGCCAACTCCATCTTCGCCGACTCGACCAGCGCTTCGGGCGTCGCCCCGCCGAAGCGCTTGAAGAGGTCGGGGTGCAGGGAGCCCGCGTTGACCCCCACCCGGATGGGCACGCCCCGGTCCTTGGCCTCCTGGGCGACCTGCTTGATCTCGGCCTCCTTGCGCAGGTTCCCGGGGTTGAGCCGTAGACCCTGCACGCCCGCCTCCAGGGCGGCCAGCGCCATCTCGTGATGGAAGTGGATGTCGGCGACGATGGGGACCGGCGAACGCGGCACGATGTGCGCGAGGCCCTCGGCGGCCTCCTCCTCGTTGCACGTGCAGCGGACGATGTCGGCTCCGGCCGACGCCAGCGCGTAGATCTGGGCCAGCGTGCCCTCCACGTCGGCGGTCTTCGTGATCGTCATCGACTGCACCGAGATCGGTGCGCCACCGCCGACGGCGACGGTCCCGACATGGATCTGGCGCGTGGGACGGCGCGCCGCGGCGACCGGGGTGGGACGGGCCATCAGGGCGCCCCCCTTTCTGTCGGACCGGGGACTGCGGGGACGACGACTGGGACCACGGGGGCTACTGGAACGGGTTCTTCACCGGGTGCGTGATGTCGAGGTACAGCGACGACACGACGACGAAGCCCAGCAACAGGACGAATGCGTAGGTGACGGGCGCGAGCTTGGTCACGTCCGCGTGGTACATGCGGCCGCGGCGGCTGCGGATGCGCTCGTACACGGCGATGACGACGTGGCCCCCGTCGAGCGGCAGCATGGGGAACAGGTTGAGGATCCCCACGAAGATGATGATCAGGGTGAGGACGTAGATGAGCTGCGTGGCGCCGGCCTGCGCGCCCTGGACCGCGAGGCGCGCCGCGCCGTAGATCGACTGGGGGCGGTCGCCGGTCTTCGCCGCCTGCGACGCCGCCTTGGCGCTGGTGAGGTCGTGGATGTAGCTCTTGATCCCACTGGCGGAGAAGACTTGGCCCATCCCGGCGAACGAGCCCGTCACCATCTCCCCGAAGAGCTGCCCGGCGCGGCCCACCGCCTCCACCGGACCGCTGCGGGCCACCGGCGGGCCGATCACGACCCCGATGCGACCGTTCGCACCCGCCGTGGCCGTATCGGCCTGCGGGGTGACGACAACGGTCCGGTCCCGGCCGTTGCGCTCGACGACCAACGTGACGGGCTGTCCGGCCCGGCTCTCGATGACGTGCTGGAGGTCGGTGGCGGAATGGACGGGCGCGCCGTCGGCGCGCACCACCACGTCGCCCGAGGCCAGCCCCGCGGCGCGGGCCGGGTCGACCCCGTGGGCGAGCGGCGAGAACCCGCTGATGGCCACGGCGTTGTCCTGGGGCGCGCCGATGAACACGAACAGGCCCCACAGCAGCACGAAGGCCATGACCCCGTGCATGGCCGAGCCGGCCACGGCGACGAGGAGCCGGTTGTGGAACGGCCGTTGGCGGTAGGTGCGCGGCTCGTCCGCGGGGTCGACCTCCTCCGCGCTCGTCATGCCGAGGATCTTGACGTAGCCGCCGGCGGGAATGGCCTTGATGCCGTACTCGGTCTCGCCCCTGCGGATCGACCACAGCCGGGGCCCGAACCCCAGGAAGTACTCGGTCACCTTCATGCGGCCCCACTTCGCCGTCAGCAGGTGGCCGAGCTCGTGCAACATGATCATGACGACCAGCGCCACCACGACGATGAGCACCGACGTGGTGTGGGTCACCAGCGCGGCCAGCACCACCGCGGCGACCACGACCACCAGCCGGGCCAGGGCGGCCCGCTGCTGCAGCTCGGGGGGACCGTTGCCGGCGCGCCCCGCGCCGGCGCGACCCGTGTCGGAGCGATCCGTGCTCGTGCTCGTGCTCGTGTTCGTGACGGGGTCGCTCATGCCGCTTGCTCGCGACGGCGCACGGCGCTCTCGGCCCGCTCGCGGGCGCGGCGGTCCGCGTCGACGACATCCTCGGCGTCGTTGGCCTCGGCCCCGTCGCGCGAAGCCAGGGTCTCGGCCACCACCTCGGCGATGGCTCCCCACCCGATGCGCCCGGCCAGGAAAGCCGCCACCCCGACCTCGTTCCCGGCGTTGAGCCACGCCGGTGCGAGACCCCCCGCCCGGCCCGCCTCCTCGGCGAGGTCGAGGCAGACGAACACCTTGCGGTCGGGGGGCTCGAAATCGAGGCGGCCCAAGGACTCCCAGTCGATGGCGCCGAAGGGATGCGAGAGGCGGTGGGGGAAGCCGAGCGCGTACCCGATGGGCAGGCGCATGTCTGGCTGGGAAAGTTGGGCCACAGTCGATCCGTCGATGAACTCCACCATGGAGTGTACGACCGACTGGGGGTGAACAATGACCGCGATCCGGTCGTAATCCACCCCGAACAGCTCGTGGGCCTCGATCACCTCGAGCCCCTTGTTCATGAGCGTGGACGAGTCCACGGTGATCTTCGGCCCCATCCTCCATGTCGGATGGGCCAGCGCGTCCTGCACCCCGACCGCGACGAGCTCCTCCGAGCTGCGCCCGCGGAACGGCCCCCCGCTGGCGGTGAGGACCAACCGCGCCACCTCGTGGGGGCCGTCGCCCGCACGCAGGCACTGGTGCAGCGCACAGTGCTCGGAGTCCACGGGGATGATCTCCGCCCCCGGGGTCGCCTTGGCCCGGGCCACGACGGGGGCGCCTGCGATCAGGGACTCCTTGTTGGCGAGGGCCAGTCGTCGACCGGCCCCGAGCGCGGCCAGGGTGACGGGCAGCCCGGCGAAGCCCACCACGGCGTTGAGCACGACGTCGCCGAGGCGCGCCACCGCGGCGAGGCCTTCGGGCCCGGCCAGGACCTCGGTCCCCTTGGGCACCATCGCCGACAGCGCCCGCACCAGCGTGGCGTCGCCGATGGCCACGACGTCGGGTCGCAGCGCCTTCGCCTGGGCGGCCAGCACGTCGACCGAGCGCCACGTGGCCAGGCCGGCCGCGCTGAACCGGTCGGGCTCGGCGGCCATCACCTCCACCGCCTGGGTGCCGATGGACCCCGTCGACCCCACGAGGCTGACCCTCACCGGCCGCCCCCCCGACGTCGGGCCCATGCTCGGTCTCGCGCTCCGCCCCCGGCCCTCACCCGAGGTTGAGCACTCGGACGAGGTAGAACGTGGTCGGGAGGACGAAGAGCAGGGCGTCCACACGGTCGAGCACGCCTCCGTGGCCGGGCAGGATCGACCCCATGTCCTTGAGCCCCAGGTCCCGCTTCACGAGTGACTCGCACAGGTCGCCGATGGGGGCCACCACCGCCACGACGAGCCCGAGGAGCGCCGCCTTGGGCACCGTCCAGGGGTGCACCTGCCCGGTGACAGCGGCGGAGAGGGCGATGGCGACCACCGCTCCCCCGATCAGCCCCTCCCACGTCTTGTTGGGGCTCACCCTGGGTGCCAGGTGTCGGCGCCCCAACCAGCTCCCGATGGCGAGCGCACCCACGTCGGCGCCGATGGCAGCGACCACCGCGCCCAGTAGGAAGGCGATGCCGTGGCGGTGGGGATACTCGCTGGGCGCCAGCATGAGCGCGGCGAAGGAGCCGAGGAAGCCCACCCACAGGAAGCCGAGCAACGTGCTCGAGACGGTCTCCACCGTCGATCCCCGCTCGATGCCGACCAGGCTCCACACCATGGAGGTGATCACCACCAGGACGAGCACGAGAGGGATGGCGGCTATCCCCTTGGAGTAGGTGGCCACCATGATGGCGACCGTCGCCACCAGGCCGAGAAGGGTGGCGGGGCGCTTGCCGCCGCGGCGCAGCGCGGCGTAGCACTCCGCAGCGGCCAGGGCGACGACCACGGTGACCAGCACCAGGGTGGCGACCGTGCCCGCCTCGAAGCACAGCACCGCCACCAGCGCGAACCCGAGGCCCGTGGCGATGGCGACGGGCAGGTTGCGCCCGGAACGGGGTGCCGGGGCGCCGGGTGGGACCACGTTGCGACGCGGCAGTGGGCCCCGGGGACCCGACAGGGCGGACGAGGCGCCCGGGTCGCGCCGCGGTCGCAGCGGCGAGGAGCTGATCGAGGCCACCCCCCGCTCGACCTCCTCCGGCGCGGCACCGACGTGCGGCGTGGGGGACGCGGGGGCCACGGCGGGGCCCGCCCCCGCAGGGGGCTCGGCCATGGCCCCGTCCTCCTCGTCCCACCAGCTTTCGGCGGTGGAGCCGACGTCGTGCTCGGCCTCCCAACGGTCCTCGTCGGCCACCGCCGCGTTCAGGTCGTCGAACTCCCACGGCCGGCGCTCCTCGACCGGGGTCTCCTCGAGGGCGCCCACCCGCGTGTCGTCGTCGGCCAGGAGCGAGGGGTCGAACCCGCTGTCGTCCCACTCGTGTTGGTGCTCGCGCCACGCCGGCCCCGTGTCGCCGGCGGCGGACCACTGGGTCTCGGCACCCTCGTCGTCGCCGCGGCGGTCGAGGACGGCGGGCACCTGGCCCGTGGGCGGGTCGGTCCAGTGCGGCATGTCGGGCACGACGGTGGTGGGCTCCGACAGCTTGAGGACGTCCGATCCCGGCTCGAGGGGGTCGCCGCCGTTGCGGCCCGAGGGCGCGGAGCGACCGGCCTCCTCGCTGTGGTCCGGCGGCGCAGACGGCGCGGCGTGGGCCGGGGCCACGGGCTCCCCGGTGTCCCCGGGCTCCTCGGAGAACAGGTCGAACGCCGGGGCGTTGGGCGTGCCCGCCGGCGGACCGGCGGGCGGGACCACGGGCTCGTCGGCCCGCGGGGCCCGAACGGTGGTGTCGTCGTCGACCTCACCCTGGCCGGCGGCGGCCCCCGCCGGCTGCGCACCGATGATCCGCACGCGCTCGGTGACGGGCTCGAGTGGAGCCTCGCCCTCCGGCCCGTATTCGTCTCGGTCGTCCACGTCGCCTCCCCGCCGGCCGGGATCGCCCGGGCCGGCACCCTCAGATCTCGAGGAGCTCCTGTTCCTTGTGCGCCAGCAGCTTGTCGATCGCCGCCACCATCTCCTGGGTGAGCTTGTCGAGGTCCTTCTCGACGCGTTCGAGGGCGTCCGACGACAGGTCGCCGTCGTGCTCGAGCGCCTCGAGCTCGTGCCGGGCCGCCCGACGCAGGTTGCGCACCGCCACCCGGCCCTCCTCGGCCTTGTGCCGCACCACTTTGACGAGCTCCTTGCGCCGCTCCTCGGTGAGCGGCGGGAAGGCGAGCCGGATCACGTTGCCGTCGTCGGAGGGCGTGATCCCGAGGTCCGACGCCTGGATCGCCTTCTCGATGCTGGCCAGTGTCGACTTGTCGTAGGGGGAGATGACGAGCATGCGGGCCTCGGGGACGCTCAGGCCGGCGATGGTCCGGAGCTCGACCTCCGCGCCGTAGACGTCCACCTTCAGGTGCTCGACCAGCCCCGAGGTGGCCCGGCCGGTCCGGACGCCCCCGAAGTCCGCCTGGGTGTGGCCCACCGCCTTATCCATGCGCTCGCGGGTGTCGCTGAGCACCACTCCGGAGAGCTCGTCGTCCATCACCTGATCAGCGTACCGATCTCCTCGCCGGCCAGCGCACGATGCAGGTTCCCGGGCCCCATCAGGTCGAATACCAGCACGGGGAGGCGGTTGTCCTTGCAGAAGGTGATCGCCGTGAGGTCCATGACCCGCAGGTCCTGGTTGACCACGTCCATGAACGCGAGCTCGTCGTAGCGGTGCGCGCCGGGGTCGAGCTTGGGGTCGGCGCTGTAGACCCCGTCGACCCCCGAGTGCGTGCCCTTCAGCAGGATCTCGGCCTCGATCTCGGCGGCCCGCAGCGCGGCGGAGGTGTCGGTGGTGAAGTACGGGTTCCCCATGCCCGCCGCGAAGATCACCACGCGGCCCTTCTCCAGGTGACGGATGGCCCGCCGCCGGATATAGGGCTCGGCCACCTCGGCCATGGAGATGGCCGACAGCACACGGGTGGGCTGGCCGTGGCGCTCGATGGCGTCCTGGAGGGCGAGCGCGTTGACGACGGTGGCGAGCATGCCCATGGTGTCCGACGTCGTGCGGTCGAGCCCCTGGGCCTCCCCGATGGCACCCCGCCAGATGTTGCCCCCGCCCACCACGATGGCGAGCTCGAGATCGAGCTCGGCGCGCGCCACGGCGATCTCCCGCGCGAAGCGCTCGACCACCACGCCGTCGATGGTCTCGTCGGACGCGGAGGACGCCAGGGCCTCGCCCGACATCTTGAGGACGACCCGGCGCTTGCTGAGCACCCCACCCGACGCTGGGGCCTCGGACGTCATCGACGCCACCGCGTCGCTCCCGGCGACCTCAGCCGCCGACAACGACCTGGGCGAACCGCACGATCTCCGCGCTCCCGACGAGTTGGGCGATCGTGCGCTTCTCGTCCTTGGCGTAGGGCTGCTCGAGCAGGCACCGCTCTTTGAACCACCCGTTCATCCGGCCGTCCACGATCTTGGGGAGGGCCGCCTCCGGCTTCCCCTCGTTGCGCGACAGCTTCTCGATGGTGGCGCGCTCGGCGTCGACCTCCTCCTGGGGCACGTCCTCGCGCCGGAGGTACGTCGGACGGGCGAACGCCACGTGGACGGCGACGTCGTGCGCCAGCTCGTCGGTGGCGCCGGTCATCTCCACGAGCACGGCGTTCACACCCCGACCCGACTGCATGTGCAGGTACGTCCCGACGACCGAGCTCTCGCCCATCTCGAACCGGGCGATCTCCCCCACCGAGATGTTCTCCTTGAGCGTGGTCTTGAGCTCGTCGATGTCGTCGCTGCGATCGGACAGCGCCTGCTGGCCCTTCTCCGCCACGAGCTGGGCGAGCTCGTCGGTGAGGTTGACGAAGCTCTCGGCCTTGGCCACGAAGTCGGTCTCGCAGCGAAGCTCGACGATGGCCGCGTTGCGCCCGGACACGGCCAGCGCCACCGCCCCCTGGGTCGCCTCGCGGTCCGAACGCTTGGCCGCGCCGGCCAGGCCCTGCTCGCGCAGCCACTGCCGGGCCTTGTCCATGTCGCCGCCGGTCTCCTCGAGGGCGCGCTTGCTGTCGAGCATGCCCGCGCCGGTGGCCCGGCGCAGTGTCTGAACGTCCTTTGCGGTGAAGTCGGCCATCGCTAGCTCTCGTCGGTGAGTGGACGGGCATCGGTGGTGGCCGGAGCAGACCCCGCCGCGTCCGCGTCCGCGGCGTCCGAGATCGGCGCCGTTGTCGCGGTCGGCGCGGCCGAAGCAGGTGCGCCGGATGTCGCCGGCTCCCCCCCGGCCGTCGGCGCGCCCTCGCTCGCCGCGGGCGCGGCCGCGGCCGCGGGCTCGTCGGAGGGCGGCTCGGGTGTGTCGGACCCCACCGGCGCCCGCGGCGCCCGAGGTGCACGGCGCGGTCCCGTGGCCGTCGCCGACGCCGGGGGCGCGGGCGGTGCGGGCCTGTGCTCGGCCACCCAGCGCCCCTCGACCACGGCCTCGGCCATGACTCGGCACATGAGCGCGCCGGACCGGATGGCGTCGTCGTTGCCGGGGATGACGTAGGTGATCACGTCAGGGTCGCAGTTGGTGTCGACCACGGCCACGATGGGCATGACCAGCTTGTTGGCCTCGGTGACCGCGATGTGCTCCTTCTTGGTGTCGATCACGAAGACGGCGTCGGGGAGCCGGTCGAGGTCGCGGATGCCGCCCAGGTTTCGGCGCAGCTTCTCCAGCTCGCGGCGGTGGCGGAGGCCTTCCTTCTTGGGCATGGCGTCGAAGTCGCCGGCTCGCTCCATGGCCTCGTACTCACGCATCTTCCCGACGCGTGACGAGATGGTGGCGAAGTTGGTCAGCATCCCACCCAGCCACCGCTCGTTGACGTACGGCATCCCGCACGCGCGCGCATAGGTGGCGATCGGGCCCTGGGTCTGCTTCTTGGTGCCGACGAAGAGCAGGATGCCGCCCTTGGCCACCAGGTCGCGGACGTACCCGTAGGCCTCCTCGAGACCCTCGAGGGTCTTCTTGAGGTCGATGATGTAGATCCCGTTGCGCTCGCCCAGGATGAAACGGCGCATCTTCGGGTTCCATCGGCGGGTCTGATGGCCGAAATGCATGCCGGCCTCCAGCAACTGCCGAGTCGTGACAACTGCCACGGCTGGTCCTCCCATCGGTTGTCCTTCCCCGGCGCTGCGCTCCCGCAGGGGCGACCGTGGACGCGCCCGGGTGCTTCGAAGTGTTCGTCGTGTCCTGCCGCTCGGCGGGACGGTGCCATGGTAACCGACCGCCCCGTGGTCCGTGACAGCCGCCGCCAAGCAGACCCCAGGCCGCCTCGTCCTTCTACGAACCCGCGGGCAAGCCCGCGGCGGGACGCGAGGTCAGCCGGTGGCGGCGACGCTCGGGCGCGGGCCGCGCCGGCCCCCCGGGGGCCGCCCGCGGCTGCGGGTGTCGGTCCCGTCCGGGGAGCGGTCGCTCAGCCGGCCCCGCAACTGCAAGACCGCCTTGGTGTGGATCTGGCACACGCGGCTCTCGGTCACTCCCAGGATCTCGCCGATCTCGGCCAGGGTCAGGCCCTCGTAGTAGTAGAGCGACAGGACCGTCCGCTCCCGCTCACCGAGCTGCATGATCGCCTGGGCGAGGATCTCCTTGGACTCCTTGTCCTCGAACAACGCCACAGGGCCCGCGGCGGCATCGGGGATGGTGTCGCCGAGCGTGGTGCGGTCGGTGCGGTCACCACCCACCATGAACACCTCGTCGAGGGCGGCCACGCCCACGAAGGAGATCTGTCTGAGGATGTCCTGGAGGTCGGACTCCGACATGTCCAGCTCGGCCGCCACCTCGGCATCGGTCGGTGTCCGCAGCAGCGTCGCCTCCAGCGAGGCGTACGCCTGCTCCACGGCGCGCGCCTTGGCCCTGACCGAGCGCGGCACCCAGTCGATGGCGCGCAGCTCGTCGATGATCGCCCCCCGGATCCGCGGGATGGCGTAGGTCTCGAATTTGACCTGGCGGTCAGGGCTGAACCTGTCGATGGCGTCGATCAGCCCGATGATGCCGTAGCTCACCAGGTCGGAGCCGTCGACGTGCTGGGGGAGGCCGACCGCCACTCGGGCGGCGACGTACTTCACCAGAGGCGAGTACAAGACGATCAGCTGGTCGCGTAAACGACGTTCGCCGCTCTTTTTGTACTCGACCCACAGGCGTGCGGTGCCGCCGTCGTCCTCCGTGGTCACGCCTCCCCCTACGCTCGGGGATGGGTCGCCCCGTACACCGAGAGCAACCGGTCCTTGCTGACATGAGTGTAGACCTGCGTGGTCTGCAGACTGGCGTGTCCCAGCAGTTCCTGGACGACACGCAGGTCAGCACCCCCATCGAGGAGGTGCGTGGCGAAGCTGTGGCGGAGGGCGTGCGGGTGCGTGGGGACCGGGGACCTGCGGTCGATGACGCGCCGGACGTCCCGGGTGCCCAGGCGTGCACCCCGGCGGTTCAGGAAGGCGGCGTGCGGGGGTGACACCTCGGTCGCGAGCGTCGGGCGCCCCCGTGCCAGCCAGAGGTCGATGGCCTCGGCACAACGGTCGTGCATCGGCACCCGTCGCTGGCGACGCCCCTTCCCCATCACCGTGACCATGCGGGACCGCATGTCGAGGTCGCCGATGTCGAGCCCGCACAGCTCGGCGACGCGGAGCCCGCACCCGTAGAGGAGCTCGAGCACCGCGTCGTCACGCGCCGCCACCGCGTCGTGGTGTTCCAGGGACTGCGACGCCTCGTCCCCGGAGCCGTCCGCCGACACCGGCTCGCCTCCCGCCGGGGTCGATCCGTCCAGAAGGACCTCGAGTTCCGCGTGCTCGAGCACCTTTGGCAGACGCGACGGCCCCCCCGGCGACGACAGCCGGCGGGCGGGGTCGACGTCGAGGACCCCCCGGCGTCGCTGCCACGCGAAGTAGCACCGCAGCGCGGCGGCCTTGCGCGCCATGGTGGACCGGGCGTAGCGGCGCGTGGTCAGGTATCCCAGGTACCGGCGCAACAGCATCCGGTCCACGGCGGCGGGACCGTCCACCGACGCGCGTTGCGCCCAGGTGACGAAGTCCCTCAGGTCACCCGTATAGGCGCGGCGCGTCGCCGGGGACTGCCCTCCCAGGGAACGGGAGAACGCCTCGGAGTCCCAGGCCATGGGGCAACGCTACCCGTCGCGACCAGGGTGGCGGCGTTACCCGTCTCGGCGGGGCGACAACGCTATTGTCCTGACCGGTGCATGGCGTCACCTGGCGAGATGCTGCCGAAGCGCACCGAAGGGGGTAGGGACCGTGCCCGACCACATCGATCGTCGTTCCTTCCTGGCTCGAGGGCTCCTCGCCGCCGGAGGCGTGGCTGCCGCCGGTGGAGCGGGCGGCCTCCTGAGCGCCTGCGGCTCGGGCTCGGGCGGCTCGGGGTCGCTGTCGAGCGGGCCCCGTAACGGCATCTCGACCGCTACGCCGAAGAAGGGCGGGGCGCTCGTCTTCGGCGTCGAGGCCGAGGAGCAGGGGTTCGACCCCGCCACCGGCCGCTTCGACGAGACCGGGGTGCTCTACGCCCGGACGGTCTTCGACCCGCTCACCATCATCGCCGCCGACGGCAGCGTGCAGCCCTACCTCGCCCAGGCCATCACCCCCAACGCCGACTACTCGGTGTGGACGATCACGGCGCGTCCCAACGTCCGGTTCCACGACGGCACGCCCTGCGACGCGGCCGCCATCGCCGGGAGCCTCAACCACTTCAAGGACAACCTCCTCGGCGTGACCTTCACCGCCGTGAGCGACATCTCGGCGACGAGCTCGAACACCGTGACCGTCACCTTGAAGCAACCCTGGGTGCCGTTCCCCGCGTACCTCGCCGGCGGCATCGGGGGCCAGCCGGGCTACATCATCGCCCCGTCGATGATCGCCAACCCCAAAGGGTCGGAGCAGCCCGTCGGCACCGGCCCGTTCAAGTTCAAGGAATGGGAGCCCAACGACCACTTCACCGCGGTCCGCAACCCGGACTACTGGAGAGGAGGAGGGCTGCCCTACCTCGACTCGGTCACCTACCGCCCCATCACCGACGCGCAGCAACGGGCCAACGCCCTGCTCGCCGGCAACATCGACATCATGCACACCGACCTGCCCGAGAGCATCCTGAGCTTCACGGACGACGCCAGCTACGGCTTCCTCGACGACAGCGCGCACATCGTGGGCGAGCCCGACATGAACTTCATCATGTGCAACCTGGCGGACCCCGCCATGAAGGACATCCGCGTCCGCCAGGCCATGGCCATGGCCATCAACTCCAAGCAGTACTCGCAGGTCGTCGACAAGGGTGTCAACCCACCCACCAACCAGCCCTTCGTGCCCAACACCCCGTACTACCTGACCGACGCGGGGTATCCGGCCTACAACCCGACCAAGGCCACGGCGCTCGTCAAGCAGCTCGAGAGCGAGACCGGCAAGCCGGTGGCGTTCACGCTCCAGTCGACCACCTCGGGGTACTCGATCCAGGTGGTGCAGTTCCTCCAGAGCCAACTCGAGGCGGTGGGCATGACGGTCACGCTCACCCAGGTCCAGCAGGCCGACCAGATCAACAACGCCCTGGGGGGCCTGTTCCAGGCCACCTCCTGGCGGCAGTTCGCGGCGGTGGACCCCGACCTCAACTACCTGTGGTGGAGCCCCACCGAGATCTTCGGGACCGGCCCTTCGTCGATCGCCTCGAACTTCGCCCGCAACACCGACCCGCTGATCGAGACGTACCTCCAGCAGGGGCGCACCTCGACCAACCCGGCCACCAGGGCGACCGCGTACCAGCAGGTGGCCAAGCGCCTGAACGCGGATCTGCCCTACATCTGGCAGGACCGGGCGACGTGGGCGGTCGTCGCCCGTTCCGACGTCCAGAACTGGAACAACCCCACGACGCCCGAAGGCGCCAAGGCGTACGGCATGATCGTGGGGACGATCTGGACCCCCCAGATCTGGAAGTCGAGCTGAGCCCGGGCAGGTCCCGACGGGCCCGGGCCCGGTCGGAGGCACCTGCGGTGACCGCTCCCCATGACGAAGCGCCCGTGAGCGAGCGCCCGTGAGCAGCCGGATCCTCCTCGTCGAGGACGATGAACGCATCCGCGCCTCGATGCGCCTGGCGCTCGAGGACGAGGGCTACGACGTGGACGAGGCCGGCTCCGGTGAGGTCGGGCTCGATCGCTTCGCCGACCAGCCCGCCGACGTCGTGCTCATCGACCTCATGCTCCCGGGCATGGACGGGTTCGAGTGCTGTCGGCAGCTGCGGCGCACCAGCGCCGTCCCCGTGATCATGGTCACGGCACGCAACGACACCCACGACGTCGTGGCCGGCCTCGAGGCCGGGGCCGACGACTACGTGACCAAGCCCTTCGTGGCCAAGGAGCTCGCGGCGCGGATCCGGGCGCTCTTGCGTCGTTCCCGATCCGTGGACACACCCGACGTCCTCTCCTTCGGCGAGGTGGAGGTGCTTCCCGACGAGGGCACGGTGCGCAGAGCGGGCGCGGAGGTCCACTGCACCCGCACCGAATTCCGCCTCCTGTGCGAGCTGGCCGCCAACCCGGGCAAAGTGCTCAGCCGCGAACAGCTCCTCGACCGGGTGTGGGGCTACGACTACTTCGGCGACGGGCGGCTCGTCGACGTCCACATCCGGCGCTTGCGCACCAAGATCGAGACCGACCCCGCCAACCCCCGACACATCCTCACCGTGCGGGGGATGGGCTACAAGCTGGCCACCTGAGGCCCGGCATGCGCGGACTGCGTACGCGCCGCACGGGATCTGCGGGCGAGGCTCCCCCCGAGCACCGGCGCGGGCGCACGCTGCCGTGGTCGGATCTCGGCCTGAGGTCCCGGGTCACGGTGACCTTCGGGCTGGGCGCGCTGGCGCTGTCGGCGACCATGGCGGGGCTCACCTACTTCACGGCCCGGCAGTTCATCCTGCGAGAGCGCGAGACCGCCATCTTGCGCCAGGCGTACGTGAACGCGTCACTGGCTCGCTCGTCGTTGCGGTCGGTGAACCCCAACGTCACGCAGCTGTTGGACTCGCTCGACACCGTGCCGGGCTCCCGGTCGGTGCTCGAGCTCAAGGGCCAGTGGTACGCCACGTCCATCTCCGTCGGGGAGAACGCCATCCCCGGTGGCCTGCGCAGCCTCGTGCTCTCGGGCACCCCCGCCACCCAGCACTTCGTGCTCGGCAACACCCCCCAGATGGCGGTGGGATTGCCGATCCCCAGCGTGAGCGCCTCGTACTTCGAGGTGTTCTCGCTCGACGACGAGAGCCGGACCTTGAGCATCCTGGCGCTGGCGCTCATCGGTGCCGCCCTGCTCACCACGGTCGCCGGGGCGTCGATCGGCCGTTGGGCGAGCGGCCGCGCCCTGCGTCCCCTGGCGCAGGTCTCCCGTGCCGCGGAGACGGTGGCAGGAGGCAGCCTCGACACCCGCCTGGTCGCCGAAGGGGACCCCGAGCTGTCCGCCCTGGCCTCGTCGTTCAACCGTATGACCGACGCCCTCCAGGAACGCATCGACCACGAGGTGCGTTTCACCGCCGACGTGAGCCACGAGCTCCGCTCACCGCTCACGACCCTGGCGACGTCGCTCGGGGTGCTCGAGTCGCACCGTGACGAGCTTCCGTCGCGCAGCCGCCACGCCCTGGACCTCCTGAGCGCGGAGCTCCATCGGTTCCAGCGCATGGTCGACGACCTCCTGGAGATCAGCCGGGTGGACACCGGGTCGGCCGAGCTGTCCCTCGACGAGGTCGAGGTCGGCGAGCTCGCCCACCAGGCCGCCGCCGCCGCAGGTCGCGCCGGGGGTCCCCGTCGACGTGGACCCGGAGGTCTCGGGGGTGCGGCTGTGGGTGGACAAGCGCCGCATCGAGCGGGTCGTGACCAATCTGGTGCACAACGCGGAGCAGTACGCCGGAGGTGTCACCCGGCTGGCGGTGGAGCCCGGGGCCGGCGGTGCCGTGCGATTCGTGGTCGCCGACCGCGGGCCCGGGGTGGCGCCCGGCGAGCGCGTCCGGATCTTCGAGCGCTTCTACCGGGGTCAGGCCGCCGGCCAGCGGGGGGTGACCGACGGCACGGGGCTCGGGCTCTCGCTCGTCGCCGAGCACGTGCGTCTGCACGGGGGCAAGGTGTGGGTGGAGCCCGGTCCCGACGGCGAGAACCGGTTCGTCGTCGAGCTCCCGACCAGGGACCACAACGGGGCCGCATCCCCCCACCCGCCCGGTTCCGGCCGCGATCCGGGGGCGCAGTCCCCGTGACCGCTTCGACGGGGCGACCTGTCCCCCGCGCCCCGTCGGGGCGACCTGTCCCCCGCGCCCCGTCGGGGCGACCTGTCCCCCGCGCCCCGTCGGGGCGACCTGTCCCCCGCGCCCCGTCGGGGCGACCTGTCCCCCGCGCCCCGTCGGGGCGACGAGGGCGGCGGCTGGGGCCGGCGCTGGCCACGGCGGCCGTGGCCGTCGCACTGGCCGGGTGTGGCGTGCCCGTCGACAAACAGCCCTCCGCGCTGAGCCGCCACGGCATCCCGTTCGGGCTCCTCAACCCGACGTCGTCCACGTCGTCGCCCACGGCGACGACGTCTCCCATCGAGGTCCCCGTGCAGATCTTCCTCATCGACCCGACCGATCACCTCGTGGCGGTGGGCCGGGACGTGCCCGTCCACGCTCCGGACCTCCTCACGGTGCTCGGGGCCCTCGCGGCCGGGCCCACCGACGCCGAGTCGGCCGCCGGGCTGCAGACGGCGCTGCCGGCGCAGACCCCGGTGATCAGCGCATCGATCACCGGGGGGGTCGCCACGGTGAACCTCGGCGGCACCTTCGGTCAGCTGGTGGGCCCGCCCCAGATCCAGGCGGTGGCACAGGTCGTGTTCACGGCCTCCGCGCTTCCCGGCGTCACCGGGGTCACCTTCGAGCTGTCAGGCCAGCCCGTGGAGGTCCCGGTGGCGAGCGGAGTCGACGTGCCGGTGGCGAGCACCTCGCAGTTCGCCACCCTGGCCCCGACCACGCCCGGCACCGTCCACTGACCCACGGTCACGTCGGAACCCGGCCGTCCCGCCCGAGGCGGCCCCATGGCCGGCGGGGTCAGTCCTGGCGCGTGTGGTCGGACGAGGCCCCGTTCACCGACAGGCGAGGGGCGTTGCCCCACAGCCGTTCCAGGTCGTAGTAGGCGCGTGCCTCGTCCTGGAAGACGTGGACCAGGAAGTCGCCGTAGTCCATGAGCACCCAGGTCAGGTCGCGCAGGCCTTCGGTCGCCCGGGGAGAGCGGCCTGCCGACTGCTTCACCTGGCGCTCCACCTCCTCGACGATGGTGCGCACCTGCCGGGTGTTGGCGCCGCTCGTGACGACGAAGGCGTCGGTCACCCCGAGGAGATCCCCCATGGCGAGCACGACGGTGTCCTGGCCCAGCTTGGCATCCGCCGCCCGCGCCGCCACCAGGGCAGCTTCAGGCACGTCGGGACGTCCGTTGTCCGCCGATGCCCGCTCGGCGGATGCCGTCATGCGGCGGGAACCGCCACGTCCACCTCGGTCAACCCGCCGGGCGCGCCCGGGTGGGGCGCACGGCGGTTCGAACGGCGTCCGGGCTCTTCATCTGATGCCAGCGTACAGATTCAGCTGGCGGATGCAACGTATGGCGGCCTCGGGAATGAGGAAATCGACCGAGCGGTCCTCGGCCAGGCGGTCCCGGAGCTGGCTGCTCGAGATGTCGAGCGCCGGGATGCGCAGCCGCTCGACGCGCCAACCGGGGGGGTCCTGTGCCGCTCCCACACCGCCGCGGTCCACCACCACGAGGGTCACCGACTCCCGGAGCTCGTCCACCCGCTGCCAGGTCTCGAGCTCGGCCGCCACGTCCGCGCCCACGATCAGGTAGGGCGCCACGGCGGGAACGGACCCGAGGAGCTCGGCCACGGTGTCGGCGCTATAGCTGGCACCGCCCCGGTCGATCTCCATGCGACTGGCCTCGAGCCCCGCCACCCCGGCCACGGCGGCCTGCACCACGCGGAAGCGGTCCTCCGCCGGGGTCACGGCGCGGGTGCCGGCCTTCTGCCACGGCACGTTGGCCACCACCAGGAGCACCCGGTCGAGGGAGAGCGCCTCGCGCGCCCACGTCGCCGCGACGAGGTGGCCGACGTGGACGGGGTCGAAGGTCCCCCCGAAGATGCCGATGCGGGCGGCCGGTGGCACCGGCCCATCCCCTGTAGCGCCGGCAGACCGATGCACGTGACGAGCGTAGGCGCCGAGCCTTTACGCTGTAGCCCCATGAGCCCCGCCGAGTGGAGCCCCCAGCGCTGGCGACAGCTCCCCGCCGCGCAGCAGCCGGACTGGCCCGACGAGGACGAGCTCGAGCAGGTCCTGAAGGAGCTCGCCGGCCTGCCCCCGCTCGTATTTGCCGGCGAGGCCCGCCGGCTCGTGGGCGCGCTGGGCCAGGTCGCGGCCGGGGAGGCATTCCTCCTGCAGGCCGGGGACTGCGCCGAGTCGTTCGCCGAATTCTCCGCCGACGCCATCCGGGACAAGCTCAAGGTGATCTTGCAGATGGCCGTGGTCCTCACCTACGGAGCCGGGGTGCCCGCCATCAAGGTGGGGCGGATCGCGGGCCAATTCGCCAAGCCCGCGCTCGTCGCCGACCGAGCGCGTCGGCGAGCTCGAGCTCCCCGCCTTCCGCGGGCACATGGTCAACGACGACACTCCCGACGCCACCGCCCGGGTGCCCGATCCGCACCGACTGGTGGCCGCGTACCACCAGTCGGCGTCGACGCTCAACCTCGTGCGCGCCTTCACCAAGGGCGGCTTCGCCGACCTGTCCCAGGTCCATCTGTGGAACCAGCAGTTCGTGGCCTCGAGCGAGGAGGGGCGCCGCTACGAGCAGATCGCCGCCGAGATCGACCGCGCCCTGCGGTTCATGGCTGCGTGTGGCATCGACCTCGAAGGTGAGCAGTCGCTGCACCAGGTCGACTTCTACACGAGCCACGACGCGTTGATCCTCGGCTACGAGGAGGCGCTCACCCGCATGGACTCGCTCACGGGCGACTGGTACGACTGCTCGGCGCACATGCTGTGGGTGGGCGAGCGCACGAGACAGCTCGACGGCGCGCACGTCGACTTCCTGTCGGGGATCCACAACCCCATCGGATGCAAGATCAGCGCCACGATGACGCCCGCCGAGGTCGTCGCGCTGTGTGACCGCCTCGACCCCGACCACACGCCGGGCCGCCTGACGCTCATCACCCGCATGGGCGCGAGCGCCGTCGCCGAAGCGCTTCCGCCGCTGCTCGAGGCCGTGCGCAGCTCCGGGCACCCGGTGGTGTGGGCGTGCGACCCCATGCACGGCAACACCTTCGTCAGCGAGGGGGGCCGCAAGACGCGCCGCTTCGACGACATCCTGGCCGAGCTCAAAGGGTTCTTCGCCGCGCACCATGCGGCCGGCTCGTGGCCCGGCGGCGTGCACCTCGAGCTCACGGGGGACGACGTCACCGAATGCCTCGGCGGCTTCGGGGACATCCTCGAGGACCAGCTCCACGAGCGCTACACGACGACCTGTGATCCCCGCCTCAACGCACGCCAGGCCATCGACCTCGCCTTCCGCGTCGCGGAGCTCCTCAGGGCCTGAGCCGCGGGCGCATCGCACCCTGGTGCTAGCGAGGCCCGGGCGCGAACACCGACCGCGTCGGCACGCGTCGGTCCAGGTCGGCGGCGATGTCCGGAGCGTCGTTGCTTCGCGCCGTTCTCTCCGTGAAAATGGAGCAGACCTCGGGCCTCCACGACCCCTCTGGACCCGGCACACACGCCCCGGCGCCAAAGGACCGCAGCAACCACGATGCCCCGTCTTGCACACAACCTGTCGCGCCTGGGACGCGCCCTGGGCGCGTCCGTCGTCGCTGCGTCCGTCGTCTCCGTCGCCGTGGTCTCGGGCGCGGTCGTGGCGCCGGCCACGGCGCCGCACCCCTTGACCGGTGCCGCGCCCGCCGCCGCGCAGGGAGTGCCCTCGTACTGGACGGTGGCCTCCGACGGCGGCGTGTTCGCCTTCGGCGGCCTCCCCTTCCTCGGGTCGATGGGCGGCACCAGGCTCAACGAACCCATGGTCGGGATCGCCCCGACGACGGGCCCCTCGGGCGCCGACGGCAAGGGCTACTGGACGGTGGCCTCCGACGGCGGGGTGTTCACCTTCGGCTCCGCGCCCTTCTGGGGATCGATGGGCGCGGTGAAGCTCAACAAGCCCATGGTGGGCATCGCCGCCGACCCCGCCACGGGCGGGTACTGGACGGTGGCCTCCGACGGCGGCGTGTTCGCCTTCCATGCGCCGTTCTACGGGTCGATGGGCGCGGTGAAGCTCAACAAGCCCGTGATCGCCATGGTGGCGACCCCCGACGGCCACGGCTACTGGCTCTTCGCGTCCGACGGCGGGGTCTTCGCCTTCGGTGACGCCGGGTACTCCGGGTCGCTCGGCAACATCGCCCTGGCGGCACCGATCGTGGGCGCGGCCGCCCCCGACGCCGGCGGGTACTGGATGCTCGGCGCCGACGGCGGGGTGTTCGCCTTCGGCGACGCCGGGTACTTCGGGTCGCTCGGGGGCCACACCCTGAGGCACCCACTGGTCGGGATCGCCGCCTCGGACGCGGGGGGGTACTGGATGACCGACAGCAACGGCGCGGTCACCGCCTTCGGCGACGCCGGATACTTCGGCTCCGCCCCCCAGCACATCGCGGCTCCGGTGGTCGGCATCGCCGACGGGCCCGGGACCGGCGTGGCGGCCAACGGCGCGTACCCGTCGGGGGCCTACGGATATGACGTCTCGAGGTTCCAGGACAACCCCCCGACGTGCGACGCGACGCTGCCCTCGGGGCACACCGTCGGCATCGTCCAGGTGACCGGCGAGTCGAACGGGGCCTCCAACCCGTGCCTGGCCCACGAGGCCCAGTGGGCGGGGGGCGGGCTCAACCTCTACATCTTCATGACGTACGGGACCGACACCACCGACCAGCCCGGGTGCAACGGTGACCCCGCCTGCAACTGGGGATACGAGGCGGGGGTCTTCGCGCTGGACTACGCCCAGGCCCAGGGGGTGAACCCGCTGGTCACGTGGTGGCTGGACGTGGAGACGGCCAATTGGTCGTCGAACACGGGCGAGAACGACCAGGTCATCGAGGGCGCCATCGCGGCGCTGCGCGGCGACGGCATCAACAACGTCGGCATCTACACGAGCCCTCTCAGCTGGAACGGCATCGCCGGGGACTTCCAACCCGCGGTCCCGCTGTGGATCGCCTGGTACACGGGCAACCCGCAGGCCAACTGCGCCAACGCCGTCTCCTACGCGGCGCAGAACGGCAACCTCCTTCCCACCGGGGGCGTGTGGGTGACCCAGTACACCGACCAGGCGAACGGGCAGAGCCTCGACGGCGACTACGCCTGCTGACGCGCCACGTCGGAGACGGCCGCGGCCGCCGTCGTCCGGGTCAGACCGAGAGCGCCCGCAGGTGGGCGGCGTCGTTGTACCGGACCAGGCGCCATCCCCGCTCCCCCGTCTCCCACTCGGTGAGCGAGGTGTGCTCGGTGGCCAAGCCCAGGCGCCGCCCCGGCGCCACCGGCAAGAAGGCGAGCAGCGTCGACTCGATGACACCGGCGTGGCACACGATCACGACGAGCTCGCCGCGATGGGCGCCCGCCACCCGGGCCACGGCTCCCACGGCACGCGCCACGAACGAGCTCCAGCTCTCGCCCCCCGGCGCCACCACGGCGTCGGGGTCGGCATCGAAGTCGGGCTCCCCGTAGCGATCCCGGAACTCGTCCCAGGTGAGGCCGTCGGCCTCACCTGGGTGCAGCTCGCACAATTCGCAATCCTCCACGGGTGCCGTGCCCTCACCGATGCCCGGCGCAGCGATGCTCCCCGTCTCGACGGCGCGCGCCAGGACGCTGCTGTAGAACGCGCCCGCTCCCGACAGCTCGCCGGTCTCGAGGAGCCGGGCCGCCAGCGCCTCGGCCTGGCGTCTCCCGGTCGCCGACAGGCCGGTGCACCCGCCCCGGCCGCCCACCACGCCCTCGACGTTGCAGGTCGCCTCCCCGTGGCGGATCAGCACCACACGGGTGGTGCCGGGGGCCGTGTCGAAGACGGTGCGCACGCCCCGCGGGGCGCGGCGGCCGGTCGGGGGTGCGCTCACGCCAGCTCGGTCACGAAGTGCTCGAGCTGGCGCAGGTTCCGGCACTCGAAGACGTCGTCGCAGTGCACGGCGTACTCACCGAGGATGGAGTCGCCGGTCCCCCAGTAGGCGCGGGGCTCGGGATTGAGCCAGTACACGTGCCGGGCGCGGTGGCGGATCTCCTGGATCACCCAGGCTTGGGAGGCGTGGTAATTGTTGCGGGCGTCGCCGAGCAACAGCACGCTCGTGCGCGGTGTGATCTCCTCACCCCATCGCTCCCAGAACACCGACAGGGCGTGGCCGTAGTCCGAGTGCCCGTCCACCCACACCACGTCGGCCTCGGTGTTGATGCGATGCACGGCATCGGCCACGTCGTCGACGTTCTCGAAGAACCGCGTCACCTCGTCGATGCCGTCGATGAACACGAAGCTGCGCACCTTGGAGAACTGCGAGCTGATGGCGTGCACAAGATGCAGGGTGAAGCGGGCGAAAGAGGCCACCGAGCCCGAGATGTCGGCGATGACGATGATCTCGGGCTTGGCCGGACGGGGGTAGCGGAACTTGGGATCGACCGGGACGCCCCCGGTGGACAGCGAGTGGCGCATGGTGGAACGGAAGTCGAGAGGCCCCTTGCGGCCATGGCGGCGCTTGCGGGCCAGGCGCACCGCGAGCTTGCGGGTGAGGGGGTGGATGGCGCGGCGCAACGACGCCAGCTCGTCGCGCGTGGCATGCATGAAGTCGATCTCCTCGGGCAGGGGCTTGCGCAGCGACCGGGCCAGGGCCTCGGTGCCGCGGTCGGCCACCAGCCGGCGGCGGATCTCGTCCTCGAGCTCGCGCCGCAGGCGGTCGAGGCGAGACTTGAACTCGTCGCGGGCGAGTCGCTCCTCGAGCGCCGTGAGGTGCCCCTCGGCGGCTTCGGCGCGCGCGCTCTGCATGAGCCGCTCGAGGACCCGGTCGAGGTCGAGGTTCCGCAGGGTGCGGTACAGGTAGTACGTCCCACCCACGGGACGGCCCGGCTCCATGCCGGCGAAGCGGCTCACGGCCTGGCGGGCGAGGGCCGCGACCTGCGCGTCGTTGGCCGACAGCAGGGCCCGGAACAGCATCTCGGCGAGCTCCTCGGGCGAAAGCCCCTCACCGCCTCCGCCGCCCTGGCCCCGGCCCTCACCGCGCCCGCGGTCGTCGCGCTCGGCGTCGGTGTCGAGGTCGCCGGCCGGCGACTCGTCGTCACCGATCTCGTACTGCGGGCCGCGCATGGAGAAGTAGACCTCGAAGGCCGTCTCGAACGCCTTCCAGTGCGCCGAGCTCTTCACCAAGGTGGCGGCCAGGGCGTACTTGAGCGCGTCGCGGTCCTCGAGGGGGATGTGGTGGACCGCCTCGGCCGCGTCGATGGACTCGGTGAGCGACACCGGCAGCCCTGCGGCACGCAATTCCCCTACGAACCCGGTGAGGACGTCGAGCACGACCCTCTCCTCAGGCCCGGTCCTCCCCGGCCACGGCCAGCTCCTTGGCCGCACGCTCGAGGTCGCTGCGGTACTTGAGCAGCACGTGCAACGTGGCCTTGGCCTGCTCGGCGTCGATCGACTCGACGCCGAGCACCACGAGGGTGCGCGCCCAGTCGAGGGTCTCCGAGACCGAGGGGTACTTCTTGAGCTCGAGGGTTCGCAGCGACCTGACGATCCTGGCCACCTGGTCGGCGAGCTCCTCGCTCACCCCGGGCACCCGGGCGAGGACGATGTCGCGCTCGCGCTCCAACGAGGGGTAGTCGAGATGCAGGTACAGGCAGCGGCGCTTGAGCGCCTCGGACAGCTCCCGTGTGTTGTTCGACGTCAGGAACACGAGCGGGATCTGCTGGGCGCGGATCGTGCCGAGCTCGGGGATCGACACCTGGTACTCCGACAGCACCTCGAGCAGCAGCGCTTCGGTCTCGAGCTCGACCCGGTCGACCTCGTCCACCAGCAGCACCACGGGGTCCGGCGACCGGATGGCCTCGAGCAGGGGGCGGGTGAGGAGGAACTCCTCGGAGAAGATGTCCTCCTCGAGGTCCCTCCACGAGCTCGGCTGCTCGTCGCCCCGGGCCGCGCCCGAGACATCGCCCGACACGGGCCGCGCCCGGGCCGGGGAGTCGTCGTCCACGACCCGCTGGGCCTGGATGCGCAGGAGCTGCTTTTTGTAGTTCCACTCGTAGAGGGCCTTGGACTCGTCGAGGCCCTCGTAGCACTGCAGGCGGATGAGCCGGCTGCCAGTCACCCGGGCGACGGACTTGGCGAGCTCGGTCTTGCCCGTGCCGGCGGGGCCCTCCACGAGCACGGGCTTGGCCAGGCGGTCCGCCAGGTAGACGACTCCCGCGATGCCGTCGTCGGCGAGGTAGCCGACCGCGGCGAGTCGTTCGCGGACCTCGGTGACCGACGAGAACAGGGGCGGGCCGGGATCGGGGAACCCGAGGACCCCCGCGCTGGCGGCCCGTCCGTCGGCGCCACCGTCCTTGTCGCCAGTGGGGCTCATCGCCGCACGTGCCCGTCGCCGTGGACGACGTATTTCACACACGTGAGCTCTCGCAGCCCCATGGGCCCGCGGGCGTGGAGCTTCTGGGTCGAGATCCCGATTTCGGCCCCGAGGCCGAGCTCGCCCCCGTCGACGAACCGGGTCGACGCGTTCACCACCACGGCCGCGGCGTCCACCTCCCGGCAAAAGCGCTGCGCGGCGCGCAGGTCCGTGGTGACGATGGCCTCGGAGTGCCCCGAGCCGTACCGGGCGATGTGGTCGATGGCACCGTCGAGGTCCGACACGACCGCGACCGAGAGGACCGGGCCCAGGAACTCCGTGGCGAAGTCCTCGTCGGCGGCCGGGGCGATGTCGGGGAGGACAGCCCGGGCACGGTCGTCGCCTCGGAGCTCGACCCCGGACAGGGCGCGCTCGGCACGGGGAAGGAACTCTTGCGCCACGGCTTCGTGGACCAGCAGGGACTCGGCCGCGTTGCAGACGCCGGGCCGCTGCGTCTTGGCGTTCACCACGATGGCCAGGGCCATGTCGAGATCAGCGGCAGCGTCGACGTAGACGTGGCAGTTGCCGTCCCCGTCGATCACGACCGGCACCGTGGCGTGCTCGCGCACCGACGCGATGAGCGAGTGGCCGCCCCTGGGGACGAGGCAGTCGATCATGCCCTCGAGCTGCATGAACCAGACGGCCGCGTCCCGGCTCGTGTCGGCCACGAACACCACCCCGTCCTCGGGGAGCCCGACCTTGCCCAGCGCGTCACGCAAGCAGCCCACGATGGCGGCGTTGGAGCTCACCGCGCTCGACGAGCCCCGCAGCATGATGGCGTTGCCGGCCTTGAGGCACAGGCCCGCCGCGTCGCTCGTGACGTTGGGGCGGTTCTCGTAGATCACGCCCACCACCCCGAGGGGCACCCGGACCCGTTGGACCCGCAGGCCGTTGGGGCGCACCCACCCCTCGAGGACCTCGCCGACGGGGTCGGGCAGGCCGGCGACCTGGCGCAGGCTGTCGGCCATGGCCGAGACCCGCTCGGAGCTGAGGCACAGCCGGTCGAGCTCGACGTCGGTCGCCCCCCGCTCCCGGGCCCGTGCCAGGTCGGCTGCGTTGTGCTCGAGCAATTCGTCCCGGCGTTCCTCGACGAGGTCGGCGGCCACGCGCAGGGCCCCGTCCTTGGCCGAGCCACCCGCCACCGCCAGCGCCCTCGACGCCACCTTGGCACGGCGGCCGAGGTCCACGATGTCCGCCCGGGCCATGCTCCAGGGTACCTCCGCGACGCGACCGTCCCCGCCCATGGCGCTCGGGGCGCTGCGTCAGCCCAGGACGACGAGATCGTCGCGGTGCACGACCTCGGTGGCGGCCCCGTCGGGCAGCTCGCTGGTGCGGCGGCCCGCCCACGACGCCACCAGATGGGCCGGGTGGCGGGCGAGGCCCTTGGCGAAGACGACGCCGTCGGGCCCCGCGATCTCCACCGCGTCGTCGGCGTCGAAGTCGCCCGACACCGACACCACCCCGGCGGGGAGCAGTGACGCCTCGCGCTCGACGAGGGCGAGGCGGGCCCCTTCGTCTACGACCAGCGTCCCCGCCGCGGCGACGGCGAAGGCGATCCAGAGCTTGCGGGCCGGCAGCAGCCTGCCCCGAGGCCTGAACACGGTGCCCACCCCGGGATGGCCGTCGACGGCGCCACGCAACACGTCGGGCCGGCCCGCGTCGGCGATGACGGTCTCCACGCCCGACCACGACGCGATCTTCGCCGCGGCGAGCTTCGACACCATCCCCCCGCTCCCCACCACGCTGCCCGCGCCCCCGGCTACGAGCTCGAGCTCGTGGTCGACCTCGACCACCTCCTCGATGAGCGACGCCTCCGCGGTCGTGCGGGGGTCGGCGGTCAGGAGGCCGGCGGTGTCGGTGAGCAGCACGAGCAGGTCGGCGGCGACAAGGTGGGCGACCAGCGCGGCCAGCCGGTCGTTGTCCCCGAACCGGATCTCGTCGTCGGAGGTGGCGTCGTTCTCGTTGACGACCGGCACCACACCCAGCTCGAGCAGCCGGGACAAGGTCTGGCGGGCGTGGAGGTACTGCAGGCGGTGGATGAAGTCGAGTGGGGCCAGCAGGACCTGGCCCGCCGCCAATCCGCGCGCCCCGAAGGCGTCGTCGTAGACCCGCATGAGCTTGGACTGGCCGACGGCCGAGACCGCCTGGAGCGTGGCCGGGTCGGTGGGGCGCACCCCGCCACCGAGCGCGGACCATCCCGCCGCGATGGCGCCCGAGCTGACGAGGACGACGCTGTGGCCCATCTCCCGGAGCTCGGCCACCTGGGAGCACAACCGGTCGATGGCGACCGGGTCCACTCCCGCGTCGCTGGTGGTGATGGAGGACGACCCGATCTTCACGACCACCGTCCGGGCCGTCGCGCTCCCCGAGCCGTGACCCGACGCTCCGGGCCCGGTCACCTGTCCTCCCCCCGGCCACGGCGGGCGCTGCGCCTGGCCTCGGGAGGGGGAGCCTCCCCCACCGCGGCGTCGATCCCCTCGTCGCGCTGGTAGGTGAAGCTCAGCGCCCCCAGATGGACCACATCGCCGTCACGGACCCCGGCACGCACGAGCGCTCGCTCGACACCGAGCCGGCGCAGCCGCTGCTGGACGTAGTCCACTGCGTCGTGGTCGGTGAGATCGGACAGGGCCACGGCACGCAGCGCGGGGCGCCCCAGCACCACGAAGGACCCGTCGTCGGCCCGGGCCACCTCGATCTCCTCCGACAGCGGTCGGTGGATCACGATCGAGCGGCTCGGCACGGCCTCGGCGGCACGGGCCTCGGCGACCATCCGGGCCAGCCGGGCCAGCAGCTCGGGGATCCCGGCGCCGGTGACCGCCGAGATGGCGAGGCCGGGCCCGTCGGTCGGCGGCCCCGAGGCGACGTCGAGCTTGGAGCCGACCACGAGACGGGGGCGCTCGAGCAGCTCGGGGCGGTACCGGCCGAGCTCGGCCAGCAGGATCCGCTCCTGGTCCGACGCCGACGCCCCGTCGGCGGGAGCGAGGTCGAGCAACACCACGAGGGCCCGGGCCCGCTCGACGTGCCGGAGGAACCGATGTCCGAGCCCCCGACCCTCGGCGGCTCCCTCCACCAGGCCCGGGACGTCGGCCACGACGAATTCGGTCTCGTCTCCGGGGCGGCCCACGCGGACCACCCCGAGATGGGGCTCGAGGGTGGTGAAGGGATAGTCCGCCACCTTCGGGCGCGCCGCCGAGATGCTCGAGATCAGGGTGCTCTTGCCGGAGTTGGGCAACCCCACGAGGGCCACGTCGGCGAGGAGCTTGAGCTCGAGATCGAGCCAGCGCTCCTCCCCCGCCTCGCCCTGCTCGGCGAACGCCGGTGCCCGGCGGCGGTTGCTCAGGAACCGGGCGTTGCCCCGACCGCCCCGACCGCCGGCGGCGGCGAGCCACCGGTCGCCGGACGTGGCCAGATCGGCCAGGACGGTGCCGTCGGGGCCGCGCACCACGGTTCCCACGGGCACGGGCACGTCGAGCGCCTGGCCCCGGGAGCCGTGGCGTCGCTTGCCCTGTCCGTGCTTGCCGTCGGTCCCCCGGCGGTGGGGATGGTCGCGGAACCCGAGCAGCGAGGCCTGGTTGGACGAGGCCACGAGCCAGACGTCGCCGCCGTCGCCTCCGTCGCCGCCGTCGGGGCCGCCGCGCGACACGTGCGCCTCGCGGCGGAACGACACCGCACCGGCCCCGCCGTCGCCCGCCTTCACGTGGACCTGGGCTTCGTCAGCGAACCCGGACACGCCTGCGATCCTACGGGGCACTGCCCCGCCCCCCGGGCCGTCCCCGGGGTGGTCGAGCCCGGCTCAGGGCTCGGCGCGGACGCTCACCTGGCGCCGACCCTTGCGGGTGCCGAAGCTCACCACGCCCTCGGCCGTGGCGAACAGCGTGTCGTCGCCGCCCCGCCCGACGTTCTCGCCGGGATGGAACTTGGTGCCACGCTGGCGCAGGATGATGGCGCCGGCGGGGACGGTCGTGCCGTCGTAGGCCTTCACGCCGAGCCGCTTCGACTTCGAGTCGCGGCCGTTGCGGGTGGAGCCGCCGCCCTTGGTCTTGGACATGAGATCTCCTCCGGGTGCGCCGGTGTCAGCGGCCCGCCGGGACCGTGATCGACAGGATCTGGACGGTGTCGTACTGCTGGCGATGTCCCCAGCGCCGCCGGCGCCGGGCCTTGGCCTGGTAGGTGAACCCCCGGATCTTGGGACCGAGTTCCTGGCCCACGACCCGGGCCGAGACCACCGCCCCGGCGAGCTCGGCCGGCGTGGCCAGCACGCGGTCGTCGTCCACGACGAGCACCGGGTCGAGCTCGACCTCGCTGCCCTCGGGGACCCCGAGCAGCTCCACGCGCAGCTGCTGGCCCTCGGCCACTCGCTCCTGCTTGCCTCCACTCCGGATCACCGCGTACATAGCCCGACGATCTTACAGCAGGGACTCGTCGAGCACGATCCCACGCCCGCCGCACACCGTGCAGGTGCTCGAGAGCGACTCCACCAGGCCCTCGGAGACCCGTTTGCGGGTCATCTCCACCAGGCCCAGCTCCGAGATGTCGAACACCTGGGTCCGGGTCTTGTCCCGGGCCAGCGCGGCGCGCAGGGCGGCCGACACCTTCTCCCGGTTGTCCCGGATCTCCATGTCGATGAAGTCGATGACGATGATCCCCCCGATGTCGCGCAGCCGCAGCTGCCGGGCGATCTCCTCGGCGGCCTCGAGGTTGTTGCGGTAGACGGTCTCCTCGAGGTTCGACTTGCCCACGTTCTTGCCGGTGTTGACGTCGATCACGGTGAGCGCCTCGGTGCGCTCGATGATGAGCGATCCCCCCGACGGCAACCACACCTTGCGGTCGAGGGCCTTGTGCAGCTGCTCGTGCACGTGGAAGCGCTCGAAGATCGGCAGGTCCTCCACGACGGGGTCGTAGTACTCGACGCGGTCCGCGAGCTCGGGGTTCACCTGCTGGATGTAGTCGCGCACCTGGGCGTAGAGCTCGGCGTCGTCGATGACCACGTTCCGGTACTCGCGGTTGAACTCCTCGCGGACGATGCGCACCGCGAGGTCGGGCTCGCGATAGAGCAGGCCCGGGGCGTTCGACCGGTTCGCCTCGGCCTCGATCGCCACCCACAGCGCCACGAGGCGCTCGACGTCGTTGCGCAGCTCGTCCTGGCTCGCCCCTTCGGCGGCGGTGCGCACGATCAGGCCGTGGCCGGCGGGCCGCACCTCGTCGACGATCCGGCGCAGGCGCTTGCGCTCGTTGTCGTCGAGCCGCTTGGAGATGCCGAAGGCGGTGGAGTTGGGCACCATGACCACGAAGCGCCCGGGGAGAGAGACCTCCTGGGTGAGGCGCGCACCCTTGGCGCCGATGGGGTTCTTGGTGACCTGGCACAAGATGACCTGGCCGGGCCGCAGCATCTCCTCGATGCGCGGCGTTGTGCCTCGTGCCGTCTCGATGTCGTCGAGGTCGTAGCGGACGTCCCCGCGGTACAGCACCGCGTTCTTGGGGGTCCCGATGTCGATGAACGCCGCCTCCATGCCCGGGAGGACGTTCTGGACGCGACCCCGGTAGATGTTGCCGTCGATCTGGGTGGCGTCGTCCGAAGCCCGTGACACGTAGTGCTCGACGAGTGTCCGGCCCTCGAGCACCGCGATCTGTGTGGCATGGGGGCGGACGTGGACGCACATGAGGTACCGCCCCACCGGGCGCCCACGGCGCTCGCGGCCGCTGCGCCGGCGGGACCGCCCGCCCGACGCCTTGGTCCCGACGACCGCCTCGCTCCCCTCCTCTGGCTCCGGGGTGCTCGTCACGGCCACCGGCGCGGGCGCAACCCTCGTCACGGCGAGGACGGGTGGGGTCACGGGCACGGGCGCCACCGGTGCCACCGGAGGGGGGGCGGGCCGGGAGTCACCGATCCTGGGGCGCTCGACAGCACGCTTGCGGTCGCCCACCTTCGGTGCCTGCTGGGGTGCCGGGGTAGGCGCGCCGTCACCGTCGGCCGGGGTTTCAGGCCCACCTTCAGTCTCAGCTGCCGTCTCCTGTCCCGGCCCCTCGTCGCCGGGCGCGGCCGACCCGGTGCCGTCGCCTTCCCGGTCAGGAGCGGCACCGGGCACGGCGGCGGACGGGCGGGCCCCGGCCGGGCGCTTGCGGCGTCGACGCGTCCCCGAGGACGCGGAGCGCGACGCCGATCCCGAGGGTGCGCCGCCAGATGTGGCGTCGCCGGACGCGGTGTCGCCGGACGCGGTGTCGCTAGAGGCGGTGTCGGTACCGGATGCTCCTCCCCCGGCTCGGCCGGTGAGGCCGTCGGAGACCCTCCGGATGGAGGAGTCGACCCCTTCGAGGGCATTGCCCGCCCCGGGGTCTGTGGATGCGGGCGCAGAGGGCGGGCCGGTCGGCTCCGCCGCCGGCGGCCCGGCGCTCGTATCGGACATGGGAACGATCCCTTCTCGTACTGCTCACGACGCGCGCTCCCATACGACGGCGGCACCCGCGGGGCCCGCCATGAGAGGCTCCCAGCGGGAGCCGTCGCGCTCGATCCATTGACATGTTCTGCGGGACAACCCGAGCTCCACTCCCATCGCCTGGGCGAGCTCGGAGGGACGGACCCCGCGCGGCCGGGTGCCGAGCTCCGCGAGGAGCAGTGCACCGCCCGCGTCGGGCCCGGCACACGACAGCGCCAGCACCGAGGGACGCAGGTCGTCGACCACGTCACGTCCCTTGCGCTCGCGCCGGACGGGGAGGGACGCCGCGTCGAGCGCGCGCCCGATCGCCAGGTCGAGCTGCGCGGGGGCGACGCCGGGCACGTGGATCTCCCACGTGCACGACGACACTTCCTCCTGGAGCGAATCGGTGCCCGGCCCCACGACACCGGCCGCCACGACGTCGACTCCTTCCGGCAACATCGACCCGACGCCTCGCGCCAGCTCGGCCGGCTCGACCGGCTCGTCCAGCGCGATGTCGAGGTACTCGGCGGTCGACTCGCAGCCGGTGGGGAGCGCGAGCCCGAAGCTGAGCTGCGGACGGGGCGTGAACCCTGCCGTGTAGGAGACCGGCACCCGGCTCCGACGCAGAGCCCGCTCCCACATACGGGCCACGTCGCGGTGGCTCGTCCACCGGACCTTGCCGAGCTTGGTGAAGCGGGCCCGGACCTTCACCGGACCGCTCCGATGACGCCGGAGGCCGCCGCCGCCCCGGCGGTCTCCAGGAACCGCACCGGCACGGAGCCGGCTGCGGCCAGGTCCTGTCCGGTGCCCTGGCTCCCGCCTGCAGGCGGGACGGCGGAGGCCACCATGTGCTCCACCCCCAGCCCGGTGCACGCGCCGCAGTCGTAGCACGGCGTCCAGCGGCAGTCCTCGAGTCCGTGCTCGGCGAGGGCCTCTTGGAAGTCCTGCCACAGGAAGTCGCGGTGCAGCCCGGCCGACACGTGGTCCCAGGCCAGGACCTCGCGCTCGTCGCGGTGGCGGTACACCACCTCGGCGAGCTCCAACCCGGCGGCGGCGAGCGCGCTCGTCCACAGCGCGAGGTCGAAGTGCTCGGACCACTCCTGGAAGGTGCCGCCGTGGCGCCAGACGTGCTCGATGACCGCGCCCATGCGGCGGTCCCCCCGGCTCACGAGACCCTCCACCACCGTCGCCTCGGGGTCGTGCCAGCGCAGCGTCAGGCCCCGCGTGCCGCGCACGGCGTCCTTGAGCAGCCCCACCTTGCGCCGCAGCTCTTCCATGGTGTTCTGGCCGAACCACTGGAACGGCGTGTGGGCCTTGGGCACGAAGCCGCCCACCGACGCGGTGACCGTCACGTTGCGGTGGTAGCGCCGGCCGATGTCCACGCACGTGCCGGCGAGGCCGGCGATGCCCAGCACGTCCTCGTCGGTCTCGGTGGGAAGGCCGATGAGGAAGTACAGCTTCACCCGTCGCCAGCCCTGGGAGAAGGCGGCGTCGACCGCGGCGTAGAGGTCCTCCTCGCGGATGAGCTTGTTGATGACCTGGCGCATCCGCCACGTCCCACCCTCGGGGGCGAAGGTGAGACCGGTGCGCCGCACCTTCTGGATCTCCGCCGCCAGGCCCACGGTGAAGGCGTCGACCCGCAGGGAGGGGAGGCTCACCGACACTTGGCCGGAGCACTCGGGGTCGTTGATGATCGTGGACACGACATCGCCGATGCCCGAGAAGTCGGCGCTCGACAGTGAGGTGAGTGTCACTTCGTCGTAGCCGGTCCGGTCAAGACCGTCGCGCACCATCTGGTCCACCTGCTCCGCCGGGCGCTCACGCACGGGCCGGGTGATCATCCCCGCCTGACAGAAGCGACAGCCCCGCGTGCAACCCCGGAAGACCTCGACGTTGAGCCGGTCGTGGACGACCTCGATCAGCGGCACCAGCTGTTGCTTGGGATAGGGCCACTGCCCGAGATCCGCGATCGTCCGCTTCTCCACCCGCTCGGGAACACGCGCCGTCCGGGGGGCGACCCCGGTCAGGCGCCCCCCCTCGTAGGTCGGCTCGTAGCACGAAGGCACGTACACCCCGGCCAGCGCGGCCAGCGCCACCAGGAGGTCGTCGCGCCCTGCACCCGAGGACCGCCACGACGCGATGACCTCGGTGAGCTCCCCCACCACCTCCTCCCCGTCGCCGAGGACGAAGGCGTCGACGAAGTCGGCCAGGGGCTCGGGGTTGAAGGCGCAGTGGCCCCCTGCCACGACCAGCGGGTGCGAGGCGTCGCGATCCGCGCCCCGCACGGGCACTCCGGCCAGGTCGACCATGTTGAGCACGTTGGTGTAGGTGAGCTCGGCCGAGAGGTTGAACGCCAGCACGTCGAACTCCCCCGCCGCCACGCTGCCCTCCAGGGAGAACAAGGGGACAGACGCGGCCCGCATGGCCGCCTCCATGTCGGTCCAGGGTGCATAGGCGCGCTCCGCCAGGGCGTCGTCGCGCTCGTTCAGGATCTCGTACAGGATCTGGAGCCCCTGGTTCGGCAACCCGATCTCGTAGGTGTCGGGGTACAGCAGCAGCCAGGCCACACGCCCGGGCCCGTGGTCCGGTCGGCGCGCCCCGAGCTCACCACCGATGTAGCGGGCGGGCTTCGTGACCTGGGCCAGGAGAGGCTCGATCCTTGGCCACAGAGAGGTCATGTGGCCGATGAGTCTAGAGCCGTCCCCGCCACCGTCGGTGCCGAACCCGAGCCATGGGCGCTCGGCTCCGCCTACCCGGTGTTCGCGGGGGCGGTCGTCGTGGTCGTGGCCCGCCCACCGGGGGTCGAGGTCGTCGTGGTCGTGGGCGGAGGGAGGGTGGGCGCCACCGCCACCGCCGAGGCCGGCGGGGCGAGGTGGACGGGGGCCTCAGGGTGGGCCACCAGGTAGTCGAACCCCTGGCGCACCACCGGAGCGGCGGCCTGGGCCCCGTAGCCCCCGCCCTGGACGACCACGGCGATGAGGTACTGGGGGTCGGGAACGGGGCCCCATCCCACGAACCAGGAGTTGGGCTGCTGCTCGTTGGTGGTGGCCGTCCCCGTCTTGCCCGCCAGGGGGAATGTGGACAGGGGGAAGCCGGTGAAGGCGCCGTAGGCCGTGCCCTTGGAGTCCTGCACCACGCCCTCGAACCCCTGGAGGAGGGCCCGGTAGTCGGCGGGCGAGTACGAGACGTGCCCGGCCACCCGGGGGGCGACGGACCGGACCACCTTGCCCTGCGCGTTCACGATGCCCGCCGCCACCTCGGGGACGTAGCGGGTGCCCCCGTTGGCGAAGGTGGCGTAGGCGACCGCCTGCTCGATGGGGGTGATCACCGTGCCGCCCTGGCCGAAAGCGAGCTCGAGGTTGTTCCCCGTGTACCAGCCGTTGTTCGGGTAGTCCTTGGGGTCCTGGGCGTGCTCGCGATCGACGACCTTTTGCGAGTCGACGCGGGCGTCCTGGGTCTCGTCGGGGAGGTCGATCCCCGTCACGTCCCCGTACCCGAGCTGGGCCGCCGCGTTCTGGATCGGGTACTCGCCGAAGCGGCCGTCGGCTTTGTAGTCGTTCCAGAACTGGACGCCCAGGTTGTAGAAGAAGATGTCGCTCGACACCGTGAGCGCCTGGGACACGTTGATGGTGCCGCCCACCTCGCCCTCGTTGTCGTGGTAGGTGGTGCAACCCGACCCCCCCGTGGCGCACCCGGGGATGGTGTAGGCCCCGGTGTCGTCGAAGGTGTAACCCGGCGTGATGAGACCGGTCTGGAGGGCGGCCGTGGCCGTGGCGAGCTTGAACGTCGACCCCGGCGTGTAGAGCCCCTGGATGGCGTTGTCGTTCAGGGCGCCCGTGGACTGGATGGCGTTGAAGTGCGCCGTGGAGATCCCGTTGGTCCACCATGTCGGGTTGTACGTCGGCGACGACACCAGGGCCAGGACCGCCCCCGTCTGCGGGTCGAGGGCGACGGCGGCGCCCTCCGTGGACTTGCCCTTGAGCGAGGCGATCTCGGCGTCGAGTGCCTGCTGCAGGGTCTGCTCGAGCCCCGAGTCGATGTTGGTCACCACGTCGTCCCCGGAGGTGGGGGGCGTCTCGCCCAGGCTGCCGACCACCTGTCCGTCGCGCGTCCACCTCCACCTTGTCGGTGCCCGGGCGGCCCCGCAGGGACGCCTGGTACTGGTTCTCGAGCCCGCTCTGCCCGAAGAGGTCGCCGAGCTGGTAGCCCTTGCCCTGGTTGGCCCGGATCTGCTGGCTCGTGATCTGGCCCACGTACCCGAGCATCTGCACACCGGTCTGGCCCAGGGGGTAGGTGCGGTTGGTGTCGGCGACGGTCGAGACGCCGGGGAACATCGAGGCGTGCTCGCCGATGTAGAGCACGTCGGAGAGCGGCGCGTTCTCCAGGATGGGCACCGGCTTGTACAGGCTGTACTGGTCGTTGGCGAGGTCCGCCTGGATCTGGGCGGAGGAGATCCCGAGGAGCGCGGCGAGCTGACCGACCACCTGGGGGTGCTCCTGGGCCGACACCCTCGACAACGTGATGTCCTGGGTCACCTGGTCGCCCACGATGATGTCGTCGTTACGGTCGGTGATGAGCCCCCGCGGCGCGGGGACCTCGAGGTCGCGCACCTGGTTGGCCGTCACGGTCTTGGAATACGCGGTGGTGTCGAGGACCTGCAGGTACCACAGCCTGATGAACATGAGCGAGAACAAGGCGGCGACGACGAGCCCGAGCACGCGCAGGCGGATGACCGTGCGCGGTGCGGAAGGCTCGCTCACCGCCATGACCCGGTCGACGACGGTGCGCCGGGGCCGCATGCGCGGGCCGGTGGGCTCGTGCGAGCGGGCCGGGCGCGGCGCCTTGGGCTTGGGGTAGACGTGGGTGCTCCGCAAGGGATGACGGAGGCGGCTCGCGGAGAACCGCGCCGGGCGCGGCGCGCGGGCGCGGGGTGTCCGCGCTGCGCAGCTTGAGGGCGAAGCGGCGGCGGCCGAGCCTCACCGCGCCCCCCCCGCTGCGGGCGCGCCGTGGCTCGGCCCGGGCTCGGGCACCGCCCACGACACGAAGCGCAGGACGGGCACGGCGAGCAGCGCCGCGAAGGGCGTCGACACCGCCAGGGCCGGCACCAGATAGGTCTTGAGCATCCCGGGGTCGCCGAGCACGGCCCCCAGGATCGCGTACGCCCCCATGCCCGCGGCCGTCGCCACCGCCGCCACCACGGACGGCAACCACCACGAGCTGCGCACCAGCCCCCGCGTGGCCATGCCCGTGGCAAACCCGAGCAGGCACCCCACCAGGGCGGAGAGGCCGAAGGTGGTGGGGAGGAACAGGTCGGCCACGAGACCGGTGAAGAACCCGAACACCGCCCCCCGGTCAGGGCCCGCCGCGTACCCCGCCGCCACCGGCAGGAGCAGCATGAGATCAGGGTGCGCACCGTCGACCCGCACGCCGTCGAGGAGCGTGTGCTGCACCACCAGCACGACCACGACCACGACCGTGCACCGCGCCACGTCCGCCGTCGTCAGGTTCCCGCTCACGCGCTGGGCCCCCCGGGACCGTGTCACGGCGCGGAGCTCCACTGGAGCACGTCGACGTACTGCAGGACGGCCAGATCGGCGAGGGGCCGGGCCGTCACCGTCTCCTGGGTGGCCGACGGGGTCGAGCTGAACGACCGGATGGTGGCCACGGGGATGTCGGGGGGGTACTGCCGCGTCCTGCAGCCCGCTCGTGGTGAGCACCTCCCCCTTGTGCAGTGCGGTCCCGGGGGCCACGAGGTTCACGGCCAGATCCCGTCCCAGGCCCGAGCCCTGCACCAGGGCAAGGTTCTCCCCGGTGCCGAAGCGCACGCCGACCGACGACGCCACGTCGGTGATGAGGCGCACCGTGCATCCCGAGGACCACACCTCGATCACCTGGCCGACGAGGCCCGCACCCCCGACCACCGGCATACCCACCGCCACACCGCTGGTCGTGCCCTTGTCGAGCTGCACCGTGGCCGCGAAGTCCGACGGGCTCAACGCGTCGACCTGCGCGGTGACCGTCGGGATGTCGCCGACCCACGGCAGCTGGTCGAGCCGCTCGAGGGTGCGCAGCTGCTCGCGGGCCGCCTGGGTGATGAGCACCTGGCGCTGGAGGGCGCCGATCTCGCGCCGCAGCTTGGCGTTCTGGGACTGGAGGTCACCGCCGTGCACCGCACCGGAGAGGAAGCTGCCCACGGGGTGCACGAGCGCGTCGACACCGCGCTGGACCGGCGCGAAGGCATCATGAGCGGCACGCTTGGCCCCCGAGATGACGCCGTGGGCCTGGCCGCGGTAGTCGAGCGTGATGATGGCGATCGAGGCCAGCACCAGGAGGCCGACGGTCAGCCCCCGCCGAGCCCGCCGCGCCCGCCGTGTCCTCCTCGGCATCCGAGGACCGTGCTCAGAAACGGATGCCGGGACCCCCGGCGCTCAACATCCGCGACAGTGGGTCCCGACCCGCCATGGCGAAGCGAGGGCCGCGCCTGGCGCGGGCGCCCATCACCCGGCAGAGGACGTGATGAGGACCTGCTTGAGCGCTTCGAACTCCTCGAGGCACTGGCCGCTCCCGATCGCCACGCAATTCAGGGGATCGCGGGCCACCACGATGGGCATGCCGGTCTCCTCCTGGAGCCGGGCGTCGAGGCCGTGCAGCAGGGCGCCGCCACCGGTGAGCACGATCCCCTGCTCCATGATGTCGGCGGCGAGCTCGGGCGGCGTCTTGTCGAGCGTCACCTTGACGGCGTCGATGATGGCCGACACCGGCTCATCGATGGCCTTGCGGATCTCCTCGGTGGACACCACCATCGTCTTGGGGAGGCCGGTCACGAGGTCGCGGCCCCGGATCTCGGCGTGCAGCTCCTCTTCGAGCGGGAATGCCGAGCCCAGCGCGATCTTGATCTCCTCGGCGGTGCGCTCACCCAGCGCGAGGCTGTACTCCTTCTTGATGTAGGAGATGATGGCTTCGTCGAGCTCGTCACCGCCGATGCGCACCGACTGGCTCGTGACGATGCCGCCGAGCGAGATGACCGCCACCTCGGTGGTGCCGCCGCCGATGTCGACGACCATGTTGCCCGTCGGCTCGTGCACGGGCAGGCCGGCACCGATGGCGGCGGCCATGGGCTCCTCGATGATGTAGGCCTTGCGGGCACCGGCGTACTCGGCCGCCTCCATCACGGCGCGCTGCTCCACCCCGGTGATGCCCGAAGGGACGCAGATCACCATGCGGGGCTTGGCGAAGCGCCGCTGGTGCACGCGCTGGATGAAGTAGCGGAGCATCTTCTCGCAGATCTCGAAGTCGGCGATGACCCCGTCCTTGAGCGGGCGGATGGCCTGGATGTGGCTGGGCGTACGACCGATCATGCGCTTGGCCTCGGCACCCACCGCCAGCGGGCGGCCGTCCTTAACGTTCACCGCCACGACCGAAGGCTCGTTCAGGATGATGCCGCGGCCGCGCACGTACACGAGCGTGTTCGCCGTGCCGAGGTCGACCGCCATGTCGCGGCCGAGCAAGAAGAACCGGTTGTCCCGCATGGCTTCGATCTACCTCTTGGTGGAGCGGGGACCGGCGCCGAACGTGGGCGGCCTCCCGCCTCTGTACTGGGGGTTGGCGCCCAGGCTACGGGACCTCGCCCGACCACACAAGGCGAGGTCGACGCGGTACGCGGGCCCGCGGCGCCGTCGGCGACCGGGCGCGGCGCCATGTGGTCCCCTTCGCGTCAGGTCAGACCCGGGAAGAAGATGTCGATCTCGCGTCGGGCCGAGTCCGCGGAGTCCGACCCGTGGACGAGGTTCTCGGTGAGCACCGTCCCGAGGTCGCCGCGAATGGTCCCCGGGGGTGCTTCGGCGGGATCGGTCGGGCCCATCAACGTGCGCACGATGCGCCAGGTGTCCTCGGGGCCCTCGACCACGAGGACCATCGACGGAGAGCGCGTGATGAACCCCACCAGATCCCCGTAGAAGGGCTTGCCGCGATGCTCCTGATAGTGCTCCGAAGCCGTCGCAGCGTCGATCGTGCACAGCTGAGCGGCCACGAGGCGCAGGCCCTTGCGCTCGAGACGGCCCACGAGCTCGCCCACAAGACCGCGTTCGACGGCGTCGGGCTTGCAGATCACCAGGGTGCGGTTCATGGCTCGGAGAGGCTATCGGGACCGGCGAATTCGGTCGATCCCAGGAACACGGCCCGGGCATCGGCGACCACGTACAGCGAGCCCGTCACCACCAGGGTCCCGGCCGGCGACAGCCGCGACCTCGCCAGGTTCAAGGCGTCCTCCACGGTGTCGGCCACCAACGCCTGGAGCCCCAGGGCGCGGGCCGCCTCGGCGATCTGCGCGGCGGGCATCGCCCGCGGCGACGGCGCCGTGCACGCCACCACGGTCCGGACCCCGGCGGGGCGCAACGCCTCGAGCATCGCACTCGGGTCCCGGCCCTGGAGCATCCCGATCACGGCGACGGTCTGGTCGCCCGGGGAGAATTCGGTCACGAGGGTGTCGGCCAGGGCGTGCGCGCCCGCCACGTTGTGGGCCCCGTCGAGGACGACGACCGGTGCCCGCCCGACGATCTCCATCCGTCCGGGGACCCGCACCGCGCCGAGGGCCTGCTCGACCACGTCGTCGGCCAGAGGCGAACCGAAGAACGCCTCGGCCGCCGCCACGGCACAGGCCGCGTTGGCGCCCTGGTGTGCTCCGTGCAATGGCAGGTACACCTCGGGGTAGCGCGCGCCGGGCGTACGCAGGTCGAGAAGCCGTCCCCCCACCGCGACCCGGCTGCCGACACAGTCGAACTCCACGCCGCGCACCCAGGCCTGTTCCGCACCGCATTCCTCGGCGGCGGCGAGGAAGACGCCGAGGAGCTCAGGGTCGGTCTCGCCGATCACGACGCGGCACCCGGGCTTGATGATGCCCGCTTTCTCGGCGGCGATGTCCCGCAGGGTCGGTCCGAGGATCTCCACGTGGTCGTAGCTCACGTTGGTGATCAGGGCCACATCGGGCCGGACCACGTTGGTCGCGTCCCACCGGCCGCCCAGCCCGACTTCGACGACGGCGACGTCCACCGGGCTGTCGGCGAACCACAGGAATGCGGCCGCCGTCAGGAGCTCGAAGCGGGTGGGGCGTTCGGCCAGCAACGGCTCGAGCATCGCCAGCGAATTGAGCACCTCGACGAGGTCGTCGTCGTCGATGGGCTCGCCGTTGCGGGCCAGGCGCTCGTTCACCCGGACCAGGTTGGGGCTCGTATAGGTGCCGACACTGAGGCCGGCGGCCAGGAACAGCTCGGTCAGGATCTTGGCGGTGGACCCTTTTCCGTTGGTGCCCGTCACGTGCACCACGGGGTAGGAGCGCTCGGGATCCCCGAGGAGGTTGCAAAGGGCGCGGATGCGATCCAACGTGGGGGCGCCCACACGGGTCGGCATGGACCGCTCGTAGTCAGTGTGGCCGTCGAGCCAGGCCACCATGTCCTGGTCGACCCGGGGACGCGCCAGGTCACCGTCGGGGCGGTCGAGCACCGCCGGAAGAGAGACCGTCAGGAAGCGGCCCGGCGCGTGCGCACCTTGTTGGCCGGCTCACTCTGGGGGACGAGCGTCGGGTGGACGCGGTCGAGCACCACAGCCCGGTCGATGACACATTTGCCGACATCGGTGCGGCTCGGGAGGTCGTACATCACGTCGAGGAGGACCTCCTCGAGGATGGCACGCAGCCCACGGGCGCCGGTGCCCCGGAGCAGGGCCTGCTCGGCCACCGCCTCCAAGGCGTCCTCGCCGAGCTCGAGCTCCACGCCGTCGAGCTCGAACACCCGCCGGTACTGCTTCACGAGCGCGTTCTTGGGCTCGACGAGGATCCGGATGAGCGCGTCCTTGTCGAGGCTCGACACCGCGCCCACGACCGGGAGCCGCCCGATGAATTCCGGGATCAACCCGAACTTGATGAGGTCTTCGGGCAACACGTGGCGGAGGACCTCGCTGTCACGGGCCTCGGTGCTGCGACGAACCTCGGCTCGGAACCCGATTCCCTTGCGGCCGATGCGGCTCTCGATGATCTTGTCGAGCCCGGCGAAGGCACCACCGCAGATGAACAGGATGTTGGTCGTGTCGATCTGGATGAACTCCTGGTGCGGGTGCTTCCGACCACCCTGGGGTGGAACCGAGGCCGTGGTTCCCTCGAGGATCTTGAGCAGCGCCTGCTGCACGCCCTCCCCCGACACGTCACGGGTGATCGAGGGGTTCTCGCTCTTGCGGGCGATCTTGTCGATCTCGTCGATGTAGATGATCCCCGTCTCGGCCCGCTTGACGTCGTAGTCGGCAGCCTGGATCAGCTTGAGGAGGATGTTCTCGACGTCCTCACCGACGTAGCCGGCCTCGGTGAGCGCGGTGGCGTCCGCGATGGCGAAGGGCACGTTGAGCATGCGGGCGAGGGTCTGGGCCAACAGCGTCTTGCCACAGCCGGTCGGGCCCAGCAGGAGGATGTTGGACTTGGCCAGCTCGACCTCGGACGCCTGGGGCGTCCCGGCCTGGACACGCTTGTAGTGGTTGTAGACGGCGACCGACAGGATCTTCTTGGCGTACTCCTGGCCGATCACGTAGTCGTTGAGGAAGTCGAAGATCTCTCGGGGCTTGGGAAGTTCCTCGAAGGAGAACTCGGGGGTCTCGGCGAGCTCCTCGGCGATGATGTCGTTGCACAGGTCGATGCACTCGTCGCAGATGTAGACACCCGGGCCGGCGATCAGTTTCTTGACCTGCTTCTGGGACTTGCCGCAGAAGCTGCACTTCACGAGGTCCCCGCCGTCGCCGAACTTCGCCACCGTTCCCCCTTCGTCCCTGTACGAGCCTACGCCGCGCCAACGGCTTCGGCGGCACCCACGGCGTCGCGGGTCGTGATGACCTCGTCTATCAGGCCGTACGCCACCGCCTCATCGGCGGTGATCACGAAGTCTCGGTCGGTGTCACGGGCGATCTTGTCCACGTCCTGACCGGTGTCGTCGGAGATCATCGAGTTGAGGAGATCGCGCATCCGGATGATCTCCTTGGCCTGCAGCTCGATATCGCTCGCCTGGCCCGCGGCGCCGCCCCAGGGTTGGTGCAGGAGGATGCGGGCGTGGGGAAGGGCGAACCGCTTGCCCCGGGCGCCGGCCGCCAGCAGCACCGCCGCGGCGGAGGCCGCCTGGCCGAAGCAGAAGGTCGACACGTCGGGCTTCACGAACTTCATCGTGTCGTAGATGGCGAAGAGGGCGGTGATGTCCCCCCCGGGCGAATTCACGTAGAGGTGGATGTCCTTGTCAGGCTCCTCGTACTCGAGGAACAACATCTGGGCGCAGATGAGGTTGGCCACGGTGTCGTCGATGGGGGTCCCGAGGATGATGATGCGCTCTTTGAGCAGGCGGGAGTAGAGGTCGTACCCGCGCTCACCCCGGCTCGTCTGCTCGATGACCGTGGGGACCAGATACCCCTGCGCGTCGGCGCTCCCCCTCACGACTCGGCCTCCCCGGTGGATGTTCCCTCAGCCTGCACGTCTCCACTCCCTCGCTCACCGGGCTCGACCGCACCGGCGGTGCCCTCTTCCTCGCCGGATCCGGCTTCCCCTGCTCCCTGCGCTGCGACGTCCACGTGCAAGACGTCCCTCGACACCGGATTCCCGTCTTCGTCGACCAACTCCACATGGTCGAAGAGCCAGGTCAGTGCCTTCGCCTTCCTCCTGTCGGAGCGTACCGCGGGGAGCCTGCCTGCGCGGTCGAGCCGGCGTCGCAGGTCGGCGGGACTGGTACCCGCCTGCTGCGCCATCTCCGCCACGGCCTCGTCGAGCTCCTCGTCGGTGACCTCGATCCCCTCCGCGTCGGCCAGCGCCCGCAGGGCGAGGTCGAGGCGCACGGCGCGGGCGGCGTCGGCCCGGATCTCGGCGATCAACTCCGCCTCCTCCCGGCCCGACGCCTGGAGGAACTGTTCGACGGTCAGCCGGCGTGCCTCGAGCCGGTGCCCGAGATCGTGGAGGCGCTCTCGCACCTCTTCGTTCACGAGCGCCTCGGGCGGGTCCTCTGCGACGAGCCCGATGAGCGCGTCGACGGTGCGCTCGCGCATGGCGAGTTGCGCCTGGACCACCTTGAGCTGGCGGAGCCGGTCCCTCACGTCGTCCTGCAGGGCTTCCAACGTGTCGAATTCCGAAGCCTCGGCTGCCCACGCGTCGGAGGGCTCGGGCAGGACCTTCTCCTTGACGTTTTTCACCAGGACCCGGATCTGTGGCTCCTCCTCCGAGCCGTCGGCTGGCACCGGGGCCGCGAATTGCAAGATGTCGCCGGGTTTGGCCCCACGCAGTTGCTCGTCGAGGCCGACGACCGGCTCGCCGCTGCCGATCTCGTAGAGGAAATCCTCGACGTGCAGGTCCTCGCCTCGCAGTCGCGTCCCGTGCAGGTCGATGGAGACGTGGTCACCGTCGCGCGCGGCGCGACCCACGGCGCGCAGCTCGCCGGACTGCTCTCGCAGCCGGTCGATGTGGGCGCGCAGCTCCTCGTCGGTGGCCTCGAGGCTCGGCAACGTCACCTGGAGCCCGCCGTAGCCCGCCACCGACACGCTCGGCCGGATCTCGACGACGGCGTCGAAGGTCACGGGGCCGCCGTCCTCTCCGGACTTGATGTCGATCTCAGGAGCGGCGATCGGATCCAGCTCGGTGTCGACGACGGCGCGCGCGTAAAGATCGGGCAAAGCGTCGCTCAGCGCCTGCTGGCGCAGAGCAGATGCGCCGCCCATCCGGGCCTCGAGGACCTGCCGCGGCACCTTGCCGGGACGGAAGCCCGGGACGCGCACTTGCGTGGCGAGGCGGCGAACGGTCTCGTCGAGCGCCTGGTCCACCTCGGATTCGTCAACCACGACGGACAGGCGGACCCTGTTGCCCTCGACCGGCTCGGCGGTGGCGCGCATAAGGAAGGCAGAGTCTACAAGGCCCCGGAAAGCGCCCGTCGCACGCGAGGGAACGGCCACGGACGGTGGGCGCTCAGATCATGAACCCCATGGCGTCGAGCACGCGGAAGGCGAGCTCGGTGTCGCCCCCGCCGTGCACGAGTCCGGCGACACGGGCGGCCGGCCCGTCCATCCGGCCGCACGCCAGGCGCCAGAAAACCTCGGCCGCCATGTCGAGGACGGCGGTGGGGTCCCCCTCGAGAGACGTGACGGCCTTCGCACGGCCGTCGCGCACGACGACGTCGATGCGCCGCACCGACGGGCCGTGCAACTCGAATCGCACGGAGGCTCCTTCGGGCGCTCCGGCCTGCTTGCCCACGACGAATGGCATGGCCGAGCACAGTCGGTCCAACGACAGCTGCGCGGCGGGTCCCGAGTCATGACCGGGACGGCCCGTGGCGACGCGGATGTCCTGCTCGTGCACCCACGAGTCCATGACCCGGACGTGCATGAACTCGCGGTAGGCGACCTCGCCGACCGGGCCCGGGCCGATCTCGTCGAAGCGGGCCGGGGGAAACGAACGCAGCTGCGCTAGGCGACGCGCCGTGACGGCGCGGAATTCCTCGACCATCTCGGGACCGGGGAGCGAGCGCCGGGCGGCCACCCACGCCTCGTTGCGAGCGCCGACCTCGTTGGCGACATGCGGCGGCAGCTCTGCGAGCCGCGGCGGACGTGGGTCACCGAGCAGCTCGCGCTCGGTGCCGATCAGATGCGACAGCACATCGCGCACGGTCCACCCCGGACACTCCGACGGCAGCTCCCACTCGGGGTCCCCGAGTCCCCGGGCCAGGGTGTCGATGGCCGCCCACTCCTCCTCCAGGATGGCGATGACCGGCTCCTCCGTCCCAGTGGTCACGGCAGCCCCCTTCTGTGGTGGGTGCGCCCGGCGGGCTTCCCGGTGCACGACCAGTGTGGCAACCCACCGCGGTGGCGGCCAACGACCCGACCGGACCGGGGGAGGGCGCCGATCGCTTCGACCCCCCTCCCCCGGCCCACTCCCCCAGCCCCACTCCCCCGGCACTGCCCACCATCCGCGTCGTCGGCTCACCATCCGCGTCTGCCGGGGGGCACGGGGATAGCTTCGACCCGACATCTGGCGGGGGCACACAGTGAGGAGGACGGGCGTGGCTTCGTACGAGGGCTACTGTGTGAAATGCCGTGAAAAGCGGCAGTTCGAGGGCGAGGAAGTCGAACTTGCGAACGGGCGGCGGGCGGCGCAGGGCACCTGCCCCAACTGCGGCACCAAGATGAACAGGATCCTGGGCAAGAAGACCTGAGAGAGGTCCGCCCGCTCCTTCGATCCGGGAGCCCGGGCCAGCGCCACCCGGACGAAGATCCCGGCCCTGGGCCGTGGGGGGGAGTCTTCCGTCGTCGGCACCCAGTAGATCAGCGGCGTTGTGTAGATCAGTGGCGTTGGAGTGCATCGAGGATCGCGCCCTCGCGCAGGCCCCATTCGCTGACCACGAAGCGCCCGATCCCGAGCTCCGCCGCCACGGTGGCCAGGACCACGGCCCCCACCGGGAGCAGGGGGCCTCGCCGCGCCTGCATCCCGGGCAACGCCAGGCGGGACCGGAGATCGAGCCGCGCCAGAAGGTCGGCCAGCTCGCCGACCTGGCGGGCGGGCAGCTCCACCTGGTTCACCTCACCGGGGCCCGCCGAAGGGCGACGCCGGGCGCGGGCGGTGGCCAGCCGGGCCAGCGCCCGGACCGTGCCCCCGCTCACCACCGTCCGGTCGGTGACGCCTCGGAAGCGGGACACGGCAAGGGCGATGGGTGCCATCACCTCCGCGGTCCGGGACCGCAGCAGGACCTGATCTGCCTCGGACAGCGGGTCGCCGATACCGAGCTCGCCCCGCAACCGGGCCGGGCCGATCGCCGCGCTCGTGGCCATGGACAGGTGGTGCGAGTCCCCAACGGCCGCTTCGAGGCTCCCCCCGCCGAGATCCAACCCGAGCGTCTGATCCGGCCCCGTCCACACCCCGGCGCGCTGGCCGATGAAACAGAGCCGCGCCTCCTCTTCCCCGTCGAGGACGGTGATCGTGGTCCCGACGACCCGCTGCAGACGCTCCACCACCTCGGCGCTGTTGGCGGCGTCACGCAGGGCGGCGGTGGCGACGGCAACGACGATCTCGGCCCGCGACTCGGCGAGCCCGGCCCGGAGGCGCTTGGCTGCCGCCACCGAAGCCGCCACCCGGTCACGGGGGATGCTCCCCCGTGCCCCCACGCTCAAGCCCAAGTTGAGCAGCGCCCGCCGGTGCAGTACCGGGGTGAGCGCGGCGCCGGGCCCCGCCTCGCACACGAGGAGGTGGAAGGAGCTGCTCCCGAGGTCCCACACCGCAGCTCGAGGCCCCACGCCGCGAACGTAGCCGCCCCTGCGTCGGGCGTTGTCAGCCCGGCCAACTCCAGTCGGTGATATGAGGCGGGTCCTCGCCGTGCTCACGGGTGTAGCGGCGGGCTTCGAGGCGGGCGTCGACCATCTGCTGGCGCAGTGCCGCCGAAGGCACCTCGAGACCCGGGACCCTGTCGATCACGTCGATGACGAGGTGGAAACGGTCGAGGTCGTTGAGCATGACCATGTCGAAGGGCGTCGTGGTCGTGCCTTGTTCCTTGTAGCCGCGCACGTGCAGGTTGACATGGTTGGCGCGGCGGTAGGTGAGCCGGTGGATGAGCCAGGGATAGCCGTGGAAGGCGAACACCACGGGGCGGTCCACGGTGAAGACGGTGTCGAACTCGGGGTCGGTCATCCCGTGCGGGTGCTCGGAGTCGGGCTGGAGCCGCATGAGGTCGACCACGTTGACCACACGCACCCGCAGGTCGGGAAGGTTGCGGCGCAGCATGTCCACCGCGGCCATCGTCTCGAGCGTCGGCACGTCCCCGCAGCACGCCATGACGACGTCGGGGACCGAACCGGCGTCGTTCGAAGCGAAGTCCCACACCCCGAGCCCGCGCGTGCAGTGCACCAGGGCTTCGTCGGGAGACAGCCAGTCGTGCTGGGGCTGCTTTCCGGCCACGATCACGTTGACGTAGTCGCGGCTCCGGAGGCAGTGGTCGGCCACCGACAACAGGCAATTGGTGTCCGGTGGCAGGTACACGCGGGTCACCGACGCCTGCTTGTTGACCACCAGATCGATGAAACCCGGGTCCTGGTGGGAGAACCCGTTGTGGTCCTGGCGCCACACGTGGCTCGACAACAGGTAGGTGAGCGACGCGATCGGGCGGCGCCAGGGGATGTGGCGCGCCGACTCGAGCCACTTGGCGTGCTGGTTGAACATGGAGTCCACGATGTGGATGAAGGCCTCGTAGCAGTTGAACAGGCCGTGGCGGCCGGTCAGCAGGTATCCCTCGAGCCAGCCCTGGCACAGGTGCTCGGAGAGCACCTCCATGACCCGGCCTTCGGGAGCGAGGTGGTCGTCACCTTCGACCGTCTCGCCCATCCAGGCGCGGTCGGTGACCTCGAAGACGTCCTGCAGGCGGTTCGACGCCGTCTCGTCGGGCCCGAAGAGACGGAAGTTCGAGGGGTTCTCCCGGATCACGTCCCGGAGGAACGTGCCGAGCACCTTCGTCGCCTCGCGCAACATCGTGCCGGGCGCCTTCACCTCTACCGTGTACGCGTTCCAGTCAGGGAGCTCCAGGTCCCGAAGCAGCACCCCGCCGTTGGCGTGGGGCGAGGCGCTCATGCGACGCTCGCCCACGGGGGCGAGCTCGGCGATCTCGGGCACGGGGCGGCCCGCCTCGTCGAAGAGCTCGTCGGGCCGGTAGCTGCGCATCCACGCCTCGAGCTGCGCCAGGTGCGCGGGATTGGTCCGGACCTCTCCGAGCGGCACCTGATGGGCGCGCCAGGTGCCTTCGACGCGGATGCCGTCCACGAATTTCGGTCCCGTCCAGCCCTTGGGGGTGCGGAGGACGATCATGGGCCAGGTCGGGCGTTCCCGGACCGCCTCCGAACGGGCCTCGGCCCAGATCGTGGCGATCTCGTCGAAACACACCTCGAGCGCGGCCGCCATCCTCTGGTGCACGAGCATGGGGTCCTCGTCGTCGAAGCCGCCTTCCACGAAGCGCGGTCGGTAGCCGTACCCCGTGAAAAGGGCCGACAGCTCGACCTCGGGGATCCTGGCCAGCACGGTGGGGTTGGCGATCTTGTAGCCGTTGAGGTGGAGGATCGGTAAGACCGCGCCGTCGGTGACGGGGTCGAGGAACTTGTCGGCGTGCCAGCTCGTGGCCAAAGCGCCCGTCTCCGCCTCCCCGTCGCCCACGACGCAGGCCACGACGAGGTCGGGGTTGTCGAAGGCCGCCCCGTAGGCATGGGCGAGCCCGTACCCCAGCTCGCCCCCTTCGTTGATCGAGCCGGGCGTGTCGGGAGCGGCGTGGCTGGGGATCCCACCCGGGAACGAGAACTGCCGGAACAGTCGGGCCATGCCCCTGGCGTCCCTCGGCACGTGGGAGTACAGCTCGCTGTAGGTCCCCTCCAACCAGGCGTTGGCCACCATGGCGGGCCCGCCGTGTCCGGGCCCGCAGATGTACACGAGATTGGCGTCGCGTCGGTTGATCACGCGGTTGAGGTGCGCGTACACGAAATTGAGCCCCGGGCTCGTCCCCCAATGCCCGAGGAGGCGCGGCTTGATGTGCTCGACGCGCAACGGCTCGCGCAGCAGGGGGTTGTCCAGCAGGTAGATCTGGCCCACCGCCAGGTAGTTCGCAGCCCTCCAGTAGGCGTGAAGCCTCGTGAGCTCCTCAGCTGTGGCGAGAGCCCCCCCTCTGGTGACGTCGGAGGGCGGGCGGGCTGGATCGTGCATGGGGGGATCCTCCTTGGCATGGTGGGGACGTGCGGGTCCTCGTGGTCAACGCCGGTTCGAGCAGTCTGAAGCTCAGTGTCCTCGGGGCCGACGATGCGTCGCTTCTGACCACTGCCCTACCCATGCCGGAATCGGGTGCGATCGGCGAGGTGTTGGAGCGGGCCCTGCGAGACGCCCCACCCGTCGACGCCGTCGGGCACCGGGTCGTGCACGGAGGCGTGGAATTCACGGCGCCCCTGCTTCTCGAGGCCGCTCTCGAGAGCAGGCTCGAACGTCTGGCCGAGCTGGCCCCTCTGCACAATCCTGCCGCCATCGCCGCCATCCTCAGCCTGCGGTCCCTGTGGCCCGACCTCCCCCAGGTGGCGTGCTTCGACACCGCGTTCCACACCACCATGCCGCCCGAGGCCTCAACCTACGCCCTGCCCGAGCCATGGCGGGACCTGGGGTTGCGACGCTTCGGGTTCCACGGCCTCAGCCATGCCTACGCCGGCCGGCGCGGTGCCGAGCTCCTCGGGGGCCCGGCGGGCTCGCTCCGGCTGGTCACCGCCCACCTCGGCTCGGGCGCGTCTCTGGCGGCGGTGTCGGGGGGTCGCTCGGTGGACACCACCATGGGCTTCACTCCGCTCGAGGGCCTGGTCATGGCCACGCGTGCGGGGACTGTCGACCCGGGTGTGTTGCTTTGGCTCCTGCGTCACGGGCAGGTGACCGTCGACGAGCTCGAGGACGGACTCGACAGCCGCTCGGGCCTCCTGGGCCTGTCGGGGGTGTCGGCTGATCTCCGCGAGGTGCTGGCCGCCGCCGACCGCGGTGACCAACGGGCCGCGCTCGCCTTCGGGGTCTACGTGCACCGGCTTCGCGCCGGGGTCGCCGCCATGGTCGCAGCCATGGGCGGACTCGACGGGCTCGTCTTCACCGGGGGCGCCGGAGAGGGGTCGGCCCGGCTGCGCCGTGAGGCCTGTGGCGGCCTCGGGTTCCTGGGTGTCGAGCTCGACGCGCAGCGCAACGAGGGCCAGGGACCTCAGCTCGCCGACCGGGTCGTCTCACCCCAGGGTGTGTTCCCGGCCGTGGCCGTCGTCCACGCCCGCGAGGACCTCGAGATCGCCCGTCAGGTCCGGGGGCTCCTGGCCCGTCCTCACTAGGGGCCCGTCCGCGCGGGACTCGCCGCGGCCCCGCCACGCCGGACGCGCGACCATGGGTCGTGCGCGCGTGGGAGGTCCACACCCCGGGTCCCCTAACCGGCAGCCCTCTGCGAATGGTCGAGCGGGACCCGCCGCTCCCCGGGCCGGGCCAGGTCCGAGTGCGCGTATTGGCGTGCGGGGTGTGCCGGACCGATCTCCACGTCGCCGAGGGAGACCTCCCCGTCCATCGGCCCGACGTCGTCCCCGGCCACGAGGTGGTCGGCATCGTCGACGCCCTCGGCGCCGGAGCTTCTCGCTTCGTGCCCGGCGACCGGATCGGCATCGCCTGGCTGGCGAGCACGTGTGGACGTTGCCGGTTCTGCCGACGTGGCGACGAGAACCTGTGCCCCGAGGCGACGTTCACCGGATGGGACCACGACGGCGGGTACGCAGAGGCGGCGGTCGTGGATGAGCGGTACGCGTACCGGGTCCCCGACGGTCTTGCCGACGACCAGGCCGCTCCGCTGCTGTGCGCCGGCATCATCGGCTACCGCTCCCTGCGCCGCACCGGCCTCCGCCCGGGAGGCCGCCTGGGGATCTACGGGTTCGGCGGGTCCGCGCATCTGACGGCCCAGGTGGCGCTGCACGAGGGCGCCGAGGTCCACGTGATGACGCGCTCCGCCGACGCCCGCCAGCTGGCACTCGACCTCGGCGCCACCTCGGCCGGCCCCGCGGACGCCGCACCTCCGGTGCCCTTGGACGCGGCCATCGTCTTCGCACCCGCCGGCGAGCTCGTGCCGGTCGCCCTGGCCGCGCTCGACAGGGGGGGCATCCTGGTGATCGCGGGGATCCATCTCACCGACGTGCCGTCGCTTCGGTACGAAGACCATCTCTTCTACGAGCGCGAGGTGCGCAGCGTCACCGCCAACACCCGGCGCGACGGCGAGGAGTTCCTGGCGTTGGCCACGCGCATGGGCGTGGTCGCGACGACGACGCCCTACCCGCTCGACCGTGCCGATGTCGCCCTCGCCGACCTCGCCGGCGACCGGCTCACGGGTGCCGCCGTACTGCACGTGACGTGATCGACGTGACGTGATCGACGTGACGTGATCGACGTGACGCTGCGGCCGGGCGACTCGGATCGCGCTCGGCACGACCGGAGGCCGCAGGGAATCTGCAGGCCTCAGGGAATCACAGGACTCAGGGAATCAGCAGGACTCGGCCAAAGGCCTGACGGCTCTCGATGTAGGCGTGGGCCTGCGCCGCTTCCGACAGCGGGAACCGGCGGTCGACGACGACCTTGAGCTCACCCTGTGCGATCTCGGCCAGGTGACCGGCGATCATGGCGTGCGGGCGCGGACTCAGGAAGAGCTCCGCTCCCAGGAAGTAGCCGATGAGGCTCTGGTTGTTGGGCCGCAACATCGAGACGTCGAGGCGCTCGGCGGCGTGGCGCCCCGCATCCCCCACCGTCACGCACCGGCCGCGGTAGGCCAGGCTGCGCAGGCTTCCCTGCAGGGTCGCCCCGCCCACCGAGTCCACGATCACGTCCACCCCTCTGCCGTCGGTGAGCCTGCGCACCTCTTCGACGAAGTCCGTCGTGGCGTAGTTGATGCCGTCGTCGAGCCCCAGCGCTACGAGCCGGGACAGCTTCTCGTCGCTCGACGCGGTGGCGAGAACCCGGGCGCCGGCGCGGCTTGCCAACTGGATGGCGGCGATGCCCACGCCGCTCCCGCCCGCGTGGACGAGCACGGACTCCCCCGCCCGGAGCCGTCCGAACTCGAAGAGACAGTCGTCGGCCGTGCCGAATGCAACAGGGACGCACGCGGCCTCGTCGGTGGAGAGCCCGGGGGGAATGGGCCAGCAGAACGGCGTGGGCACTGCCCGCAGCTCGGCATGTGACCCGTCGAGGCCGACGGTGACGACCCGGTCGCCGACGGAGAAGCCCTCCACGCCGTCACCGGCCGCGACGACGGTGCCGGCGCACTGGTAGCCCACCACGTGCGGTGTCGAACCGAGCTCGCCCATGGCGCGGGCGAGGGTGTCGCCCCCTTCGATGCTGATGGCCTCGACCCGCACGAGTAGGTCCCCGGCTCCGGCCACGGGATCCGGGACCTCCTCGTAGCGCAGGACCTCGGGCCCACCGGTCTCGTAGTACACGGCTGCCTTCATGACGACGCTCTCGTTCCCCGACCGTTTCTGGCGCGACCGTTCATGACGCCTTCTCCGCCGCATCGAGACACGACCGCATGAGCCGAAAGCTGCGGGTGTCGCCCGTGGTGCCGATCTCCATCCGATTCATCACGTATCCCATGCCGAGCTGCAGATCGGGGTCGGCCCATCCTGCGGAGCCCCCCATGCCGAAGTGCCCGAAGGCGTTCGGGCCCCCGAGCCCGGCGAGGCCGATCATGCCGGTGTTGACGTTGAACCCCAGACCCCACTGGATGTCCAGTCCCAGCAGGACCTTGTCGGGGCCCTCGGTCTCCTGGCGCACGGCCCGCCGGACCTGCTCCGGAGTCAGGATGCGAAACATGTCACCCGACGAAGTCCTGACATCGCTCACACACGCCCCGTAGAGGAGGGCGAGGGACCGCGCGTCGCAGATCCCGTTGGCGGCGGGGATCTCGGCCGCATGCAACCGGGGGCTGTGCCAGATCTCCTCGTCGGCGAGCGCGCCGCCGGGGGCGTACAACGCCTTGAACAGAGGGCCCTCCGGCGCGAAGTAGGTCTTGGCCAGCTCCGCCAGCTCGGTGAGGTCCGGGCCGGACCCAGGCGCGGCCTCGTTCTGTTTGAACGGGTTGGGTGGGTGGCCCGAGGCGAGCCCCTCCATGAACGACACCAGCCGCGCCACCCGAGGCTCTTCGGAGGCCGGGAGGCCGATGAAGAAATCGGCGTGCAAGGGGCCTGCGATCTCGGTACGCAGGTAACTGCCGATGCTCATCCCCGTGACGCGTCGCACGACTTCGCCCACGAGCCAGCCGTACGTGGTGGCGTGGTACCCGTGCGCGGTGCCCGGCGGCCAGGAGGGAGCCTGTTTCTCGAGGGCCTCGACAACGGGGTCCCACCGCACCATGTCGTCGAAGGACATCGTGCCGTCGACCCAGGCCAGACCGGCCCGGTGCGAAAGGAGGTCGGCCACCGTGACCTTCTCCTTGCCGGCCTGTCCGAACTCCGGCCAGTACGTGGTCACCGGGGCCTCGACGTCGATCGCTCCTTGCTGCGCCAACCGGTTGACACACATGGCGGCGACACCCTTGGTGGTCGAGTAGACGAGGACGAGCGTGTCCTCGTCCCACACCCGGCCGTCCCTGGTGTCGGCGATGCCCCCCCACAGGTCGACCACCTTCTCGCCGCGGTGATAGGCGCCGAAGGCCGCCCCGATCTCGACCCCCGCGTCGAAGTTGGCCTGAAAGACCTCGCGCACCGCTTCGAAGCCCGGTGCCACCCATCCGCTGATCGTCGTCACCGTGGTCTCCCGTCGGTCGGCTCAGAAGCACTGCGATCGGTCCTCGAGGTTATGGCCTGGCCGACGCCGGCGGGTCCCTAGTCAGGATCGGCCGCCTGGACTGCCGACCTCTCTCCCTCTCCCCCGAGCCCGAACGATGCCACCTGTTTCTCCCATGGGCGGGCGGAGACCAGCCAGGCGACCGCGACGACGAGCAGGATGGAGCACAGCGCCCAACCGAGGGCCATAGTCCCCACCCCCACGTACTTGAGCCCCGACGCGAGGATCACGAACGTGATGGCGGGGCGGATGTAGCGGTCCGGTGCTCTCGACGACAGCAACGACCCGATGACCACCGCAGGGACGCTCCCGACGATGAGCGAGGTGGTGACCGACAGCTCCACGTGCCCGAAGGCGAGGGCCCCGAGGGCCGCCGCGGCCGTCAGCGGCACTGCCTGTGTGAGGTCGGTTCCGACCAGCTGGTTCGCTCCGATCATCGGATAAAGGAAGAGGAGCAAGACAATCATGAGGGAGCCCGAACCGACGGAGGTGATGCCCACGACGAGCCCGCCGATCACCCCGATCGCGATCGTCGGTAGCGGCCGGAGGGTGATCTCGTGGACCACACCTTGGCGAAGGTGACCGCCCCGGCGATCGAGGAAGTAGCGAAGGACCATGGCTGCTGCGCCGACGAGGAGAGCCGCGCCCAGAGCGATCTGGACGTTGTCCTGAGCGGCATGCGCGTTGCCGATCAGGTGGAGGAGATAGGCGCCGAAGAATGCCATCGGGACCGATCCCAACGTCATCCACCCGACGAGCCGCAGGTTCACGGTGCCCTGGCGCAGATGCACCGCGGCTCCGATGGGACGCATGACGACGGCCGCCACGAGATCGCTCGAAATCGCCGTGGAGGGCTTGACCGAGAAGAGCAGGATCAGCATGGGCGTCATGAGCGCACCCCCGCCTGCTCCTGTCACTCCGACCAGGAACCCGACGACGGCACTCCCCAAGACGATGTAGGGATCCAATTGACCGGTACCTCCCCCAAGACCGGATCGCTGCGTCGAGCCGATGCCGGGACACTGTTCTACCCCAGTGGGACTTCCCGGCGTTCTCCGTCGCCTACGCTGTTCACGTCCCGCTCCCAGTGCACACACCTCGGATCACACGTCCGAATGCCGTGCTAGGGAAGGGTCCGGGCCTGAGACGGCGAGGACCTCGGGATGGTCCGGAAGATGTCCGGGGAGTAGCGCAGCCTGGCAGCGCACCTGCTTTGGGAGCATCGCACGCTGAACGCTGTGCCGACCTGGGGATTCCCTGCTCAGTTCCGAGCGATTCCCCCAGAGTTATGTGTTCAACCACTCGCATTTTACTCGGTGGGCGCGACACATCGCTCCGAGGCAAGGGCCCGCGAGGCCTCATGGAGTCTCCGGAGGACCATCTGGGTACTCCCCCATCGCCCCACCGTGTCGAAAGGCCTCCGGCACGCTTCGGGTCTATCGTCGGCCATGGCTGATGACGAGTCCGAAGACATCGCGGAGCGACGGCAGCAGTTGGCGGAGGCCGAGCGGGAAGCCCGGGAACGCCTGACTACCGCCCGGGCCGCGCTGAAGGCGTTCAATGAGGAGCACCCCCCGGAGTCGGTCGTGAGTCACTGACCCGATCCCCCACTGGATGGGTAGACGAGGCACCCGGAACGGAGACGTCGGGGAACGCGGGGAGCTGCAGGCCCCTTGGATGTCCACCGGGCAGGCTCCCCTGCCCCGCCCGCAGCTCCTCCTCGGCTACCGTCAGGCCACTCCTGACTGTCCACCTGCTGACTCCTGGCTCCTAGCTCGCCGGTTGACATTTTGTCTCTCCCACCCTTTGTTACAGCCCAATGCTTAGGTTCTCCTCATGCCGCAAGATGAGGGGAGGGAACCGAGCCCGAGCCTGAGTTTCCCCCCCGAACTGGAGGAGATCTTCCGAAGCATCGAGTCTGACATACCAGGTTTCAACGCAGACGCCGTTCTACAGGAGCTTGTCGAGTGGAGTGCGAGTACCCCCGCTCACTCCGAGCTTTGTGCCATGCATGACCAACTTTGGGATCATTTCTCCCAGATCTCATTGACCCCTACGGGCGATCAACGTCATGTCCTGCTGATGGCGTCCGCATGGTGTGCCACCACATTTCGCCACGCCCACGCTGCGTTCCTCCTAGGGGAGAACGGCCTCGCGGACACCGCGAGGGGAAATACACGCATCGCTCTGGAACATGCCATCTATCTTTCTCTTCTTGCTGGCACGGACAATCACACGCACGTACTCGATCGACTCGAAGTCCGCTTTCAGGCGCAATGGGATCGCTTGATTCAGAGCAGTCGACAGCTCGGCGAGGACATTCCCGACTTTGTGGACCTTCTCCTACACGGCATGCCTGACGTAACACCAGCAGAGGGAACTTCATGGGTGCGGAAAGTCGAGCAAGTATGCGACCGCCTTGAAACCGGTTACCGCGTTTATGACCACTACCGGATGCTCTCATCTGAGATGCACCCCGGTTTCGGCAGCGCGGCCCTGTATTTCATGGCCGCTTTCACCCAGATGAAACGGGATGATTCATCGTTCCCAGTTGAACCGATTCAACTTGGAACGGACATGGTCCTCTTTCTGGCAGTCGGTGCATGCGTATGGGCGGGTTGGTCTATCGATTCCCTTTTTGGCATTGACTACTTCCAAGGCGTGGTCTCCGACATCGCAGTAACGATGTCTCTATCGCCTCTGCGAGTAAAGGCTCGCTAATCCAGACCCATTCTCGCTCTGCACATCTTGCGAAGACCACCATCAGCATGATGTGCTCCAATGCGGCGGCCGCTGAACAGGACTCCCCGTCTGGACTCTTTACGCGACCCCTGGGAACGTTGGCGGAGGCACGATCTCCCAAGTCCCGTTGCTGACACGTGCGAGCGCAACTGCGGGTCGGACGGGATTGCCGGTCGTTGTGCCCGCCCAGACGGCCGTCGCTGCCCCAAGTCGTGGCACGGGCAGGGATGGAAGTCGCTGGTCGAACGGAGGGGTCTTCAGCGTGGCCAATGCAGCCGACCCGTCACCGACATCAAGCCAGACGAAAAGTTCCGCTTGACCGCCACTGGCGACTCGGAGTTTCGTTTGATTGCCGGGATTGTCGAGGGGCTTTTGGACTTCGGCAGTCAGATCCGAAATGTCGAAGAAGCCGCCAGGTCCTTCGGCTTGGACAGAGACCCAGCCCTTCGTTCCCGGCGTATTGCGGAAGTAAGCGCAAACTCGCAGTATCCCGAGGGTGGTCAGAGAGCGCGGCAACGCATCATCGCCTTCTGAGACCGGCCCCTTTGGGATCCATTCCCCCGTCCTTCCCGCCACCTCTAGAGCGTGTAGTTCGTTGCCGAGTGAACGTGCAAGATCTCTTGGGTTGGCTTGAGATCGGCGGGTCACGACAATCCATGAGAAAGCAAGCTCCTCAAACTCCCAGTTCTGAATGCCAACCTGGGCGCGGAAGCGGGCTCGGTCCTCTCTCGTCGTGCTTGTGACTTCCAGAATCCCCACGCGTACGCCGTCGGATGCAAGCATCTCGAAGTCCGGGAGTTGGACACGGCCTCCTCCTGGATCAAGGGGTTTCAGTGTCAATCCAGTAATGGACTCGACTACTGACGATGTTGCTTGTTCAAGAGAATCCATCCCTAGATCCTTACCCAAGAACCCGAAGCACGGGCGCTCGAACCTCTGCGGCTACTGACTCCATGAAGGCGCGCCCTCAGAACTCCCGCTCGTTGATCACCGCCCGGTAGAACTCCTGCACCCGTCTGCCTGCCACGACCACATCGGGGCTGATATGTGCCTCAAGGCGGCTGAGATGGCCCTCGGTCACGACAATGGCGAGATCGGTGAGCGCGTCCTCAAGCCGAGTAAGTCTGTCGTTCATGTCCACGGAGCCACCGCGCCGTCGACTGGATCCAGGTCGGCGTTGTCGTTGGCCGCTAAGGCTTGGTCGGTGACGGCTGGTGACGACGGATTCTGGGGCGTGGGCGGCTGTTCTCCGGCTGAGGTAGAACCACTATCACTTTCATCCGCGATACCGACCTTTGGCTTCGGTGCTGGAGGTGTCCAGGGCTTTAGGTACTGAACAACGTCGGCATAAAAGCTGTCCACGAGCGAGGTGACAGAACCAACGAATGATCCTCGACCTTGGCCACGTTTGGTTCCTGCGGTCTGACTCAGTGTCAACGTGAACGAACGGATATCAGCTTGTGCGTGCTGCACCGGTAGCTTCGGATCGTCTTGCAGTGCACTCAATGCGTGGCTGGGACCCGCATCCCTCGCCCGTGCGGTAGTGGCAACGACTTGCAGATTGGCTGGTGAGTCCCTGAGCTGACGAAGCAACCAGTTGATGCGGGTCGTCGCCCGGCCTTCAAGGGGCGCATCCAGCACCGCCGCGCAGTCAACCCGGTTAGCACGGAGGTCGACGACAATGTCGATAGGGACTGCAGCGTTAGGAACTTGAAGCGAACCGCCGAGTTGTCCCGTCTTGGCCAGTTGATTGGACTGTGCTTGGAGTCTGGCAGCCTGGCTTGACCGTTCTGACCGACTAAGTCGTTGCTGTACATGAACACCAAGCTGGCGGGAAAGCTCCATCCCTGCAAGTGCTAAGAGCTGATCAAAACGAGCTACAACATCCATTGTCTCTTTGTCGTTCGCCCGAAGCGTCTGTTGTCGGGCAGCATCTCTCACGCTTACCCACGATGGACCCATGTCATCAAAGTCGAGCGCACCTGATTTCGGGTCCTCGATGTACCGGATGAACTCGGACAACAACCACGCCTGGTCGGGATCGGACACCGCATTGGTGGTCTGTTGGATGAGGGCTTCAGTGTGAATACGACTCCATGAGAGATGGAAGAGCCCGACCTTCTTGACCTTCCGCCTGTCCACTGATACTGGATGCACACCTGGCGTCGTGGCGACCTGATGACTGATCGTGATCACGGCATCGAAGTCCTGTTCGCGTGCGATATCCAGGTAGTTGGCAACTTGCTCAGCCGACAGGTCATTGCGTCCGGCCTTCACCTCGACCAGCGCAGTCCAAGAACGTTGGCCACGGGTGATCCGGATCAACCCATCGGGCCTGAACTTCACCCCGTCTTTGAGAAACGGCACCTCAATGAAGGTGTCGATCGTTCCAGCAGGCGCACCGCACCGACTGGTCAGCGCCCGCCCAAACTCTCTGACAGCCTGGATCACAGCGAGGAGAGCTGAGCAACCCCGGCGCTCCTGCTCGTCGGCCCCTCCGATGCCGGTAATCGGAAAGAGCCGCGCTGGTTGCCAACGTTCCGCCACTGCTGTCATCGTCGCTCCTCGCCGGTCAGACCACGGCCATCGTAGGCAGGTCGGCGCCCACCTGTGCATCGTGGTTCTAGCTGGCGGACGATACGTGCAGCGGGCAATAGTCATTGCCCTTGCTGTCATGCACCCAGCCCTGGCTCTTGGCATGTGCCAGCGCAGCGTCTGGCTGCACGAAGCCGTCCCTGACGTTCATCGCCACGGCTGATACGCACTTGTCGTAGTCGCAGGTGATGAGGTTGACGCCGAGCAGAGCCACTAGCCTCGCCGCCGATGTACGCCGAACCTCTGCGTCTGAAATGCACCGATGTCACACGGAACCGATCTTGGCAACCCTCGCTGGTCGGTTGCGGGACAGAATGACGCGTTGGAGACATGGCCAATCGCCAGACTTCCCGGTTCAAGGGCGATGGTCTGAGTCGGACCACCGTTGTTCTGGAGTCCGGCTGGGTCTAGACCGGAGGGAGTGTCCGAGAGCGAGGTACCGCTGAAGTCGCATGATCCGTCGTCAGCCAGGTTGTAGCCGCCATCCGTGATGTCCCCATGGCAATCGCCACTTGAACTCTTGGCGACGATGGTGGCAGATAGATTGACTGCACCATCATAGTTGAAAATGCCACCACTAACGCCGTCAGTCGCCTTGTTTCCCCACAAGGTGCTGTTGGCGACCATAACCGTGCCGTAGTTCACGTCGATGGCGCCACCGCTACTGTCATCGGCGCTGTTTTCAGCCAACGTGCTATTGGTGATGGCCGACATGCCACCTTGGTTGTAGATGGCACCGCCGTCGGCACCGCCAATGTTATTCGACAGTGTGCTGTCGTTAATGGTCACGCTGTTGAGGTTCTGGATGGCACCACCGTATTCACCACTATTACCGGATAGCGTGCTGCCATTCACGGTCAACGTGCCGTTGTAGTTCATAATGCCGCCACCGCCCTCGCCTGCGGTGTTGCCTGACAGGACGCTGTTCGTAACGGTCAACGTCCCGTTATTGATAACGCCACCACCGATGTAGCTGCCAGTGTTGTCGGACAGTGTGCTGTCGGTAACAGTCAAGGTGCCGTTATTGGCAATGCCACCGCCCTGTGAGGCGTTGCCCTTCTCGATCGTAAGACCGAAGATCGTGGCGCTCACTCCGGAGGGCACATCAAACACGGTGTTGGCATCGTTGCCACTCACAGCCAGCGCGTTCGCTCCCGGCCCAGCGACGGTGAGGTTGGTCCCGATGACGATGGTGCTGGCGAGTGTGATAGTCGAGCACCGATGAGGCAGGTTGAAGTTGACCGTCTGACCAGGGTTAGCGCTTGAGACCGCCTGACGGAGCGATCCTGGTCCCGAATCATTGCAGTTGGTGACTCGCACCGGTGCTGCGCTCGCCACGGTCGGGTAGGCAGCAAAGCCAGATACGCCGAGACCCGTGACGGCGACCAGAAGAACCCAGGTGCGTGCGCGCCTCGGGTGTTGACTCCGGTAGGAGTGCAACCCTGGGCGACCCAACCGGACCGCCCAGGTTTTCGGAGGTGCTGAATGCCTACCGCTGCGCCCAACCGCTCCAAGCATGATTGGCCTCCTTCCGGCACCCCGCTGAGTTCACCTGCTCGGAGGGACGCTACAGCGGCGTCCTGAGTCCGTGACGAGGCGATGGCACTGCTCTCGCCGAGCTACAAGAGATGAAACGGTGGCTTCGGCGGCACCGGGGAGCGAGCCCACGGCGTCAGGGCGCCGTGTCACCGTGAGGGTCTGCCCCAGGTTCGGTTGACTCCTAACCTTGCGAGCATTGGCTCGCTGGAAGGGAGTGGAGGGTGCCAAAGGCATACCCCGATCAGTTCCGCCGGGATGTTGTGGCGGTTGCCCGACGCCGGGAGATCCCGCTGTCGAAGGTGGCGCGGGACTTTGGCATCTCCGAGTCGTGTCTGCATCGCTGGATGAAGGATGCGGACGTCGAAGAGGGCGTCCGCGACGGCATGACTGCGGCGGAGCGCAACGAGCTCCGTGAATCACGCAAGCGGATCAAGGTTCTCGAGCAGGAGAACTACATCTTGCGCCGTGCGGCTGCGTATCTATCCCAGGGCAGCTCCCCAAAATGAGATACCCGCTGGTCCGTGATCTTGCCGCCGAAGGTGTTCCCGTGGCGGTGACCTGCCGGGTGCTCGAGTTCTCCAAGCAGAGCTATTTCAGATGGCTCGCTCGGCCCTGCAGTCCAAGGGACCTCGACAACGCCTATCTGACGAACGCAGCGGTCGACGTGAACCACGACGACCCGGCCTTCGGCTACCGCTTCATCGCGGATGAGCTCGAGCGCCTCGGTCACCGGGCCTCGGAGAACCGTGTGTGGCGTTTGTGCTCCGAGCAGCGACTTTGGTCAGCGCACTCGAGGAAACAGGGCCTGGGTCACCGACCCGGGCCCCCGGTCCACGACGACCTCGTCGAACGGGACTTCACCGCCGATGCTCCGAACGAGCTGTGGCTCACCGACATCACCGAGCACCGCACCCGGGAGGGAAAGCTCTACTGCTGTGTCGTGAAGGACGTCTTCTCCAACCGCATCGTCGGCTATGCCACCGACGCCCGTATGACGAGCCAGCTCGCTGTCAGGGCGCTCCATCACGCCGTCGCACTTCGAGGACCAGGCGCCACGGTGGTTCACAGCGACAGGGGATCGCAATTTCGATCTCACGCATATGTGCGGGCGCTGGCGCGCTTCGGGCTTCGCGGATCGATGGGACGGGTGGCCGCCTGCGCCGACAACGCGGCCATGGAGTCATTCTACTCTCTGCTTCAGAAGAACGTCCTCGACTCGAAGTCCTGGGCCACTCGCCAGGAGTTGCACCTGGCGATCGTGCACTGGATCGAGCGCACGTATCACCGCCGGCGTCGTCAGCGGGCCCTCGGCAGGCTCACGCCGATCGAATATGAGACCATCTACAACGTCGAGACCGTCGCTTAGAGCTGGACAACCAAAGAGTCAACCGACTTGGGGGCAGACCCAAGAGTGGTTGATCCTTCGTAAGTGGTCAACTGCCCTTGGATCTCATGCGCGAAGCTCAGGACTGACCCTCGTCACCTCCAAGCGCTTGGACAAGTCCATCGAGATCCGCCACCGTGACCGTCAGCGCTGAGTACCCCTTGAAGCCGAGGGCTGAGGGCACCTTCTCCCGGAAGTGGACACACACTCCGGCCTTCGTATTGGTCCCGAAGGTCAGCCCGTCATCCACGAACGACACCCGAGCGCCCACGGCAGTCCACCATCGGTAGCCCCTCGTGACGTGGGCTCCGGTCACATTGTCGAGGGGAGTCTCCAGCCGCAGGAACCCGAAGGTCGCCCTGAAGCGGCCGTCGTCGGTAATGGTCACCCCGTCCTTGGATGGGCGAACGCCGAGGGGAAGCCAGATCGGAGCGAACTTGAGGTCTACTGCGTAGGGGAAGAACTGATTCACCGAGTCGGCTTGTTCGTGGTCTTCTTCGCCGACTTGGCCGCCTTCGCCGGAGCCGTTGCCTTCCTGCTTGATGACGCCCGCACCTTGCCGATCACGGTCACCGCTCCCGGACCGGGGACGAACATCGACTCCTCGCCTGTCGACCACTTGATGCGAAGGAGTTGGCCGATAACACCGGTCACCACGCCCTCGCGTGGGGCCTCGTCGACCTTCCTGGATGCGAAGCGAACGCGATCACCGACGTCGGGCATAGGTCATCTCTCCTGGGCGAGGCATTTGATGTGAGGGTCGACGTTAGCGAATACAGGCCTGAGGTCCCCTGGAACCGAGCTGTCGGTCGCTCGGCGCTCAGGCAGCCCTGTGGTGAGATGCTCGACGACACCTCCGAGAAGCGGGCGGGTGCGGATGCACCCGTAAGGGGACCCCCAGTTCATCATGAGCAGCGCAAAACCACCCGTCGTTGTACACCGACAACAGGGTGGAGCAGCCCTCGTACTCGCACACCCTGTCGCGAGGGTACGCCCTCACCCGGTGGTGCTCGGCACCGGTGATCGGCCCACCGATCGCCTCGTCGTCCAGAGGCTGTATCAACGTATGAGTCTGCATAAGAGCAAGGTAGGACATGGCTTCTGAGGCGCCCAGAGACCAAGGACCCGAATGCTGGGTAGGGCGCCATCGTTGGAACAAACCCCGCTCGTCTTCCGGGTGTCTCGCTGTAAGGGCCGCCCTGACCACTTGGAGCGACATAGCGCCGGGCCGAGATGTGGGGCTGTCAGACAAAGGTCGAATGGCCCTGATGCTTGTCGCAAGATGCGGTCACTCTGGCCGGAGGAAGGTGCCAATCGATAGGACAGGAGAGAGCGTGGTAATGCGCTGTGCCCGCTCCGCAAGGTCCCATCACCGTTCGTTCGTCATGAGCTTGAGCGTGACGATCGGCACCGTAGTTCTCGCTGCAGTGACATTGATAGGAGTGTCACTAGCCATGGCCCATGTGAAGAAGCCAGTGGAAGAACCATTGGTAACAGTGGTGGGCGACAGTATCACGGCGATGTCAACGAACCAGATTGCAGCAGCCCTCTCTCCAGATTACCGAGCAAGCGTCGCTGGTTGGATTGGGACATATATCTCCTCCTGGGTGCTCCTTATCCCTGAAATCGTGGCCGCTCTTCCCCGTCACGACTGGATCATCGAACTGGGGACGAATGACGCCCGGGTCGGTAGTGACCTTGCGTGGGCATCAGATCTCGCTCGGGAGCTTCATCCGTTGAGGCACCAACGGTGCATCATTCTCACGACGGTCAATCCGCGTATTGGGTCGCTCGCAGTCGCTATCAACAAAGCCCTCGAAGCCGAAGTCTCGACCAAGCCCAACTTTCACCTGCTCGACTGGGGAAATGCGGAATGGAAGAACCCAACGTGGCTCCAGCGGGACGGGATCCATCCAACCCCGGCCGGGAGTACCGAACTGGCCTCATTGTACGTAGCAGCATTGAATGCGTGTCCCCGATAAGCCCTTCCGGATTCTAGCGATAAGTCATCCAAACTCAATCAGATCAGGTCAGGATGGCGGTCCAGGTGCGGAGCCGCAGACGGACACTCGGGCGTCTCATCCGTGGGGTCGACGCGGCCCCGCACTGCCGCTGTTCGGCCTGCCGTGAGCACTTTGAGCGAACCATCGCCGATCTAACGGGCTGTGACTTTCAGAACAGGGCCGAATGACCCTGCCGCTCGTCGGCAGGATGCGCTCACACTGGATCGAAGGCAGGACAGAGCAAGGATACTGACCATCAAGTAGTCCACGAGGAGGAACTACATGAGTGTCCTTTTCTACATCCTCTTCTGGATAGTCATTTGGGGACTTCTCGGCGCCATCGTCGGCGAATCCAAGGGGAGCCCCATGCTGGGCTTCCTCCTCAGCATTCTGCTGGGGCCTATCGGGGTACTAATCACGGTGCTCCTATCCAAGGATGAGAATGCCCTGCGCCGCAAGGCTCTTGGCCGGGGCATGAGGGAGTGTCCCGCCTGCGGCGAGTTGGTTCAGGGAAAAGCAGCCCTGTGCCGGTACTGCGGGACGTCGTTAGTCTCCCCGCCGTCCTTTCAACCGCCTACGACGGCAGAACCGAAGTATCGGGACATGAGCCATGTGTCACAAGGACCAGATTGGTGGCTCGCATCTGACGGCAAGTGGTATCCGCCCGATCGACACCCTTCGTATCGACCACCGCTCCCACCTCCGCCACCTTCCCCTTCGCCTCCCGTGACAGCAGGTGTTCCTGCTAGGGCTGTTCCGGCTATGGCAAGTCCGAGGCAAACAATGCACTCCGAAGGATGGCAACCCGACCCGTTCATGGTCCATGAGGAACGGTTTCTTGACCACGGCAAGCCGACTCCATTGGTAAAGGATGGCGGGGTGGGTTCGTATGACGCACCACCCCCATCTGCATGAATGTCTTCGGCCACCAACGACTTGACCTCGACAGCGGGACCTACAGCTTCACCGTGGAAGTCCTCCACAAGAAGATCAAGACGATGCACCATCAACCCCACGCAGAATACGGCCACGAGGGTCCTGTCCATTACGATCTCCTGAGTCCTCTCGGTGTCCGCGCGCCCTAGACTCCCGAAGTGCACATACGCGACGTCGGTGGCATAGCCCTGGCAGCCGGACTGATAGCGGGCGCTGTCGTCCTGTCCGAGGGTTGGGTGGTCTTGGCCCTCTCCATCGTGGCGGGAATGTGCATCGGATTCGTGGGCTGGGACATCTGGCGAGCTATTCACCCACGACACTGACAATGAGAACGGGCTCACACGAATACCCGTGCGCTCAGCCTGCTCGGTCACGGGTGGCCCCGGCTCCTGGGATACAGGCATTGACGCCCGACCACATGGCTCATCGGGTCCGGCGCTTCATCACTCCAAAGGGTCCATCCCTAGACAATCTGCGGTGCGCTCCATCGACAGGAAGGTCAGATGGCGATTCCCCCTTCGATTGCGCCCATATGGGTCCGGTGGACGCCATCTTGACCGGAGTTCAGCTTGTTGGCCTATGGGCTGATAAGTAACATGCCGCCTGCGGAATCGCGACGGGGGCAAATGGGCGGACTCGAAGGCTGGCATCCTGACCCATTCGGGATTCATGAAGAGCGACTCTTCAAAGATGGAGCCCCCACACCGCTGGTCAAGGACAAGGGGGTGGGGTCGTATCACGAACCGACGCCCGATAGAACTGCGGTCTCGAATACCACATCTGCTGACGCTCCTCCGCCAGCGTGGTACGACAACCCGTTGAGCGAGGGTCTCCGCTACTGGGACGGTACGGCCTGGACCCAGCACTTTGCACGCCCGGCCAGTGCCGTGCCGTCAAGACATCGGCTCCGTACTGCTGGCGAGTCCACGGACTTCATCGCGCACAATGGCATCGGATGGATATTGGTAACCACCTAACCCGCTGGCGAAAGGACGTAAGCGAGGCGTCGCAGGTCCAGCTTGATGTTCAATGGGCCTTCCCCGGTCGTGCAGTCATAGTGAACACGGAGAGGCAATCTGGGTTCGCACAGACCAGATGCCTATGGTCAGCGTCAGGGCAGTCGTCGCCGTGACTACCCCAGTCTTCGTCCAACTGATTGGACTGACACTTGGGGCAGCTCGGAAGTGGCACGGATTCCAACCTAGTGCCACAACCCCGGCGCAGCGGGGTCAGCCCACCCGGTGGAGAGTGTTGTTGTCGGTATGTGCGAACGGTTGGTCGAACTCGTTCATCTGCAACATCGTGGTCTCGTCGTAAGACCAGGAACCATCGCCAACGGTGATGGTCACCTCGTAACTCAACGTGCTGGCGTTCTTGGCGAGGTGCAGGTTCTCGCCGATGTCGTACTGAGGATGGCCGTGAGTGGCCGTGAGTGTGAACTGTGTGGCGTCGGGGGTGGCGATGCCCCCGGCGAGCACCGTGATGCCGCGAGGGACGACGAAACCCCGCACGACCTCACCGGTGGCTGCGTCCCACAGCCAGTAGCCGACCTCGGTGTGGAAGGGGTTCTCCTCGTCGCCGCGCCACATGGCAGTTCTGTAGTCGAGGCCGTAGAGGTGTTGACTTCCGTTGTCGACCGGGCCGAACGGCTTCAAGCTGCATTTCTCTAGGTATGGGGTGCCGAGCACCTTGTCCTGGGCGTGAGAGAACGCCGTGTCGAGCCCACCCTCGCCTTCCCATTCACCGGCCAAGGGTCCGAGGGGACCCCATTCGTTCGTCATAGCTCATTCCCATACTCCGACGGTTCGACGCTGTCAGCCTATTCAGGCGACGAGCGCGGAGCGAAAGGGCGTACGTTCAGCTACGAACTCGTCTCGCCGCAGGCGAACTCAGCTTGCGGGTTCCGAGGTCACGAATGGCACATGCAGCGACTTGGCCGCCTTCTTCTTGGCCTGCTCCCCGCGTCGGTCATGTCTCGCCGTGGTGGTGAGGTTGGTGTGACCCACAAAACCGTTGAACCACGCTGATGTCGACCCCGGCATCAAGGAGGTCCGAGACGCACGACCGCCGCAGGTCATGGGGAGAGAATGCCCGCAGATCCGCGATGACCTGCAGCGACTCTTTATCCATTGGCGTCGGCGGTGACGACCACCGTTCCTAACCAGGCGGGCATCGCCGCGTTACTGGCAGGAGTGACGGTGGCTCCGAGGCTACTCCGACCTGGACCGAGCGCGACAAGGATCGCTCGTCTACCGTGATTGGCCAGCAGCACCGAGCACTGTTCGCTCAAAATGGTGCTGTTACCAATACGCACGTCGGTGGCATCGCCCCAGCCCCATCGAGGCACCATCACGACAATACGAGCACCCACCGGCACCGTGACCGTCGGAGACGGGGCCATGTCGCCGAGTGTGATGGAGGGAGAGCCGGCCGGCAGTGAACACGAAGCCCCTATCGCGAGAGTGGTCGTTGGGCTAGTCGAGAGGGCGGTCGTTGAGGTGGAGGAGGTCACAACCCTGCGAGTTGGGGCCGTGACCACTGAAAGTACTGCCGCCGCCGCAGTGAGAACGCCCAGAACGACGATCATGGCCCACGAGGCGCGACTTCCTTGTGCCAACACCGAGATCATTCCTTTCGCCGGAAATGGGTCCTATCTGTTGGACGCCTTCTCCGGCTCAATCGTTCCAGGGCGACAGTGGGCCCACACACGGCGACGTTCATGTTCTCCAAGCAGGCGCCACAACATAACAGTGATTATGTTGTGTTATCCTGGGTACGATGTCCCTGGACCCAACACCTGGTCCCAGCACGGCACTGGCTCCGTTCGACGCCTCCGTAGAGAGCCTGGCTGCCGCCTTTCTCCTGGGCTACGAGGGGGCCACCAGGGCGGCCTACGGCCGCGACCTCCGACACTGGTTCGGCCGCTGGTGCGCTGCCCACGCCCTCGACCCCCTGGCGGCTCAGAGAGCCCACGTGGACGCCTACGCGCGAACCTTGGCCGAAGTCGAGGAAAGGTCCCCCGCCACCGTGGCCCGGCACCTCTCGACCCTCTCCGGCTTCTACCGGTACGCCGTTGCCGAGGACATCGTCGCTCGCAACCCGGTGGCCAACGTCCGACGACCGAAGGTGGGGTCCGACACGGTGTCCACGGGGCTCGACCGCGACGAGCTGGCTGCCCTCATCGTTGCCGCAGCCGCCGACTCCCCCCGATCCCTGGCCCTGGTCCTCCTGCTGGGGCTGAACGGACTGCGAGTCTCCGAGGCCCTGGGGGCCAACGTCGAGGATCTGACCACCGAGCGCGGACACCGGGTGCTCCGGATCAAGCGCAAGGGTGGGAAGACGGCGACCGTGCCTCTTGCCCCCCGGACGGCGCAGGCGGTCGATACCTACGCCGGGGACCGGACCACCGGGCCGTTGTTCGTCACGGCATCGGGAGCACGATGGCATCGGTCAGAGGCATGGCGGACTCTGAGACGGCTGGCAAAAGTGGCCGTCCCCGAGAAAGCGGGCAGCCTCCACCCTCACGACCTGAGGCACGCCTTCGTCACGTTGTCCCTGGACGCCGGAGCGAGTCTCCGTGATGTGCAGGACGCCGCTGGTCATGCGGACCCCAGAACCACAAGGCGATATGACCGGGCTCGCCACAACCTCGACAAACATCCGACCTATGCGCTGGCAGGGCTGATCGCCGGTTGAGATCCCGGCATCGTCCCCCGACGCGTAGCGGTCCCGAATGACCTTCAGGGCAATCTTTCAACCGCCCTTCAGCCGCTCGGGACCAACGCCATTAGATCCCCCCTGGGCCGATTGTGCAAGGGGCCAGTGAAAGATTCGGCAGGTGCCTAGAGAATGGTTCCCCACCCGACCGGTTCTGGCTCCCGACCAGGTCCAGCGCCGATGCAACTGCCCTCTGAGCAGCACGAGGTATCCCGAGGGCGAGAGTTCTCTTGCCGGTCGGTAGCATCTCGCCGGTGAGCCGCTCAGCCACGGTCGAAGGTCGACGCTCTCTGGGCTCACTCGTCGGACGCACCGTCCTGCTGCTCAGCGGTTCGCTTATCACCACTACCTGCTACGCGCTGACTATCCGCGCTGACTTGGGCTTAGGTCCGCTGTTCGTATTACAAGATGGCGTTGCCAGGCAAACAGGAATCGACATCGGCACGTCGGTGACCGTGACTGGATTCGCTCTGGTCTTCCTGGCCCTGTCGCTGCGGTTCTGGCCTGGCCCCGGAACTCTGGTGCTCCCCATTCTCGGTGGGGCGATGCTCAATGCCCTGCTTCCACTTGTTCCGACCCTTCACGGTTGGCCCCTGCGGACGCTGGCCGTGCTCTTTGGCACATGGATCATGACCCTCGGTGGAGCCATGATCATTCGGGCCTCGGTGGGTGTGGCCGCCTACGACGCCGTGATGCTCGGGCTTCGGCGTGTGACTGGTCGACCCCTCGCCCCGATTCGGATAGTGATGGAGGGGACCGTCCTGATAGCGGGCTGGCTGCTCGGCGGCTCCGTTGGGGTGGGCACGGTCATCACCGGCTTACTCATCGGTCCGGGCATCCAGTTCTGGCTTCGCATGATCGGCGATCCCACCATCGCACCGGCATTTGAAAAGGTGGACGTGGCGTTTTCGATGCTCGGGCAAACAATCGAGTAGGTGTTTCTCGAAGAGAAGCTGGCGCTCGGTGGGGTTCAGGGGCGGAAACGGAACCAGTCCCTCAACCGGTACCACATGTCCTCAGCGATTCCCATGATCCACCCCGAACGACTGAAGCCGTCCAACCTCGATCGACGCATCCGGCTGGCGTTCTCCCAGAAGATGTCCAGGGACACGAACATGACGAGGAAACCCACGATGCCCAGGCCGACGGTCGTGGTCCAACAGAAGGCGAGTACCAGTGCCAGACCCAGTACAACCCCGAGCACCGACAACGCAAGACGGCGTCCGGCGTCCAGTACGGTGTCCGCCGACCGGAGGCGGTGGTCGAAGTCAGGGTCGTGCTCGTAGAGCGCCTGCTCCAGCGCCTCGATCACCCGCTGCTCATGCTCGGAGAGCGGCACCGTCGATCTCCTTCCCGACCATGGCCCTAACCGAGTGGCCCAGCGGCATCCTCGCGCCAGTGCGAGGGGCCTGCCAGGGACCTTGTACCCATCCCCCACCCACACAGGCGCCGTCCGGCATCACGGGCGCAGGGAGCGGCTGGCCACACCGACCCCAGAATAACAAGGGCGTTCGGCGGTATTCTGGCGCTCTTGCCCGACGGACCCACAAGGCCCGAAGGAAGAGAGGGAGGCAGGCCCCGGGCTTCGTGCTCGGGGTCTGTCGCGTCACGCGCACTTTCCCTCAGAACCCAACAGAACCCAAAGGAAGAGAGGGAAAGGCAAAGCACTGCAACACCAACCCCAGAACCAAAATCAAAGTCACGCGTCCATGACCGTCTCCCCGTGGATTCGTGGAGCGTTACCGGATGGGTTGGCGGGTTAAGAAGACAACGGGACCGCCAGCAGGAACCGGCATGTGGCGGGCGCTCTGAGCCCCCAACAGGGCGACCAGGAGCGGGTGATATGCGCTCCCCGGGCCGCCATTCTGGTCCGACTCGGGGTGCCTCGTGCCCGTCATCTGCGAGCCGCTCGTCGGTAGGCAGTGACGACCATACCGTTCCGTACCTTCTACTGGCGCACGGCACTCGCGACGTAGGCGCCAGGGATAGATCGCGGCACCGGCAACTGTGTATCACTGAGGAACCTTGCGTGCATCTCTGGACCGGTAAGGACGTCGGTCATTGCCCACCCACAATCGGCGAGGAATCGCGACGCTTGGCTGGGATGGAGTCGAAAGCGAAGTGGTGCCCCTTCAAGAGAGTAGAGAGCGTCGTTCGCCGCCGCAACGAAGCGCCAGATTCTCTGGTTGGCTTCTGCTCCCGCAGCAAAGTCGATCGCTAACCGACTTGTGGAAGCTGCCAGCGCCGCCATATCGCCAAGAAGGCGAGCAACGGACCGCTCCGTTAGGTACATCGTCAGACCTTCGCAAAGGATCACACTCCGATCCTGGGGGCGAAAGCCCGCTGCCAATAGCGCTTCGCTGAGCGAATCGGTGGCCAGGTCAACACTGACATACCTGGGTCCGTCAGCTGGTGACCGCTGGCGTTTGTCGCCCTGGACATCAGGATGATCAACCTCGAAAAAGATGACGCCTTCCCGTCCAAGTCGCCACGCCCGACTGTCATAGCCAGCACCCAAGATCGCCGCCTGCCGAATACCGGCGTCCAGGGCTTGGTTTACGGCCGTGTCGTAGAAGCGAGTTCGCGCTGCGATATAGGCGAACGGTCGGTTGGGCCACAGCCCGGTCCTTTCAAGCTGCAACAGAGACTTAGCAATCCAGTTATCCCCAGGGTGCAGGAAGTGCTCGGCAAGGGGATCGTCGAGAACTCCACGGTCAGTCAGGCGAGCACGCACGAACGCGATCCGCTCGGCTGATGACACGTATCGGTCTCGGCGCATGGTCGAGCTTTGCACCTGAACATGGACCGCGCGCAGAAAGAGCAGAACCAGGCCCCGATCGGAAGAGCCCCCGTCACGCCGGAGGGACCCGACGTCGCTCTGGCGACGGGGCTAGGGCGCGCGGTATTGCAGGGGATCCCGACCGCACCCGTTTTCCATCTGTGTCACGCGACTTGTCCAGGAGTCGGGTGGCTAGGACAGGCGGCGGCCCATCCGGGATCGCCGTCACCGTGTGATTGCGCGTGGTTTGGGTAGCGGTCGCTGGTCCGACAACCAGGATGTTGCCCGGCAGCAATACCGGATGTGACCCTTAAGATGGAAAGGGAGGCGGGCCCGGTGCGGAGGGAGGCGGGCCGCCCGGTGCGGAGGGAGGCCACGGTGAGGACGCCTGGCTCGGCGGGGTCATCGCGGCTGAGAGCCGGTCGTACTCAGATCGAAGTGACGACAACTCAGCTTCGGCTCTGTCCGCTCGCGATTTTGCCCTGGACCACAACACGATGAGCCAGACGATCACGGCGAGGAAGATCGCAATCACCAGGAATCCGAGTGCTGCGCGCCCATGCCTTGTCGCGGCTAGGAGCACGAAATGAGCGATTGTCATATGCACCTCACGCTGAAGCTGTCATGTGGAGCCTGCCCAATCGCCCGGTAAGACGCATGGGTTTTCCCTGGGCCACGGTACTCTTTGCAGCCTTGGTAGCGCATCTAAGAATCGGGATCCCGTGCACGTCGTGTACTCATCTGGACCGCGCTGGAAGTGCCGATCTTGCTCGCGCTTTGATCCACTCAACTTGGAGGAGGGTCGTCCGGTATCGCTCGACGGCCTCGTCGAACGTATCCGGATCCTGGAGCCGCCCCTGAGCCCGTTCAGAGTGCGTCGAGGAACCTGCGAAGTTTGAGTAGGAAGCGTTCTGGTTGCTCGTCGTGGATGAAGTGGCTCGCACCATAGATCACTTCGACGTCTGCATGAGGGTTCGCTGAGCGGAAGCGAGTTTCATGCTCGGCGGTGAACGCTGGGCCGAACGCAGGGTCAGCACGAAGAACCAGAGTGGGACACCGAAGCGCTGCGTCAGGCTGGGCGCCGACCAGTCCGGAGCCGTCTACGGCGGCGAGGAATACGTCCGGATCGAGGCTCTGCAGTGCCCGTGCACGAGCCCGGGTACCTTCCACGCCGAGGACGTCGGCGAACGATCCCGCGCCGTTGGGGCTGGGCCCGGAGCGCAGCACGCGTTCATATTCCTCAAGGGCTGCGCGCCGGGCCTGCATGTCGCTCACCAGTTGGTGGAGAAGGGCGAACACCGCCAGGAACGGATTCCCCTCCGCCTCCCCAGGCTCACCTCGATACAGCGGGGGATCTTCGAGCAGCAACCCACGCACGAGGTCGGGACGGGTGCGGGCGACAGAACCGGCGACGACTCCGCCAAGCGAATGGCCCACCAACACGACCGGTCGGGTCGTGACGGCTTCGCAGAAGGCGATGGCGTCCGGGACGTAGTGCTCCAACGTGTAAGTACCCGATGCACGGGAAGACTTCCCGTGGCCGCGTTGGTCGAATGCCAGCACTCGGCACTGATTGGTAAGCGCCGGAATGATGGGGTCCCACGTCGAGCGAGCGCTTCCCAACCCGTGGAGGAGCACTAGCGCGTCACGCTCGGTACCACCGGAATCGTCGTAGGCGATCTCGATGTCATCGCTCACAAACTGCATCTTCTGAGATCCTAAGTTGGCAGGCCCACGCCGTCACGTCGTCTTGGCGATGAGCACGTGGCACGGGGCGCGGTGAGCGATGGTGTTGGGAACCGACCCAATGACCCGGCGCGCCCCGCGCATGCCCTTACTCCCCACCACGATCAGGTCGGCCCCGACCTCCTCGGCGATCGCGATCACGACGTCGGCCGGGTTGCCCATAACAGCGCGCGTCTTGACGGTGGTCCCGCTGATGGACTTGGCCGCCGCGGTGAGGAGCTTCTTGCTGACACCTCGTGACACTTCGCCGCTCACGCCTTGGTCGGCGACCGCCGTCGCCCCAGCATGGGCCACGGCCACCCCCCCGGTCGACATCTTGTAGGCGTTGACCAGATGGATCACAGCGCCGTGATGCTTGGCCAGATCGGCGGCCAGGGTCACCGCCAATGCGGCCGTGTCCGATCCGTCCGTGCCTACGACAATGTTCGAGAACACGTCTCACCTCACTAGTTCGGGTCGGGCGGTGGAGTCCCACCACAGGGTAACGAGCTTTCGACCCAGGTCAGCAGTCTGGTCGAGATAGGCGCCGATCTCGGCATCGTGCTCTGGACCCACGCACAACCGGCGACGGGCGAACGCAATGCGCTCGTCACGAGGAGCGTCATGCCAGAGCGATGGCCGCTCGAACCGCTCGACCTGAAGGTCATAACCGAGGGTGACGGCCACCTCGGCGGCGTCGGAGGCGGTTGGTCCGGTCGGCCGGTCGATGCCGTGGATGATCTTCCATAGCGGGCTGAGGTCGCTTTGCGGGTGGTGATCGGTCAACTCCACGACAACCCGCTGTTCGGCGTGGTCGTTGAGGGTGGCGAGAAACGGGGCAAGATCGCCCACGTTGTAGAGGACATGGTGACACACGACCACGTTCGCCTTTGGGGTGTCGGGGGCGACGTCGGGCCAGCGGCCGACGATCTCTTTGTGGCGCACCCCACATCGCTCGGCCCCCTGCGCGAACACGTCGAGCATGGCCTGGCTCTCGTCGACGGCGATAAGGACAGCGGCCGGTGGTGCCAGGGGGAGGCTGGCGGCTCCGCCACCTGCGCCCACGTCGAGCACCGACCCCCCTGAAGGGACCACCTCCATCGCGCGTCGCCTCGACGGGGTGAACTCAGGGTCAGCCAGTGCCCGCTCGGCCGACCGGGCGAACAGGCCCGGCGGAAATCCCCACGGTGACTCCGGTGCTGCTGCCAGGACACTCTCGGGGATGGCCCACGATGCCAACTGGCGCGACCACCGGTCCGAGGCTTCATGAGCAGCCCGAGGAAACGCCACGTCGCTCAGCCTAGATCTGGCTCTCTATGCACCTGGAGCGACCACCATCGCTCCCGGAGCCTGGTCGGACATATCCTCTGATGGTGAGAAGCGACAAGAAATCCATCTTCAAGCGTTACGACAACAAGATCGCCGTGGTCACCGGAGCATCATCGGGTATCGGGCGACGGTTGGCGTTGGACCTTGCCGAACGTGGTGCCACCGTGGTCGGTGTGGCCCGTCGCCAGGAGCTGCTGGCCGAGGTCGAGACACTGCTCCGATCATCGACGCCAGATAGCTCGACGAGAGTGTGCGACGTCGGGGATACGGCGTCGTATCAGCAGGCACTCGGTGAGATCGAGGAGCAACACGGGCGCATCGACGTGCTCATCAACGATGCGGGGATCGCAGGTCCCACGCCCGTCGAGGAAGGACTATCACCGGCATATCGTCAGATTTTCGATGTGAACGTCTTCGGCGTCATCGCAGGCACGCTCGCCGTCATTCCGGGGATGCTCGACAGGCGATCCGGAATCGTCGTCAACGTCGCCTCGGACTCGGCACGGGCTCCGGAGCCAGGCAACTGTGCGTATGCGGCGTCGAAGGCCGCCGTGGCTGCGTTCACCGAGTCGGTGGCCTACGAGGTCGCCGACCGAGGCGTTCAGGTCCACGTGCTCTACCCGGCCTGGGTGCCGACGGCCATGGGGATGTCGGGCGTCGACGGCGGCGGATCGCTCCCACCCAAGGTCGTCCGACGAAGCGAGGCTCAGGTGTCGGACTTGGTGCTCGGGCGCATGGGTGGGCGACGCATGGAGATCAACGCGGCCGTCTTGCCCCTTTTGGCTCCCATCGGGCGCAGCATCGCGCCGATCTCCTATCAAAAGGCGATGCGCCATCGTGCCCATTGATGCTGACTCCGGTTAGCCGGGAGGGGCCGACAAGGCCAGGTCCCTCCGTGTCTGGACCTCGCCGATCCGTGAGCTGCGCCCCGCGTCACATCCCCTCGTCATGCTGATGACGATGACCGAGTACGTGCGAGCCCTCGCCGAGAGCCGACCGCACAACAGCCCATACCAAGCGGCCACCCTCTCAGCCGGGTGCCCTCTGAGAGGCGGGATGACATTGGCATAGTGTTCGCGTAAGCGAAAGGCTCCCCACCATGGCCATGAATGTGAAACCCATCCCCACACTCGACGATCGGATCAATGACATCCGAATGCGGACGGCCGAGATCGTCAACGACGCCATCCTCCCCTATGAGGCCAAGCTGTGGAACCTCCACCGTGAAGGTGACATGCCTCAACACGAACGCCGCGAGGCACTCCAACTCCGAGAGGAGATCAAGCAGCGGGTGTGGGAGGCCGGACTGTGGGCACCGCATCTCCCCAAGGAGTACGGCGGGATGGGTCTCGACTTCCTCGCCCACGCGTACATGAACGAGGTGCTCGCCTACGCCATCGGGGCGGCGTCGCTGTTCGGCGTGGTGGCACCGAACTCGGGCAACCAGACAATCCTCGTCAAGTACGGCACCGACGCGCAGAAGCAGAAGTGGCTCCTCCCTTTGATCGACGGGTCGATGGAGTCGGGGTTTTCGATGACCGAACCGCACAACGCAGGCTCAGACCCCCGGTCACTCGACACCAGTGCGGTACTTGACGGTGACCAGTGGGTCATCAACGGCCACAAGTGGTTCACATCCAACGGCATCGCCGCCGACTTCTTCATCGTCATGTGCCGGGTGAGCGAACCCGGGGCCGAGCATGACACCGGCCAGATGGTCCAGATCATCGTCCCCACCAATGCCAAGGGTGTCAACATCGTTCGGGGCATCGGGATCTGGGGGCGGGACACCTCCGACCACTGCGAGGTGCTCTACGACGACGTCCGGGTCCCCGCCGACAACGCCCTGGGGCGGGTGGGACAGGGCCACCAGGCCGCCCAGGACCGCCTCGGAGCGGGTCGCATCTTCCACTGCATGAACTCCGTTGGTCAGATGTGGCGGGCCTTCGACCTCATGGTGGAGCGGGCCTGTGCGCGCAAGGTCCACGGCGGGCTCCTCAAGGACAAGCAGTTCATCCAGGGATTCATTGCCGACAGCTACGTTGACATCGAGGCCGCTCGCCTCATGACCATCCACGCCGCCGAGAAGATCGACCAGGATGACGGCTCGGCCCGTACCGATATCTCGGCCATCAAGGTCTTCGTGCCCGCCGCCTACAGCCGGGTGGCCGACCGTGCCATCCAGGTGTGGGGCGCCGCCGGGGTGTCCAATGACCTGCCCCTGGCGGCGATGTACATGGGAGCGCGCACCCTGCGGCTGGCCGATGGTCCCGACGAGGTCCACAAGATTCTCATCGCCAAGAACGTGGTGCACCGCTACGAGACCGGCCAGAGCTGGGACTTCGGGAACTGAGCCCTCAGCCCAGCACCGAAGCCCCAGATGCAGCCCCAGATGCGAGCACCACAAAAAGAACGGGTTACGCGGCTTTGACCGACGGGGATCGCCGTCGCCGCCGCGTGATTGCGCGTGGGTCCGGCGCCAAGTCTCGTCCGTTGACATCCCGGGATCCGGGGATCCCGGTAGGGGTACGGATCCACCCAGGCCGGGCTCATGACGTCAGATGCCGAGGACTCGATCCAGTGGTGCCGCGCACTGGATCAACGTCGTCCGTGTGATTGCACGTGGGTCGAGCGCCAAGTTTCCTCGGTGAGGCCACCCCGGACCCGGCAGGGAGCCCATTCGCAGAAGCACACGCAAGGCTGGGAAGAAGCCCGTCCAGCCCGTGTCAGGACTATTGGCCCTAGCGGCCGGTTCGACGCTTTTCGATGATTGATCGAGGCGGATTCCGAACAGGGGACGTTATGGGCTCTGATCTGGCGGCACGGTCTGAGACAGCGGTCAACCTTCCGAAAGCGGATGACCGTGGATAACTCACAGGGGCCATCCCCTCCTTCGCTGGCTGAGGAGCAACGAGACCTCACTCGTGCTCGCATCAGGCGAGCCGCCATGGACGTCGTCGCCCAACGGGGGTTTGATGCCACCGTCGACGAGATCGCTCAGGTGTCGAGCGTGAGCCCCCGCACCGTTTTTCGTCACTACGCTAGCCACGACGAGTTGATCCTGGCCACGGTGAAGGACATGTTCGAGGCGTGGCCGCCGCCCGATCGAGGGCCTGCCCTCACCCACGGACGACCTCGACGGCTGGATCGAGGGCGTGGCGCTCACGATCCATACGCGAAACGCCGAGATCCTCGGCGAGGCGTTCTGGGACATCCACGCCCCAAGTCGCCATGCCTCTGCCGTGCTCTCCGAAGTGGACGCCCTCCGACGCGAGTCCCGAGTCCGAGGGGTGCACTACCTCGCGAGCCTGGCTTGGGAAAAGGCCGGTGGCACTGGCGCGCCTCCGGAGGATCTGGTGTTGGCCTTCGCCCTCAACTTCTCTGCCTTCACCACCCAGGCGCTCATGGTGGACTTCGACCAGTCCCCCACCCAGATCGGGGCGCTGACCGCTGATATCTTGAAGACACTCCTCCGGCGTGCCGTCCAAGCACACGACGAGCCGGCCGATGCCGACGCAGATGGCAACTGTGGCTGAACTCAGGGAGTCGGGAAGCGACCGTCTGAGTCGCTTTTCTGCACTCGACCGTTGGTCAGGCTCTCCACCGTCCACCGGGAAAGTAGTTGTGGACTTCGAAGAACTGGATTTCGGGCGGATGGCGAATGCCGACCTCTTCGTAGGTCGGAGTGAGCTTCTCCCGCTCGAACCTCTCGAACGCCTCGCGTGAATCCCACACATCAACGACGCGAAAACCGTCGTCGGTCTTCATGACCCAGTGAAAGAGTTCCTGCGCCGAGGCGGGACCCCCGGGTAGGAGTCCAATCCTCTCGTTGATCTGGTCGTACTGTTCGAGCGTGGCACCCTCGAAATCAAGCTGCACTGCCACCGCCATCGATACCTCCATGGCGTTGCCCTGAGTCAGATATTGGCTGGTTGAATCGTAATCGTCACGACGCCCACATGCCTGTCGGCGTCAAACAGCCGACGGATGATGGCCAATCTGCCATGGTGGCAGTCATGCGAGCTAGGGCGACAGACGGAGGTGCTCGTCATTCTTGGGGATGACACCGAGACCGACGCCGGGGCATCGTTGACGAGTTGGTTACGTCTGCAGCGTGCCGAGTTCACGCTGCTCGGAGCGACGCGGGGACCGTCAAGCCTTGCCCCCGAGGCCTGACGGTCCCACGCCTCGCGGCCGGTGAGCTGATGATGAACTGCCGACGTGCGATCCGACACATAAGTGATCCTCCCCGCCCCGGACCGGCAGCCACCCATCCGTTGACGGCGACCCGTCCTGTATCGCCGGTGCGGAGGATAGGCGCTCGGTTGGACCTGACCCAGCTCGACCAAGACCGATCACGCTGCGGGTCAGTTGAAGCGCTGAACAACCTGCCTCGCTTTGTGACTCGCGCTCCTGGCGCCGCTCATCTCAGACGCGGTTCGGCCTTGGACGGCGTCCTCCACGGCATCTGCCAACTCCTCAACTGCTCTGGCAAGCTCCCTCAACCCCTGTTTGAGCGCCCTGATATCCGATATCGGCGCACCGTACCCACAGGACGAGCTGCCCGACAAGAGGATGCGGACAGCCCAGAGGGTGGCACGGCCGATCGAGGGGTTGGCTCGGTGGCGCTGACAAGCTCGCAGGACGATGGCATGACCCATGGCCCCCGAGCGCGGCACGCCGAAGAGAGATGCTATACGGGTCCGGAACAGGCATAGTGCTCCACGAAAGGCGCACACACTCAGATTTGCCTAGGACGACTCCGGCGCGTCGCCATCAACGTCAACACCAAAAGTCAACGGCACGCGTCCATGACCGTCTCCCGTGGATTGATCGAGCGTTACCGGATGGGTTGGGCTGTTGAGAAGACCATCGGACCGCGAGCAGGAACCGGCAGTCCCGATTGGGTCAACAATCCTTGGACAATGGGCGCTGTAACACTGAGGCTAAGGCTGGCCATTGGTTGGCCCGGCTAGGAACTCCTGCACCTACTCGATTTCGACGTCCTCAGCCGCGTACACCCCGAGCAGGTCACGCGCCGAGACGATGCCCACAAGATGGCCGTCCTGCTCGACTAGGACGTGGCGGACATACTGCTGCATCATCTCCGCCGCAACCTCGGCAACCGTGGCGGTGACATCGCACCAGATGAGGTTCGTGTGGGCGACGTCCATCGCCGACATGGCACCGAGGTCGCCGCCTGCGCCGAGCGCGTGCATCACATCGCGTTCAGAGATGATGCCAATGACCCTCGCCTTGTCACCGACGACGACAGCGCCGATGTTGGCTCCGACGAGCGCCTCTACCACCTCACTGAGACGGGCGTCCGGCGAGACCCGGACGACCTCCTCCTCGGTCACTTCGGCGATGGGGACGGAACCAGCCGGAGACACGCTGGCAAAAGGAATATCTTCCATGGCTCAACTATCGATCCCGAGAACCGGGCCGGACAGGGTCGGAAGTCCTCTCGGGGAGACCGGCTGGGAGCCTCGGCTCCCGATGGCCAGCGTCAGGCGTCAGGGTGGCTGGCGGGTTTCCAGGATGCGCCCCGTGGTCTCGTTGAGCACTGTCCCTTCGACCGCCGTCAGCCGCTGCTGGGGGTGCTCCGTTGCGGGCCGCCCACGGCCTTGTGGACCCATCCCGGGACCGCTGATGCCGGTCTGACCACTGGTGGGGCGGTTACTGGTTCAGCCCTGCTTGTTCGCACCCTGGCCCGGAGCCCAACCGCACACCGGGCTCACCGGAGGGCGCTACCCCCGGCCCGGGTGCTCGTGGAGAGAGCCCTCCAAAGACGAACCCGCAGACCGTGACCAAACTCCGCCACCGGGTCAAGGCTGCCGACGCCCGGTTGGCAGCGATGCGCCCGGAGTGGGAGCGCCCTCGGTGGACGTGACCCACGGCCAGATGTCGGTCTGATCGGACTCGCCTGATTTCGCACGGGCCAGGCACCAACGCGTGATCGATGCCCGCAGGCGTAGCCTTATGACCCGGCCGCCCGGGAGGGGACGAGATGATCGAGACCAGTGAGATTGAGATCACCTTCAGCGAGGACGAGAGCCATACCGAGGCACGCGCGTCGCTGACCATCCGTGGTGCCAGATTCATCAGCACCGGTAGGGCGAGACGCCACCCGGCTGACCCGAACATGCCGATGGTCGGCGAAGAACTTGCTGCTGCACGCGCCCTGTCCGACTTGTCGCACCAGCTTCTCGACGCTGTCACCGAGACGATCTCTGAGCGTGAGGGTCGACCAGCACACCTCTAGCCCGAACGGGCTCTACACTGCCCCTTCCCCCACCGGGAATGCCGCACCGGGCTTGGGGCTCAGTCCACTCGCACGCGCTCGCCGGGCGTTGGGACCACGGCATGCCAACCAAGTTCGGATTCGAGACGCTTGGCGAGCACGGTCCCGGCTTGTGGCTCTCCGTGGATGACAAATGCGGTGTCGGGAGCCTTTGGCCCCCGTCGCAGCCAGTCAACGATCTCGTTGCCATCGGCATGAACCGAGAATGCGTCGACGACCACGACCTCCGCGTGCACGGGCACGTACCGACCGAGCATCTTGATCGTCCTGGCACCGTCGGCGAGCAGCCGACCCCGGGTGCCCTCAGCCTGGAATCCCGGGAGCACCACCGCGCACCTGTTGTCCGGAAGGCACCGCAACAGATGGTGCAGGACCCGACCTCCCGTGGCCATCCCCGAAGCCGAGATGATGATTGACGGGTAGTGGAGGTCGTTCAGCTCCCGCGACTGCTCTTGGGTCCGCAGCTCGTGTAAGGATCCGGGATCGAAGGGATCCCCATCGGTGATGCTTTCGGGGCGGATCTCGGGATCACCCGACGCCATGGCCCGGCGATAGACCCGCAGCACGTCGAGCGCCATGGGGCTGTCTGCGTAGACCGGAAGCGCGGGGATGCGCTTCTTGGCGATCATGCGGCGAAGCGCGAGCAGAATGACCTCTGTCCGGTCGACGGCGAAGCTCGGAATCACGACGGTCCCGCCCCGCGCCGCGGTACGAGAAATGACGGCCGCGAGTCGCTCCTCGGCGTCCTCGACGGGCTCGTGGGTTCGATCACCGTAGGTCGACTCGACGAGCATGACGTCGGCCTCTGGTGGTGGTGCCGGTGGCCGCAGGATCGGATGGTTCATGCGGCCGAGGTCACCACTGACAAACAGGGTCCGGTTCACGGTGCCGGTGACGCTGAGGGTTGCGGTCGATGATCCCAGGATGTGCCCGGCTGGTCTGAGCATCACGGTGACACCGTCGGCGGTCTCAGAGAGTGCGTTGAACGCAACGTGACGGAAGCGCTCAGCGGCCCGCAAGGCGTCTTCCTCGGTATACAAAGGCTGGGCCGGGTGGTGCTTGGAGAACCCCTTGCGGTTCGCGTATTCGGCTTCTTCCTCTTGGAGATGGCCGGAGTCGACCATGACGATCGCCGCCAACTCTGCCGTTTGGGCGGTGGCGAGGATCGGCCCGCAGAATCCGTCGCGCACCAGTGCGGGAAGGTAGCCCGAGTGATCAAGGTGGGCGTGCGTCAGCACCACGGCGTCGATCGACCGGGGCTCGACTGGGAACGGCGCCCAGTTTCGGTCCCGCAGGTGCTTCAGTCCCTGGAACATCCCGCAGTCGACCAGGACCCGGGCACTTGGAGTGTCGAGGAGGAAGCGGCTACCGGTGACAGTGCCAGTAGCCCCCAGAAACGAAAGGATGGACGCCGTTGTCTGAGCCATGGCGGAAGGCTACGAAGGCGTCGACGGTTCGGCCAGTTTCCTTGGTTCAGCCTTCACATTGCGAGCTGCTAGGCCCTGTCCCAATCCCTAACGGAGGTCATCCGGTGGTCCGCCCGGGCTCCCGTCGATGGCCGAGACGACACCTCGTCAGCGGAACCCGCAGGGCATGGCTCCGCTGCGTCCCTCGGATGGTGACCCTTCTGTAGGTTTCCCACTGTAGGGATCGGGAGCGTCGACCGGGTACACCCGATGCTCAGGCTCGTCGACGCTCGTCCGCCGAGAGTTCCTGGTCTGATGGCGTAATCAAGAAGACATCCCTGGCGATGCGCTCCATGCCTCCACCCAGCCCACAAACCACCCCGCTGGAGAAGTCGATGATGCGGCGCTTGAGTTCACGGTCCGCCGTCTGGAGGTTCACGATCACCGGCTGGCCCGCCATGATGCCATCGGCGATCTGCTTGGCGTCGGCGAACTCGGTAGGTGTGACTGCGTTGACGTGGGGACTCAGTGAAGTCGAGTACGTAGGCCTTTTGCGAGTGGTCACCAACACATGGGAACTCTGTTCCCGTTCCAGTGGGATCACCGCCTGTACCGCTTCGGTCGGCAAGAGCCCTTCCTCATCGCCCAAGTCGTAGGAGTGGACGAGCGTGTCAAGGTGCTCGTCGGGGACGGGCCGCACGTCGTCGTCATACTCATCTTCGGTGAGCCCGAGGTAGTTCATGCCCCGCTTGAGGAATCCAGTGGCCACTAGGCACCTCCTTGGAGCTTGAGGGTACTGGCCCAGATACGCGAATCGTTGGATTGGGGATAAGGGATGCCCGACAAGAGCGACTCACCCGTACGTCGACGACCTGAGGCCTTCACCTTGGATGGCCTTCTTTATAAATCCCCGTTCTTTCGCGAAAAGGCGTCTACGACAAACTGGTCTTAGTCCTCCCGTGGGAACTCCACGATCATCGACCACATCCCCTGCCCGTGCGGCCCAGCGTGCACATGGCCGTTGGTCGAAGGTTCCACCATCACCCTCTCGGTCATCCCCGGCGGCAACGGTGGTCTCACATTCCCCTCGACACTGATGGCCTGGGTCTTGTGGATCCACGCAGCGAGGTCCGCCACGAACTCAGCGGCAATGGGGTTGTCCTGGACCATCGTGAAGTCTCCCATCACCGTCGTAGCCTTGGGCGCCTCCAATCCGAGCAGGAGTGCCTTCGCCTTATTGGCACGCAAGAACGCGTTGACGTCGTCTTTGTGTGCTGGCACCTCGTCGTCATGGACGCGCGGTCGCAAGGTCTCGATCAGCAGTTCAAGATCCGCGTACAACTCACGCCGGTGGCGTGCGACATCGAGCTTGAACTGCTCACCGGTGGCGACGCGGTACACGCGCTGGGCCTGGCTCTTCGAGATGCCCATGACCGCCGAGATCTGGCGGTAGGTGGCCCCCGCCATCTTCAGCCGGACGACGATGTCGTCCTTGTTCCGCTTGTCCAAGTCGCCATGGGCGGGCAGCAAATCGGTCATGGGTCCATTGTGCCCCTCGACGTAAGCCAGCGGGGGGAAGTGAAAATCAGCTCGACGAGGGAAGTGTCCCACGCCACCAGGTACGAGTTGTCCCATGGCGACCGCAGTCAGGTTCCGACGATCACTGGCACCTCGACATGGCCATCGATGGTGAAGTCTCACCGAATAAGTGCGTGGGCCGAGGCCTCACGAGCAGCCCGAGGAATCGCCGAGGATCTCAGCACAGAAGCGGCCAGGCAGTTCAATCCGGCCTCGGGTACTCCAGAACCATCGACCACATCCCCTGTCCGTGCGGCCCCACATGGACGTGACCGTTGCTGGCCGGACCCACCATGGCGCGCTCGGTCATCCCCGGCGGGAGAGGTGGCCTCACTGCCCCCTCCACACTGATCGCCCTCGTCTTCTCGATAAACGCCGCCAACCGAGCTACGTGCTCAGCGGCGATGGGATTGTCCTGCACCATCGTGACGTCGTGGGTCGCTGCCATCCGCTTTGGCTCTTCCAGCCCGAGCAAGGTTGTCAACGCCTTCAACGTCTGCAGCCAGAACGTCCACTCGTCGTTGGTCGACGGGTGTGTCTCGTCGTGAATCTTGTACTCGATGGTCTCCAGCCCCATCATCAGGCTGATGGCCGCGGCACGACGGCGCGTTGCGACGTCCAGTGTGTACTTGTCACGATGGAGCAACAGAGCCCGCGAATAGATCTGGTGCACTCGCTGGCCCGAGATTCCCAGGATTTCGCCGATACGTGTGAACGACACCTTGGCGTCGCGCATCACCATGATCAACTCTTCGCGCTTCTCGGGCGTGAGGGTGGACGCGAACGATGGATCTGTCGGCGGCTCGGCATCGATCACGGCCACATTGCCGCCCTCATCCGCCGTTCCAGACATCTCGATGACATCTCTCATGCCCCCAGTGTGCACCCGGTGGGGTCGAGGTGGGGACACTTGATGTTTCGTTCCCCTTCCCATGCCTCGGAGCCTCGGACGCCCTTGACGCGGGGCGACAATGAGCCAGCCGTGGGGTCATCAGACCCGCGAGCGGAGACGGCATTTCATAACCTCTCGTTGCGGACAACCGTGACGGACGAGGTGGTGTCTCGTGGGTCCAAGGTCAGCGGCCCGAAGGGCCGACGGGCGCTGGACCAAGTGAGCGGCGGAGCCGATCACTTGAGAGACAGTGACACCACCGAGGTTCACCCGAGGTGGCGAAGCCCCCAACAGGACCTTCGTGCTGTTTCGAGGGCGATGTGAACCTCTTGAACCTCTGCTACCTCAGCCCACGAGGTCGGCCCCCCACCGTCGTAGACACGTTCTTCTGAACCGCAGAAGATCTCTACCTACCTAGAAGAGGTTCACAAAGTTCACGAGGTTCGTGGGAACTGCCTTGACCTGGACTCTCCTTTGGTTTACGCCGCACGCCAGGTTCACGCGAGGTTCACGACACCTTCACCTCGTCGAGTTGATATTGGGCCGCCCCCTGCGTTGTCCTGAGATAGACAATCCTCTTGCCGCCGATGACGCGGTCCTTCTTTGCCTTGAGCCTGACGCCCCAACTCGTCTGTCGAGAGTGAAGAGAATCACCAAGGTCGTGGAGATGGCCCTCGGCGACGGTAAGCAGATCGCCAGCGCCCACCGTCTTGCTCCCGAATGCCTCCCACCACTGTCCGACGATTCCGTTCCAGGCGTCGGTGTCGGGGTCGGAGAACTGGCGCAACTGGTCTCGGTTGCCAAGGAAACCGGGGATACCGGCAACCTCCAGGATGCCGCCCATGACCCGGGCATAGGACTCGTACGTACTCAGCGTCTGTGACCCCGGTAGGCAACCCTGTGCGATCCAGGCTTGGACGAGGACCAGCACCGCCCACACCAAGGTGCTCCGGTGCTCCAGAGCCCAGTCGACCAAGGGGCGGTGCCGGAAGGCCCGGTCGGAGAGATTGCCATGGGCATCTAACCGGATCAGTATCACCCGGCGAACCATCTGGTCGCTCAACTGCACGTTGTTCCCGGTTGCGATCCAGAGTTGCCTGATGGGCACGGTGATCGAGTCGGAGCCACCCACTCCTCGGTCGCTGTAGGAGTCGATTGTCAGCATCGAGTTCAACACAGACGAACCCAGCTTCTGCTCGACGTTGTCGATGATCACAATGGGGCGCGAGACGTTGAGTTCGGCCACCAGCTTCCAGCGCCACTCGTTCTCACCAGTGGTCTCGGTGATCATGGTGGGTCTGCGGCCGAGTGCAGGGATGGAGATTGCCTCTGCCAGCAGTGTGCCGCCCGTCTCCGGTTCCGGCTTGTCGATGAGGTGAAGTGGCGTGGGACCCGAGATCATCGGTCGCACCGGAGGCAGGCAGATGGCGGCGATGGCATGGGCCTTGCTGGCCTCATCAACGAATGGGAAGTCACCAAGCAACTCCACTTCGATCACCTGACGGGCGCGCGCGATATCACGAGCAGTTGGATGTCGCGGGACGAGCGGGAGGGACAGCCCATGCGTCCACACGAACATCTGACTGGCGGGGTCGTAACCCGACTCGACACGTAGTTCTCCCGTCGGAGCGAATACCGGGACAGCCATCACACCGAGCAAGTCCTGCAGGGGAGGATGGGGTTCCGCAAGCATGTCAGACACCACATGTTCAGGTGCCTTCACCTCTCGGATCTCGATATCGCCGGTGTCGTGCTTGGTCTCGACCACGAAACGGGCTACTCGGCGCATGAGCCACGACAACCTTGCAGGGTTCAGCGAGTTGAATGATGGCGGGGCAAGACGGCGGGCCACAACCCAGCCGGACGTGGACCCGAACCGAAATACCTGAGGTGGTCGATTCGCCGCGTCGAGGGCCTCCCATGACTCGCGGGCGAGGATACGCGCATCGGGCTGAGCCGTGTCGATGTCGGGCCGGTGGCGGTCGTGAAAGTCCGGGGCTCGATCGAGACTGGGGCTCGGTGGAGGTTCCATGAGGAATGCCTGGACCGCGAGGACTTTCTCGTCCGGCGGCTGTTTAGACACGGCTCTCAAGAACAGCTCGCGGTCCACACCCATCTGGAAGGCGAACCGCCCGATATCGGTAGGGTGGCAATCATCGCGTCGAAGGTCGCCGTACAACTCGGCTGTGAACGCAGCGCCGCTCCAAAGACGCGCGCACGCGATCTCGAAAGGCGATTCGTCGCGTGGGGTACTAAACTGGCTTTTGGAGTCCTCGCCCAAGCCCTCCTGAGATGCCCCGGTTGCCGCCGGGGCATTGTCATCGGCGGTCACCGCACCCGACCCGCCTTCTGAGAGCGGGCCTTGGCTGACTTGCGGGCCAGGGCAGTGAAGTAGGCCTTCTTCTCGTATTCGGCACGACGCTGCCGTTCGGGCTCTGGAAGGACCCCGGCGGGATCAACGGCGCGCTCGAAGCGAGCCAGAAAACTGTTCCGGGCAGGGGCGGTCCGGGCCACCGGGTCCGGCGTCCTCGCCCACGAGCTGTACGCAGCGACGCGCGCCTGCTGGCTGCGGTCAGATGAAGTAGGCACAAGGCCCTCCTTCGAGGTACCTCGTGCCCAGCGAGGAAACGGCTGCTGCTGCAGCCGGGCCTTGTCTTCAGAGCCAGGCTACCACCTTCGCACTGCGCTTAGGCGCTGTTCGAGCGAGACACACACGTTCCCATCGTCAGTCTCTTCCGCGTTGACCGGGCGAGTCCCACCTTTGCGATGACGGCCTCAAGTTCCAATACCCGAGGACCGTGCCCCCGGCGGGGACACCGGACGGTCGGAACCCGCTCGGGTCCCGGCACCGTGTGCCAGGTCCCGTCCACTTCAAGGAGCACCGGTTCCTCGGGGAACGCACCCTCCTCCTTCCAAGTGCGCCTCCGCTCATCGGGCCGGGATGCGAGCCGCATATAGGCCCTAACCAAATCTCCGGGCCTCAGGCGGTTGACGACAACGACCACCCCTGTCGACGTCATCCACGCTCCCCCCAGCGGCCTCCCACACACGTCGGCGCCGAAGCGGATATCGCATCGAATCTCCACCAGCGGTCTACCTGAGCGAGTGTTCGTGGCCAAGGTGGCGCTCTTTCGTATCGGATCAAATACGTAATCGGTGTGGCCTCAGCCGGTCATCGCAACAGCCCCGTTGAACGCCTCAGATGGTGACATCCAGCCAAGTGTTTGTCGAGGCCGTCCATTGAGCGATCGAGCGATGGCGTTGAGCTGCGACTGCGTCACCGTCGACATGTCGGTGTTCTTAGGCAGGTACTGACGAAGCAGACCGTTCGTGTTCTCATTGCTGCCGCGTTGCCAAGGGGACTTCGGATCGCAGAAGTAGACCTGGATGCCGGTGTCGATGGTGAACTTGGCGTGCTCGGCCATCTCCTTGCCCTGGTCCCAGGTGAGCGACCGACGAAGCTCGGTGGGGAGCGAGCGGATCTTCTTGGCCATGGCCGTGCGCACCGCCTCGGCACTGTGGCCGTTGGGGAGGGCGAAGAGCATTACATAGCGCGTCGAGCGCTCCACCAGGGTGCCGACGGTGGTCAAGCGCCGGCCAAAGATGAGATCGCCCTCCCAGTGCCCGGGCACGGCCCGGTCCTTGGCCTCGGCGGGACGCTCGGAGATCATGACCATGTTCGTGATCTGGCCTTGGCCGAACCCGCCCTTGGTGCGACCCTTGGGCCGGCGCAGCGCCCGCCCCGTCCGCAGGCATTGGTGCAGCTCCTGGCGCAAAGCGCCTCGACCCTGGACGAACAACGACATGTAGATGGTCTCGTGGCTCACCTGCATCTCCGGGTCGTGTCGATACTCGAGAGCCAACCACGCCGAGATCTGCTGCGGCGACCAGTAGTTCTCGAGGCCGGCTTCGACCACCCGACGCAAACGGGGACAGCCGGCCAGCTTGGGCACCTTGGGCCGCCGGGCCCGGCGCCGGGCGGAGCAGTCAGCCTGAAGGGCCCGGTAGCTCGCCCGGCCGCCGTTCGTGTTCACCTCTCGACACACCGTCGACGGTGCCCGGCCCATCCCCGCGGCGATGGCACGCAGCGAAAGGCCGCCGGCCAGGCCCCTCGAGATCTCCTCACATTCGGCCAGCGTGAGACGCAGGTCCGAGCTCCCCGGCGGCCGAGGTCGGCGGCCAGCGTTGTCCACCAGGAACGTCCGAATCGAGCCGTGAGCTCGACCGAGACGACGACCGATCACTCGGAATGACTCGCCCCGTTCGATCGAGTCCCAGATCTCCGCTCTCTCAGCCTCGGAAAACGGCCTCCACGTCATCACCGCACCTCCCAGCTCGCGTCATAGCATCAGCCAATCAGCGAGGGTGTTGCGTTGATCCCTTGAGGCCACAGGGGATCTCGTGCATGCCAGCCCTCCCTACAACCTGTCGCCGAGGCTGAGCCGCCGATGAGCCTCCCGGGCTCTCTGATCGGCTCCGGACGCTGCATAACGGTCGAGCATCTCCCGGGTCCGCCAGCCCCCCAAACGCATCAAATCGCCTTCCGTGCCGCCCTCCGACAACCACGTGTGGGCGAAGACGTGGCGCAGCAGATGGGCATGGACCCGCCCGAGCCCTGCCCGGACGCCCCTGCGGCTGAGCATGGTGGCCAGACCGGACTCCTGCAGCTGGCATCCCCGGGCGGTCAGCCAGAAGGGACCCGTGGGCGCACCGGCCTGGGGGGCTCGGAGGTTGGTGTAGCGGTCCATCGCCCGAGCCGTTTTCGATCCGACCGGGACATTCCTGCGTCTCGGCCTTTCCCCAGGACGGTGACGACGCCGACATCGAGGTCGACGTCTCCGCACTCCATCCCCAGCAGCTCGCTCCTGCGGATCCCGGTGTCGGCCAGCAGGCGGATGATCGCCTCGTCCCGACGGTCCTCGAAGGTCCTCGACCGGCACGTCGCCAGCAGCGCCCTGAGGTCGTCCTCCGAGAGGATCGGCACCGGCTGCTCGGGGACGAGCGGCACCCTCATCTTGGCCATGGGGTCGGCGTCGATGTGCTCGTCATCCACCAGCCACCGGAAGAACTGTTGGAGCGCCCGGAACCGCACCGACGCCGTGGCCGCCGAGCGCGTCTCCAGGAGGTGTGCCATGAAGCCCTCCACCTGCTCACGTCGGACCTCATGGGCTGAGACGATGCCCTCCCCCGCCAGGTACACACGGAGCTGGGCCACCGACTCGCCGTACGTCGTGACTGTCTTGGGGGACTTGTTCTCGGCCCGCAGATGCCGCTCGAACGACCTCTCCAGCCGCTCCAGGTCGCCTACGCTGTCCACGTTCCGATTCCTCCATTCCGTCATCTCGGATTATGTGGGCTCCGAGCGCTGTGCTGGAGGAAAAGTTCGGGTCTGAATGGGGAAATCCCAGGTCAGGCCCGGAAGAATCCGGGGAGTAGCGCAGCCTGGCAGCGCACCTGCTTTGGGAGCAGGAGGTCGGGGGTTCAAATCCCCCCTCCCCGACTCCGTGCATCTGGCGTAGACCGCTCACACAGGGATCGAGGTCTTTTGCCTTAGTCGTTCGTAGGGGGTCTGCCCCCCCAGGGCCCCGTAGGAGCGATGGTTGTAACGTCCGCCTAGCTGAACCCGTTGAAGAACGGACATTCCGTACCGATCAGACAATCGAGGGTCGCCATGGATGGGAACCACAACCCTCCACAGGCACACGTACTACCCGTCGCAACCTCGGTGCTGGCGGTATGTGCCCACCCCGACGACGAGAGCTTTGGTCTCGGTGCGACACTCGCTGCATTCGCCGCTGCGGGTTCGTCCACTGCTGTGCTCTGCTTCACCCACGGCGAGACCTCGACCCTTGGGGCCGAGATCTCCGAACTCGGTCGGGTCAGAGCGACCGAACTGGCGGAAGCGGCGGACGAGCTCGGCGTTCACCATACCGAACTGTTGGACTACCCGGACGGTGACCTGGCCCAGGAGCCGCTCGATCGATTGACAGAACACGTCCGCCAAGTGGCCGACCGGGTCCGGGCCGATCTCCTCCTGGTCTTCGACGAGGGTGGCATCAGTGGACATCCCGACCACAGCCGAGCAACCGAGGCCGCGCTGGCCTTCGCCCGGGATGTTCGGTTTCCGGTGCTGGCGTGGGCAGTACCCGAACCTGTCGCCGCCACATTGAACGAGGAATTCGGCACCGGGTTCGTCGGTCGGACGGCCGAGCACCTCGACATCGAGGTGCACGTCGATCGAGGCAGGCAACGCAGGGCGATCACCTGTCACGCCAGCCAGGCGACCGACAATTCGGTCCTGTGGCGTCGCCTCGAGCTTCAAGCAGATCGTGAGGTCTTCCGATGGCTTGTGGCCCCCAATGGACCCTCGGCCATCCGCTCTGACGAATGGCCTGTCGCCACGCCCTGATCAGAACAACGACGAGACAGTTGCGGCAGAGTGCCAGTCCCGAGGAAGGCTCGGCGCCTGCCCAGCCGTCCGTCCGAAAACGGGACGTAGGTCCCTACCTGATGGGTCCGCCGCTTGCCAAGCTGTGAGCGTGGATACGCGCATCGTCATCCTCGGAGGAGGCACGGGTGGGACGCTGACGGCGAACCGGTTGCGCCACGTCGTGGACGACGCCGTCGAGATCGTCGTGGTGGATCAGGACGACACCCACGTCTATCAGCCGGGCCTCTTGTTCGTGCCCTTCGGAATGGCGCATCTCGGTGAGATCACCCGGCCCCGGCAGCATCAGCTGCACCATGGGATCGCCTACCGCCAAGCCACCGTCGACCACGTCGATCTCGACGCCGAGCGGGTATGGCTCGGTGACGGGACGGGGCTCCACTACGACGTACTCGTCGTGGCCACAGGCTCGACCCTGGTGCCGGAGGAGACCGAAGGACTCACTGGCCCCGGCTGGATGGAGAAGGTGTTCACCTTCTACACGCCCGAGGGCGCAGTCGCCTTGCACGACGCCTTGGAGTGGTTCGAAGGGGGCCGGCTCGTGGTCAGCGTGGTCGACATGCCCATCAAGTGCCCCGTGGCGCCCTTGGAGTTCTGCTTCCTCGCCGATTGGTACTACCGCGAGCGAAACATGCGCGACCGGGTGGAGCTCGTCTACGTGACCCCCCTCGACGGCGCCTTCACCAGGCCGGTGGCGGCCGCCATCTTGGCGGGCCTCCTCGGCGAAAAGGGGATCGAGCTCGTGACCGAGTTCAACACCGGAGAAGTCGACGGCAAGGCCGGAAAGCTGATCTCTTATGATGACCGCGAGATTCCCTTTGACCTTGCCGTGATGATCCCCCTGCACGGTGGAGCCCCCTACGTAGGACGGTCGCCGGGGCTAGGTGATGAGCTCAACTTCGTCCCCACCGACGAGCACACCCTGCAGTCAAGAGCACGACCCAATGTCTTCGCTATCGGCGACGCCGCTAACCTCCCGGCGTCAAAGGCCGGGTCGGTGACCCATTTCGAAGGTGAAGTCCTCGTGAGGAACATCCAGCGATTCCTGGCCGGCAAAGAGCTCGACGCCACATTCGACGGACACACCAACTGCTTCATCGAGAGCGGCTTCGGTAAGGCGCTGCTCATCGACTTCAACTACGACACCGAACCTCTGCCGGGCCACTTCCCCGCCGGGGTGGGGCTACCCCTGCTCAAAGAATCTCGCCTGAACCACCTGGGCAAGCTGATGTTCCAGTGGTTCTATTGGCACAGCCTCCTTCCGGGCCGCGACATCCCGGGCATCGGATCGGCCATGCCCGAGCACGGCAAACCCAAACAACAGGTGCGTCCATGACCTCAAGTACCCGGAGGTGCTGACCATGCCTATCGCCACCTACGCCGGCAAGAGCGTGACCGTCAACGACGAGGGCTTCTTCGAGAGTCCCGACGAGTGGAACGAAGACATGGCCCCAGAGATCGCCCGGGGTGAGGGCATCGACAAACTCGGCGAGGACCACTGGCGAGTGATCAAGTTCATGCGGGCCGAGTACGCCGACAAGGGCACCGGACCCACCGTGCGCGTCCTCGGCAAGACCTCCGGCGTGTCGATCAAGGAGCTGTATCGGCTCTTCCCCAAAGGGCCGGCGAAAGTTGCCGCCAAGATCGCCGGCATTCCCAAGCCCCGCGGCTGCATCTGACCCGCCGGCGAGATTCGAGAGCGAGAGGAAGGAAGAGATCATGGGCGACTCCATCGGAAAGGTCTCCATCATCGTGTCAAAGGGTTCTCTCGAGGGCATCTACCCTCCGCTCATCATGGCGAACGGGGCGCGTGCGGAGGGCATCGAGGCGAACCTGTTCTTCACATTCTTCGGGCTCGACGCCATTCACAAGGAGCGCCACGAGCACATCAAGGTGGCGACCGTAGGCAACCCCGGCCTTCACCTAGCCACGATGGCCGGGGGACTTCCCGGCGTGTCGTCGGTCATGACTCACTACCTTGAGCGCAAAATGGAGAAGCTTGACATCCCATCGATTCCCGAGTTCATTGAGATGATCTCGGACACCGGGGCCGGGCTCTACGGATGCAAGGCCTCCTGCGACCTCTTCGAGCTCACCAAGGATGACCTCATCGAGCAGGTGAAGGACATCATCACCGTCGGCGAGTTTTATGAAATGGCAGCCGGGGGTCACATCATCTTTACCTGATCCCCAAACCGCGAGCAGGATTGCGAGAAGTTGCTCGCTCATGGAGAAAGGCTCTCGGCACGATGACACTGGTCGGGGAGGAAGGGCGGGGCGTTGTGCAGATCGGGGGCGTCCGGTTGCCTCTCCTGGGGACGGGACGCATCTACGTGTGCGGCATCACCCCGTACGACACCACGCACCTGGGTCACGCTGCCACCTTCGTGTGGGCCGACATGGCCGCTCGGGTCCTGCGGTTGACCGGACACCCGGTGGAGGTGTGTCGTAACATCACCGACGTAGACGACCACCTGCTCGTCCAGGCCAAGGTGGAGGGTATGTCGTGGAAGTCGTTGGCGACCCAACAGTCCTATCGCTTCGAGCGCGACATGGACCTTCTGGGCATCGCGCATCCGGCATTCGAACCTCGCAGCCACGACCATGTCGACGGCGTCATCGCCCTGGCGATCGAACTTCTGGCCAGGAGGTTCGCCTACGAACGCAACGGATCGGTCTACTTCGGCGGTGGTACGGTCCATGAGTCCGTGGGGCTCACCCGCGAGGAGGCAATGGCACTGGCCACTGAACGCGGCGGACACCCCGACGACCCGAACAAGGGCGATCCGCTCGATGCCGCGCTGTGGGTACGTTCAATCGGGGACGAGCCGGCCTGGCCGAGCCCATGGGGCCAGGGGCGGCCCGGCTGGCACGCGGAGTGCACGGCCATGGCGCTCACGACCTTCGGTGCCACGGTGGACCTACACGCCGGGGGCGCCGACCTGGCATTCCCGCACCATGCCTATGAAGCCGCCCAGGCTGAGGCCTTCACCGGGGTGCGGCCCTACAGCCGAGCGTGGATGCACGTCGGCACCGTGATGGCGGGCGGCCAGAAGATGGCCAAGTCCACCGGCAACCTCGTGTTCGTCCATGACCTGCTCGAACGCTGGCCCGCGGTCGCCATCCGCTTCCTCATCCTGTCGCGGCCATGGCACGAACCTTGGGAATTCGACGAGTCCGACCTCGATCGGGCTGACAACGAGCTCGAAGAGATTCGGGTCCTCGAGGCGAAGCCGGGCAGATCCGGCGCGGCATACGAGGAGGTGAGACGGGCTTTGTTCGAGAACCTCGATCTCCCTCATGCCCTGTCCGTCGCCAAGGAGGCGCACGGCGAGGTACTGCAGAGCCTCACGCGCCTACTCGGGCTGCAGTACGTCGAACGCCGGTGGTGACCGGAGACGAGGGGGCCGGGTGACCGATTCACCTGACACGCCGTGACCGAACCGCTCCCGGAGCTCGAGTACGAGGCGATCTTCCGGAAGGTTCCCCGGCTCACCGTGGAGGTCGTCATCTGCTCCGAGCTCGGCGTACTGTTGGCCCGTCGTATCGGAGGCCCTTGCGACGGTCTGTGGAACATCCCCGGCGGGACGGTCAGGTTCGCGGAGCCGGTGACCGATGCCGTCCACCGGGTCGCGCTCGACGAAATCGGCACCGACGTCACCATCGACAATTTCCTCGGCTACATCGAGTACCCGAGCCACGCCAGACGCGGCCTCGACTGGCCCGTCGGGCTCGCGTTCCGGACGCATCTCACCCCTGCCGGAGGCGACGCGTTGGCCATAACGCTGGACCGGCTCGATTGGTTCACTCGGCTCCCCGACGAGATGCACGACGAGCAGCGGGCCTTCCTGCGGGCGAACGGCCTCGTCGACTGAGGCTCGGTGAGTGGAGGTACAACGGATCTCCTCTCAGGCGAGCTTCATGAACATCTTCTGGACGACGTCGATCGGATAGCCGTCAGCCTCGGCGGCCACGGGATGTTCGAGACAGTAGGTGAGGCCGGCCGCTACCAGACGGAACCCGACCTGCTCCAGGGCCTTGGTGGCAGCCGAGATCTGAGTCACAACGTCGCGGCACTCGCGGCCCTCGTCGAGCATGCGCTCGACGCCCTGGATCTGTCCCACCACACGATGCAGTCGCTTGCGTACGTCCTCTATGACATCTCCGCGAAGTTCCATTCTTTCTCCTGTTTCTTGACGTGGGATGGCCACGAGGCGCGAGGTCTGACCCCGGATCTCTCAGGCCGAGGCGGAGCACCGGTTGGGGCCGACCTCGAGCTGTCGCAGGGCGAGGAGCGGAACGTCGGTGCGCCCCATATTGGCCTGGACGATCTCTACATAGTTGGGCGGGCGTGGCGTGGCACGGGCAGTCGCCCACGACACGAACTGGTCCTCGTCGTAGAACAACGGAGCCAGCACGTGTCGCAGCTCGCCCAGAGCCACTCCCACCGGCCGGTCGGGCGCGACGACGACGTCCTCGCCATAGTGGCCGGGCAGCACGAAGGCGTCATCGGACAGCGAGAGGACCTTGTCGTGAAGCGAGTGGTACAGATTGTGGGCGAATTCCTCGGCCCGGTCGGCCAGGTCGGGGCGACCGACGCTGTCGACGAACAGGGTGTCCCCCGACAGTACGAGGCGGCCGGCGACAACGTAGATCGTCGATCCACGGGTATGACCGGGCGTGTGGATGGCCATCACACGAAAGCTGACGCGGCCGGGGAGCTCGAATCGGTCCTCGTCACGGAGCGGCTCGTAGGCGAAATCAAAGGTGTCTGCCGGGTTGAGGTGGATCGACGCCCCTGTCTCCTCGGCGAGCAGTCGTGCACCGCTCAGGTGATCGGCGTGGAGGTGGGTGTCGAACACGCGGACGATCCTCCATCCGTGTTCGTCCGCCAACCGCCGGTACACCTCCGTATCGAGCGAGGGATCGACGACGAACGCTTGGTCCCCCGCCCCCACCAGATACGACAGGCACCCCTTGCCACGGCGACGGACTTGCACGACGAGCACCTCGTCGATCTCGACCGTGGCAGTGTCGTAGACCATGGCCCACGCGGCCATGCCTCCGGCAAGATTGGCCACCCGTCTCCCGGCGCGGCTGAGTATCTCAGCCGCCGTCGACGAGCGACTCCCGCTGGCGCACACGGTGACCACGTCGCGATCGGTGGGCACCTCGGAAGCCCGCGCCTCGAGTTGACCGATGGGGATGTTCACCGCGGACGGGATCGACCAAGCGGCGAACTCGACCGGCTCGCGCACGTCGACCACGAACGGCTCGTCAGAAGTGCCCAGGCGAGCGGCCAGCTCGGCCGGTTCAACATCTCGATACATCGGCGCGCTCCTTGGTTCTCAGCACCGGGCATTCCGTCGGCCTCGTACTGCTACCAACCAGTACCCCAGGGGGTATATTTCCCAATCGGATACCCTACAGGGTATCTGGAGGGACGAACGTGAGCCGGGAGGTCACCGTGGGTTGGCTGCAAAAGGCGATGGCCGGGGGACAGGGCGTCGGCCCGAAGGAGGCCGACAGTCTCATTCGCGCCGGCGCAGTGCTCCTCGACGTCCGGGAAGAGACCGAGTGGCATGCGGGCCACGCACCCGGAGCCCGCCACGTCTCCCTCGGGAATCTCGAGGGCAAGATCAGCGGATTGCCCCGACACCGACGCGTGGTGGTGGTCTGCCGGTCGGGGAACCGCTCGGCTCGGGCCACCGCCCTCCTCGTCCGGTCCGGTTTCGAAGCGGTGAACCTCAACGGTGGCATGCGGGCCTGGGCCGCGGCCGGGCTTCCCGTGGAGTCCGCGGGCGCCCAACCGGGCGCGGTGGTGTGAACCTCCTGCTGGCCTTGCCCCTGGGTCTGCTCGTCGGGCTCGCACTCGGTGCCCTCGGCGGTGGCGGGTCGATCCTGGCGGTCCCCGCGCTCGTCTATGTCGTCGGCCTCGGCCCGAAAGAGGCGGTCACGACTTCGCTCGTGGTCGTCGGCGTCGCCGCCCTCGGGGGCATGGCGAGCCACTGGCGCGCCGCTCGGGTACGAGTGGTCGCCGGCCTGTGGTTCAGCCTGGCTGGCGTGGCCGGGTCTCTGTTGGGATCTCGCCTGAACCGGGCGGTCAATCCCGATGTTCTGCTCGCCGCCTTTGCCGGGGTCATGGTGATCGCCGCGTGGCGCATGTGGGTGACCGCCCGTACCCCTAAACGCATCGCAGCGAAGCTTTCCCACATGACGAGCTCGCCCCTGGCCCCCGTCGCCCCGAACAGCCTGCCTTCCTCTGTCTCGGCACCTTCGGTCCTCCTCGATGCCATCGCGGTCGACGGCCGCTCGGCCCCCAGCCCCGCCAAGCCGAAAAGGCACAAGGCCCCTCCCCGGCTCTCGACGGTGCTCAAGGTGATAGCCGCCGGAACGGTCGTCGGATTCATGACCGGCTTCTTCGGCGTGGGCGGCGGCTTCATCATCGTTCCCGCCCTCGTGCTCGCCCTGGGGTTCGACATGCCGACCGCCGTCGGCACCTCGCTCCTCGTCATCGCCGTCAACTGCGCCGTCGCCTTGGCCTCGAGACTGGCCACCACCGGCGTGGACTGGCACGTCGCAGCGCCCTTCACCGCCGCCGCACTGGCCGGGGCGGTCGCTGGGAACCACCTGGCCGGCCGGACCCGGGCTTCGACGCTCCTCCGGTGGTTCGCTGTCCTGCTCGTGGCGGTCGCCGCGTACACGCTGGCCCGCTCCGTCGCGTCGCTCTGAGCCCGAGGTGCGGCCCCGGGGGGGTCTTTTCGGGGCTGGCCATATACCCTGGGGGGTATACTGGCGTCGACCTGATCCTCTCGGCGGCCCGCCCCAGACCAAGGAGCTGCTCCCGTGGCAACGAACCAACTCAGCGTTCTCACCGAGCCCGACGAGGAAGTCGAGGCACCCGCCACCACAAGCGAGCGCAGCGGGCGGATGGCCCGGCTCGGTGCGTGGTCTGCGACCCACCTCCGAGCCGTGCTCCTCCTGTGGCTCATCGTCCTGATCATCTTCGGCGCCTTCGCCCCGCAGGTCGAGCACGCCCTGGCCGGTGCGGGCTGGCAGGACTCGACCAGCCAGTCGGTGAAGGCGCGAGCCATCGTCCAGCGCGACTTCGCCGGTCTGGGAGCCACCGCTCTCCAAGTGGTGATCGTCGACCACAGCAGGCCGATCGCCACAGACGCCGCCGCCCAGGTGGTCCTGACCAAGGTGTCGAAGCTCCTGCACGGCGACCCCCGGATCTCCACCGTCGTCGCACCCCAGCCGGGCGTCTCGTTGTCGGCGGACGGCAGGACTGGTGTCGTCACCGCCGGTGCCGCCGCGGATGCCAACGACATGGTCCGTGCCGCCGATGCGCTGGCCAAGCCCCTCGGCCGGCTCTCCCGACCGGGCATCACGGTGATCCTGACCGGTGACAGTGCGCTGTGGGCCAACTTCAACTCGGCCAATCGCAGCGCCATGCTTCGCTCAGAGATGCTCTCGTGGCCGGTGACCATGGTCATCTTGGTCATCGCGTTCGGCAGCCTTGTGGCCGCCGGACTCCCTCTCATGCTCACCATGGTGGGCTTGCTCATCGCCGCCGGGGCACTCGTCCTCTCGACGCACGTGGCCCCGGTATCCATCTGGGCTCTCAATTTCGCCTTGATGTTCGCCCTCGCCCTCGGGATCGACTACGCGCTGTTCCTCGTCGTGCGCTTCCGTGCCGCGCTGGAGCGGCGAGGAGTCGATCCAGGCGATCATGAGGGCGTGGTGGCGGCGGTGGCCGAAACGGTGGACACCGCCGGCAAGGCCGTCGCCTTCAGCGCCCTCACGGTCCTCGGATCCCTCGCCGCCATCCTGCTCGTGCCGAGCCCTGCATTTCGCTCCATGGCCCTCGGCATCATGCTGTCGGTCGTCGCCGTCCTGGCTGCCACTTTGACGCTCCTGCCCGCTGTGCTCGGACGCCTCGGGACGCGGATCAACGCCGGTCGCATCCGCGTCCCCGGGCGTTCCGGGGCAAAGAGCCGACCGAGCCTCGACGATCGGCTCCATGCCTGGGGACGCCTCTTGTGGCGCCACCCCGTCCCCACCGGCCTGGCTGCGCTCGGAGTGCTTCTCCTCGCCGCCGCGCCGGTGATCGGCATGCGCACCGACATGCCGTCGATCACCATCGTGCCGGCGACCGCCAATGCCCGGATCGGATACGACGAGGTCGCCAAGGCCTTCGGGCCCGGGGCCCCGGGCACCTTGCAGGTTCTTGTCCCGGCCTCGTTCCAGCACGCCGCACTTCTCACCCTCGACCACACGGCGGGCGTGGCCGCGGTCACACCGGGGTCGACCCACGCCGGCTGGACCCTCGACCAGGTCGTGCCCAGAACCGGCCCCTCGACGCCGGCTACCGGGTCGACCATCGACCGCATCCGCCAGGTCCTGCCGGCCGGCTCCCTGGTCGGCGGCGCGGCGGCAGAGAACCACGACCTCCAGCGGTCGCTCAGCTCACACGCGCCGCTCGTGTTCGGGCTGCTGGCAGTGATCGGCTTCATCTTGCTGCTCATCGCCCTCGGCGCCCCCTTGCTTGCCGCCGCCGGTGTTCTCATCACCGCCCTGTCGGTTGCAGGAGCCTTCGGGGTGGCGCGCCTCATCTTCCAAGACGGACATCTTTCCGGACTGCTCGCCTTCACACCCCAAGGGTTCGTCGACGCCTGGGCACCGCTTTTCTTCGGAGCCATGGTCTTCGGCGTGGCCATGGACTACACGCTGTTCCTCCTGTCCGCGGCCAAGGAGCGCTACGAGACCCATGCCGACCCCGAGCACGCCATGGTGGGCTCGGTGCTCAGCTCAGGGCGCGTGGTCTTGTCGGCGGCAGCGGTCATGATCGCCGTGTTTCTGACCTTCGCCCTCTCCGGGCCACTCGCTCCGAAGGAAATGGGGGTTATTCTCGCCGTGGCCGTGGCCCTCGACGCTGTTGTCGTCCGTCTCGTCCTGCTACCGGTCCTGCTCCGCCTCGGCCACCACCACAGCTGGAAGCTCCCACGCTGGCTGGCGCGCATCCTGCCCCGCGTCCGCTTCGCCCACTGAGTGCTCATGGGACGTGCGCATTCACCGACGGGAGGGCTCCGCAGAGCGATTCGACCGTCCTTCGGTCGACATGGGATTAGCGTGTGCCCATGGGCTTCTACCGCCAGCAGGTTCTGCCGCGCCTGGTGGACCGGGCTTGCGGGACGAGCGGTTTGCGGCGGTGGCGAGCCGAAGTGACCGAAGGGCTCACGGGACGGGTTGTCGAGATCGGGTTCGGGTCGGGGCTGAACGTCGACCATTACCCGCCGGAAGTCGAACTGGTCTTGGCCGTTGAACCGGCGGCAGTTGCCCGTCGACTCTCCAAGAAACGGGTCGCTCGGTCAGGAGTGCCCGTCACGCACATCGGCCTCGACGGCCAGACCATCCCTCTCGAGGATGAGAGTTGCGATAGCGCGCTGTCCACCTTCACGTTGTGCACCATCCCCGATGCCCGCCAGGCACTGGCCGAACTGCGCCGGGTGATGCGCCCGGGCGCTCGGTTTCACTTCCTCGAGCACGGCCTCTCCCCTGACCCGGGTGTGGCCATGTGGCAACGACGGCTCGAACCGCTGCAGCTGCGCCTAGCCGACGGGTGTCACCTCACCCGAAGACCAGAGGTATTGGTGAGCGACGCAGGCTTCGACATCGAGCGCGTCGAGCAGCGATACGCCAAGGGACCGAAGCCTTGGAGCTGGTTCATCTCCGGGGTGGCCACGAAGTCCGACCAATGACGGCGTCGAAGTTGGCGCAGGCAATGCCGCTGCTGCAAGGACAACACGACGCCAATCCATCAGCCCTCGGACTAAGGATCTGATCGTGGACAGCTTGAACTGGGATCAGCGGTACGGCGGAGACGAGTTCGTCTGGAAGACGGACCCGAACCAGTTACTCGTGAAGGAGGTGGTCGATCTTCAACCGGGCCGGGCACTGGATCTTGCCTGCGGGGAAGGTCGCAACGCCGTGTGGCTTGCCAGACATGGCTGGCATGTCACGGGCATCGACTTCTCTCCAGTTGGACTCGCTAAGGCTCGCCGCCTCGCTGCGCGATATGACGTTGACGTTGATTGGATAGAGGCGGACGTCATCGAATGTGATCCGCCGGGAGGAAGCTTCGACCTGGTAATCGTCTTCTATCTGCATCTCCCGAGCGACGACCGGCACCGGGTGTTGGCGCACGCACAGGACGCATTGGCCGCCGGAGGTACGCTCCTCGTCGTCGGTCACGACACGACCAACTTGACCGACGGCTACGGGGGGCCGCAGGACCCCGCCGTGCTGTTCAGTCCCGAGCAAGTGGCGAGCGACATCGCAGAGCTTCGGATCGTGCGCGCAGACCGTGTACGACGCGATGTCGATACAGACCAGGGTCGCTGCGTGGCCATAGACACGTTGGTGCGGGCCGTCAAACAGCCGATATGACGAACCCGCCAACGCCCTAGGGCGAGATCTCGGTGTAGTTGATCCCTTATACCGGCAGGTCACCCGCACCTTTCCCCAGAGCCGATCCGATCTCGAGGCACCTAGAGCTCGCAATCGACGAGACGAGATGGGTTTTGCGCACGGGCAGCGTCCGCCGCGACCCAAGTGCGGTAGCCACCGTCGAGGTTGCGGGCAGGGATCCCAAGTTCGTGGAGCAGCGACGTCGCAGTGTGTCCGCGCTGGCCGACCTCGCAGTAGACGACGAATGGACCCGGGGCTCCGTCGATCTCCTCGCGCAAGTGGTCGAGAGGGAGGCACATCGAGCCCGGGATGGCCGCCCGTGCGTGCTCCGAGGTGGTCCGGACGTCAACGAGCGTCCACCCCGCGTGGGTCAACGACGCGAGCTCGTCATACTCCACGACGTCACACGCGCCGCTGCGCACATTCTCCGCCATGTAGCCGAGCATGTTGACCGGATCCTTGGCGGATGAGAACGGAGGTGCGTACGCGAGCTCGAGGTCGGCGAGCCCCTCCGCGGTGATCCCGCCGGTGATCGCGGTGGCGATGACATCGATCCGCTTGTCCACACCCGCCTTCCCGACCGCCTGGGCCCCGAGAATGGTGCCGTCGTCGGGATCGAAGAGAAGCTTGAGCGCCATGGCCTCTGCGCCCGGGTAATAGCCGGCGTGGCTCAGGGGATGCGAGTGCACCGTTCGGTACCTGCGTCCCGCGGCCCGGAGCCTCTTCTCGTTCCATCCCGTCGTGGCGGCAGTGAGGTCGAACACCTTGACGATGGCCGTCCCGAGCGAGGGTGCGGCGCGCGCCGGAAGGCCACAGATATGGTCCGCGACCCGCCGCCCCTGGCGGTTGGCGATGTTGGCGAGGGCGATGAGCGAGTTCCCGCCCCCCACCCAGTCCTCCTTTTCGACGGCGTCGCCCACGGCATAGATGTCCGGGTCGCTGGTGCGGTTGACCTCGTCGACTGCGATGGCACAATGTGCGCTGAGGACCAGGCCGGCCATGTCAGCCAGACGGGCGTCGGGGCGAACGCCGATGGACCCGACCACGATCTCGCCGGGGATCATCCGGCCGTCGCCGAGCGTCACCCCGCAGTCGGTCACTTCGGAGACTGCGACCCCTGTCTCGACGACCACGCCGTGGGAGGTGAGCTCGGCTGCCACCAGGATGGCGAGCTCGGGGTCGAGCGGGGTGAGGACCTGGTCGACCGCCTCGACTACGGTCACGGCGATCGACTTGTGCGCGAGGTTCTCGGCCGTCTCGAGCCCGATGAACCCTGCTCCGATGATCACGGCACTGCGCGGTCCTCCTGCGACGTCGGTTGCGAGCCGTTCCGCGTCTTCGACCGTCCGCAGCACGCGAACCCGTTCGAAGCCCGGTATGGGTGGCCGGACCGGGACCGCACCGGGGCTCAACACGAGCTTGTCGTACCCGAGGGACTCCATTCGGCCGTCGAGGGTGGATCGCGTCGTGACCTCGTGATTGCGGGCATCGATGCCGACCACTTCGGTATCGATCCGGACGTCGAGGCGGAATCGATCGAACAGGGTGCCGGGCGTCTGAAGTAGGAGGTCGTCCTCATCCTCGATGACCCCGCCGACGAAATAGGGAAGCCCGCAATTGGCGTAGGACACATGGCCTGATCGTTCGATCACTGTAATTACGGCCTGCTCGTCGAGGCGACGGAGACGCGTCGCTGCCGACATCCCTCCGGCGACGCCACCGACGATGACGACGCGCCGGGGGGTCATCGTGCGACCTTCGAACCGTCTCGCCCGGCTTCGACCCCCGAAGGCGAGCGATGATCCCAGTTGATAGACGTGACCATCGTTGCTATCGACATGTCGACGCGATCCACCCAGAGACTCCGATCTTCTCGAGACCCAGCTTGACAGGGACATGATCGAGACAGGCAGGGTCCAAGGTCCCTTCATGCCAGGGAAGTGGGCGTCAGGGCGCCGCGCCGAACCCCTCTGCCGGTCCCGACCCGCCGCCACGATTTCTCCGCTGCGTCCTCAAGAGCCCGGGGATATCCGCGCAGAGGACGGCAGCCACCAGGGCGACGCAGGCAAGGAACAATGCGACGGCCTCGAAGCCATGGTCGGCCGCCGGCCGTGCGGTCTGTTTGGCGGCGGCGACGCCGAGAACAAGGCCGGTCAGCGCGAGGCCGAGGGCGGTGCCGAGACCGCGGCTCATGTTCAAGATCCCGCTGGCGACGCCGGCGTGTGTCCGGGGCGCGGAGCTCATGATGACGGCGTTGTTCGGTGAGATGAAGAGTCCCAGCCCCACTCCGACGAGGCTGAGCTCGCCGGCGAGGAGCCATCCCGAAGGCTGGCTGGTACCGACGAGGGCGAGCATGGCGGAGCAAAGGACCATCCCCGACACCGTGAACGGGCGTCCCCCGGTGCGCTCGGCCAGCTTGCCGGCTACAGGTGCCACGCACCCGAGGGCCAGTGGCACAACGGTGAGCACGAGGCCGGCGTGACCGGCGCCCAATCCCCGACCGCGCTCCAAGAAGAACGGCACGGCAAACATCGTCCCGAACAGCACCACGAAAGAAAGGAGGCCGCTGGCCGCACCGATCGTGAAGGGTGCCCGTCGGAACAACGAAAGATCCAGCATCGGTGCCGTGGCCCGGCGTTCGCGAGCGATGAAGAGTGCTGCGGTACACGTTGCCGTGACGACAAGCCCGACTACCGGCAAGGACGTCCAGCCCCAGTGGCCGCCAAAGGAGATGGCGACGAGCGCGCAGACCACGATGGGCACGAACAGCGCCAGGCCCGCCCAATCATAGGGGGTGCGGACCTGGAGATCTCGGCTTCGGGGCAGAAAGACCCATGCGGCAATCGTGCCGAGGATGCCGACCGGGACGTTGACAAAGAAGATCAACCGCCAGCCACCGGCCGCGAGCAGCAGGCCGCCCACACTCGGGCCGAGGGCGAGCCCCAGCGCCTGGGCAGCACCTTGGATGCCGATGCCCCGGCCCAGGTGCTCCCTGGGCATGACCAGGTAGATGATGGCGACGCTGTTGGCCTGGAGCATGGCTGCACCAGCCGCCTGGAACACTCGGAAGGCATCGAGGGTCACGAGGGTCGGTGCCAGCGCGCACAGCGCGGAACCGACTATGAAGACGACGAAGCCGTAGGCGTAGAGCAGCTTCCGTCCGACCATGTCGGCCAGACGCCCTACGGCCGTCACCCCGGCCACCAGGACGATGAGGTAGCTGAGCCCCACCCAGGTGACCGAGGCCACGCTGGCGTGGAACACACGCTGCAGAGTCGGGAACGCCACCGTCACGATGCTGGCGTCGAGCTGTCCCATGAAGGCGCCGACGCACACAGTCGCAAGCACGAAGATGTGCGCGTTGGGCCGCGCCCGGAGCCACTCCGGCCGCGCGGGCTCCACCAACCAGCGGGGCCGTCGAGTCCGGATCCCCCTCGCCATGGTCGAGCTCACGACTCGAGCCTGCTTGCCCGCTTATCAGAAGGCAAAGAGGTAGATTTTCCCTAATGCATAAGCAGTCCCATATGGATAGCCGCCGGTTGGCCATCTTCCTGTCGGTGGTGGACGAAGGGGGCTTCACCGCCGCCGGGGACGCCCTCGGCATGTCCCAACCGGCGGTGTCCCAGGCGATCCGGGAGCTCGAAGACGACCTCGGCACGGCTCTCTTTCATCGCCTCGGTCGCACCGTCTCGTTGACCCCCGCCGGTCAAGCGCTCGTGCTCCCTGTCCGGCAAGCCCGCCACGACCTGGAGATCGGTCGGCTCGCCGTCCAAGAAATCGCGGGCCTCGGGGCCGGGCGGCTCGACCTCACCTGCCTGCCGACCCTGGCCGTGGCACCCCTGGCACCGCTGGTCGGAGCCTTCAGGGCCACATACCCCCGTGTGTCGATCCGACTTTCGGACCCGGAGGGGACTGACGACCTTCTCGACTTCGTCCGCTCAGGGGAGTCAGAGGTAGGTCTCGTCGAGCAGGTGGACGCTCAGGGGCTCGTTACGGTGGCTCTTTCGAGCCAGGAATTCCTGGCCGTCCTCCCGCCGGGGAGCATCGTCCCAAGCCCCTTTCGGATGCGGGACTTCGCCAAGCATCCTCTGGTGGCGACGCCACCGGGAAGCTCGACAAGGCGATTGCTCGACCACGCTCTGGAGGGGTCGGCTGCGACGGCGACAGTCGTCGTGGAGGCCGCGCAACGCGAGGCTCTCCTGCCCCTCATCGTGGCCGGTGCCGGTGCCGGTTTGCTCCCACGCCCCCTCGCCGAGGTCGCCCATGCCCTGGGCTGCGTCGTCGTGGAACCTCGGCCCAGAGTGTCTCGAGCCGTCGCCCTGGTCCACAGGGACGGGCCCCTCACGCCCGCAGCCCGGCAATTCGTCGAGCTCGCGGTGGAGCAAAGCCTGTGACGGCACGTCATCCTCTTCGCACAGCGGATAACCTCGAGCGGTCCGCGGGCGTAGCTCAATGGCAGAGTCCCAGCCTTCCAAGCTGGTCATGCGGGTTCGATTCCCGTCGCCCGCTCCCCTCCCCCGTTTTCCCTGGTCAGAGTCGGTATCGACTTGTCCGGCCATGTGGATAGCTCTCCGGCGTGCGCGATCCGTGCGCGATCTTTTCAGCGCGAAAGCCGGTTTCGTGTCCCTCCGACCGCGTTGGGCAACCTCGTGACGCGGGCCGTCGGAGCGCGCTCTTCGGCCAGCGAGCTCGCTCAACGCCTCGGCGATGGCGCCATCACGTTCGGCAGTGTCGTGCTGGTACATGAGCGCGGCTCGCGGACTGGCGTGGTCCATTCGAGCCATGAGCTCCGTGGTGATCGCTCCCGTCGACGCGGCAAACGTGTTTCCGCACGACGCGCGAACTGGGCATGTTCGCACGATCTGAATGCCCTCCCTGCCCACACCGACACGGGTGATCGGCTCGGTCGGGAGGTGGGCGGAAGGACACTGCAAGACCGCCCCGGACCCGGCAGGAATGATTCTCGATCGGTCAACAGCAGCAATCACCGAGCGAGAAGCTTCCCTGCGGTATGACCAACGTGTGTCGTCTGATCCTCGACGCCGGGGCGTAGCGGCGCCGCCGACCCGCGCTTGTTCCCTCTTATTCGTGGAGTGGGAAGGCGGCGGGCAAGAGGCGCATCAGCGTGGCGAACGTCGGGGTGAAACGGCCCTCGCCCCAGGGAAGGTCAGGCTCGTTGGCGAATGTCTGGCTGAGCACGCCGACGATGATCGTCGACACGAGGTAGATGGCGCCCTCTTCGTTGGCCGCCGGGCCGAGCTGGCCCTTGGCCACGGCGTCGGTGAGGGCGCCGCGCTGGAGCTCCACCATCTCCATGCTGACGGCGAATGCCTCCGGCGAGGGATGGAAGCTCGGGACGGGACGCCAGAAGAGCAACTCGGCGACCGCGCGGTTGGCCAGACACCACCGGCCGCTCGCCTCGAGGCCTGCGATGAGCGCGTCAAGCCCGGACTCGGCCCCCTGCATGCCGCCGCGCATCGCCTCGAGGTTCTGGCGCTGTCCCTCGAGGAACAGCGCGTCATAGATCGCCATGAGCGACGGGAAGTACTTGTAGAGCGACGGTGGCTGGACGCCCAGGCGCCGCGCCACCTCGGCAAGGCTGAGGCCGTTGACCCCTTCCTCGGTCATGACGTCTCGGGCGATGTCGAGGATCTCGCGGATCGTCTCCTGCCGGCGACGGGCCCGGCGGTTCGGCCGCGCCGGACGGTCCGCGGCCGCTTCCGTCTGTGCCGTCCCCTCGGTAGGTGTCATTGGAACTAAGCATAGCTTAACGTCGGCTTGACAGCTATCGCTATTGCTATTAGCTTGCCCGAGAGCCGAGGAGGTGCACAGATGACAACAACGGAGGCAAGAGAGGACATGACCGAGATCCCGAGCTCCTACCGGAGCAGCCGATGGTGGTTGCGGCAGGACTCGCAGTCCGTCGTGATCGAGGCGCCGGCGGAGCGGATCTATCAACTGGTGGCGGACCTGCCTCGCATGGGGGACTGGAGCCCCGAGTGCCGGCAGGTGGAGTGGCTCGCCGGGTCGACCGGACCGGCCGAGGGCGCCATGTTCATTGGCCACAACCAAGGCGGCCCCCGCGGCCTCATGAAGTGGTCGCGCCGGGGCCGCGTGCTCACCGCCGACCCTGGCCGTGAGTTCGCCTTCGTGACCGAAGAGGGCGGCCGGGAGTCGACCCAGTGGCGGTACCGCCTGGAGCCCGTGGAGGGGGGCACCCGGGTCACCGAGTCCTACACGGTTCGGTGGATACCGACGTGGGCACGCATCGTCGACGTCCCGACCAACCGCGCCCGCGAGTTGCGCGAGGCCATGCGGCACACGCTCGAGCGGCTGAAGGGCGCCGCCGAGGCGACGCCGTCGGCACGCTAGCCACACCCTTCCCTTCGAGACCTGAGGAGCTCCCGATGATGTACACGTACAAGGCCGCACCCGATGTCGACGTCGTGACGTCGACCGCCACCATCACCAGCTTCGGCAACCTCGCCATCAACGCGTTTGTGATCCACGCCGCCGAGCCGGTGCTCGTCGACACTGGCGCCGTCAGGGAAAGCGAGGAGTTCATGGCTGCACTGCGGACGGTTATCGATCCGGCAGACCTTCGCTGGATCTGGCTGACCCACACCGACTTCGACCACATCGGCTCGCTGCACCGCCTGCTCGACGAGAACGAACGGCTGCGGGTGATCACCAGCTTCCTCGGAGTGGGGATCATGAGCCTGGCCGCACCTCTGCCCATGGACCGGGTGTACCTGGTCAACCCGGGGCAGACCGTCGATGTGGGCGATCGAATCCTGACCGCGGTGCGGCCTCCCGCATTCGACAACCCGATCACAACGGGCCTGCGGGACGAGCGTTCGGGCATCTTCTTCAGCTCGGACTGCTTCGGCGGCCTTTTGGACGAGGTGCCGGAATGCGCCGAGGACTTGTCCGATGAGGCGCTGCGTAAGGGTCAGGTCTTCTGGGCGACGGTGGACTCTTCGTGGCTGCACAAGGTGGACCGGGCGGTGTTCGCCTCGGAACTGGATCGCATCCGCGGGCTAGAACCCACCATGATTCTGAGCAGCCATCTCCCGGCCGCACGGGGTTCGTCGATGGAGCGGCTATTGGATGCGCTTGCAGCGGTCCCCGACGCTCCCCCGTTTGTCGGACCGGATCAGGCCGCGCTGGAGCAGATGCTCGCCGGGATCATCGGGCTGGCCGGTTAGCCAGGCTGGCGACGGAGTCGTGGACGAAACCCTGAAGACGAGGGCGATTCGGACTCGGCCGTTCGCTGTGCAGGTCGTCCATGCAACGGAATCATGGTGCACCGTGATCGGCGTGACGATGATGCGTTCGCCAACGTCGTGGTGGACGCCATTTCGGCCTCGGTCCTACCCGCCGTCAACCCTCGAGGGAATCCGGGCCACCGGGATTCCTCATCCGTCGCAGATAGTCCCTCATACGCTCGTCCTCGCCTCCACCTAGCGCTCCGAGCAGATGGAAGAGGCTGGCGACACCCTCGGGCCCGAGATCGTCTTGCACCTGCCGCTCGATTCTTCGAGCCGCCCTTCTCTGAGCGGCCAGATAGTCGACAGCCCTCTGGGTGAGGGTCACGTCTTTCTCCCTACCGCTGGTCGCCGAGGCACGGACCTCCACGTAGCCCCGATCTCGAAGGTTGGCCACAATCTTGCCGGCACCTTGGCGAGTCATCCCCAGCTCCCGGCCGATCCCCGAGATCGTGGTCCCCTCAGGAGCTGAGCACAGGCGGAGCACGCGTCCATCGGGAAAACGCCGGTCCTCGAATCCCTCAGCTGCCATCGCCTCGTCCAACCGATGCTGATAACCGATCCAGGCGCGACGCAACGCGGCCCCGAGACCGAGGTGTCGGTGCCGAGGGCCCGTGTCACGCGCTCCGGACTCCTGGCGCGGGCTACTCCGGCTCCTCTTGGACGGGCGCCTCTGATTGCCAACCATGGTTGACATTCTAGACCGTGGTTGCCATATTGAGGGGATGCGTCTCGGATGCGCGATCGAACCGTGCACATGATCACGCCAAGATGGTCCCTGAGCCTTGCCGCCATCGTCGTCGTGGCGCTGATCGCCAGCTCGTGCAGCGCGGTGACACGGGTGGAACGGGTGCCGGGAGGACCGACGGGCAGCTACGTCGTACCGGCGGGTATCCACAAGATCAAGCACGTGATCGTCATCATGCAGGAGAACCGGTCATTCGACTCCTACTTCGGTGCCTTCCCGGGAGCAGACGGCATCCCGATGAAGAACGGCAAGCCGACGGTCTGCGTGAACGACCCGGCGACGGGAGCATGCGTGGCTCCGTATGTCGACCATGCCGATGTGAACGGGGGTGGACCTCACTCAGAGGCCAATGCGACGGCAGACATCAACAACGGGAAGATGGACGGGTTCATCGGGCAAGCCGAGTCCGGTCGAAAAGGGTGCCTGGATCCCACTGACCCGGCATGTACGAATTCCGCCAAGCCGGACGTCATGGGATACCACACGGAAAGCGACATTCCGAACTACTGGACCTACGCCAAAGACTTCGTCCTCCAGGACCACATGTTCGAACCCAACGCATCGTGGAGCCTGCCTGCGCACTTGTTCTTGGTGTCCGAGTGGTCGGCGTACTGTACCGAGGACGACAATCCGGCAAGCTGTGTGAACGCCCTGCAGACGAAACCCGCTGAGAGACCTCCGAACGCGCCGGCCTATTACGGCGGAGAAGCCGGTCCGAAGACCGGTGGCGGCAATCCGAAGCACGCAAACAAGAGGACTGTAAACGGTCAGCCCATCTACGCCTGGACGGATCTGACTTACCTCCTCCACAAGTCCCATGTGAGCTGGGGTTACTACGTGGTCACCGGGACCGAACCCGACTGCGAGAACCCCGCCGCCGAGACCTGTGCACCCGTCCAGCAGAACTCGAACACTCCGGGCATCTGGAACCCGTTGCCGTGGTTCGACACGGTCCAGGCAGATCATCAGCTGCGGAACATCAAGTCGGTCGATCATTTTTTTGCCGCCGCCAAGAAGGGCACGCTTCCTTCCGTGTCGTGGGTGGTGCCGTCAGGAGCGGTGAGCGAGCATCCCCCCGCCCCGGTGAGCTACGGCCAGAGTTATGTGACGAGCCTGATCAATGCGGTGATGAGGAGCCCGGACTGGAACTCCACCGCGATCTTCCTGGCCTGGGACGACTGGGGGGGCTTCTACGACGGGGTCGTGCCGCCCACGGTCGATGAGAACGGCTACGGGTTACGGGTGCCGGGCATCGTGATCAGCCCCTATGCCAAGCGGGGGTACGTCGATCACCAGACTCTCAGTTTCGACGCCTACGACAAGTTCATCGAAGACGACTTCCTCAACGGTCAGCGCCTCAACCCCGCGACAGACGGTCGGCCCGACCCGAGGCCCGACGTCCGCGAGGACGAGAAGATCCTCGGCAACCTCATAAGCGAGTTCAACTTCGACCAGCGTCCACGGTCCCCCGTCGTGCTCCCGGTCCACCCCAGGACCACGCTCACCGGCACGCCGAAGCCGTCGCAGCTTCCCGCCGCCGCGAATGCGCCCGACACCGACGGCTAGGCAGTGCATGACCGATGGCACAGCCTCGCCCGCCCAGACGCTGCATCGCTGCCTCCAGGAGGATCGTGACTCCCGACCGCCACCTCGCCCGATCCCGGTTGCTCGCCACGAGCCTCGGCATTGGGATGGCAGTGGCCACCGCCGACTGCGGGGGTGCCGCGCAACACGCAGCGGTGACCACCACGTCGAAAGCGCCGTCGACGGTCACAACCATCGCCGGCGCAACACGCAGCGCCGAGCTCGCCGCGGTCGTCAACTGCTTGACCGCCCACGGCATGACCATCCTTGAGAGGGCCACGGCGAGGGAGGTGCGAGCGGCCTTCGCAGCCTTGCCGAATGCCGGGCAGCAGACCGTGTTCGAGGCGTGCTCCTCGACACTGCCGGCGAAGCCGCGCCAGAAGATCCAGGCCGTGATCACCGGAGAGAGCCCGACCACCACGACGGTCGCCCCGTGAGGGCTCACAAGGTTGCCGGCACCGCTCCCACGATGTCTTTGATGTGAATGCCGAGGCCGGGGAGAGACCCAACGAAGGGGGCGTCGCCGAAGGCGAAGATCCCTCCATCCGACCCGATCAACCAGTAGCCCTTGTCGTCGGCCGTGGGAACGAGGCCGATCACGGGGCTGGTGGGGCTCACGCCGATGGCGGGCAGGGACAGGAAGTATCCGGCGTCGCCGAACCCGTAGACCGACCCGTTCTGCGAAACGATCCAGTACCCGCCGCCGTCGGGGGTCGACGCGATCCCTGATACCGGCGAGGGGGTTCCGGTGGCCGAGCCCAAGTTGGGCGCATTCCCGAAGGAGTAGACCGTCCCGTTGCCGGCCACCACCCAGTATCCCTGGTCCGATGGAGTGGCAGCGATCCCGGTCACATCGGCGATGTGGATCCCTTCTCCGGGGAGCGAACCTAGGAATGGTGCATCGCCGAACGCGAAGACGCCACCGTCACGGCCCACCAGGAAGTATCCCCGGTTGTCGCGTGTCGGAACGATGCCTCGGATGTCGTCGACCGCGACGTGAAGGCCCGGAAGCGAACCGAGGAACGGTGCGTCGCCGAAGGAGAACACCCCTCCGTCCTGGCCCACGAGGAAATAGCCACGGTCGTCAGGCGAGGGCACCATTCCGGTGATGTCGTCGACGTGGACCCCGAGTCCCGGAAGTGAGCCGAAGAATCCCCCCGACTGGGTGGTCGGGAACACGAAGACCCCGCCGTCCTGCCCTACGAGGTCGTACCCCGAATCGGACCCGTGGGCCGGAGGCGAGGGCGGAAAGGTGAACGCGACGGTCGATACCCCGGCCCCGACGGGGCTCGAGGCACCGACCGAAACCGCGCCGGTTCCGGCCGGGACGACGACCGTGGCGGAGGTGGAAGTACTGCTCACCACCTGCGCGGGGACCCCCCCGAACGACACGGTGGCCTTGTCCAGCGCGAACCCGCCGATGGTGACCTGAGTACCGGGTGGGGCTTGCGCGGGGGAAACCGACGTCACCTGTGGACAGGACCATCCCCCCGCGATCGGTGTCCCCAGGCCTGTCGCCGGGTCATAGCCTGCACCCGCGGTGAATTGGCCGGAGTTGGAGCGCGTGAAGTCGTTGTCCCCACTCGCCACGTCGGTGAGGACGGTGCCGTAGAGCCCCTCTCCCGCCATCTCGTACAGCGCCTGCGAGATGATCCCCTCGCGCCCCCCGGAGCACCCGTCGGTGGTGTCGGCGACGATGCCGCCGACCAAGGGGGCCGCGATACTCGTCCCCACGTACCCGCCCCATCCTCCTTCGACGTAGAAGACCTCGGGAGTGCCGGCATTGGCGGAGACGTCGGGCACCGGTCGGCAATTCGTGCCACAGGAATTCCCCGGCGTGGACGATGCCCATCCGGCGGGCTGCCAGCCGGGACGGACCGAGATGCTCGACACCCCTCCCCCGCCCGCACCCATACCCGAAGTGTTGGCGCAGGCGGTCCCGGTAGCTCCCTCGCAGTCGTTCCACGGGCTCTGCCCGTCACCAGGGAGCACAAGAGCGGTCCCACCGACCGCAGTCACCGACGGGTCCGAGGCGGGGAAGTCGACCTGAAGCGAGGTGTCGGTCTCCCCCGACGGGGCGTAGCAGTCCTCGGAGCCCGAGTCCCCCGACGCGGCGACGATCGTCTGCCCCTGCATCGCTGCCTGCTCGAACAGCATGTCCTCCGCCGTCACGAATCCGTCGGCGACGCTGTCGGGCTCGCAGAGCCCGTAGCTGGTCGAGACGACGCCGGCCGTGTCGTCCGACACGATGCGCCGCCACGTGTCGACGTTCCCCATGAGGGTATTGGGCCCCTCGTACGACACGATCGATGCACCCGGCGCCTGGGTGGCCACCTGCTCGATGTCGGCGTCCGCCTCGGCCGTCCCCTCCACCCCGGCGGTCCCTCCACCGTCGACGGCGACCGTGCTCACCAGGTTGTGCAAACCGAAACAGCTCTCATACGCACTGACGTCCGATGGGAGGTGCTGGCCCAGCTCGTAGACGGCGACCTCCTGGCCCGCCCCGTTCTGACCCCCACCTGTCAGGCTGGCGACGCCGTAGGCAGCACCCACCTGGTCCGGCGTGTACACGTTCGGTCCCGCCTGGTCGGTGGCGGCGGCACAAGGTGACAGGCCCTCGTCGTGAGGGAGAAGGCGAGCTCCTTGTGCCGAGGGGCGTTGCACGAGGTGCGAAGTCAGTCGAGGAGCGTCGTCGAGCCCGAGGACCGAGACGACGCTGCCCGACAGCGAGGCGGGGAGAAGAGGGGCACGTCCGGCCAGGTGGACCTGCTGTCCCCGGGCCAGCCGGTAATCGTCGAAGGACAGACCCAGGGCGGATTCGACGGCTCTGGCCGGCTCCGACACGCGTAATGCGAATCCTGCTGTGTAGGTGGAACGGAGTCCCACGCTGGCGAGCCACGCCCGGACCTGCGACACCGTTGCGGGCGCAGGGCCGAATCGCTGCACGAACTGCCCCGGCTTCAGCCAGCGGTGGTATTGCGGTGAACCGGCGTCGTAGAGCGAGTGTGACAACGACGTGAGCTTCGCCGGATGGGAGGGCGCCAGTACGAATTCGAGGCCGATCGACTGGGATGCCGGAACAGGCCCGATCCGTGCCGCGCCCAGTGGCGGTGCCGGCGGAGCGAGGCGACCGAGACGGACCATCGACGACGCGGCGCCGGCCGTACCGGCGGCGAGAACAGGCGCGCAAACGCACGTGAGAGCGAGGACGGCGATGATCCGTGCGCTGGTCGACGAGGGGACCTTGCGCCGGCGGGCATCGGTCTTGGCCACGGACGATATTCCACACGAGCCGTGCAGACAACGCCACTCGGCAGCGTACGACCTACCCTGGGTGACAGAATCGCGAACAATGGGAACGATTCTTCACAGCTCGCGGCAAATTCAAGGTGACGCGCAAGGCTTTTTCACCGAGAGGTTGTTGTCACAGAGGTCGTCAGGATACGTCCGGATCGTCTTGCGCCCGCACGCACACTTGTAGCGTCTCACGGGGACCCGGTGTCCGGCGGCGTCGACGGAGAAGTAGTGGTGGACGCCGAGTTTGATCTGTTGGCGGACCAGTTTGACCGGAACCACCCGGCCGGAACCTCCGGTCCGGGGTCGGATCCCCACCTCGGTGATGTGCCTGTGCTCAGGATCGGTACCTGACCGGTTGACGCAGGTGATGAGATAGTCGGTCATCGTCTCGCTCTCCGCCGACGCACCACGGGGGACATGGGCTCATCTCCACGATCGGCACGGGCTCCCCGACTCTTCATACCCGTAGGGGAAAATGCCACAATGTTGTTCGGGGTAGGTACACCTGGAGGGACTGTGGCGGAGCTTCAAGGGTGGTATGTCGATCCCTGGTTACGGCACCAGGCGAGGTACTTCTCGAACGGTCAGCCCACCAGTCTGGTCAGAGACGGCGATCACGAGAGCACCGATCCTCCGCCTTCGTTCCCTGTCCTGGTGACCGACCCTCCGCCGGCCACGCTTACTCACGAAGACGAGGTCCCACAGCGCGTCTTCCGAGGTGTGGACTTCGAACGGAGCTGGGGTGGTTCACAGGGCTACGACCGGGGCCGCGATCTGCGGGCGGGCGAGAATTGGGTGGACCGCCTCGTCATCCCGGTCTTCTCGATCCTGCGGCCCTCTCGCTTCGGTGACAAGCACTACCCCAGATACGTGGCATTTGTGCTCCTGGGCTCGCTGGGCATCACCGTCATCGTGCTCTGGGCCACGCACTTGCGGTAGTCGGATCCGGAGCCGGCTGACCCGCAGTTCCGCCGTCCCGCAGGTCGTCCCCGCACCCTCGGTGGGCGCCAGAACATCGCCCAACGTGACAGACACAGGTGACCGGACGCGCCTCGACCACCCTCAGTGGCGGTCAATCAAGCCTGTACAAATCGGCGCCGATGCCTTTATGTGGCATTGAAGCCGGAACCGGTCAAAGGGACCCGCACACGTCGATGACGGCCGCCCGCGGTTATCGCATTTCACCTGTTTCTTATCGAACCACCATCGTCGTGGCGGTGGTGTTCCTCGTCGCGTTCTTCCTCGCAACGCACGCCAACGATCAGCGCGAGAGCTCACTCCTCCAGAACGAGACCACGCAAGCGGCCGCCGTGGCGTCGTCGTCGTTTTCGAACGTGACGTCGGTGCTCGACACGCTGGCCAAGACGACGACGATCTCCAACGCCTCGGCCCAGGCCTTCACCGTGCAGGCCCAGGCGCTGGTCCACAGCCCGTTGTCGGTGGCGCTGACCAAGGTGTTCCTGGATCGTTATGTGGTCTTTGCTGCCGTGGGGAACGCCTTTCACGTCGACCAGGTCCTCAGCGTTGCAGCCGTCACGGCGACGCGCCCCGGTGGCGCCGCGGTCGACACCGGACAGGTCGTGAGCGAGGGCGATCAGAGCACGGCCACGTTCGCGGTGGGCCCACCTCTGGTCCCGAGAGGGAACGCCATCTTCCTCCAATTCACTGTGAATCCGTTCACGGCGACCTCGGTGGCACCCAGTCGGGCGTTCTCCGACCTGCAGGTGGCCCTGTACGGCTCCGACCACCCCGCGCGGTCCAACCTCGTCGCCGCCACGAGCAGCGAGCTCGGCTGGCCCGGGCCCGTGGCCAACGCGCCCGTTCAAGTCGGCAATACCGACTGGACCCTGGTGGCCAGCGCCCGTAGCCCACTCATCGGGACGTTCGCCTCATCGGCGCCGTTCCTGATCCTGATCCTCGGGTTGCTCCTCGCACTCTTCATGGGCGGGGCAATCGAGGTCTTCCTGCGACGCCACCGGTTCCTACCCGCCGGATCGCACCCCCCGTCGCCAGCTCCCGAAGCAACGGAAACACCGGCGGTTCCTCCCGGGCCCGAGGAGGTGAAGCGGGAAGCCGCCGAGGTGTCGGAGGAGCCACCGACCGCGCCGCAGAGTCCAGCTCCTGAATCAGCGACGTCCACCACGACAGAGGACGAAGAGACCGGAGGCACCGCGCCAACTGCGCCCGCGTTCTATGCGGACTGGCGACCCGATCCTTATGGGCATTTCGAGCTCAGGCGCTTCTTTCTAGGTAATCCGACATCGCTGGTCCGGGACGGTGCCACGGAGCGCTACGACCCGGTCCCTACGGATGCACCAACCGAAGATGCGTCCGAACCGACGCCTTCTGAAGCAGACGAGCAAACTCCTCCTTCGCCTCCGGCACCCACCGAGGTGGAGCCCGAGGACGGCGCCGAGCCGGTCGACTCCCTCACGCCGCCCCATGGCGGTGAAGATCTCGGCACGCTGCCCCCAACCGAAGAGCAAGAGGCGTTGGAGATCGTCGCCGCGCTCGTGGCCGACAGGATTGTCGAAGAACTCGAAAGCCTGCGAACGGTCGCTGCGGCACCCACCGAGGTGGAGCCCGAGGGCGGCGCCGAGCCGGTCGACTCCCTCTCCACGCCCGCCCCGTCCAACGGTCCGCAGCCCCACGCCTCGCGCCCCGCCTCCTCCGAAGTGTCGAGCGACGAACCTCCGGATTCCCCGGTACCCGCCGAAGGGGAGCCCGAGGACGACGCCGAGCCGGTCGACTCCCTCTCCACGCCCCATGACGGTGAAGCTCTCGGTACGCCGCTACCAACCGAAGAGCAAGAGGCGTTGGAGATCGTCGCCGCGACCGTGGCCGACACGATCGGCGAAGAGCTCGAAGGCCTGCGCACGGTCGCTGCGGCCCCCACCGAGGTGGAGGCCGAGGAGGCCACCGAGCCGGTCGACTCTTCGCCTGCGCTGTCCAACGGTCCGCAGCCAGAGCCGTCGAACCCCGCCTCCTCCGAAGTGGACGACGACGAGCCTCCGGATTCCCCGGCCCCCACCGAGGGAGATGTCGAGGAGCCCGCCGAGGTGGAGACCGAGGACGCCGCCGAGCCGGTCGACTCCCCCTCCCCGTCCCATGGCGGTGAAGATCTCGGCACGCCGCTACCGACCGAGGAGCAAGAGGCGTTGGAGATCGTCGCCGCGCCCGTGGCCGACATGATCGGCGAAGAGCTCGAAGGCCTGCGCACGGTCGCTTCGGCGCTCAACAAGTACTTGCCAGACGCGATCGAGGACGGGCCTCCCGCCCAGGCGCCCTCACCGAGCCCGCCACAACCTCCTCTGCCGGCACCACTGCAACCACCACCCCCGCCCGGACCAGCGCGAGCGTCGGCACCCCCTCAATCTCTGGCCACAGCACCGTCGACGTCCCCGTCGACTCCTCAGGTGCCGACGCGACCCGCCGCGCCAAATGTTGGCGGACGTAGCGTGCATTCCGGCCGCCAACATGACAACGCCAAGACCATCGCCACGTTGGGTGGCGTTGTCGGAGTCGCCTCGATGCTCTGGCGACGGCTCCGAAAGACGCAGGGCGACTCATAGGCGTTGATCGCGGACCCATTCCCGCAGGTGGGGGCAGGTCTAAGGCTCGAAACGGAATCCCACACCTCGTACGGTGACCAGATACTGGGGGGTTCCCGGGTCGGGTTCCAGCTTCACGCGCAGTCTCCGGACATGCGTGTCGAGTGTGCGGGTGTCGGAAAGGTCTCGACCTGACCACAGCTTGTCGATCAATTCCTCTCGGGTTCTCACCTGGCCCGGCGGAGACAGCAACAACGCCAAGAGGTCGAACTCCCGACGAGACAGATGGATGGTCGACCCGCAGGCGGTGACGACACGGCGGGCGAAGTTCACCTCGAACGGGCCGGCAACGACGACATCGGCGCGCGCAACCTCATTCGATCCGACGACGGGTGCCACCTGTGAGGGAGGTGACACCCGTCGGAGGACCGAGCGGATCCGAGCAATCAGCTCCCGCAGGCGATAGGGCTTGGCAATGTAATCCTCGGCGCCCAATTCAAGCCCCCGGACGATGTCTGACTCAGTGTCGAGCGCCGAGACGATGATGATCGGCACCGGCGCGACGGCACGCATCCTGCGGCATACCTCGATCCCCGACATGCTCGGCAAGAGCAGGTCCAGGACGACCAGATCGGGACGATGCTCGACGAACCTTTTGAGCGCGTCGACTCCGTCCGATGCGAGCTCGACGTGAAACCCCTCCCGTGAGAGACCCGCAAACAAGGCCTCTTGGTACGATTGCTCGTCCTCCACGACAAGGATGGTTGTCTGGCCCGGACGCGCCAGAGGCCGACTCGTCCCCGCAGGGGGTCGGCCCCCTGGTTCTCCCCGCGTCATGTCAGCCTTCGCCTTTCTCAGCGAAAAGAGGCGGCCCAGAATGCTCGGGCCAAACGGCACCAACCGCTCGTGGAAGGTTCGGTCTGCGCGTTCATGCCGCCACCGACGGTACCGGTCACAGGTAAACACTGCGCGAACGACGCGTCACACTTTGAGGAAAACGCTTCCCTCAATCGCCGTTTCGAAGGCCGCACGATCGGTCGAGCGGCGGAGTCGAGGACCAGGGCCCGCTGATCGGTCGCCCGCCACGGATACCCGGTGAAAGCGGCCGCTCAGTACGCGCTCAGCTCGGAGCCTCAGGCCGGGAGCGAGACACCCCATTGGTCAGTTCACACCAGGACCCGACCCCAGGCCGCGTGTTGACGAAAAGACGCCAAGCGGCCACTATTTGAAGTAATTCGGCGATTTACTAAATCTATGGGCGAACTGGGTTGTGCGTGTGAAGCTTGTCCGACTCCTTGGGATGCGAAGGATCCTGGCCCCGGTATGCGCCGCGGTCCTGGCAGTGGGCGGCGTCGGGGCGTGGGCCCTCCTGCGCACGTCCCCTCCCACGTCGCACACCTCGAATCACGCGCATCCACCCGCTGTGGGCGGTGCCAACGGAGCCGCGACAGGCGGCGTCGAGGCCGGGCCGAGCTCCGTGCCAGACCCGTCCCCCACCTCTGCTCCCACCGGTGAGGGTCAGGGACCGATCCCGGGGCCCCAGGCCGGCAGCTCGAACCAGCGGAACCAGGACAACGCCCTGCCTGCAGATGCCCAGCCGGCGAACGTCTTACCCGAGGTGCCCTCGGTGTTGCTGATCCCCGTCATTGCCCTTGTGGTCTTCGCCATAGCGATCTTGCGCAACCGTCGTCGTCAACGACGGTTCGGACAACTACACGGTGCAGACGATGGGCCGGCAACTCCCCCTCCGCCCCCAGATCACCGGTAAGGGCCACAACCGCTACGGCATCACCGCGTCCGCCACCGGGAACCGGGCGCACTGTGCCGGCCCATCCGGGGGCCCGGTGCCTGCCTGCTCGTGCGTATCGCATCCCAATATCCCGTAGACGATGACAGCGGGGTCTCGTCCATACTCCCCCCGTCCTGCTGACTCTCGGTGACCCGAGGGCGAGCCTCCATGGGCGGAGACGAAGAAAGGCCCTCGGAATCCATGTGGGAAAGAGCCTTCAAAGGCGCAAACGGAGGATCACCGGCTCGCGAATCCCGATGGCTCGTCAGGGCCTCAGCGAGGACCGACAGTTCCTGGACGAGGGCATCGTTCATCCGTCCGAATTCGCCGATGGTGGCTTGGAGCGCACGCACGGCCTCGGAAGGGAGCGTTGCCGAATTTCGACCTTCCTCGACGAGTCGATGGGCTTCTTCTTTTGCCGCGGCAATGATGCGCGCCGCCTCGAACTCAGCATCGGCGATGATCCGTTGCGCGAGCTCATGGCCCTCGTTGACAGCTCCCTCGACGAAGTCCTGAGCTCGCGTGAACAGCCGGCCGATCTCGATGTCGTTACGACGTTGCTCGGTCGCGAGCGCGACCGAGTTCTGCAGGCGCTCGAGGATGTCCTTCAAGCCATCAATCGCGCCGGCGGCGTGGCGCACGGTCTGCCCGATGGTGTCGAACGCTTGATCATCGAGGCCCGACGAAGCAGTCCAGCCGGCGAGGTGGCGTCCGCCGTCCTGGCCGAGTTCGGAAGGGGAAATGGACATCGTGGCCTCCCGGGAAGTGGGCAACGAATCACACGTTGGAGAAGTTGTCAGGGTTGAAATTTACCACGATGGATGTCGAGGCTGTCTAGGGTCTCCGGTCCCATCCCCGGCATCGGTACGCCTTCGGTTTCGAAGGTCCATGGTGACGCCAGAGGTCGTGTCGCCAACGGTTCATCCGAAGTTGCCCGGCCGTTCGCTTCTCTGTCACACAGAATTCACCGTCGGGCCATACCCTGACTCGGTCGGGATTTCCCCGGAGCATGACTGCCGAAGGGCCTGCGCCCGTACCGCAGAGGCACGGGACAGGGTCCCGATCGCAAGGTCGTGACCAGCCACTATTCCCCCACTCTCACCAAATTTGGTGATTGGAATCAGGCCCTCTTCCGAGTAATCTTATTGGAATGGTAGGATAAGGTGCAGAGGTGCGGAGCGAACGAGCGGACGTGCACATCCCGGTGCACCGTCGCACCATGCGACGCTCGTGCCGTCATGGTGCGGACAGCCGGTAACGAAATCACCCGTCCGCGCGTGACCCCACGGGAATGCCCGGCTCCGCTCCTGGCTAGCATCGCGGACGAATCGCAGCACGGATATCACATCCAACGGTCGAGGGTCTCCTTCGGTTATCGCCTCGCCAGATGGGCTGACGCAGTGAGGGTGGCAGGAGTCGTGCCGGGCGCGGACGGCCTGTGGGACGCGTCGGTACGAGGGTGCGGGTCGCCAACCGGGCGAAATGACCCTCGAGGGAAGGGTGCTCGTCTCCGCGTTCCGCGCCGAGGCCGCTCATGATCGACCGCCGCGGCAGGTCCATGACGCTCACCGAGTTCTGGCGGCGCCGGTTCGGTCTTGTCGTGGTGCTGCTCGTCATCGGCATGGCGGCGCTCGCCACGATCGTCGACACGACGGTTCCGTACTTCTCGGGAAGCGACGGCGCATCGTCGGTCCCCATCGGCCTCTTCGTCGGCTCTCAGGCCCCCGCCGACGTTCTCACGCTCGGCAAGCAGCTCGGCGTGACCCCCACCATCGACACGGTCTATGCCGACGGCTCCTGTTATTGCACGTACACCCCACCCTCGACCTCAATGACCCTCATGCTGGGCGTCGGTGCTCTCACGAGCTCAGAGGCCACGAGTATCGGGCAGTCCCTGGTCGATGCCGGACAGAGTGACGCGATCATCCGCATCATGTGGGAGCAGAACCAGGACATCCAGGGATGGTTCCAGAACTGGAACCAACTCAGTTTCTCGGCAACGCAGTACATCTCCACGTTCCGTGGCATCGTCACGACGATGCGTGCCGTACCCGGCCAGGCCTTCCGGTTCATGTGGAACCCGAACGGCGGGACGGGCAACGAGGCATCGGGGCGCACGTGGAACGACACCTGGCCGGGTTCGGCCTATGTCAACTACGTGGGCGTCGACCAGTACGACTATTCGGGATACGCAGCCAATGTCGAGGCCGTGATCGCCTTCGCCCAGTCACAAGGCGACCCCGCCGCAATCCCCGAATGGGGACTAAACGGTTCCGACGATCCCTCCTACATCAACGGCATGGCGGCGCTGATCAACGGCCCCTCCAACAACATCGCCCTGCAGGCATACTTCAGCTACGACGGCGGCTCCGGTGGGATCGATTCCGACATCACGGAATTCCCGCAGTCCGAGGCGGCATTCACGGTCGACTTCGGCGGCTCGACGGCCACCCTGCCTCCTCCGACAACCACGCCGCCAACCACGTCTCCGCCCACCACGATTTCGCCACCCACCACCACGAGTCCGACGACGACTCCGACAACCACAGCGCCGCCGCCCGCCACGACATCCACCACCGAACCGCCTACGACCACACCGTCCACGACCATTCCCCCGACGACCACGCCTCCTACGACTTCTCCGCCCACGAGTTCTCCACCCACGACCACGCCACCGACCACTACTTCGACGCCGGTGACGACGTCCACCACGGTGTCGGTGCTCCCCGAGGTGGGAACAGCGGCTCAAGGTCTCACGGCCACCGTCTCCCCCGCCCCCGCCGGCGGCACGGTGCAATTCATCGTCGACGGTTGGGTCGTCGGCGATGCCATACCCCTCAGCTCCAACGGCACCGCGGTGATGGCCTTGTACCTGAGCGACGGCCAGCACCTCGTGGACGCCACCTATTCGGGTGACCCCCTCTTCGACGAGAGCGACGTGTCCACGGTGGTGGGCGTGGGCCAGGCCCCGACGGCGCTGGTGGCAGCGGCACCGACCCGGATCGGTCCGGACCAGCTCTACCAGTTGAACGCCACACTCAACAGCGAGGGAGTCCCCCTCGCCGGGGCCCCGGTGTGGTTCTCGGGGGCCGGCAGTGCCCTGTGCGTGGCGACGACCGACGCCTCGGGTCAGGCCTCGTGCTCGATCGACGAGGGCGCGAGCGACGTGTTCTCGCTCTCCACCTCGGGGGACTCCGCCGCCTACGGGGGAGACGCGACCCACCTCCCCTCCTGGGGCCAGTCCCCAAGCTCGGGCAACGGAAGCGGCGCGGTCGACAACGCCGATGCAACCAACGTCGATCACGGCAGCGGACAAGTGGCCCACCCGGCGTCGTCTCCGGTCACGCCAGCCTCGGCTGCCGCCACAGACACCCCCGCCGACCTCGACGCCACGATCCTCAGAGGGTCGACGTCCGGAGGCACCGGCGGCCCGTTCGTCGTCGTGGGGTTGGCAGGTCTCGCGCTCGTCGGCGTGGCGACGCTCGGACGGCGGCGGTTGTTGCGGAGGGCCCTGCGTGCTCACCCGAGGTGGCCTCAGAGTTGACCACGACGGGCTCCGGCGAGCCGAGGTCACGTCCGACCCCTTCGAATGCCATCGGGTCGAAAGGCTCGTTCCCAACCCTTCCGGTAGGTTCGCCCCCCGACACTGCCCATGGTCACGTCGACGCGGTTGAGGAATCACCCGCCCGGGGGCACGACACCGCGGCCGAGGTTCTCCACCACGCGTCGGGCACGCTCGGCAAACTCCGAAGGGCTCTGCAGCACCTGCGTGCCTGGGTCGATCAGGCCGCGACGCGCCGAAGACACGAGGAAGAGGTCGGCGAGCTCCTTCTCGCCGGACACCAGGAGGTCGCCCGGTTGATCGAAGAGGCTCAGGTTCAGGCCAGGCGGATCATCGCCGACGCGGAAGCCGAAGCGGCCGCCATCGTCTCGAACGCCGAATTCGAAGCCCAGCAAGTGCGCGAGGCCGCCAAATCGTCGGCGCCTTCATCCCTTGACACGGTGCACACGCTCCAGGGAGCCATCGGCAGCTTCGACGAGGTGAACCACGAGCTGCTGCGCGAGATCACCGCACTGCGCCATGCTCTGGACGCGGACATAGAGGAGCGCCACCGGTGATCGATGGGGGCAAATCAGCCTCGCCCAGCCGCTTTCCCTACAGCGTGGAGGGGACGAAGCTCGAGAGCAGGTTGAAGAGGAGATAGGCGGCCGCGAGCCAGATCGGGACCAGAATGAGCCACCGTCCCAAGCGGCCGTAATATGCCGCGGCTCGGCGGTTGACGAGCCCGAGAAGGACGATGAGGAGGAGCACCCCGAGCACCGGTGGGAGATACGACATGTTCCACCCCACCGATCCTCCGGTGCTCACAAGGTGGGGCTTGCCGCCCGCCCGGGCTGCTCCGGCCGCGGCCGTGGCAGCAGTCGACCCGGCCGGGGTCCGCAACAGCGCCACCACCACGAGTCGCTGCGTGGCCGAGTACCTGGGATTGCAGGTAGTCAACGTCAGCCGGTTGTCACCGAACGAGTTGAGGATCTTCACATCGCCGGGAGGGACGGCCGCCGGCGGCTGCGTCACGATGTAGTCGAGGGCCACGCCTGAATCCGTGGTGAGGACGACGGCGTCACCCGGTGCCATGCTGTTGAGGTTGTTGAACGGTGCCCCGTAGGTTGTGCGGTGCCCGGCGATGGCGACGTTGCCGGCCTGGCCGGGCATCGCCGTCCCGATGTAGTGCCCCGGACCCATCTGCAGGTCCTTCTCCGCCGTGCCCTCGACCACATATTGGTCGACCCCGATGGCCGGGATCTGCAGGCGCGCCACGACCGATCCTTCGGCGGGCTCGGGCAGTCGGGTGTCGGCGGAGACGAGCGTCGGGCCGGGGGAGGTGGTCGCTGCGGGCGGCGCCCGGTGCACGTGGGAAGAGAATTCCTGTTTCAGCGACTGCTGCGCCTGGTGCTGGGCAAGGCTGGTTCCCCACAACTGCCACGCCGCGAAGAGGATCAGGGCGACGCCGGCGTTGCGGACCCAGGAGAACAGTGAGGCAAGACGCTGGCGACGATCTGCCCCAAGAACGCGTCGGGACGACACCGCCGCGGGAGGCGGCGCGTCCGGGGCGGGGCGGCGGAGAACCAGGGGTGGGAGGGGGACCAGGGGGGGCCGTGCCGGGAATGGCACCGGGCCGGCCACCGGGATCACGGCAGCCGGTCTCTGGGCGGGGCCATGCCGGTCAGCCGAACGTGGCGCGCTCGGGCCGCCGGCGATGTCACGGGCGAGACCCTCTGCCGCGACCACCACCCGTCCCACAGCCTGTTCCACCGTGGCCGCATTGGCGCCGACGTCCCACAGCGCGTCCCAGTCCACGACCGGGACGGGTGCCGACGGGTCGCGCCGCCGCCGGGCATCGATCGCTTCGCGGATCAGCTCGTCCACGAAACGGCCGGCCAGGCGAACGATCTGCGCACGCCGTTCGTCCCCGGGCGCGATGGCCGAAAGACCCCGAACGGAATGACTCGGCGAGGGTGGCCGACGACGGTCGTCCCCGGTGGCCGCTTCTACACGGATTTCCTCAACCGTGGACACCGACTACCCCCGCCGCCGGAGTCGATCGGGGAAGGAGATGATGCGCATCGCCGTTCAATTCGAGGAGAGTGACACGGCGGGGTCCACGGGCCCCGAGGACACCGCCGACGAGGGCTGCGACGAGTCGGGCTGCACGGCCTTCGTCGGCGCGGTCTGGCTCGGGTGGCCGGTCTCCACCCCGATGAGCTCACGGGCGAAGGCGACCAGGAAGGCGCGGTTCCTCACGAGCTGGACGTCGGACGGGCTCAACGACCCGGCGACGTTGGAGATCCCCGCAGCGTCGGAAGTGGCAGGGACGACGACTCCGTGGCCGTTGTTCTGGATGTAGAGGACCGTCCGTTGATAGGTCGTCGACGTCCCCAGCTTCACGGGGATGATCCAATACACGATCGACCAGCTTCCGTACTGCTGGGAAGTGTAGGACATCGCCTGTCCGGTGATCCCGCCGCCCACGTTGACGCTGGCCACGTCGGCCAACGAGTACCCGTGGAACTGGTAGCACGCCTCCACGCCGTAGGCCGAGAAGCTGGCCAGGTCGGGAGTCGTGATGACGTCGGCGATGACGGGGAGCGACGTGTGAAGGTCACCACCCTCGGTGGCATGCAGCACGAACCGGTCCCAGATCGAGGAGTCGCCGAAGAGCGGCTTCGCCCAGTTGTACGTCGCCACGCGAAGAGCTCGCCAACCTACCGGGGCCGCGGGGGCGGAGATGTAGGCCTCGAGCCTCGGCTGACCCGAAGCGTCGGCCACGAGGTTGTAGGTCTTGAGACCGACGTTGCTGATGCCCAGCACGATCGCCGCCACCGTCACGACGATGATGGCGACATAGACCTTCGGTACCGCGAGACTGGATTTCGCCCATGCCGCCGCGGTCTTGCTCTCTGGGCGAGGCACCTCGGGCCTCGGCTCGATCCCGACATGCATGCCCAGCGGCCTGATCAACGCGACCAACACACCGACGCCGATGCTGAAGGTCACCAGGCCGACGAAGGGGTGCAGGATGCCGATGGCGACGTGCTCGCCCCAGTTCTTGCCTGCCCAGAAGATGAACGTGATCCGTCCCAGGTTGATTGCCCACAGAAGCAGCATCCCGCCGGTGAGCCAGAGCACCTTTCGCACCAGGGGTCCTCGCACGACTGCGGCGAAGGCGGACCCGATCAGCAGGAAACCCACCACGCTGTTCACACCGGAGCACGCCGAGACGATGCTCAATGGGAACGACTGGCCGTGGTGGGTCACGACGAACAATGTGCCGTCGGGCGACGCCACCGACTTTGCCACCGGGATGACCCGGATGACCTCACGGATGGCGAAGAGGGTCGCCGTCGTGAACGCGTCGAGCACGCGCAGCAGCACCGACGAATACGGATAAGGCCACCCGAGGAAGAGGTATCCGACTGCGAGCTTCTGTCGCCACAGGACGCGCACCCCGAAGATGATGGCCACCGCTCCCGCCACGAACACGGGAAGGGTGAGCAGATCGATCCGCCACACCCAGAACATCGCCGACAACCTGCCGGGGAGAAGGAGGTTGGCCGCCAGGGCCCCTGCCACGAGAGGAAGCCCGACGATGTAGTCCACCTGCCGGTCGTGGATCGCCGGCTCCGGTCGAAGGGGCCGTGCCCGGACGGCCGCCAGGGCGAGGGCGATCGCCGGTACCAGGCTCACATAGGCGAGGGGCGTCTCGAGGCCGGCGTTCTGGATGAGCGTGGAGAGCGAGTAGTTGTAGGCGAGAACGACCACGCCGATCAACACGGTCATCTGGACGGTCGTCCGCGTCCGCGGTGCGGCGTGGTGCCATCGGGATTGGGCTTCGAGTCGCCACTTGCGCGCCGTGGTACGCCACGTGACCGGGCCGGGAGTCTCGAACCTGACGACCTGCGTCATGGTCTTCCCCCGGGCGTCTTGGCCAGGCGGCCGGTCACCATCGCCCCAACAGCGCGTGTCGGGGGTCTCATCCGAACCGCCCGTGCACGTAGTCCGCGGTCCGGGGATCGTGCGGATCGTTGAACACCCGCTCGGTGGGACCGGCCTCGACGATGTGTCCAGGCTCCCCCTCGCCGTCGAGCAGGAACAGCGCACAGTTATGGGAGACCCGCTGGGCCTGCTGCATGTTGTGGGTGACGATGACGATCGTCACCTCCCGGCACAGCTCCTTGATCGTCTCCTCGATGACACCGGTGGAGATCGGGTCGAGCGCCGAACACGGTTCGTCCATGAGCAGCACCCGAGGCCGCACCGCCAGGGCCCGTGCGATGCACAGGCGTTGCTGCTGACCACCCGACAACGACGCACCGGCCTCGTTGAGCCGGTTGCGGGCCTCCCTCCAGAGCCCGGCGCGCTCGAGGCACTCCTGGACGAGGGCGTCGCGGTTCTCGACCTTGAGGCCGGAGAGGCGGAGCCCTGCCAGCACGTTCTGGGCGATGGTCATGGACGGGAACGGATTGGGCTTCTGGAAGACCATGCCGACCTTGAGGCGGGTCTCGGTGACCTTGAGCGCCGGCCCGTACACGTCCACCCCGTCGAGCTCCACCGAACCCGACAGCGCAGCGCTCGGGATGAGCTCGTGCATCCTGTTCATGATGCGGAGAAACGTCGACTTGCCACATCCCGACGGTCCGATGAGGGCCGTCACCTTTCCGGGCTCCATGGCCAACGAGATGCGCTCCAGCACCTTCTGAGCGCCGAACCACGCCGAGACGTTGCTGGCCTTCAAGGTCGCCTGCTGCGAGGCGGGCACCGGAGGCGCCGGAGCCTGGACGGGGGGTGGAGCCGCATACAGCGGAGGCAGAGGATCCGGCACCCCCACCGCACCCGGAGCGATCGGCGGCGGGGACGCTTGGGTCGAGGGCGACACCGGGATCACCTGCGTCGGTTGCTCCGTTGCCGGCGCGGCCGGAGCCGGCGCCCACGCGTATGCGGGGGGCGGAGGGGGCGGGGGCGACGCCAACAACGCGGGCGGCGGCGGCGGCTGGGTGTGTGCATCGGGGGCCCAGCCGTTTGCCGGCGGGGGGGCGGCAGGGGCCCACGAGTAGGTCGGAGGTGGTGGCGGGGGGGGCGGCGGAGGAGGCGGCGGTGGTGCAGGTCGCGGTGGGGCCTGAGCATCGGGGGCTCCTCCGTTCGCTGCCGGAGCGGTGGCAGGGACCCACGCGTAGGCCGGCACGGGAGGAGAAGGAGGAGGAGGAGGAGGCACTTGGGATTCGGGAGTCCATCCCTGGGGCGCAGTGACCTGCGCAGCGACCGGTGGTGCGAGCGACACCACCGGCGGCTGCGACACCTGCCACTCGTACCCGGGAGGTGGAGGTGGAGGTGGTGGAGGTGGAGGTGGAGGTGGAGGTGGAGGTGGAGGGAGCGTTGGAGGAGGGCGCGTGCCCTTCATGGGTCGACGGCGGCGGTGGCGGCGGTGACACCGGTGGCTGGCCCTGCGCTTCGTGACCAGAAGGTGGGACCTCAGATGCGGGCGCCCACTCCTGGCGGGAATCGTCTTGCGCGCTCATCGTCCCTCGTCCCTCGTCCCTGCCCAGCGACCAGACAACGCCCGAACCGGTTTCATCGCCATGGCTGTCCGGCGCAACAGTCGCCGTCTGCCCAACCCGGCGAACACGACGAGGATCACGCCCAGTCCGACCAGTGGGAACGGATTCGAACCAGTGTTGGCGAGCACGAACCCCCCTGCGTCACCACTTCCGGAGTTTCCTGTTGTGGTGGCGGTGTTGCTCGCAGTCAAGGCGGCCGATCCTGCCGTAGTGGTCGATGACGAAGATCCGGGTGTTGTCATCGTTGTCGTGCTCGCGGCCGCGGTGCTCAAGCCGAGCGCACTCAGCTGCGCCGCGACCTTGAGCCCTGCGGTGACCATGGCCGCCGTAGCGGGGGCGGCACCGAAATTCGAGATGTCCTTTTGCCCCGTCGGGCCGAGCACGAAGCGGATCAGCTGGCTGAGCTTCGTCGCCTTGACGGCTGTGAGCGTGTTCGTCGGCACCACCAGGTACTCGGGCATCATGAGGTAGTTGTTGTATGCGGCGGCATCCGTTGGACTGGCGTTGAAGGTCACGAGGTTGTTGGTGGTCGGATCAGTTGTGCTGGCAAGCGCGGCATCGGCCTCGGCCGCCGCTGCGGAGGTTGCCGAAGGGGCAACGAATGACCCTTGTGCATTCTGTATGGCTGCGGTGGGGATGTTCCACGCCACGCCCAGAGGTGAGCCCGTCCACACCGAGGAGATCGGAAGTGTCGCCCCGAGCTGCCAGTTGTGGGCGTTGGTGTCGGGAGCGTTGGTCGTGGCGTTGATGTTCAGGAGCTTTTCGATCAGCGGATTGTCGCCACCGGGAATAGCGTTCTTGGAATAGGGCCAGCTCTCGCTGGGCGTGTCTTTGGTGGTCAAGCCCTGATTGGTGTTGACGGCGTTCTGGAGCCCGGCGTCGAAGAGCGCCTTGGACGCGGTGGTGCTGTCGAGCAGCGTCATGAGGGCCTCGTTCTCCACGGTCGGATCGAGATTGGCCCACAAGGCAGGGGCGATGGGGTCGGCCATGCCTCCACTCGTCGTGCACGTCAGAGGTGATTGTCCCCAGTTGAGCACCGGAGGGGTGGCGAGCCCGTAGATGTCGCCCAGATCTGTCAACGTGAAAGGCATGCCCTGGCAGAAGTTCGAGGAGGTGATCGTGTCCCCTCCCAAGTATGACGAATTCGGAACCAGGGTGGCGATGGCGACCGGCGTGGCAGCAATGGGTACGTAGGCGAAGAAGCGTCCGTTGGTCTGGGCCAGACTCGTCTCCGTCGTGGTGAGCGGGCGCTCCGAAAGGACGTAGTCCGCGTCGAACACACCGGGCGCGGATCCGACGAAGTCCGCGATGGAGGGGTCAAGCTTCACGTTGGTGTAGGCGGGGTTGAGGGGCGAAAGGCTCGAAGTATCGGCGTGCAGCATTGCCTCGAGGACGGGTTCGAAGGCAGATCCACCTTCGCCGACGAGCGTGGCCGGGTCGGTCTGAGCGCCCGCCGGCGGCGGCGCCGTACCGACAACCGGCGCGACGAGCACACCGAGCGCCAGCCCCAGCAGGACGGCACGGGAGCGGACCCCGCCGGCTCGGCGGATCACAGCGACCTCTCGGTGCTGCGGGGGCGCAACATGCGGCGCCGCATCGTCCACCCGCCGATCATGAGGACCAAGCCTCCGGCCGCGAAGGGAAACGGGTCGCCGCCCGTCGTCGCCAGGGGCCCCTGTCCGGCCAGCGACACCCCCGGGTCCACCCCTGCAGACCCCCCGGGGGAGGTCGACACTCCCGCACCGCCGGCCGACTGGCCTGCGGACGTGCCGGTCGAGCTCTTACCCGTGGTGGTCGAACTCTTGGCGGTGGAGCCCTTGGCGCTCGCGCCCGTGGTGCTGCTGGTGGTGCCCCCGTTGCCGGCGTTGGGCGGCGGGGGCGGGGCGGTCACGTCGGTCACACCACAGGTCGGGGTGGTCTGTCCTGCGGCCACCTCGGTGGGCGTGAGGTCCCCGCACGCGTAGCCGTTGTCCTCGGCTGCCGTCGGCGCCACGGCCCCCGGCACGTCGGCGGTCACGGCGTTGATTCCGTAGCGCTCGAGTGACAAGCCCAACGAGGCGTACCCGATCTTGGGAGCGCTCTCCTGAGCGAGGGTGAGGACGTAGTTGACGAACGCGCTCATCACGGCGCCTTTGGCACTTGGCCAACCCGTGGTACGAGTCAGCAGATAGGAGTACGTCGAGGGGTTGTAGACATGGGGCCCGGCTCCGTTGAAGTCGAGCTTGTGCGTCCCGTCGGGGAGCTGCGTGGCGTAGGCGAGGGCCGACGCCACACCCACGGGTGTGGGCTGCGTGTAGTCCCCGCTGGCGTTCTTCACCGAGGCCACCGCCTTCGAGGGGTCGGAGCCGGTGAAGCCTTCGTCCACCGCATACTGCAGCTGGACGATGCCGATGGTCCCCGGGTTGGCGGCCACGTCCCCCGCCACGGCGGTGGTGTTCGGATCATCCAGGCCGTTGGGGATGATGCCGGGCCAGTTGGAGGTGGGCGCATTCGCCGAGAGAGGCACGCCATCGGTCACGCCACCGGGCTGGGTCAGCTCGTGGTTGGCGAACGCCGTCCACAACGCGGGCTGCTCGTCGATGCACCATTCCTGGGCCACGTAGTTGGTCCCGGCGGCGTCGCTCTCGGTGACAGGCCGGATGGTGAGATTGGGAAGAGTGACACCCGGGTTGTCCGCCGCGATCTTGGGGTCGTCCCAGTTCGTGATACCCCCGGTGAGGACGGCACACGCGCTGTAACTCGAGAGCTGCAACGTCTTGGTCAGTCCGGGGACGTTGTACATGAACGCCACACCGGCGGCGGTGACGGGGATGAAGATGAACGGGAAGGTCGGTGCCGCGGTGCCGATCGACCCCGACACGTAGCCGGTATCGCTCACCGCGAAGTCGGTGGTCTGATTCGTGAACTCGTAGCGGCCCTGACCCGATGATGACGACGAGTAGTTCAATGTCAGGCTGTAGGGAGCGTTGTGGACGTCCTGCACCCACTGGTTCACCGCCGGCGCCGCGAACGAAGACCCGGTCCCGTTCAAGGTCGGGCTGGCCGCCCACGCCGGGCCCGCCCATGGGATGAGGACTGCGAGGCACGCGGTCACGACGGCGACAGCGGCAGCGACAGGGACAGGGGCGATCTGCACGCGTCCGGCTCGTGGGCGTCGGATTCGGTGTGCAGCGTTCTGCATGGTCGGGCTCTCCTTGGTCGTCACAGATCTCAGGTCTCGGCTGGGTCGTGGCTTCGTCATGGCTCCGTGGATGGGGATGTGGGGGATCATGGACCGGCTCCGGTGCCGCTGCGCCGCAGCAGGAAAAGGCTTCGCCTCAGCAAGGGATGGTGGCGTCGACCAGCCCTCGACCTCCCCGCCATACGCGCCAAAACGAAGAGCCCGAGCACCAGGAGGATCAACACGAACGACACCCCCCAGGCGTCCCTGACGATGTTCCCCGAGCCCTGGTTGATGAGCTCGTAGATCCGCAGGGGGAGGTTGTCCTGCACACCACTGAAGGGATTCCAGTTGTAATACGCATTCCCACCGGCGGCGAACAACACTGGTGCCGTCTCCCCAGCGATGCGCGCCACACCGAGGATCACTGCGGTCGACAGCCCCGCACGCGCGGTGGGGAGGACCACTCGCACGATGACACGCCAACGGGGTGCGCCCAGCGCCAGCGCGGCCTCGCGCAGCGAACCAGGAACGACGGCGATCACCTCCTGCGCGGCCCGGGTGACGACCGGGAGCATCATGACGCTGAGGGCCAGTGCAGCCGCGAATCCCGACTTGCCAGCGGTATGGCGCGGGGCGACCCAGACCAGGTAGATGAACACAGCGGCGATGATGGCGGGGGCCCCGGTCATGGCGTCCACGACGTAGCTCACGAGGCGTGCAAAGGGACCCGGGGAGTCCACGAGGTAGGTGGCGGTGAGGACTCCCAGAGGGACGGTCATCAAGAAGGCCAGGCCGACCTGCTCGACCGTCCCGACGATGGCGGCACCGGCTCCGACCGCTGTCACCGGGTCCTTCGCCCCCGCCTTCAGCATGTCGGTGTAGAAGAAGTGCGGGAAGTGGGCCAGCGCGACCGGGGCCCCCCTGATGATGACGAAGAAGATGACCGCGCCCAAGGGGACGAGCGCCATGAGCGCCCCCGACCAGATGGCGACGGTGGCCAAGCGGTCCTTCACGGCGAGGACGCCGTGGAGCCTCCAGCACAGCACCGCGTAGACGGTCAAGAAGGTCAGCAACCAGCTGACCACGAGACCGAAGGCGGCCGAGGTGCCGGTGATCGAGAACACCAGCCAGACGAAGGCCAACGCCGCCAACGCCGACCCTGCCAGCTCCCACACCATGCCCGGGGCTACCCGCTGACGACGATTGGGACGGTCCCCGGAGGACATGGGGCCGGATCCGAGGGCGGGAGGGGGTCCCGACGCCATGTTCGGGGCAGGAACGGTAATCGCAGGGCGCACATCGGTGATCTGGGTCATCAGATGCGGGCTCCGGTCCGAGAGACGATCAGCTTGGCGATCGCGTTCACCGCCAACGTCGTGGCGAACAGCGCCAGGCCCGCCAGGATCAGGGCGCTCTTCTCGATCGTAGAGCCGTCTGAGAAGTTCAGGGTGATCTGCCTGGCCACCGATCCGAGCCCGTTGGGCCCGAGGAGCGCGGGCGTGAGACTGTTGGTCGTCGACAGGACGAGCACCACGATCATCGTCTCGCCGAGCCCCCGGCCGAGCCCGAGCAGGATCCCGCCGACGACTCCGTAGCGAGAGAACGGGAGGATGACGTCGGTCACCATGCCCCAGCGTGTGCCACCCAGGCCGAGGGCAGCCTCACAGGCGTCGCGCGGTGCCTGGGCCATGACCTCCCGGCTCACCGATGTGATGATGGGAATGATCGTGAGCGAGCAGACGAGCCCCGTGGCCAACACCGACTTTCCGTAGTCCGGGGCGTTCAACGGGGTCCGGAGGATGGGGACGAACCCGAAATAGTGCACGATCCACTTCGCCGGGCCGATTTGAAAGTTCGAGAAGACTTCCAACCCCCAGAATCCGTAGACGATGCTGGGGATGGTGGCCAGCACGTCGACGATGCTCGTCAGCCAGGGCCGAAGACGCGCTGGGGCGTACTCGTTGATCATGAGGGCGGTGGACAGTGAGATCGGCACCGCTACCGCCACGGCCACCACGGCGATCACGACCGAGCCGAGCACCAGCGGCGCCACACCGAAATGATGGGTATCGGGCGACCAGACCGTATCCGTGAAGAAGTGCAAGCCCGCGGCGCGCATCGCCGCCCAGCCCTTGATGATCAGGAACAGCGTGGTCGCCGCCAAGAGGAAGAGCACCACGGCACTGCTGGCGGCGAGGACCCGGCGGAATATGAGGTCCGCGCCCTTCTCCTTGGTGCGCAGCACGATGGGCCGGTCCTCGGGGAGGACCGGACCCTCGGGCAAAGGCGGAGCGGTGATCGTCATGGATGGAGCCTCGCCCAGCGGCGGCCGGCCGCACCTGCCACCAGGAGCGCTCCCCCGATCGCCGCCATCCATGCCAAGAGCCGCCCCGGTCCGGTGAAGGCCAGAGACCCCTGGGAATCCGAGGCCGCGGCGGTCGACGGGGCCGTCGTGGCCGTCGCGGCTGGCGGAGACGAGGTTGCCGAACTCGTCGCCGATCCGGAAGCCACCACGGGCGCGCCCGAGGCGGGTGTCACCGTGAACGGGGCCGAGAAGAGCTTCGGTTGCGTGAAGTCGTTCTGGTTCTGGCCGACGTAGAGCACGCATTCGTCCACTCGGTCGCATACGGGCTGCGCGTTCGCCTGCTCACCGAGGGTGCGGCTCGGGAGTTGGTAGATGGGATAGCGAGACAGTGAGACCGCCCCCCCGGGCTGGACCAGCACGGTGTCTCCCTGGATGGTCAAACCGTCGCACCCGCTGATGTCCTTGGGCAGGTTCGCGGTGGTCCCCTGGGGATCCGCACACTCGAGGACGTTCACCTTGTCCCCGGGCGTGAACACCGAATTACGTTGCACCGTGATGTTCACGACCTCACCGTCCTGATACGAGCCCGAAGCCGAGGCGCCGGCGACAGGAGTGATCGTGACCACGGGCGCCGCGGCGACGGCCTCTCCGGGGAACCACGCCATGACGAAGCCCGCGCTCAGCAGGAAGGGCACGGCACCACGAAGCAGAACCAGCCGACAGAGGTTCATCGCACACCTCGCCCTCACGTCCCCGTACGGAGGATCCGGCGACCGAGCGATCCACCGAGGAGCATCACGAAACCGAACCCCAGGAGCCAGGGCAACAACGACGGTGCGCCCGTGAGGGCGAGCTGTCCCGAGGGGGCGTTCACGGTGCCGGCGTCGGCTGCAGTGGACGCCTGGGACCCTCCGGTGCCGGACGTGGCGACCGAGCTTCCGGCCGTCGTGGTGGTCGAGCCTCCCGGTGCCGCAGTCGTCGTGGTGGTCGAGCCTCCGGGCGACGTGGTCGTGGTGGTCGTCGTGGCCGCCGAGCTGGCCGTGGTGAACGCGATCATGACGCTCTGTCCCGTGATGGGGAGGTCGTCGGTGGTGTCGGTGGCGGTGAAGGTGACGGTCTCGGCTGTGGCGTCGGTGACCGAGAAGTTCGCCTGCCCGTTCTGGTCGGTCACCGCCGACGCCGGCGTGACCACCGCGTGCCCGGTGCCCTGCAGATCGAGCGTGACCGTCTTGCCCGTCACGGCGTTGCCATTGGCGTCATACAGGAGGGCGGTGACCGTGACGGTGCTCGACCCGTCGGCCGGTGCAGTGGTGGCGCCGGCCAGGAGGACGGAGTCGGCCACAGCCGGCGGCGGTACCGGTGGGCTCCCGAAGGTGACACTGATCGTCGCGCTCAGCACCAGGCTGTCGGTCGTGTCCTTGGCCATGTAGGTTACGACTTCGGCGGTGGCGTCTGTGACCGAGAACGTCGCCTCGCCGGTGCCGCTCGTCGTCGCCGACGACGGCGTCACCGCGGAGTTGCCGCCCGAAGCGGTGAGGGTGACGTTCTTCCCCGCCACCGCACTCCCTCCGTGGTCCAGGAGGGTGACGGTGATCGTCGCCGCCGTCGTGCCGTCCGAAGGCACCGCGACCGTCCCGGCACTGTTCGTGGGGCTTCCGGTCACCGTCGAAGCTCCGGGATCGGCAGACCCTGCCGTGAACGTCACAGTGGCGGTGCCGCTCACAGCCACGTTGTCAGTGGTGTCGGTGGCGTTGACGGTCACCGTCTCGGCGTGCGTGTCGACCAGGCCGAACTCCGCTGTTCCCGAGCTGTCCGTGGTGCCGGGTGTGGCGGAGCCCGCCACCGGCGGAGCTTCGGCATCGGTGCTGGCATCGATCAGCTGGAGGCTGATGGCCTTCCCCGACAAAGCGTTCCCGAACTGGTCGCGCATCGTCACCGAGATCACCGAGGAGCTCGAACCGTCGGCCGCAACCGTCGTCGGAGTGGCAGTGATCGTCGACGCCGTGGCCGAAGCGACAGGTGTCTGGAACGCGACCGTGGCAGTCGCTGTGATCGACTGGCTGTCGGTGACGTCCGTGGCATTGAACACCACCGACTCAGCCGTCGAATCGTCCACCGAGAATGTGGCCTTGCCGTTCTGATCTGTGACCGACGAGTCCGGGGAGATGCTCACCGTGGTCGGAGGCGATCCGGACAACGACACGGCCTTGCCCGCCACAGGGTCTCCGCTCGAGGTCAGAAGCGTCACGGTGACCGACGTCCCGAAATTCACCTCGGCAGGCGAGGCGGTGGCCACCATCGTCGAGCTTCCCGGCGACACCGAGAGCGTCCCGAAGGTCACCGAAGCTGTCTGTGTCAGCACCACGTTGTCCGTCGTATCCTTGGCCGTATAGGTCACCTGCTCGTTGGAGGAGTCGACGGCGCTGAACGTCGCCACTCCTGAGCTGTCTGTGGTGGCCGTGGCCGGCGTGACCACGGAGCTGCCGCCCGACGGCGTCAGCGTGATCGCCTTCCCCGGGACTGCATACCCGATGCCTGCTCCCTGGTCCCGCAAGGTGACCGTGATGGTGGACGCAGTGACACCGTCGGCCGCGACCTGTGTCGGACTCGCCACCACCGTGGAGTTGGCAGGCGTCACCACCGGTGCCGCGAACACCACCGAAGCGGTGGCGGTGACAGTGGTGCTGTCGGTCGTGTCCTCGGCGGTGTAGACGACGGTTTCGGGAGTCGCGTCCGTCACCGTGAAGACGGCGGTACCGTCGGCGGCCGACACGGCCGACGTCGGCGTGATGACCGAGCTCCCGCTCCCGGCGGTCAACGTCACGGTCTTGCCCGGAACGGGGACGGAGCTCGAATCGAGGAGCCGCACCGTCACTGTGGCCGGGTCCTTCCCGTCCGCCACCGGCGAGGGCGGCACCGCCGCCGCGGTGACCGTCGAAGTGCCGGCATCCGGGGTCGTGGCCGCGGGAGGCGCACTCCCGTCCCCGGGGTTGGCGCCGGTGTCACCGGTCGTGGGTGCCACGTAGAACGGTTGTGACCAGAAGTGCGGCTGCGTGAAGTCGTTCTGGTTCTGCCCGATGTAGAGCACGCACTCGTTGCTCAGGTTGCACACCGGCGTCTGCGTCGGCGGCTCGCCCAGGCTCGTCGCGTTGGGCAGGGCGTAGACGGTGTAGCCCGACGTGGTGTTGCTTACCGTGTAGTCGACCGAACCGTCGGTGCCGGCCAGGATCGTGTCGCCCTGGATGGTCTTGCCGTCACACTGCGACGGATCGGTAGGTACCACCCCCCCGGGGGCGGCGCACTCCACGATGAAGATGCCCGCACCTGGGGAGAGCGTTGGATTGGCGGGGATCTGGATCGAGATCACCTGCCCGCTCGAGAAAGGCGTACCGGCGGTGAAGGAACCGATGGGGACGGCCGACCCGGGGACCTCGGTCCCGGGGGCTGGTTGGCCGGAGGCGGAGCCCCCGAACAGGCCCAGGAGCCCGGTGCCCACCAGCAGGGCGGCTCCGGCAAGCTGCGCAAGCCCGGACAACCTTCTCCCGGGCGACCCCGTCCCGAGGACCTGACCCCTGGTTCTCACCCTGCGTCCCCTGCCTCCGGCTCCGCCACCAAATCTATATTTTTCTTATCTCTTTAGTCTATTTCAACCGAAAACTCCGCCGACCTGGTCCTTTGCCTGGCCGACCCCTGCGAAACCGGGAGCCCGACGGGCTGTCGGACAACTCCCTTCGAACACCCGGAAGCCCGGGTGACCGGCGAGTGATTCGCCGGACACCCGGGCCCGGGTTGCTGCCTGTCGTGTGACGATCGTCACACGGTGGATCGCCTCACTAACTCTGCGGGTTGGCCACAGTCGTGATCGACGGGGTGCCGTTGCCCTCGGTGATTCCGCCCACAACCACCGTGCCCGAGGCGCACGTTGTGTTCGGAGCGGCGATGTTGTCCGCCGGGGTGGCAACCGTCGGCGCCGCCGAGGTGTCGGTCAGCCGGACGAACCCGAAGGTACCGTTGATGAGGGTGCTCAACTCGGCGTCGAAGTTCTTCCCGGTCGAGTTGTCCGTCCCCTTGGTGAACGCGGTGTTGGAGTCGCAGATCCAGTTGAGCAACCCGGCTGTCGACGCCCGGACGGTGTCGCTCCGGTAGATGTTGAACAGCGCACGTGCCGTGGGGTACGTGTTGTTCAGCATCGTCGGCGTCGTCGGCGAAGCGCCGTTCTCGTGGATCTTCGACATCGTGTACAGCGTCGTCGTGGAACCGCTCGTGATCCCCGACTCCGTGGCGTACGGCGTCGTGTTGTAGACACCGTTGGACTCGAAGTACAGGGTCGTCGCGATCTCGACCGCCTGGTCCACCGGATCACTGGGGAAGTCGCCCGACGCGAACTGGGCGATCTGCGCACCGTTGTTCTCCAGCGCGACGTGCGCCGAGTTGGGCGACGGGGCGGTGGCCGGATTGGGATCGTTGGCTGCGTTGCCGTTGAGGTTCGACGAGCATCCGCCGCTGGACACGCCACTCTCGGCGTAGCTGGCAAAGGTCGCCTCGGTCCCGGATGCGGTGTTCACACCCATGACCCGCATCGGGATGCCAACCGGGATCCCGTTACCTTCGGCCAGAGCGGTGCCGACCGTCACGGTCAGCACGATGGTGCCGCTCGAGGTGGCGCTGTTGGACAGCGTCAGGGTCGACCCGTTGTTCGAGGAGATGGTCGTCCCAGCCGGAATCCCGGACCCGGACACGGCATCCCCGGCCGCGATGCTCGCGGCGAAGGTCGTGCCCTCGGGCGCGCCGGCTGCCAGCCCCACCGTCGCGGAGCTCGACGTGGTGACGTCGACCAGCTCGACCTTGGGGCCGAGGTTGGTGAGCGCCCCCCAGTCGCTGATGCGGGTGGAGTCACTGGCGCACCAGACCCGATAGGCAGTGCTGTCGGCTCCGCCGCCGTTGTCGGCGTTGGAGATGTTGGTGAGAGCGGTGCCGTTGTAAGGGCCACCCACGGGGTCACCCGGGAGCCAGCCATTGGCCACGGGGCCGATGTTGCCGCCGTTGATGGCCGCATAGGTGCTGAAGCTCGAGGTCCCGTACACCGACGGGTTCACCGTCGAGAAGTCGACCGCGGGGACTGCGTCCTTGGCGTAGCCGGTTTCGACCTCCGTGGAGCATCCGCCCGACGCCGTCGAGATGATCGGCTTGGAGGAGCGGGCGAAGTCGACGGGCAACGGAGCGGGAAGGTTCCCACACAGCTGCTCCTGGCCGGCTCCCGACCCCACGTCGTCGACCCCGGTCTGCACTTCCGTGCGGTCCCAGTTGTCATTGACATCGGTCGTGTCCACGTTGGCGCCCGACTGGCAGTAGAACTCCTCGTTGGAGGCCGTGGCAGCCGGGTCGCTCGAGTTGTACAGGGTCTGGCCGGCGGCACTGTTGAGCGTGCAACCGTAGAGCCCCGAGGCCGTGTAGAGGTCCCCGATCTTCTGCATCAGGAAGATCGTCGTGTCGGACCCAGAGTTGCGGATGGTTTCCACGTTGCCGTTGTAGAAGTGCGGGGCGACGGGGGTGGCACCTCCGGGGGGATCCCCGGGGGCGGCGAATGCGGAGCCCGCGCCCAGGGTCATCGTCACCGCAGCGACGGCGATCCCTAAAGATGCTGCTCCCGCCAGGCGGTTACGCAGCTTACGTCCGGTCATGGTTTCTGGTAGCTCCTTTGGGAGTTGGATGGGCTTTGCGAGGTCTGGTTGGTCGAGGACCGTCGGAGTCGTTGGGGACCCGTGGTCTCAGCTCTTGGCCGCCGCGGCGGCGTGGCGACGACGGCGCAGGAACAGGCCCCCGCCGATCACGCCCACCGCAGCGAGGGGCAGGCCGATGGCCAAGGGGGCTTCGGGAGTGCCGTCGCCGGGGTTGGCGCCGGTGTCACCGGCGGTCGCGGTGACGAAGAAGGGCTGGGAGAAGAAGTGGGGCTGCGTGAAGTCGGTCTGGTCCTGGCCGATGTAGAGCACGCACTCGTGGCTCGTGTCGCACTGGGGCTGGTCGCCGGGCGACTCACCCAGGCTGACCACGTCGGGCAGGGCGTAGATGGTGTAACCCGAGGTGGTGCCGGACACCGTGTAGTCGATCGATCCGTCGGTGCCGGCCAGGATGGTGTCGCCCTGGACGGTCTTCCCGTCGCACGACGAAGGGTCGGTGGGCGCCACGCCGCCGGGAGCCGCGCACTCGATGATCTTGATGCCCGCACCCGGGGTGAACGTCGAGTTGGCCGGGATCTTGACCTCGATGACCTGCCCGCTCGAGAACGGCCCCGGCGTGTAGGAGCCGATCGGGATGGCCGAGCCGGGGACCTCGCTGCTCGCCGGGGGTCCCGAGGCGAACGCCGGGGTGGCCAGGGCCAGGGCAGCGACCGTGCCCGTCAACGCCACGGCTGCACTGAAGGTAGCGACTCGCCGGGTGACGTGTCGGAAGGACATCGATGGGCTCCTTTTCGGCTGGTGACGTCTGAGGATTGAGGGCGGCTGGAGGACTCCGTCTGACCGGTCCGTCTGCATCAGCACGAGGGCATCAGACCAAGCCCAGAACCCCAGCACAAGGGGTATTTCCGGGTGTATCCAAGAGTTCATTTCGAGTTCGCGTCGGGATTACCTCCCGATTGCGCATCCGTCGCACTCCTCGCATATTCAGTTCAAGTCACCACAATGCGTGAATGCTGGGCATTCGGGGTCCGATGAAGCAGATGGGCACACCGGAGACTCGGGGACGCGCTCTTGCGCCACCCTCGCGCCACTCGGCCAGGGGTACGGTCCGCGCTCGGTCGAGTCCCGTCAGAACTCTCGGGTCCCGAGACGGGCCGCGGATCCCGAGACGGAAGGATCCCGCGCGCCCGGAGCCAGACGACGCGCTCATGTCGAACCTACGCGGCCAGGGCCTTCAAGTGCAGTCGGAAGGTCCAGGTTCGCAACAGGACAAATCGAACCAACGCTGCCACCACGCTTCCGAGGAAGACCGCGGTGACGAAGTCGAGCGTCGAGGTGGCGTGGACCGCCTTCGAGGCCCAGAGACCCGCGGTGGTCAACAGCCCGGTCACGACCAGCACGAAGGACCCGACCGCCATCGCGCTCTTCCACCGGACGCCTCCGGGTGGACGGGACGCGAACCTCGCGTGAGCGACACTGTTGCCGAACACGCAGATCGCCAGAGCGAGCGCGTTCCCTGCCAGCGGGCTCAATGCCGCGAGAAACGCCGCGAACAGCGCCAGGTACGCAACGGTGCTGACCATCCCCACGCCGGCGAAACGCGCCAGTTCGGCCGTTCGCACAGTCGGGACATCCGAAGTCGATCGAAGCGAGTCCGCGTAGCCCCGACCTGCCGACAAAGCGCGCACGAGTCGCCACACGCCCTGGAGATCGCCGATGGCGGTACGGGCGATGTCGACCCGTGAATCAGGGTCGTCCACCCAGTCCACCGGGATCTCGTGGATCCTGAGCCGGTTCCTCTGGGCGAGGATGAGCAGCTCGGTGTCGAAGAACCAGCCGTCGTCGTCGATCAGGGGCAGCAGCGCGGCGACGGTCTGGCGATTGACCGCCTTAAACCCGCAGGTCACATCGCTCACCGGGCTTCTCAGCACCGCCCGCAGGAGCACGTTGTAGCTGCGGGAGATGAGCTCGCGTTTGGGCCCCCGGATCACGCGGGCTCCACGTGCCAGCCGGCTCCCGACCGCGATGTCGCTGTGACCCGACAAAAGCGGCGCCACGAGCGGCAAGAGCGCGTCGAGGTCTGTCGCCAGGTCCACGTCCATGTAGGCGACGACCCGGGCGTCACTCTCAGACCACGCCGCCCTGATAGCACGACCCTTGCCCTTTTGGGCCAGACGGATGACACGCACGCCGGGGAGCTCCTCGGCCAGGAGGTCGGCCTCGGCACCGGTCCGGTCCGTGCTGGCGTTGTCGACGATCGTGACCATGGCGGAAAAGGGGAACCGCTCGTCGAGATACGTCCTCAACCGACGGACGCTTCGCTCGAGATCTCGTTCCTCGTTGTGGACGGGGATCACGACGTCGACGACGGCATCCTGGCGTGGAGGCCCGACCTCCAAGGTGGCCATCTCAGTCATGGTCGCAGTCCCTGTCTCTGTCTCGGCCTCACGATGGTAGGCAGCATTGGTCGGGCGGAGGCCAAATCACAAGGGACCACGGTACGTGACACCCAGAAATCACCAGGTTGTCAACGTCCGGACGCATTGTGTTTCCCTTCCGGACATCTTCTCCGACCGTGGAGATCATCCCCGCCCGGCACACCACCGCGGGGACGTCTCCCACACCACGGCCCCCCCGAATCAGCGGTCACGTCACGGGAGTGTGCCCCGTCACCCGGTAGAGGCGGAACGACGGGCATGCCCCTCCCCCGGCGGTGAAGCTGTGCACCAACGTGGCGAAGGTCTGTCCGACGTTGTCCTCGCCCGAGCTGTACAGGGCCGGATACTGCCGGCTCGTGGCGATGAGGGATCCTTGGCCCGTCGGCGGCGGAAGGAGGACGTAGTGGGCGTGGAAGGTGAGTGGGTCGGCCAGGATGCGTTGGAAGTCCCGGTCGTTCGGAATGACCCAGACCCTCGGGTCCGGCGAGAGCACGATGGTGAGGGGGATGCACGGTGACGAGTTGTCCACCACCACGTCGCCGGCAGGCAGCCGAAGACCCGAGATGAACGACGCGATGTCTTGGGACTTCTGGAAGTTCTGGGCGTAGCTCCGATCCCGGCTCGACCACCTGCTGTGCACGACATACCCGATGGTCCGTGACTCTTCGTATCCCACGCGGGGATTGAACATGCCTGCCGCCGTAGCCGGAAGCGACGGGCCCAGCAGTACCAGGACGACGGCTGTCAATGCCGCAACGCCCAAGCCCTTGCGAGCCCACGACGCCGTGGGACCGAGAGAAAATCTCTTATGCGGTGATGCCCGGAAGCGAGGCACTCCCCTCAGATTCCGCAGCGGAGCCGGGGCGAGGGCCACCGCGACGAGCACGACTTCGAGCGGTATGACGGCGATGAGATAGCGGTACGACCAGATGATCCCGCCGGTCAGATACGCGACGAGATCGAAACCGAGACCGGCGGCGATCACCGTCAGCGGCGCCAGGATCAGCAGGTCCCGCCGCCGGACAGCGGACACCAGCGCAACCACCGCAATGGCTCCGAGGAGTGGCGCCAGGTAGAGGAGGGCCTCTCCCTCGAGCCGGATCGCCGGCCCCAGGTGGACGGGCCCGCCGCCCGCCCCTGCCCGGATCTGCGCGGACGTTCCGTACACCGAGGTGAACTGATCGAAGGGTGATCCGGTGATCACGTAGCTGACGCCCGCCCACCCCACGAAGCCGAGGACGAAGGGGAACAGGAACACCGTCAGATCGGTCAGCCCACCCATGATCCGGGCCCGCTTCACCCCCTGGACGCGATGCATGCTCACGGCCAGGACGAGCGCCCCGGCGGTCACCGCCGGGGCCACCGCCTCGTTGCGGGCGAGATAGCAGAGCCCGAGGGCCACCCCCGCGTAGGCCAACGAGCGCAGGTCGTCGTTGCGCATCCAGCAGGCCAGGTAGCGGCAGACGGCGACGAGCGTGAAGAGGTACAACGCCTCGCTCATCCCGTTGGCCCCGTAGTAGATCACCATCGGGTTGAGTCCGAAGAGTGCAGCCAGGACGAGGCGCGGGATTCGCGGCACCCCCCATTCACGGAAGGCTGCCAGGAGCTGATAGGTGGCACCGGCCATGCACAGGCCCGAGACGATGGTCCCGGCCATGTCACGCGTGGCCAGTGGCGGCCACAGATGGTAGAGGAGCAACGGCACCAGGTCGGCGACCGACTGCAGGGGGTTCCACACGAATCCGATCGCACCCAGGTGAGGGTCGCGCGAGTACAAGATGTAGAACCCGTTTGCCATTCGCGACACGGCGTCCCCGAAGAACGAGTGGTAATGCAGGGCGAGGATGGCCCCACAGGTCACATAGAGGATCGCAGTCAGGGAGAACACGACGCCTCCCTCGCTGAGCAGGCGACGACGCACGGCGGAGCGTCGACGGCGATGTCGCGGCGGCCGCGAGACGCCCGACGCGAGTGGTCGGCTCGGGCGCCGATCGGTCACCACGGTCATCTGGACCCCTCAGCTGCCGTCGAGTACCACGGACCGGCGAAGGCACTCCTCATACACGGCGCGCACCGCCCCTGGGACCGAAGGGCTGTCCCTCACCACCGATGCGCGCACGACGGAATTGTAGGCAGGTCGGGCCAACAACGGAATCTCGTCACCGGGAATTCACCTCGAAGGAGCGCCGTCCGGGCTCCTCGCAACATCGGGCGGCCCGTCATGTCCGGAATGCTTCTCAGCCGAGCGAGAGATCGGCGACCATGGCGATGGTGGGGTCTCCCGGCGCGATGTCGTAGCTGCACGGGCTCGAAACGTCTGGCATCCAGTCCCAGAGCAGGACGCCCCTCGTGCCTGCGGCCACTTGGCCCTGGACGTCGGCGGAGAGGTCGACGGCGCGCTGGGAATCCGAGAGGCACGCCGTCCCGGCATTGATCCCTTCCTCTCCGATGATGATCGGCTTGCCCAGGCTGACGGTTTGGGCGATGCGGACGGCCAGACCGTTCCACTGGTCGCCGGGGATGGGGGTGTCCGGAGCCCCGTAGTCATGGTAAGAGAGCACGTCGATACCGGGACTGGCCCCGACGTAGGAATAGTCGTTCCAGACCGCTCCGCACTGGCCACTACCGAGGAGGCCGGCTTCCACGAGGTGTCGCGGGTCAAGGGTGTGGATCTCACCCCCGACCACGTCGAAGAAGTGCCGCAACGCCTGCGCTGCGGCCTGTTCGTTCGGACAGGTCTGGTTGCCATTGCAGTTGTCCGGCTCGAACTGGGCGGGACATGTCGACGCCTCGGCCTCTGACATCGGCTCCCACATGCCGAGCGCGGGCGAGTCCTTGTACCGGTTGACGATGGCCTGGAGGTAGTCCCAATACGACAATGGGGTCATTCCGCCGGCGTTGAAGACGTCCAGGAACCCGCCGTCGTACCAGGACAAGTCGGCCCAGTGTCCGCTGTCGCAACTCCCGCTCTCGCCGGCCAGGACCGGGATGAGGCGCTGGTGGTACTGGGCGGCGGCGGCGAACACCCGGTCGAGTGGAGCCCAGTCGATCTGCCGCGTCGTGACGTTCGTGGCCATCGTCCCCTGAAAAGCCCAGAAGCGCACCATCGAGTCGGGGGGGAGTGCCGCAAACAGCTGGTCGAGCTGGGCATCGCTCAGCTGGGGCCCGCACCCGGCATTGACGCCCCACTCAGTGGCGATCTCGTAGGCGTTGACTCCGACAAAGTGGTACGGCTGGCCGTTCAGCACCAGCTCGTCTCCGGATGCACTCACCACTCCGCTCGGTGCAGGCGCCGGCTCCGGCGCCGTGACCGCGGTGACAGATTTGGGCGAGATGCTCGGCGTCGTGGTCGTGGGGGGCGGCGGGGCGGGGAGCGTCGAGCTCGTGACCAGCATCGAGGTCGACGTCGTGGCGGAGCTCGTCTTGGTCTTGTCCGCGCCGACGACGGCCCGTGGTGATGCGGGGAGCGATTCGGGCCTGGGTACTCCACCGATCGGTTCCTCCATCAGGATCACCGACAACAGGGCCGCGAGAAAGGCCACAGTCAACAGGGCCAGCTTGGTCGGCCTCGGCGATCCTGTGCCCACAGAGAAAGGATCGGCAACGGCTCAAGGCCTCTTGAGCAACGTCGGACCCACGATTGCACTGCTGCGTGCGTCGATCGTCGAGCCGACCCCCCAGAGCGACAGGGCTCTCGCCCTGCCGAGGGATCGGTCGCGGACGGCCGGTTACGCCGCCGAGCGCTCCGAGATGGTCCGCTCGTGCAGTCCGTGGACCGTCTTCTCCCAGAACGCGGGCTTGCCGACCAGCTGCCACAGCGCCTTTGCAGCTGCCATCGCCATCATCACCCAGTAGAGCGGAATGCCGAACACCGCCCAGAGCAATTCCCCTCTTCGCGTGGCACGGCAACTCAGCAAGGTCAGATAGACCAGGACGACGTTCCCGAACACCCAGCACACAAGACCCATGTAGTAGACGGGAGCCGGGAAGAATCGCGTCACGAAAACCGGATGAGCGATGAACCAAAGAGCGGTCATGACCCAGAAGACGGGATTCAGCATGGCGAGAATCGGCGTCCCACCGACGAAGATCGAGAAGTGCGCCAGGCCTTTCCACCCCATCTCGCGCCTGAGCTCACCGGGGTTGCGGAGATGCACGAAGAAGGTCTGCAGGTAGCCCTTGTACCATCTCGAGCGCTGTTTGACCCAGTTCACGAAGTCGCTGTTCGCCTCCTCCAGCGTCACGGAGTCCAGCACCCGCACCGTGTAGCCCTCGCGGAACATCCGGATGCCCAGGTCGGCATCCTCCGTGACATTGTACGGATCCCATCCTCCGAGAGACCGCAACACGTCGCGTCGGAAGTGGTTTGACGTCCCTCCTAACGGGATAGGAGCCCGCATCGAGGCCAGACCGGGAAGGAAAAACGAGAACCACATGGCATATTCGACCGTGAACCACCTGGTGATCAGGTTCTGATCGGGGTTGTTGTACGACAGCTTGGCCTGCACACATCCCACATCGGGCCCTAGCCGGCGCAGGGCCACTGCAGCGCGTCGCAATTGGAGCGGATCCGGTTCGTCCTCTGCGTCGTAGATGGCGATGAGCTCCCCACTCGCCAACGTCAGGCCGAAGTTGAGGGCCTTGGGCTTCGTCCGCGGCTCGGCCGGCGGGACGAGCACCAAGGTGAACTGCGATCCGGGATCCTGCTCCCGAACGGCATCGATCGTCTCGTCGTCGTCGGCCTCCACCAGGACGAGCACTTGGAGGCGATCCACGGGGTACTCCAGACGAGCGATGCTCGCCACCAGGTGATTGATCACCTCCGGCTCGTGATAGGCGGGGATCATCACGGTGTAGCTCGGAAGCTCCGTGTCCGGCACTGCCCTCGCTTCCTCGTCGGAGACTCGCTCGGAGACGTCGGCGCGCGTCGAGCGGGCGAACAAGTACACGCGGTAGCTCACACAGACTGCGTAGACGACGGTGATGATGGCGATCAGCGTCGTGACCGTATCGACGGCCGAGATGAGCAAGCCGACTGCCACCAGGGCGATGAGCCCGATGAAGAATCTCCGCTGCCCGGAGGTCAGCAAGCGCCGGACCGAGACGCTTGGGGCCTTGAATGCCAGTCCGGAGATGCTCGCCTGGAGGCGCAGCTGCGCTTCTGCGTCACGCATCACCAGTCGGCGCACCCCACGAGAATAGCAGCGCACCGCGTGGTGAATGCCGGCGGGACAAGGATAAACTCGTCGGTGATCGCCATGAGTAACCAGTCCGAAGGAACGCTCGTCCTCGAGCTCGCCGACGTCGTCGCCGACTTGACCCATCGGCAGAGCGAGCTCCTCGGGTACCTACGCGAGTTCCGGGCGGAGTATCTCGGGGCCCCCGCGAGCGTCGACGGGTACGGGTATCAACCCCCCCCGCCGCGGTTGCTCCAACCCCCCCCGCCGACACCAGGCGGGCTCCATGCCGCACGGGGACAAGGCCTCACGCCCCCGCCCCTGCTCCCCCTGTTCACTCCACGGGCGGTGCCTGTCGCGGCTCCTCACATTCCCGCGCTCGTGGAGACTCCGCTGACCCAGGTCCCGGTCGTCGAGGCCCCGGTTGCGCCCGGTCCCGCTCCTGCCCCGCCCAGTGCCGCGCTTTCTGCGCCTGCAGTCGCGCCTCGTGCGCCGATCGGTACACCGTCACCGCCCCCGCCTCCGGCTTCGGTGGACACGCACCGGGCTCGTGGGCGACACACGACGAAGCGCGATTACGACTACTTCGTGGAGCTCGACGACCTGCTCTCCCGCCTGCCGCTCGAACCGGAAACCCAGGACCCGGTCCGCCCCGACGACCGGTAGCGGCAGCACCTGGGTGAGGCTTACGGCACCCCCGTCACCTTCAGGATCCAGACACAGCCTGCCGGGGCGACCACCTGGAGCTCCTGGCTCCCCGTACTCGTCTGCGTCGTCACCGACTGACCTGACGCCCCGCTCTCGCTGACCGCCGGGGTGCTTCCCGCCTTCGCTCCCGAGGGGACGACGAAAACTTGGAACGAGGGCCCTGACGTCGGTGCCGGTGAGCACTGGAACGCCCAGCCGATGCTCCACGTCCCGCTGCCGACAGTGAACGGAGAGCTCGTCCAATTGCCGTGAGTCTGCGGGGTGGGGCCGAGAAGAACCTGCGCGGTCCCGACGGCCGTCGTCGTGGTCGACTGCGTCGCCGGAGGCGACGTCGCGCCCGAGGTGGCGGGAGGCTGGGTCGTCACGCTGGATGCTCCCGTCGCAGGAGCGGTGGTCGCGGATCCCTGTGCGGGGGGAAGTGCGTAACTACCCCCCGACGATGTCTGCGGTGCCGCTTGCTTGCCGCCGCCCGCCCAGGTGATGAGCATGCCGAGCAAAAGGCACGCCACCCCGAAGACCAGCAGCTGCCAGGTCTGCCATGACCTGCGCTCCTTGATCCCCAGTTCACCCGGCCCCGGACGACTCGACCCGTTCTCCGGAGGCGGATTCACGACCGTCCGGTCGGCGCCGGGAGCCGGCATCGCCGCGTAGGGAGGAGCCGGGGGTGCGTTGACCATGTACGAAGCGTTAGCCACCTCGACATCCCTCGTCAAGCCTCGACGTGCGCTGACAAACTCGCGGGGCACACACCCATGCCCGTCTGCGAGTTTGCACAACTCCTTGCGCGGGCGGTCGTCACGGGTTTGTCACGCCCCGTTTACCCACGCCGGCCAACGGCGAGAACACCCAAGAGCGTTCGTTAAGGTGCCGTCGACAGTGATCCCACGGGAGCCCGACAGTGCCGAAGAACAACAGGACGAGACGAGTCCCGATCATCGCCGCGGTCGTGCTCCTCGCCTTGGCGCTCGCCCTCGGCCTCGTCCTTGCCACGGCGCCGACCGGCGGCCCCACCGCATTCGTCGACCTGGCGCCGGCCCAGGTCGTGTCTCGAGCGAAGACCGCCGCCGACAGGGAGGGCTCGGTCCACGTGGTCGTGCACGTGACTCACGGCACACAAAACGAGACCTTGATCGACGACTCGAGCCGTACCACGGGGCATCAGATGATCACCGCCGGATCCGAGCTCGCCGAGATCGTCGTCGTCCGGGACATCGCGTACCTGCGCGGCAACGCGGGCGCCCTGGCCGGGTACTTCAACTTTCCGGGGCCCGTGGCCTCCAAGCTGGCTGGACACTGGGTGTCGTTCCGGCCTTCCGACATCGGCTATAGCCAGGTGACGGTCGGGGTCACGCTGGACTCCACCTTGAAGGCCCTGGATCCCGGGGGCACGTTGCACACGCACACCCCGACGCGCATGAACGGCGTCAGGACCATCGGCGTCTCGGGAGACTCCGCCTCGGTGAGAGGCACGCTCTACGTCGAGACCGCTGGGTCCCACCTTCCCGTGGAAGGGGTGCAGGTGTCAGGGTCTGCCAGGAGCGGGACCACGGCTTCGATACAGCTCAGCCGATGGGGCGAGAGGATCGCCATCAGCGCCCCACCCGGCGCCATCCCGATCTCCTCGTTCACCACTTCTGCCCCCCCGACCACCAAACCCTGAGGGCTGGAAGCTTGGAAAAACCCTGAGAGCTGGGAGCCCCGCACAAACCCTGAGGGCTGGGAGCCCAGGACGGCCGAGTTCGCGTTTCTGACGCGGACTGTTCATCTCCGCGACCTTGTCATCCTGAGCTGGGCCTTTACGATGCTTGCATGCGGGAGGACTCCAGGTCGCGCTGGTTCGCGTTCCATCGTGTCCTGGTCGCAGTCGGCGCTGCCGGCCTGCTCGGCGGTGCTTGGTGGACGGTGGTGCCATCTGCGGCCGCAGCGTTCCCAGGCGCCAACGGCGACATTGCCTTCGTATCGACGCGGAGCAACAACATCGCCATCTACCAGGTCGATCCCAGTGGGTCGGGCATCGGGACGTCCTCAGGAGACCAGTCCAACACCACACCGCTGACCAATGGCGCCATCGATGCCGAGCCCTTTTATTCTCCCGACGGGAATACCGTGTTCTTCTCGAGCGACCGCTCCGGGCACTGGGCGATCTATTCGATCCCGCAGTCGGCCCAAGAACCGCCCACGAACCCCACCGAGCTCTCCCAAGTGTCGGGGAGCGAGACGCACGACGACTACTCCCCGTCGGTGGCCCCCGACGACGAGACCGTGGTCTTCAATCGCGACAACACCGCCCTCTACACGCTCTACGCCGCGACCGGCCCGAGCTCGACCTGCCTTCTCTACACGCCCCCCGATGGCCTGGCCGCTGCATCCTCGGACAACGGCAGCGGGAGCCGAGCGGTCTTCGACCCCCAGGATCCCTCCAAGCTCCTGTACGTCAGCGGCAACAACCACATCCATCTCCTGAGCGGGATCCCGACACCCACAGGGCACAACCCGTGCGGCGTGTGGCCCGGCACCCTGACCGACGTCGACCTTTCCGCGATCGCGACCGCACCGGTTGGTGGGGTCATCGGTGGCGCCGCCGACGCCAACCCTGATTGGAACTCCGCGGGCACCGGGGCCACGTCCGTGAAGATCGGTGGGCACAACGTCAACGTCATCTTCGACTCCACCCGCATCGGTGGCCACACGTTGTGGACGATGGACCTCACGACGTCGACGCCCTCGGTCCAGCCCCTCTGGTCCTCGATGTGCAGCCAGGGCAAGACCACCGACACTCAGCCGGTGTTCTCCCCCGACGGGAACTTCATCACCTACACCCAGCCCGTCGTCCACGAGGCCACGCAGGTGGAGGATTACGAGCTCGATCGACTCGGCATGCCCTACAGCGACGAAACCGACCTGACGCTCACGACCGGGACGCCGGCGAACAGCCAGCCCGACTGGCAACCGACCATCGCCACCCAGACCCCTGAGGCACCGATGGCCATCATGCTGCCGGCGGGAGGCATGCTCGTCCTCGGAGCCGCCCTCGGCTTGCGACGTCGTCGGAGGCACTCCGCCCCGTAACCCCACGCGCGCGGCACGACCACGGCCGGCGCCGATCTCAGGCAACCGCGGTTGTGAGGATCGTCACTTTTTGTCTTGCGGCGACCCACTCCTGATAAAAACCCTACCAATCCGATTTGTTTTGTGTTAATAGTGGGGAAACATTCCAAAGGAGCTCATCGATGTCCTTCCGACGCGTCACCCGCCAGGTCGCCACGTTCAGTGCAGCTGTGGCGATGACGGGCACGGTCGCCGCCCTGGCCCTGGCCACCCCGGCGTTCGCCTCGGGGCCTGCAGAGGGCACCGAGGTCCCCGGCTCGGCCCTCCCCATCGGCACCTACACCCCGGGGCCCTTCTCGAGCGGTCAGGTCATCGAGGTCAAGATCCCGGCCAACTCGACGCTCTCGCCGGGTGCGGGCATCTTCATCGAGGAGTGCTCGGCTCCGGGCGGGGCGATCCCCTCGGACCCCTCGCAGTGCGACGGGCTCACGGTCCAAGGCGACACGGTCCTGGCCGGTGCCGACGGGTCGGTCGACTACACCGTGTCCAACACCACGTCGGGCTACACCATCTACGCCCTGCCCGACGCCACCAGTCTGGGCGAGCCGTCCACGCAGACGCCGGTGTGCAACACGAGCAACGAGTGCGTGCTCTACATCGGGGAGAACCAGAACGACTTCACCCAGCCGCACTTCTGGTCCCAGGCCTTCTACGTGACGCCGACCGCCGGCGACAGCGGGGCCAACCCCGGTGACGGCACCCCCGAGACCCCCCTGGCCATCGGCCTGCCTCTCGCCGCGGTGGGTGTGATCGGCGGGAGCCTCTTCCTGCGCCGACGCCGCCACGCCGCCGCCGCCGCCGCCGCCAAGAGCTGAGCGGCCCGACCCGGCCGCCCGGCGCCAACCGACCTCGCAAAGCCCATCCAACTCCCAAAGGAGCTACCAGAAACCATGACCGGACGTAAGCTGCGTAACCGCCTGGCGGGAGCAGCATCTCTAGGGAGCGCCGTCGCTGCGGTGACGATGACCCTGGCATCCGGGGTGGCCTTCGCCGCACCCCCTGCGGATCCCCCCGGAGGTGCCACCCCCGTCGCCCCCCACTTCTACAACGGCAACGTGGAGACCATCCGCGGCGCGGGGTCCGACACGAGTTTCTTCCTCGAACAGCGGATCGGGGACCTCTACACAGCCTCGGGGCTCTACGGATGCACCCTCAACACCGCTGCCGGTCAGACCCTGTACAACTCGAGCGACCCGACGGCGACCGCCTCCAACGAGGGCTACTACTGCGACGCCAACGCCAACACCGACACCTCCGACGTCAACGACAACTGGAGCAAGACCGAGGTGAGCCAGGGCGCGGACCTCATCGGCTCGACCGCCGGCCAGGAGCAGTTGTGCGGCAACCTGTCGAGCCCTGCCCCCGTCGACTACGCCCGGGCCGCCAAGCCACCGATCTCCACCGCCAGCGGTGGATGCTCGACCGAGGCCCAGTTGGCGTTCGCCAAGGACGGGCTCCCGGCCCTCGACTTCACGACACTGAACCCGTCGGTCTACGGGACCTCGAGCTTCAGCACCTACGCCGCGGTCAACGGCGGAAACATCGGCCCCGTGGCCGAAGGATGGCTACCGGGTGACCCGGTGGGCGGGCCCTACAACGGCACGGCCTTCACCGCCTTGTCGAACGCAGACAACGGCGGTGGCGCCGACAGCACCGCTTACCGGATCTGGTGCGCCAGCAACTCGACCCGGATCAGCGACTGGGGAGCCCTCACCAACCTGGGACCGAACCTCGAGATCGTAGACGTCACCACTTCGTCGGGCTCGGGGACCGTGTCCATCTCCGCCGGGGCCCCTGAAGGCACGACCTTCCCGTCCGTCATCGCGGCCGGGGACGCCGTGTCCGGACCGGGGATCCCTGGTGGGACGACGGTCACGGCCAACGCCGGGTCCACGCTGACGCTGTCGAGCTCCGCCACCTCGCCGAGCACTACAGCCACTCTCACGATCACGATCCCGACCGCGTCGGATCTGGCTGTCGGACAGGGGATCGCCTTCGGCCTCCCCATCCGGGTCGTGGGCGTGAACACGGCAGCCGGCATCGAAGCGACCTTCGCCAGCTACGCCGAGAGCGGTGTTTCGAGTGGAGGGTGCTCGTCGAACCTCAACGGCAATGCGGGCAACGACCCCAACCCGGCGACCGCCCCCTCGCCCAACTCGGCCCACATCATGTTGCAGAACAACGTTTCGCAGATCGCCGACTACGCCGAAGGGGACTTCCCCAACGACCCTGTCGACCAGGCCATCGAGGTAGGCACCTCGCTGTACTTCGAGTCCAACGGCGTCTACAACACGACCCCCTTCGCCGCCTCGGCGGTGATCACCAACGGCTCGACGTCGACGTCGTACACGACGAACAAGATCAGCGAGAACGGCAAGACGCCGACGACGCCGAACCTGCTCAACAACCTCTACCCGACGGCGTTCACGCTCTCGAACATCTACCGAACCGACACGGTTCGGGCGTCGACGGCCGGGTTCCTGAACTGGATCTGCGATTCGGATACCGCGTTCGAGAAGGGCGAGGACAATGAGACGGGCAAGAACTTCGATGCCGAGCTGACCACCTTGATCAACGGGACCTTCGGTTTCGTCCGGTTGACCGACATCTCGGCCGCGCCGTCCATCGCAACCCCGGCGGACAATCTTGCCGCCCCCAACACGACGTGCGCCTCGGGCACGGTGGTGGTGGGCGGCGTCACCGAGGGCAACGGACTACCGGGCATCACCTCCGTGGCCAACCCGCAGTCCTGAGTATGGGCCGCCCCCCGTGTCACCACCCCCGGGTCGCACGGGGGGCGGCCGCTCCTGGCACACCTACGAGGCGGTGAGCTGAGGTGCACATCCCGGCGAAGGTCGAATACGGGCTGCGCGCCCTGCTGGTGCTGGCAGCAGGCGAGGAACCGATGACGTCCCGGGCGCTGGCCAGGGACCAGGAGCTTCCCGCCGGGTTCCTCAGCGCCATCATGAACGATCTGCGGCGGGCCGGCATGGTGACCAACCAGAGAGGCCCCCAAGGGGGCTACCGCCTCGCCCGGCCGGCCGACGCCATCACCGTGGCCGACGTCATGCGGGTCCTGGACGGGCCGTTGGCGAGGGTGCGTGGTCTACGGCCCGAAGCGACCGATTACCGCGGCTCGGCCGAGCATCTCCAGGAGGTCTGGATCGCAGTCAGGGCCAACCTCCGAAACGTTCTCGAAAACGTCACACTCCTCGACGTCACCATCGGGCGGATCCCCCCGGTGGCGAGCGAACTCGCCGAGAATCCCAACTTGCGGGCACTTCCAGGATGACCGACAGTGTGAGGCGAAACCTCAGAGCCGGCACGACGGAAAGCACGACCAATGGCCTTGACGACCCGCGCCAACACGGCAGATCTGACCTACGACGACTCCCCGCGTCGATCGACATCCGGCGGGCGGCGCCGTCGCACGCGTCGCGCCTTGGTGTCGGTGGCAGGTGCCGTCTTGGCCCTGGGCCTCGCGTCCCCCGCGTTCGCCGCGTCGGGGCCCCGGGCCGGCACGAAGGTGCCGGGCTCGACGGTCCCGATCGGCAGGTACAGCACGGGAGCGCCGTTCTCGAGCGGGCAGGTGATCCAGGTCAAGATCCCGGCCAACTCAACGCTGCGACCGGGCGCGGGGATCAGGATCGTCGAGTGCGCCGCCCCACGTGGAGTGGTCCCGACGGATCCCTCGGCTTGCGACGGGACCACGATCCAAGGCGACACGGTTCTCGTGAACGCGAACGGGTCGGTCGACTACACCCGCACCAAGGTCACCTCGGGCTACACCGTCTACGCCCTCCCCGACTTCCACAGCCTGGGAGAATCGAAAGACGGCCTCCCCGTGTGCAACACCACCCACCTGTGCGTGCTCTACATCGGCGAGAACCAACTCGACTTCACCGCTCCCCACTACTGGTCGGAGCCGTTCAAGGTGGAGCCGACCACAGACGACACCGGAGCGAATCCCGGCGACGGAGACCAACAGGTCGCCGGTGCCACCGGAGGTAGCAACGCGTTCTTGACCATCGGACTGCCCATCCTGGTCGTCGTGGTGGTGGGGGGCGCGCTGCTGGTGATGCGGCGGAGGCGAGCCCCGCAGGAGAGCGCTCGTTCGTAGTCGGGTTCAAGAGGGCACGCCGGCCAGGGCCAGTGCGACCCCGACGACACCGGCGAGGAGCAGGCCGCTCACGACCCCCCGGCGGGCCGCGAACAACCACAGCAGGGCTCCACCCAGGACCGGGATCTGCCACAGGTGCCCGAAGGTCAGTCCCAGCGACACCGCCGACCCGACGATGGCACCGATGGCGGCCGGTCCGGCTCCGGTGAGGAACGCCTGCACCGAGGCATTGCTCCGGATCTGATGGAAGCGTGGCCCGCCGAAGAGGACGAACAGGAACGAAGGGGCGAAGGCCACCAGCGCAGCCAAGAGCCCACCGCCGACACCGCCCGCCGCGTAACCGACGACCGCCACGGTCTGGACCACCGGGCCCGGAGTCACCTGGCCCAGGGCGACGGCGTCGAGGAACTGTCCGCCGGTCATCCAGTGATAGGTGGTCACGGCGTCGTGCTGCATGAGCGGGACGATGACGAACCCGCCTCCGTAGGAGAGAGCGCCGACCTTGAACGCCACCCACGCCAACGCGGCCAACCCGCCGAGGACCGCGCCATGACCCACCACCGCCGGCACAGCCGCCATCGCCGTCCGTCGTTCACCGGGCCGGTCCTTCGAGCGGATCACGACTTCCGCCACTCCAGCCGACACCAGCACGAGCACGAGGTACGGGCCCACCGTCACGGCCGCCACACCGCCGAGGACCACGTACAGCAGCCACCGCACGCGCTGGGCGCGCCGCGACCCGGCGCGTGTGCGGCTCGCGGGTACCAACCCCGATGCGGCCTTCAGGGCCACCGCGGGGACCGCCCCACCGGCACCGGCCGCAGCTCCCAGGATCCATCGGGCCGGATGGGGAGCCAGGAAGACCGCCGACAAGCAGAGAATGACGACCAGCCCGGGGACGATGAAGCAGAGCCCCCCGATGACCGCACCCGCTTTCCCCCGAAGGCGCCAGGCGCAGAGAATGGCCAGTTGAGTTGAAGACGGGCCCGGCAGGAGGTTGGCGGCCGCGACCCCGTCCTCGAACTCCGGCGCCGTCATCCACCGCCTCTCGTCGACACAGAGCCGACGCAACAAGGCGATATGGGTCGGAGGCCCTCCGAACCCGAGGCATCCGATCCGGCCCCACTCCCGGACGATGGTGGCAAGAGACACCTCGGGCTGCGGTCCCACGGCCAGAGTCTGGCATCGGGGGGTTGACCCGCCGCGCTCTTGCGGGACGCAGGTCGCGATCCCCCGTCGTCCCGATCGCCGTTGCCGTGTTGTCCGGGTCGATGCAGCCGGCGAAGGGCCTGAAGGCCCTCGTGGGTTCTGTGGTGGTGCTGAGCTCGGTCCTCGTGCTCGGCGTTCCCGCGGGCGGGGCCATGAGAGCGACCGCGGAGCGTTCTCGTGCCGAGACCGCGGCGACCGGGCCCGCTGGCGAATCCCTCGCTCCGGCGATGCGAGCCCTGCCCAGCCCGCTCTACGGCATCACGGTGGACGACATCGCCAACCTGAGCGACATTGTGGCCGGCGCGCGAGCCCTCGGGCACATGCCGATGACCCGCGTGTACTTCAACGTGAAGAAGCCGGCCAGCTATTACACCGCCGCGGTCAGGGCGATCCAACCCGTGAGCTACGTGATGGGCGAGCTCCTCGACTCCTCGGACTCGCGGCACATCTCCACGGCGGCGTACGGCAGGCGGGTCGAGTCCTACCTGGCACTACTGGGCAACTCGGTGGACGTGTGGGAGATCGGCAACGAGGTGAACGGCGACTGGACGGGTCGCTACCCCAAGGTCGAGGCCAAGCTCACGACCGCCTTTTACGACGTGACGGCCGCGGGCAGGCGCAGCGCGCTGACCCTCTACTACAACGTCGGCTGCGGCGACGGCCCCCGCGAGCTCGACCCCATCGCCTTCTCGGAGAAATACGTGCCCGTCGCCGTCCGCAACGGCCTCGACTACGTGCTGCTCTCGTATTACGAGGAGGACTGTCACGGGATCCGGCCCAGCGCCGCCACCTGGACCGCCTACTTCGCCCGGCCCCACGCCCTCTTCCCGCACGCCCTGCTCGGGTTCGGGGAGATCGGAATGGACAACCCCGCCACCAGCACCACCCTCGCCACGGCCCGGTCGCTCATGGCCTACTACTACGGGCTCGGCATCGACCTCCCGTACTACGTGGGTGGCTACTTCTGGTGGTACTTCGACGAGGACTGCCTGCCGTTCAGCACCAAACCGCTAGGGGCGACGCTGCAGAGCGCGTTCTCGTCGGAGGCGGCCGCGCTGACCCACTGACACCGCGCACTAACCTCTGCCCTGTGGAAGGAGCCGTCGCCCAACCAGCGCGCAAGCTGACGCTTTCTGGGTGCGTGAACTTCCGGGACCTCGGGGGATACCCGGGAGCGGACGGGCGCCGCATCCGCTGGCGGCGGCTGTTCCGCGCCGACGGCCTCACCCGGCTGGACGCGGACGACTGCGCCCAGTTGGCGGACCTCGGCCTGGCGACGGTCATCGACCTGCGCACCAAGGGAGAGGTCGACGAGCGCGGCAGGTTCCCCGAGGACGCCTTCGAGGTCGAGTACCACCATCTGCCCCTCACCGACGTGCTGCCACCGACCGAGGACCTCAGTCGATACGACGAGCCTGCCTTCGTGACGTCGCGGTACCGCCGGTTGCTCTCCGAGGGATCGAGCTCGCTGGCCCGTGCCGTGCACGTGCTGGCCGAGCCCGGGGCCCTGCCGGCCGTGTTCCACTGCAGCGCCGGCAAGGACCGCACCGGCATCCTCGCCGCGCTCGTTCTCGGGTTCCTGGGCGTGCCCCGCGACGTCATCGTCGAGGATTACGCCCTCAGCGCTGAAGCGATGATCGCGCTGTTGGATCGGCTCAAGCAGGAGTACGCGGAGTCGGTCGCCGAGGTCGAGCGCTACGCGCCCGCGGTCATCTCGGTGGCCCCGGAGTCGATGGCGGCGTTCCTCGACGAGCTCGGTCACGAACATGGCAGCTTCGAGGACCTGGCCCGCTCCCTCGGGGTCACCGACGCCGTGTCCTGTCTGCGCGAATCGCTGCTCGAAACCCTGTAGGCGCCGTCGCCGTTGCCGGCGCCGTACCGTCGCCGCGCCGGCGAGCGTCAGTCGGCCTTCTGTCTGAACACGAGGAGGTCCGACCCGTCGCGTTCGGTGACGGCGTTCACGAGCTCCCATCCGCTCTCGGACCGGGCCCGCAGCACCTCGTCGACCTTGCCCTCGTCGCGCTCGTCGTCGGATCTCGAAGCCCCCGGCAACAGCGTCACCCCGTAGCGCCACGGCCCCACGGGATCAGACCCTATACAACGCGGGGACCGGGGGACCAAGCCCTTTTCGGGCTCCGCGAGGCCCCCCGGGTCACGGCGCCTCGCCGGCTCGTGGGGGTGAACGTGGCGCGAACACGAGGGAAACGGCGCGCGAACTCCCAGGCACGAGACGCCCGCGAATCCGGCGCGTGGATCCCCGGTGTGGACGGCCGGCCCCGATCCCGTGCCCGATAACGTCGCCCCGATGCCCGGCACCGGTCCTCCCCTCGACCCCGACGGGCCCTTGCGGCCGATGACCCCCGCCGGCCATGTGACCACGGCCGACGGGGTCGCCCTCGCCTACTACGACTTCGGCGGGGAAGGAGCGCCGCTCCTGCTCGCCCACGCCACGGGCTTCTGCGGACCGGTCCTCGGGCCCCTGGCCGCCGGTCTGCTCGCGCAATTCCATTGCATCGCCCTCGACGAACGCGGGCACGGGGCCTCGGGCCCCCCGCCGGGCGGGGACTTCGACTGGCACGGCTTCGCCACCGACGTGCTCGCCGTCGTCGACCATCTCGGGCTCGAGAGCCCGTTCGGGTTCGGTCATTCGTGCGGCGGTGCGGCGCTGCTCCTGGCCGAGGAAGCCCGCCCCGGCACCTTCGCGGGTCTGTACTGCTTCGAGCCCGTCGTCTACCCCGGCGACGTCCCCTTGGCGCCCACCACCGAGGCCAACCCGTTGGCGGCCGGGGCGCTGCGCCGCCGCGAGGTGTTCGGCTCGCGCCGCGAAGCCATCGCCAACTTCGCGGGGAAGGCGCCCTTCGACCGGTTGCCCCCCGACGTGCTGGCCGCCTACGTCGACAACGGCTTCGCGCCGACCGAGGGGGGCGGCATCCGGCTTCGGTGCCGGCGCGAGCACGAGGCCCAGGTGTTCGCCCACGCCCTCTCCCATGACGCCTATGCCGCGTCTGGGCAGGGTCAGCTGCCCCGTCACCCTGGCCTGTGGCGCCCAGACCGACGGATTCGGCCCCGACGTGTTGGAGACGTTCCTCGGGCGCCTGGCGTCGTCGACCATGGTGGTGTTCCCCGAAATGGGGCACTTCGGGCCTCTCGAGGACCCCGCCGCGGTGGCAGCCTCGGTGCGCGAGCACCTGGTCCCCGTGACCGGTACACCCGGGGCGTAGCCTCGCATCCGATGGCCCTGGCGCTCCCCCGATCCCTCTCCCCCTCCAAGCTCAGCGCCTTCAAGGACTGCCCGCTCGCGTTCCGGTTCGCCGCCATCGACCGGCTCCCCGAGGCACCCGCGCCCCACATGGTCAAGGGCACGCTCGTGCACAGTGCCCTGGAACGCCTGTTCTGGGACCACCCCCGCGGCGAGCGCAGCCCCGAGGCGGCCCGCCGTGCGGTGGACCTGGCGTGGGACGCGCTGCGCGACGACCCGGACCTGACGAGCCTCGACCTGTCCGACGCGGAGCGTGACGCCTTCGTGGCCGACGCCGCCTCGCTGGTCGAGGGCTACTTCCGGCTCGAGGACCCCGACGCCGTCGACGCCGTGGGCGTGGAGCTCACCCTCGAGGCCGACGTGGCCGGCCTCCGGCTGCGCGGCATCATCGACCGCCTCGACGTGAACGCCCGGGGCGAGCTCGAAGTCGTCGACTACAAGACCGGGCGCGTCCCGTCGGTCAACCAGGAGCAGCAACGCCTCGGAGGCGTGCAATTCTACGCGCTGCTGTGCGAGCAGGTGCTGGGCCGCAGGCCGAGCCGGGTCCGGCTCATGTACCTGCGCGAACCGCTCGTCATCGAGGCCGAGCCCTCTGACCAGGCCGTGCGCGGGACCCGTCAGCGCACCGCCGCGGTGTGGTCGGCCATCGAGCGGGCCTGTGAGCACGAGGACTTCCGCCCCCGGCCGTCCGCGCTGTGTAATTGGTGCAGCTTCCGGTCCCTGTGCCCCGTCTACGGAGGGGACCCGGCGCGGGCCGCGGAATTCGCCGGCCCGAGCCCGGCACCACCCGTCGCCCGAGCGGGGTGAGCCAAGGGCGGAATGCGGCGGTCCGGGAGGACGTTGACCTCACCATGAGCCGACGCGCCTTCTCCGTGACCTACGACTATCGCTGCCCCTTCGCTCGCAACGCCCACGAGCACCTGGTGGTGGCCCTGCGCGGCGGGGCCGACTGGGACGTCGAGTTCGCCCCCTTCTCGCTGTCCCAGGCGCACGTGGAGGAGGGCGGGCTCCCGGTGTGGGACGACCCCGCCAAGGCCCCCGACCTCCTCGCCATCGAGGCGGGCCTGGTGGTACGCGACAGCTTCCCCGACCACTTCTTCGACGTCCATGTCGCGTTGTTCGCGGCGCGCCATGACCGTGGGCTCGACCTGCGCGAGGAGTCGGTCATCCGCGACGTGCTCGACGCCTCGGGGGTCGACGGCGACGCCGTGTTCGAGGCAGTGGCCGACGGCGGACCTCGCGACACGTTCCGCAAGGCGCACGAGGCGGCGGTGACGACCCACCAGGTCTTCGGTGTCCCCACGTTCGTGGTCGGCGACAGCGCCGTGTTCGTGCGCATCATGACCAGGCCCGGTGACGACGCCACCGTCGCCCGGGCCACGGTGGAGGGTGTCCTCACCCTTCTCGACGAGCACCCTGAGATCAACGAGTTCAAGCACACCACCATCAAACGCTGACGCGCGGCGCGGCTCCCCCGCTGCGTCGCCCGTGGTGCGGGGGCTCAACCCGAAGCGGCGCTGGCCAAGGCGCCGAGCAGTGCCCGGGAGCGCTCGACCTCGTCGGGCGTCCCGTAGACGGCACCCGAGAATTCCGTCGCCCCGCCTTCCGCGAAGCGCCGGATCTGGGCCGTCACCTCTTCCTCGCTGCCCACGACGGCGACGTCGGCCGGCCCCTCCACCCCTTCGCGGTCGAGCATGGCGCGATACGAGGGAAGCTGTCCGTACACGGCGAAGATCCGGTCGGCCCGGGCCCGCGCCGCGTCGGGATCCTCGGTCACGCACACGGGCAGGGTGACGACGACCTGGGGTGCCGGCCGGCCGGCTTCGGACGCCGCCGCGGTGATGACCGGCACGATGTGCTCGGCGACCGTGGCGGGGCCCACCATCCAGGTCACGGTGCCGTCGGCCAGGGTGGCGGCCAGACGCAGCATGGTCGGCCCCAGCGCGGCCACGAGCACCGGCGGTGGCGGCGTGGGGGCGACGTCGAGGGGCCCGAAGGTGTTGGTGCGGATCACCTCACCGTTGAACGACACCTGCTCGCCGTGCAGCAGAGGCACCAGCACCGAGAGGTACTCGCGCATGTAGCGGGCGGGGCGGTCGAAGGAATAGCCCCAGGCCCCTTCCACCACGACCTGGTGCGAGAGGCCGATCCCGAGCACCAGTCGCCCGCCGCTCGCGGCCTGGACCGTGAGGGCCTGCTCGGCCAGCATCATGGGATGGCGGGGATGGACGGGGACCACCGCCGTCCCCAGGTCGACCCCGGGCACCTCGCGACCGACGACAGCCAGGGCGGTGAGCGTGTCCCAGCCGAAGATCTGCGACGCCCACAACGAGGACACGCCCGTCGAGGCGAGGACGCGGGCCCTGGCCACGACCTCGTCGATCGTGCCGCCCATCTCGAGGCCCAGGCCGATGCGCATAGCTGTTCTCCTCGTGTCGGGGTCGGCGCCTGCCGACCGCCACCGCAGCCCCCGGAGTGCCCGATGTCGCCGCCGTGGCTCGTCGTGCTGCGCCCATCGTGCCAGTACCGTTTGCGGAGTGCCTCTTCGCGGTGACGAGTACGACGCCCGGTTCGCCCGGTTCCAGGCGGAGGGGAACTATCTCCACGGGGAGGCCGACCTGGTGGCGTGGCTCCTCGGGGAGCCGCCCGCCTCGGTCCTCGACGCCGGCTGCGGCACCGGGCGGGTGGCCATCGAGCTCGCCCGGCGGGGATACGAGGTGCTCGGCGTCGAGATCGAGCCCGCCATGCTCGACACCGCCCGGGCCAAGGCGCCCCAGCTCGAGTGGGCTCTCGCGGACCTCTCCACCGCCGAGCTCCCCGACAGCCGCTTCGACCTCGCCGTGGCGGCGGGGAACGTGATGATCTTCCTCGAGCTCGGCACCGAGGCCGCCGTGGTGTCGAACCTGGCCCGGACCGTCGTGCCCGGCGGCCTCGTCGTGGCCGGATTCCAGGTCGGGCGCCAGCTCACCCTGGAGCGCTACGACGCGTTGGGAGCGGCGGCGGGGCTCCGGCTCGTGCACCGCTTCTCGACGTGGGAACGGGCGCCCTACGCCGGAGGGGACTACGCCGTGTCCGTCCATCGCCGGGACGGCGGCTCGTGAACGGCCACGGCACCGGCCACGGCGCCGGGACCGCCACGACACTGCACGACGCCGTGACCCCCCTGGCGTTTCTCCTGGGACGATGGGCGGGCGAGGGCGAGGGCTCGTACCCGACCATCGAGCCATTCGGATACGGCGAGGAGATCACCGTGTCGCACGTGGGCAAGCCCTTCCTCGCCTACGCGCAGCGCACCTGGAGCCTCGAGGACGGCCGGCCCCTCCACGCCGAGACGGGCTACTGGCGCTGCGCCTCTCCCACCCACGTCGAGCTGGTCGTCGCCCACCCGACCGGCGTGGTGGAGGTGAGCGAGGGTCCTCTCACAACGACGTCGCTCGTCCTGTCGTCGAGGACGGTGTCGGGCACGGGCAGCGCCAAGGCCGTGACCGCGCTGGTGCGGCGCATCACCGTCGGGGACGACCGCCTCGACTACGAGCTCGACATGGCCGCCGTCGGTGTCCCCCTCACGAACCACCTGCGTGCCGTGCTCCGACGCGTATCGGCACCGCCGGGCTGAGCGGGCAGGGCGGAGACGATCGACACCCGGATGTGAGGCGGCGCCGGTGCGGGGGCAGAATGTCCTCCGGGTCGCCGGGCTCGCCGGGGCGGGGCCGAGCCGAGCCGACGCCGGCACAGGGATCGAGAGCAGGACCGACAAGAACGACGGGAGTCCGATGAAGACGGTTGGCGTGGTGATGGGAAGCGCGTCCGACACACCGGTGATGGACGGTGCGATCGAGGCCCTGCGCGAGTTCGGCATACCGGTCGAGGTCCGGGTGCTCTCCGCGCACCGCACCCCGGACGAGGCGCTGCAGTTCGCCCGCGACGCCGCCGGACGCGGGTTCGGCGTGCTGATCGCCGGCGCCGGCAAGGCCGCACACCTGGCCGGCGTGCTGGCCGCGGCCACACCGTTGCCGGTGATCGCCGTGCCGATCGCCTCGGGGGGCCTCGGCGGCCTCGACGCGCTGCTGGCCATGGTGCAGATGCCCCCCGGTGTTCCCGTCGCCACCGTCGCCGTCGACGGTGGCCGCAACGCGGGGCTCCTCGCCGCCCGGATCCTGGCCCTCGGCGACGAAGGACTGGCGGCGGCCCTCGAGAAGTCTCGTGACTCCATGGCGGCGAAGGTGCGCGCCGCCGACGACGAGATCCGGGCGCGCTACGCCGACGGCGGGGGTTCCTGAACCTCGACGGGCGCGGTGGGCGGCCCACGGCGCCGGGAACGGAGGTGAGCATGCGGGTCGTGATCTCGGGCGCGAGCGGGCTCATCGGTGCATCGGTTGTCACCGCCTTGCGGGCCAGAGGCGACGACGTGACCCCTCTGGTCCGCCGGACCCCCGCCGCCGGTGAGGCGCGGTGGGACCCCGCCGCCGGTTCGATCGACACCGGCGCCCTCGAGGGAGCCGACGCCGTGGTGCACCTGGCCGGCGCCGGCATCGGCGACAAGCGGTGGAGCGCGGCGCGTCGCCACGAGATCCTGTCAAGCCGCGTGCAGTCGACCTCGCTCTTGGCCCGCACCCTGGCCAGGCTCGGCCGACCCCCGAGCGTCTTGGTGAGCGCCTCCGCCGTCGGCTTCTACGGCGACCGGGGCGACGAGGAGCTCACCGAAGAGAGTTCGCCCGGGAGCGGGTTCCTGGCCGAGGTGTGTCGCACCTGGGAGGACGCCACCGAGGCCGCCGACGACGCCGGGATCCGCGTCGTCCGCCTGCGATCGGGGGTGGTGCTGTCCGCTCATGGCGGGGCTCTGGCGCGTCAGCTCCCCCTCTTCCGGCTCGGCGTCGGGGGGAGGCTCGGAAGCGGCCGGCAGTGGCTGAGCTGGATCTCGCTCCCCGACGAGGTCGGCGCTGTGCTCCGTGCTCTCGACGACCCCGCCCTGGACGGTCCCGTCAACGCCACGGCCCCCGCGCCCGTGACCAACCGCGCCTTCACCGCTGCGCTGGGCAGGGTGCTGCACCGCCCGACGGTGATGGCCGTGCCCGCCTTCGCGCTGCGGGCCGCTCTGGGGGCCGACCTCGCCTCGGAGATGGTGCTCGCCGGCCAGCGCGTCGTGCCGGCCAAGCTGACGGCGACGGGCTTCGCCTTCCGCCACGCCGACGTCGACACCGCCCTCGCCGCCGTCCTGGATCCTGGCGCCTGATCGCGCTGGGCGCCTGATCACGCCCAGTGCTCAATCGCCGCCGGGCGCCAGGTTCTCCACGGCCGCGGCGAGGTCGTCTCCCCCCGGGAGCACGGCCAGGACGGGGACGGTCACCCCGTTGTCGACGTAGCGCTGCACGTGGGCGCGGCACTCCTCGGAAGAGCCGTGGACCACCAGCGCGTCCACGACTTCGTCGGGGATGGCGGCCAAGGCGGCCTTGCGGTCCCCCGAGCGCCACGCCGTCCACATCGGCTCGAGCTCGGGCCCCCGCCCCAACCACTCGTGGAAGGCGGCGTAGACGGCCACGTTCAGGTACGCGGCGATGCCGATGCGACCGACGTAGCGGGCGCGCTCGGCGTCGTCGGTGGGGCACACGAAGATGCGGGCCACGATGGCCCTGTCCGGCCCCACCTCGGGGACGACTTTCGCCACGTCGTCCGCGGAGAGCCAGTTGAGGATGGCCCCGTCCGCCTCACGCCCCGCCAACCGCAGCATGCCGGGCCGCAGGGCGGCGACGTAGATCGGAGGAGGCTGCTCGACGCGCCTCCCCAGCCGGAAGCCGCGCACGGTGAACGTTTCGTACTCGGCGTCGACCTTCTCTCCCGTGAGCGCGGCCCGCAGGAACCGCACGGTGTCGCGCACACGCTTGTACGGTTCGACGAACGGCGTCGCGTTCCAACGCTCCACGATGACGTCCGACGACGAGCCCACGCCGAGGGCGAAACGCCCCGGCGCGAGCTCGGCCATGGTGGCGGCCTGCATGGCGAGGAGCCCCGGGCCCCGCGTGTAGACCGGCACCACCGCCGTCCCCAGACGGAGCCGCTCGCTCGCCACCGCCGCCAGCGCCAGCGGCGTGAAGCCGTCGGCCCCGTTCGCCTCCCCCGTCCACACGTCGGTGTAGCCGAGCGCTTCCAGACGCTCGTACCAGGCACCGTGCTCGGCCAAGGGCACGTCGTCGAAGGGCACGGTGATGCCGTATCTGTCCACGGGGCCGAAACTACAGGCTCCGCGCCGCCCCACTCCGGTTCGCTACAACTTCGGCCCGCACTGGGTGGGACCGGTCGGGAGCCGCCCGCGGAACGGGTCGCAGTACTCGCGGGGCGCGGGCAACCCGAGCGCCACGGCCAGCTGGTCCCAGAAGCTGGCGGCGGCCCACCGGGGGGCACCCAGTCCCGAGAGGCTCGGACAGCCCGTCGGATCGGCGGTCACGGTGCCGAAGACGACCCTTCCGGCCGTGAAGACCAGGGCGTAGCTGATGCCGAGATCGGCGGGGCACGACATCGACCCGGCGGGGAACTCCCCCAGCCCGCACGCGGCCCGGGCCACCGCCGCGATCGCCGCGCCGTTCGTGGCGGTGACGTGGGCGGGGAAGTCGAAGGAGACCTGGTTCTGGGGAAAGGCGTCCGTCCTGGTCACCGAGAGCCCGGTCAGCGTCCCCGGTGCGGTGCAGATCCCCGTCGCCGGCGCCACGCGTGTCGGCGTGGTGCTCGGAGGGGTGGACGTGGTGGTCGAGGTGGGCGTGGTGGTCGTCCCGGCCGCGCCCCGGGGACCGGGGCCGGGGCCCGACCCGCATCCGGCCGTCAGGACCGCCATCACCACGGCCACCGCCACCAGACCCGATGCTCGCACCGACACCCGGCCGTGATCCACGGTCAACCGCCTTTCGGTCGTCCTCGTCCAGTTCGCCATCCTCGTCCTGTTCGACGGATGGGGCTCGAGGTCCGTTCCCCGTGGACGCGATTCGGGCCCCGCGGGGCGCCGGTGCTCGGTGGGCTCCACTGTTACACCTCGGCGCGATGCTGCATCTCGTGGAGAACCAACTGCAGCTACCCCTGGTCGGCGACATCGCCCGCCGCCCGGCGCGTCCTGCGGCCGAGTCCGACTGGCGGATCGACGAGCCCACCCGCCGGGTCGGTCGCCGGGGCCTGGCCGCGGCCCGTGCCTCCCTCGCCCGGTCGGCAGCCCTGGCCGACACCCGGGCCGACGCCGCCTGAGCCGAGCCCCCGGGGCCCGATGGGACCGGTGCGGGCCACGGGGGCGCTACCGTCGGGTGCGTGCCATCGCTCGCCGAACGACTCGGCTACGCCGAGGACGCCAAGCTCCTGATCCTCAACTGCGACGATCTCGGCTTCTGTCACGCCGCCAACGTCGGTGTCTACCAGGCGCTGCGCGACGGCCTGGCCACGAGCGCAAGCCTCATGGTCCCCTGCCCGTGGTCCCGGGGTGCGGCTGCCGCCTACCGGGGCGACGACGTCGGCGTGCACCTCACCGTCAACGCCGAATTCGACCTCTACCGGTGGGGCCCCATAACGCACGCCCCTTCGCTGCTCGACGGTGACGGAGGGTTCCCGCGCACCGTGGAAGACGTATGGGACCACGCCGATCTCGACGAGGTGCGCCGCGAGTGCCGCGCCCAGATCGAGCGCGCCATCCTGTGGGGCTTCGACGTGAGCCACCTCGACGCCCACATGGGCACCATGCAGATCAAGTCGGAGTTCTTCGACGCCTACCTCGACCTCGCCGTGGAGTTCAAGCTCCCCCTGCGGCTCTCGGGGGCTGACACCGAGGCGCTCATCGGGTTCCCGTTTCGTGCCCTGGCCGCCGAGGAGGGTGTCGTGTTCCCCGACGACTTCGTGTACGTGCCCGGGGTCGGCAGCCGCCAGGTCCTCCTCGACGCCATCCCGAGGCTCGGGCCGGGGGTGACCGAGGCCTACCTGCACCCCGCCGTGGACAGTCCCGAGCTCGAGGCCATGGCCACCGACTGGGAGGCCCGGGTCGACGACCACCGGTTGCTCGTGCACGACCCGGCCCTGCGCGTCGCGCTCGAGGACGCCGGCGTCACCCTGATCGGCTACCGCCCCCTACGCGACCTCATGCGGCGCGCCGGAGCCTAGAACTCGGTGATCGCCGCGATCTCGGTCTGGAGCTGCTTGTACTCGGGCGAGTTGGTGATGGGAAGCAGCGACATGACCTTCGCCATGTTCCCCGTCACCTTGACCTTGCCCTGCATGAAGGCGGCGTTGGCGTCGAGCTCGCCCTTCTGGATCTTGAGGGCGTCGGGGTAGCCGGTGGTGAGCGTCACCTCGGCGTCGGCGAGGCGCCCGAGCTGGCTCTCGGTGATCTTGCCGTTCTCGAGGATCCAGTAGTAGTCGATGTCCCCGTCGGGGCCGCCGGTCACCACGTACTGCATGCGGGCGGACGGCGCCGGGCCGGTCGGGCTGTCCCTCGGCCATCTTCCTGGTCTCGTCGAGCCACTCCTGACTGAGCCACTTCGACATGTCGTCCTCCCTGGGTCGTCGGCGTCAGATGCGGGAGGAGCGCCCCGAGGGGCAGGGCTCGCCGCATCGTCGGGGCATGTTACCGAGCGGCGAGGTCCCGCACACCGACGAAGAGATCGTCCTCCACCACGCCGTCCCCGGTCGGGCCCACCAGGCTGCGAGCCAGGATGTACTCGTCCATGGGATGGATGGAGCGGGCCACCTCGGGGGGCAGCCCGAACCAGAACGGGGAGGTCGGGTCGACCTGGGTGGCGTGGGCCAGCAGCGCCTCGCGCCGGACGTCGGCGAAGCCCGAGATGTCCACCGCCGTGGTGTAGGTGCGGGTCATCTTGCGCGCCCGCTCCCGCCAGGCCTCGTCGAAGGGTGACTCCAGGCCGAGCTCGACGAACTTCTCGTGCATGGCCATCACCCGGGCCGCGGACCACCCCACGTAGTAGAGCTTCAGGGGCTGGAAGGCCTCGCCGGCCTCGGGGAAGGCGGAGGGATCGCCCGCCGCGTCGAACGCCGCCAGCGAGATCTCGTGGTCGCGCAGGTGGTCCGGATGGGGATAGCCCTGTTGGTCGTCCTCGTAGGTCACGACCACCTGGGGGCGAACACGACGGATGACGGCCACGAGCCTGCCCACCGCCTCGTCGAGGGGTGCCCGGGCGAAGCAGTCGGGATGGAGGTTGGCGGGCGAGTCCTTCATCCCCGAGTCGCGATATCCGAGCATCACGACCTCGTCGTAGCCGATCAGCGAGGCGGCGAGCGCGAGCTCACGGCGGCGGATGCCGGCGATGTCGGCGCGCACCTCGGGCGTGTCCATGGCGGGGTTGAGGATGTCGCCCTCCTCCCCCCCGGTGCAGCACACGAGCACCGTGTGGACACCCTCGGCGTGGTAGCGCGCCACGGTGGCAGGCCCCTTCGACGCCTCGTCGTCGGGGTGGGCGTGGACGGTCAGCAAGGACAAGCGCGTGCTCATCGCCCTCACGGTACCCGGACGCCGTGACGATCGGAACCGGGCCCGCACCCCGAGCCCCGCCGCTCCCCGGGGAGGTCCCCGCCACCGGGCCCGAGGGGGCCCGAATCGGGGTGCACGCTGGCCTATCAGGTGCTGCGCGCGGCGACCGGCCGGTACCCCTCCCCTATGCTCTTGGGTGCGATGAGCGTCTTCACACGGTTCCTGAACATCTTCCGGGCCAAGACCAACAAGCTGCTCGACCGGGTCGAGGACCCCCGCGACACCCTCGACCTCTCCTACGAGAAGCAGCTCGACAACATCCAGAAGATGCGGCGCAGCATCGCCGAGGTGGCCACGGCCAAAAAGCGCGTCGAGATCCAGGCCGACCAGCTCCAACAGCAGGCCTCGAAGCTCCAGGAGCAGGCCCGCCTGGCCCTCGGACAGGGCCGCGAGGACCTGGCCCGGGAGGCCCTCACCCGTCGGGCGACCGTCGCCGAGGAGCTCACCGAGCTCGAGAGCCAGCACGCCCAGATCGCGGCCCAGCAGGACAAGCTCGTCGAGACCTCCGGGCGCCTCCAGGCCCAGGTGGCCGCGTTCCGGACCCGCAAGGAGACCCTGAAGGCGACCTACACCGCCGCCGAGGCCCAGAGCCGCATCGGCGAGGCCGTGGCCGGGATCTCGGGCTCCATGAGCGACGCCGGCGCCACCATGCAGCGCGCCGAGGACAAGATCTCCCAGATGCAGGCGCGCGCCGGCGCCATCGACGAGCTCCTGGCCTCGGGGGCGTTGACCGACCTCAGCTCGAGCACCGACGACATCCAGGCCAAGCTGGACAAGGTCAGCGCCACGTCCCAGGTCGAGCGCGAGCTCGCCGCCCTCAAGACCGAGTTGGCGGTCGCCCCCTCCCCCGTCCTGCCCCCGGCACCCGCTCCCGGTGGCGGGACGCCGCCCGGAGCACCGGGAGGAACGGTCCCGTCCGCCACAAGCCACCCAGCGACACGACCCGAGGTGAATTCCTGATGGCGATCGACCGCCGCATCCCCGCCGACCACGGCCTCACGGTCCGGATGTTCATCACCGGACTGCTCATGGTCCTCCTCTATGCCCTCGTCATCGGCATCCTGTTCGCCGTCGGGCTCAACCTCGGCTTGATCCTCGTGCTCGCGGCTGCGTTCTTGTTCTGCCAGTACTGGTTCTCCGACAAGATCGCCCTCTTCGGCATGCACGGGCGCATCGTCACCCCCGAGCAGGAGCCCGAGCTCCACGGCATCATCGACCGGCTGTGCGCCCTCGCCGACATGCCCAAGCCACGCGTGGCGATCGCCGACGTCGACATGCCCAACGCCTTCGCCACCGGCCGCAACCCCAAGAACGCCGTGGTCTGCGCCACCCGCGGAATCATGCGCCGGCTCGACGAGCCCGAGCTCGAGGCGGTCCTGGCCCACGAGATCTCCCATGTCGCGCACCGTGACGTGGCCATCATGACGATCGCCAGCTTCCTCGGTATGGTGGCCGGCCTCATCACCCGGTTCACGCTCTACGCCGGGATCTTCGGCGGCTTCGGCGGCGGCAACGACCGCGGCGGTGCCGGGCAGGCGGCGATGGTGGAGCTCGCCGTGATCGTGGTCTCCGCCCTCATCTACGCGGTGAGCTTCCTCCTCACCATGGCGCTGTCGCGCTACCGCGAGCTGGCCGCCGACCGCTCGGGCGCGATCCTGATCGGCCGGCCGTCGCTGTTGGCCTCGGCCCTGGTGAAGGTCACCGGGGAGATGTCGCGCATCCCCACCCGGGACCTGCGCTCGGCGGAGCACTTCAACGCCTTCTACTTCACCCCCGCCCTGTCCCAGGGCACGAGCCTGTCCTCGCTCTTCTCCACCCACCCACCGCTCCAGAAGCGCCTCGACCAACTGGCCAAGCTCGAAGCCGAGATGAACCAGCCCGGATGAGGTCCCGACGCAGCGACGAGATCCGACGCCCGGCGACGGGTGCGCGCTGATGGGCCTGTTCGACACCCTGCTGGGGCGGACCAAGCCGGTGCGGGCCAACCTGGACGCGCTGTTCTCGTTGCCCTCCGCCGCCATCACCTTGCAGGTGACGGCGGGCCTCCTTCCGACCGGACGGGCCGGGGTGTGCTTCAAGCCGCCCGCAGGCCAGCCCTTCGCCGAGATGCAGGCCGAGCTCGAGCAACTCCTGGCGACACCGGACGAGCCCGCTCCCGGTGCCACGTCCCCGAGCTCGCCGAGCACACCGAGCGCACCGGGGGCTCCCGCCAAGCCCACCGTGCGCCATGTGGGGGACAAGTTCGGCTACCGGTGGATCATCGTGGAGGCAAGCGCCGTGGACGACCTCGTCACGCGGGTGCACATGGTGCACTCCTCCCTCCAAGACGCTGGATGGAGCACGCAACTGCTGTGCTCGGTCTTCGGCTTCGCCCCCGGGCCCGTGCAGAGCACCGACGCCCCTGCCGACAGCGGTGCCCCCGAGGCGAGCGGCGCTGAGGCCGACACCATCACACGCCCGCTGTACATCGTGTACCTGGCCAAGCAGGGGACGTTCTACCCCTTCGCCCCCACCGGGGCGGAGCAACGCGACAACGAGCTCGAGCTCCGGCTCAAGGGCATGCTCGCCGACGACCTGCCCATCGAGGCCGACCTGTCGCGGTGGTTCCCCATGTGGGACCTGCCGATCGCCTGAGCTCGGCGTAGGGGTCCCACGCGGCCGGTCCCGCGTCGAGGTGCTCGAGGTGCCGGCACACCACATCCAGCACACGCTCGGGATCGAGCGTGCTCGGTGCTCCCTCCGCGAGGTGCAGTGCCCCGGTGATGGCGCCGGCGCCGTCGAAGACCCAGTGCGCCCCGCCCGCCTCGGCCCTGGTGAGCTCGGCCGCGGTCGGCGCCAGGTCGACGCGCCGACGGGGCCGGCGGCTCGCCAGACGGACCCAGGACTCGTAGCGGTAGCGGACCTCGACGCGGCCCCCGGCGACGGTCGCCACACGGAGTCGCTCCGTGGCCGAATGCACCGCGGCGCGGTGCAGCGGTGTGCCGCCCCACGCCGCCGAGCTCGGCGTGGGGATTCGTGACGTCGACGCGCACCACGGCCAGGTCGTGCTCGGGGCGCTCCTCGATGTTCGCCCACCCGTCACGAAAGGCGCGTGCCGACGCGTCGAACGTATCGGCTTCCGCCGCCCACAGGGACCGGTAGCGCTCGGGGTCCTCGACGAGCCCGGGGAGGATCTCGAGCGCCTCGGTGGCGGCCCACGCCGTGCGGTCCAGGGCGTCGGCGCCGCGCGGGGCCGGCACGCCGAGCAGCGGCGCGGCCCGGTCGACGTCACCCAGGGCGCCGACGCCGAAGGCCACCAGCGCGGCTCGCCGGTCGCGCACCACGTCGAAGTCGCCCACGCGCGCCGCCTCCACGAGCACCGGACCGTGCTCAGCGGCGAGGCCCTCGATACACAGCAGGCCCAGCGCGATCACCCCGTCGGCGTCGTAGTGGTCGACAGTCGCCGCCTCCACCCCGCCGGGCAGCAGGTCGGGGCGCTCCAGCGCGCGCAGGACGATCCCGGCCGAGACGTCGTGCCACAGCTCCTCGGGGGTGGGCGTGCCCGGCCAGTGCGACAGGGCGCACACCGTGCCCGGACGAGGAGCGCCGTCCACGATGACGTGGGGCCGACCGTCGAGGAGCCCGGCCGGGACGTAGCGCAGGAGCGTGTGCCCGACCCGGGGCTCAGCCACCGGGGGCGGGCAGGGCGTCGATCCGCCGGGCCAGGTCGAGGTCGAGGTGGGTGATGCCGCCCTCGGAGTGCGTCGACAGGTGCAGGGTGACGACGTTCCAGCGGATGTCGACGTCGGGGTGGTGATCCATCTCCTCGGCGAGCGCCCCCACGGCGTTGACGTAGGCGAGCGCGTCGGCGAAGTCCTTGCCCCGTCGCGTCTTCACCAGCTCGGCGCCCCGGCGCTCCCAGCCCATGCCGCCGGCCAGCTCGGCGTCCACGGCGGCCGCTTCGAGGACCTCCACGCGCCGCACCCTACAGGCCGGTGGCGGCGGTCACGGGTGCGTCATGTCCTCGGGGCGCACCGCCCGGTCGAACTCCTCGGGGGTGACGTACCCGAGCGCGACCGCGGCCTCGCGCAGCGTGGTGCCCTCCTTGTGCGCCTTCTTGGCCACCTCGGCCGCCTTGTCGTAGCCGATGAGCGGGTTGAGGGCGGTGACGAGCATGAGCGAGTTCTCGAGGTGGCGCCGGATCTGCGCCCGGTCGGGCTCGAGGCCCTCCACCGCGAACTCGCGGAACGCCGCGCACGCATCGGACAGCAGCGTGATCGAGTGCATGATGTTGTGGATGATGACGGGCTTGTTCACGTTGAGCTCGAGGTTGCCGCGGCTGCCGGCCACCGCCACGGCGGTGTCGTTGCCCATCACCTGGATGCACACCATGATCATGGCCTCGCACTGCGTCGGGTTGACCTTGCCCGGCATGATCGACGAGCCGGGCTCGTTCGGGGGCAGCACGAGCTCGGCGAGCCCGCTGCGGGGCCCGGACCCGAGCCACCGGATGTCGTCGGCGATCTTGGTCAGAGACACCGCCAGCGTGCGCAACGAGGCGCTCGCCTGCACCAGGGCGTCGTGGGCGGCCAGCGCCGCGAACTTGTTGGGCGCGGACACGAAGGGGAGCCCCGTGATCTGCGCGATGTGGGCCGCCACCCGCGTGGCGAACTCGGCATGGGCGTTGAGGCCCGTTCCCACCGCGGTGCCACCCAGCGCCAGCTCGTAGAGGTCGGGGAGACACGCGTCGATCCGTTTCAGATCGGCGTCGAGCTGGGCCACGTACCCCGAGAACTCCTGGCCCAAGGTGAGCGGCACGGCGTCCATGAGGTGGGTGCGGCCGATCTTCACGATGTCGGCGAAGGCCTCGGACTTCTCCGCCAGCGCGTCTCGAAGGGCGCGCACCGACGGCACCAGGACGTGGGTGATCTGTTCGACCGCGGCGATGTGCATGGCCGTGGGGAACGTGTCGTTGGACGACTGCGACATGTTGACGTGGTCGTTGGGGTGGACCGGGGTCTTCGACCCGAGCACACCGCCGGCGAGCTCGATCGCCCGGTTGGAGATGACTTCGTTGGCGTTCATGTTGGTCTGGGTGCCGCTGCCGGTCTGCCACACGCGCAGGGGGAAGTGGTCGTCGAGCGTTCCCTCGGTGACCTCGGTGGCGGCCTGCGAGATGAGCTCGGCCAGCTTCGGGTCCAACAGGCCGAGATCGGCGTTGGTGAGCGCCGCGGCCTCCTTGAGGATGCCGATGGCGCGGATCACCGGTCTCGTCATCGTGTCGGCCCCGATGGAGAAGTGCACGAGCGAGCGCGCCGTCTGGGCGCCCCAGTAGCGGTCGGTGGGCACCTCGATGGGGCCCATCGAGTCGGTCTCGGTCCTGGTGGGCGTCACGGCGTCACCTCCATGGGGCGAAACTACCCCCACTCCACGTGCGCCCGGATCGAGGCGCCGTCGTCGCTCAGCCACCCCTTGGACCGGGCGTAGTCGAGCATGCCCCTGAAGTCGCCCTCCCACGCCTCGCCCACCGCACCCGACGCCAGGCGGCGCACCGCCTCGACGCGCACCATGGCCTCTCCGTCGCCGTCGACGTTGCCCAAGGCGTTGGCCCGCAGCGCCTCGTCGAGCACGCCGGCGTCACCGCCGCCCCGGGCCGTCACGTGGAACCGCCCGCACTCCGCGGGGTCCTCGAGCGCGACCGTCGCCGGTTCGGCCCCCATGTCCACTACGACCTGCACGTGCGCTCCTCTCTGTTCACCACGGCCGGTTCACCACGGCCGGTTCACCACGGCCGGTTCACCACGGCCGGTTCACCACGGCATGGCCACGCCCCCGTTGGGGCGCAGGATCTGCCCGGTCACGAAACGCGACGCGTCCGAGGCCAGGTAGAGCACGGCGTGCGCGATGTCCTGGGGCCGTCCCACGGTACGCAGCGGGGTGGACCGGGCCACGGCGTCGAGGACGGCCTGGCGATGCGACTCGTCCACGGTGCCGTCGGCGCCGGTGTAGCGGCGGCCTGTCATGGCCGTCTCCACGAATCCCGGGGCCACCGCGTTCACCCGCACCCCGAGGGGGCCCAACTCGGTGGCGAGCACCCGGGTGAGCTGCACCACGGCCGCCTTCGCCATGCCGTAGCCGGCCAGGCCCGGAGACGGGGTGTCGATGGCGGCCGAGGCCATGTTCACGATCGACCCCGAGCCCTGGGCGCTCAGGACACGCGCCGCGGCGCGACAGCCGCGGAACACCCCTTTGAGGTTGACCGCCAGGATGCGGTCGAAGGCGTCGTCCTCGAAGTCGACCACCGGAGCCTGGAGGATGATGCCGGCGATGTTCGCCATCACGTCGAGACGGCCGAGCTCGGACACGGCCTGCTCCACCAGCGCGTCGAGCGCACCTGGGGCCGTCACGTCGACCCGGCGGGCGACGGCGCGGGCACCGGCCTCCTCGAGGTGCGCCGCGGTGGCGGCCGCGCCTTCATCGTCGATGTCGGCGCACACCACCGCCGCGCCCGCCGCGCCGAGCAGCTCAGCAGACGCCCGGCCGATCCCCGACGCAGCGCCCGTGACGACGGCCACGCGCCCGGTGAGGTCGAAGGCGCCCAGCGCGTCGGGGTTCACCGCGGCGCGCTCCCGTGGATGGACCGCGTCACGCGCTCGGCCGCGGCCACCAGCGCGTCGCCGAAACGGGGGATCTCCTCCCCCGTCAGCTTCTCGGGCAGCCCCACCACCGTGAGCGCCAGCGCCACCGAGCCGTCGGACCCGAACACGGGGGCCGAGATCTGGCTGAGACGGTAGGTGGCCCCTTCCTCGAGCTCCTGGAGGAGGTACTCCTCGTGGGCGAAGCCCTCCACCGCCACCGCCAGGGCCCGGCGCCGGCTGTCGCGCCCCGACAGGGCGCGGCTCAGCTTCAGGTTGGCGACGGCTTCGAGGTTGAGCGCGTACCCGCGGCGACGGATGACCCCCAGGGCCGAGCGCAGCCGGTCCTTGTCGTCCTGGGTCGCCCCCGGTCCCAGCCGGTCGAGCCACTCCTCTACGGCGTCGGGCCCCGCCCACGCCAGGAAGACCGTGCCGAGAGGCGGGGCCAGGGGGACGCGCTGGCCGACGGTGAAGGCGAGCCACATCGGACCGGGCCGCCCCGCCGTGGCCAGCAGCACCATCTCGTCGCCGACGGTGCTCGAGGCCACCACCTGGGCGGAGAGGCGGGCGGCCAGCTCCTCCATCACCGGCCGGGCGTGGTCGACGAGGTCGAGCTGCCGGGCGCCGGCGGCGTGCCCGGCCGCGATGAGGGCCGGCCCCAGCGTGTAGGTCTTGTCCGACGGGTGGCGCAGCAGCCAACCGGACTCGGTCAACGTGGTGCACACCCCGTGCGCGGTCGCCTTGGACATGCCCAGTGCCCGCGCCAGCTCCGAAAGACCGAAGCACTCGCCCGGACGCGACGCCAGGAAGTCGATCACCGTCACCACGCGCTCCGCCGACGCCGAGCCCGCCACCGTCAGCTCCCGCCCCCGACACGCGCCGAACCCGCTGTCGAATCCGCCGTCGAACCCGCCACCGCTGCCGCCACCGCCGCGCCGAACACCTCGGCGAGACGCGCGTGGCCGTCGTCGCCGGGGTGGATGCCGTCGGCGAGCTGGGCGGCGGTGATCACCTCGGCACCGGGGACGAGCACCATGGTGTCGTCGCCGGCCTCGATGCGGTCCCGGACCGCCTCTTCCATGGCGGCGCGCAGGTCGGCCAACGTGGCGCCCAGGCGGTTGGGCGTGGCCTCGGCGTCGGGGCGGATGACGGGGCTCGCCACCACGACCGGGGTGTCGGGGTGGCCCTGGCGCACGACGTCGAGGAAGGCCCGCGTCGTCTCGAGCATCATGCCGGCGCTGTGGGGGGTGCGCGTCCAGCAATTGGTCCCGTGCGAGATCGAGATCACGTCCGCCGCCAGTCCGGCGACAGCCTCCGCGCAGGGGATCTCCCCGCGTGCCGAGCCCGCATAGCCCAGGTTGACGAGGTCCAGGCCGTGGCTCCGGGCTGCGACGACACCCCAGGCCAACGCGGGCGAGCTCGCCACCCACCCCTCGAGCAGCGAATCGCCGTAGGCGACCCAGCGCGGGCCAGCCGGCGCCGGCCCGATCGACCCTCCCACGGGGCGCAGGGCGAGCACCTCGGGCCGCATGCCCTCGGGCAGGTACACCACGGCCGGGGCGTCGGCGTCCCCGCCCAGCGTCAGCGTCACGGTCCCCGGCCCCAGCACGGCGGGTTGCTCGTCGACCTGCGAGCCGCCGCGCCACAGCGCGAACGTCGTGCCCGCACCGTCGCCGCGGTAGCCGAGGTCGTCGCTGTCCGTGGTGTAGTCGAGCTCGAGCGCCGACGCGTCGCCGACGAGCTCGAGGCGGACCCCGGCCGGGATCTGCGCGCACTGCCAGGTGTCGCCGGGAATGCGCGACACGTCACGCGGGTCGAAGCGCGGGTACGGCACTCCCGGAACGGCGCGCCACGCGCAACCCCGCAGGAACGGCTCCACCTCCGGAGACCGGCCCCGGCCCTGGCCGGTCACAGGTGGTCCGGCACCGGGTAGGGGAACTTCACCCCCACCCCACCGTCGACCGACAGCACCTGCCCGTTCACGTACGCGGAGAGGTCCGAGGCGAGGAACACGATGGCGGCCGCGATGTCCTGCGGGAGCGCCACGCGCTCGAGCGGCGAGTTGGCGGCGTTGACGACCTTGCCCTTGTCCCCCAGGTATCCCGAGACGCGTGGAGTCCACACGATGCCCGGCGCCACCGCGTTGACGCGGATGCCGATGGGCCCGAGCTCGACCGCGGCCGAGCGCACAAGCCCGATGAGCCCTGCCTTCGCCGCGCCGTAGGCGGCGTGCCGCGGCGCCGCGGTGAGCCCGGACGCCGAAGCCACGAACACCATGACCCCGCCGCCCGCGTCGCGCAAGGCCCGGCCGCCGACGGAGACCGCCAGATAGGCGTGGCGCAGCACGATGTCGTGGTGCCAGTCCCACAATTCGTCGTCGAGCTCGAGCAGGCCGCGGTACTGGGCCATGCCCACGATGTCCACGATCCCGCCCAGGCCCCGGGCCCCGATGCCGGTGAGGGCGGCGGGAGCCTCGGCGAAGAGGCGCTCGGCGTCGGCCCGGACCGTGGCGTTGCCCACCCACGGCACCCCGCCGACCTCCGAGGCGATGTCGGCGGCCAGGTCCTTGTCGAGGTCGACGCACAGGACCTTGGCCCCCGCCTGGGCCAACGCGTGGCTGGTCTGGCGCCCGATGCCCTGCCCGGCGCCGATCACGACCACCCCGCGGCCGTCCATGCGCAGCATGCCGGGGTAGTCGGGGACCTCGGTGTCGTCAGAACGCGTCATCGTCCCTCGCGCACGCTCGTGCGGTGCGGGCCGCGTGTCAACCGGTGACGGTGACCGAGGCCTCGATATCGCGCTTTTCGAGCTCGGGCATGACCTTGGTGCCGAGCAGCTCGATGGTGCGCATGATCGACTCGTGGCTCAGATAGCCGAACTGCACGTAGCAGATGAGCTGGTCCACGCCGAGCTCGGCGTACTTCACCATCTTCTCGACGCACGTCTCGGGGTCGCCCACGATGATCATGTCGGCCTCGGAGAACCACTTGGGGTCGAACTTCCCCTCGATCTGGCGCTTGAGCAAGGGGAACATCTTCTCCTTCTCCTCGTCGGAGAGATGCGGCACCTCCCACTCCAAGATGAACTCGGCCAGGTTCTTGTACCACCACCACACCGAGTCCCAGATGCCGTTGGCCTCGGCCTGCTCCATGGTGTCGGCACAGTGCACGAGCGTGTACGCGGCCACTTTGTTGGTGGTGACCTCGGTGAGCGGCGTGGGGTTCTTCGCCCCTTCCCGGTACTGCTTGATGTGCTCGGCCATCTTGGTGATCGGCTGCATGATCGAGAACGACAGCAGCCCCATGCCCAGCTTCCCGGCCACAGCGGCCGATCCGTCGGAGGTGGCGGCCATCCAGGCGGGCGGATGGGGGACCTGCACGGGCTTGGGCGTGACCATGCGGCGGGGGAAGTCGAGGTACTTGCCGTGGAACTCGAAGTACTCGTCGCGCCACGCCTGCACGGTGGCCTCGATGGCTTCTTGCCACTCGGCCCGGCTCTCCTCCACCGGCACGTGGAACGCGGTCTGCTCCATGGGGGTGGACCGGCCCGTCCCCCACTCGACGCGGCCACCCGACAGGACGTCCGCGGTGGCAACCTTCTCCGCCACGTGCACGGGGTGGCAGAACTGGTGCGGCATGAGCACGACGCCGAACCCGAGGCGGAGGTTCTTGGTGGCCTGGGACAGCGCGCCGATGATCACCTCGGGGGCGGGCGAGTGCGACCGGCCCTCGCGGAAGTGGTGCTCGACGTGCCACACGGTGTTGAAGCCGAGGGTGTCGGCCAGCTTGATCTGCTCCAGTGCCTCGGCGTAGGCCTCCTGCTCGGCCTTGCGCTGGCCCCAGGGATGCTCCCCGGGCCACGGCTTGGGCACGTCGATCTCATACAGCAGGTCGAGCTTCACACCCACCCCCATGTCACACGTAGCGTTCGATATCTCGAACGCTAGATCCGGATGCTGAACGACTGTCCCTGGCAACATACGGACGGGGGCCTCGTTCGTCAAGGCGCACATCGGTGAAGGAGCCTGCACACCCACGCCGGGCGATAGCTTCGCCATCGTGATCGTCGGGGTCCCTGCGGAGCGCAAGCCCGGGGAGAACCGCGTCGCCCTCACCCCCGACGGGGCGCGCGAGCTGGCCACCCACGGGCACCGCGTCCTGGTCGAGACCGGGGCGGGGGCCGGGTCGGCCATCGTCGACGAAGACTTCGCCCTCGCGGGCGCCGAGCTCGTGACCGACGACGACGCATGGGACGCCGAGCTCGTGCTCAAGGTGAAAGAGCCCCAGGCCGACGAGTTCCGACGGCTGCGCCCCGATCTCGTGCTGTTCACCTTTCTGCACCTCGCCGCCTACCCCGAGCTCGCCGAGGCGTTGCTGGGCGCCCGCACCACGGCGATCGGCTACGAGACGGTGCGCAGCGCGACCGGGTCCCTCCCCCTCCTCGCCCCCATGAGCGAGGTGGCGGGCCGCCTGGCTCCGCAGATCGGCGCCCACTTCCTCGAACGCGGCAACGGGGGGCGGGGGGTGCTCCTCGGCGGCGCCCCCGGGGTGCGCCCGGCCCGGGTGGTGGTGATCGGAGCGGGGACGGTCGGCACGAACGCGGCGTGGATCGCCCAGGGCATGGAGGCGGAGGTCATCCTGATCGACCGCGACCTCGACCGGCTGCGGGTGGTCGACCAGATCCATCGCGGCCGCATCATGACCCTGGCGTCGAGCCGGGCGGTGGTCGAGCGCTCCATGCGCCACGCCGACCTGGTGATCGGGGCCGTGCTCGTGCCCGGGGGCCGGGCGCCCGTCGTCGCCACCGAGGAGATGGTGGGCGAGATGGTGCCGGGGTCGGTGATCGTCGACGTCGCCGTGGACCAGGGCGGCTGCATCGAGACCACCATCGAGACCACCCACGAGCACCCCGTCGTCGAGCGCCACGGGGTGCTCCACTACGGCGTGGGCAACATCCCCGCCGCGGTCCCCCACACCTCGACCTACGCCCTCACCAACGCCACGTTTCCCTATGCGCTCGCGGTCGCCGACCACGGGGTGCGAGGAGCGGTCGAGGTCGACGCGGGCCTCGCCGGCGGTGTGCTGTGCACGTCGGGACAGCTCACGAACGAGGCGGTCGCCGAGGCCCTCCGGCGTCACGCCGTGTCCCCCCTCGACGCCCTTCCGTAGCATCGCCACCCGGCAGGCGCGCCCGGAAGGTCCTGGCCCCCTCGACCGCGACCCCGGCCCGCCGCACCGAGTCGACCAGGGCGGCGTCCGAGGTCACGACCGTGATTCCCGCCGGGTCGCCGAGCGATCCCAGCAGGTCGACGATGGCGTGGTCCGCCGCGTTCGGGCCCCCCGGTGCGAAGCGCGCCGTGACGCCCTGGGCGCGGGCGGCCTCCATCTCACCGGTATCGGGCCGCCCGTCGAAGACCACCGTGACCTCGCTGTCGGGGCCGGCCAGCGTGGCGAGGTCGGACACGAGCCGGCGCCGGGCCCCGGCACGATCGCGCCACCACCCGTCGGGGCGCGACCCGATGACGTTCATGCCGTCGACCAGCCAGTGCAAGAGAAAAGCCTCCGCGGACCCGTCGGAGAGCGGGGTCCCCGGACGACAATACGGGTGTGAGCGAAGAGCCGGCCGCCGCCGGCGACCCGAGGTCGGAGTTGCTCGGCCTCTACGACCGTGCCCTTCCCCAGATCTACGGGTATCTGGTGTCACGCTGCGGGCGCGTGGCGCTGGCCGAGGACCTCACCGCCGAGACGCTCCTGGCCGCCGTCGACGCGGTGTGCGCCGACGAGCGCGCCCCGGTCTCGGTCCCGTGGCTCGTCGGGGTGGCCAGGCACAAGCTCGTGGACCACTGGCGGCGCCAGGCGCGCGAGGAGCGGGGCCTGCGCGCCGTGGGAACGGCCGAGGGCCACGTCGACGACCCGCACGACGACTGGGACGTCCGCCTCGAAGCCCTGCAGGCCCGCACCACCTTGGCGCTGCTGTCGCCGCTGCACCGCGCCGTGCTGACCCTGCGCTACCTCGACGACCTGTCGGTCCCCGAGGTCGCCGCGCTCGTGGACCGGAGCGTGCACGCCACCGAGGGTCTGCTCGTGCGGGCCCGGGGTGCTTTTCGCCGCGCCTATGGCGCCCAGGAGGCCGACGATGCCTGATCCCTTCGAGGCCCTGCGCTCCCCGATCACGCCGATCGATCCCGATCCCGAATTCGCCGCCGCCCTGCGCGCCCGCGTCGAGCGCGCCCTGTCGCTCCCGGAAGGAGTCATCGGGGTGACGCCGTATCTCATCGTGACCGACTCCCGGCGCGCCCTCGAGTGGTACGTCGAGGTGCTCGGCGCCCGCCGGCGCGGCGAGCCGATCGTCATGGCCGACGGGCGCGTCGGCCACGCCGAGCTCGACCTCGGGGCGAGCCCGGTCTTCCTGGCCGACGAGTCCCCCGAGAGCGACGTGGCCGCACCGCGCCCCGGCGACGGTGCCACGGTGAGCCTCGTGATCGAGGTGCCCGACGTGGACGGCACGGTGCGCCGTGCCGCCGAGGCCGGCGCCACGGTGGAGCGCGCCCCGGCCGACAATCCCTACGGGCGTAACGGAGTGGTCCGTGACCCGTTCGGCCATCGCTGGATCATCTCGGCGTCCCCGGCCGCGGAGCCCATGCAGCCCGGGGACATCGGCTACGTGTCGCTGTGGGTCCCGGACCTCGACCGGGCTCGGGCCTTCTTCGGCTCCGTGCTGGGATGGTCCTTCACCCCCGGCAGCGCCGAGCAGGGCGTCCAGGTGGCCGGGCTCTCCCTCCACCACGGGCTGTGGGGTGGGATGGAGCACAACACGCTCTTCCTCTGTTACCTCGTCGACGACGTGGACGAGGCGGTCACACGGGTGCGCGCCGCAGGAGGTGAGGCGCACGGGCCCACCGACGCGCCCTACGGACGGGTCGCCAACTGCGTGGACGACCAGGGCACGGCCTTCGCCGTCTTCCGGCCGCCGGGGGACGGGCCCGGGCCGCGCCTCGCCGCGCACGGGTCGCGCCCAGGTGACCTCGCCTACGTCACGCTCGAGGTGGCCGACGCGTCGCGCACGCGCGCCTTCTACGGCGCCGTGCTGGGCTGGCGTTTCTCGCCGGGACGCGTCGAGAACGGCTGGCAGGTCGACGACGTGCGTCCCGGGACGGGCATCCGCGGCGGGCAGGACCGGGCGACCGGGGTCCCCATGTATCTCGTCGACGACATCGGGTCCGCCGTGCAACGGGTGCGCACCGCGGGCGGCACCGCCTCGGAGCCCGAACGCCAGCCCTACGGGGTGACGTCGGATTGCGTCGACGACCAGGGCACCCGCTTCTTCCTCGGGGAGCTCTGAGGGCCCGCGACGGGGTCCAGCGTCACCGGGAGGTGGCGATGTCCGGGGTCCGGACCGACGCGGCGATGGCGGCGGCCCGGCTGGTCTCGGCTGCTTCGAGGAGGAACGCCTCGATCGCCTCGGGCTCGATGGGCCTCGAGAAGAGGAAGCCCTGTCCCCGGTCGCAATGCTCCTCCTGGAGCTTGTGGAGCTGGTCGTTGTCCTCGATCCCCTCGGCCAGGGTCTCGAGCCCGAGGGTCCGGCCCAGCTCCACCAGAGTGTGGATGAGGGCGCCGGACTCGGGGGAGTCGGCCATCGCCGCGATGAACGAGCGGTCGATCTTGAGGGCGTCCACCGGGAACTGGCGGAGATACGCGAGGGACGAGTAGCCGGTGCCGAAGTCGTCGATGGCGACGAGCACACCGAGGTCCTTGATCTCGCGCAAGCGGCGGACGGTGGCGTCCGCGTCGCGCATGAGCGTGCTCTCGGTGATCTCGATGACGAGCGAGGTCGGGTCGAGCGAGCTGGCCGCGAGCGCCTCTTTGATGTGGTCCACGAAGGCGTGCACCTCGAGCTGGCGCATCGACACGTTGACCGATATCGACAGGCGATGGCCCCGCCTGTGCCACTCGGCGGCTTGGCGGCACGCCTCGATCAGCACCCAGCGCCCGACGTCCACGATCAGGCCCGAGTCCTCGAGCATGGGGATGAAGTGGTCGGGAGGGACCACCCCGCGCGTGGGGTGGCGCCACCGCACGAGCGCTTCGACTCCCGACACGTTGACGTGGTCGAGGTCGAACACCGGTTGGTAGAGCAGGAAGAACTGTTCCTCGGCCAGCGCCGAGCGCAGGTCAGCGTCGAGCTCGATACGGTCGAGCACCGCCGTCTGCATCTCGGGCTGGAACAGCGCCGAACGGTTCTTGCCAAGCGCCTTAGCGCGGTACAGGGCGATGTCGGCGTCACGCAGCAGCTCGGACGCCGAGTTCCGCTGTCCGCCGGCGATCCCGATGCTGGCGGTCACCGTCAGGGAGACGGTGTCGTATCCCTCGATCCGGAACGGCTCGCGCAAAGTGTCGTGCAGCCGTTCGGCCACCATCTCGGGGCCCGCACCGAGCGAGGCGCCCTCGGCCAGGACGACGAACTCGTCGCCCCCGAGGCGCCCCACCGTGTCGCTCGCCCGCAGGATGCCGACGAACCGATGTGCCACGGCCTGGAGCACCTTGTCGCCCGCGTCGTGGCCCAACGAGTCGTTGATGTCCTTGAAGTTGTCGAGGTCGACGAACAGGGCGGCGATGGGCCGGTACTCACGGCGCGAGCGGACGAGCATCTGATCGGCGCGGTCGAGGATCAGGGTGCGGTTGGGGAGCCCGGTGAGCGGGTCGTGCAGCGCCACGTGGCGGAGCTGGGACTCGGCCTCCTTGCGCTCGGTGATGTCGCGCAGGTTGCCCACGTATCCGGCCACCGAGGGGTTGTCGCGCAGGTTGCTCACCACCGCCTCGGCGTAGCGGTAGGAGCCGTCGGCGTGCTCCACGCGGAATTGGATGGGCTCGGTGACGGTCACCGTGTCGATGATGGCGCCCATCTGCGCTTCGACGCGCGCCCGGTCCTCGGGATGCACGAGATCCGTGGCCCGTATGCCGAGCACCTCCTCGGGACTGCGGCCGAAGAGGGAAGCCGTGGCCGGGCTGGCGTAGAAGATCCGGCCCTCGGCCCCCATCACGAAGGTCGTGTCGGTGGAATTCTGGACGAGCGAGCGGAAGCGCTCCTCACTCACGCGCATGGAGGCCTCGGCCTCCTCCTTCTGCTCGATGGTGGCCCCCGCCATGCGGATGACGAAGACGAGCACGAACGCGCCCATGAGGCCCAGAGCCTCGCCCTTGCCGACCGACAGGAGCGAAGGCGCCCATCCCTGCCAGATGGCGACCTGACCGATGCCGATCCCGAGCAGGCTCCACAGCGCCGTGACCCGCCAGGTACGCGACCCGTCATGGGAGACGTTCTCGAGGGCCACGAAGGCGAAGGCGCCGATGAGCACGGGGCCCCACCCGCTCAGGTAGATGACCGTGGTCACCGCGGCGGCGTGGACCGCCACCCGGGCGTGGAGCCGCAAGGTCGTGGGGCGACGGCGGTAGAGGATCTCGCACGCCGCGCTCATGACCGGGATGGCGAGGAAGACGGCCAGCCAGAGCCACACCGGCTCGTGCGCCACCACCCCGAAGTGCCGCAGGACCAAGATCGCGACCAGGGCGGCGGGCCCCATGGCATAGCCCAGGATGTAGGGGTTCAACCGGGAGCCCTTGGGCGGCGGGCGCGGTGCGCTCTCGGACGTCTGGCCGCCCCACGTGGAGGCAGGGCTCGTCTCCGGCCCTGCCGATTCCTCAGCGAACATTCCGTCCCCCCAGGTGCCTTGAGCAGCAAGTTCGCGCCTATTCGTATCGACTTCTGTCCCCCGGTCCTTGAGGACTGCCCCTCCGATGGGTGGCCGGGGCGCGACGGGAAGGCCTGGGGGCTCACCGGCGCGGGCGCGACCACCACCCCTGCTCGCCCACGGCCAGGCCGACCTCGGCCAATTGCTCGAGGGCGAGCGAGACATCTCCGAGCGGGAGCCCGCTGCGGCGGACGACGACCTCGAGGGTGGTCGGGTCCTGGTCGAGCACCTGGCTCACCCGGGTCGGCCCCGGCCCGAGCGGGCGCCCGGTGCTGCCCGGCGACGCCGCGTGTTCGGCGCCCGGGGCCCGACGCGGCGGCGTGATGCCGGGACGGGCCGCCACAGCGAGCTCCACCGCCGTCAGGACGTCCTCGACGTCGCGTGCCGGAGCTGCGCCCTCGACCAGGAGGCGGTTGGTACCGGCTGACGCGGAGCTGCGCACCGAGCCCGGCACCGCCATGACGATCACGTCGCGCGCCAGGGCGGCCGTCACGGTGTGGAGGGAACCACCACGTTGATGGCACTCCACCACCACCACGGTGTGGGCCAGCGCGGCCATCACCCGGTTCCGCACCGCGAACCACCACCGGGCACTGTGGACGCCGGGGGGGATCTCCGACAGCACGACACCGCGGACGGCCACGGCGTCTCGCAACGCCATCTGGGCGCGGGTCGCCGGCGCGTCAAGCGGCGTACCCAGGACGCCCACGGGGGGCGCGCCACCCTCGACGCCCAGTGCGCCGGCGTGGGCGGCGGAGTCGACGCCGAGCGCCAGCCCCGAGACCACCACCACGCCGGCGCGGGCCAGGTCACGACCGAGCTCCGAGGCCATGCCGAGCCCGTAGGGGGTCGCCGAACGGGTCCCGACCACCGCCACCCTGGGCCGGTCGTCGAGCACCATGGCGTCACCGATCGAGAACAGGACGGCCGGAGCCTGCCGGTCCGACGCCAGTGCGGGCGGATACCCCGATGTCCCGAGGACCATGACCGACACACCGGCGCGCGTACAGGCGGTCGCCACCCGGTCCAGGGTCTCGGGGACCGCGGCGTGCCGGTAGCGACGCTGGGGGTCGGCGCGATGACGACCCCGGGCGAGGGCGTCCCACGCCTCGACCGGACCGAACCCGTCGAGGAACTTCCGGAGCGTGCCGGGCGAGGCTCCCAACGCGGCGAGCGCGGCGCCGTGGCGCTGGTCGTCGCTGAGCGGAGACGACGCGGTCACAGCCCTGCCCCCGACACGAGGGCGGCGCGCGCCGCCCGGAGCTGCAGCGCCTCGGCGACCTGCAGTTCGTCCACGCGCGGAGCACCGTCGAGATCGGCGATGGTCAGTGCTACCCGGCGCACCCGGTGCAGCCCTCGGGCCGACAGCGTCCCTGATCGCAGCCTCCGTTCGAGCAGGGCTGCTGCGTCGGCCGAGAGCGTCGACCGGTCGTCGATCCCGTCGACCGGGAGCTCGGCGTTGCATCGCACTCCCCTGCCCTGCGCGACGGCGCGCGCTCGCCGGACGCGCGCCGCGACCGCGGCCGACGGGTCCCCCGGCGGTCCTCCCAGGAGGTCCTCCACATCCGGACGTCCGAGTGCGACGGCCAGGTCGAACCGATCGAGCAAGGGTGCGGAGAGCCGGCGCAGGTAACGCTGGCGCATCACGTCGCTGCAACGACACGCGCCGGGGAGACCTCCCTCGCCGCACGGACAGGGATTCATCGCCCCCACCAACAGGAAGCGGGCCGGGAAGTCGACCGCACCCCGGGCCCGCCTGACCCTGATGACGTGCTCCTCGAGGGGCTGGCGCAGAGCGTCGAGGACAGTCGCCGGGAACTCCCCCAGCTCGTCGAGGAACAACACACCGGTGTGCGCCAACGAGATCTCGCCCGGACGCAACCACGACGTCCCGCCCCCCACGACGGCGACCTCGGTGGCGCCGTGGTGCGGGGCGCGAAACGGCGGCCGCGTCGGGAACGCGCCACCGGAGGTGGCGACGCCCGCCGCGGAATGGATGCGGAGCACCTCGAGCGCCTCGTCGCGCGTCAGGTCGGGCAGGATCCCGGGAAGGCGTGTGGCCAGCATGGTCTTGCCCGATCCGGGAGCGCCCACCAGCAACAGGTGGTGCCCGCCGGCGGCGGCGATCTCCAGGGCGCGACGCGCCACGACCTGGCCCCGGACATCGGAAAGGTCGGGTTGTCCGGCACGGGGCCGCGACGCGCCGGCGCACGAGGGGATCTCCGCCCAGGGGCCCCGGCCCCCGAGCGCGGCGACGAGGTCGGCCACCGTGGACGCGGGCCGAACCCGCCCGCCCGCCACCAGCGACGCTTCTGCCGACGCGCCGACCGGCACCACGATCCGCTCGGCCGCGATCGCCGCCACGAGCGACGCGATCCCGGGAACGGGACGGACCGACCCGTCGAGGCCGAGCTCACCCACGAAGCCCGTGCCCTCGACACAAGCCGACGGCAGCACGTCTGCGGCGACGAGCAGCCCGATGGCGATGGGAAGATCGAGCCCGGCACCTGTCTTCCGGACGCCCGATGGAGCTAAGTTGACCGTCACCCTCCGCGACGGCCAGGACAATCCGCTTGACAGCAGTGCCGCTCGGACGCGGTCGCGCGACTCGCGCACTGCCGCGTCGGGCAACCCGACGACGGTGAAGCCGGGAAGGCCCGCGGAGACGTGGACCTCGACCGACACCGGACGACCGTCGACTCCGTGCAGGGTGGCGGAAGGGATAGAAGCGAGCATGGTGGGACTCCAAATGTGGCGACACATTGTCGGTATCGTTCGAAATGGAGCGGGCCACATGATGGGGCGCCGGCCACGCGAAGGCGCTCCTCCGAGCGTAGGCGCGGGTTGTGTCAGTCATCAGCTGAGACCCGAGATGCACTTCCACGAGCTGGCCCTTGCAGCGGCAGCCGAAACCCGTCCTCGCCCTGCTTGCGGATGACCAGCGTGCCGTCGGGTCGTGGGCGACCTGGTGATGACTAATCGGTTGTCACGCGAGGCGTCGCGGTAGCTCGCGACGACCTTTGCCGTGGGCAGCACATGCGCGAGGCCCCACAGCGCCACGACCCCCGTTCGCCACGTAGGCAAGTTCGGCACTCACACTGACAGCTCCAGCGCCAAGGAGGCTCTGACCAGGGCCGAATGGCTCCGCCGATACTACTGGGGCTGGATCTCCAAACGGTCCAGCAGGTCGTTCACCTTGTTGCCGATCTCATCTCGGATGGGGCGGATCTCGGCGATTGACTTCCCCATGGGGTCGTGGAACTCCCAGTCTTCGTAGTGCTTGCCGGGCACGAGTGGACAGGCGTCGCCGCACCCCATCGTCACCACGACGTCGGCCGCCCCCACGAATTCGTCGGTCCACGGCTTGGGGAACTCCCTCGAGATGTCGATGCCGATCTCGGCCATGGCGGCTACCACGTTCGTGTTGATCTGGGAACCGGGCTCAGATCCACCAGACCAGGCGATGGCACGGTCTCCGGCGAAGTGGGTGAACCAACCGAGCGCCATCTGAGACCGTCCGGAGTTGTGGACGCACAGGAACAGGACCGCAGGGAGCTTCTTCGTGGAGTGGTCCTCGGCTTGGACGAGAGCCTCGAGCCGCTGTCGAGCGAAGTTCTCCGCTCCGATCACCAACCAGTCGGTGATGGTCGCCCTCGCCGCCAGGGTCTGGAAGCTGTCGAATACCAACGCTTCGATCGTCTCCGATCCAAACACGCCCTGGAACTTGGTGTGGAGATCTCGCGCTGCGTGGCTAAGAGCCTTTCTCTGGCCCGGGTTCATCTGTACCAGGTCGCTCATGTGTCCTCCCCCTGTCATGTGCCCCCGCTATCTGAATCGCATCACCCAGCTCTGATGTCCCCGAGGCGTCGTTGGGCATCAGCACGCACCCAGGCTTGGGCCCCCATCTGCACGGCGTCCCATGGGCTCCCGAGCGGTGGTGTGTAAGAAAGGTCAAGGTCACTCATGGCGTCCACGGTCATCTCGTGAAAGATGGCCGCAGCACCGATGTCGACTCGTTTGGCCACCTCTGCGTGCTTGTGCCCGAAGAGCTGGACGCCGAGGAGTCGGCCGGTCGTAGTGTCGCCCGTGAAGCGCATGGCGATGCGGTGACTCCCGGGGTAGTACGCCTTGTGGTCGTCGGCCTCGGCGCCGACGGTCACCGGATCGAACCCGCCTGCGGTGGCTTCGTGGTCTCGCAGTCCGGTGCGGGCCACGGCGTGATCGAAGATCTTGACCACCTGGGTGCCGAGGCTGCCGGCGAAGGCTCGGTCGCCGCCGAGGGCGTTCTCTCCAGCTACCCGTCCCTGCTTGTGGGCGGTGGTGCCAAGCGGCAGGTAGGTCTCTCCCAGCAGTCGGTGATGGGTCACCACGCAGTCGCCGGCGGCGAAGACGTGGGGGAGGTTGGTCCGCATCTCGCGGTCGACGGCGATGGCGCCGCGCTGCCCGAGGGTGGCGCCGGCCGAGGCGGCCAGCTCGCTGTCGGGTCGCACCCCGACGACCACGAGCACCATGTCCACGTTCCGGACCACGTCCTGGCCGTCGGTCGTCGTTGCTTCGACATGTAGTCGAGCAGGCTCGCCGGGCTTCGCTCGGGCCACGGAGCGGACCGTCGTCCCGGTGAGCACGTCCACGCCATGGTCGGCGAGCTGTCCGTGGACGAGGGCGCCGATTTCGGGATCGACGGTGGGGAGCACTTCGGGGAGCTGCTCCATCTGGGTCACCGACAACCCCCGCGCCACCAGGGCTTCGGCCATCTCCAGCCCGATGTAGCCCGCCCCCACGATGATGGCGCTGGCCGGCGCAGCGTCCTCGAGGGTGCGCATGACGGCGAAGGTGTCCCCCATGGAGTGCAAGAGGTGGACCCCGTCTTCGACCCCTAGGGCGCCGGGTTCAGTGAGTCCTTCGATGGGCGGTCGAACCGAGACAGCCCCGGTGCCGACGACCAACTCGTCGTAGGGAAGAAGTTCCTCGTTACCCTCCGCGTCGGTGACGAGAAGCTTGCGGCCCTCGACGTCGATGCGGCGAGCCACGCTGTCGAGACGAAGCCCCATGCCGGTCGCCTCGAGATCGGCGATGGTCCGGTGCGCCAGATTCCGCCAGTGGGTGACCTCACCCGAGACGTAGTAGGGAATCCCGCAGATCGAGAAGTTGGGGTAGGCGTCCGCCACGACCACGGTGACCTCGCTGTCGGGGTCGAGCTCACGGGCTCGGAGCGCGGCGCTGATGCCGGCGTCGCTTCCTCCGATAGCAATGAGGTGCATGAGGTCTCCTGTCGGATCGGCTCGTCACGCCACGGGTGGCGAGGATTGGTCCTGGTGCGAGAGATGCGCAGCGGCGCCATCGACGCTCGCCGATTCAAGGCGAGCGTCCGGAGCAGCGGTGACGACCGCAGGCTCCAAGGCACCGCGCCCGTGGTGGGGGAAGATGATGTCGGAGGCTTCGGCCGGGGTGACACCGGGGTAGAGGGACTTGATGGCGACGAAGGCGAGGATGCCCCCGACGATCTGTGCACCTACGAAGCTCGGCGCCGAGGTGGGGGCGATGCCGGCGAAGGTGTTGGAGAACATACGCCCTACGGTGATGGCGGGGTTGGCGAAGCTGGTCGAACTGGTGAAGAAATAGGCCGCTCCGATGTAGGCCCCGACGGCGGCCGGGGCGGTGCGGCTCCGGCCACTGCGGGCCAGGGCGAAGATGACCAGGATAAGTCCTACTGTGGCCACGATCTCGGAGAGGAAATGGGCCGGCGTGGCCCGGTGATGCGTCGAGATCGACACGGCGGCCTTGGAGAACATCAGGTTGGCAATGACCGCTCCTCCGACGCAGCCGGCCACCTGGGCGGGCAGATACGCACAGGCGTCGCGCCAGCTCAGCCCACCAAAGCCAGCGTCGACGAACGAGACCACCGGGTTGAAATGGCCCCCCGACACCGGCCCGAACATCAAGATGATGGCGAAGAGCCCGGCTGCCGTCACGGCCGCGTTCTCGAACAGCTCGAGTCCGATGTTTCCCGGCGAGAGCTCTTGCGCGGCGATGCCCGAGCCGATGACGATGGCTGCCAGGAAGGCACTCCCCAGCAGCTCGGCGAGCAATCGGCGCCACAGCGCAGCGTCGTTCATTTCAACCCCGGTCCGGGAAGATCCGGAAACCGATGCCTAGCAGCAGGTGCTGGAGGCCGAGCTGACGGGTGTGGCGCCGACGGGGACCGCCTGCTCCCCTTCAGGCGCGCAGCCCTCGGTCGAGCATCCCAGATCGGTTTCTTGCGGCGCGTCGGCGAGCACGGTGTAGATCTCCCAGGGCGCCCCGTCCGGATCGTTGACCCACGCCTTGTCCTGGAGGGCGTAGCAACAGGTCGTCGACTCCTGGACCTCGGGCTCGAGCCCCTCGGCCGAGAGCCTCCGGGTGGCCGCCTGGACCTCTTGAGGTGTGTCTACCTCCACGCCCAGGTGATTGAGCGCACCGGCCACGCCCACCTCGCGTCCCGCAACACCCTCGATGAGGACCAGCTTGAGCGGCGGCTCGGTGATGGCGAAGTTGGCATATCCAGGGCGGCGCTTGGCCGGCTCCGCTCCGAACAGCTTGGAGTAGAAATCCACCGCGGCGTCCAGATCGGCGACGTTCAAGGCGAGCTGGACTCTGGACATGACGACCTCCGGTAGTATTCACAAGTGTCGATGCGTCGAGTATGATCAATACATCAACACCTGTCAATAGGAGGTGGCGCAATGGCCAAGCAGGTGGCAACCATCGAGCCCGAGGTGACGGACCGGTGCTGCCCCTCTGTCCTGGCCTCGCCCCTTGACGCCACCCAGGCCGGAGAGCTGGCCAGTGGGTTCAGCGCCTTGGCCGACCCCGTCCGGCTCCGTGTCCTGAGCATCCTCGCCGCGGCACCCGAAGGCGAGGTGTGCGTGTGTGACTTCGTGGAACCTCTGGGCAAGAGCCAGCCCACCGTCTCCCATCACCTGAAGATCCTCAGCGACGCCGGCCTCGTCCACGGCGACCGACGCGGCAAGTGGGTGTGGTATTCCCTCGATCGCGAGCGCCTCGCCGACCTTCAGATCGCTCTCCAGCCCGTCAGGTAGGTGCCGTCGGGGCCTCGCGTCGACCCGTTCGGTCTGCTGCGGGCTGGCACGCCGCCGATTTCGTGGACACCTCGCAATGGTGCACACACCTCAGCTCCCCCGAGCGCGCTGGCATCGTCGACGCCGCCAACCGAGTCGTATCTGTATGGCTCGGGCAAAGCCGGACTGGGCACCACCCATTGATATCGCCATCGCGACCTCGTGGAAACCCGTGGCTTGATCGAACCGGCGACAGCAATGGCCTCGATTCAACCGATAACACTCTCGACGCCGTCCTAGCCCATCTTTCGGCAGGCTGGCAGGCGACGGCCAGGGTCGCCGTGGCAACTTTGCCCGACCTGAGCCAACTCGGGCCTACGCCACTTCTTCGCCTACGATCCGGGTCGGGAGTCCTGTCGGGATTCCGTGCGTAGCCGGGGTGACCCCCACCAGAAGGGCCGTCCAGGAAGGCAAGCAACCCCTCAGGACGGCAGTGGCGGGAGCCGGCACGTCCCGGTGTGGGAGCCTGACGGTCGGCTTACCAAATCGATATCTGGACGGTGCAAGGTTGACCGTGACCCGGCGGGAGGGCCACGGGAATTGGCTCGACAGCAGCGCGGCGCGGACACGGTCCCGCGACTCGCGCACCGCGGCGTCGGGCAGCCCGACGACGGTGAAGCCGGGAAGTCCCGCCGACACGTGGACCTCGACCGACACCGACCGGCCCTCGACCCCGTGGAGGGTGGCCGAAGGGATGCAAGCAAGCATGGAGTAGCTCCGGAGTGCGGGGACACGGAGAGTCCGTGCCGTTCCGACGGAGGCGGGCCCCCCTTGCGACGCCTGGCCACGCGAAGGCGTTTCGTCCGACAGTAGGCGTCGGTTGTATCAGGCCGTTAGATCCTGATCGGCAAAGGGCCGCGGACAGTCCTTGATCCTGGGCCCGCCCTCAGACGTTGCTGCAGTCTTCCAGGTCATGGTGCAAGGACGTCGTGCACGGCGTCGCGGAGCAGGTCACCCAATTCCTGATTGGACGTCCCCTCGAAGGCGTCACCGGACATGAAGAGCCCGGCGAAAACGGCTCCAAAGGAGCAGGCCATCCGGACACGGTCTCTCAGCGGGACGCGGGGATCGGCGAGCACCCGACGGAAAGTGTCCTGGATGTCGTCGTGCTCGGCATCGTGGTCCTTCCGGTGCAACTTTTCGAGCGCAGCCTGATTCCGCTCGTGAAAGAGGAACAGCTGGCGCTGAGCCAGCATCTGTCCGACTATCTGGTCAAGCAGGTCGCCCCACAGCTCGAGGGTGAGCGGCTCCCCCGTCATCTGGCTAAGGGCGTCCTTGCCGAACTCGTGGAGCCGCATGTGCAGCGCCATCAGAATGTCGTCTTTGGAGGCAAAGTGGTAGTAGATCGCCGCCTTGGTCACACCCAATCGTTCGGCGATCTCCCGTAGCGAGGCGCCGTCGTAACCCTTTTCGGTGAAGAGGTCCAAGGCCACATTGAGAATGCGTTCTCTGGTTGAGGCCACCTCCGGCGCTTCACCCTCGGGGTCGGGGTCTTCTTCCTCGTCGGTGGGTCCGACTACCTCAGCATGGGTTGTCGTGCGAGTCACGGGAGACATCCTATCGTTCTCTACTTGACGACAGGTAAGGTTTCGCCTTACCATACGGTTAGAAAGCAGTATACCGACCGACAGGTAAGGCGGCACCGGATGGCCACTGCTGAATTGATGATCGAGGCCGAGGGCCTGGTCAAGCGCTACGGCGAGACCCAGGCCCTGGACGGGGTGGACTTCGCGGTGCCGGCTGGCGCCATCTTGGGTCTGCTCGGGCCCAACGGCGCCGGCAAGACGACCGCCGTGCGGATCCTCACCACGCTGGCCCGGCCCGATGCGGGTAGGGGGAGAGTGGCCGGGATCGACGTGGTGAAGCACCCCGCCGAGGTGCGGCGCCACATCGGCGTGGCCGCCCAGGACGCCACCTTGGACGGGCTCCTGACGGGCCGCCAGAATTTGGTGTTGGTCGGGGAGCTGAGCGACATGGGGCGCGCGGCGTCCCGGGCGCGGGCGACCGAACTGCTCGCGCTGTTCGAGCTGAGCGACGCAGCCGACCGGGTGCTCAAGGGATACTCCGGTGGCATGCGCCGGCGACTGGACCTGGCAGCCAGCCTGATGACCCGGCCTCCGGTGCTGTTCCTGGACGAGCCCACGACAGGACTGGACCCGACAAGCCGCCAGCGGGTGTGGGACGCCATCCGGGAGTTGCTCCGTGACGGCGTCACAGTGCTGCTGACCACCCAGTATCTCGACGAAGCCGATGCCCTGGCCAACCGGATCGTCGTCATCGACCATGGCCGCGTCATCGCCGACGGTACGCCGCTGGAGTTGAAGGAGGCGAGCCGCAGTGCCCACCTGGATGTGACGTTGGCTTCGCCGCACGCCGGGGCCGTGCCGGCGTTGGTGTCGCTGGTCACGGGGCGAGTCCATGTCAGCGACGATGGTCGGCGCCTCAGTGCCGCGGTCGACAGCTCACCGGGGTTTGCAACTTCCGTCGTGCGCGCCCTCGATGAAGCGGGAGTGCTGGTGGACAACATCGAGGTGCGTCAGCCCTCGCTCGATGACGTGTTCTTCTCCCTCACCGGCGGGCACATCGCGGAGGACGACGATGAGATCGACGGGGGTGAAAGTGCCGGTGTGGGGGCGAACCGGCCTGAGCTCGAAGGAGCCCGCACATGACGACCACAACGACGTTGTCGCCCAGGCTGGTTGAAGTCGCTGTCGCCGGTAAGTCGTCTCGGGCCGTATGGGGTCGAGTCCTGGACGTGTGGGCGATGACCCGGCGCAATCTGGTGCACATCTCGCGGGAGCCGATGCAGCTCTCCGACGTGACGATCCAACCCGTCCTGTTCACGGTGCTCTTCATCTACATCTTCGGCGGAGGCATCCCCATCCCCGACGGCGGCAACTACAAGGATTTCGTTCTGGCCGGGCTGCTCGCCCTGAACCTGGTGACTTCGACCATGGGTACCGCGGTGGGACTCAGCACCGACCTGCACGAGGGCATGATCGACCGCTTTCGCACCCTGCCCATGTGGCGGGCGGCCGTGCTGGTAGGACGCTCCATCGCCGATCTCATGACAGCCACGCTGTGCGCCGTCATCGTGGCATTGACGGGCCTCGCTGTCGGGTGGCGGTCCGATGCCAGCTTCGTACCCCTGATCGGGGGTTTCGCCTTGGTGCTGTTCTTCGCCTATTCACTTTCGTGGATCGCGGCGTGTGTGGGGCTAAACAGTAAAAGTCCTGAATCGGCCGCTTCTTTCGGTTTCATCGTTCTGTTCCCGTTGGCCTTCGTCTCGAACGCCATGATCCCCACCCAACACATGCCCGGATGGCTGCAGGCCGTGGCCAACTGGAACCCCGTCAGCGCAGTGACCGCCGGTGCCCGCCACCTGTGGGGCAATCCAAATCCGTCGGCCGCCATTCAGGCATGGCCGATGCAGCATCCGGTGGAAGCCGCCTTGATCTGGTCCGTGCTGATTTTGGCGGTGGCCGCCCCGTTGGCATCGCACTTCTTCAAGCGACGGACGACGGAGTAGATAACGACCACCCACCGAATGGGGGCCCAGCTGCACTTTGCGCCCCGGGGGCCGATCACCGAGGGTTGGTGGTGGCCGGTTCCTCAGGTCCAACCCCTGTCGGCTGAGCGCCCCCTGAGCCCCCCCGGGGAACCGGTCACCGCGGTCATCGTGCCCGGCATGGATTTGTGAACCATTGGAGTTTGTTGTGCGTTTCCTATGAGCGCCCGGCGTCGAGCTCCACGAGCGTCCAGACGCTTCGTCCAGTGTCGAGACCCGGCTTCAGACGGGCGGAAGGGCCGAGCCATCGACGACCCATACGAGTCCGGTACCGGTGTGTCCCGGCGCCTCGATCGGGCGGACCTCCTGGCGATCGAGCCGATACCCCAGCTTTCTCGGTACGTCGGCGCTTGCCTCGTTGGCGAGGTCCATATGGATCTCGACGCGCTCGACGCCTGGCACCAGGGTGAAGGCGGACACGGTGAGCGCCTTCGCTGCGGCGGTGGCATATCCCCTCCCGGTGCGGTCCGAGCGGATCCAGTAGCCGATGTCCAACACGTCGGGTCCGGCACCGCGGTGGAGCCCGGCGCCACCCACGAGGGACTCGTTCTCGAGTTCGTGCACCGTGTAGTCCCACTCTTGATCGGAGTCGAAAGCCACCTCGCCGGCTTCGAGGACGGCAAGCAGCGCCTCGGGGGTGGGCATCGTTTGCGCCCACGTCATCCATCGATGGAGCTCTGTGAAGCTCGCGGCGATAGCCGGCGTGAGGACCCCTTCCGACCCGCGGCGCCACCGGCGTAGCTCGACCGGACCTGCAGGCAAGACGTCGGGCAGCAAGGCCACTCCCGCACAATGACACCGGCAGTCGGATCGAGCCACCGCTCGGTGGGATCGGCCTCCCGGACCTCTCCTCTGTGAGGGCGCTACCGAGTCGTAGGCGGGCGAGGCGTGGAGCCACCCAGGTGTAATCACCCTCTCATCGACGTACCGAATCGTGCCGATGATCTCCCCGACCACGAGCTGCGGACAACGGCCTTCGGGCTGGAAGGGGAAGACTCATGATCCATCAGCTCCGACGGTTCATACCCCGCCAGTTCGCCGACTGGGACGGCACCTACCTGGTCGCGGACGACCCCGAGCGGCGCTTCCGTGACTGCCGGGTCGTCGACATCTCGTCCGCTGGAGCGGGAATCGAACTCCTCGACGCTCCACCGCAGGTCACCGAAGGGAGCCATCTCTTCGTCGCGGTGCACCTCCAGGCAGAGATCCGACACGTTCGACCGCACAGGGAAGATCGAGTGCGCATCGGGACGCAGTTCGTGGACCTCACCGATGCGGAACGGGCCTACGTCGACTCAGTGTCCAAGCTCGACGTTCGCTGGTAGCGCGGGCACCGCGTCGCGCCCGAGTCCCGGTCCGGCATCGGTCTCGTCGGTGGCACCGGCGCGTCCTATGCACCGGAGAGGTGGTGCTGACGGAAGAACTTCCAGATCAGGTTCGATGGCCTTGATCTCGAAGGTCGTGGGGCCGGTGGTGGCGCTGAACTTGCTGCCCGGCCAGGCGTGGCCACCGCCGAGGACGATGTAGATCCGCGACTTTTCGACGCACAGGCGTGTCTCGAGCTTGTCGAGTATGGCGTTCATGAAGTCGATGTCACGTCGTCACGGTGTCCGACCTCGACAGCGCGAGCACGTGGTACGAACGCCTCTTGGGCCGAGACCCTGACAACCGTTCGTGCCCCGCCTTGTGGTGCTTGACCCCTCTCGAGTCGCCGCGCAGATCGTGACCGGCATCGGTTTCATCGGTGGGGGGCTGATCTTCGTCCGACGGGACTCCGTACGGGGACTCACAACGGCAGCCGCCATCTGGGTGACGGCGGCGATCGGTGCTGCCGCAGGTGGCGGTCTTCCGATCCTGGCCGCATTTTCGGCCGCCATCTACTTCGTGATCGTCCTCGGCTTCCCGCTCCTCGTCCAGCGGCTCCCTGTTTCGGCTACCGCCATCTCCGTCATCCGGGTTCGCTACCTCGACGGCCGGGGCCTCTTGCGGGACGTTCTGCGCCGAGCCACAGAGCGAGGCTTTGTGGTGTCAGAAGTGGCCACGGAGTCTGTGGGCAGAGACTGGGGAAGTGTTCCGATTGATGGCCGCGACGGGCACGACGGCCAGTTGGTGGAAGTCACGTTGCAGGTGCACGGCCGGGGCTCGATCAACGAGTTGGCGGCAGAACTGTCAGAGTTCGCCGGGGTGAATGCCGTCATCGCCGACGACGTCAACAATGCGGGCGAGTAGCCGCTGAACTCGATGGTCAGCCCGGAGGTCGGCATGGGGTCGCACAATGCCGTTCTTTCCACCCCGGGCGCGTTGAGAGGTCAAGTGCGGTCCCGGTCGAGCTCGCAGTCGAGCTCGGCTCCGAGCATCACGGCCACCCCGGTGAGGTACAGCCACAGGAGCAAGGCCGCCACGCCGGCGAAGGCGCCGTAGGTGCGCGACTCGTGGCCGAAGTGGTCGAGGTAGAACGTGAACGCGGCGGAGGCACCCAACCAGCCCAATGCGGCGGCGGCCGCGCCCGGGCTCGCCCATCGCAAGCGGCTCTTCTCCCTGTTGGGGCCGAAGGAGTAATAGGCAGACAACAGCAGGACGACCAGCGTGACCGCTCCGGCCCAACGAATGACCACCCACGTGGCGTCGAAGGTCGACCGCGCCAGCGCCACCGACGACGGCAGCAACGCCCGGATGGGGTCGCCCAGGATCAGCAGGCCAGAAGCGGCGCCGCCCAGGACCACCGTCAAGGCGAGCAACGGCACCGCCACCATCCTCCGGCGGACGAACCCGCGATCCGAGCTGACCTCGAAGGCCACGTCCAACCCGACCTGGAGCGCGGCCATCGCCTCGACCCCGCTCCACAGGGCGACGACAAGGCCGACGACGACCTCGACGCCTCCTCCCGTCCCCTTGACGGGGTTGTTGAGGGCCTCGTCGATGGTCTGCGACATCTGCACGGGGAAGAGCACGTCGACGCCGTGCACCAGGCTGCGCAGCTGAGACGCCGAGAGCCCGACCAGCCCGACCAGCCCGACTGCGGCGACGATGGCGGGAAAGATGGCCAGGAACCAGTGGAAGGCCAGGCTGGCCGCGCTGGTCGTGACACGGTCCTCGATCGCCTCGGCCAGGACCTTGCGGAGGAGCTTGGGCACGGCGCGCACGTCGACGGCCCTGAAGTGACCGCCCCGGCCCGCCATGTCGTTCAGTGGACGGGTTGGCCCGCGTCGTTCACGACGTACCAGAGGCCTCCGGAATTGCGGATCCCCTCCCCCGTCGACTGACCGGCCGAGGTGTCGCCGATCCAGCGATACAGCGGCCACCCGGCATAGGTCACCTGCAACGTGTCCCCGCGCCGCGTGGTCCCGACGAGAGCCCGGTCGATCCCCGCGCCGATGACCGGAGTCGTGACCCCCGACGGCAGGGTGAGCGGCGGCCACTGGGAGGCGCAATACCCGTTGCAGGTCGAGCGTCCCGAGTGGTCGTCAGGGACGAAGAGGTACAGCGTGAGCCCGTACCCGTCCACGAGGACCGTGCCCAGACCCTTCACGGTGTCCGACTGCACCATGTAGCCGGGGCCTTCGGGCCCGGTGGTCGGGGCGCCGTTGGCCGGGACCCCCACCAGGTGTCCGCCCGATGCCCCGCACGCGCACAGAAGCACGGGGAGCAGGACCAGGAGGGCCCGTCGCGTCCTCAACGACCCTTGAACCTCGGCTCCCGCTTCTCGCCGAAGGCCCGCATGGCCTCGGTGGTGTCCTCGCTGTAGAAGTTGATCGTCTGGCACCGGGCCTCGTCCTCGAGCGCCTGGGCCATGGTGACCGACATGGCGTCGTCGAGCAGCGTCTTGGTCATCGCCAGTGCCAGGGGTGGGCCCTCGGCCAGGCGCCGGGCCCAGTCGTCCACGAACGCGTCGAGCTCGGCGTCGGGTACCACGCGGTTGAGCAGCCCGTACGAAGCCGCCTCCTCGGCCGAGAGGATGTCGGCGAAGTACGCCAGCTCCTTCGCCTTGTGCAGCCCGATGAGCCTCGGCAACAACCACGACGAGCCACCGTCGACCGACAGACCGCGCCGGGCGAAGATCTCGGAGAACCTGGCGTTGTCCGATGCCACCGTGAGGTCACACCCCAGGGCCAGGCTCATGCCGGCCCCGGCTGCGATGCCCCGGATCTTGGCGATCGTGGGCTTGGGCAGCTCGTGCAGCGCCAGCATGACCCGGCCGAAGAACCGCATGCGCACGATGTGGGGGTCTTCGGGGTCCCCGCTCACCCCGCGCGGGTCGGCGATGTCGGCTCCCGAGCAGAACGCGCCCCCGGCGCCGGTCACCACCACGACACGGTCCTCGCGCCGGCTACCGGCCTCGGAGAACGTGTCGTAGAGCTCCTGCCACATGAGGCCGTTACCGGCGTTCTTGCGCTCGGGGCGGTTGAGCGTGACGGTCACGACGCCGGCGTCGCGTTCGACGATGATGGTCTCGGTGCTCACGGGCGACACCCTATCCACCCTCGGGCCCGGCACCCGAGTCAGAAGGCGTCTTCGAGGACCTCGACCTCGAGCAGCCCTCGCTCCCCTCTCGTCACGGCGGCCACGTCGAACCGGATGCGCTCGTAGCGCTGCCCCGCCCGCGGCGCGCCCGAGAGCCACAGGGCGGCCAGCTTGCGCAGGCGCCGCTGCTTCGACCCGGTGACGGCGTCGAAGGGGGAGCCGAAGGAGCCCGAGCTCCGGGTCTTCACCTCGCAGATCACGAGGACCTCGCCGTCGGCACTGCGAGCCACCACGTCGAGCTCACCCGAGGCACAGCGCCAGTTGCGGTCGAGGATCTCGTAGGACCCGGCTCGGTACCACGCGGCGGCAGCTTCCTCACCGCGCGCCCCCAGAGGGGCGCGGCCCGCGCCGGGCATCTTCAGCTGTCGCGCTCAGGCAGACGCTCAACGTTCACATCCCGGAACGTGAGCACATGGACGTGGGGGACGAAACGCGCCGGACGGTACATGTCCCACACCCAGGCGTCGTCCAATTCGAGTTCGACACATGTCGGCGTCGTCGAGTCCCGCACCGAGACCTTGACCTCGTTGGCCAGGTAGAAGCGGCGCTCGGTCTCGACCACGTAGTTGAACAACGGGAGCACCGTGCGGTACTCCTGCACGAGCGCCAATTCGATCTCGGCCTCGTACCGTTCGAGATCCTCTTCGCTCATGTGTCCCCGGGCTGCTTCCGCCTCGATCCGAGCACGACGAAGGGGCGCGCTACGTACGAGCCGCCCGCTTCTCCTTGATCTTGGCCGCCTTCCCGACGCGGCCCCGCAGGTAGTAGAGCTTGGCCCGTCGCACGTCGCCGCGCGTGACGACCTCGATCTTGGACAGGATCGGCGAGTGCACCGGGAAGGTGCGCTCGACGCCCACACCGAAGCTGAGCTTTCGCACCGTGAAGGTCTCCCGGGCCCCGGTGCCCTGGCGGCGGATGACGGCCCCCTGGAAGACCTGGGTCCGCTCCCGGTTGCCCTCCACGACACGGACGTGCACCTTGAGCGTGTCGCCCGGCCGGAAATCGGGGACGTCGTCTCTCAGGCTCTCTTGATCGACGATGTCGGTGGGATTCATGAGGCGCGTCCCTTCAAAGATCCAGCTCCGAGCGGCTCAGGCAGCGCCTGCGGGGCCGCCGCCGTGCGGGGCGGCCGAGCCGTGCAGAGCCTGCCGGAGCACGCCACGATAGCCGCGCCCCGGACCGTCCCGCACTACGGCGAGGCTGCTCCGGGGCCCGGGGACGCCTCGTCGGGGAATTCCTCGAGCAGGCGCAGGTCCTCGTCGGCCAGGCCGCCGGCCGCCTCGACCAGGTCCGGGCGCAGCTCGAGGGTCCGGCGCAGGGCCGACGCCCTCCGGAACCGGGCGATCCGGCCGTGGTCGCCGCTCAACAGGACCTCGGGCACCTCCCACTGACGGAACACCGCGGGACGGGTGTACTGCGGGTACTCGAGCAGGCCCGAGCTGAAGCTCTCGTCGAGGGCCGACGCGTCGTTGCCCATGACCCCGGGGACGAGGCGAACCACGGCCTCGACGACGACCAGCGCCGGCAGCTCCCCCCCGCCCAGCACGTAGTCGCCGACCGACAGCTCCCCGTCGACGAGATGGTCGGCCACCCGCTGGTCCACGCCTTCGTAGCGCCCGCACAACAACGAGAACCCACCTGCGGGTGCGTCGCCGGTGGCCCTCAGCTCCTCCACCAGGCGCTGGTCGAGGCGGCGCCCCCCTGGACCGAGCAGGTACAACGGGCGGGGCGGGGCGGCCGCTTCGACGGCCGCGAAGACCGGGGGGGCGGCGAGCACCATTCCCGCCCCCCCGCCGAAAGGCGCGTCGTCGACCGAACGCCTCGGATCGCCCGCCCCGGAACGCAGATCGTGGACCCGGAGGTCGAGCAGGCCCTGATGCCGGGCCCGGCCCAGCAGCGACCCCTCGCAGTAGTGCTCGAGGAGGTCGGGGAAGATCGTGAAGACGTCGACGCGCACCTCGGCCGTTCCCTACCCCGACGGTGGGTCGAGAAGACCCGCAGGCACGTCGACCACCACCCGGCCCGCGGACCGCTCGACCACGAACCGCAGCGGGACCAGCGCGCCTCCCTCGAGCTCGAGCAGGTCACTGGCCGGATTGGCCACCACGGCCTGCACCGTCCCGAGACGGGCCCCCGCGGTGTCGAAGATCTCCGAGCCGATGAGCTCGTGCACCCACCATGCGTCTTCGTCCTCGAGGGGCCGGCTCCGGAGCACGGTGCCTCGAAGGTCCTCGGCCCGTTCCCGGGTGTCGACACCGGCGAAGGTCATGAGCCAGTTGTCCCCGAAAGGGCGCGCCGCGTCGATGCGCAGCTCGCCGCCGTCGGTGACGAAGGCCGACCCCACCTCGACCCGTTCGGGGCGGTTGCTGACCAGGGCCACGACGACCTCACCGTGCAGCCCGTGCGGCTTGCCCACCCGGCCGACCTCGAGCAACGTGTCGGCGCCCGCTCCGGCCCGGGCGTCGCGTCCTGGATCGTCAGTCGTCGACGAAGTCGACGTTGGTGTCAACCCCTTCGCGCGAGCCCGCCACCCGCACCACGGTGCGGATCGCCTGGGCCACGCGCCCGCGGCGCCCGATCATCCGGCCCATGTCACCGGGAGCCACGTGGATGCGGAAGCGCACGCCCCGACTCGACTCCTCGGTCTCGACCACCACCGCGTCGGGCTCACCGGCCAGCGAGCGCGCGATGTAGTCGAGCACTGCCCGGGCGCTTCCTCCCTCCACCCGGTTTCCGGCCATGTCGTCGACGTCGCCGTCGGCACCGACGTTGCCGATGTCGTCGAGGCCCGTGTCGCTCACTTGGTGCCCGGCCGGAACTCGTCCCATGCGCCCGAGGTGCGCAGGAGCTTCTCGACTCGCTCGGTGGCCTGCGCTCCCTGGCGCAGCCACTTGAGAGCCTTGTCGTTGTCGATGTCGACGATGGCATCGGGCTCGGCTGTGGAGCGACCACGGGGGGCGTAGGTCCCCACGATCTCGATGAACCGGCCGTCGCGCGGCGAGCGGCTGTCGGCCGCCACGACGCGATAGGTCGGCTGCTTCTTCTTGCCCATCCGCATGAGGCGGAGCTTGACTGCCACCGTCCGATTCCCTGCCTTCCTCGCCGTGTTGGCCTCGGACCCGAGGTGCACGGACCTCCTATTGTGGCCCGTCGCCGGCACGGGGTCGAAACCCCGACCCGGGGCACCGTCGGAAAAGCCCCTCGGGGAGCCCCCGGGGCGTTCCTCCTAGCGGCTGGACCGGCCCCCGTCACCCTTGGGGGTCACCCGGCCGCCCTTCTTCTTCTTCGAACCAGGCCGTCCCCGAGCTCCGCCCCGGGCTCCCGGGGCGCCGACGCCGGTCGAGGACCGGGCACCGCCCAGGACTGAGTCGAGATTCCCGCCACCGAGGCCCCCGCCGCCCAGACCCCCGGGGCCCAGCGCATCGAGGCCGAGGGCAGGGTCTGCACCCTCCCCCATGCGCTCGGCCAGGGCCTGGGCGAGCTTGCCGCGACCTCCCCCGCCGAGCATCCCGCCCAACATGCCCGGGGAGCGCATGAGCTGCTGGGCCTCTTTGAACTGGCGCAGCAGCTGGTTGACCTCCTGGGTCGTCGTCCCGCTCCCCCTCGCGATGCGGGACCGCCGGGAGCCGTCGATGACGCCGGGCTCGCCCCGTTCGCGCGGCGTCATCGAGCGGATGATGGCTTCGACCTGGGCGACCTGCGAGTCGTCGATGGCGGCGTTGTTCTTGAGCTCCTTGGGGACACCGGGCATCAGGGAGAGGAGCCCGCCGAGCGACCCGAGCTTCTTCACCTGCTGGAGCTGGGACAAGAAGTCCTCCAGCGTGAAGCGCCCCTCGAGGAGCCGGGCGGCACCCTCGGTGGCGATGTCGTGGTCGAACTCACGCTCGGCCTGCTCGATGAGCGTGAGCACGTCGCCCATGCCCAGGATGCGGCTCGCCATGCGGTCGGGATGGAAGAGGTCGAAGTCGGCCAGGCGCTCTCCGGTCGACGCGAAGGCGATGGGCCGGCCCACCACCTCCTTGACGCTCAATGCGGCACCACCGCGCGCATCACCGTCGAGCTTGGTGAGGATGACGCCGTCGAGCTCCAGCGCGTCGTGGAAGGCGCGCGCCGTGGCCACGGCGTCCTGCCCCGTCATGGCGTCGATCACCAGGAATGTGTAACGGGGTGCGACCGCGCCAGAGACGCGCCGCACCTCGTCCATGAGCGCCTCGTCGATGGCGAGGCGCCCGGCGGTGTCCACGATGAGCACGTCGCGGCCCAGACGCCGCGCCTCGCGCAGGCCTCCTTCGGCGACGGCCACCGGATCGGTCGGCTCGCTGAACACCGGCACTCCGGCCTGCTCACCGAGGATGCGCAGCTGCTCCACCGCGGCGGGGCGCTGCAGGTCCGCACCCACGAGCAGCGGGTTGCGCCCCTGCTGGCGGAACCACCGGGCCAGCTTGGCCGACGCGGTCGTCTTGCCCGATCCCTGAAGGCCGGCGAGCAGCACCACCGTGGGCGGCGCCGACGCGTAGGTGATGCGCAGCGTCTCCCCCCGAGCACCTCGATGAGCTGCTCGTGGACGGCCTTCACCACCTGCTGGCCCGGGCTGAGGCTCTTGGACAGGTCCTCTCCGACGAGCCGGGCGCGGACCCCGGCGACGAGCGCACGGGCCACCGAGACGTCGACGTCGGCCTCGAGCAGGGCGGTGCGGATCTCGCGCAGGGCCTCGTCGACATCGGCGTCGCTCAGCCGACCGCGGCTGCGGAGGCGGCCGAAGATCCCTTCGAGGCGGTCGGAAAGCGCGTCGAACATGCGGAGGTTCAGGTTACCGGCCGCACGGGCCGGCTCCGGTTACTCGAAAGGGCGTTCTACTCGAACAGGGCGTCGACGAACTCGTCGGCGTCGAAGGCCACGAGGTCGTCGGGACCTTCGCCCAGCCCCACCAGCTTCACCGGGAGGCCCAGCTCGCGCTGGATGGCGATGACGATCCCGCCCTTGGCCGAGCCGTCGAGCTTCGTGAGCACGACGCCGGTGACCCCGACCGCGTCGAGGAACTGCCGCGCCTGGGTGAGGCCGTTCTGGCCGGTGGTGGCGTCGAGCACGAGCAGCACCTCGGTCACCTGTCCCGGCGGGCGGTCGGCCACGCGACGGATCTTCTTCAGCTCCTCGACCAGGTTGACCTTGGTGTGGAGCCGGCCGGCGGTGTCGGCCAGGACCAGATCGTTGCCGCGCGCCTCGGCGCGCTGCACGGCGTCGAAGACCACCGCGCTCGGGTCGCCGCCCTCGGCCCCCCGCACGATCTCGACGCCGGTGCGCTGCGCCCACTGCTCGAGCTGCTCGGCCGCCGCGGCCCGGAAGGTGTCGCCGGCAGCGAGGAGCACCGAGCGGCCGGCCGCGGCCTCGCGGCGGGCGACCTTGCCGATGGTGGTGGTCTTGCCCACGCCGTTGACGCCGACGAACAACCAGACGGTGGTGCGGCCCTCGGCGAGAGAGAGTCCGGTGTCCCCCGAGGTGTCGAGGGACCGGCGCAGGTCCTCTCGCAGCGCGCCCACCACGGCGTCGACACCGCGCAGCTCGCCGTCGCGCGACGCGGGCGCGCAGGTCCCCGAGCAGGGCCGTGGTGGTGGCGACACCCACGTCGGCGCGCAGCAGCGCTTCCTCGAGGTCGTCCCACGCCTCCTCGTCGACCGACGACCGGCTCCGCAGCGACCGCACGTACCCCGAGATGAGGCCACGCGTCTTGCCCATGCGCTCCCGCAGTTCGGGCGGGGGGGCCGCCGGAGCTGCCTCGGCCTCGGGTGCAGGCCCCGCCTCGGGTGCAGCCTCGGGTGCGGCTTCGGGAGCGGCTTCGGGGGCAGGAGCCCCAGGCGCGGGAGGTGCCGCGACCGGAGGGGATGCGGCTCTTGCCGGAGGCGGCGCGACCCGGGGCCTCTCGATCGTCGTCGTGGATGCGCCCGGCACCTGCGCCCCCCGGCGCGCCCGCGCCCGGCGGGGCACGGCCACCACCAGGCCGACGACGAGCGTCGCCACCACGACGGCCAGCACGATCCAGAGGGCGAGCATGGCGTCGCAGCCTACCGGCGGTCCCTAGTGCTGCGGTCGGGTGACGGCACCCGACCCGAGGTCATGCCGGGGAGGTGGCGGGCTCCGCGTCGGAGGGCTCTCGGCGCACCTTCTGGCTGACCACCTTGGAGGAGCCCCCCGGGGTCATGGTCACGCCGTACAGGGCGTCAGCCGCCTCCATGGTCCTCTTCTGGTGGCTGACGATGATGAGCTGGGCCTCCCCCCGGAATTCGTGGAGGAGGTCGAGGAAGCGGTGCAGGTTCACGTCGTCGAGCGCGGCCTCGACCTCGTCGAGCAGATAGAACGGCGACGGCCGGCTGCGGAACACGGCGAAGAGGAACGCCAGCGCCACGAGGGAGCGCTCGCCCCCCGAGAGCAGCGACAACTTGCGCACGTTCTTGCCCGCCGGGCGCGCCTCGACCTCGACACCGGTGTCGAGGAGGTCCTCGGGATCAGTGAGGCTCAGGCGACCGGTCCCACCGGGGAACAGCGTGGACACGAGCACCTGGAAGTGCTCGTTCACGTCCGCGAAGGCCTGGGCGAACACCCGCATGATCTCGTCGTCCACGGCCCGGATGACCTGGTGCAGCTCCCGTCGGGCCCGGCGCACGTCCTCGACCTGCTCCTCGAGGAAGCGATGCCGCTCTTCGAGGGCCCCGAGCTCCTCGAGGGCGAGCGGGTTCACGGGCCCCAAAGAGGCCAGCTCTTTCTCCACCACGTCGGCACGGTGGGCAGGGTCCTCCCCCTCGGGCAGCTCGGGGCACGGGGCCCCGATGGCGTCCTGGGGCTCGCAGCCCAGCTCGCGCCGCAGGGCCTCGGCGGCCGTGTCGCGCCGCACTTTGGACTCCGCCATCTCGAGCTCGAGGCGCTGGCCGCGCTGGCGGACCTCGGCCAGGGCGCCATCGGCCTCGGACCGTTCCCTGCGCAGCGATTCGAGTCGCGCCGCCCCGGCCCGCACGTCGTCGACCTGGCGGCTCCTGCGCTCGCGCAATCCTTCGAGCAGCTCAGCCAGGCGCGCCGCATGCGCTTCGACCACGACCCCCAGCCGATCGGTGGCGAGCGCTCCCGACTCGAGCTTGCGGCGGCGCTCCCCGGCCCGCTCGCGCCCTTCCACGTTGCCGGCGAGCCGGCGCTCGGTGTCGGCCAGCCGCGCGCTCAGCACCGCCCGGCGCTCGACCAGGCCCGCCATCTTGACCTCGAGGTCCCGGCGCAGCACGGCCACGTGCGACCGGCGCTCCTCGAGCCGGCGCCGGGCCTCGTCGGCCACCGCCAGCCGGCCCGCCGCCGCCGTGGCCGCCGCTTCGAGCTCGGGCAGGCGCTCGGTCAGCGAGACCAGCTCGGCCCCCTCGCGCTCGAGGCGTTCGGCCAGGGAGGCCCGGTGGCGCTCGGCCTCGGCCCATTCCTGTCCCACCAGCTCGATCTCGGACTGCACCCGGGGCAGCGTGGCCTCGAGCCCCTGGCGCTGGTCCTCGGCCCTGTCGGCCTGGCGCGCCACGTCACCGGCCTCGGACAGCGCCGCCGCGCTCCGGTCCCGCGCCTGGTCGAGGAAGGCCGAGGCTCGGTCGGCCGCCTCCGCCGCCATGCCGGCCTCGACCGCGGCCTGGGCGGCGAGGGTCGCCAGCGCGTGCGCTCCGGCCCGCACGACCCAGCCGGCGGAGGAGAAGCGGTCGCCGTCGGTGCTCACCACCGTGACCTCGGGGCGCTCGAGCGCCACGTCCACGGCCCGGGCCCAGTCGCCGCGCACCACGACGACATCGCGCAGGAGGTGGTCGAGCACGCCGGCGACAGCCGGCACCCGCGGCCGCACGTGGGGCCGCAGGAGCTCCCCACCGTCACCCGAGGTGCCGGACTCTTGCGACCGGGTGTCCCAGGACGGGGACGGGGTCGGGGACGGACCCTCGACCGACGACCGTGCACTCACCGACGTGGCGGCGAGCACGGTCCCCACCACCTCGTGCTCGTGCAGTGCGCCCAGCACGGCGCGCGCCGCGCCGGCACCCTCGACCACGATCGCGCTCAGCGCCGCCCCCACGGCGGCCTCGAACGCCGCCACCCAGCCGTCGTCGACGTCGACGAGGTCCTTCAGGACCCCGAGCACGCCCGACGCCTCGGCCAGGACGTCCGCGTCGGGGCCCGCGCTCTCGTCGGCAACCTGCCGGGCCAGCGCCTCGGCCCGCGCCTCGAGCCGGTGCCGCTGACGCTCGGCGGCGCGCAACGCCTCCTCGGCCTGACGCAGGCTGCGCTCGGCGTCCTCGGCCGCGTCGCGCAGCTTCTCGGCGCGGCGTCTCAGCCCCCGGTGGTCGGCCGACCGCGCCTGGAGCTGCTGCGCCAGGTCGGCGGCCTCGGCTTGCAAGACCTCGCGCCGGTGGTCGATGGCCCGGAGCCGCTCCTCGGCACGTGCCAGCGCGCCCTGCTCACGCTCGAGGGCACTGCGCAACGGCTCGATCCGGCCGCGCGCCATGGCGTAGGCCTCCTCGGCGGCGCGTTGGCCGGCGAGGTCCGTGAACGACGCCTCGTGGGCCGCCACGTCACTGGCCAGCGCGTGCTCGGCGAGCCGGACCTCCTCGGCCCGCGGCGCCAGGGCGTCGTCCTCGTGGGTGGTCGCCTCGAGCTCGGCCGAAAGGCGCGCCGCGTCCGCCTCGAGCGTGGACACCACGTCGGTGTCCGCCGACGCCTCGAGGGCGCGCGCGATGGAGCGGCGCCGCTCGGCCACGACACCGAGCAGGCCGCGGCAGCGCTCGGACAGCCCCTGGACGCGCGTGAGCGCCACGACGAGGTCTTCCTCGCGCTGGGTGGCGAGCTCGGCCGCGGTGGCCTCGGCGGCGGCGTCGAGCTCGGTGATCGAGGCGACGAGATCCGATTCGCTCTCCGCCAGGCGGGCGCGCTCGCCGGTGGCCGCCTCACGCCGCGCGTCGAGGGCGGCGAGCTCGCGACCCACGAGGTGCAGCCGCAGCGCCCGCAGCTCCTCGGCGAGCGACGCGTGGCTGCGCGCCGAGGCGGCCTGGCGTTCGAGGGGCCGGATCTGGCGGCGCACCTCCCGCAGCAGGTCGCCGAGCCGGTCGAGGTTCTCCTCGGTGGCGGCCAGGCGGCGCTCGGCACGTTCGCGTCGGCGCCGGTGCTTCAGGACGCCGGCGGCCTCCTCGATGACGGCGCGACGGTCCTCGGGACGGGAGTCGAGGATGGCGCCGAGTTGGCCCTGGCTCACGATCACGTGCTGCTGACGACCCACCCCGGAGTCCGACAGCATCTCCTGGATGTCGAGCAGCCGGCACGGCTGGCCGTTGATGGCGTACTCGCTCTCGCCCGAACGGAACAGGGTGCGCGTGATCGTGATCTCCGCCAGGCCGCCCGGCAGCCGCCCGGTGCGGTTGTCAATGGTGAGCGACACCTCGGCGCGCCCCAGCGCAGGACGGTCCGCCGACCCCGCGAAGATGACGTCCTCCATCTTCGACGAGCGCACCGTGCGCGGCCCCTGGGCGCCGAGCACCCAGGCGACGGCGTCGACCACGTTGGACTTCCCGCTGCCGTTGGGCCCCACCACGACCGTGACGCCGGGCTCGAGGAGCAGCGTGGAGGGATCCGCGAAGGACTTGAAGCCCTTGAGGGTGAGCGACTTCAGGAACACCGAGCGCCACCCTACCTGTCGGTCTGCTCGAAACGGTGATCCCCGCGCCCCCTACGCGGCGTGGGGCCAGGGGCGTCGAACGTGCAGGTCACAGGACCGGCGGCGTCGCCCGTGGGCCGCGCCGACCGGGCTCTTCGACCCGCGCCGCGGCGCGCAGCACTGCGACGGGATCCGGGGTCAGATCTGGCAGTGCTCGCAGAGGAACGCGGAGCGGCCGTTGACCTTCACCCGCACCACGGAGTTGCGGCACCGCCGGCACGCCTGACCCTCACGGTCGTAGACCTGGTGCTGCCCCTGGTAGTCCCCGATCTCGCCGTAGAGGTCGCGGTACTGCTCGTCGGCGAGCGACGAGCCCCGGTGCTTGACCGCCTCGGACAGCGTCTCCACCATCGCCCGGTACAGCCGGCGGATCTCCTGCGCGCTGAGGGAATTCGACTGCCGGTCATATCGCAGCCCGGCGGCGAACAGGATCTCGTCGGAGTAGATGTTGCCGATCCCGGCCACGAACTTCTGGTCCATGAGCAAGGTCTTGAGGGCCGTGGGCCGTTCGGCCAGGAGCTGTCCGAAACGCGACCAGCTCATGACGACCTCGAGGGGGTCGAAGCCCAGATGGGCGAGCTCGGGCACCTGCGAGGTGAGCTCGTCGGAAGTGGTGACGAACATCTCGCCGAAGGTGCGCGGGTCGACGAAGCGCAGCTGGCCGCCCTGGGTGAAGGTGATGATCACGTGGGTGTGCTTGTCCAGCGGGTCCTTGGGCCCCTTGGCCCGCAGCAGCTGGCCGCTCATGCCGAGGTGCACCACGAGCACGTCGTCGCCGTCGAGGCCGATGAGGAGGTACTTGCCGGCCCGGCGGATCGACGCCACGCGCTTGCCCTCGAGGCGGGCCTTGAACTCGGCGCCGCTCTTGTGGCGACGGATCGACCGCTTGCCCTTCACCTCGACCGTCTTGATCCGCCGGCTCACGATCTCCTTGTCGAGGTCCCGGCGGATGGTCTCGACCTCGGGGAGCTCAGGCACCGCTCCCCCTTCCCTCGGCGCCCGGGACGCCGGCGCCCCCGGCGACGGCCTCGTGCCCGGCGGGGTCGTCGGGGTCCTGCTCGGCGCGTTCCCCGATGGCCGCCCACGCCACCCGGGCCGCGGCCTGCTCGGCGTCCTTCTTCGACCGCCCCTCCCCCACGCCACGCTCGGCCCCGGCCACGAGCACCCGGGCCCGGTACCGGCGGGCGTGGTCCGGCCCCGTGCCCTGGACGTCGTAGCGGGGCAGCTCACCGATCCTGCGCAGCACGACCTCCTGCAGGCGCGTCTTGAAGTCCTCGGCGCCGGGGCCGGCCGCGGCCAGCTCGATCCGGTCGTCGAGGATGGCGAGCACCACCCGCGACGCCACCTCCCACCCCCCGTCGAGGTACACGGCCCCGATGACCGCTTCCACGGCGTTGGCGAGGATCGAGGCCTTGTTCCGGCCCCCCGACACGTCCTCGCCCCGGCCGAGCAGCAGTGCGGCGCCAAGATCGAGCCCCGCGGCGATGTCGGCGAGCACCGTCGTGTTCACGACGGCCGCCCGCACCTTGGCCAGGGCGCCTTCGGGCATGAGCGGGTAGGCGCGGTAACAGTGCTCGGCCACCACCAGCCCGAGCACGGCGTCGCCGAGGAATTCGAGGCGCTCGTTGGAGGGGGTCCCCCCCGCCTCGGCGCACCACGAACGGTGCGACAACGCCCGGACGAGGAGGCCGGCGTCCTGGAACTCCCAACCGAGGCGAGCCTCGAGGGCTGTCAGGGGCGCGGCGCCCGACTGAGCACCCGACGGGGCGCGGTCCGGATCTCCGGCGTCGAGATGCCCCGGTGCCGCGCCTGAGGGCCCGGAACCGTCGTGGGCGCCGCTGGCGCCCGGCGCGCCACCCCGGGCGCCGGGAACGGCGGGGTCGTCGCCCGTCTCAGGCCGTTCCCAATTTGGCGACCACGTAGTCGACGGCGTCTCGGACGGTGCGGAGGTCCTCGAGATCCTCGTCCTCGATGCGAAAGCCCACCGTGCGCTCTCCCAGCTCCTCCTCGAGGCCCTCGACCAGTTCGATCAGGGCGAGCGAGTCGGCGTCGAGGTCCTCGGCGAAGGAGGAGGACTCACTGATGGATCCGGGCTCGATCTCCAGGATGTCGGCCAGTTGGTCCCTGATCAGCTCGAACACTTCGGGGCGTCCGAGGGGACCCTTCTCCACGTGGGTTTCTGCGGGCACGGCGTCTCCCGGGGTCGGGTTTTCGCCGACATCCTACCTGGTCCAGCCCCCGTGGCCGATAAAGTTGCTGCTCAGGGGCGGTATTTGCGCTTGTCAGCCCGGGGAGACGGACCGGGCCACCCGGTCGACGAGCCCGGCGGCGGCGACGTCGTGGGCCACGCGCAGCGCCGAGACGACGGCGGTGGCGTTGGAGGAGCCGTGGCTGATGACGCACACGCCGTCCACGCCCAACAGCGCGGCCCCCCCGATGCCGTCAGGATCGAATTCGGCCGCCAGGGGGGCCAGGCGCGGAAGCATCACCTCGGCCGCCGCCTTGGCTTCGTCGTCGGATGCGAACACCTCGAGCAGCGCGTCCATAAAGAACCGGAGCGACCCCTCCAGGGTCTTGAGCGCGACGTTGCCGGTGAAGCCGTCGGTCACCACGACGTCGGCCGGGGAGCGCAGGAGGTCACGCCCCTCGACGTTGCCGAGGAAACGGAGATGCGCCGCCTCCTCCAACAGCGCGTGGGTCTCTTTGACCAGGGGCGTGCCCTTGGCCTTCTCCTCGCCGATGGAGAGCAGCGCCACGGTGGGCGCCTCCACGCCGTAGCGCGCCGAGGCGTACGCCGCCCCCATCTGGGCGAACTGCACCAGCATCGCCGGCGTGCACTCGGCGTTGGCCCCGGCGTCGAGCAGCACCGCGGGGTGCGATCCCCGCTGCGGGATGGGCGTGGCGATGGCGGGACGCACCACGCCCTTGAGCCGCCCCATGCGCAAAAGCGCGCTCGCCATGGCCGCTCCGGTGTTGCCCGCGCTCACCATGGCGAGGGCCTTCCCGTCGCGCACGGCCTCGGCCGCGCGGACCAGGGAGGAGTCCTTCTTGCGCCGCACCGAGGACGCCGGGTCGTCGTCCATAGCGATCACCTCGGAGGCCGGGAGCACCTCGAGCCCGCCGGTGTCGCCCAGCTGCTCGGGCGGCCCGACGAGCAGCACCGGGATGCCCAGCTCCTCCACGGCGCGTCGGGCGCCGGCCACGATCTCACCCGGCGCGTGGTCGCCGCCCATGGCGTCCAGCGCGACCGGGAGCCCGCCGGTGGGTGACGCCTCGGGCCGAGGCCGAGGCGCGGCCACTAGTCGATCTCGATGGCCTGCCGGCCCTTGTACCACCCGCACGTGGGGCAGACCCGGTGGGGGACCTTGGCGTGGCGGCACTGGGGGCACTCGCTGCGGGCCGGAGGCCCGAGCACCCAGTTCGAGGCCCGCCTGCTACGGCTCTTGGCCTTGGAGGTCTTCTTCTTGGGGACGGCCATCGACGCTCACCTCGGGTCAGGAACGGTCAAGGTTACCCGTTCCGCCCGTGGGCACCCGCAGGGCGTCGAGCGCGCCCCAGCGGGGGTCGCGTGGGGCCTCACACCCGCACGCCTCCTCGTTGCGGTTGGCGCCGCACGTGGGGCACAGGCCCAGGCAGTCCGGACGGCATAGCGGCGCCCGGGGCAGCTCGAGCAACACCGCGTCGCGCACGAGGGGCTCGAGGTCCACCTCGTCGTGGACCAGCGGATAGGTCTCGTCTCCGTCTCCGTCCTCGGTGTAGAGCTCGCGCACCGCGAGCTCGAGCACCCCGGACGCGGGCGCCAGGCAGCGCCGGCACTCGCCGGCCCAGGGCGCGAGCACGGTGCCGGTCACCGAGACGCCGCCGAGGACCGACTCGAGCACCACGTCGGCCACGGGCAGCGTCCCTTCGGGCACGGCGACGTCGGCGAGGTCGAGGCCCTCGATCCACCCCTGGCGCCGCTCGTGCCAGCGCGTCCCCATGGCGCGGCGGAGCTTGGCCACGTGCACGACGAAGGGCCGGCGCGTGGTCACGCTCAACCGTCCTGGTCGAAGAACCCCGCCGGCGCGGTGTCGGCGGAGGGGTCGGCCCCCACGTGCAGGGACTCCCCGTCTCCGTGTTGCGGGGGCGGGACCGCCTGCAGCTTCTCGCGGCCGGCCTGGACCGTCTTGAGGGTGCGCTCCAGCACGATCTCGAACGACGCCAGGCGCTGGTCGCAGTAGTCCTCGGCTTCGTGGCGGAGCCGCCGGGCCTCTTCACGGGCGTCGTCGAGGATCCGCTGCGCGACTTGGTTGGCTTGGCGCACGATCTCGGTGCGCTGCACCATGCGCTCGGCCTGGGCTCGTACGTCGTCGAGGAGCATGTCCGCCTCGCGCTGGCGGGTGGCGAGGAACTCGTCGCGCTCGCGCAGCAACCAACGGGCCCGTCGCAACTCGTCGGGGAGCCGGTCGAGGGCGCCCTGCAGCAGGTCGAGGAGGTCCTGGCGATCCACGAGCACCGACGCGGACAGCGGCATGGTCCGCGCCGTGGACACGGCGTCGATGGCGCGCTGCAGGCAACCCTCGGCGTCGTCGCCGGGCGCGGGCGCCTCGTCCTCGAGCGCGTCGTCCACGAACGAATTGTCGCTCACGCGCCGAATTTCTTCTCGAGCCGGACCGCCACCGCCTTCGGCACGAACGCGGAGACGTCGCCGCGGTAGCGGGCGACCTCGCGCAGCAGGCGGGAGGACACGAACGACGTGGTGGAGCTGGTCGGGATGAAGAGCGTGTCGATGCCCGACAGCTGCCGGTTCATCTGCGCCATCTGCAACTCGTTCTCGAAGTCCGACACCGCCCGCAGGCCCCGGATGATGGCCGTGGCCCCGATGTCGCGTGCCACGTTGACGACGAGCTCGGCCACCGCCACCATGCGCACGTTGCCGAGGTGCGCCAGCGACTCGTGCAGCATCTCCTCGCGCTCTTCGAGGCTGAACAGCGGTTCGGCCTTCTGCGGGTTGCGCAGGGTCGCCACCACCACCTCGTCGAAGAGCTGCCCGGCGCGCTCCACCACCTCGACATGGCCGTTGTGCAACGGGTCGAACGAGCCGGGGAAGAGCGCGACGGTCACCGGGTGCCTTTCTGATGGGCTCCGAGGGATCGGACCACGGTCACGAGCGTACCGCCGTACCGCTTGTTCCTGATTACCTCCCAGCCCGCCGGGACCTGGAGGGGGCGGCGGGACTCGAGGACGGCCAGGGTGGCGCGCAGGTGGGTGAGCAGGCGCTCCCAGTCCGCGAACTCGTACGGCGGGTCGCACAGCGCGAGGTCGAAGTCGTGGGGGCGGCCGAGGAACCGCAGCACGTCCTGGCCCACGACTCGGGCCCGGTCCTCGATGCCCAGGGCAGCCAGGTTGCCCCGGATCGCACCCAGCGCCGACGGCGCGCTCTCGACGAACACGGCGGTGCCCGCCCCCCTCGAGAGCGCCTCGATGCCCATGGCACCGCTTCCTGCGAACAGGTCGGCGACCGCCGTCCCCTCCAGGTCCACCAGGCTGCCCAGGACGTCGAAGACCGCCTCTCGCACCCGGTCCGACGTGGGGCGGGTGGCCTGGCCGGCCGGTGCCCGCAGGAGCCGGCCCCGGCAGGTGCCGGCGATCACGCGCACGGCGGCAGCGTAGCGGCGGGCGCGCTCAGCTCTTGAGCAAGAAGGCGGCCTCGGCCTCCCCGACGAAGAGGCGGACCTCGTCGGCGAGGTAGGGCGCCTTGTCGAGCGACGGGTCCTCGGCGAGCAGCGACTCGGCCACACGGCGGGCCGCCTCCACCAGGGGGCGGTCCCCGCGACGCAGCGACGCCAGCTTCAGGTCGCTGCGGCCCTTCTGGCGCGTGCCCAGGATGGTGCCCTCTCCCCGTAGCTCGAGGTCGACCTCGGCCAGCTCGAAGCCGTCGTTGGTGCGCTCGAGTGCCTCGAGGCGCATGCCCGCCTCGGGTGAGGTCTCCTCGGCGAACAGGTAGCACCACGACGGGCGGTCCGAACGCCCGACCCGACCCCGCAGCTGGTGCAGCTGCGCGATCCCGAACCGGTCGGCGTCCTCGACGACCATGACCGTCGCCTCGGGGACGTCCACGCCCACCTCGATCACCGTCGTCGCCACCAGGACCTCGATCTCCCCGTGCCGGAAGCGCTCCATGATCCCCTCCTTCTCGGCCGCTTTCAGCTGGCCGTGGAGGAGCCCGATGCGCAGGCCCGCCAGGACGCCGGACTCGAGCCGGGCCCGCTCCTCGGTGGCGGACTTGGCCTGGACCCGCTCGGAGCCGTCGACGAGCGGGCACACCACGTAGGCGCGGTGCCCGGCCGCCACCTCGTCACGCACACGCTCCCAGGCGGCCTGCTCGTCGGCCGCGCTCCGGGCCCACTCCGTGCGCACCGGCGTCCGCCCGGCCGGGAGCTCGTCGAGCTCGGTGACGTCGAGGTCGCCGAAGAAGACCATGGCGGCCGTACGCGGGATGGGGGTCGCCGTCATCACGAGCAGGTCGGGGTCGGCGCCCTCCCCCTCCGCCGCGTCCCGACCCTTGGCGCGCAGCGTGTTGCGCTGCTCGACGCCGAAGCGGTGCTGCTCGTCGATCACCACGACGCCCAGGCTGGCGAAGCGCACCTCGTCGGTGAGCAGCGCGTGGGTGCCCACCACGAGGTCGACAGCGCCCGCCCGCAGCCCCTCGTGGAGCTTGGCCCGCTCCCCCGCCGGGGTGCGGTTGGTGAGCAGCGCCACCGCCAGGGGCCGCGACCCGCCCAGGCGCTCGGGATCCGGCACCACGAGATCGGAGAGCAGCTCGCGCACGCCGAGGAAGTGCTGCTCGGCCAGCACCTCGGTGGGAGCCATGAGCGCGCCCTGGTGGCCGCCTTGGACCGCCACGAGCAACGCGCACAACGCCACGACGGTCTTGCCCGATCCCACGTCGCCCTGCAGCAGCCGGTGCATGGGGAGGGCCTTGGCCAGATCGGTGCCGATCTCGGCCACGGCACGCCGCTGCGCGACGGTCAGGGGGAACGGCAGCTGGCCGATGAACGCGTCGACGAGATCGGGCTGCCCGGCCGCGGGCACCACGACATGGCGGATACCGCGCGAGTCGCGCTCGAGCACGTGCCGGCGCATGACCACTTCGAGCTGCAGGCGCAGCAGCTCGTCGAACGCCAGTCGCCGGCGGGCCCGCTCCTGCTGCGCGAACGACTGCGGGGCGTGGATGGCGCCGAATGCCGAGGTCCGGTCCATGAGCTCGAGCTCGTGGCGCCACGCCTCGGGCAACGGGTCGTAGAGGGCGCCCGCCCGGTGCAACGCCTCTTCCACCCACTCTCCGAACTCCCACCCGGCGATGCCGGTCTTCTCGGACGTCGGGTAGATCGGCACGATCCGCCCCGTGCGGTTCCCCACCAGGTCCACCACGGGATTGGTGAACTGGCGCTTGCCCCGGTACGAGTCGAGCTTGCCGAAGAACAGCGCTTCGGTCCCCACCGGCAGCTGCCGCGCCCGCCACGCCTGGTTGAAGAACGTGACCCGCAACGCGCCGGTCCCGTCGTCGACCTCGAGCTCGACCAGGGCACGGCCATTGCGGGTGCGGCGCGACCGCACGGAGTCGACGCGCGCCAGCACGAGGGACTCCTCGCCCATGCGCATGCCCGCCACGTCGGCCTGGCGGGTCCGGTCGATGTACCGGCGCGGGTAGTGGGTGATGAGGTCGAGGACGTTGGTGATGTCGATGGCCGCCAGCGCCTCGGCGCGCTTGTCCCCCACCTTGCGGACCTCGCGCACCGGGATGCCCGCTAAGCGGGTGAGCATCCGCCCCTCGGGATGCGACTCGTCGGGCGCGCCCCCGTGGGGATGGCGGGGTATCGTCCGCGGTGCGGTGGGGGGGCTCACTCGATGCTGATGAGATAGGGGTACAGCGGCTGCCCGCCGTGATGGACCTCCACGGACAGGTCCGGGCGGTGCTCGGCCAGCCACTCCGTCACCCGCCGCGTCTCGCCCGCGCCCGCCCCGTCCCCCTCGATCAGCGTCACGAGCTCGTGGTCGTCGCGCAGCAGCTTCCCGAGCAGGCCGCAGGTGGCCTCGGCGATCGAGTCGCCCACCACCTCCACCCCGTCGCGCGACAGCCCCATCCAGTCGCCGGCGTGGATGGGGCCGGCCGGCCCGGTGGCGTCGCGCACCGCCTTGGTGACCTCCCCCGCCACCACTCGGCGCGCCGACTCCGCCATCGACGCCGCGTTGTCCGCCGCTCCCGCCTCGGGGTCGTACTCGAGCAGCGCCGCGAACCCTTCCACGATCCCGCTCGTCGGCACGACGCGCACCGTCTTTGTGGCCAGCTCGCACACCTGCATGGCCACGGGATGGATGTTGTCGTTGTTCGGCAGCAGCACCACCTCGTCGGAGGGGACCGACTCGACGACCTCGAGGATCTGCGCCGTGGACGGGTTCATCGACTGGCCGCCCGCCACGAGGTGGTGCACCCCCAGGGACCGGAAGATCCGGCCGATGCCCTCGCCGTTGGCCACGGCCACCACGGCCGTGCGGGGCGGTGGCCCGGTGTCGGCGACGATGGTTCCCGGAACCCCCGCGCCCTCCCGGACCCAGCGCTCCTCCTCGACCTGATCGGCGAGATCGGTGACCCTGATGTCGCGGGGCCGGCCGGCGTCGAAGGCCGCCTCGATGGAGGCACCGACGTCGTTGGTGTGGATGTGGCAGTTCCACAGCCCCTCCCCGCCCACCACCACGATGGAGTCCCCGAGTCCTGCCCACACCTCTTTGAACGCGCCCATGGTGTGGTCGGGAGCCTCGAGGAAGTACATGACCTCGTAGCGCAGGTCGTCGCGGCCCCCGGGTCCCTCGGACCCCGGTCCCGCGTGCGGGAGTGCGGCGGCGGCGGTTGCCGAGTACGCCGGAGCGCTGACCGCCGGGGCCGGAGGGATCGGTCGCCCGTCGATGACGGTGAGCGCGGCGTCGAGGAGCAGGAGGTAGCCGGAGCCGCCCGCGTCGACGACACCGGCCTGCGCCAGGACGGGGAGCTGCTCGGGCGTGTGCGCCAACGCGTCGGCGGCGGCCCGGCGCGAGGCCTCGACCACGGCGAGCAGAGCCGCACCTTGGTGTGCAGACTGCTCGGCGCCCTCCGCCGCGGCGCGGGCCACGGTGAGGATCGTGCCCTCGACCGGACGCAGCACCGCTTGGCGCGCCGCGTCGCTGGCTGCAGCCAGGCCCCGGGCCAGCACGGGCCCGTCGGCGTCCTCGCCATTTTCGGCCAGCACCGCGGTGAGGCCGCGCAGCAGCTGAGAGAGGATCACCCCCGAGTTCCCCCGTGCGCCCATGAGCGAACCGTGGGCGATGGCCTTGCACACCGCGGCCATCGTCGTGGCGCCGCCGCCGGCGGGAGCCGTTCCCACGACGGGCGGTGTCGGCGAACGGGGGGACCCGAGACCGACGAGGCCCTCCAGACCCTCGAGGCCGGCCAGCGCGGCCACGACGGACTCCAAGGTGAGCGCCATGTTGGTGCCCGTGTCGCCGTCGGGCACCGGGTAGACGTTGAGGGCGTTGAGGGCTTCCTGGTGAAGTCGCAGGGCCTGCCCGTAGGTCGCCATCGTCACCGCGAGGTGGGTCGCCCCGAACCTGCTCACTGACTCCATGGCCGAGGATGCTAACCTTTGCGCCCGTCCGAATTACCTCTCGAGGAGCGTCCACGTCGTGGCTGCGGTGTGCGAAGTCTGTGGCAAGCACCCATCGTTCGGGATGAACCTCAGCCACTCCCACCGGCGCACCAAGAGGCGCTGGGACCCCAACATCCAGCGGGTCAGGGCGATGGTGAACGGGGCACCACGCCGCCTGCACGTATGCACGTCCTGCATCCGCGCCGGCAAGGTGACCAAGCCGCCCCGCCGGCCGAGCTCCCAGGCCTCGTGAGGGCCGTCTCGCCGGAATAGGGGAATTCGCCCCTGGAGCGGTCCTCGGCCGCTCGTGATGCTGGCGACATGCAGGGAATTCCCGCTCCCGCCCCCGGGGACGTGCCGAGTCCCGGCGCCGACGAGGACTCCCGTGCCCGATCGCGCCCTCCCGACGCCGACCACGGTACGGCGACGTCGGGGCCAGGCGGACAACGGCCCGACGCCGGTGCCGGCGAGGGGGTCGACGTGGTGCTCACCGACGGCACCACCGCACACGTACGCGCCATCCGGCCCGACGACGCCGACGCGCTGCGCGCCTTTCACTCGCGCCTGTCGTCCGAGAGCATCGTGCTGCGCTTCTTCGGTCCCCACCCGCGCCTTTCCGAGGCCGAGGTCGAGCGATTCACCCACGTGGACGGCGTCGACCGCGTGGCACTGGTCGCCGAGCGGGCCTCGCAGCTCCTGGCCGTGGCCCGCTACGACCGCTCGCCGTCGAGCGACGAGGCCGAGGTGGCCTTCGTCGTCGGCGACGCCTTCCAGGGCCATGGCCTCGGCACGCTCCTGTTGCAGCACCTGGCGGACACAGCCCGGTCCCACGGCATCCACCGCCTCGTGGCGGACACGCTGTCGGAGAATTTCCGCATGCTGAACGTCTTTCGCGACGCCGGCTTCCCGTACAAGTTCACCCGGACCTCGGAGGTCATGCACGTCGTGATGGACATCGCGCCCTCACCCTGAGCGCGCGGTGCCGACGGTTGCTCTCAGGGAGGCGGGGTGCAGAACCGCTGTCGACGCGAGGGAAGCCGTCTCGACGCGTTGCCTGCACCCCGCCCAGCCGGCCCCCGAGGCAGGGGGTTCAGTCCCCGGAGGACGTCCCCACCCTCACGGTACGCCCGAGGGCGGCGCGCGTCTTCATCAGGAATGGGGGTCTCGGATCCGCCCTCAGGGCCTGTCAGCCGGGACCAGCAGCCGGGACCAGCAGCCGGGGCCGGCAGCCAGGGCCCGCAGCGAGTTCGGACAGCCGGGACCGGCGGTCAGGACTTGTGCTTGCGTTCGGCCAGGACCGCGGCGTAGACGGCCGCTTCGGTCCGGCGGGCGAAACCCATCTTCGACAACAGGTTCGACACGTAATTCTTGACCGTCTTCTCCGCCAAGAACAGCTCGTCGGCGATCTGGCGGTTGGTCTTGCCGTCGGCGATCAGCTCGAGGATGTTGCGCTCCTGCGTGGTGAGACGGGCCAGACGCTCGTCCTCGACGTTCTCGCCCCGCAACCGCTCCATGACCTGCCGGGTGAGCGCGGGGTCGAGGAGCGATTCGCCGGCCGCCACGCGCCGCACGGCGGAGACGAGATCACCGCCTCTGATCTGCTTGAGCACGTACCCGCTGGCGCCCGCCAGGATGGCGGAGAAGAGCGCCTCGTCGTCCGCGTAGGAGGTGAGCATCAGGCACTTGAGCTCGGGCATGGACGAGCGCAGGTCCCGGCACACCTCGACACCGTCACCGTCGGGAAGCCGGACGTCGAGCACCGCCACGTCCGGCCGGCTCGACGGGGCCCGGGCGAGCGCCTCCTGGGCCGAGGCGGCCTCACCGACCACGGTCAGATCGTCCTCGGACTCGAACAGCTCGCGCAGTCCGCGCCGCACGACCTCGTGGTCGTCGAGGAGGAAGACCCTCGTGGTCATGGCGACGCGCCGTGTCCCGCCACGGCGGACCGGTCCCGGGACGTTGCGCGAGGTGCCTGCCGGCGCCGGAGGTCCGTCGAGCAGTGAGAGGCCACGTTGGCAAGCCTACGCCCGCGACCCTGCGCGCCCGGGGTCCCCCCGTCGACCCTGCCAGGTCGATCCGCCGATCAGGCGGCGTCGAGGCCCCCCGGAGACGGCGACGGGCGGATCCGGGTCACCGCCACGAGTGCTCCCATCCCACCGCCGTCACCGGCTCCCCGGCCAGCGTCCGCTCGGAGGGATCGACACCGCACAGCCCGAGCAGGATCGGTGTCCCCAGCCCCGCCTCGGCGAAGGCGTCCTCGAGGCGCCCGGGGTCCGGGGTCGCCACCACGAGCTCGTAGTCCTCCCCGCCGCCGAGGGCCTCTTCGGTCGTGGCTCCCGGCGACACGGGGACCTGCTCGAGACGGAAGCCCACCCCCGACGCGTCGGCCAGGTGGCCGAGGTCGGCGAGAAGGCCGTCGGAGACGTCCACCATGGCGGTGGCACCCGCCAGCCTCGCCGTCTCGCCCTCGGCCAAGCGCGCCCGGGGCCGCCGGTGCGCCCTCACCACGAGCTCGCCCTCCGGGCTCTCGACACTCGGCGTGGTGGGACGCCCGGCTGTGGTGCGGGACCCGGCCCCGGACCCGGCCCGGAGCACCCGCAGCCCTGCCGCTGCGGCGCCGAGCGGTCCCGTGACGAAGAGGTGGTCGCCGGGTCGTGCGCCGCTGCGCAACACCGGACCGGGCTCCCCTTCCACGTGCCCCAGCACGGTGACGGCCACCACGACCTCGCCCGCGTTGGAGAGATCCCCACCCACGACGGGACACCGGTGGGCCTCGGAAGCGGCCTCCACGCCGTCGTAGAGCAGGTCGAGATCGGTCTCGGGCGGGCCGGCCACGGCCACGACCGCGCCGTCAGGCCGGCCCCCCATGGCCGCCACGTCGCTCACGGCGCTGGCGAGAGCCCTCCAGCCCAGGTCGTCGAGACCGAGCACCCTGAGATCGGCGTGGACGCCGGCGACCGACAGGTCGGTGCTCAGTAGGATCCGGCCCACTCCGGGGCCGAGCACCGCGGCGTCGTCGCCGATCCACACCTCCCCCTCGGGCGGTCCCCGAAGCCGCCGGCGCAGGCGCTCGATGGCCCCGAACTCCCCGCCCTTTCCGCCTTGCGTCTCTGTCCGGCCACGAGGCGTGGCCCGTGAGTTGGGAGAGCCCATCGTCAATGCCTAGCATTGGAGGCGCTCGAACAATCGCGGGGTCTGTGCTCACCGCGCCCGGAGAGCGAAAGGAGCCGGGGCGCGACGACCGATGGGCACGCCCGCCCCGATGAGGCAGAGAGGACACCTCCCGACAATGCCGCCCACCTCCAACCGCAAGCTCCTCGCCTGGGTCGAGGAAGTGGCCGCCCTGACCGAGGCCGACCGGGTCGAATGGTGCGACGGCAGCGACGCCGAGTACGAGCGGCTGTGCCAGCTGCTCGTCGCCAACCGCACCTTCACCCGGCTCTCGGAAGCCAAGCGGCCCGATAGCTACTGGGCACGCTCCGACCCTGGCGACGTGGCGCGTGTCGAGGACCGCACGTTCATCTGCTCGAAGAACGAGGACGACGCCGGACCCACCAACAACTGGCGCGACCCCGACGAGATGCGGGCCACGCTGGTCGACCTGTTCAAAGGCTCGATGCGGGGCCGGACGATGTACGTGGTGCCGTTCTCGATGGGCCCACTGGGATCGCCCATCGCCCACATCGGCGTCGAGATCACCGACTCCCCGTACGTGGCGGTGTCGATGCGGATCATGACGCGCATGGGCACCGGCGCGCTCGAGGTGCTCGGCGACGACGGCGAGTTCGTGCCCTGCCTGCATTCGGTGGGGTACCCGCTCGAGCCGGGGCAGGCGGACGTGCCGTGGCCGTGCGACGCGGAGCGCAAGTACATCGTGCACTTCCCCGAGACGCGCGAGATCTGGTCCTACGGGTCGGGATATGGGGGCAACGCCCTTCTGGGCAAGAAGTGCTTCGCCCTGCGCATCGCATCGGCCATGGCGCGCGACGACCATTGGCTGGCCGAGCACATGCTCATCTTGAAGCTCACCTCCCCCGACGGCGACGTCCGATACGTGAGCGGTGCCTTCCCCTCGGCGTGCGGCAAGACCAACCTGGCCATGCTGGTGCCCACCGTCCCGGGCTGGAAGGTGGAGACCATCGGGGACGACATCTGCTGGATGAAGTTCGGGCCCGACGGCCGGCTCTACGCCATCAACCCCGAGGCCGGGTTCTTCGGGGTCGCGCCGGGCACCGGGACCGACACCAACCCCAACGCCATGGAGACGCTCCACAGGCATTGCATCTTCACCAACACCGCGCTCACCGACGACGGCGACGTGTGGTGGGAGGGCATGTCCGAGCCACCGCCGGACCATCTCACCGACTGGCGGGGCAACGACTGGACCCCAGAGTCCGAGACCCCGGCCGCCCACCCCAACGCCCGCTTCACGGTGCCGGCCGAGCAGAACCCGGCGTGCGCCCCGGAGTGGGAGGACCCCAAGGGCGTGCCCATCTCGGCCATCCTCTTCGGAGGGCGCCGACGTTCGGTGGTGCCGCTGGTGACCGAGTCCTTCGACTGGGAGCACGGCGTGTTCCTCGGCTCGATCCTGTCGTCGGAGACCACCGCGGCCGCGGCCGGCGCGGTGGGCAATCTCCGGCGCGACCCCTTCGCCATGCTGCCGTTCTGCGGCTACAACATGGCCGACTACTTCGCCCACTGGCTCCGCATCGGGAAGTCGACCGACGCCGCCAACCTTCCCCGCATCTACTACGTGAACTGGTTCCGCAAGGACGCCGAGGGGCGGTTCCTGTGGCCAGGCTACGGCGAGAACTCGCGGGTCCTGGCGTGGATCGTGGAGCGCACCGCGGGGAAGGCCTCGGCCACGGCGACCCCCATCGGCAACGTCCCGGCACCGGGGGCCTTGGAGGCAGAGGGGCTCGATGTCTCCGAACGCGCCATAGCCGAGCTGCTCGACGTGGACGACGACGAATGGCGCACCGAGGTCCCCCTCATCCGTGAGCACTTCGCCCGTTTCGGCGACCGGCTCCCCGAGGAGCTGAGCCGGCAGCTCGACGAACTGGAGCGCCGGCTGGGCTGAGCCGCAGCGCTTAGGGCGTCACCCACCGGTGACGCAGCGCGCTCCTGCTCGTCAGGTACGACAACCCCGTCACCGCCGCCACCGCCGAGATCACGACGTCGCCCGAGCCCAGCGGGAGCGACACCACCACCGGCAACAGGGCACCGAGCACCCACACGAGCTGCAACCTGGTCTCGAAGCGCGCGAACGCCCTGCCCTGGGCGGCGGTGGGGACGTAGCGCTGGACGAGAGCGTCGAACGCCGGCTTGCTCGCCGCACTGGCCAGGCCGACCACGAAGGCCAGGAACGCCTGGATCACGATGCCGCCCACGAACGCCGTCAGGGCGCCGGCGAGCGCCACCGACCAGATGGACAAGATGAGCATCTGGGGCTCGGTCAGCACCTTTCGGGCCCGGGGGACGAGCATCACCCCCACCAGTGCCCCGGCCACGGACGCGCCCAGCATGAAGCCGTACCACCCCTTGGCCGACTTCATCCTGTCGAGCGAGAAGGCCAGCAAGAAGGTGATGAACCCCACCAGCCCCCGCAGGACCGACATCGCCGACAGGGCGAGGAGCACCTCGGGATGCGTGTTGACACGCGGCCCGAGAGCCCCGCGCGGCGTCTCCTCGTCCCACGCGCCCTGAGGACGGGACAGCACCGTCGGGTCCGCAGCCGCAGCCGACGTCGGGGTGGCGGCGGCGTCCGCGCCCGACAGGCCTTCTCCCCAGCGGCCACGCGCCGCCCGCCCCACCGGCAGCCGCAGGGCGACCACGGTCCCGACGACGAACACCACCATGTCCAGGCGCAGGACCCACGCCCCACCCAGAGTCTCGAGCACGATGATGGCCGGGATCGACGCGACGAGGCTGGCCAGCGACGACAGCAGGCCGAGCCGGGCGTTGGCCGAGGCAAGCTCGTTGCCGCCGGGGCGCTCCGAGGCGCCCACCACCAGGGGGACGAGCGAGCCCTTGGTGACGAGGTACACCTTCGAGAGCACGAGCATGGCGAACGCCTCGGGGAACAGCAGGAGGCTTCCCAGGTCATTGGCCAGGACGAGGCAGATGGCGGCCCGACAGGCCGTCGACACGACCACGGTGGCGCGCCGTGCCCCGCGGCTTCGGTCGATGATCGGCCCCAGGAACGGAGCAACCACTGCGAAGGGCGCCATGGTGAGGAGCAGGTAGAGGATGACCTTGCCCCGGGCTTCGTCGGGGGAGACCGTGAAGAACAGCGACGACGCCAGCGACACGGTGAGCAGGGTGTCCCCCGCCGTGAGCACCACCTGCGTGAGGGCGAGGCGCCCGAAGGGCGTGCGCTGGTCGAGGAGTGCGGCGAAGGCATCGCGCAACTGGCGCACAATCCGGGCCGACGCCTCATGCCCTCGTCCTGCCACCGCGCCAGACTAGGACCCGGTGGCCACCGTCCGGTCGCCAGTACGATGAAAAGGGCCCGGAGCTTTTGGCGGGTCGGCTCGAGGGAGGGGACGACGATGGCGGTGACCGCATACGTGCTGATCCAGACCGAGGTTGGCAAGGCCGCATACGTCGCGCAGCAGGTGCGCGGCATCGACGGGGTGGTCTCGGCCGAGGACGTCACGGGGCCCTACGACGTCATCGTCCGGACCCAGGCGGGGTCGGTCGACGACCTCGGACGCATGGTGGTGAGCCACATCCAGCTCATCGAGGGCATCACGCGCACCGTGACCTGCCCGGTCGTGAACCTCTGAACGCGTCGGTCTCTCGGCGCGGCTGACGCCTCAGTCCACCGACTCAATCCACCGCGCCCTCGGCGCGCAGGGCCGCGATCCGATCCTCGCCGATCCCCCAGGACCGCAGGGCCTCGGGCGCGTCGGCTCCCGCGACCGACGGTGGCTTGTGGACGGCGGCCGGCGTCCGGCTGAAGTTGGGCACGGGGCCCGGCTGCACGACGCCCTCGACTTCGACGAATGTGGCGCGGTGCACGTTGTGGGGGTGGGTGTGCGCCTCCCAGGGGGACAAAACCGGTGCGCCACAGGCGTCGGTCCCGGCGAAGGCCTCGGCCCATTCGTCGCGCGTCCTGGTACGGAAGACCGCCGCGAAGCGCTCCTTCATGGCGGGCCACTGCTCCCGGTCGTTCTGGGCGGGCAGCGGCTCGGCGTCGAGGCCGAGGACCTTGAGCAACTCGGCGTAGAACTGGGGCTCGATGGCACCCACCGAGAACCACTTGCCATCCGCGGTGTCGTAGACCTCGTAGAAGGGCGCCCCCGTGTCGAGGACGTTCACGCCGCGCCCTTCGGTCCACAGTCCGAGGCGGCGAAACGCGAAGGTCATCGTCATGAGCGAGGCCGCCCCGTCCACCATGGCCGCGTCCACCACCTGGCCACGGCCCGACGCCCGGGCCTCGAGGAGCGCCGCGCACATCCCGAAGGCGAGCAGCATCCCGCCCCCGCCGAAGTCCCCGACCAGGTTGAGCGGCGGGACGGGCCGCTCCCCGACCCGGCCGATGGGCCACAGCGCGCCCGCCAGGGCGATGTAATTGATGTCGTGGCCCGCAGCCGTCGCGAGTGGCCCGTCCTGGCCCCACCCGGTCATGCGCCCGTAGACGAGCCGGGGGTTGCGTTCCATGCACTGTGCGGGCCCGATCCCGAGCCGCTCGGCCACGCCCGGCCGCCACCCCTCGACCAGCCCGTCGGCCTGCTCGACGAGGTCGAGCACCAGGCGCACCCCCTCGGGGTGCTTGAGGTCGACGGCGACCGACGGCCGACTCCGGTTGAGCAGGTCCCAATGCGGCTCCGCGGCCGTGGCCGGTGGGCTGCCCGTGGCGCGGTCGATGCGGATCACGTCGGCCCCGGCGTCGGCCAGGAGCATGCAGGTGTAGGGACCGGGCCCGATCCCGGCCAGCTCGACGACTCGAACACTCTCGAGGGGGCCGCTCATCACAGGCCTCCGGCGCCCTCGTGGTGCCTCTCCTCCACCCGGCGGGCGTGGGCGGCGATGGCGTCGGCCACCTCGGGCTGCGCGGCCGGGGGGATCTCGTGACCCATGTCCCGGATCACGAGGAGCTCAGCTCCCGGAATGGCTCGTGCTGTGGCCTGCCCGCCGTCGAGAGGCACCAGCGTGTCGGCGTCGCCGTGGATGACGAGCGTCGGCGCCGTCACGGCCCCGAGCGCGGCGGTGCGATCCCCTGACGCCACCATGGCCATGATCTGGCGCGCGGTGCCGGACGGGTCGATGCCGCGGTCGTAGAAGTGCTCGAACCGTCTCCGGCGCCACTGCTCGTCGACGAGCTCGCCTCGCGACCCGATGATGGTGCAGTTGGCGAGCTCGAAGGCGACGTAGTGCTCACGGTCCGCGGGCGGGCGCTGCATGACGACCGCCATGGCCTCGGGGGTCGGCCGCCCCACGTCGTCGGCTCCGGTCGTCGACATGATCGAGCAGAGACTCCGCACGCGAGAGGGGTGCCGAATGGCGATCGTCTGGGCGATCATGCCTCCCATGGAGGTCCCGACCAGGTGGGCCTGCTCGATGCCGAGCACGCCGAGCAGGTCAGCGGTGTCGTCGGCCATGTCGTCGAGCGTGTAGGCCACGGCGTCGCGCCCGCCGCGCCGCGCCGCGGCGACGTCGAAGGCGGGACCGTCCTCCATGTGCGTGGCCAGGCCGGCGTCGCGGTTGTCGAAGCGCAATACCCTGAAGCCCCGGTCCACCAGGAGGTCGCAGAACGCGTCGTCCCATCCGATGAGCTGGCGACCGAGCCCGGCGATGAGGACGATGGCCGGGTCCTCGGGTGTCCCGCGCAGCTCGTAGCACAGCTCGACGCCGGTCCCCACCTTGACGTGCTCCATGCCCGGATGGTGGCCGCGGCAGCGGGTGGGGGTCAAACCGGTCGTGTCATGCTGTCGCCCCGATGTCCGATCCCCCCCGACCCAGGCCCGCCACCGCGGTGCAGGCGCACAGCCCAGGGCGGGTCAATCTGATCGGCGACCACACCGACTACAACGAGGGTCTCGCCCTCCCCATGGCCGTCGACCTCGGCACCACGGTGACGTTCGTTCCCGACGGGGGCACGCGTGTCGTGCTGCGGTCCACCGCCGAGCCCGAGCCCGCCGACGTCGAGTTGCGGGTCCCCCTCGACCCCCGTCTGCTGCAGGCTCTCGAGCCGAGCTGGTCTCGCTACGTCGCCGCCATCGTCGCCGCGGTCCGTCCGAGCTCCGGCGGGAGCGGCACGGTCGACAGCACCCTCCCCATCGGGGCAGGCCTGTCCTCGAGCGCCGCGCTCGAGGTGGCCACCGCCCTGGCACTCGGATGTGAGCCCGAGCCGCTCGCCCTGGCGCGTACCTGTCAACACGCCGAGCAGGCCGCCACGGGAGTGCCGACAGGGATCATGGACCAACTGGTGGTCAGCGCGGCGCGACAGGGCAGTGCCCTGTTGATCGATTTCGCCGACCTGGCCACGCGCCACGTGGAGATGCCTCAGCACGTCGACGTCGTGGTGGTGCACTCCGGTGAGACACGGTCGCTGGCGTATTCGGCCTATGCGGAGCGACGTGCCGAGTGCGAGGCCGCCGCCCACCGGATGGGGCCTTTGGGGCGACTCGACCCTCAGGTCGCGCAGGCGATCCCCGACGCCTTGTTGCGACGGCGGGCGCGCCACGTGGTCACCGAATGCGCCCGGGTGCGGGCGTTCACCGGCGCGCTGCAAAGCGATGACCTGCACGGGGCCGGTCGCATCATGTCGGAGAGCCACCGCAGCCTCGCTCAGGACTTCGAGGTGTCGACTCCCGGCCTCGACGCGCTGGTCGAGGCATTGGTGGCACGGGCGGGCGTCTTCGGGGCACGGCTGACCGGAGCCGGGTTCGGGGGATGTGTAGTGGCGCTGACCGAGCCGGGGGCACTCGACCTCCGGGAATTCCGCACTCCCGCGTGGCGGGTCCGTGCCGCCGGGGGCGCCCACCTCGTCTCCGGCCCCTGACGCTGGAGCTAGCGGTGCTGGCACCGTTGCCGTCGCGCGCGCCGGGGTCGACGGCTCTGCCTCGCCGTGCCGGCCTGCTCAGATCAGAGGCGGTCGAGCAGCTCCGCCTTCTTGGAGGCGAACTCCGCCTCGGTGACGATCCCCCGCCGGCGCAGCTCGTCGAGCTGCACGAGACGCGCCGCGACGGAGTCCTCGCCGTGCGGGGACCGGGCCACCGCGGCGGTGCCGGCAGGCGGTGTGTCACCGGTGATGCCGAGCTCCTGGGATCCCGGGCCGCCGACGCCTCGCAGGTTGGGCGATCCTTGCGGAGGGGCGCCGTTCCGCGCTCCCTGGCCGGCCCCGGTCGAGATCGACACGCCGGAGCGGTGACGCAGGGCGTCGATCTGCTCGGTGATGACGCTTTGCACGGCGGCGGGGCGCGGGACGTGGTCGAAGACCAGAAGACCCGTGTCCCCGCCCATCTCCACTTGGAGCTCACCGGTCCGCAGGATCCGGTCCGGGATGGACTGGTGGTACGACAGCTGGTTGACCCGCTCCAACCGGAGCTCGAGCCCCCGGCGCGCGAACACGCCGGTGCGCTGGATGATGCGCGTGTTCGTGACCACGAAACTGCTTGCGAACCAGCGCACCAGCCGCCCCGCCAGCCAAAGTGCCGAGCCCGTGACGAGGGCGAGCATCACGTACAGGACGCCGACGGGCGCGTTGGAGAATTGCACCGCCACCGCGATGACGAGGGCCACGACGGCCACGGCGAAGGCGAGCGGCCTGCCGAGGAACGCCCAGTGCGGCCGGAGCTCGACGACGACCTCCTCGTCCTCGGTGAGCAGTCGGCGGGGAAAAGGCATAGCCATGCAAGCGTATCGCCGGGCCCTGCAAACCAGGGGCACCCGGGTGGGCGCGGGCGGACGCACGGGGGCCCGACCCGGCCCGGCCCCTGTTTGCAAGCCGCTGCGGAGCGCCGCGGACCGATCAGGCCAGCTTCGAGGCGATACCTCCGGCGCTTCGCAGCACCGTACCGTCTGCACCCGCGGCACTGTGGTGCGCAGCGGGGCGCTCGAGCGCCTCGCCGATCAGGGCGTCGAGCAGCTCGATGAACGGGAGCACCGGGTCGACCCACAGATAGCGCGCCAGAGACCCGGGCACGGTGTTGACCTCGTTCACGAAGAAGGATTCCCCGTCGGAGAGGAAGTCGATGCGGACCACGCCGCGCACCGAGGCGAGGTGCATCACGGTGTGGGCCGCGTCGTGCAGCGACGCGACCAGAGAGGGGGCGAGGTCGGCCGGCAGCTCACGCGGGGCACTCGCCATCCCCTCTCCGCCGACGTACTTGTCCGCATAGCCGAGGATCTCCGCCGCGGCGGTCGACCGCAGCGGGCGCTCCACCGCCGACAGCGCGACCTGCGGCCAGGTCCGCGCCGCCAGGTTCAGGTCGAACAGATCCTGCCGGTACGGCTCGACCACGGCACCGCCGCGCAGATGTGCGTTGGCGTCGAGCCGTCCGCGTGCGGTGCCCAGGTCGGCAACGACTTCGACGCCGATGGACGACCCCCCGAACCGGGGCTTCAGGATGTAGGGACCGGGGAACCCGACCGAGTCGTCGCGTCCGAGCAGGACCCTCGGCAATACCGGCAGGCCGGCTGCCTGGACCACCCCGGCGAACGCCAGCTTGTCCATTCCCAATGCGGCCGCGGCCATACCCGGACCCGTGTAGGCGACGCCGGCGAGGTCGAGCGCGGCCTGCAAGGTGCCGTCTTCCCCCGGCCCGCCGTGACAGCAATTGACCACCGCGTCCACCGGCAGCGGTCGGGTGCGGCCGAGGCGCCCGGCTCCCGCTACGAAGCCGGCCCCGTCACCGCCGGTGACCAGCTGCAGGGGCTGCACCCCGCGCGGCACGCCCTCGATGAAGTCGGCTGCCTCGAGCGAGGCGTCGACGCGGTACCAGGCCCCCGTCTTGGTCCAGTACAGCCCGATCACGTCGCGCCCGGCGCGGGCCAGCTCGTGCGCGGCCTGGAGGCCCGTCAGGATGCTCACGTCGTGCTCCGGCGACGGTCCCCCGAAGGCGACGGCGACCCTGGCGGCGTTGACGTTCAAGGGTGGGGCTCCCGGGCTCGGCGAAATCGGAGGACCAAGGGACGAGGCGGTCCGGCGGCGCTCAAGGGTAGTGGTCGGGCAGGTCGTTCTCGTACAGCACGACGTCGCCACTGCTGAGGTGCCGGCGCACCCACTCGGTCGCCTCCTGACGCGTGCCCAGCACCACCACCCGGCCCGAGCCGGTACCCCCGGGGGCGCTCCGGGCCCCCCGCAGCAGGGCGCGGCGGTTGGTTCGGCCCACCACCACCAGGTCGGTGGCGACGGACAACGCGTGGGCGGCGAAGCTGGCGTTCTCCTTGGCCTGGAGCGCGCCCAGCTCGACCATCCCGGGCGTCACCACCACGCGCCGGGACGCGTCCACGCCCAGTCGCTTGAGGGTCGCCAAGGCGGCGCGCCCGCCGGCCGGGTTGGCGTTGTAGGTGTCGTCGAGCACGACCACACCGCCGGCACCCACCGACTGCTCGAGACGATGGGGGGCGACGGGCAGAGCGGGAAGCCTCCGCACCACGTCGTCGACCGGGACGCCGAGCTCCAGCGCCACCGCCACGGCGGCGGCCACGTTGCCCGGTCGCGCCTCGACACGCACTCCCCGGGCGATCTCGTCCCCCCGGAGGTACACCGACAACCCGTCCCCCTCCTCGACGACGCATACGTCCGCGCCCGTGTCGCGACCCGAGACCCGCCACACCCGGGTGCCGCGCCCGGCACAGGACTCGGCCAGCTCGGCCAAGCGGTCGTCGTCCACGACGAGCACCGCGCAGGGCACTCCCTCGAGGATCTCGGCCTTCGCCTCGAGCACGCGCTCCTCGGACCCGAAGCGCTCCAGGTGGACCGGGCCGACGGCGGTGATCACCGACACGTCAGGGCGGACCCACGAGCACAATTCGGCGATCTCCCCCCGCCCGTAGGTCCCCATCTCAGCCACGAAGACCTCGGTACCCTCGGCCAGGTGCTCGTTGACGGCCCGGGCGAGCCCGGCGCGGTTGTTGAAGCTGGCGGGGCTGGCCACCACCGAGCGGGCCGCTCCCACCAGGTGGGCGACGTATCCCTTGGTGCTCGTCTTTCCGAACGAACCGGTGATGGCCACCACCTTGGGCGCCACCCGCCGCAGGCGCGCCTGCGCACTCCGCACGTACCTGGCGGCCAGCCTGCGCTCGAGTGGTGCCGTGAGAGCGCAGGCCAGGTCGACGAGCGCGGGCAGCGCCAGCGCCGCCGCGGCCGCCCCCACCGGGCCCTGCCCGGCGGCGGTGGCGCCCGCGATCGCCCCCGCCTCGAGCACGGCCCACACCGCCGCCAAGGTGCGCAACCGGCGGGTCCACGCCAGCGGCGAGGTCCTGCCCCGCCACGGCAGGCCGATCGGCCCCAGGGCCACCACGGCCGCGGTGGCCAAGACACACACCGGCCAGCGCGACGACAGCACCAGGCCCACCACGGCGACCACGAGCCCGGCCAGATTGACCGGCGCCGAGGTCCACCACCGCAGTGCGAAGCGCGACACGGCGTCGACGGCGTAGTGCTCGCGCTGGGCCACCCTCAGCCAGCGGGTCCCGGCCAACGCGATGGACAGCGCGCCGGCCGCCACCACCGTCGAGCGCAGGACGTGGTCCACCGCGGCCAACGCCACCACGGGGACCTCCCCGGTGATCGGGGCCGACCAGTCCGGCGTCACGGGCGTCGGGCCAACGCGCGTTCGACGGCGGCGCGCAGCTCGACCGGCGCCGTCAGGGGCAGCAGATGGCCGGCGCCGGGACACAGCGTCAGACGGGCGTGCGGGATGGCGCGCTCGAGGGCGCGTGCCGTCTCGAGGGGGGCCTCGGCGTCGTCGTCGCCCCACACCAGCTCGACCGGGCACCCCAGCGCCGCCAGCGCCTCGTCGTAGCGTTCGTTCACGAGGCGCACCAGCACCTCGCGCATGACGCCCTGCGCGGCGCGGTAGTCGGGCGAGCCGTAGCGCCGGCGGGCCCGTTCCATCGGCGCGTCGCCCACGAGGCGTGCCCGGTGCAACGCCCGTACCGTCCTGAACGCCAACGGGGGCCGGCGCCGGCCACCGGACCGGGGGACCAGCGGTGCCCCCGTCAACACCAGGGCGCCCACGAGCTCGGGACGGGCCGCGGCCAGGCGCACCGCGATCCTGCCCCCGAGCGAGTGGCCGACGACCACGGGCCGCGACCCCGACTCCGCCGTGTCCTCGAGCAACTGCGCCACGGCCGCTGCGTACTCGCCCGATCCCCACGGCTCGGCGGGCGCGGGGGTGGCACCGAACCCGGGGAGGTCCGGGGCCAAGGTGGGCAGAGCACCCTCGGGAGCCGTCGGGCCCAACGAGGAGGCGAAGTCGCCGTGCGTGCGGCGCCAACCGTGGAGCGCCACCACCACCGGGGGGCCTTCCCCCCATGTCTCGCCGTACAACAGCCCACCGGCGAGCGACCGAAGCACCCCGGGGAGGCTACTGCCGGTGAAATGGGCCGCCCACCATCCCCCGGGCCGACACACCCCCCCGATACGGTCGCCCCGATGCCCAGCTCCACGCCCCGCGTCACCGGCTCGTCGGAGCTGTTGCGCGGGCTCACCGTCGCCCAGCAGCAGGCCGTGGAGTCCCCCCAGGCCCCGCTGTGCGTCCTCGCCGCGGCGGGCTCGGGCAAGACGACGGTCCTGGCGCGACGGGTGGCCCGGCGCATCCTCGACGGGTCGGCCCGGGCCGAGCACACCTTGGTGGTGACCTTCACCCGCAAGGCCTCGCGCGAGCTGCGGGGCCGACTGGCCAGGCTCGGGGTGCCCGGCCTGGTGTCGGCGGGGACGTTCCATGCCCTCTCCCTCGCCCAGCTGCGCCGCCACTGGGCCGACCGGCAGCTGCGCGCGCCGGTGCTCGTGGACGATCCCACCCCGCTGGTGCGGGCCGTGCTCGGCGCGCGCGCCGGCGCGGGCCCGGGCACCGCCGCCGCCGTCCTCGGTGAGCTGCACTGGGCGCAGGTCCGCCTGCTTCGCCCCGAGGACTACACCGCCGCCGCGCTGGCGGCGGGCCGCGACACCCTGTCCGACATCTCCCACGGCGAGGTGGCCGCGGTGTACGCCGGATACCTCGAGGTGAAGAAGAAGCGCGACATCCTCGACCTCGACGACCTCGTGACGCGCTGCGCGTCGCTGCTCGAGGAGGACGAGGTCGCTGCGGCCGCACAGCGGTGGCGCATCCGCCATGTGTTCGTCGACGAATTCCAGGACGTCAACCCCGCGCAGTGGCACCTCCTCCACGCGTGGCTCGGGGAGGGGCGCGACCTGTTCGTGGTCGGTGACCCCAGACAGGCCATCTACGGATGGAACGGGGCCGACCCCACCCTCCTCGACCGGCTCCCCGAGCTGTTACCCGGCACCACCGTCCTGCGCCTCGACGACAACCACCGCTCCACGCCCCAAGTGCTGGGCGCGGCGAGCGCCGTGCTCGGCGCCGGTCCCGGCCAGGCGTCGCGCCCCGACGGGCCGTGCCCCGTGGTCGAAGGGTTCGACGACGACGACATGGAGGCCACGGCACTGGCACGGTGGCTGCGCCGCACCCACCGACCGGGGCGTCCCTGGTCCCACCTGGCCGTGTTGGCCCGCACCAACTCGCGCCTCGAGCCCGTCGCCCGGGCGCTGTCGCGGGCCGGGATCCCCTACCGCATGGCCGGGGGCGCCAAGGAGGCGGCGCAGGCTCGGGCCGCGCTCGCCGAGCTCCGCCGGGTGCCCAGGGCCCGACATCTGCGCAACGCCCTGGCGGAGCTGGTGATGGCGCGCGAAGCGCGGGCCTCGTTCGGCACGCAGCGCGCCCCCGACCAAGACGGGCGGTCTCCCGACGAGGACGAACGGGCACCCTATGTGGCGTTGCCCCCCGTCCTGGCCCGCCTCGCCGACGAGCACGCCCTGGAGTTCCCCGACGCCACCGTGGGCGAATTCCTCGAATGGGTCGCCGCCGACGGCGAAGGCGACATGGAGCTCGACGCCGTCGACGGTGTCGAGCTGTCCACGTTCCACCGTGCCAAGGGCCTCGAGTGGCCCGCGGTGGCGGTCGTCGGCCTCGAGAGCGGCATGGTCCCGATCGCCTACGCGACGACCCCGGACGCGCTCTCCGAGGAGCGCCGGCTCCTCTACGTCGCGCTCACCCGCGCCGAAGACGAGCTGTGGTGCTCGTGGGCCCGCACCCGCCGGGCGGGTGGGCGGACGTGGCGCTGCGACCCTTCTCCTCTCCTGGCCGCGTTGCAACAGGCCAACCAGGAGCTCGGGGCCGGATCCGAGCCCGACGCACGCCAACTTGCCGGACGCATCGCGTTGCTGCGGGCCCGGCTGCCCCACGCCGGATGACGTGGCGCCCCGCGCCCTCGGCGCCGGGGCCCTACACGTCGACGTCGACGAGCACCGGCGCGTGGTCCGACGGCTGCTTGCCCTTGCGGGCGTTGCGGTCCACCAGGGCGTAGGTGACGCGCTCGGCCAAGGGGCGGCTGAGCATGACGAGGTCGATCCGCAGGCCCATGTGCTTGTGGAAGTTCCCGGCGCGGTAGTCCCACCACGTGAACAACTGGTCCTCGGAGTACTGCAGCCGGAAGGAATCCACCAGACCCCACTCCTCGAGCTCGTGCAGGGCGGCGCGCTCGGGAACCGTCACGTGGGTGGCGCCCGCGAAGGCGGCCGGGTCCCACACGTCGCGGTCCTCGGGAGCGACGTTGAAGTCCCCGCACACCGCCACGCTGTCGGTCGGTTTGCAGGCGCGCCCCAGGTAGGCGCGCAGCTCACCCAACCACGCCAGCTTGGCCTCGTAGTGCTCGCTCTCGACCTCGCGCCCGTTGGGGACGTACACGCTGTGGACCCGCACCCCTCCGCACGTGGCGGCCAGGAGGCGGGCTCCCTGTTCGTCCGAGGCGTCCCCGAATCCCCGCGCCACGTCCTCGATCCCCACCCGGCTCACGACAGCCACGCCGTTCCACCGGCCCTCCCCGTGCGAGGCTGACTCGTACCCGAGGGCCGAGAACGCCATGGACGGGAACGCGGCGTCGGCGAGCTTGGTCTCCTGCATGCACAGCACGTCGGGCCGTGCGTAGTCGATCCATTCCTCGACCCGGGCCAGCCGGGCGTTGAGCGAGTTGACGTTCCAGGTGGCGATGCGCACGGACCGGCCCCTACCTGTCCACGATGACGAACAGCAGATCGGCCTCGCACGCCGGCTCGCCGTCGACGGTGGCACGGCCCCGACCCGTGCCGGCACGCGCCGAGAGCCTTCCCAGCGTCACCTCCAGGTCGAGGACCTCGCCCGGGAGCACCTGGCGGCGGAAGCGGGCCCGGTCGATCCCGCCGAACAAGGGCAGGCGGCCGGCGAAGCGCTCGTCGGAGAGCACCGCGATGCCCCCCAGCTGGGCCAGGGACTCGACCATCAACACCCCCGGCAGGGTGGGGCGCCCCGGGAAGTGCCCGGCGAAGAAGTCCTCGTCGCCGCGCAGGTGCCAACGACCGCGGGCCCGTTGTCCGGGATCGAGCTCGGTCACCTCGTCCACCAGCAGGAAGGGGGGACGGTGGGGCAGGACGTCCTCGGGCCGCACCATGGCGGCCGAGGTTATCGGTCAACGCCGGGTCGGACCGCCGATCACGGGTACCCCGTGGGACAGGTCTGGCCCGTCGGCATCTTGCACGAGCCCGAGACGTTGGTGAACGAGGCGAATCCCCACTGCGACGTGCCCGGGTTCAGGTAGTACGGCGGCGACAGGTACTCGAGGCGGGAGTCCCACTGGTAGTTCTTGGCGTAGCCGGTCGACACCGAAGGTGACCCTGTCCCCACCGGGCCTCGCCACGCCTGGTCGATCGACCCGTTGAGGGTGATGCAGTTCGGGTTCGGTGGATTCGGTGTCGGGGTTGGTTGGTAAGGACACTGGGTGCCAATCACGCTGCCCTGGTCCCAGTAGTTCACGAGGAACGACCCCTTGAGGGCCAGGATCACGGCGTCGATGACCGGGTTCGACTGGTCGCACAGTGTCGTGCCGTTGCCGAGGCCGGCCGAGCACGTCGGGGCGTTGCCGGTGATGTTCTCGTTGCCGTGGCTGGTGGTGTAGGCCATGGGGTGGCTGAGCTCGACGTAGTTGTCGGCCACCAGCCCGAGCACGTTGGTCGACGGCGCCGCCGGTGTGGCCTTCGCAGCCGGGGGCGCGCACGAGCCTCCCGTCAGGTCGTCGGTGTAGCACAGGTCGCCGTCGATGATGATGTTGTTGGCCGTGCCGATGGTCATAGGGTTGGTCACCGAGCCCTGGACGATGGCGTCGCCTACCGAGTTCTGGTTCTGGGTGGTGACGCCCTCTTCTCCGGTGTCGATGCTGCTCGTCCCCGCCATCGGGCTGGCGGTGGTGCACGTCGCCGAGTTCAGGCAGTCCTCCACGTAGACGACGCCGTTGGTGGGCACGCTCACCGATCCGCCCGACGTCGTCGGCATGCACGCGTTGGCGGTGTTGGCCGCGGCGTTGAGCGCATCGTTGGACGTCGACGTGTTGGGGGCGCCCGTGGGCTTGCCCGTCGGCGTGTTGGGGCTCGTGACGTTCATGGTCGTCCCGTTGAGCGTGATGGTGGTGGGGCCCTCGTAGAGGCATCCGCCGGTCTGGGCGTTCGCGTCCAATACCGAGTTGTCGGACGGGATGGGCTGCAGCGTTGCGCCGCTGACCCATGTGCCGGTGGCGTTGTCGTTCACCTGGGTGCCGGAGGGGTAGTTGGCGTTGGCTGGAAAGCCCGACACGTGGATGGTGGTGGCGTTGACCAACGCCGCCGCCGTCACCTTCACCGTCTGGGTGGTCGACCCCACCCCGATGGTGAGCGTGTCGTTGACGGCCTCGGGCTGGCCGATGGGCTGGACGCTCAACGTCGTGGGACTGCTTCCGGCCGTGATGCCCGTCGTCAGTGTCGTGTCCCCGACGGGGTTGCCCGAGCACCCGCTGCCGTTGGGCAACCAGTTCTCGTTGGGGTCCGCGGTCTGCACGTTCAGGAACGTCGGGCTGCCGCACGTGAAGACGGTGTCGTTGGTGTACAGGTTGCCCGTCAAGGAGTCGGGGGTGACGAAGTTGACCGACGTGCAGTTGTAGCTGCCGCCGCTGTAGGAGGCCAGGGACTCCGAGACCCAGTAGTACGGGCAGGTGTCACCGGTCGGGAACCCCAACACGGTGGGGTCGATCTGGTTCTTGTCCATCCACAGCACGTTGAGCAGGAAGCTGTTGAGGGGCTGCAGCACCAGCTGAGCCGTCTGGTAATTGTAGGTGCCCGGGTAGCCCGCGCTCCCGATGATGCTCATGGTCAGGTTGCCCGTCGACGTGTTCACGTTCGGCGTCCCCAGGTAGAACCACATGGGCGGCCCGTTGACCGACGAGGTGCCGGGCACCGAGGTCCACGTGTTGAAGCTCATCCCGCTGCACAGCGGGGAGGTCGAGAACGAGCTCGGGGCGGACCCCTGCGGCGTGCCGCTGTTCGTGTAGTACTTGGCGTAGCAGGACGCGAAGTTGGCGTTGGAGTTGACCGAGTACAGGTACTCGTCGACGCCGGCGAGCATGGCCCGGTAGGCCTCGTGCTGGACGACGTCCTTGGTCACGATGGGGTACTGCTGCCAGGTGTTCTGCACCAGCACCACCGACCCGAGCGTGAGCACCAGACAGACCCCGAGGACCAGGGGCATGGTCTGGCCCGACTGGCCCCGGCTAAGCCGCCACCTGCGAGCCATGTCGTTCTCCTTTCGTGGTGTCGGGACACGCCCACCCGGCAGGGCCCGAGTCCTCATCCGACCGTGGAGTTGTAGGTGGGTGACACGAGATAGGCCTGGGACTGGTACCCCGTGGGCTGCCCACCCGGGTTCTTGGTGGCCTGGAGGCTCAAGGAGACGGCGGTGATCTGGGGGAGCTGCGTGGACGAACACGAGCTGTCGTAGACCTCTGTGGTTCCCCCGGCGTAGTTGGCGTTGGCGGCCACGCTCGTCACCGGGATGGTCGTCTGCCCCGCGGCTTCGGTTGAGGTCGCGGTGAAGGTCTGGGTGGTGCTGCCCGTGCCCACCACGATGAGGTCGTTGGGGGCCACCGCAGAGGGCAGCCCCGTCGCCAACTTCAGCTGCGTGACGTTGGTGCCACTGGTCAATCCGCCGGTCGAGGACAGGGTATCGGGCAGGGTGTTGGGGACCAGCCCCCACGCGTTGTCGTAGACACCCGTGGTCGTCACGGGGTACGCCTGGCTGGCGGTGAAGCTGCTCACCGTGATGACCTTGGTCCCGGATCCCGCCGCGGTGTTGGCGGTGGCGGTAAGGATCGGCGCCAGGGGCCCCGCGCCGAGATAGATCGAATCACCCACCGACACGGGCGACGTCAGCCCGTTCACGCTCACACTGGTGTAGGTGTGCCCACTCGTCAGGGCCGTAGCCAGTGTCGTCGGTGCTGCGCCCGGTGGCGGGCCGGCGCACGACTCGCCCCCTTGCAGCAGGTACGAGAAGACGGGGCTCCCTCCCGTCCCGTTGGTGAGGTAATTGATCAACACGCTGTTGTCGGACCCCGAGTAGGTGCAGCCCGCACCACTGGGGGGACAGCTGCCGCTCGTCGCCGGGTACAGCGACATCCCGAACGTCCGCGTGGCGGCGCTGCCGTTGGTCACCTGGACCACGACCTGCTCGGGCGCGCCGGCGATCCCCGTGTTGGCGGTGAAGGTGACGGCGTTGGAGCTGGCCGAGCTGAACGGGGACGCCAGCCCGCCCGGCGCGTTGTCGACGGCCTCGTGCACGTAGCGGGTCACGGTCTCCGAAGCCAGCACGAGCTGGTCGACCGCACCGAACGTGTTCTGGATCGAGGTCTGCTCACCGAAGAACAGGGGTACCGTGGGGAAGGCGCACGCCAGCACGACGGCCATGATGAGGACCGTGAGAGCCGTCTCGACCAGGGTGAACCCCTCTTCGCCGCGCCCGGCCCGTCGAGGCGACCTCATGGGACGGTCACCGAGGCCGTCGCCCCGCCCGACCCCACCGTCACGGTGGTCGACGCCGCGCCGCCACCGGTCGCCGAGTCGGTGACGGTGACCTTGTAGGTCTGCGGCAGGATGGCGGTCTGGCTGCTGTAGGCACCACCGGACCCCGACAACCCGACCAGCCCGAACATCTCCCCTCCCGTGCTGTCGGCCACCGGACAGCCGTCAGCTCCGGTCCCCGTGATGGCGTTGGCGTCGGTGATGGTCGCCGTCGCCGACACGGCACCCGGGGTGAAGCTCCCCGAGGCCCGCGTGGCGTTGACGGTCAGCACGCCGAGCCCGGTGATCGCCACCGCGGAGCTTCCCTGTGGTGTGACGCTGACGGTGGCCGGGCTGGCGGGCTCCTCCATGGTCGTGCCGTGCGAGGGTGGCTGGCAGTCCCCGTACCAGACCGAGTACGCCGCAGTGAAGGGGAAGAGCGGGGCCGAGGTGGCGCTGCCACCGGCAGGCACCACCGTCGAGATCGCAAGGTTGCCCAGGTCGCTGACCGAGATCGGCATGTGTGTGGCGATCGGTGCCGCCGCCGAGGGTGAGAACGCCACCGTGCCCGCCTCGTCGTAGGTGAAGGCGTAGTGGACAGGCAGTCCGGCAACCGTCACGAACTGGACCGGTGAGACGGGTGTCAGGTTCTCCGTGTTGTCGATGAACGTCGGGCCGCCCGAGGGGCTTCCCAGGACCTCGGTGTAGTCGCCGAGGGGCTCTTGGAGGTAGACGCACCCGAACTGGTCGGGGTTGTATGTCGTCTGGCCCCACGCGCTGTCCCAGACGCTCGTGCCCGCGGCGTACGTTCCGTTGACGGTGAACGAGTGCACGGTGATCGTCTGTGTGCCGGATCCCACGGCGGAGACGGCGTTCGCCGTCAGGACCTGGGTGGTGGACCCCGACCCGATGGTGATGGAGTCGCCGACCGCCACGGGATTGGTGAGCCCCGCCACGCTGATGGTCGTGCCGCTCGTCAATGCGCTGGCCAGTGTCGTGACCGGCGTGACGGTGACGGGGACGTTGATGAGGTTGGCGGTGTCGGCCGGCGGGCTGTTGGCGGTCAACCCGTAGATCTGGATCGACAGGAACCCGTCACCGGGGATGACGGTTCCGTAGGGAGGGTTCATGACGGTGGTCTCCCCTATCGCCTGACCGGCCCATTTCACCGTGACGGTCGCCCGGATCACCTGGGGCGGGTTGCCCGTGGTGCACAGGCTGTGGGTGGCACCGGTGTCACCCCACTCGAGGTGTCCCCACACGGTGAAGGCGATGCCGGCCACGGTGACCGGCTTGGGCGTCAACTGCACGTCCTTGGCGATGTAGGCCTGCAGGCTCGAGATGGGGTCGTTCGACAGCTGTTCGAGCCACTGCTCGGCGAGCTCGGTGGCCGCCACCTTCTCGCGCGACGTCGCCGCTTGCTGGACGACGTTGTCCACGAGGTACGACGTGGCCAACAGGACGACGAGCAGCACCGACAGCGAGATCATGACCTCGACGAGCCCGAACCCGTCTTCGTCACGTCTGGGCCGTCGCCCCACCCTTGCCATCCGTCGTCCTCCCTGTCCCCTCGCTGCGCTTGGGGGTTCGTCGCGCCCCTGCAGCGGGGCCGCGGCGATCTCGGTCGCGACCAGCGGTCCCGGAGTCGATCCGCCCACGGCGGTGTCGAGCCGGGCGCGTGCGCCTGGCCCTGGGACCACGGGATCCCTGTCGTGGCCTTGTCGCCACTGCCCCAAGATCGACACAACCTGGGTGGATCTTGATGACCTGTTGCGAAAAAAGACCCGGATCCCCGTTTCTCAGGACCTCGGTGCGGATCTCCCTACCTGGTGGGCCAGGGGTCGTCGTAGGCGGAGTTGCTATAGCGTGCCTGGGAGCTCTTCCAGGACTCGCCGCTGCCCTTGCGCGGCGCCTCCATGAGCAAGATGTCCTTGCTGTTGTGTCGGGGCAGGTGAAGGCCGATCCGGCCGAGCGTTTGCTTCAGTTGCATGGCGGGTTCCCTCGTGTCCTCTTGTCGAACCCTCCGGAGGGGGTGGCTTGGCCGTCCCGGCTGGAGGCTCCTCGTCCGCTGCTTTCCCGACTGCAACGTCGGCACTATGAGTGGCAGCGCTTGAGAGGTTCTGCCACTTATTGTGGTATTGGAGGGGGAAGAGGGTCCTGACTCGCGTCGCGGCCGGCCGCGACCTCCGGAAGGGCGAGCTCGGCACCCCGTCGTGCGGGGTCGAGCGCCACCAGGACGAACTCACGCTGTTCGCCGCGTTCGACGACCTCGCGGGCCCGGCTTGGCGGCGGCACGGCGAGCCCGACCAGCGGCACGTAGCACTGCATGCCCCCGACATCGACCATGGCGCCATGGGACACGAAGGAGGACACGGTCCCTTCGACGGTCGAGCCGATCGGGTGCTCGGAGACGAAGGTGAGGAACGTCAGGGGGTCGTTGACCGCCGGCGGGGCCGCGGCGCGCTTGCGACGGCTCGGCGCGCGAGCCTTGTCGTCGGCGTCGGCCTGCGGACTGACGGCCTCCACGGTCGCCACGTCGATGGCGGCGCGCACGTCAGCCGCGGTGGTCCGCCGGCCTCGACCCCGCCGACCGCGGGACGCCGACCCCGAACCGCCGTCCTCGCCATCTTCCGTGTCCGCGGTGCTCGTGTCGGCCGTGGTCTTCTGGGCCTTGCGGGTCTTCTGGGCCTTGCGGGTCTTCTGTGCCTTCAGGGTCTCGTCGGCTTGGCGGGCTCCGCGCGCCTTGCGCGTGGCGGGCGCGTCCGCCGGCTCGGCGGGCTGCTTCGTCTTGTTGCCTGCCTTGTCGGTCTTGGCGGCCTTTTCCGCCTTCACCGACTTCTTCGCTTTGGCCGCTTTTTCGGATTTGGCGGTCTTCTCGACGTTGACTGCCTTACCGGCCGTACCGGCCGTACTGGCCTTACCGGCCTTGTCGGCCTTGTCGGCCTTGGCCGGCTTCTCGGTGCGCCCCGCGGATCGCGAACGTCGCCCTGCGTTCGGCACGACGGCGTCGCCGGCCGCGGCCAGGGCGGCTGCGAGCGTCGCCGTCTTGGCCGTCTTGGCCGTCTTGGATGCCTTGGCCGTCTTGGACGAGCTCGCCGCCAACGCCGCCCGGCTCCGCACACCGCGCACGGGACTTCGGGGGGTGAAGATCCATCCCGCACCCGGCACGGGCTTGCCGCCGATCAGCCGGCCGGGGTCGAAGAGCCAGGGGTGATCGGCGTGGAACTCCTGGAACGAGTCGTTCGACAGGACCTCGGCGCCGACGCGCTCCGCCACGCGCAGCAAGAAGGCGTCCCCCCGCCCCACCGCCCCCGCCGGGGGGAGACGAGCTCGGCGTGGGCCACCGCCTCGTCGAAGGCCTTGCGCTCGGAGGGGTCGATCCGATGGCCGAAGGTGGCGTCGACCACGACGATGACCTCCGTGCCGGGGAATTCGGCCTGGTACCACCGGACGGCCTCGTCGAGCTGGGCCAGGCTCGGAACGGAGCGGCCCTCGGTCGCGATGTTCGATCCGTCGACGACGACGTAGGAGGAGGCCATGTGGTCCCAGTCAACCATCCGGCGGGCCGAATCTGTCCGACCCTCCCTGGCGGCACCCCGCCGGCCCAGCTGCTCCCCGTAGGATGCGCCCATGGCCGGCGACCGGGGCGCAGAAGTGGCCGAGCTGCTGCAGGTGATGATCCGCAACGCCTGCGTGAACGACGGCAGGCCCGAATCCGGGCACGAGCAACGCAACGCGGCGGTGCTGCGCACCGTGCTCGAAGGGCCCGGGCTCGACCTCGAGACCTTTGAGCCCCTGCCCGGCCGCACCTCGCTGGTGGCCCGCTTCGAAGGACGCGACCGCGGCGCGCCGGCACTGGCGCTGCTCGGCCACACCGACGTGGTCCCCGCCAACGGCGACGACTGGCGTCACGACCCCTTCGGCGGCGAGATCATCGACGGCGAGGTGTGGGGGCGGGGAGCCGTCGACATGCTGAACCTCACCGCTTCGATGGCGATCGCCGTGCGCCACCTCGCCGATGAGGGATTCCGGCCCGAGGGCGACCTCCTGTTCATCGGCGTCGCCGACGAGGAGGCCCTCGGGAGCCACGGCGCGCAGTGGCTCACCGAGCATGTCGGCGACCAGGTGCGCTGCGACTACCTCATCACCGAGGCGGGGGGGTTCCCCATGGGAGGCCCCGACGGCGTCCGCCTCCCGGTCATCACCGGGGAGAAGGGCGCCTTCTGGTGCACGATGACGGTGCGGGGGACGCCGGGGCACGCCTCGCAGCCACTGCGCACCGACAACGCGTTGGTGAAGGCCGCCGAGGTGGTGCGCCGCCTGGCCGAGCACGAGACGCCCGCCGACATCCACGAGGCGTGGCGCCGCTTCGTCGAGGGCATCGGGCTCCCCGAAGAATTCACCGGGCCGTTGCTCGACCCCGATCGCATCGGCGCCTTCTGCGAGGGGTTGCCCGCGCTCGGCCTCGCCCGCCAGGCCCACGCGTGCACCCACACCACGATCGCCCCCACCGTCATGACCGCGGGGAGCAAGGTCAACGTGATCCCCGACCGCGTGCAGCTGCAGGTCGACATCCGTGCGCTGCCGGGCTGGGACCAGGCCGATGTGGAGGCCATGATCGGCGAGGCCCTCGGCGACCTCGCCGGCGACGTGGAGCTGAGATGGGACAGCGTCGACGTCGCCACCACGTCCCCGACCGACACCCCGCTGTGGGACGCGCTCGAGCACGTGGCCCGTCGGTCGTATCCCGACGCCCGCTGCGTCCCCTTCCTCACCGTGGGGGCCACCGACGCCCGGTTCTTCCGCCACAGGGGCACCGTCGCCTACGGGTTCGGGCTCTTCAGCGAGCGGCTGTCCTTCGAGCAGTACGCGGCCATGTTCCACGGAGTCGACGAGCGCGTCGACATCGCGTCTCTCGGGCTCAGCGCGGAGCTCTGGGACGGGTTGGCCCGGCAGTCGCTGCGGTGAGCGCGCCGGGGGCGCCCGGGTCCCGGCGCATCGAGGCGGTCCTCTTCGACATGGGCGGTGTCATCGCCGACAGCCCTTTCGACGCCTTCGAGCGCTACGAGCGTGCGCACGGGCTGGCGCCCGGGTTCATCCGCTCGCTCAACGCCACGAACCACCTCGACAACGCCTGGGCCCGCCTCGAGCGCAACGAGCTCGACTTCGACGCCTTCTGCGACGCCTATGCCTCCGAGGCGCACGCCGCCGGAGGGTACGTCGACGCCCGGGACCTGTTCGCCATGTTCTCCGGCGAGCTCCGGCCCGAGATGATCGAGGCGGTCCGGCGCTGCGCCCAGCACTTCAAGACCGGCCTGCTTACCAACAACTTCGTGACGTCTTTGGCGCAGTCGAGCAACTCGGCCCTCGGTGCGGTGCTGGCCATGTTCGACGCCGTCGTCGAGTCCGCGGTGGTCGGGGTGCGCAAACCCGACGAGCGCTTCTACCTCATGGCGTGTGCGGCCCTCGGCATCTCACCGCATCAGGCCGTGTTCCTCGACGACCTCGGCGTGAACCTGAAGCCCGCCCGGCAACTGGGCATGGTGACCATCAAGGTCACCGACACCTCGAGCGCGCTCGCCGCGCTCGAGGAGGTCGTCGGCATCCCGCTGCGCTGACGGGTCGGGCGCCCGCGCTCAGGAGAAGGCCCTGCGCAGCAGGTCCTCCTGCTCGAGGAGGTGCAGCGCCGCACTCCCGGTGGCGGGGCTGGCCGACTCGGCCCGGCTCACGTGGCTGAGGGTGAAGCGTTCCCGGAAGAGCCGGTGCAGCCGTCCGTGGGCGAAGGACCACGCCCCCATGTTCTCGGGCTCCTCCTGGACCCACACCACCTGCTCCGCGTGCGGGTAGTGGCCCAGCACCGCCGCCAGGGCCTCTTCGGGCCAGGGGTAGAGCTGCTCGATGCGCACCACGGCCACCGCCGCCGGGTCGACACCCGGGACGGGGAGCCCCTCTCCCCCGCCGAGCAGCGCCTCGCGTCGGGCCACGGCGTCGAAGGCGACTTTGCCCGAGCACAGCAGGACCCGGTGCACGGCGCCGGGGTCGATCCCTCGCGGGGCGTCGGCACCTTCGCCCGCCCCGGAAGCGGCGGGGTCGTCGAGCACCTCGGCGAACGAGCCCACCGTCAGGTCGTCGAGGCGCGAACGTGACTGGCGGGCCCGCAGCAGCGACTTGGGCGTGAACACCACCAGGGGCTGGCGCAGGCCGATGCCGCGCACCTGGGAGCGCAGCAGGTGGAAGTACTGCGCGGCGGTCGTGGGTTGGGCCAGGCGCATGTTGTCGCGTGCGCACAAGGTGAGGAACCGCTCGATGCGCGCCGAGGAGTGCTCGGGCCCCTGGCCTTCGTAGCCGTGGGGGAGCAACAGCACGAGGCCCGAACGCTGTCCCCACTTGTCGTCGGCGGACACGAAGAAATTGTCGATGATGATCTGGGCGCCGTTGGCGAAGTCGCCGAACTGCGCCTCCCACGCCACCAGGGCGTCGGGGGACTCCACCGAGTAGCCGTACTCGAACCCCACCGCCGCGTATTCCGACAGCAGCGAGTCGTGCACTCCGAAGTGCCCGACACCCTCGCCCTCGAGATGCGACAGCGGGACCCACTCCTCCCCGGTGCGATGATCCACGAGCACGGCGTGGCGCTGGCTGAAGGTCCCCCGCCGGGTGTCCTGGCCCGAAAGGCGCACGTCGGTCCCCTCGAGCAGGATCGACCCCAGGGCCAGGGCCTCTCCGAGCGCCCAGTCCACCTCGCCCCCGGCCAGCATCCGGCCCCGCTGGTCGAACTGGCGCACGAGCTTGGGGTGCACGGTGAAGCCCTCGGGCACGGCGATGGCATCGGCCGCCAGGCGCTCGAGCTCGTCGCGGGCCACACCCGTCGGCACGGCTCGAGTCGCCACGGGCGGTGCCGGTGGTGCCGGCAGGGCGGTGGGCCGGGGAGCCGCGGTCTGGCGCGTCTCGTCCAGGGCCACCTGCAGGCGGGCCTGGAAGTCCTCGAGGGCACGTTCGGCCTGCTCGACCGTGATGTCGCCGCGCCGCACCAGTGACTCGGTGTAGAGCTTGCGCACCGAGCGCTTGTTGTCGATGATGGCGTACATCCTCGGCTGGGTATAGCTCGGGTCGTCGCCCTCGTTGTGGCCGTGGCGGCGGTAGCACACCAGGTCGATGACCACGTCCTTGTGGAACGCCTGGCGGAAGCCGAACGCCAGGCGCGCGGCGCGCAGGCACGCTTCGGGATCGTCGCCGTTCACGTGGAACACGGGGGCCTGGACCATCTTGGCCACGTCGGTCGGGTAGAGCGAGGAGCGGGCCGACTCGGGCGCGGTCGTGAACCCCAGCTGGTTGTTCACCACCACGTGGACGGTGCCCCCGGTCCGGTACCCGGTGAGCTGGGACAGCTCGAGGGTCTCGGCCACCACGCCCTGGCCCGCGAAGGCGGCGTCGCCGTGGACGAGGACCGACAGCACCTCGAAGCGGTGGTCGACACCGCGCGCGTCCTGCTTGGCCCGGACCATGCCCTCCACGACGGGGTCGACGGCCTCGAGATGCGACGGGTTCGAAGCCAGGGCGACGGAGAGCTCGGATCCCGACCGGGCGACGAATTTGCCCGTCGCTCCCTTGTGGTACTTGACGTCTCCCGAGCCCTGCACCGAGTCGGGGTCGAGGTCGCCCTCGAACTCGCGGAAGATCTCCCCGTAGGACTTGCCCACGATGTTGGCGAGCACGTTCAGCCGGCCGCGATGGGCCATGCCTAGCACCGCCTCGGCGATCCCGGCGTGGGCGCCCTCTTCGAGGACGGCGTCGAGGAGCACGATGGTCGACTCCGCTCCTTCGAGGCCGAAGCGTTTCTGCCCCACGTACCGGGTGTGGAGGAAGCGCTCGAAGGCCTCGGCCGCGTTCAACCGGTCGAGGATGTGGCGCTGCTCGACCGGGTCGAGGGTGGTGGGGAGACCCTCGGTGTGCTGCTGGATCCACCGCTTCTGCTCGGGGTCCTGGATGTGCATGTACTCGATGCCCAGGGTGCGGCAATACGCGTCGCGCAGGATGTCGAGCGCCTCTCCCAACGTCAGGGTCTGGCGCCCCGCCAGCCCGTCGACCACGAACTCGCGGTCGAGGTCCCACAAGGTCAGGCCGTAGGTGGTGGGGTCGAGCTCGGGATGCAGAGGGCGCGGCTCGGCCGACAGCGGGTCGAGATCCGCGATGAGATGGCCTCGCACCCGGTACATGTTGATCAGGCTCTGCACGTGGACCTGCTTCACCAGGCGCCGGTACTCGCCGTCCCCGGCGTTGACGTCGGCCTGCCAGCGCACGGGCTGGTACGGCACGTCCATGGCCGCGAACACCGACTCGTAGAAGCCGTGCTGCCCGGTGAGGCACTCGGTGACGTAGGTCAGGAACAGCCCGGACTCCGCGCCCTGGATGATGCGGTGGTCGTAGGTCGACGTGAGGGTGACCACGGGGCCGACGCCGATCTCCGCCAGGCTGCGGCGGTCCGCAGCCTGGAACTCGGCCGGGTACCCGAGCGCACCCACCCCGATGATGGCGCCCTGGCCGGGCAAGAGCCTCGGCACCGACTGCACCGTGCCCAACGTGCCGGGGTTGGTGAGGGTGACCGTGGCACCGGCGAAGTCGTCGGGCCCGGCCTTGCCGGTGTGGACCTTGCGCACCATCTCCTCGTACGCGATCACGAAACCCCGGAAGTCGAGGGCCTCGGCCCCGCCGATCACGGGGACCAGCAGCGTGCGGGTGCCGTCGGACTTCTCGAGGTCCACGGCCAGGCCCAGGCCGACGTGGTCGTGGTGGATGACGCCCGGCTTCCCCGTGCCCTCGACGTCGGGCACGAAGCTGGAGTTGAGCGCGGGGACGGCCTCGAGCGCCCGCACGACGGCGAAGCCGATGAGATGGGTGAAGCTGACCTTGCCGCCCGACGTGCGGGTCAGGTGCTGGTTGAGGATGGCCCGGTTCACCTCGAGGAGCTTGGCCGGGACCGTGCGCACACTCGTCGCGGTGGGGACCGACAACGACGCGGCCATGTTCTGCGCGATGCGCGCCGGCGCCCCCCGCAGCGGTGTCGCCACCGGCGCGACAGGTTGGGCCTCCCGTGCGCCGTCCGTACCCGCACCGTTGACGGCGCCAACACCGTCGGCGGCGGGCGTGACGGAAGCGGGAACGGGGGCGGAGGTGGCGGGGCCGGCCGCGGGTGCGACCGGGCTCGAGACAGCGGCCCCGCCGTCCGCGGGCGCGGGCACACCCGCAGAGCCCGCAGGCGTGGGCGCGTAGTCGGCGAAGAACTCGCGCCAGCTCTCGCTCACCGACGAGGGGTCGTTGCGGTACGCCTCGAACATGTCGTCGACCAGCCACGCGTTGGGGCCGAACGCGCCGCCCGCAGGCGGGCTCGTCACTCTGGCCTGGTCTGGCGGCATCACTTCGATCCTAATGGTCGGACCTCGGGGCAGAGCCCGATGGGCCAGGCAGTAGCCTGCGCACCGTGCGAGCGACCACCACCGTGAGCAGGCCGTCCCCACCGCCCGCACGCAGGCGGTGAGCGCGCCCCCCGACGGGCTCCACGTCGTCGAGCACCGGGGCGACCGCGCCTCGCCGGCACCTACGGTGGTGCTCGTCCACGGATCGCTCGACCGGGGCGCGTCGTTCGCGCGTGTCGTGCGGCGTCTGGCCGACCTCCGTGTCGTCACCTATGACCGGCGTGGGTACCACCATTCGCGGGCCATGCCCGTCGCCCGCTCGCTGGCACGACACGTCGCCGACCTGGTGGCGCTCGTGGGCGACGGCCCCGCCGTGGTGGTGGGCCACTCCTACGGCGGCGACGTCGCGCTGGGCGCGGCCATCGAGGCTCCCGGCGCCATCGGCGCCGTGGGCGCCTACGAGCCTCCTCTGCCGTGGTTGGAGTGGTGGCCGCGGCGCAGCGCGTCGAGCATCGCCGCCAAGGACCCGGCCACATACGCGGAGGGGTTCTTCCGCCGCGTCGTCGGCGACGCGGGGTGGGACCGCCTCACCGACCAGGCGCGCGCCGATCGGCAGGCGGACGGGCCCGCCCTCGTGGCCGAGCTCTCCGACCTGCGCGCCGCGACGGCGCCCTTCGACCTGGCCGAGCTCCGAGTGCCCCTCGTGCTCGGGCGCGGCCGCGCATCGGTGTGGCACCACCGGCGGGCCATCGACGCGCTCGTCGAGCTGGTGCCGGGCTCCGAGGTGGTCGAGATCCCGGGGTCGGCCCACGGCGCGCCGCTCAGCCATCCCGACGCGTTCGCCGCGTTCGTGCGGCGCGTGGTGCAGCGGGCCACGGGCGCGCCCGCCGACGGGCCGGGGGCCGAGAGTCAGCCCTGAGGGGCCGAGCGCGACTGCGCCCACGAGCGCGACGCCTCGACGTCGACGTCGTGGGGAAGCCCGAGGACCCGCTCGGCGATGATGTTGCGCTGCACCTCGGCGGTCCCCCCGCCGATGGTGAGCGCCCGCGAGAAGAGATAGCCCTTGGCCCACACCGAGGCCGGCCACAGGCCCCCGTCGCCCGGGGGGCCATCCCCGGGAGTGGCGGCGGCGTCCCCGGCCGCGGCGTGGGCCAGGCCTTCGGCGGGGCCGGAGCCGGCCAGCAGGGCGAAGGGGCCTGCCACGGCCTGGGCCAGCTCCATCACCCGCTGCCCGTGGTCGTCGGCGAGGGCCTTGCGCACCGAGGCCTCGGGGCCCGGGGCCCGGCCGGCGACGGCCGCGCTGACCGTGCGCAGCCGGATGAGGCGCAGCACCTCGCTTTCGGCCCACAGCTGCGCCAGGCGCTGGCGCAGCTGTGCGTCGCGCGTGCCCCCGCCGCGCCGCACGATGTCGAGCAGGTCGCCGGCGGTGGGCCCCTGCCCCCACAGCGCGCCCTCCCCCGACAACGACACCCGCTCGTTGCCGAGCGTCACCTTGGCCAGCGCCCAACCCCCGTTCACCTCCCCCACGAGGTTCTTCGCCGGCAGGCGCACCTCGTCGAGGAACACCTCGTTGAAGGCGTGGTCGCCGGTCATGTCCACGATGGGGCGGATCGTGACACCGGGCGCGTCCATCGGGCACACGAAGTACGAGATGCCGCGGTGCTTCTCGACGTCGGGATCGGTGCGGGCCAGCAGGATCCCCAACGCGGCCACGTGGGCGAAGCTCGTCCACACCTTCTGGCCCGTCACGACCCACTCGTCGCCGTCGCGCACCGCCCGGGTCGACAGCCCCGCCAGGTCCGAGCCCGCACCGGGCTCGGAGAACAGCTGGCACCAGATCTCCTCCCCGGCCAACAGCGGCAGGAGATAGCGGCTCTTCTGGGCCTCGGTCCCGGCGTGCACCAGCGTGGGGCCCGCCCACCCGATGCCGATCTGGTTCGACGGGCGCCGCACCCCCGCCCGGCGCATCTCGTCGTCGATGACGAGCTGGGCCACGGGATCGGCGTCGAGCCCCCACGGGCGCGGCCAATGGGGGGCCACGTAGCCCGCCGCCGCGAGCTGGCGCGGGGTGGGATCGGGGTTCGACCTCAGCCACGCCCGGAACTCGGCGCGAGCCGGATGGTCGTCCCCCGGCAGGGCGAGGTCCACGGCGAGCAAGCCTAGGCAAAACCCCTAGGCTGCCGCCCGTGACCGACTGGAACTTCGCCGACGTGTGGGAGGCCGTGGCCGACACCGTGCCCCACGGGCCCTCGGCCATCCACGCTGCGCGCCACCTCACCTGGTCCGACACCGAGCGGCGCGCCAACGGCGTGGCCCGGTTCCTGCTCGACCAGGGGGTCGCCCACCAGGACAAGGTGGCGCACTACCTCTACAACGGTCCCGAGTACATGGAGTCGACCTTCGCCATCTTGAAAGCCGGCCTCGTGCCCGTGAACACGAATTACCGCTACACCGACGACGAGCTCGTCTACCTGTGGGACAACGCCGATGCCGTGGTGGTCATCTTCCACGGCGCCTTCGGCCCGCGCATCGCCGGGATCCGGTCGCGCGTCCCCCGCGTCCGGGCCTGGTTGTGGGTCGACGACGGCACCGACCCGTGCCCGGATTGGGCGACGGCCTACGAGGACGCGGCCGAGAGCTGGGCCGAGCGGGTCGAGCCGCCCTGGGGCCGAAGCGGCGACGACCTGTACTTCCTCTACACCGGCGGGACCACGGGCATGCCCAAGGGGGTCATGTGGCGCCAGGACGACCTGTTCGCCAAGCTCAACGCGGGCAACCTCCTGCGCGTCCCCGAGGACGGCGGCCTCGACGGGGTCCGCAAGACGATCGTGGGACCCGGCCCCCTGCACCTCCCGGCCTGCCCCCTCATGCACGGCACGGGCGGGTTCACCTCGATGGCGGCCATGACCGTGGGCGGATGCGTCGTCACCCTGACCGGCCGCCACTTCGACCCCGTCGAGCTCCTCGACACCATCGACGGTGAGAACGTCAACACGATCGCCATCGTGGGCGACGCCTTCGCCAAGCCCGTCCTGCGCACCCTGGAGGAGCACCCCGGCCGGTGGCGGTTGTCGACCCTGTTGGCCATCGTGTCGTCGGGGGTCATGTGGAGCGAGGAGACCAAGCGTGGGCTGCTGCACCACCACCCCCACCTGATGCTCATCGACGCCTTCTCGTCGTCGGAGGCCCTCGGCATGGGGACGTCGGTGTCGAGCGGGACCGCCGCCGAGCACACCGCCCACTTCACCTTGAGCCCCGAGGTACGCGTGCTCGACCCGGAGTCGAACAAGGACGTGACCCCGGGCTCGGGCGAGGTGGGGGTGCTGGCCATCGGCGGGCGCAACCCCCTCGGCTACTACAAGGACCCCGACAAGTCCTCCGCCACGTTCAAGGTGATCGACGGCATCCGCTACTCGGTCCCCGGCGACTTCGCCACCGTGGACGCCGACGGCGCCATCACCCTCCTCGGCCGGGGCTCGGTCGTCATCAACACCGGGGGCGAGAAGGTCTTCCCCGAGGAGGTCGAGGAGGTGCTGAAGCTCCACCCCGCGGTGGCCGACGCCGTGGCGGTGGGGATCCCCGACGAGCGCTTCGGGCAGGTGGTGGCGGCCGCCGTCGAGCTGCACCCGGCGGCCGCGGCGCAAGAGGCCGAGCTCATCGAGCACGTGCGCGCCCATCTCGCCGCGTTCAAGGCCCCCAAGCGCGTGCACTTCGTGGACAGCATCGGCCGCTCCCCCGCCGGCAAGGTGGACTACGCCCGCCACCGCGCCGAGACCGCCGAGTGGGCGTCGACCCGGTCCTGAACGACACCCCGGCGGGGACGCCCCGCCCCCTCGACGCTCCGGCGGGGACGTCCTGTCCCCTCGAGGCCGTGGCGGGCTGGCCGGTGGGCTCGGCCGCGGCCGGCGTGGTCGCGCTGGCGCCGACCCGCACCGTCGAGGTCGTGGAGCACACCGGGGACCTCGACGCGCCGTCGGCGTGGGCGTCGGTGACCAAGCTGCTCGTGGCCATGGCGGTCCTGGTCGCCACCGAGGAGGGCACGCTCGGCCTCGACGACCCGGCCGGGCCGCCGGGGTCGACGGTGCGCCACCTGCTGGCGCACGCATCGGGACTGGGGCCCGACTCCGACCGGCCCCTGAGCCCGCCGGGGCGGCGGCGCATCTACTCCAACGTCGGCTACGAGGTCCTCGCCGACTTCCTGGCCCAGCGTTCGGGCATGCCCTTCACCGACTATCTCCGCACCGGCGTGGTCCACCCTCTGGGGATGACCCGGACCCAGCTGGCGCCCGGGTCCTCCCCCGCGTCGGGCGCACGGGGGCCCCTGCGGGACCTGCTCGCCCTGGCCGGCGAGCTCCTGGCGCCGCGCCTGGTCTCCGCGGCCACCTTGGACAGCGCCACGTCGGTGGCCTTCCCGGGCCTGGCCGGCGTGCTCCCCGGCTTCGGGCGCTTCGACCCCTGCGACTGGGGCCTGGGTTTCGAGCTGCGCGACGCCAAGGCGCCGCACTGGACCGGGACACGCAACTCCCCGGCCACCTTCGGCCACTTCGGGCAGTCCGGCGCCTTCGTGTGGGTCGACCCCCGGGCCCGGCTGGCGTGCGCGGCGCTGTGCGACCGGGCTTTCGGCCCCTGGGCGGCCCGGGCGTGGCCGGCGCTGTCCGACGCCGTGGTCGGGCGCTGGGCACCGTGACCGGACCGCTCGCCTAGGCTGACCCGTCGTGAAGGGGGTCATCCTGGCGGGGGGGAGCGGGACGCGGCTGCACCCGCTCACGCGGATCACCAACAAGCACCTGTTGCCGATCTACGACCGCCCCATGATCAGCTACGCCATCGAGGCGCTGGTCCTGGCCGGGATCAACGAGATGATGCTCGTCACGGGCGGCACCCACGCCGGGGAGTTCCTGCGCCTCCTGGGCAACGGCCACGAGCACGGCATCGACCGCCTCAGCTACGCGTACCAGGACCGGCCCGGGGGCATCGCCGAGGCGCTGGGCCTGGCCGAACGGTTCGTGGGGGGCGACTCGGTGCTCGTCATGCTCGGCGACAACATCGTCGAGCGCACGTTCCGGCACACGGTCGAGCAATTCGCCCAGCAGGGGGCGGGCGCGCGCATCGTGCTCACCGAGGCCGACAACCCCGCCCACCTCCGCCACCTGGGAGTGCCCGAATTCGACGCCGAGGGCCGGATCACCCACATCGTCGAGAAGCCCGAGGACCCCCCGAGCAACTACGCGGTGACCGGCATCTACTGCTACGACCCCTCGGTGTTCGAGGTGATCGGCACCCTGGAGCCCTCGGGACGGGGCGAGCTCGAGATCACCGACGTCAACAACTACTTCGTCGACAAGCGCACCATGGCCTACGACATCCTCGACGGGTTCTGGGGCGACGCCGGTGAGTCGATCGACGCCTACTACGCGGTCAACGACTTCGTCCGGGAGCACGGCGCCAACAAGGGCTGAGCGCGGCGCCACGGGCGCGGGCGCGCCGCGCTCTCAGGCCCGGGCCAGACCGAGGCCCTCAGGCGTCGAGGAACCTGCGGATCCCGAGGAACGACCCGAAGGACCCGATCACCACCCCGATCAGGACCACCACCAGGCTGGTGAGGATCACCTCGCTGGTCGGCATGCGCATCTGGTACCAGATGTTCCCGGTCTTGGTGTTGGAGAAGCTGTCGAGCAGGAAGTGCAGCGAGAACACCGTCAACGAGGCGAACAGCGCGCCGAAGAGGCCCTGGGCCACCCCCTCGAACATGAACGGCACGCGGATGAACCAGTTGGTGGCGCCCACGAGCTTCATGACCGACACCTCGCGCCGGCGGGCGAAGATGGCCAGGCGGATGGTGTTGATGATGAGCACCGACGCCGACAACAGCAGGATCACCGCCAGCACGAAGAACACCAGCTGCAGGATCCGGCTCACCTCCTGGATGTTGTGGATCTGCTTGGTCGGGACGTTGACGCTCTTGACCCCGGGATAGGTCCCGAACTGCCGGGCGATGGCCGTTGCCTCGCTCGGGTTGTCGAGCTGGCAGCGCAAGGACGCCGGTGTGGTGCCGACCGTCAGGACCTGGTACTCGGGCGGCGTGAGCAGGTGCTTGGCCTCGCTGAGGTCATAGGACTGGGACCGGTAGGTACAGGAGCGGACGAAGGGGAGCTGCTGCACCTGCTTCTGCACCGAATCCTTTTGGGTGTCCGCGATGCCGGGCTTGAGCCACACGATGGCGTCGACGCCGTGCGCCCATTGGGTCGTGGCGTGCGCCACGCCCTGGCGCAACAGCAGCGACGCCCCCACGAGCGACAGCGACACCCCCACCGTGAGCACCGCGGCGATGGTCATGAGCCGGTTGCGCCACAGGTTCGACGCCGTCTCGCGCGCCACGTAGTCCAGCGAGACCGGCATGTCAGTGCGCACCCTTCTGGAGCTGCTCCTCGGGTGCGAGCCCGGCAGGAGCCATGCCGTAGACGCCCCGCGCCTGGTCGCGCACCAGCGTCCCGTGGTCGAGCTCGATGACGCGCCGGCGCATCTGGTCCACGATGCTGGCGTCGTGGGTGGCCACCACCACCGTGGTGCCGGTGCGGTTGATGCGGTCGAGCAGGCGCATGATGCCCTGGCTGGTGGCGGGGTCGAGGTTCCCGGTGGGCTCGTCGGCCAGGACGACCAGCGGCCTGTTCACGAAGGCGCGTGCCACCGCCACCCGCTGCTGCTCGCCACCGGACAGCTCGCCGGGCAGGCTTTCGTGCTTCTTCGACAACCCCACCAGATCGAGCACCTGGGGGACCTGGAGGGCGATCACGTGCTTGGGGCGCCCGATCACCTCGAGCGCGAACGCCACGTTCTCGAACACCGTCTTGTTGGGCAGCAGCCGGAAGTCCTGGAACACGCACCCGATGTTGCGCCGGAGGTAGGGGATGCGCCACTGGCTGAGCTGGGAGATGTCGCGCCCCGCCACCCAGATGCGCCCGTCGCCGGGCTCCTCCTCGCGCAGCAGCAGACGGATGAAGGTGGTCTTGCCCGACCCCGAGGGGCCCACCAGGAAGACGAACTCCCCCTTGTCGATGTCGATCGACACGTCGCGCAACGCGACGGAGCCGCTCTTGTAGGTCTTGGAAACGTTTTCGAATCGGATCATCAGGCAGGTCCTCGGCGGCACGCCCCAACCGCCATCGGCCGTACCGGCGCAAGAGGGCGGCTAGACCTTACCAGCCGCGGCTGACGGCACCTGGGACGGGTCACAGACGGTCCTCAGCTGCCAAGGGACGGCGGCGGCGGAGCTCGGCTTCGATGAAGGCGTCGATGTCACCGTCGAGCACGGCGTCGACGTTGCCCGTCTCGTACTCGGTGCGGTGGTCCTTGACCATCTGGTACGGCGCCATCACGTACGAGCGGATCTGGCTCCCCCAGGCCACGTCGGCCTTGGGCCCCGACAGCGAGTCGAGCTCCGAGCGCCGCTCGGCGCGCTGGACCTCGGCGAGCTTGGCGGCCAGGATCTGCATGGCGCGCGCCTTGTTCTGGTGCTGGCTGCGCTCGTTCTGGCACGACACCACGATGCCCGTCGGCAGGTGGGTGATGCGCACGGCCGAGTCGGTCTTGTTGACGTGCTGGCCACCGGCCCCCGAGGACCGGTAGGTGTCGATGCGGAGGTCCTTGTCGTCGATGGCGACCTCGGTGGCGGCGTCCTCGAGGAACGGGATGACGTCAACCGAGGCGAAGCTCGTCTGGCGCCGGTGCTGGGAGTCGAACGGGGACATGCGCACGAGGCGGTGCACGCCGCGCTCGGCGGACAGCAGCCCGTAGGCGAAGCGCCCCTTCACGATGAAGGTGGCGGACAGCAGCCCGGCCTCCTGACCCTCGGTGACCTCGTCGACCTCGAAGGCGAACCCCCGGCGTTCCGCCCACCGCAGGTACATCCGCAGCATCATCTCGCACCAGTCCTGGGCGTCGGTGCCCCCGGTACCGGCGTGCAGCTCGGCGATGGCGTCACGCTCGTCGTACTCGCCTGCGAACAGGGAGCGCAGCTCGAGCTCCGACATCCGGCGCGCCAGCGCGTCGACGGTCTCGGTGAGCTCAGGTGTGAAGGAGTCGTCGGACTCCTCGATGATGAGCTCGTAGAGCTCCTCGGCGTCCGACACTTTGGCGTCGAGGTCCTCGAGCATGGCGATGTCGTCGTTGACGGAGCTGAACTCCGAGGTCACGCGCCGGGCCTGGTCGGGGTCGTCCCACAGGTCCGGGCGCGACACCTCTTTCTCGAGCTCGGCGTGGCGCAGCCGCAGCTGGTCCAGGCCCAGATACCCCTGTGCTTCTTCGAGGCGCTTGCGCAGCGACGCCAGCTCTCCCCGGAGGTCGCGCTGTTCGCCGGCCCCCGGCGCCTCAGGCCGCGCCATGGCACAGCTTGAACTTCTTGCCGCTTCCGCACCAACACGGCTCGTTGCGCCCGATCTTCTCGCTGGGCGCCTTCACCAGCGGTGCCTGGGTGTCGCCGTCGGCGAGGTGGCGGGGGGAGGTCGGGGCCCCGTCGACGGCCATGCCGCCCACGTCGAGCCCGGGGGGCACACCCGCGCCGGCGGCGGCCACGTCGGCCGCCGTGACCGACCCGCGCATCGCCTCCAGGAGGCTCGCCCCCTGCACGGGGTCGTCGGCCGCCTGGTAGCTGGCGTGGGAGAGGTCGGGCTCGGGCGCGGGCTCGGCCACCACCTGCACGTGCATCACGTAGCGCAGGTAGTCGTCGTCGATGGCGTCCATCATCTGCCCGAAGATCGAGAAGCCCTCCCGCTGCCACGCCACCAGCGGGTCCTGCTGCCCCATGGCGCGCAGGTTGATCCCCTCGCGCAGGTAGTCCATCTCGGCCAGGTGGTCGCGCCAGCGCTGGTCGATGATCTGCATCATCACCTCGCGCTCGACGGCGCGCGCCTCTTCCTCGCCCCCGGGGAACGAGGCGTCGCGGGCGTGGTACGCGTCGAGCGCCTCGGCCAGGAGGCTCTCGACGATCTGCATGGCCGTCGTGGCCTCGGCCAGGTCCTCGACCGTGAAGGCGGTCGGGTAGTACTGGGTGACCTCGGCCAGGAGCCGTTCGAGCTCCCAGGCCTCGGGGAATTCCCCCGGGCACGCCGAGCGCACCAGCTCGTCGATGGTCTGCTCGAGCAGCTCCTCGGTGTGCTCGCGCAGGTCCTCCCCGTCGATGACCTGCAACCGGCGGGCGTAGATGACCTTGCGCTGCTCGTTGAGGACCTCGTCGTACTTGAGGACGTCCTTGCGGATCTCGGCGTTGCGGCCCTCCACGGTGTGCTGGGCGCGCTCGATGGCCTTGGTCACCATCTTGGCCTCGATGGGGACGTCTTCGGGAAGGGTCCGGCTCATGACCCACTGCATGGCGCCGGTGGCGAAGAGGCGCATGAGCTCGTCCTCGAGCGACAGGAAGAACCGGCTCTCGCCGGGGTCGCCCTGACGACCGGAACGGCCCCGGAGCTGGTTGTCGATGCGCCGGGACTCGTGGCGCTCGCTTCCGAGCACGTAGAGCCCACCGAGCTCACGGATCTGGTCGCCCTCCTCCGCGCACTCCTTCTCGAAGCGGGCGAGGAGCTTGTCGTACTCGGCGATGCCCTCGTCGGTGTCGAGGTCGCACCCCTGGGCGGCGGCTTCCCGGCGGGCGAGGCCCTCGGGGTTCCCGCCCAGGAGGATGTCCACCCCCCGGCCGGCCATGTTGGTCGCCACCGTGACGGTGTGGAGCCGGCCGGCCTGGGTCACGATCTCGGCTTCACGGGTGTGCTGCTTGGCGTTGAGGACCTGGTGCGGGATGCCCCGGCGCTCGAGCAGCTGGGAGAGGTGCTCGGACTTGGCGACCGATGCCGTGCCCACGAGCACGGGCTGGCCCTGCTCGTAGCGCTCGACGATGTCGTCGACCACGGCCGCGAACTTGCCGTCCTCGGACTTGTAGATGAGGTCGGGCTGATCGGCGCGGACCATGGGCACGTTGGTGGGGATCGGCACCACCGGGATGTCGTAGGTGGACGCGAACTCGGCGGCCTCGGTCTCCGCCGTCCCGGTCATGCCCGACAACTTCTCGTAGAGCCGGAAGTAGTTCTGCAACGTCACAGTGGCCCAGGTGTGGTTCTCCTCGTTGATGCGCACCCGCTCCTTGGCCTCGACCGCCTGGTGCAGCCCGTCGGACCACCGGCGCCCTTCGAGGGTCCGGCCCGTGAACTCGTCGACGATCTTCACCTCGCCCCCCGCCACCAGGTAGTCCTTGTCGCGGTGGAAGAGCTCCTTGGCCCGCAGCGCCTGGGTCAGGTGGTGCACGTAGTTGACCGAGACCAGGTCGTACATGTTGTCCACGCCGACCTGGCTCTCCACCTTGGCGATGCCCTCCTCGGTGGGCACCACGATGCGCTTCTCCTCGTCGACCTCGTAGTCCGCCTCGGCCCGCAGCGTCCGGGCGATGCCGGCGAACTGGTAGTAGAGCTTGGCCGACTCCGACGCCGGGCCCGAGATGATGAGCGGGGTGCGCGCCTCGTCGATGAGGATCGAGTCCACCTCGTCGACGATGGCGTAGACGTGGCCCCGCTGCACCATGTGGTCGCGCGAGCGGGCCATGTTGTCGCGCAGGTAGTCGAAGCCGAACTCGGTGTTCGTCCCGTAGGTGACGTCGCACGCATACGCCTCGCGCTTGTCGTTGAAGTCGGGGAGCTCGGGGCTCACCCGGCCCACGGTGAGGCCGAGGAACCTGTGGACCTGGCCCATCCAATCCGCGTCACGGCCGGCCAGGTAGTCGTTGACCGTGATCACGTGCATGCCGCGTCCAGACAGCGCGTTGAGATAGACGGGCAGTGTCGACACCAGCGTCTTGCCCTCGCCGGTCTTCATCTCGGCGATCCAGCCGAAGTGCAGGGCCATGCCCCCCATGAGCTGCACGTCGAAGTGCCGCTGGCCGAGCACCCGCCACGCCGCCTCGCGGACTGTGGCGAACGCCTCGATGAGCAGGTCGTCGAGGCTCTCCCCGTTGTCGAACCGCTCCCGGAAGACCACCGTCCGGTGCGCCAGCTCGTCGTCGGAGAGAGCCTCCATCTCGGGCTCGAGCTCGTTGATGAGGGGGACGAGCTCTGCCAGCCTGCGGACCTTCTTACCCTCGCCGGCCCGCAGGACGCGCGTGAAGACACTCATGACCGCCGCAGTCTACCGCCGGGGCCCAGCGCCTCAGCGGCGCTCCCGGGCGCGGCTCGAGGCCCCCGAGCGGCGCCGGGGGTCTATCGGTCAGGCCTTGGACAGGGATCGGGCACGGCGCGGGTGAGACCGGCCGACCAACTTCCCCTTCAACCGCTCGACCTGGTGCTCGAGCTTGTTCACGACCTTGTCGACCGCCACGGCCGCGTCGTGCGCGCCCGCCTTGGCCCGAAGGGTGTGGCCGTGGCCGGTGATGGTGACCTCGCACACCTTGCGCCCCGAGCCCGGGGCGTCCCGGTCCTCGCACAGGCGCACCTCGGCCCGCTCGAGCACGGGGGTCAACCTCCCGAGCTTGCCCACCTTGGCTCGTGCGAGCGCCCGCAGTGCTTCGGGCGCGGTTTCCTTGGGTCCCAGAACGGCGACGTCCACCGCTGCACCTCCTTCAGGCCGTGGGTCGGACTAGACGCTTCCTCCCCGTGCGGCTGACATGTTCGATGCGTGTGGACCGTGTCCGGCTGACCTGGTCTTTGTCCCCACACTCGCCTGCCGAGGAGTTGGCGGCCCGGTTGTCGGCGGCGACACGGTCATCCTGCGTCGCCCAGCGACACCCACGACGGCCTGCTTCGATCCTTCTCCGCCGGGCACCGGGAGTCGGCGCCCCGACGGGCAGGGCTTACCTCTAAGTCGCACCATGCTCAGCAACCATGAGTTGCCTTACGTGGGTCGTTTCGCCTGCGACTGGCTTCGACTTGCAACCACAGACCCGGACACGATCCACGATCACCAGCGTACGCCTCGACGCCCGCAATGTCTCGGGCGCGACCTTCGCCCTGTCGAGGCGGGAGATCGGGCCGCTTCGGATGGACCGGCGCGGGGCGGTCAGGTGCCGGTCTGCCAGGACCCCAGGTACTCCTCCTGCGCGGGTGTGAGGCGGTCGATGGCGACGCCCATCGTCTCGAGCTTGAGGCGCGCGATCTCGGCGTCGATGGTGCGGGGGACGTCGTAGACGCGCTTCTCGAGCGTGGCCGCGTTGGCCATGACCCACTCCGCGGCCAGGGCCTGGTTGGCGAAGCTCATGTCCATGACCGCCGCCGGGTGGCCCTCGGCCGCGCTGAGGTTGACGAGCCGTCCCTCGGCCACGACGAGGATGCGCTTGCCGCGCACGGAGAACTCCTCGACCATGGGGCGCACGTGGCGCCGCTGGCCCTCGGACATCGACTCCAGGCTGACCAGGTCGATCTCGATGTCGAAGTGGCCCGAGTTGGCCACGATGGCCCCATCCTGCATCCGCTCGAAGTGCTCGGGGCGCAGCACGTCGCGGTTCCCGGTCACGGTGATGAAGATGTCGCCCTCGGCCGCGGCCACCTCCATGGGCTCGACGCGAAACCCGTCCATGACGGCCTCGAGGGCACGCAGGGGATTGATCTCGGTCACGATGACCTGTGCGCCGTGCCCGCGGGCCCGGCTCGCCACGCCCTTGCCGCAGTAGCCGTATCCCGCCACCACCACGCGTTTGCCCGCCAGCAGCACGTTAGTGGCGCGGATGATCCCGTCGAGGGTGGACTGGCCCGTCCCGTAGCGGTTGTCGAACATGTGCTTGGTGTCCGCGTCGTTGACGGCGACGATCGGGTACTTGAGCGCGCCTTCGGACTCCATGGCCCGCAGCCGGATGACGCCGGTGGTCGTCTCCTCCGTGCCGGCGAGGACCTCGGACACCTGGCCCGGACGCGTCGAGTGGATGCGCGACACGAGATCGCACCCGTCGTCCATGGTCATGGTGGGATGCCGGTCGAGCAACGCGTCGATGTGCGAGTAGTACAGGTCCGAGTCCTCACCCTTGACCGCGAAGGTCGGGATACCCTCGTCGCGTACCAGAGAGGCGGCTACGTCGTCTTGCGTCGACAACGGATTCGACGCGCAGATCAGGACCTCGGCGCCCCCCGCCTTGAGCGTGCGCAGGAGGTTGGCGGTCTCCGTGGTCACGTGCAGGCAGGCCGCGGCGACAGCTCCGGCGAGGGGGCGCTCCTTGGCGAAGCGCTCCCGGATCGAGCTCAGCACCGGCATGTTGGCGTCGGCCCACGCGATGCGTTGGCGCCCGAGGTCGGCGAGGCCGAGGTCGGCGACATCGTGATCAGTGGCGGACGTGGACATTGTGTGCTCCTTGTGTGGTGAACAGGCTTGGACTGACCTCACGCCTCGAGCAGACGGCGCTTCAACTCTTCGAGGACCGGCACCGGCCCAGGGTCGATGCCTTCACGGGCAGCGAGGTGGAGCGAGACGAAGTCCCCGACCAGGATCAGGTCGAGAAGCTGGGCCAGGTCCCCCTCACCCTGGGCGCGGACCTCGATGATGTCAGCTACGACCTCCCTCAGCACATCCGCCACGAAAGCGAAGCGCCGCGCCAGCTGGGGATGCTCGGCGTCGTGGCGCAGGTTGACGAGGGTCAGGACCTGGCGGGTGACGTCCCCGTGCTGTCCCCATCCGGCGATCTCGTTGTGGCAGAGCTCGGGGTAGACGGCCGCGAACGCGGGCGCCTTGGCGTTCTCGTTCACCTGCGCCTTCCACCGGGTGGCGGCCGCGGCGCCGACGGCCTGGGCGCCGTGGACCAGGGGAATCGTCCGACCGATGCGGCGCGCCACCTCCTCGGCGGTGCTGCCGGGCTGGACCAGTCGGTCGCGGCGGTACTTGAGCTGGTCGACGGCCAGGGCCACCCATGTGGCTGCCCCCGGGAACAGCCCGATGTCCTCGAGAACCACCAGGGGCGGGATCGCCATGGCCCCGAGCCCGGCACGGGGCTGGGGGATGTCGGTCGGAACCGGCACGATCGGCGCCCCCCACTCCTCGGCCAGGCGACCGAGCTCACCGCCGGCGGTGACGGCCACCAAGCTGGCGCCGGCATTGGCAGCCTCCCCCGCGGCCTCGACGGTCTCCTCGGTGTTGCCCGAGAACGAAATGGCGAACACGAGCGACCCACGGCCCACGAAGTCGGGCAGGTCGTAGGACTTCACCACCGTGATGGGGACGGGGACGAAGGGCCCCGCCACCGCCACCATGACGTCGCCGGCCAGTCCGCTGCCACCCATCCCCAGGACGACCACGTTCTCGACGTACTCGCGCTCGGGGAGCCCGTCGAGCCCGTGCGCGGCGCCCACGGCCGTGGCCACCTGCTCGGGCAGCCCGGCCGTCGCCTCGAACATGTCAAGCGAGTCGAGCACTCCCTCTGCGACGGGGACGTCGGTCATGGCTCGTTCCCGGCCTTCTGGGTGCTGTCGACGCCCTGCGCCGCGGCCTTCGCCATGAGCCGCTCGTGCTCGGCGTCGTCGACGGTGGTGGCTTCGTCGACGAGCATGACGGGGATCCCGTCGCGCACCTCGTAGCTGCGGTGCAGGCGCGGGTTGTAAAGCCGGTCCTCGTCCTCGAAGTACAGGAGCGGGCCCTTGTCCTCGGGACAGGCCAGCACCTCCAGCAGCAGGGGGTCCAGTGGCATCGGTGATCGCGCTTTCCGTCGTCTCGTCGTGTTCGTCGGGTGGTGTGTTCGTGGGGTGCTCAGCGACCCCCGGCGGGGACGCCACCCGCAACCTCGGTCACGAGCTGAAGGAGCTCGCGCACGTGGCGGTCGCACTCGGCAGACGTGTCGGCCTCGACGTTGAGACGCAGCAGCGGCTCGGTGTTCGAGGGGCGGACGTTGAACCACCAGTCTTCGAGCTCCACCGTCAACCCGTCGGTGCGGTCACATTCGAGCCCACGTGCCGCGAAGTGCCGAGCCATCGCCTCGACCGCGCCGGGGGGGTCGGGAACCTCGGTGTTGATCTCGCCCGAATCGGCGTACTTGCGGAACGGGACGAGCAGCTCCGAGAGCGTCTGGCCCGAGGCCGACAGCTCCTCGAGGACGACCATGGCGGCGATCAGCCCGGAGTCGGCCCGGTAGTTGTCCCGGAAGTAGTAGTGCCCGGAGTGCTCGCCCCCGAACACCGCCCCGCTCTCGGCCATCACCTCCTTGATGAAGGAGTGCCCGACCCGGGTGCGCACGGGCTTGCCTCCGTAGCGTTCGATCGTCTCGGGGACGATCTTGGAGCAGATGAGGTTGTAGAGCACCGTCGCCCCGGGGGACTTCTCGAGCATGGCGCGGGCCACGAGGGCAGTGGTGAGCGAGCCCGACACCGGTTGCGCCAACTCGTCGACGAGGAACACGCGGTCCGCGTCGCCGTCGAAGGCGAGGCCGACGTCGGCCTGCGAGGCGATCACCGCGTTCTTGAGGTCCCGGAGGTTCTCGTCCTGGATCGGGTCGGCGGGATGGTTGGGGAAGGTGCCGTCGAGCTCGCCGAAGAGGATCTCGAGCTCGACGGGGACCCCCTCGAAGGCCTTCGGGACCACGAGGCCACCCATACCGTTGGCCGTGTCGGCCACGACCTTGAGCGGGCGCAGCGCGGCGGGGTCGATGAACGAGCGGACGTGCTCGGCGTATTCCTCGAGCATCTCCCGCCGCTCGTAGCCACCCGTCTCCGCCACGTCGGCCGCACCCGAGACGAGGGCGGCGGCCGCCTGGTCCCGGACCTCGGCGAGCCCCGTGTCCTGCCCGACGGGCCGGGCCCCCGCCAGGCACATCTTGATCCCGTTGTACGCCGCCGGGTTGTGCGACGCGGTGAACATGGCCCCGGGGGCGTCGAGCCGGCCCGAGGCGAAGTACATCATGTCGGTGGAGGCCAGCCCGAGGTCCACGACGTCGGCCCCCGCGCTGCGGGCGCCGGCCGAGAAGGCTGCCGCCAGCTCCACCCCCGACTCCCGCATGTCGCGCGCCACGATGACTCGTGGCGTGCCCGCGAAGCGCGCGAAGGCCCAGCCGATGGCACGACAGTCACGGCTGTCGAGCTGGTCGGGCACCGTCCCGCGCACGTCGTAGGCCTTGAACACAGCGTCGAGTGCGGTCATGGCGCTCGAAGCCTACCCGCTCCCCTCCCGGCGCCCCGGTGCCGAGCCTGCTGCGACCGGCTCGGTCGGCACCGGGAGGGGTGCGTGCGCCCGACCGGCGCTACTGCAGGTCGGTCCGGATCCGCTGGGCGTCCGAGTACGCCGTGTGCAGGTCCGTGCGCGCGTTGGTGGCATTGGTGCGTGCCGCCAGGAAGACCTGCCAGTTCCCCGGGTACCCGCCCGGTGTCTGTGCCAGGAGCTGAGCCGACTGCCCGGCGGTCTCGGTCTGGGCCGAGGCCACCTGGCTCTTGAGGTCGGCGAAGGCGGCCTGGGCGGCGGTCACGTTCTTCCCGGCCGCCTGCGCGTCGGAGATCGCGGTGGCGATCTGCGGCTCGAGGTTGACGAACACGCCCTCGACGTAGGTCTCGTCGTCCATGACGATGGTCAGGTGCGTCTGCGGGGTCATGACGACGTACACGCGGTAGGTGAACACCATCGACCGGGCCACGGTGCGCAAGGCCGCGCACGTGGCGGCCTGCTGCGCCTGGGGCTGCAACGCCTCGATGCCCGGGAGCTCCACGGTGGTGATGTCGTTCTGCAGCGTCTGGCGGTCGCCGCTGGTCAGGTGGTTGGCCGTGTTGTTCGCTGCGCTCGACAGGGCGTTGAGCTGGGTGACACGGGCGGAGAGATCCGCCTCGACCAGCTGTTGCGCCTGGGTGAACAGCGCCGGCGTGCACCGGGGGTTCGACACCACCGCGGTGGCCGTCGACCCGGAAGTGCTGGAGGCAGTCGCCGTAGTGGTGGTGGCGGCGGCGGCCGACGGTGCTGCGAACGCGGCGCCCGGGACCATCACGATCAGCCCGGCCACCGCTACTGCCGCCAACGCGCCGAGCGCGCTGCGACGTGGGAAGTTGTGCTTCATCTCAGGAGTCTCCTTGCGGGTGGTTCAAGTCGGAGTTCGCCGTGCTGAGGTTGTTGTCCAGTGCCCCCAGGTCGGCGGCGACCTGATCGAGTGACTGTGAGCTGAGCGCGTTGGAGGGTGTGGTCGTCGGCGTCGCCGCGACAGGGACCGACGTCGGGACCGAGCCCGGCACCGTCGCGGCCGTGGTCGAAGGGGACGGCACGGACGTCGTCGTCGTGGCCGGTGCCACGACGTGCGACGCGCTTGTCGCCCCGCATGCCGCCAGGGTCAACACGACCCCGGTGCACAGCGCGGCGGTGACGAGCTTCCGATTCGTCATCTCCCATCCCTCCTCGTGCCTAGCGGTCCCGTCGGGAGTTCCCCTTGTGATCGGTCTCCGGCGGAGACCTCTTGAGGAGCCCTCCTTCGGGACCCAGAGCAATGGTCGGCCCCGGCCATGTGGGAGCCGTGTGGGGGAAGTTAGGGAATCGTGATCCTCGCCGGGTCGCGCCAAACGTCGGCGAAGGGCTCTGGTCTCAGGAGTAGGCGAAGCGCCGCCAGACCAGCACGAGGAACACGAGGACGCCGAGCACGCTCAGCACCAGCCCGAGCTTGTCCGGTCCGCTCATCCCGTAGGTGAGCGTGACGTCGTGCGCGGTAGGGACCACGACCATGAGGTTGGGCTCCGACCGCCACGGGCCTTCGGCCCCCGTGGCGTGCCACGAGGGGAAGTACGACACGCGCACCAGCACCGGGACACCGGTGCGACTCACGTGGAAGCTCACCTGGTCGTCCGTGGCGTGCACGTCCGACACGGTCACGGCGGGGAGCGGGTGGTGCTCGGCCGGCGCCACACCCTCGGGGGCCTTCGCCCACGACGCCATCCCGCCCGCCACCAACTGCTGTGACCACTCGGCGGGGTCCGCGTACCAGCGCTGGGCGACGGGGAGCCACGACTTCTGCGCGGCGCCGACGCCGGTGAGCACGTCGGGGGTCTCGGTGAGCGGGACCACCATCGACGAGTCGTGGATCAGGTACACCTTCCACGTCGTCGTGATGACCGAGCCCGAGTAGATGGTGTGCCACGGCCCCGTCGAGGCGACGAGGGTCAACGCGGGGTCGGCGTCGGCCTGGTCCTGGATCACGGGAGACGAGGCCATGAAGTACTTCACCCCGAGCAGCTGCAGGTGCTCGATCCCCAGCGGGACGTTGACGGGCCCGTAGACGATCCCCGTGGTCGCCGGCACCATCGCCTCCGACGGCGCCACCGACAGCTCGGCCTGGTTGATGAAGTGGTACGGCGTCGAGGTCGCCGACTCGAACAGCAGGCCCTCCATGGAGTCGACGCACCCGCCGGTGTAGTTGGGCAGGAGCATGAGCGCCATGGGCGTGCCGAAGCGGTTGAGGTCGGAGTTGTACTCCCACATGTCGCGCCCGCACCCGTAGCGGGCGGTGACCTTGTCCATGGTCCGGACGATGCCCTGGAGCTCGGGCCAACCCGGCTTTCGCTCGACCCCGGAGTAATTCCACTGCGCCCAGGCGGAGACGTTGCTGGGCCTGACATTGACGGGCCCCAGCTTGTAGACGGTCCCCGGCGCCACCAGGAGCGGGGGAAGCACGACCAGTGCCGAGATGGCGAGGGCCACGAGCGGCACCACCAAGGCCCCCGGCGCCCACGCCATGCGCCGGGGCGGGCGGGGTGCCACGTGTGCAGGATGGCTCGGCGGCGGCCTCCACCACGACTCCCCGTCCCCGTCCCCGTCCCCGACCCCGTCGGGACCGTGGTAGCCCGGCCTCGGGGCCGTCTCGGTCCCGGCTCCGGCGGCGCCGGCCGCGCCGGATGAGCCGGCCGCGCCGGCCGAGACGTCGGTGGTGCGCAGTTCGGTGCCGGCCATCGCGGGGCCCGACGTCCCGGTCCCCACCACGACGTGGGGCGAGAAGGGGGAGACGGGCCCGCCGGTGGCGAACGCCGGGGTGGGACCGCCCGGGACGGCGCCGACGGGCGCGGGGGGCGGCGCCCAGCGCAGCGCGTCGCGCAGGCTCCGCCACCCCCGTGCCGCCATCACCAGCACCTCGGCCACGGCGTAGCCCGCCACCAGGTAGACGCACAGCCACCACAGCGGGAGCACGCGCGTGTTGTACAGCGCGCTCTGCGGCGCCTTCCACACGAAGACCGCGGCGAGGACGCCCGGCGTGGCCAGCGCCAGCAGCGGGCGGTCGAACCGGATGCACGCGATCACGATGCCGACGAACGCGAGCACCAGCGCCCAGCGGTCGGCGGCGGGCGCGAGGAGCGCCCCGTACGTGGTCACGTTCTGCCACCCCATGGTGGTGCTGTAGGCCTGCTCCATGACGAAGGGAACGGCCCACCACGCCACGAGGAGGAAGCTGGTCCCGATGACCGAGACCAGCCACCACACGTGCTTGCGGGTGGGGCCGAAGAAGAGCAGCGCCGCGCCCGCGCCCGCGAAGCACAACAGCGTCGGCACGAGATGGCACAGCACACAGGCCGACAGCAGCACGATGGCCGGGATCCTCGACCGGCCGGTCCGCATGCCGCGCACCACGACCCCCAGGAACACGAGGGCGATCGACAGCCCGAGCGAGAAGGCGTACTCGCCGGCCATGGTGGAGTAGAGGTTCCCGCCGTAGATGGTGAAGGTCTGGTCGAACAGGAACGGCAGGGTGAATGCGGCCAGGACCGCCGGGCGGGGCCGCTCCATGCCCACGAGGCGCCCGAACGCCCACGCCGCGATGGGAAGGGTGATCGACCCCAGGATCGTCACGAATTTGAAGGCGATGTCGAAGGGGATGACGTACCCCAAGAGCGCGGCGAGGGTGTCGGGGAGCGGGAAGTAGAAGGTGTTGAGCGGCAGGCCGTCGTAGGCGCCCGGGAACCAGCCGGTGACCTGCCCGTGGGGCAGCAGGTCCGACTTCAAGAAGGCGGCCAGGCCGAAGTGCGCCCCGGTGTCGCCCCCCGTCGTCATGGTGTTGGCCAGCAGCAGGCTCGGATCGCACTGCCAGATGACGATGACGATGACGGCGGCCACCACCGCGAAGGTGGCGAGGGCGGGAGGCGACGGCCGGCGCATCAGGTCCATCGTGCCCGAAACCGGCGCCCAACAAGCAGCACCGGTCAGTGCAGGACGCCGGCCACCGACAGGATCGCCAGCAGGTTGAACATGCCGTGGGCGAAGATCCCGGGGCCCAGGCGTCGGAACTTGTAGGCCATGAGCGCCAGGACGACCCCGAAGGCGGCCAGGCCGAGCAGCTGGAGCAGCTCGAAATGCGCCAGGCCGAAGATGACTCCGTCTGCCACCGCGGCGAGCCCGACTCCGAGGACGGGGCCCGCGCCCCTGCACAGGCGCAGCAGGCCGCGCAGCACGAGGCCCCGGAAGAACAGCTCCTCGATCACCGGCACCACGACGACGGTCAGCACCGCGATGACGACGAGGTCCGCACCGGGGAAGCCGCCGGTGAGGTGTTTGGCCGGCGCGTTCAACCGTTGGTCGAGGTGCCGCACCACGTGCTCCAGGGGGAAGTAGAGCAGGGGCAGCAGCACCAGCTGCCCCGCCAGGCCGACGGCCGGGCCGATCAGGACGTCCCAGGGACGCACCTCGAGGCCCATGTCGCGACGCAGGTTCCCGGTTCCCCGCGACCGGGAGGCGGCGACGGCCGCCCCCACGAAGCCGAACCACAGGCCGACGAGCCCGGTCACCACCACCCATGCGGGCGGCACGGGTTGTGCCGCCAGTTGCGCGACGTCGGAGGAGTGGCCCGTGGCCGCGGCGACGGCGTACAGCAGGATTGCGCTCGCCATCTGACCCACGACGAACCCGAGTCCCGCCCACAACAGCCACGTCCCCGCGTCGCGCTCGGTGCGCGGTACGGACCGCTCCCGGTCGCCGTCGATGGTCGGTGGCGGCGGGGGGTACGGGCCCGGCGGGGACTGCCCGGGCGGAGCCGGGTGGGACCCCGGTGGGCCCGGCGGGCGAGCCGGTGCCACCTTGGACGCCCGGTCCTTCGGCTCCCCGTCACCCGGGCCGGGAGCGGTGCTCGCCATCAGGCGAAAGGTTAGCGACCGCCCGGTGCCCGGCGACCCCGGGGCAACGGTCGCGACGGCCGGCGCCGGGCGCGGTTCACGCTCGGAGCCCCGCGACAGGCCTGCAACCTCCTCTGCCATGCGTGCATGGTCGGGTGCGGGGGCGCGTACCATGGAGCAATGAGTCCCCCCTCTCTTCCCGACCGCAGATCGGGGCGTCCCATCCCAGGTGGGACGGGCGGTCCCGCCTCCGGGGGACCGGGCGGCCAGGCGTCGTCGGGGGGTGACCAGAGCTGGCGCTGGGTCTTCGCCCTGCTGATCCTGGCGGTCATCGCCGTCGTGATCATCCCGCCGCTGCTGTCGAAGCCCGCCGTCAAGCAGATCGAGTACAAGCCCTTCCTCGAGAAGTACGTCGAGACTCACGACGTCCAGTCGGCCACCATCAACAACAACACCGGGGTCATCACCGGGACGCTGAAGCACGGTCAGAACTACTCGGTGAACGGGCCCGACCCCTCCCTCGACAACGACGTGGCGGTGATGAAGAGGGACATCCCCACCGTGAAGTTCCTCACGCCCCAGGAAAGCGGCCTCGACCAATGGCTGCCCACCATCCTCATCCTGCTGGCGTTCGTGGGCATCTTCTTCTGGATCAGCCGGCGGGCCCAGGGCCAGATGTCGGGGATCATGTCGATCGGGCGCTCACGGGCGCGCCTGTACACGACCGAGCGACCCCGGACGACGTTCCAGGACGTCGCCGGCTACCAGGGCGTGAAGATCGAGATCAGCGAGGTGGTCGACTTCCTGAAGTCGCCGCACCGCTTCCGGGACATCGGGGCCAAAATCCCCAAGGGCATCCTCCTCGTGGGGCCCCCCGGCACCGGTAAGACCCTCCTGGCCCGCGCCGTCGCCGGTGAGGCGGGCGTGCCGTTCCTCTCGGTGAGCGGGTCGGACTTCATGGAGATGTTCGTCGGGGTCGGGGCCAGCCGGGTGCGCGACCTCTTCCAGACCGCCCGCAAGCAGGCCCCCGCCATCATCTTCGTGGACGAGATCGACTCCATCGGCCGCAAGAGGGGGGCGGGCCTGGGCGGTGGCCACGACGAGCGGGAGCAGACGCTCAACCAGATGCTGTCGGAGATGGACGGGTTCGACCCCGCCGAGGGCGTGGTCATCATGGCCGCCACCAACCGTCCCGACATCCTCGACCCCGCCCTGCTGCGGCCTGGGCGCTTCGACCGCCAGATCGTCGTCCCGCTTCCGGACCTCGAGGAGCGCCTGCCGATCCTGAAGGTCCACTGCAAGGACAAGCGCATCGGCGACAACGTCGACCTCGAGCTCGTGGCGCGCGGGACCCCGGGGATGAGCGGGGCCGATCTCGCCAACCTCGTCAACGAGGCGGCACTCCACGCCGTGCGGCGGGGCTCGCATCAGGTGGACCAGCAGGATTTCGAGGCCGCACGCGACCGCGTGCTCATGGGGCAGCGACGCGAGAGCCTCGTGCTCTCCGAGCCCGAGAAGGAGCGCGTCGCCTTCCACGAGGGCGGGCACGCCGTGCTCGCGTACGTGCTCGAGCACGCCGACCCGGTCCACAAGGTCACCATCCTCCCGACCGGGCTGGCCCTGGGCGTGACCCAGCAGCTGCCCATCGAGGAACGCCACATCTACCCGCGCGACGTCATCGAGGACTCGCTCGCCGTACGGATGGGCGGGCGGGCCGCCGAGCTGCTCGTCTACGGCGACCTGTCCACCGGTGCCAGCAACGACCTGGTCGGCAACACCGAGCTGGCTCGCAAGATGGTGCGCGAGTGGGGCATGAGCGAGGAGCTCGGGCCCATGGCGTGGGGATCGCAGGGCATGGTCTTCCTCGGCGAGGACCTGCTGCATTCACGGGACTACTCGGAGGACACCGCCCGGGTCGTGGACGCGGAGATCGCCCGCATCCTCCGCCAGCAAGAGGAGCGGGCCATCGAGCTGTTGAGTCGCCACCGCGGCGGCCTCGACGCGGTGGCACGGGCGCTGCTCGAGCGCGAGACGCTCGACGGGAGCGAGGTCGGCACGCTCGTCGACACCGCCTACGGCCGTCCCGTCCACGATGCAGCCGTCATGGCCTCCCATTTCACCACCGCCAACGGAGCGGGCACCAAGCCCGAGGAGGGCCTTTCGGGCAACGGCGCCGAGTCCGGCAACGGCGCCGAGTCCGGTAACGGCGCCGAGTCGGAGATCCCGGTGGCCGAATCCGAGCCCACCGCCCCGACGACCACACCTGCCGACTGAACCGCGGGGGCGCACCCCGCCCCGACGGCGCCACGGCTCCCGCCGGCGGGTGGTTGGCGGTCCCTGTCGGCTACGACGTGGCGAACGCGGGCACGACGACCACGCCGGGCGCGGCCACGGGCAAGGCATCGAGCTCCACCGCCACCGGCTGGTCGGCACGGACCTCGAAGGGGGCGTTGGCGAAGGGCACACCGGGGTTGGGCCCGAGGACGAGGGGGGATCCGGGCTCCACGGTGCGCACGGACCGGCCGGCGATGGCGTGGCCGCTCGGGGTGGTGAACCGGACCGCGGCGGGGCGGACACCCAGGTCGACCACGGCCAGGGCCCACGCCTGGGACCCCGGCGCCACGATGCCCGGTACCAACCAGTTGCGGCTCCCCCCGGGCACTCCGGGAACGTCCCCCACCTCGGGGGTCCCTGCCGGTGAGCCCGACGGCGCCGTCACCTCCCGGCTGACGACGATCCCGGCCCCGCTGCTCCTGAAGACCAGGGCGTAGGGCGCGCCGGCGGGGATGCGAGTCACGTTCTCCGCCGTCAACGTGGCCAGGGACTGGGCCGGGACGTGCATCGTCAGCGGCTCCGCGCCCGCCCCCTGCGACAGTCCCACGGCGACCGAGACGACCACCGGGCTCGACGTGGGGTTCAGGACGTGGAAGGCCACGGTGCCCCCCGGGATCCCCGTGCTCTGGGGGAACACCCACTCGGGAGCCGTCGCCGGGCTGCCCAGGGTGAGCGACACCCCCCCGTCGCCAGGCGTCCCGGTCGACTGCAGCTCGGTGGCGACGATGCCCCCGGAGAGCGCTTCGACCTCCGTGGCGACGGCAGGGTCATCGGGAGCGTGGTCGCCGATGTTCTCGGTGACGAGTGCGCCCGGAGGGATGTCGATGCCCTGGTAGGCGGCGGGAGCCAGGTAGCCCGCCGTGGACGACACGAGCGCCACGTTGACCACGGAGTCGGTAGCGGTCGGATTGAACAGGGCCAGGACCAACCCCCCGCCCACCGCCGTGGCGCCGTGCGCGAAGTACCAGTCCGGGGCGGTCGACGGCGCGCACGGCGCCATGCCCCATCCGAGCGGGCTCTGGACCACCTCCGACACGGCCACGCCACCCCCGTCGAGGACGACGGTCGCTGCCACGAACCCCGACGAGCCCAGCTGGGAGGCCCCCACCGTCACCTGCCCGTCCGCGGGCACGGTCAGTGCCACGGTGCTCGCCCCGGCCCACGGAGCCGGTGCGGCCGCCGTCGACGCGGAGAGCGCGGTCAGCGTGCCGTGGACGGCCCGGCCGTCGGCGTTGGAGAGCACGATCGTGGCGGGCGCCCCGCCCTGGGCGCCGGTCCCTCCCGCGCAGAACCATGCCGAGGACTCTGTGGTGACGGCCGTCGCCACCCTGAGCGTCGACAACGCATCGGGAGCCGGGGGCGGCCGGGGGGCCGACCTGCCGATGAGCCGGTCGGCGATCCCGACGACCACCAGGACCAGGACCAGGAAACCGATCATGAGGCTGCGCCGGAGGGGAACGCTCACGGCGCCACCGGTGTCGCCGCGTCGGAGGTGGTGGTGTCGGCCATCGGGGGCGTGTCCGCCACGACGGGAGCGGGAAGGGGACCGCCGCCTCGGCGTGCCCGCCGTCGTGTCCCCCGTCGAGTGAGGAGGCCCCACCACCAGTCGAGCCACCAGCGACGACCGGCGAGCGCAGCCGCCAGGGCGACCCAGGCGGCGGTCTCCACACCGATCTCGAACCCATGGGACCACGACCCCACGAACGCCACGGTGACCGGCCCCGGCCGGGTCACGTGGAACGTCGGCGCGTAGCCGAACGAGGTCGACGCGTGCTCGAGGGCGCCGCCGGGGCCGGTGAGCCGCCAGGCGGAGGCCGGGGCCACGGCGGCCAGGACCGATCCCGCCGGCACCCGGGCGCTGACGCTGGTGGCGTCGGGCGGGCCGGGAAGCGCGGGCCGCCATCCCGACAGCTGCGAGGCTCCCCCCGTGACCGCCGCGGCCCCCGTGACCGCCGCGGCCCCCGGCGCCCTGGGCACGGTCCGCACCGCCCTCAAGGGGAGCGCGGCGTCGTCGACGAAGACGTCGAAGCCACCTTGGGAGATCACCTGTCTCAGGTCGATCTGGGCCCCCAGCGCCCCGAGGAGGTCACCCGGGACCGGGTAGGAGAGCGGGCTCTGCAGGCCCGGGATCGAGGGTGCCAGCGTGTCCACCACCACGACGTAGCGCACCGCGTACGGAGCCAGCAGCCGACCCAGGCGGACCGTGGCGTGGTTACGGGCGAGCTGCACACCCCCCGCGATGGTGCCAGCCTTCCCCGGTGACGACCCCGGCCAGACCCCGGTGAGGTCGGGGAGCCCGTCATCGCTCACGACGTAGGCGAGGCCCGGCGCCAGCGACCACCCGTTGCCCGGCAGCACACGCGGGTCGCCGAGCCACAGCACCCGGAAGTCCCCCTGGGCCTTGTTGGCGGCCATCCAGGTGGTGGCCTCGGCGTAGCCCGAGGGGACCAGGTCCCATCGCCCGCCCAGGCTGCCCGCCAGGACCGGCAGCATCCCCACGACTGCGGCGGCCGCGGCGGTCACCGCGGCCACCTGGCGCCACCCGAACCGGTAGCCGGGGAGGTCGAGCTGGAAGGCGGCCACCCCGAGCCCGACGGCGAGGGCGATGCCCACTCCCGCCGGAACGAGGAGCACTTGGGGCGCTACGGTCAGAGGGCCCAGCCCACCGCGCCCGGCCAGCCACGCGACCACCCATGCCACCAGCGCGATCGACCATGCCCGGCCTGCCCACGCCAGGCGGGAGCGGGCGCCGATCAGGAGCGGCAGGGCCGCCGCCGCCAGGAACGCCCACCCCAACGCGGCGTCCCCAATGGGGCCCGCCGCCAACCGCAGCAGCGCACCCCAGCCCGCGCCGGTCGACGAGGGCACGGGCAGGCCGGCCAAGGTCTGCCATCGGTCGGGCCCTCCCAGCACGGCGAAGGACCAGGGCGCCAGGAGCACCACGGCGACTGCGGTCGCCCCCGCGGCCACGGCCAGGACGCGCCCGGCGGGTCGCAGCCCGGCGGATCCCTGCGAGACGACGTTTCCCAGTGCCAGTCCCAGCGCCACCACGAGGGTCACGAGCGCAGCGGGCGGCGCCATCGAGATGACGAACGCGTCGAGCAGGCCCAGTGCCAGGGCCCACCCCACCGCGGACCGTCGCCACGGCCGGTCGAGTCCCGACGCCGGGCGGTGCGCGGGGCCCGGCGCCGGGCGGTGCGCGGGGCCCGGCGAGGGCGCGACGAGCAGGTCCCCGGTGTCGGATGCAAAGGGGTCCGCGCCGTAGGGCTCGACGCGCGAGGCCTGGCCCAGGAGGTGCAGGATCCACGGGCAGGCGGCGTAGAGGACCAGCGCGTCCCAGTGCGCCGTGGCCAACGCGTCGTAGGCGACGGGAATGGCGAGATAGATGACCGTCGACGTCACCCGGGCCCACGCCGTGCCCAGAGGCCTGGTGAGCCGAGCCATCCCCATGGCCCCGACGGGGATGCACCCGAGCACCACGATCTTGTCCAGCAACCCCATGCTCCCGAAGAGCACCATCCCGGCGATGCCGAGGATCCCCGTCGCCGGCGTCGTCGGGTCGGTCGTCCCGACACCGGTGGGCTGCCAGCCCGACACGAAGCGGTGCAGGAGGGTCGTCCACGAGGGCATGGGCAGCAGCTGTCCGATGACGGGCAGCCCGGACCCGAAGAGCTGTCGCGTCCCGAACACGACGACGAGCGCGGCGGCCAACCACACCAGCCACCGCGTCGACGTGGCGGGACCCTGCGCGGTCCCCGCCGTCAGTTCCGGCGGCGCGGCGACGGCTCCGTCGGTCGAGGACGCGGCACCGGCAGCTTCCGTGCTGGCGCGCTCGTCGACTCGTTGCGCACCACCGATGTTGGCGGCCTCGAGGCCGTGGGTGACCGCCCGGCGCACGTACGTATTGAGACGTGCGCTGCCGTGCAACTGCAGGCGCCGGACGGTGCTGTCGTCGAGCCGGCGATGCGCCCGCAGCTGGGCCCGGTCGGCACGCAGGGCACGGCGGTGGGAGAAGTTCCATCGCCACGCGTGGGTCACCGCCTGGGCGCGGTCGCGGTGGCCCGCCACGGACGCGACGACGATCTCGGCCAGGGCGAGCAGAGCGATCTGCGGGAGCACCCGCAAAAGGTGGAAAGGTCCGTACGCCTTGAGCGCGGCGTGCAGCTCGTGCCGGCGCTGCAATGACTGCAGCGTGATCCGGGGTTGGCGTCCGTGGCCGGCTCGGCCCGTTCCCCGGCCTCGTCTCGCGGGTCTCCCGGCTGTCGCGGTTGTCGCTGCTGTCGCGGCTGCGGTCACTCCCGCCACGCCCGACACCAAGTCCTCTCGGTCCCCTTGGCCCACGTGTTCCCCACGGCTCTCGTGGTCCCCAGGGCTCTCGTGGTCCCCGCTGCTCTCTTCGTCCCCACTGGGACCGGCCCTCGTCTCGAGGATGAAGGAGACCGCCTCGTCGCTTCCCCAGCCTTGTTCCTGGACCTGCTCGGGGAGACTGCGACGCCCACTGGCCAACATCTCGCGGTGCCTGACGCGCGCTCCCGGCGCCACGACGACGCGCGCCCCGAGGATCTGGGCCCGCCAACACAGGTCGAGGTCCTCCCCCATGGCGAAGATCTCGGGGTCGAACCCGCCGAGCTCCGCGAACAGGTCGAAGCGGACCAAGGTGCATCCGCCCGGCGCGAGAAAGACGTCGCGCACCGCGTCGTGCTGGCCGTGGTCGATCTCGCCCGGTTCCATCCTGTCGACGACGGCGCCCCCCTTGTCCACCGCCATGCCGACGTGCAGCAGCCTCGTCGGGTCGTCCCAGCTGACGAGCTTGGGCGCCACGACTCCGGCGTTGGACCGGAACGACTCCTCGACCAGGATGTGGATCGCGTCGGGATCGGGCGCGACGTCGTCGTGGCACAGCAGCAGGAGCGACGCACCCTGCACCATCGACAGGGCCTCGTTGGCGGTGGCCGCGAACCCTCGGTTCGTCGCCATCCTGCGCACGAAGGCCTGCGGCAGCACCGCGGCCACCCGGGGAGTGGGATCGACGGCGCTGGCCGCGTCCAGCACGAGGATCGACAATTCCGGGTAGTCCTGGGACCCGAATGCCCGCAGCGTCTCCTCGAACCACTCCCCCGGATCGCACGTGACGATCACTGCGACGACCGGCGGAGCAATGGTCTCCATCAGGGCCAAGAGGCTACCCGTCGCTCTCGTGGCTCCCCAGGCCCTGGCGCCCCCGATTCCGGGCCCACCCGAGCCCAAAGTGCTTGCAACTGTTAGCAACTTCCTGTACAATAGTTAGCAGGAAGCCTCCAGTCTCACCAGATCCCCCCACAGGAAGGACACGAGATGCCTGAGTTCAAGGACGTCACAGACGAGATCACCAAGACCGCTCGGGACGCCGCCTACGTGGTGGTCGGCCTCGGAGTTCTCGGGTTCCAGCGTGCGCAGGTCCGCCGCCAGGAGATCCAGAAGCGGCTGTTCGAGCCCCGCAGCCAGATCCAGGGGCACCTCGGCGACGTGCGCGGCGGGGTCACCAAGCGGGTGAAGGACGTCGACGAAGCGGTGGAGCAGGTCATCGGCCGCATCGAGGCGACCCTGGTACCCATCGAGGATCGACTTCCCGTTCCCGCCCGCGACCTGGTCAAGCAGGCCCACTCCCAGGCCCGTGAGGTTCGCCAGCAGCTCCGGAAGCTGATCCTCCAAGCCGCCTGACACACCAGATCCCCCGCACCAACCGCGATCGGGCGTCCCACTTCGGTGGGGCGCCCGTTGCGCGCGGGGCAACCGATGTTCCCGAGGCAGCTGCCCCGTGACGGCGACGGGCGCTAGGCGGCGCGATCGCTCCACCGGTCGAGCACGTCGAGCAGTGTGCGGTCCAAGGTGAAGCTCGGCTCCCATCCGGTCGCCGCCCGCAATTTGGTCGGGTCGCCGCGCACGACGGGCACGTCGACCGGCCGCGACAGGGAAGGGTCGACCTCGAAACGCAGCTCGGTGCCCGCCAGCTGCTGGAGCTGGGCCGCCACGTCGGAGATGGCGACGTCGCGGCCGCTGCAGACGTTGTAGACCTCGCCCGCGACGCCGCGCTCGCCGAGCAGGCGGTACGCCCGCACCACGTCGCGCACGTCGGTGAGATCGCGTCGGGCGGTCAGGTTCCCGACCACGATGCTGTCGGCTCCACTGCGGCGCGCCTCGACGATGCGCTCGGCGAGTGCGGAGACGACGAAGGCCGACGATTGGCCCGGCCCCACGTGGTTGAAGGGGCGCACGCGGAAAACCGGCAACCCGTAGGCGAGATACTGCTGGAGCCCGAGGTACTCGGCCGCCACCTTGGACGCCGCGTAGGGGGTGACCGGGGCGAGGGGCGCATCCTCGTCGACGGGCAGCAGGTCCGGGGGAACGGCGCCGTAGACCTCGGCCGAGCTGATCAGCAGCACCCGCGGCGGGTGGGGGCAGGCCCGCGCCGCTTCCAGCACGTACAGCGTCCCCGTGGCGTTGACCCGGAGGACCTCGCCGGGGTCGGTCCACGAACGGCCCACACTGGTGAACGCGGCCAGGTGGTACACGACCTCGGGCGCGGCCTCGGCCAGCGCGCCTCGCACGGCATCCCCGTCGGTGATGTCCACCTCGTGGTCGATGGCCACGACGTCGTCCCCGCTCTCGACGAGGTGGGCGGTGAGCCACGTGCCGACGAAGCCCCTCGCCCCCGTCACCAGCGCTCGCACGCGCCGCACATTACCGGGGACCGGCTCTCGAGCCCGGCGCCCGGGGATCGGAGTGCGACCGCGCCCACCGGTAGGCGGCCATGTGGTCCGTGGCGCTCGCCTCCCAGGTGTGGCCGGCGGCCACCTCGAACCCGAGGCGGCGTCGGTCCTCCACCTCCGCCGATCCGTGGAGCACCTCACCGAGACCGTCGGCGAGCTCGGGCACCGATCCCGGCGTCACCAGCACGGCCGCCCCTCCCGAGACCTCGGCCATGGCCGTGCCCGCCGTAGTCACGAGCGGGGTCCCGCAGGCGAGGGCCTCGAGCGCGGGGAGGCCGAACCCCTCCTCGAGCGCGGGGTAGGCGGCCACCGCGGCCTGCCTCAGCAGCGCCGGCACCGCGTCGTCGGGCACGTACCCGGTGCGCACGATCCGACCCCCGAAGCGCGCTCGACCGATCGCCCGGTCGATCGCCTCGGTCCCCCACCCGGGGCGCCCCGCCAGCACGAGTGACAGCTCGGGATCCTCGCCGGCGACCCGGTCGAAGGCGGCCACCAGATCGGGCACCGCCTTGCGGGGCTCGAGCGTGCCCACGAACAACACGTAGGGAGGGCGCACCCCGAGCCGGCGGAGCATTCCCTCGTCGGACTCGACCGCTGTGCCGAGGCCCGACCCGTTCTCGGGCCGGAAGCGCTCGTGGTCCACGCCGTGAGGAACCACGAAGACCCGACCGGTCGGCCGACACAGCTCTTGGAGCCGTTCCCCGGTCAGCCGGCTCACACACACGATGGCATCGGCGCGTCGCGCCGCCACGCGGATGGCGCGGCGGAACACCAGGACCTTGCTCCGCTCGTGCCACTCCGGGTGGTCCACGAAGGTGAGGTCGTGGATCGTCACCACCATGGGCAGCCGGGCGCGCTCGGGCATCGTGTAGTGCGGGCCGTGGTGCACGTCGACCGAACCGGCGCCGAGCAGGGCAGGCAGCCTGACCTGCTCCCAGGCGAGGCGAGCGGGCCGGCGGGCCGGCGCGGCCGCCCGCACCGTGCCGGGATGATGCGGCGGGCCCACACCCGACACCAGGTGCCGCCAGCGCGGCCCGTCGCCGCGGCGGCACCACAACGTCAGCGCGACGTCGGTCCGGGCCACAAGCGCCGTGGCGAGGTCGATGGTGTAGCGCCCGGCCCCCACGGGCTGGGCGGGAACCGCGCTCACGTCCAGCGAGAGCGCGAGTAGGTCTCCCCCACCACCGCAGTCCGTGGTGCTCATGTCAGCGACCTCCACAGCGCCACGTGGGCACGCGCCGCGGACTCCCACGTGAGGCCGGCCGCGCGCGCCATGCCGGCCACGGTCAGTTGCCCCCGCAACGCGTCGTCGGTCGCCACCGACACCAAGGCCCGGGCGATGTCGTCCGCCCGGGTCGGGTCCACCTCGAGCGACGCCCCCCCCGTCGTCGGGAGCGGGCTCGCCACCACGGGGGTCCCGTACCGCATGGCCTCCACCGGAGGAAGCCCGAATCCCTCTTCGAAGGGCACGTACGCGAGCAGCCGGGCCCGTGCATAGAGCGACGCCAGGGTGCCATCGTCGACCCGACCCGTGAACACGACGCCCTCTCCGTGCTCGGGCTCCGGGCCCCATCCCGGCGGTCCCACCACCACCAGCGGCCACGGCTCGGGCAGCGTGCGGCGGGCGAGCCCGTAGGCCTCGAACAACCGGTCAAGGTTCTTGCGCGGTTCGAGGGTCCCGACCGACAACAGGAACTCGCCACGGACGCCGAGCCGGTCGAGCAACGCCGTGGCACCGGCGTCGTCGGGGTCGGGCAGGATGTCCGACCCGAGCGGGATCATCGAGACGGCGCGCTCGGGCGCGCCCGCCTGCACGATGTCGCGGGCCACGGCTTCGGAAGGCACCACGAAGTGCGCCGCGTGTCGCAGTGCCCGTTGCAGCGCGGCCTCGTGCCACCGCCTGCCGCGGCGCGGGTAGTCCTCGGGGCGGTGTCGCCAGGCCACGTCGTGGACGGCGACGACCTCCACGGACCGGCGCGCAGGGGGGACCGCCAGGGAGACGGCGTGGACGAGGTCGAAGCCCTCCGGCGCGCGCACGATGCCCCGGTCCCACGATCGTGTGAGCATCGGCCCCGGCAGGTGCGACACGATGAGACGACGCCCGAACACCTCGAGCGGGTCGGGGCCCGCTCCCCCCCGGCGCGACTTGCGTACAACGTGACCTCGGGCAGCTCGACACGCGCGTCTTCGAGCACGGCCAAGCCGCGCAGGAGCCCCCGCACGTAGGTGCCGATCCCTCCCGGCACGCGGCGTCGCAGCTGCTCCGCCACGAGCAGGACAGAGCAAGCACGGCGTGACCCGTCGTCCATCGGGCTCCTAACGGGCGCGGGCGGCGTCGGAATACAGCTCTGCCAGTCCGGTCCCGCACGCCTCCCACGTGAATCGCGCCGCACGGCACCGCCCCTTGTCCACGAGGGCCGCTCGCGCCTCGACGTCACCCAGCACAGCAAGGAGCGCCGCGGCCAGCGCATCCGCGTCACGCGGTGGTACCAGCACGGCGGCGTCACCCACGATCTCGGGCACAGCCCCGGCCGCGCTCGCCACCACGGGCACACCCGCCGCCATGGCCTCGAGGGGCGGGAACCCGAAGCCTTCGTACACCGAGGGGAACGCCAGAACCCGGGCCCCGGCCAACCACCGCACGAGCGCGTCGTCGCCGACGTAGCCGAGCTGCACGACACGCCGGCGCCACGGGGACGCGTCGACCGCGGCGTGGAAGGCGTCGGCACCCCAGCCGTCGGCGCCGGCGATCACCAGCGCGACGTCGGGATGGGCGTGGGCGACGGGGCCGAAGGCGCGCACGAGCCCGGGGTAGTCCTTGCGCGGCTCGACGGTCCCCACCGCCAGGACGTAGCTCGACGTCCCCGCGGGCAGGGGCGGCCCGTCCCGGGGCGCGGCGGGCGGCCCGTCCGGACCCGGGCGCGGGCGGGCCACGCCGTAGGGCACGCCGTGGTACACCACGCGCACGCGCCCGGCGTCGACGCCGAACTCCTCGGCCACCTCGTCGGCCACGAAGCGCGAAGGCGTGTGCACCCAGGCACCGTCGGCCACGGCCCGGCGGACCATGCGCGGGAACCCGAGCGTGGCGCGGTCGCAGAGCTCGGGGAAACGCACCGTGGTGAGGTCGTGCACCGTCACGACCCGTGCCGCGCCGCGACTCGGGGGGACGACGAAGTTCGTTCCGTGGACGACGTCGGCGCGGCCCACGAACCATTCGATGGGGGGCCCGGGAAGATGGGACCACGCCAGGTGCAGGGGGCGGGCGGGCATGGCCCGCTGCCGGACGAGGACTCCGGGCGGGACAAGGGGGGTCAGCCATCGCCGCCGACGCCAGGTGACGGCGAAGGCGTCCACCTCGAGCTCGGCGTGCCGGGCGAGCCCGTACAGGGCACCCTCGCAGAATCGGCCCACCCCTGTCCTGGTGCCGAGCAGCGGCGTGGCGTCCACCGCCACCCGGAGGCGCTCGCTCTCGGGTGGCGCGTTCTCCGGCACCGGTCGAGCCTTGCACACCGGGCGCCGGGGGCACGCGCTCGGACCGTTAGCCTGGCGCCCGTGATCACCGCCCTCGCAGGAGGAGTAGGCGCCGCCCGTCTCCTGCGCGGCCTCGTGCGCGTCGTGACGCCCACCGACGTCACGGCCGTGGTCAACACGGGTGACGACACCGAGCTCCACGGCTTGCACATCAGCCCCGACCTCGACACCGTGACCTACACCCTGGCCGGCCTGAACGACGACGAGCGCGGCTGGGGCCTCGCCGGGGAGACGTGGGAGGTCATGGACGGCCTCGAACGACTCGGAGGCGAGACCTGGTTCCGCCTGGGCGACCACGATCTGGCCACGCACCTGTACCGGACCCAGCGGCTCGCCGACGGAGCCGGCCTGTCCCAGGTCACGTCCGAGATCACCCGGGCGCTCGGCGTCGCGGTCCGCCTCGTGCCGATGTCGGACGACCCCGTGCGGACCCGACTGACGCTGGTCGACGGTCCCGAGGTGTCGTTCCAGGAGTACTTCGTGGCTCGACGCCACTCCGTCGCCGTCGAGTCGGTCCGGTTCGCCGGCGCCGAGGCCGCGGTGCCCGCCCCCGGCGTGCTCGCCGCGATCGCCGACGCTGAGCTCGTCGTGGTGTGCCCGTCCAACCCGATCGTCTCGATCGGCCCCCTGCTGGCCGTGCCCGGTCTCGCCGACGAGCTTGCCGCCCGTCGCCGTGACGTCGTCGCCGTCTCCCCCATCGTCGCGGGCGCTGCCCTCAAAGGCCCGGCCGACCGGCTCCTCGCGGAGCTGGGCCACGAAGCGACGGTGGTGGGCGTGGCGCGGGTGTACGCGGACTTCGTCGGCACGCTGGTGGTCGACGAGGCCGACTCCGCGTCGGCGGATGCCGTCGAGGCCTGCGGCGTCCGCTGCGTCGTGGCCCCCACCGTCATGCACACCCCGGAGCACGCCGCGGATCTCGCCTCGCTCGTCCTCGCCGCAGGCCGCGCGTCGGCCTCGTCCGCGGGCGGCCGGAGGTGACCGCCGCCGAACCGGGCTCGAACCCGCGGAGCCCCCGGGAACCGGACTCGCACCCGCCGGGCAGCCTCGCCGTGCTCCCCGTCCGGGGGTTGGGAGAGATCCGCCGGGGCGACGACCTCGCCGCGATGATCGCCGGACTCGCCGAGCTCCTCGACGGCGACGTCGTCGTCGTCACCCAGAAGATCGTGTCGAAGGCCGAGGGCGCCATGGTGCGGATCGTTCCCGACGATCCCGACGATCGGCTGCGCGTCATCGAGTCCGAGTCCGTCCGCATCCTGCGGCGCCGTGGAGAGCTCGTCATCTCCGAGACCCGACACGGGTTCATCTGCGCCAACGCCGGGGTCGACCTGTCCAACGTCGAGCGCGGCTGGGCGGCATTGCTCCCCGAGGACTCCGATCGCTCGGCGAGACGCATCCGCGACGGGCTGCGCGCCGCGACGGGTCGCGAGGTGGCGGTCGTGGTGTCCGACACGTTCGGCCGGGCATGGCGCAAAGGTGTCGTCGACGTTGCCATCGGCTGTGCCGGCCTCGCCGCGGTTGTCGACCTGCGAGGCACCGCGGACGCCACGGGGCGCGACCTCGTGGCGACGGAGGTGTGCGTGGCCGACGAGGTGGCGTGCGCCGCGGAGCTCGTCATGGGCAAGGCTGCATCGGTCCCCGTGGCGGTCGTGCGCGGCGTCGACCGCGCCTGGCTCCGGCGGGGGTCGGTGTCAGAGGAGATCCTCCGGCCACCGGCCGAAGACCTCTTCCGCTGAACCTTCCACGGAGCTTCCCGTGTGCCCGTCTCGGGGCCCCGGCTGCGAGCCCGGATCAGCGGGCCGACTGACCTCGCGTGTACCCGAGCACGCCGTCCACGCCGTCTTCGAGCGTGGTCCAGGCCCGCCATCCCAGGTGGATGCCGGCACGTTCGGGGTCGAGGGCACTGCGCTGGATCTCCCCCGCCCGGGCCGGGGCATGGACCGGTGGGAGCGTCGACCCGGCTCGTTCGGCCATGACGCGCGCGAGCTCGTTGACCGACACCTCTTGGCCCGTGCCGATGTTGAGCACCAGCCCGCCACCGCGAGCGCCGGCCCGGACGAAAGCGTCCACCACGTCGTCGACGTACACGAAGTCGCGGGTCTGCTCACCGTCCCCGAAGATCGTCACCGGCTCGCCGCGCAGCAGCTTGTCCGAGAAGATCGCCACGACGCCGGCTTCTCCGTGGGGGTCCTGGCGCGGCCCGTAGACGTTGGCGAGCGCCAGGGCGCAGAACTCGAGCGCGTGCAACTCCCGGTATGCCACGAGATAGTCGATGGCGGACATCTTCGACACGCCGTACGGCGAGAGTGGCCGGCGGGGGTGCGACTCCTTCACCGGGAGCTCGGCGGGGTCGCACTCGCCGTAGAGGGTGCCGCCGCTGGCGGCGAAGGCCACCCGCGCCGTGCCCGCCGCCCGGGCACCCTCGAGCACGCGCAAGGTCCCCAGGATGTTGACGTCGGCGTCGAACACGGGGCGTTGCACCGACACCCGCACGTCGGCCTGGGCGGCCAGGTGGAACACCACTTCGGGCCGCCGTCTCGCCATGACCTCGACGAGCTCGTCGGAGCGCACGTCGAGCTGGTGGAACGTGAGCGCGTGGGACGCCGAGGCCCGCGCTTCGGCCAGGTTGGCGAGCGAGCCTGTCGACAGGTTGTCGACGACGTCGACGGCGTTCCCTTCGGCGAGGAGTCGGTCCACGAGATTGGACCCGATGAACCCCGCGCCGCCGGTCACCATCACCTGCACAGCGACCTCCGGTGTTCGGGACCCACCGCGGCGCGCCGCGCCGTCACGACACCATCTCCGCCGGGACGCGGGCGTCGGTGAGCCGGGCGCCTGCGGGTACGACGACGTCGTCGCCCACCACGGTCACCGGAGACAGCTCGCATCCTTCGGCGATCACGCAGTTGCGGCCCAGGATCGAGCCCGACACCCGTGCACCGGCTCCCACCCGTGCACCGGGCAGGAGCACCGAGTGCTCGACGCGGGCCCCGTGCTCCACCACGCTCCGGGCTCCGATGACGCTGGCGGACACGGTGGCCTCTCCCGCGACCTGCGCACCGATGCCGAGCAGGCTGGGAGGCAGGACCTCGCCCCGGACGTTGGGCGCGCCGAGGGTCCACACCCCGAGCGACACCTGGTGGGCGTCGGGCGCGGGGGGACCGGGGCGCAGGCCCTCGAGCAGGTCGGCGTTGGCCTGCAGGTATGACTCGGGGGTGCCGGTGTCGAGCCAGTAGGCATCGCTGGCCATGGCGTACACGACCCCGGCCGCGGCCAGCTCCGGGAAGACCTCGCGCTCGACCGAGACCCGACGACCCGCGGGGATGCGCGCCGAGCACGGACGGCTCGAGGACGTAGGTCCCGGCGTTGACCAGGTTGGTGGGCGCACGGTCGGCGGGAGGCTTCTCGACGAACTCGAGGACGCGGCCGTGGTCGTCGGTGGGGACCACTCCGAAGCGGGTCGGGTCGGCCACCGCCTTCAGGTGGATCGTGGCGGCGGCCCCGTGAGAGCGGTGGAAGGCGACGAGTGCGGTGGTGTCGAGGTCGGTCAGGACGTCGCCGTTCACGACCAGGAAGGTCTCGTCGATCGACGCGTGCCGGGCTGCGAAGGCGATGGCCCCGGCGGTGTCGAGGGGCTCGGGCTCGACCGCGTAGTCGAGGCGGACACCGGCCGCCTCGTGGCCGGGATAGGCGGCGAAGAAGGCGTCGGGGCGGTACCCGAGGGACAAGACGACCTGGTCGACGCCGTGCGCCCGGAGCTGGCCGAGGACGCGCTCGAGCATCGGCACTTCCACCACGGGCAGGAGCTGCTTCGGCGTCGTGTACGTGAGCGGGCGGAGTCTCGTCCCCTCGCCGCCCAGCAGGACGATGGCCTTCACTTCCCGGGCGCGACGGTGGAGTCCGTGGTCACGGCTTCGCCGTCGTCGGCGTGGTGCCCTTCGACGACGGAAGGGTGCTCGCCGTGGTGCCGGTCGACGGCTTCGTCGTCGCCGTGGTGGCGGTCGGTGCCGTGGTCGTCGCCGTGGTGGGTGCCGGCGTCGGTGTCGTCGACGGTGTGGTGGTCGCCGAGCCGGCGCGGTCGGTCAGCATCGCCGTGATCGAGCTCGGCTTGGGGATCGAAGCGCCCGACGGCACGAAGGCCACGGTGATGAGCTGCCCGTCGGCGAGCTTGACCGCGCCGGGGTCGGGGGAGATCACGGGGTTGTTCGAGCCCGGGGGCGTGAAGCTCGGCCACATCTTGATGACGAGCTCACCCGCCTTCCCGGCGTCGGGGGACCCCGCCGGGCACTTGTCGCCGTTGGTGTACTTCGGCTTGCCCGGGAGCTGCACGACGCCCGGGGAGAGCTTCAACTTGGGATACAACGCCACGAAGCGGGCCAGCGTGGCGTTGTTACCTGCGTCGGCGTTGGTGGTGGGAACGACCTGGATGACTCCGTCACCCTGGGTGCGGATCCCCGGCACCGGCGAGGTCGACGCGTTGGGGTTGAGGGGGAGGTTGGGCTCGATGGTCCCGCAGATGTCGAACCCGAGGGCCTGGTACCAGTGGGCGCCGATCGCAGGCTGCACCGCCGGAGCCGGATGCTGGCGCTCGTAGCGGCTGTAGACGATCAGGGCCACCCCGAGCAGGCAGATCAGGACCAGGCTCGAGTACCACTTCACGGGCATCTGCCCGCGGTAGCTCCGCCCTCCGCCCGTGGCGCCGGCGCGCGCCACCCATTTTCCGGTATCTCCCCTGGCCATGGTCGGCCAGCAACCCTACTCGGCCCGGCGCGCGGCGCTGCGCAGCGCGCCCAGGGCCTGCCTGGCGCACATGACCCCGAGGCGCAGCGTCAGGAACACCGCCATGGCCGGCAGCGCCAGCCGGCGCCAGCCCCTCTCGGTCCGGTCCGCGAACCGGAACACCGAGCGGTGGTGGGCCACGAGCATCCGGTAGGGGTGGCGAGCGGTCGAGATCCCCTGGACGTGGGTGACGACCGCCTCGGGCACGTACACCACCCCCCACCCCGCACGCCGGGCCCGCCAGCACAGGTCGGTGTCCTCGGCGTACATGAAGTACGACTCGTCGAACCCGCCCAGCTCCTCCAGGGCACTACGGCGGGCGAGGAAGCACGCTCCCGACACCCAGTCCACCTCGGTGACCCGGTCCGAGGCGAGGTCCCCCATGCGGTACCGCCGCGTGAAGCGGTTGTGCGGCACCAGGTCGCCGAGCAACGCATGGCCGACGGCGTCGACGAAGGACGGGAACCGGCGCGCCGAGGGGTAGCGGGTGCCGTCGGCCTCGAGGATCCGGGGCCCGGCGATGGCGAGGACTGGGTCGGCCTCGAGCACCGCCGCGAGCGCGGCCAGTGCGCCCTCGTGCACGGCGACGTCGGGGTTGGACACCAGGACGAGCTCGAGCCCGCTCACGGCTATGCCCCGGTTGGCGGCCGCCCCGTACCCGAGGTTCGCCCCGGTCTGCACGAGGTGGACCCCGCCGTCGGCGGACACGAGCGCCTCGGCGGACCCGTCGCTGGACGCATTGTCGACCACCGTCACCTCCGCGACCCCTTCGGCTCGCAGCGACGCCACGCACTCGAGCAAGGAGGTGCCGGCCTCGTGGTTCACCACCACCGCACCCACGCACCCCGACACCTCCGGTGCGGCCGCGGGCGGTACCGGGACCTTGGATCTGGCCACGGCGCAGTCAGATCTGGCGGACGAACCGGTACCGGACGAGCGCGGTGAGTGCATGCACCCCGTCGCGCCACTCGAACTTGGTCCCTTCCGACGCGTCGCGCCCGGTGTACGAGACCGGGACTTCGTAGATCCGGTGCCCGCGGCGCAGGACCTTGGCGGTGATCTCGGGCTCGAAGTCGAACCCGTCGGACTCGATGGTGATGCTGTCGAGGACCCTGCGGTCGAAGAGCTTGTAGCAGGTCTCCATGTCCGACAGCGTCGAGCGGTACAACACGTTGGCCGTCAGCGTGAGGAGCCGGTTCCCCAGCCATTGCGTGGGGCGCATGGCGCGTCGCTCACCGGTGAAGCGGCTGCCGTAGACGACCTGCGCCTTCCCTTTCATCACCGGCTCGAGCAACCTGGGCCAGTCGTCGGGGTCATACTCGAGATCCGCGTCCTGGATGAGCACGAGTTGTCCGCCGCGCCGTGTTGACCCCCGTGCGGATGGCGGCGCCCTTGCCCTTGTTGGACCGGTGCGTGAGGACCCGCACCGTCGAGTCCTGGAGGACCGACAGCACCTTGTCGGTCCCGTCCGTCGAACCGTCGTCGACGACGACGACCTCGAGTTGCATGGGGAGCTCGACGGCGCGGATGCGCCGGAGGACCTCGGCCACCGTATTGCGCTCGTTGAAGACGGGGACGATGACCGAGAGCGTCCGGTAGCGGGCGCGTGCCGCCGCCGCGGCGTCACCTGCCTCCCCGCCGAGCCCCTCGACGTCCGGGAGCCCGCCGGGCCATTCGGCTCCCCCGCTGTGGTCGCCTGCACCCACCTCGTCCATCATGGCCGACCCCCGGCTCCCTGCGGAGTGCCGGCGGTGAAGAAGTCAGCGGTGCGGCGTAGGCCAACCTCCAGGGGGACTACCGGCTCCCAGCCCAGCTCGCGCCGGGCCAGGGCGATGTCGGGGCGACGGCGGGTCGGGTCGTCGGTGGGCAGCGGCTCGTAAACGATCGTCGATGACGACCCGGTCAGCGCCACGACGGCATGGGCGAGCTCGAGCACCGACAGCTCGGCCGGGTTTCCGATGTTCACGGGCCCGGTGAGCCGGGAGTCGAGCAGGGCCAGTATCCCGGCCACCTCGTCCTCCACGTAGCACAGGCTCCTGGTCTGGGACCCGTCGCCGTAGACGGTGAGAGGGCGTCCCTCGATCGCCTGCACCAGGAAGTTGGACACCACGCGCCCGTCACCGGGTCGCAGGCGCGGGCCGTAGGTGTTGAAGATCCTGACGATGCCGACGTCGACGCCCTCGGCGCGGTGCGTCGCCATGGTGAGTGCCTCGGCGAAGCGCTTCGCCTCGTCGTACACGCTGCGCGGCCCCACGGGGTTCACGTTGCCCCAGTACGTCTCGGGCTGCGGGTGCACCTCGGGATCCCCGTAGACCTCGCTGGTCGAGGCCAGGATGAAACGCGCCCCGTGCGCGGCAGCGAGCGTGAGGGCACGGCGCGTCCCCTCGCTCCCCACCGCCAGCGTCTCGAGCGGCCGCGCCAGGTAGTCGGGGGGCGACGCCGGGCTGGCGAAGTGCATGACGGCGTCGACGGGCCCGTCGACGGGGACCGCGTCGGCCACGTCCGCCACCACGAGCTCGAAAGCAGGGCCCCCCACGAGGGAGGCCACGTTGTCCCTCACGCCGGTGGACAGGTCGTCGACGGCGACGACGCGGTCGCCCCGGGCCACGAGGGCCTCGCACAGGTGGGAACCGAGGAACCCCGCGCCGCCCGTGACCACCACCCGACGCCCGCTGTGCCCGCCGGTGTCCGGCGCCGGCCCGCCGTTGTTCACGGACGGCGCGTCGCTCACGGACGGCCCATGGCCACATAGGTGAAGCCCATGCGCCGCATGGCGGCGGGGTCGAGCAGGTTCCTGGCGTCGACCACGTTCGGCGCCGCGAGCAGGCCGCGGACCTTCGTGAAGTCCAGCCAGCGCAGCTCCTCCCATTCGGTGAGCACGACGGCGCACGCCGCGCCCTCGCACACCGCGTAGGCGTCGGGGACGATCTCGACGCCGGTCGGGAACTCCGGGACGGGCCCGGACACGGTGGGGTCGAAGGCGCGCACCGTCGCCCCTTCGGTCACGAGACGGCGCACGATCTCCACCGCGGGCGAGTCGCGCCGGTCGTCGGTCAGCGCCTTGAAGGTCAGCCCCCACGCCGCGATGCACACCCCTCGCAGCGTTCCGCCCACCGCGGCGCGCACCTTGGCCGTCACCGACGCCAGCTGCGCCTCGTTGGTCTCGATGGCCCCCCGCAGCAACGAGAAGTCGTATCCCGACTGTTCGCCGATGTAGATCAGGGCCCTGGTGTCCTTGGGGAGGCACGAGCCTCCCCATCCGGGCCCCGGATGCAGGTAGTCGAAGCCGATGCGGTGGTCGTAGGCCATGCCGAGCAGGACGTCGCGCACGTCGGCGCCCACCGCCTCGCACAGGTTGGACACCGCGTTGACGAAGCTCAGCTTGGTGGCGAGGAACGCGTTGGAGGCGTACTTGATGGTCTCCGCCGTCGCCGCGTCGGTGACGATCAGCGGCGCCTGGGTCGACGCGAAGAGCGCCCCCACCCGCGCTGCGGCGGCGCGGTCGTCGGCCCCCACCACGATGCGGTCGGGATGCAGGGCGTCGTGGATGGCCGTGCCTTCGCGCAGGAATTCCGGGTTCGACACCACCGCCACGTCGGGACGGTCGAGGAGCTGCTCGACGAGCAGGGTCGAACCCACCGGGACGGTCGACTTGTTGACCACAACGGCCCCGTGCGCGAGGTGCGGGGCGATCTCGAGCGCCACGCTCTCGAGGAAGCTCACGTCCGCGGCACCGTCGGCTCCCTGAGGGGTGGGCACGCACAAGAACACGAACTCGGCACCGCCCACCGCCGCGGTGGCGCCGTGGACGAACTCGAGCCGGCCCGAGTCGAGCCCGGCGCGCAGCATGTCGCCGAGGCCCTCCTCGACGATGATCGGCTCTCCCCCCGTCAGCCTCCGCACCTTGGCGAGGTCCGCTTCGCCACACACGACCCGGTACCCGAGGTGGGTGAGGACGACAGCGGTGGTGAGGCCCACGTAGCCGGCACCGATAACGGCGGTGGTGACTTCGTGCGGCTGCGTCCCGTGCTCGCTCACCGCGACGGTTCCGCCGGGGTCTGGGCCGGGGTCTGGGCCGGGGTCTGGGCCGGGGTCCGGGGCTGGGCCGGGCCGGTCGCGGCCAGCAGCCGCTCGAGGCCGTCGCGCCACTCGGGGAGCGGCGCCATGCCCAGGAGCCGGAGCGCGGCGTTGTCGAGGGCCGAGTTGGCCGGCCTCGGCGCGGGGCGCGGCGGGTCGAGCTCGGAGGTGGCGACGGGCTGCACGCGTTCGGGGTCGTGGCCGGCGACCTCGAGGACCGCCCGGGCGAACCCGTACCAGGAGGTCACGCCGGAGTTGGTGACGTGGAACGTGCCGGGGAGGCGCTCGGTGGCGAGCACCGCCAGCACCCCGGCGAGATCGGCCGTGAAGGTGGGGCTTCCGCGCTGGTCGTCGACGAAGCGCAGCGGACCGGGCTGCGCGGCCAGGCGCTGGACGGTGCGCACCATGTTGGCGCCATGCGCGCCGCACACCCACGAGGTCCGCACCACCGTCGACCCGGGGTCGAGCTCGTGCTCGCCGGCGAGCTTGCTGTGCCCGTACACCGACATGGGGTTGGTCGCGTCCCATTCCCGGTACGGGCGCGTGGACGTGCCGTCGAAGACGTAGTCGGTCGACACGTACACCACGTGCGCCCCGAAACGGCGGGCCGCCTCGGCGACGTGGCGGGTCCCCAAGGCGTTGACGGCGAAGGCCCGGTCGGGGTCACCCTCACAGGCGTCGACCGCGGTCCAGGCACCGGCGTGGACCACCACGTGGGGGCGCACGCCCTCGACGACTCCGAGCACCGCCCCCCGGTCCGAGACGTCCAGGCGGGCATGGTCCGCCGCGATCACGTCCCAGGGCGTCCGGGCGCCGAGCCGTCCCGTGGCGGGGTCGCCGGCACGGCCGCCGGTCGGCACCCGCCCGGCGAAGGCGTCGACGACGTCCCGGCCCAGCTGGCCGCCCGCGCCGGTGACGAGCACCTTCACGCCCCGTTTCCCACCCACGCGCTCAGCGCGAGGCGGGCGAGTCCGGGGGGGCTTCGCCCCACGAGGACTCGACCACCGGTGCGCGGTCCATGAGCGGCTCCCACCAGCCCCGGTGGTCCGCGTACCACCGCACCGTGTCCGCCAGCCCGTCCTCGAAGCCGATGGTGGGGGCCCAGCCGAGCTCCTTGGTGATCTTGGTGCAGTCGAGGAGATAGCGCCGGTCGTGGCCGGGGCGGTCGGGGACGATCTTCTTGAGGGACTGGGGCTTGCCGAGCGTGCGCAGCACGGCGTCGGCGATCTCCTCGATGCTCGCCTCGACCCCGCTGCCCACGTGGTACGTCTCCCCGATCCGGCCCTCCTCCAACACGGCCTCGATGGCCCGGCAATGGTCGGTCACGTGCAGCCACTCCCGCTGGTTGCGCGTCGACTCGTACAGCGGCAGCGGCCGGTCGTCCAGGGCGTGCGCGCAGAACAGCGGGATCACCTTCTCGGGGAACTGGTACGGCCCGTAGTTGTTCGAGCAGTTGGTGATGGTCGCGGCCAGCCCGTAGGTCTCGACGTAGGCCCGCACGGCGTGGTCGGCCCCCGCCTTCGAGGCGTTGTAGGGCGTGCGGGGTCGGTAGGGGTGCTCCTCGGTGAACGCGTCGTCGGAGTCGAGGGCCAGGTCGCCGTAGACCTCGCAGGTCGAGATGTGATGGAAGCGGGCCACCCCGGCGTGGCGGGCGGCCTCGAGCATGGTCTGGGTGCCGAGCACGTTGGTGCGGAAGAACCGGCCCGGGTCGAGGACCGCCAGGCTGTTGTGGGACTCCGCCGCGAAGTGGACGACGGTGTCGATGTCGTGGCCACGCAGGGTCTGCAGGGCCAGGTCGCCGTCGCACACGTCGCCGTGGACGAAGGTGATCCGGTCCTCCACGTCGGCCAGGTTGGGGCGGTTCCCGGCATAGGTGAGGGCGTCGTAGGCGACCACGGCGTCGTCGGGGTGCTGCTCCACCCAGTAGCGGACGAAATTGGAGCCGATAAAGCCTGCACCGCCGGTGACGAGCACTTTCATAGTGGGACAATCGTAGACCGGGTGCCACGGCGACTCCGGCGGAGCACCCCCGGAGTCAGCCCCCACGGCGCACGTCGACCCGGGTCTTCGAGGTCAGCCGGGGTCGCGCAGGTGCACCACGTCGCCCGCGGCCACGGTCCTGAAGCACGCTCCCACGTCCACCACCAGGTGGCCCTCGACCGTGATGTCGGTGGCCGTGCCCGTGAAGGCCTCCTCGGCCAGAGAGACGCGCACCGTCTTGCCGAGGGTCGCGCACCGTCGGCGGTACTCCCCCGCCAACCGGCGCCGGCCGTGGCCGTCGGCCAGGTCGACGAGCCTGCCCTCGAGACCGGCGAGAAGCAGCTCGAGAAGGGCGAGCGGGTCGTGCTCCACACCGCTCTCGCGCCAGATCGACGTGGCCGCCGCCAGGAGCTCGTCATGCTCGTCTCCGCCCGTCCAGGCGACGCCCGTGTCGGGCGCCGGCCAGCGGACGTTGAGCCCCAGTCCCACCACCACCGCCGGCCCGGGGACGGCACCGGCGGGGATCGCCTCGGCCAGGATGCCTCCCAGCTTGCGGCTCCCGACCATGAGGTCGTTGGGCCACTTGAGCTCGGGGGTCACCCCCCCGCCGCGTGCGCACGCGTCGGCCGCCGCCAGTGCCAGCGCCACCGTGCACAGGTGGAGCTCCTCGAGGGCGAGGGTGGGGCGCAGGAGCACGGAGGCCAACAGGTTGGCGCCCGCCGGCGCCTCCCAGCGGCGCCCGAGGCGGCCGCGGCCCGCGCTCTGGTAGTCGGCGACCGCCACCGCGCCCTCGGCGGCACCGGCACGGGCCAGGTCGAGCAGGTACCGGTTGGTGGAGTCGATCCGGGCGAAGCGGCGGACGGGCCCGAAGCGGGTGCCGGCCGGCCCCGCCAGCTCCGTGAACGCCGGATCGGACACCGAGCGCAGCGTTTCCCCGTCGAGCGGGGCGGCGTCGGACATGGCACCCACCCTACGGCCCGTGCCAGTGTGGTAGTCCCTCCCCCGAAAGGCACTGCGTGTTCCAGAAGGTCCTCATCGCCAACCGCGCCGAGATCGCCGTCCGCGTCATCCGCACCTGCCGCGAGCTGGGCATCGCCACGGTGGCGGTGTACTCCGAGCTCGACCGCGACGCGCTCCACGTCCGTCTCGCCGACGAGGCCTACCCGCTCGGGGGCCAGACCGCGGCCGAGAGCTACCTGAACACCGCGGCGATCCTCGACGCCCTGGAGCGCAGCGGCGCGGACGCCGTGCACCCCGGCTACGGCTTCTTCTCGGAGAACGCGGACTTCGCCCGGGCCATCTCCTCCACCGGCGTGACCTTCATCGGACCGTCCCCCGAGGCCATCGAGATCATGGGGGACAAAATCAGCTCCCGCCGAGCCGCCGAGGCGGCCGGCGTCTCGGGAGTACCGGGCCGGACCGAGCCCATCACCGACCCGCGGGAGGTGGCCGAGTTCGGCGCCGCGGTGGGATGGCCCGTCGCCATCAAGGCCGCCTTCGGCGGGGGCGGCCGGGGGATGAAGGTGGTCTCCTCGCCCGACGAGGTGGCCGAGGCCGTGGAGTCCGCCCAGCGTGAGGCGCAGTCGTACTTCGGGCGGCCCGAGATCTACGTGGAGCGCTACCTCGAGTGGCCCCGCCACATCGAGATGCAGGTCCTCGCCGACGCGCACGGCCGGGCCCTGTGGCTCGGCGAACGTGACTGCTCGCCCCAGCGCCGGCACCAGAAGCTCGTCGAGGAGAGCCCGGCGGCGGAGTTCCCCGACGACGTGCGGCGGGCCATGGGCGAGGCGGCGGTGACCGTCGCCAAGGCGTGCGGCTACGTCAACGCCGGCACGGTGGAGTTCCTCTACGAGGGCGGCGAGTTCTACTTCCTCGAGATGAACACCCGGTTGCAGGTCGAGCATCCCGTGACCGAGATGGTCACCGGGCTCGACCTGGTGGAGTGGCAGCTGCGGGTGGCGTCGGGCGAGCCCATCGGCTTCAGCCAGGACGAGGTGCAGCGCAACGGGCACGCCATCGAGGTCCGGATCAACGCCGAGGACCCCGCGGGGGGCCGGTTCGTGCCCTCTCCCGGCACCATCACGGCCCTGCGGGCGCCGGGAGGGCCCGGGGTGCGCCTCGACGCCGGGTACGAGGCGGGCGACACGGTGAGCCAGTACTACGACAATCTCGTCGCCAAGCTCATCGTGTGGGGCACCGACCGCGAGGCGGCGCGCCGTCGCATGCTCCGGGCCCTCGACGAGACGGTCATCACGGGCATCGCCACGACGATCCCCGCCGACGTCGCCATCCTGACCCACCCCGACTTCATCGCGGGCCGCCACTCGACGCGATGGGTGGAGGACCGTGTCGACCTGTCCGCGCTCACGGCCACGCCACCGGACGGGGCCGAGGCGGCCGAGGGCGGCGAACCGCGTGTCCTGCGCGAGGTCACCGCCGAGGTCGACGGCCGGCGCTACCAGGTCCGCCTGTGGGTCCCCGACGTGTCCGCCGGCGGTGGGGGGCGCAGCGGCGCCCGGCCGCACAAGCCCAGGGCGGCGGTGGCGGGGTCCGGATCGGGGACCGTGAGCGTCCCCATGCAGGGCACCATCGTCAAGGTCCTGGTAAGCCCGGGTGACTCCGTCGACGTCGGGCAGACCGTGTGCGTGCTCGAGGCCATGAAGATGGAGAACGCCATCACCGCCGAGAAGGCCGGCACGGTGAAAGAGGTCAAGGTGGCGGCGGGCGACTCGGTCGGGCCCGGCGACGTGATCGCCGTCATCGAATGAGCGAAACCGGGGCGGCGGCAAGGCACACTGCCGCCGGGGCGGCGGCAAGGCACACTGCCGCCGGGGCGGCGGCCAAGGCCGCGGCGCGCCAGGTCGCCGAGGACCTCCAACCCGCCCTGGTGGGGCTCAGCCGCGCCATCCACCACGAGCCCGAGCTGTGCTTCGAGGAGTTCCGCGCCGCACAGCGCGTGGGCGACATGCTCGCCGAGGCCGGCTTCGACGTCGAGCGCGGCGCGTGCGATCTGCCCACGGCCGTGCGAGCTCGGGTGGGCTCGGGGCCGCTGTCGGTCGTCATCTGCGCCGAGTACGACGCGCTTCCCGCCGTGGGACACGCCTGCGGGCACAACCTCATCGCCGCCGCCTCGTTGGGCGCGGGGATGGCACTGGCGGGTGTCGCCGACGACCTCGGGCTGTCGGTGACGGTCCTGGGCACCCCGGCCGAGGAGGGCGGCGGCGGCAAGGTGCTCCTCCTCGAGCGCGGCGCCTTCGACGGCGCCCACGCCGCCATGATGGTCCACCCCTGGCCCGTGGACCGGCTGGTGGCCACCTGCCTCGCGGTCGACCACCTCGAGGTGCACTACACGGGACGGGCCGCGCACGCCTCGGCGTCCCCCGACCGGGGCGTCAACGCCGCGGACGCCATGGTGGTGGCCCAGGTGTCCATCGGCCTCATCCGCCAGCACCTGCGGCGCGGCGACCAGGTGCACGGCATCGTGACCAAGGGCGGGGACGCGCCCAACATCGTCCCCGAGGAGACGCTGGGCCGGTTCATGGTGCGGGCCCGCACCCTGGAGGACCTCGCCGTGCTGCGGCCGCGCATCGAGCGGTGCTTCGAGGCGGGCAGCCTGGCGACGGGGTGCGCGCTCGAGATCCGCGACCTGGCCCCGACCTACTCGCACTTCGTCTCCGACGACCCCCTTCTCGCCGCCTGGCGCCGCAACGCCGAGGAGCTCGGGAGGCGCTACGCGGCGGACGAGCGCCAGGAGGCGCGGCCCACCATCTCGACGGACATGGCGAACGTCTCGCTGGCCGTGCCCTCGATCCACCCCATGATCGGGATCGAGACCAACGGGGCCGTCAACCACCAGGCCGAGTTCGCGGCGGCGTGCCTCGGGCCCTCGGCCGAGCGAGCGGTGTTCGACGGGGCGCTGGGCATGGCGTGGACCGCCATCGACGCCGCCACCGACGACACCCTGCGCGAGCACCTGCTGGCGCGCGCCGGCTGAAGCACGGCCTGCACGGCCTGCACGGGCGCGCCGGCGTGTGAACCGTCAGCTCGGCTGGTAGACGCCGAACACCTCGCGCAGGACGTCGGACACCTCGCCCAGCGTCGCCATGCGGCGCAGCGCCTCGCGCATGGGGACGAGGAGGTTCTGCGTGCCACGTGCCGCGGCCTCCACGTCGGCGAGCGCGGCTGTCGACCGCCGACTGGTCGCGCTCGGTCCGCACCGCGCCGGGTGCGCTCGATCTGCGCCCGCTGCTGAGCGGGGTCGCTCGGGAACACCTCGGTCGCCTCGTGCGTCTCGTCGGTGAACCGGTTCACGCCCACGACGACCTTCTCGCCGTCGTCGACGGCCTTGGCGAACGCGTAGGCGGCCATCTCGATCTCATCCTGCATGAAGCGGTCCTCGATGGCGGCGACGGCACCTCCCATGGCGTCGATCCGCTCGAGGTAGTCCCAGGCGCCCTTCTCGACCTCGTCGGTGAGCTGCTCCACGAAGTAGGACCCCGCCAGCGGGTCGACGGTGTCGGGCACCCCGGACTCGTAGCCGATGACCTGCTGGGTGCGCAGCGCGATCTTGGCCGCGTTGGTGGTGGGCAGCCCGAGCGCCTCGTCGAAGCCGTTGGTGTGGAGGCTCTGGGTCCCGCCCAGCACGGCCGCCAGCGCCTGGAGCGTGACGCGGACGATGTTGTTCTCGGGCTGCTGGGCGGTGAGCGTGGACCCACCGGTCTGGGTGTGGAAGCGCAGCAGCTTGGAACGCTCGTCGGTGGCTCCGAAGCGCTCGGTCATGATCTTCGCCCACATCCGCCGGGCCGCCCGGTACTTCGCCACCTCCTCGAAGAGGTTGTTGTGCGCGTTCCAGAAGAACGACAGGCGCGGTGCGAAGGCGTCGACGTCGAGGCCCGCCGCCAGCGCGGCCTCCACGTAGGCGATGCCGTCGGCCAGGGTGAAGGCGATCTCCTGCACCGCCGTCGAGCCCGCCTCGCGGATGTGGTAGCCCGAGATCGAGATGCGTGTTCCAGTTGGGCAGGCGCTGTGCGCAGTAGGCGAAGGTGTCGGTGATGAGCCGCATCGAGGGACGCGGCGGGTAGATGTAGGTCCCCCGGGCCACGTACTCCTTGAGGATGTCGTTCTGGATGGTGCCGCCCAGCGCTTCGGGGGCCACGCCCTGCTCCTCGGCCACGAGCTCGTAGAACAGCAGCAGGATGGCCGCCGTGGCGTTGATGGTCATCGACGTCGTGACCTTGTCGAGGGGCAGGTCGGCGAGCAGCAGGCGCATGTCGGCGAGGGAGTCGATGGCCACGCCGACCTTGCCCACCTCGCCCTCGGCACGCGGGTGGTCCGAGTCGAGGCCCATCTGGGTGGGGAGGTCGAAGGCGCACGACAGGCCCGTCTGCCCCGCGCTCAGGAGGAACTTGAACCGCTCGTTGGTGTCCTCGGCGGTCCCGAACCCGGCGTACTGCCGCATGGTCCACAGCCGGCCCCGGTACATGGTGGGGTAGATGCCACGGGTGTAGGGCGGGCTCCCGGGCTCGCCGAGGTGCCGGTCGGGATCCCAACCCTCGAGGTCGGCGGGCCGGTACACGGGCCGGATCTCGATGCCCGAATCCGTGCGTCGCACCTCGTCGCCCACGTGCCCCAGGTTAGGGAATGGGGCGCTGCTCCGCCCAGTCCGGGGACCGGGCGGGAACGGTGATCAGGCGCCGGGTGGCGGCGCTGACGTCGCGCCCGACGGCGCCAGGGCGTGCGGCATGCACAGGTCGTCGTACTCGGCGATCACGATGGGCGCGGCGTTCTCCCCGCACGCCGGGCACTGCGGGTCGCGCCGGACCTTGAACGTCCGGAAGGACTCCTCCAGCGCGTCGTAGGCGAGGAGGCGCCCCACGAGCGGGTCGCCGATCCCGAGCAGCATCTTGATGGCCTCCACCGCCTGGATCGACCCCACGATGCCCGGGAGCACGCCGAGCACGCCCGCCTCGGCGCACGACGGCGCCAGCTCGGCTGGCGGCGGCTCGGGGATCATGCACCGGTAGCACGGCCCGTTGTAGGGGTCGAACACCGTGGCCTGGCCCTCGAAGCGGAAGATCGAGCCGTGCACGACCGGGATCCGCTTGAGCAGCGACGCGTCGTTGACCAGGTAGCGCGTGGGGAAGTTGTCGGTGCCGTCGACGATGAGGTCGTACCCGTCGATGATGTCGAGGATGTTGTCGGCGCCGAGCCGCACGTCGTAGGTGACGACGTCGACGTCGGGGTTGAGGGCGGTGAGGGTCTTCTTGGCGGAGTCGACCTTGCGCTCGCCGATCCGGTCCATCGAGTGCAGGATCTGGCGTTGGAGGTTCGAGGCGTCCACCACGTCCATGTCGATGATGCCGATGGTGCCCACCCCCGCCGCGGCCAGGTAGAGCGCGGCGGGCGAGCCGAGGCCACCGGCGCCGAGAAGCAGCACCCGGGAGTCGAGCAGCTTGAGCTGGCCCTCCTCCCCCACCTCCGAGACGAGCAGGTGGCGCTGGTAGCGGTTGCGCTGTTCGGGGGTCAGGGTCCGCGGCGTCTTCCAGGGACGGCCCTCGTCCTTCCAGCGGTTGAACCCGCCCACGAGCGACACCACGTCGCGGTAGCCGAGGTCGACCATGGTCTTGGCCGCGAAGGCCGAACGCACCCCGGCCGCGCAGTACACGACGACCGGAGCCGACTTGTCGGGGATCCGACCCTCGACCTGGAATTCGAGCTGCCCGCGCGGGAGGTGCAGCGCCCCGGGGATCGCTCCCTGCTCGTACTCGTCGGGCTCGCGGACGTCGAGCAGCACCACGTCGCCGAGGCGCGGCTCGACCTCGTCGGCCTGGACCTCGCGGATGGCCGACTTGGCCTGGGTCAACAACTCTCTCGCAGTGGCCACGACGATCACGACCTTCCGGTTCCCGACCACGCGGTCTTCGTGGTTCGGCGGTTCGGGCTCTTGGTCAAACCCTACCAGCTGGGTCAACATTCCCTGGATGTGGGGCTTGGGTAGGTTCTGCGCCCATGGAACTGTCCGACGCCGTGCGCCGGCGGAGGATGGTGCGCAGCTTCTCGGGCGCGCCCGTGCCCGACGAGGTGCTCGACCGCCTGCTGGAGCTGGCCTGCTCGGCGCCGTCGGCCGGCAACACCGGGGGTTGGGACGCCGTCGTGCTGACCGGCCCCGAGCAGACCTCGGTGTTCTGGGACGCCACCACCACCGCGCCGTGGCGTGCCCGTGCACGCCGGTGGCCGGGGCTGGGGAGGGCTCCGGTCGTGGTGGCGCTGTTCGTCGACCCCGACGCCTACCGGGACCGCTACCGCGAGCCGGACAAGGCCGCCAGCGGGCTCGGGAGCGACCCCGAGCCGGGGGCCGATCCCTGGCCCGTGCCCTACTGGTTCGTCGACGGGGGCTTCGCCGCCATGGTGATGCTCCTGGCCGCGGCCGACGCCGGGCTCGGCGCGTGCTTCGTCGGGAACTTCCGGGGCGAGACAGCGCTGCGCAGCGCGCTCGGGGTGCCCGACGACCGCCGCTACCTCGGCGCCGTGCTCATGGGCGAGCCCGGTGGGGTCGACCCACCCTCGCCGTCGCTCGCCCGGGGGCGACGCCTTGCCCGGGCGGCCGTCCACCGCGGGAGGTGGTGAGCTCTTAGGCTTCGGTCCATGGCCCGCATCGCCGTTCCCGCCGGCGAGGGAGGCGACGCCGTCCAGGTGTGGAGCCTCCGACCCGAGATGGGCCGGGCCGTGAACCGCCTCGTCGACGCCGCCTACAACGAGAGCATCCTGCCGGTGCGGGTGCGCGAGGCCGCCCGCATGCGCATCGCGCAGCTCAACGACTGTCCGGTGTGCCTCGCCTTCCGCGCCGCGTCGGTGAAGGAGCAGGGTGTCACCGAGGACTTCTACCGTCATGTCGCGGACCACGGGACCGCCGGCGACTACAGCCGACAGGAACGGCTCGCCATCGCGTACGCCGAGCGCTTCGCCTCGGACCACCTGAGCATCGACGACGCCTTCTTCGCCCGGTTAGCGGAGTGCTTCACCGACGCCGAGATCCTGGACCTGACGATCTGCCTGGCCGCCTTTCTCGGGCTGGGCCGGATGCTGCGGTCCCTCGGGATCGACGAGACGTCACTTCTCGACGTCTGACTCCTCGGGGCTCACCGCCGGCGCCGCTGACCGCGTCGCGACCCGCGGCGGAGCGTGGCGCCACCGGGGCCCGAGCCGTCCGGCGACGAGCGCGGTCTCCACGAGGGCCATGATCGCGATGTAAAGGGGGAAGGCGAGCACCGCAGCGGAGACCTGCTTCACCGTGAGCAGCGTGATGGCGGCGTTGAGGAACGAGCCGATGTAGATGCTGGCGTGCTCGGACTCCGGTTGCCGCCAGGACTTGATGAGGGTGGGCACACCCGCCAGGAAGTCCGCGACCAGGGCGGCCACCAGGGCGACGAGCCCCTGGCCGGTGACGAGCCAGCCGATGGTCCCCACCACCGACATGGCGCCGCACGTGTAGTCCAGCGGGCCCAGCTTCCACACCGACTTCGGGTTGACGAACGACGCCACGAACACGGCGAAGGGCCCGAACCCCACGATGAACGTCATGAGCGCCCGCAGACCCACCCCGTCGTCGATCTCGACGGCGAACGCGAGCAACGGGTTGGCGGCCCACAACAGCCACGTGACGCGGTTGGGCTGTGTCCGCCCCCGGATCGTGTCCACCACGTACAGCGCCTGGCCGACGATGCCGATGGCTGCGCCGAGGAAGACGAAGTGGACGTTGAGCACGGGCCTTCACTCTGCCCCAACGACGGCCGAGGGTGGTGAGGTGCCGACGGGGGAACAGCCGAACGGGGCTAAGGCTCCGTGGACATCGTCCCGGGTGCCCACAAGGACTCGGACTCGGGCTCGGCCCGGCCCTCGCCGTACGATCCGCGGGCGTCGTCGTCCCCGTCGCCCCGGTCGTCCCTGTCATCGCCGGGGTCCCGGTCTTCTCCGTCGCCTCCGTCGTTCGGACCGGCCTCGTCACCGGGGTCGCGGACGGCGGCGGCTGCGTGGCCCAGGAACGGGCCCTGGGCGTACCCGCACCCGAGCGCGCGCAGGGCCGCCATCTCGGCTTCGGTCTCCACCCCCTGGGCGACGACGGTGAGCTCGAGTGCCCGTCCCAGCTCGATGAGCCCGTGGACCAGCGCAGGCCCGCTCTCACCGAGGTCGGTGGGGCCCCCGCCGAGCGCGGACACGAGCGCCGGGGCGAGCTTGAGCCCGGCGATGGGCAGGCGCTGGAGCAGGGCCAGGTTCGAGCGCCCCGCGCCGAAGTCGTCGAGGGCCACGACCACGTCGCGTTCGTCCAGCTCGTGCAAGGCGGCCTCGGTCGGGACCAGAGCAGCCGGAGCCGGTTCCCGAATGTCGAGCCCCAGCACCGACGGCGCCACGCGGTGCTTGACGCTGAGCTCGTCGACGACGGCCACTAGCGCGGGGTCGGCCAGGAACGACGGCGTCACCTTCACCCAGACGCGGAAGTCGGCCGGGAGCCTCGCCCGGTCGGTCCGGGCGCCCAGGTCGGTGAGCGCCTGGTCCAGCATCCACGTCCCGATCGGCACGGCCAGCCCCGCCTGGTCGACCAGGTCGAGCAGTGACCCGGACTCGTCGAGCTCCGGCGCGGGTTGGCGCCACGCCAGCAGCGCGCAGTCACCGACGGCGGCGCCCGTGCCGAGATCGACGATGGGCTCGTACTCGAGGACGAGGCGACCCTCCTCCATGGCGGCGCGCAGGTCGTGGCGGCTCCGCGACCGGACGGCGAGGGCCCGGCGCATCGCGGGGTCGAACAGCTTCCACGACGCCCCACCTTCCTCCTTGACGTGCCGCATGGCGAGCGAGGCGTCACCGAGAAGCGTCTCCAACGTGGGAGCGCCACCCGTAGTGTCACGGGGAGAGGTGAAGACCACGCCGATGCTGGCCGACAGCTCGTGGTCGACTCCCTCCACCGAGGTGGGGCGGCTCAGGTCCTCGAGGATACGGACCGCCATCTGACAGGCGAGCTCGGCGGACGCGACGTAGGGGCACACCACGACGAACTCGTCGCCGGCGAAGCGCGCCACGGTGTCGGACTTGCGACGCGCCGCGAGCAGGCGTGCCGCCGCGCTCTGGAGGAGCTCGTCCCCGACACGGTGACCGAACGACTCGTTGACCGCGGCGAAGTCGTCGAGCGCGACGACGAGCACCGCCAGCGAGGCACCGTCCTCGCTGCACCTCGCCATGGCCTGCTCGAACCTCTCGTCGAGCACGGCGCGGTTGGGCAGGTCGGTGATCTCGTCGCTGCGGGAACGGCGTTCCTCAGCTCGCCCCGGCGACGGGAGGATGGCACCGAGCCCCTTCCCGAGCCCGCGCCGGCGAGGCATGACGGGCCGCTTCGGCTCGTCCTGCCCCCCCGTGGCGTCGTCGATCAACTCCATGCTCCGATCCCTGCGAGATCACGTCGAACCTGGCTCCGCACACCGGGGGCCGGCGCCCCACCACCCGGGTGTGACGCGCACGTCCCGGTGCACAGACGCACCTGCAGGCCTACCTGCAGGTCACAACGCGCGGTGCCCGACCCGTCGAGTTCGCAGGCGCACCACTCACGATCCTAGGCGTGCCGGCGTGCCTAGTCAGGTGCGGTGCACCGGTGATCTCGACTTGCACATTCGTCACGCGCCGTGCGCAGAACGCTCGATGCGCACGAAGCACTCGTCGTCCCGGGCGCGACGCGTGCATCCACTCACCGGCTGATGTCGGCACGACTCCTCTCCCCTGCGTCCTGGTGTCCCTCTCATAGACCTGTTCTGTGGGTTCGGCACGACGGGTGCCGGAATTGACCGGAATTGAGGAGCATCCGCACTCCGCCGGCACAACCACCCAGGGTGGGGCCTTCAGGGGGTCGCCGGCGATGCCGACAACCAGGACGTGTCGAGCCCCGAGACGCGCCCGCGCGTCCTGCTCCGCCGTCTGCCCGTCGCGGGCACATCCGCCCTGGTGGGGACGGTCACCCTGGTCGCCCTGACCCTGGTGGTCCTGACCGCGCTCGAACCCATGCCGACAGCGCGCGCCACCGCCCTGTCGGCCCCGGGCCCGGCCGAGTCGGGCCCCCCGATCGCATTCCTGCACCCCCAGGCGGTGGAGCCGACGACCACCGCGCCCGTCCCCGTCCCCGTGACGACGAGCCCCCCTCCGGCGCCGTCCACGCTCGCGCCCACCGGCGAGGCACACGCGCCGTCCTCCCCGCCGACGACCCGTCCGGCACCCCGTCCCGCACCGAGGCCGGCGCCCGCACCGGCGCCGACGTCCGCCCACCCGATCCTTCCGCCCGCCAACCCGTCGTCGAACATCGCAGAGTCGCCGAACTTCGCCGCCGTCTGCAGGCAGGACGGCACCCAGTCGGCGCCGTGCATCTCGGCCGCCACCCAGGCGACCGACGCGGCCCGCTCCCTCGAGGGCCTCGGTGCCATGGCCCTTCCCTCGGACTTCGCCGGGCTCACGCCTGCCCAACAGCTTTTCGTGCTGACCGACGTCGAGCGCGTCGACCGGGGGCTTCCACCCGTGGTCGGCATGGTGGCGGAGCTCGACCAGGACGCGCAGAACGCGGCGGGGACGAATGCGGACCCGACACCGGCGTCGGTGCCTCCGGGCGTGACCGTGATGGACTGGGCGTCCAACTGGGCCGAGGCCGCGGGCCCGCTGGGGTCGAACTACGACTGGATGTACGACGACGGGCCCGGGTCCGGAGACATCGACTGCACTCCGGGTGACCCCTCGTCGTGCTGGGGGCATCGCGACAACGAGCTCGGGTTCAGCGCGTCGCAGGTGGCATCGTCGCACGGCGTCCTCGTCATGGGAGCCGCCGAGTCCACGGTGGCCTCCGACAGCCCGTGGACCAGTGACGCCGTGTTGCTGGCGCTCGTCTCGGGAACCCCCGCGTACACCTACACGTGGGCCGAGGCCCAGGCCGCAGGGGCCCGCTGACCTTGCGCGCCCCCGCCCCACGAAGCGACGTGGGGCGTCGGCGAGGACGGCGGGCGGTCGCCGGCAAGGTCACCGGCGAGGCGGGCGGGCGACGCTGCGCCCGTCCCCGTCGCCGATCGCCCACCTGGCGCCCGTCGACCCCCGCCAACGTGAGCTGGAGCAGCCATGACCGTCGTTCCCGTCCCTGTCCCGTCCGTGCGATCCGTCGCGCTCCGCCCTCTCCCCGGTCCCGCGTCGACGGGGGAGGTCCCGCCCGGTCGAGCGGACGACCCCGCGGAGGTCGAGACCATCCGTGTCGTGGGGTGGCCCGACCCGGTCATCGACCAGCTGGGGTACGACCCGCGTTCGCTCTACGTCGAGACGTTCTGGTTGGGAATTCTCGGCCCCACCTGCACATGGTTGGTACGCCGCCTCGCCACCGGGCTCGACGATCAGCCCGAGGGCTTCGACCTCGACCTCGAGGACACGGCCCGCGCCCTGGGGCTCGGGGGCCGTTCGGGGCGCCAGTCCCCGTTCCGCCGCGCACTGGCCCGCTGCGTGGCCTTCCAGGTGGCGAGGCGCGAAGGTCCGATGACCCTGGCGGTGCGGCGGCGGCTCCCGCCGCTGCCGCGGCGGCACCTGCTCCGTCTGCCGGCCTCGCTGCAGCAGAGTCACGCGGCGTGGATCGTGCCGGTGAGGTCTTCACCGGTCCTCGAGGACGCCCGCCGCGACGCCCGGCGCCTGGCCCTCGGCCTGCTGGCGTCGGGGAAGGCACGTCCCGAGGTGGAGCTCCAGCTCGTCCGGTGGCACGTGCACCCCGCCATCGCCCACGAAGCCACCCAGTGGGCGTGGGCGTTCCGGGGTGCCCGGGGCGGGCGGGCGCACCACTCCACGTGAGCCTCCGACCTCACGGTTCATGCCGGCGACGCACGTCCGAAACCATGCGTTCACGAGACGGACCTACCCTGTGAGCGTGGCGACCTTTCTGCTCCGGGTGGAGTTGCCCGACAGGCCGGGGGCTCTGGGTGCCGTGGCCAGCCGGATCGGGGCCGTGCGCGGCGACCTGGTCGCGGTGGAGGTCGTGGGACATCGCGACGGCAAGGCCGTCGACGAGTTCGTCGTGGAGCTCGCCGACGAGGACCACCTCTCGCTCCTCCTCAGCGAGGTGCGCGAGGTCGACGGTGTGTCGTTGCAAGACGTCCGGCCGGTGTCGGGGCGACGCCATGACCGCCGCCTCGAGGCCTACACCACCGCGCTCATCATCCTGAAGGAACGTACGCCGCACGGTGTCCTCAGCGCGTTGGCGAGCCGGGTGTGCGCCGAGGTCGACGCGACGTGGAGCGCCGTCCTCGACGTCGAGGGGCTCACCGTGATCGCGTCCCAGGGCCGGCCTCCGGCGACACCCTGGCTGGCGGCGGCGATGGCCGAAGCCCGGGCCGCGGGCAACGAACAGGAAGCGGCCGCGTACGGCAGTGGCGACGTGGGGTTCGTCGACCTCACTGCCTGGGACCTCGTGCTCGCGGCCGGGCGCCCCGGATGGAGCTTCGGAAACCGCGAGCGCGTACATCTCGCCGCGCTGGGGCAGCTCGCCGACGCGCGCTGGGCGGACATGCACGAAGGCGACGGCCGGGTCCCGCACCCGAGTCGCGCCTGCTGAGCGCGGCGTCCCCACCCTCGTTCAACCTCCGGGGCTGAAGACCGTCAGCGCTCGGGGGTTGGGACCGTCAACCCTCGGGGCCGTAGGCCTCGAGCAGCTCGAGCAGCGTCCGCACCCCGAAGCCGGTGCCGCCCTTGGCGAGGATGCCGTTGTCCTCGTCCGAGCGCGCCGGACCGGCGATGTCGAGGTGCACCCACGGGACCCCGTCGACGAACCGGGCGAGGAGCAGGGCGGCCGCGATGGCGCCCGCCTGGCCGGCCTTGCCGACGTTCTTCATGTCGGCGACCTCGGAGTCGATGTGCGATCGGTACTCGTCGGGCAGCGGCAGCGGCCATGTCCCTTCACCGGCCCGACCCGACGCGGCGCGCACACGATCGACGAGCGCGTCGTCGGAGCCGAACAGCCCGGCAATCTGCGATCCGAGCGCCACTACGCATGCGCCGGTGAGTGTCGCAAGGTCTATGATGGCGTCCGGTTGCATCTCCGATGCCAGCGTCAGCCCGTCGGCGAGCACCAGGCGACCCTCGGCGTCGGTGTTGAGCACCTCGATGGTATGCCCGTCGCGGATGGTGAGGACGTCGCCGGGCTTGGTCGCTCGACCTCCGGGCATGTTCTCGGTCGTGGGCGTGATGGCCGTCACCCGCACCGGGACATCGAGCTCGCTGCACGTACAGATCGCCGCCAGCACCGCCGCCGCCCCGCTCATGTCGGTCTTCATGGTGACCATGCCATCGGCTGTCTTGAGCGACAGCCCGCCCGAGTCGAACGTGATGCCCTTCCCCACCAGCACCACGTGCGGCACGCGGCCGTCGACCGTCACGGGATGGGCGGGCTCGTAGGCGAGCTTCAGCAGCCGGGGCGGCTCCGCCGAGCCCCTGGCCACACCCAGCAGGCCGCCGAGGCGCTCCTCGGCGATGCGCACCTCGTCCCACACTTCGACCGTCACGCCGGGACGGCCCGCCGCGTGCGCCACGGCGACGTCGGCGAAGCGCGTGGGCGTGAGAGAGCTGGGGGGCTCGTTGACGAGGTCCCGGGCCAGGCACACCGCGTCGGCCACGGCCAGACCACGGCGCGTCCCTTCGGCGATCTCCGCCGCGTCGAGGCCGGCCCCGGCCACGACGAAGCGCTCGATCCCACCCCCCTCGCTCTCGCTCTTGTGGGACACGAAGCGGTACGCCGCCAGGACCGCCCCCTCGGTGACCGCCTGGGCGGCACGCCGCGGCGAGCCGGCCGCGTCGGCGAGGGACGTCGGGACGACCAGGAGCGCGGCGCCGCTCTTCCCACCGGCGCGGACCAGGGTCGCGGCCGCACGCCGGAGCACGGCGGCCACCGCGTCCCCGCCGGCACCGACCTCGCCGTTGCCGCACCCCACGAAGACGACGGCGGGCGCGTCCGCTCCCAACGAGCCCTGTCCGCTCGGCACGTCCACGACGGTCATGGACTGGCCCGCCTTGCCCGTGAACCCGCGTTGGCGCGCCCGGTTGCCGTCGATCGCGGTCATCACCGCCGGGGCACCCACACCGACGACGACCGCGTCGGGGACACCCGGCGCCACCGACGGACCCTGTGCCGTCTCGAGAACGGGAACGCCCACGACCGTCACCGCGACACCGGCCGCGTCCGCCAGCGCGCCCGGATCGCCGGCGTCGGCCCAGCCCACCCCCAGGAGGGCGGAGCGCGTGAAGGGCACCGCCGCGCTCACGGTGCGCTCCGCGAGCTCGATCGGCCCCGTGAATCCGATCGGTCCCCCGGGTCCGGCGTGCCCCCCGGAGCGCGGCCGAGCGAGCGTGCCGCCACGTGCTCGCCCTCCTGCCAGCGCGCCATGGTCCACAGGAGGTCCGACAGCCGGTTGAGGTAGGGGCCGACCTGTGAGTCGGGCGTGAAGGTTGCTCCGGTGAAGCCCCGCTCGGCCCGCCGCACCACCGTGCGGGCCACGTCCAGCGCAGCCGAGACGCGGTTCTGCCCCGGCACGACGAACTCGGTCGGCATCTCGAAGCGCTGGTCGAGCGCGTCGATGCGGACCTCGAGCGCGCTCGACCATCTCGGGGGTCACGAGCGAGGCCCCGGCGGTGAGCTTGTGACGGTTCTCGGGCGCGGTGGCCAGCTCGGCCATGAGCACCCACAGGTCCCGCTCCAGGTCCAACAACAGGTCATCGAGCTCCGATCCCGGCTCCGCCTCGGCGCGGGCCAGGCCCAGCGTGGCCTGGGCTTCGTCGACGGCACCGTTCACCTCGATGGCCGCCGAGCTCTTGGCGACGCGGCCCCCGTAGAGCAGGCCGGTGGTGCCGTCGTCGCCCTTGCGTGTGTAGATCTTCACCACAGCGCCGCATGCTAATGGCCGCTCCGAGACCGACCGGAGCCCGTCCCGACCACCTCACCAGGTGAGAGAACGCGGCACCGGCCGTAGACTGGTCGGATCGTGGCCCCGACCGTGGACCCCCATCCCGCACCTCCTCCCGTGCTGGCGCACGGCGCCATGCCGATGGACCCCCGCGGCGCCGCCTATCTCGAGGCCGCCCGGCAACGGGTGGTGATCTTCGACGGCGCCATGGGCACCAGCCTGCAGCTCGCCGACCTGAGCGCGGACGACTACGGCGGCCCCGCCCTCGAGGGTTGCAGCGAGGCCGTCGTGCTGACCCGCCCCGACGTGGTCTCGGAGATCCACCGGTCGTTCCTCGACGTGGGCGTCGACGTCGTCGAGACCAATGCCTTCGGAGCCTTCAGCGTCGTGCTGGCCGAGTACGGGCTGCAGGACCGCGTGGAGGAGATCAACCTGACCGCGGCCCGACTGGCACGGGAGGCCGCCGACGATGCCGCCGCCGCCGACCCCCGAGGGCGGCCCCGCTGGGTGGCGGGGAACCTCGGCCCCGGCACCCGGTTCCCCACCCTCGGCCAGATCCCCTACCTCGAGCTGCGCGACGCCTACGAGGAGCAGGCGACCGCTCTCGTGAAAGGCGGCGTGGACCTGCTCATGGTCGAGACGGTCTACGACCTCCTCCAGGCCAAGGCCGCCATCAACGCGGCCAAGCGCGCCATGGTGGCCGCCGGCCGGCGCGTGCCCATCCAGGTGCAGGTGACCATCGAGCTCACGGGCCGGATGCTCCCCGGCACCGAGATCGGCGCCGCGCTGAGTGCGCTCGACCCCATGCGCCCGGACGTGATCGGGCTCAACTGCGCCACGGGCCCGGCCGAGATGGGCGAGGCCGTCCGCTACCTCTCTCAGCACTCCCGGATGCCGCTGTCCACGCAGCCCAACGCGGGGCTCCCTTCGGTGGTGGACGGCAAGATGCACTACGACCTGACCCCGGAGCAGCTGGCCGACCATCTCGAGCGCTTCATCACCGAGCTCGGGGTGAGCATCGTCGGCGGGTGCTGCGGCACCACCCCGGACCACCTGCGCGCCGTGGTCGAGCGTTGCCGCGACCTCGTGCCCGCCCCCCGCCCCGCCGCCGCCATCGAGCACGAGCCCGGGGCGGCGTCCATCTACAGCAACGTGGCGTTCCACCAGGACACGTCGTTCCTGGTGGTGGGCGAACGCACCAACGCCAACGGGTCGAAGAAGTTCCGCGAGGCCATGCTGGAGGCGGACTGGGACACCACCGTGGCCATGGCCCGCGACCAGGTGAAGGAGGGCGCCCACGTCCTCGACGTGTGCGTCGACTACACCGGTGCCGACGGGGTGGCGGACATGACCGAGGTCGCCAGCCGCCTCGCCACCCAGGCCAGCGTGCCCCTCATGGTCGACTCCACCGAGGCGCCCGTGGTCGAGGCCGCCCTCATGTGGATCGGGGGCCGGCCCGTCCTCAACTCGGTCAACCTCGAGGAGGGCGACGACCCCGGCACCCGGCTCGACAAGTTCCTCACCCTGGCGCGCGAGTACGGCGCGGCCGTGGTGTGCACGTGCATCGACACCGAGGGCCAGGCCCGCACCGCCGACTGGAAGCTACGCGCCGCGCAGGCCATCCACGACATCGCCGTCGGGCGCTACGGGCTCGAGCCCTCGGACCTGATCTTCGACCCGCTGGTGCTGCCGCTGTCGACGGGCATGGAGGAGAGCCGGCGCGACGGCATCGAGACGCTCGAGGGCACCAGGCGGATCAAGGCCGAGCTCCCCGGGGTGTTCACCATCGTCGGGCTGTCGAACGTGTCGTTCGGCCTCAGCCCGGCGGCGCGCCACGTCCTCAATTCGATGTTCCTGCACGAGCTCGTCGAGGCCGGGCTCGACGCGGCCATCGTCCACGCGGCGCGCATCATCCCGCTGTCGAAGATCGACGAGCGCGCCCGTGAGGTGTGCCTCGACCTCATCTACGACCGCCGGCACGAGGGGTACGACCCCCTGCAGGAGCTGCTGGCCATGTTCGAGGGCGTGTCGGCCACCGCCGCGGTGACCGAGGACCGCTCGGGCTGGCCTGTCGAGCGACGCCTCGAGCAGCGCATCATCGACGGCGACCGCAACGGCCTCGAGGACGACCTGGCCGAGGCGCTGGGAGCGGGGCACGAGGCGCTCACCATCGTGAACGACTTCCTCCTGGCCGGCATGAAGACGGTGGGGGAGCTGTTCGCGTCGGGCGAGATGCAGCTGCCCTTCGTGCTCCAGTCGGCGGAGACCATGAAGGCGGCCGTGTCCTACCTCGAGCCCCACATGGAGAAGGCCGACCAGGGCGGCAAGGGCACGGTCGTGCTCGCCACGGTCAAGGGTGACGTGCACGACATCGGCAAGAACCTCGTCGACATCATCCTGACCAACAACGGCTACGAGATCGTGAACCTCGGCATCAAGGTGAACATCGGCGAGATGCTCCAGGCCGCCGAGGACCACCACGCCGACGCCATCGGCATGAGCGGGCTGCTCGTGAAGTCGACGCTCATCATGCGCGAGAACCTCGAGGAGATGAACTCGCGGAACCTGGCCCACATCCCGGTACTGCTCGGCGGGGCCGCCCTCACGCGCAACTACGTCGAGCGCGACCTGCGCGCCGTCTACCAGGGCCGCCTCTTCTACGGCAAGGACGCCTTCGAGGGCCTGCGCACCATGGACCGCCTCGTCGAGATGAAGAAATCCGGCGAGGAGGACCCCGACTTCGGGCGTGCCCCCGGCGGGCGCAAGCTCCCGCCGCGCAAGTCCCAGATGCCGGTCGAGGCCGGCGAGGCTCCCCCGCGCGCGCCCCGACGGTGGCGGCCGACAACCCCGTCTTCACCCCGCCGTTCCTCGGGTCCCGGGTGGCCAAGGGCATCCCTCTCGACGACATCGCGGCATACCTCAACCTCACCGCGCTGTTCCGCAACCAGTGGGGGTACCGTCCCGAGCGCGACCACCAGGGCGTCGCCGAGTCCGACGGCGAATTCAAAGAGCGCGTCAGCGCGGAGCTGCGCGAGGAGCTGGACAAGGCCAAGGCCAAGGACCTGCTGGTGCCGCAGGTGGCCTACGGCTACTACGCGGCCAACGCCGAGGGCGACGACGTCGTGCTGTGGACCGACGAGACGCGCGCCACCGAGCTCACCCGATTCAGCTTCCCGCGCCAGAAGAAAGAGCCCTGGCTGTGTATCGCCGACTTCTTCCGGTCGGTGGAGTCCGGCGAGCCCGACTACGCCGCCTTCATGCTGGTGACCATGGGCTCGGAGGTGTCGCCGGAGGCCAGGCGCCTGCACGCCGAGAACCACTATGTCGAGTACCTGAAACTGCACGGTCTCGGAGTGGAGATGGCCGAGGCGCTGGCCGAGTACTGGCACCGGCGCATCCGCGAGGAGTGGGGCTTCGCGGCGGAGGACGGGCCCACGCTCACGGGGTTGTTCCGCCAGCAGTACCGGGGCGGGCGCTACTCGTGGGGGTACCCGGCGTGCCCCGACCTCGAGGACAACGCCAAGGTGGTGGAGCTCGTCGGCGGGGAGCGCGTCGGCGTGACCGTGAGCGACGGCTTCCAGATGCACCCCGAGCAGACCACCGACGCCATCATCTGCCACCACCCGCAAGCCAAGTACTTCGTGGCCTGACCGCCGGGGCACGGGGGCTGACCCGGCCCCGTTCCGACTCCGTGGTCGGCCCGGACCTGAGATGGTCGGCCCGGACCTGAGATGGTCGGCCCGGACCTGAGATGGTCGGCCCGGACGGGGCCTACAGCCTGTTGCGCCTGACGCCGATCATGACTCGATGGAACGCCTGGGGCGTGTGAGGGCAGGCGCCCAGGTGACGCCGGGTTAGCGGCCATGGCCACCCTCATCCCCGAGCAGTCGACCCCTTGGCCCCGGGCGAGGCTCCGGTCGCGCCGAGACCGGGGCCGGGGAGCCGGCTTCGGTGCGCTTGTCTTCGCTTCGAAGCTGACGGCATGCGTGTGCACGGTCGAGGCCGTCGCTCTCGCAGTGTCCGGCGCCATCTCCTTGTCCCGGGTCTTCGACAACCCGGCGAGTGGGCTGGCCCAGGCGGTAGAGACCTCGCCCGGGATCTACGCGCACCCCCACTTCGACATCGTCCGGGCCGGCGCGTTCATTCTGGCCGCCACCGTCAGCTGTGTGGTCCTCGTCATCGCGGCCTGGGCCCTGTGGAGGACCCCGCCCCGGCGGTGGCGCGACACCACGCGCACCGCGCGGCTGTGCGTGACGTCGGTGGTGCTCGTCGACGTCGGATGGACACTCGCCTTCGGGCTCTCAGCGCTGTGGAGCAGCGACGCCACAGCGGGCGGCGCGACGCTGGCGTGGCTGTTGGCGCTGACCGCAACCGCCGGTGGCGCCGCGGCAGTGCGCGCCGCGGGGCGCAGGATCGTGGTGCTCGCCGTGGTGATGGCCCTCGCGCTGGGCGGAACCCTGGCCGTCACCCTGGGCGCCGACGCCTCGGCCTACGCGAGCACGACCGGGGGCAACCCGGCCGGAGACGGCTTCTGGACCGTGACCACGTCCCAGCAGCCGGCCTCGGGCACCTCGGTCTTCGAAGCGTGCGGGAGCGCCCGGGTCTGCGCCCTGTTCGGGAGCGGCGTGTACCACAAGACGGCGGAGCCCCAGGGAGAGGTCACCGTCACCGCCGACGGCGGTCGGAGCTGGCACAGCTGGCTCCTTCCCGCCCCGCTGTACGGATTCGAGCCCTTTGGCATCTTCCCGATCTGCCACGGCGACGACTGCGTCGCCACCGTCACGGAGTACGACGGGGCGCCGGGTCTGTCCCACCTCACGATCAGCCCCGACGGGGACATCGCCCAACAGTTGGCACGCGGCCACCGCTCGTGGACGCTGTCGTCATGCCCCACGGCCGGGTGGTGCGCGGGGATCGATGAGGGCAGCAGCAGCATCGGCGGGGTCGGCGGCGCCTACAGCGCTCCCGGGCTGTTGACGAGCAGCGACGGAGGTCGAACGTGGGCCTCACATCAGCTTCCGCAGTGGCTGGTGCCTGCCGACGACATCGTGCAGGGGACCATGAGCTGTCCGGTCGTGGACCAATGCGTCATGGCGGGATCCCTGAGGCTCGGATTGACCCGTCCCAGCGCAGCACAACGGGCCGCGTCTCGCTACGGTGCCTCCTTCGTCGCGCTCACGACCGACGGTGGACTCACCTGGACGCAGTCGGTCGTGCCCGCAGGACTCTCAGGGTTGGGGTCCCCAGTGTGCACCGACGCCATGCACTGCCTCGCTCTGGCGTTGACCCAGACCGGGCAGCCTTCAATGGTGGTCCGGAGCGACGACGGCGGGAGGACCTGGAGTCCGGCAACCGCACCCCTTCTGGCCACCCTCGACCTGGACCATCTGGTGTGCGCCGATACCGCCGACTGCCTGCTCTTCGGCACCGTGGCCCCGCCGGGGCCGAACCAAACGGTCATGTACCGCACCACAGACGCCGGGGCCACGTGGCACCGGGCGCCGTTGCCCGAGAGCACCACGCTCCTCTCTGCCGCGTGCCCGAGCGCGACGTTCTGCGTGGCGACCGGGTTCAGGTCCGTCCCCCACGCCTACGTGGCGGCCGGGGGCGACACCCTGCACTTCACCCCTTTCAACGTGCCGACGCTCCTCACGACGCACGACGGCGGAATCTCTTGGCACGAGACCGTCCTCCCCCCGCCCCGGGAGCTCGCCCGATGACTCCCACCGGTCGCCGGCTTGAGGCTCCACCCACCTCGCATGGGTGAGTGAGGTTCCCTCGGCGGGTTCACTAGGCCGAACGACCGTTCACGATGCCGAACGAGGGGTTTCACGAGGCCGGACGAGAGGTTCACGAGACCTGACGCAGGGCTCACAGCGCCAGGGTGGCGCCGCCGTCGACGACGACGGTGGCCCCGTTCACGAAGCCGGCGTGGGCGGAGCACACGAAGGCGACCACACGCCCGAAGTCGGCGGGGTCACCCATGGGTGCGCCGCCGGCGCCACCGAGCTCACGCATGCGCTCGGTGGCGTGCGGTCCGGGGCACACCAGGTTGAGCGTCACACCCGTCCCGTCGGCGGCGAGATCGGCGGCGGCCGTCTTCGCCCACGCCCGCAAGCCGCTGCGCGCCGTGTTGGACAAGGCCAAGCCGGGGATGGGTTGGACGACGGAGTACGACGCGATGCAGCACAATCGCCCCCACCCCGCGCGCGCATGGAGGGCAGCGCGCTGCGTACCAGGCGCACCGACGACAGCAGATTGCCTTCGACCGCGGCCCGGATGGCGTCATCATCGAGCTCGAGCGCCTTGCCCGGCGGCGGCCCCCCGGAGTTGGCCACCACGATGTCGAGGGCGCCGAAGCGCTCGGTGGTCGCGGCCACGAGACGCTCCGGGGTGGCCGGATCGGCCATGTCCGCCGTCAGGGCCAGGACCTCCGTGCCCTGCGCGGCGATGGCCTGCTCGGTGTCGCGCAGCGGGCCCTCGTCCCGTGCGCACAGCACGAGTCGAGCCCCCTCCGCGGCGATCGCCTCGGCGCTCGCCCGGCCCAGGCCGCGCGACGACGCGGTCACCAGCGCCACCTTGCCCTCGATCCCCAGATCCATTGCTCAGATCACCTCCACCGCGGGTAGCGCACCGGCGTTCATCGGCGCTACCCCAGAATCACGAGGGAGTGGTCGACGGTGTTGAGAGGAATCGCCCCGTCCTCGCCCACCACCACGATGTCCTCGAGGCGCATGCCGAACCGGCCCGGCAGGTAGATGCCGGGCTCGATCGAAAAGGCGTGTCCCACAGCCAGGGTGGTGTCGTTTCCCGACACCAGATAGGGGTCCTCGTGCTCCTCGATCCCGATCCCGTGCCCGGTGCGATGGATGAAGTACTGGCCCAGGCCGGCCTCGGCGATCGTGTCGCGTGCCGCCGCGTCGACGTGCTCGGCGGTGACCCCGGGAGCGACGGCGTCCACGGCGGCCTGTTGCGCGGCGAGGAGCACCGCGTAGCAGTCGAGCACCTCGGCGCCGGGATCGCCCACCGCCACGGTGCGGGTGATGTCGGAGCAGTAGCCGACGTCATCGTGCAGCGCGTACTCGCCGCCGAAGTCGCACACCACGGTGTCACCCGGGCCGATGACGCGGTCGCCGGCCTCGTGGTGCGGGCTCGCCCCGTTGGGGCCGCTGCCCACGATGGCGAAATTGACGCGGCGGTGCCCCGCCGCCAGCAGGCCGGCGCCGATGGCCTCCGACACCTGGATCTCGCGCCGGCCGACGAGCGGGATCTCGCCCTCCTGGAGCACCGCCGCCACACTGTCCGCGGCGTGGGCTGCGGCGCGCAGCGCCGCGATCTCACTGTCGTCCTTCACGGCACGCAGGGGGGACGTCACACGCGAGGCCGTCTCGAAGTGGGCATCGGGGAGTGCCGCTTGCAGCCCGAGCAGCGAATGTGCCCAGGCGCGGTCCGAGATCCCGTAGGTCGCAGCGCGGGCGGAGCCGAGCAGCGCCGCGGCGAGGGCGACGGGGTCCTCGGTCTCGGCCCAGGGGCGCACCGTGACCAGGCCGCCGGTGTCGGGCACGCGCGGCGCCTCGAGCGCAGGAACGACGAGCACCGCTTCGCCGTCTCGGGGCAACACGAGCAGGGTGAGCCGCTCCAGGGGCATGGCCCGGTAGCCCGTGAGCCACGGTAGGTCGGCACCGTGGCTCAAGAGCAGCGCGTCGACCCCGAGCTCGCCCATGCGCGTCCGCACCCGGCGAAGCCGCTCCCGGCGAGCCTCGTGCTGGTCGGCCACGACAGGGGTGGTCACCACGGAGCCGGCGCGTCGGTTGCGGCGGCGGCCCCGGAGGCTGCTGCGGCGGCGCCCCGGGCGTGATAGCTGGAGCGCGTCAGGGGGGACGACTCAACGTGGGAGAAGCCCATGGCCTCACCCTCGGCGCGCAGGGACTCGAACTCCTCGGGTGTCCACCACCTCGCCACCGGGAGGTGCGCGGCCGTGGGCCGCAGGTACTGGCCGAGCGTGACGATGTCCACGCCGACGGCCCGGAGGTCGGCCAGGGCTCCCGTCACCTCGCCGCGGCGCTCCCCCATGCCGAGGATCATCCCCGACTTCGTGACGAGACCGGCGTTCTTGGCCCGGGCCAGGACGGCGAGACTGCGCGCGTAGCCGGCCGAAGGCCGCACGGCACGCTGGAGGCGCGCCACGGTTTCGAGGTTGTGGTTGAGGACGTCGGGCCGCGCCTCGAAGATCGTGTCCAGGGAGCGGGGATCGCCCTTGCAGTCCGGGACGAGCACCTCCACCGACGCCACTGGACACCGGCGCCGGATGGCGCGGATCGTCTGCGCGTACCCCGACGCCCCTCCGTCGGGCAGGTCGTCGCGCGCCACGGCCGTGACAACCGCATAAGCGAGGCCGAGTCGCTCCACCGCGGCGGCGACCCGGTCCGGCTCGTCGGGATCGGGGGCCACGGGGTGGCGGGTGTCGACCAGGCAGAACCCGCACGACCGCGTGCAGCGCTCACCGTTGATCATGAACGTGGCGGTGCCGTCGGCCCAGCACTCGAAGATGTTGGGGCAGCCGGCCTCCTCGCACACCGTAACCAGCCCGAGGTCGCGCACGGTCCGCCGCAGGCCGAGGAACTCGTCGCCCATCCGGGCCGGGACCCGCAGCCACGACGGCTTGCGGGCACTGTTGGGCAGACCCTCACCAGGATCGACGCCCGCCTGGCGAAGCCTGATGCGGAGCCGGTCACCGGGAACCCGACCCGCCAGCGGCGCACTGACCGGCAACGTGCCGGGGCGCGTCGGCGCGTCCGCGGAGCGGGTCGTTTCGTCGGCGCCATGGTTCGGTTCGTCGGCGCCATGGTTCGGTTCGTCGGCGCCATGGTTCGGTTCGTCGGCGCCATGGTTCGGTTCGTCGGTGCGATGGTTCGGTTCGTCGGTGAGACTGAGCCCGGAGCGCCGTTCGGGCCACGCCACGTCCTGGCGCTCGAAGAGCGCGTCCGGAGCCCAATGCCGCACGGCGTGGCCCACGAGAAGGTCGGCGACCTCGCGCACGGACGCGTCCACCCCTTCGGCGGCGAGCGACGTCACGGCCTTGTCTCCGATCCCGCACGGCACGATGCGGTCGAACCACGCCATGTCCGGGTCCACGTTCAACGCCAGCCCATGCATCGAGCGCCCCCGCGTGACGCGCACGCCGATGGCGCAGATCTTGCGGGGCGTAGGGCCTTCGGACTCGACCCACACGCCCGGGTACCCGGCCAGCCGCCCGGCGCGCACACCGAGATCGGCGAGCGTGTCCATCACGACCTGTTCGATGCCGTGCACGTGACAGGGGACCGAACGCGGCGCGGTGGGGACGTTGACGATCGGGTAGGCGACGAGCTGGCCCGGCCCGTGGTACGTGACGTCGCCGCCGCGATCGCTGTCCACGAGCTCGGCCCCGACGGCAGCCGGGTCGACGAGGACGTGGGCCCGATCGGCGTGCACCCCGAGGGTGAACACGTGCGGGTGTTCGAGCAGCAGCAGGTGGTCGTGACCGCCCCGGTCGTGCAGGGCGCGCTGCAGCGCGTGCGCCTCGGCGTAGGGGACCCGGCCGAGCCAGCGAACCCGGAACACGCCCGTCCCCTACCGGCTCAGAGCTCGGTGGCCCAGTCGTGGGTGGCGAGCAGCTCGGTGATGCGCGCCACGAATGCCGCCGCATAGGCCCCGTCCACGGCCCGGTGGTCCCACGCCAGGCAGAGCAATCCCATGGAGTGGATGGCGATGGCCTCGGTGCCGTCGGGCTGGACGACCACGGTCGGGCGCCGCTTCACCCCATCGGTGGAGAGGATCGCCACCTGGGGCTGGTTGATGATGGGCGCCGTGAGGAAGGTGCCGAAGGGCCCGGCGTTGGTGATCGAGAAGGTCCCGCCCGAGATGTCGTCGGCGCTGAGCTTCTTGGTCCGGGCCCGGTCGGCCAGCTCCCGGATCCGACGCGCCATCCCCCGCAGGGTGAGCTCCTCGGCGCGCCGGACGACCGGGACGATCAGCCCGTTGTGGTCGAGGTCCACGGCGATCCCGAGATTGCACTCGTGGTGCACGATGAGCGAGTCATCGCCCACCGAGGCGTTGAGGTGCGGCCATTCGTGCAGCGCCTCGACGGTCGCCCGGGCGACGAAGGGGAGGTAGGTGAGGGCGAAGCCCTCCTCGGCCCGGAACTGCGCGCCGTGCGAACGCCGGACCCGCTCCACCTGCTCGTAGTCCGCCTCGAGCACGACGAGGGTGTGCGCGCTCGTCGCCTTCGAGCGGACCATGTGCTCTGCGGTGCGGCGACGGATGTTGGTGAAGGGGATGATCTCGTCGCTTCCGGCCGTGGGCACGGCGGCCGCCGGGACGGGCGCCCGGGCGGGAGCGGGTGGCGGTGTCGACGCAGGTGCCGCGGACGGGATGGGCGCCGAAGCCGGGGCGGAGGCCGGGGCACCCCCACTGCGGCGCCGGTCGATGAAGTCGAGGACGTCCGATCGCGTGATCCGGCCACCGAGTCCGGTCCCGGTGACCTCCGACGGGTCGATGGCGTTGTCATCGAGCAGGCGGCGCACCACCGGCGAAAGGATCCGGTCAGCGGCGCGCCTGCCGTGACCGTCACTGCCGGCGGCAGGTGGAGATGCGGGCGCGGGAGGTGCAGCCGCAGCCGGCGCGGCGGGCGGTGGCGCGGCGGGCGGTGGCGCGGCGGGCGGTGGCGCGGCGGGCGGTGGCGCGGCGGCGGCTGGCGCTGCAGGTGCGGGGGGTGGGGGTGCTGCGTTTGGCGCGGCGGGGGCGGGTGCGGGTGCGGGTGCGGCCTGGGCAGCCGGGGCGCCGACCGAGTCCTCTACGGGAGCGGCGGCCGCGCCATCTCCGCTCACGACGGCCAGCACCGTGCCCACGTCGACGGTCTCACCCTCCTGGACACGGATCTCGGCCAACGTCCCCGCGGCGGGTGACGGCACCTCGGAGTCGACCTTGTCGGTCGAGACCTCGAAGAGCGGCTCGTCCCGGGCGACGGCCTCCCCTACCGACTTGAGCCACTTCGTGACCGTGCCCTCGGTGACGGTCTCGCCGAGCTGGGGCATCGTCACCTCAGCCAACGTGCAACCCCCTTCCGGTGAGGGCCAACACTGTCTCACCGAACGCCTCGGACAGGGTGGGATGCGGCTGGATGAACTGCCCCACCTCTTCGGGCGTGGCCTCCCAGTTCACGGCGAGGTACCCCTGCCCCAGCTGCTCGGTGACCCACGGGCCGACCATGTGCACCCCGAGGATCCGGCCCGCCCTCCCGTCGGGGAGGCGCTCGGCGACCACCTTGACGAGACCGTCGGTCTCCCCCACGATCCGAGCCCGGCTGTTGCCGCCGAAGGGGTCCTTCTTCACGACCACGTCGATCCCGGCCTCCCCGGCCTGGGCTTCGGTCAGGCCCGCGAACGCCACCTCGGGATGGCAGTAGATGGCCCACGGCACCCGCGAGTAGTCGACCGGCAACGCGGCCTCGCCCAGCATCATCTTGATGGCGAGGATGCCCTCCTCGAAGCCCACGTGGGCCAGCTGGGGGGTGTCCACCACGTCGCCGACGGCGAAGACCCCCTCGGCCGTGGTGCGCTGGTACTCGTCGACGGTGACGAAGCCTCGGGCATCGACGGTCACTCCCGTCCCTTCGGCGAGCAGGCCCTCGGTGAGCGGGCGCCTGCCGACCGACAGCACGACGGCGTCGACCGTCACGGTCTCCCCGTCGCCGAAGCTCACCGTCGTCCCGGTGCCGTTGGGCGAGTGGCCGGTCACCTTCACACCGGTGTGCACCGTGATGCCACGCTTGCGGAACGAGCGCGCCACGACCGCCACGACGTCCTTGTCGCACCCGGTCAGCAACGAGGGCAGGGCCTCGAGCACCGTCACCTGGCAGCCGAGGTCCGAGAACATCGAGGCGAACTCACAGCCGATGGCGCCGCCCCCGATCACCGCTACCGATGCCGGCAGGGCCTCGAGCGCCAGGACCTCGTCGGAGGTGAGCACCAACCGACCGTCGACCTCGAAACCGGGGATGGTGCGCGGGACAGACCCGGTGGCCAGCACGACGTTGCGACCGGTGATCTCGAACGCGCCCCCGGCGCCGTCCGGGCTCGGGTTGGGCTCGACGCGGACGCGGTGACCGGGGAGCAGCGTCCCCGTGCCGTCGAACGTGACGATCCCGCGTCCCTTCATGAGCCCGGCGAGACCCTTGAACAGCTGGTCGACGACCTTCTGCTTGCGGCCCTGGCTGACGGCGAAGTCCACGACGGGTTGGCCGGCCTGCACCCCGAACTCCTTGGCCCCCGCCACAGTGCGCACCACGGTGGCGGTTTCGAGGAACTCCTTGGCCGGGATACACCCCCGGTGCAGACACGTCCCACCCACCTTGTCGCGCTCGACGACGGCCACGCTGAGGCCGGCGGACGCCCCGTACAGGGCGGTGGCATAGCCCCCGGGCCCGCCTCCGATCACGACGACATCGAATTCGGTGACTTCAGGCATCGTGATCACCTCCGTCCCGGTTGTCGTCCGGGGGATGGTCGGGGGGAAAGGTCGTGGGAGGAAGGGCTTCCTCGATCCAGCCTAGGGCGAAGCACCGACACCCGGAGCTGGACCGGAGGGCGTGGCGGGACCGAAGCGGGGCGCGGCCGGGTCGTCAGGGATCGGGAGGCAGCGGCAGGGGTCGGCGGCCGGCGAAGCCGTCCTCGGGAAAGTGCCACCACTCCAGATCGTCCTCACCGAGCTGCCAACACAGCAGCACCTCGCGCCCCGCGTGCAATGCGGGGAAGTCGATCAGCCCGCGATCGACGTCGCGCAGGACGATGCCTTGCTCCTCGAGCTCCTCGAGCGCCTCTTTGACGTCGAAGGACACCGCCGGCTCCGGCGCCTCCGGAGGGATGGCGGGATCGGGCGCGTCGGATGGGTCGGGCGGCGCGGCGGGCGCGGGAGCGACGGTGCTCCGGGTCGGTCCCGCCGGGCGCGGTGCGCCCGGAAGGGTGGCGTGCCCGTTACCCCGTGCCGACACGGCCAGGTGCGACGCCCGCCGGATCACGCCCAGGAGGAGGCGGAGCCGCGGGAGGTAGGCCCGGGCCTCGTCCACCGTCCAGTACCGCACCGGTCGGCCCCGACGGCCTACGGAGCTGTGGGGCCGGAGCCACCCGTCACGCGACCGAGGAACCCCGAGAGCCGCTCCCGGATCAGGTCGGGCCAGAGCTGCCCCGCTCCCACCGGATGGAACGCGTCCGACGCCGCCACCAACGCACGATCTTCTTCGTCGGTGAGCTCGATGTCGGCCGCGGCTGCGTTCACCTCGACCTGCGCGGCCGAGCTCGCCCCCGGGATCACGACCACGTTCGGCCGGCGGATCAACCACGCCAGCGCCACCTGGGATGGCGTGACGTGATGCGCCTCGGCCACCTGGCGCAGCACGTCCAGCATGGGAGCGGCGCGCCGCAGGTTCTCGGGATGGAACGCGGGCGACGCCGTGCGCACGATGCCGCTCGGGCGGTGCTCGGCGTCGTAGCGTCCCGACAGGAGCCCCTGCGCCAACGGGCTGTAGGCGATGATCAACCGGTCATGGGCCTGTGCCCACGGCAGCAGGTCCTTCTCGGGGCGACGGTCCACCAGGTTGTAACGGACCTGGTTCGACAACACCGGCCGCCCCAACGCGCCTTCCGCCGCCTCCCAGCGCGCCAGCGAGTAATTCGAGACCCCCACGTGGCGCACGATCCCTTCGTCGAGCAGCTGCGCGAAGGCGGGCATCGTCGAGGACAGCGGCACCACGGGATTGGGCTGGTGGAGCTGGTACAGGTCGAGGGCGTCGATCCCCAGCCGGCGCACGCTCGCACGGGCACGTTGGAGCACCACCGGCCCGACCGGCAGCACCGGGAAGATCTTGGAGGCCACGAACGCCTCGTCGCGCCGGCCCTCGAGCGCCTTGCCCAGAATCCGCTCGGAGCGGCCGAAACCGTAGATCTCGGCGGTGTCGAAGAGCGTGATGCCGACATCCAGCGCCCGGTGCACGATGGCAGCCGCCTCGTGCTCGGAGTACTCGGCCCCGTACCCCCACTCCGTCGAGCCGAACTGCCACGTCCCCAGTCCGATGGCCGACATCCTGGCCCCGGCGACGTCGACGTACTTCACGGGCGTGGACCGGTGCTCGGGGGCGTGCTCATCTGAGGGGCGTACTCACTTGGGGGGCATGCGGATGCCGCCGTCGAGGCGGATCACTTCCCCGTTGAGGTAGCTGTTCTGCGCGATGTGGGCGACCAGCTCCCCGTACTGGATGGGCTGGCCCAACTTCTTGGGGAACAGCACCGACTGGCCCAGCGCGTTGCGCTGCTCCTCGGGAAGCATGCCCAGCAGCGGGGTGTCGAACAGGCCCGGGGCGATGGTGACGACCCTGATCCCCACCGGGGCCAGGTCGCGGGCCGCGGGAAGCGTCATCCCCACCACCGCGCCCTTCGAGGCCGAGTACGCCAACTGTCCGATCTGCCCGTCGAAGGCGGCCACCGACGCGGTGTTGACGATCACTCCGCGCTCGCCGTCGGCGAGGGGCGCGGTCACCGCCATGGCAGAGGCGGCACGGGTCATGACGTTGAACGTGCCCACGACGTTGAGGTCCTGGATGAACTTGAAGGCGCTCAGGTCATGGGGAGAGTTGTCGCGGTTGATGACCCGACCGACCCAGCCCGTGCCGGCGCAGTTCACCGCGATGCGCAGGTTGCCCCCCTCCGCCGCCTGGTCGACAGCGCGCTGGCAGTCCTCAGGATCGGTCACGTCGCCGGCGACATAGTTGGCACCGATCTCCCCGGCCACCTTCTTGGCGCCGTCCTCGTTGCGGTCGAAGATCGTGCACCGCACGCCGAGGGAGGTGAGCTTGCGCGCCGTGCCCTCGCCCAGGCCGGACGCGCCACCGGTGATGACTGCAGAGATGCCGTTCAGGTCCATCGGCGCATGCTACGGGACGGACCTGTTACGGGACGAAGTGATCGCCGGAAACGCCGACCTGTGCGGAGGCGGCTTCCACCGCGAGGAGATCGACCCGGTCGTTCATCTCGTCGCCCGAATGCCCCTTCACCCACGAGAAGCGCACCGGGCGCCCCGGGTCGAGCGCCAATTCCAGCAAGGGTTCCCACAGGTCGCGGTTGGCGACCGGCTTTCCCGCCGAGTTGCGCCAGCCCCGACGCCGCCACCCCTCCCACCACCGGTCGCGGAAGCAATTGACCACGTAGGTCGAGTCGCTGCGGACGTGCACCGGGCCCCCGATCGCCTCGAGGGCCCGCACCACCGCGGTGATCTCCATCCGCTGGTTGGTCGACTTGAACTCGGCGCCACTGGCGAACGGGCCGTCGGGGACGGCCCACGCCCAGCCCCCGGGCCCGGGGTTCCCCAGGCACGAGCCATCGGTGTACACGACGGTCTCTGTCCCGGGGGCGCCCACGGGGCCCAGCATGCCCGCCGGCCCGGTGGCCGTGGGGGGAGGCTCGCGTCGTCCCTGGCCAACCGGCACAACTGAGGGGAATGGCGACCTCTCCTACCCAATCCATAGGTTAACTATTAGTGAACGAAAAGTGAACTTAAGGTAAACTGGCGCCATGCAGTCCGCCGCCGCATCCATCCGGGGCTGGTACCGGGACCCGTATCACCAGCATGAGGACCGGTACTTCTCCGAGGGCAAGCCGACCAAGCTGGTCCGGGACTCGGGCCGGGAGTCGTTCGACCCTCCTCCTGACGTCCCCTGGTCGGGCCCCCCGGTCCCGATCCCCTCCCCGGCCACACACCGCGCAGCCGGGAACGACCTCCGCCGGGCGGACGACGCCGAGCGGGAAGCCCCTTATGACCGGCGCGCCGCGTGCGACAAGGCCACGAGCGCCATCCTCCGGTACGGATCCACCAACTGATTTCGCTGGTGCGTCAGCCCGCCTCGAAGCTGGTGCCACCGGGCGGTGTATCGGGGACGCTGGGATGACATCGTTGACCAAGGGGTGGGTGGGGAGGATCTGATACCCGAGGTCCGTGAGGTTGGGCCGACGTGGGCACCTTCACCGACCGGCACCACACCCTCGAGGACCCCAACTGCCTGGCAGTGTCGGCCTCTTGCCGAAGGGCCGCCCGTAGCATGGAGCAGTGCTCTTCGACGGCATGTCGCATCAACTCCCCGACATCGACCCCGAGGAGACCGCGGAGTGGATCGACTCGTTCGACGCGGTGGTCGACGCCCAGGGACGCACCCGGGCCCGCTTCCTCCTGATGAAGCTGCTCGAGCGGGCCCGGACCATCCAGGTCGACTTCCCGGCCACCGTCTCCACCCCGTACGTGAACACGATCCCGCGGGACCAGGAGCCGTGGTTCCCCGGCGACGAATACGTCGAGCGGCGCATCCGTGCCTATATCCGCTGGAACGCCGCGGCCATGGTGAGCCGCGCCAACTATCGGAGTGAAGGCATCGGAGGCCATCTCGCCACGTACGCGAGCTCGGCCGCCCTCTACGAGGTCGGGTTCAACCACTTCTTCCGGGGCAAGTCCGACGGGGGCTTCGGGGACCTCGTCTACTTCCAGGGCCACGCCTCCCCCGGCATCTACGCCCGCGCCTTCGTCGAGGGCCGGCTCGGCGAGGACCAGCTCGACCGCTTCCGCCAGGAGGTCTCGGGCCAAGGCCTGCCTAGCTATCCCCACCCCCGCCTCCTCTCGGACTTCTGGGAGTACCCCACGGTCTCGATGGGCCTCGGACCCCTGTGCGCCATCTACCAGGCCCACGCGGCGCACTATCTCCGCCACCGCGAGATCGTCGACACCTCGGCCAACCGCATCTGGGCCTTCCTCGGGGACGGCGAGCTCGACGAGGTCGAGTCGATCGGCGCGCTGGGCGTGGCGGGGCGCGAGCACCTCGACAACCTGATCTTCGTCGTGAATTGCAACCTGCAGCGCCTCGACGGTCCCGTGCGCGGCAACGGCAAGATCATCCAGGAGGCCGAGGCCACGTTCCGCGGCGCGGGCTGGAACGTGATCAAGGTCATCTGGGGTTCGAAGTGGGACGAGCTCCTCGCCCGCGACGTCGACGGGGTCCTGCTCGACAAGATGAACAACACGCCCGACGGCGAATTCCAGAAGTACGCCACCGAGACGGGCGCCTACATCCGGGAGCACTTCTTCGGGCCCGACCCGCGTCTGCGCCGACTCGTCGAGCACCTCTCCGACGCCGATCTCCAGGCACTCCCGCGCGGCGGCCACGACTACCGCAAGCTCTACGCGGCATACAAGCTCGCGACGGAGCAGGTGGGACAGCCCACAGTCATTCTCGCCAAGACGGTGAAGGGATGGACGCTCGGGCCCGAGATCGAGGCGCGCAACGCCACCCACCAGATCAAGAAGATGACCAAGGCACAACTGCTGGCGCTGCGCGACCGCCTCTATCTCCAAGAGGAGATCCCCGACGAGGCCCTCGACGCCGAGCAGCCGCCGTACTACCGCCCCCCCGAGGGCTCGCCCGCCCACGAGTACCTCTCGGGACGGCGCAAGGTGCTGGCGGGCCCCCTCCCGTCACGGGTGGTACGCCCCGTCACGCCCTACGCCCTGCCCGACGCCAAGGTGTTCTCGGAGATGTTCGCCGGTTCGGGCACCCAGGCCGCGTCGACGACGATGGCCTTCGCCCGGCTGCTGCGCAACCTGGTGCGCGACCCCGTCCTCGGGAGATACGTCGCGCCGATCGTCCCCGACGAGGCCCGCACCTTCGGCCTGGAGCCGCTCATCGCCGAGTCCAAGATCTACGCACCCGAGGGCCAGCGCTACACACCGGTCGACTCCGACCTCATCCTCCGCTACGCGGAGGACCGCAAGGGACAGGTCCTCCAGGAGGGCATCACCGAGGCGGGCGCCATGGCGTCGTTCATCGCGCTGGCCACGTCCTACGCCACGTGGGGCCGGCCCATGCTGCCGATCTACCTCTTCTACTCCATGTTCGGCTTCCAGCGCGTCGGCGACCTGGCGTGGTTGCTGGGCGACATCCGGGGACGGGGCATCCTGGCCGGCTGCACGGCGGGCCGCACCACCTTGCAGGGCGAAGGGCTCCAACACGACGACGGCCATTCGCCGCTCCTCGCCTCGGTGAACCCCGCCGCCCACGTCTACGACCCGGCCTTCGCCTACGAGATCGGCGTGATCATGGAGGACGCGGTACGCCGGATCATGGGGCCCGAGCCCGAGGACCGCTTCTGGTACCTGACGCTCTACAACGAGAACTACCCCATGCCGCCACTGCCCGAGGGCGACGCCGGCGACACGGTGCGGGCAGGTGTGCTGCGGGGCATGTACCGCTTCGCCGAGCCGGCCGAGGTGGCCCGGGCCGGGGACGCCGGGGGCAAAGCCGGGGACGCCGGGGGCAAAGCCGGGGCCGCCGGGGGCGCCGGGGGCAGGGCCGGGAAGCGCAACGGGACCCCGAGACGAGCGACACTCCTCTTCTCGGGGCCGATGTGGCAGATGGCCATGGAGGCCCGCGACTTGCTGGCGGCGGACTGGGGGGTGTCGGCCGACGCGTGGTCGGTGACCTCCTACACGGAGCTGCGCGAGGACGCCCTGGCGGTGGAGCGGGCCAACCGGCTGCACCCGCACGCGGAACGCGCCGTGCCCTACGTCACCAAAGCGCTCGACGACGGCGCCGGCCCGGTGGTGGCCGTCACCGACTACCTGCGGGCGGTGCCGGACCAGGTGGCGCGCTGGATGACGCGCCCGTTCATCTCACTCGGGACCGACGGGTTCGGGCGGTCGGACACCCGCGCCGCACTGCGCCGGTTCTTCGAGGTCGACGCGGCCCACGTGGCGGTGGCGGTGCTCAGCGCGCTGGCCGAGAGCGGAGACGCCAAGGCGGACGAGGTGGCCGACGCCATCACCCGCTACGGGATCGACGCCGACTCCGCCGACCCCTGGTCCGACTGAGCGCTGCGGACGCCTATCTGTCGTCTGGGCCCCTCGGTCTACGGCGTCCGAGGGCGAGCCCGTCACCGCCGGGGCGCGACCGGTAGGACATCACCGACCACCGCGACCACGCCGAGAGCACAGAGCCGAGTGCACCGGCCGACCCGATCGAGAACGCGGACAGGAACGAACCGATCGACCCGATCGAAAGTGCGGACCCGACCGAGCCGATCGACAGGACCGACCCCTTGGACCCGATCGACAAGAAGGAATCCTCCGACCACAGGGACCAGCGGGAGCGGGACATCTCTCCCGGATTCATCGCCCGCGGATGTCCCGCCACGCCACCACTGCCATCGTCCGTCGAGGCCGCGTCCGTGGGGGCCGCGGCCGGGTCACGAGGCATTCCGGGCCACCAGGATGAGGTGGGCGCTCAGCCCGAGAAGCGTCGGCTCGCGCTCGACGACGCGGGCCGAGAACATAATCGTGTCGCGGTCCCGCTCGGTGTCGAAGCGCGCCTGAAGTTGTGGGAGCCACTTGGCGAGCCCCTCGACCCCGACGATCTCGACGACCTGGAGACCGGCGGCTTTCGCTTCCTGACGCAGCTCGTCGGGGTGATGGAAGTAGGCCGTCGTGAACCACTCGGGCCGGTCGCTGGGATTGCGATGCCGGCCCTCGGCCAGGTCGCGATCCACGATGCCCCTCGCCGACGTCGAGGCCCCTCGCCGACGTCGAGAATGCCGAGCGGAGCCTCGGGCAGATGGCGCCGAAGGACCTCCTGGGTTCGCAACAGCTCGAGGCGCCCCAGTCCCTCGGTGATCCGCCGGCCTTCTTCGGTGGCCTCGTAATGCTCGACGACCCCAGGAGGGATCTCGGGCGAGACCTCGGCCATGGCGCGGATCCTAGTGGGGCGGAATGGCGTGATCTCCGGAGGAGGATGCGCCGACACCGCACCAGGCTCGGCTCACCGGTCGATCGGGACCTCGGCCCACGCAGTGCCGCTCCATCGCCGCCGCGCCACCCAGGACTGTCCGTCCCAATAGGCCTGCTCGCTGAGATGCTCGGGGTCCGCATGCCAACCGACCTCCGGAAGCTGGTCGGGCGACCTGTGCGGGTCGGGGCGCGCTTCGGGAAGAGGCGAGACTGCAGGACCGGTACCGGAAAGGCCCGACGGCCCCGCCCGGCGCGCTCCACTCTGACCTGCCCGATCGACGCGCTCCACTCGATCGGCGCGACCTCTGTCGGCTGCCCGATCGGCGAGCGGTGCGCGAGCTGTTCGTAGGACGTCGACGTCGACGGCCATCGCGGGATGCGACGAGCGTGGCGATCACGATCAGGAGCACCGCGATCAAGGAGAGCCCGACGATCTCGGCGGTCCGGCGCGAATCGGATGTACCCGCCGGCACGTTGGGATTCTGGAACGCTCCCGGCGCATTGACAGCCTGCTTCGTCGCCAGGGAGACGGCGTCGGTGTTGGTGAGATCGCCCGAGGCGGTGATGACCTGCACCTCGAAGGCGATGCCTCCCTTGGCGAATGTCACGACGTACGCCGTCGACGGAGAGCCCGATGCGGACACATGGGCGCTATACCCGAAGGCTCCCACCAACGCGGGAACAGGGAACGTGCCAGCGGCCACGCGTTGGTAACCGGCGTCGATATCGCCCAGAAATTCTTCGACCTTCTTGGCGCTGTTGAATTGGAAGGCCGAGATCACGACCCCGTCGCCGTTGAGCGGTTGATGGACCCAGAACCGGTACTCACCACTTGCGTCACCGTCGGCCAGGTCCTGAGCCAGGGTCGCGCTCACGTGACCGTTGCCACCGAACAGGTTCAGGTTCGACTGGTCGACCGGACCGTTCTTGGGGCCGGGGGCGCTGAGCACGAAGCCGGGAAGCGTCTCGGACAGGACGACCGACGACAAGTCGCCCGGTGCCGCAGTACCTGCACTCGCCGCCGTAGCGATACCAGCCACAACGAGCAGCCCCAGTGCCGTTTCCAATAGGGCCGTCTGCAGACTGACGGCCGGCCACCTCACAGGGCTCGACATGCAGGACGTCCGAAGGTGTCAACGAGCAGATCGATCCGGCAAAGGTTACCAACCGCCAGCCCGTGAGCGGCGACTGTCGGGCGACTTCCTCCGGCCCACGCACGGATGGAAGGGTGCCACTGAGTGGTGCGAACAGCAGCGAGTGTTGCCTACACGGTGCCCGTGAGGTCGACGAGTCCAGCGGCGGTCGATTCGAATCCACAGGCATCGAGGTAGAAGGGCCGAAGCTCGGGCTCGAAATCGACGTGGAGCCATTGGCATCCCGCCGCCCGGGCACATTCGATCGCCGTTGCGACGAGTCGCATCCCGATGCCGGTCCGCCGAGCCGCTGCGGCGACACTGGTGTCGAGCAGGAAGGCGTGGAGTGCTCCGTCCCATGCGACATTGACGAATCCCACCAGGCGCCCTTCGTCATCGCGCGCCGTCACCCACCCAAGGCTGTGACCCTGCAGTCTCCTCATAGGATCAGATTCGCCCAATGCCCGCCCCCACGCATCCTCGTAGAGCGAGCCCAACTCCGTGTGGTGGATCGGCCCCCGCCACTGCGTGCGCGGCGCTGAGTCAGGTGTCATCGATCCAAGGCAGAGCGATGACGGTCAGATGGTCCGTAGCGCGGGGGCGAGCTCCCGGTACTCGGCGAGGGGAAAGGACGCTCGCGACGCAGACACGACCTGCACGCAGACGTGGTCGGCCCCGGCCTCGTAGTGCCGGCGAACGTGGGCGGCGACGGCGTCGAGGCTCCCCCAACACACGACGGCGTCGACCAGGCGGTCGCTTCCCGACCCGGCGACGTCGTCGTCGGTGAAGCCGAGAGACCGGAGGTTGTTGGTGTAGTTGGGAAGCGTCAGGTAGCCGGTTGTGAAGGTCCTCGCCAGCTCGCGCGCCGTACCGGGATCTTCCTCGAGGACCACCGTCACCTCGGGAGCCAGGAGTGCGCCTTGCCCCAGCACGTCGCGGGCGCGGGCCGTGTGCTCTGCCGGGACGAAATACGGATGGGCGCCGGCGGTGCGCTCCCGTGCCAGCGCCAACATGCGCGGTCCGAGGGCGGCGATCACCCGCCTCTCCCGGGCGATCACCGGCTCGGTCGAGTCGAGGGCGTCGAGGTAGCTCACCATGTGCGCGTAGGGGCGGGCGTAGTCCTCGGCCAGAGGGGCATGGCTTGCCCCCAGGCCCAACAGGAAACGCCCGGGGTACCGGGCGTCGAGGCCTGCCACCGCCTCGGCGACGTCTCGAGGAGCGGCCCGCCAGATGCTCACGATGCCGCTGGCGACCGCCACGCGCTTCGTGGCGGCGAGCAGACGCTCGAAGTGCGGGGAAAGGCCGGGGTCGTACCCACCCGAGGACCACAAGGCCGTGTAACCGAGGTCTTCGAGCTCGGCGGCGACCTCGAGGGTGGCACTGTCGGCTGCGCGCCACGACCCGCTCCACCAGACACCCAACCTGCCGAGCTCCACGGGCCCCCAGCGTAGCGAAGGAGGCAACGACACCAGTTCGGCCCGGAGCGCTGCGGAAGCGCCCCGTGACGATCAGATCAGGAGCCCTCGTCCACCACGGTGGCGGCGGCGATCCCGGTGGCGAGGCGGCTCGACGCGCCGTCCACCCAGCTGTAGAGGTCGTAACGAGAAGGGACGGCCGTGGCGACGCTGTTGGTGTCGCTGCCGGGCACGAAACCGAGGCGCCCCGGCGTCGACGAGGTGGTGGTGTTCGTCGGCGCGGGAGCGTTGCATGCCCCCGGCGGCAGCGACACTCTTTCGAAGGCCACCAGGTCCCCGGCCTGATCGAAGATGGCGTGGGACACACGGAAGGGGAACGAGGCCACCTTCGTCGTCGTCCCGGTGGCGGGATCGACCGACACGACGGTGGTGGGTGCCGCCTGGCAGGCACCGCCCGGGCTGCTCACGAGGACACCCAGGTCGGTGCCGGAAGCGAGGAACTGCCCGTCGGTCCATGTCGAAGTCCCCGAAGAGAGCGTTGTCGGTGACCCGACGAAACGCGGATTCGTCCCCGAGATCGGCTCGTCGAGAGCCAGGACCTGCACACCGAGCTCGGAATCAATGGCCGGACTGTCACCCGTGCCCGATCCGTTGAACAAGCCGGTCAGTGCCAGCTCATTGTCGTCGGTGGACCACGAGAGCCCCTCCACAATGGTGAAGCCCACCGTCGAGTCGATGGTCCGCTCCGAACCGGAGGCGAGGTTTCGGACCACCACTGCCCCCGTGTTGTCCTTCAGACCAAGGCTTGTCTTGGGGAAGAGCCGGAAGAAGGCGAGCATCGTGCCGTCGGGGCTCACCGCGGGGTCCATGCCGTCGGTCACGTATGTCAGGTTTCCTCCCGTCAACGGGACGCGCTCGATGGTCGATTGGAGCCGGCCATAGGCGATGTACGCGTCGCTCTTCGAGGCGGTGATCGCAACAGGGTCCGTGAGGTGCCGGCCCGAAGAGTCGACGGGAGACGGACCGACCAGCGTGCGCAGGACCGTGCCGGTGCCGGGCGACAGGAGGTCGACGGACCCGTCGAACCGGATCGTGAGCAGGGCCCCGGCGCCACCACCACCGCCACCGGGGAGGGTCCCGCTCCCGCCCGATCCGCCCCAGACGTGCACACCCAGCGCGGCGACGGCAGCCACGGCGACACAGAGGGCCAGGCCCAGGCTCAGCCGGGACCCGACCCCGCGGCGGGCCCGGGATGGCGCCGCTCCCGCCCCCGGCGCGGGACGCGAGGGATGGATCTCACCGGCTGCATCGAGGAACATCTTGCGAAGCCGGCTCTCGGTGGCGTCGTCGGGCCCGGTCATGGCGACAACTCCTCTCGCATGCGCGCCAACCCCCGCTGGACCAGACTGCGCACCGTCGAAGGACGGCACCGCAGGGTGGTGGCGATCTCCTCCTCGGGGAGGTCGAGGTAGTAACGCAACACCACCGCCGTCCTCTGGCGTCCCGACAGCCGGCCGAGGACGTCCCACAACTCACCCGGATGGTCGACCCCGGGATGGGCGACACCCGGACGATGGCGAAGCTCGACCAGCCGGCGCCGATGGTGGGAGCGGCACGCGTTCACGACCGACGTCCGCAGGTACCTCGTGGGGTCCTCGAGGTGATCCGCCCTCGCCCCGAAGCGTGCGAAGGTGTCCTGGACGAGGTCCTCGGCCGTCGGCACCGATCCCGTCAAGAAGGTCGCCAATCGCACCAGGTCGGTCCACGAGGCGCGAAACAGCTCCTCGAGGCCATCCCGGGCGTCATTCTCACTGGTGGACAACGGCGCCGGTGCCTCCTGCCCCATACCTGAAAGACGCTCAGGACCCCCCGGACCGTTGCAACAGCTCGGGGGGTACTTCAGGGCCTACTTCAGGGTCACGGACCCCGAGGTCACCGCTATCGAGGTCAGGCCGGCGCTCGACTCGCACGCGCCGAGCAGTTGCGTGGTCGTCTCACCGGAGAACGCGGTCGCGGTCGTGCCAGCGCCGTGATCGGAGCCGGCGAAGGAGCCGGTCACCTTGGCCGTGGCCCCCGACTTCGGCAGCATGAAGCCTTCGCCACCCGACGGCCCGGTGGCTCCCCCGTATCCCGAGAAGGTCACGACGCTCGGATGGACGACCGCCGGAGTCCACGTGATGTCGACGGTGACAGGCCTCGAGTTGAGCAGGCCGGCGCACGAGTTCGAGGTGCTCGTGAGCGTGGCGGTCCCGGTGCCCCTGGTGATGGCGGAGACGTTCGAACCTGACGTGACGCACCCGGCCGCGTTCACGGTGATCGACGTCGACTCGGCTGTGCCCCCCTTGACGGTGAGCGCGGGCGAGAACGTCAGAGAGCCCGTGATGTTGCTGCACGTCACTCCCCCGGAGGCGACCATGACCGTCGCCACAGGCGTGCTCGGGCTCGAGCTGCAGGCGGTGGCCAACACCGCCACCGGGACGAGCGCGACGAGGAGCATCGACCGTGTTTTGTACGGCATGGACATGACCCGTCCCCCTGACCGCCTGACCCGGAGCTCTGGTCGCCCGTCGGGTCCCACCCGGCCCGAACGGTAGCGCATCGCCCCCTCGCGTCGGGCTCGAACTGGGGAACCGGGCGTCGGGATCACTCCGGAGGCCGGCGGGTGCCGAATTCCGAGACGATCCCCTCGAACACGGCCCTGTCGCCGGCATACGGTCGGCCGTCTCGCGGCCAATGGACCACGAAGTCCGTGACGCCGGCTTCTGCGTAGCGACCCACCGTGTCTTCGAAGGCGTCGAGCGACGACAACCCGGGATCGAGGCGCGGCCCGCTCAGCACCAGTCGCCCGATCGAGGTCGGGTCGCGCCCCGCGACGGAACATGCCTCGTCGAGCCGCGCTATCTGGGCGCGCACGACACGCGCCCCTTTCTCGGCGCCGAGCAGTGCATCGCCGATGGCGAGGTCGCCCGTCGTCACCCAGGTTCGACCGTAGGTGACGGCGAGCTGCATCCCCCGACGACCGGTGCCCGCCACCGCGAACGGCAATCGGGGTCGCTGAACACAGCCGGGATACGTGCGGGCCTCGCGCGCGGAATAGAACCGCCCCTCGAAAGAGGTCTCGGACTCCCGGAGCAGACGGTCGAGCAGGTCGACGAACTCGGCGAAGCGCTCGGCACGTTCCGCAGCCGACGACGGGCCCTGCCCCAGCACGACTGCGTCCCACCCTTCGGCACCGGCGCCGATCCCCAGGGTGATCCGACCACCGGAGAGATCGTCGAGGGTCACGAGCTCGCGGGCGAAGGGGACGGGGTGCCGGAAATTGGGGGACGCCACCAGCGTGCCGAGCCGTATCCGTTCGGTCACGATGGCCCCCGCCGCGAGGAAAGGGACGGCGCCGAACCAGGTCGAGTCGCGCAGAGAGCGCCATGCCAGGTGGTCGTACGTCCACACGTGGTCGAAGCCAAGCTCCTCCACGCGGTGCCACAGGGCCCGGGCGGTCGACCAGCGAAATTCCGGAAGCACGAGCACGCCGAGGCGCAAGGGCCGAAGGCTACTCACCCCCACGTCCCTCGCGCTCTTGAGCGGACGCCCACCCGGCTGCCAAGCTGAGCGCATGCCCACCGTCCTCGTCCACGGCGTCCCCGAGACGCCCGCCGTCTGGGAGCACCTGCGATCGGAGCTCAGCCGAAGCGACATCGTGACTCCTCAATTCCCGGGCTTCGGGTGCCCCCGACCGGCGGGGTTCGGCGCCACCAAAGAAGAGTACGTGCAGTGGCTCCTCTCCGAGCTCGAGGCGCTCGCGCCCCAAGGTCCCATCGACCTCGTAGGCCACGACTGGGGTGGAGGACTGGTCGTGCGTGTCGTCAGCACTCGGCCCGACCTGGTGCGCTCGTGGGTCACGGACGCCGCGGCGATCGGTGACGTCGGTTTCGAGTGGCACGACTTCGCCAAGATCTGGCAGACGCCGGGCGAAGGCGAACAGTTCTTCGAGCAGCAGCTGGCCGCACCGCCCGAGGAACGCGGATCGGTCTTCGAGATGTTCGGCGTGCCCGGCGACCGGGCAGTGGCCCTCGCCGGCTGGATCGATCCGGTCATGGCGCAGAGCATCCTCGCTCTCTACCGATCCGCGGTGCAGGTGGGGACCGAATGGGGCCCGGACTTCAGAGACATCCCGAAACCGGGGCTCGTTCTGGTGCCCACGGAGGACCCCTTCCTGTCGGGTGACGGCGCGGCCGCAGCGGCGCGGCGTGCGGGCGCACAGCTGGTGGAGCTCGAGGGGATCGGCCACTGGTGGATGCTCCAGGACCCGGCTCGCGGCGCACGGGTCCTCGAGGAGTTCTGGGCGTCGCTGGACTGAGCCCAGCCCGGGTCCGAAGGGCGTCTGAAAGCCGCGGTCGCGAGGCCGCATGTGCCCGCAGTGGTGCGGGCGGGAGGGGAAGGCCCGGCGTGGATTGGGAGGACTGGACCAAGAGGTTGAAGACGGCGCTCGGTCACGATGCGACCGTGCGCCTGCGCGAGCTGTTCGCTCCCGGGGGGGTCTTCAGCGACCCCGTGACGGCGCCGACGACAGACATCAAGTCGGTCGAGGACATCACCGACGCCTCGTTTCCCGACTGGCAACAGGAAGTCACGTCGTCGCACGGGGACCCGACGGGCGGAGCATTCGAATGGACGGGGCGCGGCACGCTCGGGCCCGGACTCCGCGTCGAGATGCAGGGCTGCACCATGGTCGAGCTGGACGCGGACGGACAGGTCACCAGGTGGCGCGACTACTTCGACCTCAAGGAGATCGAGAAGCAGATGGGTGCGACCATCGAGGACTTCCAGGACGACACCGGCACCTGAGCACCCCTCCGGCGATGCTGTCGCGTCCGGTCAGCCGCCGTGGCGCCAGTCGGCGTGCAGGCCGCGTTCGCGGGCGAAGCGCTGGGCCGAGATGGTCGTGCCGTTCATCGCCCTGCGCTCGTCGGGTGTGACACCTCCGGGCCCTCCGGCCAACCACGCCACCACCGCGCCGGGGACCGACGGCGGCGCCCCGGGATAGCGGCCGGCGAGGCCGAGGCGCTGCTGGGCGAGCGCCATCCGCTCGGTCAACACGTATCCGGGCTCGACGTTCACGACGAAGATCCCGGCCGGTCCGAGCTCGACGGCGAGAATGCCTGCCACCCGGTGGAATCCCCCCTTGGTCACGGCGTACCCGAGACCCCATCCCCCCTCCCCGGTGGGTGCCGGGGGATCGCTCGTCGCCACAGCCGAGGTGATGTCGATGATGGTTCCCTCGCCACGCTCGAGCATCCCGGGGAGAACCGACTTGATCAGCACGAGCTGAGCCACGACGTTGGCTTGGAGCTTGGTGGCGACCAGGTCGATGTCGAGATCGAGGAACCGCTCCATGCTGCCCGGCCCCGTGTGGACGGCGTTGTTCACCAGCACGTCCACCCGTCCCCACTCGTCCATGACACGTTGGGTGGCAGCCAGGAGCGAAGCGTGATCGAGCAGGTCGGCGCGAATCGGGAGGGCACGCGCGCCGGCGGCTTCGATGTCGCGCGCCGTGGTCTCGAGGCTGCCGGGAACGGGCTCACCGCCGGTGGAGGCGGATTCGTCGGGCGCTTCACCTTCTCGCATGGTGCGGGCAGTGATGGCGACGTCCAGACCTGCATTGGCCAGAGCGATGGCCGATGCCTTGCCGATGCCACGACTCGCCCCCGTGACAAGCGCGACTCGACGTTCCACCGACATGCAACGTGACAGTACCCGGACAGAAGGCCAGGGGCTGAGGTCAGGTCAGCTGCGAGCCTTCTCGCGACGGCTCAAAGCGCGCAGGCGACGACGCTCGCGCTCGTTCGTTCCGGCCCAGTATCCGACGAGATCGGGAACAGCCAGCGCGTACCGGAGGCACTCGGCCCGGACCGTGCAACGTGCGCACAGCTGCTTGGCACGTGCCGTCGGACCGCCCCGGTCGGGGATGAACATCTCCACACGTTCGCCGCGACATGCGGCCAGGGTCTGCCATCTCGGGCGGCGGAGCAGCTGTACGACCACCGACGAGACGCTTTCGACGTCGTCCTCGCTCGTGGGCTGGCGCGCGGACTCCGCGGACATTGCGAGGCTGGTCATGTCCAGGCTTTCGGCACTCCCGCTCGGCGTCTTTAGCCGGGCCGAACGGGCCACCACGCTACGTGGGCACAAATCGGCACCAGGACGTGATCCACCACGTTCTGCGGTCGCTTTCCGAACCGGACGCCTTCGTGCGCGGCAACTCGTGGATGAAGCGCGGAATGGGGGTTTTCGGCGATTAGCCTCGAAGTATGCGAGCTGAGACCGATCAATGGGTCACAGTCGTTGCGAACGGCATTCTCGCGGCGATCGTGAAGGAGGCGTCGGAGAACGGCCTCTCGGGCCCATTCTCGCTCGACGACATCCTGCGCGCCTGGCTCAAGCATGATGCCCGCACAGTCGCCCAGTTGCCGGACCCACCGGGAAGCACGGGCTCCTCGGTCAGCCAACGTCGTACGTACTGGTTCTACGAGGGTTGTCAGGAGCTCGAGGGAGAGGCACGGATCGCCGAGGTCGGCGACGGCAAGTTCGCGGTCGCCTCGCTCAAGGACCTGATGTCGCAGATCCCGCGCCTGCAGATCGCACAGCGCGACTGAGCCCGATCGCCGGCTGGACCTGGCGCCCTGCTCACCCGCGACTGGGTACGCTCGTTGCCCGTGGAACTTCATCTCAGCCAGGACCCCGATGCTGACGCACTGCTCTCGAGAAGCCCCTTCGCTCTTCTCGTCGGCATGGTCCTCGACCAGCAGGTTCCCCTGGAGTGGGCGTTCGCCAGCCCCCGCGAGCTCGAACGACGGCTCGGTAAGGCGCTCGAGCCCAAGCGGATCGCCCAGATGGACCCCGAGGCCCTCGCGGCGGCGTTCTCGGCCAAGCCTGCGCTTCACCGCTATCCGGGGTCGATGGCGGCGCGAGTGCAGGAGCTGGCCAAGTTGGTGGTCGAGCACTTCGGCGGACGAACCGAGGCGATCTGGGAGGGAGCCCCGACGGGTGCCGAGCTGTTCCGGCGCGTGAAGGAGCTTCCCGGGTTCGGCGAACAGAAGGCCAAGATCTTCGTCGCCCTGCTGGGCAAGCAGCTCGGCGTCCGGCCCGAGGGCTGGGAGTCGGTGAGCGTTCCGTTCAGCGACCCCGGCTCTTTCCGTTCGGTAGCGGACATCACCGATGCGGACACGCTGCGCAAGGTGCGAGAGTTCAAGCAGGCACTGAAGGCATCGAACAAGGCGAAGGCCTCGGCTGACAACGCAGGTGCCAGCCCCGGAGCTGGGCGAACGGCCACCAAGGCGGCCACGAAACCAGCCACCAAGGCGGCCACGAAACCAGCCACGAAAGCGGCCACGAAACCAGCCACGAAAGCGGCCACGGCGACGACGCACGGGCGATCGGCTGCACCCGCCGGGAAGCGTTGACCGCCCCCCGAGCACAAGAGCTCGCCGACCGGCACCTCTATCTCTGCACCGCTGACCGTCCTGACCTCGCCTCGTTCGTGGCTTCGTGCATCGCCGGCGGCGTCGACGTCGTGCAGCTGCGTGACAAGCATCTCGAAGCGCGCGCCCTCATCGAACGAGGCCGGATCGTCGCCCGAGTGTGTGCGGAGCACTCCGTGCCGTTCATCTTGAACGACCGCCCCGACCTCGCGCTCGAAGTCGAGGCCGACGGCGTGCACGTGGGCCAGGATGACGCCCCTCCCGCGTTGGCCCGTCGCATCCTGGGACCGACGGCCGTCATCGGCCTCTCCACCCATGCGCCCGGGGAGCTCGAGGCCAGCCGGGACGAACCCGTCGACTACGTGTCGGCCGGCCCGGTGACACCGACGCCGACCAAACCGGGAAGACCGGGAACCGGCCCCGGCTACATCACCTTCGCGGTCGACAACGCGCCACGACCGGTGTTCGTGACCGGCGGCGTCACCCCCGAGACGGTCCCGTGGATGGCGGCGGCGGGCGCCCGTCATTTCGTGGTCGTCCGGTACCTGACGCAGTCCGACGAACCCCGGCGCGCCGCGGCGCGCCTGCGCGCTGCGATCGAGCAGTACGTCGTCGGCCCGGGCGCCGGCGCCTGAACCCACGGCCGCTCCGGCCGATCACGGCCCCTGGCGTTCGAGCCACCCCGAGAGCAGGGCGACGGCCCGGGGGTCGGCGCGCAACCGGTGACCTGCTCCGGCCAAGATCCTCAGCTCCGCCCGGGGGCCCGCCGACTCGGCGAGCCGGCGACCGTCGGCCACCGGGACCTCCTCGTCGTCGGCACCGTGCACGACGAGCAGGGGCCGGGGGGACAACTCGGCCGCGGCCTCGACGGGCCGCAGCGCGGTGAAGGCCTCCCCCCACTGCCGTCGGTCGGCGGGAAAGCCCGCAGAGCGTATGGCGCCGACCCTCCGGGCGTACTCGACCATGCCCGTCCCGTCGTTCTCCCAGTCGGCGAAGGTAGCCGGCGAGCCGAAACAGGCCACCCCCCGCACCCGCGTGTCCTGCGCGGCCACGCACAGGCCGAGCGCCCCCCCGGTGCCGAATCCGACGATCCACACACCGCTGCGCTGCGCGATCTCCGCCGCACGGTCGACGATGGCGGATAGGTCCTCGTACCAACCGCCGAGCGAGAAGTCACCCGCCGAAGCGCCCACGCCCCGCAGGCATCCGACCAGGACGGCCCATCCCGTCTCGTTGGCGATGTGGTCCGCCAACGTCGGCAAGGTGTCCGCCACCCGCTCGGCCGAGTCCCGCTCGACCGGGAAGCCGTGACAGACGACCAGTGCGTTGGCCTGAGCTCCGCGGGGAGAGGTCCCCCGCGCCACGTGCAGGGACAGGGATCCTGCCGGTCCTTCGACACTCCCCCACGTCGTGGGCAACGTCGTGGGGAGGGGCCGACGGCGGCGACGGCCGACCCGGCGTCAGATCCCGATCCGCTGTGCGAGAAGCTCGCGGTGGTAGCTGGGGTCCCCGAGCATGAGCTCCGACGACTTGGCCCGCTTGAAATAGAGGTGGGCGTCGTGCTCCCACGTGAAGCCGATCCCCCCGTGGATCTGGATGTTCTCCGCGGCGGCGTGGAAAAAGGCCTCGGAGCAGTACGACTTGGCCAGGCTGGCGACGACCGGGAGCTCCTCGGAGTCCTCGGCGGCAGCCCACCCCGCGTAGTAGGCGGCCGACTTCGCCGACTCCACCTCGAGAAGCATGTCGGCGCACTTGTGTTTGATGGCCTGGAACGACCCGATGGGCCGACCGAACTGGATGCGTGTCTTGGCGTACTCGACGGCCATGTCCAGGCAGCGTTGCGCACCACCGACCTGCTCGGCGGCGAGCGCCACCGCGGCGAGGTCGAGCGTCCGGGAGAGGACGGGGGCCGCGGCGCCCTCGTCACCCACGAGGCGGGCGGGCGTGGACGCGAACTCGAGCCGCGCCTGCTTGCGGGTCTGGTCCATGGTCGCCAGGGGTGTCGCCGTCATCCCCGCTGCGTCACCTTCGACGGCGAAGAGACTGACACCTTTGTCCGTCCGACCCGCAACGAGCACGAGCTCCGCGTTGTGACCGTCGATCACGAACATCTTGTGGCCGTCGAGCTTCCACTCGTCGCCCTGGCGCGTGGCGGCGAGCGTGATCCCGTCGGTGTCCCAGCGACCACTGTCCTCGGTGAGCGCCAGGGTGGCGATGGTCTCGCCCGAGGCGATCCCGGGCAACAGGTCCTTCTTGGCCGCCTCGTCCTGACTCGACAGGAGCGCGTTGGCGGCGAGGCCGACGGTGGAGAAGTACGGGGCGCACAGCAACGCCGCGCCCATCTCCTCGAACACCACGATCAGCTCGACGTACCCGAACCCGACGCCCCCGTACTCCTCGGGGATCGCCAGCGCCTGCAGGCCGAGCTGGTTGGCCATCTGCTCCCACACCGCCCGGTCGAAACCCTCGGTCGTCTCCATGAGGCGCCGCACCTCGGCGATGGGCGACTTGTCCTCGAGGAAACGGCGCACGGATCGCCGTAGCTCCTCCTGCTCCTCGCTGAAGGCGAAGTTCATGACTCTCGGTCCCCCTCGTCGGGCCCTCGGAAGGCTCTCGTGGCTGGTCACGGGCCGGTCGTGCCGATGCCGGGCCCGGCCCGTGCCGAATCGGGTGGGAAGAGCCAGGGCGTCCGTGCTCGCCGACTGCTGACGCCCGTTGTCTACCAGACGCCGAGTGTTGTTGACCAATATGTCAATAACATCCGGTGCGCCCACACGGCGCGCGTCGCCGACAGGCCGATGGGGCCGAACAGACCGAACTGGCCGAACCGCGCCCGACGCGCCTCACTGCCCGAGGCGCTGCCAGTCCCTCCCGTCCGTGGTGCGCCACAACCCGGAGCCGGCTTCGCACACCCAACCGTGCGTGGCGTCGACGAACACGACGTTTCCGCTCCCGCCGTCGACGAGGCCCGCCTTCGCCAGCCCCGTCACGACTCCCCAGGTCCGCCCGCCGTCGGTCGTCTGGAACACACCCGAGCGGTCGGGGAAGAGCCAGGCATTCCGGGACGTCAGGACGGCCAGGTTCTCGTGGCCCAGCGAGTAGGGCGTGACGTATCCCCCGACCGGGAGGCCACCCGCGGATGGAAGAGACCTGCCGCCGGTCAGCACCGGGACGTTGGCCGCGGCCGCCAGGACCCATTGCAGTCCGCCGTCGCTCGACCGGTACAGAGCCTTGGCCTGTGCGCCCGCACTGGCCTGGGAGGCGCACACCATCCACAGGTCGTCGGTCCCCGACGCGGCGATCTGCTCGCCGAAGTCGAAGTACGAGGGGCACGGGTCAGGACGGGACGTCCACGTCAGGCCCGCGTCCGAGGTGTAGGTGAGGTAGCCCGCGGTGTCGGGGGCGCCGGCCCGGGACGCGAAGCTGAGCACGTAGGCCCTGGTGCGGGTGATACGGGCCAACTCGATGTTCTCGTCGCTCACCGACACCTCCGGGTTCTCCGTCAACGGAGGGGCGGCGCCGGCAAGCGACCAAGTCTGGCCGTTGTCCGTGGAGATCTCGACCGAAACGGGGCACGAGGGCCTGGCCGAGGCGCTGATGGGGCACGTCCCCACGACGGCCCACACGTCCGGGCCGATGGCGCTCACGTCGGAGACGACCGGACCCACCCCGGCGCGCGTCCAGGTCCGCCCGCCGTCGGAGGTGACCCACAAGGGGACGGTCCCCGAAGGCGACGGAGGGCCTCCCCACAGGTATCCGTGGACGGCGTCGGAGAACTCGAACTGGGCGGGGAAGCCCACCGGCAGGCTGGGGTCCGCCACCGACCAGGATTCCCCACCGTCGGTGGAGGCGGCCAGCACCGTCTGGGCACTGTGGACGACCAGCGCGAATCCGCGCCATTGACCGACGAACACGACCGACGCCAGATCGGTGGACGGGACCGGGGTGCCGACGGCCAACAGCCCGGTCTGGGAGTCGAACGCGGCGAAGGTCTGCGACGCGCTGGGGCCGGACGCGACCAGTCCGACCAGGACCCCCAGGGACAACGCGCCCAGGGCCACGACACCGAGAGCCGAGGCCACGCGCCGGCGGCGCAGGCGGGCGGCGCGGGCCAGCACGGCCCCCAGGGTGCGGGCCGAGGGCTCGGGCGGCGAGGGGTCATCCAGATGCTCGAACATCGTGTCCTCCTCGAACACCTTTCTCCTCGAGCTGGTGACGGAGCTGCGCAAGTCCGCGCGACGCATGGCTCTTGACCGTGCCGGCCGAACAGCCCAGCGCGTCGGCAACCTCGAGCTCGGGCCAGTCGGCCAGGTAGCGCAGCACCACGACCTCGCGTTGGCGCCGCGGCAGACGCCGCAGCGCGCGGGCGATGTCGATGCGCTCCGACAGGTGCGCCTCGACGAGGGCGACCGGCTCGCTCCGCGACTCGGTGGCGCGGCTGCGCCGCCTGAGCCGGTCGATGGCGAGGTTGGTGGAGACCGTCACCACCCAGCCGTGCGGGCTGTCCCGGAGCCGCGCCCAGCGCACGTGCGTGCGTGCCAGGGTCTCCTGAGCGACATCTTCGGCATCACCCCTGTCCCCCAGCACCCGGAACGACACTCGGTATGCGAGCCGGTACAGGTCGGGGAAGGCCTCCTCGAATCGCACCGCCTCGGCCACGGCCCGCACCCTCCTCGCCTGGTTCACGGGTCTACCAGCTCTCACGCCGGCCGAGGCGAGGAGGTTGTCAGCCTCGTCGTTCTCGTAGCGGGAAGCGATCGGCGCTGCGCGTAAGGTACGGACCACGACGGCCCCATCCCGGGAGGGACGATGCCCCACTACGAAGACAGCCTGCTCGAGGTCCACAGGGTCGTGGTCGGTCCCATGGACAACAACGTCTACGTGATCCGGAGCAAGAGAACCGGGGACGCCGTGCTCATCGACGCCGCCAACGAGCACGAGCGGCTGCTCGAGATGTGCCGTGACCTCGGGGTTCGCAAGGTCATCGAGACCCACGGGCACTGGGACCACATCCAGGCCGTACCGGCGGTGCGCGAGGCCGGGTACGAGGTCTCGGTGACTCCCGAGGACGCCGCCATGCTCCCCTCCTACGACCTCCTCCTCGAGGACGACTCGGTCATCGAGGTCGGCGACCTGCGGCTGCGGACGATCGCCACGCCCGGGCACACGGCAGGGTCCATGTGCTTCTGGGTGGAGGGAACCCAACTGCTCTTCAGCGGTGACACGCTCTTCCCGGGTGGGCCCGGTGCGACCAAGTTCCCGGGCGGCGACTTTCCCACCATCATCCGATCCATCGAGAACCGGCTCTTCTCCCGCTTCGGCCCCGACACGATCGTGCTCCCGGGCCACGGAGTCGACACCACGATCGGCACTGAGCAACCCCATCTCCAGGAGTGGATCGACCGAGGCTGGTGATCAGCACCGGTGGTCAGCACCGGTGATCAGCGCCGAAAGAACCCGGGGATCAGCGAAACAGCTTGATCAGGGGAACAGGCCTCTGGCCGTGATCGCCCCCGCCAGCCGCTCGACCGCCACCACCCCGGCAGCGCGGCGCATGGTGACGCCGAGGTCCCGGGCATGCGCCCAGACGTCTGCGAAGGCGTCGTCGATCGTCCTGGCCAGCCGAGTGGCGACGAGCTCCTCGTCCCAGGCATAGCCCTGGCGCGACTGCGCCCACTCGAAGTACGAGGCCGTCACCCCGCCGGCGTTGGCGAGGATGTCGGGGACCACGGTGATCCCCCGCTCGGCGAGGACGCGGTCGGCTTCCGGGGTCGTGGGACCGTTGGCCGCCTCGACCACGACACGCGCTCCCATGCGGCGCGCCCCCGATTCGTCGATGGCCCCCTCGAGCGCGGCCGGCACCGCCAACTCGGCCTCGACGGCCCACAGGTCCGAGGAGGAGATCTCCTCTCCACCTTCGAACCCCGCCACCGAACCCACGGACGAGACATGATCGGCCAGCAGGCTCAGCTCGAGCCCGCCGGGGTTGAACACGGCACCACCGACGTCGCACACCGCCACCACCCGCATCCCTGCCGACGAGAGGAGAAAGCCGAGCGGTCCACCCACCTTGCCGAACCCCTGGACCACGGCGCGCGCCCCGGCGACCGGCATGTCGAGGGCCGAGAAGACAGCCCGCACGCAGCGCACCACACCGGAGGCCGTCGCCCCGGTGTGCAGGCGCATCCCTCCGACCGAGAGGGGCTTGCCCGTCACGACCTCGGGAAGCGACCGACCCTGGAGCATGTCGAGGGTGTCGAGAAGCCAGGCCATGACCCGCTCATCGGTGTTGACGTCGGGTGCCGGGATGTCACGGTCGGGGCCGAGCAGCGGCGCGATCTGGAACGTGTAGCGGCGGGTGAGCCGCTCGAGCTCGGCCGCCGAAAGCTGACGCGGATCGCAACGGACACCCCCCTTGGCACCGCCGAAGGGGATGTCGACGACGGCCGTCTTGAGCGTCATGTCGGCGGCCAGCGCGGCCACCTCCGCGGCCTGGAGCTTCGGATGAAAGCGGATGCCACCCTTGGCGGGGCCCCGTGCGGTGTTGTGGTGGATGCGCCACCCCAGGAACACCTCCACATGGCCGTCGTCCATGCGCACGGGCACCGCCACCTCGAGCACTCTGTCGGGCAACCGGAGGACGCGATGGACGTCGGGGTCGAGTCCGACCAGGGCCGCGGCGTCGTCGATCCGCTCGAGGACGGTCGCCCACGGGTCGTAGGTCTCGGCGGATGCGGTCCCGGCGGTGGCGGTCCCGGCGGTGGCGGTCCCGACAGGGACGGAGGGGACCACCGACGCCACAGGAGAGGCGGGCAGCGCCGTCTCGGCGGCCGCCCGATCGCTGTTCCCCCTGGTTTTCTCCTCCGCCCGGCGCCGAGCGCCCTTGGCCGCACGCGAAGACGGCTCGGGGCTCACCCCGACTCCCAGGCGGTCCCGGGCCCGCCACGCCGGCGCGCGCCCAGCATGTCCGCGTCATCTTGTTCTTCGCTCTTCACGTGGACGACCAGCGGCGACCGTGTCAGCGAGAGCACACCGGCGGACAGCACCATCATGGCCAGGATCTCACCGACGAGCCTGCCGCCGCCGGTCTGCACGTGGTCGCCGAAGAGCCCGATCCCGATGGCGATCGACACCAGCGGGTCGACGATCACGAGCGCGGACTGCGACGCGGTCACCGGGCCGACGTGGAAGGCGTTCTGGGCCAGGAACATCCCCACCAGGCCGGCCCCTGCCATGGCGTAGGGCGGCCAGCTCAAAAAGACGTGGCTCCAACCCCGGGTGATCTCGTCGTTCATCGTCTTGATGAGCGCCGCGGTGAAGGCGAAGGCGATGGCACCGGCGACACCGAACCACGCGGCGCGCCACGCCGGTGAGCCCACCCGGGTGAGGAGCACGGCGAGCGAGCACCCGGCGATCACCGCCACCGTCACGATCCCCCAGTCGTCGAGCCCGGGGGTCTGATTGCCCCCGCTCGGAGCCGACAGCGCCAGGAAGGCCGCCAGCCCGCCTGCCGCCGAGACGGCGCCCACCCACTCCTTCCAGGTGAGAGGCTGGCGGAACCAGATCCCCAGGATGGCGACGAGGAAGGGCAGCTCCAGGGTCAGGATGGGCTGGACGGTGGTCAGGTGCCCGAAGTGCAGGGCGAGGAATTGCAAGAGGAACGCCGCGATCATGACCAGGAAGCCGGCGATCCACACCGTGCGGCGCAACGCGTAGCGGAGCAGGCTGAGCTTGAGGTTCGTGTCCTCGGGGGCAGTCTCCACCCCCATCCGTTGCAGGACGCTCGTCAACGCGTTGGCGAATGCCGCCATGACAGCGAGCACGTAAGCCATCAAGGCTGTTCTACCGCACCAGCTACCTCACCATTCCGTTTGGCGGCGATTCAAGGCCTCTCGGTACGCTGGAAAGCCCACCCGGGCGGCGCCTCAGAGTCGTGAGGCCACCCCGGACGGTGGGGACGACGGGAGCGATGAAAAACCGGCCGGACGAAATGACGACCGGACGAAATGCCGACCGGACGGACGAAATGCCGACCGACGAAGTACGAGTGACGGAGTGAAAGAGAGCCCGATGGCCGACACAGTCCCCGAAGCGGAATTCGAGAAGGCGGCACTGGCGTTCCTCGAGGCGAACGCCGAGCCCCGTGTCGAGGTGGAGCAGGCCTGGGGGGAAGGGACGGACCAGGTCTCGCTGCTCCCCGAGCGCACCCCCGAAGAGGAGCACGCCGAGCTCGAGGCGGCCCGGGCGTGGGCGCAGCGGCGCTTCGACGCCGGGTTCAGCTGGATCAGCGGCCCGGTCGAGTACGGCGGTCGGGGCCTCACGCGCGACCACCAGCGGCTCTACGACACCCTGGAGGCCCGTTTCGACACCCCGCCCATGACGGCGTACGGCATCGGCCTCGGCATGGTGGCCCCCACGATCCTGGCCCATGCCACCAACGAGGTGAAGGACCGCTACCTGAAATCGCTGTGGCGCGGCGACATCGTGGCGTGCCAGCTGTTCAGCGAGCCCGGCGCGGGGAGCGACCTGGCGGGAGTGCAGACCAAGGCGATGCGCGACGGGGACGAGTGGGTGGTGACCGGGCAGAAGGTGTGGACCTCGGGTGCGCATCTCTCCGACATCGGCGAGATCATCTGCCGTACGGATCCCGACGCGCCCAAGCACAAGGGCCTCACCGGCTTCGTCGTGGACATGCGTGCGCCCGGTGTGGAGATTCGTCCCCTGAGGCAGATGACCGGGGGCGCGTCGTTCAACGAGGTGTTCTTCACCGAGGTGCGCGTGCCGGACTCCCACCGCCTGGGCGACGTCAACGGCGGATGGTCGGTCGCCCTCACCACCCTGATGAACGAGCGGGCGGCCATCGGCGGGGGCAGCATGTCGTCGGGGAACGGCAACCTGAGCACGCCTCGTCTCATCGAGCTGGTGAGGCACCACGGCAAGGCGGCCGATCCCCTGGTCCGCCAGCAGGTCGCCGACATCTTCATCCACGGGCGAGTGGCGAATTACACCAACCTGCGCGCCATGGCCCGGGTGGCGGGTGGCCAGGCGCCGGGACCCGAGATGTCGATCGCCAAGCTGTCGCTGACCATGAACATGCGTCGCATGACCGAACTGCTGTCGTCCGTGCTCGGCCCCAAGCTCATCGCCGACTCAGGCGAGTGGGGCACCTACGCCTGGTCGCAGTTCCTGTTGGGTCTGCCCGGGATGCGGATCGCGGGAGGAACCGACGAGGTCCTCCACAACATCATCGGCGAGCGGGTCCTCGGACTGCCCAAGGAGCCCGCCGCCAAGGCGTGAGCTGCGGGCTCGGTAGTCCCCGGGCCACGACGTGAGCTCCCAGGGCAGGGCATCGACGAACGCCCACGAGCGGCGGTGCACCGCGCTCAGCCCGTACCCGCACAGGGCGCGCTGGTGCGCAGGTGACGGGTACCCCTTGTTCCGCTCGAAGTCGAAGGCGGGATAGGAGTCCGCCGTCGCCCGCATGATCCGGTCACGCGTCACTTTGGCGAGCACCGACGCGGCCGCCACCGACGCACAGCGGGCGTCGCCGCCCACCACCGTCTCCACCGGAGGGCACCAAACAGGGTCTCGCATCCCGCCGCGCACACCCTCCCCGACCCCGGTCCCGACGCGAACGTCGCGCACCGCCGTGGGCTCGACCGACCCGTCGGCATCGAAGAGCTGCGGCGCCTGCGGAGGGCTCACGAAGTCGAAGGTGCCGTCGAGGACAACCGCGTCGGGAACGAGATCGGGAGACAGCTGTGCCAGGGCGCGGCGCGTCGCCAGGCGGAGCGCGGCGGTCATGCCCAGGCGGTCGCACTCCTCAGGACCGGCGTGGCCCACGGCCCAGCCGGCGCACCACGCCGCCACTTTGTCGAAGATCGCCTCTCGCACCTCCTCGGTGAGCTGCTTGGAATCCCGCAGTCCCCTCGGGATCCGAGCCGGCGACTCGCACAGCACCGCCACCCCCACGCTGAGCGGCCCGGCCCAGGCCCCGCGACCCACCTCGTCGATGCCCGCCACCACCCGGTGGCCCGCACCCCACAAACTGCGCTCGTGGGACAGGCCGGGCCGGGCCGGCGCGGCCCGGCGCCGCGGTTTCTCCGTCACGGCGCGTCGCTGAGGAACCCGGGGAGCCGTCACGGGGTCACCGCCGATGCCGGTGCATTGGCCGCAAGTTGTCCGTCGACCCCTTGTCGTGCGAGGTCCGAGCGCTCATCATGGGAACCGTTGCGGCCACGACAGGAGGTCCCCCCCATGACCAACGGCCTGGTGGACCTCGCCACCGACATGCCCGAAACACAACTCTCCGAGGGCACGCCGGTCGACGTGCGCAATCGCTTCGTGGGCTCGTGGAGCCACGGTTTCGAGATCGCGGAGCGGGTCCAGGGCGGGTACCGCGTCCGGCGCCTGTCCGACGACAGCGTCCTCCCCGACGTCTTCCCGAGCGAGGACATCAGGTCCGAGCGTCGCAAGCAGGGCCTCTGGTGGTATTGAGCCGGTAGTCGGCTGGCGCTCCGTCGGCGCTGCGACGGCGAGCCCACGGCCTACGTCGTGCCCACCGTCTCGATGAAGTCCTCGATCGGGACAGCGATGAGCGTCTTGGTCTTGAGGGTGCCGCGCGCACCGAGAGCGACCGCCACCCGTGTGACGACCTTTTCGTCGGGGGCCTCGAGGATGGTGGCGAAGTCGTACTGGCCGAGCAACGCCCACTGGGCCACGACACGCGCGCCCATCGCCTCGACCTCGCCGTTGACCTCTTTCAGGCGCTGGGGGTTCTGCCGCAGCGTCGCCATCCCCTCGGGCCCGAGGGTCGAGAGCATGAGAAACGTCGTCATGAGGGCACGCTAGCCCACGGGTCCCTCGACCCTGGAAACGGCGGGGAGCTCGGACTCGTCGGGGTCGGTGGCGAGAAACGCGTCGATCATCTCGCGCGCCAGCTCCTCCGACGTGAGGCGCAGACCGAAGGCCAGGACGTTCGCGTCGTTCCAGCGCCGGGCCCCCTCGGCCGTGGCCGCGTCGGTGCACAACGCAGCACGTGCGCCGGGGATCTTGTTGGCGGCCATGGCGACCCCGGTGCCGGTCCAGCAGCACACGACGCCACGCTCGGCGTCGCCCCCGGACACGGCCCGGCCCACGGCGCGTCCCACCTCGGGCCACTCGGCACCCTTCGCCACCTGCTCGACGTCGTGGCCCCGCGCCCGCAGGTCGGACACGACCCCTGCCGTCAGAGGCGTGTCCTCGTCCGTGCCGAAGACGATGCGCACGGGTGGCAACCTAGCGCGCTCACCGCAACTCCGACCGAAGCACCTTGCCCATGGAGTTGCGCGGCAACGAGTCGACGACATGCAAACGACGCGGGCGCTTGTACGGAGCGAGACGCTGTGCCGCGTAGGTGAGAAGCGCCTCGACGTCGGGACGCGACACGCCGTCGGGGACGACCCAGGCGCAGACGACCTCGCCCCATTCCTCGGAGGGCACACCGGTGACGGCGACCTCGGCCACCGACGGGTGGCCGAGCAGGACGTCCTCGACCTCGGCGGGGTACACGTTGAACCCGCCGGAGATGATCACGTCCGTTGAGCGGCCGAGAAGGCGGACGTAGCCGTCCTCGACGACACCGAGGTCGCCGGTGCAGAACCATCCCCGTACGAAGCTCGCCGACGTCGCGGCGGGTCGCTCCCAGTACCCCGAGAACACGGCGGGACCACGCACCCGCACCTCGCCACCGTCGACCCCGCCACCCTCGATCGCGCCGCCCACCTCGGCCTCGACTCCCGGGAACGGGAATCCCACCGTGCCGGGCCGGCGCTCACCTTCGTACGGGTTGGAGAGGGTCATGAGCGTCTCGGTCATCCCGTACCGTTCGAGCACCTCGATCCCGCCCGACGCGGCGATGGCGCGGTGCAGCTCGGCGCTCAGGGCGGCCGAACCCGAGACCGCCAGGCGCAGTCGCGCCAGCTCCCCCACCCTGCTCGACCCCGCCAGCCGGTGGTACATGGTCGGGACACCGAAGAACATCGTCGCCCGGTGCGCGGCGCAGGTGTCGAGCACGGCATCGACGTCGAAGCGAGGGAGCAGCACCACCGACCCGCCGACGAGCAGCGACGTGTACAGCGCCACGCACAGCCCGTGCCCGTGGAAGACGGGAAGGGCGTGGACGAGGCGGTCCTCCGCGGTCCATCGCCACGTCACGGCGACCGACTCGCTGTTGGCGAGCAGGTTGGCGTGCGTCAGGACCGCTCCCTTGGGGGCCCCTGTGGTCCCCGACGTGTAGGCGATGAGCGCGGCGTCCCTCGGCTCGGCGGCGTCGAGCACCGCGTCACCGGCCCTCCCACCCGAGCGCTCCCCACCCGAGCGCTCCCCACCCGAGCGCTCCCCGCCCGAGCGCTCCCCGCCCCCGACGACCTGCAGGTCGGGCGTGGCCACCACGATGGCACCGCTCGCGGCCCGCACCACGACCGCGGCCCGGTCGGGGTCGTCGACGATCGCCGCGGCCGGGCGCACGTCACCGACGACGTGGGCGATCTCGCGTTCGGTGTAGGAGGGGTTCACGGGGACGACCACGAGCCCTGCCCGCAGGGCGGCGATGTTGGCGACCACGGCGGGGATCGACGACGCCGTGCTCCACAGCAAGCGGTCGCCCCTCCCGAGCCCGAGGCGCCCCAGCTCCGCGGCGCCGGCCCTCGTCATCTCGTCGAGCTCGCCCGCCCGGCACCAGGTGCCGGACGCGTCCGAAGCGGCACCCGAAGCATCGAGGAGCAGCGGCGCGCCGGGGTCCCGTGCCCACGTCCGGGCCCACGCCCGGGGCAGGCTGTGCCGGGCGGTCAGGTCCTCGACCTGCAGGTCCGACCCGGCCGGGAGGTGCGCTCGCCAGGGGCGGGGTTGCACGGCGGGACACGGTAGCCCCCGGGGACGGCCATCCCGACCCCACCCCCGGTCGATAATCTCGGTTCGTGACCCCGCACCGACCGAGACACGTTGCCATCGTCCCGCACACGCACTGGGACCGGGAGTGGTACGAGCCCTACCAGAGCTTCCGCCTGCGCCTGGTGCGGATGCTCGACGAGCTCATCCCCCTGCTCGAGGGCGACCCCTCCTACGCCCGGTTCCTCCTCGACGGCCAGATGGCCGTGGTGGACGACTACCTGGAGGTGCGGCCCGAGAACGAGGGCCGCGTCCGCGCCCTGGCGGCGGCGGGGAGGCTGTCGATGGGCCCGTGGTACATCCTCATGGACGAGTTCCTCGTCTCGGGGGAGACCATCGTGCGGGACCTGCAGTCCGGGATGCTGCGCGGCGCCGCTTTCGGCGGGGGCATGGAGGTGGGCTATCTGCCCGACATGTTCGGCCACATCGCCCAGATGCCCCAGATCCTGCGGCTGGCCGGGTTCGAGCACGCCGTGGTGTGGAGGGGCGTGCCCAAGGCCGTGGACCGCAGCGCCTTCGTGTGGGAGGCGCCCGACGGCTCGTCGGTGCGTGCCGAGTACCTGCCGACCGGGTACGGCAACGGAGCCGCCATCCCCGACGACGCCAAAGCCCTCGTGCACCGGATCGCCGACCACGAGACCGAGATCGGCGACTTCCTGATCGACGGCATGTTGTTCATGAACGGCACCGACCACCAGAAGCCCCAGCCGTGGCTGGGGCGAGTGGTGGCCGAGGCGAACGCGCTCCAAGACGACTACGTGCTCGAGGTCACCGCGCTCGCCGACTACCTGGCCGGCGCCCCCACCGACGGCCTGCGCACGTGGAAGGGGGAGCTGCGCTCGGGGGCCAGGGCGGACATCCTCATGGGGGTGGCGTCGAACCGCGTGGACGTGAAGCAGGCCGCGGCGCGCGCCGAGCGGGCCCTCGAGCGGCGGGCCGAGCCCCTGAGCGCCCTGTACGTGCCGGCGGAGCGCTGGCCGCAGCGCCTGCTGGAACTGGCGTGGCGCGAGATGGTGCGCAACGCCGCTCACGACTCCTCGTGCGCGTGCTCCGTCGACGAGGTCGTCGACGCCGTGCTCGTCCGCTACGCCGAGGCGTACCGCATCGCCGACGGATTGGGCGACCAGGCGCTCGAGGCGCTGTCGCGGTCGCTGGCGGAGGCCGGCCCCACCGTCGTCAACCCCTCGGCACGGGCGCGCAGCGGGCTGGTGGAGTTCGTCGTGACCGGCGAGGAGGTGCCCGACGTCGGCCAGGCGTTGCCCGAGGAGCCCGGCGCCTTCGGGATCCCCCGGGGACTGGGCCCCCTGACCCTGGACGCCGCCACGGTGCGCACCATCCTCGGCATGATGCCCAACGGCAGCCAGGTCGACGCCCACACCTGGATCCAGGACGTGCGCGTCGAGGAGGACGACGCCGCCATCGACATCACCATCGCCTTCGGGAACGAAGAGCGCTTCGACGTGCCCATCGCGTCGATCAAGCAGGACCTCTACACACGGCTCGGAGCCCGGCCCGACGCGACCGTGCGCATCCGGATCGACCAGCCGCCGGTGCGCCGCGTCCTGGTGCGGGTGGCCGACGTGCCCGGGTTCGGCCACAAGGCCCTCGAGCCCGCCGTGCTCGCGCACCCGGTGACCGTCGACGACGGCGCCGAGGGGCCCGTGGTCATGGCCAACGGGCTCGTCACCGTGACCGTCGACCGCGCCGACGGGACCTTCGCCGTCGACGCCCTGGCCGGGTTGGGCAAGCTCGTCGACGGCGGCGACCACGGCGACTCCTACAACTACTCGCCCCCCGCCGGCGACCGTATCGTCGACTCCCCCGACAGCGTGACGGTGTCGGTCACCGACCGGGGGCCCGTGCGGGCCGTGACCGCCGTGACGGCGCGCTACACCTGGCCCGACCACGTGGACGGCTTCACCCGTGCCCGCACCGGCGAGGTCAGCGTCGACGTGACCACCGAGATCGACGTGCGCGCCGACGAGCGCGCCGTGCGGGTGACCACCCGCTTCGTCAACCCGGCCTCGGACCATCGGCTGCGGGTACACCTGCCCCTGCCCGAACCGGCGGCGGGCTCCGACGCCGAGTGCGCCTTCGCCGTCGTGCACCGGGGCCTCGACACCGAGGGCAGGCCCGACGAATTCGGCCTCCCCACCTTCCCGTCGCGGCGGTTCGTGTCCGCCGGTGGCCTCACCGTCGCCCACGAGGGCCTCCTCGAGTACGAGCTGGTGGACATCGAAGGGGAGCCGTCCGACCGCCGGGCCCGGACGATGGCACTCACGCTGCTGCGCTCGACGGGGATGCTGTCGCGGCTCGGCATGGCCTATCGCCCGCTGCCGGCGGGGCCCCTCACGCCCGTCGAGGGCTTGCAGCTGCGGGGGCGCACAATCGAGGCGCGCTATGCGCTGTGCATCGGGTGCGACGACCCTTACGCCCTGGTGGACGACGCCTTCCTCCCTCTCGAGGTCGTCTACGCGGCGGGGGGCGGATGGCGTCCCGCCTCAGGGAGCGCGCTCGAGGTGAGCGGAGCGGAGGTGTCCGCCGTGCAGCGCCAGGCGGGGATGCTCGAGGTGCGGGTGTTCAACCCGACCGACCGGCCGACGACCGTCGGCGTGGGGGCCCGCTCGGGCTGGCTCGTCGATCTGCGCGGCCGCACCCTCGAGCCGTTCGACGGCTCATTCGAGCTCCGGCCCTTCGGGATCGCCACCTTCCGCTCCCCCGCCTGACCTCGCCCCCGCGATCAAGCGCTCGCCCTTCTCGCGCAGCTCGTCGAGGTCCTCGAGCACGTCGGCCAGACGCTCCCACCGCCCGCCGAGCCGGCGGTCCAGGGCCACGGGCTCGGTGCCGGGGCGGTGCAGCACCCACAGCTGGATCCGACCGAGGTCCTTCACCCGGCGCGGGCGCAGCATCCCGAACTGGAATTCGGCTTCTCCGGGTGCGCTTCGCGCCTCAGCCGACTCGCCGTCGGGCGACGCCTCTCCCGACTCGGCGACCGCCAGGGCCGACTCCATGGCGGCATGGAATTCGTCGGTCACGATCACGGCCCCCGGTGCCGCCATGTTCACGACGCGACTGGCCAGGTTGACGACCGGCCCGTAGTAGTCCCCGTCCTGGATGAGGACGGGCCCGATGGACATCGCCACCCGCACGTCGGAGAGGAGCTCGTCATCCGCGTAGGCCTCGGCCAGGGCGAGGCCGATGCGCGCCGCCTCGAGGGCGGAGTCCGCCACGAACATGGCCTCGTCGCCGATCATCTTCACGACGCGGCCCCCGCCCGCGGTCACAGTCTCGTAGGCGACCTCTTCGAAGCGGGCCACGACCGCGGCCAGCTCCTGCTCCGAGAGCTGCTGGCTGAGCGTGGTGAAGCCCACCATGTCGGCGAAACCGACCGCCAGGACAGGGAGGGTGCCGCTGTGGTCGCGGCTGCGCTGGAACATGGACCGGCGCACCGCCGCCTGTACATGCCGGCGCCACGCGAACTCGAGCAGCCGCGCCAGGGCGGGCAGCGTGTGGTCGGCGAGCTGCGCGAACCGGTCGGCCGCGTCCACCGCGTCGCCGGCGGGGCCCACGGCCATCCCCCGCACCGCCGGTGACGCCTCGGCCTCGGCGATGCGCGCCATGGAGGACCCGATGACCCGGGCGAACTGCAGGCTGGTGTCGACGTCCGCGACGCCGAGGTCCATCATCGACCGCAGCGTCACGAGCGCTTCGACGTCGAGCTCGGTGAACATGCGCTCGTCGGGCCCGGCGTCGGCGAAGCCCAGCGCCCGCCAGAAGCGGCGGGTGAGCTCGGGGTCCATCCCCGTCATCTTCGACACCTCGGACTGCGTGTAGCGGCGCTCGGCGGGAATGAGTGCCCTGTCCGCCACGAGGAGGTCGAGCACGTCCCGGTCCTCGGCCTCGGCGATCTCCTCCTCGGGCGTCCCATGGGCGCGCAGGAAGGCGCGCACCCGCTCGAGGGCCTGCTCGTGCGTCGAGGGCGAGGGCGGCGGAGTGGCGCTCACGTCTCGAGCCCGTCGAACTCCGGCTTCGCCGAGCGCGACATCAAGGCGAGGATGGCCTCGGACGGGGAGGTGGCCCCCTCGAGGACGGCTGCCACCTGCTCCCCGATAGGCATCTCCACGCCGTGGGCGGCGGCGACCTCGAGCAGCGGCCGCGCCGTCTTCACCCCTTCGGCCACCATGCGCATCTCCGCCATGATCTCGCCCAGGGAACGGCCCCGTCCCAATTGCTCGCCCACCATGCGGTTCCGGCTCAGCGAGCTGGTGCACGTCGCCACGAGATCGCCCACTCCCGCCAACCCCGCGATCGTGATGCGCTCACCCCCCATGGCGACGCCGAGGCGTCCCAGCTCGGCCAGGCCGCGGGTCACCAGGGCGGCGAGCGAGGAGTCGCCCAGCCCCAGGCCCTGGAGGATTCCGGCCGCGATGGCGAGGACGTTCTTGGTGGCGCCCGCCATCTCGCACCCGACGACGTCGGGATTGGTGTACACGCGGAACGTCTTGGTGCCCAGCAGCTCCTGGACGGACCTCGACACGGCTTCGTCGGTCATGGCTACGACCGTGGCGGCCGGCTGTCCCGCCACGATCTCGCGTGCGAGGTTCGGCCCGGTGAGCACGCCGGCACAGTGGCCCGGGAGCACGTCGGCGATCACCTCGGTCATGCGCTTGTGCGAGCCCTGTTCGAGCCCCTTCGCCAACGACAGGACGGCGGTGCCCGCCGGAACGTGGCGCGACACCTCGGCGAGCACGGCACGAAACCCGTGCGAGGGCACGGCCATCACCACCAGGGCGCTGCCGGCCACGGCCTCTTCGAGCGACGCCGTGGCCGCCAGGGCGGCGGGCAGGGCGACGCCGGGGAGGTAGTCGGGGTTCTCGTGCGCCGTCCCGAGGTGCTCGGCGAGCGCCGGCCGGCGCGCCCACAGCACGGTCGGCGCCGCTCGGGCCGCGATGGAGGCCACGGTCGTGCCCCACGAGCCGGCGCCGATGACCGCGACCTTGTCGAGCACCGCCAAACCCTACGACCTGGTACCGCCGGTGGGCGGCGCCCATACACTGGCCGCGTGACCGCAGCGCCGGTGCGCCTGCCCCCCCTGACGGGCTGCGTGGTGCTCGTCCCCGTGAAAGCCTTCGGCGCGGCCAAGGCGCGCCTCGCCCCCACCCTCGACGCCCCCGGGCGCGAAGCTCTGGCCCGGGAGATGGCAGCCCGTGTCCTCGCCGCCGCGGGCCCGTTGCCCGTCGCCGTGGTGTGCGACGACGCCGAGGTGGCGCAGTGGGCGGCGCAGCGCGGTGCCCTGGTGCTCCCCGAGCCCGGGCGCGGGCTCAACGGGGCGGTCGAGGCGGGCGTCGAACGGCTCGGCGCCGCGGGGGCGTCCGAAGTGCTCGTGGCCCACGCGGACCTGCCTTTCGCCCACGAGGTGGCACAGCTGGCCGGGTTCGGTGGCGTGACCCTGGTCCCCGACCGCCGCGACGACGGCACCAACGTGGTGTGCGTCCCCACCGGCGCGGGGTTCGGCTTCCACTACGGGCCCGGCTCCTTCGCACAGCACCGGGCCGAGGCGCAGCGCCTGGGCCTCCCCTGCCGGGTGGTCCGGGACCCCGAGCTCACCTGGGACGTCGACGTCCCCGGCGACATCCCTGCCGGCATGGGGCCGTCCGGGCCCAGGTAGCAGAGGAGGGGCCCCGCAGGGCCCCTCCTCTGTATCTCTGTGAGTCTTGTATCTCTGTGAGTCTGGTCCCGGTGCCGGGACGAGCCCGGGGGGACCGATCCGACCGCCGGGAGGACCCGGCCGGACGGTGTTGGTCTACTTGCTGGTCCGCCGGCGAGCCGGGGCCCGACGCGTGACCCGACGGGTGGCGGTCCGCTTGGGAGCCGCCGCCGCCTTCTTGGCGGGACGACGCTTGGCTGCCTTGCGAGCCGGGGCCCGCTTCGTAGCCTTCTTGGCGGTCGCCCGCTTCTTGGTCGTCCGCTTGGCTGCCTTGCGAGCCGGGGCCCGCTTCGTAGCCTTCTTGGCGGTCGCCCGCTTCTTGGTCGTCCGCTTGGCTGCCTTGCGAGCCGGAGCGCGCTTGGCGGCCTTCTTGGCGGGAGCCCGACGCTTGGCGACCTTGCGGGTCCGCTTCGCTACTTTGCGTGCCGGAGCCCGCTTCGTAGCCTTCTTGGCGGTCGCCCGCTTCTTGGTCGTCCGCTTCACGGCCTTCCGTGCCGGAGCCCGCTTCACGGCCTTCCGAGCCGTGGTGCGCTTGGCGGCCTTCCGTGCCGGCGCCCGCTTTGCGGTCTTTCTTGCCCGCTTGACTGCCATGCTCTACGCCCTCCTAACGGCCTTCTTGGCCGATCGCTTTATTGCTTTCCTCGCCGGGGCTCGCCCGGCGGCCTTTCTGGCCGATTTCCTTGCTGCTTTCCTCGCCGGGGCGCGCGTCGTCTTTCTGACCGGGGCGCGCCCGACGACCTTTTTCGTAGCCCGTCCGGCGGTCCTCGTGACCGCCTTCTTGGTCGACTTCTTCGTGGCCTTGCTGGCGACTGTCTTCGTGGCCGTCTTCGTCTTCGTCGTGGCCTTCTTCGCAGCCGTCCGGTTCGGCTTCTTCGCCGGGGACGGGGACACCTTGAGCGCCGGAGGCGACGCCTTGCCGTTCAGGACGTCCTTGAACATCCCGCTCGCCGCGAAGCGCACACCACGGGACGCCGGGATGCTCACCGGCGCTCCCGTGCGTGGATTACGCCCCATGCGAGCACCACGGTGCGTGGGATTGAAGCTCCCAAAGCCCGCGACCACGACACGACGACCCGACCGAACCTCTTTCGAGACCACATGGACGAGCGCGTTCACCGCTTCTTCGGCATCGCGCTTCGCCAACGACGTCGTCTTGCAGACCGCGTCGATCAGTCCCGACTTGTTCACCGCACCTCCTCCGGGAAATGCAATCTCACCAATCAAAGAAGGTTTTCGCGACAAAAGCAAGCATTTGCGTGATCGCGCGCCACGCGGAGCGCGCACCGGCGCGAGGTCGCGAGCAAGGAGCCGAGCGAGATCACGCGCCGTTGCGCGTCGCGCATGGCACCGCAACTCGGTCGTCGCGGTCGCGTCGGATGCGGATCCGCACGATCGCCTCTGGACGGGAAACGCTGAATTTGCAAGGATTTTTGGCCATGCCGGTCCTGCCTGACGACACCTATGACGTCATCGTCGTCGACGCGGAGGTCGATGACGACGGCGAGCTCCACCTCGAGGTGGCTGTCACGCTCGGTCCCCACATCGGGCGGATCGTGCGTCTCAAAAAGATGCACGTGGAATCCCGCCGCGAGGTGCTCGACGGCACCGATCCGTACGCGCTGCTCGGCATTCCCGGAACGTTGCGGGTCCGACAAGGCGAGCCGAGCTTTCGCCCGGAGACGGTGTGAACCCGGTCCCGCCTGCCAACGTTTCGCGACGCGAAGCGTTTCCGCCCGTGCCTGAGTGGGACCGCGACGCGACGGGCCGCGCCGCGCACAGTGGCAGAGAGGCACGACACGACGACAGGCTGGCGGCGATCCGCGCCGCCGTCGGTGCCGCCGGTGCAGGGGTGTACCTGGGTGCGGGAGCGCTCGGCCCGGCATGGGCGGGGACCGAACAGGCCGTGCTCGTGCTCGGACCACCGCGCTCGGGCAAGACGTCGTCGATCGTCGTGCCCACCGTGCTCGGCGCGTCGGGAGCGGTGGTGTCCACCTCGACCAAGCCCGATGTCCTGCAGGCCACCGCGCACGCGCGTGGCACGGTGGGACCGTGCCTGTTGTACGACCCGAGCGGCACGGTCGAAGCCCCGCGCGGCGTGGAACGGGTGCGATGGTCGCCGGTGGAGAGCTGCCGCTCGTGGGACGACGCGTTGCTCGTCGCCAGGAGCCTCGTGGGCGCGGCGCGACCCGGAGCCGGCGCGCGCGACGGGGCTTCGGTGGTGGGTGCGGACCACTGGACCGAGCGCGCCGAGGCCCTCCTCGCACCCACGCTCCACGCGGCCGCCCTCGACGGGGTGGACCTCGCCACCGTGTTGTCGTGGGTCGACCGGCGCAACGCGGCACCGGCGTTGGCGATCCTCGATCGCAACGGCGCGGTGCGTCCCGGCGACCTCCTGGCGGGCATCGCCGCCACCGACCCCCGCGAGCAGAGCGGCATCTGGTCGACGGCGTCGGGCGTCCTGGGCGCCTACCGCAGCGAAGCGGCCCTGGCCAGCACCGTGGCCCCCGACTTCGACGCCCGGGCCTTCTGCGACTCGTCGGCCACGCTGTATGTGTGTGCCACCGGCCGGCACCAGGCCGTGGCCGCTCCCCTGGTGGTGGGCCTGCTCACCGACATCCGTACCGCCGCCTACGCCCGGTCGTCCGCCCCGACCGGGGGCGGTTCGGGGCCCGGGGCCCGCAGCGCGCCCGTCGTGCTCGCCCTGGACGAGGTGGCCAACATCGCCCCCATCCCCGACCTTCCCGGGATGGTGAGCGAGGGCGGTGGCCAGGGACTTCTCACCCTGGCGTGCCTCCAGGACCTCTCCCAGGCCCGGGGCCGGTGGGGCTCGGCCGCCGACGGCTTCCTGTCGTTGTTCGGGACCACCGTGGTGCTGCCGGGGATCGGCGACGTGCGCACGCTCGAAGCGCTCTCCTCCCTCGCCGGTGAGGAGGAGGTGCGCACGCGCTCGGTGAGCGCCCCGGCCCAGAGCCCCGGCGGGGTGGGAGCGGTGCTGTCCCGGCTGGTGCTCGGGCCCCGGGCGCAGCCCTCCTGGCAGGTGCCGACGGTGACGACGTCGACGGTCATGCGGCGCCGGCTCCCCGTGGACGTGGTGGCGCGCGGGCACAGGGGGATGGCGCTCGTGGTCGACGAGCGCAACCGCATGGGGTGGGTGCAGCTCACGCCGTGGTTCGCCTCCGAGCCGTGGCGCTCGGCGGCGCTGCGCCCGGGCCCCGACGCCGGGCTCGGGCCCGGTGGGCGGGACGGTCCCCGGCCCCCCGTCCCCGTGCCGGGGACAGGGCGGGACCTGGGCCCCGGAGGTCCCTGACCGCGCCGGGAATTCCCCTGTGGAACATCGAACACATGTTCGATAGTGTCCGATCATGGGCCTCCGCAGCTCCGGCACCCCGGCCCCGTCCATACCCCGGCAGCAGGGAAAACGCCCTGTCGGGTCGGGACACGTCAGCGCCACGGTGGCCGCCCGGGCCCGGCCCACCTCCTCGAGCCGGGACCAGCTCCTGCCTCTGCTCCCCGCCCTCGCCCCGCTCTTCCCCCGGGGAGGCTTGCAGCGGGGAGGCGTCGTGGCCGTCGGCACCGGTGAGGGCACCCCCGGCGTCGTGGACGGCGGGGCGGGCACCGCGGCACGTCCCCCCGGTGGCGGCACCACGCTGGGGTTCGCCCTCCTCGCCGCCGCCTCGGCCGCCTCGTGGTGCGCGGCGGTGGGCACGGCCGATCCGGGGCTCGTGGCCTTCGCCGAGCTCGGGGTCGACCTCGGGCACCTCGTGCTCGTCCCCCGGCCCGGGCCCCCGTGGGCCGAGGTGGCCGCCACCCTCCTCGACGGCATGGACGTCGTGCTGGTCCGCCCGCCCGGTCCGGTGCGTCCGGGCGTGGCCCGGCGGCTGGCCGCCCGGGCCCGCGAGCGCCGGGGTGTGCTGGTGGTGCTGGGGTCCCGGGACTGGCCCGAGGGGGCCGATGTCCAGCTGACCGTGGAGACCGGGGCGTGGCAGGGAGTCGAGGCGGGACACGGCCACCTGCAGGGCCGCCGCCTGGAGGTCCTGTCCTCCGGCCGGCGCGCCGCGGCCCGGCCGGTGCGGGTCGGGCTGTGGCTCCCGGCCCCTTCGGGGCAGGTGGTGAGAGACGACGGGCCCGCCGGCGACAGGGCCGGCGGGAGAAGCGATAGCCGGTGGGAGAAGCAATAGAGAGGAGGCGGGAGATGGAACGGCTGCTCGCCATCTGGTGCCCCGGCATCCTTGAGGAACAGGAGCGCGGGCGCGAGGCGCGGCTGTTCGGCACCGTGGTGGCGGCCCTGGAGGCGTTCGCGACGCGCGTCGACCCGGTACGCCCCGGGGTGTGCGCCGTGCCCACCCGGGGCCCGTCCCGCTACTTCGGGGGAGACGAGGCGCTGGCCCGCATGGCCGCCGACGTGGTGGCCGGGCCGATGACCGGCGTGGGGGTGGCCGGGCCGATGGCCGGCGTGGGGGTGGCCGACGGCCTGTTCGCCGCCGTCCTGGCCGCCCGGGCCGCGCTGGGCACCGGGCCGGTGATCGTCCCCGCCGGGGAGACCCCCTCCTTCCTCGTCCCCTGGCCGCTGTCCACCCTCGACCGCCCGGAGCTCGCCGACCTGCTCGCCCGGCTGGGGGTCCGCACCCTGGGCGCGTTCGCGGCGCTGCCGGGAGCCCACGTGCTCGCCCGTTTCGGAGCCGAAGCCGCCCTCTGCCAGCGGGTGGCCCGGGGGGCCGAAGGGGAGTTGCCCGGTTTCCGTCTGTTCTTCCCCGGTGCCAGCCCCGGACCGGTCTTCCCCGGTCCCAGCCCCGGACCGGCCACCGCCGTGGTGACGCGCCAGGCGGGGTTCTGGGGGGACTCGTCCGACGCCGATGCCCGGGCCGCCCGGGCTGTGGCCGGTGTCCAGGGGCTGCTCGGTCCGGAAGCCGTGGTCAGGGGCCGACTCCAGGGCGGGCGAGGTCCGGCCCAGCGCGCCCGGCTCGTCCCCTGGACCGGGCCCGGCAGGACCGTCGGGGTCGGCGCAGGCCCGGGCGCGAGTCACGACGGGCGTGGCCAGGGCGGCCAGGACCGAGGCGGGCGCGCCGGGGACGGGACACCCCCCGGGGGGCCGTGGCCGGGACAGGTCCCCCCACCGGCGCCCGCCGTGGTCCTCAGCCGGCCTCTGCCCGCCCTGGTCGTCGACAATGCCGGCAGGGCCGTGGGCGTCACCGGGGGCGGGATCGCCACTGCCGTCCCCGCCCGCATGTCGGTGGCGGGAGGGGCATGGGTCGAGGTCACGGGATGGGCGGGGCCGTGGCCCTCCGACGAGCGGTGGTGGTCGGTCCGGGGCCGGCGCCGCCAGGCTCGCATGCAGGTCGTCACCGCCACCACCGCCCACCTGCTCACGCGGGAGCGGGGGGGTTGGTGGCTCGAAGCCACCTACGACTGACGGGCGGGCACCACCATGGCCGCCCCCTACGCGGAGCTCCACTGCCATTCCAATTTCAGCTTCCTCGACGGTGCATCGCACCCCGAGGAGCTCGTCGCGGAGGCGGTCCGGCTCGGCCTGGACGCCCTCGCCCTCACCGACCACGACGGCCTCTACGGGGTGGTCCGTTTCGCCGAGACGGCCCGGGCGCTCGGGTTGCCGTCGATCTTCGGCGCCGAGCTCACCCTGGTGGACGGCGGACGGCCGGGGGGGCGCACCGGTGCTCCCGACCCGCCCGGGGCCCACCTGGTGGTCCTGGCCCGCGACCCCGAGGGGTATGCCCGCCTGAGCAGGGTCATCACCGAGGCCCATCTCGCCGGCGGGGAGAAGGGGCGACCCACCTGCATCCTCGAGGACCTGGCCCGCCACCACGGCGGCAACGGCCACGGGGGGCACTGGGTCGTCCTGACCGGCTGCCGCAAGGGTGCGGTCCCCGGCGCGCTCACCGCGGCGGGCCCCGCTGCGGCCACCCGCGAGCTCGACCGTCTCGTCGAGGCCTTCGGCTCCGAGGACGTGGCCGTGGAGCTCTGGGACCACGGCGACCCGCTCGACACCGCCCGCAACGACGCCCTCGCCCATCTCGCCGTCACCCGGGACCTGGCCATGGTGGCCACCAACAACGTCCATTACGCCACCCCGGCCCGACGTCCGCTGGCCGCGACCCTGGCCGCCGTCCGGGCCCGGCGGCCGCTGGCCGAGCTCGACGGCTGGCTCCCCTCCGCGGCCACCGCCCACCTCCGCTCGGGGGCCGAGCAGGAGCGCCGCTTCGCCCGGTGGCCGGGCGCGGTGGCCCAGGCCGCCGAGATCGGCGCCGCGTGCGCCTTCGACCTTCACCTGGTGGCCCCCGGCCTTCCCGACTGCCGGGTGCCCGCCGGGCACACCGAGCACAGCTGGCTGGCAGAGCTGGTGGGGCGCGGGGCCGGCGACCGTTACGGCCCGCGAGCGGCAGAGCGCGTGCCCGGTGCATGGGCCCAGATCGACCACGAGCTCGAGGTGATCGGCACCCTCGGCTACGCCGGGTACTTCCTCATCGTCTGGGACATCGTGGAGTTCTGCCGCCGCCAGGACATCTACTGCCAGGGCCGGGGCTCGGCCGCCAACTCCGCCGTCTGCTTCGCACTGGGCATCACCCGCGCCGACCCCGTGGCCCTGGGGTTGTTGTTCGAGCGGTTCCTCTCCCCTGAGCGCGACGGGCCGCCCGACATCGACATCGACATCGAGTCGGGCCGGCGCGAGGAGGTCATCGCCTACGTCTACGAGCGTTACGGCCGCCACTGCGCGGCACAGGTCGCGAACGTCATCACCTATCGCGCCCGGTCGGCCATCCGGGACGTCGGCAAGGCACTGGGGCACAGCCCTGACGAAGTGGACGCGTGGGCGAAAGCCGTCGACCGCGGTGAGCCGCTCGACCGCGGCGGCCCCCTGCCGCCGCTCGTCGGACGCCTGGCGCGCGACGTCCTCGACTTCCCCCGCCACCTCGGCCTGCATTCGGGGGGGATGGTCCTGTGCGACCGCCCCGTCATCGAGGTGTGCCCGGTGGAGTGGGCACGCCATCCGGGCCGCAGTGCCCTGCAATGGGACAAGGACGACTGCGCGGCCGCCGGTCTCGTCAAGTTCGACCTCCTCGGGCTGGGCATGCTCGAGGCGGTGCACCTCACCGTCGACCTGATCCGCGACGCGCACGGCGTGGAGGTCGACCTCGCCCTGCTCGACCAGGAAGACGCCGTCTACGACATGTTGTGCCGTGCCGACACCGTGGGGGTGTTCCAGGTGGAGAGCCGGGCCCAGATGGCCACGCTCCCCCGCATCCGCCCTCGCTGCTTCGCCGATCTCGTGATCGAGGTGGCGATCATCCGGCCCGGTCCCATCCAGGGAGGGTCGGTCCACCCCTACATCCGGCGCCGACAGGGGCTCGAAGCGCCCGACCCCCCGCACCCGTTGCTCAAGCGGGCGCTCGAGAAGACGCTCGGGGTGCCGCTGTTCCAGGAGCAGCTCATGCACATCGCCATCGACGCGGCGGGGTTCACCCCCGCCGAGGCCGACGAGCTGCGCCAGGCCATGAGCGCCAAGCGCTCCGGGGCGCGCATGGCGCGCCTGTCGGAGCGGCTCTTCGCCGGCATGGCCGAGCGCGGCATCACCGGCGCGGTGGCACAGGAGATCGTGGACAAGTTGGCCGCCTTCGCCAACTTCGGCTTCCCCGAGAGCCACGCTGTCTCTTTCGCGTACCTCGTGTACTCGAGCGCGTGGCTGAAACTGCACTACCCCGCGGCGTTTTGCGCCGGGCTGCTCAACGCACAGCCCATGGGATTCTGGTCACCCCAGTCGCTGGTGGCCGACGCCCGGCGCCACGGCGTGACGGTGCGACGGCCGCACGTCGACGCGTCGGGAGTCGGGGCCACCTTGGAGTGGGGGCTCGACGACCCCGCCGCGGTCGCGCCGGGCCACGCTGGCGCCGCGGGCGACTCCGAGCCCCAGCCCGCCGTCCGGCTCGGGCTCACCTCGGTGCGCGGGATCGGTGAGGCCGTGGCCCGACGCATCGGCGAGAACGGTCCCTACTCGTCGGTGGAAGACCTGGTGCGCAGGACCGGGACGGGCCGGCCTCAACTCGAGGCGCTCGCCACCGCCGGCGCGCTCGAGGGGTTGGCGCCGCGCGACGGCGCCCCCGACATGCGCGGAAGGCGGCGGACGCTGTGGGCGGCCGGGGCGCTCGCGTACGGCACCGTCGACCGGCTTCCGGGGCTCGTGTCCGGGGAGGAGGCGCCGCCGCTTCTCGACCTCACACCACTCGAGGAGGTCGAAGCCGACATGTGGGCCACCGGCCTCACCGTCGGGAGGACCGCGGTGGAGCTCGCCCGCCCCCGCCTCGACGCCATGGGGGTGATCCCCGCCGGCCGGTTGGCGGGGGCCGAGACCGACGGCAAGGTGTTGGTGGGGGGTGTGGTCACCCACCGCCAGCGGCCCGAGAGCGCCAAGGGCACCGTGTTCCTCAACCTGGAGGACGAGACCGGCATGGTCAACGTCATCTGCTCCCCCGGCGCCTGGGAGCGGTGGCGGCCCGTGGCCCGGGGTGCACCGGCCCTTTTGGTCCGCGGGCGCATCGAGCGGGTCGACGGGGTGGTCAGCGTCGTGGCCGAGAAGATCGTCCCGATGGACCTGGGGCCCGCCCCCGTCCAGGCCTCCCGGGACTTCCGATAGCACCGAGCCGCGCCGACGGAGGCCTCGTTGGGGGAATGTTGCGAAATCCTTCAAGACACCCCCTCACGGCGCCGATATCCCGGGTAGCAGAACCCGCCGCGCGTGGTGCCGGAGCAGGGGAGGTCGCAGAGGCGCTTGCCGTCCGAGCGACCACGAGGAGACACACGACATGAAGAGTTGCCCCGGTCAGTTGGTGGTGCACCGCGACGGCACGGTTGCGTACTGCACCGAACAGACCACAGGGGGCACATGTGCCGGTGAGGACCGTCCCCATCGGGGAGGTTTCTTCGCGTGTCGCGTCGTCGATGGCGACAACTGCCCGTACTGCACCGTGGAGCCCGTCACCGTGGAGCCCGCCACCCTGGCGCAACGCTGAGCGCACCGCCACCTCGGCGGTCTGCCGCCTGAACCAACCGGCCTCTGAACCAACCGGCCTCTGAACCAAATCGTTTCGTCACCCGTAGTGCATACCGTGGCCACCACCCGTCGTGGGAATCCGTTGTGCATGGCTTGTTCCACCCCGAGCGCGCCTCGGCCGATCCCATAGATGGCACACGGAGCTGACACGCACACGAGGCGTGCACCCGGGCCGGAACACAAGCGAACCGACAGAGCCGAAGCGAGGTGGGGGTGGCGTGTTGATCTGCGACGGTTGCCTCGTGCTGCACCGCGACGGCGAGATCGCCTACTGCTCCGAGGAGCTCGACGGCAAGTCGTGCGCGGGCTACGACATGCCACACCTCGCCGGTGTGATGGCGTGCCGCATCACGCCGCGCGGCACACGCTGCCGGCACTGCGACGAGGTCATGCGCATGCGGTTGATCATGGCACCGGACTTCGTCCCCGACAGCCTCCGCACCGTCATCAACTGACCGCACACCTCACCGACGTGGTCCAACCCACGTCGGTCCGGGCCGGTCAGGTGACGTAGAGCTCTCCGCCGGACTCCTCGACCGGGATGCGCCCGAGCCCCCTGGGCGCCGGTCCCCGTTCCACGGCGCCCGACTTCCCGTTGAACTCCGACCCGTGGCACGGGCAGATGAACTTCGCCGCCGGTGGCGAGTACGCCACGATGCAGCCTTCGTGGGGACACACCGCGTCGAAGGCCGCGAAGGTCCCGGCTGCAGGCTGCACCACGATGCTCGGGTCGCCTGACCGTGGGTCCTGAAACGTCGACGATCCACCTACCGGCACGGATGCCGCGGCGGCGATGCGGGCACCCACCGGCTTCGATACCGGCGTGGTGGTGGGCGCCGACGAGCCCGGCGCCGTTCCCGACCCCGACCCCGTGGTCCCCGTCGGGCCCGAGGTGGGCGACGTCGACGAGCTCGCCGCCGGCGTCCCGGACCGGTTCGACTTGCCCCCGAGCCTGCCGAGTCCCGCCACCAGGCCCGTGCCCGCGAGCGCCACGCCCGCCAGGGCGGCGGCGAAGACGCCTTGCTGGGTGAAGGTGCGACGGTCGATCTCGTCGGGCCCGGCGGCCGGTGCAGCGCTCGGGCTCTGGTGGAGATACGGGCACGGGACGGGCTCGCACGGCGCGCCCGACATGGCGCGGCACGCGCCCGCGTCGTAGGCCCCGCACACCCTCTGCACGACCTCGAAGGAGACGGGGACCGTGATGGCGGGCCCCACGCCACTGCGGGCCCGGGCCCGGTCGCGCGCCCAGGCGTCGACCGAGAACACGCCGCCGGCTCCGGCCACGAGCAGCGGCGTCCACGCCAACACGAAGACGATGTCGGACCCCGTGTAGTACGGGCTGGAGTGGAAGCTGACCGTCAGGAAAAGGCTGAACGACACGAGCAAGCCGCCCGCCGCCGCCACCCGCGTCCACAGGCCGGCGAGCGTCCCCGCACCGACGGCGATCTCGGCCAGGGCGATCACGACACCGAGCGCGACCGCATGGGGCTCGAGGTGCGCCACCAGCCCGTGGATGGGGCTGATGCGGGCCGCCGAGGCGAGCTGCGACTGGATCGACGTCGGGTTGGACCGGTCGAAGAACCCCGGATTGGCGATCTTCTGCATGCCGGCGAAGACGAAGGTGCCCCCGAGGAACATCCGTAACGGGAGCAGCGCCCAGCCCGCCATGGTGGTGGCCCGGGGTGGCGGCCCCCGGCGCGCCCAGACCCTGCGCCACGGGCTGTCCTGCGGGCGGGCGGGGCCCGGTGGCGTGCGCTGTCGGTCGTGGCGGGTCTGTGACAAGAACCATCATCCTCTCGCGCCGGCACTCTCCCCGGGCGTCACCCCGGCCCCGGGCCCCGGATCCCGCTCTAGTAGCGAAGCATCTCTTCCCGTAGCATTGGCGATGGGGTGGGTGCAGGGGGGGTCCATGCCATGAGGCACCTCGCGATCGAGGACATGCCACGCCTGGGCTTCTGGGCGTCGCTGCGACACGGTGGTCACTGCGCGCCCACGTGGCACGCCGTGACCGAATCCGCCCCCCGGCCCATCAAAACGCTGTGCGGCCTTCCCTACACCACCGAAGCCCTTCGGACCTGGGACCAGACACCGTTCGCCGAACGCTGCCCGCAGTGCGAACGCCTGGTGGCGAGCGCCAACAGGGCCAAGAGTGCCACGTTCATCGCCGAGGTGTCCCCACCGTCTCCGGTCCAGAACCAGCCCCACAAGCCCCGCGTCCCGAAAGGGGCATGACCCGGACGGTGCCTGCGAGGGCTCGGCAATGGCCCTTCATCGGGCAATAGCGGGCCGCGTCATGCACGCCGGGCCAGGAGCCGTAAATCTGCTCGCACGGCCGTCGTAGGCTTCCCGACGTGCGGTCCAAGGGGTTGCGCGTCGGAGTAGCCATTCTCGGCTTTTCCTTCGTCCTCGTGTCGACCGCCCCGCTGTTCAGCACGCCGGCGTCTGCCCGGACACAGAGGGTCTGCCCCACCCCAGGTCCTGGAGCGGACCTCGCGCACTGCAACCTCAGTGACGCCGACCTCGCCGGCGCCGACCTCGCCGGCGCCAACTTCACCGGCGCCAACCTCGAAGGCACCCGGCTCAACGGCGCCGATCTCACCAACGCCGACCTCCACCACATCAACAGCCGCAACATCGACCTGGTCGGCGCCAACCTCACTGGCGCCGACCTCAAGGCCAACCTCACCGGCGTAGACCTCGCCGGCGCCAACCTCACAGACGCCGATCTCAGCCACGCCGTCCTCACCGACGCCATCCTCGAGCGGCGCCGATCTTCACCACGCCGGCCTCACCGATGCCGTCCTCACCGACGCCATCCTGAGGGGCGCCGACCTCAAGCACGCCGTCTTCGTCGGCGCCGTCCTCACCGACGCCGTCCTCACCGACGCCGACCTCGTCGGCGCCCACCTCACCGACGCCACCCTCAGCGGCACCGACTTCAGCGGGGCCAACCTCACCCGAGTCGGCCTCTTCCTCGCCAACCTCACCGGCGCCAACCTCACCGGTGCCAACCTCCACCACGCCACCCTTACCGACGCCGGGTGGGACAACACGACGTGCCCCGACGGGACCAACAGCGACGACGACGGGGACACCTGCGTGAACAACCTGTCCTGATCCCCGCCACCGCGACACGGCAACGAAGGTGTTGCCGACAGCGACCTCCTGACAGGCACCTTCCGGCGGGGTCACCGGCCCCCGTGGGCCACGGCCTTCCGGAGTTTCGGCGCTTCAACGCCGTGTCGGTGGCCCGGCAGACGGGGCACCCTCGGATTGGCGTCCGACCAGTTCACAAGATTCGGCTGGCGGGGGAGGGCTCGAACCTCCAACATCCGGCTCCAAAGGCCGGCGTTCTGCCGATTGAACTACCCGCCAAGAGGCACTGCGTCCGATAAACCGTAGGCGGTCAGGCCTCGATCAATTCGATGCGATTGCCGAAGGGGTCCTCCACGTAGCAACGACGCGTCCCGGGGATCTCGTCGTCGAACCGCACGCCGTGGCCCACCGCCTCGAGCGACGCACACAGGTCGTCAAGGCCCTCGACGACCAGGGCGGGGTGCGCCTTGCGGGCGGAGTGGAAGTCGTCCTCCACCCCGAGGTGCAGCGTCACCCGGCCGTTCGAGAACCAGCACCCGCCCCGGGCTGCGAGGACCGGCGGTTTGACCCGCTCCTCGAGCCCCAGCACCGCCTGGTAGAAGGCACGAGCGGCGTCTTCCTCGCCCCGGGGCATGGCCAATTGGACGTGGTCGACGGCGACGAGCTGGTACCCCACGATCCTCCTCCGGCGAGCCACGGTTTCCCGATCCGGCGCGAGGCTACTTGGCGAAGGTCGGCACAAGGCCGCTAACCTGCGATTAGTCATGGGATCGCTGATCAAGAAACGCCGCAAGCGCATGCGCAAGAAGAAGCACAAGAAGATGCTCAAAGCCACTCGCTGGCAGCGGCGGGCCGCCGGCAAGTAGGCCGCAATCCCGCACTCCCGCCCCGAGGGGCGGGAGTGTCGCGTGCGGGCCGGTGACGGCCTTCCTCAGGCGGAGGACGTGGCGGGCACCGTCCGGACCTCGACCAGCGGAGCTCGCTGGTCCCCGATGACGAGGAAGTCGAGCCCGGAGATGCCCAGGCCCTCGGCGTCCCCCTCGACGAACCACGTGGAGCCGCTCCCGGCCAGTCGCGGACGCCGGCCCGTCACCTCGGCGAGCTCCCGGCGCCAGTGCACCATCCCGGGGGCCACTTCGAGGGCGGCGGGCTCGAGATCGTTGGCACCGGGCTCGTCGGGGTGCGCCTGCGCACCGGGCTCGTCGGGGTGCGCCTGCGCACCGGGCTCGTCGGGGTGCGCCTGCGCACCGGGCCGGGCGCGTCGTTCGTCCCATTGCCGATAGACGGCCGCGGTGGCGACGGACATCGGCGCCAAGAGCAACACGAAGCGACGGTCCTCGAAGGGCAGTGGTTCGACCCTCTCCCCCACTCCCGTCACCCGGGCGCGCCCGCCCCCGACACAGAACGGGACGTCCGCACCGAGACGGGCGGCAACGGCGAGGTCGTCGACGCCGGCCCAACGCAGGACGGCAGCGGCGTCCGACGAGCCGCCCCCGAGCCCGGCTCCGGTCGGGATGCGTTTGACGATCCGCACCGACGCGCTGGCGCCCACCACGGCGAGTGCTCTCGCCACGAGGTTGTCGGGCCCGGTCGGCACCTGTCCGATGCCCAGGCGTCCGCACACTTCATCGACGACGGAGATCCCCGCCCCGGACCCGAAGACGAGCGTGTCAACGAGGTCGATCGACACCATCTCGGCGTCGATTAGGTGGTACCCGTCGTCACGGACCCCGGTGACCCGGAGCGACAGCGTGAGCTTGGCCGGCGCACTGAGTGCCGGGCCCTCTGGGGGCGCGCTTACGAAGCGGTTTGCCCTGGCGCGCATGCGGCCAGTCTCCCCCACTCCTCGACCCTCAGGTTCTCGGCGCGCGCCTCGGGGTCGATCCCGGCGGCGGCGAACGCCTCGGGCGGCACCAGGTCCGCCAGCGACTGCCGGAGCATCTTGCGGCGGTGGCCGAAGCCCGCGCGCACCAGCTCGAAGAGCCTCGAGGCCGGGACGACGCCGGGGTCCACCGCCACGGCGTCACGGCGCTCGATGCGGACGAGCACCGACTCCACCGCGGGACGGGGGACGAACACCGACGCAGGCACGCGTCCCACCACACGTGCCGTGGCGTGGTACGCGACCTTCACCGACACCGCGCCGTAGGCCTTGCTGCCTGGGCCCGCCGCGAGCCGTTCCCCGACCTCACGCTGGACCATGACGAGCATCGATCTCACCGGTGTCGCCTCGTCGAGGGCGCGCAGCACCACCGGGACGGCCACGTTGTAGGGGAGGTTGGCCACCATGATCCACGACGACGCCCGAGTCCCAGGCCCGACGGCGTCGAGGAGCTCGAGCCAGTCGAGGGTCAGCGCGTCGGCCTCGACGACCCGCACACGGTCGTGTTCGACCTGGGTGCGCAGGATCGGGACGAGGCGCCGGTCGACCTCCACCGCCGTGACGGACGCGCCCGTCTCGGCCAGGGCGAGGGTGAGCGCACCGAGTCCGGCACCGATCTCGACCACCGCGTCTGCGGGCCCGACCCCCGACAACCGGGCGATGCGCCGCACCGTGTTGGCGTCGACGACGAAGTTCTGCCCCAGAGCCCGGCTGGGGCGCAGGCCGTGCTCGTCGAGGAGCTCTTTGATCTGGTGGAGCGACAGAGTCACGTCATGAATGGTGCCGCCGCCGGGAGGCGGATGTCACCAGCTGAGGCGCACCTCGATCACGCCGACCGCCAGGCTCGCCAACTCGGAGAACGTGGCCGGGGAAAGGTCGATCACCCGCCCGGGATTGTGAGCCTCGCGGTCGTCGACCGTGCACCGGGCCGACGCCCCGGTGGAGAGGTCCGTCACGGTCACCACGGTCCCGAAGGCCAGGCTCGGACTGGCGCAGGTCCCCGCGGGCGCGCCATACCAGGAGGCGAGGCCGGCCGTGGTGCTCTGTACGGGCGCGGGCGCGGCCACGGGCACCGGCTTGGGCGCGGCGACGACGGCGGCCGGGGCGGCAGCCGGTTTCGGCGCGGGCTGGGGTGGGGGCGGCGGTGCTGTCGTCGTGGTCGGCGGCGGTGCTGTCGTCGTGGTCGGCGGGAGCACCTGACGGAACGACACGTTCTCGGCGTAGGTGTGCGGACCGGTTCCCGTCGCCGCCCTCGTCGCGGTGGTGCCGCGCGTGGAAGTCGCCGGGCCCAACGTGCCGAGGTCGGCGAAGACGACTGGGGTCGACAACGACATCGAGAGTCGAGACAGGTGGGCAACGTCGCGCACGCGGCCGGCAACGGCACCGCTTCGGTGCCGTTGACCTTGCAGCGTCGCGCGCTGCGGTGTGGCGAGTAGGAGGAGCGGCACCACGATCAGGGTCAGACAACACCCCACCTGCGCAATGTGCCGTCCCCCGGCGCTGCGGGTCCTCAGATCTCCACCCTTCCTCTGCGGACTCCATGTCGAGTGCGTCGGGATCACGCACGACGCTAGGCGAGGGCCCGCGCACCATCAAACCGACAGGTGTCGACACACGCGTCACACGGGTGAAGTGACGGCGATGCGTGCGACAGAGCGTGACATGTTCACTACCCACCACGAGTGAGCTCCTCTTCCATCCTGTGGAAAACCCCCAAAATTCGGCGAAAATTCGTCACAGAGCGCAATGACGTGGCCACATCGAATTCCGGGCCGATTTCGCCAGGAGAGGATGCGATCAGGCCAACGCGAAAGCGGCACGCGTGGCGGACGTGCAGGTCGCGGCGAGTGCCGAGGGTGTGAGGCCCTTGATCTCCGACAGCGCTTCGCCTACTGCCACCACCCAGGCGGGCCGGTTCTGCTTCCCCCGATGGGGAACCGGAGCCAGGAACGGGGCGTCGGTCTCGACCATGAGCCGGTCGAGGGGGCACATCGCCGCCGCGTCACGCACGTCCTGCGCGCCCTTGAAGGTGACGATGCCGCTGAACGACAAGAACGCACCCACGTCGAGGCAGCGACGCGCCTCGTCGGGGCCGCCCGTGAAGCAGTGGAGCACCGTGCGCTCGGGCGGCCCGGCGGCGCGCAACACGTCGAGCGTGTCGTCCCACACGTCACGCGAGTGCACGACGAGGGTGAGGTCGTGACGACGCGCCAGCTCGACCTGCGCTGCGAATGCGTCGCGTTGCGCGGCACGAGGCGAGTGCTCGTAGTGGTAGTCGAACCCGCACTCCCCCACCGCCACCACAAGGTCACGATCGACGTCGAGCGCCTCCTCGAGCGCGTGTTCGAGCTCCGCGACCCCGTCGGACGCCTCGTGAGGATGAAGACCCATGGTCGCCCACACCCCGAAATCCCCGGGCACGGCGCCGGTCCCCCCGGCGATCTCCTTCCGCACCGTCCGGACCAGGTCCACGGCCTGGCGGGAGCTGGCGGCATCGGTGCCGACGCACACCACGCCGACGACTCCGGCGGTGGCCGCCTCCGACAACAGGGAAGGGAGCTCGGCCTCCTCAGGCCGGTACCGGTCCTGGAGGTGGCAGTGGGAGTCGATCCAGCGGGCGGGCGACGCCGGCCCCCCCTCCGACGGTGACAGCCACGGCGACGGCGACGGCGACGGCTCCATCGTCGTCACGCGCGCCGTCGCGGGAAGAGCGGTGCGACCTTTTCGACCCGCAACCCGCCGGGGTAACCACCCCAGGCGGCGTCCGCGGGCATCCGGCACTCCTCAGGACGGCCCTCGAGCCCGAGCCTGCGCCAGACTTCGGCACTGGTCTCGGGCATGGCCGGCGATGCCAGGAGGGCGACGATCCGCAACGCCTCGAGCGCGCTGCCGAGGACCTTGGCGACCTCGGGACCGGGATCGGCCTTCCAGGGCTCGGTCGCCTCGAGCTCCGCGTTCGTCTCGTGGATGAGTCTCCACGTCGCTTCGAGGGCGAGATGCGGCTGCGCTTCACCCCACGCTTGGGTGGCGTCCTCGACGACGGTGGCAGCGACGGCGCGCAGCGGGCTGTCGGGATCCGCCACAGGGCCCAACCCGTCGCACTTCGAACCGACCACCGTCGCCACGCGGGCGATGAGATTGCCGAGGTTGTTGGCCAGGTCCGCGTTGTACCGGGTGGTGATGCCCTCATAGGAGAAGTCACCGTCGGTCCCGAGCGGCGTGTCCCGCAACAGGAAGTACCGCACGGCGTCGACACCGAAGTCGTCGGTCAGCTCGCGGGGGGAGATCTGGTTGGCCTTCGACTTCGACATCTTCTCGCCCGACACGAGCAGCCACCCGTGCACCAGCAGATGAGCGGGCGGGTCGATGCCCGCCGCCATGCACATCGCCGGCCACCACACGCAGTGGAACCTGATGATGTCCTTACCCAGGAGGTGGTGCACCGCCGGCCACCACGCGTCGAAGCGGGCGGGATCGTCCCCGTACCCGATGGCCGTCAGGTAGTTGACCAGCGCGTCGTACCAGACGTAGAAGACATGCACCCGGTCCCAGGGCACCTCGACCCCCCAACGGGTGGAGGTGCGGGTGATCGAGATGTCCTCGAGCCCTCCCCTGATGATGCCCAGTGCCTCGTTGCGCTTGGCCGCCGGCCGGACGGCGTCGGGGTTGGCCTTGTACCACTCGAGGAGCCGATCCTCGAACGCGCTCAGCTTAAAGAAGTAGTTCTCCTCCTCGAGAAGTTCGACCGGCGTCCCGTGAATGAGGCAATTGCCGTCGGCGAGCTCGGACTCCTTCTTGTAGTCCTCGCACGCCACGCAGTAGAGGCCGCGGTAGACCCCGAGCTCGGTGAAGCCGTTGTCATGGATCTTCTGCAGGAACTGCTGCACGGCGCGGTGATGGCGCGGCTCGGTCGTCCGGATGAAGTCGTCGTTGGAGATCCCGAGCCCGTCCCACGCCTCCACGAAGCGGCCGGCCATGGTGTCGACCCACTCTGCGGGCAACACCCCGTGTGCCTCGGCGGCGCGGGCGATCTTGTCACCGTGCTCGTCGGTGCCGGTGAGGAAGAAGACGTCGTCGCCTCGCAGACGGTGCCAACGGGCCAGTGCGTCGGCGATCACCATGGTGTAGGCGTGCCCGATGTGGGGCACGTCGTTGACGTAGTAGATCGGCGTCGTCACGTAGAAGCGGGGCACGGCCGTAGCGTACCGAGCGCACACCGAGCCCCGATCCCCGGTCCCGGTTCGGCGGGCGCGGAGGCCGGCTCCGCTACCCGCGGGCTACCAGTTGGCTACGTGGCACGCCCCGTGCCCGGTGCGCTCCACGTAGCGCTGGTGGTAGGCCTCGGCGGGCCAGAATGTCGTGGCGGGCGTGACCTCGGTGACGATGGGGCGTCGGAAACGCTCCTGATACCGCTGGAGCGACTCCTTGGCGAGGCGTTCCTGCTCGGCGTCGTGGACGAAGACGGCCGACCGGTACTGCGTCCCCACGTCAGGGCCTTGGCGGTTGGGCGTCGTCGGGTCGTGATGACGCCAGAACTCCTCGAGCAGGTGCTCGTACGACACCTGGGCGGGGTCGTACGTCACGAGGACAGCCTCGGCGTGGCCGGTCGCCCCCGAGCACACCTGCTCGTAGGTGGGCCGGGGCCGCGCCCCACCGGTGTACCCCGAGACGACATCGACCACCCCGGGGATGGCGCGGAAGAACTCCTCGACGCCCCAGAAGCAACCCGCCGCGAACGTCGCGAAGGCCAGGCCTTCGGGCGCGTCGCCGGGCTCGACCGGCGGCACTTGGGTCTTGTCCCGTCCGAATCTCACCACCTTTGGTTCCTCCCACTCGTGGCACCGACCCGCCGGTCAGCGGGCCTGTTCCCGTGCCGTTCCAACCGCCGTTCACGGCTTCGCATTCCGCCGCAGGCCCAGCGCCAGGTCATAGGCGCGCCGGCGGGACACACCCAGGTCTCCCGCCACACTTCCCGCCGCGTCGCGCACGGTGTCGCCGGCCTCGAGGCGCCCGCGCAGGGCCTCGACGATGTCGTCGTCGCCGGGAGTGCGGAAAGCCTCGCGGTCTCCCTCCAGCACCACGACGACCTCTCCGCGCACCTCGCGCCCGGCGAAGGCGGCCGACGCGTCGGCCAGGGTCCCCCGCCACACCTCCTCGTGGAGCTTGGTGAGCTCGCGGGCGACGGCGACACGCCGCTGCGGGCCGCACGCGTCGAGCAGGTCGGTGAGCGTGGCGGCGAGCCGACCCGGCGCCTCGAAGAGGACCACGGTGCGGACCTCTCCGGCCACGGCCTCCACCCGGCGGCGCCGCTCCCCTCCCCGCCTGGGCAGAAAACCCTCGAAACAGAACCGGTCGGTGGGGAGCCCGCTCACCACCAGGGCGGCAATAGCCGCGCTCGGCCCCGGGACGGTGGTCACGGTGGCGCCGGCGGCTGCCGCCGCCGCAACCAGGCGGCCGCCCGGATCGGACACGGCGGGGGTCCCGGCATCGCTCACCACCGCCACGGTGCGGCCCTCGGCCAGATGGGCGAGCACGGTCTCGACGCGCGCCATCTCGTTGTGGCCGTGCAGCGACAGCAACTTGGTCCCCTTGAGGCCGGCGTGGGTCAGGAGCCCTCGGGTGCGCCTGGTGTCCTCGCAGCACACGAGGTCCGCCTGCGCCAGGGCCTCCCGGGCACGAGGGGAGAGGTCGCCCAGGTTCCCGATGGGAGTGGACACGAGGACCAGCGCGCCCGCGCCCTTGTCACCGGTCACGGCCGTCGTCGAGCTCGAGCTTGTCCCCGACGCGCAGGCCCCAGCGCTCGAAGGCGCCGGCCTCGGCCTCGAGCACCGTCCGGGCGCGCCGAGCGCGGCATCGACATGCGCCACGGAGCGAGGCTGATGACGTCGAGCACGCACAGCCGGCGGTCGAGGAACGCGACGTCGATGGCGAACCGCATCCCCAAGGTGTGGACCGATCGGGTATGGGGCAGCACGAAGGCCCCTTCGAACCCGGGGTGTCCCAGGAGCCCACGCATCCGCTCCGCGTACGTGCCGGCGATCTCCGCGTTGGCGAGCACCGTGCCGTCGCGCAGCAGCCACATCGTCGAGGTCATCGTGGATCGGCCGCCATCACACGTTGAATCGGATCTCGAGCACGTCGCCGTCGACGACCTCGTAGTCCTTGCCCTCGAGGCGGATACGGCCCGCCGACTTCGCCGCCGACCACGAACCGAGCTCGATGAGCTCGTCCCAGTGGATGACCTCGGCCCGGATAAAGCCGCGTTGGAGGTCGGAGTGGATCACCCCCGCGCATTCCGCGGCGCTGGCCCCGGCCCGGAAGCTCCAGGCTCGCGATTCCTTGTCCCCGGTCGTGAAGAAGACGCGCCGCCCGAGCAGCAGATAGGCGGTCTGGGCCACCCGGGTGAGCGCGCCCGCACCCAGCCCCAGCCCCTCGAGGAGCTCGGCGCGCTCCTCGGGCGCCAGTCGGGCCGCCTCGGCCTCGAGCTGCAGGCACACCCCGAGCGCCTCGCCGTGCCCCTCGAGCGCGGCGGCCACGGCACCGGCGAGCTCGTCGGCCTGATCGAGCTGGTCCTCCCCCAGGTTGACCACGGCAAGCACGGGCTTGTCGGTGAGCAGGAACAGGCTCTTGCGCGCCGCCCGGTCGGCGGGATCGAGCGCCGCCCGGTACAGCGGGACACCAGCGGAGAGCTCCTTGTAGGCACTCTCCATGGCGGTGATCTCGCCGGCCAGGCTCTTGTCCGACTTGGCGGCACGACGGCGCTTGTCGAGCTGGGTCTCGACCGTGGCCAGGTCGGCGAGGACGAGCTCGAGCTCGAGGGTGGCAAGAGCCTCGACGGGGCTCGTGTCCCCTGGCACCTCGGGGTTCTCGAAGGCACGGAGGACGACGCACAGCGCGTCGACCTCGCGGATACCTGCCAGGAAGCGGTTCCCGAGCCCCTCCCCGGTGGACGCGCCCGAGACCAGCCCGGCGATGTCGACGACCTCCATGCCGGCACGCACCACCTTGCGGCTGGCGCTCATGTGCGCCAGGGCATCGAGCCGGGAGTCGGGCAGCGGCGCGGCCGCCACCGAGGTCTCGGTGGTGGTGAAGGGGTGCGAGGCAACCGGCGCGTCGGCACCGGTCAGGGCGTTGAACAACGACGTCTTGCCGGAATTGGGCAGACCGACGAGACCAAGTCGTTCCATTGGTCGAGACGCTACCGGCTCGCCGACGACCGGATTTCGGCGGAACCGGTCGGACGGACCACGGACCCACGCAGCCATCGAGGACCACCTGGGCACCGTGGCGGGGCACCGTCGTCGACCCGATAGCGTGGGGCGCCATGTCCAAACGCACGGTCAAGCGCAAGATCCGGAGCAAGAAGAAGGCGAACCACGGCAAGCGGCCCAACGCCGGTCGGGGCTGAGCCCCGGTCGAGGGTCGGGGTTCCAGCCAGATTCCCCGCGTCAAGAGTCCCGGCCCCGAGTCCGGGCCCCGAGTCCGGTCCCCGAGTCCGGGGCGGGCTCAGGCGACGTAGGCCAGACCCTGCGCCTCCACCAGCGTCACCAGAGGCGTGGGCAGGTCCGAGATGATGCCGTCGACGCCCAGGTCGAGCAGTCGGGCCATGGCGCGCTCGTCGTTGATCGTCCACACGTGGAGCGCCATCCCGTGCTCGTGCGCGGCGGACACCAGCAGCTCGTCCACGACCACGAGGTCCCCTTGGACGGCGGGGACCTGCAGCGCGACGTGCTCCATGGCAGGGGGCTCCTCGCCCTGGTGCACGGCACGCCAGAACATGGCCGTGGCGAGGGTCCCCGCCGAGGTGGCCACGTCCGGCGCGTACTTGGCGAAGGAGTCAGTGGCGACGTCGAGGAACGACGCCACGATGACGCGTCCGGTGTCCCGGTGCCCGGCCAGCTCGCGGGCGAGGAGCTCCTCGTAGGGCTCGACGGCGGGGGCGGTCTGCTTGATGTCCAGATTGAGCGCGACGTGCGGATGGTCGTCGAGGACGTCGAGCACCTCGCCGAGCGTGGCCACGCCGAAGTCGCCAGAGCCCGGGGCGTGCCCCCGGTAGGGGTAGGCCTCGGGCCCGAGGCCCTGAGTCTCGTCGCCACCGGGTGTGAACCAGTACGCATTGTCGAGCTCGCGCACTTGCGCCAGGGTCATCGAGTGGATGGGCCCATGCCCGTTCGTCGTGCGGTCCACGGTACCGTCGTGGCAGACGACCAGATGCCGGTCGGCAGTGGCGTGGACGTCGAGCTCGATCCCGGTCACGCCGAGCGCGAGCGCACGTCGCAGGGCGAACAGGGTCGACGAGGGCGCTTCCCAGGCACCGCACTGGTGTGCATAGGTGAGCACGCGACGGTCGAGCCAGGGATTGGCGGCGCCAAGAACCACGGCGCCAACGGTAGCCTCTCGTCCGTAATGCTCGACCACATCCTGGTTGACCTCATCACCCAGACCCGTGCCGCGCTCGAGGACGCCCTTCTGCAACGGCAGGCGGTCGAAGAGCGCTTCCAGGTCGACGTGTTCCTCGGGGACGTCTCATGGGAGACGTCGTATTCGCTCCCCGGAGAGGAGAAGCCTCCTCGCGTCCGCGCCGACCTGTCGCTGGACTGGCCGACGTGGAGCCAGAGCGCATACCGCTCCTGGTCCATCGGCGAGCCATCCGACGATCTCCCCGAGGTCGTGCTCGAGATCACGTTGCGCGTGCAGCGACTCGCCGCCATGCCCGACCTCGACGCCGTGGTGGCCTGCCTTCCCGAGGAGAGCCCCGCCATCGGCGCCGACACCCTGGTGCGGGCCGCGCCCGTCGTGGAACAGGTGTACGAGCCCGGTGGCGGCCCGAGGTTCGCGGTGGAGACCACGTACCAGGGGACGCTCCGTCTGGACGAGGCCGCCATGAACGACGCCTCCACACTGGCCGGGCCCGTCGGAGCGCTGGGCCGCTGGGTCGCTTCGGTGCTCGTGCGCCTCGGTGATCTCGAGCTCGCCTACCTCCCGCCCGAGGCGAGCGACGTCAGCGACGGGAGCCACTGACCGAGCAGCGGTGCCCGGTCGCCGCGCTCAGAGCAGTCCCGCATCCGTTGCCAGCCGGCGCAGGTCAGCCCGCGGCCGGGCCCCGATGTGCGAGATGACCTCCGCCGCGCACAGCCCACCCAGACGGGCACAGGCCTCGGGGTCCTTCCCGTGGGTGAGGCCGTAGAGGAAGCCCGCCGCAAAGAGGTCGCCGGCCCCGGTGGTGTCGGTGACGTGCTCGACCGGCTCGGCCGCCACGTGCACCGGCCCCGACGCGGCGACGACGACCGAGCCCGCCGGGCCCCGGGTGAGGGCGGCCAGGAGGCCCGTCTCTTCGACGGCGGCCACGGCGTCGTCGAAGGTGGATGCGCCGAACAGCAACGTGGTCTCGTCCTCGTTGGCGAAGAGCACGTCCACGTCACCGTGCAACAGCTCGAGGAACTCGCGTTGGTGGCGCTGCACGCAGAAGGGATCGGAGAGGCTCAGCGCGACGAGCGAGTCGGTGGCGTGGGCCACCTCCATGGCGCGGCGCATGGCCGCCTTGGCAGGCCCCAGGTCCCACAGGTAGCCCTCGAGGTACACGACCTGCGCCCGGGAGACGAGCTCCTCGTCGAGATCCTCGGGGCCCATCGTCGACGCCACTCCCAGGTGTGTGGCCATCGTCCGCTCCCCGTCCTCGGTGACGAGCACCAGGCATCGCCCCGTGGCGCGGTCGTCGGCGGGGTCGTCCGAGGGCTCGACGGGCGCGGTCCGGCCGAGCTCCACCCCGGCGGCGGTGATGTCGTGGAGGAAGACCTCCCCGAGCTCGTCGGCCGCGACCTTGCCGAGGTACCCGACCCGTCCCCCGAGCTCGGCGACGCCGACGGCGGTGTTCGCCGCCGAGCCCCCCGACACCTCCACCGCCGGCCCCATGGCCTTGTAGACGGCGGCGACCCTGGCCAGGTCGACCAGGGTCATGGACCCCTTCACCATGTCGAAGCGCCGCAGGTCCTCGAGGCTGGCATCGGTGAGGACGTCGACCAGGGCAGAGCCGATGGCGACGACATCGAATGACGTGTGCTGTTGGGGACCGGACGGGGCGTCGTTCACAGCCCGGCAAGCTACTCGGAGACCCGGGCCCCGGGAACCGGGCCCGCGGGCGGGCCCGGGTAGCCTGCGCCTGATGAGCGACACCACCGTCAGCGGTCGCGCCGATCCGTCGGCGCGCCACAGGCTCCCGTACGCCGTTGAGCCGAGCCGGTACGCACTCCGGCTGACCCCGGACCTCGAAGCCGCCACCTTCAGCGGTGAGGTGCACATCGAGGTGCAGGTGCACGAAGCCGTGGACGAGATCGTCCTGCACGCGGCGGAGCTGAGCGTCGACAGCGCCCGGCTGGAGCCGGGGGGCGGCGAGCGCCAGCCCCTCACGGCGCGCTTGGACGAAGACACCGAGCGGCTGGTGCTCACGCCCCGGTCGTCACTCACCCCCGGCCCGGCGGTGATCTCGATCGAATTCGCCGGCATCCTCAACGACAAGCTGCACGGCTTCTACCGCTCGGCCTTCACCGACGACGACGGCGTCACCCACGCCATCGCCACGACGCAGTTCGAGGCCACCGACGCGCGCCGAGCCTTTCCCTGTTTCGACGAGCCCGACCGCAAAGCCGTCTTCTCGGTGACCCTCGACGTCCCCGAGGGGCTGGCCGCGTACTCCAACGGCCCCGTGGTCGAAGACGCGCCGCTGCCCCAGGGAGGCCGACGGGTCCGCTTCGGCGACACGATCCCCATGTCGACATACCTCGTCGCTTTCGTGGTGGGCCCACTGGTGGCCACCGATCCGGCGGAGGTGCGGGGCACGCCGGTGCGCATCGTGCACGTTCCGGGCAAGGCCGGCCTCACCGCGTTCGCGCTCGAGGCCGCCGGCCACGCGCTGGAGTTCTTCGAGGACTGGTTCGGCATCGACTATCCGGCCGAGAAGCTGGACCTCGTCGCCATCCCCGACTTCGCCTTCGGCGCCATGGAGAACCTCGGTTGCGTGACGTTTCGCGAGGCCGTGCTGCTCGTCGACCCCGCCCAGGCCTCGCGCCTCGAGCTCGAGCGGGTGGCGGACGTCATCTCCCACGAGATCGCCCACATGTGGTTCGGGGACCTCGTCACCATGCGGTGGTGGAACGGCATCTGGCTCAACGAGGCGTTCGCCACACTCATGGAGCTGCTGTGCGTCGACCACTTCCGCCCCGAATGGCAGCGATGGGTCTCCTTCGGCATCGAACGCGACACGGCCATGGCCACCGACGGCCTGCACGCCACCCGTCCCGTCGAGTACCCGGTCGGACCACCCGAAGAGGCGCAGGGGATGTTCGACGTCCTCACCTACCAGAAGGGAGCCGGAGTCCTCCGCATGCTCGAGCGCTACCTGGGAGCGGACCGATTCCGCGACGGGGTGCGCCGGTACCTCGAGGCGCATCGCCTCGGCAACACCGAGACCGCTGATCTCTGGGACGCCATCGAAGCGGCGAGTGGTGAGCCGGTCCGCCAGATCATGGACAGTTGGATCTTCCAGGGCGGCTTCCCCCTCGTGACGGTGGACGGCGCCGGGGCCGGGGCCGGCCAGGCGGCTCAACCGGGCGCCACGGTGGTCCTGGGCCAGAAGGCGTTCAGCTACGCCGATGCCGACGGGCCGAGCGCCATCGGCTCCACGTGGACCGTGCCGATCATCGCCAGGGCGATCGGCGGCGGCGAGGCGCGCCTGCTCCTCGGCCCCGATCCTCAGCGGCTTGCGCTCGGGGACGAGGCCGAGGACGCCGCCGTCGTGGTGAACGCGGGCGGGAGCGGCTACTACCGGGTCCGCTACGCCCCTGCCCAGCACCGCAGGCTGGCCGGACGCCTCGACGCCCTCGACCGGTTGGAGCGCTTCAACCTGCTCGGCGACACGTGGGCCGTGGTCGTCGGCCAGCAGGCCGACCCGACCGACTTCCTGCTCCTCGCCGAGGCCCTCGGCCACGACGACGACCCCGACGTCTGGGCGCTGGTGACCGGTGCGTTGTCGCTGTTGGACCGGGGCGTGGGCGACGACACCCGTGCCCTCGTCGCCTCCTACGCCCGCGCCCTGCTTTCGCCGGCGCTGACGCGCCTGGGATGGGACACCCGCCCCGGCGAGGGACCGCGCACGGCGACGTTGCAGGCGCAGCTCATCGCGGCGCTGGGCACGGTCGGGAAGGACCCCGACGTCCGCGCCGAGGCGCACCGCCGCTACGACGCCACGCGCCGCGGCGAGATGACACTCGACCCCGACCTGAGCTCCGCCGTCCTCAGCACGGTGGCCGCCTCGGGAGGGAGCGAGGAGTACGAAGACTTCCTGGAGCACTACCGCCGGCCCGCCACACCTCAGGAGGAGATGCGCTACCTGTACGCGTTGGCGGGCTTCAGCGACCCGGCCCTGGCGGCCCGGACCTTCGAGCTGGCCCGCACCGAGGTGCGGACGCAGAATGCGCCCTTCGTCGTCCAGTTGTTGCTGGCCAACCGAGACGCGGGCCCCGCGACGTGGGTACGTGTCACCGAGCACTGGGACGAGCTCGTAGCCCGCATCCCGGCCAACATCCTCCCGCGCATGCTCGGGGGGGTGACGTCGCTGTGTCGCGACCCCGGCCTCGCCCAGGAGATCCGCTCCTTCGTGCAAGCCCACCCTCTGGCCATCGGGCAACGGACCGTCGACCAGACCCTGGAGCGTCTGGGGATCAACGTCTCGTTCGCGTCGGCATTGCGCGACACGGCCGTGCCGGTGCTCAGCGCCGGGCTCGTGCGCCTGGAGACGAGCTGAACCACAGCCCGATCCCGCTTCGGGCCGGAGTGCCTCCCGGTGCCGGGCACCGAGGCGGCGAGGCGGTCGGCGGGTGAACCTCTCGGTCCTGCTCATCACCTTCGGCCTCATCTTCGTGGCCGAGCTGCCGGACAAGACGATGATCGCGACCATCGTGCTGTCGAGCCGGTACCGACCGCTCCCGGTGTGGGTCGGCGCCGCTGTCGCCATGGTCGTGAACGCGGCGGTGGCGGTCCTGGCGGGGTGGCTCCTCGAGCTTCTTCCCCACCGCTGGGTCGAGGCGGTGGTGGCGGTGCTGTTCGCCGCCGGGTCGCTCTACCTCCTGCTCGTCAAGGAGGAGGTAGAGACCCACGAAGGCGAGGAAGAGGCGGAAAAGGTCCGCTCGGGCCGCCGCATCGCCCTGGGAGCCTTCACCGTCATCGTGATCGCCGAGCTCGGAGACCTCACCCAGATCCTCACCGCCAACCTCGTGGCCCGGTACCACAATCCGCTGTCGGTCTTCGTAGGATCGGCCACCGCGCTCGTCACCGTCATGGGGGTGGGCGTGCTCGGGGGCCGGGCGCTGCTGCGCGTCCTGCCCCTCGCCACCATCCGCAGGGTCGCGGGCGTCGTCCTGGCGGGCTTCGCTATCTTCAGCGCTGTGCAGGTGGCGACGTCGTGACCGTGGCACGCGCCGGGCTCGACGACGTCGTAGAGAGGGAATGACGTGGAGGACCGGACCGAGGAGCTCTTCGCCTGGGCGCGCCGCGTCAAGGGATTCATGCCCGACGACGAGGGGAACGCTCTGTACTGTGCCGCCCGCCGTGCCGGGAGCGAAGCGCCCGGAGAGGCCACATTCGTCGAAGTGGGGGCGTGGTGCGGGAAGTCCACCGTCTACCTGGGGGCCGCCGCCGAGGCCACCGGATCGGCGCTGTTCAGCATCGACCACCACCACGGCTCGGAGGAGAACCAGCCCGGGTGGGAGCACCACGACGACGAGGTCGTCGACGCCGCCACCGGGCGCATCGACACCCTTCCGTTCTGGCGCCGCACCATCGACGGCGCGGGGCTCGGAGGATGCGTGGTGGGAGTCGTGGGCATCTCGAGCGTGATCGCGGCGCACTGGCGGACACCGCTCGACTTCTGCTTCATCGACGGAGGCCACGGCGAGGAGCCGGCGTGGGCCGACTTCAGGGGCTGGGCCCCACATGTGGCCGTCGGTGGGTCCCTCGCGATCCACGACGTCTTCCCAAACCCTGACGACGGGGGCCGCCCGCCCTACGAGCTGTGGTGCGCGGCGCTGCAGTCAGGCGAATTCGTCGAGGACGGCGAGTGCGGGTCGTTGCGCGTGCTCAGGCGGGCGGTGCCTCCCACCGGGGCTCGGTGAGGTCGAGACCGTAGGGAAGGGTCTCCCCGCGAAACAGCCCAGCGGCGGGAGTGGCGTTGGACAGTGCATCGGCGGCCAGGACGATGGCGCCGGCGGTGTAGGTCGTGCGCTCGGAGAAGGGGAAGGTCTCCATCTCCGGGTAGACGATGCCGGTCCAGTACGACCCGTCGTCACGTCGGTGCGCGCGCGTCCAGGTGAGCAGGGCCAGCGCGTGGCTGCGCCGGCCGATGGCGTCGAGGGCGAGAGCGCACTCGGCGGTCTCCGCCGCGGTGACCCACGGGCCCGTCGACACGCACCGCACACCGCGTCCGTCGATGACGAAGGTGTCCCACCAGGCGTCGATCCTCGACGCGGCCGCCTCACCGGACAGCGCGCCGGACAGCACCGGGTAGTACCAGTCCATCGCGAACTCGTGCTTGGGCTCGAATACCCGCGGCGCGTGCGCGATGGCATGCGCCAGGCGCCCGGCGGCGAGCTCCCAGTCGGGGCGCTCGTCCCCGAGCGTCTCCGCGCACGCGACACCGCAACGAAGCGCGTGGTAGATCGACGACGAGCCCGTGAGCAACGGGTAGCGCCCGAGGCGCCCGTCGGGGTCCACCGACCACAAGATGGCTCCGTCCTCGCGCTGGAAGCGCAGCACGAAGGAGAGCGCCTTGTCGATCACCGGCCACATCGACCGCAGCGCGGCGACGTCGCCGGTGACGAGGAAGTTGTGCCAGGCGCCGGTGGCCACGTACGCGCACACGTTGGTGTCGAGGCGGGGGTCTTTCACCCCGCATGCGGCCTGGTAGTAGTTGAACCAGGACCCGTCGGGGAGCTGGGCGTCGGCCAGCCACTGGTAGGCCAACGTGGCCTCTTTGTGGAGACCGGCGACGTCGAGCGCCATGGCCGACTCCACGTGGTTCCACGGGTCGCAGTGACCTCCCTCGAACCACGGGATCATCCCGTCGTGGTGCTGCACTGCGGCGATCGATGCGGCCGTCGCCACCACGTCCTGCGCGCTGATGACGCCGAGCACCTCGGGGACGTTGGACAGCGCGGGGCGGTCGACGAGCATCGGCTCCACCTCCGTCACCCGGCCCGCCAACGGGAGCGTTCCCTCGGTCCGTGTCATGAAGGCTTCTCCAAGTAGACGACGAGGCTCTTGCCCAGGAACGGGTTCAACAGGCGCTCGGTGACCCGCGTGAGGCGCGGGGCGCTGGTGATGTCCCAGACCAGGAGCCGGTGATAGGCACGAACGGCGGGGTGGTCCTCACGTCGCGGCCCCACCCAGCAGCGCAGCCACCAATAGGGCGAGTGCAGGGCGTGGGCGTGGTGGCTGGCCACGGGACGCAGGCCCACGCGCCGAAGCCGCTCCACGAGCGTGGAGCGGCGGTAGATGCGGACATGGCCGCCGGGGACGTCGTGATAGTCGTTCGACAGCGCCCAGTTCACCGCTTCGGGCCCGAACCGGGGCACGGTGACGGCCATGGTGCCTCCCGGGCGAAGGACCCGCGAAAGCTCGGCCATGGCGGAGCCGTCCTCGGGGATGTGCTCGAGAACCTCCGAGGCGATGACACGGTCGAAGGTGGCGTCGGCGAAGGGAAGACGGAGGGCGTCGCCCTGGACCACCCCGGCCTCGTCGTCGATCTCCACCTCGCCGGCGTCGACCATGGCGCCGATGGTGTCTCGGACCTGGGAGACCTCGTTCGCCATGGCGTCGAGCGCCACCACCCGCGCCCCGAGGCGGAACGCCTGGAAGGCATGACGTCCGCCGCCGCATCCCAGGTCGAGAAGCCGCTCGCCGCGGCCCACGCCCAGCCGGCCGTAGTCGACGGTCAGCACGGTTGCACGGCCCTGGCCGCGCCCGGGGCGCGACGGTGGTCATCGAGCAGGAGTCGGTACTGCTCGGCTGTGCCGCGCGCGGTCGCCTCCCACGTGAAGCGCCCGAGCACGCGCCTGCGGCCGCCCTCGCCCAGGCGCGCCGCCAGGTCGTCGTCGTCGAGGATCCGGCCGATGCCCGCGGCGAGGGCCCCGGGGTCGTCGGGCGTGACCAACAATGCCGTCTCGCCGTCGGTGCCCACGACCTCGGGGAGCGCCCCTCCCGTCGTGGCCACCAGCGGGACTCCGCACGCCATGGCCTCGATGGCCGGGAGCGAGAATCCCTCGTAGAGCGACGGGACCACGGCCACCTGCGCCTCGGCGTACATGCCGGCGAGCTCGTCGTCCGAGATCCCGGTCACGCAGTGCACGGCCCTCGAGAGCCCGAGCCTGTCGATGGTGCGGGCCACCCGCCCGCCCTCGTGGGGTCGTCCGATCACCACCAGCTCCACCTCGCGCTCGGTGCGGAGCTTCGCCAGCGCCTCGAGCAGGGGCACGAGGCCCTTCATGGGGACGTCGCTCGAAGAGGTCACCATGATCCGCCCCGGGATGCGCGGCCGGTCCGGACGGGGCCGGAACACGGTGTGGTCCACCCCGACCGGTACGACGGTCATGCGGGAAAGGTCCACTCCCATCTGCGCCGCGATGTCGGACTTGGAGGACTCCGACACGGTCACCACGCGAGGCAGCTGCCGGGCCACCCGCATCTGCATCCCCAGGAATCCGAACCACCGCCTCTGGGTCAAGCGGCGGTAGGCGTTCTCGGCATGGGACAGCGCCAGCACACGGTCGACGGTGATCGGGTGGTGGAGGGTGGTGAGCAACGGCCACCCGTCGGCCATCATGCCGAGAAGGCCCGATCCCAGGCACTGATTGTCGTGGACCACGTCGAATTCCCCGCGCCGTGCGGCCAGGAGCCGTCGCACCCGGAGCGAGAAGGTCCTGGGCTCGGGAAAGCCGGCGGTGCACATGACCCCGAACTCGAGCAGGTCGATCGACGAGCGGAATTCGCGCGGGTGCGGGACGCGGAAAGGGTCGGGGTCCCGGTACAGGTCGAGCCCCGGGACGGGGGTGAACCCCACACCGTCGTCGAGGACCGGCCAGGGCTGGCCGGCGAACACCTCCACCGAATGGCCCAGGCCCACGAGCTCCCGTGCCAGGTGGCGCGTGTAGACGCCCTGACCCCCGCACCGGGGGTTCCCCCGGTAGACGAGATACGCGATCCGCAGTCCACCGGGCTCGGGAGGGGCTGCAGGGCGGGCTGCGGGGACTTCGAGGTGGGTGCTGCGCTCCCAGGAGGCACGGATCTCGGCCCAGCGCTGCCAGGGGCTTTTAGGCACGCGCGTCGCCCCCGTGGGAGATCATGGCCGATCAGCCTCCCCCGAATGCCTCCCCCGACGCAAACGGCGCCGGGGACACCGCCGGGCACGGGGGCGGGCCCGGGCGCGCCCGAGAGTCCCGGCGCGTCGGCCGGCAACGGGATCCACTAGGTTGAGGGCGGCTTCACGCACTGCGTTGCTCGAGGAGCGCCAAGGAATGGCCGTCGAGATCCTGCACCTGTCGAGCGTGGTGAGGGGTGCGCTCGTGGACGGGGACGGGGACCGCCTCGGGCGCGTCGAGGACCTGATCGCCCACCTGGGCGCAGCGGCGCACCCTCCCGTGACCGGGGTCGTGGTCCGGATCGCCCGCCGCCGGCTCTTCGTCCCCATCTCCCGCATACCCGACCTCAAACCCGGTCGTGTCCAGTTCGTGGGCGACACCGTGAGCCTGAAGCGGTTCGAACGGCGCCCCGGAGAAGTGCTCCTCTCGAAAGACCTGCGCGCCAGGCACCTGATCAACCTGCAAGGCGCCCGTCTCATCCGGGCCAACGAGATCGAGCTGGCCCGCGTCGACGGGCGCTGGGAAGTGGTGGCGGTCGACCCCAGTCCCCGAGTGGCACTGCGTCATCTCCTGCCGCGTGCCCTGGGACGGCGCATCCCGGCCGGAAAGGTCGTCGACTGGGCGAGCATCGAGCCCTTCGTGGCCCATGTCCCCACCGCGCGCCTGCGGATCCCGTTCCGGAAGCTGGCCCGGCTCCATCCCGCCCAGATCGCGGACCTCGTCGAAGCGGCGTCGCACGAGGAAGGCGAGGAGATCATCGAAGCCGTGGGCCAGGACCGCGAGCTCGAGGCCGACGTGTTCGAGGAGCTCGACGCCGAGCACCAGATCGAATTCGTCCGCAGCCGCTCCGACGCCGAAGCGGCCCGACTACTCACCACCATGGCGCCCGACGACGCCGCGGATCTCATCGTGGAGCTCGAGCAGGAACACCGCCTGCCCGTGCTCCAGCTCCTCCCTCAGGCGCAGCAGCGCAAGATCCGGGCGCTGCTGAACTACAACCCCGAGACCGCGGGGGGGCTCATGAGCCCCGACTTCCTGTGCCTGGCGGAATCGACCCCGGTCAGCAACGTGCTCGAGGCCATCCGCACCAGCAATGCCCCCGCCGAGGCGCTCGCCGTCGTCTTCGCGCGGGGCAACGACGGTCGCGTCACCGGCTCGGCCTCGGTGGTGTCACTGGTCCAGGCATCGCCGACCGCGCCGTTGGCTTCGGTCGTCCGGCCCAACCCCGCCCACGTCCATCCCGACTGGGACCTCCACGCCGTCACCCGCAAGATGACGGACTTCAACCTGACGGTGGCCCCGGTGATGGACGAGCAGCACCGGATGGTGGGGGTCATCACGGTCGACGACCTGCTCGAGATGCTCCTCCCCACGGGCTGGCGGCGCGACTTCGGGATGAGCTCGGTCGAAGAATGAGCCCCACCCGCCGACGACCCGCCGACACGGGCGGGGCGGGCGGGGCCGGGCGGGCGGCGATCGACTCCAGCAGACGACACCGGCGAGGTGACGGGGCCGGGTCGAGGCGACCGGCGCGGCTGGCCCGGAGTCCGGTCCGGCGATACGTTCGAGCCTCGTGGACCTGACGTACCCGCCCGAAGCAGAGGCCATGCGCAAGGAGGTCCGGGGTTGGTTGGAGGACAACCTCCCCCCGGGTTGGTTCGAGCCCGGGTTCGAGCTTTCGGGTGCCGAGCGCGACGCCTTCAACGCCGATTGGGTCCGCAAACTCCGGGAGGGAGGATGGATCTGTGCCTCGTGGCCCAAGGAATACGGCGGGAAGGGGCTGTCGCTGATCGAGCAGGTCGTGCTCAACGAGGAGTTCGCCCGGGCCATGGCGCCGATGCGCGCCGACTTCTTCGGCGACACCCTGGTGGGCCCGACCATCTTGCAGTGGGGAAGCGAGGAGCAGAAGCGGGAGTTCATCCCCAGGATCCTCGACGGCACCATCTCGTGGTGCCAGGGGTTCTCCGAACCCGACGCCGGAAGCGACCTGGCCTCGCTCAAGACGCGCGCCGAGCTCGACGGTGACGAGTGGGTCATCCAGGGCCAGAAGGTCTGGACGACCCAGGCCCAATACGCCGACTTCATCTTCCTGCTCGCCCGGACCGACCCCGAGGTGCCCAAGCATCAGGGGATCTCCTATCTGCTCGTGCCTATGAAGCAGCCCGGGATCGAGGTCCGGCCCATCCGGCAGATCGACGGATCTGCCGAATTCAACGAGGTGTTCTTCTCGGGTGCCCGCTGTCCCCGCAAGAACGTGGTGGGAGGCGAGCACAACGGGTGGAAAGTGGCCATGACCACACTGGGCTTCGAGCGTGGTGCGTCATCGACCACCGGGCACCGGCGCTTCGCGAGGGAGCTCGACCACGTCATCGAGGACGCCAGGCGCACCGGGCGCATCGCCGACCCCGAGGTCCGCCAGGGGCTGGCCCGTGCGTGGTCGAAGGTCAAGATCATGCAGATCAACGGCTACCGGTCCCTCACCGACGCCCTCAACGGGACCAAGCACGCCGCCGCGCTCGGTGCCACCCACAAGATGTTCTGGTCGGAGTACCACCGTGAGGTCATGAACCTCGCCATGGACGTCCTCGGTATCGAGGGGCAGGTCCTGACGGGTTCGGACCACGACGACGGCGAGCTCATCCGCCCGAGGCGGGGGGCGACGGACTACCCCGTCAGTGACCTGCAGGCGTCCTTCTTCTTCAGTCGCTCCGAGACCATCTGGGGCGGCACGGCCGAGATCCAGCGCAACATCGTGGGAGAGCGGGTCCTCGGGCTCCCCAAGGAGCCCAAGCCCTCCCAGGCCTGACCCGTCTGCGGGCTCAGGCGACTCCGAGCTCGGTGCCGGGCGCCGACTCGTCCACGACGGGCGCCATCGCCTCGATGCGGCGGTGCTCGTGGCGGTGACGCAGCAGGGTCACCGTGGAAGCCACCAGAGTCGCGACCGCACCCACCAGGAGAGCGACGCGCGGGCTCGAGGTCTGCGAGATCCAGCCCACGAGCGGTGCGCCAATCGGAGTGGTACCCAGGAACCCCATGGCGTAGAGCGCCATCACCCGCCCGCGCATGGTCGGCTCCACCTGGAGCTGGATGGTGGAGTTGGCGGTGGCGATGAACGCGATGGAGAGCCCCCCCATGAACACGAGGAGCACGCATGCGGCGACCAGCGTCGGTGACAGGGCGACGGCGGCGATCATGACGCTGAAGGCGATGCCGACGCCGGTCAACCGGTGGATGTTGGGCTTCCCGCGGTTGGCCACGATCAACCCGCCGACGACCGCGCCGCCGGCCATGAGCGAGGTGAGCAACGCGAACGTGCCCGCCCCCCCGTGAAACGTCTCTTGCGCCAGCAACGGGAGGATCACCGTGAAGTTGTAGGCGAGGAGCCCGACCACGAAGACGAGCATGAGCGGGTCCCGCAGGTTCGGGGTACGCCACGCGTAGCGCACGCCTTCGCGCAGCTGACCCTTGGCCCGCGCCACGCGCTGGGCGGGATTGAGGTCGGACCGGTGCATCAACATCAGGGCCACGATGACCGCCACATAGCTCGCCGAGTTGACGAGGAAGCAGACAGCCAGGCCGACGGTGGCGATCAGGACGCCGCCGATGGCCGGACCGATGACCCGGGCGCCGTTCATGACGATGCTGTTCAGGCTCACCGCGTTGGGCAGGTCCTTCTTCCCCACCATCTCGATGACGAACGTCTGACGGGCGGGGTTGTCGAACATGTTGACGACCCCGAGGAGCAACGACAGCAGGTACACCTCCCAGAGATGAGCCGAACCCGCCGGGCCGTGCCCGATCAGCACCAGGAGCCCGAGGAGGAGCGCAAGACCACCCGCCGATGCCTGGGTCGTGACCAGCAGGCGTCGCTTGTCGACACGATCGGCGACGAGCCCACCCCACGCGCCGAAGAGGAGCATGGGAAGGAACTGCAGGGCCAACGTGATCCCGAGGTCGACGCCACGTTGGCTCCTGGGAGCCAGGTAGTGCACGACGAGCCACGCCAACGCCACACTTTGCATCCACGTGCCGCTCACCGAGATGATCTGCCCCGTGAAGTACAGCCGGTAATTGCGCGTGTGCAGCGACCGGAAGGTGGTGTCCGCCACGCGACGCAGCCGCGTCATGGACGGTCCACCAGATGCTCGAGCAGACGAACGACGTCACCGAGCCCGGTCCGTTCGTCGGCGGACAGCTGCCGGAGGCGCCGGACGAGGTAGGCGTTGCGCAGCGAGCGGCTGCGGGCCAGCGTGCGCCGCCCTTCGGCGGTGAGCTTCACCCGCACGATTCGCCGGTCGGTTTCGCTCTCCTGGCGCACCACGAGCCCGGCGGCCTCGAGCCCGACCACGATCTTGGTCATGCTCGGAGGCTGCACCTGCTCCGAAGAGGCGAGCTCCCCGAGGGTGGGAGTGCCCAGGCGCTCCACGGTCGCCAAGGCGGAGACCTGCGACGAGGTCACGCCGCCTGCCACCTGTTGCCGGAGCCGGCGCGACATGCGCAGGATGGCCAGCCGCAACCGCGCCGCCATCTCGGCATCCGAGCCCTCGGAGCCGGACCGGGCCGAGCCCACGCCAGGGTCGGCGCGGGGTCCACTGCCGGGCTCGGAGTGGACTTCCACACCGGATCCGTTGGTCACAGGTGGCTCGGCTCCGGCGTGTCGTCGGCGATCGCGGTCATTGTTCGCCATTCTAATTAGTTTTCCTAAGGAATGTGCCGGGCCGCCCCTCGGGGAGGTTGGCCCTCGCGCCGCCGTAGCATCGGAGGATGCTCCCCGACTACGCGGAATTCGACCAGGCCGCCGGATTGGACTGGTACTCCCTCGACCCCAACCTCCGTGCCCTGTTGGACCGGCACCTCCCCGACCCCGACGAGCGCTCGCTCGCCGAGGAGCACGTGGGCCGATTCGGCGCCCTGGTGGGCAAGGTCATCGCGCCCCGGGCCGAGGTGACCGACAAGCACGGGCCGGTCCTGCGCCGCTACGACCGCTGGGGTGAGGAGGTCGACGAGGTCGTCCACCATCCGAACTGGACCAAGAACAAGGCGGACCTGGTGCGCAACGGGTTCGTCAGCCTGGAGGCACTGGCAGGCCGCCCGGTCCCCGGAGTCGTGACCGCCTCGGTGTCGTACCTCGTGTCGCAGGCCGAGACCGCGATCTACTGCGGCCTCGGCATGACGTCGGGTGCTGCGGACATCGTGGAGCGCTACGCCCCCGCCGCCGCCCGGGACGACCTGCTCGGGCGGCTGCGCAACCTCGACCCCGACGCCGCTTGGGAAGGCGGGATGTTCCTGACCGAGCGCCAGGGCGGGAGCGACGTCGGCGCCAACACCACCCGCGCCGTGCAGGACGGCGACGAGTGGCTGCTTTCGGGTGAGAAGCACTTCTGTTCCAACGTCGACGCCGAGGTGTTCATCGTCCTGGCGCGCCCCGATGGCGCCCCGGCGGGGAGCCGGGGCCTCGCCACCTACATCGTCCCTCGCATCCTTCCCGACGGGACCGCCAACGGCTTCAGGATCAAGCGCCTCAAGCCCAAGCTCGGGACGGTCGGGGTGCCCACCGGCGAAGTGGAGCTCGATGGCGCCCGGGCGTGGCTGGCGGGGGGGGCGGGGGCGCTCGACGCCCGTGACGTCACCGACGCGGCACGCGACGGCCGAGGCATCAACAGGATGATGGAGATGGTCAACGGGAGCCGGTTCGGCGTGGCGCTCATGGGGCTGGGCATCCATCGCCGTTCGTTCCTCGAGGCGGCCATCTACGCGGCGCGGCGCTCGCAATTCGGGAACCGCATCGACAGTTACCCACTTGTACGAGAGACGCTCGTCGACATGCTCGTCGACCTCGAGGCGGGCATGGCAGCCACCTACGAGTGCGCGGCGGCGACCCGCGGCGCCCAAGACGCCGAATCCGGGCGGCTGGTGCGGCGCATCCTCGTCCCCCTGGCCAAGATGCGTTGCACGCGAATGGCACTGTGGGCGGCGTCCACGGGCCTCGAGGTCCTGGGCGGCAACGGGTACATGGAGGACTGGCCCATGGCGCGCCAGCTGCGGGACGCCCAGTGCCACACCATCTGGGAAGGTGCGGAGAACATCTTGTGCATCGACGTCCGCCGGGCCATGCGGGGCGAGCGGGCGCACCTCGCCCTGCTGGCACGAGCGGAGCAGGCGCTCGAGACAGGCTCGGGCCACAAGGTGCTCGCCGGCGCGCTGGACACGGTGGCCGCATCGCTGAGCGACACGCGGATGGCGGTCGCCTACCTCGAAGGTGCACCCGACGACATGGCGCTGCTCCACAGCCGGCGCTTCGCCGAGCTCCTCGCGGACACCGTGGAGGGTGCGCTGCTCGTCGAGGAAGCGGCCTGGGCCCTCGACCGCGACGGCGACGCCCGCAAAGCGGCGGTGGCCCGGCGCTTCGTGGCACGGCGCCTGGCCACCCCCGCACTGCGGGGGATCACCGACCCCGATCGCTCGGTCCTCGACCTGTTCGAGCCGATCGTCCGCTACGGCTCGCTCGAGGAGTCCGACCTCGCCGCCTGATTCCCCAACCCGAACGGGGGCCCGTACGGGTCATGCCCACCCCAGTTCCTCGAGGCGAGGGTCGCCGATGCCGAAGTGATGGGCGACCTCGTGGATCACGGTCTTGCGCACCAGGGCGACGACATCCGCTTCGGTCGAGCAAGCCCCGCAGATCTCGTCCTGGTAGAGGGTGATGCGGTCGGGCATCGCCCCGCTGTAGCTCTGGGGGCCTCGCTTGGTCAATGGGATGCCCTGGTAGAGCCCGAACAGCGGACGTCCCACAGCCCGGCCCTCGACCAGCACGGCGACGTTCTCCATCTCGGCGCCGAGCTCAGGGGGAAGCGAATCGAGCGCATCGGCGACGAGCTCCTCGAAGCGCTGGCGCGAGACGACGAACATGGCCGAACCGTACTGCGCCAATGGCCCGTCGCCCCGGCGGCGCCGTCCCGGGGTGGACCGTCCCGCTGGGCCCTAGGACTTCAGGTGGGTGTCGAAGAACGAGACGATACGCCTGCGGGCGTCCAACGCCGACGGGTCGTGGTACCCGCCACCCATGAGCTTCCCCATCACCGCGAACAGGGCACTGTCGTGGTCGTTGAGGAAGGAATGCCCCGCCTCGGGATACTCCTTCACGTCGTGGTCCACGCCATTGGCGGTGAGCGCCTGCTCCAGCTTGTCGGCGGCACCACGCAGCGTGCGATCCTTGGCGCCGAAACTGCCGACGATCGGGCATGCTCCGGACAGGAAGCTCTCGGCGTCTTTCGGGACCTGTCCGTAGTTGACGCTCGACACCGAGAATCCGTGCCCCGGGGCGAGCAGCAGGGCGAAGCCACCACCCATGCAGTAGCCGATGACGCCGATCCGACCCGTGCAGTCGTCGCGCTCGGCCAGCCACGTGCGCACCGCTTCGACGTCGTCGAACGCCCTCCCCTTGCGGGCCCGCAGGTCACCGAAGATCGACCGCAGGCAGACCATCTTCTTGCCCCAGTGGAACAGGTCCGGCGCGACGGCCAGGTACCCCTCGCCTGCCAACCAGTTGGCCTGGTTCCGGACGTCTTGGCTCATGCCCAGCGCATCGTGGATGACCACGACACCAGGCCAGGGGCCCGGGTTCGGCGGAGTGGCCAGGTAGGCGGGTATCTCGCCGTGGGTGGGAACGTTCACGTCGACCATCGCTCACCTCCGACGCTGCCTCAGAGGCACGGTGCGCTCCGGGAGATCCAGTTACGAGGCCAGGCAAAGGATGCACGCGCCGGTTCCCGGATGCAAGCCTCTGGTGGCTTGGCGACTGCTACACCCGTTGTTCGCGGCGCCAACCGACCTTTCTGCCGCGAACCCGCGGTGCCACCGCCACCTTGTGGAGCGCGCAGTGCTCGCTCTCGTTGTAGACCGACAGGCGCGTGCTGCAATCCGGTTCCGCGCACACCCTGCCTTGAGCGAACTTCCGAGGAGGGCGCTCGTGGTCGTTGGGAATCTCCCCGGTGATCGTCTCCGTGTGCAACTGCATCTGCTCCCCCCTCCGACAGCCGTCCAGGTCCGTGGACACGACACGGCATCACGATGAATGAGAAACCCGCGACGACCGAGAGGCCGCGAGCCTTCTGACCGCACTCCCCGCTGCCGACGGACTGCCCGCCGCCGATACGGCGGTTGGCTCCCTGTGGCCTGGCAGGGGCAGGAGTCAGCGGTGACCGGCGGCGGCGAGCGCACCCAGAGGAGCGCTGGGGCGAGACCGGTCGGGGGGCTCGTGGTCCTTCGTCTCGGTGCCGAGATCAGAGGGAAGCCCCTGTCGGAGGAGACGCTGTCGCTGACGCTCTGATGCGCCACCCCACACGCCCTCGCCGATCCGATTGGCCAGCGCGTACTTCAGGCACGGGAGCGCAACCGCGCATTGGGCGCAGATCCGTTGCGCAGCCAGCACCCCCATCCCGTCGCTGGGGAAGAACAACCCGGGGTCCATGTCTTTGCATCTGCTTCGACTCATCCACTCGGTGTCCATCCGTGCTCCCCGTACAACGCCGTGTCGTCTCGACAACTCCGTGACTCGATTCGAACGCGCTGTGCTTTGAAGTACGTATGAGGTATCTGTGGAGTGTCTGTGGGGGGCGCGAAGCACGAGCCGGCCGGGCTGTGCCCCCTCGGGCCCTATTGGGGGACGGGAGAGAACCCGATCGGCGACACCCTCACAGGGTGGGACCAGACCAGGACCCGGTAGGTGCCGACGACATACGTGCGGGCTACAGGCCCGAATGTCGCGGATGCGGTGGCGGAGTCGACACCCCCCCACGGTCGTGCGGTGTCGAACACCAGGAATTGGAAAGACCGGTCCGCGTACCAACTCGAGGTCGACTGTCGTTGATAGCGCACGACCCTGCCCTTGGGGGTCGTGACCACGGGACGGACCATGACCGAGTCCCGGGTGCTCACCGTGGTCACCGAGGCGCTCCAGTAGTCACCCAAGCCGTGGTCGAGGTGATGGGCCTCGAGGAACTGCCCGAGCTGTGCAAAGGGGGCCGTGGGCTGCGGAGCTGTGACGTTGAACCCGAGCGCGGCCACCAGGGCGGCCGCCACGGCGAGAAGCACGGGTCGCCCGACTCGCCTCCGGCGCGCAGAGGCGGCGTGGGCGAGCCGACCCATCATCCTTCCGGCCAGAACGGTGCCGAAGATGACAGCCGCGGTCAGGTATCGCATGAACTGGGGATCGTCGCTACTGGTCAGCACGACGAACACGACGATGTCGGCCACCAACGCCATGACGAGTAGGTCGTCGAGGCGCCAGTCCCTCGCCGACGCGTCCGAGGAAGAGGACCCGTGGACGACTCCGAGCACGATGGACCGGGCTGCCACGACGATGCCCGCCACGACGGCGAGCAGACCCACGACGTGCACGGCTTGAAGCAGTCCCGGCACGCCACCACTCGTGAAACCGGCATTGCCGACACCGAGCATGTCCGCACCCCAGGTGGCGACGCGCCCCACGTTTCTCAACATCTCGGGCGCCGAGGACCTCGGATGGCTGGTGGCGACCGAAAACGTCCCCACCGCGGTGGCAAGCGCCCGAACGACCCACGTGACGATCACACTGACGACGGCCGCGCTCGCGGCGGGCAAACCGGATCGCCAGCTCCGGGTGCGAAACGCGGCAACGACTCCCGCTGCGCACGCAGGAGCGACACCCAAGGCCATCATCTGGAAATCCCCGAGAGCACCCGCAGCGAAGAAGACGACGGCGACGACCCAACCCCATCCCACCCGCCCCGAACGGAGCCCGGCGAAGGCGATGAGACACCACAACGCGGTCCCGACGTGGAGCGGGCCCCGGAGGAGGAACAGCGACAGGCCGTAGCTGGGAAGACCGAGCAGGGCGACGACCGTGGCGGCGCCGACGAAGCCCGCCATTCCCCGTCGGCCGTCGCGAGCCAGCCAGGCGCCGACGACGATCACCGAGGCGGCAATCACGGCCGGGACCAGCTGCAGCAGAAGTCCGCGCATTCCCGTGACCAATTCGACGAGCATGTACACGGGCGCGTCGACCGTCCAGAACGAGTCCAGGGAAAGTGCCCAACCATGGAGCATGACGTTGCCGCCGGCCATCGACTGGCCTTCGAGGACCACCGTCGCACCGTCGGAATCCCCGACGACGTTGTGCACAGAGACGGTGTAGAGGAGCGCGACCAGCGCCGTGAAGGCCGCAAGGCCGACCACCACGATCACGACCCGAGCGAAACGTCGATCCTCCCCCCCGTCCGGGGAACGGATCGGGGGCGGAGGTGACGAGGCCCTGATCTCAGTCGACGTCACCTCAGGGATGATCTTCGGCACCGGCAGGACCGCCGGGGCGACGCGTCATGTCGCCACGGTAGCGACTGCTCCCCATGGTCGCCCGCCGCGGGCGACTCCTCCACACCGTCGCCCCGCGGGCGACTCCTCCACACCGTCGCCCCGCGGGCGACTCCTCCACACCGTCGCCCGCCGCGCACCGGGCCCGGGCCCGAGGCCCTCAGGTGTCGAATCATCGGCGAAATCGTCTCTTCCCACGCCCGTGAATGCCTGTCCACCCAGGGATCGACATACTTAGCGGGTGCTAACCAGCCGCGAGAGCACCCCAGGGGAGCAGCTCCCCGGACTGGACGTCACCACCACACCGCCCCCGGCGCCCGACACCCGCAGCCTCAACATGCTCGAGCGCGGGGGCTGGAGCCTGGTGTGGCTGGCCGTGCTCACCGGGGGCGTCGACGTCTGGGGCTTCTGGTGGTCGTCCCCGTTCATCGTCGCCCTCGCCCCTCTCATGATCGTGAGCGGCCTCGTCGGGACGGCGGCATGCTGGTTCACCCGCAGTCCCCGGTCCCGTCTGTTCCAGGGCCTGGCATTCGTCGCCGTGATGGTGACCGTCGTGTTCCCGCAGGCCATAGTGATCCACACGCGTCGGTTCTACACAACGGACTCGGCCGCCTTCGAGCACGTGGCGGCACGAGCACTGCTGCACGGTTCCGATCCCTACGTCGTCTCGATGGCCCCGGCGGCTGCGCTGCTCAAGGTGCCCGCGCTCTTCTGGACGTACACCGTCAGCGGGGGCCACGTCTCACAATTCTCGTACCCGGCCGGATCGTTCCTGGCCGACTACCCGGCCATGGCCCTCGGCCTTCATCATGCCGTCGTCGACTGGATGGACCTGCTCGCGTGGATGGTGTCGGCCGTGCTGCTCTTCGTGCTCCTGCCCACCTCGTTTCGGTGGTTGGCAGGGCTCGTGGTGCTCACGCCGACGCTCCTGGGGTCGTTCAGTTCCGGAGAGACCGACGCCATGTTCGTGCCGTTCCTGATCCTGGCCGCGTGGCGCTGGGACCGGTTCGGCCAGGATCGTCAGGCGGGCCTGGCCCGCTGGATCGGACCGATCGCCCTCGGACTGGCTTGTTCCATCAAGCAGACCCCATGGTTCTGCGTGCCACTGTTGGTGACCGGCGTCTTCCTCGAAGCCCGGATTGCCCGAAGGCCGGCCGCTCCCCTCGCGCTGCGCTATCTCCTCACCGTCCTGGTGGTGTTCGGCGCAGTGAACCTCCCGTTCGTCATATGGGGGCCGGCGGCATGGTTCCACGGCACGCTCGTCCCCTTCGTGGGCGGACTCGTGGCCGACGGTCAGGGACTTGTCAGCTTGGCCACCCACGGGATCACCGGCGGGGTCGACCTCACGATGCTCAGCGTCGCCGGCGCCTTGGCCCTGGTCACCGTGCTGTGCGCCTTCGCGGTCTGGTATTCGCATCTCAAGCGCATCTGGCTCTTGCTCATGCCCATCCCGCTCTTCTTCTCGCCTCGGAGCCTGTCGAGCTACCTGACAGACCTCTTCCCCGCTGCCATCGTGGCTGCGCTCTCCGTGCGTAGCGTTTCCCGCAGCGCGTCGGTGCTGCCCAACACGGCAACACGCGTCAAGGTGCTGCCGGCCCTGGCCGTGGGCATACCGGCGTTGGGGGTGGTGATCGCTTCGGTTCTCGCCTTCGTGGCACCGCCGTTGGACCTGACCGTGCGCAACGTGGCGCTGTCGCACGGCGGCAGAGTGGTGGATGCCGTCACGGTCTCGGTCCACAATCGAACCGATACTGCGATCACGCCTCACTTCATGGTCAACACCGGTGACAATCCGCACGGTTTCTGGGCCCCTTCGAACCACAGACGCGTGGTCGTGCGTGCCGGGGGATCTGACACCGTGACGCTTTACCCGCCCGTGCAGACCGTTGCGCCTCAACCAGGCGCCCTCTGGCTCGTGGAGGCCTACACCGACCATCCGTCGTGGTTGAGCACGTCGCCGTTGCAGACTTTCCCGGACGCCGCGGCGAGCCGCTAGCGCGAACCGCGGCGCGTCCCGGGAGCTCGGGCGCCGGCCGGCAACACGAGCCGAGACGTAAATCCGTGGGGCGGCGTATAGGCTGTGGTGCCTGCATCGGAGCCAGTGCCGACGGGTACGGCCCGGAACAGGCCCGGAGCAGGGACAGCCGGATCAGGGAAACAGGGACAACCGCAACAGGGACCGCCAGAACCAGGACAGGGACCGCACGTGCGCTCCAGGGATTACTTTCCGCCGAGCCGCCAGAGCAGAAACCGGCGCAAGACCTTTTGGATCATCGTCGGGATCCTCGCCCTCCTCGGGCTCGCGTTCGTCTTGTTCCCCGACCGCGCTCAGCAACGGTCGACACCCGGAAAACGCCCAGAGCACGACGACGACGGCGATCACGGTCTCGCACGTCACCCACGTCTACGAGGCCGTCCTCTCCCAATACGACGCTTCACTCGTGTCCCCCAACGTCGTCATCGCCGGTGCCACGGCTGACATCGTGAAGCAAGAGCAGCGCGCGCGCAGAACGATGCCGCCAGCTACAGCTTCCACGAGTCGGGAGACGAATGCACCGGGGACGCGCTCGATCCCGGCCAATACCAGCCCTGCCTGACCGCAGAGCAGGAGAGTGCCGAGAGCGCGCTCAGTGACGAGAACGCCGCCACGCAGGCGAAGAGCGCAGATGTGTCCCGGCAGGTGACGAGCGTCGAGGAGATCGAGGCCGCGATCTCCGCATTCGCGCAACAGCTCCAAGGCACCACCTGGCCAACCTCTGTGTCCCCCGCCGTGGCAAGTCTGGAGCAGGCCCTCAGCGGCTACCGAGCTGCGTACGCGCAGAGCGCCACCGACCTCAACGACGGCCAACCCATCTCCGCCAACAGTCAGGCGGTGAGCGCGGCCGCGTCGCCGGTGAACACCCAGCTGGCCAACATGGCCACCACGTTGGGCATCCCGCCCACGACGACGCCCACGACCGGCTGAGGGTGTCACCGGTCGACGCTTGGACGGCTACGGATTGGGCCTGCGCAGCTTGAACTGGGCGCCCGCCGGGTCCGTGACGGTGGCCATGCGCCCGTAGGGGGTGTCCACGGCGTCCATCACGACCGAGCCGCCGAGGGCCTTGACCTTGGCCACGGTGACGTCGGGGTCGTCGACCTCCCAGTAGACGGACCAGTGAGCGGGCACGCCCTCGGGCAGGAAGCTCGAAGCGTCCATGATCCCGGCCAGGTCGTCCCCGCCGCCGGGGTTGCGCATGATCGTGTAACGGAACTCCTCACTGTCACCGACCGCATCGGCGTCCAAGCGGAACACCGACCCGTAGAAGGCGACGGCGGTGGCGTGGTCCCGCGTGTGGAGCTCGAACCAACTCGGTGCCCCGTGCTCGTTGAGGACGGTGAACCCGGGAAAGGTCCCGGGCTGCCAGGCGCCGACCTGGGCACCGGTGGGGTCGACCAGCACCGCCTGGGTGCCGAGGTCGGCAACGGGCATCACCGGCGCGATGAGCTGGGCGCCCTCGGCTTCGGCCGCCTCCACGGTCTTGGCGATGTCGTCGGTCCGCAGGTAGATCTTCCAGGTGTCTTCGGCGGCCATGTCGCCCATGGGGCCCATGGCGCCTGCGATCGGCACCCCACCGCGGGTGAACATGAAGTAGCCGCCGAATTCCGGGCTCGGCTCCTGGGCTTCCCAACCGAAGAGCTCGCTGTAGAACCGGCGACTGCCTTCGACGTCGGAAGTCCACAGATCGGCCCAGCACGGCGATCCGATCGGGGCGCTGTCACGGGTGGGCATGGCTCCTCCTTCTGGTTCCGCGGATCATTCCACTGCTTGGACGGACCAGGCACACGAAAATCATCGTCGTGCCGAGGATCTCGGGACCGGTCGCCGGCCCTCGGGATTACGGGACACCCCGGTCACCGCGTCAGGAGGACCGTGCTCCGGCTCATGCCCGTGGGTCTCACGCCCGCGGGACGTACGCTCCCCGGCCCATGGCGGCGCTGTCGTAGGGGTCTGCACTCTCGTCCACGCCACCCATGACCTCGGTCACCCAGTCGAGGCGCCCCCGCAGGATGCGGTCCACCCCCCCTTGCAGGGTCGCCGACGAGATGGCGCACGAGCTGCACGCGCCCTGGAGCTGCACTTCCACCACGCCTGTCTCCACGTCGAACCACAGGAGCTCGAGGTCACCACCGTCGGCCTGGACGGCGGGACGCATCAACTCGATCAGCGACCGGAGCTCTGCCTCGCGCTGGGCGCGGACCTCGTCGCTCACCCCGGCCGCGGCGGGCCCGGACACGTCGGACGTACCGACCTCGCCCGGGTCGGAGGGTCGTGGGCCGGATTCGCTCGGTTCGGGCACCTCTCCATTGTGCCGTGCATCGACCCGTGTCGTGCCGCCCGTGGGTACCGGGGGCCGGACGCAGATCTGACGGACCGTCACAAATGGCGACGGATACGATGCGGCGTGCCCTCCGACACGCCGGCCGCGCCCGCATTCCCGGTGCCGGCCCCGGCCACGGGGGGAGTCGGCCTCATCCTCCCGACGTTCCCGCAGGATGGTCCTGACCTCCTGAGCGCGGCGGCGCTGGCCGACGTGTGCCGCCGGGCCGAGATGGGCGGGGCAGGAGCCCTGTGGGCATGTGACCACGTCTTCTGGCACGGGCCTGCGCTCGAGGCGCTCAGTGCCCTGGGCGTCGCCGCCACCGCCACACGCCACGCCGCCGTGGGGACCTGCGTCTTGCAATTGCCACTGCGCCACCCACCGTCGGTCGCCAAGGAGGCGGCGGCGCTCGCCCACCTGTCGGGCGGTCGCCTGGTGCTGGGCGTGGGCGCGGGCACCCACCCCGGCGAGTACGCCGCGGCCGGTGTCCCCTTCGCCACCCGCGGCCGGCGGCTCGACGAGGGGATCGACGCCCTCCGCCGGGCATGGGCGGTCTCCCCCGGCCAGCGCTACTCGCAATTGCCGCCTGCCGACCCCGTCCCGGTGTGGGTCGGGGGGTCCAGTGAAGCGGCACTCCGGCGCGCGGCGCGACGTGGCGACGGGTGGATCCCGTTGTTCCTGGCGCCCGACGAGTACCAGGCGGCCCTGGGGCGCCTCGACAAGGAGGCCGAGCGGGTCGGGCGCGACCCCGGAACAGTGGCGCGCGCCGCGGTGGTCTTCGTGTCGGTGGGAGCGGTCGGTGCCGAAGAGCGCGGGCTGTCGTGGATGGCGTCGCTCTACGGACTCCCGGCGCGCTCGTTCACCCGGCACCTCGTGTCCGGGAGCGCCCGGGCGTGCGCGGCAGTTGTGGCACGGTTCGCCGAGGCGGGGGCGCAACACGTGGCGGTCTTCGTGACCTGCGACGACCCGCTGGTACAGTTCGAGGACCTGGCCGGTGAGTTCGCAGGCCTCGTCCCATCACCGCGCGCCGCGCCGGACGCGCCGCCTGTGACGAACGTCGGCGGTGCACGACGACACGTCGTGGTGCACGGTCCGCAACGGCTGGTCGATGTCGAGTCCGCCGTGGGTATCCAGGTCGAAGGCCCGGTTCGGAGGTGAGGTCGTCGTGCGACAGGACGTGAGCATCGTCGGGATTGGGATGACGCCGATGGACCGGCGCGACCTCACACCCGAGGCCCTGGCGAGCCAAGCGGTGAGAGCCGCTCTCGCCGACGCCGGCTTGTCGGCGACAGACGTGGGTCTCGTCATCTCGGCCAACGCCCTGGGCGGTCGGCTCTGCGACCAGGGATGCATACGCGGCCAGAGCTGGCTGCGGGACGTCGATCTCGGCACCACCGGCGTCGTCAACGTGGACAACTCCTGCGCCGGCGGGTCGTCGGCCATGCACCTCGGCGTGCTGGCGGCACAGGCAGGGCAGTCACCGGTGCTCGTCGTGGGTGTCGAGAAGATGTGGACCGGCCAGCGGGGAGAGACAATCGCCGGGATCGAGGACGGGTTGCCGTCCGACGAACGGGCGGAGTTGCGTGTGAGCCTCGAAAACGACGCCGGCAGCGTGCTCATGGCGCTCAACGCCACCTGGGTCCGTCATCAGATCGAGGCTCGGGGCACCACGCCGCTGCAGATCGCGGCGGCGGCGGCCAAGGCCCGTCGGTGCGGGTCACGCAACCCGCTGGCGCAATTCAAGACCCCGGTCAGCGTCGACGAGGTCCTCGCCTCGCCGGTGGTGGTCGCTCCCTTGACCCGGCTGATGTGCTCGTCGTTCACCGACGGAGCGGCGGCGGCGGTGCTCTCGGCCGGCACCGCTCCGGGCGCGCCCCGGGTGCGCACCAGTCTGCTGCGCTCGGGCAACGGGGAGCTCGACTACCACGATCGACTGCGCGAGACGGCCGACGAGGCGTGGAAGGACGCCGGGGTGGGCCCCGAAGACATCGACGTCGTGGAGTTGCACGACGCCACGAGCGCCGAGGAGCTCTACGCCCTCGAATCCCTGGGGTTCTTCCCCGCCGGGGAGGCCGGTGTCGCCACGGTGGCGGGCGACACCGACGTGGGTGGGCGCGGCGTGTGCGTGAACCCGAGCGGCGGCCTCGTCGCCCGCGGGCACCCGCTCGGTGCGACCGGCATCTGCCAGATCGCCGAGCTCGTGGCCCAGCTGCGGGGCACGGCCACGGGCCGGCAGGTACCCGAGCCGCGTCTGGCCATGGCCGTCAACACGGGCGGGATCATGTCCGGCAAGGACACCGCCCTTGTCGCCGTGCACGTCCTCGAACGAAACTGACGTCCTGTGCCTGGAGCAGTCGTCACCGGATGGGGCATCGCCGTCCCCGACAAGGTCGTCACCAACGAGGACCTCTCGGCGCGCCTGGACACGAGCGACGAGTGGATCACCGAGCGCACCGGGATCCGCGAGCGCCGGATCGGGGGCACCACGGCGGAGCTGGCCATCGCCGCCGGCGCCCAGGCGCTGGCACGGGCGGGGCGCACCGGTGCCGACGTCGACGTGCTCGTGCTGGCAACGTCCACTCCCGACGCGCTGGTGCCGGGGACGTCGGCAACGGTCCAGGAGGGGCTGGGCGTCCGTGGCGGTGCCTTCGACGTCAACGCGGCATGCTCGGGGTTCGTCTACGCCCTCGTCGCCGCGCACGGCCTGGTGCTGGCGGGCGCCCGACGCGTGCTCGTCATCGGCAGCGAGACCCTGTCTCAGATCACGGACTGGGACGATCGCAGCATCGCCGTCCTGGTGGGTGACGGGGCGGGGGCAGTGCTGCTCGAGGCCACCGAGGGGCCGGGCGAGCTGCTCGCCTGGGATCTCGGTGCCGACGGATCCCTGCGCCACCTCCTGAAGTGCGACCATGGCGGGTACCTCTACATGAACGGCAAGGAGATCTTCCGCCACGCGGTGCGCGCGATCGTCGAGTCGTCGCTCAGCGCGCTCGGCAAAGCCGGGCTGGGGCCCGGGGACGTCGACCTCTTCGTGCCGCACCAGGCCAACGCCCGCATCATCACCGCTGCCAGCCACCGGCTCGGAATCCCCGACGACCGCTGTGTGGTGACGATCGCCCGTTACGGAAACACCTCGTCGGCATCGATCCCCCTGGCGCTGGCCGACGCGCTCGAGACGGGTCGTCTGCGCCCGGGCAATCTGGTCCTCCTCTCGGGATTCGGAGGCGGGATGACATGGGCGAGCGCCGTCCTACGATGGGGAGGATGACGACGGGGGGCTCCGACGACCGGCCGGTCCTGGTGGTGCTCGCCGCCGGCATGGCCAAGCGCTACGGCGGGTGCAAGCCGTTGGCTCCTTTGGGACTGCACGGCGAAGCGGTGATCGACCTCATCGCCGGCGACGCGGTGTCGGCGGGGTTCGGTGAAGTCGTCCTGGTCCTGGGCCCCCAGACTGGGCCCGCCATCCGGTACCACGTGGGCCGGTGCTTCCCGTCCTGGCTGGCCGTGTCCTTCACCGAGCAGCGCGTGCCACTCGGCACCGCGCACGCGGTGCTGTGCGCCCGCAAGCACGTCGGCGACGGCCCCTTCGCCGTGGTGAACGCGGACGACGTCTACGGCACGCCGGCGATGACCCTGCTCGCCGTCCGCCTCGCCGCCGGCCACGAGCACGCCATCGTGGCCTACAAGCTGCGCGACACCATCGTCGCCGACGCCCCGGTGACCCGCGGGACCTGCGAGGTCGGGCCCGACGGCCACCTGGTGCGCCTCGTGGAGCGGCGCGCCGTGGCGCGGCGTCGCGACGGGAACTTCGACGTCGGTGACGGCCTGGAGCCGGCAACGCTTCCCGGTGACACCCCGGTGTCGATGAACCTGTGGGGATTCCAGCCCTCGATCTGGCCCGTGCTCGAAGCCGCCGTGCTCGACGCCCACCCGTCGGTGTCTCCCGACGGTGCCGTGGCCGATCCGTCCGCCCTCACCAGCGACGACGAAGTGCTCCTGCCCGAGGTGGTGGGCGACATGATCGCCCGGCACAAGGGCCGGCCCGACGGGGAGGCCGCGGTGCATGTGCTCGACGGCCCGGGCCGCTGCATCGGCGTCACCCACGCGGATGACCTCCCGGTGGTGCGCAACGAGCTCGCCCTCATGGTCGCCCAGGGGCTGCGCCCCGAGGGTCCCTGGGACCCGGCGCTCTGAGCCCCACCACAGGCCCTGCACCCCGGACCGACGCCGTGGATCGCGAGCCCACGCTCCTGCCTCGGCCCCGCTCCTACCAGGGCGCTCCCGACGGTCGCCGCGTGCCCGACCGTGAGCCCGTCGAGCATCTCGACGCCACGCTGCCGGCCCAGGGATACCACCTCGAGGTGACCGAGGACGTCGTGCGCGTGTCCGGCGCGGACGAGGCCGGCTTGCGCCACGGGCGCGCCACGCTGGCCCAGTTGCGCCATCCCGCCCACACGCCGCAGAGCACCGGCGACCGCAGCCTCCCGGCGTGCCGGATCGACGACTGGCCCGACTTCGCGGTGCGCGGCGTCATGCTGGACGTGTCGCGCGACCGCGTCCCGACCCTGCAATCGCTGCGCGCCCTGGTGGACCGGTTGGCATCGTGGAAGATCAACCAGCTCCAGCTGTACATGGAGCACACCTTCGCCTACGCAGGCCACGAAGACGTGTGGCGCAACGCCGACCCCTACACCGCCGACGACATGCGCGCCCTCGACGACCACTGCCGGTCCCGGGGGGTGGAGCTGGTAGCCAACCAGAACACGTTGGGGCACTTCGAGCGATGGTTGCGGCTCGACCGGTACCGGCCTCTTGCCATCGCGCCCGACGGCTTCGACTGGGTCATGGGCATCCGTCGTCCGCCGCTCACGCTGGACCCGGCCAATCCCGAGGCGTTCGCGCTCGTCTCCGACCTCCTCGCCCAACTCGTCCCCCAGCTCGAGAGCACTCGGGTGCACGTCGGCATGGACGAGCCGTGGGAGCTCAGCTCCGACCGACGAGGTGAGTGGGCGCATTGGCTGGGCGCGTTCGAGGGAATTGCCGGTCCTCGACGGCCGGGAGCTGCTCGTGTGGGGCGACGTGCCGGCCGCGCACGACGACCTGCTGGCCCGGCTCCCCGACGGGGTCACGGTGTGCGAGTGGGGGTACGAGGACAACCATCCCTTCGACGAACGTGCCGCGCGCCTCGGGCAGGCAGGGGTGCCGTTCTGGGTGTGCCCGGGCACGTCGAGCTGGATGTCGCTTGCGGGACGGGTGGACAACATGATCGGGAACGTGAGAGCGGCGGCCGCGGCCGGCGTCGCCCACGGCGCGGGCGGGCTCCTGGTCACGGACTGGGGCGACATGGGCCACCACCAGCAGCCGTACGTGAGCGACCCCGGCTTCGTCACCACCGCCGCCTTCGGTTGGTGTGCCGAAGCCCACGCCGGGCTCGACCCCGGGGCGCTTGCCACCCTGCTCGACGTGCACTGCTACGACGACCCGGCACACGAGACGGGCCAGGCCGTGATCGGGCTCGGTCAGACCTGCCGAATGGTGGGACCGCAGCTCCCGAACATGTCGGCGCTGGCGCTGCCCTTCCTCCTCCCCCAGTGGCCGATGGGCAAGGCGATGACCGAAGGGCTCACCCTCGCCGACCTCCAGGCCGTGCAGTCACTGGCCGACGAGACGACGGCCGCGCTCGGCCGTGCCCGACCACAGCGCCCCGACGGCCGGCTCGTGATCGACGAGATCGTGGCCACCGCAGCCCTCCTCCGCCTGGCCTGCGACGACGCCGGTCTCCGTCTGCACGGCGACGGGACCCTGGCGTCGGTGCCGAGCACGGACCGGCGGGCCCTGGCGGCCAAGCTCGCGTCCCGGATCGAGGAGTATCGCCGGCTCTGGCTCGAGCGCTTCCGGCCCGGCGGGCTCACCGACAGCACGGCATGGTTCGAACACGTGCTCGACTGCTACCGCACCGGTCGGGCCGACCGGGCCTGGTTCGGCCCCTTCGGTTGAGCCGTCGAGGGGCCGACGCGGACACCCGTGGGCAGCACCGGGGGTTGGGGAGGGGCCCCCGGTAGGCTGGGAGGATCCGCAGCGATCGAGGAGCCACCCCGTTGGACCGCGCGACCATCCGCACCCGACGTCTCGTGGTCGCCCTGGGTCTCAACGTCGCCCTGGCCGGCGCCCAGCTGGCCGGCGGCCTGGTGGCCCACTCGGTGGGCCTGCTGTCGGACGCCGGGCACAACGTCACCGACGTGGCGGGCCTGGCCATGTCGCTGCTCGCCGTGCGGTGGGCCACCCGACCGCGCGACCCGTCGCACTCCTTCGGCTACCACCGCGGGCCGATCCTGGCCGCCCTGGCCAACACCGCGGTGATCGCGGTCGTGACCGTCGCCATCGTCGCCGAGAGCGTGAACCGCCTCCTCCATCCCCACGCGGTCCACGGGGGCATCGTCGTGATCGTCGCCGCGGTGGCCTTCGTGACCAACGGCACCGCCGCCCTGATGGTGCGCGAGCGAAGCGGCGACCTCAACATGCGGTCGGCAGCCCTGCACATGACCGGCGACTCGCTGGGATCGCTCGCCGTCCTGGGTGCGGGCGTGATCCTCGTCGCCGACCATGCGCTCGAGTGGGCCGACCCCCTCGCGTCTCTCGTCGTGGCCGTCATCATCCTGGTCGAGGCCTACCGTCTCCTGCGGGCGAGCGTCGACGTGCTGTTGGAGTCCTCACCCGCCGACGTCGACCTGGCCGAGCTCACCGCGGTCATGGGCCGGGTCCCCGGCGTCGCCGAGGTGCACGATCTCCACGTCTGGAGCCTGTCGAGCGACGTGCGCGCCCTGTCCGCCCACGTGGTGCTGTCGGGGCACCCGACCCTCGAGCAGGCCCAGCTGGTGGGTGACCACGTGAAATCCGTCATCGGTGCCCCCTTCACGATCGCGCACAGCACCCTCGAGCTCGAATGTGAGCGCTGCATCGACGGAGAGGTGGACCCCTGTCTGATGGACAGCGTCGGAGAAGCGCGGGGCGCCTCCTCGAGGTGACACCGGGAGACAAGGGCCCGGCCACCGCCCGCCGGCACGTCGTCGTCCACGGGCACGTCCAGGCAGTGGGCTTCCGGGCGTCGTGCCTGCGCAGGGCCACCGCGGCGGGCCTCGGCGGGTGGGTGCGCAACACCGAGCGCGGGGACGTCGAAGCTGTCTTCGAAGGCGCACTCCCGGCGGTGGAGGCCCTCGTGGCATGGTGCGGGGAGGGGCCGGCCTGGGCCCGCGTAGACCGCATCGAGGTGCGTGACGAGCCGGTCCAGGGTGAGACCACCTTCAGGATCCGTTGACTTGAGGATCCGTTGACCGTGGTCGGGGGCGAACCCGGGGGCACGCAGCAGTCGCCGGGCACGGGGAGGAAGGCGCCCGGCGCACCTGGGCCCGGACGCGGCGGGACCCCGAGTAGCCGGTTCGACCGAAGTCGCCCGCACTCCTCGGGGCCGCGCCCTCGGCTGACAGCTCGCCCTTTCCATGGGTCGGACGACCCCCGGTCCGGGCGTTGTACCGGTCGATCCCAGGGAACCTTCCGCTACTTCACCATCCGCCTCGCCGGCGAGCTCGGTGCTCTCCCTTGTTCCGGTGATCCCGCCTTGCGGCGCTCTCCCCGGCCCCGGAAGGGTCGTTGTTCGTCCGGCTGGTGACCACTCTGCGCCCGCGCCCGACGAAGGTCAATAGGGTGGCGCGAAATCCCGATGTTCTCCGGAGAATTCGTGAGACTGTCCCCAGACAGGGCCGGAATTTCCCCAGGATCCCTCAGGGTCTTCCCCAGGACATCCCCAGCCCGACCACGACCACAGCGGTGTGTCGCGTACGTGGTCGTGGGTGGGTGACCGGCAAGACCGGTGACGCACGGGCGGCCGTCGTGGCCGATACTGGTGGCATGGACCGGACCACGTCTCGCGCCGCCACCGGGGGGAACGCGGGAGTCGGGATCGGGCTCGCCGTCGAGGACTGGACGGGCGACGCACGCTTCCACGAGTACAGCGCGGCGGTCGACCCGATCGGATCGGGGTTGACGAGCCGGATCCCGGTCCGCTGCTTCCCGGCGCAATGGCACGAGCCGGGAACCACGCGCGTCGTCCCCCTGGACCTGTCCGACGTCCTCGCGACCCCGTACCCGGCGACGGGCCCGTCTCTGCTGGCCCGCTTCCTCTGCATCGCGCCGGGCGAGGGAGTCGACCTCGTCGCCAACGCCACCAGCGCGCTCTTCTACTGCCTGCGTGGACGCGGGCACACCGAGGTGGAGGGCCCCGGAGGCACCGGGACCATCGCCTGGCGGGCGGGTGACGTCGTCACCCTGCCGGGGAACTCGCGTGCCAGCCACAGCGCCGAGCAGCCCGCGGTCCTCTACCACGTCGACGACTCTCCGTTGCTGGCCTATCTAGGGGTCGCCCCCACCGAGCCCCGCTTCGCCGCCACCCGGTTCGACGGTGAGCGGGCCCGCGCCCTGCTGGCCGAGGTGGCCGCGGACCCCGCCGCCGCCACGCGCAGCCGGGTCGCCGTGCTCCTCGGCAACGCCCGCAACGACCAGACCCTCACCGCGACGCACACCTTGTGGGCGATGCTCGGCGTCCTGCCCGACAAGCAGGTGCAGCGACCGCACCGCCACCAGAGCATCGCCTTGGACCTCATCATCGACTGCGATCCGGGGTGCTACACGCTGGTCGGCTCCGAGATCCGGCCCGACGGCTCCATCGTCGACCCCGTGCGCGTGGACTGGGAGCCCGGTGGGGCGTTCGTGACGCCGCCCGGGCTGTGGCACAGCCACCACAACGAGTCGGGAACGCCGGCGAACCTGCTGCCGGTGCAGGATGCCGGGCTCCACACCTACCTGCGCACGCTCGACATCCGGTTCACCGACCCCTGACGTCGACGGGCCGGACGCCGCGCCTGACGCTGCCGCTCAGGTCGCTGCGTCGTGGTCGGGTCCCCGGCCGCGCTCCCCCGCCTCGAGCAAGCGGGCGATCTCGGACACCTCCGTGGCGACGGAGCGTGCGAACCATGACCGTGCCACGGCATCGTGGAGCAGCCCCAGCGGACCGTGTCCCAGGTCGAGCTCCTCGACGTGGCGCACGCGAGTCCCTCCGTCCACCGCGTCGATCTCGAACCACGCGTGCAGGGCGCGGGGCACCCCGTGCTCGAGCGTGACGTCGATGGACGTCGGGCGAGTCCATTGGTAGCGGGTCACGACCGACCCCTTGAAGAGGCCGAAGAACTTGCCGTCCTCACGCGCCAACATGCCCCCGGGGAGGTCGGCGAGCTTGGTCACCCACACGATCTTCGTGTCGGCCTTGGTGTACTGGGCCGGGTCCAGGACGAAGTCGAAGACCTCGTCGGGGGTCACGCCCTTCACGACGGCGGTCCCTTCACCACGGATCACGGCTCACCCCCGGAGGGCGCTCGAACCACGCGCCGTCCGCCGCCGAGACTAGTGGCCGATCCCGACGGTCCCGCCGGCACAGGGCGGGGCGAGCCGTCCGGGGGCCCGAAGGAGCCGGCCCGGCCGAGCGGGCTGGAAATGGGGCTCCAAATCCGAGTGGCTGGAAATCGCGGCCGAGTTGGGCAAATGTTGGGATCCGCGAGGGCAAGCGGTGAGCCTCGGGGATCACGGTTGCCTGAGACGACAGGGGGCGGTCCCGCCGGAACGGACCTTCGGCGGGACAGTCGGCAAGGGGGGGTTCGGCCATGGCTCATACGTGCCGCGACTACTGCTTCCGGTGTGACCTGCTCAAATTCCTGCGATCCGTGCTCGTCCACACCGCACCCAAACCCCCGTCCCCCGCTTCCCAGGCCTGATCGGGCGGGCGCCGGCGACCTCCGCGCTCGTCTTCGCGATCACCGCAGGTGGTCGGAGAGACCATCACCGCAGGTGGTCGGAGAGGAAGGCCATCGAGGGAGGCTCCTGGGCGAGGAAGAACGGGCCCGAGTGGCACCCCTTCGAGAACGCCACCACCGCGTGCGAGAGCCCGGCGGCCAGGATCTCCACCCCGGGGTGGAACGGGTCGTCGACCCCCGAAGCCAGGCGCACCGCTGTGCCCCGAAGTGCCGGCGCATGGGTCACCACGTCGTGGGCGGCGAAGTCCGCGGCCGAGGAGTAGGCACCGGCGTTGGCCCCGCGGGCTTCGGCGTACGTCGTCCATACGGCCGGGCTGATGGCCGCCACCGCCTCGACCATGCCGGGGTATTTCTCGGCGACCAGGATCGCTCCGTACCCGCCCATCGAGATCCCCATGGTGCACAACCCCTGTGGGGGGCGACCGAGGCCCCGTGACCGGCACATGGGGATCAGCTCGTGCACCAGCATTCCCAGGGGGTCGTCACCCGGATGCGGGTGCCAGTACCCGCCGCCGCCGTCCACCGTGACCATCGCCATCGGGACCAGGGGACGGCCACCCACCCGCAGAGCCAGGGCTTGCGCCGGCGCCATCCCCGACAGCGCGTCGGTGTGGTTGGCCCCGTACCCGTGCAGCATGACCACCAGGGGTAGCACGCTGCCGGGGCCGTGCCCGGGTGGGTACGCGATCGTGTAGCCGACGACCTGGCGGCGGGCTCGGGAGTAGAACCGGCCCGAGGTGGCAGGGCCCAGAGCCGAGAACTCGAGCGCCGGCGGGGGCACCGCACACGCGCCCTCCACGCTCAGCAGCATCTGACGCCCCGGCAGCACCCCCCGGCTGACGAGCTCGACGCCCGCCACGCCGGCGCCGGCGAGAGCCGCCCCGGCGCCCACACCCCAGGCCAGGACCCGACGCCGGGTCCAGCGGGGCTCGAGGCGGGCCCCGGGTTCATCGGTCGCTCCGGGCGACGGACGCGCCTCGACGGGCTCGGGGTCGGACTCGTGAATCTGCGGCGGCGGCATGACGGGAGTATATATCGTTAGCCGATATACCGTCGTCCGGTAGATCTGGATGCTGACGCGAAGGCGCGGAGCCATGGCGGCGCGACGGCGACGGTCCAGCGCCGAGAAGGCAAGGACCAAAGTCCCAACTTTCCCGGACCGGCCCTTGTCTGCTTACTCGTCACCGTGCCCGAGTCGATGAATTCATCAGTGGTCGTTACCGGATGTGTCGGCCCTCGGCGAGACAGCGTCGCAGCGACAGGGGGCGTGATGGCCTTTACGAAGCAGATCTGCGAAGAGACGGGCACATGGACCGGGCGCTGTGGACACCCAGGGGTCGTCGTGCACAAGGGTGAGCGCTTCCCCGATTGCCCGGGATGCCGGCGCGGCATCGACTGGCATCTCGTCGACGGCGCGCACGACGCCCGTGGTCAGAGAGCCCACGAGCAAAGCACGTTCGCAGAGGAGGAAGGCTGGTGGCCGGGCAAGGAGCCCGAGACCACCTCGAGCGAGTACTGGGCCTGATGCAGCGGTGATCGCAGGACCATCCCCCGGCCGACGAGGAGGGAAAGCTGTGTCCCGTCTGAAGATCGTCGAAAGCACGTCGGTGGACGACGATGTCCACGGCACGTCGGTGGACGACGATGTCGACGAACTGCCGGTCCTCGACGAGGACGAGCGGGCGGACGAGCTCGACGAGCTGTCCATCGACGAGCTCCCATTCGACCCCAACGAGCTCCTCGTCGACGAGGAAGAGGACGAGCGATCGCGCCGGGCTCGGCTGGGCGACTGGCTCGTCTCCCACGGACTGGTCACGACTGCCGACATCGAATCCGCACTCGTGGAGCAACGTGACACCGGCGAGCCGCTGGGGGGAGCGCTCGTCGCCCGGGGCGTCATCGACGAGGAGGACCTGGCGCGCGCCCTCGCCGGCATCTTCGACCTCCCGTATCGTGATCTGGTCGAGTCGCCACCGGACCCTGACGCGGTCGGGCGACTGCCCCAGGTCTTTTGCCGGCGCCGAACCGTCCTCCCGGTCGAGTTCGACGGCACCAATCTCCTGGTGGCGATCGCCGACCCGGCCGACGTGCTCACCCTCGACGACGCGCAAGTGGTGGCGGGGACCGATGTCGGTGCCGTCATCGTCAGCCCGGGCCAGCTCCGTGCCGCCCTGGAGCAGGCCTTCATCCCGGGCTCGGCCACCTACCTCCGTTCCCACGCGAGCGCTCCCGACGCGAGAGCTGACAGGGTCGCCCCCAAGCTGAACAACGATGCCCACGTGTTGGACTTCGTCGAGCACCTGCTCGACCGGGCCGTGTCCGAACGCGCCTCAGATGTGCACATCGAGCCCACCGAGGGCGGGCTCCGATTCCGGATGCGTGTCGACGGGGTCCTGCACGACGCACACGACCTGGCCCCATCGGTACCCTCCGGGGTGGTCAACCGGATCAAGATCCTGGCCGGTCTCGACATCGCCGAGCACCGGCGCCCCCAGGACGGCCGCATGTCGTTCACATCGAACGACCGACCCATCGATGCCCGGGTCGCCACGCTCCCCACCTCACACGGCGAGGCTCTGACGCTGCGTCTGCTGGATCGCGACCACGGGCTTCTCGACATCGACCGGCTCGGGTTCGAAGCCGACGCCCTGCAGCGGCTGCGCCAAGCCTACGGGCGCCCCTGGGGGCTGATCCTGGCGGTCGGCCCCACCGGATCCGGCAAGTCGACGACGATCTACTCGATCCTGACCGAGATCAACGACCCCAGCCGCAACGTCGTCACGGTCGAGGACCCCGTCGAGTACGACATCCCGGGGATCAAGCAGACCCAGGTGCACACCAAGATCGGCTACACGTTCGCGGCCGGCCTGCGGTCGATCCTGCGCGCCGATCCCGACGTCATCGTCGTGGGGGAGATCCGGGACGCCGAGACGGCTCACACGGCCGCCAAGGCCGCGCTGACCGGTCACCTCGTGCTGTCGACCCTGCATGCCAACGACGCCGCCACGGCCATCGCGCGGCTGCTCGAGATGAGCCTCGAGCCCTACCTCGTGGCCTCGTCGCTCACGGGCGTCGTCGCCCAGAGGCTCGTCCGCAGGCTGTGTCCCAATTGCAAGGTCGCCTACAAGCCCGAAGACGACGAACGGTTGGCCATCGCGTCGATGGTGTCGAGCACCTCCGCAGCAGGTTTCCCCCCGGACCTCACGTTGTTCGGGCCCGGTGGATGCGCGCGTTGTGACCACAGCGGGTACTACGGCCGCAGCGCCGTCTACGAGGTCATGGTCGTCACCACCCGAATCCGCACCCTCGTGCTCGAGCAGGCTTCAGCCGCGCAGATCGAACAGGCAGCCGTGGCCGAGGGCATGCAACGGCTGCGCGAGAACGGGATCGACAAGGTTTTGGCCGGTACGACCAGTTTCGCCGAGCTCACCCGCTGCATCGTCTGATCGCGAGCCGAGGAAGCACGTCCCGCTGCCGACGCGGATCCAAGCGTCGACTGCGACCCACTACAGCGTGGAAGCCGCCGACTCGATGGTGCGCGCTGCGGCCAAGAGGAGCTCTTCGCCCCTGGGGGGGCCGATGAGCTGGAGACTCGCCGGGAGCGCACCCCCGCTCGGCACGGGAAGGGCGACGGCGGGCACACCGGCCAGGTTGACCGGCAACGTGCAACGCGCCATGAGCAGCTCCTCGCCTCCTTCGAGCGGCGGCGGGAACACGGTCAGCGTGGGGGTGGCGATGACGTCGACGCGCCGGAAGGCATCGTCGAGACAGGCATCCCACTCGTCTTTGACCCTGCGGGCCGAGGCGAGGTCGCGGGCGTCGATCGACTCGCCGAGCCGCAAGCGGCCGGCGACGTCGGCCCCGATCTCGCCGGGGCGCCGGGACAGCAGGTCGCGGTCCGTCGCCCACGCCTCGGACACGAGTAGGATGCCGGCGGCGGCCGTGGCCGCGTGCCACTGTGGCAGCGCGATGTCGCGCACCTCCAACTCGGCGGCGCCGAGGGCGCGGTCGATCGCCTCGTCGATCGGCGGGTGCGCCTCCACCCGCAGCCGTCCCACCGTGAAGCGCTCGCGGTCTGCGACCACGAAGCCCCGCTCGAGGAGCTCCATGCCGAGCACGAGGCCGGCCACGTCGCGGGCCATGGGGCCCACCGTGTCGAAGCTCGGTGACAACGGCCAGACACCTCGGAGCGGGACGCGCCCCCATGTGGTCTTGAGGCCCGCCGTGCCACAGCACGCAGAGGGGATCCGCACCGATCCACCCGTGTCGCTGCCGTAGGCGACGTCAGCCTCGCCGGTCGCCACGGCCACCGCGGAGCCGCTCGACGACCCCCCCGGGACGAGCCGCGGGTCGAGGGGGTTGACCGGCGTCCCGTACCACGGGTTCACACCGGTGACTCCGAGGGCCAACTCGTGGAGGTTCGTCCTGCCCACGATCCGGGCGCCTGCCGACCTGGCCCCGGCCATGCACGTGGCATCGACCTCGGCCGGCGCGGCCTCGTTCGCCACCGCCCGGCACCCGGCCGTCGTCGGCACGCCCTCCATGTCGATCAGGTCCTTCACCGCCAGGCGGACACCGGGGCCGGAGGTGTCGAAGCGGGTGATGAACGTCGACATCGCCCGTCCCCTCCTCCGTGCGCGGACTGCCAACCGTTTGCACGCAGGACGCCGGTCAGGAGCGCCCCATGCCGCCAAGGGACTATAAACGGTGGGCCATCCGGGGGGAGGGTCGACCGTGCGCCGCCTCTCCCCCGCACGCGTCCGGGCACGTATCCAGATCGCACGCACAGGACCGTCACCGAGGAGAGAGAAATGGCCAGCTTGAGTGCGCTGGAGATCTCGAGACGGGCCACGCTCAAACCCGTCACCAAGATCGCCGCCGAAGCCGGCATTCCCGACGATCTGCTCGAGCCCTACGGCGAGTACGTGGCCAAGGTGAGCCTTGACGCCATCGAGGCCCTCTCCGATCGACCCCGAGCCCGGTACGTGGTCGTCACCGCCATCACTCCCACCCCTCTCGGCGAGGGCAAGACGACCACGACGCTCGGGCTCGGCCAGGCCATGCGCCACATCTCCAAGCGTGCCACCGTCGCCATCCGACAGGCATCGATGGGCCCGACCTTCGGCATCAAGGGGGGCGCCGCCGGCGGCGGATACAGCCAGGCCGTGCCCTTCGAGGCGCTCAACCTCCACCTGACAGGGGACATGCACGCGGTCACAGCCGCCCACAACCTTCTTTCCGCCATGCTCGACAACCACCTCCACCACGGGAACGAGCTCGGGATCGACCTGCACAACGTGACGTGGCGCCGGGTGCTCGACGTCAACGACCGGGCACTGCGCAACTTGGTGATCGGCCTCGGCACCGCCGAGGACGGGGTCCCCCGGCAGTCCGGCTTCGATATCACCGCCGCCTCGGAGGTCATGGCGGTGCTCGCGTTGTCGAGGTCGCTGCGGGACATGCGCCAACGTCTGGGGCGCATCGTCGTCGGGTACACCGACAGGCGCGAGCCGGTCTCCGCCGAGGAGCTGCGAGCGGCGGGAGCCATGACCGTGATGATGCGCGACGCCATCAAACCGAACCTTCTCCAGACACTCGAGAACACTCCGGTGCTGGTCCACGCCGGGCCCTTCGGGAACATCGCCCACGGGAACTCGTCGGTGATCGCCGACCTCGTCGGGATCCACACCGGCGACTTCCTCATCACCGAAGCGGGTTTCGGCGCCGACATGGGGGCGGAGCGCTTCTTCAACATCAAGTGCCGGACCTCGGGCCTGGTCCCCGACGCCGCGGTCGTGGTCACGACGGTCCGGGCCCTGAAGGTACACGCGGGGTCGCACCACGTGGTCGCCGGCAAGCCCCTTCCTCCCGCCCTCCTCGAGGAACGGCCCGACGAGGTCCATCTCGGCGGGGCCAACCTGCGCAAGCAACTTGAGAACGTCGCCATGCACGGCGTGACCCCGGTCGTGGCCATCAACGCGTTCCCCGAGGACTTCCCCTCCGAGCACGCGGCGATCCGGGAGATCGCCGAGGCTATGGGCGTCCGCTGCGCGGTGTGCACCCATTTCGCCGACGGCGGCCGCGGTGCGGTCGAGCTCGCCGAGGCGGTCGTCGAGGCCGCCGAGGAGCCGTCGGAGTTCCGGCTCCTGTACCCGAGCGAGGCCTCGCTGCGGGAGAAGATCAAGACCGTCGCCACCAGCGTCTACGGCGCCGACGGCGTCGACTACTCACCCACGGCGTCCCGACAGCTCGACACCTACGAGCACAACGGGTTCGGCGGCCTGCCGATCTGCATCGCCAAGACGCACCTGTCGATCTCCTCGGACCCGAACCTCAAGGGGGCGCCGACGGGCTGGAGGCTCCCGGTCCGCGAGGTGCGGGCCTCGGCGGGCGCCGGATTCGTCTACCCGATCTGCGGCGACATGCGCACCATGCCCGGCCTGTCGTCGCACCCCGCCGCCGAGCGCATCGACATCGACGAGAACGGTGACGTGGTCGGCCTGTCATGAGCCCGCATCGTCGCCGCGTCGAGGGAGCCCGCGCACGACGTGACTGACCGCGGCGAGGACGGGACCGTGCCGTCGTATCTCGGTATGCCCCTCGACGACGTGCTGTCGGCGTTCGCCGAAGCAGGACCGGCGCCGGGCGGGGGGAGCGCGGCAGTGATCGCAGTGGCCCTCGCCGCCGCACTGTGCACCATGGCGGCCCGCCTTTCACCAGGCCGGCTGGCGGCGGCCGAGGCGATCGCGGCCGAGACCCAGTCCATCCGCGACCACTTGGCCCCGCTGTGTGACGACGACCCGCAGACATACCTCCGGGTCATCGCCGCCCACCGGTCGCCCCCCACCCCCGACCCCGACGATCGCACCCACCGCATCAGCGCCGCACTGTCGGAGGCCGCGGAGGTTCCCATGGCGGTCCTCGAGGCAGGCGCCCGGCTGGCGCGACTGGCGGCGCAGTTGGCCGAGGACGGGAACCCGAACCTCCGGGGGGACGCGGTGGTCGCCGCCGTCCTGGCCTGCGCCGGGGCCGAGGCGGCCGCGGCACTGGTGAGGATCAACCTGGCGGAGCTTCCGGGAGACGACCGACTCACGAGGGCGGGCTCGCTCCTCGACGAAGCGCGCACGTGGGGCGAGCGGGCCCGACGGACGGTCCCCACCTGACCCGCGCTGCGGACCCGACTCAGGAGAAGCCGAAGCACCCCGAGTCGATGACGGTCTCCCCCCGCTGGTTGTCGGTACGGAAGCGCACGCCGTCGTCCTCGTCCCAGATCGAGATCGTGAGCGTGTCGCCCGGGTAGGTCGGTCGCGAGAACCGACCGGCCATGGACCCAAAGCGCGTCGGGTCCGAGCCACACACGGTGTGGAGCAACGCTCGGCCCGTGAAGCCGTAGGTGCAAAGTCCGTGCAGGATCGGCCTGTCGAACCCGGCCCGCTTGGCGAACACGGGATCGGAGTGCAAGGGATTGCGGTCACCCGACAAGCGGTACAGCAGGGCCTGGTCGGCCCGGGTGGCGTAGGTCACCACCTCGTCGGGCTCACGACCGGGCAGTGGTCCCGCGCCCGACGACGGACCGCGCTCGCCTCCGAACCCCCCCTCGCCCCGGACGAACAGCGAGGTCGTCGACGCGAACCGGGGCTCTGCGCTCAGCGCGTCGACCGAGGTGGACCTCGACACCACCAACGCCCCCGACCCCTTGTCGTAGATGCCGGTCACCTCGCTCGTCGTGCGCACCGTCCCGTCCGGCGGGATCGGCCCGAACAGCTCGATCGACTGCTCCCCGTGGACGAGCATCGCCGGGTCGAAGGAACCGAGCGTGGCACGCGGGGGGCCTCCCCCGCCCACCACCGCCGCGAAGGTGGGCAGGACCTTCTGGGGCCGGTCGGCGGAGTTCTCCGTCGTGTACTCCAGCTCGAAGTCGACCGCGTCCAGCGTGCCCGCGCCGACGCCGAGGGCGTAGAGCAGGCCGTCGGTGGAGGACCACGACCGTTCGACGGGGTTCGAGATGGCCCCCACGGCCTCCGGATTGATGGGCATGTCGGGTCCCCTCCCGTGTGCGCACGTCGGACCGGGCGGTTCCCGGCGACATCAGATATGTAACACGAAATAATGTTACACTCAAACGTGATGCTGAGTCAGGCCGATGGAGCCACTCCCGCACGGCCCGCCCTCCCCGACCGGCCGCCGCGGTTCACCGTCGACGAGCTCGCCAGGGCGGCGGGGACCACGACGCGCCAGGTGCGGGCCCTGCAGACCCGCGGGCTGCTCCCCCGCCCCGGGCTGGTCGGCCGTACCGGGTACTACGACGTCGGCCATCTCGATCGGCTACGGGCCGTCCTGCGGTTGCAGGCCGACGGCTTCTCGCTGGCCGCGCTGGACACCCTCTTCCACGCTTGGGACGGGGGGATGACCCTGGCCCAGGTGCTCGGCCTGGCCGAACCCTCCGCCACCGGCCCCGGGTCGGTTCCCGAGAGCGAGCCCGACGTCTTCGGGGACCTGGCGGCGGTGGCCGGCTGGTCGCCGCCTCGAAGGGGCAGGCTCTTGTCGCTCGTGCCCTCGACCATCCTCGACCAATCCGCCGCCGTCCTCGACGAACCCGCCGCGTCCTGAGCGCGACGCGCCCAGGAGCGGGGAGCGCGACGCGCCCACCAGTGGGCGGCGCAACCGGCACGAGCCGGCGGCGCAACCGGCACGGGACGCCGGTGTGGCGTCGGTCCGGAGCGCGCGTCCGACCTGCAAGCATGGCGCCGTGCCTACGAGGGACGTGCTCGGACAGATCGGTCTCCCGGCCCCGGTCTCGGAGCTCGCGGCCCGCCGATGGGACGTCGTCGTGGTGGGAGGCGGGCACAACGGGTTGACGGCGGCGGCGTATCTCGCCCGTGGCGGACACAGCGTGCTCGTCCTCGAACGGCGCGTCCGGCTCGGTGGCGCGTGCACCCTCGAGCAACCGTTCCCCGACCCGGGCTGGCTCGTGAGCCCGTGTGCCTACTCGGTCGGCCTGCTGCACCCGTTGGTCGTGGAAGAGCTCGGGCTGCGCGACCGCGGCTACCGCGTACAGCTCGTCGACCCCCACCTGTGGTGCCCGTTCGAGGACGGCACCTCGATCGCGTTGTGGGACGATCCGGCCCGCAGCGCGGCGGCCGTGGCAGAGCTCTCCCCCGGCGACGTCGAGGGCTACGGCGCCTACGAGGAGCTGTTCGACCGGATCCGACGAGCTCTCCGCGACGGCCGGCGCGACACGTGGGTGGGCGACGCGCCCGACCGGCGTGAGCTCGAGGACCTCCTGTCGGGCGACCGTGAGGCAATCGACGTCGTCTTCGAGTCGTCCATCGCCGACGTGGTGGAGCACTACGTCCGCGACGAGCGCCTGCGGACCGCCCTGCACGGCCAGGGCATCATCGGCACCAACGCCGGCCCCCGCGACCGCGGGACGGCCGGGGTCCATCTGATGCACGCCTCGGGCAGCCTCGAAGGCCGGGCCGGGGCATGGGGCTACGTCGACGGCGGCATGGGCCAGGTCTCGTTCGCGCTGGCCGACGCGGCGCGCCAAGCGGGTGCGGTCCTGGCGGCGGGAGTGCCCGTGGCGTCGGTGTTGCCCGGGGAAGGTGTGCGCCTCGAAGGCGGCGAGATGGTGCGCGCCAGGGCCGTGGTCTCGAATGCCGATCCGAAGCGCACCGTCGCCCTGTGCGCGCACGGGGTTCCCGACCCCTTCCGGGCGCGGGTCGACGGTTGGCGCAGCGTCAGCCCGGTGCTCAAGGTGAATTCCGCGCTGAGCCGGCTCCCGGACTTCCCCTCGGCGCGCCCCGGCGTCGACCCGCACCGGGCCATGGTCACGATCAGCACCGGCATCGACGCCACCCAGGCCGCTTATGAGGCGAGCCGGCGCGGTGAACCCTCGCCGGCGTGGTGCGAGCTCTACTTCCAGAGCGCGTACGACCACTCGGTCGTCCCCGAGGGGTGCCACGTCATGAGCGTGTTCGCGCAGTACGTGCCCTTCGCGCTCGACAGAGGGACCTGGGAGGAGCGTCGAGAGGAGATCGGCGATGCCGCCATCGCGGAGATCAGCCACTTCGCCCCCGACGTGGCTGACGCCGTCGTGCACCGCGAGGTCCTGGGGCCACCCGACGTCGAGGATCGCATCGGGCTCACCGGCGGCCACATCTTCCAAGGCGAGTGCCTGCCCGACCAGATGTGGGCCAACCGGTTCGGGCCCCGGACACCGATACCGGGGGTGTACCTGTGCGGGGCATCCACCCATCCCGGCGGATCCGTGATGGCCGTCAACGGTCGCAACGCCGCCATGGCCGTGCACCACGACCTGCGAGCCGGGGAGCGGTGACACCAGAAGCACTGCCGCCGCACCCCGGCCCGGACGGGGCGCAGAGCACGGCGCCCGGGCTGTGGTCGTCTCCGGGACCGGCGGCGGGCACTGCCGCGAGTCGCATCGCGACGGCCGGCCCTGCCCACCGTCGCATCCCGACGGCGGCCATGGTCGTGGTCTACCTGGCGGCGCTGGGCGCGTTCGTGGGGATCGTGGCGGTGCGGGGCGGTCCCTCGGTGGGGGACGCCTACGGGGTCACCAAGCCCGCCACGGCACTCGCCGACGGCGACCTCGCCGCCGCCGCCAAGGCTTCGGTGCTCCCCCAGCCCCCCGGGTACGTCCTGCTCACCTCGCCCTTCGTCCTCGTCTTCCGACCGCTGCTGGGCGCGTCCGAATGGTGCGACGGCCGCGTCCCTCCGGTGACGCGCGCGTTCTTGCCCTGGTGCGCGCCCGAGCAACTGGCCACCCACCGCTGGTACCGGTCCCAGGCGGTGCTCGGGATCCTGGCGTGGGTCGTCATGGTGCTGGGCTGCGTCCGGCTCCTGCGCGTGGCGGGCGCCGGTGGCGGGCTCGCCGAAGCGCTGCTCGTCGTGGTGCTCGCCGCCGTCCCCGCCGCCAGCGACGGCATCGTCGAGACGTTCCATCCCCAGGACCTCGTGTGCGTCGGGCTCGCCTGCGCGGGGCTGGCCGAGGCACTGCGACGACGGTGGGTCGCCACCGGTGTGCTCTTCGGCGTCGCCTTCCTGTGCAAGCAGTTCGCGCTCCTGCCACTGGTGGCGGTGCTGGCGGCCGCGCCCGGGTGGCGCGAGCGCGCCCGCGTCGTCGTGCCGGTCGCGGCGGTGGTGGGCTGCGGGCTCGTGCCATTCCTCGCGGTGGACCCCGCCGGGACGTGGGACACCCTGAGCGCCGTCAACTCGTCAGGGGTGGTCAAGCTCACCACGGGGACGGTGGTCGGCATGACCGGCCTGTCGGAGACGACCAAGCTCGTGATCGCCCGTGACGGGCCCGTCGTCCTGGCGCTGTGCATGGCGCTGTGGGCGCGGTGGCGTGCGGGCGGGCGCTTGCTGGCGCCGGTCCCCCTCATCGGTCTGGCCACAGCCTGTCTCGCCGGGCGCCTCGTGGCCGAGGTGTGGTTCGCGAGCTACTACCTCCTGGCGGCCAGCGCCGGCCTGCTCCTGCTCGACCTCGCCTCGAGACGCCCGCCGGTGTGGTCGTTCGCGTGGATCGCGGCCACCGGGGTGCTCGTCGAGCAAGCCGGGGGTCTTCCCACCACCCGGCCGGCAGCCTTCTTGGCGTTGGGCGCGGCACTCGTCGCCGTGGTGATCGGGCTGCGCGCCGTCCCGGCGCGCGCACGAGCCGCATAGCGCGGCGCCGACGGGGAGCGCTCCCCCCGCACCGGTAGCGTGACGGGCGGATCTGAGGCGAGCGAGGCGGTGTCTTGGGGGGAACGGACGAACATCGGTACTGGCCGTCGCTCGACGGCGTCCGGGGCGTGGCGATCGCGATGGTCGTTGCGTACCACCTCGGGTTCCTCGGCGGCGGCTGGGTCGGAGTGGACGTCTTCTTCGTCCTGTCCGGGTTCCTGATCACGAGCCTGCTGCTCTCCGAGCAGGCCGCCACGGGTGGGGTCCGGCTCCGTGCCTTCTGGGCGCGCCGGGCCCGGCGCCTGCTCCCGGCTCTTCTCCTCCTGCTGCTGGTGCTGGCCCTCTACGCGCTGGTGGGAGGGCCCGGCATCGTGCCGTCGCAGCTGCGCTCCCCCGCCGTGGCGACACTCCTGTACTTCGCCAACTGGCAGCAGGTGGCGGCAGGCCACGACTACTTCGCGCACTACCAGGCGGCGAACCCCCTCCTGCACACGTGGTCGCTGGGCGTCGAGGAGCAGTACTACCTGGTGTGGCCGTTGCTGTTCATGGGTCTGCTCTGGATCGGACGCCGTCGGTCCATCCGGGCCCTCGCCATAGGGACCGCGCTGGCGGCGGCCGGGTCTGCGCTGTGGATGGGCATCGCCGCCCATGTGCTCGGACCCGACCGCGCCTATCTGGGCACGGACACGCGCGTGTGGGAGTTGCTGCTCGGGGGGCTCGGGGCCATGGCCCTGCGCTCGGCCGGGCCGACGCGTCGCCCGGCCCTGTGGAGCTGGGCCACCGTGCTCGCCGCGTGCGGCGTGGCGCTGGGCACCACCTTCGGCCAGGGTCCCCCCGGTTGGATGTGGGACGGCGGGCTCGTCGCCGTCGCGATGTGCGCGCTCGTCGTCGTGGTGGGATCGGTGCGCCACCCCGACGGCCCCGTGTCGCGGCTGCTCGCCCTCGGCCCGCTGCGATGGCTCGGGCGCATCAGCTATTCGCTGTACCTGTGGCACTGGCCGGTCATCGTCCTGCTCAGCGCGACCGACACCGGGTTGTCCGGCGCTTCGCTCCTGACGCTGCGCCTGGTGGCGATGCTGGGGGCGTCGTGTGTCAGCACCTACGCCGTCGAGCAGCCCTTGCGGCGCGCCGATTTCCACCTGTGGTGGCGCCGTGCCCTGGTCCCCGCCGGGATCCTCGGCGTCATGGGCGCGGTGCTGGTCGCCACCGTGCCGCCGTTGGAGGCCGCGGCCGGCAAGGTGGCCCCGGCGACGCGCCCGGCGCACGCGACGACCCCGGTCGTGCTCCCGCCCGGGAGGGTCGTCACGGCGGCCGACCCGCTGCGGGCGTGGATCATGGGCGACAGCGTCATGGTCGACAGTGCGCCCGGGGTCGAGCGCGGCGCTCGAGGCCACCGGGGACGTGGACGTGGTGGCCGACAGCGCGTTCGGGGGGTGGGGGCTGAGCACCGACAAGACGTGGGCCACCGACCTCCCCCGGATCATCGGCCAGTACCACCCCGAGATCGTCATCGGGACGTGGTCGTGGGACGACCAGCTGGCCCAGCAGGACCCGCGCGCCTACCTGCTGGAACTGGTCCAGGCCATCCGCACCATCCTGGCGCCGGGAGACGGCGTCGACCTCGTCGTGCTGTTGCAGTTCCCTCAGGTCGGGCCCGATCCCTACTGGATCGACCCGGCGGAGCAGGCCGCGGCCTGGAGCAGCGCCAACGCCCGCCAGATCGTCTGGAACGAGGTCGCCACCGAGGCGGTGCGCTTCTTCCCGGGCCACGCGCTGTACCTGCAGACCGACGCGCTGTTCGCCCCCGGTGACCGGTACTTCGCCTGGAACCGGACGCCCACCGGCACCTGGATCAGGGCCAGGAAGCTCGACAACACGCACATGTGCCCCTACGGCGCGGCCCAGCTCGGGGCGCTGGTGGTGGACGACCTGTCACCGGTGCTCGGGCTCGCCCCCATGACGCCGGGCTGGGAGCTCGGGAGCTGGGTGCACGATGCCAATTTCGACGACCCCCCGGGGGCGTGTCCCGACGACCAGCCCCCGCCGCACTACCACGGCGTCGCCGTGCCCGGACCACCGTCGTAGAACCACCGTCGCAGTGGTTGTAGAACCACCGTCGCAGTGGTCGTAGACCCACAGTCGTAGAGACAGCGTCGCGTACGGCCCCCTCGTAGCATCGAGACGTGCCCCTCGACATCGAACCCGTCGGCGTGGTGGTGGGTGGCCGCAGCGATGCGATCGACGACCACTGGGGGCAGGTGGAGGCGGTCATCGAGCTCGACGGCGGCCGGCTGGGGCCAGACGCCACCGTGGGGCTCGACGGGTTCTCGCACCTCGAGGTGGTGTTCGTCTTCGACCGGGTCGCCGACGACGAGATCACCTGGGGCGCCCGTCACCCCCGGGGCCGTGCCGACTGGCCCGCGGTGGGGATCCTCGCCCAGCGGGCCAAGGGCCGCCCCAACCGCATCGGGGTGAGCGTATGCGAGCTCCTCGCTGTCGACGGACTGCGGTTGCGGGTTCGGGGGCTCGACGCGATCGAGGGGACCCCGGTGCTCGACGTGAAGCCCTACATGCCGGCGTTCGGCCCGCCGCGGCCCGGTCCGCCAGCCGCCGTGGGCCGAGGAGCTCATGCGCGACTACTGGTGAGCGCTCACCGGCGGCCGGCGCGCCGCCCAGGGCGCCGCCTCTTCGAGTTGCGCGGCCACGCGGATCAGGACGTCCTCGCACCCGTAGCGCGCCACGAGCTGCACCCCGATCGGGAGGCCCGCGGCGTTGGCGTACAGCGGCAGGGAGATCGCCGGTTGTCCCGTCACGTTGAAGGCCGGGGTGAAGGGCACGACCTCCGCGGCGCGGAACAGCCCGTGCAGCGGGTTGTCGACGGGCGAGTCGAATTGGCCCAGCAACGGCGGGGGCTCGGCGATCGTGGGCGTGAGGAGGAGGTCGAAGCCGCCTTCGTACCACTGCGCCACGTGGCGCGAGATCCGTTGCAGCTTCTGGCGCGCGTCGAGGAAGTCCGAAGCGCTGGCGGAGCGGCCGGCGTCGGCGAGCGCCCACGTGAGGGGCTCGACGTCGTCCTCGGTGAGGGGCCGTCCCAGCTTCGCGGACCAGTGGTGGTCGACGTCGTACGCCGTGCCGGCCGACCACACGAGAAGGAAGGCCTGGATGAACTCGGGGGCGTCGAGCGCCGACAGCTGTATCGGCTCGACCACATGGCCGAGCGATTCCAGGAGGCCGGCGGCGGCCTCGGTGGCCGCCACGCAGTCGGGGTGCGTTGCCACGGTCCCGCCGAAGGCGGTGGTCTGTACGCCGATGCGGAGGCGACCCGGATCGGCGCCGACCTCGTCGGCGTAGGGGCGTTGCTGAGGCGGTGCCGCGTAGGGGTCCCCCGGTGCGGGCCCCGCCACGGCGTCGAGCACCGCCGCGGTGTCGCGCACCGTCCTGGTCACCGCCAGCTCGCACACCAGGCCACCCATCACGTCGCCCCACTCGGGCCCGAGGGGCACGCGCGCCCGCGACGGCTTGAGTCCCACGAGCCCGCACTCGCTGGCGGGGATGCGGATGGACCCGCCCCCGTCGTTGGCGTGGCCGAGGGGCACCATGCCTGACGCCACCGCCGCCGCCGAGCCCCCGCTGGAGCCGCCGGTGGAACGGGCCGTGTCCCAGGGGTTGCGGCTCGGCCCGTAGGCGGCGGGCTCGGTGGTGGGGAGGATGCCGAGCTCGGGCGTGTTGGTGCGTCCCACGACCACCAGCCCCGCGGCGCGAAAGCGCCGGACGAGCTCCTGGTCGTCCTCGGCGACGTAGCGCGCCGTCTTGAGCGCCTTGACGCCCTCGTGGATCTCCTCACCGGCCATGGCGCACAGGAGGTCCTTGAGCACGATGGGCACGCCGCGCAGCGGCCCGTCGGGAATCTCCCCGGCGGCTTCGCGCCGGGCCTCGTCGAAACGGGTGCGGATGACCGCGTTCAGCTCGGGATTGAGCTTCTCGATGCGGTCGATGGCGTCGTCGACGAGCTCGGCCGCAGAGGCGGTGCCGGCCCGGACCAGCTCCGCCAGAGCACAGGCGTCGAGGAAAGGCTGGGGCATACCGCCAACCTACCGGTGGGCGCGCCGGACCGCCGGGACGGTCCCCGGCGAAGACCTAGGGTGGCACCGTGCCGTGTGACGGTGTCGAGAAGTGACCGGCGGAGTCATGCCGGCGGCGTTCTTCGGGCACGGAAGCCCCATGAACGCGCTCGAGCACAACCGATACACCGAGGCCTGGCGGGCCTTCGGCGAGCAGGTCCCGCGTCCCCGGGCGATCCTCGTCGTGTCCGCTCACTGGTACATCAACGCCTCGGCCGTCACCGCCATGGCCAGGCCGCGCACGATCCACGACTTCTACGGCTTCCCCGACGAGCTCTTCGCCGTGACGTACCCCGCCGCCGGCGACCCCGCGCTGGCGCAGCAGGTCACCGAGCTCGCCCATCCGCTGTGGGTGGGCCTCGACCACGACAGCTGGGGCATCGATCACGGCACGTGGTCGGTGCTCGTGCACGCCTTCCCCGACGCCGACATCCCCGTCGTCCAACTGGCGATCAACGCGTCGAAGCCCCTGGCGTACCACTTCGAGCTCGGTGCCCGTCTGGCACCGCTGCGCCAGGACGGGGTGCTCGTCGTCGGCAGCGGCAACGTGGTCCACAATCTCGGGCTCATGGACCCGCGACAGCCCGACTCGGGCACCGACTGGGCGCGGCGCTTCGACGAGGACGCACGGGTCACCATGACCACGTCGCCGGGGACGATGGTCGAGGCGGCGCGACACGGGGACTTCCGGCTGGCGGTCCCGACCCCGGACCACTTCATCCCCCTGCTGTACCTGGCGGGGCTCGCCGACGCCGCCGGCGTCGGCGCCGACGTATTGGTCGAGGGATACGCCTACGGGTCGCTGTCGATGACCTCCTACACGCTCGGCTTCGGACCGGCGGTCGAGGACCCCGAGACACGCGGCGCCCCCCCGCTCCCCGACGTGGCGCCGGACTCCACGAACCTCTGAGCGCGGCGACGGCTGCGGGCCCGAACGGGGAGGGAACGAGCCTGAGCGAGACCGGATTCGCGGGCGGCGGCGCCGGCACGTGGACGCTGGCCGGCGCGGGCGTCCTCGGGCTCACGCTCGCGGCCGCGCTGGACGGCGCCGGCGCCGGCTCGGCGGCCTCCCAGGACTGGCCGCCGTTCGTCCTCGTGTCGGGCCTGCTCCTCGTCGGTCTCGTGGCCGACGAGGGCGGGCTCTACGCCGCCGCGGGCCGTGCCCTGGCCCGGGTGTCCGACAGCGGCGTGGTGCTCTTCACGGGCGCGGTGGCATTGGTGGCCGGCGTCACGAGCCTGTTGAACCTCGACACCTCGGTGGCGTTCCTCACCCCGGTCCTGGTCTACGCGGCGCGCAGCCGCGGCGAGGGCGAGGCCCCATTGCTCTACGGCTGCCTGCTCCTGTCGAACGCGGCCTCGCTGCTGCTGCCGGGCTCCAACCTCACCAACCTCATCGTCCTGGGCCACCTGCATCTGTCGGGTGCCCGGTTCCTGGGCGAGGTGGCGCCCGCCTGGCTCGTGTCGGTCCTCGTCACCGCGGGCGTGGTGGCGGTCGCCGAGCGCCGCTCGTTGCGGGCTGCGCCGGGGCCCGCGCCCGCCCGCGAGGTCGCCGGGCTCCGCGCCCGACCCGGGTTCGGGGTGGCGACGGTGTCGGTGGCGGCGGTGACCGCCCTGGTGCTGACCCTGCGCTCCCCGGCGCTGCCCGTGGTGGCGGTGGGGATGGTGGCCGCGGGCGCCGGGGTGGTCTCGGGCCGGCTGTCGTGGGCCAGGGTGCTGGGGATCCTCGGGCTGCCGCTGCTCGTCGGGCTCTTCGGTATCGCCGTCGCCCTCGGCACCCTGGGCCGGGCCTGGTCCGGGCCCAGCGCCGCGCTCGGTCACCTCGACTCGTGGGCCACCGCCGCCGTGGCCGCCGTGGCCAGCGTGGTGGTGAACAACCTCCCCGCCGCGTCGCTGCTGGCGGCGCGGGTCCCGCACCGGCCCTTCGCCCTCCTGGTCGGGCTCGACATCGGCCCCAACCTGTTCGTGACGGGGTCCCTGGCCTGGATCCTGTGGCTGCGGGCGGCGGCGAACGCGGGCGCGTCCCCGTCGATCGCCAGGGCGAGCCGGCTCGGGCTGGTCGCGGCGCCGTTGGCCATGGGGGGTGCCCTCGGGGTGCTCGCCCTGGCCGGCACGCACTGACCGGCGCCGACCGGGACCCGCCCCTCGAGAATCCCCAGGTTTTCCGCTTGTACTCCCCAGGCCCGACGGGCGAAGGTGTGGGCGGTGGGTGTCGCCTGGTGACAGGCGAACGCGTTCGAGCACCCCACCGGCAGGGCTGGGTAAATCCGGCTCGGTGGGTTGCCGCTCCGTGTGACCTTCGGCCCCCCCGGGGTCGCACTGGCGGCGGCCCCCGTCGGCCTGCGGGCCCGTTTGGAGGATCAGCACGTGCTCGACCATCTCTCGATCCAGTGCTCCGACATGCCGTCGAGCGCAGCCTTCTACGACGCCGCGTTGGGCGCGCTGGGGGGCGGGCGCGTCATGGAGTTCGGTCCGGTGATCGGGTACGGGGTGGCGGGCAAGCCGTCGTTCTGGCTCGGCCCGCTCGACGGTGACGTCCCGAACCGGGAGGTCCACATCGCCTTCCGGGCCGCGGACCGCGCCGCGGTGCGGGCGTTCTTCGACGCGGCGCGCCGGGCCGGTGCCGAGGTGCTGCACGAGCCCCGGCTGTGGCCCGAGTACCACCCGGACTACTACGGCGCCTTCGTGCGCGACCCCGACGGGAACAACGTCGAAGCCGTCTGCCACTCCCCGGAGTAGCCCCGGGGCCCGCCCCGGCGGCATCGGGGCGAGCCCGGCCGGGGTACCGTGAGCACGTGGACCTCTGTCCAGCGTGCGACGCCCCCAACCCCGACGGGTACCGGTTCTGCGGGCGCTGTGGGGCCGAGCTCCCTGTCGACGGGTGCCCGTCGTGCGGGGCGGCGGTCACCGACGGGCAGCGCTTCTGCGGACGCTGCGGAGCGGGCCTCAACGGCACGGCCCCGCGCGCCGCGACCACCGCGGTGGAAGAGCGCAAGCTGGCCACCGTCCTCTTCGCCGATGTCGTGGGATTCACGTCCCTCGCCGAGCGGACCGACCCCGAGGTCGTGGCGCGGCTGGTCGACACCGCCTTCCGCGAGCTCGGCGACATCGTGGCGCAGCACGGCGGCACGGTCGACAAGTACATGGGCGACTCGGTGATGGCGGTGTTCGGGGTCCCGCTCGCCCACGACGACGACGCCGAACGCGCGGTCGCGGCCGCCATGGCGATGCGGCACCTCGGGGGGGACCTCGTCTTCTCCATCGGCGTGAACTCGGGCGAGGTGATGGCGAAGGCGGTGGGCGCAGGCGGAGACGTCACCGTCATCGGCGACACGGTCAACGTGGCGGCCCGCCTCGAAAAGGCGGCGGGGCCCGGCGAGGTGCTGTGCGGTCGTCTCACGACCGAGCTGACGGGCGGACGGATCGCGTTCCGGGCACGTCAGCCGGTCCTGCTCAAGGGCAAGCAGGAGCCGGTCGAGGTGTGGGAGGCGGTGTCGCTCCAGCCCGTCGACCTCCAGCCGGGCTCGCCGTCACCACCGCTCGTGGGCCGCGACGACGAGCTCGCCTTCCTCGAGGCCCAGTGGCGCCGTGTCGGTCGCGACCGCCAACCCCAGGTCGTCGTGGTGTGCGGCGACGCCGGGTCGGGCAAGACCAGGCTGACAGCCGAGCTGGCCCGGCTGGCGGAGACGAACGGCACCGTGGTCCGGTCGACGTACCCCGCCTACGGCCCCCTGGGCGGGTCACGGGTGGCCGCCGACGTGATCGGCCAGCTCGGCCCCGTCGCCGACCCGGACGTGACCGCCCGGGTCAGGTCGCTCGCCGGCACGATGGACCGTTCGCTGCAGTCGATCGACCCCGCCGCCATGCACCAGGAACAGCTGTGGGCGCTCGGCCGGCTCCTCCAGCAGAAGGGCACCGACCGGCCGCTTCTGATCCTCATCGACGACATGCACCGCAGCGGCGACCAGATGTTGAAGGTGCTCGGCGAGCTGTCGGGCCGGCTCAACGACGTCCCCCTGCTCACGGTGCTGGCGGGCCGTACCGAGCCCGGCGAGTGGCTCAATGCCTTCCCCGCCGCCACCACGATCCGCCTGGGACCGCTCAGCCGGCCCGACGCCGTGGCGCTGGCGGAAGGGTTCGTGTGCGAGAAGCCGCTCGCCCCCGAAGCCGCCGACTTTCTCGTCGAACGGGCCGGCGGGAACCCCCTCTACCTGCGCGAGCTGGTGTCGATGGCCCGCGCCCAGGGCCTGCTCGTCGACGACGGCGACCGCTACCGGCTCCCCGCCCACGGTGCCATCCCCGCCACGTTGCAGGCGCTATTGGCGGCCCGCCTCGACGCGCTCGAGCCCGAGCAGAAGCTGGCCCTGCAGCACGCCGCGGTCATGGGCGGGGCGACGGCCGAGCACCTCGCCGCCCTGGGGCTGCCGGACGCGTCGGGTGCCCTGCAGTCCCTGGTCGAGAGCGGGCTCATGCGGCACGCCGAGGGGGGCCGATACGACACCGTGGACTCGCTGCTGCGCGAGGTCGCCTATGAGACGTTGCCGCGCCACCTCCGCGGCGAGCTCCACCGCCGCGCCGCACCGATCGTGGAGGAGCCCGAGGAGCGCGCCCGGCATCTCGAGCGCGCCGCGCGCTACCTCGCCGATGACACGTCGGTGGCCGAAGAGGCGGCCGAGGCGCTGGCCCGGGTGGGCCAGGACCTCTTCCTGGCGGCGCGCCACATCGACGCGCTGCGGATGCTCGAACGGGCCGTCGCCCTCGGGTGCCGGCGGTCCTCGGCCCTGTTGGACCTGGCCAAGGTGCAGGCCCTGTGCGGCAAGGAGCAAGAGGCGTTGGCGACGCTGGCGATGGTCGAGGACGATCCCGACGACCCCACCGTCGCCGTCGAGCGGGACCACACCGCGGCCAACGCCAAGGTGTTCACCGACCCGGCCTCCGCGCTGGCACAGCTCGAGACCGTCACGGCGCGCTGGCACGCACTGGGCAAGACCGACAAAGAGGCGTGGGCGCACGCCAACATGGGCGTCTCGTGCTTCAACCTGAGCCGGATGGAGGAGGCGGCCCGGGAGCTCGAGCTCGGGCTCGCGCTCTTCGAGCGGACCGAAGACCGGGCGGGCCGGATTGCGACGTCCTCGTTCTTGTGCCTGGCCAGGCCGACGGACCGGCGCGTGCCCGAATGGCTCGCCGAGGCGCTGGAATTCGCCGACGAGACGGGGGACCGGTCGCGGCAACTGGGGACGCTCACCACCCTGGCGTGGCACCACTTCATCCGTTCGCTGTGGGGCACGGCCCACGACACCGCCGAGGCCGAGGGCTTCGCCCGCCGTCTGGCGGAGCTGGCCGAGGAGCTCGGCGCGCTCGACATGGCCGTCCACGGACGGAGCCTGCTGGCCGTCATGGCTCGCTTCTCGGGGCGCTTCGACGAAGCCGCCCACCACGCCGCGGTGCTGCAGCGCCTCGGTGGCATTCTCGACCACGACCACTTCCCCTGGCTGGGGTGGGCGGCCGTCTTCGCCGTGAGCGTCGCCCGGGGCGCAACCGACGCCGCTCCGCCGCTGCCTCCCGCACCCACGCCCGATCCGGTGGTGGGGATGGCGCGCCTCGTCGTCGAAGCGGAGCTCACCCTGAGCGGGCGCGTCGAGGAGGCGTTGGCGTATTTCGACACCGCCGATCACCCGGGCCTCGGGCCCTTCGGCGACCTGGCCGGCATCCTCAACGCGCTCGCGCTCGTCCTGGTGGGCCGGGGGGCCGAGGCGCTCCCGTGGGTCGAGCGCGCCGCGGCGGCGGCCCGGGCCCTCGACGCACCTCCGACGGCCGCGGCGGCCGGCGCGCTGGGGGCCGAGATCACCGGCGAGGCGTTCGGTCCGGGACGCGCACCGGCCCCTGCCACGAGCATCGGCGAGGCGATCGTGGTGAGGTCACGGGCGGTGCGGGGCGACGCCATCGCTCTCGACACCCTGGAGAAGAGCGCGTCGACGCTCGCCGTGCCGGGCCTGCTCCTCGGGCTGCGCTGAGTCCCCCGGGCCCTCGGCCCGGAGGTGACCGTCAGCTGGCGGCCGGCTCCTCGAGCCCGAGGAAGGCGTCCATGTCGCTGTGGCGGATCGGGAACGATCCCCGGCACTTCGGGCACCGGACGTAGACGTGCTGCGCCGTCACCTCGACGTCTTGGGGTTCGAGGACCACGGTCCTCCAGCACAGTCGGCACTCGTGCGTCAGGGACGGCGCCGATGCCCTGTACCGACGATCACCCAGACCGGAACCGGTCATGAGCCCCCCTCATGTGGACCTGTCAAGGTCCTCAACTACCTCACCTTCATCAATGATGCTCCCACGCAACCCCGTTTGGGCATCGTCAATATTTGGGACGACGGGTGCGGCAGCCTCACGCCCCGTCGGCTCACCCCGACCGGCCGGGGACCGGTCCGCCTTCGGCCCCGTCGCGCCGGGACCGGCTGCGCTGGCGGCCCCGGACGGCCTGGTCGAGGACGACCTTGCGCAGGCGGACCGAATGCGGTGAGACCTCGACGCATTCGTCTTCACCGATGAACTCCAGCGCCTGCTCCAACGAGAGCTGCAGGTGCGGCGTCAGCCGCTCGAGCTCCTCGGCCGTGGAGGACCGCACGTTGGTGAGCTTCTTCTCCTTGGTCGGATTGACGTCCATCTCGTCGATCCGGGAGTTCTCGCCCACGATCATCCCCTCGTAGACGTCGGTGCCCGGCCCCACGAGCAGCGTGCCGCGTTGCTCGAGCGCCATGAGCGCGTAGGTGGTGGTGACCCCCCGCCGGTCGGCCACCATCGAGCCGTTGCGCCTGACCCGCAGGTCGCCGTGCCACGGCTCCCACCCGTCGAAGACGTGGTGCAGGATCCCGGTCCCCCGGGTCTCGATGACGAACTCGGTCCGGAATCCCACGAGCCCACGCGCCGGAACCCGGTAGTCCATGCGCACCCACCCTGTGCCGTGGTTCACCATCTCCTCGAGGCGCCCGAAACGGAGGGCGAGCAGTTGGGTGACGACGCCCAGGTAGTCGGTGGGCACGTCGACGGCCAGGCGCTCCATGGGCTCGTGCAGCTTGCCGTCGATGACGCGCGTGACGACCTGGGGCTTGCCCACGGTGAGCTCGAAGCCCTCGCGCCGCATGGTCTCGACCAGCACGGCCAGCTGGAGCTCCCCTCTGCCCTGGACCTCCCACGCGTCGGGCCGGGCCGTGGGCAGCACCCGGAGCGACACGTTGCCCACGAGCTCGGCGTCGAGCCTGCTCTTGATGAGCCGGGCCGTCACCTTGGTGCCGTCGGAGCCCGCCAGTGGCGAGGTGTTGATGCCGATCGTCATGGCGAGGCTCGGCTCGTCCACGAGGATCGCCGGCAGCGGACGGGGGTCGTCGGGATCGGCCAGGGTCTCTCCGATGGTCACCTCGGCGAAGCCCGCCACCGCCACGATCTCGCCGGGTCCCGCCTCGTCGGTGTCGACGCGCTCGAGCGCCTTCGACGAGTACAGCTCGGTGATCTTGCCCCGCTGCACCGTCCCGTCGAGACGGCACCACGCCACGGTGTCACCGCGTCGCAAGGTGCCGTTGTGCACGCGGCAGATGGCCAGGCGCCCCACGTACGGCGAAGCGTCGAGATTGGTGACGAGCGCCTGCAGCGGGACGTCGGGGTCGAAGTGCGGAGGCGGCACGCTCTCCACGATGGCGTCGAAGAGCGGGACCAGATCGGGGCCGATGGCGTCGGGCGAGGTGCCGGCCCGCCCGGCGCGGGCATCGGAGTACAGCACCGGGAACCCGACCTGGTCCTCGTCCGCGTCGAGGTCGAGGAACAGCTCCTCGATCTCGTGGACGACCTCCTTCACGCGGGCATCGGCTCGGTCCACCTTGTTCACGACCACGACGACCGGGAGACGGGCTTCGAGCGTCTTGCGAAGCACGAAGCGCGTCTGCGGCAACGGGCCCTCGGACGCGTCCACCAGGAGGAGGACACCGTCGACCATGGCCAGGGCCCGCTCCACCTCACCGCCGAAGTCCGCGTGCCCGGGCGTGTCGACGATGGTGATCTTCACCGCGCCGTAGGGCACCGCCGTGTGCTTGGCGAGAATGGTGATGCCCTTCTCGCGCTCGAGGTCGCCCGAATCCAGGACCCGGTCGGTCAGCTCCTGGTTGGCCCGGAACGCCCCGGTCTGGCGGAGCATGGCGTCGACCAGCGTCGTCTTGCCGTGGTCCACGTGTGCCACGATGGCGACATTGCGGAGATCATCACGGACGGACATGGCCTGACCAGGCTACCGGCCGGGTGGACGCCCAAAGTCCGCAGCAGCTAGAGTGGCCCGGATTGGGTTTGCCGCTCGCGCCTACCCTGATCCTCGGTTTCCGATCCCGGCCCTTCGGACTCCTGAAGTCATGTGCGCGACGCTCCAGGAGAACCGGATATGCCATCTTCCCGAAAGCAGCGGTCCCGCCCGCGACCGACCGACGCCAAGAGCCGGATCCGGCGCGGACGTCCCAAGGTCTGCATGCTGTGCAAGGACCGGGTCGTCCACGTCGACTACAAGGACAGCAGCCTCCTGCGCCGGTTCATGAGCGAACGCGGCAAGATCAAGTCGCGCAGCAGCACGGGCACGTGCACCCAGCACCAGGCCGCCGTGGCGCTCGCCATCAAGAACGCCCGGGAGATGGCCCTCCTGCCCTACGTGGTGCGGACCCTCGCCGGCGACAAGGGCGGCCGTCGCCGGGGTGGGCCCGGTGGAGGGCGTCCCGACCGTCCCGACGGGCCCCGTCCCGACGGGCCCCGTCCCGAGCGGGCCACGCCGGCCGCCGAAGCCGACGACACCGCGGCCGTGCCGGCCGACGATGCCTCGCTCGAGGTCCCGGGCCCGGCCGCCGATGACGACTCGGCCGTCGCGATGCGCGACGACGCCGTCGTCGAGCCGGCGTCCTGAGCCGTGGCTGCGCAACGCAGCAGCGCGTCGAAGCGCCAGCGCGACATCGACAAGCGTTCCCGGGCAGCCGAAAAGCGGGACCGCCGCCAACGCAAGAGCGATCCCACCTCCGACGACGCCTCGGACGTCCCGGCGGCGGCCGGGGACGGGGCGGTCCAGACCGACAGCGGCGCCATCCTCGAGCGGATCGAGCAGCTGCAGCGTGATTTCGACGCCGATGTCATCGACTTCGAGACCTACGACGCCCGCAAGGCCGAGCTCCTCAGCCTCATCCAGATCTGACCGGGTCCGCCCGGTCCGGACCCACCCGGTCGGGCCGGGCGGCGCTACAACGCACCCAGCACGGACTCGGCGGAGCTGACGTTCAAGCCGCGCTCGGGCTCGACGAACAGCGCCGTCACGACGCCGTCCTCGATCACCGCCGCGTACCGCTGCGAGCGGGTCCCGAGCCCCGCTCCGCTCAGGTCGGCCTCGAGACCCATGGCTCGCGTGAACTCGCCGTTGCCGTCCGCCAGCATCAGCACCTTGTCCCCCACCTTCTGGTCCTGTCCCCACGCGCCCATCACGAAGGGGTCGTTGACCGACACGCATGCGATGGTGTCGACGTTCTTGGCGTGCAGCTCGTCGGCCCGGAGGACGAAGCCCGGCAGGTGGTAGTCAGAGCACGTGGGCGTGAAGGCGCCGGGCACGGCGAACAGCACGACCTTGCCTTTCCCGAGGACGTCGAGGCTGCGCACGGGCTCGGGGGTCTTACCCACCATGGCTCGCAGCTCGACGTCGGGGATGCGGTCACCGACGACGACGGTCATGCTCGGTCCTCTCGATCTGCTGTGGGGTGCGGGCTGGGGAAAAATCTAGCGCCGTGGCGCCGTCGCACAGCTCCGGGGGGTCAGCCCAGTCTCTTGAGGCGCCCGGTCTTCTTAGCCCACCGCTCGGCACCGGCGAACGCGGCGAGGGAACCGGGGATCATCACCGCCCCGAACGCTCCGAGGATGGCGAGCGTCGAGAGCTGGCCGCCGACCCCCACGCCGTCGATGACCGCGGACCGGATGCCCCGCAGCATGTAGGTCGTCGGGGCGAGCCGCGAGCACGCCTGGAGCCAGCCCGGAAGGACGTCGATCCCGTAGTAGACGCCGGACACCAGAAGGACCAGGGCTTGGACCATGAAGGACATCTGCTCGCCGCGCTCGGGATACAGCATGGGGAGGATCCCCGTGAGGATGCCGAGGCCGACCAGGCTGAGGCTCCCGACGGCGACGACCGCAGCCGCCGCAGTCCACGACGCGTGGGGGAAGGCGATGTCGAAGAACGGCAGCGCGCACACCAGGATGAGCAGCGTTCGGAACGTGGCGTGGACCACCCCGAACACCGACATCCCGACCAGGTGCACCACTCTGGACACCGGCGTCATGAAGGTGTGCTCGATGGTTCCCTCCCACCGCTCCCACATGATCACCAAGCTCATGTCGTCGAGCACGGCCGACAGGTATGCCCACGTGAGCGTCCCGATCAACAGGAACAACACCAGCTTGGGCACCTCCGACGCGCTCGCCAGACCGCTGCGGCCGGCCTGCTTGGCGATGAAAGTGATGGCCAGGGTGTTCACCACGCCGTACACGAGCCACACGACCTCCCACGCCCAGTAGCGCTTCCACAGGTTCGCCTGGCGCTCGAAGAACGCCCATCCGAGCGCCACCCGTCTCGGCGCGTGCAGCGCCACCGCGCCCTCAGCCGTCGTCATCTTCCACCTCCTCGTCCTCCTCGATGCTGCGGCCCGTGATGGCCATGAAGACCGCTTCCATGTCGACGTCCTCCACGCGCCGGTCGGCCCCGGCGACCTCGGTGCGGAGCTCCAACGGCGTTCCCTCGGCGACGATCCGGCCCCCCGCGAGGAAGGAAAGGCGGTCACAGAGCAGGTTCGCTTCCTCCATGTCGTGTGTGGTCAACAGGATCGCCACCCCGTCGTCCCGGCGGACCTGGGCCACGAAGCTCTGCACGTCACGCTTCGACCTCGGGTCCAGCCCGGTGGTGGGCTCGTCGAGCAGCATCAGGCGGGGCGAGGTCAGGAAGGCCCGAGCCACCGCCACCTTCTGCTGTTGGCCCCGGGACAGGTGCAGCATGGGCTCCCCGGCGTAGCGGGCCTCGAGGCCCAGGCGTTCGAGGATCTCGGCGCTGCGAAGTCTCACGACCGGGCCCGGAAGCCCGTACGCCCGCCCGTAGAACAACAGGTTCTCCAGAGGGGACATGGCGCGGAAGAACGACGGGTCCGCCGACACCCGGTTGAGAAGGGGCCGGACCGAGAGCGGTTCGTGCACCGCGTCGCGGCCGAACACCCGGACCTCACCCGCGTCGGGCAGGAGCAGTGTCGAGAGCACCCTGATAAGCGTGGACTTCCCCGAGCCGTTGGCCCCGATCACCCCGTAGATCTCTCCTGGTGCGATCCGGAACGAGACCCGGTCGACAGCGGTGTGGAACGCCTTGGCGCCACGTGGCCTTCGGAAGTCGACGCGCCGGTGTCGCTTTTGGAACGTCTTCGTCACGGCGCGCACGTCGAGAGGCGTGCCACCGGGTTCCAATCCCTCGAGTCGTGTCGATCCCTCGAGTCGTGCCTTGGCCGAGCTCATGCCCATCTCCTCATTCGAATGTTGCGGTGCGAACGACGCGCTGCGTCTGACGGCGCGTGCTGCAAAGGACGCGGCCGCTCGCCGAATGAGGGGGGCCGCGTACCTAGTGGTGCGTCAAAAAGTTCGTGAAGCCAGCCATGCCGACGACGATAGCAAACGGGCCGGCGTCCAGGAAGAGCCCGTCCCAGGGAGCCGGCACGGCCGGGTCGGGGTCGGAGGTGGGACGAAATGCCAGGATGGTGCTCGTGGACGAAACCCCGCGCGATGACACGTTGGAGCACATCCGGGAACGGCTCGACGAGGTCGACCGGCGGATGGTCGGACTTCTGAGCGAACGCGGCGAGCTCATCCGCGAGGTGATCGACTTCAAACGGGCGCGGGGAATGGGGGTCGTGGACCGCGCCCGGGAGGACGAGATGCTGGCACGGATCGAAGCCATGGCGTCCGAGCGCGGGCTCGACCCCCGCATCGCGCGCCAGGTCCTGCGGGCTGTGATCGACGCATTCACCCTGTTGGAGGTGGAGGAGCTCGGAAGCGGGTGAGCCGCTACGGCGAGCGGGGGCTTCCGTCTCCTGCGCCGTGGGCCTCCTCCCATTGAGGAGGGGGCCCGATCGTGGAGGCTTCGGGACCGAAGCGGTCGGCATAGGTGGAGCGAAGCTCCTTCCAGTGGTCCGACGCGGACAGCGGTGCCGACCGCCCGGCGACCTCGTAGGCGAGCAGGCAGAGACACGAATGCCATCCGGCCCCGTCGCGCGCCGTCTTGCCGATCTCGTCCAACGCCGCGCTGAGCACGAGCACGGTCTCGGCGCCGCGCGGCTCGAGCACGAAGCGCAGGATGTCGACTCCCCATCGCAGCTCCATCACCGATGGCGGGTCGAAGGCCAGCATCTCGCCGTCGAACGGGTCGGCCTCCATGTCCCTGAAGGAGAAGCGCAGCCGCGCTCCCGCCGCCCGCTCCCCCTCGATGGTGGTCGGGAACCACGCGGCCAGGTGCTCGGGCTCCGTGAGCATCCGCCAGACCGTCGGCGCGGGATATGGGAGCCGGCGCGTGAAGGTCAGGAGCACCTGGCCGTCGCGTCGTTCGAGTCGCCCGAGGTCCTCGGGATCGGGGGTGCTCGATTCGGTCAACGCGCTCAGCTCCCCGGTGCGGGTGCGGCTTCGTCGGGCTCGGGGCGATCTCCGCCGACGGACCCGAGATGCCGTTCGAGAGCGTCGAGGCGCGCCGCCCACGACGCCCGGTACGGCGCCAGCCATTCGTCCATGTCGCGCAGGGGCTCGGTCCGGACGCGGTAGATCCGGCGTTGTGCTTCCGTCCGGAATTCGACCAGGCCCGCTTGGCGCAACACCTTCAGATGTTTGGAAACCGCCGGCTGGCTCACCGACAGAGCGTCGACCAGGTCCCCCACCGGGCGCTCGCCGGCCAGGAGCAAGTCCAGGATCGAGCGCCGATTCGGTTCGGCCACCACTTCGAACGTCGTGCTCACCCCCCTAATATGCACATAGCTTTATATAACTGTCAAGGTATTTGCCGGCCTCAACCCCTGCCTGCGCGCCGGTTCGGGCGGCGGTAAATCGTCACCCCCGAAGCCCGTCGTCTGGGGCCACAGGGGGAATCGAAGGAGACGAGCCTCGGCCTCGGCCTGGTCCCTGCCGAGGACGTCGCTTCGTGCTCTGCGAGGTCTTCGAGGGCGGGCCCGGCACGCCGGCGGGCGCAATTAGCCTGGTCGCATGGAAGATGGCGTCGCGAGCCCAGCGTCTCGCCCCGAAGCTGTCCCGGGTGCCGGCTCCGCCACCGTCGACCTGGTCGTGAGAGGCATGCACTGCCCGTCGTGCGCGGCGCTCATCGAGGAGACCCTGACCGCGGATCCGGCCGTCCGCAGCGCCACGGTGGACCTCGAAGCCGCCCGGGCGTCGGTGACCTACGACCCCGCCGCTCTCACCGTCGAGGACCTCTGCGCGGCGGTCGCCGGTGTGGGCTACAGCGCCACTCCCGCCGCCCCCGGTCGCCCCGGCTCTTGATGCTGACCGTCCCCTCGGACCCGGCCGCCCCACCTGACGAAGACGACCGTCCCGTCGCAACCGTGGAGCTCGCCCTGGGGGGCATGCACTGCAACGCCTGCGCCACGCGCATCGAGCGGGCCCTCGCCAACCAGAGCGCCGTGTTGAGCGCGTCGGTGAACCTGGCCACCAACCGGGCCTTCGTCACCTTCGACGCCACCGAGGCCACGCCGGCGGACCTGTGTGCGGCGGTCGGCACCGTCGGCTACTCGGCGTCGGAGGCCGACGCCGACCCGACACCGCGCCGGCACACAGACACCGAGCACTGGGGGCTGCGGGCGGCCGTGTCGTGGCCCACCGCTCTGGCGGCATTGGGGGTGGCGGTCCTCGCCCCCCAAGACGCGGTCTCGGGCTGGCTCGTCCTGGGGCTCGCCGTCGTCGTGGAACTCGCCGGGGGATGGCCCTTCCTCCGGACGAGCGTCCGCCTCATCCGTCACGGCGCCACCAGCATGGACACACTGATCGCCGTGGGCACGTTGGCGGCCCTGGCGGTCAGCGCGGTCGAGGCGATCGCGCTCGGTGGACGCCACGTCCACCTCGGCGGTGGCGGGGAATTCGCGGCGCGCCTGCACGGCGTCATGGCGCCGCTCATCGTCGCCATCCTCGTCACGGGACGGTTCATCGAAGCTCGGGCCCGGGGCCGGGCCGCGCGGGCGATGCACTCGTTGATGGCACTCCGGCCTCCCACCGCCCGCGTCGTGTCGGGCCCCGAGGACGTCGAAGGCCACATGGTGGCTCCTGAGAGCGTTCCGGTGGGCGCGTTGGTGCGCGTCCGACCCAACGAGGCCGTCCCCCTCGACGGGGTGGTCGTCGACGGTTGGTCCGCGGTGGACGAATCGATGCTCACCGGTGAGCCGCTGCCCGTGGACCACGGTCCCGGCAGCCGCGTGACGGGGGGCACACGAAACGGTGCGGGGCCGCTGGTCGTCGAGGTGGAGTCCATCGCGGCGGAGTCCGTGCTGGCCCGGATGCAGCGGCTGGTCGAAGACGCGCAGCGGGACAAGCCACCGACGCAGAAGCTCGCCGATCGCATCAGTGGCGTCTTCGTCCCCGTCGTGCTGGCCGGAGCCGCCCTCACGTTCCTGGCCTGGTGGCTGCTCGACGGGAATTTCGGGACTGCGGTGCTGGGCGGAGTGGCCGTGCTCCTGGTGGCGTGCCCCTGCGCCATGGGGCTGGCGACCCCGGTGGCGATGATGGTGGGCACCGGTCGGGCATCGGCCCTGGGCATCCTCGTTCGCAGCGGGGACGCCCTCGAGCGCCTGGCCCGGGCCGACCTGGTGGTGTTCGACAAGACCGGGACGCTGACCGAGCGCTCCGCCTGCGTGCGCGGTGTGGCCTCGGTTCCCGACGTTCCCGCCGAACGGGTGCTCGCCATGGCCAGCGCGGTGGAGACCGAGAGCGAACACCCCATCGCGCTCGCCATCCGCGGCGCGGCACCCGCCCCGGGGCCGGCGAGCGACGTCGAGGTGCTCCCCGGTTCAGGGGTCCTCGGAACGGTCGACGGTCACCGGGTCCGGGTGGGGCGCCTCGACGAGGTGACCCCTCCCCCGTCCCTCGCCGGCGCCGTCTCCTCGTACCAGGACCGGGGCGACACCGTGGTGTCGGTCACGTGCGACGGCCGCATGGTGGGAGTCGTCGCCGTCGCCACGCCCATCCGGCCCGACGCGGCGCCGGCGGTCACCGCCCTCCACCGGATGGGACTCAAGACCGCGATCCTGAGCGGCGACGCGGCGCCGGCGGTCACCAACGTGGCTTCCACGCTGCACATCGACTGGGCCCGGAGCGCCTTGAGCCCGTCGGACAAGCTGGACGCGCTGCGAAGCATGCAAGCCGACAACCACCGGGTGATGATGGTCGGTGACGGGGTCAACGACGCTCCGGCACTGGCCGCCTCCGACGTGGGGTGCGCGGTGGGGAGCGGCTCGGAGTCCGCATTCGCCAACAGCGACGTGGCATTGCTCGGCAGCGACCTCGAGGGGGTACCCGCAGCGGTGGGGATCGCCCGCTCCACCTCGGCCGTCATCGTGCAGAACTTCGGTTGGGCCATGGGGTACAACCTCTCCGCGCTGCCCCTGGCCGCGGCCGGGCTCCTCGATCCGCTGGTCGCCGCCGTCGCCATGGGCTTCTCCAGCCTGGTCGTGGTACTCAACAGCCTGCGGCTGGTGCGCCTCGGGCGCACGGGCATCGGTCGGATCCGCCCCCCGGCGGTGATGCGCGGGGTGCGGGGGTTCGTCCTCTCGGTGGCGGTGCCCGTGGTGATCTTCGCCGGCGCCACCGTGGCCGCCCAAGCAGTGTCACCGAGCCGCGGGCAGCCTTTGCTGCCGAGTCTGCCGAGCATCTCCGACGTCACCCTGCCCCACGCGGTGGCAGCCGAGGTGTACCTGCAGTCTTCGCGTGCGGGCGTCAACCAGTTCCACGTGATCTTCACCTCGTCGGGCTCGATCTCCGACGCGATCCAGAGTGCTCCCCGCGTGACGGCGTCGCGACACGACGGCCCCTCGATGTCCCTCCGGATGGTCAGGCTGAGCCCCGGGCACTACACCGCCTACGCGGTGTTCGGTGCCCCGGGAACATGGAGCTTCACCACAGTCGCCGTCATCGATGGGCGATCGCAGTCGTTCTCGATCGAACGCGTCCTCTCGTGACGTCCTGAGATCCTCGATTCCTGGGCCCGAGCCTGGCACGGGGCGACGCGGCCCTCCGGGCGCGGTCCGTTACGCTTGCCGCGTGAAAACACCGCGCGCCGGCGCCGTCGTGGGGGTCGCGATCCTGATCGCGCTGGCCACCGCGGCCTGCGGATCGTCGCCTCCGAGCCCCGCGCAGTCCTCGGGGACCCGCGCCGGTGTCACCACCACCGAGGCGCCCAAACCGGCGGGGACGTTCCCCTCGACCATCTCCAAGATGGTGTGCCGTCCCGAGGCACAACACGAGATCGCCGAGGTGCTCGGCATGAAGCCCGTGAGGATCTCGACGCCCACATGGATCGATCACCTCTACTCGTGCCGGTACGAGTACGCCACCGGCGTCATGACGCTGTCGGTGAAGGAATTGTCGAGCTGGGACCAGACTCTCGCCTATTTCCACGGCTTGGGGAGCCAGTTCGGAAACCCCCGAACCTTCGCGAACCTGGGGCAAGGGGCGTTCAGCGAGAACGACGGCTCGGTGGTCGTCCGCAAGGACTGGAAGGTCCTGACCGTCGACGTCACGGGACTTCCCCCCCAGTTCGGGGTGCCGCCCACCAGCGCGGGTGACGTGGCGGTGACGGTGGCGGACGTGATCCTGGGTTGCTGGGCCGGGGACTGAACGCCCCGGAGGTGGCGCCGACCAGGTCGAGTGGCTGAAAGCTACGATCTACCGAGGCGATCACCGGCACGTGGGGCGAATTCTCGAACCTGAGGCTGGAAGTCGAGGGGAGACGGTGAGCAGGGCTTCCGAGTCTGTCGGGTCCACGCGGATGCAGGAATCGCCGGGCACCGGCCTCGACTGGCGTCCCCCCGACGAACGGCGGGTGCTGCAACTGGTGCTGGCCACCATCTGGCTCTTCGACGCCGTCCTGCAGCTGCAGCCCGTGATGTTCACCCGGCAGTTCGGCGAGGCCATGATCGCACCGCAGGCCCATGGCAATCCGAGTCCGGTGGCCCACTCCATCAGCTGGGCCTCCCACGTCATCGTGCACCACTCGGTCGCCACCGACGCCGCCTTCGCATCGATCCAGATCCTCATCGGGCTGGGGATCGCATGGCGTCCGACGGTCAAGGCGACGCTCGCCGTGTCGATCGTCTGGGCCGTCGCGGTGTGGTGGTTCGGCGAAGGCCTCGGTGGTGTGGCCTCGGGCACGGCCACCACCGTCAGCGGCGCCCCGGGGGCGGTGCTGATCTACGCGGTGCTGGCCGTGCTCCTCTGGCCGGCGGACCGCGCCGGGCCCGAGGCCACGTCCACGGCGGCTCGTGCGGTCGGTGACCGCGTGGCGCGATCGATCTGGGTGCTCGTGTGGGGCAGCCTCGCTTTCTTCGCGTTGTCGGGTGCCAACCGCTCGGCCGACGGGCTGCGCGACGTGGTGGCCACCCAGCGATCGGGCGAGCCCGGGTGGCTGGCCGCCCTGGACCGGCACGCCGCCGACCTGCTGGCCGGGCGGGGACTGTGGGTCTCCATCACCCTGGCGGCCGTGCTCGGGATCATCGCCCTGAGCGTCTTCATACCGGCGCGCCCGGCCCGGGTGATCGGCGTCGTGGCGGTCGTGCTGGCCCTGGGGATCTGGGTCGTCGGGGAGAACTTCGGACAGGTGTTCTCGGGCTCGGCCACCGATCCCAACAGCGGGCCGCTCTTGGCGCTCCTCGCGCTGGCCTTTTGGCGGCGCCTCCCGGCGCCGGCGTCCGGCCCGACGGCTTCGTCGAGGCGGGATCGCATGTTGGAGGCGGTGTAGGTCGTGCCCCGCCCGACGTGGTTGGCGTACTCGTTCGGAGTGGTCATGGTGGCGGTATCGCTGTATTGCATCGCCTGGTTGATCGTGGCGAGCCGGCGAAGTCAACCGAAGCACGTGGACGTGAACGTCTCGCACGTGGCCATGGGCCTGGCGATGGCCGGGATGCTCATCCCGCGCCTGAACGTGGTGCCTGACGGGCTGTGGGAGGTCGTGTTCGCCGTCATGGCCCTGTGGTTCGCGCTGGCAGGCGGTCGTTGTGGTCGCCCACCGGGTCGGCGCCCGCGTCGACGACAACCGCCGCCACGGTCTGTCTCACAACCTGATCCACCTCGTGATGGGCCTGGCCATGGTGTACATGTACCTGGCCGCCGTTCCGGCCGGCACCGGCGCCGGGTCCGCCATGACGATGACGGGGCCCACGGGCGCCGCCGCGAACTTCGTGGGCCTGCCGCTGCTGTTCGTGGCGATCCTGTTCGCATCGGCGGTGTGGCAGCTCGACGGGCTGAGCCGGTACGCACCGGTGCGGGTTGACCTGGTCGGTGCCCTGGAGGGCGGTGCCGGCCCCTCTGCGAACGGCCCACGCGCTTCGCACAGCACAGGCGTCCCGCTGGGGGAAGCACCCCGACCACTGGAGCCGGACAACGCACCGGGGCAGCGGCTGGCGCCACGGCTCGAGATGGGTTGCCACATCGTGATGTGCGTCACGATGGGCTACGTGCTGACGCTCATGCTGTAGGTGCCCGGGCTTCGCCCGGCTGCAGACGGTCGTCCCCGCTCACGGCGACGACGAGCCAGATGGCGAGATCGGTGTAAAGCGCCAGATTGGCGAAGATCGTGGTCCGGCTGGCAGAGGTGGAGAGCCAGTGGTGGATCGGGTTTCTCCCGATCAGGTAGGTGGCCCCCAGAACCACCACATATCCGGCCACGACGATCCACAGCAGCCCCGGATGGGCCAACCCGAGCTGGGTGCGACGGGCCCGTAGCGTGAGAGACCCCACGATCGCGACGGCGGCGGCGATGGGGAGGATGTGGAGGTCATGGGTGAGGTACGCAATCGTGGGGTTCCACCGCCTCCAGATCGGCACCGTGCGCGGCCCTACGAAGAACGACTCCTCGAGACCGTCGAACCGCACCAGAGCGGCCCAGGCCAGGCCGGGAGCGGCCATGACCACCACGAGTCCGGCGCGCTTCGCCCAGACCCGCAGAGCCGGGGTGAGGCGTCGGCGAAGTGCCACGGTGCCGGCTCCGTCGAGCTCCGGAGCAGTGGGGCGGAACCGGGGCCGTGGTGCGGGGAGATAGCGAATCGACACCAGCACGAAGATCAACAGTGCGGTCGTGAGGCCCTCGTCCTTGGTGAGACTGGCCACCGCGCCGCACAGCCACGCCACGGCGAGATGCTGCGGTGCTCGAGGCAGGACCAGTCCGAAGACCAGGGCGGCGGTCGCGCCTGCCGCCCACAGCAGGTCCGCGTAGTCGCCGACGGCGAAGACACCGGCGAGGCCGAAACCCACCAGGCACACCACGCAGGCGACGCCGAGAGCAGCCAACCGCGTCACCGGACCCTTGCGCCTCGCCACCTCGACGATGCCGCACGCCACGACGCCCAGGCCGCAGGCGTTGAGGACACTCGTCACGATCACCGCCAGGCGGAGATCGGCGCTCCCGACGCTGACGAAGGCCAGCGCTCCCCCGGCCGGGACCAGTGGTGGGTACTCGGGATGGGAGTACGCGTACAAGGGGTTCTGGAGGTCGGACAACAGCACCTGGTGCCCGCCGTAGATGAACACCGAGTGCAGCACCCAGATGGCGTATCCGTCGCTGAAGATGTACGGGCCGCGCAGATCCTGCAGCGACCATGCCACAGTGCCGATCACTGCGAGGACGACGAGCCACGACCACGGCGACCACTCCACGAGGGAGCCGAGCGCACCGGAGCGCGCACCACGGCCGGTGCCCATGGAGGAGACGGGCCCTTTGCGAGGCGTCGTACCACCAGCCCCGCGCCACAGGCGCCACGCGGCGGCCACGTTGCCCAGGACGCCGAGGACGATGAACCACGTCAGGAACGAACCACCGACCGCCAGCTCGAACACCGTCGCCACCGCGGCCAGCAGAGCACCCACCAGGGGGAGGAGAAAGAGCATGGCAGGGCGCAGACCGACGAGCGCCGCGACGGGGACGGCGGCGGGAAGGGCCAGAAAGCCCACGGCCACGATGGCGTCCACGATCATCGCAGTCGCACCACCGACAGCCGGAGCCCTTGGCAGCCGAACCCCGGCTGCAACGAAGCCGACCATTGTGCGGCGTTCATCTGCAGGGTCAGGGATGCCCAGCGTGTGACGATCAGGGACAGGAGCTGCAACAGGGTGGTGTCGACGACACCGACGTAGATGCGGGCACCTTCGGGAACAGCATGTCGGAACACGGTGTCGAGACACGTCAGTTCCTTCTGCAACAGCGCGGCGGCGTGCAGGGACTTCGGACTCGTCCGTGCGGACGTGGTCTTGATCGAGCTGTGTGCCGCCGCCAGGGTCACGACGGCCACCGTCGTCACGACGGCCCCCCGTACCAGCCAACGCCTCATGCGGCGCGCCTCGGAAGGGCCGGAGCCGTCCTCATCGTCTCGAGGGGCTCCACGGATCGTCACCGCGACTTCGTGCGATCCAGGCGGGCATCACGGGTCGGGCGGAAAGGGGACGCGCCCTGACCGGATGGGCCGGCTCGGCAACGCGCGTGGGCGATCCGCCCGGCGGCGCGAGGGGGGTGCTTGGCGCGCCTGGCCCGGCGTCGCCCGACCAGCACCGCGAGACCGGCGCCCACCGACAGCACCAACGCACCCGAGGACACCCACAGGGCCGTCGGGAGACCCGGTGGCACGTAGCGCCACGAGATGGTCCCCCGTCCCGCGGGGACCGTGACGGCCTGGACGAGGCCTGAGCGGACCACCGGCAGCTGGCGCGCCGAGCCGCTCCCCGACGGGCGCCACGTCGCGGTCCATCCCGGGATGAAGGCGACGGCGCGGACGACGGTGACGCCCCCAGGTGAGGACACCGAGGCGCGGGTCGGCTCCGACGAGGGGCCATCCGTCGCGACCACCGAAGCCCCGGCGGTCGAGCCGTGAGGAAGGGCCCGCAGCGCGAGTGGTGGACGCGCCATGGAGTTGTGGAAGAGGGCGAAGGCACCGTCGAAACCGGCGAACGTCCACCGCGGGGGCACCAACGCATCCTGGAGCTGTCCGTCGGCCCGGTAGCTCCGGCCTCCCTCCGTCGTGACGGTGGGCGGGCCGAGGTCGATGCCCGTCGGCCCCGACCGGACACGCAACGCCACGACGTCACGGAGACCGGTGAGCGGGACGGGGACGACGCCTCCGCGCACCGCGACGGGCGACATCCACGTCGTCGACCCGGAAGGACCGACGAGACCGACCTGGACGCGAGCTGCGCCACCAGCCGGTGTCGCGTCCACGGGAACGGTCACGGACATGGCGCGGAGATCGGCCCCGAGGTACCACGTCGCGGTCTGGCCCGGTGTCAGCGTGCGCCGGCCCGTCTGCGCGCCGGTGGGGGGCGGCGTCTGGCCGGCGGAAGTGACCAGATAGGCGGAAGGGGTCAGCAGGACCGTCGTGTCGAGCTGGTCGAGGGCGCCGTCGGCGACGGCCCCGGGGTCGAGGACGTCCTGGCCCTCCCCCGTCGCCTGGTGCGAACCCGTCACCTGGGCATAGGTGCTGTCCACGATGGAGCTGTAGCCCTCGATCGACGGCGTCCCCGAGACGACGTTGCCGTCGGGCCCCCCCAGCTCCGAGAGCTCGCCGGAGTCGAGCAGGTCGGGGTCGTAGACGGCGAAGCGCCCCCCGTCGACCAGGGCCGGCAGCGGCACGAGGCGCGGCGACGCGACGACGCCGGCTCGGGGTGCGCCGGAGGCACCTGAGGACGGCGTCGCCGGAGACGGGGGGCGGGCGGGATCCGGCGCCACCGCCACGAGGGTGAGGAGCGTGAAGACGGCGACGTCGAGGGCCACGAAGCCGACGAGGGCGCGGGTGCGCCATCGGCGTCCGAGCCTTTCGCCCCAGACGACCAGCACGATCGCCGAACAGCCCAGGACACCGAAGGGCACGAGCCACGGCTTCAAAGGACCGGCCTGGTTGGCGGCCCCTGGGGTCGCGCCGAGCCAGCGCAACATCCCTGCGCCCCACGCCAGCGTCACAGCCACCAGCGTCACCGCGGCCACAGCGGGCACCGCGCCGAGGAGCCTGCCCACCCACACCGCCCGTCGCCGGGACAACCGCTCGCCGCGGAGCCAGAGGTCGGCCCAGTAGGCGAGGAGAACGGCCAACGCGAGGTCGACGACCACGATGTTGCGGCTCTGAAGTCGCTGGCCGCCGAACAGTGGCAGGTGCTCCAGCACCGGTCCCAACGGCGTGTTGCCCCCGAGGGTGAACAGCACGCCCACCAGGGCCATGACGTGCCAGATGGCCCACTCCGGCAGGCGCCGGTGCAGACGCACCCGAGCGAGAAGGGCGAACGCGGCGACGAGCGGCGCGAGACCGACGTATCCGGTGATCTCGGTCACGCTGTAGTTGGCAAAGAACGAGGGCTGGCCGAACGTCCCCGACCCTCCCAGAAGATCGGGGACGACCGACAGGAACAACCACTTGGGAGCCAACGAACCGGAATCGAACAGTGCCGCACTTTGCACGGCGCGCTGCGACGTCTGCACCGCCTCGAGGCCGGGCAGCCACTGCACCGCGCCGATGGCGGCTCCGAGGGCCACGCCCCCCAACGCGAATCCGGCATAGGAGAGACGGCCCGAGTCGCGGCCGAGCCCCAGGATCCGCCACAGGCCGTAGAGGCCGACGACGACCACGGCGTCATCGATGGCGCGGGGCTCACCGGCGAGGATCACCATGGCCAGCGCTGCGGCCAGTACCACCGTCCACGCCAAGCGCCGTCGTAGCCCTCGTCCCTCGGAGATCCGGAGCAAGGCCAGCAGTGCGACCGGCACCCAGCTCATGCCCGCCACCAGACCGAAATGCGGGACCTGGGCTGCCATGGCGCCGGCGAACGCGAACGAGAGGGCTCCGAGGAAGCTGGCCACCGGGGAGAGGCGAGATGCCCGCAGGAAGGCGAAGGTGCCGAGGCCGGCCACCCACCACGTCACGACCAGGTTGGCCGTCCATGCCGCCGCCCCCGACATCACGGCGAACAAGAGCGTGAACGGGTACGCGGCCCCTGCGTTCCATCCCCCCAGGAGCGGCGCGCCGCTCCAGATGTAGGGGTCGTACAGAGGAAGGTGCCCGCTCCGGAGCTGCGCACCGACGAGCACCCGCAACGGGTAGTTCTGCATCAGGTCGTCGCTCGGCATGACCGGATGGCCGAGCAACGCGGACGGGACGAAGATGAGGACTGGCAGTGCGGCGAGCATCGCCACGGCGCTCAGGTCGTGGCGAGGAGCATCGGTTCCCGGCACCGGGATCAGGTTCGGGCGGACATCCTCCGCGCCCCCCACGAGCAGCGCCACGACGTCGAGCCTGGCATGGGCACCTGGGAAGGTCCTGGGGTCCTTTCCGCGAATTCCCCAGGAGATTCCCAGCTACCGACGTCACCGCCGCCACGCCACATCCGCAGCACGGCGCGCCGACGACGCGTCGGAGCACGAGCCGGTGTGCGACATGCGGCCGAGCTCGACACGACCCTTGGCCGCGCCGGCGCTCAGCGTGGTGTCACCGCGCGGAGGCTGCCGTCATGCACGTCGCAGGGGAAACCCGAGCGCTCGGACTGCGCGGGGACGAACGGCCTCGCTCCGATGCGGGCGATGCTCGGGCGGACGGCGGCATCACGTCTCGTGGTGCTCGGTCTCGAGCGGCTGGTCCGTCACCACCCTATCTGCACAAAGTTGATTGACAAGGTCACCTATTGCGCCTAGGGTGGCCGGTGACGACCGGCACGCACCCCCGCGGCCACACCCCCCTGTGGTCAGTCCGGCCCGTCGCTCCCCAGGTGCCGGCACGACGTCGTCATCCGCAAGAGGCGTCGTGCCGAGCACCCCGGGGTGTCCGCCGGTCCCCGGCGTCAGTCCCCGGCGTCAGTCCCCGGCGTCAGTGCGTGGCGTCAGTCCACCGCCATCTGCGCCTCGCGGGCTTGCCGGGCCGATGCGTCCCATTTCGCCTCGATGCGGCCGAACCTCCAGATCGAAAGGGCGACGACCCACGTGACGACGAACACCCCGACGATGAAGAACCCGGCCGTGTTGAGGTTGAAACTCTGGAAGAACCTCCAGAACGACCCGCCCAGATTCTCCTCCTGCCCGATCAGGCCCAGGATCTCGATGGTGCCGATGAAGAACGCCACGAACACCGACAGCCCGGTGATGGTCAGGTTGTAATACACCTTGCGGATGGGGTTGGCGAAAGCCCAGTCGTAGGCGAAGTTCATGAAGCAGCCGTCGATGGTGTCGAAGAGGCACATGCCGGCGGCGAAGAGAATGGGTAACGACAAGATGGCGTAGAAGGGCAAGCCGCCCACCACGGCGTCGCCGGCCAGGACGAGGAGGGCAACCTCCGTAGCCGTGTCGAACCCCAACCCGAAGAGCAGGCCGATGGGGTACATCTTCCACGGGGTGTCGATCCGCCGGGCCAGTGGACCGAAGAACCGGTTCATGAGGCCGCGACTGTTGAGCTGCCGCTCGAGCTCGCCGTCGTCGTAGGTTCCCTGGCGCATCTCGCGGAAGACCTTGACGATCGACACCAGGACGACGACATTGAGCGCGGCGATGAGGTAGAGGAACGTGCCGGAGACCGATGTCCCGATCACCCCGGTCGTCCTGTGCAGCGCTGAGCTGTTGTTGCTCACCGCCCTGTCGAGGGAGCGGATGCCGAAATTCAACAACACCGCCAGCGCGAACACCACCGACGAATGCCCGAGAGAGAAGAAGAAGCCGGTGCTTAGAGGCCGCTTGCCCTCATTGACGAGCTTGCGCGTCGTGTTGTCGATGGCGGCGATGTGATCGGCGTCGAAGGCGTGGCGCATGCCGAGGGTGTAGGCGAGGATGCCCGTGCCGACGCCGAACACCTCTGTCTTGCTGATCCGGTAGTGATGCCCGAGCGCCAGGGCCAACATCCCCCAGCCGACCACGTGGAGGCCGATGACGGCGAAGGTCATGCCGCTCACCCTCAGCCACTCGGCCGGGGTGAGACCGTCGCGGATCCTCAGGAGCCTGGCCCGGGGGTTGGCCATCGGTCCCTCCTTGCACTCGACCCAGTGCGACACCCTAGAAACTTTGCGACCAGCTCGCAACAGGGCTTGTCCGGCACCTGCCCTCGGCGTAGCATGGGCCTGTGACCAGGAGTTCTATCCCTGCAGGGGCCGCCGCAGGCAAGGTCGACTCGGTCGAGAACGTCCTGACCCTGCTCCGGGAGCAAGGGGGGCGGGTCACGAGCTCGCGGGTGCTGCTTCTGCACGCATTGTTCGATTCCCGGGGACATCGCACGGCCGAGCAATTGGGCGCCGAGGTCCAGGCCGTCGCCCCCGACGTCCACATCTCGACGATCTACAGGAACCTCGACGACCTCGAGCGCCTCGGTGTCGTCGTCCACGCCCATCTCGGACACGGCCCAGCCACGTACCACCTGGCGGCCAGTGCTCACGGCCATTTCGTCTGCGAAGAGTGCGGCGCCATGATCGAGGCACCCGACGAGATCTTCGTCGGCTTGTCACAAGCGGCGAAGTCGGCGTTCGACTTCGACATCAATCCGCACCATTTCGCCATGCCCGGGCGTTGTGCGGACTGCCAGAGGGCGCCGCGGTAGTCGCCTGAGCGCGCCAGGGCACCCACGCGTTACTGTCGCCCTCGATGACACCTTGGACCGACGACGCGTGCAGCCTCGTCGACGCCTTTCGAGCTCGCAGGATCTCGCCGCTGGAGGCGCTCGACGCCTGCATCGAGGCGATGGAGCGTTCACCTCTCAACGCCTTCAGCCACACCGACTTCGAACGAGCCCGCGACGGCGCCCGCAGCGCGGAGGTCTCGCTTCCCTTCGGTGGCGTCCCGTTCGGGGTGAAGGAGCTCGAACGGGTGAAGGACTGGCCCTACACCGAGGCCTCGATGATCTTCAAGGACCGGACGTCGGGTTACGACCAGACCTCGATCAGCCGGCTGCGTCGCACCGGCGCGGTGCTGACCGCCCAGACCACCGCGAGCGAGTTCGGGGGGATCAATTGCACCTCCACACGGCTGCACGGGACGACGCGCAACCCCTGGGACCTGTCCCGCACGCCCGGCGGCTCGTCGGGGGGCACGGCGGCGGCGGTGGCGGGGGGCCTGCTCCCCATCGCGACCGGGAGTGACGGGGGCGGCTCGATCCGGATCCCCGCCGGGTTCTCCGGCTTGTTCGGGTTGAAAGCCACCTACGGACGCATCCCCAAAGGCCCGAATGCGGGCGTCGAGCCGCTCACGAGCGTGCTCGGGTGCCTGAGCCGATCGGTGAGAGACACGGCTCGTTTCTTCGACGCCTGCAACGGCTTCGACCAACGAGACCCGCTGAGCCTGCCCCCCGTCGGCAACTGGGAGGCGGAGCTCGGTTCCCACGACCTCGCCGGGCGAACCGTCGCCATCGTGCCCGACCTGGGGACGGCGAGGGTACGCACCGAGGTCGGCGACCTCGTGTCGGAATTCGCCGAGAAGCTTGCCCGGGCGGCCCGGTTGAAGGTCGTCGCGGTGACGCCTTCACTCCCAGCCCTCAAAGGCCAGTGGGCGATGGCCGGCCAGGTCGGATTCGTCACCGACCTCGGCGACGCGTACCCCGACCGGATCCGGGACCTGTCACGGGAGATGCGCGCCGGCCTCGAGGCGGCCCGGGACCGCTTCACCCTCGACCGGGCCGCGTCGATCGAGTCATACCGGCGCAAGCTCAACGAGGCGATGGCAGACCTCTTCGAGGCTGCGGACTTCGTGATGTGCTCGTCGAACCCCGACGTCGCCTTCGCCGCCGAGGGACCGCCACCCTCGACGATCCCGGGGGCCGACCTGATCCACGAGATCGGGTTCTCCCGCGCCATCATGAACAGCGCAGCCCTCACGGCGCCGTCGAACCTCAACGGCAGCCCGGCCGCCAGCATCCCGGCCGGTGTCGTCGACGGCTTACCCGTCGGCCTGCAGGTCCTCGCCGGCCACCACCGTGAGCAGCTGCTCCTCGAGGTCGCTCTCGTCGCCGAGCGCGTCTTTCCCTGGCCAAAGGTGGCCCCGGGATCACCCCACGTGCAGACGGCCGGAGCCCTCTGACCGCCCGCCTCAGTGCCGGTAGAGCCTCAGTGCCGGTAGCGCGGCAGCTTCTCGATCCAGGGCACGACCGTCTGCAAGAACGCGTTCTTCGACGGGGTGGCGAGCAACGGGTCGAGATGACTGTAGGTGGAGTGCTTGTCGATGACCGTGAGACTCGGGATCTTCGACTGACGCTGGAAGGCGTGAGCCGCGTCCGACACCGCATTGTCCGTACCGCCCAATGACGTCTGGATCACGTACATCGGCACGTTGACCTGGTGGAGATGGTAGAGGCGGAGCCCGAGCACGTTGGCGGCGGGTGTCTGGGTGAGTGCACTGGCCGCTCCGATGTCGATCGACAGCCGTTCCGGGAAGTACCAGTCGACCGGTCCGAGCGGCTCCCGGGAGAACACGTACGCGATGTCCTGCACCGGAGTGGGCCCCGCATTCACCCAGGGACGGGGCGAACCGCTCGCAGCCAAGTGCCCGGAGTGCACATGGATGAGGGCCAGGGCCGCGGGCGATGTCGAGGCATCGAACGCGTACCCGAGCAAACCCTGATTCGTGGCAGGGAACGACGGCTTGAGCTCGGCCGGCAGGAGCGCGAACTTCTGGTTGATCGACTCGGCCTGGGGCTCTTTGAGCGCGGCCAACGCGCCCAGCTCCGCGAAGGGCCCGGTGATCCAAGGCAGCCCGAAGCCGAGGAGGTCGAGCCAGGGGCTTCCCGCCTGCAGTTTCGCCAGGGCTGCGTCGGCCTGGGCGGCGCTGGTGGTCGGCGTCCCGCCGAACCCACCGGCGAGACCGGCGTCGCCGTCGATCCCGACGATGCCGACGATGTCCTGGTACCCGCCCCGACCGTTGAAGTCCCACACCGGGTAGATCGCAGCCTCGGCACCGCCCAACGAGTGACCCCCGAGGATCACGGTGTGCTTGCCTCCGTCGCGGGCCAGTTCGACCACGTTGTGGAGGTCGCCCATGGCCACCGCCAACCCCCACTGGTCCGCGAAGCCGAACTGGGAGGCCTTGAGCGGCTGGTAGTGGGGCGTGATCGAGGAGTCCGCGATCCAGGCCAGGTAGTAGTTGAACGCCTGCTGGACCGTCGCCTTGCCGTCGAGGGCCTTCAGGAGCATGGAGTTGTCCTCGAGGGCTCCCTCGCGTCGCATCTCGGCCCACACCTGGAGGTTCGGGACGTGGGCGGCGAGATACGGGCCCACGATGTCGAAGTCCGCCGCCCCGGCCAGCGTGCCGGGCACGAGGACCAGCACGTTGGTGGCGCTGGGCGACCCGAAGCGGCGCACCATGACCTTGTCGTAGCGGGTCGGGGTGCCCGGTACCGACACTCCTGGGACGCTGAAGGTGGAGGTCTCCCCCAGCGAGAGCGTCGAGGCGCTCGACGATGTGGACGACGGCGCCGCACTGCACGCAGCGAGCAGGACCGTCACCATGATCACCAAGCTGGCGCGAGCCCGCATCCCCCATCCTCTCTCGAACGGCGTCCGCCTTTGCCCGACGGCAGGGGCAAGCGTGAAGAAGGGGGTCAGCCGGAAGGTGGCGCAGGCACCGCACTCCCGTCGGCCACCGTGAACCCGTCATCGTGGCTGTTGGCGTTCGATGGCGTGGCGATGGCCGGTGTCGTCGACATCGCGTTGTTGGGCAACATCGCGATGTCGTAAAGCGTTGCCGCCGCGCTCGCCGGCCTGAGCAGCGGCTGGTAGACGGCGGTGGCATCCGGGGCGGACGTCGTGACGTAGGCAGGATCGAACGTCGCCGGCGTCGTCGTGGCCAGGGTGGCCAGGTGATCGGAACAGGGAGCACCGATGCACGGCCTCTCGTGGATCGCCTCGGCGCTCGAGGCCGCGATCTTGTACTTGACGGTGAGTCCGGCGCTGCGACCCGTCGTGACGTCGTCCACGGTCATCGACCACTGCTTGTCCCTGTTCTTCTTGTTGGCGATCTCCCTGACCGTGACGACGACGGTGTTCCCGGGAGAGACGGTGAGTGCCAGGGGGGACTCGCTCTGGGGAAGGACCTCGGTCCAAGCCTGGTAGAGCGCCCTCCCGCCGATGTTGTCCTCTTCGACACCCGCCTGGACGAGCTTGTTGGTTTCGAATCCGCCGATCCCGACCCAGTCCGCCGAGTACTGGTCGCCGGGGATGCCGGTGTTGACGGTCGTGACGACGAATGTGGTCGTCACCCCCGTATAGGTGTGGGTGCGCTTCCCTGTCGCCTGCATGTATCCCGACCAGTTGTACGAGTCGGCTGCCACACCGGAGTTCCGTTGCGCCTTACGCGGATGGGTCGGCGCCACGAGGTCCTGGCCCCAATTGGTGGTGCTGCGCACGAGAGCGGTCGCCGCCTGAGGAGCAGTGCCACCTGCGACCGCCAGTGTGGCGAGGCACGTCACTGCGCCCACCAGAGGAGACAACATGCGCCTCATAGCCCCGGACCCCCTCAGCACCGCCACCCCGGAGATGCTGCTCGGTCCCAGGTTATCCGATGCCGGAATTCCTCGCCCACCCCGGTAGTGGTGCAATCAAGAGGTGCCGGACGACCCTGATCCAGGGCCCACTGCAGAGCGACCGAAATCTCACCCCGACGAAACAGGCTCGTGCGATCCGGACGGCTCCTTGGCGAGAATGTGGATGTCGACCCCGCTCAAGGTTCGGGTCAGCTCCCGCAACGTCGCCCCGGCCCGCTCGCCTCCCCGTGACCCTCGGACGGCGAGCAGCTCGGTCACCAGGTTGTCCCGGGCATAACGAGCCAGGGCGGGGGCGACGGCCGGCCCGTCGAGACTCACGACCTGACCTCCGAGTTGGCGCGTCAGCTCCGCGTAGCGACCGAGCAGTGCGGCGTCGTCCTCCGCCGAACCTGCGCTACGCACCGTCACGGCACGAAAGTCCGTGTCCAGGCTGGCTGCGAGACCCGCGGCCCGGCGGATGAGGCGCTCCATGCCCGGGCGAGGCGCGACGCAGACCATGACCCGGGGGCGCGCCTCCCAGTGGGCCCCGGCCCCCTGTCGGCGAAGCAGACGCACCTGCTGCTCGTCGGCATGCCAGGCGACGACACGAAACGCCTGCTCCCGTAAGCGAGCCAGGTTCGCTTCGCTGTACTCGTCCCGTAGGGCGGCTTCCGAGGTCGAGGGGTCGACCGATTCGGCCAGGACGCGCTCGATGAGCTCGGACGCCGGCAGGTCGACGAGCTCGATGTCGTCGGCAAGCTCCAGCACGGACTGCTCCACCTGGTCCGCGACATGGAGCGTGGCGATGACGGTCATCCCGACGTCGAGGAGTCGGCCGAGGTCCTCGACCAGCGGAGAGCCGGACCTGGAGGCCGCGGCGAGGTCGTCGATGCACACCACCTGAGGGTTGCGCGCCAGCACGGCGGCGAAGTCGGGACGTCCCGGCGGCGTGCCCGAGTCACCTCCCACGACCTCGAGATCACCGAGCACTGCATCGAGACCCGGGTGAAGCCGCGTGATCGAGGCGACGACGCAGTCGGTCCCCCGCGACGCCCGCCTCTGCGCCTCGTCGAGCATCGCGGTCGTCGTTCCGCATCCGTGCGCGTAGCCGAGGTACACGCGCAGGGTCCCCCTGCGTCCGAAGCGCGCCTCGTCCTCCTCGTCCTCCGCGCTCAGATCGACAGCCGCCCCGGGAGCCAACCAGGCGATGACGTGCACGTCCACATCGGGGAGGGCCTCGATAAGCCGATCGGTCGGTGACGCGCGCCGGGTCCACAGGTGCTGGCGCGGGTCCGAAGCGCCGACGAGAAGGTGTTGCGCGACTACCTCGCGCACGGTCTCACGGATCTCGCGTTCCACGTTCCCCCCGCGGCGCTCCGTGAAGGTGGCCCCCAGTTGCTCCGCGGTCACCTTGAGGAGCGCCACGTGCTCGCGTGCGGCGGGGCCGGCCCTCGGTCGTTCCACGGTCAGCACCGTGCAGCGTCCTCCGGTTCGCCGTGCAAGGCGAGCGCCGCGGCGCACCAGGGATTCGGCGTGCGCGCTCGGAGCTGCGGCGACAACGACGTCCTGGGGCTCGAGGCCAGTGGGGGCGTCGCCACCACCGACCCGCCGTGCCACCAGGCGGAGCGCCAGCTCCCGGAGCGGCCCCAGGGCCTCGAGGCGGAACGGGCCCTCGAGCGCGCTGTCGATCTCGTCGTGCGAGCAGACGTTGCCGTGCGCGATGCGTCGCCGCAACGCCGTGGGGGCGATGTCGACGAACTGCACGTCGGCGGCCCGATCGAGGACGTGATCGGGCACCGTGACCGCGACCGGAACACCCGTGATGTGCTCGACCGACGCACGCTGACCTTCGAGCTGTGACGCGTCCAGCGTCGCCAACACTTCGATGCCGGCGTCGAGCATGGTTTCGACGTCCTGCCATCGCCACGGGTTGGCACCGCTACGCGAGTTGGCATGGGCAAGATCGTCGACGAGGGCCACCTGGGGATGGCGCTCGAGGACTGCGTCGAGGTCCATCTCCTCGCGCTCGGCTCCGTCGCCATCGACGGTGAGAAGCGGGACCCGCTCGAGGTCTCCGACTGCCTCCTCGGTGTGCGACCGGCCCCGCGAGTCGACCACCGCAACCACCACGTCCTCACCGGTGGAGAGGCGCCGGTGCGCCTCGCGAAGCATCGCAAAGGTCTTGCCGGACCCCGGGTATGCGCCCAGGAACAGGCGGAGGGCCCCCCGGCGCACGGGAGTACCGGGGGCCGGCTCGGACCCGTCGACGTGCTCCTCGTGCTCTTCGAGGAGGAGTTGGTCACGGCCGCCGTCGTACGCGTAGAGCTCGGCATAGCGACCCCAGTTGATGGCCGTGTCGAGCTGTTGCCGGGCCTCCGCCTCGCCGAAGCTGCGGTGCAGCAGGTCGGTGAAGAAGCCGGAAGCGAGATTTCCGTCCTGCGAACCGCGCAGGGCGCGATCGATCGTCCGCACCAGGGGGGCGCGTTCGAGCACCTGAGTGGCGAAGATGCGTTTGCTCTCCTGGATGCTCGCACCCGCGAATGCACGCCCGTTGTGCGTCAGCTCGAGATCGTCCTCCTCGAGCGTGGCCAGGCCGAGCAGCACCAGCGCGTCCACGAGCGGGAGCATGTCGTCGACTTCGAGGCCGAGAAGGCGCGCCAGGTCCGCAAGCTCGGACGATCCGTCACGATGCTCGAGGATCTCGGCCAGACCGGAGAGCCCGTCGACGGTCGCCAGCGGGAGCGGGGTGTCGCCCGGCGTGCCCCGGGCACCGGCAGAGCCGCTCTTGGCCACTGCGGCGGGCACCGACGCGCCGGTCATGATCTCGTAGATGTGGTCGACGAGCGCGTCGAAGGCCGGAGTGCGACGATGCCGCGGACGGGGCACCTCGTTCACCAATTCCGCCCGAAGGCGGCCCGGGTTGGTTCCCAGGACCAGGATGCGGTCGGCGAGGAGGACCGCCTCCTCGATGTTGTGGGTCACCATCACCACCGAGCGGGTCGGGAATCGATGACCCTCCCACAGCTCGAGCAGCTCGCCGCGCAGGTTCTCGGCCGTGAGGACGTCCAGCGCACTGAAGGGCTCGTCCATGAGCAGCACGTCGGGCTCGAGCACGAGTGCCCGGGCGAATCCCACGCGCTGGCGCATGCCGCCCGACAATTCCTTGGGAAACGCCGACTCGTAGCCGTCGAGACCGACGAGGTCGATGGCGCGCAGGGCCTGCTCGGCACGCTGGCGCTCCGGGACCCCACGTGCCTCGAGGCCGATCTCTACGTTCTGCTGGACGCTGAGCCAGGGAAGGAGCGCAAAGGTCTGGAACACCATGGCCGTGCCCCGGTTGCAACCCACGAGGCGCGTGCCGCGGTACAGCACCTCACCTGACGTGGGCGCGATCAGTCCGGCCATGCAGCGCAAGAGCGTCGACTTCCCGCTTCCGCTGCGTCCGAGCAGCGCCACGAATTCCGAATCGGCGACTTCGAGGTCGACCCCCTCGAGCACCGGGATGGGTTGGGCACCCGCGCCGGCGAACGACTTGGTGACGTGACGGACCGAGATGAGGGTGTCGGAGTCACTCATGCCAGTGTGTACCTCGTCTCGGCCAGCCTGTAGAGGCGGCGCCACAACAGTGTGTTGGTACCGACGACATAGACACACATGGTGAGCAGCCCGGCGAGGATCTTGTGGAAGTCGAACGCGGCGGTCGACTGGCTGATGTACGCGCCGAGGCCGCTCGCAACCAGGGTCTTCCCGTGGTACGGGACGATCTCCGCCACGATCGAGGCGTTCCACGCACCACCCGCGGCGGTGATGGCACCGGTGACGTAGGCGGGGAAGATGCCAGGGAGGATCAGCCGGCGCCACTGGGTGGGACCTCGCACTCCGAGGTTCCGCATGGCCTCGCGTAGGTCGCTCGGGACCGCGCTCGCGCCCGCGATCACGTTAAAGAGGATATACCACTGCGCGCCCAGTGCCATGAGGACGATCCCGCCGAAGTTCAGGCTGATTCCCAGGTCGGCGAAGACGATGATGGCAAATGGGAAGAGAAAGTTGGCGGGGAAGCTGGCGAGCACCTGCACGACCGGCTGCGCGATCCGTGTGACTCGCGGGTTGAACCCGATCCACACACCGACCGGCACCCAGATGAGCGTCGACACGATCAGGAGCACGATGACCCGGCTGAAGGTGATGAAGCCGAGTCCGAACGTCCGCGCGAAGATCCCGAGCCCTCCGTGTCCGCTGTCCACGTATGTGAGCACCCGGAACAGGCCGAAGGCGAGAGCCCCGAGCGTCAATGAGAAGAACACGATGTCGCCGGCCCGGCGGCGGCTCTGCGTCGGCTGGACAAGGCTGCGATCGTCGGCGCCCGTGACCCTGCTCATCATGCGGTTGACGGGGCCCAGTCCGAAATGGGCTCCCTTGACGACGAGCGCCGGCAGTGCACTTCGCCGCAGGATCCCGAGGACCAACGAGCGCTGCTTCTCGGTCGCCTCGGACTCCTCTACACGGAATCGCTCGACGTAGGCGGTGAGGGGCCGCCAGAACAGCACGTTGACGAGGACCACGATGGCGATCATCACCACGATGGCCAGGACGACGCGCCCCGTCTGGCCGCGGGCTGATGCGACCCCCACATACGAACCGATGCCCGGGAGCACGTACCCACCGTGGCCCGGGACGCTGATCTGCTCTGACGCGGTGAGGAAGAACCAGCTCCCCCCGAAGCTCATCATCCCGTTCCACACCAGTCCGATGGCGCCGCTGGGCAGCTCGATGTTCCAGAAGCGCTTCCAGCGGCTGAGACCCAGCACGCGGCTCGCCTCGTCCATGTCACGAGGCAGGGTGATGAGGGACTGGTAGAACGAGAACGTCATGTTCCACGCCTGCGCGGTGAAGACGGCGAACACCGACGCCGCCTCGAGCCCCAGTACCGAATGCGGGAACAGTGTGAGGAAGAACGTGATCGTCACGCTGAGATAGCCGAGCACCGGCACGGACTGCAGGATGTCGAGCGCGGGCACCAGGATCCGACGCAGCCGCCGGCTGTGGGCAGCGGCATAGGCGTAGACCAAGCTGAAGGTCACCGAGAAGCAGAGGGCGACGAACATGCGCAACAGGCTGCGGGCCGCGTAGTACGGCAGGTTGACCGGTGAGGTGTCGAGCCGGCTGAGCTTGCTCGGGACCAGAGCCACCGTGGCCCCACGGCCCACGCGGATGAAGGCGAAGACCAACAAGAACAGCGCAAGCCCCACCATGGCGTCGACCGGACTGAAGCCGAGCTTGCGCTGAAGCGCCCCGCGGGTGGGGAAGGTAGAGGTCCCGGCCACGGCCGATCCTCAGATGATCGGCATGCCGTCGAGGTCGAAGAGCTCCGAAGCCTGCTCGCTCATCTCGCCGACACTACATGTGGGCACCACTTCGCAGCGCCACCGCAAGTCAGCGCGCCCGGCGCTCCGTCCCGGCCAGGACCGCCCCCACTTCGTCCGCCAGAGCCACTGCGACGAGGCGACGGCCCCGGGGGACGGGCACTCCGGGGGTGGGGACGAGCACGAACCTCCCGTATCCCCGTCCCAGGTACTCGACGGGTAGGTCCACGCGTCCGGGGAGCCAGTTCCAACGCAGCCCCGCCAGCACGACGTCTCCCTCCTGGGAGATCACGCCTGGGTGCTCGTTCGAGGCGGACTCCGGATGGTAGCGGCAGCTGCGCAGCTCGAGCAGGGTGGCGAGGGCCTCCTCTGCCCGGGCGATGACGACCTGGGGGTCCTCGCCCTCAGCCATCATCCGCGCCACCGAGTGCAGCTGGGCCACGTGACCGGACTCTTCGGCGGCCGCCTGACGGTGCTCACGACCGCGAGCCGTGAGCTCGGAGACTGCTACGCCGACCACGAAGAGCAGCACCGTCGTCTCGATGTCCGGACGATGGCTGATGGCGAATCGCTCATAGGGCTTGGTGAGGAAGAAATCGAACCAGACCCCGGCCGACCCAGCGGCAAGGATGCCGGCGAGCCGGTCGCCGACGGCAGCCACGGCGACGACGATGACGACCATCAGCAGCGCTGCGTCGGTGGACGGAAAGCTCTCCCGGAACGGCACGAGAGCAGCCGCCAGGGCGGGTGGGAGGCCCAGGGCACCGAGTCGGGCGAGTCGCCGGGCTCTGCCCCAGGTCGAGCTGAGGCGGGGATCCGTGCCGGTCAGAGGGGTGACGTCGTCTTCGGTCACGAGCCGGACGGGTCGGTCGGGGGGTCCCATCACCCCGGACATCATCCCACGGTGGGTTCACCGATGGGACCGAGAATGAGCAGTACTTCACCTCCAGGTCTTGAGGTTCTCCGGTAGCGCCAAGTCCACGGACGCAAGGGGGTAGTCGACCTCTTGCCCCTCGGCGGTCTCGGCACTGGCCAGGAGGCTCCGGCGGAGCGATCGAGCCCGACGGATCTGCACTCTCGCCCACCACCGCCGGAGCGGCGTCGTCGATGGATCCCAAACCGCGAGCCGAGCGCGCTGGAGACGCGTGGCCGCCTTGGCCGCCTCGTCGGCGCGGAATTCCTCAGCATGCTCCGAACACAACACGCCCTTGGACGGCCGGGCCCGACACCAGGCGCCGGTGACGGCATCGCGGGTCAAACAACAGTTCCAAGAGCGAGAGCGCATGCCACCATTCAATGGCTGCGGACGTCACGCGTATCGCTCTTTTACGCGGTATTTACACCGTGCCGATGCCAATTCATGGGACGTTCACACCAAGACGCAGGCACGCCCCGAAAGCACTCGGAAGATCCATCGTCCAGCCGAGGGCGTGCGTCACGCCCTGCCAACGTGCCGCGAGCAGCCCGGTCGTCGTCTGTCGCTCCACCTAGAACGGCGGGAACAGCCAGAGGCCGTCGCGAGATGCCTCGGTCGCGCCGCGGTCGCTTGCAGACCGCGTGGTGCGCCGGCCGTCCACACCAAGGGGCGCGAGTTGTCCGACAAGGCGACGGGGCATGCCGACCAGGGCCAGCAGGGCGAGGCCCAAGAGTACGAGACCACCCCCGATGATGCCCAGTGCCCCGACACCCGAACCCGGGCCCGTGAAGGCCAGATCGCCCGAGGCCGCCGAGACGTCGGACGGGTCCGACCCACCTGAGCCGCCCGCGGTGTTGCCGTCAAGCGCGGGGGCCGTTGCGGCTGCCTTGGTCGTCGTCGTGGTGGTGGGTGCCTGAGCCGGGGTCGGAGTGGTCGCCTGCGTCGTGGTCGTGCCGCTCGAGGTGGTGAGCGGCACCGTCGTGGTCGGCGTGGGAGCCACGGTCGTCGTGGTGGTGGGGGCCACGGTCGTGGACGTGGTCGTCGTGGGAGCCACCGTCGTGGTCGTGGTCGTCGTGGGAGCCACCGTCGTGGTCGTGGAGGGTGGCGGCGATGCCGTCGTCGTGGTGGTGGGGGCCACGGTCGTGGACGTGGTCGTCGTGGGAGCCACCGTCGTGGTCGTGGAGGGTGGCGGCGATGCCGTCGTCGTGGTGGTGGGGGCCACGGTCGTGGACGTGGTCGTCGTGGGAGCCACCGTCGTGGTCGTGGAGGGTGGAGGCGATGCCGCGCCGAGCAGGCTGTCGATGTTTCCGTTGACGCTATTGGCAGCATCCCCGAGGTAGGGCAGCCCGTAGGCGCCCTCGACCGAACGCAGGACTCCGGCGGTGTTCACGGGCGTGGAGTCCTGCTGGGGATGGGCTTTGAGCGCAGCGCTGACGTCGAGCGTGATGATGCGGCCCCCACCGCCCTCCCCGGCGTTTCCTATTCCGGAGCTGTCGGAGTCCATCCCCTCGTCCCATTCGATGATGATGTTGCCCCCTTGCGCGTACCAGGCCGTGGATTGCACCTGGGACACGAAGTTCCCCAGCCAGGCGTCGCCCACCGAGGGATTGACATCGCCATCCGAGTTCAACGGACCGTCGTGCATGTCGTCGGTGCCATTGGGTGTCATCCACACGAAATCCGGAGCCGTCGATGAATTTGAGATCGCTGATCATGTCTGTCGAGGGCACCATGTCCGAAGAGAAGTCGGACAGCGAGGTCACCGACGGGAAGTACACGAAGGGATTGTGATGTTGGTAATACTGGCCGCCACAGCACGTCGTGTCACCGCCGGTGTATCCCGCCGACGGCATGGACTCCATGTACGCCCGCCAGGAGATCCCCGCCGTCTCCAATTGGTTGACCAACGTCTGCGCGCTCACAGGAATCCCCTCGGAACCAGGTGTCCCGTCGTCGTTCACCCCGTGGTTGGAACCGCCCAGCAACTCGAGATAATTCGGCAACGAGGGATGCCCGATGGCATAGGCCTGCGTCGCCAGGCCGTACTGCGTCGCCAGAGCGTTGGTGTTCGGCGCCTCGGGGTTCCCGATGAGCTCGCTCTCGCTCTCGTTCTCCATCATGACGATCATGATGTGCGGCGCAGCGGCGGACGTCCCGTACGCAGAAACCGACTTCCCGAGCACGGCCCCCCCACAGACGATCAGTGCAGCTGCGAGCGCCCTGAACCACCCGAGGGGCCACGGGCCCGCGGCGGGGCCACGTCCCGCCGATTTCCGGCGGAGATACGTGCGTTCACCTCGACGGGCCAGCGCTCCCGCCATTGTCGATGCCCCCCCACGAGGTCATTGGTGGTCCGGCGCCCGATCAACGCTCTCCTTCTCGAGCGACAACGGCGGTGCACCGAACCTGAGCTCTCGCTCAATCATGACCTCCGGACCCCACCAGCTGGCCAATTCCCTGCCAACAGCGAGTCAACGAGGGCGGCTGGTGGCCCTGCTCAGGTCCCGCTGCGCACGCTCCCGGACAGGGCGCCGTCGGCGTTGCCGGTCCGCTGGACGGCCCGGACCGGCTGCCCCCGCCGCAGCCGGTCACGCCACACCTCCGGTTCGAATCTCGAGGGTGCGGTGTCGGCCAGGAACGCCCGCACCACGGCGGTGAAGCGCTCGGGGTCGGAGTGGTGTGGGAAGTGGCCGGCATCCTCGAAGATCTCCAGCCGGCTGCCCGGCATGGCGGCCGCCGCCAGATAGCCCTGCTCCACCGGGATGATGGCATCGTGGGCCCCCCACAGGAGCAGGGTCGGCATTCCTTCGGTCAGGTACGCACGATCGAGCATGGTGATCACCTGACCCCGCCAGTCGACACCGGAGCGCAGCGTGCGGAGAATGGTGCGTCGAGCCGCGGCGTCGGGCAACGAGTCGAAGACCTTGAGGATCTCCTCGGTGTCTCGGCCGAGATCCGTGCCCAGGAGCCGTAGCGCGTGGGCCGCGACCCGGGCCCCGAGCTTGAACACCGGCGATCCGAACGTGGGCATGAGCAGGTCGGCGTTGGGGGCGGCGGCCAGGCGCAGGAGCAGGCTCACGCTCCGGGCGATCCCACCCGTCCCCACCAGGACCAGGCGCTCGCACCGTTCGGGGAACGTGTATGCGAATTGGGCCGCCACCCCGCCACCGAGGGAGTGGCCGACCACCGTCACCCGGTCGATGTCGAGCACCGACAGCAGGTCCCGCATGCCGTTGGCGTAGGCGGCCACCGAGTAGTCGGCCCGGGGCTTGTCGGAGAGCCCGTGGCCGAGCAGGTCGGGAGCGATGACGGTGTGGTCGGCCGCGAAGGACTCCATCACGGGCAACCAGGTGCTCGAGGAGTCACCGATGCCATGGATCAGGAGCAACGGCGGCCCGTCGCCGGCTGACAGGAAGGCACGTCGGTAGCCGTGGATCGTGAAGAACCGGTATTGCACACCTTCGGAGCGCTCCATCAATTGAAAGGTGGACGCCTTAAAGGTGGACGCCATCTTGCCGTTCGTCATGGTCATGCTGGCCCCTCGTGTGGATCGTTCGGGTCGTTCGGCGAAACCCCGTCCCGTTCTACGTCTCGCCGGTCACGGCAGTGTGACGCCCCTGTGAACCCCTGGTTACGGACCCCGGATCGCTTCGGCACTGAGAAGGTTTGCCCGCCTTTGACGGCCATCGGGCCCGCCGTGAGAATGCCGTGCGATGAACCGCTTCTTCGATGCCCTCGGTCGCGCCGTGGTTCGTCTGCGCTGGGTGATCGTGATCGTCTGGATCGTGGGAACCGTCGCCGGCGTCAGCTCGCTGCCCACGTTGGCGAGCCAGGTGGACAACAACAACGGGGCGTTCCTGCCGGCGAGCGCACCGAGCAATCAGGCCGCTCGCCTGGCCGCCCCCTTGATCGGGTCCGAGACCCACGGACAGGTGCCGATCGTGGCGGTGACCTCCAACGCACGCCTCGGTGCCGCTGATCTCGCCGCCATAAAGGAGGTCCTGGCCCGGCTGGACACCGTGCCGTCGAAGTTGTCCGCGCAGTTCCTCGGGACCTCCCCCGACGACAGGGCCGCCGAGCTCCTCTTCGTGTCGTCGACCTCGCCGTTCGACCAGGACAAGAGCACGACGCTCATCAACGACCTGAATTCCACGTTGTCCCGAATCGCGCTGCCGGCGGACCTGCAGGTGCATCTCGCCGGGCAGTTGGCGACCAACGCCGCCAGCCAGCAGCAATCCGCCAAGCAGGGCAAGGAGATCCAGAACGCCTCCATCCTGTTCATCATCGTGTTGCTCTTGATCATCTTCCGCTCCGCGCTGGCGCCACTGGTCACTCTGCTTCCCGCCGCCCTGGTCCTGGTCCTGTCGGGGTCGTTCATCGGCGCCCTGGGCAGCGCGGGCGCGCTCAAGGTGTCGTTCTTCACGCAGATCCTCCTGATCGTCCTGATCCTCGGGGCGGGGACCGACTACGGGCTCTTCCTGGTCTTCCGGGTGCGTGAGCAGCTTCTTGCCGGGAGCGAGCCCAAGGCGGCCGTCGCCTACGCCGTGCGCCGGGTCGGCGAGTCCATCACGGCGTCGGCCGCGACCGTGGTGGTTGCGCTCCTGACCCTGTTGGCGGCGAGCTTCGGCCTGTACCACGACCTCGGGGTGCCGCTGGCCGTCGGCATCGCCACGATGCTCGTGGCCGGGCTCACCCTGTTGCCGGCGCTGTTGGCCATCCTGGGACGAGCGGTCTTCTGGCCGACCAAGACCCTGCCCCGGGACCGGTCCGACGGGGTCTGGGGCCGGGTGGCCGCCCGGCTGGTGCGGCGCCCGGTGTGGACCCTGGTCGTCGGGGTGCTCGCCCTCAGCGTCGTGGCGGTGTTCGCCCTGGGCTTCAAGCCGACGGGCTTCGGGGGCGACGTCTCGGCACCGGCCGGCAGCGCGGCCGCCAAGGGCAACGCCGCGCTCGCCGCGCACTTCCCCCAGTCGAGCGCCAACCCGACGAACGTCGTCATGCACTTCCCCAGGTCGGTCTGGGCCCATCCGGGACAGCTCGAGACCGCCACCGTCGGCCTGCGCGACAGCCGGTTCTTCTCCACGGTCAGTGGGCCCCTGGACCCGAACGGGGCCTCGCTCACCCCCGCCGAGCTGTCGTCGATCTACGACAAGGTGCATCCCTACGGTACGGCGCAGCAGCTCGTCACCGAGCCCCCGGTGCCACCGGCGGGCTCTGGCATCCCGGCCCCCGAGTACGTGGCCTACCTGACCACGGCTCGGTACATCAGCGCCGACGGCCGCACGGTGCAATGGGAGACAGGGCTCAGAGCGGGAACCGGGGGGAGCACCGCCGCCATCAACGCCGTCCCCGCCATCCGGAGCACCGTGACCCACGTCGCCCGGCAGGCGGGCGCCGACGCCAGCGGGGTCGCCGGCGAGGCTCCTGCCCTTTACGACGTGAGCTCCATCTCGGAAGGCGACGTGGGCAAGATCGTGCCTATCGCAATCCTGGCCATCGGTCTCGTGCTCGCGCTCGTGCTCCGCAGCCTGGTGGCGCCCTTGTACCTGATCCTGAGCGTGGTCCTCTCCTATCTGGCATCGCTCGGGATCTCCGTCATCGTGTTCATGAAGATCCCCGGTCAGGCGGGCATCATCTTCCTCCTGCCTTTCCTGATGTTCATCTTCCTGTTGGCCCTGGGTGAGGATTACAACATCCTCGTCATGACCCGGATCCGCGAGGAAGCGACGAAGGACGGCCTGAGACGGGCGGTCGTGCGGGCCGTGGGGGCAACGGGGCCGACCGTGACGTCGGCCGGGCTGGTCCTGGCCGGGAGCTTCGTGGTCCTCGCCGTGGTGGGGGGCTCGGGTCAGGGCAACGGGGAGATCCGGGTCATCGGTTTCGGCCTCGCCATCGGCATTCTGCTCGACACCTTCGTGGTCCGAACCGTGCTGGTGCCCTCGACGGTGGCACTGTTGGACCGCTGGAACTGGTGGCCCTCACGGATGGGTCGGAACACGACGCCCCAAGACACCGCCGCCCATTGACAAGCCCGGACGTGCATCGACCGACGTCGGACTTGCGTCATCTGCGGAATACAGACCTTCGACTCTGTGAGCTCGGCTGAGACCGCCTTAGCCTGGAATCGAGCAGGTCAGTCCTGCGGAAAGGAGGTTGTCATGGCTCCGCGCAATTCCGTTCCATTGGATGAGGCGGTCGTCGACTTCGTACGCAAGAGCGAAGAGGCCGTACTCGAGGTCGGGCGCAAGTGGGCAGCAGCCGTCGACGAGTTCATGCCGGTGGAGGTGCCCCTGGTGCAGGACCTGAGGAAGCAGGTTTTCGACTTGGTCGAGGAGCTGCTGAAGATGCAACGCGACTTCGCCCAGAAGATGTTGGCGCAGACGCGCAAGGCGGTCGTTGGCACCACGACCCCGGCGCCGGCACAGGCGCCGAAGAAGAGGGTCCACAAGGCCGCGTGACCCCGTCCTTCTCGGGCGTCGCGACATTGCGACGCCCGATCGGGACGCGGGAGGGGCGATGAGGGTTCCTGCCCACGCTCTCCTGAGGAGTTCGACCATCTGATCCCCGGCCCAGGCCTGTCCCGAACCGGGACGGGCACTCAGGCTTTGCGGATCGCGCTCGGCGGGGGGATTGTTCCGGGCCCGGTCGTCTGGCACCTGTCGTCCGACGCCGGGTCGATCGGGGCTGCGAGGGTCGGCGGGGTGAGGAATGCAGGTGGGTTCACGAGGTCGACGCTGTCGAGCAGGTTGTCGGCACCGGCGTCACGGTAGGTGAGGGCCGGCAGGTTCCACTTCGTCTCCACGAGCTTGAGGATCGAAGTGTGATCGTGGACCACGCTCGAGACGTAACCGGTCCGTGCGAACGGCGACACGACCCCGGCGGGAACCCGGAACCCGTAGCGCGAGAACGCCCCGGGTCGATAAGGAACAGAGGTCACGGAATCGGGAGTGACCGCCGTGGGGGGCGGCACGTGGTCGTAGTAGCCGCCGCCTTCGTCGTAGGTCCACACCAGCAGGGTCCCGGGCCACTGGGGGGAGTTCATCACGGCGTTGATGACCTGGGACATGAACTGGTCGCCGTACTGCACGTCCTGGGGGTCTTCCTCGGACTGGGTGCCGAAGTTCGGGTCCACGACGCTGTACGCGGGCAGCGTCCCGTTGGCGGCATCGGTGAAGAACTCGCTGATGTTCACCAGGTTGGAACGGATGTTCGGGACGCCGAACAGGTACGACCAGATCAACACCGACGGCAGGCTCGAGTAGTAGTTCTTCCACGAGATGCCGTGCGCGTTCAGGCTCTCGAAGATCGTCCCGTTGGCCGGCGTGCCCGGAGCCAGCTTGTCGACGAGCAGACCCAGGGCGGTGCCGGCCATGGCGAAGCGCCGATTCGGGTACGTCTGTGCCATCACCGAGGAGAAGTACCGGTCACAGAGCGGAAAGGTCATGGCGAGCGAGTTGACGAAGGGCATCAACGTCTGGTCGTAGTACCCCATCGACACCGGTCCGCTCTTGCTCTTCACGAACCCGTCCATCTTGCCGTGGTGATACGACTCCTGACCGGCCCCCCACGTGTTGTACGGGTGGGCTTGCTCCTGGCACGGCGTGGGCATGGGGAAGACGTTGATCACGGCGTGTCGGTACGGCGCCGGGCCTTTCGAAGATCTCCTCGGCCACGGGTTGGAGTTGGTGGGCTGTCCCGAGGCGTCTCGCGTGTAGCCGTCGCCGCGTCCCGGTGGCAACGTGCCGAGGAGGCTGTCGTAGGTATGGTTCTCCATCATCAGCGCGACGATGTTGGTGATCTGCGGGAGTTGGTCGCTGCCTTCCGGGGCGCTCGGATTGGGGAGCGTGCCCGGGCCCGGAGAGTTCGGGGAGCTCGTTCTCGATCGTGCTCGGGACGCTGAGGCGCCTCCGGGCGTGAGCCCGATGGCGGCGGCTCCCGCGATCGCCCCACCCAACACCGTCCGCCGAGACAAGGGGAGCTGGTCGGCCATTTCAAAACACTATCGATCCGGACGGCGGCCTGTCGGGGTCCGAAATGCGGGCCCGCCAGCCGTATCGGCGCCCACCCGCCCCGGCTCTCCCACCTGCGCCGGAAGGGATGCCGGGAGGGACTCAGTCCCTCACCACGTCGGCCACGACGGTGGGAGGCTCCCGGTGGGAGGCTCGTTCTGCGGGATTCCCGGTGGCGCGCCCAACGACGCCAGCAGTTGCGAGAAGTTCGCCCCGAAGGCCGTGGAGTTGGCGCCCGAGAACTGCCCCGCGTCGATGGCCATACTGGTGCCGTCGCCCGACTGACTGGCCCACCCCGTCTCGATGCCGTCGGGACCCTCGTACATGGTGCCGAGAACGGTCCCCGCCGTCACGGCCTGGCCCACGGAGACGAGAGGGTCGATGTCTTCGGCGGCGTACACCACGAGCCCCCCGGCGGGACCGTCGCTCAGGCGGTAGGCGATGAACGTGCCGCCCGGCCATCCGGAGTTGACCGTGCTCAACACCACACCGTCGCCGATGGCGTAGATAGGCCCGTACCCGCTGTAGTCGACCCCCTGGTCGATCCGTTCGGGATTGAGGGCGTTGATGGCCCGAAGGGGGTCGGCATAGGAGCCCGGCGACGGGTTGAAGGTCACGGCGACAGGATGAGATCCCGATGCCTGTCCCGATGCCGCCGCGGTTGCCTGCGCGGAAGCCGCGGCGGCCGCCTGCGCGGCGGCCTGGGCGGCAGCGGCCTTGGCCGCCATCTCCTGCTCCTCGGCCTCTTCGGCAGCCTGTTCCTGGCGGGCTTGTGCCGCCAACGCCGACTGCAGGTTGCCCTGAGCCTGGCCGAGCAACGCGTTGTCGCTGACGAGCGCTGCCTGGGCGGCCTGACGCGCGCCGGCCAAGTGCGCCACGCTGGTTTGGGCCTGGGACTGGGCAGACCGCAACTGGGCCTCGGCAGATTTGGCGTGCTGCGCGTCGACCTCGACGGCGTCGATGGCATTGTTGAGGCCGGCCGTGGCCACCTGGGTGTACTGCTGCTCGGTGGCCAGCGCGGTCGAGTCTCCCGTGTTGAACATCGCCAGCGTCAAGTCGTCGTCCGCGCCGCTCATGTAGCTGTCGAGAGCGAGTTGCCGGAGGACACCCGTGGCACGGACCTGAGCGCGTCGGTCAGCTGCCAGATGCGCTTGGGCCGCGCCCAATTGAGCCCCCACCTCGGCCTCATGGGTCTGCGCGGCGTCGTAGCTGGCGACCAGGCTCTGGAGGAGCTCCCCGTCCTGGGCGATGCGCGCTCCCAGTTGCGCCACCTGGGCCCGGTCGGAGCTCGCGTCGGCCGCAACCGGGGCGGAGCGGAACGTGAGCGTGGCGGGCACGGCCACACCCACGACGGCGAGGAGCATGACGGCCCTTCCGAACGGTCGGCGGTACCCGCGGCCTTGGCGACGGTGGCGCCACAGGCGGAGCTTGGAATTCCGAGTCCGACCCCGTCTGGTCATAACAGACGACAATGCTATGCCGTCGGCGGACCAGATCCACGATTGGGAGCCGGATCGACCCGTTTCACGTGCTCGCAATCCGCGCTCGCAGTTGTCATCATTGGCTTCCCGGCGGACAAGGGCGGCCACCGACACGGACCTGGGGGACAGAAATGACGACTTCGCTCGCGTTCTTCGCTTTTCTCGGTTTGGTGAGCACGGCCGTCGCGTTTGGGTGTAACCGGCGCCTCTTTTCCGGGGGACGCGCCGGGAGAACGTCGCCCCTCGAGGGCCTCTACTACGTTGTCGGCATCTGCTCGCTATGTCTCGGCTGGTATTTCAATGTTCGCTACGTTCACGCGTATCCGCATCAGTCCAGCTACATCAACTACACGAAGATGCTCTTCACCAACTGGGCGTCAGACTCCGCCGCCCAGGACTACACGATCGTCAACGTCGTCCTGCTGCCTCTGTGGTCGATCGTCGACGGACGCAGACGGGGCTTGCGGGTCCCGTGGATCTTCTTCGTCATGAGCCTGTTCACCAGCCTGGCGTTCTCGATGGCGATGTACCTGGCTTTCGTCGAGCGACAGATTCGTTACGTCCGGGAGGAGTCCCCTGCGTCCAAGACTGCGTAACCGCAGTTGTACCCTGGGATGAAGGTGACTCCCGGACCTCCGTGGCAGCCGGCGCCGCAGAGGTACAGACCGTCGACCGGCACCGGGTTGTCGGCCCACCCTCGCGGACCGGGGCGGAACGGGCCCATGAACTCGGGCTGCAGCAGCCCGTGGGTGAAGTCGCCGCCTGTGCATCCGAACATCAGCTCGTAGGTGTAGGCCGGGTAGTTGAATTGGCGCTCGATCAGGTCCGGGAAATTCGGTGCCATCGAGGCCACCTTGGCCACCACGCGCTGGGCCATCTCATCACGGAGTCGTGCCGGCCTCGCCCCCGTGGTGCCGATCGGGAAGTAAAAGGCGAAGCTGCTCGCCGCGTGCTTTCCGGGAGGCGCCAGGCCCGGGTCCTCCAACGTCGGGATCTGCAGATTGAATGACGGCGACTCGGGTACGAGGCCGCGTAGACAGCCCTCGTAGTCGAGTTGCATCTGCTCCGCGGTCTCGAAGAACGTCACGTTCCTGCGCAAGCCCCCTTCGTTGAGGACGTCGTAGGGACCGACGTACTCCGGCAGGCCGTCGAGTGCGAAATGAATCTGGAAGTATGCGGCTCGATGGTCGATGGCCTCGACCCGCCGGGCGAAGCTCTCCGGCAGCTCGTCGGGGTCGAGCAGGTGGGTAAAGGTGGCGGTGGGGTCGAGATTGGAGACGACCACCGGAGCGGTCACCACCTCCCCGTCAGCCAATTCCACGCCGTGGACCCGCCCACCGGATGTGACGATCTTGGAGACCTTCACATGGCGCCGCAGCTCCCCTCCGTTCTCCTCGAACAATCGCCGGAGATGGTCGGACATGGCGCCGATGCCGCCCCGCACCTTCGACATCGTGGCGTCACCCGGAGATGCGAGTGCGAAGGCGAGACACAGTGCGCTGCCCGGCGTGTAAGGGCCGAGATAGGTGGAGTTGACGGCCAGGAAGCTGAGCATGCTGCGGATCTGGGCGTGCTTCTCGCGGTCAGGGAGGAAGCGGCCGACGACGTCCATGACGCTTCCGAACATGGCGGTACGGATCGCCTGGCGCTCGGCCTCGCTGGTCGCGCAGTCCCACATCTCGTCGAGCGACTTGGGTGGCCTGCGCACGTCGAACCGGCCTATGGCCCGTGCCGGTGCCTCGGCCCATGCCGCCACCTCGGCCATTCCCATGACCGCGTCGAGGCCGAGCGCGTCACCGAGGTGCGCCAGGAGCCGCTCGGGGTCGGAGTAGAGCAGAAGTGGCGGCTCACCCGACGCGCCGATACTCGCCGACTGCACCTCCGGCTCGTAGATGGGGCACTCGTCGAAGCCGAGGTCCTCGAAGATCTCGTTCGGGACGGGGAACTGGATCGACCCCGCCAATTCGAAGTGGTAGCCGCGCATCAGTTCCGTGTTGGAAGACATCCCGCCGATGAAGTGGTTCTTCTCCAGGCACAGAACCCGCATCCCACCACGTGCCATGACGGCGGCCGCCGTCAGGCCGTTGTGTCCGGCACCGACGACGATGGCGTCGTAATCAGACATCTCCAGGACCGTAGTCGACGAGGGCGTCGCCTTCGTGGCCAGAATGTCTTTCAACACGCCCCCGACGTGCACCGTGACCAGGTTGTCGACCGGGTGGGCGGGTGACCACTCGAGATCGGGTGGATGGGACGTTGCCACACGCGTTCACCCTGCTCATTGCCCCTGGATCGGGACAATTCGCAGACGTAACGTCAGTTCTATGCACTGGTCTCGTCGGCCCGTGGGCCCGGGAGCGGCAGGAGCCCGAACTCCGCTTGGGTCATTGCCGGTGATCGGAACGTCGAGTCGATGCAGCAGACGCCTTACCAAGGAGCCCACGTGTCGCACCCAGAAGACCGACGGGAGTCGTACCCAGTACTGTCGCCGATCCGCTGGCCGCATCTGCCAGTCACCGAATGGGCACCGACCCGCGACACGTTGCAGCTGTGGACCCAGATCGTGGGCAAGGTGCGCATGGTCAACACGCCCATGATCAACCACTGGTGGAACGTGCCGCTCTACGTGACCGCTCGCGGCTTGACCACTTCTCTGATCCCGCACCCAGGCGGCACCGGCTTCCAGATCGACTTCGACTTCCACCACCATCAGCTCGAGATCATCACCGACGCGGACGAACGTCGCTCATTTCCCCTGGAGTCGCGACCTGTGGCGGAGTTCTACACCCACCTCATGGACCAGCTCGACGAGCTTGGGGTCGGCACGACGATTTGGCCGATGCCGGTGGAGATCGACGGCGCCGTCCGCTTCACCGAGGACCAGGTGCATACGACCTACGATCGCGGCCAGGCTCATCGTTTCTGGTTGCTCCTGGTGCAAGTCGAGCGGGTGTTCAATGTCTTCCGCAGCCGGTTCATCGGCAAGGTGAGCCCCGTCCACCTGTTCTGGGGGGCATTGGACCTGGCCGTCACACGATTCTCGGGGCGAACGGCACCGCCGTACCCCGGTAGCGCCCCGAACTGTGGACCCCAGGTGATGCTCGAGGCCTATTCCCACGAGGTGAGCAGCTGTGGGTACTGGCCGGGCAGCGAAGGAGAGGGGCTGTTCTATTCCTACGCCTACCCCGAACCTCCCGGGTACCGTGAGCGCGCCGTCATGCCCGAGGCGGCGACGTTCAACGGCGATCTCGGGGAGTTCGTGCTCCCGTACGAGGTTGTGCGCACTGCCGCGGATCCCGACGCGGTACTACTCGACTTCCTGCAATCGAGCTACGAAGCTGCCGCCGAGTGCGCCAAGTGGGATCGCGACGCCCTCGAGCGACAGACACCAGGGACCACGACCATCCACGACACGGCGGGCTCCTGAGGAATGGAGGTACCCAGGAGCGACGGTGCTCCGCCTGGGTTGACCGAAGGCTGAGGGCGGGCGCTCAGTTCCAGCTCGGGGTCCGCCGGCCCTCGTGTCGGCGGTATCGGCGAGGGCCGGACCAACGCGACCAGTACAGGACGGCGACGATCCCGAGGCCCACGACGCCGACGATCAGCAGCAACCAGCCGAGCGGATGGACGTCGACTCCAGCGATCGCCCTCCCCACGAACGGCGGGCCCAGCGGAGCGGGGGCCACGATCCTTCCCGGTGGGAAGACACGGATCGCCCCGGGACCCGCCACGATCCGGCGAGTGGCGAACGCAACGGAGCCAACACGTGCGCCCACCAGAAGGACCAGACCAGCGCCGACGACCAGCACACCGAGGAGGGCGGCACATGCGATGGCGACGGGTTGGCGCCACAAAGACGGACGGTCCGGGGCCGGAGGGCCGGTCACACCTCGGGCGGCGGCCCACGCCGCCGCGAAGCACCGGGGGTCGAACGCGCTGTTGCCGAGCACGTCTTCGGCCGAGCCTCCCTCGGCCTCGGCCTCGTCGATGTCGGCCGTCAGGTCGGCGGCCATCTCGTTGGCGACGGGATCAGGGACCCCTAGCCGGCGCCACTCCCGGCGGCACTCGTCGACGAATTCACTCACGGCGTTACCTCCGCCCCGACCAGACCGAGGGCACCATCAACGGCGTCGCGTGCCGCCTGCCATTCACCGACACCACCCTCCAACGCCCTCTCGCCCTCGGGCGAGAGGCTGTAGTACTTGCGGGGCGGGCCACCGTTGCTGGCGGCCCGACGGGTCTCGACCAGGCCATCGCGCTCCAGCCTGCCCAGGAGGGGGTAGATCGACCCCTCTCCCACGGTGGAGAGTCCGCGCGCCCGGAGCCGCTTGGTCATCTCGTAGCCGTAGGCCGGCCCCTCTCCCATCACGGCCAGGAGGCAGAGGTCGAGAACGCCCCGGAGCAGCTGGCTCCGCCGGCCCTCGGTGTTACCCATGTACCACAAGGTACCGCCTACTAACTTGCTTTGCAAGGCACACCTCACCACGGCCCTCGATAGGGAATCAGCGCAGGCGCTTCGCCCAGGCGGCGATCGCATCACGGGCACCCTGCGCAAGGCGGAGCGTGACCTCCTCCGCCGGCAGCGTCTCGACGAGGGCGTGTGCTTGCCCGGCCCAGAGGTTGATGAGATCGGGGTCGCCCAAGGCGCGACCGTGGCTGCGAAGCGGCGAGGTCAGGTGATTGACCTCGGGATACGCGCTCGGCGCGTCCTTGCCGTACTGAGTGTGGAGCCGGTTCGTGATTCCCCGGGCCAGGCGGCCGCTGAATGCTCGCGTGAGCACGGTCGGCGCGTCCGTCGCGGTGGCTGCTCGCTGTGCTTCGGGGGTGCCCGCTTCAGGAGTTCTCAAGTAGGCGGTCCCGATCTGCGCTGCGCTGGCGCCGGCGACGAGCACGGCCGCCAGTGCCGCGCCGGTCATGATCGAGCCGGCGGCGATCAGCGGCAGGTCCACCTCGGCCTGCACGAGCTCGAGTGCAGCCAACAGCGTCAGGTCCGACTGTGAGCCGTCATCGACGAACACGCCGCGGTGTCCGCCGGCCTCGACACCCTGGACGATCAGCGCGTCGGCTCCGGCCGCGGCGGCTTGGCGCGCCTCGTGTGGCGAGGTGACGGTCAGCCACACCTCCGATCCGGCCCCCCGGAGCTGTTCGATCGCCGGACGCGGCGGTATCCCGAAGGTGAACGACACGACTGCCACCGGCTCTCGCCGCAGCAGGTCGATCTTCGCCTCGAAGTGGTCGTCGTCGAAAAGTGGTTGTCCGAGTGCGACCCCGGCGCGCTGGGCTTCGGCGTGCAGGAGAGCGGCATAGGCCTGCACCGGCCCGGGATCGGCGGGCCGACCGCCTCCGACGAAGACATTGACTCCGAAGCATTCGATCCGGGCGCGGGTGGTGGAGATGTCCTGTTGCAGGCGTCCGGCGCTGAGATAGCCGGCGGCCAGGAATCCAAGTCCGCCGGCACGGTCTACCGCCATGGCGAGCTCCGGGGTGGACGGGCCACCGGCCATCGGCGCCAGGACGATCGGCACGGCCAGGGTTTCGAGGACGCTGCGGGCAGCTTCAGGAGCGTTCCGGTTCATCGAGTCTGGCCCGACGTCCCGACGGAATCCGGGGACGAAGTGGGAGGGCGCCAACCACCCGGCTCGGTCGTTTGGCCCACCTCGATCAAGTGGCCGTCCGAATCGCGCAGATAGCAGCGGATCTCGGTTTCTCGCCTTATCGGCGGTGTCAGGAACTGCGCTCCCCGGGCGCTCCATTCGGAAACACCGCGTTGTGGGCCCGCTGGGACCTCGGGCATCTGGCACCTCCGTGCACCTGGAACGAGACCCCCTCGATCGGGACGGAGCCTCGGGGCAAGAATTGCAGCGGTCCGTGGCTAACGCCAGGGGGGGCGGGGCGATCCTTCGTCGCCTCCGTGAGGCTCGGCTTTCTACGGAGAAGCTGCGCAACAGTCACAACGTCGATGGTCCAATTCCTTTGCTCTGGTGTCGGTGCACCCGGTCCGGGTTGTCGGTGCATCCGGTCCGGCGACGAACGTTCTGCTGGATCTCCCGGCAGGGGCGCTGATCAGGGCCTCCACAGGACGGCCGGATCCCTGGTCGATACGCTCTGTAGCCAATGGTCGCCACGCGCCCGCCGCGCTGCGGGGGCCGGACCAGTGAGTGCGGGGCGCTGGACCGGCTGCTGGAGAACGTGCCTGGGGGGCAGAGCGCGGTCCTGGTCATCCGCGGTGAGGCCGGGCCTCCACGAAGCTCGGCGTACCCGAGAGCGGAACGCCCCCGGGTGGCCGCCCCGGAACTGACCAGGGCATCCCACGGGCGTGACGGGCGTCGGGAAGCGCGATCTGATCCCGGTACGGGATCGAGCACCCCCCTCAGAGTAAGAAGGACCACATTGTGCGCGCGGACATCAAACCGGGTGGCATCTTCCCCGACTACGAGCTGACCGACCACGCCAAGGCCCGCCGGCACTCAGCGAGCTACAGGGGAGCGAACCCATGATCCTCGTCCTTGCTCGAGGCCATTACTGCCCCAAGGATCACCAGCAACACCTCGAGCTCGCGGCGTTCTATTCCAAGATCGCGGTGGCCTACACCCAGGTCGTCACGATCTCGACCGACAACATCATCGAGACACGCGAGTTTCGCGCCTCGGTCGGCGCCCAGTGGACCTTTCTCTCCGACGTCGGCCGCAAGGTCCAAAAGGACCTCGACATCCAGGAGTACACCGATCCGTATCACGACCCGATGATCCCGTACACACTCGTGCTCAAGCCCGGACTCGTCATCCACAGCCTCTACAACGGCTATTGGTTCTGGGGTAGACCGTCGACCGAGGACCTCCCTCGCGACCTTCGCCAGGCGACGCGCGAGATCCGTCCCGACTGGGACCTGAGCAGCCCTAGCCTCCCTACGGCTCCGGACTCCGGGGACCACGCACAGTTCTACCCGGACCCGGATGTCCACCCCGCCTCGAGCGGGCCCCGGCACGACACGCCCCTTGGCCAAGGACTTGCCAAGGCCCGACCGGCAGCCGCGACGGCGACCCCGTGACCACACCACGAACCTTCGGGAGAAGAGATGTCCCCACACGACAGTGACGTTCGAGAGCTGCCGGGGGGCGGTTCCGGGCCCAACGACGCCACAGACTCGCAAGGGCCTGAGGTGATGCGCATCGGGTTTCGGGACGTGGACGGAACCAGGATCCGCTACGCAGAAAGCAACGGGCCTGCGGAACAATCGATCCTGCTCACGAGTCCTTGGCCCGAGAGTGTCTACGCTTTTGCGTCGATCTGGCCTTCGCTGGCACCGCGCTTTCACCTGACAGCCGTCGACCTGCCCGGCTTCGGCAAGTCCGAGCGCAAGGACCAACTTCTGTCTCCCCAGGCGATGGGCGATTTCCTGGTCCGGCTGATCGACGAGCTGGGTCTGTCCAACACCCACATCGTCGGACCCGACATCGGGACCTCTGCGGCCCTGTTCGCGGCAGCAGCACGCCCGGACCTGCTGTCCAGCGTGATCGTCGGCAGTGGTGGGGCGGTGGTGCCGATCCAGCTCGGGGGGGCTCTCGAGGAGTGGACCCTCGCTCCGGACCTCGACCGGTTCCGAGCGATGGACCCGCGCGCCATCGTCAACGCAGCACTCGACACGATCCAGGGTCACACGCTGCCCGTTGACATCCGCGAGGACTATCTCGAGTCGTACGACGGCGACCGCTTCGTGGAGTCGATGCGCTACGTTCGCACGTACCCCCACGAGCTCCCGATCCTCGCCCGACGTCTGCCTGACATCGAGACTCCGGTCCTGATCATCGCCGGGCGGAGAGACAGAGCCGTTCCGCTCGCCAACGCCGAGTTCCTTGATGCACGCTTGCGCAACAGCAAGCTCGCCATCGTCGACGCCGGACACTTCGTCTGGGAGGAGGCGCCTGGCGAGTACGGCTCCCTTGTCGCAGACTGGGTGACGAGCGGGTACCGCGCGACGGGAGCGGGTCGACCGAAAGCCTGATACCAGATGCCAACCGTTGGAGACGACAATGAACCCCAAATACGACTATGACGTGATCGTCCTCGGTGGCGGTGCCCCCGGGGAGCATTGTGCCGGGGCGCTGGCAGACGGAGGGCTGCGCGTCGCCGTGGTCGAACGCGAGCTGGTCGGAGGCGAGTGCTCCTACTGGGCGTGCATCCCGTCCAAGACACTCCTGCGTCCGGGTGAGGCGGTCCATGGTGCACTCGAGGCCGGGGCGACTGCCCAGGTCGACGTGAAGGCGGCGCTCGCCTGGCGTGATTTCATGGTGTCCGACTATTCCGACGCAGGCCAGGAGCGGTGGCTCGCGGCCAGGGGTATCGATCTGTTGCGCGGCAGCGGCCGGTTGGCCGGAACCGGCGTGGTGGAGATCGACGGGGTGCGCCATAGCGCCGAGCACGTCGTGGTGGCGACCGGAGCTGACCACTTCGTGCCCCCCGTGCCGGGCCTGCGGGAGCTCGACGGGGTGTGGGGTACCCGCGAGGCGACCAGCATGACGACCATCCCGCGCCGCTTGCTCGTGCTCGGCGGCGGGCCCGCCGGCGTCGAGCTGGCGCAGGCGGTCCATCGCCTCGGCGGCGAGGTGACACTGGTGGAGGGGGCCGAGCGTGTGCTGCCACGCGAGCCTGCGCCGCTCGGCAATGGGCTCGGCGAGGCGCTCACCCGCGACGGCATCGAGCTCGTCCTCGGCGCGCAGGCGGCCGCGGCGCGGCGCGACGGCTCGGACTACGTCTTGGAGCTCAAAGACGGTCGCGAGCTGCACGGCGATCGTCTACTCGTGGCCACCGGCCGGCGCCCCCGCGTCGGTGGCATCGGCCTGGAGACGGTCGGGGTCGAGGCCGACAGCCGCGGGATCCGGGTCGATGCGCACCTGCGCGCCGGCGAGCGCCTGTGGGCGATGGGCGACGTCACGGGAATCTGGCCCCTCACCCACGTCGGCGAGTACCAAGGCGAGGTCATCGCGTCCAACATCCTCGGCGAGGACCGAGAGGCCCACTACGAGGCCGTGCCACGCGTCGTCTACACCGACCCCCAGGCCGCGTCGGTGGGCACCGGCGAGGCTCCTTACAGCGCCACCGCCCCGCTGTCCGAGGTGTCGAGAACCGCCACCTATACGCACGCCTACGCGGACTCGGGCGGCTTCCTGACCCTGCTCAGCGACGGCGAGCGGCTGACCGGGGCCTACGCCCTCGGTCCTGAGGCCGGCGAATGGCTGCAGCAGGCCACCCTGGCGATCCGAGCCGCCGTCCCCATCGAAGTGCTCCGAGACACCATCCAGCCCTTCCCCAGCTTCTCGGAGGCCTACGCCACCGCGCTGAAGGCGCTGCGCAACGACATCTCGGCGCGACAGACGGTCGATGCCTGATCGTCATGATCGAGGTGATCCATCCGGGCGCCAGCCCGGCGGCGTGAACTACGAGACCTCCCTGGTCGGATGAGCCGGGCGCCCGACCCCCCACAACCGGCGGGCTCGCCCGCCGGAGGCAAGAGAGTCGCGATCGTCACCGGCGCCTCACGTGGCATCGGCGCAGGCCTGGTCGCCGCATTCCGCCACTGCGAGTACTCGGTCGTTGCCACATCGCACTCGATCTCCCCCTCCGATGACCACGACGTCCTCACCGTGGATGGTGACATCGCAGAGGTCGAGACCGCTCAGAGGGTGGTGCATCAGGCGATCGAGCGGTTCGGACGGATCGACACCCTGATCAACAACGCCGGGATCTTCATCGGCAAGCCGTTCACGGACTACACACTGGCCGACTATTCCGCCATGACCGCCGTGAATCTGACCGGCTTCTTCCACATCACCCAGGCGGTGATTCGACACATGCTCACCCAAGGCAGTGGCCACATCGTCAACATCTCGACGAGCCTCGTCGACCACGCAGACAGCAAGAGGCCCTCCGCGTTGGCGTCCCTCACCAAGGGGGGATTGGCGGCCGTAACCCGATCGCTCGCCATCGAGTACGCGTCACGGGGCGTGCGGGTCAATGCAGTAGCCCCCGGTGTCATCCGGACCGCCTGGCACGACCCGACCTCCTATGAGGACCTGGCCGACCTTCACCCTCTGGGCCGGGTCGGTGAGATCAGCGACGTCATCGACGGGATCCTCTATCTCGAACGGGCCACCTTCGTCACCGGCGAGATTCTGCACATCGACGGGGGTCAGAACGCTGGACACTGACATCACGGGTGCAGCTGCGGTGTTCCTCAGATGACGTTCGCCGACATGGCCACGGTCGTTCCGGCAAAGCGGCCGAAGAGTGTGGAATCGCCTATTGACAGGCCCGAGGCGTAGCCGAATGAGCAGATCCCAGCCGTGGCCCGCCCCGCAGCAAACAGGCCGGGGATGGGCGTACCCGTGACGTCCAGGACCTCGCCGGCGACAGTGGTCTCGAGGCCGCCGAGCGTGAACGGCGCATACGGCGCAGCACCCCGTCGCAGGTCGAAGGCTCCAAGAGGCGGGACGAGCGGCCGCACACGCTCGGGACGCTTGTGGAAGACCGGGTCGGCACCGAGCTCGGCGTGGCGGTTGTACAGCGCGAGCGTCGCCTCGAGCGAGCCCAGCGGGAGGCCCATGAGGACCTCGAGTTCGTCGACGGTCTCGCACACCCAGGAAGCCTCGAGGCCCATCCAGTTGGGCGCGTAACCGGCCTCATCGATCACGAGGAAGCACGTGGCGTCGCGCTCGTAGAGTGCGGCCTGGCCGACCCGGCCCATGTAGGTGTCCTCGTTGATGAAGCGCTGGCCGGCGCCGTCGACGATGATGCCCTCGGTCAGCTGCCTCGGCGGGATGATCGGCAGTGAAACCTCCCCGGCGTGCATGTTCTTGACCTGGGCCCCCACCGCCTGGGCCATCTCGATCCCCCGGCCGTCGTCCGCCTCGGTCCCGACCTTCCAGGTCCCCAGCAGCAGGGAAGGGGCGTGGCGCCGGAGCATCTTGTCGTTCCAGATGAAACCCCCAGAGGTGAGCACGACGCCCCGGCGGGCTTTGACCGCAACCCGCTCGCCGTAGCGGGAGGCCACGGCGCCGACCACACGGCCGTGGTCGACGATGAGGCGCTCGACCCGCGTGTCGTACGAGACGTCGGCTCCGGCGCTGACAGCAGCCTCGGCGAGCTTCTGCATGAGCAGCCACCCCGTCGAGCGCTTGGTCTTGGCCAGGTGTCCCCGCGGCGCGGGCACGGCGATCTCGTTGAAGGGCCAGGCATCCTCGCCACCGGACCAGACGAGTCCCTCTGTGCCGGAAGGAGCCATCTGCGTTTCGACGTCGAGTCGGGCGTCGTACTCGACTCCTCGTGCCACCAGCCAGTCGAAGTGGCCGAGACTCGCCTCGGCGTACGCGACGATCTTCGCCTCGTCGGGCTCGGGGCCGCACGCCGCAAGCAGGTAACGCACCATGTTGTCGACCGAGTCCTCGAACCCGCAGGCGACCTGGACCGGCGTGCCTCCGCCGAGATACACGATTCCCTCGGACAAGGCCGCGGCCCCTCCCGCCCCCGAGGCCCGCTCGGCCACCAGGACCTCGGCGCCACCCTCTCGGGCGGCGTGCGCCACGCAGCAGCCCGCCGCACCCAAGCCGGCGACGAGTACGTCGGTTTCCAGGTCGAACGAATCGACCTCGGCCACCTCGAGCGGGCTCACGCGCTCGCTCAACTCAAGGGGTCCATGACCGGCACCATGTCTTGTTCGCGGGGTCACTCGCCGGGTCCCTGATCCTGACTCAGCCGGGACAGGATCCGCCCCAGGATCTCGAGGTCCTCGGCTGGCAGCTTGGACAGGCCCACCGGTGGCCGCTCCAGGATCTGCTGGGCCCGTCGGGCCAGCGACGCACCGGCATCGGTGGCCACCACGAGCTTGGCCCTCCGGTCCGTGGGATGGGGCCGGCGCTCCACCAGGCCCATGTGCTCGAGGTCATCGACCACCGTGGTCAGGTTGGGTGGATCCATGCCCAACAGGGCGGCCAGCTCCCCCATGGGCATGGGCCGATCGGCGATCCGTCGCAACGCCCTGATCTTTCCGAAGCTCAGACCGACGTGTTCACTGACCTCTCGTCGGCGCTCGTTGTCCAGCACCAGATTGGCCATTGCCTGCCACGCCTGGCGTGCCGCTTTGTCGCGACGGCCACCCGCCGACGTCATCGTGTGTGTCCTTCGAGAAACTCGGGGTTGATGGCCTCGGCCGTGCGTTGGGCCGTGCCCCGAGCCCATGTGGATGTCGCGACCAGGCCGAGGACCAAGACTATCGCCCCGCATCCGGCCAGCACCCACCAGCCGGCCCGACTGGCCAGGGCGAAGTCAGGGTGCTCGACGTTGCGCAAAGAGGTGGACACGAGCGCGCCCACGACCGCCACGCCCAGGGTCTGGCCGATTTGGCGCGACGTGGAGGCGATGGCCGCAGCCACACCGGCCTGGGCCCGGGGCATACCCGACACAGCGGCATTGGTGATCGGCGCGTTCACGAAACCGAAGCCGATGCCGAAGATCACGTACGCGATGAACAACGTCGTGAACGGGGTCGTGGCGCTCAGTCCGACCAGCATGAGACAGGCGGCGCCCAGCGTCGTGCCCGCGATGACCAGGGGGATCCTGGCCCCCCGCCGACCGACCAATCGGCCGGAGAATGGCGGGAGGAGCATGGTCATGGCTGCCATGGGCAGGGTATCGATCCCCGCCTGGAGCGGGGAGAGCCCGCGCACGTCCTGGAGGTAGAGGGTGTTGAGGAACAGGAAACCACCGAGGGCGGCGAAGGCGGCAACGGCGATGACCGCTGCCGAGGAGAACGGCACGGACCGGAAGAAGCGCAGGTCGATGAGCGGCTCACTGGCCCGATGCTCCCAGACCAACAGCGCGGCCAACGACACGGCTGCCACGGCGAAAGCCACGACGATGACAGCCGACGACCAGCCCCGTGCGGGGGATTCGATGATGCCGTAGGTGAGCGAGCTCAGAAGCGCGATCACGAGCACCTGCCCGGGGACGTCCACCTTCCTGGCCACCGGCGCCTTGGACTCGGGGATGTAGTGCAGGGCCAGGACCACTGCTGTCAGCCCGACGGGGATGTTGATCCAGAAGATCGACCGCCAACCGACCGACGTCACAAGCAGCCCACCCACCACCGGTCCCAGCGCCATCGACACCCCGACCACCGCTGCCCAGACCCCGATGGCCTGGGCCCGCTCCCGGGGGATGGTGAAGGTGTTGGTGATGATCGACATGGCCACCGGATTGAGCATCGATCCGCCCACAGCCTGGACCATGCGGAAGATGATCAACGTGGTGAGGTTGGGGGCCAGGCTGCACAGCAATGAGCCCGCCGCGAAGGTGAACAGCCCGATGACGAAGGTGCGCCGGCGCCCGAGGCGATCCGCGGTCGAGCCCGAGAGCATGAGCAGGCTGGCCAGAACCAGGGTGTAGGCGTCCACCGTCCACTGCAGGCCCGACAGCGGCGCGTGGAAGTCCCGGCCGATCGAGGGCAGGGCCACGTTGACGATGGTGACGTCGAGCCCCACGATGAGCAGGCTCATCGAGCAGATGAGCAGGATGCCGATTCGCCGCCGGCGGCTCATCTCGTAGGTCACGGCCGGGCTGGCTCCGGTCCCTTGTATAACCATAATAGTTACGCTACCATAACTTATTCACCGGCTGTCTATCGAGGGCGAAGCGAGCGGTAGTGGGCCCACCTGTGAGGTCGGGCCTCCAAAAGCCTGGGGCAGCGAATGGATCGTGCCAACTTGGCGCACTGGGCTGCCAGATCGGCAGACGGCCCTGGCAGGGTGACAGGCCTGGGTGCTCATCATTTGTGATGATGACGTGTTGAGGAGTTCGAGGTCACCGTCGATCGTGCACGCCATATGAGCACGACGCCGAATGCAACGGGGCAACAGATCGAGCGTCCTGGCTCTGTCGTCGACGTCTCAGCTCCGAAGTACTCGTCGTCTTTTGGCCCCGCGTTGTCGGCGATCGTCTTCGTGGCCTTGGTGGTGCGCGTCGCGTTTGCGATCAGCGTGAGGTCGAAAAAGGTCACTGGCGACGCGGTGTGGTTCCGGCAGGTGGCGACGAATCTCACCAATGGAAAGGGGTTCGTTGCCACGAGTGTCACCGGATCGGGCAAGCTCGTGCCCACAGCGGCTCATCCGCCGATCTTTCCGTTCGTTCTGGCGTTTTTCGACGCACTCGGGATCCGCTCGGCTGATTCCCAGCGTATTGCGCTTGCCGGGGTGTCCGCGATCGGGATCCTCGTGCTCGGTCTGCTCGGGCGGAGAGTTGCTGGCCCTGCCGTCGGCCTTGTCGCGGCGGGCGTCGGGGCGATCGACCCGCTCTCGTTCCAATGGGGCGGCACCCTGATGAGCGAGAGCGTCTACCTCATCGCGATACCAGCCGCGTTATTGTTGGCCCTTCGGTGCATTGAGCAGGCGACGGTGTGGCGTTTTGTTGCCCTTGGCCTCATGATCGCAGTGTTGGCCCTCATCCGCAGTGAGGCAATCGACTTCCTCGCGCTCCTGGGGGTGCCGGCGGTGCTCTTGACCGCCGGCGCCTGGCGGCAACGTCTTGTGTTCGGGCTCGCGTTCTTGGCGGGCTGCGCACTCCTGCTGGGGCCCTGGCTTCTTCGAAACGAGATTCAGCTCGGCGGCGCCGTGCTGTCCGATGACGGAGGGCTGACGCTGGCGGGGTCCTACTGTTCCAACACCTTCAATCCCAAAGACCCTACTTATGGTGGCTACAGTCACAAATGTATCTTCACGCGTTCAGGGGGGATCCTGAAAGACACGAAACCACCGGGGAAAAGCGGAGCGTGGACTGAACTCACATTGAACAACGCGCTCACGAGCATCGCGGAGCGATATGCCCGCACTCATCTAGGTGCCATGCCACGAATTGTGCTGGCGCGGGAGGAGGCAGTTTGGGGATTTGGCAACCAGGCCTTCCAGCTGCGCTTCGCCATGGACGAAGGTCGAGTCCGAGGCTTTGAACAACTCGGTCGGATTCTCGACTTGATCCTCTTCCCCTTCGTGATCGTGGGAACCGTCGGCACACTACGGCGATCCTGGCGGCGTTTTGTCATCATTGCAGTACCACTCATAGTCGTTGCTCTCAACGCGGCCATCTTCTACGGGAGCACCCGATTGCGCGTAGCCGCCGAACCATCCCTCGCGATTTTGGCTGCTGTCGGATTGGTGGCGGTAGCAACGTGGGTTCAGGGGACTCTCGATCACCGGTCAGCATCCGCTGGGACGGCGAGCTGAAGAACGCCTGCGGACACCGGGCGAGAATCGCGGAAGGCCAGGAATCGACGGTGGCGGGGCTACGGCGACTCTGAGGCCGCCCGGGCCTTCCTCGTCCGAGGTCCACGAACAACGCCGTCGGCGGCTGATCGGTGAGTCAGTGCTTCGAGGGCGGCGACGTGCGCGGTCACGTCGGCCGATCCGGCCAGCGCTCGCTGGGCCACGAATCCGAGGGTTATCGACGTCAGCAGCTCCGCCATCCCCTCCGGGTCTGCCGTCGCGTCAAACGTCCCGACCACCTGCCACCGTCTCACCACGTCGGCGAACAGCTTGCGCAGACCGGCGTAGGAGGCACGGGTGGCCTTCTTGAGCTCGGGATCGCTCTGGGAGTGGCTCCAACCGTGGAGCGAGGCGAGCAGTCGGTCGATGTCGCCCTTGTGCCGACCGAAGTTCATCATGGTTCGCAGCACCTGCTCGACGAACTCGGGGAGCGGTGGTGGCTCAGGATTGGTGAGGACCGGCGCCAGGTCCTCGGCCATTGCCGCCGTCCCCTCGGTGACAACGGCATTGATGATCTGGTCCTTGCCCTTGAAGTAGCCGTACACGGCACCGGTCGAGAGGCCGGAACGGGCGATGATCATCTCCATCGACACGGCCTCGAGGCCGTGCTCCTGCAGGCAGGCCCGGGCCGCTTCGAGGACTTGCTCGCGGCGGGCTTCGCGCCGCTCGTCGGTGATCCTGGGCACCGCGTCACCGTACCACAAACAGAACGAATATTCCTCTTGACAGCTTGGTCCGGTGCCTGTTAGAAACAGAATATTCCTTCGGTATAGGAGGGTAGCCATGCGCACACAGGTCCGAACCGGCAACCGGCAGGTGAACCTCTCGATCGTCACCGCCGTCGTCTGCATCGCGCTCGGGGCGGTCTCGGCGGCGATGGCGTCGCTGAACGTCGCCATCCCCGACCTGGTCCGGAGCACCCACGCCAGCCAGACCCAGCTCGAGTGGATCATCGACGCCTACCTGCTGGTCTTCAGCGTCCTGCTGCTCCCGGCCGGGGCCCTCGGCGACCGCTACGGTCGCCGCAGGGCGCTCATCGGCGGCCTGGTCGTCTTCGGTGCCGCATCGGCGGCGGCGATGGCAGTGTCCTCCGCCAACGACCTCATCGTCCTGCGCGGTCTTATCGGGCTAGGCGCCGCATTCGTGATGCCGGCCACGTTGTCGACGATCACGGGCACCTACCCTCCCGCCGAGCGTACGAAGGCGGTCAGCATCTGGGCGGCCGTCGCCGGGGGGAGCGCCATCTTGGGGTTGCTGTGCTGCGGGGTCCTCCTCCACTGGTTCCCCTGGCGGGCCGCTTTCGCCGTCAACGTCGTCCTCGCCCTCATCGCCCTGGTCGGCACCTTCCGCTTCGTCCCCGAGTCATCTCAGCCGGACGCGCCGGCGCTCGACAAGGGCGGCGCGCTGTTCGCCACGGTCGGGCTCGTCGCCCTCGTCTTCAGCATCATCGAGGCTCCCGACGCCGGCTGGCTGAGCGCCCGCACCCTCGGCGGTGTGGCCGCCGGAGTGGCGGCGCTGGGGGGATTCGTGCTCTTCGAGCGCCGCCAGCGCCACCCCCTCTTGGACCCGCGCCTGTTCTCCAACCGCAAGCTGTCCGCCGGCAGTCTCTCGATCTGCATTCAGTTCTTCGCCTTCTTCGGGTTCACCTTCGTGTCCCTGCAGTACCTCGAAGGTGTCCGTGGCTACAGCCCGCTCGTCGCCGCGCTGGCCGTGCTTCCCCTGTCGGCAACGATGATGCCGGCAGCCCGGCTCACGCCGGGGTTGGCGTCGCGATTCGGCGCCCGTTCCGTCTGCGTCACCGGGCTTGTTCTCGTCGCCGCCGGGCTCGTGATCATCTCGCGGGTCGGAACGGATACCTCCTACGTGCTGATGCTGGTCGGTCTCGTCCCGCTCGGCGTCGGCATGGGCGCGGCCATGACGCCCGCCACGGCCGCCATCACCGAGGCGCTGCCCCAGGCGCAGCAGGGGGTGGGCTCGGCGTTGAACGATCTCTCCCGGGAGGTCGGCGGGGCACTTGGCACGGCCGTGATCGGCAGCGTCGTCACCGCCGTGTACCGGTCCAGCCTGCAGCTTCCCGGCGCGCCGGGCCCCCTCGTCGCCCAGGCCCGGGCCTCCTTCGCCGTCGCCATCCACGCCGGGGGGTCAACCGGCGCCCATGCTCGCGACGCCTTTGTCAACGGCATCCACACCGGGCTGCTCTACGCGGCAGGCGCAGCGATCCTCGCCGCCATCAGCATCGCCACCCTGCTCAAGAGCGAGGCCAAGAGCCGCCAACTCGTCGGCGAGGTCGAGCAGCGGCAGCTCGCATACGTCGCGGATCCGACGGCACACGCCCTCGCGCGGTGTGCGTCGCCTCAATCGATCGGTCCGATGTCTGTTGCCAGTGCCGACGCTTCCCCCCGGGGCGCGTCCCCCGTCATGAGCGCCTCCAGGAGGTCGACACCATGAGCTCACACCACGACGCTTCTGCATCGGCGCCCGGGCCTCGACACAGCCAGTTCGATCCACTGGTTGCCCTTGACGATCTCCTGTCGGATGTCGGGCTGTCGCGAGACGAGGCTCGGGCCGTCGTGTCCTTCACCGGGCAAGACCCCATCCTGCCGGCGGCGCACCGGCTCGGTGCCTGCATCGCCGTCCCCATCATGGCCGGTGCGGTGGCCGCGGTTGCCTTTCACCGCCAGCGGCGTGGACCCGCACAACACCTCGAGCTGGACATGCGCCAAGCCGTGCACGCCATCAACCCGGGCGCCTTCTGGCATCCCACGCTGAACGGTGAGATGGCGCCCCACCCGTTGGTGCTGGACAATCCCTTCCTCATCACGCCGTACCGCACGGCGGACGGCCGCTGGGTCATGGCGTCAGGCGTCTACCCGCACATGGTCGCCCAATGGTGCCGGTTCCTGGACGTGCCTCCGGATCCCGCCAAGGTCGCCGAAGCCATCGCCGGCTGGGGCGCCTTCGAACTGGAGGAAACGGCGACGGCGGACGGGCTGCCGGTCTGCGTCGTGCGTAGTCCGGCCGAATGGTTCGCCCACGAGCAAGGAGCGCTCCTGGCCAACCAGCCCGTCATCGGGCTCGATCGGATCGGCGAGGCACCAGCCCGGGACTTCGGGCCCAGCGACCGGCCATTCGACGGGATACACGTGCTGTCGTTCAGCCACGCCGTCGCAGGCCCCACCGTCGGTCGGACCCTTGCCGAGCATGGAGCGGACGTGCTGTGCGCCACCCGACCCAATGACTACGAACACGAGTTCATCTACGTCGAAGCCAACGTCGGCTCCCGAAGCACCTACATCGACCTCGACAGTCCGATCGGCCAGGGGCGAGCTGCTGCTCTGCTGGCAGACGCCGACATCGTGGTCAACAACCACCGCAGCGGATCGCTGGAGCGTCGCGGACTCGACCCTCGACAGCTGGCCGAACAGCATCCGGGTCTCGTGTACGTGTCGGTCACCTGCTACGGGTCGGCCGGGCCGTGGGCGCGGCGCGGAGGCTTCGACATGAACGGCTCGGCCGCCTCGGGACTCATGACCACCGAAGGCAGCGAGACGGAGCCCAAACTTCCCGTCACGGGGCTGATCAACGACTACATCACCGGCTACATGGGTGCCATCGGGGCCACCGCCGCGCTGGTCAAGCGCGCCACCGAGGGTGGCTCGTGGCACGTCACCGTCAACCTGACGAGGACGGCGATGTGGTGCGGGTCCCTCGGCCTCGTCGATCCTGACGATGCCGGCTGCGACGACGAGCACAGCCTTGGCGAGCCTCTCCCCTACGACGCTCCGAGCCCACTCGGTGACGTCCACATGCTCGCCCCGCCGGTCCACTTCTCGCGGACCGGACCCAAATGGCCCGACCCGATCCTGGTCCCCCGAGGATCGAGTCACGCCGAGTGGCATGCCTGACCCGCGCCCAGCGCGGCCAGACCACAACCGTCGCGAACAAAACGTCTTCGCTTGTCCGACCCAGTCAGGGAGCACTCAATGAGAACGCCATACCGAACTGACACCGCGCTGTGCCGCATGGCAGACACACCCGAGGCGTATCAGCGTCTCAGGCTGGATCCTGACTCTGTCGCTGTCTGGGAGGACGGGCTGCGCACCGACACCGGGCCGGGATCCTACGAGTGGTGGTACTTCGACGCGCATCTCGAGGACGGGTCCTCGCTGGTGATCGCCTTCTACACCAAGGACCCGCTCACACCCGGTCGGTCCCTCGATCCATTCGTGACCGTGCACCTGGACCGTCCCGGCACCGAGACGCTGTCGTTCGAGAGCCACCGCCCCGCGGCACAGTTCAGTGCGAGCACGGACGGCTGTGACGTTCGGATCGATGACAACACGTTTCGGGGCGATCTCCGCCACTACGAGATCCACGCCGCGCACGAAGAAGTGACCATCGATGTGGAGCTCAGTGGCCTGGTTCCCTCGTGGCGACCTGCGACCGGGTATCTGCTCTTCGGCGAGCACGGGGAGCACCATTTCGCATGGCTTGCGGCAGTCCCACAAGGCGCCGTGGCAGTCGAGCTCACCGTCGGCGGTCAGCGCCAGGAGCTCGCTGGTGTCGGGTACCACGACCACAACTGGGGTGACGTGGCGATGCACAAGCTCATCAACCATTGGTACTGGGGGCGGGCCCAGGCCGGTCCATATTCGATCATCGCCAGTTACATCACCGCCGAACACCGCTACGGCGACGTCCAGATCCCGGTCTTCCTACTTGCCAAGGGCAACGAGATCGTCGCTGACGACGCGACGAAGGTCCGGTTCAGCCTCCACGGCGTACACACCGAGGAGCAAAGCGGCAAGCCCGTCGGCGACACCGTCATCTACGACTACGACGACGGCCACGAACTGTACCGGATGAGCTTTCGTCGCGCCGAGACAATCGCGAACCGTCAACTCATCGACGAGGTCTCGGGCCCCAAGCACCTACTCGCACGGCTCACCCACTTCGACGGGTCCTACCTCCGCTTCACCGGACAAGTCCAGCTCGAACACTTCGTCGCCAACCGTAGGGTCGAGGACGTGAGCGACGCCGGCATCTGGGAGCTCATGTACTTCGGCCACACTCGGTAACACAATCGCCCAAGGAGAGGCCGCCCCGCCGAACGTAATGCGTCCCGGCTCAGGAAGGACACCGCGGCATGTGCCAGATGTCGTGTGCTCAGCTACGTTCAAGTGGGTCCCAGCCGGTGACGATGACCAGGAGGTGCAAACGAGCGTCGATCTGCGGCCCGTCGCCGAGGAGCCCGATCTGCTCGAAGCGTGGGGACGCGGAATCAAGATCGGAGCGGTACGCCTGGCTGTAACCGGATCCGTTTCACACATGACAATCCAGTTGGATGCCACGCCTCTTCTCGAACAAGAAGACATCGGTGACGTCATGGCGGCAACAGTCCAGCGGGCCAGGGATCGCGGAGCGACCGACGTAGAACTCGACTCCAACTCCCTTCTGTTGCGTCATGAGGCTCGACTAGCGGGTTTCCGCGGAGGTCTTCGCGTCCCCCTGCAAGCCAAGGCCGACGGCGTCACCAGACCGGCGTCAGGGGACGCTCTGGCCCCGGTGAGGGAGGGCCAGGGGCGAACGTCGTCGCTTGTGACAGCCCTGGGTGACCTCGGGGTTGTTGCCACTGCGGCTCGCCCCGCCGGCTCGCTCGGGAGGCTCGCCCGACGATTAGCGGGTGGGGCCGGCGACACCTTGGACGTGGTCGTTGCATGGGCACCGGGTCGGACCTTTACGATCAGTGCGCCGGACCGGCCCGACATCATGCCTGAAGGCGTCGCGCTGGCCGCCGACACTGCCACCGCCGTCTTCCGTCGATTCCCCGATCAGGCGGCGGCGGTGAAGTTCATCTATTTCGATAGATCCGAATACGGGCTGAAGACCGGTCGATATGGAGGGGTGGCTCAGATCTCGGTTCCCTCCATCCACCTCAACATCGGCTATGTCAACGTCGAAGCGTTCATAGAGCTGGTGCGACAGAGTGCCAAGAGACAGCAGCGCTCACGTTCGGCGGGTCCGCGGGCGCCGTATACGCTCGTCGACACCACCGTCGCCCACGAGCTGTGGCACCAGATCGAACGCACGTTTGAAGTTCGTCATTACGCCAAAGCTATGCAACTGCGACGCCAGTTGGGCCTGCACCTTGGTGTCGAGACCCTCGAGCACGCCATGAAAGGCGACAGCCCCAAGGCACCGTCGAATTGGCAGGCTGCATATAGCCAGCTCGCTCAGGAGGTTTCCCCATACGCGACGACCAGTGCCCGCGAAGCCACGGCGGAGCTGTTCAAGCTGTGGTGGTGCCGCAGTGGTCCAGTCTCTCCCCTGGTTTCCCGATTCGGGGAGTTGGTGGATCAGATGCTGCCCCCGAAGCTGCCCGCCTGACCGATGAACCAGGCGCGATCCTAAGACCCGACAAACCGCCCCCTACAGTGTCGGGGCCCTTGAATTGTCCGTTGAAGTCGTCCCGAAACTGAGCCCGAGCCAAACGTGGAACCAAGACCACCCAAGTCACCCGAGGATCTCTTGGCTGACCTTGAAACAAGTGTCTCCACCCTCGCTGCCCCAGCGAAGGAATGAATGGAGGAATGGGCGCTTCGTGGGGAATATCTACTCGAAGAGATGGTCCTCAAGTTCCCTTGAGCCGGAACCCCTGAATTTCGAGCTGTTGTGCAGGAACCTCCATCGCAATGAAGCCGTCAACGTCGTGCCCATCCACGCCGCCGCCGGGGAGCGCACCGGCTCGGTCACGCTGCAACGGTCGCCCGACAATACCGGCGACCATCTCACGGGACCCCATCCCTTGGGTGTCGCTCCGCTCGAAGTACCACTGATCGCGCTAGATGATCTTTTGCCTCCAGAGCAAGGTGTTGACTTCGTATTCGTCGATGCCCAGGGCTATGACCATCGAGTCCTACGCGGCATGTCTAAGATTATTGAGAGGTGCCGGCCGCCCATACTCTTGGAGTACTGGCCCTTGGGGATCCTTGGACTGGGCGACAATCCTGACGATGTCTTAGCGGAGTACCGGTCACTTGAGTATCGGATCGAATTACTCCCGAACAAAGACGTTAGCTCTCTATCCGCCGATGAGATCTTGATGCACAGCGAGAAGGATCACATCACTCTGTCGTTGGTCCCGACGTAAAGGACTGTCCCCGTCATCCTCGCCTGAGACATCGGTCGACTGCCACAAGGGCCCAACCGCCGCTGCTGAGCTCCTCGGGCTCAGCCGTACTGCTTAGCCCAGCCGCCTGTCACGAAGTGGACGTCGGGCGCCGAGATCACCCCGGCCTCCTGCATCTTTGCCTTGAGCTTGTCGTTGGCAAGAAAGGCGCGCAGCGTGTCGAAGGACTCAGCCTGGTGGTAGACGATCGCCACCCCTGGATCATCGATCGAGCGGTTCGCGGCTTGGCCCACGATCCCCTCTGCTGCCTGGAGCTGGGCGGCGGCGTCGTAGCCCTCGAGCCAACGGTCGAAATCAGCCACCGAGTGACTGAGGATGAACGCGGGCAGCTCGCGGTCCCACGCAATCGCCTCGCGCACCGGCGTCATGTACGAGATCTCTGGGACGCTGATTACCCCTGCCGCCTGCATTCGTTGGCGCAAGTCATCCGACGCCGAGAATGCCTTGGCCTTGTCGAGATCCGATACCGCCATGTAGATGCTTACGTCGTTGGAGTCATCCTCCGCCCTGTTGATGTGATGGCCGAGGATGCCAGCGGTCCGGCGAGCGTCCTCATGGGAATCGAACGCCGTCAGCCATGTGTCGAAGTCGGCGACTCGAGACCGCACGACGACTGCAGCAGGCGGAAGGGATTGGTTGTTCTCAGGCATGGACGCCGGCCTGACCAGAAACCTGACCGCTGTCAATCGCGCCAAACTGGTAAGAGCAGTACCGGTCCGGGCGCGATTGCCGGGCAGTCGGGGCCACAGCGCAGCGTTACCGGCAGCCAGGCACCACGTTCGCTACCCTCTGGCTACGGCAAGGCCGTGGACCTCAAGCTTGAAGTTTTCGTTCGTGCTGAACGGGCCGACAAGGCTCTCTACGAGGTCCCGGACTGCGTCCCCAGAGTCGCCCCTGCCAGCGGTCAAACGACGCTGCTCTATCGGCCCCACTCGGGATTGCCGGTGATATGCTGCGTGTTGGCAGTTGGTTGTTGATTGGGCCCACGCTGTGTTGTTCGGCGCGGTGGCGATCCCGGGCGGATCGCCCGTTGGTCGGGTCACCCGAATCCGGTGCCACTCGTCCGACTCAGGGGAAGACACCGGGGACGCGTAACCCGACTATCGGGCGCCCCGACCTCTCGGTCGTCCACCTAACCCCCGACCAGCACCGGACCTTGCTCATGCTGCGCCGACCTCGTCTCGATGTGGTGGACCATGGCTAACGCTGTCGCCGAGGTGACGCCTACTCTTGAAGGATGCCGCTGGCCATCAGGCGACGTTTCTCTCTCCCCCCGATCGGCCCCGCACCAAGGCGTTGGGTGCCGTGACAACTGCCTACAACGCCGCTCGGTGGACGGACTTCGGCGGTACCGTCGTCCAGGCCGGAGCAACCTTGTCCGGATTGGTCTTCGTGGTCGTTTCGATCAATCTCGGTCGAATCCTCGGGCACCCGAGTCTCCCGGCCCGTGCGTGGCAGACACTTGGCTTGCTCTTGACCCCAATGCTTACCGGGATCTTCCTGCTTATTCCCGGTCAATCCAGCAAGGTCTTAGCGTGGGAACTGATCGTCTCCGCCCTCCTCCTCGCAGGCAGTCGGGTGGCGATCGATCTGCGGGCCAGCCGATTCGAGAAGACCACCCCATTGCCCTTGGTCGGTCGGCTTGCAGGATCTGTGAACACACTCGCCCCAGGGCTTGTGAGCTATGTCTGCCTTGCAGTGGCTGGCGCAACCTTGCTCGCACGGAGTGGGGGTGGGCTGTTCTGGCTGGCGCCAAGCGTTCTGGTGGCGTTCATCTTCGGGTTGATCAGCGCCTGGACGTTGCTTGTGGAAATCCCGCCTGAGGGTAACCGGTAACACCCGCGTTGAGATGGAGGTCGAGGGGCGCTGCGGACCATCCCACCAACGGTTGCGATCTGATTGACCATGCGGGATTGCGTAACCTCGCGATTATGGGGCGCCCGACCCCCCGGGCGCCGGGCAGTTCCATGGGACCACGTTCGGACGGCCACGCTGGAATGAGGGTCACCGGTACCCCGAATCCCGTGCGCCTCACCCGTGCACCGATTCAACGTCCCGCGGTCGGTCAGGCACTTTGCGGGCGGTGCCCAGTTCGCCAGAGTGGGTTTCGATCATGGCAAGGTATCAATGTCCACGGATTGGAGCTGATCCGAGGTGTAGTTGGTCACCAACAGGGTGTTGCCGTGCACCGCCATCTCTCTCGGGAATCGCCCAGCCGGAATCGTTCCTAAGAGGGCAGGGCGACCTGCAAGGGCCGCCGCTAGATCCACAACCGCTAAGTCTGCTGTGGCCCCCCCGAAGCGGGCGGAATCAGCAACGACGATCCTGGTGTCACTCCTGATCATCGCCAGACCGACCGGAGCCTCACCTACTTGGACCCGTGCCACGAGGGCGTGGCTTGGATTGGCGATGAGAGCCGAAGACGAAAATCCGAGCAGCGTATTGCTTCCTCGGGCAGTGACCCAGACTGTCTGTCCGTCTTGAGCAGCGATCACCCGAACAGGGCTGCAGCCTGCCATCACCGTCGCGGCCACGGCGTGATCTGGGTCCGTCTCGGCCTTGGCCAGGTTGATAACACTCAGGGTTCCATCCCCAGCACCGCGCAGGCCGAGAGCGCCTTCGCTGGTCGCATAGATCCAACGTCCATCAGGGGAAACGGCCATACCCACGGGAGCCTCACCGAGCGGGACGGTGCCGACAAAGTCTTGTGGCCCGAAACCTTGAGCCAGCGCCTTGCCTAGATCGAACACCGCCATGTCATCGCTGTCTTCCAGGGTGACAAACGCGTACCGGTCGTCAGGAGAGACCAGCACCTCGATGGCGCCGTCACCGCCGCTGCTTGGCAACATGCCGACGACCGCATTCTGACCATTCATCTCCTCCAGATTGCTGACATTGATCACAACAGCACCCGACCCATCGGCCGCCAAGAGGTAGCGCCCATTGTGGGTGAGAGCCAATCCGAGGGGCTGGCCGGGGACGGAGGTCTGACGGTCGAGGACGGGGACGAAGGGCCCGTGCGACGCACTGATCGTGGAGCCGACGGTGAAGAAGGACCAAACTCCGTTCCGACTTGAGACAATTCCAAAGGGGCTGCCTGGAACCGAGATCATGTCGGTTCGCACGTCAGCGAGAGTGTGGCTTTGTGCTACAGCCGACGAACATCCGGGAGCAGTTATGTGAAGGAGGTTTCGCGTCGGATTCTTGGCGATGGGTGTGGCCATACCGCAGGCAGTGCCGAGTGCCGCAATGAGCGCCAACACGCCCACGGCACGACAGCTCGTCACGCGTATCTGGTGTCGCACTGCACATGAGAAGTGGCCAGGTCGCTGGTTCAACCGACCAGCTGACCGTGGAACATCGAACCTTGCCACTGATGCGAACAATACAAGGTGACGATAGTGCGAGAATGTTACTAGCCTGCAGCGAACTGCCCGGGACTGCCGGGCCAGTCCGGAGGTTGCACCGAGAGGCCCGCCGCCCTGTGCGACTCGTGAATCCGCTCAGGATCGACGGTGGTCGAGATTATCGGTTGGGTGGCCACCAGAGTGCTTCGATTTCGTGGACGACCTCAAGGGGGCAGGGAGGGCCCAGACGTGCGAACCAGATCTCCCGAGTAGCTTCGTGTGCTCTAGCCCCGTCGCCAGAGCGATATCCGACCCGTCGGGATCACTTATGCGCTGTGGAAAACCGGAATTTGCCGCCTACCTCCCGGTCGTGCAGCGCCTTCCGATATCGACTACATAGCCTCCTCGCTGAGCACGTCCAGGTTACGGAACGAGGGAGGAGAGTCGCACAGCTTGGCGAGTCGCTCAGCAAACTCTGCGGTCGCAGGGTGATTGGAGTTCTCTTGTGCTTTCTCATAGCTGGGGAACTCCACGATCTGGATATACGTATTGTCCCGATCCCGATCCTTGGTCCGCACGGAGCGAGTGGCGGTTCGCCAATCTTTGGACTGCATCAGCCAGTTTTCAAGAAGCGCATCGAACTCGTCGACATGGCTGGTCTGAAACTCGACTACCTGAATGAATGTCATGGATCACTCCCCTTCATGCGTCGGTCAATAGAGAGCGAATCTGCTCGCGCAACTCTGGTCCGTCGGTATGGCCGTGGACATCGGCTGCGTGCAATGCAGCGGCACGAATCACTTCGTCCTCCTCGCCGGAGATCGTGAGCGTACAACCGCTCTCGCTCGGCATTTCCCGACAGTCGGCGGTCTTGCGGGTCATGCTGTTCCTCCTTTGGTTCGCAGGGCGCGTAACAGCTCTACAGGCGCATCGTCGACAATGTGTGATCTTGCCCTTGAGCGGCAGGGCATCAAGAAAACGGTCACCTCCACTGAGGCAGTTCCATGATCAACTCTTGGCGTAGTCGGCCATTCCTTGCCAATCGATGATGGCACAGGGTTCGTTGCCGATGATCCAGGCATCGTGACCGGGCGCAGCCGTCATGAAATCGCCAGGACCGATCTCCGTCTCCTCGCCATCGTCCATCACAATCTTCATCCGTCCCGAGATGACATAGCCGACGTGTGCGGCCTGGCAACTCTCGGTGCCCGCCATCGGCTTGACGTGCTCCGACCACTTCCATCCCGGCTCAAAGGTCGCCCGGGCGACGAGCCCCGAACCGAGGTCGACAAGTTCCAGTCGACCCTTGCCGTCTTTCATCTGACGGACCTCGTCAGGACTGTCGATGTTCTTCTTGGTGAGTCCAGCCATCGGGTCCTCCATGTCTCGCCACGGTCAATCAGTGCGGTCCGTAGTCTCTCTTGAGTCCAGCCCGGCCGCCATTGCAAAAGGGTTACGAATAGCTGGCCTAGCCGTAATGTCGACCACACGACCACGGATGGCCCGCTGCTCAGGAGGACGGCGGAACACCCCCCCGGAAGCGCACAAATGCCGTTCCTGAAGGGGTGGGGCCATGTCAAGGGACAGGTTTTCAAGGTCTTGAGCCTGGTAGTTCCAAAGTGGACAAGTGCCCAGGCGCGCAACGCTAGGGATGCAAGGAGACAACTGACTGCAGTAGGTAGAGCCCCTCCCCCTGGCTGCGGGTTTGGGTTTCCCATCACGGTGTCGGTGTCCTGACACGGGCGCCCGTAGGCCGCCAGCCATTCCTCCGCTGATGTCCAAGCATGATGGGATTCGGCCACGTCCCGACGGGCTCAATCAGATACTCGGCCTCGCCAGCGCACTGAGGGCCACGGCAATTCGCGAGCGCGCGCCGGGCCGTGTCCGATTCCGCTCACGCCGCCTCGTGGCGATCGAGACAGCGGACTTCTCCGTCTCGAAGGCCGTAGTAGACGAGGGTGAGGAGTTTGCGGGCGACGGCCACCCGGGCCTTGAACTTGCCCCGGCGCTCGGCGATGCGCACGAAGTCGGCACGCAGTTTCGGTCCGCCATGGTTCTTCGAGATGGCCTCGATGGCCGCCCAGCGCACGAGTGGCGAGCCCTGCTTGGTGATCGGTCCGCGCTGGACCTTCTCGTCGGACTCGCGGTGCTTGGGGGTGAGACCGGTCCATGAGCACAGCTTCTCGGGCGAGTCGAAGCGACTGATATCGCCGATCTCGGCCACGAAGATCGCCCCCAGCACCTTGCCCACGCCGTGGATTTCCAAGATGGCCCGGTAGCCACGGTCGTCTTTCAACTGGCGGTGCAGATGGGCGTCAAGGCGACGAACTTGAGTGTCGTAGATGTCGATGAGGCTGCGCAGACTGGCGATGCGCATGGCATAGGCCTCGGGCAGCACCAGCGCATCGAGCTGGTCACTGCCCGACGGCCCCCACATCTCGTTGCGCACGGGCAGGATGCCGTTCTTGGCCATGACGCCGTGGATCTGCGCCTTACAGCTCGAGCGGTGGTGCACCAGGCGGGCGCGGTAGCGCACGAGCTCTCTCAGTTCTCGGGTCTGGGGCGGGGCGATCCAGCCTTCAGCCAGACGTCCCAGGCGCAGCATCGCCGCCAGGTCCCGGGCATCGCGCTCGTCGTTCTTCACCCGGCGGTTCCCCCAGTTGTTGCCCAGCGCATGGGCCAGATGGACCTTGGCGCCGAGGTCCTGGAGCAGATCGGCCGCCCAGTACCAGCCGTAGGTGGACTCGAGCACCACCTCGGGCTTCTCGCCGGCGTCGGCCATCGCCGCGGCCAGCTCCAGGGGTTGGCTCGGGATCTTCACGCAGCCGAGCACCTCGCCGTCGCCAGACATCCGGTAGATGGTCGAGCTGCGGCGGTGCAGGTCGATTCCGACGTACTGTCGTTCCATAGGGGCCTCCTCCTCTTGTTGAGGTTGGTTTGCGAAGCCACCAGTGTCTGAGCTTCCCCCGCTCTGACGGACACCGAACATGAGGCGGCGAGAGCCGGCTCTTGGAAGGATGCCCACATGCCCAGAGCCCATCCACCGGAGTTCCGCCAGCGGGCTGTCGAGTTAGCCCGACTCCGAGAAAAGCCTGTCGCCAAGATCGCTGAGGACCTCGGCATCGCCGAGTCGTGCCTGCGTAACTGGATGAAGCAGGCCGACATCGACGACGGCAAGCGTCACGGACTCAGCTCCGATGAGCGAGAGGAGCTGGTCCGCCTGCGTCGGGAGCTGCGGGTGGCGAAGACCGAGGTCGAGATCCTGAAGCGCGCTGCCGCCTACTTTGCCAAGGACCACGCCCTCCCAAAATGATCTACACCTTCATCGCCCAGGTGTGCCGCGACCTGCCCTGGCCACCTGCTGTCGGGTCATGAAGGTGTCGACCTCGGGCTACTACAGCTGGCAGGCAGATCCGGTGAGCGAGCGGGACCTCGACGACGCCTATCTGAGCGACACGATCGTCGATATTCACCGCATGTCGAGGCGCTCGTATGGATCGCCAAGGGTGCACGCCGAGCTGCGCCTCGGTCAGGACATCCGGTGCTCGAGAAAGCGCGTCGAACGGCTCATGCGCCAAGCGAAGGTGGCCGGCATCTATCGCCGCCGGCGTCACGGGTGCACCCGCCGCGGAGCCCGCCGCGGAGCCCGCCGATGACCTCGTCAACCGGGCCTTCGACCCCGAAGGGCCTGACACGCTCTGGGTCATGGACGTGACCGAGCATCCCACGCCGGAGGGGAAGCTCTACTTGGCCGTCGTGCTCGACGCCTTCAGCCGCATTGTGGTGGGCTGGTCCATCGCGGATCACATCCGCTCCGAACTGGCGGTCGACGCTCTGCAGATGGCCATCTGGCGGAGGCGGCCGCCGAAGGACCAGACGGTGGCCCACTCGGACCACGGCTCGACCTACACGTCGTGGGCGTTTGGCCGGCGCCTGCGGGCTGCGGGGTTGCTCAGCTCGATGGGAACCGTCGGCGATTGCTTCGACAACTCCGTCGCCGAGAGCTTCTTCGGCACTTTGCAGCTCGAGCTGCTCGACGAGCACCACTGGACGTCTCGCCAACACCTTGCCCTGGCGATCTTCGACTGGATCGAGGTCTGGTACAACCCCAAGCGTCGCCACAGCTACTGCAACATGCTCAGTCCCGTCGACTACGAGGCCGCACACGCGGCATGATCAACACAACCAACCTGTCCGCTGGGGTGGGGGAAGCTCAGTCTTCCTGATCACTGGAAACTTCACGAGGGGCGGAGGCCCCGCCCCTTCATCGCATCAGTTCTGTGCGCCCTGACAAGGCCAACCCCGGGGACCCTCAGGCCGACCGGGATCACCCGCGTTGGGATGGAGGTCGAGGGGCGCTGCGGACCATCCCACCAACGGTTGCGATCTGATTGACCATGCGGGATTGCGCAACTTCGCGATTATGGGGCGCCCGACCCCCCGGGCGCCGGGCAGTTCCATGGGACCACGTTCGGATGGCCACGCTGGAATGAGGGTCACCGGTAACCGATTACCGGTCGCCCTGGCCCGCCCTTCAGCGCAACCCGCCCGGCCAGTCGACTCCGGCACTTGAGGATGCGGACCTGCCTGATTCGACGATCGAAGCCTACGCCATGAAGCCTTGGCTACCCTCGTCCTCGTGGCCAGAAAGTTGACCCGCAAGCGAGCAGCACTGGCCCTCGTTCTCGCAGCGTTTCCTGCGCTTGCTGCTTGTGGAGGCGGCGGAGGGAGCACCGGCACATCCGCCACTGTCGTCTACCGGTTCGGCGTCGTGGGGAATCGGGGCAAGCTCGCACAGCTCGAGGTCAACACGCCAACTGTCGTTGCCGGCATCAAGGGGGAGGTAGTGCAGATCGCGACCTCGAACTCCGACGGCTACGCGCTGACCTCGAGCGGGACGGTGTGGGCCTGGGGTGTGGGCAGCTACGGCGAACTTGGCAACGGTAAGACACCTTCCTACGACACCACGGCGCAGCGGGTCGGGTTCCCAGCTGGGGTCACGATCGCCTCCCTGGCCAACCCCATGCCCTTCGACGGCGCCCTAGCCATCGACTCGGGCGGCCACGTGTGGGGATGGGGGCTCAACGCTGATGGGGACCTCTGCCTTTCGGGGCTGATCGAGTCGCGTCCGAGCGAACTCACGCTCAGCGACGTGACACTCGCCACCGGCGCACGCACCCACGCGCTCTTTGACGCCAACGGCCAGGTCCTCGCCTGCGGCAATGGAGCATACGGCGTCCTCGGTAACGGCTTGACGAGCAGTAGTCCGACGCCGACCGCTGTCGTCGGGCTACCGAGTACAGCGCGAGTGGTGGCCCTCACCTCCTCGTGGGAAGGCTCAGGGGCCCTTCTCGGCAATGGCACCTACTACGACTGGGGCTACAACGCCGCCGGCCAGCTCGGCAACGGCAGCACCACCAACAGTGCCGCGCCGGTGGCTGTCACGTTGCCTAGCTCTGTGCGTCAGGTATTTCAGGGTGGCAGTGGAGCGACCAACGGTCAGACAGTGGCGATCCTTGCCAATGGCTCGGTCTGGGCATGGGGCGACAACACGAAAGGCCAACTCGGCGACGGAACCAAGGCGAACTCCGCCGTCCCGGTGCCCGTCAAGGTCCCTCCGGGAGTGACCTTCGCCAAGGTCAACTCGGGTGGCTATTCGAGTTACGCGATCGACAGCTCGGGACGGCTCTGGGCCTGGGGCGGCAACCAGAACGGACAGCTTGGGACGGCGGGCGCTCCGCGCACCGAGACCGAGCCGATCGACGTAGGCATCCACCTAACGCAGGTTTCATCCACCGCCAGCAACGTTGCCGGACTCGGCCGCCAGTCTGGATAGGAGCACAAGAGCACGATCTGTCCCGAACATCGGACCGACCGCTATTGCCCGGGTGCAGGTCAGCCGAACTGGGCCGACTGGTCAAGCCGAATAGCGCACCACCTAGACCGGTGACGTGCTTCCGGTGGCGCCGTCGAACAGCCTCGCTCCGGCTGCGTTCCAACCGGACCAACCGGGATCACTCGGCGTTGCGATTATGTGCGGCGTGGCCCTGAACGGCGGTTAGTTCGTCGGGTGCGTCCGACCGGTCGGAGGCGTTCTAAGGGGCCGATCGGTACCCCCGAATGACCGTACGCACTGACCCCGTCGTCAGCCCGATCCCTGGTCCGTCGCTACCGCAGATACTGGGGTGTCGGCGTCGGCCGACCCAGACTCTGGCGCGCGACGCTCGTTGTTCCCAAGAAGCCATCCGTCACCACTGCCGGGCCTTGAAGGGCTAACGGAACCCGCCGGCGACGTGAAATCGCTTCAGCTGGTCTTCGTGGCTTGCCAATTACACGGCTGGAGCACACCGCGGAATTCGCAGGTTCCGTTCTTGATGCCTTTCTTCCAAACCGTGCCCACAAACAGACTGGGATAGGGGGTTCCGTCCCCCGGAGTTGCCATAAAGATCGTGTGCTTGGACATCTTCCAGGCGCCGGAGTACGTCGTGCCGCAGTCCGTGGTGTTCTGGGTGAAGGTCAGCGTGGCCAGGCCGCCGCCTGTGTAAGAAGTTAACGTCAGCTGTCCGCTGCAGGTGAAGAATCCCGTCTGGCTGAATGAGTACGAACCTGCGGGATCCAAGACGGCCGCGGCGGCGGCCGACGGTGCACTGGCCGCCCGCAAGCCGAACATGCCAAGGCTGAGACCTGCGATGGTGCCCACTCCAACAAGCGCGCCTAGGCGTCGATGCTTGCTCAAGAATCGCATGACGTGACAACCTCCCACTCCGTTACCAGCTGTCCAGCAGCCGATGTGCCCCGTTTTGGAGCCTCACCCCGGCTTGACTCTACGCCATCGTCAAATCTGGGGCTCCCGGATTGTGCTGTCCTGCTCGCACGGGGCGCTTCCGAGAAGTAACCAGCTTGCAGCACCGGCCGCTAATGGCGGGTGCAGGGCGACTCAGCGGGGCCAGGTAGGAGCGGGCGTGGGGGTCGATGCACCTGACTACCGGTCGCCCTCAGGCCCTCGCCGATGCCTCTCAGACCCCAGTGAGGAGCGGCACATACAGCACGGTCTGTCAAGGCCCTTGGGCTAGATCGGCCGCACATCGGAAGTACGTCAGCGGGTCATTGGCGGCAACGCGTGGAACCGCCAGACCGTGGGGGCACAGCCTGGTCGAGTCCCACGTCGCTCTGGGCGGCTTGAACTTTCACGCTGCCCAGGTGTCCAACCCTTCAACGATGCATTGGCATCGCTCTCGGTGCCAGCCTCAAGAATGAGGAGCACATGTGCCTGTCGCAATAACTGCCTTGGCTGCCACCTTGGCAGAATGTGCTGTCATGATCGGGTCTAGCGTGAGTCGATTGACGTGTCGGTTTCACGACAGCGTTAAATGAGCCATAGTGTCCTTAGCGCACCGCGGAGTGGGAGCGCCCCACGTCGTCCAGTATCTGTCGTTGGTGTCCGAACAGCTTGCGATGCCACGGCCGGCGCGAGTCACCGCCCGACTCGGACGGCTCGTAGGGCGCATCGATGACCGAAGGGATCGAAGGTGTACCGTCACGAAGTGGAACACCCTTCGCTGGCCGACTGGCGAAGGGCGATGGTGTGCAGACGTGCACCCGAGTCGAGCTACGTCGTGGCAGGGAGCACGCCAGTAGTGGCGTTTGGCGATCCCTCACTCGCCACGGTGGCGACACTGGGGATCAACCCCTCGGCACAGGAGTTCATGGAGCGGAGAACGCTGCTCAGCGGTCCCTACCGTCGGCTCTCAACTCTGGAATCGCTGGGTGCGCGCGACCTCGAGGACTTGACCGATGATCAGGTCCAGACCGTGATTGCTGATTGTGCGAGCTATTTTGAGCACAACCCCTATCGCGAATGGTTCAACCCCCTCGACCAGCTCCTTCGGGGTATCGGGGTCAGCTATTTCGACGGATCGGCATGTCACCTCGACATGATCCAATGGGCCACCACGCCACGTTGGCGCAACATACCGGACAAGTCTGTCCGCCTCGCGTTGCTGGAAGACAGCGTTCCCCATCTACGCCGCCAACTTGAGCACGAGGGCATCCGCACGATTCTCCTGAATGGTCGCCAGGTGTTGGACCAGGTCAGTAAAGCTGGTCTCGTCGACCTTGTTGATGCAGGTCGGTTGGCCCTCAGCTCGGGTATCTGCAACTTGGTCACCGGTCAGGGAAGCGGCGTGTGTTGGGTGGGCTGGTCGACAAACCTGCAAAACGGGTTCAGAGTCAGCACGGAGTCCGTACAACGCCTTGGCGGCTGGGTCACCGAGGTTTGTGGGGTTCATTCTCTTTCACAGAAAGCTCTGTGAAACAGAAGGTTCCCGTGCCGGTACCGTTCCCCACCTTGGAACGGTCATCACCCTTCAGAAGAGGAACGACGTGAAACTGTCACAACACCATGTCTTGGCGGCACCTTCCTCTGACATGAAGTCTTTCCCCTGTGGCATGGAGTCAGCCGTACTACCGCATGATCGTGCGAAGTCGGCTCACCACAGCACAGGCACGGAGATGTCGCTACTGCCAGATGACAGCTAACACTGACATGGCAGCACACGTGAGTGCTCATCATTCTTGAGGATGCGACGGAGGTGGCCGGTACGGCAGTGTGAAGGCGCAATCGGCGCGTCGCGGGACGTGCGCAGATCCTCAGGCGAACACAAGGGTCCTTTCCGACCGAAGTGTCTTCTGGCCTGGGAAGGAGCAAAGAAAGTGCGAAAGATCCTGGTCGGAGTGGCGGCTCTGTCCGTCTTCGGACTGATGGCGGTGGCAACGGCACCGCAAGCGCTCGCCAAGACTCACAACGTCAGAGCGGCAAAGGTCGTTCCCCATGACCCCACCATCTACGACAGCATCATCGACCCCAATCCCGGCAACGTACCTAGCCAAAGCTTCGAAGCCACCGGCACAGAGGAATTCGGGAACCAGGTCAACCTTGGCGGCGTCGCTCGAGTGTTGGACTCAGTAGCTGTCCAAATGAGTAGCTGGGCCTGTCAATCAGGAAGCTGGACGGGAAGTCCCAGTCCCTGTGCCACCACCCCTGGAGCAACCTTCAGCGTGCCCATCACTTTTAACATCTTCGGCGTGGGTCCGGCTTCGGCCAACGGTCCATCTACAGCGGGACCACTGCTGGCTACTGATACGCAGACGTTCAACATCCCCTATCGACCATCGGCAGATCCAAACTATGTGACAGACTGTGCCGCCACGGCCGCCGCAGACAGTGCGCCCATCAGTGACTTCCAATACACGTGGTTTGACGCTGGGTTGAACAAGTGCTTCAACGGGTACTTCACCGACATCAGCTTCACCTTCGGACACGTGACACTGCCCAGTAGCGTCATTTACGGGATCACCTTCAACACCAACACCTCTGGGTTGCATCCTCTTGGACACAGTGGTCCGGCCGACTCGTTGAACGTTGCCCTGTCTCAAGAGCCCAGCTCTCCCAGTGTGGGTAGCGACGCGTATCAGGGCACCGTCTACACCGATATTCATGATGGTGGGTATCAAAGCAACTACTGTGACGGTGGGGCGGCCGGGATCAGCGTGTTCCGTATCGATGAGCCCACTGGCTATCCCACCAACAATGGCACCAATTCGGGGTGCTGGAGTGTGAGTGGAAATACCGCACCGTGGTATATCCCCGCCGTGCAGTTCAACGCTTTGAATAGTCCGTCTCCCACCATCGACAGCCCTGCGGCAACCTCGGTGGTGGCGGGAACACCGTTCTCCTTCATCGTCACCAGCACGGGTGTTCCCACGCCGACGGTAAAAGTGACGGGAAAGCTTCCCAAGGGTCTTGTTTCAGCGAGCAGCGGCAACGGGACGGTGACGATCTCGGGAACCGCACTCCGTACCGACAAGAACAAGACATACACCTTGATTGTCGTAGCCAGGAATGCGAAAAGATCAGTTGCTAAGCAACACCTCCTGATCACCCTGACCGGCGGGAGGAGCTAGCTGGCAGGGTCAAACATCCCTGAAGAACGTTCGGCGCTCGCGACGCCGACAGGCGGTGTTGCCCCTGCGACCTCCGACCCCCCGAGAGGCCGCAGGGGCCGGGCCCAGTTTTGGTTCGTGCCCTAAGCCCGTTAGTTCGGCGTCGGCATGGAGTCGCTCCGGGCCTAGGTTGCCCAGGCGGAGAACGGCGGCGGAAAGCGCTCGGGGCTCACGACCCATGCGTTGGAGAAGGAGAACCGGGAGCTCAAGTGCTTCCAATGCCTTCTCCGATCGGCCTTGGCTTTCTTTGCGGCGGAGCTCGAATGGTCTCGTTCCCCCGATTCGTCTGGATCGCTTCTTGTGTTCCGCCAAGACCAAGAACGAACGAGACAGTCACCCACCGATCAGGCGGGTGGCCGGGGGGAATCGCACCCCCCGGCTCCCACAGATCCCGGCGTGACAGTCTCCCGTCACCGGGCTCCTCTCACCCGTTGCAAGCTCAAGCCCAGCTGCGGACCCAGGGGTCTGCCCCAGGTTCGGTTGACTCCTAACCTTGCGAGCATTGGCTCGCTGGAAGGGAGTGGAGGGTGCCAAAGGCATACCCCGATCAGTTCCGCCGGGATGTTGTGGCGGTTGCCCGACGCCGGGAGATCCCGCTGTCGAAGGTGGCGCGGGACTTTGGCATCTCCGAGTCGTGTCTGCATCGCTGGATGAAGGATGCGGACGTCGAAGAGGGCGTCCGCGACGGCATGACTGCGGCGGAGCGCAACGAGCTCCGTGAATCACGCAAGCGGATCAAGGTTCTCGAGCAGGAGAACTACATCTTGCGCCGTGCGGCTGCGTATCTATCCCAGGGCAGCTCCCCAAAATGAGATACCCGCTGGTCCGTGATCTTGCCGCCGAAGGTGTTCCCGTGGCGGTGACCTGCCGGGTGCTCGAGTTCTCCAAGCAGAGCTATTTCAGATGGCTCGCTCGGCCCTGCAGTCCAAGGGACCTCGACAACGTCTATCTGACGAACGCAGCGGTCGACGTGAACCACGACGACCCGGCCTTCGGCTACCGCTTCATCGCGGATGAGCTCGAGCGCCTCGGTCACCGGGCCTCGGAGAACCGTGTGTGGCGTTTGTGCTCCGAGCAGCGACTTTGGTCAGCGCACTCGAGGAAACAGGGCCTGGGTCACCGACCCGGGCCCCCGGTCCACGACGACCTCGTCGAACGGGACTTCACCGCCGATGCTCCGAACGAGCTGTGGCTCACCGACATCACCGAGCACCGCACCCGGGAGGGAAAGCTCTACTGCTGTGTCGTGAAGGACGTCTTCTCCAACCGCATCGTCGGCTATGCCACCGACGCCCGTATGACGAGCCAGCTCGCTGTCAGGGCGCTCCATCACGCCGTCGCACTTCGAGGACCAGGCGCCACGGTGGTTCACAGCGACAGGGGATCGCAATTTCGATCTCACGCATATGTGCGGGCGCTGGCGCGCTTCGGGCTTCGCGGATCGATGGGACGGGTGGCCGCCTGCGCCGACAACGCGGCCATGGAGTCATTCTACTCTCTGCTTCAGAAGAACGTCCTCGACTCGAAGTCCTGGGCCACTCGCCAGGAGTTGCACCTGGCGATCGTGCACTGGATCGAGCGCACGTATCACCGCCGGCGTCGTCAGCGGGCCCTCGGCAGGCTCACGCCGATCGAATATGAGACCATCTACAACGTCGAGACCGTCGCTTAGAGCTGTTGCAGCCCCGGTTCGTTGGACAGATTGAATGTCTATCGGGTCGTTGTTCGAGTGTCGAGATGCCGGCACCGTGGTTCCACCGCTTCGATTTGCGGGGCTGAGAACGCAGCTGAGCGGGCCTATTTTGGCGTGTTCGAGCCGGATCACGCCGCCACCTGCGCAGTCGCTGCGGCAAAGGCTTCACGAGGCGTTCGGTGGCCCAGGCGCTCGATGAGCCATTTGGTGTTGTAGGTCTCGATGAACGATGTCACGAACTGACGCAGCTCGTCGACGTCATCGCAGAGGCGGGCCCACAGGCACTGCTCCTTGAGGGTCCGGATGAAGCGTTCGGCCACGCCGTTGCCCTGGGGCTCGCCCACGAAAGCGGCGTCGTCCTCGATCCCGAGCCAGTTGAGCGAGCCCTGGAAGTGATGCGCTCGGTATTGGCTGCCCCAGTCATGGCGGAGCTTGATGCCCCGAGCCACGTCGGGACCCAAGACCCCGAAGCGGTCGATCACGGCGTCGTAGACGGGCTGGAGTGCCGCAAAGCGATTGCCGATCTTGGCCACATGGGCCCAGGCCTCATCGGTGTAGTGGTCGACGAGCACGAACACCCACACCCAGCCGTCGTCTCTGGTCCAGGCCATGGTGGCGTCGGTGCCCCACCGCAGGTTGGGGGCGGTGGTGATGACCGTGCCGTCATGGAGTCGTGGACTCCGGCGACGCCGGGCCCGCTGGGGGGCGAGCAGCCCGGCATGGCGCATGAGCCGTAGCACCCGGTTCTTGCCCACCTGGATGCCGTGGTCCCGACGGAGCCGGGCCCGGACCTTGCGATGTCCCTCGCCGGCGAAGGGGCAGTCCACGATGACGGTGCGGATCAACTCGGTGAGCTCGTCGTCGGAGACAGCCGTCTTCGGACCGGGCCTCACCCCCAGGCACTCACCACGTGCGCGGCGGTGGTAGATCGTGGACCGAGGGGCGCCGGTGATCCGGCACACCATGGCCAAGGGGATGTCCATCTCGGTGCTCACCTCGGCCGCTTCTGTGGCGGCATCTGAAGCCCCCTTTTTTCGGCCACCTTCTTCCAGATCTCGTTCTCGAGGGTGAGCTCACCGATCTTGCGCTCGGCGTCGCGCAGACGCCGGTCGTCCTCGGTGGTGGCCCGTTTGCCCTTCAGGCCCTCCTTGCCGGCATCCAAGAACTCGTCACGCCAGGCCGCAATCCGATGGGCTTCGATGCCGACCTCCCGACTGAGCTCTTCGAGCTTCTCGCCCCGCAGGAGGCGAAGTACCACGTCGAGCTTCTTGCCCGCCGACCATCGAGCCTTGGAGCGGAAGTCCCCCGTGTCCTCGTCGTTCACCGTCATGAGAGCCATCTTGGCTCCTCTCTATTCGGTGTCCAACAATCCCGGGGGCGCGAGAGCTGGACAACCAAAGAGTCAACCGACTTGGGGGCAGACCCGTTCCTTGAAATGGGACTATGCACCGCACTTGGACAAGCGTTGCTTGTGAACCCCACAAAGGACTACCAGAGGTTGCTCTGACCAGGGCGTTTCTGGTGTCTACGATGTCTCGCGACATCTGGAAAACGCTGTCCCCGATGTCTCGCGACATCACAGCGTGGACCCTAGAGGACACTATTCAAACCCCTCTTCACCAGGGGAAATGGGGATTCAGAGCGGTGTCACATGGCCTGATTTGATCAATCCGCTGGTACAAACAGCCATCGACGAGCTCTACGACCATGTCTTCGGTGAGTCGCGGGACGGCGCAACACAGGTGCCGTCGTGTTCCGCCTGACAGCTCGAGACAGGTCCAGCGCCGGCTCTCACCCGAGGAAATCGAGGAGCTCGTCGCTGGCTATCTGGCCGGAGCGACGGCGGTCGTCCTGGCCGCCAAGCACTCGATTCACCGGACCACTGTCGTGGCCCTTCTCGAGCGCCAGCGGGTGTCCAGACGAGGGCGGGTGCTGACCCCTGATCAGATTGAACGAGCAGTCGCTCTGTACGCGTCGGGACGCTCCTGTACCTCGATCGGCAGGGAGCTCCAGGTCAATCCCGAGACGGTCCGCCAAGCCCTGTTGAAGGCCGGCGTGGCCATGCGCAGGCCCGGACGCCCACGAGCCACGCAGGAGTCTTGAGCCACCTCGATTGGCGATACCAATCAGACGGTCGCGGGGTCCTGGAAGCACTCCCCTACCCGCACTCCTCCTGATGGAACGCGCTGTGGCTCTAGCCGGTCCTCGCGCTCCTACAGGCCCGTGAGCTCTGTCGCCAGTTCCCAGAAGCGTCTGGCCTTGTCCAGGTCGTATGACTCGGGACTCGATCGGAGTTCGTCCTTCTCACCGAAGAACTTGCCCCCCACTCCACCGAGCGAGGGGTCGAGCGCCATGTACAGGAGCGAGTCGGTAGCGGCATCGACGCTCGTCGCGAAGGGCATATGCGGCATGACGTGGACCATGAACCAGTGCATTGCGCCGGAGGTGCTCGCCGCGGCAGTGGTGGGGACGAATCCGGGGCAGATGGCATTGACCGTGACGGCGCACGTCCCCAGCCGGCGCTGCAGTTCGTAGGTGAACCACAAGACGGCCAGCTTCGAGTTCTTGTACGCCCGGTCCGGGTTGTAGCCGTGTTCGAGTTGCGGGTCGTCGAAGTCGAAGTCGACGGGTTTGCCCCGGGAACCGGGCAGGTGGAGTCGTGAACTCACATTGACCACCCGGGCGGCATCGGCACGCTCAAGCGCCGGGAGCAGCAGTCCGGTGAGCAGGAACGGCGCCAACGCATTGACGACGAACGTCTCCTCAAAACCGTCGGCGGTGGTTCGCCGTGTGGGGCTGGTTTGCATTACGCCGGCGATGTTGAACAGCACGTCGATCTGACCCAGGTCGTCGGCCAGTGCTGGGGCGAAGGCCCTGATCGAATCCATTGAGGTCAAGTCGACCGCACGCGGCTCGACATTCGCAGTCGGATAACCCGCACGGATCTCGCTTGAGGCAGTGTCGGCGGCGGTGCGGGTTCGGGCGACGAGTACGACTTGATGGCCGGCTCGGGCGAGCTTCTCGGCACTCATCCGCCCCAAACCACGTCCACCACCCGTGATCACCATGGTCTTCATGGCCGCAACCTCACCGCGACAGTCGCCCCAATGCCCGCGGAATTGCGTCATTTCTATGCCCCCGACGTTGATTCTGCTGCTCTGTCAAACCAAGTTGGTGAGAGAATCATCGATCTCGGCATCCCCCGGCAGCGATGCTGCCTACGAATCGCTCATCGCCCGTAGGAGATCTTCAGCAACATCCGGATCAAACCCGCCTGCACCGGACCATCGCACAGTGCCTGATCCGTCTACGAGGACGAGGGCAATCGTAGAGCGATCCTCGATGCCGAGAGGTCGCGTCACGCGACGCACATCGCCGTAGATGGTGAAGGTGCGCTCGAGGATCCTTGGTTCCCGGATCGCCGCCGCCATCCCTCCGTCGATGAAGTTACGCATCGGTGCCCAGATCCGGCCGATGGTGGGCAACTCGTAGAACCGGAGCTCGGGATCGGCAGCAGCATGCTCCTCAAGCCACGGCACCCACGAATCGACGAGTGCCTGATGACGGCGGTAGAACGCGATGAGCACGATGTTGCGCTCACCCTGAAAGGCGCCAGGTAGCCTGACATCAAGACCCTGAAGGTCTCGGGCCGAGATGCTCGGGAAGGCGATGTAGGACTGCATTCGGTCAGCCTAAACGGGGCGTGTCCGGGGTCGAGCGACCGGGCGGTATGCGTCTCGCTACAGCTCGCCCGACGCAGGAGCCTGACTGCCCGCAATCGCGGTCCGGGAGCGTTGCCGCTCGGAGCGGCTCGGTTGGACGTACCGATAGACGGCAGGAATGCCGCCAACCCACATCTGCTCGTGGCGACCCTTGGCCGAATCGACGGTTGCACGCTTGGATTCTCACAGCAGTCCCCTGACAGCCTCGCAGCTGACTGCCAGGATTGCAGATCAGTCTTCGGTGCTGTGACCAGAATGAGCGCCAGGTGGTGACATCGTGAGTTCTGACACTCTTCTTGCCCCCGAGCTGACGCCTGTCGATCGAACAAAGGAGACCCGCCGATTCCCAACGGCCGAGGTCGCGGTCGCTGTTGGCACCTTCGCTCTGTTCTGCATTGCCGTCCTCACGAAGGCGACCAAGCTCCTCGAGCCAGACGATGCCGCCTACCAGGCGTCGATCGTGGCGCTCATCCACGGCCACATCACCCTGTCGACCGCCCAGTACAACGCTCTCTCAGCGCAGCTGAGCGCCAACGGCGGCATGGGTATCGCACAGTGGGTCCACCTGCCTAATGGCCGCTGGATGAGCGAGAAGAACCCCGGATACCCCTTCTTCGCGGCACCCTTCCAATGGCTCGGGATCTTGAGGGCCGCACCACTGTTCGCTGGCGCGCTGGCCTCGACGAGCCTCTTCGTCGCCGGGCGCCGCTGGCTCGGGAAGTGGGGGGGCGCTTGGGCGGTGATCTTCTTCCTCTTCTCGGGGGCGGCACTGGCGTTCGCGTGGCGGCCGACCATGCCGTCGTTCACCGATGCGGCGCTGGTTGCCGCCGGCGCGGGGGCGCTCTTGTGGACATTCCTGGCTGACGACGCTTCAACGCGCCGCCGGACCGTCGCTGGTCTGTTTGGGTTTCTCTCGCTCGAGGCGGCGGTGTTCATCCGGTACACCGACGTCGTCATGCTGCTGGTGGCAGTGGTCGCTTCTGTCCTGGTCTCTCGAAGGACGCGGATCCCGGCGCGCTCGCTGATCTGGTGGTTCGGCTCGCTCGGGCTGTTCACCGGTGGCGTCATGCTCTTCGACCAGATCTTCTACGGGGGGGCATTCAAGACCGGCTACGGTCCGGGAGCGATCACCTTCGCGTTCAGTGCGATCATCCCGAACCTGAAGCTCATGCCGACGTACTTGGTGAAGGCCATTCCCGTGCTGTTGTTGGGCTTGGCGGCGCTGGTCTGGATGGCCGTGAGGGTGATCCGGAGCCGCTCCGGGACCACCGATCCAACATTCATGGCCAGGTATCGACGCGACGGCGTGGTGGGCCTCGTTCTGGCGACCGGCTGGCTCGGACTCTGGGGTCTCTACTCGGCGTACACGTGGACCGCCCACACCGGGGCACCCAACGCCGGCCCGTTCGGCGGTAGCGGGGGCGGTGGAGCGATCCACGTGATCCGCTTCTATCTCCCGGCCATTGGCCTGATCGCTCTCCTTGGTGCGTGGCTGCTCACGCAGCTGCCCAGGTGGCTCCCCCCGGCGGTACTGATTGTCGTCGCCGTACTCGGGTTCTCTTCGTTCCGAAGCCTGACCGCGGCTGGAACCGTACGGTTTCCGGGCGGAATCCCGGGCGGGTTCCCCGGCGGAACAAGGGGTGGGGCGTACCCGCCTCCGGGCTTCACAGGCAATCTCCCCAAGGGCTTCCACCCCCCACCAGGAGGATTCCCGAAGGGATTCAATCCAGGGAGCGGGAAGCCGCCGTCGGGCTTCACTCCTCCAAGAAGTTCTTCTGCACGTCTTCCGTGAACGGTCACAGGCAGAAGCTTCCGCAGAAGGAGCAACCTGAGGGGTTCGGGCGCCCTGGCAGCAAGATAGGGAGTATTCAGCCCCAGGGCTCTTCACCCGGAAATCAAGGCCAGGAGCGATCCTGAGCGCCTCGGGCAGGTGACAGCTTTCCCTGCACCGAGCAGGTCCACGGGCATTTCGCGCACTCGAACCGAGGATAGATCGGATCTGCTTGCAGAGATTCAAGGTCAGCCGGGGCGCTAGGTGACCGTCCCCCACTGGATCGGTGCCATGACAACGTCGGATACGCGACGTTCTTCGATCTGTCGGCGATCAACGTAGCCGACAACGCCCCGTCCCCGCGCACAGATCGCATTCGGACACTTCTCCTGCGGCGTGCGAAAGGCAGTACCGAATGCGGCCTTCGACAATGTCCATGAGTAGCGGGTGCGGGCCGAGGGGGGCGGTCACGAGGTAACGCACCCCTGCATGGTGTAGGGATGCCTCGGCGGCGAGGGCTGGAATATCGCGCTCCCAATGATTGCCGGGCCATAGAAAGTACGGCACGATGATGACGGTTGTGGCACCAGCGCCGACGCATAAATCGAACGCTGCGCGGATCGAAGGCTCCGCCAGTTCCATGTGTGCCGGCTCGACCAGAGGGTGGTCGCTGTGGGCGCGCCACTCCTCAACGAAAGCTTCGTGGCGTCGGTTCGACTCGGTACGGCGCGAACCGTGGTCAACAATCACGATACCGGTGGATTGTTTATCGAAACCACCCGGGAGGTGGAAATCCGACATCATGACGAGCTCGGTCGCCACCAGACGAGACCACCACGATCCCGTCGGACGCACCTTGGAGTGTCGGCGGGGTTGGTCACCGTAACCGTGCCGGGGGCATCGTGGTGAAAGCCGCATCCAAAGGATTCATACAGCAAGTCCGCGTGCACCTTCTCCTAACGCGCCACCATGGTCCGACGCCGCACAATTTACTGCTAAATTCTTTCATACCGACAGGCTCTTTCAGATCGTGGAAGGACGAACATGGCAACCCAGCCGCTGACGCTGCTCCAGGCCGCCGACGAGCTCGGGGTGCATTACATGACCGCCTACCGATACGTCCGGACGGGCCGGCTCCCCGCCAAACGTGTCGGGGGGACATGGCAGATCGCCCCGGCGGACCTTGAGCTCGTGCGACGCGTCGGGTCCGGCGCCCGGCGCCGGCGACCAACCGGCCCAGCGCCGTCTCGGTCTCGGCTGCAGGCGCGCCTCGTCGCCGGCGACGAGACAGGCGCGTGGGGCCTCCTGGAGGCGGCGCTCGCCTCGGATATGACCCCGGAGGATGTCCTGCTCGAGCTGGTCGCACCGACGTTGCGCTCCATCGGGGCGCGCTGGGAGCGCGGCCAGTTGTCGATCGCCGACGAGCACCGGGCCAGCGCTGTCGCGGCGCGACTGATCAGCAGGCTGGGGGCCCGCTTCGCCCGCCGAGGCGTCAAGCGAGGGACCGTCATCCTCGCCGCTCCCTCCGGTGAACTGCATGCCGCGCCTGTCGCCATTGCCGCCAATCTGCTTCGCTGGCGGGGCTTCGACGTGGTGGAGCTGGGGCCGAACACTCCGGGAGAAGCGCTTGCCGAGACCGTGGTCACCGAGCCGGACCTCGTGGCGGTGGGCATGGCGTGCACCACCGATGGCTCCAGCCGCGCGGCGCGGCGGGCCATCGCCACGGTGCGTCGGTCCTCGCCGGACCTACCGATACTCATCGGTGGGGCCGCGATCTCCGACGCGGAGCACGCCCGGAAGCTCGGCGCCGACGTGTTCACGGGCGGGCGGGCCGATGAGGTCGTGCGCGCCATCGAACACCTCGTCAGCGACAAATAGCCATCCCGGGGTGGTGAGACGTGGACCATCAGGCCGGCCGGGCATGCAGCTCACCGCGCCAGGCCGGCTTGGCCAACACGAGTTGCACGTCGCTCACATGGCGTTCGAGGAACGATGCCTCACAGTACGCGAGGTACAGGGCCCAGAGCCGCCGGAACTCGGTTCTCGCCCCAAGGCGCTCGACCTCTTCCGCGTGCGCCTCGAAGTTCCCCGACCAACGTCTCAAGGTTTCGGCGTAGTGGCGCCCGATGTCCTCGAGGTCGATAATCCGCAAATCCGTCGCCCGTGCCAGCGAAGCCGTGATCGACGCCACCGACGGGATGCAGCCACCAGGAAACACCATGCGCCGAACGAAGTCCTGGTGCCGCTTGGCCCGCTCGAAGCTGTGATCGTCGATGACGATTGCCTGAACGGCCGCCAACCCATCTTCCGCGAGCAAAGCGGCACACCTAGCGACGAACTGGTCGTGATGCCGCCAGTCGACGGCTTCGATCATCTCGATAGAAATGAGCTTGTCGAACTCTCCACGCAAGTTGCGCCAATCGTTGCCCAGGATCGTGATGCGATCGGTCAGGCCGGCCTCCGCAACTCGCTTGGCGGCATAGGCGCGCTGGGCCTCGGAGATGGTGGTCGTGGTCACCCGGCACCCGTAGTGCTGAGCTGCGTGAATGGCGAAGCCGCCCCAGCCCGTCCCGATCTCGACCACTCGGTCGTTGGGTCGCAGCTCGAGCTTGGTGCACAGGCGGTCGATCTTCGCCATCTGGGCGTCGTGCAGGGTGGCGTGCGGGTGCTCGAACACAGCGCAGGAGTAGGTCATGGTCTCGTCGAGCATGAGCTCGAAGAAGTCGTTGGAAAGGTCGTAGTGCGCCTGCACATTGCGTCGCTCAGCGGCGCGTCCGGGCGCGACCAACCGCGCCGGCAGGTCCAGCATGACTCCGGCGGCGTGGCCGAGTTCGTCCAAGCGGGCACGCAGGGGCCCCGTGCGACGAAAGAGCACCTGTACCAGGGCGGTCAAGTCGTCGGCATCCCACCAGCCGGCGACGTAGGACGCACCGAGTCCGACCGAGCCGGAGCGCAGTAGTGCTGCGTAGGCCCGAGGGTCGTGAACCGTGACCCGGGCCACGGGCTTCCCGGCACCCAATTGACGCGTCCGCCCGGCCTCGGTGACTTCGATCGCCCCACCCTGACCGCGCTCCCCGGCAGCGAGGACCACGCGACGAGCGGCAGCCTCGAGACTGGCCCAGTTCCGGCGCGGTGCCGCGTGGCGCAGAAGGCCGCCGTCGGATACTGCGTTCACCCCTCGGTCAATCACGGTCGGTTGTTGGTCTCCCGCCGGTGTGTCGGCGATCTCTCCGGTCAACATCGCGCCCCCTCGCCCGGCGACGGGCAGTCCACCCGTCGCGCCGGGTGTCCGTGGAATGGCGCCCCCCGCAGGCGCAGACGGGCCGCCTGTGCATAGATGCTCGCCGAGACCCGGTGCGTCAACAAGGGATTCGCCCACAGCAATCGTCCGAGGGCCCGGCGGTCAAGCGCTCGGCGGCGCAGGGACAGCGTGGCGCCGAGCAGGCGCTCATCGCCGCGCACCACATCGAAATGGACCACGAAGCGCTCAGTGGGCTCTGTGTAACGCAGTTCGTAGTCGACGTCCATCGGCAAGAACGGTGACACGTGCATGGTCTTGGCAAACCGATGACGCCCCGGTGGGCCGACCACGTAAGAACACCGCTCGTGCCAGGGAGTGTTCTCGACCTCGGCAACCAGGGTCTCGACACCGGCACCGTCGACATCGGCGCAGAAGTACAAGCTGATGGGGTTGAAGAGCCAGCCCCACGTGCGCAGGTTCGCCAACAACGCGATCGGACCCGCCGGTCGGCGCCCGGAGCGCTCCTCGACGAGGTCTCGCACCGCCTCATCCAACGGCACCGCCGGGTGGGCGAGGAAGTCCGCTCGCCGGAACCACACCGGCGCCGGGCGACGGCTGGACCACAGCGGGTGCAGCCCGGTCACCGAATCGATCTCCGCCAGGTCGAGCAAGGGCATGGCCACGTTGTAGGAGAACTCGTGGGTGGTGCCCGGCCCGAACCGACGGTGGTGCAGCGTCCCCTCGTAGATGGCACTCCGCAGTCCCGGGTCACCGGGTGCCGCTTCACTAACCGCAGGCAGAAGCGCCGTCACAGCGTGACCCCCAGTGCCCGACATGTCTCGACCGCGCTGCGCACGCCGTCCTCGTGGAACCCGTTCCCCCAGTAGGCGCCGCAGTACCAGGTGCGCCGGGCGCCGTTGATCTCCCGGTGACGGCCCTGGGCGATGACGGTGCCAGGGTCGAGCACGGGATGGGCGTAGTCCATACGGGCGAGCACCAACTCGGGGTCGATGGCGTCGTCTTGGTTCAGAGTCACCAGCACCGGCGTCGTCGAGGGAATGGATTGGAGCTGGTTGAGATGATACGTGAGCGTCGCCTGATCCGTGTCGGCATGCAGCCGGTGGTAGTTCCAGCTTGCCCACGCCCGCCGGTTGCGTGGCAGCAGGCGGACGTCGGTGTGCAGCGTGGCCCGATTGGGTTGGTAGCGGATCGCACCGAGCGTCTCGCTCTCCAACCGATCCGGGTCCGACAGCAGACGCAGGGCTTGGTCGCTGTGGGTTGCCACCACGACATGGTCGAAGAACTCCACCCCGCCCGGGCCCACCAGTTCGATACCCCCCATCTCCCTGCGGATCTTGTCGATGGGGGTCCCCAGACGTACCCGGCCCTCGGCTTGCAGGGGGCCGAGGATGGCCTGCACGTAGGTCTGCGACCCGCCGGTGAGGGTGCGCCAGCGCGGCTGGTCGCGCAGCCGCAACAACCCGTGGCGCTCGAAGAAGCGGGCGAAGGTGGCCGCCGGGATGCGCGTAAATGTCGTCGGGTCCGCCGACCAGATCGACGATCCCAACGGGACGAGGTACCAGTCCCGGAATCCCGCCGACCAGCGATGAGGGGCGAGCACGTCCTCCAGCGTGACTGTGTCGGGCGGCGGGTCCTCGAGCAGCCCCCGGGCGAGCCGGTTGAACCGGCCGATGTCGACGAGCATCCGCCCGAACGCCGGGCGGGCCACGTTGCGCCGCTGGGCGAAGACCGTCGACGGCGAGGTGCCTCGCCACTCGATGCCGGTGCGGGCATCGCTGACGCTGAAGCTCATGTCGCTGGGCTGGGTCGCCACGCCGAGGCGGTCAAGGAGACGGCAGAACAGCGGATAGGTGCGCTCGTTGTAGACGAGGAACCCGGTGTCGACGTGCGCAGTGGCGTCGGGGAGTTCCACTCGGTGGGTGTGGGAATGACCCCCCGGGCGGTCGTCGGCCTCGTAGAGGACCACGTCGTGGCGCTCGTGCAACAAGTGGGCACACACCAGCCCCGACACCCCACTCCCGATGATGGCGATCCGCATGCTGCTCCTTCGTCTCGAGCCGGCGGCCCGTGTCGACAAGGAGTTAATTTAGCACTAAACTCCTGCCATGGCCATCTACCGCACCTCTGTCTCCTCCCCCCGGCCCCCGGCTGACGTCTTCGCCTACCTGGCGCGCTTCTCCAATGCGGCCCTCTGGGACCCGGGGGTGGCGGCCGCCGAGGACGTCACGGCCGGTCCCCCCGCCTTCGGCAGCACGTACCGTCTGCAGGTGCGCTTCCTCGGGCTCACCGTCCCCCTCGAGTACCGGATTGAGGAGATCGACGCTCCCAAGCGTGTGGTCCTGCAGGCGGAGAACTCCCAGTTCCGCTCGACCGACAGGATCGAGGTGGCCGAGGCCTCTGACGGGGGCTCGACCGTGACCTACGAGGCCACGCTCACGCCGAAGGGGATTGCCGCGGCGTTCAGCCCGCTCATGGGCGTGGTCTTCCGGCGGATCGGCGACCGGGCCGCCGTCGGGCTGCGCGCCGCCCTGGCGACATGAGCACCGTCGGCTCGGCGGGTCGCCGATCGCTCGCCCACGTGCTGGACGCCCTGGCCGAGGCCACGGTGGCCCCGAGCTTCAGCCGGGCGGGCATTGCGCTGCGCAGCCGGCTCGAGGCCTGGGAGGCACCGCCCACCATGGACGGCCGCGTCGTGGTGGTGACCGGCGCCACCTCCGGGATCGGGCTGGCAGCGGCAACGGCCCTGGCCGCGCTGGGCGCCACCGTGCACCTGGTAGGCCGCGACGCCGACCGGGCGCGCCAGGCGCGCGGCGCGGTCGAGGCGGCGGGACCGGCGCCCGTCCACGTCGACCTGGTCGACATGGCCGACACCGGAGCTGTGGCCGCGTTCGCGACACGCCTGTCGGAGCGCTATGAGCACCTCGACGCCCTCATCCACAACGCGGGAGCCCTGACCCGCTCCTACCAGGTGACGCCCGCCGGCGTGGAGCTCACCGTCGCCACCCAGGTGCTCGGCCCGTACGTTCTGACGGCGAAGTTGGCGCCTCTGCTGTGGCGGAACCCAGGGGCCACCATCGTGACCGTCAGCTCCGGAGGGATGTATACCCAGCGCTTCGATCTCGACAACCTGGAGATGGGGCCGACCCACTACGACGGGGTGGTGGCCTACGCTCGGGCCAAGCGAGCCCAGTTGGTGCTGGCCGAGGCGTGGGCCCGTGGCTTCGCCCCCGCCGGGGTCTCGAGCTTCGCCATGCACCCGGGCTGGGTGGACACGCCGGGGCTCGAGGCCGGCCTGCCGCGGTTCCGGACGCTGTGGCGGCCGCTCTTGCGCACCCCGGCAGAGGGTGCCGACACCGTCGTGTGGCTAGCCGCCGGGGGTGCTGCCGCCGAGGCATCCGCTCAGGGCGTCCCCGCCCCGACCTCGGGGTTCTTCCACGATCGGCGAAGCCGCTCCGATCATCGATTCCCGCTCTTGCATCCGACGCGCCCCGGCGACGACGACGCCCTGGTGGCCTGGTGCGCGGACCGCACCGGCATCGAGTTGCCCGTCCCCACGGTGGCGGAGCCATGAGGATCACTCCCCCCACGCCGGTCGTCGACGACGCACTGGGGGCCTCGTCCGGCGACGCTCCCGGTGCGGTGGAGACGTCGGTGCGCCCAGGAGCTGAGAGCGAGCCTTCGGGACCCAAGACGAGCCAAATTGCCATCGCCGGTGCCAGCGGGTATGTGGGCCGGCTCTTGGCCGAGCGACTGGCGCGGGCGGGCCACGGCGTGGTGGCCCTGGCTCGACACCCCGCCGGGCTGCCGTCGGGCCCCCGGGTGCGCGCCCTTGGCGTCGATATTTCCGACGTGGACGCCACAGTCGCTGCCCTCGCCGGTGCCGACGCGGCCTTCTACCTGGTTCACGCCATGGCCGGTGGTGAGGGATTTGCCGCCCGCGACCGAGGACTTGCCACGGCCTTCGCTCAGGCGGCCCGAAAATCAGGCGTGCGCCGTATCATCTACCTCGGCGCGTTGGGGCACGACGACCTGTCACCGCACCTGGCCAGTCGCCAGGAAGTCGGTGTTGTACTGCGGAGCACCGGGATCGACGTAGTCGAGCTTCGGGCCGCGGTGATCCTCGGGGCGGGAAGCATCTCGTTCGAGATGTTGCGCTCGCTCACCGAGCGCCTTCCGGTCATGGTGTGCCCTCGTTGGGTGGGCACCCGCCTTCAGCCCCTGGCGGAGGACGATCTGCTTGCGTACTTAGAGGAGTCGCTGAAGGTGCCACCGGGGATCTACGAGGTCGGCACCCCGGATGTCACCGATTACGGCGAGATGATGCGCCTGTATGCCGAGGCCCGCCGGCTGCGGACCCGACGCATCTTCACCATCCCGTTGCTCACCCCGTCTCTCTCGGCCCGATGGGTTGACTTGGTGAGCCCGGTGGACCGCCTGATCAGCCACTCCCTTATCGAGAGCCTGGTCAACGAGGTAGTCGTGCACGACCCCGCACCAGCGATGAGAGCGTTCGCGGTCCGACCCCAGCCCGTGACCGACGCCATCGTGCGAGCCATCGACGAGGAGACCGAGCGGGTGTCGGATGGCTTCTTCGACCGCCCCGAGGGTCGGGCGGGAGGCGTCTACACCATGCGTTGCACCACTCCCCTGCCACCCGAGCAGGTGGACGCTGCCCGCACCAACCTGGGTCGGGTCGGAGGCGACTTGGGTTGGTACGGGATGGCGTGGGCCTGGAAGCTACGCCTGCGAGTCGGCAGGATGTTCGGGGAGCGACTCAGCCTGCGGCGGCCCGAGCGGATCGAGCCCGGAGCAAGGACCGACTGGTGGATCGTGACGCGAGCCGACGAGGACCACCTGGTTCTGAGCGCCAAGGACTGGTTCTGTGGGGAAGGCTGGCTCGGCTATCGCGTCGCTTCGTCGCCGCTGCGGCTCGAGCAAGTGGCCGCTTTCCGCCCGAAGGGCCTACTCGGCTTGGCGTACTGGCGGATGCTGTGGCCGGTGCATTGGGTGGTGTTCCGCGCCATGGCCCGGGGACAGGTTCGCCGCGCCCGCGCAGAGTCATCTCGTGCGCATGCCGCGAGGCTTGTCGGATCAAATGGCGGACGTCGCAGTCCGGAGAACTGACGGTGGCTCCGGCCATCTTGTGGTTCCGACGCGACCTCCGTCTCGACGACCTACCCGCCCTAGCTGCGGCGGTCGGCGCCGGTGCCGACGCCGTCGTGCCGTTGTTCGTAATCGACCCGTCGATGCTCAGAGCTGCCGGGCCCAACCGCCGGCGCTTCCTGGCCGAAGCGCTCCGTGTGCTCGATCGAGAGCTGGGCGGCACCCTGGTGCTGCGTTGTGGCGACCCGCGCCAGGTGGTGCCGGCCGTCGCCGCGGAAGTCGGTGCCTCGGTAGTAGCAGCTACAGCCGACTTCGGCCCCTATGGCGCCGAACGCGACCGCGCCGTGGCCGAGGCCTTGGCCACCGCCGGCCGTGGTCTGCTCACTGTGGACTCGCCCTACGCGGTGGCGCCGGGTACGGTGCGCGCCAAATCCGGCTCGCCGCTGCGCGTGTTCAGCGCCTTCAGGCGGGCCTGGGAGGACCTGGGTTGGGAGCTGCCGACGCGAGCGCCGGTCGCCCACTTCGTGGGTGCGCCGAGCGATGCGATCGCGGATGACATCGAGGCAGGCGTGGCGGTGCCCGGCCAGGGGGAGCTGCCGGCATGGTGGGAGGGCCTCCCGCTCGAGGCGATCGCCCGTTTGCCGGCGGCCGGTCCCGCCGAGGCTAGGGGCCGGCTCGAACAATTTGCGGCCGGCGCTCTGCAGGCCTACGCCGATGACCGCGACCGCCCCGCGATGGCAGGCACCTCCGGCCTGTCGCCGTACTTGCGCTTCGGGTGCATCCATCCCCGCACCGTGCTCGAGCGGATGACAACGGGGAGCGGCGCGGACCGGATGCGGAGCGAACTCGCTTGGCGGGAATTCTACGCCGACGTCCTGTGGCATCGGCCCGATTCGGCGCGCCAACCTCTGCAGGCTTTTGGCAACCACCTGCACTGGGACACCGGGGAGCGGGCGCGGGACCGGTTCCGGGCCTGGGCCACCGGTCAGACCGGCTATCCGCTCATCGACGCCGGGATGCGCCAGCTCTTGGCCGAGGGGTGGATGCACAACCGTGTTCGCATGGTCGCGGCGAGCTTCCTCGTGAAGGATCTACACATCGACTGGCGTCTGGGGGCACGATGGTTTATGTGGCACCTGGTCGATGGGGACCTGGCCTCTAACCAGCACAACTGGCAGTGGGTGGCCGGGACCGGGACCGATGCCGCCCCGTTCCACCGGGTGTTCAACCCTCGCATTCAACAAGAGCGCTTCGACCCGGGCGGCGGGTATGTCCACCGCTACCTCGGGGATTCGACAACCTCCCTGGCCCACGGCATCCAGGATGGTCTGTCCTCGCCCGAGGGTGACTACCCCGAACCTGTCGTTGACCACGCGCACGAGCGGCGCGAAGCACTGGCACGGTACGACGAGGCGCGCCGACTTGCGACCATCGAGAATGGCCGGATCGCACTATGACCGTGGGGGGAATACGCATGGACGACGTCGGACTTGCTGTCGACGACGATGACCGGGGTGGCCGGTGACAGAGTCAGGAGTGGTCGTGGCCGTCTCGATCGCAGTCGGTGTGCCGCGTCCGACGGTATGGGCCGAGTTGGAACGGATTGAGGATCACGTCGAGCGGATGCGCGATGCTGCTGCCATCCGGTTCGTCGGGGATCGGCGGCGAGGGGTCGGCACCACCTTCGAGTGCGACACCAGGGTGGGGCCGATCCGGCTGACCGACGTCATGGAGATCACTGACTGGGAGCCAGGGTCGAGGATGGCGGTGACACACCGGGGACTCGTGGCCGGCTCGGGTCACTTCTACCTGGAGGACGGTCCGGGGACGGCCACGACAATCCGGTGGGAAGAGCGACTTCGTTTCCCCTGGTGGTTGGGACGGACGATCGGCGCCTGGGTGGCACGACCGGTCCTTGCCGCACTCTGGCGAGGCAATCTTCGCCGACTGCGCACACGAGTAGAGGCCTCGGCTGGTGAAGTCCGCATCCCCGAAGACCCCGTTCGGGGTGATTCCGACCCAGGGCAGATCACGAACAAGGTCACGAGCTCGCAGCGACCGCGGCCCGACCCGGTCGGACCCGGCATGGAGTCGGTTTGGGCTTACCCCCGTCCACCACGCCTCGAGCCGGTCCCCCATCGGATCCGGGTGCAGCTTGGTGAGGAGACTATTGCGGACACGACCGGCGCCTTCCGGGTGCTCGAGACGAGCCATCCGCCTAACTACTACCTGCCACCCGATGACATCCAACCAGGCGTCCTGGTGCGCAGCGATCGGCGATCGTTCTGTGAGTGGAAGGGCACTGCCCACTACTTCGATGTGCACGCCGGCGGACGGGTCGAGGCCGACGCCGCCTGGGGTTACGACCACCCGAGCGCCGCCTTCGCCCCGATCGCCGGCTACGTGGCCTTCTACGCCGGCCGCATGGACGCATGCTTCGTCGACGACGAGCAGATCGAACCCCAGCCCGGCGGCTTCTACGGCGGGTGGATCACCTCCGACGTAGCGGGTCCGTTCAAGGGCGGGCCCGGCACCGAGAGCTGGTAGACAACGCTGCCCGTGCCCCGGAGCGACGGCACTCGCCTTGGCCGGCAAGCACTCGATTCACCGGACCACCGTCTTGGCCCTCCTCGAACGTCGCCAGGTTTCTAGGCGTGGGCGGGTACTGACCCCGGACCACATCCAGCGAGCGGCCTCTTCCTACGCCTCGGGACGCTCCTGTGCCTCGATCGGCAAGGAACTCCAGGTCAATCCCGAGACGGTCCGCCAGGCCCTGTTGAAAGCCGGCGTGGCCATGCGCAGGCCCGGGCGCCCGTCAGCCGCAAAGGGATCTTGAACCACCTCGATTTGGCGATACCGGACGGCATGGGGCACTGGAAGCACTCACTCCCCTACCCGCCGTCCTCCCACAGGCATGCCAAAGCGTTTTGGCAAGAGCCGTCGGAGGCCCTTGGATCGGTCTCGGCCCTCCTCGGGACATACTGGCGGGGTGCCGCTTGACCGAGCCGGGCTGGAGATCCTCGACGCCGATCAATGCCTGCGCCTCCTGCGGTCTGTACAAGTCGGCCGGGTGGCCGTGACATCCGAAGCGGCTCCAATCATCTTCCCGGTCAACTTCGCGGTGCTTGACAGTGCAGTGGTGTTCCGTACCGGCGAAGGTACCAAGCTCGATGCGGCCATTCGCAACGCAACGGTGGCCTTCGAGGCTGACGCCATCCATTCGATATTCGAGACGGGGTGGAGCGTGGTAATGGTCGGTACTGCCGAGGAGATCCTCGACCCCTCCGAGATCGACCGAGTCACCCAGATGGGACTTCGACCCTGGGCGCCCGGCTCACGGTCGCATCTGATCAAGATCGTCGCAACTGTTCTATCCGGTCGTCGCATCGTCGACGGAGGCAACGCCTAAATCTGGAGCACCTCGTGGAATCAGCAGCCCGGAGGATGTTGCTGACCTGGGCACTTCAACCATCGTGCTCACGGTCGATCCGCTGACGTCACGCCGACCGATCGAGAGACATCGCGAGGTTCGCGTCATAACGATTCATTGGGTGTCTGCCAATTCGCAAGTGTCCGAGGAGCCGGTCATCGATCTCGGCATCGCTGAACCCGGCAAGTACGAGCGCTGAAGCCAGTCCGACAAGTTCGGGCGAGGTCGTGGACGCAAGGGCGATTTTCCTCAGCCGGATACGGATGAGGATGGGGCGCAACCATGACGTCAAAAAGAACACGGGACCACGTTCGTGGTCCCGTGTTCTTTCAGCTATTCAGTTGTAAACCCTCGGCGACTCACGCTGTGCTCTGAACCGCTTCGCGTGTGGGGAACGCGGCTGGAAATGAGGCGTCACCCACCCCCAGGACCTTCCTGGACCACCTTGGACGTGCCTCCCATCGTGGTGACGCTCCAGGTCCGCCGCGCGCTGTTCCCAGTGAACGGAAGAATCACGCGCCGGAACCCGAGGGGCCCTCAGGTGAAACCCGACACGCCTGCAGGCGGTGTGGCAAACACGAAGATCGCCGAGATGCTCGGGGTGTCGCGGTCGACGGTCCTTCAATGGCGGAGCCACTTCGAAACCGACGGGATCGACTGGGTGGGCGAGGTGCACGAAGGCCGGGGACGAAAGCCGGTCATCAGCCAGGAACAGATCGATCTGATGATCAACGACACCTTGCACACGACACCTCCTGACGCCACCCACTGGTCGAACCGCACCATGGCCGAACACTGTGGGTTGTCACGAACGACGGTCCAGCGGGAGTGGAAGGCGCGAGGCATCAAACCTCACCTGGTCAAGACCTTCAAAGTCTCGAACGACCCGAACTTCGAGTCCAAGCTGATCGACGTGGTGGGCCTCTATATGAACCCACCCGACGGCGCCATCGTGTTCAGCTTCGACGAGAAATCCCAAATCCAGGCCCTGGACCGCACCCAGCCGAGCCTGCCGATGAAGCAGGGGCGCTCAGGGACGATCACCCATGACTACAAGCGTCACGGCACCACCACATTGTTCGCCGCCCTCAATGTCCTAACCGGTGAGCTCATCGGTCGGTGCTTCGCCCGCCACCGCCACGAGGAGTTCCTGGCGTTCTTGCGCTTGATCAACCGCGAGGTTCCCAGGGGCAAAGAGGTCCACGTCATCCTCGACAACTACGGCACCCACAAGCATCCTGATGTGGTCGCCTGGCTCGAGAAGCACCAGCGCTTCCACTTTCACTTCACACCGACGAGCTCTTCCTGGTTGAACATGATCGAACGGTGGTTCGGCGATATCACGACCAAGCGGATCCGGCGCGGAAGCTTCGGCAGTGTCCCCGAGCTCGTCGAGGCGATCGAGGGCTATATCGACCTCAACAATGAAGACCCCACACCGTTCATCTGGACCAAGACGGCCAAACAGATCATCACCAAGGTGCGCCGTGGACGGGTCGCCCTTGAGGCCGTTAAGCAATCGCGCGCTATTTGAATGTCACCGCACTAGCTTGTACTCACGACAAAGCGATCTCGACATCTGATGCATACCTCTGTGGCGAATCGGGGAATCAGCGATCCGACTTGGTGGCCCGGGAAACAAGGTCGAGCGCGGGAACGACGACTCTTGCCCGGGCCACTGTCGGCATCGGCTAGGCGCTGAGCTGTTGCTTCTTGTCCCGCTGGGTGATTGGGATGCGCCGAGGCTTGGCATGGGCGGCCACGGGGATAGACAGCGTGAGCACGCCTTGCTCGTAGTTGGCGTCGATCTGTTCGGTGTCGAGGTTGTCTCCCAGGAACACCTGACGGGTGAAGATTCCGTAGAGGCGCTCGGCGACGAGCTTCTCCACGCCCTCGGTCATCGGGGGCGTCGGGCGTTCGGCCTTGACCGTGAGCACGTTGTCCTCGACGGTCAGGTCGATCGATTCGACGTCGATCCCGGGCAGATCGAACTGGATCAAGAAGGAGTCGCCCTTGCGGTAGGCGTCCATCGGCATCGCCAGGGATCGGGATCCGTTGCTCAACCCCCAGATCTGCTGGGCCAAGAGATCGAGCTCACGGAAGGGGTCACTGCGAACCAGAGCCATGATCATCACCTCCCAAAGTGCGGTTTACGTACCCAGGTCCGCGTCGCAGTTCAAGCTGTAATGACTGGTCTCAATTATTAGCACTCTTGATGTGAGAGTGCTAGTCGGCGAGACAAAAATGGGCTACTACCTGGTCGGATAACTGGACACCTCGCTCGGACACGGGTGTTCCGGCGACGGCAAAGCGTCGATCACCGTGAGCCTCCAAGCGGTGAGGCTCCCTGCGCGGGATGTGGACGGGCTTAGCAACCCAGGGCCAAGGACTCTGCGTCGCCCGTTCATCATGATGCGATCACGCCCGTTGCGTCTGTTCAGGCTGACCCGCCACGCCGAAAGTACGGTCAACGTCCGGGTTCAGCGCGGACACGCCCCGACCTGATGCCGTCCAGAAACGACTCGTAGTCCCCGTCGTTCTGATCGGCGTAGGCCACGGCGAACGCAGCCAGCGCTTCGTCCAACACCGTGCTCGACCCCACGTAGCCGGCGAGGAGCGCTGGCTGGCCTGCCCGCGCATGGGCTCGGGCCAACGCGGCGCCGCACAGACGCCCGTACAGGATCAAGTCATCGGGCCGCGCCACTTCGAGAGGCACCGACCCTTTCATGTCCCGTAGCTGGCGGACGTAGGTGTCGAAGCCATCGGCGCGCGCCCAGCCCAGGAAAGCATCGCTCGCCGCCTGCATGATGCGCTGGCCGACCACGACCCTCTTGCCCTGGTTCCTATAGCGGGGCCCGCCCCCATACGGCGCCAAGACAGAAGCCTGGGCCTCTTTGACCTGGAGGAAAAGAGGATCGAGATCCGCCTTGCCCGCCAACAGCACCACGAAGCAGCGGGTGCCGACGCTTCCGACGCCCACAACCTTCATGGCGGCATCGACGAACTCGTAGCGATCCAACAACAAGGTGCGGTCCGGATCGAGAGTAGCCAGATAAGCCTTGACGAATCCCCGAGCCTGCTCGAGCTGCACGTCGCTCAGGCGGACCACCACGGGTGGATCTTCCACAATGACTCGGCGACCGCCCCGGACCGTCGTGAGCTTGGCTAAGGCCTGAAGACTGGTGCGTTGCCGTGCCTTGGCCACGCTCCGCTTGGCAAGCGTGCGGGCCGGCTTGTCGGGAGCGCCGGCGATGATCGCGTCCACGTCGAGCCGGGAGTGCCACACCTCGAAAGCAGAGAGCTCCGCCATCGTCGCTATCTCGGTCCGGTACTCGGCGCCACAGCCCTGCGCGGCTGTCACCCCATCGCCATCGGCGAGGCCGGCCGTTCTCGCCGCCACCACCAAACTGGCAGCCAGACGTTTGATGTCCCATTCCCAGGGTCCTACCTGGGTTTCGTCGAAGTCGTTGAGGTCGAATACCTGGTTGCGTTCGGGAGTGGCGAACGTGCCGAAGTTGAGAAGATGGGCGTCGCCGCAGATCTGCACTTGGATGCCCGTTGCTGGCGTCCGAGAGAGATCTGCCGCCATGACCGCCGGAGCGCCCCGGTAGAAGGCGAATGGCGATGCCATCATCCGACCGTTGCGGACCGGAACCAGCTCGGGCAGACGGGTCGCGTTCGACCCATCCAGGATGTCAAGAGGATCGGGGCGGTCGGGGGCCGGTCGCCAGCCACCATGACTGCGCCGGGGCACCCGGGACCGCAACGCCCGGCCGGCCTCGAGCATCTCGGCTCGGGTCCTCGGTGCCACAGGGGCCGGCGTCACCGCCTCGTTACCAGGGCTCGGTAGCCGGAAGGGGCAATCCGGCAAGGCGTCTGGCTTTGGCGGGGGGAAGCCCGAGCAGCCGGAGGCACGCTTCGGCGAGCTCATCCACCGAGGTCTCGGGTACTCCCTCAGGATCGCTCTGGCGCTTTCGCAGCAACCCGATGAGACCACCAGCTACGGCGCTCAGAGCGACGCCCGCATCGCCCACGGTGAATTGCCCGACCGCTTGACCGGCCTGGATGTCCCGAAGGGCGCGTGGCGCCAGGCCGCCGGGAGCATCGAGGAGATCCAGGCCGGCGCCGGTGATGAATTGCCCGACCTCGGGATGCGTCCAGCCGAGCCGTGCCGAGATCCGAAGTGAGAGGGAGAAGACCGCTGCGGGATCGGAGATCCCGGCGCAGGCCCTGTCGATCGCGCTCCCCCAGCGTTCGAGCACTTCACTCGAGGCGGTCTCGAACAACTGCTCTTTGCTCTCGAAATGGTTGTAGAACGATCCGAAGCCGATATCGGCCGCTTCGGTGATCTCTTGGATGCTCGCACGTTCTCCCCGGCCCTCGGCGATCAGGCGGACGGCGGCGTCCACGAGAGCTTGCCGCGTGCGAGCCTTGCGACGATCCAGGCGGTTGGTCGGGAGCGCCCCGACTGCTGACGAAGCGGTCAACTGCCGTCCCTCCTTCTGGAACTCGGTGATCAGTTCTGATCTCATCGTAGAGAGATGCTCCACCCCAGCCACGCCAGACGGCGGGCGCTCGATCGGCGCCCGCCGTCTGCCACTGGATCCCTGGGGTCGCCCACTCAGGCGACGCTCTTCGTCTTGGACGGGGAGACCAGGGAGTGCACCGTTGCACGGGCCTGGCGCAGCTCGATGCCGCGCACGAACACCCAGCTGCCCGAGATCAGGTTGAACAGGCCGAACAACAGGGCAAGGGTGATGGCGCCCACCCCGGGCCGGGCGAAGAGGACCAGTCCGAACGCCACGGACGCCAAGCCACCGAGGACGAACATGGCGCGGGTCCCGGCCTCCTCGCTGCTTCCGAAGGCGGCAGCGATCTCGAGGGCGCCCGTGACGATGGCCCAGCTCGCGACCACCAACACGAGGACCAGGGCGGTGGGCCCGGGCCAGGCCACGGCGACGATACCGGCGGCGACGTCGACCAGTCCGAGGAGCAGGTGGCCGAAGACGGGCCCGGCGGTGCGGCTGCTGAACGCCTGCATCGCCTGGAGGCCGGCCCCGATGAAGGCGTAGACGGCGAAGACGACGACCAGGGCGAGGACGGTGACCCCCGGCCAGGCGAGGGCCACGACCCCGATGGCCACGGCCAGCAGGCCGCGAAGGATCAGGGAGGTGCTGAGTGACTTGAGCATGACAGTCTTGCCTTTCTGTGAGGTGGTCAATTCCTGGTGGAGAGTCGTGCCTGTGGGACGGACCCCTTACAGAACTGATGACTTATCACAGAATCGATTATGCAATCACTTCTGCTCCCTGTCAAGGGCCCGAATGCCTGAGCCTCTGGGAGCGCAGCGGCCTGGACGCGGGAGCGTCGAGCCTCCGAGGAGCAGGGAGACGATCGAGCCGCGAGCTGCCGCTGGTCGAACCGCTCCCCGGACGGGCATCCCAACCTGAGGGGCTCGCCCGCCCCTATCGCAGAGGCGGAGAGAGGCGCCTGGTGCGCGTCAGGGCAGACCGAGGACCCCGAGAGGCAACGACGCGGACTCGGAGCGCCGAGGGCCAGGACTCGAAGAGCAGAGGGGGGTTCATGATCACGGCCTCACCGTCCAGTCCGACCCCGATAGGTTTCGCAGAGTCGACACGGAACGTCGCCGTTGTCCATTCCCTCCACCGTGGCAGAGGCGGAGCCATGTGCACCACGACCACGCCGAGCCGTCCCCGGTCCATCTGCCCCCGTGTCCCCCGGGTAGCAGGCCGATCGATCTCGTAGGGGTCGTTGGACACGAGCAGGAGCTGGGCGTTGGGAAAGCTCGAGCCGTCGGGGCCTGTGAAACGGAGGTCGAAAGGCTCCGTCTCCGGTCCGATGAGCTCGGGCAACATTTCGATAGCCGTCCGGAGCTTCGCATTCCGATAGGCCTGCTGCTGCACCAGCTTCCCGTACACGCCCATGGAGGCGTTGTTCACAAACACCCGGCCGTTCACCCTGGCAAGGTCGACACGGCGCTCGGTGCCCATCTCGAATGCGTCGAGCGCTCCTGTGACGTCGCTCCGGTCAACCCCGAGGTCAGCGGCGAAATGGTTCCGCGTCCCGGCTGGGATGCATACATAGGGCAGGTCGTGCTCGGCGGCAACAGGCGCCACAGCCGCCTGGGACCCGTCGCCGCCAGCCATTCCGATCACCTCGGCGCCTCCGTCCACCGCCGCTCGAGCCACCGCAGCGATGTCCTCCCCGGGCCGGACCAACAGCGGCTCGATACCCCGATCCCGGCAGAGGCGGAGGAATTCCCGCCCACCCGCCTTCCCTCCGCCCGAGACGGGGTTGATGATGAGGACGAAGACCCGCGGGCGATCCGGTGAGCCGCGAGACTCGCCGTCGTCTCTGGTCAGAGACGGCTCGTGGTTCGACGCTGTCGCCATCCTCGACTCCTTCGGCGATCACTCTGGCACGAGGCGGTCGCCCCGGCATCAGTGGCGGTCTGGATGCCGGCGGCGATGAGCTGATCGCGGGCCACGATCCCCCGCTTCGCACCGTGAGCCACCGGAGTTAGGGCTGGCTGTAGGCGAAGCGACCGCTGGTCCCGGCGAGCAGCCCGAGCGCGTTCCTCCCCCGAACGAGCTCGAGACTCTCGGCGTCGAAGCGGCCGTCTCCCTCAAGGCTGGCGATGGACAGCTGCGCCGCCAGCTCGGGCGCGAACGGATAGTCACTCCCGAAGACGACGTGGTCCCAGCCCACGAGCTCGGCCAAGGATGACAGCGCGTGGGGGTTGGCCGAGAGCGCGGTGTCGTAGTACAGCCGGGCCAGGTAAGCGACCGCTCCCTGGGGTGCCCGCTCCGCCAGCTCGGCATCGACCATCCACAGGAGCGAGAAGCGGCTCACCAGGTATGGCACCGTGCCGCCCGGCGTGGGCATCGGCGTGCGCGGGATCGCCGGATGCACGAAGACGAGGGCCGCCCGACGGTCGAGCTCGGCCAGGAGCGGATCAAACCGCGCGTCGCCCACGTAGGACCCGTCGGAGTTCGAGCTCTGGAGGACGAACCCCTCGGCGCCGAGCACGTCCACGGCGTGCTCGACCTCGGCGAGGGAGGCGTCGAGGTCGGGCAGGGGTAGCGAGGCGAAGTAGCCGAACCGAGCGGGGTGGTCGGCCACGAGCTCGGCGCCGTACTCGTTGCAAGCCCGCGCGAGCCGTCGGGCCGCGGCATCGTCACCGAAGTGCACCCCAGTGGCCGACACCGAGAGCAGGGCGGTGTCGATGCCCTGGCGGTCCATGACCTCCAACGAGAGGTGCGGACTCCACTCGGGGCGCTCGCGTCCGGCCACCTCGACCATGCCGGCGGCGTCCATGACCTCGACCAGAAGCGGCGGCAGGAGATGGTGGTGGACGTCGATCCACCCACCGGTCACGACGTCCTCGCCAGCACATGGAGCAGAGCGTCGCGCAGCGCCGCCTGCGGGTCGTCGATGGCGCCGAGGGAGCGGAAGGCGATGCAGCGGTCGGGGCGGACGAGGATGGCCCCTTCCGGGCCGAACTCCCGCACCCGCTCGAAGCGCAGGCGCGGGTCACGCAGGTCACCACCGGCGTGCCCGACACACCACGCGTCGAGCTCGACCCCGAGCTCGGCCCCCACTTTGAGCGCGGCCTCCTTCCACGCCTGGCCGCGTTCGCCGGCGATGAGGACGAACCGGTCGACGGCCACGAGATCCAGCGTGGAGCGGCGGACGAAGTCGTCGTCCTCCAGCCAGGCGTGCGGGAGCGGGCAGCCCGGATGGGTCGACGAAAAGAACAGGCGGAAATCGCGTTCGGGCGGCTCGGGGCTGCCGTCGTCGACCACGGCGGCCGAGCGGTGCGTGTAGCCGTACTCCACGTCGTGCTCGTGGAACTCCTGTGACTGGGCCGCCATGAGGGCGCGCACCGTCCGACGGTGCTCGGCGTCCTCCGGCGCGTCGCTCCACAACCGGGCGATACGCGCCCAGCGCTCCTCGGGCGTTGCCGTCATGTCATCGACGCCCATGGCCTGGCTCATCACGAGGTAGCCAAGGGCATTCTCCAGAGAGCGGCCGACGTTGCGCTCGTCGACGGGCCGGCGCTCAGGCTCGTAGGTGTCGAGCAGCCCTTCCCCGGCCACGCCGCGGAGCACGAGGGCCAGCTTCCAGCACACGTTCTGGGCGTCGTGGACGGCGCTCACCAGGCCCAGGCCGCCCGTCGGCGGGTGGCGGTGCGCGGCATCCCCCAGGACGAAGACCCGGCCGGCGCGGAAACGGTCGGCGAGGACCCCGCCGACGGTCCAGCGGGTGATGAGCTCGACCTCCAGCGGGTAGTCACCGATGCCGAGCGACAAGTGCAGATCCTCCAGCACTGTGGCGTCATCGAATGCCGCCTGGTCGTCGATGTCGTAGAGGATGTGGGCGACCCATTCCTCGCTCTCGCCGCCCCAGCGCGTGGGGCCCATCGGCGCGAGCACCACCAACTTGCCCGTGCTAGGACACCACACCCAGCGCAGGAGGACGTCGGGGTCCTTGGCCCACGGGGAGAGGTCCGCTGCCAGGTGGAAGGTGACCGTCCGGCTCAACTCCATGACGCCCTGGAGCTCGATCCCCACGAGCTTCCCGACGGTGCGTCCGCCGTCGCAGCCGAGCACGTAGCGAGCCTGCACCTCGTAGGAGCGGCCCTCGTCGAGGTCGCGCACCGACGCCAGTACCCCGCCCTCGACCTCCTCGAGACCGGTGAGCTCGTGGTGGAAGCGGACACGCCCAGGTGCGAGCTCCTCCGCCCGGGCCTTCATGAGCGGCTCGAGGCGAATCTGCGGGAGGTTCGTCGTCAGCTTGGGACTGGCCGCTACCCAGTCGGGGTCGTCCCCGCCGGCGCCCCAGGTCTCCTGGGCGAAGAGGACGCGTCCAGCATCGGGGTGGCCGGCGAAGCCGGCGTAGAACATCGTGCGCCGCAGCTGTTCCGGCGGCGTGCCGACGGCGTAGATGGCGTCGGCAACCCCGCAGTCGTCGAGCACCTCCATGGCGCGCTGCCCCAGCACGTGCGCCTTGGGCAGGATCGACGTCGTCGCCATCGCGCTGACGAGCAGATGGTCGACGCCCATCCTCGAGAGGAGCATCGAAGCCGTGAGGCCGGCTCCTCCGCCACCCACCACGAGCACCTCGGTCGTCACCTTCTCCTGCACTGTTTCCCCTCTGGTTCGCTGCCGTTGCCGACGTTCACATCACGAGCCCGAGACCGCCGTCCACCAGGACGGTCTGACCCGTCAGGTACGCCGTGCCGACGATCCCGAGGCAGGCGTCGGCGATGTCCTCCGGGCTGGCGATCCGTCCCAGCGGCGCCGCCGCGGTCACGAGGTCGCGCTGCAGCGCCCAGTCCCCGGTCCACGGGGTGTCGACCAGCCCGGGCGCGACGGCGTTGACCCGCACCCGCCCGCCGGCCACCTTGGCCAGGATCCGGGTCATGTGGTCGACAGCCGCCTTGGAGACCGCGTAGGGCAGGGAGCTCCCGGTCTGACGCAGGCCGGCGATCGAGGTGACGTTCACGATCCACCCGTCGTCGGAGCGGCGCAGCAGCGGCAGCGCCGCCTGAGAGACGAGGAACGTCCCCACCACGTTCACCGACAGCACTCGCTCCCAGTGCTCCGGGGTGACGGCATCAACGTCCTCCAACGGGACGTCGATCGTCACGGCGGCGTTGTTGACCAGTCCGTCGAGCCGGCCCCAGCGCTCCTCGGCCGCCTTGACGAGCGCCAGCGCCGTGTCGGGCGCGGCGATGTCGCCGGCCACATAGACCGCATCGGGGAGCTCGTCGGCCAAGCGTTCACCGGCAGCGACCGAACGCGCCGAGTTGACGACGACGCCCGCGCCGCACGCAGCGACCCGGCGGGCGACGGCTTGGCCGATCCCACTGCTTGACCCGGTGACGATGACGACCCGGGAGCGGAGATCGACGGCAGTGGTCATGACGCTCCGCCAGACGTCGAGGCGAGGTCGAGCACCGGGCCCGGGGCCGAGGGGGACGTCCGGAGCTGCTCGAAGTGGGCTCGGAGGTCGGCGAGCAGGCCGGCGATCTCCTCGTCTGTGGCGGCGGTTCCGTAGAGGTAGAAGTCGGGGCGCTCCAGCGCGGCGACGACCTGGTGCTCGCCGAACCAGCGCCCGTAGGACCCCCCGAGATCCTCGAAATCGGCACCCATGGCGACGATGCGCCCGCCGACGGACCGGAACCAGGCCGCGTCCGCCTCGGCAACCTGCGCCGTCGCCCCGGCCAGGACCAGGTGCCAGCCGGCTCCGACCACATCGTCGAAGCGTCCCTCGGCGTCCCCGAGGCGGATGGGTCCCTGGACGAAGAGCTCCCCGGCGTGCGGGCCGCGCCCGAGCATCCCGCCCGACAGGCCCGGCATGGGCGGCGCCGGCGTGCTGCCGCTGGGCGGAACCAGGGGGGCCATCGACTCGTCGCGGGCGGCGGCAGCCTCGGCCTCGGGGAGGCAGATCACCTTGCCCAGCTCCGTGGCGACCTCGATGACCGCCGCGGCATGGGGGATCCGCTCGAGGTCGTAGGTCTCGAGCAGTGCTGCGTCTTGCGGCCGGCCCAGCACGTGGTCGAGCTTCCAGGCCAGGTTGGCCGCGTCGCGCAGTCCGGCGCACATCCCCTGGCCGGCAAACGGCGGGGTCTGGTGCGCGGCGTCGCCGGCGAGGAAGACGCGTCCCACGTGCCACCGGGTGGCCCAGCGAGCCCGGAAGCGGTAGCCGGCGTGGCGAACCAGCTCGGCGTTGTCACGCCGGACGTCCCAGGGCTCGAGGAATGCCCAGGCGCTCGCCTCGGCGTCGAGGGCGTCGAGGGACTCCCCGGGGAGGCACATGAACTCCCAGCGGCGCCGACCGGGCCCACCCGAGACGACCGTGGTCGGGCGCGCAGGATCGCAGACCTGGAGGTTCGGTGGGTCGAAGACCCGCGGCTCCTGCATCCGCACGTCGACCACCAACCAATCGAAGAAGAACCCCCGGTCCTCGAACTCGACGCCCAAGGCGTCGCGGATCGCGCTGTTGGCGCCGTCGCAGCCGACGACGTACCCGGCGCGGACCCGACGGCGCTCACCTCGGCCCTCGCTCGGCTCGAGCTCGACCCACGCGTCGTCGCTATCGCTGCCGGCGTCGAGCGCAGTCTGCCCCCACGACACGGTGATGCCGGCGCAGTCCTGGACCTTCGCCAAGAGCCGTGCTTCGAGGTCCGGCTGGTTGAACATGTTCGCGCCCGGCCAACCTTGGCGTCCCTGGAGCGGCATCTCGAAGCGAAGGAGCGGAACCCCCTCGGCGTTGCGCCACTCGTAGGTGGTCGCCGGCTCGGTGAGCCCCGGCAGGTCGGCGCCGATGCCACACGCCTGGAGGATCCTCGCCGTCTCGTCGTCGAAGTGGACGGCACGGGGCAGCGGGTACGGTGCCGAGTGGCGCTCGACGAGCAGCACGGAGCGGCCGCGCCGGCCGAGGAGCAGTGCCAGGGCGCAACCGACTGGGCCGGCTCCTACCACGATGACGTCCACGCCGGCGGGCAACGCTTCGCTCACCGCGACGCCCAGGCGCTCTGGAGTTGCTCGAGGTCGGGCGGGACGATGAACTCGAGCGGGAGGTCGGGCCCCCAGCTGTTGGCTACGCGCTCGGGCTCGAAGGGCGTGCGGCCGCCGCGCTCCCAGGCCTCATCGTCGAGGATCTGGTCCATGTCGGCGTAGAGCTCGAGATAGGCGCCCGCCGGGTCGCGCAGGTACCAGTAGAAGTTGGACCCGGCGAAGTGGCGCCCGAGTCCCCAGGCCTGGCGGGACGGGTCGACGCGCAGCAACGCGGTGGCGTTGTGCCCGACGTGGTCGATGTCGTCGCATTCGAAGGAGTAGTGCTGCAGGAGCGGCACGGGGGAGTCGACCAGCGCGACGTTGTGGTGGTCCGGCGAGCATCGCAAGAAGGCGATGAGCCCGTCGATCTCGTCGCTCAGTTTGAGTCCGATCGCTTCGATGAGCAGATCGCGGGTGGCGGCGATCGTCGGCGTCCCGATCACGAGATGGCCGAGACGTCGCGGCGGACGCGGGGAGCCGAAGACCGCAGGCGCACGCTCGTCGGCCCGCACGGTGGCGCCCGGTGCGTTGGGGACGACGGGGGCGGCCGTGGGCTGAGCCGCTGTGCGCTCGGCAACCCGCACGACGAGCTCGACGCGGCTCCCGGGGTCCACCACCCGCACCTCTTCTTCGCCGACCTGGGGATCGGCGCCGTTGGCGGTAAGTCGCTCCGCCACCTTGGCGACGTCCTCGGGGCCGTCGGCGCCGAACTCGACACGCACGAGGCGCCGGAATTCCGCTTCGTCCAGACGCACGGTGGCTCCACCGTCGCTACCCGAGAACGCGGCGCCGTCGCCGGAGAGGCCGAGCTCGCCGTAGAAGCCCGCCACCGTCCCGGGGTCAGGGACGGCCGTCGTGAAGCCCAAGAGCCGGTGCAGTCCCATCAGTTCTCCTCCTTGTCCGACGCCACGCAGCGGTTGCGCAGCTCGCCCACGCCCTCGATGCGCGTCACGATCTCGTCGCCAGGGACGAGGAATCGGCCGCGGGCCATGCCCACGCCGTCCGGGGTCCCGGTGAAGATGAGGTCGCCGGGATACAGCGTGCAGATCGACGACAGGTAGGACACGAGCCTCGGCACGTCGAAGATCAGCTCCGCCGTCGACGCTTCCTGGACCACTTCGCCCCCCACCTCGCACCGCAGCGCGATGTCGTCGGGGTCGGCGAAGGCGTCGACCGAGACCAGGGCCGGGCCGATGGGCCCGTACCCGGTGAAGCTCTTGCCCAGGCAGAACTGCGGGGGCGAGCCGGAGAGTTGCACATGGCGATCGGAGATGTCCTGTCCGGCGGTGATCCCGGCCACGACGTCCCAGGCCCGGTCCTCGGCGACGTTGCGGCACCGGGCGCCGATTGCCACGACGACCTCCGCCTCGTAGTCGACCATGGCGCCGGACAGCGTCACGTCGGCGGTCGGGCCGGCCAGGCAGCTCGGGAACTTGGTGAAGGTGAGCGGAGCCGGCGGGAGCTCCATGCCGCTCTCGGCGGCATGGCTCCGGTAGTTGAGGCCGATGCCGAAGACCTGGCGGGGTTCGGGGACCGGCGGGCCGAGGACGACGTCGGCCAAGGCCCCGTCGGGTGCGGCGTCGGGGCAGTGGCGGGCGAGGGCGTGCAGCTCGTCGCTCCGCTCGAGGCAGGCCAGGGAGCTCGACAGCGACTCGTCCGAGGCGAGTCGCGCCAGGTCGTAGACGCCTCCAGCGTGCTCCAGGGCGGCGCGCCCACCGACGTTCAGCAGTCGGAACATCTCCCCTCCCCCGTGATGCGGCGCCGGACAACCCCGGCCTGCAAGCACTGAGAGAATCTCTATCACATGATCAGCTATTTAACCAGATGTCTTTTCAGTTGATATGTTGGTCGGATGCCGAGCAGCGTGGCGGTCAGAACGAAGCGCCCTGGGGCTGATGCGACCCGCGAGCGCATCCTCGCCGCCGCCCTCGACCTGTTCTCGGAACGGTCCTTCGAAGGTGCGAGCACCCGACTCATCGCCGAGCGCGCCGGGGTCCAGCAGCCGCTGCTCGCCTACCACTTCGGCAGCAAGGAGGAGCTGTGGCGGGTCGCCGTCGGGCAGCTCTTCGACGACCTCACGCAGTCCCTCGGCGAGCGGATCTTCGGCCTGCGGGGCGTGGAGCACACCGCCGTCGCCAAGCTCGTGGTGGCTGACTTCGTTCGCTTCTCAGCGGCGCATCCCCAGCTGCACCGGATCATCATGCAGGAGTGCAAGGTCGACGGCGAGCGGCTCGAGTGGCTCGTCGAGCAGCACATCCGCCCCCTGTTCGAGGGCGCCGTCGCTATGCTTGAGCCGCTCGTCTCGGCCGGCAAGGTCCGAGACGTCCCGGCGGTACACCTGTATTACCTGCTTACGGGGGCCGGTGCGACCATGTTCGTCCTCGCGCCCGAGTGCCGGCTTCTCTCGGGCGTCGACCCCCTCGACCCATCCGAGATCGAGCGGCACGTCGACGCCGTAGTGTCAATGCTTTTCACGGAGTGAGGGAGCGAGCTCGCCATGACAACTGTGTTCACGCCCGCGCGGAGGGGTGGGCGTTGGCGACCGCTCGAACTGGCGGCGCCACGCACCAATCGATGGTGGAATCTGCACTACCGACTCCGAGGGGCGAATCGGCATCTCGATCATGGTCTGAAGGGCGCAGTGACGCAACGTCCTGCGGAACCGGTAGGTGAGTTCACTGCACACGCCGGCCGGCGTTGGTTTCGGGCTCCAATCATCCAGGTGCCCGTCCACGAGGACACTTGCTCGAATCGTGGGTTGAAGAGCATCGGGACCATCCGCAACCCATCCGTCTGAGGACGTAACGGACGATGCTGTTGCCGCTTTTCCCAGAGCCGTTCACAGCCCCCACGGACCGCGACATGTTGCCGTCGGAGCGGCGGGCCTTCGTGCGAACGCATCGCACCTGCGTCTTTGGCTATCCCCGGCTCCACGACGGGCCGGCGATGTCGGTCGTCTATTACGTTCCCACCGACGACGATGAGCTCCTCGTCTCCACGATGGCCGCTCGCGGTAAGGCCCGAGCCGTGGCCCGCAATCCCAAGGTCAGCCTCTGCGTGCTCGATGAACGCTGGCCGTTCACGTACCTCCAGGTGTATGCCGATGCCACTGTCGACCGTGATCCTGACCTCGTCGTCGAGGTGATGATGGCTGTCGGCGGCCGGATGTCGGGTGAGCCGCTTGGCGATGAAGCCCGTCCTGTCGTGAAGGCCATGGCGACAGAAGAACAGCGCGTCCTAGTGCGTTGCCGCCCTTATGCCACGTTCGCACAACCGCCGAGACACCTGCACCGCAACGACCAGCCTGATGCGATCACCCATTGGGTCTCTTCAACAGTTGCGTGGGATGCTCGCGATCCCGCGTAGACCCGCGAGCCGCTCGAACCTGACATCCTAAGCGTGGACGCAAGGCCACTCTGGCGTGCACCCAGCCCTCCAGGAAGGGGCTACCTGCGACTTGGGGAGTGATCGCAGACGTTTCTATCAGCTAGATGCCCTTTGGACATGGGCGATAAACGGAGGGGAGCTCGATGCGAGCAAGGACTGTGTCCTTCTATATCGACCCGGAGTTGCTGCCTGAGTGCAAGCACGTGCTGGACGCTGAACTCATTCCAAAATACTTGGAGATGTCACACTTTGTTGGACTCGTTGTCCTTGAGTCTGATGTGGGCGGACGGCCCGAGGTTGTTGGCCTTTCGGTGTGGGACGGCGATCTCGAGGACTCGGACGCGATTATCGAGGAGTTTCTGCAGCGACTCTATGCAGTTGCTGGGATAACGGCCACCCAAAAGTCTTATCAGGTGACCCGACTCGTGTCCCGGCAAGATCTCTAGTCTCCATCGTAGGTCCGCTTGGTGGCGAGTAGAGGGTCGACCGCGGCAGATGACACAGTTTCAGCTGTCGACGCAGCGCTCCAATGGGCGCACCTCCAAGCGAAGTTCAGACATCGCTGGTACGGAGTGGTGCCTACAGGTGCGTCCGTTGTTGCAGTAGGTGAATCGCCAATTGCGTTGCCGATGAATATCAGTTCGTAAACTCAACAATGGGAACGTTGTTTGAAAAGGCCAGCCGACGAAGAAACAGCAGACGACTATTGGGATAGCCCACTGCCGTCGGGAGATACGCATGAAAGGCTATCCACAACTGGCCGTCTTCATCAGCAAACAATGAAGGCCCGCCAGGGCCTGACATCGCCTCTCGCGACCCCAGGAGTGCATGAGTGAGAGGCTTGGAGCAGGGTCCAGTTGGGCCCTGACACGTCGCCACGCCTATGGCGTAGTTGGCACCGTCCCAATCGTTCGCGGAATAGAAGAGGTAATAGCGGCCCGACCATAGCAACATGGAAGGACCCTCGACCACACCACCTTCCCAGGACTGGCTCGGTTGGATCAGGGCATGCGGGTCATCGCCAGACAAGGCGGTGCCGTCGCTCGTCAGTTCTTGCGACCAGATAGTCGACGGTTGGCCATCTCCCCCTTGTGACTTCCACACGAGGAACGGGGTACCGGTGGTATCGAGAAATGGGCTCGGATCGATGGAACCCTCGAGATCGAGCTGGCACACCAGCGGAGCGCTCGAGGAATCCACAAACGGTCCTCGCGGATCCGTCGCCTCTGCCACCGAGATGCATTCTTTGCCCGTGAGTCCGTCCACGGCCGCGTAGTACAACATGAAGGTGCCGTGGAGCTCGAAGACGCCCGGCGCCCAGGTGTAGCCAGAGTGCGCCCACGACGCGAGGTGGGACAGGGCATCACCGTCCACAGTCCAATGGACGAGATCGGTCGATTGGATCAGTTGAATGTTGCCGGCCGCGGAGTTCGTTGCGTAGCCGTAGTAGACATTTCCTACCCGAATGACGTCGGGATCGGGAAAGTCAAAAGGGTAGACCGACCCCCCTGTGCCCTGTCCTTGCAAGGCCTGGCAGCTGCTCGACACCCCCGAGATCGAAGCGACAGCACCACTGTTGTTGCCAACGGCGATCTGATTGAGCGCCCGCTCCACTCCTCCCAGACAGTTATTGAGCTTGGCAATATCGACACCCTGGGACGCGAGGCTCTTGTTTGCGTCGGACAAGCCGGCTTGGGTGGTCGACAGGCTCGCCTTTGCCGTAGCGAGCTCTTGGGAGGTGGTCGTAAGCTCTACCTGCAACGCGTCGCGTTGGCTGGTGGTCTTTCCCAGGGTGGCTTCCACCGACGACAACTTTCCCACCGTGAGTGCCAGGTGCACCCGAGTGACCTGCAGCGTCGATCGAGCCTGGCGCAACTCGGATCGGACGTGCAGGTCCGCGATGATTCCAAGGCCAACTACGCCCGTCCCCACAATCGCGCTCACGAGGAGGACGATGCGTCTTGTTCGACGAGCCTGTGTTTGCCGAGGCTCGTCATTGGAAGGCCGAGGAGTGTGATCTGGCCGGGCGGGCCGCCTGGTGCGCCGGCGAGAAGCCCCTCGAACGTCTAGAGCTCTGCTCATCTCTGGCGCCGCATTCGCGTTTCGTCAGTCGTCCGATGTCGCCCAGGAACCAATAGAGTCACCGTCCGGTACCTCCACCACTCGCCCCGTCGGCGAGTGGTTGCACCTGCTTGACAACGCTCGAAACGAGGATGGGGGGCCCCACGCTCCCAAGCTCGTGTCGAAGTCGAATTGCCACTCAGGGCCCACGACGCCAACGCCGTTGTGGGACACGAGGCCGAGTCAAACTCGCTATCCGCCAGATCCTGAACCTGCACCTCCACCGGCACCGAATCCTGGAAACCCCGACGTGGCGCCGGCCGCGGTGGCGGAGACCGATGTGGCGGACACCGACCCATCGCTTGCCTTCGAACCCTGGACCACCACGGTGTCACCCACCTGAAGCGCCCCGAGGCTGGACTTGGCGTTGCGGCTCACCGTCGCTGAGGGGCCAACGGTCACCTTCACCAGGTTGCCGCTCGAGTTCGTGACATAGAGCGTGGAACCACTGACCGAGGTCACGGTGCCGGTGGTGGCACCGCCGAGGGCTCCCGTGCCGCCGAGTCCAGAAAGGCCGTTAGCCCCTCCGCCCCGCAATGCAGCGAACGGTGAGGCTGCCGATGACGTCGCGGTCGAGCCATGGCTGCGCTGGAGTGCCGCGCCACCCCAAAGTCCCCCCGCGGCAATGAGTACCGCCAGGAGCAACACCGTGGGGACCGGCATCCGTATCCCCTTGCGCGGACCCCGCACCGGCCACTCTTCATCGTCGTCTCCGAGCGGTCCGTCTGATTCCCCTGGAGAACCTAACGTCGCCACGTGGCGAGGCGATGTAGTGACAGGTACTTCCTCGGTAACGGGTTCGACCCCAGTTACGGACATTGCACTCCTCGTGATGTCGGTCTCAGACATGTCGTGGCCTTCCAGTCTTTACTCGTAGCGCAGGGCGTCGATGGGCCGAAGCGACGCGGCGCGATTGGCGGGATAAAAGCCAAAGAACACCCCGACGGCGATCGCAACTCCGAAGGCCAGCGCGATCGAAGCAGGGGCCACCACGGGTTGGACGCCGTCGATCTTGAACCGCGCCCCGATCAGACCGAGGCCGACACCCACCGCACCGCCGACGAGCGAAATCAAGACTGCCTCGATGAGGAATTGGGAGAGGATGGCGAGCTTCGGAGCACCGACGGCTTTGCGAATCCCGATCTCTCGGGTCCGCTCCGTGACACTCACCAGCATGATATTCATAACACCGATACCTCCGACGAGAAGCGAGATCGCCGCCACGGCCCCTAGCAACACGGTCAGGGTGCTCGTTGTCGATGTGGCGGTGGACAACAAGCTGGCTTGGTTCAGGACTTGGAACGGAAGGTTGGCCACCGTGGTGTCATTCTGGGCAGCGAGGATGTTCTCGACCTCGTTCTGCGCCAGAGTGAGGGTCGACGAGGATTTTCCTTGGACGAGGAGCTCCGTGAAGGACTGGGACTCCCCGGTGAGCTGATCCTGAACCGCCGTGTAGGGAGCTATGGCCACCGCGTCCTGGTTCTGGCCGGCGGTGGACCCCTTGGAAGCGAGCACGCCCACCACGAGGAAGTTCGACGAGCCCAGGGTGATCTGCTTGCCGATGGGGTTGGATCCCGTGGCGAAGAGATTGCTGGCCACAGAAGCGCCGATGTCGACCACCTGAGCATGGCGCGAGACATCGGCGCTCGAGATGGCTCTCCCCGAGGCGACGGTGTAATCGCTGGCCTTAAGATACGAAGGGGTCGAGCCGGTGACCGTCGTGGAGTAGGTGGCTCCCTCATAGGTGGCGGTGACCGAAGTGGAGAGCACCGGCGACACCGAGGCCACGTCGGGCGCGTTGTTGGGATCGGAGATCTTCTGGACGTCGGCGATGGTCAGACTTGCCTTCTGTGACTGAGTACCTGTGGAAGAGACCCCTGAGCCGAATCTTCCCGTGTTGAATACGGTCAAGGTATTGGTCCCGAGGGCGTCGATACGGGCCTCAACCGCCCGGGAGGAGCCCGTGCCCACCGCCACCAAGATGATCACCGCGGACACCCCGATGAGCACTCCGAGCATGGTCAGCAACGAGCGCAGCTTGTTGGACGTGACCCCTCCGAGCGCCATGCGCAAAATGTCTCGCTGGGTCATCGGAACACACCCTGACCGGCCTCAGCGTGGGCCACATGTGTGCTGTGTGCTCCCGAGGCGTCTTGACGGTGATCATCGACGATCTGTCCGTCACGAAGCTTGACGATGCGCTGCGCGTAGGCGGCGATATCATCTTCGTGGGTGATCAGCACCACCGTTCGCCCCTGAGAATGCAGCGTATCGAATACCGACATCACATCGATGCTCGATTCGGTATCGAGGTTCCCGGTGGGCTCGTCCGCCAGGATCAAAGCGGGGTTGGTCACAATGGCCCGGGCCACGGCGGCGCGTTGCTGTTGGCCGCCGGACATCTCGCTCGGGACATGGTGCATGCGTTCCCCGAGCCCGACGGCCTGAAGTGCCCGGGCGGCCCTGGCTCGCCGTTGCTTGGGGTGCACCCCGGCGTAGGCGAGAGGCAGCTCGACGTTGGCGATCGCCGACATGCGCGGCAACAGATTGAAGCTCTGGAAAACAAAGCCGATCTTGCGGTTCCGTATCCGAGCCAGATCGTCATCGTCAAGCGTGCGAACATCGACACCGTCCAGCCAGTAGTGACCCCGCGTCGGGACGTCGAGACAACCCACGATGTTCATGAGCGTCGACTTGCCGGACCCCGACGTGCCCATAATGGCCACGAAATCGCCTTGCATGATCTCGAGCGAGATACCCCGCAGCGCGTGGACGTCGGTATCACCCATTCGGTAGTCCTTGACCACGTTGCGCATGGCGATGACGGGGTGCTCGATTCTCAAGCGGCCACCAACGTGCGCCTCAGCGACTGAGGGCATCACGGGATCCCGGCTCCGCCACCCGGGAAGCCACCACCACCACCCGGGAAGCCACCACCAGATGTGCTGCTACCGGTCGTGCTCGACGCTGACACCGAGGCCACGGGCTCGACCACGACCTCACCCACGCTCACTCCGCTCAGAATCTGGGTGGTCGAGTCGCCCACCAGGCCGGTCGTGACCGTGGTGACCGTCTGCTTGCCGTTGGCGAGGACCGTGACAGTGGAGATGGGTCCGGTGGTAGTGATGGCTGCGCTCGGTAACTCCAGGGTATCACTGGCTGTCTGGACGACGACGCTCACGTCGGCGGTCATCCCGATTCTTACGCTCGAGGGTGGGCTCTGCAAGGCGATGGTCACGTCGTAGGTCACTACATTGCTGACCACGGTCGATGTCGGGGAGACGGCGACGACCGTTCCCGCCACCGTGGTGTTGGGCAACGCAGGAAGAGTGGCCGTAGCCGTCTCGCCAACAGCCATTTTGGAGATGTTGGCTTCAGCGAAACCGGCGACCACCTCGAGAGTGCCCATGTCCTGAATGGTGACGAACGCGGAGGAGTCCGACGAGCTGGACGAGCCGGTCGACGCGGTGGACGTCGAACCGGTCGAACCGGTCGAAGTGGTGGACCCGGTTGACCCGGTTGACCCGGTTGACCCGGTGGAACCAGTCGACCCCGTCGAACCGGTGGAACTGGCGCTCGATCCCGAGGCCGACGAACCCGAAGACGAACTGCCCCCGGTGACGCTGTCGCCGACAACGTCGTTGACCGACGTCACGATCCCGCTCACCGGTGCGGTGAGGGTCGTTTCGTCGACCGCCTTTTGATCGGCAGTGACGGTGTCCTGGTCCTGGGTTACTTGCGCCTGGTCCTGGGCGATCGTAGAAGGGGTAACGACGTCCCCGGCGGTAGTCGCCGCGACACTGTCCTGCTGTGCCGTCACGGTCGCCTTGTCCTTGGTGATCGTTTGCTGGTCCGAGGCGATCGTGTCCTGGTCCACCACGCACGCGCTCGCCGCCGTGCTGACGGTCTGACCGACGCCGACGGAGGTGCCGGCCGAGTTGACCGTCACCAGGCGATAGAGGTAGGTCGTATCAGGGGTCAATCCCGTGACCGTGGCACTCACCTGGACACTGGTCGTTCCCGACCCCGCATCGGCGCTGGGTGTGGCGGAACTGTAGGCGACCGTGGTGCCGTACATGAAGTAGTAGGTGGTGTCGATGCCGCCGGGATCGACTGTGCCAGAGAGAGTCACCGCCGTATCAGACCCGCTCGTCGTCGAGCCGGCAGTTCCAGACGACGCCGATCCAGACGAGGTAGAACCAGACGATGCCGGGCAACCGAGAGCTTGGTCAGCAGTTAGCTTGCTTTGAGCGGTGCTGAGGTTGGTCTCGTCGGTGGCCAACTGGTTCTGATCCGATGTGAGCTGGTTCTGGGCCGATGCCAACGTCGCCTTGTTCTGATCAATCTGCGCAGTCGAGCCTCCTTGCTGGGCCGACGAGAGGGTGTACTGGGCCGCGCTCAAGGCAGCCTGGGCCGACGCCAGGTTCGCCTGAGCACTCGTGGGATCCAGGGTGCCGAGCGTCTGGCCGGCCGTGACCTTCTGTCCCAGCGTGACGTCAACGGCGGTCAAGGTCCCGCTGGTCTGGAAGCTGACCGAATCCGAGGTGGCAGCGCTCACATTGCCGGAGGCTGAGACGCTCGACTGCACAGTGCCGCGCTGTACGGTCACCGTCCTCGCCGTCGAGGGACTTGCCGAGGAGGCGCCGTAGATCGACTCCAGGCCCAGTGTGGTCACCGCCGCAACGGCTAACCCCAGGACCGTATACCAGACAAACGACCTGCGTTTGATCAATCGCTTGCCGAATCTCATCGGATATGTCGTCCCTTCGTGTAGCTCCTGCTGGAGATTGGCATCGTCAGCCCGTCGTCGTGGTGGTGGAGGCCGACGGCTGCAGTGCGGCGCAGGCCTGCAAAGCTGCCTTCACCGTGGGGCTCGATTGACTGAGCGTCGTGGACGGTGTCGAACTCGCGGAGCCCTGTGGTGTTCCCGTCGGCAACGTGACACCGTGCAGTTTTAGGCAATTGCGGTAAGCGGCGAACGCCGAACTGTTGAACCCTCCCGACCCTCCTGGCCCCCCGAAACCGGAACTCCCCGAGGGCCTGAGGCTCTTACACGCAGCCGCAGCTTTTTGAAATTTCGGGTTGTTGGCGAAGTTGCCTCCGGCGGGCGGCGATCCTCCCGATCCGAAGGAGGGGGGTGTCCCGCTGGGGACGCTGCCTCCCGTAGGGGGACCTCCCGACCCATTGGGGAAATTCGGGAGTGTCACGCCATGCTGCTTCAAGCAGTTCGTATATGCCGTCAGAGAGGCCGTGCCCGACGACTTGGCCGTGGTCGAGCTGGTGCTCGATCCCGCCGCTGGTGAGCTGCCGCAGGCCGCCAGGATGACCGGAACGCAACTGACCAATAGCGCGGTCCGGGCCGCCTTGCGCAGACTCGATGAGTGCCGGGATCGCGAGCTCGCCGATGGATATGCTTCAGGCGCAGCGCGACGGGAATGATGGCTAACGGCCTCTAACAGGTTCCTCATGGGACGACATTCTGGAGCGTCGACCTATGAGGACCTTGAAAGACACATGCGGGTTGTCTGTGAATATCACGTTGCGAGCAGAATTCAGTTCCGTCAAGGCGAGGACGTGGGGTTTTACAGACCCAAGGACCAGCCGACAAGCGATGTCTAACTAGTCTTGGTGCACAGGTCGATCAGGCCGATGTCGTCGGCGGAGATCCCAAGGAGAACCCGGTCTCCTCTGGTCATTTGGATCTTGTACACGGGAGGACCTTGACCTCTATAGCTCTTGGTTCAAACACCTAAGCCACTGCGAGAGATACCCGTACCACCGTGCCCTGGTCGAGAACAGTATCCATCTTGAGCTGTCCGCCATGGGCGGCCACGATGCCCGCCACGATTGGTAATCCCAAGCCAGATCCCGATCGCGATCGGCTCGTGTCTCCCCGCCAAAAGCGATCAAAGGCATGGGCCGCGCTTTCAGCGTCCATGCCGGGTCCGGTGTCGGCCACCTCCAGTTGCACCGAGCCCGAAGAAGAAGTGGTGCGTATTGTCACCGACGCGGTCGATGGAGTGTGGATCAGGGCGTTTGTGACCAAGTTTGCGATTACTTGACGCAACGCCCTTGGATCGCCGATGACGACGGCGCTACCGTCTGTCTCGATCCGGATGTGGCGTGACGGATGAGTCGAGGAGGCGGCAAGGACGACATCGTCGACAAGCGGAACCAGATCAAGCTTGTCGCGTGCCAAAGGTTGGCCCTCGTCGAGCCGGGCCAGCGTCAACAGGTCCTCCACCAGCCCAGCCATGCGGGCGCTCTCCTGTCCGATTCGACGCACTGCGTCGTCGAACTTCGGGCCTTCTCGCAGGTGGCCCTGCTGCCACAGTTGAAGAAACCCCTGGATGGCTGCCACAGGGGTTCGCAGCTCGTGCGACGCATCGGCTACGAACTGACGGAGCCGGGCCTCGAGTGCTTCTTGTTCGTCGAGCATGACGTTGAAGGCTCGAGCCAGATGCGCGGCTTCGGTGCCTGAACGAGGTGATCTCATCCGCCGGGACCGAGCGCCAGCCGCAATGGAGTCCGCCACCTCGGTGACTTCGGCGATCGGACGGAGGCCGAGCCGGGCCACCCAAAAAGCGGCGGCCGCAAGGACGGCTAACAAAACAGCACCTGTCGCAATGACGGCTAAGCGAAACTTTCCGGCGGTGGCATCTGCCCGCGTCAAAGATACTGCCACGAGAACCTGCTGGGTCGTCCCAGGCCGCGAGATCAGAACGGCACGCCATCTTTCTGGTCCTGACAACGAGCCCACCGTCACGGGCCGCAGAGTCGTGTTCCCCAAAGTTGAAAGAGTTCTTGGTGTACGTGGAGCGTCATTCCCAGCCAATGCCGGATCCAGCGATACGTTTCGATGACCGTTTGCGATGAAGGCGACGTAGACGTCACTGAGTGTGCTGTGAGTCGCCAAAGGCGGCCGAGGCGCGAGGGAAGTACCAGGGCCTCTCAAAACCGCCGCCGCGGGGAGAGCCGTTTGCAACTCTTGATCGATTTGCTGAAGCTGGGATGCCTCGACCGTCCCAATCAGGACGTATCCAGCGACCCCCAGTACTACGAGCAGGAGTCCGGCAGCGACGCAAAGCCGTAAGCGCAGGGTCATCCGCGCTCAGTATCTATCGATGCGATAGCCGACACCGCGCACCGTCTTGATCAGTGGCCGTCCCACTGTGTCCACTTTCTTGCGGAGCGAAGACATGAACGTCTCCACCACCGTCGACTCACCGTTGAAGCTGTACTCCCAGACATGGTCGAGGATCTGTCCTCGACTCACGACGTGGCCCGCGTTTCGCATCAGAAATCGCAGGAGCTTGTACTCGGTAGGAGAGAGGTCGACAACACGGCGCTGACGTGTCACGCGATGTGCATCGTCGTCGAGCACCAGATCCCCGCAAGTGAGCACCGGCGACTCGACCGACTTGCCACTTCGACGAAGAACCACGCGAACTCGCGCCACCAGCTCCTCGACGCTAAAGGGCTTGACCAGATAGTCATCTCCACCGATCGTGAGACCTCGGACACGGTCCGCAGTAGCGTCTCGGGCGGTCAGGAACACCACCGGCGCCCCGACCCCCGCGGCGCGTAATCGTCGACACACCTCAAATCCATCGATATCTGGCAGCATGACATCGAGGACGATCAGGTCTGGCGGATCTGCCGCCAAAGCAACCCGCAGCCCGTCACAACCCAATCGCGCCTCGACCACATCGAAGCCAGATAGTCGAAGTGCGGCTGTTACGACGAACGAGATGTTCTCTTCGTCCTCTACCACCAAGATCTGAGCCCCGTGCACCTCCTGAGGCTGTCATCCCAACCTTGGGGTTTCTTGAAGACTTACTGAAAGTCTGCCCAATTCGAGCCCCGTTCGACCGTGACACGTTATCCTCCTGACCTGGCAGAACTTTAGGTCGCTGCACCTGTAAGACGTTCCGGGGCACTTTCGCGACGTATAGATACACGACCCCACCGGTACCCCCGAGTGACCGGTCCCCTTACCGCCCTCGCCCTGACTCCGGTCGCGACGGGCCGCTAGGTCGGTGTGCTTCTTCTCTGATTCACGCTCTTCCCAGGCCTCCCGTCCTGCGACCCGCCCGGTATCGCGCCAGATCATCTCGTCTGTGCGGCAGGCAGCACCCCTTAGACCCCGACACTGGCGTACAGATCGACGGCTCTGGGATGTCCTGGTGGCGCATAACCGCGCTTCCCGCTCGGTTCATGTATCTGCGTGTCGCGACCTGGATGTGCCGGTTGCGCGTGGGGGTCTGCAAGACGCCTTGCAATGGAAACCGCACGATATTCGCAATGGCTGTTCCGACGGATGCAGCAAGAACCGCCTGCTTGACGCCGCACCTAAACAGACGCTGGAGGGTTTGAATAAGGAAACGAACCTACCTGAGCGACGGAACACGATAAATGGCCTCTGGTGAGTGGCCGGGGGGAATCGCACCCCCCGGCTCTCGCAGAACCCGGCGTGAGGGTCTCCCCTCACCGGGCTCCCACAGGCCGACTTTGAGTGCGCGCGACCAAGTGCCAATGGGCAAAGAGCGTGGGTTGGTGCTGACGAGTAGCTTCCAGCCATGCCCAAGCCCGTAGGGTTCGGCCCCGCAGTCGTTTGAATTTCTGCATGGCCCATCGGACCAGGTGCTGGTCGATGCGCCGTGCGATGACATGCAACTTGGAGCGGTAGAAGGCCCCGTAATAGTTGATCCAGCCTCGCACCTGAGGGTTGATCTCCCGGGCGAGGTCGGACAGGTCCGTCTGACTGCGACGATTGAGGTGCCAGTCTCTGATCTTCTTGCCGATCGCCTTGATCGCATTGGTGCTCATGGCAGGGTTGAAGCCCGTGAAGAACCCTCGCCTGCCGAGCACCGTGCGTCCCCGGAAGGTGTAGCCGAGGAAATCGAAGCTGGTGTGCTCGAAGTCCCCTCGGCGGTTCGTGTCCTTGCAGTACACGACCTTCGTCTTTTCGGGGTGCAGCTCGAGTCCCAAGGACCCGAGATGTTCGGCGAGTGCGGCCCAAAGTTCTCGGGCCTGCGCCTCGGTGTTGCAGTGGATGACGGCGTCATCCGCATAGCGCTCGAAAGGCGAACCGGGATGCTCCCGGTCCATCCACCGATCGAACGCATAGTGCATGAACAGGTTTGCGAGCAGCGGGGAGATTGGAGACCCCTGTGGGGTCCCCTTCTCCCGTGCGACGAGGGTCCCGTCTGCCATCTGCATGGGGGCTTTCAGCCACCGTTCGATGTAGAGCAGGACCCACAGCTCGTCGGTGTGGTGAGCGACCGCTTTCAACAACAGATCGTGGGGAACGCTGTCGAAGAAGGCCCGGACGTCAAGATCCAACACCCAGTCCTTGCTCCGACAGCGCTGGCGAGCTGTAGCCAATGCGTCATGAGCACTGCGCCCAGGACGGTAGCCGTAGCTGTCTGGGTGGAAGATCGGCTCGAGCTTTTCTTCCAGCAGCATCGCTGCTGTCGTCTGGGCAATTCGGTCCGCCACATTGGGCACACCTAAAACCCTGACCCCTTCCCCGTGATCCTTCGGTATCTCCACCGCCCGCACCGGCCCGGGGAAATAGCTCCCCGAGGACATCCGGTTCCAGAGCTTGTAGAGGTTGTCCCTCTCATCGCTCTCGAACCGGTCGATGCTGACGGCGTCCACGCCCGGCGCCCCGCCGTTGTCCCGGACCTTCTGCCACGCCTCGAAGACGAGGCGCTTCGAAATGTCAAACGACTTCACCGTCTGTTTCGGTCTTTCCATCAGCTCCTCCCCCGAAGGGTTGACCTCAAGATGACCTGGCCTGCACGGCCCCTTCGCTCCGGCCCCATTACAGGGCTTTCATCGCTACTACGAGCCGTCCCGTCCCTGTGCCTCGCATCGGTACTCTGCCCATTGCGGAGTTCGCCGCTTGGGGTCCTCCCTCTCGCGACCAGGGGGCCAACCTCGCCCATTTCAACTGATCGTCGGTATCGAGACGACAGGTTCTCCACTTCCATGCCAGCGCCTGCGACGAGCTCACGCCACCTATACACCGGGCACCGCCAGGGCCACGAGCAGGAAGCTCCCTGGCTGAGGACACACCCGAAGGCGTGCCTTTGTCCCGAGGACCTGATCCAATCCTCGGTTTTGATGCCATCGTTGTTTTTCTCGATGCGTCAGCAGTGGTTCACGCACGTTCGTCTTCTCGTCGCCCACCTGACCCAGTCACGCCGGGCCTTTTCCCGGAACGCTGACCACGACGGCTCTTGACCGTCGCAGCTTCCGGAGGTTTGGGTTCCCCGCCTGCACGGCGAGCCCGGAGGGCCAACCTCCATCACTGGCACAGCACAGGATTCCTGCTGGCGACCTTCTACGTCATCAGCACTCTCCTTTCTTGGACACACGACCAGAGGAAACGTTGTGTTCTCGACTGTGAAGCCTCGGTACCCGAGCGACGTTCTGGCTCCGGCTCCTGGGCGACGGGAGGTCGAAGGTTCTAGGCCGCATTGACGCGATCCGGTCTACCACCGGGGTTGCCCAGTGCACCGTGCTCCTTTCCTCGGTCATGGCGTTTGGGGTGTGTGCGCAGGAGCTTTCCCTCCAACGAGATCTGGACGGTGTCCCGGGTGATGGTGAGCTCGACCGAATATCGGCGATAGGCGTTGCCCACCCGGTACTGGGTGCCGGCGAAGCTCACCGACCCTTGGCCGTTCACCTTGCGGACGACCACCGCGCCGGCCGGAGCGGGGTCTGAGGCACCGATGGCCGCTCGGTGCAGGCGCATCTCCTCGTCGAGCAGATGACGTCGGGCGTGGGTGGCCACGAGCACGCCGTCGTGGAAGACCTCGAGCAGTCCGTCGCGACTGAACACCTCGACGGTCTGGCCCGACAGGTGGCGCCCCACGTGGTACTTGAAGCGAAGCACGTCGATCTTGCCGCTCTGGTGCACACGCCGAAGCAGACGCCTCTCACCGGCACGCGTGGACGAGGTCGGCGAGCCGACATCGTCCTCAGAGAGCTCGCGCCGGGCCAGGGCGAAGCGAGTGATGGGAGGTCGGTCGCCGAGACTCTGATGCTCTCGGACGTGGTTGTAATCCGACACCCAGCCGTCGATCGCACCTTGGGCCTCTTCGATGGAGGTGAAGACCTTGCCGTCGAGGAACTCGCGCTTCAATGTCTTGTGGAAGCGTTCCACTTTCCCCGTGGTGGTGGGAGAGCCCGGAGCGGTGAGCAGATGGCGGATGCCGTGTTCGGAGCAGATGCGGTCGAAGCGCACGATGCCCTTGCCAGGGCCGAAACGACCAGTGAACACCTTGCCATTGTCCGACAAAATCGCCTCGGGCCGGCCATGGCGATCGATGGCCTCGAGCAGCGCCTCGCACACCGGCGTTGCCGTGGCCCGCTCCACCACCTTGGCGCACACGCAGAACCGGGAGTGGTCGTCGATGCCGGTCACCACGCTCGGACGTGATCCGTCGGCTAAGCGCACGCCCAGGGTGATGTCCATCTGCCACAGCTCCATGGGCCGAGAGCGCTCCCAGCGCTTGTAGTCACTGGGCTTGCGCTTTCTCGGCTTGGGCTCGAGGAGCACGTGGCGCACCAGGCGGCGATAGATGGCCGAGCGCGATGGAAGCGGCTCGACTCCCGCTCGTGCCAACCGGCTCAAGATGGTGCGCGGTCCCCATTGGGGATGGAGTCGTCGCAACTCGAGCACCTTGGCCTCGATGTGCGGGGCCATCTGATGCGGGCAGGTGTCGGGCTTGGAGCTCTTGTCGACGAGGCCCGCCAGCCCCGATGTCGCATAGCAGCGCAGCCACCTGTGCACGGTCTGGCGACCGACGCCATAGCGCCGAGCGACATCGGTCACGCTCGCCGCACCTTCGAGCACCTCGAGCACGGCCTTATAGCGCTATTCCACGAGCCCCAGCTCCACCAGCACGACGGGTCCCTCCTTGGTTGCGGACGTGGTCGTCCACAGCCAAGAACCATCGGGCTCGCCCGGCGCGGATGAGGTGTCGTCCAGGTACCGGAGCCACTGTCGCCCAGGTACCGGAGCCGCGTCCGGAAAGTGTCGCTAAGGAACCGAAGCCACTGTGTCGCCCGGGTACCGGAACTTCACAGTCTCGCGACATCACAAGGGTGGAGGTGAGCGGACTCGAACCGCCGACTTCTACGTTGCGAACGTAGCGCTCTACCAGCTGAGCTACACCCCCGAAGGGACAATCAGAATAGCGCCGGCCGCTCACTCGGTGTTTCTCCTGATCAGCGACCCTCCACTTCGGCCTCGCGTTGACCCTCACCTCAGCCGGGCGCCCAAGGGACGCGGACCATGCCTTGCCCCAGCTGCTCGGCCAGTAGTCCGGTTGCGAGGAGATCGGGCTCGGAGCCACTACAGCGCCCTGTCGCCGTCTACGGATCGCCGTGTCCACTCACCCGCTGGGACACGATCGGTGCCTCACGACCGGTGCCGTGCTCCGGGCTCCCACACCGCCTTCCACAGCGACATCCCCTTGATGCGCTGGGCGCCCCAGTCGGCGGAGACCTCGGAAGGGGGCACCCCCCACACCTTTTCGCTGTAGGTCTTGAAGAAGTGCTCGTAGAGCCGCCACCCGTAGTTGGCCACCACGTAGCCCTCCAGGGTGCTCTGGTCCTTCGGGGGGGCGACCCGCACCTTGAGGTACGACAACCCGCACAACGCGGCCTCGGACAGACCCAGGTCGCGAAGTGCGTTGAGGACGTAGATGGGGTGGTCGTCGGCCTCGAGCACCAGGGCGTCGCGGCCCGCCTTGGAGAGCTGGTAGGCGCCCGTGAGCCCCGCCGGCACCGATCACCACCACCGGGCGATCGCCTCGCCGTGCCGCCGTCGTCTGTGTCACCTCGCCCCCAGCTCCACTTCGTCCAGCTCCCGGCCCCATCCCAGGCCACTGCCGCGTGCATCACTAACGAGGGCATGGCGCGCACCTGCCCTGTGGGATTCCCTTGTGGCCGAGTTGTCCACGGTCGGTGCGGATCCGCTCGACCGGACCACGCATATCAGGACGTGTCGCCTAATGGCCTAGGGAGCTCACTAACTGCGGGCATTTGCAGGGAGACCAGCGAGACGTTGCTGGACGTCAAACCAACCCGTCACACCGTTCGATCGTGAGGGAGGTCCGATGGCTGCCGTGATCCGGCTGATGACGGTGGCCGGACGTTGACCAAGTGGCAGCACGATCGCCGAACCGATGTGGTATCTGTGCAAGAACAACCTGAGATCCGCAGTGAACTTGCTCCCGGCGAGCTGTGCCTCTTGCGCGGGTGTTGCCGTGCCATAGAAGGAGGCATCAAAGAGCGTCTCCACCGAATTCGGCGTCAGAGATGACGGGTTAGCCATCCGCTCGGTGACCTTCGACGGTGTCCACCCATACCCACCTACGATCTTGAAGCGCATGCCCGACACCGCCTGGTCGAGCATGATGTCATCAACCGAATTGACGAACGGGTAGAAGATCGAAGACGCACCGTGCAGTGTGTGCACTAGAGCACTTGGATATGGATAGGCGAGGACGACACTTCCAGCCGGAATCGGGGAATCCGAGCCCACAGTGAACAAAGAGGGCACACGTGTCGCTAACGACGGCTGGGTGCGGTTCGGCACCAGCGGAACAACCGCGATCGCGGCAATTGCACACGCGATGCTGCCGGCGATAACACTCCTCCAACCCGACAACAATCGCTTTGTCGAGATCGAACGCTTTACTCGCACATAGATCTCGTTGACGCCGATCGCCAACAGGCCTGCTCCAAAAAGATTGGTGAAGAGCGAGAATCGAGTTGCGATAAGGCCGTCGACTATTGGGAGATGGGCGAGGACGATAAAAGGGAGGGGGACGTGCGTGTCATCGTGGTTGAAATAGAGGAACGAGCCCAACGACAGAATCAAGGCTATGGCCATCATCGCGCCAGCGAACACCACAAACGCGCGGCGGCGCAGCCATATCACAATCACACTCACCGTGAGAAGCAGGGGGATGCCCAGGTACAAGGACGCCGAATAGAAGTACGGTTCAAATTGCGTCCAGATGTCCCTTGTCGATCGTGGATTGATCCATTGGTAGAAACCGGGAACGAGGACGCCCAACAGATCGCCAGGCCCCCCTGCCAACTGTGGAACGCCATGGACATGCGCGGGACCGACGAGCGCGAAAAGCAAAGGGTAGGCGAGCAGCACCCCTCCAACGATGACGGCACGGGAGAGGGCAGTGACGACGTATGGCCGCTTCGCAGTGAATTCTCTCCCCTGTACGAAGACATAGATGACACATGCGATGGCGCCGATGATAACCGTACTGGTCAGAATCTCAGCTGAGATGAAATATTGGACGACGCACACGATTCCGAGAAGCGCGCCAGTTCTTGCCGGACGCCATTGTTGCCGCTCCATGACCTCATGAAGAAGAAGGAGGATCAACGGCGGGAGCGGAACGAAGATAAGGAAGAGGTAGCCGAGACCGTAGAAGGTCACATAGACGGAGAAACCGTAAAGTAGTCCTCCTACAAAGGCTGCCGGCCACCATGTGGTCCACCGGCGGAGCACCAGGCACATCGAAGTCGCTGACACCACCAGAGCCAACCGCATCAGAACATTCCAGGTCACGATGGGGCCGAACAGCGACGTGATCGGTGAGAAGAGGACACCGAGCGCCATCATCGAAGTGTTTCCGAGCAGATTCAGTCCCACCGGATAGTTCTGCCATTGTGTGTAGAAGGGGTTGTGTCCGTGTGCAAGGGCATAACGCGCCCACTCCAGGAACCAGATCTGTTGGACCTGATCCGGCGTGCCGGGCCCGGAGGTCTGTCCCGAACCCAGTGACTTGGTCACTCCGAACTCCAGAATGGCCAAGAGGACGTAGAGACCGCAGCAGATCGCGGCCGGCCACCAACGACGATCGCTCCGATGAGCAGCGTCGACCTCGCGTTGAGGTTCCGTACGGATGTGAACCGCCTCCCCCTCCCCGTCAAATGGCTCCATGACCATTCCCGGATGTCCGTCTGTCGCCACCGGTCAAGCGGTCACTGCCTGGACCTGTTCCACTCGGAGCTCGTGACAGTCCGTCCCGGTCGAGAATGCACAATACAGCTGCAGCCATCGCCGGATTGAGTCCGGGCGAGGCACCGCCGATGCGGATGGGTCAGGATCACAGCCCGATTGTAATGTCCTTTCTTTGATCCGAGCCTTCTCAGGGAACACCGACGTCGCAGACAGTTGCTCCGCGGCGACAATCGTGTAAACAGGTCTGTGGTGAGTTACCGGCGCTAAAGTCCGTGCGACAAGGGGGAAGGACTGGCAGGTGGCTGTCGAGGCTTCAGATGCGGGAGTCGACATAGGCACAGCCGCTGCACCTCCCCCCGATGCGGGACGTCGCGTCAGCCCCTACGTGCACGTGCTCAGCGTGACGTGGCTCGTGGCCATGGCAGCGGCCGTGCTCGGACCGGTCTTGGCCCACGGATCGTCATTCGGGTCATACGACATCCTCTCTCAATACGGCCTCCTGCAACAGCATGGGGTCGTGATCCACAACACCTCTGCTGGTGATCAGGTCGATGCCATCATTCCGTGGTCGACGCTGGCCTGGACGCAGGTACATCATGGACAGCTGCCTCTGTGGGACCCTTACGCTGCCTTGGGCTTGCCGTTGGCCTTCAACTGGCAGACAGCGGCCTTCAGCGTGCCCACCCTCATCGGCTACCTGTTTCCGCTGCACCTCGCGGTCACCGTCCAGGTATTCCTCACGCTTGTCATCGCCGGAACCGGGGTGTACGTCCTCGGCCGTGTGCTTCGGTTGAGCACTTTGGCATCCGTCTTTGCAGGAACGGTCTTCGAATTGAGCGGTCCACTGGTGGGCTGGCTCGGTTGGCCGCACGCCGTCGTCGCATCGTGGGCAGGGTGGCTGTTCGCGGCGGCGATCCTCATCCTTCGCAGCTCGAATCGGATTCGCCACATCACCTTCTTCGCCCTGGTCATCGCCGCCATGATCTACGCCGGGCAGCCGGAAGTCGCCGTGGTCATGGGTTTGGCACTCGTCGTGTTCCTGGCAATCCTGCTCGTGCTGCGTGTTCCACGCCTCGGTGGTTCGGGTCCGATCGGATGGCCCGTCCTGGACCTGATCGTCGCCGCTGTCGCCGGAGGGGCGCTCGGAGCCCCGCTCCTCCTGCCTGGCCTTCAGGACATCTCGGTCTCGGTGCAAGGGACTCAAGGCGGACACGAGGCGCTTGCGGCGCACGACCTCGTCTACCTGTTCACTCAGGGATTCGACGGTCTGCCCCTCGCAGGGAACCACTGGTTCGGTGAGCTCTCCTACTCGGAAACCGCCTCCTACGTCGGGGTGATCACGCTGGTGCTGGCCATCCTGGCGGTAGGGGTCCGTCGGCGTCGTCCCGACGAGGTCATCGCATTTGCCGTCGTCGCCGTCACCATGGCGGTCATCACATTCGTGCCGCGGGTGGACTCAGTTCTGGACCGAGTGCCGCGCCTCGGGGACGTAAGTTGGGCCCGGGCATTGCTGCCGCTGGCGTTCGCCCTCGCCGTGCTGGGGGGGATGGGGATCGACGCCGTGGTGCGATTGTATAACCAGCGCGCCGTTCGCTACTGGATGGGGGGCGGCTTCGTGGTCTCAGGCGGAATCCTGGTGGCGTTGTGGACACTAGGACGGGACCATCTGACGCCGGTGGAAACCACCATCCGCGACAAGAGCTTCATCTGGCCCTCTGTCGACACCCTGGTAGGTCTGCTCCTGGTAGGGGCACTCATCCTCGTCCAATCAAGATCCGTTGGCGCGGATCCACGCGACTCACACTCAGGGATGGGGCCCGGACGATGGGTGGGGATCGCACTCCTCGTCTGCGAGTCCGCCTGTCTCGTGGCGGCTGGGGCACCGCTGTGGACGTCGAGTGACACCCCGTTCGCTCCCACGCCAGCCGTGACTGCGCTGAAGCGCGCCGTCGGCGCTTCGCTCGTAGGCCTGGGCGCGCCCAGGTGCTTCCTCCCGCCAGGCCTTGGCATCCTGGCCAACACCCAGATCGTCTTCGGCGTGCACGAGCTCACTTTCTATGACCCTTCAGCACCCGCTCGTTATTTCTCATCGTGGACGGACCTCACCGGTTCGGCAAATGACGCGGGATTTCTCAAGTACTCGATCTACTGTCCAGGGATTGCCGCCGCCTCCTGGGCGCGTCTGTATGGGGTCGGTTTCGTTCTCGAACCCGCGGGGACCCCCGGACCAACCGGGGCGGTCTTCGACACCCACATCGGAGACGAAGACCTGTTCCGTGTTCCCGACGCCGCCGCCGCCACGCTCACCCCGATGCCGGCCACAGGCCGCCAACCCGCCCTCGAAGCCCAGGGGGTGCCCGTGGCAGTCACTCACCCTGACCCATCGTCGTGGACGCTGATCACCAAGGTCAGCCGCCCGCAGATGCTTCGCCTTCGCCTCACGGACGTCCCGGGCTGGCACGCCTCCATCGACGGAAGGCCGTTGGAACTCCGTCGCTTCGCCGGAGTAATGCTGCAGGCGCGTGTGCCTGCCGGGCTGCACACCGTCGAGTTGTCGTATTGGCCTACGGCCTTCACCGCCGGAATCGTCCTGGCGGTCTGTAGCGTTGGTGGCCTGTGCATCGTCTCGATCATCGCAACGGCCCGGCGCCCCAGGCACCGCCGTAGCTCCCGGCCGTGAGCTACTTCCCTTATCGCGGACCTACGGTCGACCTCGTCAACCGGGCCCCCTTAGAACGCCTTTGCCGTTCGCCTCTTCGTACCGGCGCGGGTGTCGCGCAAAGGAACCGCTTGCCTCGCCGGAAACTCATCTATGCCAGGTGGTCCAGAGCTCGCGGCCTAGCGACCCGCAGTGATTCTGAGGTCCTTGCCGATCCCAACCGCTCACGCTGGTCCTGATCTGTCGAATCGGGAGCCACCAATCAGACTCTTTCCGGACAATCGCGACCATCTAACCGGCAGGGTAATGAGCAGGCATTTGCGCTTGACATATGCTCAACGGACTAGACGTCGAGGGGAGGTGTCGGACTTGATCTGTTGGCTCGGATCCCGCCCTATACGGTGTTCGGCGGAGCCATGAAGTCCCGCGCATGGTTGGGGCTGTCGTTGCTCATCTTGGCAATCGGAGGTCTGGAGCTCTCCTGGGCAGTAACCGACCCCATCGGAGCGGCGCCCGATGAGCCTGCGAACTATATCAAGGCCCTGGCTGCCGGCGAAGGGGACTTTCTGGGAAGCAAGCTCAGCAAGTCAGAAGAGATCAGCTTCCGTGACGACGTGGTTCCAACGCAGCGAGCGTGGTTGAAAATCGACCCCATTATCCCGAAACTCACTCGACGATTCTCCATTCCTCCCAGACTTCAACCAAACGGCGCTGGTTGTACGGCTGCTTCGCCCGCGCCAGCAGTCTGTGTAGATTCGCCAACAGGTGGCACTTGGGGAAAGGGCTCAACGGCATACTCCTACCTAGGAACCTACCAACCGTTCGTCTACGTATTGCCGGGTCTTGTTATGCGAAGCGCGGCAGATCCAGAACAGGCATTTCTTCTCGGACGCTTAACACTTGCGTTCATAGCGTTGCTGCTCATAGGGACCGCCGTTTGGCTTGTGCTTTCGGTCGGGTGCGGGTTAGCGGGACTGTTGGGGGTACTCGTCTCCCTTTCTCCGATGGTTCTGTTCGCCGTGGCATCACTCTCATCAAGCAGCACAGAAATTGCCGGGGGTGTGGCTGTGTCCGGCGCCGTCATTCACCTGGCGTACAAAGGGCGACTGCCGCGCCTCGCTTGGTCTGCATTTGGCGTCGGCAGTGTTTTCCTCGCGTGCAGCCGCACCTTGGGGCCGTTGTGGATGGTGATGGCAATTTTGCTCGGCATTGGACTTGTGGGATGGAGATCCGCCTTGGTCATCGTGCGCCGGTCGATGAATTGGTTTGCGTCAGCCGCAGTATTGGTGCTTTTCGGAGTGGGAGCCGGCTTCAGTTGGCAAATAGCAATTCAGCCCCGTCCACCCTTGACCTGGAAGACAGTCGGCTTGGGACTTGTCCATGGGTTCAACCTTATTCCGGGAGTGCTCCAGCAGGAGCTCGGGGTATTCGGTTGGCTTGATACGAGTCAGCCGGGGATCAGCTATGTAATCTGGGGGGGGCTGGCCGTTGGGTTGATTACCACGGCGGTTTTGGTCGGATCTCGAAGGGAGAGATGGAATCTGGGCCTTCTGATTGGAGCAAATCTTCTGCTCATCCCCATTCTCTTTGCCTTCATTGCTCAACCAGAATCCGCAGACGTCCAGGGGCGATGGCTCCTGCCCATCGCTGTTGCGATCCCTCTGCTCTCCGGTGTGATCATTGGACGTAATAGTCGATCGTATGTGCGTTCACCTCGCCGGACTGCGGTGACAGTTGCCGGTGCGTTGAGCGTCGTGCAATTTCTGGCCATCTATCAAAACGGGCGACGCTACGCAGTGGGCCCGAGCGGCCCGCTCTTGTTCTTCAAGGCAAGCTTGTGGAGTCCCCCATTGGGGTGGATATTCTGGCTGATTATCGCAGCAGTTAGTTGCATCACGATCGTGTTCGCTTCTGGAACGATTATCTCGAGTGCCCCTATTTCGCGGGACCCGGGTGCGTCTCAACCTTCTGGCCGGGCCCTCATCACACAACCCTAGCTCCAACGGCTGGGGATAGCGTCGCAAGCCAGAACGTTAGCGACTGGTTGACTTCCTCTCGTACTCCAGTACTTGATCCGCAGAACGGGCTACGATTTGCAAGGTCATCTTCGGCCCGAATTCGCCGAAGACTCGAGTGTCCAGGGAGACGACCGTGGACGGGGAAGAGGCCGTGCGGCCGAAGCGCTCCAATGGTTACAGGTCGATTCGATCGATAAGAGGCTTGCTTGGTCGCATTACGGTGTACAGCGCGACGGCAACTGCGGCGATCTTCTTGGAAGGCCTCATAGTCAGCTTTGTCGCGATCTGCTTCGTACCGCACCCTAACCTCGGTTGGTCCGACAACGTCGCCCTCGACGCCAAAGCGGTGGCGACCGGCCACCTCCAGTACGGGAACCCGGCGACACAGTTTGTTGGCCAGGCTTACGGGCCACTTTTCACATTTCTCTTCGCGGGTTTGTTAAGGATCTATTGGTGGGAGGGGTGGGGGCCGGTTTTGTCGATGGTGGCCGTCGCGGTGGCGCTGATCTCACTGGTTCGGATGTTGTGGACAACCTCACGCCGGATCGAAGCGCGCCTGGCCACCGCCAGCGTCGTTGTCGCGCTGTCTCTTGGCGCCCTTTCCGCATTCAGTCCCAACGGCCTCTTCGAAGCCCGAACTGATCAGTTGGCATGGAGCCTCTTCGTCGTCGCCGGGACAATCACATTTCGAGGAATCCTGTCGCCCGCTGGCCTTTCTCGTCGGCAGACGGTGTTCACCGGGCTGCTCCTCACCGGCTCTGTCTTTAGCAAGCAAACAACGATCATCCCATGTCTGCTCGTATCGGTCTTGACACTCGTCGTCGCGGCCCTGGAGGAGCCGAAACGGACATGGACGCGGCGGAAGTGGCTGAAGTCGGCGACGGTTCTGGTAACGTTCGCCGGGTCATCGGCCCTCGTTGGCCTGGTCTTGCAACTCATGAGCCGTGGCTATGCCTTCGACATTTTGGTCCTTGGCCCCCTGCGCTATCGCCAAATCGTTCCCCCCGGAGACGAAATCGGCCCAAGCCTCCAGCTCCTGGCGGTTCCACTTGTCGTTTTGGTGGTGCTCGCAATATGCGTAACGTGGTCGCTGGCCAAGTGCCAGCGGCACGAGCGGCGCCACACAATCGTCACGGCGTCAGCCGTGGTCGTCGCGCTCGAGCTCGATACCTACCGCGATCCTCGCCCAAGCCAAGTTAGGGGGCGCCCTCAACCAGCTGGCTGGACCCGTGTGGACTCTAACGTTGGGCTGCGCTGTGCTCCTCTTGTTGGTACGCCCCTCGGCTCAACAGCTGTCAGCCGCGATGATTGCCTGCGGTGTGCTGCTCATCGGTGTTGTTCCTCTACCAACGGTCAGGGCCGCCCACCATTCTGGACCGCTCACCCTTCGTGAGGAGTCAGAGGTCACAGTTGACCACTTTGTCGGAGTGCCCAACCTCCGCCAGCACGCATCGTGGTCGAGCATCGACCCGTATCTGATAGCCGCCGTGGACAAGGGACGAGCAGTGTTCGACCCATACCTGCCTTCGCTCTCGGTATCCCCAGAAGCGCCCGGTTACCCAGCACAAGATGTGCTCGACGTCTTCGCGGCCGGCTACACGCCGAGGCTGTTCATCCGGAACCTTCTCGATGGTCGGTACTCGTTGGTGCTCCCCTTCGACCTGAAGTACTTGAATTGGTTTTACCCGCCGTACGTCTCTGACCTTGGACAGTATGACGAATCGGTCATTTGGAAGCTCAACCTCCTGCTCCAGATGGGCTACGCACCGGTCAAAGACCCCGCGTCCGGGACGATCTACATGCGCCCGACACGCCAGTTGAAGGACCTCGGCTGGTTTGCCGGGTGTTTTGGCCCCTACCAAGCCAGAGCGGCCGCAGTTCAGGCCCGGGTCCGCGGCAGGGGCGGGCTCGTCTGCATCGACCGGGGAAGCTTGCACCTCAGCCAGGCGCCCTTCCCATTGACCCAGATCGTCATGACCCTCAGTAGCGGCAAGGGGGAGGTCAGCTTGAGCTTCGCGACATCACCCCACACGCTCCGGGTCACACCGCTCGACAGCGAAGACCGGGTGTCGTCGTCGGGTTCGGACATCGATCAAGCCAACTCCCTAGTGGCGCAATGCCTCGTCCACCACGCCACGACAACGACATTGACCCTAGAGGCTGGTCAGAACCGGGCTAGGGCCAGCTGTCGAACCACTGGCGGCAGACAGGTCCTGGTAGTGCCCGATTCTGCGAGGGGTTCTACGGCGCACGTCCTGATCAACCTCTCTGCCGTCGACTCTCCGACGCTTGTCGCCAGCTCAAAGAGCGGACAGCCGGTGCCGTTCACCCTCCTCAACCTGAGTCCGAGTGATGTCAACAGTCTCTGACTGATTATTCATTGACGGCGGGGCAGGCCGAGGCCAGAGAGGCTCGCCTGCGCCCTCGACCCGGGCGAAGAGGAATCGCCCAGGAAATCTTGGAGGCTCTGACATGGCCATGTCGATCAGATCCCAGATTCGTCAGACATAGTTCGACGCCGTCGCGTCGAGATCTGCGGCGGACTCAGGCTATGGCGATTGCCGCAAAAGCCTGGAAGTTGTACGCCGAGAGGGACGCGGCGTATGAGCCGTCAGGGTTCGACGTCACGTTGATGTAGCAGGTTGTGCGAGGCTCGTTGAGAGCGCACACAGGTATCGCGATGACGACCCGCCGAATGGTGGAGAAGTGACCGTCGGCATTGCTGATGGTACTTCGATTGGCCGGCATCCTCCATACCCTGACGACATTTGAGAGCCTGAGGCGTGTCGTTTTGTGGCCTTAGCCCCAAAAGACGCAGGTGGGGTCCTCCTCGAGCTCCGCAATGAGCGCGTCGATGCTTGGCGCGGGCTCCAGGTCGTAGTAGAAGGTCCAGCCGCCGTAGCGGTCTCCGAAGTACAGGCTCCACAGGCCGTCCTCTTTGCGCAGCTGGGCGATGGGCATCGAGGTCCACTCGCGGGGGAGACCTTTGATGATCGGGCGGCACTCGTGGATGGAGATGCTCCTGTCGTCCGTGGTCACCTCGAGGCGGATCTCGTCGGCCAGGGCGGCCGGCACCTTGGCCGAGCACAAGCCCAGCACCTTCTTGATGTCGTCCTCGGGGATGGCGGAGCCTCGGGCCACCCCTCGAGGCTATGAGGTCAGCCGGCCAGGCGTCGCCTTCTCGCGGGCCGGAGCGGACGTGCCGCCGCGGCCTCGATGCCCCGCAGCTGGGCTATGGAGGTCTCAGACAGATAGCGGCGGTCGGTCACCTGCCACTCGTCGTGGGTCTCGACGACGACCGCGGTCACCAGCCTGGTGATGGCGGCGTCATCGGGGAAGACCCCCACCACGTCGCAGCGTCGCTTGATCTCCCGGTGAAGCCGCTCCAAGGGTTCGTCGACCACACCTTGCTCCAGTGCGCCTCGGGGAAGCGCTGAAGGCCAGGAGGTCCTCCTTGGCCGACTCCAACATCGTCGCCACCTCGGGGAACTGCCCCGCCAGCGTGGCGCTGATCCGGTCGAACGGCTCACGCACGGCACCGGCGTCGGGCTGAAGAACTCGGCACGTCGTCGTTGGACCGTCGCGCCGCCGATCACTCCACTCAGTGCCCCACCAGGTCGCCGATCGGTCGATCGAGGCTAAGTCCGACGGTGAGGCAGATCGGTGGGCAACGTTCTCTTTCATCTCTCGGTGTTCAAGTTCCGATTAGATCGTGCCCTCTTGTATCGCTCGTGCAATCCACGGAATGACCTCGTCCAGCATCTCGTCCAAGGAAGTGCTCGCCTCAAAGCCCAATACCCGCAGCGCCTTCTCCGTGGCGGGGACACGGCGACTGACGTCGTGCTCGAACGGTGGATCTGAAACGTAACGGATCGGCTGCTCGGGACCCTTGACCTTGCGCCAGATGAGTTCCGCCAGCTCAATCACCGTTGTGGACACCGGAGTGGATAGGTTGAAATCCTCATTGCGAGCATCAGGGCTTTCCATTGCCATGACAATGCCGCGAGCCAAATCTCCCCCGTAGGTGTAATGGCGGACCTGGGTGCCGTCCCCAAGGATATGGAGTGGGTCTTGGCCCTTGAGAGCCTTTTGGACGAGGTCCGGCACGACGTGACTCATCGCCAGCTTCACGTTTCCCGAAAGTATCTCGACGTCCCCAAGGGCTCTACCCTCTCCGACTCCCACGCAGTTGAACGGTCGAACGATCGTGTACGGAAGCTCATACTGGTCCCACGCTGCTTTGGCGAAGTACTCGACAGCCAGTTTTTGAAATCCGTAGGAAGAAAGAGGCGGCGCGATCTTGCGCTCATCACCCTCATGCGACGGCCAACTCGTTGTCGACTCGAAGACCATTGACGATGACATGTACGTCACCTTTTGGAGGCGCCCTGCACGATGTGCGGCGATGGCGGCGTCGCAGGATCCCGCCATGATGCGCTCGTTTGTGGCAAGCAAGTCATATGCGTAGGCGTGGAAATACGATATGCCGCCGATCAGCGCTGCTCCTGCAATAAAGTGGTCGCAGTCGCTGACCAGTTTGGTCATCAACTGAACGTTACGGCAATCACCTTCGACGAACTGATAGTTCGGGTTGGTGTCATAGGACCGGGCCACGGGTCCATACTTCGAATAGTTGTCGACGCCGACGACCTCATGTCCGCGCCGCAACAGCTCCTCGACCACGTACCCGCCGATGAATCCTGCCGAGCCACTGATCAGTACCTTGCTCATTCCCCTCCCACCGACTCCGCTCTCGGGATGCCTGACCGATACCTGCCCAGGGTAGCGATCTAACCGCCCACGCGGTCCGAAGGAGATGGATTGGCACTGTTCAACTTCGGGCCGAAGGCATATCGATACCACCGGAGATACTGTGGCATCCACTTGGCGAGCTGGAACCGAGACTCACCAAGGTCGCGTTCGAGCCAAATCGTCGGGATCTCCGCAACTCGCCGCCGGTGCCGACGTGCCTTTGCGACCAGTTCCAAACCAACCTCAAATCCCGCCTCAGATTCGATCCCGACCGTTCGGACAAAGTCCGCAGAATAAGCCTTGAACGAATTCGTAGCGTCTCGTGTCCCAACATGCGCGAGCAGATGCAATGAGAGACTAGCGAGCCTCGAGAGTCGGCTTTTGAGAAAAGGGCCACCGATCTGTTGCCCACCCCTCATGTAGCGCGACGCTGCGGCGACCACGACGCCCCGTTCCACGAGTCGAACCAGCGGATCGATCTGCATAGGGTCATCGCATCCGTCGGCCATCGTGACGACGACGACATCTGCGACTGCATGGTCAAAGCCGAATCGAATCGCCCGAGCCGGCCCGGGGCCATAGGTGTTGAGGGTCGGCACAACGCGAGGATCTGCTTCCGCACACTTCGCCACCCACGGAGCGGTGGAGTCCTCCGGGGAGTCATAGACAACGAGGATTTCGGCAGGCAGCGTCACCGACTCGAGGAGCCGTTCCAGGTAGGGAACGATAAACTCACCTTCATTGTAGGCAGTCACAATCACCGACACGCGAGGCTTCATATTTTGACTCCTCTCCCGGTTATCCCCCAGATGTCGATCACAGGAATCGCCGTTTGGAGTCCCTCATAGGCGCGATGTGGGGCAGCCACAATGAGAAGATCAGCTTTGGCCAGAACGTCGGTCAGAGGCAACACGTTGGGGTCAGACCTGACAAATGGATCGGTGCACAAGATGTCGCTCGCTTTGAACCTGAGGATTCGCTTGAGCTTGTATGCCAAGCTCGACCGGATGTCGTCGGATTCTCCCTTGAACGCCAGGCCCAAAATGCCCACCGTCAAGGCGCCAAGATCGAAACGCTCCTCGAGCTTCGACACCAAGTACAAGGGAAGACCCTCGTTCACCATCATTGCCGCATGTCCGAGCACGAAATTGTTATTGTTGAACGCCGCAAGCTGCATGGTATCTTTCAGTAGACAGGGTCCCGCCGCGAATCCGGCGCTCGGCAAGTCTGCTGCGCGTGGGTAGTCGAAAATGAGCCCTTCTCGAATGCGCTCGTAGTCGAGGCCGAAGTCGTTCGCCATCATGTAAAGCTGGTTAGCGGTGGCGAACTTGATATACCTCCAGGTGTTGGTGAACAGCTTTGCCAGCTCTGCTTCTTCTGGTTCCATTCGAACCATTTGCGACGACAGGTTGCTAAAGAGCTTCTCGGCGCGGTCGAGGACCTCAGGTGACCGACCGGACACGATCTGAGGTAGATCGAACAACTCAGTCATCGCCTTGCCCTCAGCGATCCGCTCCGGGCAAAATGCAACGTCGATCGTCTTCCCCAGGCGGCGTACCACCCCTTCAACCAGAGCGGTGGTCCCTGGATACAGGGTCGAGCGTAAGACAAGGAGCTGGCCGTCCATGAGATGGTCTGCCAGATCGGCAATTGCGCGAGACACCACGCTCGGATCCGGATTCAGATGCTCATCAACTGGGGTGCCCACTACAACGACCACATGCTCGGCCGTTGCGATGATGTCGGGTGCGCTCGTGGCAACCAGACTCGACCCAATGACGCTGTCGAGCACCTCCTGTGCACCGGCCTCATCAAACGGGAGTCGACCCGCGTTCACCTCGTCAACGGCACGGGCGTCGATGTCGTAGAGCCCGACCTTGAGACCACGCTGGGCAAACGCAAGGCCCAGGGGTAGCCCCACATGGCCGCAGCCGCCCACGACGGCGACGTCTCGATCGAAGCTCTTCTTGACCACGATGCCCCCCACACTTCCCCGCTCGTATTCTTCAAGGCATTCGGAGTACTTGTCAACGCCTGCAACCTCGGCCTGTTGTCCCCAGGACCCGTGCCGAAGTCCGAGGTCCACGAGGCGGCCTGGGCGGTGGGCTGTGAGCCTCGTGAGCGACCCTTCTCTCCCTCCCCCAGACCGTATCGAAGTCACTCGCGACGAGTAGAAATCGCCGAGGGTGGACGCGACCGTAGCGACCTAAAGTTCTCGATTTGGTCGAGGGCTGGGCTACGGTGACTTCGTAAGCAGGTCGGGACGACACCAACCGGGATCGATGGATTACCAGAGACTCTACGACTTCCGCTTCCGCGACCTCAACCAACCCGCCGCGGCGCCGTTTGGGCGGCCATCGCCGATGATCTCTTCATTCGGATGGGCAAGCCTCAGATCCTGCTGGATCCTGCCTGCGGACGATGGGACTTCATCACTGCTGTACCCGCAGGGGAACGCTGGGCCATCGACCAGATCCCTTGCGCTGCCGACCTCGAAAAGGTCGGCATACACACGATTGTCGCCGACTTGCTCGACGTGGATCTTCCACCGAGACATTTTGACGCTGTCTTGCTGTCGAACATCCGCGAGCACCTCATGACATACGAGGATGTCCAAAGATGTCTGAGCAAGATGCGCGCCTCAATTCGGCCGGGAGGAGTCGTCGCCGTGCTCGGACCGAACTTCAAATACTGTGCCGACGAATACTTCGACTGTGCCGATCACGTCTTGGCATTGACTCATATCTCCATCCAGGAGCATCTGTATGCAGCTGGATTCGATCGCATCCGTGATCCCGCACTACCTCCCCTACTCGTTTCGCGGTTGGCTCCACCCTCAGAGCGTCTGAAGCGACTCTATTTGCGCCTCCGTGGGCGTTTTCGCTTACTTGGAAAGCAGTTCCTCGTGATCGCCTCGACCTGAATCATATTCAGTGTCCACCGGGCGAACGCGCCACCGCTCTCTCCAACGGCGACGTGCTCGACAAGGCACCTATATCAATACGGCATCGGCTCCGACGCTTACGTGCGCCTAATCCAGAACGCGCCGCCGTCCTCACCCTTGCGAGCGAGGCCAGTGGCGGCGGCGTCCTCAGGTCGATCCTGACACAGCGCATGGACTGCGCACAGCACCTCGAAGCTTGGGTTCAGGCACAGGAAAGCTTGGAGGAGATACTGCTCGGACCAACACAGCGCGTAGTCATCGATCAGGTAACGGGGGTATTCATACGGTAGGTGAATGTCGTGAAAGTGCACGATCACCCCGGGAGCGAGCAGTGGCAGCAGGCGCAGCACGATGCGGTTCACCTCGCTGCCGAGCTTGACGGTGTGCGTGGTGTCCACGAACAAGATGTCGCCGCTGGTGAGCTCAGAGAAGACCTGCTCGGGAACCTTCTGGGCATCGACGAGTGCTAGCTCGGTAAGGCCGGGAAGCCCGGCGTCGATCGCCGTCGGGAACGGGTCGAAGGCGCGATATGTCGACTGGTGGCCGTCGGCCCTGTTCATGCGGCAGGCTTGCGCGATCACCCGGCTGGTCTGGCCCGAGCCGAGCTCCACGATCGATCGCGGTCGCAGCCGACGAACCAGGGCGAACAGGACACGGGCGTCGGGGAAAGGATACGACGGGTTGTCGACGTCGTAGCGGTAGCTGGCATCAACTGCCTGGTCGGGGACGAACGCCGTCATCAATTCGGACAGGTCTTCCTTCAGAAATGCTACCTGCGCGTCCAAGTCGAATCCGATGCCCCTCATCGGGTCGGCGGTGCTCCAGGTCTCGGCGGGGAGGCCGTGAAGGTCGGGGATCGGGCTGTAGTACGTCTTCAACATGACCTGGAGCCCGAGGCGGTCGGCTACAGCTCGTCCGAGCGAATAGCCCCGTACGGCGAATCGGCTCTCCCACAAGCGCCGGCGCCGGATGGCAGTTCCCGTATTCCACATGACTTCGAGCTTATCGCCTTAGGTGACGGTATTCGCCGAGATGGTTGACTCGAATCAGCCCAACGCGATGGCCGAGGAACGCGCTTCAGACACGACCTTCGAAGAGGACGATGCCGCTGTGTCCATGCGCTGACCCTGACCAGTCGACCTACGGCGACCGGTCACGATCGTGCTGAGGTAGCCGAGGTACCAGACGAAGAGTCCGGTGACCACGAGGTAGAGGAGCGTCAGTGCCGGCGCTCCGAAGGGAGGGCTCCACACTCCGTTCAGGTAGTTGATCGGGCCCGAGACCCCGACCGTATTGCGACGCAATGCTTCGGCAAAGGCCAAGAAGTTGGCCGACCCGATTGCGCAACCCACGAGCACGGTTAGCCGGAAATGGCGCCTTGCGATCACTTTCGCCTTGTCGATCAGCATCGTCGCCACGAGTGGAATGCCTACTGCCAGAGGCAGGATGTACCGACTTTCCCAGAAATCGATGCCTACGTTTCTCGCTTCGCCGTACCCGAACATGACGGGCACGACGATCACCAGCGCGATCAGCAGCATGAGGGGCGCAGACCGACGAAGCCGGGATAGGGCCAGTGCAACGAGAATCACCAGGCCCACAGCTATCGCCCAGACAATGTACGTGTACAGGGGTGCATAGGTGTCGAGCCAGCCGAACACACCCACCATCTGCTGCAACCATCCACCCGTCTCTCCGAAAAGCTTGGCCACAATCTGTGCATCCGTCGTGCCCGGCGCCAACTGCGGGCCCGATGGTGCCGAGCCGACCGCGGCGAAGTGGAACGCCCATGCAAATGCCAGGACTCCCGAGAATACGACGACGAGCGCGGATGTGCGGATGCTCTTCAGACGGAGAAGGGCGACGATGACACGCGGCCCTGCCAGCAGGATCAGGATGACGAGTGTCATGGCTACCCAAAGCGCCGAGACCGGCCGGATGAGCATCAGCCCCGCGGCAGATGCCGTCATGACGGCGACCAGTCCGATCGGAGGGTTCGCCGAGTTCTCGAGAACAAGGACCAGCCCTGAGCACCACAGGCAGAAGCCCGTGGAGATCTCCAATCCACTGGGGTTCACGACACTCGCCATGAACAGCACCATCGGTGTCACCGAGAGGAGGACTCCGAGGAAGAGCAATCGACTTCTCGACCACGCAAAGACCGTCATGATCGCCAAGGCGATGAAGATCGAGCTCACCAGGCCACTAATCAGGCGCATCAGGTAGAGCCCGGTGGTCGAGGTCACCGCCAGGCTCGGGATTCCGACCATCGCAAAGTAGAGGGGCGGAGTAATTATTGGTCTCGGTCGTGACCGGTTCGCTCCCCTGACGCAATTGCTGGCAGCCGGCCGGGATCGTGTCCGAGAAGGCGAAGCACGGCCACAAAGCGTTACCGCTCGGCGTGAACAGGTAACAGTGCAAACACTGAGGCGAGACGGTGTAGACGCGCGGGACACTCGTCGTGATGATTCCGAAACGAAGCGTCTTGCCGGTGAGCTGTCCGTGCACGAGCGCCACAGCACGGGCAACGTGGTTGGGTTCGTCCGGCCCACCGAAGGATGGCGTGGCGATGCTCCATCCTTCGATTAGCAAGAACGTCAAGATGAACGCGACCACGAATACCTGTCGAGCCGACGCCGCGAACCCTCCAGTGGGGCTTGGCCCCGATGTTGATCGCTGTTCCCCCGCCTTCCCACCGGCTCCTGAATCTGATTCAAGATGCCCGGTGGCAGTGTGAGATATAGGCAATGCTCTATAGCCCCCCGCGTCAGCCGCAGTATCGATCACTATGGGCTTACTGTCAATACCTGGACACGATTACGCCGTAGGCAAGTAAGCCCGCTCGTTGCGCTAGTCCGTCGAGGGTTGGGAAGGGACCGCGACAGGGAGGTGCGGAGGCGTTCCGTTCCCATCCGGTGTCGCCGAACCTGCGTCGATCGTCGCCGAGAACGACGGCACGGCATGGTCGGGACCAACCCGGAGTCCGTGGGAATCACGCTGTCGTCGCCTGGGATCGAGCCACCACGTCGGCTTCCGGGAGTCCCATGCCGCCTGCCACGCAGTGGAGATCCGGAGTCGCTTCAGACTCATGGCGGGCTTCTCCACGAAGTGCCAGCTGGCGATGGCGAGCGCCAGGCTCCCCGCCAACGAGACCAGGACGTAGGGCACGAACCCCCACCGGTTGAGGTGATTGAGCGATGCCATCTGCTGGACCGGGAACGCGTAGATGTACAGGCCGTAGGAGAAGTCGCCGTAACGATCGGCGTTGCGGATCGGCAGCCGGACGGCCAGCCAGAAGCAGAGGTATGCGAATGCGATCTGGCCCACCTCCGGATAGAGCGTCGTACGCAGGGTCACCACGAAGACTGCTCCCGCGGCGACGGCCAGCCAACCCGATATCGGGACCTTCTCCCGGAATAGGAAGAGGAGCGTCCCGAGGCTGAAGAGAAAGGCCAACCTGACCATCCACGGATCGCCGACCACCGGGAACGTCGGTGCCACGGCGTGGGGGTTGCGGGTCTCCACGAGCAGGAGGGCCCACAAGGCGGCAGAAAGGGCGAGCACCCCGTAGCGGCCGTGTCGCAGGATCCCGAACACGCCCAGGATGGCGACGGCGATGTAGCACTTGAACTCGTAGATCAACGTCCACAGCGAACCGTCGAAGGCCCGTTGGTCGAAATCACGAGCCCAGGGCGTCCCGCCGAGGAGGTGGTCGATGTTGTACTGATTCATCCCCAGCCAGAAATTGTCCTTCACGTAGCGAATCGGAGAGTCGGAATGCCCGCCGAGGTATCCGGTCAAGTGATTGTGTTGGTAGAAGTAGGCGAGAGGTGCGATCAAGGCCGCAGTCACCAAGAGACACACCCAGAACCCGGGGAAGATCCGCAGGAACCGCTTCCACATGTAGCGAAGCGCCGTCGACGAGGTCACGAAGCTGCGGGTCACGAGGAAGCCGCTGATGATGAAGAAGCCGGCCACAGCCAGCCCGCCCAGGTCCTCCTGATTGTTGGTCAGTTTGTAAGTGGGTTCGAGGCCGTGGTTGAAGCCTCCGAGAGGGAAGGAGTGACTCACGAGCACCATGGCCGCGAAGAACAGCCGGAGGAAGGCCAGGCTGTTGTGCGACGGGTCGAAGGCCTCTGACAGTCGCAGCGACTTCCGCGTCGACAGAGAGCTGGCCACGGGTGCAGGGGCTGAAGGCACCCTCACGGATACAGAAGACGCCGGGCTGGGCGCGGCAGCCGGAGTCGTGCCCGAGACGTTGCGATGTTCGGACGACATTCCGCTTCCAGCCCCCACCTGTCGACGGACTCCAGTATCGCTCACAGACCGCAGATCCGCCCAGGTCGCATGTTTCGGGTCAGGATCTCCGATCAAGACGTTTGGCCCTCCGACCTGGACTTTTCCCGCCCCTTCGAGGTCGCGGCATGTTTTGGAGCCAGCTGGGAAAGGATGACCCCGGAAGACCGCACCGCTCCGGGCCCCCGGGGATCGCGAAATGACACCCTCCGCCTACGCTGTGCGCTGATGACACGGGACGCCCATGGCTGATCTGACCACGACGACGGAGCAGTCCACCCGGTTGGCGTCGCGCTACCGCGACGTGCGGGACCTGACCGAGGCCCTGGCGGCTCCCCTCTCCCCGGAGGACCAGACGGTCCAGTCCATGCCCGACGTGAGCCCGACCAAATGGCATCGGGCACACACCTCGTGGTTCTTCGAGACGTTCCTCCTCGAGTCGGAGCTGCGGGGGTACCGCCCCTTCCACCCCGCCTATGCCTACCTGTTCAACTCGTACTACGAAGGGGTCGGCACCCGGTACCCCCGACCCCGGCGGGGCGTCGTGTCCCGGCCCGGCATCGCTGAGGTGGCCGAGTACCGCCGACACGTGGACGAGTCCATGGCTCGGCTCCTGGCCGGCTCCCTGGCTCCCGACATCTCGGACCTCGTCGAGCTCGGCCTGCACCATGAGCAGCAGCACCAGGAGCTCCTGCTCATGGACATCAAGCACGTACTGTCGTGCAACCCGCTGCAGCCGGCGTACACCACGGTCAAGGTCGAGTCCCCGCGATCGTCGCCTCCGAAAGGCTGGATCGAGCACGAGGGCGGGCTGGCCGAGGTCGGAAAGGGTGGAGACGGCTTCGCCTTCGACAACGAGTTCCCCCGTCACACCACCCACCTCGAGCCCTTCGCCCTGGCCGACCGCCCCGTCACGTGCGGGGAATGGCTGGCCTTCATGGACGACGGCGGATACTCCCGGCCCGACCTGTGGCTCTCCGACGGCTGGGCCACGGCTCAAGCCGAGGCCTGGGATGCCCCCCTGTACTGGTTCAAGGTCGTCGACGACTGGTGGTTGTTCACGCTGGGAGGACCCCAACTCGTCGACCTCGCCGAGCCCGTGTGCCACGTCAGCTACTACGAGGCCGACGCCTTCGCGGTGGGCCGAGGCCCGACTGCCCACGGAGGCCGAGTGGGAGGCGGTGGCCTCGGACCGGGTGCCGGAAGGCAACTTCCTCGACCTGTCGATCCTGCACCCGAGGCCGACCACCCAGGGCGCGTCGCTCTTCGGCAACGTGTGGCAGTGGACGTCGAGTTCCTACAGCCCCTATCCCGGCTTTCGCCCCGCACCGGGGGCGGTCGGTGAGTACAACGGCAAGTTCATGGTCAACCAGTACGTGCTGCGCGGCGGCAGCTGTGTGACCTCCTCGGACCACATCCGAGCGACGTATCGCAACTT